>CAVYZZ010000006.1:0-198263 GCA_963773115.1 uncultured Alphaproteobacteria bacterium | reverse complement strand
AGTAGCAGTAAATATCGGCATTTCCAGCCTTTTCGACTTGTTCAATAGCCTGTAAATACTACACTAAGCCACAAATATTGTAAATGTTCATCGTTTGTGCTAGTGTATTCAGCATTCGGCGGATAAAATAGTGTATTCGCAAAAAGGAACTGAATCTCATGGCCGACAAAAACCCCCGTGAGGACAACCTCGCCGTCGCAGTCCACCAGGCCGAACACGCTTACCAATTGGCGCTGCAAGCCCCGGCAGGCCAGAACCGCGCCGAGCGGATCAACAAAGCCGCAAACAATCTCAGCGCCACCGAACAAGCCTACAGCGATTGCCGTACCGGCATCGGCTACACGGCGCGGATTAGGTAATGAGGACGACTGAGAATGTCTGAATTCGTCATCACTGAGCCGAGCGCAGCGCCCAATTCTGCTGAGCAAGTGCCCAAACGCGCCCGCAAAGCTCAGCCCTCGCAGTTTCCCTGTCGAATTTCCATCTCGATTGCTCTCGATCAGGTGGAAAATCTTCAAAAAATAAAACGGATGTATCGATGCACCGAAGCTTTCGCCGTCAGATTAGCGCTCGACCATTTTTGCCGGGCCAATCATTTAATTCCGGAAAATCCGAATAAATAAGGAGTGGAAAATGGCTGACCGTGAATTTACCTCCCGAGCGCAAGAGCTGGCCGTTGCAGGGATCGAAACAAAGCTGATCGACTCAACTCGCGACTGGCAGGACGCCGAACGCGCCGGTGATGAAATTGCTGCCGCTGATGCCCTCAGAAGCTACGCAGTGGCCAAACGAGAATATGACGCGCTCACCGGCGCTAGCCAGCAACAGCAGCAGCCCCCTGGCCAACTATCGGTCGCACAACAAAATTTCCTCTCCCGTCGCGCTGCTGGCGGCGACCAAATAACGCCAGAGCGGCTTCAAGACTACGCCCACGCACATCAACGCGCGATTGGCGCAGGACTCCGGCAAGATACGCCCGAGTATTTCGCAGCGATCTCCCGCGCCGTGGATACTCAAGGCGATGGCCGGCAGCCCCCGCTCGATGAACGCGAGGCGGCGAGCTTTGCGGAGTCGATGAACAGACCTATGCGCAGAACGCTGCCAAGCTCGCCGCGCTTAAGGCGCGTGGCGAATATCAAACCTAAGGACGAACCATGAGCGACTTTTACAGTAAACGGAATCCGCTCGGCCCATACGCGCCCGGTCGTACTCGACCGAATGGACCGACGCTAGTGCCTGAGGATTACATCGAAGGCGAGTCAACAAAGAAAAATTTGGCAGAATGGGCGGAATACGCAAAGCGAAATAGCTTTCCCGCCAGCTTTCCGGACACGCATAAACCCAAGCGCGGTGACTAGCATGGCGTCGCTGCGAAAGAAGCCCGAGGTCTTGGCTGCTGCTGCTGAGACTCCACCTGCGCTGGAAATCGATATTGCTGCGGATGCAACCTCACCATCGACGCCGGCGCCAGCACCACCACCGGAACCGCCGACATCATCGCAAAACGAAGCTCAGCAAGCGCTTTTAGCCCAGCTTGATGCCCTCCGTGAGAGCGAAGGCCTTCAACAGCAGCACCAGCAAGCGCTCGCTGCTGCCGAAGAGCGTCGCCAAGCTTGGCTGGCAGGCAACTCGCTAGCGCAACAGCACTACGGCCACCTCGCAGGATTCCACAACGAAGCGATGCAGTCGGGTTTAGCGGATTCATCGCCTGCATATTTCAATTTCATGCAAGACCAACTTGCTGCCTTGCAGTCGGAAGACCCAGCGGCGAATGCCCATATGATCGCCGAGGAATTGCAAGCGCGTGCCGCAGAGCGAGCTGAGCCGCAGGCACCGGCTCCGCCGTCGAGGTCCTGCATTGTAAGCGCGCCGGTAAGTCGCGGGGTGCCATCATCGACACCGGGTTGGGCGACCGGCAAAATCACTCTAACGCCTGCCGAGCGAGAAGCCGCCCGCCTCTCGGGCATCTCGGAAGTCGAATACGCCAAGCATAGGCTGCGGCTCAACGCGATGAAAGCGAGCGGCGAATACGCCGACCGGAGATAACTTACATGCCGAAAATTGCCATCGATGATCCGAACACGCTTGCCGCTGTTGTGACCAGCCTAGGCGGCACCGTCATTCCGAGCGAGACTTTCCGGTTCGATCTCCCGCTGGATCAGGTGCGCGACGTGGTTCCGCGCCTGAATGAGCTTGGCGTCGGATGCCGCAAGATATACGAGCGCGTCGAGGATCATCCGACAAGGCTACGTTGCCCGCAAACGGTCGCTACGATTGAGCTTTACCGCCCGACGAAGCAGGACCGCTTGTCAGAATTCTAGGCCAGCCGATGAATTCCTCATCCTCATCCAGCGATCTGTTAGATGATCCGATCCTGTGGCAGCTCTTTGTGCGCCGCCTGACTGGCACGAATGCTATTTATGATACGGAACTTGTGCGCTCGTTTGCCGAAGCGATTGAGACTTCTCCGCACCGCGTGCTTGATAAAATCAAGACGTATTGCCATTCCGGGCCCGCCAGCAGGAATTGAGGCCGCAATGACCAGCGATGCGAAAGTAACAACCAAAATCATTTTATCCAAGCCTATGGAGGCATGAACCACGGTTGGTCAATGTCCGCTTTGGTCCAATAGCGGACAAACCCGAGCGCGATTGGATTGTCCACTAAGTGCCAATAGGCGACATGCCTCAATGCGGGACATTGCGGTAACAGCGGTCTTCAACTCGGACGCGGCACCCGGATTGTTTAAACGGATCAGAAATATCCATGCATTTTAAGCGCGACTGGCCCTCGCAGTCATGGAAAAGTCCGCGGCTTATGGCATCCTGTCTTGCCGCCTTTTCTAGTTCAGCAATTTTCTGCTCTGAAAGTGTTTTGCTCCGGAGTAGAAATTGCATCTTGGCGTAAGCCATTTCGGTGAAGCCCGGAGAGTTCGGTGTCCAACCTTTTATGGTTCGTGCATACCTTTGATTGTGTTCATCTGCGGCAAGGAAAAGTATTGTGTAGTATTTATATGCGAGTGGATAATCGTGACGGCCTTCTGCGAATAGCCCCAATTCGAAAGCCGTAGGCCAATTCCCTCGTTGGAAAGCTGCTTCGTAAAGGCGTTTGGCAACGCCATTGTTTTTTGGAAAGCCGCGCTCGCCATTTTCGAAGTACCGTCCTAGCAGCGCGATTGAGGATGGCTTGCCAGCAAGGGCCTCAGATAGCACCTCAGGGCCCGCTTGGAGGAGTGCTGGTCGATCAAAATGCTGACCGCTACGAAGTTCCTCTAAAATGTTAGGGTCAGCAACGGATGTGGTCAGAGTTGCGAAAAAAACTAAAATGGCTAAGGCGCGACCGAAATTAAAAAACACGTGCGGGCCCCTATCGCAATCTCAAACGCCGTGTTCAAAGACCAAAATTATACTCGATTGCCGGCATTGCAAATCAGATAATAGTCCTAATCGTTACTTGTGAAGCTACGGGCGCAGCAATGTCGGTTTGGGGACGGTCGCGACCGTTTCAATTTCTATATTTTGTTTATGTTGTCCGTTCCGGGTCATTAGCGGACAAAAAGCCGCTAGCCAAAATCGACCGTCGTCCGCTGTGCACCCAATAGCGACCAAACTTTTGCAGCGCAGCGAACGCAGCGAAGTGCCAGAAGCCGACATAGGCAGCGTACCCATTAAGGGTCCGCTTAACTCCCGAAGGCAGACGTTCGCCGCAACGCAAACAAAAGGCCCCTTAAGGGCCAAAAGCACTAATCCCGGGAAACAGGTGCGCCGTCAGATAGAGTGTGTTTGTGTCCAACTGTGTCGTTTCGCTGCTTAACATCGTCTTGTACCATTGCAGAAAGCTAGGCTCACGTCCCTGTTTCTTTCAGGCGGAATGAGCGATCAGATAGGTTGCTTATGTTAAAATATGTACCCCGACTAGACGGCCTGCGTGCGGTCGCGGTGATGCTCGTACTCGCGGACCATTTTCTTGGGCTATGGGGATTTGGTGGCATTGGAGTCAGAGCTTTTTTCGTTCTCAGTGGCTACCTGATAACACAAATCCTGCTCAAATATCGGGAGTCAGGTTTGTCGACAAAAAAGTCCGCCGCTATATTCTATCAACACCGCGTCTTGCGGCTAACCCCAGCGTTGTATCTGGCGATTGCGGCTGGCGTAATTTTTGGACTCGCCAACTTACGCCAAGATTGGTGGGTCCACGCCCTCTATCTAACGAATTTCCAAATAGCGTACCGAGGGCAAGCAGGATCGGTCGGTCATTTCTGGAGTTCTATCTGTCGAAGAACAATTTTATCTGTGCTGGTTTTTTGTGGTAATGATGATAGGCAGGCGAAGCCTTTTTAAAGTGGCTTTGGTCTGTATTTTAATTGCCCCGATTTATAGATTAGCTGTATTCGAGCTTGGTCCTAACTCGCGATTAAACTGGTTGCTGCCCGGTGCAATGGATTTCCTCGCCGCAGGCGCGCTACTCGGTTACGCCGAACACGAGCAAATATGGCAACGCGTACGATGTGTAATCTCGTCAGATTGGGTAACGCTGCCATCGATTTTGGCCGCCTTTGCGCTTATCCCCCTTGGCCCACATAGCATTGTGCTAATGCTTTTCTCCCCAATCGCGATCATAGTCGCGTCCGTTTCGCTGATAACAGCCAGTGTGGGGCGGCAGGGGCCGCATTTGTTACTCGATTGTCTAAATTGGCCGGTCGTGCGCCGCGTTGGGCGCATTAGCTACGGGATTTACGTCTACCACCCATTCATTCGCTTTGCTTTCGAGAAATATTATCCTCTCAGCGCGTTGATGCCAGCGCACGGCGGTCGAGTATTGACCTTTCTGATCTATGTTGGCGTGACGTTGATAATGGCCGAATTGTCGTTTCGGTTTGTTGAGGCACCGCTACTAAAGCTTAAGCGTAAGCCGCTGACTTTGCCGCATCCAAAAAGACAGGTGGAACTTGCCTAACTGTGAACAAGAAGTTCACAAATAGCATTGTAGTCTCTTTTGGGTCAAAAGCCGACAGACGGAGCGCGGCCAAAATCTGACTTTGTCCGCTTTGGTCCAAAAGATGGGGTAATCGGCCGGCAGCTTGTGGATAGCTGAAGAGATTGGGTGCTGCGCTTCAGGCTGATGGTGAAACGAGGTCACCGAGGTTACGGGCCTCAAGCATCAGAAGGAGAAGCGCAGCATGGACCATTTTGCTGGATTGGACGTATCGGTCAAGGAGACCAGCGTCTGCATTGTGGATGACACGGGCAAGATCGTGCGAGAAGTGAAAGTAGAGAGCGAGCCTGAAGCGCTGCTGCAGGTTCTGGCGAACCCCGCCCACCACTTCAAGCGGATCGGACTGGAAGCCGGGCCATTATCGCAATGGCTGTTCAGTGCACTCGCCGAAGCGGGCTTGCCGGTGATCTGTGTCGAGACGCGGCACATGCGGGCGGTGTTGAAAGCACAGATCAACAAGACCGACCGCAACGATGCGCGCGGCATGGCGCAGATGATGCGGGCGGGGATTTATCGTCCGGTGCATGTGAAGACGCTACGCAGCCAGAAACTGCGGATGCTGCTGACCCATCGCAAGCTGCTGCAGTCCAAGGCCATCGCCATCGAGAACGACCTGCGCGGCACCTTGCGTAACTTCGGCCTCAAGGTGGGTATGGTCGGGACGGTAAAGTTCGAAGCCCGCATCAGGGAGCTGGTCGAGAACCTGCCTGACCTGGCTGTGCTGGTCGAACCACTGCTCATTGTCAGACGGACGCTTCGCGAACAGTTCTGCATCCTGCACCGCCGCCTGCTGTCCATCGTCCGGGACGATGAGGTGTGCCGGCGCTTGATGACGACACCCGGTGTAGGGCCCGTGGTGTCGCTGACCTATCGCGCGACCGTCGATGTGCCGGCTCGCTTCAGGAAGTCCAAGTCAGTCGGGGCCGTGTTTGGACTGACGTGTGCCAAGTATCAATCGGGCGAGGTGGATTGGAGCGGCAGAATATCACGCTGCGGAGACGAGATGATGCGGGTCATGCTCTACGAAGCCGCTCAAGCCATGATGCGTTCGAAGAAATGGTCCTGGCTCAAGGCCTGGGCGATGCAGATCGCCAGACGCCGCGGAATGAAGAAGGCGATCGTGGCGCTGGCACGCCGGCTGGCCGTCATCATGCATCGCATATGGGTTGACGGCACTGAGTTCCGCTGGACCCGGGAAGCCGCAGCAGCATGAAAACCGTGCAGGATCAATTACGATAGGAGAAAACTCGAGCTCCACCGAGCGGTGGAATGATGTCCCTCGCGGGACGATGGATGAGGTGAGTTCGTTTGTCCGCTTGGACCCGCCGTTCGTCTGACGGTAAGGCCGCCCAAAAGATTGTTCCGCCTCGTCCTCGAATCCCATAGTGGAAGGGCCTTGGTGCCAATTCCGAAGAGAAGCACGAGCCCGTGAGCGACATCGACACTGCAGTGGTGGATAGTCTGAAAGTGCTTGACCCCAATCGGCCGATTAGAGAAGCGGACAAACCGTTTGGGGTCAAAATCCGCCGTTGTCCGCTGTTACTCCAATAGCGGACATTGGGCGGCGCGCCCACATCGACGTCTGGCCCGCCGTTTACGAGTCCACGCCCTAGGCGGCTGCTTGAGCCTTCCGCTTCCTGCGCCAGCCGAGCAAACCCAACATGCCGAGGCCGCTGGCGAAGAGCGGCAGAGTGCCTGGGAGCGGAGTAGCGGAACCAACCGAAATGTTAGTGAACCCGGTATTTAAATTAGTGCCGCCTATCGTATCCCACTGAAATCCCGTTATAGGGTCCGTGCTGGTGAAACCAAGATAACCTCGGTCAGCTAAGCCGGTAGCTGGGTCTACACCACTTGTCGGGAGCGCAAACGTCCCAATCGTGAGTCCGCCAGTGCCGAAAACAGTCAATGTCCCCGGCCCAAGCCCATTAAAATAGGCTGTAAAACCAACTGCGGTGTAGGTTGAAGAAAATGCCGCGCGAATGTGCTCGTCGTAGTCGGTGGTGATAATATATTCTGTCGTTGTTCCGACGTTTGCGCCCCAATTGTTTTGACCCGGCGGCACAACAACTATGTCGGGGTCTGGATTGCCGCTAGAAACGTCCGTGTAGGTCACGCCGTGCCTGGTTATGGAAGCGACTCCGTGGCCACTTAATGCAGAGCCTGGTCCAGAAAAATCTTCCAACAAGGTTGTGGACGAAGCGGCATTAAACGCCGCCTGTGTGTCGTAAAAATTGACCGTGGCGGCCGATGCCTGATTTGCAAAACCAAATGTCGCTAAGGCTGCAACGACACCTAAAAGTTTCGTTTTCATGATGAAGCCCTTCCCCTGTTCTCGAATTGGCGGGAGCGTCGCACATCAAACATCGCATTTATCGACGGCGCTGCATAGGGCGGGCCTAGCAGCCAGCAAAGCTGCGCCTAAACGGTCACTCGAAAACACCAGAATGAAATTGGGCGATTGTTGCCCCATATGTTGCCCCGAAATATTTTCTGCGGCGAGTGATCTTCAAAATATGAAATAAGTTATTGATTATGTTGGTGAGCGCGCAGGGACTCGAACCCTGGACCTACTGATTAAAAGTCAGTTGCTCTACCACCTGAGCTACGCGCTCTTCACCTTGCGCAAGATATGGCTCGAAAATCGGGCCTCAATCAGGCGCCAAGAGCGCTGTGTAGGGGCGCGAGGGTGCCCGGTCAATAGGCAGGCCCCGCATTATCCTTGAACTCGCGCGGGGCCCGCGCCATTTTCTACACTGACCGCTCGTCACGCGAACCCGGAGTGAGACCCATGCCGATCGTCAACCGCGTCGCAGATTTGAGTGGCGAAATCGCCGAATGGCGGCACGATCTACATGCTCATCCCGAGCTGCTCTACGACGTCAAGCGCACGGCAGGAACGGTCGCCGACAAGCTGAAAGCCTTCGGCTGCGACGAGGTGGTGACGGGCTTGGGCCGCACCGGCGTGGTCGGCGTCATCCGTGGCCGCAAGGGCTCATCGGCCAAGGCGATCGGGCTGCGCGCCGACATGGACGCGCTGCCGATCGAGGAGGCGACCGACCTGCCGTACAAATCGACGGTGCCCGGCAAGATGCACGCCTGCGGCCACGACGGCCACACCGCCATGCTCTTGGGCGCGGCGCGTTATCTTGCCGAGACGCGCAATTTCGACGGCACCGCGGTTGTGATCTTCCAGCCGGCGGAAGAGGGCGGCGCCGGCGGCAAGGCCATGGTCGATGACGGGCTGATGGATCGCTTCAAGATCGGCGAAGTCTACGGCATGCATAACTTCCCCGGCCTGCCGGTCGGGCAGTTCGCGTTACGCAGCGGGCCGATCATGGCGGCGGCCGATCATCTGGCGATCGACATCGAGGGCAAGGGCGGGCACGCCGCGCGCCCGCACCTCGCAATCGATTCAATCCTGGTTGGGGCGCAAATCATCAACAACATCCAGGCAATCGTATCGCGCAATGCCGATCCGCTGGAATCCGCCGTGGTGTCGATCTGCATGTTCCACGCCGGCAATACCGACAACGTCATTCCGCAGACCGCGCAGTTGCGCGGCACCGCACGCAGCCTGTCGCCGCAGGTGCGCGATCTGTTGGAGAAGCGCTTGCAGGAGGTGGTGGAAGGCACCGCCAAGCTGCACGGCGCCAAGGCGACGCTCAGATACCGCCGCGGCTATCCGGTGCTGAAGAACCATGCCGCGCAAGCCGAGTTCGCCGCTAAAGTCGCCGGCGAGGTCGCCGGCAAGGACAAGATCGATACCAACATCGCGCCGGTGATGGGGGCGGAGGATTTTTCCTTCATGCTGAACGCGAGGCCCGGCGCCTTCATCTTCGTCGGCAATGGCGACAGCGCCGGCCTGCATCACCCGGCCTATAACTTCAACGACGAGGCGATTCCGTTCGGAACGTCTTATTGGGTGCAGCTGGTGGAGACCGCGCTGGCGGCTTAACGCACGCCATGAGGGCGTGGACTCGTTAGACGCGCAGCCAACATGTGGCCGACGCGCACAAGCAATAAACGCTTCGGTTGCCCATGTGCAGCAACGGCCAAACTTTAATCTTCAGGTGATATGTTCGCGTTGACGGGCGCATACGCCCCCTCGCGCTCATTACCGTGTTGCACTCCGTGTGTCCCCATCACATAGAGCAATATTTCGTCGCGCGCTCTGATCGCCTCGATCTTGGCTCTCAGGGCAATAATTTCGAGCTTTTGTGATTCTGCCAAACTAGAACATTTTTCAAATTCGCTGCCAAGCTTGGCCAAATCCGCTACCTTGTCAGAGAGCGCACGCTCGGCTTTGTACATTGTGTTGGTTTTGACCGCGATTTCTTCCTCGGCGGTGCGCAATTGATCGCGCAACGTTTTGTCATGCGCTTCGAGTGCGAAAATTTCCGACTTTTTTTCACCGAGTTCGGCTTTAAGCCAACCTATGGTGTCGGCCGTTTTGTTCAGTTCGGAAAGCTGGTCTACAGATTTCGATTTCAGCGTCTCGACGCTCGTTTCCAAGCGCCGCGTCGACATCGCGAAGTCCGCGCGCAGCTTGTCCTTGTCGGCCTGCATCTCCAACATTGACAAGGGAGCTGTCGCGTCCAACCGCCGCATGGTCAGCCGCACGGCACGGCCGTGGATGAGAGGGATGACGAGAAGCCCGATGAGGGCTGCGACGAGAAACCCGATTCCGAAATACATGATCGGTTCGATCATGGGCCCGCGCCTCTGATTCAATCTCCATGAAGCAAATGTCACGGAATCCATGACATGGGGACGAAAATGCTGCGAGCGCCGACCAAGGTTAATCTTAACGCGATCGGCCGCAATGATGTCACAAGCTACGAAGTCGGTTTAGTGCAGGCCTGCATTTCGGCAAAACGAGGTGCTTAACCATCGGCATAATGAATTGAGCTTCAGCGCTGGGTCCCCAACCACGTCAAGTCGAAGGCGACGCGCCTCAGAGCGCGCTTCAGCCGATCGCGCTTAATCTGGGGCGCACGTTTCGATACTGCGCTTACGGCTTACGGCACCAGCTCGGGCCGCTTAGGTGCCGGCGCCGCGACCTTGGTCATTGTGCGCGCGCGTTTCGGCAGCAAGTGGGCAACCCGCGCTTCCAACGCCCGCCAGGTGGCGAAATCGTTGAGCGGGGTGCGCTCAATCGCAGCCAGCGCCATCGCTGCAATGAAGGGCAGGCTCTGCACCAGCAGTACCGCCGCGAAAATATTGATCTCGCGCACTTCCTTGTAATTGGTTTCGATCAGCACGACCGCGCCGGCGATGAGCAAGCCGGCCAGCACCACTTCCCAGAAAGCATGAAAATCGGTGCGGCAACGCGGGCCGCCCTTGGACGTGCGCACGAAGGGCAGGTGATCCTTGACTAAGCCGAACGAGACCGCGCGCGCCACCGTCCACTGCACCGACATGGCGGCGAGCACAGAGCCGAGCATCCGCCCGTTGCCGGCGCGCACGCGCAGCCGATAGAGCGTGACGAAATGCAGCAGTGATACGCTGAAGGCGGCGATGATCGGGATGGTGAGGATGCGGTCGGGCACGGCGATGTCGAGGAAGGCCACCGCCGGTACCCAGATCAGATTGAGGATGGCGACCAAGACGCCGAGACTTTCGGCGCCGAGCCAGTTGAGCCAGCCGAGCGCGAATTCGCGCTTCTGGTCGCGCGTCAACCGGCTGGCGCCGGGCAGGAAACGGCGCCAGTGCTTCTTGAAAATCTGGAAGCCGCCATAGGCCCAGCGGTGGCGCTGCTTCTTGAAGGCGTCGAAACTATCGGGCAGCAGGCCGTGGCCGTAACGGCGATTGGTGTAATGGGCATGCCAGCCGTTTTCGAGCAGCGTGAGGCCGAGATCGGTATCCTCGCAGATGGTGTCGCTCGACCAGCCGCCGGCGGCGTCGAGCGCCGCGCGGCGGATAAGGCACATCGTCCCGTGCACGATGATGGCGTTGAACTCGTTCCGCTGCACCATGCCGATGTCGAAGAAGCCGGCATATTCGCCGTTCATGGCGTGGTGTATCAGGCTGCGTTCGCTGTCGCGGTGATCCTGCGGCGCCTGCACCAGAGCGACGGTCGGTTCCTGGAATTGCGGCACAAGGTCCTTGAGCCAATCAGACTGCACGACATAGTCGGCATCGATGACGCCGATCAGCTCGGCGTCGGTGGCGGTGTGCGTCTGCGCCAAGCGCAAGGCGCCGGCCTTGAAGCCGACGATGTTGTCGGCGTGCACGAACTTGAAGCGTTCGCCAAGCGCGCGGCAGTGCTCCTCGATGGGCAGCCAGAATGCAGGGTCAGGTGTATTGTTGATCACCACCACGCATTCGAAATTCGGGTAGTCGAGGCGCGCGACGGCATCAAGCGTTTGCTTCAGCATGTCCGGCGGCTCGTTGTACGCCGGGATATGGATCGAGACTTTCGGCGCGGTTTCGCCGGGGACGAGCGGCGGCGCTTCGATCAAGCGCCGTGGCTTGCGGCCGAAGGCGACCGCCGCGATCTCCTCGATGCGCGCCAGCGCGATCACGATCAGCGGCACAAGCAGCAAGGTGCCGAATCCGAGTGCGAAGGCGGCGCCCGGCACGAAATAGTGTCCGTGCCAGAACGCGAACAGTGCGGCGAACCAGGCGCCCACCACATTGGCGCCGCAGGCGAGCATAGCTGCCTGCGGCAACGTCACAGTGGTCATCGCCAGGATCGGCAGCGACAGCAGCACGCTCACCAAGAGCGCGATGGCGGCGAGCCGCCAGTAGTCGGGATCGGTGATTGGGCCGGTCCAGCTGAATTTCGGCTGGCGCGAAGCGTCAAATAGTCCCCAATAAGGACCGACGCCGCCTTCGAAGGTTTTCCAGGGCTGGTCGATCGCTTCGACGATGTTGTAGTCGATGCCATAAGCGCGCGCGCGGGCGACGAAATCGCGCAGCACCTGCGCCTGCTTGAGCTCTCCCGGATAGGCGTCGTGATAATTATAGCCCGCGCTCGGCCAGCCGAACTCGGCTATGACGATGCGCTTGCCGGGATAAGCCGAACGCAGTTTGTTGTAGATCAAGATCGTCTGGTCGACGGTCTGCTCGGCGGAGAAGCCTTCCCAATAGGGCAGCACGTGGGCGGCGATATAGTCCACCGCCGAGACCAGTTCGGGATGCTCGATCCATACGTTCCAGATTTCGCCAGTCGACACCGGCACTCTGGTCGCGCGCTTGACCCGCTGGATCTTCTTGATCAGCTCGGCCGCTGTCTGGTCGCCGCGGTAGATGGTTTCGTTGCCGACGATGACGCTTTTGACGTTGCTATTGTTTCTGGCGAGCTCGATCGCCGAGCGGATTTCGCGCTCGTTGCGTTCGTCGTCTTTGTCGACCCAGGCGCCGACCGTGACTCGCACATTGAATTCCGCGGCGATGCTCGGCACCAGCTCGACACCGCCGGTCGACGAATAGAGGCGGATAGCGCGCGTGAGCGGCGCCAGCAGATTGAGGTCGGAGCGGATTTGCTCAGCCGTGGCGACGCCGTCCTCGGCGGGATTGGCGGAGCGTGCAAACGGCGCGTAGGAAACGCTGACGAGTTGGCCGTTCACGTCGGGGGCGTTTAGGCTTTCGCGCCCGAGCGCCCATAGTGCAGCCTGGACGCACACCACAAGGGCGACGACGGCAGCGACGATACGCATTTTATTAAAACCAAGCGGGGCAGGAGTGTAGACCCTCGAACCCGTCCCCTGGATTCAGCCGAAGGCCTATCTGCACGATTGCAGAATCTTGTCCCGGCATCAGGCGGGCCAACAGGTAGAGGCAGGTCATGGCAAATCCTAGGCAGCCGACCGACGCCGAAAGAAAATATATTTTCGCAGGAAAGAAACGCGATCAGCGTTGTGCAGTTCCGCCCGAATTTGCGGCAGCCGGTGTGGCAGATGCCGCCGGCGTAGGCGGTAGTCCGGGATGGAGCCAGCAGGCGTGAACGCGGCCGTTCAAGGTTTCCTGGGCTTTCGGGTCGATATTGCCTTGCCGGACCAGGCAACGGAATGCGGCCTGAATGTGCGCTCTCGGGCAGCCGAAGCGTTCGTATAGGTTGAGGTGGCGCAGGGCGGTATCGAGGTCATCGCGCCACATCAGGTTGACCACCCGGCGGCCAAGCCAAACGCATTCCGGATTGCCGGCGGGGCCGGTGATCGCGTGCGCCGCCTCGGCAATCTCGTCGATCTTTTTTTGGCCTTCTTTTGCGGTATCGGCCGGCGCCTTCTTCGCTGGCGCCTTGCTGCTGCCGCCGCTTTGGGCAAATGCCGCGCTCGCGGTCAGGCTGAAGACGACCACGCAAAGTGCGACACAAATTTTACGCCACGGCAACATAGACGGCTCTTCCCCGATGTTCTTGGCTGAGTGACCCGGCCCCGATGACCGCACTGATGTGCAACGGGATTTGGTCACTAATACGGCGCCGGGCACCAGTCAAAGCCTTGCTTAAAATATTGAAATCCTGACGAGGCGGCAAGCTTGGGCGCCGGTTTGGCACGAAACCGGGCGGCAAAACTTGGCGGTAACCGCCGGTTTTGTCCAGCGCCGCCGCGGCCGCCGGGCGAAGGCGGCGCGCTTGGCATCCGCCGGCGCCCACGATAAGCCGGTTTGCCGCCCTTCCGCCGAACTGGGTCTGTCGATGCGCCTCGGTCTTGCCTGCCTCGCCGCGTCGGTACTCGCGATTGCCGCCTTCTGGGCCTGGCTGGGCGCCCCGCTGTCCATGCCGCATTCCCCGCTTCACCCCGGGGAAAAGCTGTATTGCCTGTCCTACGCCCCGTTCCACGGCCGCCTGACGCCGTTCGACCCCACTACCCAGGTCCCCGCCGCCCAGATCGACCGGGACCTCGCCCAACTCGCGCGGCTGACCGATTGCGTGCGGGTCTATTCGACCGATCAGGGGCTCGAGCACGTCGCCGGCCTTGCCGCCAAGCACAGCCTCAAGGTGCTGCAAGGCATGTGGCTGGGCCGCAAACCTGCCGCCAACCAGCTGCAAATCGATACCGCCGTCGCGCTCGCCAACCGCTATCCCGACACGATCCGCGCCCTGGTGGTCGGCAACGAGGTGCTGCTGCGCGGGGAAATGGCGGCCAATGACCTCGCCAACACCATCCGGGCGGTCAAGGCGCGGGTAAAGGTGCCGGTGACCTATGCCGACGTCTGGGAATTCTGGCTGCGCAACCCGGTGCTCGCTACGGCCGTGGATTTCATCACCATCCATATCCTGCCCTATTGGGAGGACTTTCCCGTTGCCGCCGACCAAGCCGCCGCCCACGTGGACGCGATCCGCGCCCGGGTGGCGCGCGCCTTTCCCGGCAAGGAGGTGCTGATCGGCGAAGTCGGCTGGCCGAGCGCCGGGCGCATGCGCGAGGGCGCGTTGCCGTCGCCGGCCAATCAGGCCCGCGTCATCCAGGACGTGCTGGCGCTGGCCGCGCGCGAAAAATTCCACGTCAACGTGATCGAGGCCTACGACCAGCCCTGGAAGCGGGCGTCAGAAGGCACGGTCGGCGGCCATTGGGGGCTGATCAATGACGGCGCGCGCCAGCTCAAATTCGTCTGGGGCGCGGCGGTGTCGAACCATCCGTTGTGGCGCTGGCAGGCGGCGGGCGGCGCTGCTTTCGCGCTGCTGGTATTTTGCGTGGCGTTTGCCGGCGCGCGCGGGCGAGCGACCCCGCCAGCGCGATGGTTGGCGGTGAAGGGCAACGCGGTTGCCGGCGGCGCGCTCATCGGCTGGACCATCGAGAACGTGCCTTTGGAAAGTCTTGGTGTCGGCGGCTGGCTGCGCTCGCTGGCGCTCGCCGCTGTGGCGTTCTCGAGTGCACCGCTCCTCAGCGCCGCCATCATGGACGGTGCGCCCATCCCGCGCTTTTCGAATCTACTCGGACCGGCCGCGCAACGCATCCGCGCTCCGCTCGCCGTGGCGGTCGGGCTCGTGCTGATCGCGACCATATTGATGGCCGTGCTGACCGCGCTCGGCCTGGTGTTCGATCCACGCTACAAGGATTTTCCCTTCGCGCCGCTGACGGCGGCTTCGGTGCCGTTTCTCCTGCACACATTGGTGATGCCGCGTCCGCAGGGCCGTCGCGGCGCGGCCGAAGTCCTGGCGGCCGTGCTGTTGGCGCTGTCGGTGCCCTACATCGCGCTCAATGAAAGCTTTGCCAACTGGCAATCGCTCTGGCTTTGTGCGGCCTTGCTCGCGCTCGCTGTCAGTCTGGCTCAGGTGCGCGACGCGCAAAACTAAGCAGCAGCAGCCCGACCGCAACCGACGATAGCCCGGCGTTATAAAGCACGACGCCGAAACAGGCGATGCTGAGGGCCAGTGCGAACAGAACCAGCGAGGGCCGCAGCAGATTGACCGCGGCGACCGCTAGCGCCGCCCAGCCAAATACCGAATTAGAAAACAGGACGTAGGCGATATGGCGCGTGAAGCACAGCCAGGTGTCGAGGCCTGCGGCGCATTCCAGCCCAACCTTGCTCTGCTCGATGGCGAGATAACGAAGATAGAGCGCGTAGCCGATCGAGCAGAAGCCGACGATCAGCAGATAATTGGTGGCGCGCGCGCTCGGCAAAAACAGTTTCATGCTGGTTCCGGTAGTGTCTCAGCGCATTATGGCGGCGCGCGGGCGCGCCCACAATCGGCCGCGCTAGAGCGGGGCGCCAGTGTATTTGACCGGCTGACAGATCGCATGCGCGGCGATGATGCGCGCGCATAGCCGCGCCGCGGCGGTATAGGTCGGCAGCGGCCCGGCCACCAGCCGGTAATGGGTGGCCGCGCCACGCCGTTCACTCAAAGCGCGCGGCTCAAGGCCGGCAATGAGCGGCCCGAAATTGGCTTTTACCGCGGCCCATTGCAGCCGCGCGACATCGATGCTGGAGGCGCCGGCCAGCGCAATGCCGAATTCAGGTTGCGTCGGCTCGGCCGCCGCAAGGCGCACCGGGGGCAGCGGCACTTTTTCCAGCGCCGGCGCCGCGGTGTTCTGCGCGGGTGGTTCGTTTGACTCGGCCGCGTTCGCCTCGGCTTGCTGTTGCTGTTGCTGTTGCTGTTGCGGCTTATTGGGCGAGGACGCGGCCGTTTCGGCCGACGGCATGGCGACCGGCGATTTGATCGGCGAGGGCGCCGCTGCCGCATTCGGCGCCTCGCGTTTGTCGATTGCCGGCTGCGCGATCTTTGGAGTGCTCGGGGTCGGCGGCGCGCTTGCCACCGGGGCGGGGACTTCCGCCAGCCGCTTGACCGAGCCGGTCAGGTCGTTGAGCTCATGTTCGAGGGCCGCGATGCGCGCGGTGAGCCGGTCGCGATCGGCTGCAAGGGCGCGCACCTGTGTCGCCAGCCGCTTGGTCTCGGCGTCATTATGCGGAGGCAGCATCTTCACGGTGGCGACGGCACGGACCGGCAGCTCGGCCGGCGTAACGGCCAGGGCCAAGCGCTGGCTGCCGGTGTCGGACGCGCTGACGAAAGCGACGATGAGAAGCGCAAGCGCCGCAGCGGCGCCCCAGCCGCCCAAGCGCCAGAGCGCGCGCATGTCGAAGCGCTCGTCGGTCTCATTTTCGCGCGGGGCGATCTCGATCGCCATCGGCTCCTTCTCGACACGGCGAATCACATGATTGAAAACATTAGCAGAATCCGGCAATGCTTGCTTCTGCCGCGACGCGCGCAGGATCCGCAAAAGGCGCTCTATTACCCACGGGCCCGCCCCGCTAGGGTGCGCGGCCAAGACAGGCAGCATCACGGCCATAGCCGAGCCGAGACCGTATGAACCATCGAACATGCCTTGCGATCGTGCTCGCCGCCGGCGAAGGCACGCGCATGCGCACGCGCATGCCGAAGGCGCTGCACGCGATCGGCGGACGTACGCTGCTTGCGCACGTGCTCGCCGCGGCGGCACAGGCGAGCTGCGGTGAAATTGCCGTGGTGGTCGGGCCCGATCACGGCCAAGTGGCGGAGGAGGCGCGCCGCGCCGCGCCACAGGCGCAGGTGTTCGAGCAGCGCGAGCGCAAGGGCACGGCGCACGCGGTGCTGTCGGCGCGGCAAGCGATCGCGCGCGACCCTGACGACATTTTAGTCATGTTCAGCGACACGCCGTTGGTGCGCGCCGAGACGCTCAATGAATTGCGCGCGGCACTCGGCGACGGCGCCGCGGTGGCGGTGCTCGGATTCACACCCGCGAATCCGACCGGATATGGCCGCCTGCTGACGCGCGGAACTGAACTCCTCGCCATTCGCGAGGACAGAGACGCTAGCCCCGAGGAGCGCAAGGTCCCCTTATGCAATGGGGGGCTGATGGCGCTGTCGGGCCGGCACGCGCTCGCCATTCTCGATCGCATCGGCAATAGCAATGCCAAGGGTGAATATTATCTCAGCGATGCGGTTGCCATCGCCCGCGATATGGGCTTGAAGGCGGTCGCGATCGAAACGACGGAGGACGACGTGCGCGGCATCAATACCAAAGCGCAGCTCGCCGAAGCCGAGGCCGTCATGCAGCAGCGCTTGCGCGCCGCCGCCATGGATGCCGGCGTTACCATGATCGCGCCGGAGACCGTGTTTATGTCCGCAGATACCAAGCTCGGCAAGGACGTCACCATCGAGCCCAATGTCGTGTTCGGCCCCGGCGTTACGGTCGAGGACGGTGCAACCATCCGTGCCTTCTCGCATCTGGAAGGCGCCCGTGTTGGCAAGGGCGCGCGCGTCGGTCCTTACGCCCGGCTACGTCCGGGCGCTGACCTGGGCGAAAACGTGCATATCGGCAACTTCGTCGAGGTGAAGGCGGCCACCATCGAAGCCGGCGCCAAGGCCAATCACCTCGCCTATATCGGCGACGCGCGGGTGGGCGAGGGCAGCAATATCGGTGCCGGCACCATCACCTGCAATTACGACGGTGTCGCCAAGCACCGCACCGAGATCGGCAAGGGCGCCTTCATCGGTTCGAACACGTCGCTTGTGGCGCCGGTGACGATCGGCGACGGCGCCTATGTCGGCTCCGGCTCGGTGGTGACCAAGGACGTGCCGGCCGACGCGCTGGCGGTTGCGCGCACGGAACAGACAATTAAGCAAGGCTGGGCAAAACGCTTGCGGCAGGTGAAAGCCTTGGGCAAGAACCTGCGCAAGGCGCCGTCGAAGACGCGCGCGTGACGCCCTTTTGCGGCCGGGCCGCCATGGCCAAAGGCGCGTTGTCACAAGGCGCAATGCGTTTTGATTTCCATAGCGTTGCCGTCGGCGGCTAAACCATGACGACAAGTTAACGGGGGCCATCCTTCCGGATGTGCGGCATAGTCGGAATCCTCGGGCGCGAACCGGTCGCGGCCCATCTCGTCGATGCGCTCAAGCGCCTCGAATACCGCGGCTATGACTCCGCCGGCATCGCCACGCTCGATCACGGCAAGCTTGCGCGCCGGCGCGCGCAGGGCAAGCTCTCCGCGCTGGAGGCTCGGCTCGCCAAGGAACCGCTCGCCGGCTTGAGCGGTATCGGCCACACGCGCTGGGCCACGCACGGCAAGCCAACCGAAGGCAACGCCCACCCGCACGCCACAGACAGGGTGGCCGTGGTGCACAATGGCATTATCGAGAATTTCCGCGAACTGCGCGAGATGCTTGCCAAGAACGGCGTAAAGTTCGCCAGCGACACCGACACCGAAGTGGTCGCACATCTGGTCACCGAAGCAATGAAGAAGGGCAAGTCGCCGAAGGATGCGGTGGCAGCCGCGCTCAAGCAATTGCGCGGCGCCTTCGCGCTCGCCTTCCTGTTTTCCGGAGAGGACGACCTCATGATTGGCGCGCGCAAGGGCTCGCCGCTGGCGGTCGGCTACGGCAAGGGCGAAATGTACCTCGGCTCCGATGCAATCGCGCTGGCGCCCTTCACCGACTCCGTCAGCTATCTAGAAGACGGCGACTGGGCGGTGGTGACGCGCAAGGGCGTGGAGATTTACGACGAGCACAACAAGAAGGTCGAACGGCCGATAATCAAATCGTCGGCGTCGGGGCTGCTGGTCGACAAGGGCAACTTCAAGCACTTCATGGCCAAGGAAATCCACGAGCAGCCGGAGGTTGTCGGCCATACGCTCGCCCATTACATCGACATGGTGAACGAGCGGGTGGAACTGCCGGGCGACTTGCCGTTCGACTGGAAGAAGCTCAAGCGCCTGTCACTCTCGGCCTGCGGCACCGCGTTCTATGCCGGGTTGGTGGCGAAATACTGGTTCGAGCGCTTCGCGAAATTGCCGGTGGAAATCGATATCGCCTCCGAGTTCCGCTATCGCGAGGCGCCGCTCGAGCCTGGCGATCTCGCCATCTTCATCTCGCAGTCGGGCGAGACCGCCGATACTCTGGCGAGCCTGCACTATGCCAAGGAGCGCAAGCAGCATGTGCTGTCGGTGGTGAACGTGCCGACCTCGACGATCGCACGCGACAGCGATGTGGTGATGCCGACGCTGGCCGGCCCCGAAATCGGCGTGGCCTCGACCAAGGCTTTCACCTGCCAACTCGCCGTGCTGGCCTGTATTGCGATCGCCGCCGGACGCGCGCGCGGCGAACTGTCGGCGGCCGACGAGCAGAAGCTGGTGCATGCGCTGATCGAGGTGCCGCGTCTGATGACGCAGGCGCTGGCGCTCGAGCCGCAGATCGAGAAGCTCGCGCTCGAACTCGACAAGGTGCGCGACGTGCTCTATCTCGGCCGCGGCACCAGCTTCCCGATCGCGCTGGAGGGCGCGCTCAAGCTCAAGGAAATCTCCTATATCCATGCCGAGGGCTACGCCGCCGGCGAGCTCAAGCACGGGCCGATCGCGCTCATCGACGAGACCATGCCGGTGATCGTGATCGCGCCACACGACCGCGTTTTCGAGAAGACGCTGTCGAACATGGAGGAGGTCGCCGCCCGCGGCGGCAAGATCATCCTGGTGACCGACCCGAAAGGCGCCAAGGAAGCGGCCATGGATCAGGTGCAGACGCTGACGCTGCCGGACATGGCGTCAACCGTCACGCCGCTGGTCTATGCGGTGCCAGTGCAGCTCATCGCCTATCATACGGCGGTCGCGCTCGGCACCGACGTCGACCAGCCGCGCAACCTCGCGAAATCGGTCACGGTGGAGTAGGCTTGCGCATGATCCCGAAAAGTGGGTACCGGTTTTCGGACAAATTCATGCGCCAGGAAAAATTGCCATGGCCGAAATAGAACCGAAACGGCACGACGAACTGACTGCCGACGTCGAAGCGGCGACCGCGTCGCACACCGGCCTTGCCGGCCGCATCCGCAACTATTTCCTCACCGGGCTGGTGGTTGCCGGCCCGGTGTTGATCACCGCGTATCTGACCTGGTCGTTCATCACCTGGGTGGACAATCTGGTCCGGCCGGTCATTCCGCCGGTCTACCGGCCGGAGACCTACCTGCCGTGGCCCATCCCCGGCACCGGTCTGATTGTGGCCTTCGTTGCGCTGACGCTGCTCGGCTTCCTCACCGCCAACCTGGTCGGCCGCACGCTTGTGGGCTGGGGCGAGAGCCTGCTCAACCGCATGCCGATCATTCGGCCGCTTTACCGCACCACCAAGCAGATTTTCGAGACGCTGTTCTCGAAGACCGGCTCAAGCTTCCGCAAGGTGGCGCTGGTGGAATTTCCTGCGCCGGGGATGTGGTCGCTGGTGTTCATCTCGCAGCAGCCCAGCAGCGACATCGCCGACCGGCTGCCGGGCGAGGACAACGTCTCGGTGTTCCTGCCGTGTACGCCAAACCCGACCACGGGATTTTTCTTTTTCGTTCAGCGCAAGGATCTGATCGAGATCGACATCAACGTGGAAGCCGCCATGTCGCTGGTCATTTCCGCCGGGATGGTACAGCCGGACGGCGACTCGCAGAAGAAGCTCGCGGCCATGGCGTCCACCGCACGCGCGGCGCAGATCGCGCGCAAGAAGAAAGAAACGGTGGAGTAGAGGCGCCCGCTACCTCCCCGGCGGTTTTCTGCCCTGTTATTCTCCCCGTTAAGGCTCACTTGGGGGTGACCGCAATGACATTCGGCGAGGCGATTCAATCCGGATTCCGCAACTACGTGACGTTTTCCGGCCGGGCTCTGCGCTCGGAATACTGGTTCTGGACACTATTCGTTTGTCTTGTCAGCGCGGCTGCTGAAATTATCGACGTGGCGATTTTCAGCAATCTGGAAACCGGACTGGTTAGCCCGCTGGCGTCACTGGCGCTGTTGCTGCCGGGCATCGCGGTGTCGGTGCGCCGGTTGCATGATCTGGAACGGACCGGGTGGTGGCTGCTGATTGCCTTCACCATCATCGGCCTAATTCTGCTGCTGGTCTGGGATTGCATGAAAGGCACGACGGGGCCCAATCGCTTCGGCCCCGATCCGCTGGCGTGACCGTCAGCCGGCCCTTATCAGCTTGATCGCCTCGTCCTTGCCCAACAGATAGAGCAAATGACGCAGCGCCGTGCCGCGCGCGGTGGCGAGGCCGGGGTCGCGCGCCAGCACCAGCGCGGCGTCGTCGCGGGCGGCGCCAAGATATTTGCCATGCACGTCGAGGCGGGCGAGGTGAAAGCCGGGCAGGCCACTCTGTCGGGTGCCGAGCAGGTCGCCTTCGCCGCGCAAATTCAAGTCCTCCTCGGCAATACGAAAACCGTCCTCGGTTTCGCGTAAGGTCGCCAGCCGCGCCTTGGCGGTCTCGCCGAGCGGCGTCTTGTACAGCAGCAGGCACGTGGATTGGCCGGCGCCGCGGCCGATGCGCCCGCGTAGCTGATGCAGTTGCGCGAGGCCAAAGCGCTCGGCGTGCTCGACCACCATGACGGTCGCCTCCGGCACATCGACGCCGACTTCGATCACCGTGGTGGCGACTAGCAATTGCGTCTCGCCGGCGGCAAAGCGCGCCATGGCGGCGTCCTTGTCGGCGCCCTTCATGCGGCCGTGCACCAGATCGATCATGGCGCCGAACTTGTTGCGCAGTTCCTCGAATCGGGCCTCGGCGGCGGCGAGATCGATTTTTTCGGATTCCTCCACCAGCGGGCAAACCCAATACGCGCGTTGGCCTGAGCCAAGCGCGCGCCCGACCGCGTCCTCGACCTCTTCGAGGCGAGAGAGTGGAATGGTGCGGGTGTCGATCGGCTGGCGGCCGGCCGGCTTCTCGCGCAATTCCGACACGTCCATGTCGCCGAAATAAGTGAGCACCAGCGTACGCGGGATCGGCGTGGCGGTGAGCACCAGCACGTCGACCGCTTCTCCCTTTTGCGTCAGCGCCAGCCGCTGGTGCACGCCGAAGCGGTGCTGCTCGTCGACTATTGCGAGCGCGAGATCATGGAAGGAGACATCTTCCTGAAACAGCGCGTGGGTGCCGAGCAGGAGATCGATATCGCCGAGGATGAGCCGGTCGAGGATCTCTTTGCGTGCACTGCCGCGCTCACGGCCGGTGAGGATGGCAACGCGGATGCCGGCGGCCTCCGCCAGCGGCGCGATGGTCTTCAGATGCTGGCGGGCGAGAATCTCGGTCGGCGCCATGAAGGCAGCCTGCCGTCCGGCCTCGATCACGGCGGCGGCGGCAATCAGCGCCACCACGGTCTTGCCGGAGCCGACATCGCCTTGCAGCAGCCGCAACATGCGCTGCGGCAGCGCCAGGTCGTTGATGATGTCGTCGACCGCGCGTTGCTGCGAATGGGTGAGCGCGTAGGGCAGCGCCTTGAGGATGCGCGCGCGCAAGCGGCCTTCGCTGGCGGTGCCGCGGCCCGATTGGCGGCGCATATGCGCACGCACCAGCGCGAGCGCCAATTGGCCGGCAAGCAGTTCGTCAAAAGCGAGCCGCGTCCAGGCCAGACTCTCAGGCAGCACGTCGTGCGGCTCCGTCGGGCGGTGCAGATGCCGCAAGCTTTCCGCAAATGCGGGAAAGCGTTCGCGCGAAATCCAGGCCTCGTCCTGCCATTCGGGCAGAGCGGTGACGCGCGCGAGCGAGGCGAGCGCTGCATCCATGGCGCGGCGCACATTGCCGAGCGCCAGCCCTTCGGTGAGCGGATAGACCGGCTCGACCAGCGGCAATGCGGCAAAGCCGGTCTCGTCAACCACGCGGTCGGGATGCACCATCTGCAACATGCCGTCGTAGAATTCGGCGGTGCCGGAGACGTAGCGCAACTCGCCCTCCGGCAGGAGCTTCTCCAGGTAATCCTTGCGGGCGTTGAAAAAAGTCAACGTGATGTCGCTGGTCTCGTCATGGGCGTAGACGCGGTAGGGCGCACGCGACCGGTGCGGCGGCGAGGGGCGGTGCTTGTCGATCGTCACCGCGACCGTGACCACCTGGCCCGCCTGCACATCGCGCAGGTTCGGTCGGGCGCGGCGGTCGATGGTGCCGGAGGGCAGGTGGAACAGGAGATCGATCACCCGCGGCGCCTCGCGGTCGAGCAGCCGGGCATAGAGCTTCTCCAGCCGCGACCCGATTCCGGGCAGGCTGGTCAGCGAGGCAAATAGCGGGTTGAGCAACGGCGGGCGCATGGCCGCAGTTTAACGATTGCGCGCGGGCGGGCGAACCCGGTATTGCTGCGCGGCCACAGGATCAATTGCGTGACATCGACACGGCGGCCAATCGGGGACAACGAGGTTTCGATCTGAATATGATGCGCAGCAGGTTATCCCAAGTCATTACCCTCGTATTCGTCAATCTGGCTGCCCTTGCGGCGATTGTCATAGGCTGCGAACTGATCTTCGGCAATTGGTTTGCGCCATACGTGCCGCCGGGCGCGGCGATCGTCGATCAGGACTACACCTATCGCCAGACCCTCTACGAACCTGCCGGCGAAATCCGTTATGTCCGTGACAAGTTCGGCTTGCGTGGCGTGCACGAACCGCTGAATCAAGTACAGGTGGTGACGGTCGGTGGATCGACCACCGATCAACGCTATGTCGGCGAAGGCCAGACGTGGCAGGACGTTTGGCGCAAGGCCGGCAATGTCGCGGTCGCCAACGCCGGCGTCGACGGCATGTCGTCGTTCGGGCACATTGTCGCCGTGACCGAATGGCTGCACAAAATTCCGGGGCTCAAGCCGAAATACTATCTCCATTTTGTCGGCGTGAACGACGCTTCGCTGAGCGGTGACGGCAAAAAGCTTGCCGACTTTAAAAACGAAGTCAGTTCATGGCGGCATGACCTCGTTCGCAGGTCGGTGCTGGCCAAGGGGCTGGCCAAGCTCTGGTTCCGCGCGGCTGGGCCGCGCGAAGTCACCCACCACCGGATGAAGGCGCCGCCCATGCTGCCGATGGAAGAGATGAAACAGGCGAGCCTCGACACCGGCGACATCGAAAAATACATCGCGCAGTTCTACAAGCCGAACCTGCGGCGGCTGCTGGAATTGAGCGCACAGCGCGGGGAAAAGGTGGTCTTCGTTTCGCAGCCGGCAAATCCCGCCATCGTGCGATGGCAGGACGGCAAGACATTTGTCGCGCCGTCGCGAGGTGGCCTTCAACATTGGGCGGTCGCGCTCGGGATGATCAATCGCGCGAACGGTGAAGTCTGCGCGGAATCGAGCGACTGCCAATTTGTCGACGTTGCCGCGAAGGTCATCTTCGCGCCCAACGATTTCTATGACCTTGTGCACAACACCTCATCGGGCGCGCGCAAGATTGGGGAATTTCTCGCCCAACAGGTGCCGACTGCCAATAGCGATGCGATTGCGGCGCCTGCCCACTGACAGACCGCGTGAGAGCGGCTATATAAACCGCGCCCGGCCCCGTCCGGGTTTTTGGCGTTGGAGAAACCTGTGACCGGGACACGGATTTCGAGCGAAGGGCTGGACGCGCGCCGGCGCAGGCTGTTGTTCCGCTCCTGGCATCGCGGCATCCGCGAGATGGACCTAGTACTTGGCTGTTTCGCCGACGCCCAGATTGCGCAATGGAACGAGGCCGAGCTCGACGACTACGAGCGGCTTTTGGAAATCCCCGACCAGCCGTTTTTCGCCTGGGTAAGCGGCGCCGAGACCGTGCCCGCCGAATACGACACCGCCATGTTTCGCCGGCTGCGCGAATTCCACGCGAGCGGGGAGGGGCTCAAGTGAAATCCCCCGCCGACTTGTTGCGCGCCGGCGCTGCCCTGACGCTAGCCCAGGTCGCCGACGGCGCCGAAGGGCTGGTGCTCGCCGATTTGGCGCGCAGTGTTGCGGCGCGCGCCGACGCGCCGGCGGTATCGCTTTGCGTCGTCTGCCGCGACGGCCAGCGCCTGGCGCAGTTGTCGCGCGCATTGTCCTTCTTCGGTCCCGACGTACTGGTGATGGAATTCCCAGCATGGGATTGTCTGCCCTACGACCGGGTGTCGCCCAATGCTTCCGTTGTGGCGCAGCGCATGACTTCGCTGTCCCGTTTGGCGCGCGTGAAGGGGCGCGACCGCCCCTCGGTGCTGCTCACGACCGTCAACGCCGCGCTCCAGCGCGTGCCGGCGCGCGAATTCGTCGCGACGCATGCCTTTTCGGTCGCGCCCGGCAACGTCATCGGCATGGCTGGCATCATCGAGTGGCTGGAGCTCAACGGCTTTGCGCGCGCCTCGACCGTGCGCGAGCCGGGCGACTACGCCGTGCGCGGCGGCATCCTCGACCTTTTCGCGCCCGGCATGGACCTGCCGGTGCGGTTCGATTTCTTCGGCGACGCATTGGAGACGATCCGCAGCTTCGATCCGGAGACCCAACGCAGCGAAGGTGAATTGCGGGCGCTCGACCTGGTGCCGGTTTCCGAATTCCAGCTCATCACCGAAACCATCCGCCGTTTCCGCACCGGTTACGTTGCGCAATTCGGCGCTGCCACTCCCGACGATCTCTTGTACGAAGCCGTGACCGAAGGCCGCCGTTATCCCGGCATGGAGCACTGGCTGCCGCTTTTCCACAATAAACTCGAAACTCTGTTCGATTATCTTCCCGGCACGGCGCTGGCGCTCGAAAATCTGGTTGAAGACGCCGCGCGCGAGCGCTTCACGCAAATCGCCGACTATTACGAGGCGCGCAACCAGGCGCTCAGCGAAGGCGTTACGCCGCCCTACAAGCCGCTGCCGCCGGACCGGCTCTATCTTTCCGAAAACGAATGGCGCGACCGCCTTGAAACCGAACCAGTGGCAAAGCTCACGCCCTTTGCGGTGCCGGAGGCGCAAGGCGTGATCGACGTCGGTGCGCGCGCCGGACACAATTTTGCCGCCGAGCGCGCCGAGCCGGGATCGAACGTGTTCGAGGCGGTCTCGGCGCACGTGCTCGACTTGCAAGCCAAGGGCAAACGCGTCGCCATCGCGCTCTGGAGCGAGGGTGCGCGCGAACGCATGAGCCACGTGCTCGCCGATCACGGCCTGCACAATCTTTCCTCCGTCGACTCCTGGCCGCAGGCGCTTGGCGTGCCCAAGCCCGCGGTGGCGCTCGTCGTGCTCGGCATCGAGTCCGGCTTCGAGACCGAAGACGCGGCCATCGTCAGCGAGCAGGACATTCTCGGCGACCGGCTGGTGCGGCCGCGCAGGGCGACGCGGCGGGCCGAGAATTTCATCGCCGAGGTCACCAGCCTCGCACCCGGCGATCTGGTGGTGCATGTCGACCACGGCATCGGGCGTTTTTCCGGCCTGCAGGCGATCGAAGCAGCCGGCGCGCCGCACGATTGTCTCGAAATCCACTACGCCGACGACACCAAGCTGTTCCTGCCGGTGGAGAACGTCGACCTGCTGTCGCGCTACGGCTCGGAGCAATCGAGCGTCGATCTCGACCGCCTGGGCGGCGGCAACTGGCAGGCGCGCAAGGCGCGCATGAAGAGCCGCATCCGCGAGATTGCCGGCGAGTTGATCAAGATCGCGGCCGAGCGGCAATTGCGTGAGGCGCCGCGGCTAACGGTCGGGCCGGGCGCCTACGACGAGTTCTGCGCCGGCTTTCCCTACGAGGAGACCGACGACCAGCTTGCGGCCATCGATGCCACCATCAAGGACATCGGCTCCGGCCGGCCGATGGATCGCCTCATCTGCGGCGACGTCGGTTTCGGCAAAACGGAAGTAGCGCTGCGTGCCGCATTCATCGCCGCCGTCAGCGGCAAGCAGGTCGCCGTCGTCGTGCCGACCACGCTGCTGGCACGCCAGCACTTCAAGACTTTCTCGGAACGGTTCCGTGGCTTCCCGGTGAATGTGGCGCAGGCCTCGCGCCTGGTGCCGTCGGCTCAGCTCACGGCGACCAAGGCGGGGCTCACCAACGGCAGCGTCGATATCGTCATCGGCACTCACGCCCTGCTCGGCCGCGGCATTGCTTTCAAGGACCTGGGCCTGCTGGTGGTCGACGAAGAGCAGCATTTCGGCGTCTCCCACAAGGAGAAGCTGAAGGCGCTGCGCACCGAGGTACACGTGCTTACGCTCACCGCCACGCCGATCCCGCGCACGCTGCAACTGGCGCTCACCGGCGTGCGGGATCTGTCGATCATCGCCTCGCCGCCGGTTGACCGCCTCGCCGTGCGTACCTTCGTGTCGCCGTTCGATCCGGTCACGGTGCGCGAGGCGCTGCTACGGGAGAAATACCGCGGCGGCCAGGCGTTCTACGTCTGCCCGCGCATCGAGGATCTGGCCGGCACCAAGGACTTCCTCGACAAAACCGTGCCGGAAGTGCGGGTCGCCGTCGCCCACGGGCAGATGCCAGCGGCCGTGCTCGACGACATCATGTCGGCATTCTATGACGGCAAATACGACGTGTTGCTCTCCACCACCATTATCGAATCCGGTCTTGACATCCCGACCGCCAATACCTTGATCGTCCATCGCGCCGACCGCTTCGGCCTGGCGCAGCTCTATCAATTGCGGGGCAGGGTCGGGCGCGCCAAGCTGCGCGCCTATGCGCTGCTGACGTTGCCAGCGCAGCAGAAGATCACGGCGCAGGCCGAGCGCCGGCTGAAGGTGCTACAATCGCTCGACACGCTGGGCGCCGGCTTCCAGCTCGCCTCGCATGACCTGGACATTCGCGGCGCCGGCAATCTGCTGGGCGAAGAGCAATCCGGCCATATCAAGGAGGTCGGTTTCGAGCTCTACCAGCAGATGCTGGAGGAGGCGGTCATGAGCCTGAAGGCCGGCATCACCGCGCCGGTCGCCGATCGCTGGTCGCCGCAGATCATGATTGGCACGCCGGTGCTCATTCCCGACGATTATGTCGCCGACCTGTCGGTGCGGCTGGCGCTGTACCGCCGCCTCGCCGAGATCGAGGACGAACGCGAGATCAACTCCTTCGCCGCCGAACTGGTCGACCGTTTCGGTAAACTGCCGCAGGAGGTCGAACATCTACTGCAGGTGGTGGCGATCAAGGCGCTCTGCCGTCGCGCCAATGTGGAGCGGGTCGAGGCCGGCCCCAAGGGCGTCGTGCTCGCCTTCCGCGACAATATTTTTGCCAATCCGGAAGGACTGATCCGCTATATCCACGAGCAGGGCGCGGGCGCGCGCATGCGCAACGATCCGAAGAATGCAAAAGCGCAGCAACTGGTCTTCTTCGAAGACTGGCCGCTTCCGGTCGAGCGCCTGAAAGGTACTGCGACAATTCTACGCAAGCTGGTGTCGATCGCGGAGCCGGCTAAAGCTGCGTAACAAGGAGGCCTCGGCGCGCGATGCTTGCGGGGATTTTTTCGAAAGGATAATGTTTCCGCCGTTGTCCCGGGGGCGGGCCATGAAACTCGACTATCACATCTTCAAGGCGATGTTGAACGGCTATATCGGCCTGCACATCAACCTGCGACATCGACCGACCTTCTTCAACATCGCAAAGGACTATCCGGGCCTCGAAGCCGTCACCAAGGCCTATCCGGCGATACGCGAGGAATTCGAGAAGGTGATGGCAGAGGGGCTTTCGCTGCCGCAATATCATGAAGTGGATTCGGGCGAGCGCGAAATCTCCGACACGACGCCGAAACGCTGGAACGTGTTCCTGCTCGAATGCGTCGGCTACAAGATCGAACTGAACCGTCAGCGTTGCCCGGAGACCTGCAAGGCGCTGAAAAAAGTGCCCAACATGATCCAGGCCTTCTTTTCTATTCTCGATCCCGGCAAGTCGGTGCCGAAGCACGAGGGGCCCTATTACGGTTACCTGCGCTATCATCTCGGCCTCAGGGTGCCGAAGGACAAGCCGCCCAAGATCGTGGTCAACGACCAAGACTATGTCTGGAAGGAAGGCGAGGCGGTAATGTTCGACGACAGCTGGCCGCACGAGGTCGTCAACAACAGCAACGAATCGCGCGCGGTGCTGATCGTCGACGTGCTGCGGCCGCTGCCGTTCACGGGGAACATCATCAACCGCTTCGTGACCAATGTGATCGGGCGCTATTTCTATGGTCGCCCTGTCGCGCGCAAGGCGGAAGCCTTCGCCAGAGGCGCACCGCCGGAAACACTTGCCATCGCGTGAAGCGCCGCCTCAATGCGGCATGCGCAGCACCGGCTTGATGGTGATGCCGCTCGCCGATTCCGCGGCGGCGCGGTTGATGTCGGCCAGATCGTAGAACGTGATCAGGCGGTCGACCGGAAAGCGGCCGGCGGCGATGTAATCAGCCAGTTGCGGAATGAATTGTTTGGGCACGCTGTCGCCCTGGATGACGCCGCGCACGACGCGGCCGTTCTGGATGTGCTTCATGTTGAACGTAACTTCGGTATCGGGGGGCGCGCTGCCCAGCAGCACGCAGGTGCCCGCCGGCATCAGCGCATCCACCGCTTCGCGAAAGACCGAAGCCAGCGCCGAAGTTTCCACCGTGTAGTGGGCGCCGAGACCGGTGATCTTTTTGATTTCCGCCACCACGTCGCTGCGGCCGCCATGGTTGATGGTGTGGGTTGCGCCCAATTCGCGCGCCAGCGCCAGACGATGCGCGTGCACATCCACGGCGATGATCGGATCGCAGCCGGTAATCTTTGCCGCCATCAGTGCCGACAGGCCGACCGAACCGATCCCGAACACGACAAAACTGTCGCCGGCTTTCGGCTTCATGACGTTGAGCACTGCGCCGGAGCCGGTCTGCCCGCCGCACGCCAGCGGCCCGAGGATGTCGAGCGGCAGGTCGTTGCGCACTTTCACCGCGTAGCGCGCGTTGGCGATGGTGAAATTGCCGAACGACGATTGCTGAAAGTAGGAGCCGTAGACCGGCTTGCCGTCCATGGTGGCGAGGGTCGAGCCGTCGGCCCGCGTGCCGCCGTGCTTGAGCTTGCCGGCCTGCAGGCAATAGGTCTGCCGCAGCGAGCGGCAGTTCGGGCAGGTGCCGCACCACGGGTAGGCCATCACCACATGGTCGCCGGGCTTGAATTCCGTCACCGCGCTGCCCACCGCGCGCACCACACCGGCGCCTTCGTGGCCGAACACCGCGGGGTAGGGCATGTCGGGATAATAGCCGTCGCGGCCGTGCAGGTCGGTGGCGCACATGCCGCTCGCCTTGACCTCGACCAGCAATTCGTCGGCGCGCGGGTCGCAGAGATCGAGCTGCTCGAGCGCAAAAGCGCCGCCACGCTCGCGCACAACGGCGGCGGTGATCTTCATGGCATGCGTCCGGTTTTATTCCGCGGCGTCGCGCTCGGCTTGCGCCATGCGCTCGATCGCTTCGGCGAGATATTCCGGCGCCTGCGCGCCGGATACCGCGAGCTTGCCGTCGAAGATGAAGCAGGGCACGCCGTCAATGCCTGCGTCCTTGGCGGCGGTCGCCTCGCGCGCGACCTCTTCGACATCCTGGTCGCTCGCCAGTGCCTCGCTGATGTCGTCGGCGTCGAGCCCGATGTCGGCGGCCGCTTGCACCAGCACCGCGCGGTTGGACAGATCGGCGCCGCCGGTGAAATAAAGGTCCATCAGCTTCTGCTTCATCTCGGCGGCCTTGCCGATACCATCGGCCCAGCGGATCAACCGGTGGGCGTCGATCGTGTTGGGCTGGCGGCTGATCTTGTCCATCGCATAGTCTAGGCCCTCCTCGGCCGCCGCCGTTGACACGCGTTGCGCGATGCCCGCGTAGCGCTCGGGCGAGCCGAACTTGGTGGTGAGGTATTCGCTGCGCGCGATGCCCTCGCGCGGGATCCAGTCGTTGAGGAAATAGGGGTGCCAGTGCACCTCGACCGGAATCTCCGGCTTGAGCGCCAGCGCCTTTTCCAGGCGGCGCTTGCCGATGAAGCACCATGGGCAGACCACGTCGGAGACGACGTCGATGCGGACGGGCTGTTGATCGGTCATGGGCGGGCTCCTTTTGGGGAAGCCTAGGCCGTCGGCTATTCGGCGGCAACCACCACCTGGCTGCCCAGCACCCGCGCCACCAGGCTGTCGAGCGTATCTCCGGCCTTCAGCGTCGCCAGCGTGACATTGGCGGTGATCTCCGCGTGTGGGCGCGCCGGCGCCAGCGTGCTCTTGAGAAACCCTGCGATGCGGCGCGCCACCACATGGGCGCTTTGCAAGTTGGTCTGCGTGAAAACGATGAGGATCGCGCCGTCGTCCTCGCGTGTGGCAAAATCGATGTCGCGGGTGAACCGTGCCGCCAGCCGGGCGCCATCCATGCCGGCGCGCTCGTCGCGCTGGCCGTCGAAGGTGAAACGCCCGATCGACAGAGGCAGACTGCGGTCGCTCGCTTCCGCGATCGCCTGTTGCAGATCGTGCCAGAATGACTCGCGGGTGAGCAGGCCGGTCTGCGGGTCGAACATGCCGTCGGTGTCGAGCGTCTTGAGCATACGTTTCAGGCGCCCCGCGAACGCGTGCATGCGGACCAATGGCATCATGCGCGCCACCAGGCGGGACGGATCGCCGTCGACATGGTCGATATTGGTCAATCTTTCGGCGAATTCGGGCGGCGCCTCACCGATCACCGCCACTGGAATGTCGCGATAGCGGGGGTCCTGCGCCAGTACGGTCAGAAAAGCCTCGACCATGCGCGGCGAGAAACCGTCGCCGACCACGACGCCGTCGAGGTCACGCGAATTGAGATGCCTGGCGGCAGTCTCGACGCTCAAGCCCCCCAGCATGTTGACGCGCTCGCCGATCGCGACGGTGAGCGCCGGGTAAAGTGGCCCGCGCCCGGCGATCAGCACGGTTGCGTCGTCCAGTGCGTCGCCCACGGGCATCGGCGGCAGTTTGCCGCCGTGCGACGTGAACATTTCGATGCGGCGCAGGACCGTCGCGTGCAATGCGCGCACGCGCATGGCCAACTCCAGGCGCGCGATCAGCCGTTCCAGCGGCATGGCGGCATCGGCCGGTAGCGCGATGGGAATGGCGGCTTCCTGTTCGCCCTGCACGCGCGCGATCGTCGGCACGATGGGGCCGTTGGCGCTGGCTATCTGCAGGCAGAGCATGCGCGCGACGGATTCGCTTTTGGGCGGGCCGGGCTCGGCGATAATGACCGCGGCGGGCTTGACCGAGATGAAGGCGGTTGGTGCCTCGGCCCATGTGGCTTCGACGATGGGGAAGGCGCCGGCCGCGCCCAGTGCTTCCGTAAGGTCGGCCGCCGGGCTTTCGGCGACCACGATGATTGGACCTTGAAGCGACATGGGGGCGCACGCACAGGTTACAGGGCATGCGACCTTAAAGGCTGGGCTGTTAATGCCTCGTCAACGACGATGGCGATTAAGCGGCGTCGGCTTCGCCGCGCGGGCGAAACGCACCCGAAATGAGCGGATTGACGCCGCGTGCCTGCAACGCGGCAAGGATCGCCGGCGGGTCGGCGCCGGCGCCGGCCAGGCGTTCGCCCATGGCGCTGTCCGGAACCGCCACGATCATCGCGTCCGGATCGACATCCGCCACCGCCGCCTCGAGCGCGGGGCGCCGGAAACGGTAGCCGCCGACGGCGGCGATGCCCGCCGGCGGTCCGGTGACGGTCAATGCGTCGCCGTCGCGGCGGCAGGAAAAGCCGGTATCGACGAAGCCCGACGGATCAGGCGCCTGCGCATTGTCTTGTTCGGCGCTGTGCGGAAACGCGTGCACCGGGATCATCGGGCCGCGCAGGGCCAGCGTACCGGTCTTGCAGCGCGCCGTTTCCGCCACGCTTACCGCACCCGCGGCGCCGCGTGGTGCGCCGATGGGACCGCAGGGGATGGGCGCCGGCATGCCGTCGGCGCCGCGGCGCGCGGCGAGCAATCCGATTTCGCCGAAAGCCGCCACGTCCACCAGCGCGGCCTTGCCGTCCCAGGGTGCACATGCTTCGAGCCGCTCGGGCGCGCGCCATAGCGCGACGACGGTCTTGATCGATGCACCGAGCAGGCCGGCCTCGCCAAACGGCGCGACCGCCGGGCCGGGCAGGATCACGGTGGCATCGCTGAGGGCGTCGCATTGCGCGTTGAGCGCCGTCGGATCGCAACTCTGATGCAGCGCCAGCGTACCGCCGCAAAGCAGCCACGGCACCACACCGAGTGCGAGGCCGGCAAACGAGGCTGGCGGTATGGTCGAGAGCAGGGCCGCGTCCGGCGCCAATCCGGCTTCCAGGAACGGCGCCAGGCCACCGCCGATCAATTGCGCGTGGTTGCGCGCCGCCGGCACGAACCCTTGCGCCGTAACGTCGAACGTGAGCACCGCGACATGGGCCGCGGCCGCGCCCGGCCGCGCCTGCCCTTGCACGAAATCGATGGACGTTTGCGTGTAAAGATCGTCGAGCGGCACCACGCCGTCGGGCAGTTCGCGCCCGAAGCTGCAGATATGGCGGATCGGAAACAGCTCGGCCGCCGCCAGCATCGCTGATTTCGCCGGCGCGAGCGCGCCAGCGCGGGCGCAGGTGATGATTGCTCTGGCGCCGGTGCCTTGCAGCGCATTGATGATGTCCTGCTGACGCCAGAGCAACGGCAAAGGCGCCGCGATCATGCCGGCGCGCAGCACGCCCAGCAGCGCGATAACGGCTTCCACCGCATTGGGCAGTTGGATCGCCACCACCGCGTCGGTGCGCAGGCCGAGCGCGCGCAAGCGGGCGGCGAAGGCGGAGGTCAACGAGTCGGCTTCCGCGTAGCTCAGTTCCCGCGGCGCGCCGTCGGTGAAGCTCTCACGGTTGGGCGGATCGATGAGCGCGGTCGCTTGTGGATGGCGCACACCGGCGCGGCGGAACAGTTCGTCGAGCGTCGCCCCGTGCCCGCCCGCAGCGCCGTCGCCGTTGTCGAGGATCATGGCGCGTGCCTCACGACTTTGTCTTCATGATTTGGCATCCTGGTGCCACCAGGTCTCCGGCAGATAGCCGAACAGCGATGTGTGCTGGGGATGCCGGATTCTGGTCCAGCGCGCCAGCCACTGTACTGGTGAGTAGTAGAGCGGGATGACGTAAAAGCCCGACAGCAGCACGCGATCGAGCGCGCGGATGGCGGCAACGAAATCGTCGCGCGCGGTGGCGGCCAGCATGGCGGCGATCATGGCGTCGACCGCCTTCGACTTGACGCCCATGTAGTTGCGGCTGCCTTCCTGGCCCGCCGCCGCCGAGCCCCAGTAGAAGAGTTGCTCGTTGCCGGGCGAGAGCGATTGTTCCCAGCGGTACTCCACCATATCGAAATCAAAGCTGAGCAACCGGTGCTGGAACTGGGTAGCGTCGACATTACGCACCTGTGCGGCGATGCCGGCGCGCTTGAGATTGCGCATGAAGGCGAGCGCCAGCCGCTCCTGGTCGCGGGTGCTGGTGAGGATTTCGAAGCCGAACGGCCGCCCGCTGGCGAGATGGGTAAGCTGGGTGCCCTTGAGGCCGTAGCCGGCGGCCTTGAACAACGCGAAGGCGCGGCGCAAGCCAGCGCGGTCGCGCCCGGAGCCGTCGGTCACCGGCGGCGACCATTTGCCCGCCATGATGTCGGCGCGCACCGCGCCGGGAAAGGCTTTCAGCAATTCGCGTTCGCGCGCGTTCGCCGGCACGCCGTGGGCGGAGAGATCACAGTCGTCGAAATAGCTGGCGGTGCGCTTGTAGAGATCGAAGAAATAAGTGTGGTTGAGCCATTCGAAGTCGAACAAGTGCAGGAGCGCCTCGCGTACGCGCACGTCGGCGAAAATCGGCCGCCGCGTGTTAAATGTCAGGCCCTGCATGCCCTTGGGCAGTCCGTAGGGGAATTGCTCCTTGACCACGCGGCCCGCGCGCAGCGCCGGAAAATTATAGGCCGTCTGCCAGCGGCCGGGATCGGTCTCCGCGCGCACGTCGTAGAGGCCCTTCTTGAACGCCTCGAAATGGGTATTGCCGTCTCGGTAATAGGTGAATCGGATGGTATCGAAATTCCACAAGCCGCGGTTGATCGGCAGGTCGCGTCCCCAGTATTTTTTGTCGCGCGTGAAGATAACGCTGTCGCCCGGTTTGACCGCCGAGACCGTGTAGGGGCCGGTGCCAAGTGGCGGTTCGAAGCTGGTGTTCTCGAACGTGTCGGGATCGACGGCGTGTTTGGCCAGCACCGGCATCAGCCCGATGATCAGCGGCAATTCGCGGTCGTCGGCGCCGCCGAGGTCGAAGCGCACGCTGCGTTCGCCGACGATATCGGCCTTGATCACTTTGGCGTAGTAAATGCGGTGGTTGGGGCGGCCGTGGTCGCGCAACAGCTGCCAGGAAAACACGACGTCCGCCGGCGTGACCGGCTTGCCGTCGGAAAAGCGCGCCGCCGGATTGAGCGTGAAGGTGACGAGACTGCGCGCGGCATTCGTTTGCACGCTCTCGGCCAGCAGGCCGTAAAGCGTGAACGGCTCGTCGTAGCCACGCGCCAGCAGGCTCTCGATCACGTAATTGCGGATATTGACGGCGGGCAGGCCCTTGACGATGAGCGGATTGAGGCAGTCGAAGGTGCCGAGCACGCCTTGCGCCAACTTGCCGCCCTTTGGCGCCGCCGGGTTGGCATAGCTCGGATGGCCGAAGTCGGCTGGCCACGCCGGCGCGCCGTGCATGGCGATGGCGTGGTAGTCCGCGGCGGCACGCGCGGGGCGCAAGGCAAGCCCGGAGGCGGCGGCGAGCGCGCCGCGCAAGACCGTGCGCCGCGACGCCTTTGCTTGCGTCAGCGGGCGCAGGTCGAATGGGGGCACTAGCAGGCGTCGAATGCGATTCGCTCCGATTTTGCGCGATTTTATCACAGCGCCTCGGCCGCCGCCGGGTCCGTATATTCGGCACATTCGCGGCTTTATTGCGGAACGAATTTCGGCTATCACGCAGCGGGTAAACGTCACGCTCCCGCCGTATTTGGCCGGGAGAGAGCCGAGTTAGAGAGGCGCGGCCGTCCGGCCTGGCGAAAGGCCGCCGGTGGAAAGAATAAGGGACTAGTTGAATGGATCATCGGATCGCATCGGCCCGGCCGTTGGGCCGGGCGCTGACCGCCACTATGGCCACATTGGCTCTGGTGGCGGCGGCTTCACTCACCGCGCCGCAGGCTTTGGCGCAGACGAAGAAGCCAGCGGCAAAATCGGCGCAGAAGCCGGCACCCGCCGCTCAACCCGCGCAGCAGCCGCAGCAGGCCGCCCAGGGACAGCCGCAGCTCATGTATTCGCCGTGGATGAAAGTCTGTAATCAGAGCGCGCAAACCAACAATAAAAAGATATGCACGGTGTTCAAGGACGGCCGTTTGGAAAACGGCCAGCCTGTCGTGGCCGTGCAACTGATCGAGCCGGAAGGTCTGCCGAAGTTATTGCGCGTGATCGTTCCGCTTGGCATGCAGTTGCAGCATGGAACGCGCGTCATCGTCGATCAGGGCCAGCCGGTCAACGAGCCCTACAAGGTCTGCTTCCCCGGTGGCTGCATGTCGGACTATCCGGTCACCGACGACATGATCGCCAAGATGAAGAAAGGCAAGCAGATCACGGTGCAGGCGATCAACCTGCAATCCAATCCGATCAGCCTGCCGCTGCCGCTCGCCGATTTTTCCAAGGCCTATGATGGCCCGCCGACCGACCCGAAGGTGTTCGAGGAGCAGCAGCGCAAGCTGCAGTCGGAATTGCAGAAGAAGGCGGAAGCGGCGCGCAAGAAGTTGGAGGCGCAGCAGCCGGCGACGGCGGCCCCCGCGCCGAAGAAAAAATAGCGCGCTCGGCATACGAAACGAGCAAAAGGCGCGGCTGCGGCCGCGCCTTTTGTCTTTTCTGAGTGCCTGACGATTAGTTGTACTGGCTGTTACGCGGACGATAGCTCCCGCTCTCGTCGCGCTCGAATATTTCGGCCACCTGCGGATGGCGCAGCGGTGCCCCCGACGTGTCGGGCAACAGGTTCTGCTCGGAAACGTAGGCGACGTATTCGGTCTCCTCGTTCTCTGCAAACAGATGATAGAACGGCTGGTCCTTGGACGGGCGAATTTCGGCCGGAATCGACTCCCACCATTCCTCGGTGTTGGCGAATTCCGGGTCGATGTCGAATACCACGCCGCGGAACGAAAACAGCCGGTGTTTGACCACCTGGCCGAGCTGAAATTTGGCGTTGCGCATCTTGCTCATGATACTGCCCATATAGTGCATCGTTCCGGCGTTCGCCAGACAGCTTAGATGCCGTAACGCGCCGCCATGTCCGGGTCCTTGGCCGCCACCAGCCTGGCGAGATCGATGAGCACCTTGGCCTGCTTCCAGGTGGCGTCATCCTGCATCTTGCCGTCGATCATCACCGCTCCGGCGCCGTCCGGCATCGCGTCGATGATCTTCTTGGCGAATGCCACCTCGGCCAGATCGGGCGAGAATACTTTCTTGGCGATGGCGATCTGCGAGGGATGCAGCGACCAGGCGCCGAGGCAGCCCATGAGGAAGGCGTTGCGGAATTGCGCCTCGCAGGCGGCGGCATCGGCGAAATCGCCGAACGGACCGTAGAACGGCTTGATGCCGGCGGCGGCGCAGGCATCGACCATCTTGCCAATGGTATAATGCCAAAGATCCTGCTGAGAGGTGGCGCGCGGGCTGTCACCTTGCGCATCCGCGAGCACTTTATAATCCGGATGGCCGCCGCCGACGCGCGTGGTCTTCATGGCGCGCGAGGCGGCGAGATCGGCGGGCCCGAGGCTCATGCCGTGCATGCGCGGGGAGGCGGCCGCGATCGCCTCCACGTTGTTGACGCCCTGCGCCGTTTCCAGAATGGCGTGGATCAGAATCGGTTTTTTGATCGCGTGGCGCGCTTCGAGCTGCGCCAAAAGTTGATCGAGATAATGAATGTCCCAGACGCCGTCGACCTTGGGCAGCATGATAACGTCGAGCTTGTTACCGACCGCCGCCACGATCTCGGTCACATCGTCGAGCGCCCAGGGCGAATTGAGCGCGTTGATCCGTGTCCACAGCCCGGTGGCGCCGAAATCGGTCGCTTTCGCCATGGCGATAAAACCCGTGCGCGCGGCCTGCTTGGCGTCCACGGGAATGGCGTCTTCCAGATTGCCGAGCACCACGTCGACTTGGGCAACCAGCTCGGGCACCTTGGCGCGCACCTTCTCCACGTGCGGCGGCACGAAATGGATCATGCGTTCCAATCGCACCGGCAACTCGCGCAATGGCGCCGGGGCGCCGAAGGCGAGGGGAGCGAAGAACTGACGCGGTAGCTTCACGGGGCCTAAGTCCTTCCAGAAGGGCAGTCCGCCGTTTAGAGCAATGCAAGGGCCGCGCCAAGTGGCGGTGGAAAGGGCCGTTCATTTGGGCCGATCCGGAACCGCCGGGGCTGCGTTTCCTGCTGCCCGCTAGAGCGCCTCGCCGCGCATCAGCCGCGGCTGCGCGGCGGTGACCGCCACGCCTTCGCGCATCAGCGCGCGCCGCAGCGGCCCGATGCGGTCGAGCAGATAGAGCCCGAGCCCGCGCGCGCCCTGAACGGGGAGGAAATCGGTGAGCAGCGTGCGGTTGAGCAGATCGACCGCGAATATGCGGCCGCCGATATCGGCGCGGCGCATCTTGTCGTAGGCGGCCAGCACGTTGATGCCGCCAATGTCGCGGCCTGCGCGCTGCGCGGCGACCGCAAGCTCGCCGATACTGGCGGCGTCGCGCAGACCGAGGTTCAGCCCCTGCGCGCCGATCGGCGGGATCACGTGCGCGGCTTCGCCGATAAGCGCGATGCGGCTGGCGGCAAAGCGGCGCGCGCTGGCGCGGTTCAAGGGAAAACGCCCGCGTCCCGGCTCGACCTCGATTTTGCCGAGGATGGAATGGGAGGCGCTTTCGATCTCCTCGGATAGTTCGACATTGTCGAGCGCGGCAAGCGCCTCGGCATCGGACGGATCGAGCACCCAGACCAGGCTCGAGCGATTTCCCGGCAGCGGCACCAAAGTGAACGGACCACTCGGCGTATGAAACTCGGTCGAGGTGTCGTGATGCGGGCGCGAATGGACAAAACAAACCGTAAGCGCGACCTGGGGATAGCGGTGCTGCTCCATAGTGATACCGGCGGCGGCACGGCAAAGCGAGCGCCGTCCGTCGGCGCCGACCACGAGCGACGCCTGCAACGCCTCGCCGCTCCCGAGCGCCACGGAAACCGCGCGCTCGCTCGGCACGACGCTCAGCACCTCGTCGTCGATCAGGCGCAAGTTTGACAGCGCCTGCGCGCGGCGGTCGAGCACCGCGACCAGATGGCGGTTCTCGATGTTGTAGCCGAAGGCATCGAGACCGATTTCCTGTGCCTCGAATTTTACCTCCGGCGCGCGCCACAGCCGGCCGGTGTCGTCGACGATGCGGATCACCTTGAGCGGCGCCGTCTGGTCGGCGCAGAGTTCCCACACGCCCAGGGTTTCAAGCGCCGTGACGGAACTGCCGAGCAGGGCGGTGGTGCGGTTGTCGGTTACGGCCGGGCGCTTGCCTGCCAGCACGGTCTCGACGCCGCCGGCGGCAAGCGTGATGGCGGCAGTGAGCCCCGCCGGGCCGTCGCCTACCACGATCGCGCTGACGTCTTTGTCCGGCATCAAAAGGCCGCTCCTGAATGGCGCTAAAGGGCCTAGCATGCGCCGGGCCGAGCCGGAAACCATGGGCTAGGCTTGCCATACCCCGGCGTGGCCCGATGCGCTATGCAACGGGCCTGAGAGAGCCGCATGAGCAAGACCACCGCGCATGATTTCAACCATCTGCCGTCCGCCGCCGGCTGGCTGGGCTTAGTCTTTGCGCGGCCGAAAGTGTTGGCCATCGCTTGCGTGCTGGCAATGGCAGCGCTCGGCTGGCTCTATCTGGCGGTGCTGGTCGCTCACATGGGCGGCGCGCTCTCCGCGCTCGGCCCCGGCATGGCCACGCTCGATCTGGTGCCGCGTGCGATCGCTGCCTTGTGCCGGCCGACCTTCGGCCTCGCCATGCCGGCGGGCGTCTGGGGCGTTAGCGGTTTTGCGGTCGTCGCGCTGATGTGGGCGGCGATGGTGCTCGCCATGATGCTGCCGAGCGCCGGACCGATGATCCTCACATACGCGGACATCGCCGAGACCGCGGCACGCAAGGGCGAAAAGATCGTCTCGCCGTTCATGATCGCTGCCGGCTACACCGTGATCTGGCTCGGCTTTGCTGCTGTCGCGACGCTGGCGCAATTCGTCTTTACCCGCGCCGCGCTGCTCGACGCCGGCATGGCTTCGGCAAGTTTCCTGTTCTCCGGCGCGATCTTCATCGCCGCTGGCGTCTACCAATTTTCCGCGCTCAAGCATGCCTGCCTCACGCAATGCCGGCAGCCATTTCCGTTTTTCTTCGCGCATTGGCAGACCACGCCACGCGGTGTGTTTAAGCTCGGGCTGCAACAGGGGCTCTATTGTCTCGGCTGCTGCTGGGCGATGATGGTGGTGATGTTCGCGGTCGGCGTGATGAACGTGGTCTGGATGGCGGCGCTCGGTATCGTGATGGCGCTGGAGAAAATCGCCAAAGGTAATCGCCTTACTTACGTGACCGGCGCAGCGCTGATTGCACTCGGCGCCGGTTTCGTGCTGGCTGGTTTCGCCGCCCATTGGCCGCCGCACGGCATTTGAGTTAGGAACGAGAAAAGCCGGGAGTAAAGCCTTGACTGAAGCGTGGAGTCTGAAAGGCGAGATGGCGCTGTCATGCAGTTGCACGGTGTTCTGCCCCTGCGTGATCTCGCTCGGCAATCACCCGCCGACCGAGGAGCGCTGCCAGACCTGGGCCGGCTTCCGCATCGACGAGGGCCATTTCGATGCCATCGATCTCTCCGGCATCAAGCTCGGACTGATGATGGATCTGCCCGGCATCATGGCGCGCGGCAACTGGACCGCGGCGCTGTTTGTCGACGATCGGGCGCCGATCCAGGCGGTGAAGGGCCTGACGCGCATCTTCACCGGCCGCGTCGGCGGCACCACGCATTTGCTTTCGATCTTGGTCGGCCAATTCCTCGGCGTGCACCAGATTCCGATCAGCTACGAGACACAAGGCGACACGCGCATCGTCGGCCTCGATAAATATGGCGGCGGCGCCATCACGCCAGTGAAGGGCAAGAAGGAGGGCGAGAACGTCGTCGTCCGCAACAGCGAATACTGGATCGGCCCCGATGTTATCGTGTCGCGCGCCGATAAGTCGCGCTTCCGCGGCTTCGGCCGCAACTGGAACCTGGCCGGCCGCTCGGCCGAGATCGTCAAGCTCGATTGGGGAAACCAGTAGCGTGGCCGGCTTCGCAAGCGTCCGCGCTTTTGCCGTCCACGTGTTCACCGCGACCGGGGCGGCGATCGCCTTCCTCGCACTGATCCTGGCAACCGGCGAGCACTGGGCGGCGATGTTCTTCTGCCTCGGCCTTGCGCTCATCATCGACGGCGTCGACGGGCCGCTGGCGCGCTCCTTCAAAGTGGCGGAGGTGCTGCCGCGCTGGTCGGGCGAAACGCTCGATATCGTGGTCGATTTCGTCACATATGTCTTCGTGCCGGCCTATGCGATTTCTGCCAGCGGGATGTTGCCGCGGGGGCTGGCGATTCCCGCCGGCATCGTGGTGGTGATCAGTGGGGCGCTCTATTTTGCCGACCGCAGCATGAAGACGGCCGACAATTATTTCCGCGGCTTCCCCGGCGTGTGGAATCTCGCCGCCTTCTATCTCTATGTGCTGCAGCCGGCCGAATGGCTGGCGGCCGGCATGATCGCCGTGCTTGCCGTGCTGACCTTCGCGCCGTTCAAGTTCCTGCATCCGCTGCGGGTCAAGCGACTGCGCGCGCTCAACATCTGTTTGCTGCTGGCCTGGGCCGCGTTGGCGCTGGTCACGGTGATTGCAAATCTCCAGCCCGGGCCTTACGTCACCTGGCCGCTGGCGCTGATCGCGGTCTATTTCTTTGTGGCCGGGCTGCTGCCGCGGCCGGCCTGACAATCGAGGGGTTTTTCATGCCGCGACCGGTTCTGTTGATTGCGGGCGGAAGCCGCGGCATCGGCGCGTCTTGCGCGCGGCTGGCCGCGGAACGCGGCTACGACGTTGCGATCAACTACAAGAGCAACGGCGATGCCGCCGCCAGCGTGGTCGAAGCGGTCAAGAAATCCGGCGGCAAGGCGGTTGCACTGCCGGGCGACATGAGCGTCGAAACCGACATCGTGCGTGTGTTCGACGAAGCCGCGCGTAGCCTCGGGCCGGTTACGCATTTCATGCACAGCGCCGGCGTCATTGGCAAAATGTCGCGGCTCGTCGACGCATCGGCCGAGATGCTGCGCGAAGTCATCGACGTCAACCTCTATGGCGGCATGCTCTGCGCGCGCGAAGCGGTGCGGCGCATGTCCACGGCCAAAGGCGGGCCGGGCGGCGCGATCGTGCTGATCTCCTCGATTGCCGCACTGACCAGCGGAGCCGGTGAATACATTTTTTACGCCGCCGCCAAGGCCGGAATCGACGCGCTCGTCGTCGGCCTCGCGCGCGAGACGGCGAAGGAGGGCATTCGGGTCAATGCCGTGCGCCCAGGACCGACCGATACCGAAATCCACGAGCCGGGCCGGCTCGCGCGCGTGACCCCGATGCTGCCCATGGGCCGGCCAGGTGAGCCCGACGAAATCGCCGAGGCGATCCTGTTTCTGCTTTCGGATGCCGCCTCGTATGTCTCAGGCAGCGTGCTCAACGTGTCCGGCGGGCGCTAGTAGGCAGGCTCACGCCTTGCGCCCGGCGCTTGGCTGCCTATGATCGCCGCCGAAACCCGACATGTTGCCAATCCAGGCCAATATCAAACCAATTTAAGGGGAGTGAACCATGGTCGCGGCAGTGCGCGTACACAAAACAGGCGGTCCTGAAGTCCTGACCTATGAGGACGTCGACGTCCCAGCGCCTGGTCAGGGCCAGATCAAGATGAAGACGCATGCCGCCGGCATCAATTTCATCGACTGCTATTTCCGCAACGGCAGCTATCCATCGCCGGTCGGCCTGCCGTTCACGGCCGGTAATGAGAGTGCCGGCGAGGTGATCGCGGTCGGCCCCGGCGTCACCAATCTGAAAGTCGGCGACCGCGTCACTTATGTCGGCGCGCTTGGCGGCTACGCGGCCGAGCGCGTGGTGCCGGCCGAGCGCACCCTCAAGCTGCCGGACAATATCAGTTACGAGCAGGCCGCGGGCATGATGCTCAAGGGCATGACCGCGCAATACCTGGTCAACCGCACCTTCAAGGTCGGCAAGGGAAATATCGTGCTCATGCACGCGGCGGCCGGCGGCGTCGGCCTGATCCTCTGCCAGTGGGCGAACCATCTCGGCGCCACCGTGATCGGCACCGTCGGCTCCAAGGACAAGGCCGAACTCGCCAAGGCCAACGGCTGCCATCACACCATCCTCTATCGCGACGAGGACTTCGTGGCGAAGGTGAAGGAGATCACCAGCGGCAAGCTCTGCGATGTGGTCTATGACGGCGTCGGCAAGACCACGTTCCCGGCCTCACTCGATTGCCTGCGCCCGCTCGGCTATTTCGTCAGCTTCGGCAGCGCCTCCGGCCAGATCGAGGCCTTCAACATCAACATCCTGCAGCAGAAGGGCTCGCTGTTCGCCACCCGCCCGACGCTCAACAATTACGTCGCCAAGACCGAAGACCTGGTAGCTAGCGCCAACGATCTATTCGACAAGGTCGGTTCCGGCGCGGTGAAGATCCCGGTGAACCAGACGTATAAGCTCAAGGACGCCGTCAAGGCGCACAAAGAGCTGGAAAGCCGCGGCACCACCGGCGCCTCGATCCTGGTTCCTTAAACTGTTGTTTTCCCAGGGTGCTGTCGTCGCCCGCGAAAGCGGGCGATGCAGTATTCTCTGCGCAAGTTGTGGGCGCGTGTGATGCGACTCAATGGAATTCGTGTTTACTGGATTCCCCGCCTTCACGGGACATGACGGCGACATTTGTGACTAGGCGCAGCGCATGCAGGTGACCAGCGATCAGCAAGCCTGGGGACGATGGGCGACACTCGGCCTCGGTGTGGTTGTCTTGCTCGGCAGCCAGGCGGTTGCCCTGCTGGCACTGACTTGGTGGTACGGCGTCGGCATCGCGCACATGCCGGATTTTAGCGGTGACGGCACCGCCGTCAGCGTGATCATTTTCGTTTCGATCCCGGTGCAGCTCATATTGCTTTATTTGGTCGCGCAGCGGCCGGGCGGCAACGCCGCCGACTATCTCGGCCTCAGACTGCCGAGCCGTGGCGAGCTCGGATTCGGCGTCGCCGCCACCGTGGCGCTGATCATTGTCGGCAATGCGGTGAGCTGGCTGCTCGGCCGCACCATCGTCACGCCGTTCCAGCTCGATATCTACCGCACCGCGGCCGCGGCCGGAGCGCTGCCGTTACTGTTTTTGTGGCTGGCGGTGGTGGTGGTCACGCCGATCGGCGAGGAAACCCTGTTCCGCGGCTTTTTGTTTCGCGGCTGGCACCGCACGCCGCACGATACCTGGCCGGTGATCCTGATCATCGCGCTGCTGTGGGCGCTGGTGCATGTGCAATACGACTGGTACGTGATCGCGCAGGTATTCGTGTTCGGCGTGATGCTGGGATGGCTGCGCTGGGCGACCGGCTCGACCATCCTCACCATCGTGCTGCATGCCATGATCAATTGCGAAGGCATGCTGGAAACTATCGTCAGCCTGCATCGCTTGTCATAGGCACGCCGCGATGCGCGCGAAGGCGGGATGTTGCGTGATGCCGGCCGGCAGCCGCGGCAACCCGATCACCTCTACCCCGCCGGAAAAACGCGCGATGCTGGCGACGGAGTCGGCGAGCTCGACCGGATTGCGCTCGCTCTCGCTCACAACGATCGCCGCGATCGAGAGCTTGCGCTGGCTCAGCACGTCGATGGCGGTCAGCGTGTGGCTGATGGTGCCGAGATAACCGCCGACCACCAGCAGCAGCGGGATATTCAGCGCCGCCATCCAGTCGAGCACGGTGCGGTTGCCGTCGAGCGGCACCATGATGCCGCCGACGCCTTCGATGAACAGGATTCCGTTATTCGCCTTGATCGCGGCACGGCTGAAACCGATCAGCTCGTCGAACGCAACACTGCGGCCTTCGCGCGCCGCCGCGAGGTCGGGCGACAGCGGCGCACGAAAGCGCCAGGGCGCCATGCGCTCGACCTCGTCGGCCGCCACCGGCCGCCCGAGTGCGGCCAACAGCACGGCCGGATCGCTGGTCTCGACCACGGACGAGTCATAGCCGCTCACCACCGGCTTAAGCGCCGCGACCGCCTGGTTGGACGTGCGCAAGTATCGGATCAGCCCGGCGGTGACAAAGGTTTTGCCGACGTCGGTTCCGGTCGAAGTGACGAAATAAGCGGCCACGATTCAAGCCACCGGAATTGTTTCGCGCACGAGGCGGGCCAGCCGCGCGATCTGGTCGTCGGGATGCTGCGCGGTGAACGTCAGGCGCAGCCGCGCGGTGCCGGCCGGAACGCTAGGCGGGCGAATAGCGACGCCGAGGAAGCCTTCGTCCATCAGCATATCGGATGCATCGAGCGTTGCTTGTTCGTCGCCGATGATCACCGGCACGATCGGGCTTTGCGCCTCGGGCAAGCCGGCGGCGCGTGTGAATGCCTTGGCCTTCTGGACCGGCAAGGCCGCATAGCCCGGCTCGCGCTCGATTACGTCGAGCGCGGCAATGGCGGCCGCGACGATCGCCGGCGGCAGGCCGGTCGAATAGATCAGCGTGCGGGCGCGGTTGCGCATCAACTCGATCACCGGCGCCGAAGCGCACAGATAGCCGCCATAGGCGCCGACCGCCTTCGACAGCGTGCCCATCTGCAACGGGATCGGAATGTGCGCATTGCCGGTGAAGCTCGAGCCGCGGCCGCCGCCGACCACGCCGAGGCCGTGGGCGTCGTCGGACATCAGCCATGCGTCGTACTCGTTCGCGACCGCCAGCAACTCGGCGAGGGGGCTAAGATCGCCGTCCATGGAGAACACGCCGTCCGTTACGACAAGCGCGTGATCGTGCTCGCCGCGGTGACGCGACAGCAATTCGCGCGCATGCGCGACGTCGTTGTGACGGAAGGTGAGTACCGTGCCGCGCGAAAGCTGCGCGCCGGCATAGAGACAAGCGTGCGACAATTCATCCAGCAGCACCAGCCCGTCGCGTCCGATCAGCACCGGGATAATGCCGGCATTGGCGAGATAGCCGGAGCCGAACACGACCGCCGCCTCGGTCTGCTTAATGGCAGCCAGCCGATTTTCGAGTTCGGCGTAAAGCGGGTGATTGCCGGTGACCAGACGCGACGCCCCGGAGCCAGCGCCGTACACCTTGAGCGCTTCCATCGCCGCCTGCTTGACCGCCGGATGCTGGGTCAGGTTGAGATAGTCGTTGCAGGAAAAAGACAGCAGCCGGCGCCCGTCGCGCTCGACCCAGATGCCGTCTTCGCGATAGGTATCGCTGAGCGCCCGCCGCAGGTGGCGGCGCTGCAGATCGTCGAGCTTGCCTTGCGCAAATTGGTCGAGCGATTTCATCGGGTGACTTTACCCCACCGTTGCGCAAAATGCGCGCGAGGCCTCTAAGGAGCGCATATGACGCGCGATAGCGGCAAAAACAGCGGCTTTCCGGACTGGTATCAAGCCGGCATCGCGCATGTCTGGTTGCCCTATGCCCAGATGAAGACGGCGTCGCCGCCGCTGCCGGTGGTCGCGACATCCGGCGCGCGCATCGTGCTCGCCGACGGGCGCGAATTGATCGACGGCATCGCCTCGTGGTGGACAGCCTGCCATGGCTACAACCAGCCCACGATTCGCGACGCGGTCGCCAAGCAACTCGAAGCGATGCCACATGTGATGTTCGGCGGCATGGTGCATGAGCCCGCCTTGACGCTGGCGCGGCGGCTGGCGGCGCTGCTTCCGGGCGACCTTTCGCGCGTGTTTTTTTCGGAGTCGGGCTCGGTCGCGGTCGAGGTCGCCATGAAGATGGCGGTGCAATACTGGCTCAATCGTGGTGTGCGCGGCCGCACGAAATTCATCGCTTTCAAGGGCGGCTATCACGGCGACACCACCGGCGCCATGGCGGTCACCGATTCGGACAGCGGCATGCATGCGCTGTTCGCCGGGCTGCTGCCGGAGCACCATCTGGTTGATTTGCCGGACGACGAGGTGCGCGCAGACGCGCTCGATAAATTGCTGCGCGAACGCGCCGATACCATCGCCGCCATCATCGTCGAGCCGCTGGTGCAGGGCGCCGGCGGCATGAAATTCCATGACGCCACTGTGCTGGCACGTCTGCGCGCGGTCGCCGACAAATACGACATGCTGTTGATCTTCGACGAGATCTTCACCGGTTTCGGCCGCACCGGCAGCATGTTCGCCTGCGAAGCGGCGGGGGTCGTGCCCGACATCATCACGTTGTCGAAGGCGCTCACCGGCGGCACATTGCCGCTAGCGGCAACCGTCGCCACGCGCAAAGTCTTCGAGAGGTTTTGGTCGGACGACCCGAAACAGGCGCTGATGCACGGGCCAACTTTCATGGCCAACGCTTTGGCGTGTGCGGCGGCCAATGCCTCGCTCGATCTGTTCGACAGCGAGCCGCGCATGCAGCAGGTGGCGGACATCTCCGCTCAACTGGCGCAAGGTCTCGAACCCTGCCGCGGCCTGCCGGGCGTAAAAGACGTGCGCGTGAAGGGAGCCATTGGCGTGGTCGAGATGGACGGAATTGACAATCTCGACGCCTTGCGCGCGCATTTCGTAGACGAGGGCGTGTTCGTGCGCCCATTCCGCAATATCATCTACCTCACGCCCGCCTTCACCATCGCCGCCGACGAACTCAAAATATTGACCGACGTGGTGGTGAAAGTCGTGCGCAGCATAAAAGCCTAGGGAGAGATCATGACGCTTTACACCGGGCCGGTGATTGATACCCACCACCACATTTGGCAGCGCAAGGACGTTCCCTGGCTGGCCGATCCGCCGATGCAGCGCATGTATGGTGACTATTTCGGCCTCCGCCGTGATTATCCGGTGCAGGAGTGGATGCACGACATCGCACCGCAAAATGTGGTGAAGTCGGTACACGTCACCGCCATGTGGGGCAATACGCGCGCGCTCGACGAGACCCGCTGGCTGCAATCTATTGCCGACAAACACGGCTTTCCGCACGGCATCGTCTGCCAGGCCGAGATGACTGATCCCGATCTCGACGTAAGGCTGAAGGAACAGACCCAGTTCGCCAATCTGCGCGGCGTGCGCCACCAGTTGCAATGGGACAGCCATCCGCTGCGGCAGCGCAGTCCGAACTCCCGACCTGTGCAACACGCCGGAATTCCGCCGCGGCTTCGCTCTGTTGGAGAAGTACAGGTTGAGTTTTGAGCTGCAAATTTTTGCCCCGCAGGCGAAATACGCCATCGAGCTGGTCAGGGCTTTTCCCAAGGTACCGATGATCCTCCTGCATGCCGGATTGCTCACTGACCGCGTGCCGATCATGATCGAGCAGTGGCGCGCGGCGCTCACAGCGCTGGCGGCGTTCCCCAACGTCCATGTGAAGCTGTCCGGCCTCGGCATGTTCAGCGAGGGCATCACCGTGCGGCAGGCGCGCCAGGTAATCCGCGAACTCGATCCAGATATTCGGGGTTGATCGGGTCATCTACGGCAGCAATTTCCCGCTGGAGAAATTGCACGCGAGCTACGAAGATTATTTCGCGGTCTACCGCAAAGTCATGTCGGAATACCCCGACGCCGACCAGCGCAAGGTGTTCCACGACAACGCGGTGAAGTTTTACCGGCTCTAGAATCCCACCGCCGTGCCGTGCAGATCGTATGCGTCGACGCGCTCGATCTTCACCGTGGCGATCTCGCCGACCCGCAAGGGGCGGTGGCTCGCCACATAAACGGCGCCGTCGATCTCCGGCGCATCGGCCATGGAGCGGCCTTTCGAAACGGTCACGCCAACCTCATCGATAATGACTTGTTGGCGCGTCCCGACCTTGCGTTTCAACCGGCGCGCCGAAATCGTCTGCTGCGTCTGCATGAACCGGTGCCAGCGGTCTTCTTTAATATCTTCAGGCACCGGCGTACCGAAATCGTTAGCGGCAGCGCCGCGTACCGGCTCGTATTTGAAGCAGCCGACGCGGTCGAGCGCGGCTTCCGCCAGCCATTGCAGCAGCAGTTCGAAATCCGCGTCCGTCTCGCCGGGAAAACCGACGATGAAAGTCGAGCGCAGCGTCAGGTCGGGACAGATCTCGCGCCAGCGCGCGATGCGTTCCAGCGTCTTTTCCTGCGCCGCCGGCCGCTTCATGCGCTTGAGCACATCAGGCGATGCATGCTGGAGCGGGATGTCGAGATAGGGGAGAATTTTACGCTCCGCCATCAGTGGGATCACGTGGTCCACATGCGGATAAGGATAGACGTAATGCAGCCGCACCCAGATGCCGAGCTCGCCGAGTGCGCGAGCGAGGTCAATGAACCGGGCACGCACCTCGCCACCGCGCCAGAGACTCGCGGCGTATTTAAGGTCGACGCCGTAGGCCGAGGTGTCCTGCGAAATCACCAGCAATTCCTTGACGCCGGCTTTCACTAACCTCTCCGCCTCGCGCAACACGTCGGCGGCGGGGCGCGACACCAGGTCGCCGCGCAACCACGGAATGATGCAGAAGGTGCAGCGGTTGTTGCAGCCTTCGGAAATCTTTAGGTAAGCGTAGTGCCGCGGCGTCAGCTTGATGCCTTCCGGCGGCACCAGATCGAGGAATGGATCGTGCCGGGGCGGCAGTGCCTTGTGGACCGCCGCGACCACCGTCTCGTATTGTTGCGGCCCGGTAATCGCCAGCACGTCCGGATAGGCGGAAGAAATGCTCTCCGGCTCGGCGCCCATGCAGCCGGTGACGATCACCTTGCCGTTCTCCTTCAGCGCCTGGCCGATCGCGCTGAGAGACTCTGCCTTGGCGCTGTCGAGAAAGCCGCAGGTATTGACGATGACGAGGTCGGAGCCTTCGTGTTCGCGCGCCAGCTCATAGCCTTCGGCGCGCAGGCGGGTGACGATGCGCTCACTATCGACCAATGCCTTCGGGCAACCAAGCGAGACGAAGCTCACCTTGGGGGCGGGGGTGTCGTTGTCCGGGGCACGCATGCGCGAGGAGCTAAGCGCGATCGCGGGCGAAAGCAAGGCGATTGGCGCTAGCCGTTCCTCACCGCCTCCGCCTCGGCGTAGAACTTCTTCTCCCAGGCCTTCTGGTTGTCGAGCCCTTCGCGAATGAAGGACGTAAATACGGCCATGTGCAGCAACAGCCAGTTGAGCAGGCGCGCAGGCTGCAATAAGCGGGAAGGGACGGCGAAAGTTCTCAAACGCGCCGAAGACGGCTAGTCGGACGCCGCGCAGCGCGCTATCGTGGCGCCGCCATGAAGCGATCGATCGTCCTGACAGTTCTGCTGCTGGCCGGCCTCCTGCTGTCGTCCGCGGGGCCGGCTGCTGCCGCCGAACTCAGGGTTTCGCGTTATTCGGCGCCCGCCGTCGTCGGCCCGCATCCCCCGATCTGGCGCTACAATTCGCCTTACCAGGAGCCGCCGTTTTCGCGCAGCGCGCGGGCGCAGGCCATATGGGATGCAGAAGCCTGCTGGAGCGAGTGCCAGTCCGCCTGCACCTGGGATCTCAACGCCTGTCTGTACCAGGACACGCAAGGAAACTGCATGGTGTTGACCGACGGCTGCGACCGCTACTGCCAGCGCTCTTGCCGCGTGCAAGCCGGTCCGTTCCTGCCGTTCGACTAGCGCGCGCATGCGTCGATGAACGATGCGCTCGCGACCTACGCGCCAATCAATACGCTCAAGCGCGTCACCGACAATGTCTGGATCGTCGACGGCCCGGTGATCCGCTTCGGCTTCCCGTGGCCTAAACTGCCGTTCCCGACCCGCATGACCATCGTCCGCCTCAACAGCGGCGATCTGTTCGTGCACTCGCCGACGCCGCTCACGCCCGGGCTTACGGCCGAAATCGCAAAAGTCGGTCCGCCGCGGTTCATCGTCGGACCGAACCGGATTCATTACTGGTGGATTCCCGACTGGAAGACGGCGTTCCCGCAAGTCGCCATTTATCTCGCGCCGCGCATCAAAGAGCAGGCGAAGGGCCGCATTGATTTCGGCACTTTGCCGCTCGACAAGGCGCGCGGTTACCCCTGGGACGCCGAAATCGCCACGCTGCCGATCGCCGGCAGTGTTATGACGGAAATCGAGTTCTTCCACCGCGCCAGCCGCACACTCATCCTCACCGATCTGATAGAGAATTTCGAGCCGGAAAAAATAAGCTCGCGCCTCGTGCGATTTTTGATGCGGGTGGGCGGCGTCTCGGCCCCGCACGGGGGATTGCCGCGCGATCTGCGCCAGACCTTCACCTGGCGGCACAAACGCGAATTGCGCGCGGCGGCCGAGACCATGATCGGCTGGAATCCCGAACGCATCATTATCGCGCACGGCCGCTGGTTCGAAACCGGCGGCACCGCCGAGCTGCGGCGGGTGTTTGGCTGGCTGCGTGACGCTTAGGCTGCTGACGAATTCTTGAAGGGGATTGATTGGACGGCGGTGCCGCACTCGTCGCATGATCGCGCAGAATACATGAGGAAACGACGATGCGACCGATCATGCGACCATTGCTGGCCCCGTCCTGGCGTATCCTTGCCGTCGTGTTCATTCTGGCTTGCGCTGCGCCGCTCGCCGCGCACGCTGCGTCGCCGCAAATCTTCACCGGCTTGGTGAAAGGCATCGCCGTCGGCGGCTACGATCCGGTCGCCTATTTCACCGACCACAAGCCGGTGCCGGGCAAGGCCGACATCACCTTTTCCTGGAAGGGGGCGACCTGGCGTTTTGCCAGCGCGCAGAACCGCGATGCGTTCAAGGCGGCGCCTGAGAAATACGCCCCGCAATATGGCGGTTACTGCGCCTATGCGGTGTCCCAGGGAGCGACGGCAAAAGGCGATCCCAAGTCGTGGACCGTCGTCGGCGGCAAGCTCTATCTCAACCTCAGCCCCAGCGTGCAGAAGCTCTGGTCGAAGAACATTCCGGGTTACATCAAGGACGCCGACAAGAATTGGCCGGGCGTCTTGAAATAGCCGGCGCGCTTATGGCTAGCGGAGAATCCACCAATTCCAGCCCCCGTCATTGGGGCAATTGCCAAAGCCGCACTCCAAGAACGTGGTCAGCGTCTCCAGCGCCGCTACGACCAACAACACCGCAACCCCGGCGGTGGCCAGGCGCCTCAGCCATTCGGGCTCCGGCGGGCTCGGTTTGAACTGCCCGCGAAACAACTGCACGATGCCGACCACGAGGATCACTGTCGCGAACAGCACCACGCCCCAAACGTAGAGATGGAGCCCGAGGACCGGCTGGCCGAAGGGCGGGTTCGCCGTCACAGCCAAGGTCGGCTGCGCGGTCTTCGCGTCGAAAAACGGATTGATGTGCAGCAAGGTCTGCCGAATTGAGATCGCCATGCCGAATACGGCCGACACCAAACAGACGCCGTAATGGCGCGGGTGGGGACCCAGCATCACGTTCATGGCCGCGCCGAACGCCACCGCTACCATGGCGACGCGCTGCAATTGACACAGCGTGCACGGGAGTTCGCGATAGGCGAATTGATAGACATAGGCGCCCAGAAGAACACCGATCATGCCCAGCAGGCCGACGAAGTTGAGAACGCGGGCGGCAACCGGTGAGAGGATGTCGTCCTTCACAGCTGGATCCCCAAATTCGTGGAAAAATCCACATCGCCCACGAAGATGATGATTCCGATGACCAGCGCGATTGTCACCGCGGCCCAACCCCACTCGGCTTTGCGATACCACAGGAAGAAGCAGCTCACGGCGAGCAGGCCGTACGTCACCGTCATCATGTGTCAGCGCTCCTCGCTTTGACGTTGTCCTAAAAATTGGCGCCTTGACGGCGCGCTAAATCGGCTACCTGGCCGGTGAAAGCTATTCAGGTTCCTTGTCGGACCATGACCAGGTCGGGTCGGTTTCCTTCACGTTGTCGGCGCTGTTCATCGCCTTGCGGTTGATCGATTGGTAGAGCTTTCCCTTCTTGTCGGTCACGCGCACCTTGGTGCGGATCGTAATCCATTTCCCACCGATCTGGCAGTGATAGGGCGCAACGCGCATGCCGCCGAGCTCCTTCCACGATCTTGGAAAGCGCATGCCGTCGCAGATGATCGCGTCGGGCTTTTTGCCGGCTTTCGCGATGGTCTCGTCGACCTCCTGCTTGAGCTTTGAGGATTGGTTGATCACGGCCTGGATGTCTTCCAGGGGGAGCGTGCCGCCCTGGCCAAGCTTGGTGGTGTCGAACGCAAACGCCGGCATCGCCGACAAAAGCAGCGCGATCAAGACCGTCCGCGATAGCATCACATCTCTCCGTCGTGGCGAATACGCAGGCGTGGCGGAAGGGGTGAGATTCGAACTCACGGTACCCTTGCGGGCACGCCGGTTTTCAAGACCGGTGCCTTAAACCACTCGGCCACCCTTCCAATTAACCGGTTCTACTAAGTAATTCTATTTGATGTAACATCGAAAAAATACGGTTTGCGACCAATTTGCTACTGCCGCTTCAGTTACGACAACGTTCACATTTGGACGGCGTCCATCGCGGTTGACCTTATGTGGGAAAAGCCGCCCCTTTCACTGGTGCTTAATTGCGATGCTCGCGCTCGCCGCGCAGAGCAGTATTGTGCCACCTATCCCATCATTCCGAGACGCGACACTTTGGAATAACAGGGGAACGGGCGCCGGCCCCTGTGCTAAAACCGCATTGCCCCCGGGTGGCGGATGATGGCCTCGCGGGCGCCGTATGGCGTGAGTGCCCCGATCTGGACGAGTGAAGCGCGCAATTGGTTGATATAGAGGTCGATCAGATAGTCCGGGCCCTCGTCGCCAAGCGCACCTACCGCCCACAGGAACGACTTGCCGGCAAACGCCGCGTCGGCGCCGAGCGCCAGCGCGCGCATGACGTCCTGGCCGGAGCGGATGCCGCTGTCGAGCAGGATGGTGGCGCGCTTGCCGACTGCGGAAGCGATGGCCGGCAGCACGTCGATCGACGGCATCAGCGCCTCGAACTGACGGCCGCCGTGGTTCGACACCCAAATGCCTTCGATGCCAAGCGCAACGGCCTTCTCGGCGTCGGCGGGATGCAGGATGCCCTTGATCGCCATCGGGCCCTGCCAGCGCTCACGATAGCGTGCGACCTCCTCCCAAGATAACGGTCCGCCCATTTTACTGCGCGCGAAGCGGATGGCGTCGTTGGTGGACGGGTTTTTGCCGACGTAGGGGCCTATGGTGGCGAAGCGCGGGTAGCCGTTGCGCAGAAGCGCCATCAGCCATTTCGGTCGCACGCTCATCTCGTAGATCATGCGTGGCGTCGGCTTGAAGGCACCGCCAAGACCGGCATAGCTTTCACGCGCATTCGTGATCCGTATCGGCACGTCGAGGGTGAGCGTCAACACCTTGACGCCGGCTTCCTGCGCACGCCGCACGAGGTCGAACCCGATCTTGTGATCGTCGTGCGGGAAGCGATAGAGCTGCAGCCAGAACACGTCGGGCGCAATCTTGGCGACTTGCTCGATGGTGGCGCCGCCGGCGACGCCCAACGTGTAGGGCACACGCGCGCGCTGTGCCGCCTTGGCAAACAAAAGATCGGCGCCTGGCCAAACGAGCGATGGCCCGCCCATTGGGGCGATGCCGATGGGCGCGGCATAGCGGTGACCGAACAACTCCACGTCAGTCGGCGGCAGCGTGTTGGTGACGCCGTAGCGCGGTACGACCTTGACCGCGTCGAAGGCGGCCCAGTTGTCGGTAACACCGACGCTGTCGCCGGCGCCGTTGTCGCCGAATTCGAAGGAAAAGTGCGGCACTTTATGGGACGCGGCGCGGCGCAAGTAGGCCGAGGTCGGAAAGTGCCGGTGCAGGCGCAGGTAGTTTTCGTTGGGTCCAACTGGCATCGTCGCCGCGTTCTTGGCCGTCAGGTCGTGCATGGCGTCTCCCCCATCAATTCTGTGGGCATACTATCCGGGATTCCCCCCTATAAATCCGGACTTGCTCATGCTGTCGACGTTCGACGTGCGTCTGACCATCACGCCTGGGGTTGAGACATATCGCTCCATGCAACCTAAGCGGCTGCTGAGACGCAAGAAGATCGCGGCGTTGCCGGACTGGAGCAAGTTCCTGAATCACGAACTCATGGCGGCCGCGAGCGCCAAGGCCTGAGACCTGACGAACATACGGCCTAGGACGGGGCAGGAAGAAAAGCTCGGGCGAACCGCAAACACCAATGTATTCAAAGCTATTCGGGATAAACCGATACTGAACATACAGGCACTATCGAGTCTCAAGATCGGTGCCTTAAACCAATCGGCCACCCTTCCGTAACCTCGGTGCAGTAGCATTGAGTCGCTCGGGGGTAAAAAACGCTAAACCCCGAACCGGTGGCAAGGGCCAGATTGGCCCGTCAAATTCGTGCCGCACAATGGCCAGATTTGGCGTGTTACCAATTGCTTACCACGTCCGGGCGGCGGCGGTTCCCGGCGGGGGTCTAACGCGCTATTCTAAGCCTGCTTAATCGGGGATATCGGCAGGATGGGCGGTATTGGGGGCACCCGCGTGTTGCGCCGCTTTGCGGGCGTTTTAAGCCTCATTGCGGGCGGTCTGCTGCTCGCCAACTGTTCCAGCAACGTCGCCAGCCGCGTCGATCCCCGCTACGGCGTCGCCTCCAGCGCCCGCATGGTCAAGCCGGGCCAGCCAATACCCAAGGGCGGCGGGGTCTACCGGGTCGGCAAGCCCTATACGGTTGCCGGCCGCACCTACAGCCCGGAAGAGAATAACCACTACACCAAGGTCGGCCTTGCCTCCTGGTACGGCGACGACTTCCACGGCCGCTACACCGCCAATGGCGAAATCTTCGACATGAACGCGGTCTCGGCGGCGTCTCCCACGCTGCCGCTGCCCTGCTATGCGCGGGTCACCAATCTCGCAAACAACCGTTCCATCGTGGTGCGCGTCAACGACCGCGGACCCTTTGTCGGTGATCGGCTAATCGACGTGTCGGTGAAGACCGCCAGATTGCTCGGCTTCTACGGGGAAGGCGTAACCAAAGTGAAGGTTGAATATGTCGGCCGCGCGCCGCTGAAAGGCTCCGACGACCGCAAGCTCGCAAGCACCTTGCGTAACCATACGCCGGGCTCGGGCGTGCAGGTTGCTTCCGCGGCATCCTTCGCGTCGGAATTATTCGATACTCACCCGATGCGCGTGGTCGCGCCCCGCCGTGCGCCGGTGCCGCCCAGCCGTCCCTATGGCGCAGAACAGCGGGGTTCGGTGCAGCAGGTCGATATCCAGGAGATCGACGCCACGCAATACCCGCAACAGGCCCGGGCCGTGCGGCGTGCGCCGACTGTGGAATTGGCCGCGTCGAAACGTCCCTATGAGGCCGCGCCGCCGGTCTCGACCATTTCCGCCTATGCCCCGGTGCGCTACGATGGGCATGCGGGCTTCTTGAGCGGCCGCGGCCTTTACTGAGCCGCAAAGTTCCGCCAGACCGTCATTGTTCGGGGTGCTTGAGGCTCGCGCATTTGCCGCGCGGCCGGGGGGAGTGCGTTGGCGATGGTTCTTTGGCGTTTTCAATTTGCGGCTGTGATTACCGCAGCGGTGGTCTGCTTGGCGCTGCCGGTTGCGCCCGCGTCGGCGCAGCACAAAGACAACAAAAAAAACGAGCCCAATATCAGCGCTCCGCACGCCATCCTGATCGAGGCGAAAAGCGGCAGCGTGCTGTTCGAGCGCAACGCCGATCAATTGATCTACCCGGCCAGTCTCGCCAAGCTGATGACCGCCGAATACGTCTTTCACCTGCTCAAAACCGGCAAGATCAAACACAGCGACGAGTACCGGGTGAGCGAGCACGCATGGCGCACCGGCGGCGCGCCTTCACACGGCTCCACCATGTTTGCCGCAATCCACAGCATGGTGCCGGTCGACGCACTGCTGCACGGCATGATCATTCAGTCGGCGAACGACGCCTGCATCATCCTGGCCGAAGCCATCGCCGGCAACGAAGCCGAGTTCGCCGTGCAGCTCACCAAGCGTGCGCGCGAAATCGGCCTTCCGAAATCGACCTTCGCCAATTCCAATGGCCTTCCCAATCCCAACGGGCAGGTCACCTCGCGTGAGCTGGCCATGCTCGCGCGCCGCATCATCCTCGACTATCCCGATTTCTACCAACTGTTCGCCCAGCCCGACTTCACCTGGAACAAGATCCACCAGTACAACCGCAATCCGCTGCTCGGTGCCTTGGAAGGCGCCGACGGCCTGAAGACCGGCTTCACCAAGGAGGCGGGCTACGGCCTGGTCGGCTCGGCGGTCCAGAACGGCCTGCGGCTGATTGCGGTGGTCAACGGCGAGAAGACCGCCAACGACCGGGCCCGCGACGGCAAGCGCCTGCTAGAATGGGGCTACCGTAATTTCGAGGAGCGCCTGCTGTTCGCGGACGGCGAGACCCTCGGCTCGGCCAAGGTCTATGGCGGCGCGAACGGCTACGTGCCGCTTAAAGCCGACGGTCCGGTCAAGATCATGGTGCCGAAGGACGGCGGCGAGCGACTGCTCGCACGCATCGTCTATACCGGACCGGTGCAGGCGCCGCTCAGGGCGGGTCTGCCGATCGGCGCACTCAAGGTCTGGCGCGGCGAGAATGTGGTGCTGGAGACGCCGCTGCATGCCGCCGCCGGCGTCGAGCAGGGTGGGCTACCCGGCCGCGCGCTCGACGCCGTCACCGAGCTGGTGATCACGCTGTTCCGCGCCGGGGCCGCCAAGCTATGATGGCGCGCCGCGTCATCCCTGACTTTCACGCCCCGCGAATTCGGGGCATCCAGTAGTCGCGGTGCGTGAAATTGAGTAGGCCTGTGCCACAAACTGCGTTCGGTGTGTACTGGATCGCCCGCCTGCGCGGGCGATGACACTGAAGGGTATGACTTTGCGTGGACGTTTCATCACCTTTGAGGGCGGCGAGGGCAGTGGCAAGTCCACCCATGCGAAGCGGCTGGCGGAGCGGCTAAAATTGCTCGGGCTCGAGGTCGTGCTCACGCGTGAGCCGGGTGGTTCGCCCGGCGCCGAGATCATCCGCCACATTCTGCTCTCGGGCCTCGCCAAGCCGCTAGGGTCGGAAACCGAGACCATCCTTTTCGCGGCCGCACGCGATGATCACGTGCGTACCGTCATCAGTCCGGCTTTGGTCGACGGCAAATGGGTGATCTGCGACCGCTTCATCGATTCAACGCGCGTCTATCAGGGTTCGCTCGGCAGCGTAGACCCGAAGCTGATCCGCGGCCTCGAGCGCGTCACGGTCGGCGCCGCCATGCCCGATCTCACTTTCGTCCTCGACGTGCCGGCCTCGGTCGGACTTGCGCGCGCCAGCGGCCGACGGGGAAAACGCGAGGCTGACCGCTTCGAAAGCGAGTCCGTTGATTTCCACGAAGAGCTGCGCCGCGCCTACCGGCTGCTGGCGGAAGACGAACCGCGCCGCATCGTCGTGATCGACGGCCGCCCGCCGCGCGACATCGTGGCCGAGCGTATCTGGACTGCAGTTTCCGAGCGCCTGCATCCCGACCGCGCGCGCGTGGCCGAGAGCGCGGCGCCGTGAGCGGCGCCGATGAGGACCGCGAGGTCAAGCTGCCGCGGGCGACGGCCGCGCTGTTCGGCCATGACGACGCCGAGCAAACCTTGCTCGCCAGCTACAAAAGCGGCCGCGTGCCACACGCCTGGCTGATCGGGGGGCCGCCCGGCATCGGCAAGGCGACGCTGGCTTATCGTTTCGCGCGCTTCGTGCTGACGCATCCCGATCCGGGCGCGCCTGACGTGCAAAGCGCGACCTCGCTGGCGGTCGATCCCGCACATCCAGTGGCGCGTCGCGTCGCCGCGCAGGCGCAGGGCGACCTGCTCGTGCTCGAGCGCGTCGTCAACGAACAGACCGGCAAGCTCTACACCGTGATCCGCGTCGACGACGTGCGGCGCACGGTGTCGTTCTTCGGCTCGACCGCGGGCGAGGGCGGCTGGCGCATTGCCATCGTCGACAGCGTGGACGATCTGCAGCGCGAAGGCGCCAACGCGCTGCTAAAGGTGCTGGAAGAGCCGCCGCAGCGCGCGCTGCTGCTGCTGGTCAGCCACGCACCTGGACGCGAATTACCGACCATCCGCTCGCGCTGCCGCCGCCTGCTGCTGCGCCCGCTTGACGAAGCCGACGTCACGCGTGCGGCCGCGGCCGCGGCCGAACGTGACACCGACGACCCCGAACTGCGGGAGGCGGCCAACGCGGCCGACGGCAGTGTCGCCCGCGCGCTCGACTTGCTCAACGGCGCGGCGCTCGGTTTGCGCCAGAAGGTGCTCGATCTTATCGCCCAATTGCCGGATCCCGACCCGCGCGCGCTGCATGCGCTCGGCGACGCACTCGGTGGCAGCGATCCGCAAACGCTGGCCGCCTTCATGGACCTGGTTAACGGTTGGTTGGCGGCGCGCCTGGGCAACGGCACGCAAGCAAAACCGCAGCTCGCGCGCGTTGCCGCAACCTGGGACACGGTCAACCGCGCGGCGGCCGAGGTCGAAACCTATAATCTCGAGCGCAAGCCGTTGGTATTCGCGGTGTTTGGCGCCCTGGCCGAAGCGGCGCGTCCATAAACGAAACGGCCTCCAGCGCAATGCCGGCCGGAAGGCGGCCGCAGGCGAAATTTTCGATAATTTTTACCCATTGAGGGAAGAATACGTTTCCGGCTTGCCGCTACCATTTTATACCATGAGCATTGCAAGCACGATTGCCCTGTCGGGTGTGAACGCGGCGACGCTGCGATTGCAGGTTTCCGCCAGCAACATCGCCAACTCTCGCTCGGACGGCTCCGGAGCCCTGCGCGTCAACCAGGTTGCTACGGTTGACGGCGGCACGAGCGCAACTGTCAGCGCGCGTTCGGCGGGCAAAGCGCCGACAGATGATACAGACGTAAACGCACGCATCGCCACGTCCTGGAATTTTGCGGCAAATCCGTACGTTGCGCTCACCAATGAGTTGGTTCAGCAACTGGTGGCGCGTTTCGACTTGTCCACCAACGCGCAAGTGCTGCACGCCGACGCGCAACAGTCGGCGGCGTTTTTGGATATCACCGCTTAAGCTGGTCTGGGATTACCGGCCTTAGCCCCGGACGGACGCGTCCGGTGAAACTCGAGAATTTGCCGGGCAATCGGCTCCTTCAAGCGCTCGAATGCCGCCATGCATTTGTCGACCTCGGACGCCGAACGCCGGTATTTCTTGGCGGCAAGCGTGAGGATATTTTTCGTCGTCTCCCAGGGAAGACCAACCGCCTTGGCCAGGACCAGCAGCGACTCCGCATGCGTGTCGTGCACCGTGCGTTCGACGAGTTCCGGCGGCATATTTGCCATCAGCGAGAGCGCCGCGATGACTTCCTCGAAGCGGCCGTCGCGGGTGAAGTCTTCTAATTTCTCGATGTTCAATTGCCCCACGCGCCGCAACGATTCTGCCAGCACGTGCGCTGCCGCGTAGGCCTGCGTCTTCGTGAATGCTTTGGTTTCGATTCGGGTGGATATTTCGGTGACAACGTGCCGGATATCCTCCAGGGCGTGCTCTCTTTCGGCCTCGAGCGTGGCGCGCACCTTTTCAGACGCGGCTTCGAGCAACTGCTCGAATAGTTTCGGCGGGAGATCCGGGCGAGTGCCGACGCGGCGCGTCAACAGATCGTCGCCGCGCGCGCGGTTGATGAGAACGCCGAAGCCGTTTTCGGAAAACCTGGCGCCTGCATTGATGGCCGTGCTCAACACGACCTGCTGATCGCCGCGCTTGACCAGAACGTCGGTGACGGGTTCCGGCACGGTCTTGCGGCGCGAGATTGAGAGCATGTGCTCTTGGCTCTTGGTCTTGGCACATTCGACCAAAGTCTCAATATCGAGCACCTCGGACTGTGTCAAAACGGGAGATGCGACGTCGATGGCGTCGTCGCAGGCCAGCAGGCGCACGATCCTGGGCGGCGCCTTGGCGACCGGGCCGAGTCGCAGCGACAGCAGCGCCCGCGAGGATTCCTCGATTGTTTCGACCAGCCGCACGAAAACGTCATCGATGAGGCTGATTTCCTCATCGGCATACTGCTCGGCGCCAATCAAATACAAGTCCGTCAACTGCCGCAGCATCGCTGCGCGGCGGACGTTCGTGCTGTGTCTAATGGAGCTGTCGAGCTCGCGAATAAGAGCTAGGGGAGTACCCATGAGCCTTGGGAAACCGTTCTGGTTGGCCAGGATCTGGCTAGCGGCCGATTGGTTAGCGAACGTTCAGACTATAGGCGGAATTGTTTTAGCAATTGGTAAAGCCCGGTGGACGGCTACCGCCAGCGGGGCCGGTTCGGCGCGCTTGGTACGCGGACGGGGAGCGCCAATTCGTTAACGCTTCATATATTTGTCGAAGAATGCGAGCGTGTCGGCGACCGCCTGCTGCTGGAGCGCGTCGGGCGTGAAGGTGCCGTCGGCATTGCGCACCGGATAGACAAAGCCGTGCAGCGCATGATCGTAGGAGGCCCACTTTGCCTCCTTGCCGGCTTCATGCAGCAGGTCGTAGCTCACGCGGAAGATGCCTTGCAGTTCGTCGCCGTCGCGCCCCTGCACAAAAATCGGCGTTGAGATCGTGGCGACGCGCTCGCGCGCCACGTCTTCGGTGATGCGTGGGCGCACCTTGGCGGCCTCTCGCATCAACATCTTCTCGACGTTGAGCAGGCCGGTCTTGGGATCGACATGGGCGGTTTCGTCCGGCTTGAGCCGCAGGAATTCGTGCGAGGCCGGCTCGCTCGCCACCATGGCGCGGAAGCCGTGATACTCCGACGCAACCTTGAGCGCCATTTCGCCGCCGTGACTGACGCCGATATAGCCCAGCCGCGCGCCATCGATATACGGCAGCGTCTGGACGTATTCAGCAACCGCTATGGCGTCCTCGTATTCGAGCGGGCCGCGGTTGAACAACTGCCGGCCCTGCCGTCCGGACTGGACCAGCTTGCCGATCCTGTCGTAGGCGTAGTCAACCTCGGCGCGGTATCGCATCCAGGCGGTAGCGTAGCCGGCCTTGAGCAACTGATCCGGTGTCCAGCTTTTGCTCTGCACATGGTCGCGCAGCATGGCCATGCCGCCGCCGCCATTGCCGGTGGCGCACAGCACGATGGGGAAGGGGCCGTCGCCTTCGGGCTTGCGCAAGCCGATCGGGATGTACGCGCCGTCGACCATTTCGACATACATCAGATGCACGGGGTAGGGCGAGCCGGCGACCGGCTTGGTCACCACCACATGTTCGGGGTCTATTTTGGAATTGGTCGTAAAATCGGTGGCGCTCATGATCGGTCTTTTCTCAAGCTGCCAGAACACCGTTACACTGTTCGAGCGCCTTGGGGCTAGACCCTTATCCTGAGGAGGCCGCGCCTTTCGGTGCACTCGTCAGCCGAGCGGCGGGTTACGCCGAAGCCTACCGTCCGGCCGCGCTATGCGCGGAAGCGATGGGCCAACCTGCCCAACGCGCGGTATCTACACCGTCACCGGTTTTACCGGCGCGCGCTGGATCTCGCGCATATCCCCATGATGGACCCTGGCGACCTGACCATTGTCCCAGGCGATCGTAACTGCGTCCCAGCTCGTTTCGGTGATACGGCCGCGGTCGGCGGCGTCGCCTTGCCAATACACGTGGCTACCCTTCTTGAGGGCTTTGGATTCGGCGTTCGTCATCGATCTCTCCTTATTCTGACTCCGCATCGTCAGGCGAGCTTTTAGTGTCTGCGACGCGTTCGGCTTTGCGTTGCGCGGATTTTTCCTCTCGCTTGCGCATTTTTTCCTCGCGCCGCGCCTGCGCCGCGCGGTTGCGATCAGCGCGTTGCATACCGTAATTCGGCCTGAAAGCCATGGAATTCTCCTCCGGACTTGTATAATTTGCCAACACGCGAGCAGCCGGGTCGTGGTGAGGCTTTCGCCCCGAACCAACAAGCACTATATGCGCTAAACTGTCTCCAGAAGCCAATGAAAGTACTTATGCTGCAAATGGTATCGCGGCTGCTGCCGCAGATTCCGCTTATTCTCGCGACCGCCGTCGCGACGCATTTGGTCATGTCTTTTGCGCAGACGCTGATGCATTTCAAGCTCGGCCACCATCGAATGGGCGGCAGATTGTTCCGCAACCACATCAACTTCCATCACACTTACTATTCTAAAGATCATCTCGTCTCGCCGACCTACCTCGGTGAAGAAGGTAACAACACACCCTTCTTCTTTATCCCAGTGTTTCTGGTCGGAGGGGTCGCTTATTTCTTGTTGCCGCTTTATCTTTTTGTGGTGCTGGTGATCGCATGCGCGGCGTCGTTTTACGCGCACGTCTTTTTCGACAAGGAATATCACGTCGAGGGATCGCGGCTTCAGCGGTTTGCCTGGTTCCGGCGCAAACAGGAACTGCACTTCGTGCACCACCGGCACGCCAACACTAATTTCGCGGTGATCCATTTCTTCTGGGATCGGCTTCTCGGCACCTATCGAGGGTCCTGAGCCGGCGCAGGCTAACCATATCCCACCCACGGCCGAGACCTATCGCCGCGAACGAGATGCCTCCGATGTTCACGGGGTTCGGATTGGTTGCGGAGGCTGTAAGTCAGTGCCGCGCCAAACCGAAATCAGGCGAGGGTGCGCTTCCGGTCCCTTTGTGACGGGGTGGGCGAGCGCTCAATCCGTTAGAAGCCTCGCCGCCGTACTTTTTTTGCAGCCTTGCGGGCGGCGTAGCGTGCATCGCGCTCGGCCTTTTGTTCGGCTGCCAGGGCAACTGCACGTTCGGCTTTCTCGGCCACGACCATGGCCTCGGCTTGCTCGCTCTCGCGTTGCGCCTGCGCGACAAGCTCGGCAGCGCGGGCGGCTTGCTCAGCCTGTTCGGCCGCGCGCACCGCTTTTGCAGCGTCGCGTTCGGCCATGCGGACGGCGCGCGCATCGTTGATGGCTATTCGGTTGAGGCGCATCTGTTCGAGGGCGGGATCTTGGGCGGCGGCGCGAAACTTATCCAGCATCGCTTTTTTTACGGCGGCGGCGTTATTGCGACGTTCCAGAACGTCGGAGATTCTGAAGTTGCTCATTCATGCTCCTGGGAGGAATCGAATCCGAATTTATATGGTGCGTCCTAGCGCAATTCGCAACATCACCCAAGCTGGATTTACCGTTGTATGCGCGATTGCGGCGCCGATTTGTCGGCGTTCGTCTGGGCGATGTTAAAACGGTGCTAATGCTCTGGCTGCAAGGCCTTGAGTTTTTCCAGCGCGCGCCTCGTTGTACATGCCCGCCTAGTTATGGGCGCCGCCGCGCTCGATATAGTATTTTTATTCCTTCGGCCCGCCGTATGTCGGCCGCGTCTACGAGGCGATCGCGACCGACGCCATCCCCCGCTTCTAGCGCCTGCCAGGCGGTCCGCCGAAGCCGGCATGCGGGAGCGCGGCCAGGATACGCCCGTCCGTCCCCGCCGCGTCGTGCTTCAATAGACGTGCAACGGCAGCAGCCCGCCGGGCCCGACAATCAAGCCCCAGGTTTCGTCGGCCGCGAGGTCCACGTCTTCGCTCTGCGCCGGCTTGCCCGGAAGGCTCACCAAGAACTTGTATTTGCCGGGCGCCAGGTCGAGCTTCGGGCCATCCGGTTTCTCAGCCCCGACGCCGGCGCCGAGCTTGATTTTCTTCTTGTTGACGGTGATCACCACGCCGGACTTCAGCGTGTTGCCGAATACCACCTTGGCTTGGCCTGGCTTCGGCAGGACGCCGAGCTTGGCGGCTGCGGTTGGGTCCTTTACCGCGAGATCGACGATGGTGTGGCCGGCCTCGCGGCCGAGCTTGAGCACAGCCGGACCGTCGGGGCTGGTGAAGGCGAGCACGGCGTGGTCCTTGGCAACGACGGCGCCCTTGTTTTCCTTCCACTGCCGCTTGCCCAGCTCACGGCGGTAGAAGTCGAGGGTGGTCGACAGCGCCAGCCGCACCTTTGCTTTGACCGCGCGGCGCATCGGGCTTTTCTCGCTTTCCGTCGATTCACGCGCCTTCGGCACGGGCAGGCCGGCGCTCTCTTCCACTTTCAGGTCATCCGCGCTCGGCGGCGCGTTTTTAGCGACGGCCGATTTCAGGAAAGTGCCGCTCGCATCCACATTGGTCGTATCGCCCGCGGCGTTGATCGTCAGCTCGAGGCCGTCGTCACCTTTGGTGTAGTGGAGCATCGCGATCATGGGACGCACAAACGCCGGCGCGGATTCCTTCCAGCCCCGCCGCTTCATTTCGGCTTGATAGAAGTCGGTCAACGCTTTGACGGCGGTCGCGCTGCGAAAATCGAGCCTGCCGTTTTTTTTGTCATAAGTGACCTCTGTCGCGTCGGCCGGCATGGGAAGCGGCGGTCCATTGCCGGACGAAGTTGCGGGCGCGGCCTGTTGCGCGACGGCAGGCGCCTTCGGTTGCTGGGCGGCGGCCAGTACGGAGCCGCTGCCGCTCACTTTTGAACGATCGCCCATCTTCATGATGGTAAGGCTGAGTTTTTTCTTGGACTTGGAAAAGTCGAGCTTAACCATTCTGGAACTGTTGATCACCGAACGGTGTTCCCTCCAGCCGCGTTTCTTCAACTCGCCGCGATAGAACGCCGCCAGGCCGCTCACGCTTGATCGGCTGTCGAAATCGATTGTCGCGCGGTTGGACTTGTAGTTGAGCTTCTCCGCCGTGTCGGGCAGCGGGATTGGTACCATCCCGTCTGCGCGCTGTTGCGGTATCTCGTCCGGGCTTGCGGGCGCCAGCGGCTTCGGCGGCTGACTGAAGCGTTTCACCTCTTCCGCAAGTTGCTTGTCGATCTCCCGTTCGGCCTTTTCGAACTCTTCGTCGATCTCCTTCATCTCCTTTTCCAAGGCGATAGAATCGGCCGAGCGTTTCTTAGCTGCGGCCGGAGCCGGCTGCGCCGCAGTCACCGGAAGGCCCTTGGCGCTCCGATCGGCATCGACCATCTCCTGGTGAGCCTGTTCCATCGCCTTTTTCGGATAAGGCGCGATCCTGACACGCAGCCTGTCCTTCTCGTGACCAAGCGTCAGCTTCAGCGGCTCCTTGCCGTCCTTAACGTAAAAGGCGAAAGCGCCGTTATGGGTGAGCTCGCCAGGGCCGCTGTTAGGTGGCTGCTTGGCGCCCAGCTTGACCGACCACAGCGACCAGCCCGACTTGCCGAGCGCCTCGCGGTAAAAGGCCAGGGTCTTGTCCAAGGGCTCGGCGGTGAGGCAATTCAGTTTTCCTTGATGCGGGTCGTATTCGATCGCGGTGCCGTCCTTGGGAAACGGCAGGTCGATCGGCAGCGGGATGCGACCGTACTGCACGGCGGTGGCGTCGCCTTGTGCCGGCGCCAGGGAGACGAATACGTTCAGACCCTGCGAGCCTTTCTTGAACGACGTGGTGCTCATGTTGGGATTCGTCGCGTACGCCGTGTGCGGCATGGTGTAGGACTTCCAACCGGCGGCGGTCAGCAACTTGTGGGTGGCTTCCGCGGTCTGCGCGACCGTAGCCGGCGTGTAAACATCGTGGTGACGGCGCTGGCGTAGATTTGCTTGGCGCCGCTGACACGCGGCAACCGGCTGGTGTCTACGCCGGCCGCCGCGGCGGATTGGGCGGCCGCGCCGGAGGGGTTGAAAGCGCCCGCCATACCGGCGAGGCAAACGAAAGCAAATATGGACAGTGACCGTCGCAGTCCACCGTTCATGGCCGTTCTCCCGCGTTGTTCCACGCCTGTAGATCTGGCCCGCCGCGGCGGCCGGCCGATGCGCATTTGAGACCTAACCCGCTCGTGTCACCGGCCGGTGACGCGACTGGTCTTGGTCGTCTGTTTTGGTCGCCAGTATGCCGCAAAAGGTTCGAAGGGGAGGGGCCATATTTTTGCCGGCCCGCCCGTGCAAAATCGGCCTGAAGCGTCGCCTCCCCGTCGCTTGCTCATGCACCGACGCCTTGATACCACCTTGCGGACTCGTCATGGCCGGGCCTTCCCGGCCATCCCTATCTTTTGCCGGATTGTCTCCAGCCGACGCGCGCGTATCTATCATGGCCAAAAAAACAAAATCGAGGTCCAGGAAGGGTCAGCAAGCCGCTCCCGCCGGGAAGAAGAAAGCCGGCGCGCGGCGCGGCGCGGCGCGCAAGGCGGCCGTCCGCAAATCCGCCGGGAAAGTCAAACGCAAGGCCGGCAGGCCGCGTGCCGCCAAACGCAAAGTGAAGAAGGTAAAGGCGACGAAGCCCAAGGCTGCGAAACCAAAGACCTCTAGATCCAAAAGTTCGACGCCCAAAACGGCCGGGCCGAAAGCTACGGCGAGCGGCGACAAGCAGCCCTTCTACATCACCACCGCGATCTCCTACCCGAACGGCCCGCCGCATATCGGCCACGCCTATGAGGCGATCGCCACCGACGCCATCGCGCGCTTCATGCGGCTTGATGGCTACGACGTCTATTTTCTCACCGGCACCGACGAGCACGGGCAGAAGATCCAGCAGACCGCCGCCAAGGAGGGTCTGAGCCCGCGGCAATTGCTCGACCGCAACGTGCCGCTGTTCGAGAAGATGGTAAAGCGGCTGGAGTGCTCGAACGACGACTTCATCCACACCACCGAAGAGCGCCACCACCGTTCGTCCGAAGCCATCTGGCAGCGCATGGAGCAGAACGGCGACATCTATCTCGACAAATATGCCGGCTGGTATTCGGTACGCGACGAGGCCTATTACGCCGAGGACGAAACGCAGCTCAACGAGCAGAAGGTGCGCGTCTCGTCCAAGACCGGCACGCCGGTCGAATGGGTAGAGGAGGCGAGCTATTTCTTCCGGCTGTCGGCCTATCAGGACAAGCTGCTCGAACTGTTCGCGCGGCCGAACTACGTGCTGCCGAAGGAGCGCCTCAACGAAGTCGCCAGCTTCGTGCGCGGCGGTTTGCAGGACCTGTCGATCTCGCGCACCACCTTCGACTGGGGCGTCCGCGTGCCGGGCTCGGACGGCCACATCATGTATGTGTGGGTGGACGCGCTCACCAATTACATCACCGGCGTCGGCTTTCCCGATACCGGCAGCGAGAAGTTCAAGCGCTACTGGCCGGCGGCGCTGCACGTCATCGGCAAGGACATTGTGCGCTTTCACGCGGTCTATTGGCCGGCCTTCCTGATGTCGGCCGGCGTGGCGGTGCCGCAGCGCATTTATTCACACGGCTTCCTGTTCAACCGCGGGGAGAAGATGTCGAAGTCGGTTGGCAACGTGATCGACCCGTTTGCGCTCGCCGACGCCTATGGCGTCGATCAGCTGCGCTATTTCTTCCTGCGCGAGGTGCCGTTCGGGCAAGACGGCAACTACAGCCACGAGGCCATCGTTAACCGCATCAATGCCGATCTCGCCAACGACCTTGGCAATCTGGCGCAGCGCTCGCTGTCGATGGTCGGCAAGGCCTTTGGCGGCAAGCTGCCGGCGCCGGGTGCCTTCACTGACGCCGACAAGACCATCCTGGCGGCGGCCGATGCCATGGTCGGCAAGGCGCGCGATTTCATGAAAACGCAAGCGCTGCACCAAGTGCTTGCCACCGTGTGGGCGGTGGTGGCCGACGCCAACCGGTATTTCGCGAGCGAAGCGCCGTGGGCGCAGGCCAAGACCGATCCGCAGCGGCAGGGGACCATTCTGTACGTGACCGCCGAGGTGCTGCGGCAGGTCGCCATCCTCGCCCAGCCGTACATGCCGACGTCTATGGCGAACATGCTCGATCAACTGGCGATCCCGGCCGAGCAACGGTCCTTCTCCGAGCTTAACGCGGACCGCCGCATCAAGGCGGGCGTCACATTGCCGCCGCCAAAACCGGTTTTCCCGCGCTACGTGGAAGCCGAGGCAACCGCTTGAAAATGCTGATCGATAGCCATTGCCACCTGGATTTTCCCGACTTCGCCAGCGAGCTCGACGCAGTTGTTGCGCGCGCACGTGCGGCCGGCATTGGCCGCATGGTCACCATCTCGACCAGGGTGAAGAAACACGCCCAGGTGCTTGCGATTGCGGAGAATTTCCAGGACATGTTCTGCTCGCTCGGCACCCATCCGCACAACGCGGCGGAAGAGTTGGACGTCGATTCCAAAACGCTCATCGCATTGAGCCAGCACCCGAAAATCGTCGCCATCGGCGAAGCCGGGCTCGACTATCACTACGACAACAGCCCGCGCGATGCGCAGGAACAGAGCTTCCGTCAGCACATCGTTGCTGCACGTGAAACAAGGCTGCCGCTGGTGATCCATTCGCGCGATTGCGACGCCGACATGGCGCGGATTCTTGCGGAAGAAACCGGGAAGGGCGCCTTCCCGGCCGTGCTGCATTGCTTCACCGGCGGACGCGATTTGGCGTTCAAAGCCATGGACTTAGGGCTGCATATCTCGTTCACCGGCATCCTCACTTTTAAACGCTCGGACGACTTGCGCGCCATCGCCAAGGATCTGCCGGCGGACCGCATCCTGGTAGAAACAGACGCGCCCTATCTCGCGCCGCTACCGTACCGGGGAAAGCGCAACGAGCCGGCCTATGTAGTGGAGACCGCGAAAGTTCTGGCCGACACACGCGGTGTGTCGCCGGACGAAATCGCTGCGCAAACCACGGAAAACTTCTTCCGGCTGTTCAGCAAAGTGCCGCGCAGCTTGGCCAACGCGGCATGAGCCTGACCTTCACCATCCTCGGCTGCGGCTCGTCCATGGGCGTGCCTCGCGTGGCGCTGGGCTGGGGCCAATGCGATCCCAACAATCCGAAGAACCGGCGGCGACGCTGCTCTCTTTTGGTTGAGCGCGCGAATGCGCAAGGTCATGTGACGCGCGCGCTTGTGGACTGCTCGCCGGATCTGCGCGCGCAGCTCCTGGACGCCGAGGTAGACTGGATCGACGGCGTACTGATCACCCATGAGCATGCCGACCACACCCACGGCATCGACGATTTGCGGCCGCTGTTCGTGCGCAAGCGGCAGCGCGTGCCGGTCTACATGGACGAACCGACCTCACGGGCGATGCATGCCCGCTTCGGCTATTGCTTCATGACGCCGTCGGGCAGCGAATACCCGCCTATCGCGGCCGAGCACAGGCTGACCCCGGGAAAGCCCGTCGCCATCGAGGGGCAGGGCGGCCCGATCGAGGCGCTGCCGGTGCTGCAGGAGCACGGCGATATCCCCTCGCTCGGCTTCCGTATCGGTAACGTGGCCTACTCGGCCGACATCAAGGGCCTGCCGCCCGCCAGCATCGCCCAGATGGCCGGGCTTGACGTCTGGATCGTCGATGCGCTGCGCAAGACGCCACATCCCAGCCACTTCAATTTGGAGGAAGCGCTGTCCTGGATCGAGCGGATCAAGCCCAAACGGGCGATCCTGACCAACCTGCATAGTGATATGGATTACGAGGCCCTGAGGGCTTCACTGCCGTCGAATGTGGAGCCGGCTTACGACCGTATGCAATTTGAGGTGCCTTAAAGTTATTTTCGCGCTCTCGTTCAGAGTGCGCTGATATTGCAGGGGAAACGCTTTGTCAATCTGCCCGATTTCAATCTTCTACCGAACCAGCTTAAGTCCGCGCCGGTGCATGGTCTCAGTCGAATTATTCCATAATATGTCTTATGCGAATCTGACATCCGCAATCGCAGCCCGGCGCCGGCTTTGTTACGGTCGACCGCTCCAGCCTCCGAGCCACGCCCCGTGAAGCCCTCCCGCGACATCGCCCGGCTACTCGAGATCATGGCGGCGCTGCGCACGCCCGGTTCGGGCTGCCCCTGGGACCTGGAGCAGAATTTCGAGACGATCGCACCCTATACCCTCGAGGAAGCCTATGAGGTGGCCGACGCCATCGCCCGCGGCGACCTTGCCGACCTCCAGGACGAATTGGGCGACCTGCTGCTGCAGGTTGTCTTCCATGCCCGCATGGCGCAGGAGCAAGGCGCCTTCGACTTCGGCGATGTGGTCGACACCATCACCACCAAGCTCATTCGCCGCCACCCACACGTCTTTGCCGACGAGCAAGGCCGCACGGCCGAGGCCGTCAAAGGCCTGTGGGAACGGATCAAGGCGGAGGAGCGCGCTCAGCGCGCCGACCGCGGCGAGGCCGCGCCGGCCGGCGCCCTGGCGGGCGTGCCGATTGCCCTGCCCGCCCTGACGCGTGCCCTGAAGCTGCAGAGCAAGGCCGGCCGTGTTGGCTTCGACTGGAACGATCCGCGCGCGGTGCTCGCCAAGATCCGTGAGGAAGCCGACGAGATCGAAGCCGAGCTCGACGACGCCGACAGCACACATGAACATGCGGCGAGCGAGGTCGGCGATCTGTTGTTCGCGGTGGTCAATCTCGCCCGCCATTTGCGCGCCGAGCCAGAAGCTATATTGCGCGCGACCAATCTCAAATTCGAGCGCCGCTTCGCCTCGATCGAGCGCGCGCTCGCCGCGCGCGGCAAGACCCCCAAGGACGCCACTTTGGCCGAGATGGACGCGCTATGGGACGCCGCCAAGGCGGCCGAAAAGTAGTCCTCAGATCGGAAACTTCGCCCGCACCCGCGCCGCCTTGTCGGCATCCGCGCGCACGGTCACGGCCAGTTGCCCGTCCTCGCGCATATGCTTTTCCAGCACTTCGGAGTGGCGGTAGAGCCAGCTCAAGCCCGCACCGTCCGCCGGGTTGATCGCGAGTTCAAGCGTCTGGCGGCTTTCGGCCAGGCGCGCCTCGATCGCCTCGACCAGACGGTCGATGCCCTCCCCACTGAGCGCCGAGACCGGAACCGGCCGGCGCGCAAGCGGCTGCCGCTCGGCGAGATTGAACAGTTGCGCGCGGCCATCGCCGTCCAGACAGTCGATCTTGTTCCAAACCTCGATCAGGCGCGGATCGGTGGCTGCGATGCCGAGCTCGCCCAGAACTTTTTCGACGTCATGCGACTGCGCCTGCGTGTCCTCATGTGACACATCGCGCACATGCAGGATGACATCCGCCTCGATCACCTCTTCGAGCGTAGCGCGGAAGGCCGCCACCAGCATGGTCGGCAGGTCTGAGATAAAGCCGACAGTGTCTGACAGGATGACGCGGTTGCCGCGCGGCAGAGCGACTGCGCGCAGCGTCGGATCGAGAGTGGCGAATAGCATGTCGGCCGACAGCACGGTGGCCTGCGTCATGCGGTTGAACAGCGTCGACTTGCCGGCATTGGTGTAGCCCACCAGCGCCACGATCGGATAAGGCACGCGCTTGCGGCTCTCGCGATGTAGGGAGCGGGTGCGCTTAACTTTGTCGAGCTCGGTTTCGATGCGGGCGATGCGCTCATCGATGGCACGCCGGTCGGCTTCGATCTGGGTTTCGCCCGGGCCACCAAGGAAGCCATGGCCGCCGCGCTGGCGCTCGAGATGGGTCCAGGAGCGCACCAGCCGGCCCTTCTGATACGACAGGTGTGCGTGTTCCACCTGCAGCGCGCCTTCCTTGGTGCGCGCGCGCCGGCCGAAGATTTCCAGGATCAAGCCGGTGCGGTCGATGACCTTGGTGCCCCACGCCTTTTCCAGATTGCGCTGCTGCACCGGCGAGACCGGGCAATCCATCACCACAACGGTGGCCTCGAGGCTTTTAACGAGTCCGGCGATCTCATCGACCTTGCCTTTGCCGATGTAAGTCGCGGGGCGAATGGCGGCGAGGGTCACCAGCCCCTGCTCCACCACATTGAGATCGATGGCGCGCGCGAGGCCGGCGGCTTCCGCGAGACGGGCTTCCGGCGTGCGCAGATCCTCTGACGCGCGGGCAGCACCCGCCCGTCCGCCCGCGTGCTTCAGCCACGGCTCAATGACTATAGCGCGGCCTGTCTCAGGCCCCGTCGTCGTCGGGTTCAGGAGGTCAGCGCGCTTGTCGCGGCGGCGTGGTTCCAATCAGGCCTTCTCTGCGGCCGGCGGCTCTTCGCCGCCTTCGAACAGCTGGATCGGATGACCCGGCATGATGGTCGAGATCGCATGCTTATAGACGAGCTGGGAGTGTCCGTCCCGCCGCAATAGCACGCAGAAATTATCGAACCAGGTCACCACGCCCTGCAATTTCACCCCGTTGACCAGAAAAATGGTGAGCGGGATTTTGCTTTTGCGGACGTGATTGAGAAAAGTGTCTTGGAGATTCTGCGCACGTTCGGCAGCCATGGCCGTGTTCCATTTTTTTGCCCGCGTCTAGCGCGCGAGACCTTTGTTGCCCGAGACCCATTCACATGCGAGTTCCACTACATGTGCCGCTCTGCCCCACGCAAGTGCGGTGCACGGCTCAGGAGCGCGCTATTAGATGGCAGGTAAACTCTGCGTGCAAGCCGCTTGACGCATACCCATCAAGCGTTTGACTTATATAGCATTTTATTGGTTGCCGGCCGCCTTGAAGCGGCCGATTCGATCAGCCGATTTCGGCGTGGCGGTGATAGTCACGGCGCAAGCCGGCAGCGATCGGCCCGGGGGCGCCATTGCCGATCGGACGGCCGTCGATCGCTACGACCGGCAAAACGATCTGGCTGGCCGAGGTGATGAACGCCTCGCGCGCGGCATAGGCGTCCGCGACGGTGAAAGCGCGCTCCTCGAAGGCCAGCCCTTGCGCCTTGATCGCGTCGATTACCACCGAACGCGTAATGCCCGGCAGGATGTCGCGCCCAAGCGGGTGCGTGATGAGCGTGCCTTCGCGCGTAACGATCCAGGCATTCGACGAAGCGCCTTCGGTGACGCGGCCGGCCGCGTCGACCAGCCAGGCCTCGCGGGCACCCGCGTCGCGCGCGGCCTGCTTTGCCAGCACGTTCGGCAGCAGCGCCACGGACTTGATATCGACGCGTCCCCAGCGGATATCGGGCACGGTGACGACCGCGACACCTTCGGTGGCCAATTGCTCGAGCCGCGCGAGGTCGTTGCTGCGTGCGGTTACGACCACGGTCGGGGGCGTATCCCTCGATGGAAACGGAAAATCCCGCCGCGCCGCGCCGCGGGTGATCTGGAGATAGACAATGCCGTCGCGCACGCGATTGCGCCAGACCGTTTCGTGCAGCACGACCGACAACGCCGCCGGTGTCATCGGGCGCGCGATGCGCAATTCGCGTAAAGAGCGGTCGAGCCGCGCCATGTGCCGGCGCTCGTCCACCAGGCGCCCGTCCCGCACTTCGCAGACTTCGTAGACACCGTCGGCGAATTGGAAGCCCCGGTCCTCGACCGAGACCATCGCCCGCGCCCGCGGCAAATAGCGGCCATTGACATAGGCGATGCGGGACATGACCTACCCGTTCGTCCCGGCGCAAGCGGGAACCCAGGGCAAAAAGTCTCTGAGTTTGCTGATCTGGGTTCCCGCTTGCGCGGGAACGAACGGAGTTTGCATCACTGCTTCCGGCCCTACCCGATCCCGAGCGCCTTGAGCTTGCGGTGCAGCGCTGAGCGCTCCATGCCGACGAATTCGGCCGTGCGCGAGATGTTGCCGCCGAAGCGGCTGATCTGCGCCACCAAGTATTCGCGTTCAAACACTTCGCGCGCTTCGCGCAGCGCTAGGCCCATCAAATGCTCGCCGCCATTGCCGTTCGGCATGCTCGGCACCATCGAGCCGACATCGGGCGGCAGCATGCTGGCGTCGAGCACGGCGTCCGGATCACCGCCGGCGAGAATCATGAGCCGCTCGATATTGTTGCGCAACTGGCGCACGTTGCCTGGCCAGTCGTGCGATTGCAGCACGGCCATGGCATCGTCGCCGATGCGGCGTTTGGGCAGACCGGTGGCCAGCGAGATCTGATCCATGAAATACTCGATCAAGCTGGGAATGTCCTCGCGCCGTTCCGCCAAAGGCGGCACGCGGATCGGCACGACTGAAAGGCGGTGATAGAGGTCTTCCCGAAATTTTCCTTCGGCGATCAGCGTTTCAAGATTGCGTGCAGTCGACGACACGATGCGCACATCGACCGCGACCTTGGTGCTGCCGCCGACCCGCTGGAAGGTCTGGTCGACCAGCACGCGCAGGATCTTGTTCTGCGTTTCGCGCGGAAGGTCGGCGATGTCGTCAATAAACAGCGTGCCGCCATGCGCCTCTTCCAGCGCGCCAGGCTTGCGGCCTTCCGAGCCGTTGGACTGGTCGACGCCGAACAATTCAACTTCCATGCGGTCGGGCGTGATCGCGGCGGCATTGATCACGATGAAGGGACCATTGGCCCGGCCCGACAATTGATGGATCGTGCGGGCCGCCAGTTCCTTGCCCGAGCCGGATGGACCGACGATGAGAATGCGGCTGTTGGTCGGCGCGACCCGCTCGACGGTCTGGCGCAGTTGGGCAATGGCCGCCGACTTGCCGACAAGCGTGGCCGGGATCGGCGCGAGCTGCTTCAACTGCTTGACCTCGCGCTTGAGCCGCGACGTCTCAAGCGTGCGGTCGGCCACCAGCACCAGCCGGTCGGCTTTGAACGGCTTCTCAATGAAATCGTAGGCGCCGCGCTTGATGGCGGCGACCGCAGTCTCGATGTTGCCGTGGCCGGAGATCATGACGACCGGAAGCTCGGGATGCTCCTGCTTGATGGCTTCAAGCAGTTGCAATCCATCGAGCTTGCTGCCTTGCAGCCAGATATCCAAGAACACCAAGGACGGACGGCGCGACGCGATCGCCGCGAGCGCATCGTCACTATTGCGCGCGGTCCGCGGCTCGTAACCTTCATCCTGCAGGATGCCGGCCACCAGATCGCGGATATCGGCTTCGTCGTCGACGATCAGAATATCAGCGGACATGCGATTGCTCGTTCATCGTTTTTTGTTTTTCGGACTCGGATTCTGCCGCCTCGCCGGAGGCGGCAAAACGCAGGCGTATCCAGGCGCCGCGCTGGCCGGGAATTTTGGCCACCGCGTCGTGCAGTTCGATGCTGCCGCCGTGCTCTTCGATAATGCGGCCGACGATGGCAAGGCCTAAGCCCGTGCCCTTCTCGCGCGTGGTCACGTAAGGTTCTAGCAGCCGACTGCGGTTTTCGGTCGGTAGGCCGATGCCGTTGTCGACGACGTCGATCACAATGTCGTCGTGGTCGCGCGCGGCAAAGACGCGAATCTTGCCCTTGCCGAGTTCGGCGGGCGGCACGGCGGCGATCGCCTCTGCGGCGTTCTTGATGAGGTTGGTGAGCGCCTGTGAGATCAAGCGACGGTCGAAACGCGCCGGCATCGGGTCTTCGGCGATCTCGGCGTCGATGTCGATTTCCGAATTGCCGACGCGCATCAGGAACGCCGCCTGGCGCACGGTGTCGGCCACGTCCTCGCCCGCCATCACGGGCTTGGGCGTGCGGGCAAAGCGCGAGAATTCGTCGACCATGCGCCTGATATCGTCGACCTGGCGCACGATGGTATCCGTACATTGCGCGAAAACGCCGTCATCCTCGCCAATCACCTTGCCGTATTTGCGGCGCAGCCGCTCCGCCGACAGTTGGATGGGCGTGAGCGGGTTCTTGATCTCGTGCGCGATGCGACGCGCGATGTCGGCCCAGGCCGAGGTGCGCTGGGCCGCGACCAGTTCGGTAATGTCGTCAAGTGTCACCACGTAACCATGTTCGGATTCGCTCGACTGCTCGCTGGTGATGCGCACCGACAAATTGCGCTCGCGGCCGTTGCGGGTGATGGTGACTTGCCCCTGCGCGCGGGCGCCGGCTTTCGCCGCGGACATCATATCGGCGAGTTCAGGAAATACTTCGTCCAAGGGACGGCCGAGGGCTTCGGCTTCCACGCAGCCGATCAGCTTTTCCGCCGACCGGTTGAGGATGCTCACGCAGCCTTTGCCGTCGACGCCGATCACACCGGCGCTGGCGCCAGCCAGCACCGCCTCGGTGAAACGGCGGCGGCTGTCGATGACGTCGCGCGCGCGCATGATGTCGTCACGCTGGGTGCGCAACTCCTGCGTCATTCGGTTGAAGGTTTCGCCGAGCTGCGCGAGATCGCCTTCAAACTCGCGCACGGGCACGCGTACGTAAAGGTTCCCGGTGGAGACCACATTGGCGGCGCCGATTAGCCGCCGGATCGGTGCCACCAGCACATTGGCGAAATTCAATCCGATCCAGACCGCCGATAGCAACACGGTGAGCGCGATGACGGTGTACATCAGGGCGAAGGCGACCTGCACACCGAGGCGGCGCTGCTCGATCGCGGCATATTCGCTCGCGCTCGCCCGCGTCGCCTGCAATTGCGGCACCACGCGCGGATCGAGCAGCCGCGTGACGTAAAGCCAATAGTCGTCGTATTTGCGCAACTTGATGACGGCGGCGACGTAGCTGGTGTCGGGCAGCAGGACGATTTGTGGATCCTTTTCGCCGATACGCGGTAGCGCGTCTTTCGGCGGCAAGGCGAAGGTTCGCGTGCTCTGCAGGTCGGCCTGCGCGACGATTGTCAGATTCTTGTCGATCACGATGGCGGCGCCGAGGCCGCGCACCGAAGCCTGGAAGGTCAGGAATTGCCGGAGCTTGCTACTGTCCTCCTTGAAGACCGGCTCGGCGCGGGCCATGTCGACGGCCATGACCAAGATATCGGAGCGCACGATCTGCGCGTGGTCGCGCAAATACGCTTCCGCAACGATCAGCGAGTTCTCGATAGCAGCGCGCGTGCGCGACGAAAAAAGCTTGTCGAGACCGCGGTCGAGCGTGACACTGGCCACGATCGCCACCAGGATGGCGGGGAACGCGGCAATGATGGCGAACAAGCCGACGATGCGCACGTGCAGCCGCGCGCCTGCGCGACCGGCGCGGCGTGCCTGCACCACCAGCCACACTTCGCGCACGATGATGCCGAGCAGCAGCAGCACCGTCGATGCGTTCACGAGCAGCAGCGTGACGACGACGTAATGCGTCGGCGAAATCGGCGTCAGGTCGGCGAGAACGATGAAGGTAGCAAAGGCCGACAGCAACGCGAGCCCGACAGCAATCGGGCCAAGCACTCGCGTTTCCCCCCGCTTGGCAGGCGGACCGGCGAGCGCGGTCTCGGCGGTGGCAGCCTGTTCGACGCTCATTGACCCCTGGCGGCGGATGGCGGGGCGTGGACGCCCCGGGGAAGGTGCGCGCGAAGGGGCTATCCCTCCCCGGCACTGATGCTTTTATACAACAATGTTGCCAAATTGCGACAAAACCGCGGCGTGAAAATCAAAGCCGACTAAACGAAGCTCAGCTTCCACCGCGGAAAAACTGGATGTCGAGGTCGCGGATTTTCTTGCGCAGAGTATTGCGGTTGACCCCCAACAGGTCGGCGGCACGGATCTGATTGCCGCGGGTGGCCGCAAGGGCGGCCATCAGCAAGGGATATTCGATCTCACGCAAGACGCGGTGATAAAGGCCCGCCGGCGGCAGGCCGCTCTCGAACCCGGCGAAATAGGCCGTCAGGTGCCGCTCCACGGCGGCGCTCAAGGATTCCTCAGCCCGCGGCTCTTCGCTGGCGGGCGGCAACGCCGGCTGCGCCAGCTCGGCGTCCATGACGGCAGCGGTGATGATCTCCTGCGGATAGAGCGCCGCAAGCCGGCGTGCCAGGTTTTCCAGCTCGCGCACATTGCCGGGCCAGCGATGGCGCTTGAGCCGGTCGAGGCCGGCCTGGTCGATCTGTTTCGGCGGCAGGCCCTCGCGCTCGATCTGGGCGAAGAAATGGCGGATCAGGTCGGGAATGTCTTCCGTGCGCTCGCGCAAGGGAGGCAACCGCAGCGGCACCACGTTGAGGCGGAAGAACAGATCTTCGCGGAACAGGCCCTGCTGGATCAGCAGCCGCAGATCTTTGTTGGTGGCGGCGATGATACGTACGTCGCTTTTGATCGGCGTGCGCCCGCCGACCGTGGTATATTCGCCCTGTTGCAGCACGCGCAAGAGCCGGGTCTGCGCCTCCATCGGCATGTCGCCAATCTCGTCGAGGAACAGCGTGCCGCCCTCGGCCTGCTCGAAGCGGCCGGACGAGCGGCTATTTGCGCCGGTGAAGGCGCCTTTCTCGTGGCCAAACAATTCAGACTCGATCAGATCGCGCGGGATGGCCGCCATGTTGATGGCGACGAAAGTACCGGAACGGCGCTTGCCATAATCGTGCAGCGCGCGCGCCACTAGCTCTTTGCCGGTTCCCGATTCGCCGGAGATCATCACGGTCAAATCGGTCTGCATCAGCCGCGCCAAGACGCGGTAGATTTCCTGCATCGCCGGCGAACGGCCGACCAGCGGAATGTTATCGAAGTCTTCGCCCTTGGCGGGCGACGCCGGACGCTCCTTCGGCTCCGACATGGCGCGCCCGACGATTGCGATCAGCTCCTTCAGATCGAAGGGCTTCGGCAGATATTCATAGGCGCCGCGCTCGGATGCGCGGATCGCGGTCATGAAGGTGTTCTGCGCGCTCATGACGATGATCGGCAGATCGGGACGCGTTTTGCGAATGCGCGGGATCAGATCGAAAGCGTTTTCATCCGGCATCACCACGTCAGTGATGACCAAGTCGCCCTCGCCCTGGCTGATCCACCGCCACAGCGTCGCCGCGTTGCCGGTAGAGCGCACTTCGTAGCCGGCGCGTGACAAAGCTTGATTGAGCACGGTACGGATTGCCGCGTCGTCGTCTGCAACCAGTATGCTTCCCGTCGGCATGGCTTACCTCACGGGCTCTCGACCGACGAAGCCTCGTCGGTCAGCAAGCGTTTGCCGCTATAGATCGGCATCAGCACGCGAAAGATCGTCCGCCGCGGCTGCGATTCACATTCGATGATGCCGCCATGGTCACCCACGATCTTGGCCGCCAATGCCAAACCGAGCCCGCTGCCGCTCTGCTTGGTGGTGACGAAGGGGTCGAATAAATGCGGCATCAGGTCCTCCGGCACGCCGGGACCGTTGTCCTTGACGCAAAATTCCAGCGGCAACGACACGCGCGTCTTGCTGCCGGGCAGTGACAAGCGCACGCCCGGGCGGAACGCGGTGGTCAGTTGGAGTTCCCCGTCTTTAGTCCCCTCGCCGACGGCTTCGGTCGCGTTCTTCACCAAGTTAAGAAAGACCTGAATGAGTTGGTCACGGTTGGCGAAAATATTGGGCAGCGAGGGATCGTAATCCTCGACGAATTTGATATGGCGGGCAAAGCCGGACTGCGCCAGGCGCTTCACGTGATCGAGCACCACGTGGATGTTAACCGGTTCGCGTTCGACCGGACGCTCGTCGGCGAAGACCTCCATGCGATCGACCAGCTTCACAATGCGGTCGGTCTCGTCGCAGATCAGCTTGGTGAGCGACCGGTCATCGTCGGCAGCCGACTGTTCCAGCAATTGGGCCGCGCCGCGGATACCCGACAATGGGTTCTTGATTTCGTGCGCCAGCATGGCCGCGAGCGCGATCACGGAACGCGCCGCGCCGCGATGCGTGAGTTGGCGGTCCATTTTGTCGGCGATGGTGCGTTCTTGCAGCATGACGACGACGTGGTCGGGATATTCCGGCAACGGCGCCACGTACAAGTCGACCAGCCGCTCGCCCGGATTGCGCGGCGTCGCCAGATCCACCTTGTATTCGTTCACCGCCGCGCCGCGCTTGCGAACCTGCTCGATCAGAGCCAGCAAAGGCGAGCCGAACGGAACCAGTTCGCGCACCATGTGCCGACGCAGCACCGAAATCGAGGCTTCGAAAAATTGCTCGGCTGCAACGTTGGCGTCGGCGATCTTGCCGTCGGGCGAGACCATGATGACTGGATGCGGCAATGCGTGCAGCACTGCGTCGGCCGGCGAGTTGACGGTGGCGGAGACGGCGTGGGCTCGGCTCATGCGGCGGCTCTCCATGCGAAGGCATCATAGGCGTCGGCGAGGCGGCGGCGCGCCTGCGCTGGCTCTTCGGCCGTAAGTACGCGGGCACGGTGATCCTTCAAGAGCGCAACGGACGCGCCGGCCGTGGCGCCGGCAGTGTCGAGCGCCCAGGCAAGATGCTTGCGCGCATGGCGCCGGCCGATGCGGTGTCCATGATGTTCAATCATTGCATCATAGAGCGCCGCGGCGATCGCGTGCTGCTCGGCGAGTGATGGCGCTTGTCCTCGCTCGTCGTTGTTCAGATAGCGCGCGACCTGCCCCGGAAACCACGGACGCCCTTGTGCCGCACGACCAATCATAATGGCGTCGGCGCCGGAGACAGCAAGCGCGTTCGCGGCGTCATCAAACGATGCAATGTCGCCATTGACGACGACCGGAATCGAAACCGCCTCTTTCACGGCGCGCACAGCGGACCAGTCGGCGGAACCGTCATAAAACTGGCAGCGGGTGCGCCCGTGAACTGTGATCATTTTTACGCCCGCGGCTTCGGCGCGGCGGGCGAGCGCGGGGGCGTTGATGGAGGCGGTATCCCAGCCCAGCCGCATTTTCAGCGTCACTGGCGCGCGCACGGCAGATATCGTTGCTGCGATCAGGGTCAGGGCATGATCGAGATCGCGCATCAACGCCGATCCGGCCGCCCCATTGGTCACCTGTTTGGACGGACATCCCATGTTGATATCGATGATGTCGGCGCCCTGTGCTTCGGCAATGCGGGCGCCCTCGGCCATCCAAACGGCTTCGCAGCCGGCGAGCTGCACGACGCGGATGGCGATACCGCCATTTTCGCTGCGTACGCGCGCCTCGCGTTCGCCGCGGGCAAGCCCGGCGCCGGCCGTCATTTCAGAGATCACCAGCCCCGCCCCCAGCTTTTCGGCTAAACGGCGGAATGGTGTGTCGGTGATCGCCGACATCGGTGCCAAAATCACGCGATTTGGCAAAGTCACCGGACCGATTTTTAACGGTTCATGCGGAACAGCGCCGATTTCGCGCGATCCGGGATTGCTGCCTACCATTTAGGCGACCCTCAGCTGATGCACATAGTTTAGCCAAGCCGTTGGGCGGCGCAAGTGCTGCACTGCAAAAAATGTTCATTGCCGAGAACGGGCTGGATTTGCACAGGATTTCCTTCCCCCGCCGGAACGCGCTAAAGCCAAGCGAGAACAGCGGGAGCAGAAGCAGCATGCCGGGCGTCGCAGCCGTGGTGGTGGCCGCCGGGCGCGGGGAACGCGCCGGCGGGGATAGACCCAAGCAATTCCGGCGAATTGGCGACGAGGTCATGCTGCGCCGGACCCTGTTAATGCTCGTAGAAGCGCCCAACGTCGGCTTGGTCCAGCCGGTGATCAGGCCCGAGGATCTCAAGCTCTACGCGGCCGCAGTGGGCACGATCCGACTGCCGAAACCGGCCTTCGGCGGCGCCACGCGCCAGGCCTCGGTGCGCGCGGGGCTGGAAGCGCTGGAGCCGAACAAGCCCGATATCGTGCTGGTGCACGATGCCGCGCGTCCGTTCGCGACGCGGGCGCTGGTCGCGCGCGCGATCGCGGCCGCGCAGCAGACCGGCGCCGCGGTGCCGGGACTGCCTGTGACCGACACGGTCAAGAGCGTCGATGCGGGTGGCTTCGTCGGCAATACGCTGGATCGCAAAACGCTGCGCACCATCCAGACGCCGCAAGGTTTCGCCTTCGCGCCCCTGCTGGCAGCCCATCGCAAGGCGGCGGCACAAGGCCGCGAGGATTTCACCGACGACGCCGCGCTCGCCGAATGGGCCGGCATGAAGGTCGCCGTGTTCGACGGCGAACCCGGCAATATCAAGATCACAAATGCCGACGACTTCGCGCGCGCCGAGGCAATGCAGTTCACGCGCTTGGGCGATGTGCGCACCGGCACCGGCATCGACGTGCACGCCTTCGGCCCCGGCGATCATGTCGTGCTCGGCGGTATCCGAATTCCGCACGCGCAAGCGCTCACCGGGCATTCCGACGCCGACGTAGTGCTGCATGCGCTGACCGACGCCGTTCTCGGCGCGTTGGCCGAGGGCGACATCGGCGCGCATTTTCCGCCCAGCGACCCGCAATGGCGCGGCGCCTCCTCCGACCGATTCCTCAAATTCGCGGTGGAGCGCGTGGCCGCGCGCGGCGGCCGCATCGCCCATCTCGACGTCACGGTGGTGTGCGAGGCACCGAAAATCGGCCCGCACCGCGACGCCATGCGCGCCAAGATCGCCGAGCTCTCAGGCGTCGCGATCGAGCGCGTGGCGGTGAAGGCGACCACCAGCGAGAAACTCGGCTTCACCGGCCGCGGCGAAGGCATCGCGGCCTATGCCACCGCGACGGTGCGGCTGCCCTGGGGCTCGGAATGAAAGGCGCGCGATGAGCGACGAGCTGCACGCCGCCGCCACCGCCGTGCTCGACGCTTGTCGCGCGCGCAAGCTGAAAGTGGCGACCGCGGAATCCTGCACCGGCGGGCTGGTGGCGGGCGCCCTCACCGAGATCGCCGGCTCATCCGATGTGGTCGACCGCGGCTTCGTCACCTACAGCGACGAGGCCAAGCAGCAGATGCTGGGCGTCGCGTCCGAAACGCTGCGCGACTATGGCGCGGTGAGCCGGCAGACGGCGGAGGAAATGGCGCGCGGCGCCATCGCCCATTCGAATGCCGAGATTGCGGTCGCCATCACCGGCATCGCCGGCCCTGGCGGCGGCAGCGCCGACAAGCCGGTGGGCCTGGTGCATTTCGCCGCCGCCTCGCGCGGAGGCGCCCTCACCCACCAGGAGATGCGCTACGGCGATATCGGCCGCGGCGCGGTGCGCGAGAAGTCGGTGCTGGCGGCGCTGGCGATGTTGCGCGAGATGGCAGAACACATTTAGCTGCGGCAGATGCGTCACGTACTCGATTTCGGGTTCCGGTCCGCTCCACGCGTTGTTAAGCTGCAAATTGGTGGTCGACCCGAAGCAATAAAACAGGCGGGAACGGCCTCGTCGGGCATCAGTGTAGGGGAGGATGCGATGTCGGCGCATCGCGCATCCAGCCGGCTGATCTTGTTTTGCCTGGGCCTGTTCGGCGTGTCGCTGATCGGGCTCACGTCGGCGCCCGCCCAGCAGCAAGACGCGCGTGTCGCGCTGGTCATCGGCAATGCGAACTACCCCGACGCCCAAACACCGCTGCCCAACGCGACCAAGGACGCGACCGCATTGGCGGAAGAATTCCGCCGGTTGCATTTCAGCGTCGACCTCAAGACCAACCTCGGCAAGGAGGACATGCGGCGGGCGATCGACGCCTTCACCGGAAAAATTAAAAAAGGTACGACGGCTATCTTCTATTTCAGTGGATTCGGCCTTCAGGTCCGGCGCCAAACCTATCTCATTCCGATCGACGCCCAAATCTGGACCGAAAGTGACGTGCGCCGCGACGGCGTCGACATTGACGCGTTGCTGGCCGAGATGCACCACAAAGGCGCCACGATCAAACTCGTCGTCATCGACGCCGCGCGCAGGAATCCGTTCGAGCGCCGCTTTCGCAGCGTTGCCGCGGGGCTTGCGCCGCTTAATACACCGGTTGGCACGCTGGTTCTCTATTCGAGCGCGCCAAACAAATTGATCGACGAACGAAGTTCCGGCGGCAACGGCCTGTTCGCCGCCGAGCTGATCAAGCAACTGCACGTACCGGGTCTGACCGCAGAGGCGATTTTCAATCGCACCCGCATCGGCGTGTCGCGCGCCTCCAACGGCGCGCAGGTACCGTGGGTGGCGTCCTCGCTGCTCGGAGAATTCCGCTTCGGCGACAAGCCTGCGGACGTGCCGCCGGCAGTCGCTGATAACCCGCCGCAACCGCCTCCGCCTGCCCCTTCCAAGACTCCGCCGGCGGCAACGCCGGAGAAGCCGGCCGCTGCTCCGCCTGCGAAGGCGGCGTCAGGTCCGCTGCCGGTCAATGATTGCGACCGGCTCGCGGCGCATCCTTACGATCCGTCGAAAGTTGCGTCGGGTCTACAAATGGCTGAAATTGATTCCGCCCGCGCCATCGCGGCCTGCCGGACCGCGGTCGCGGCCCATCTCGATACGCCGCGTTTCCACTTCCAGCTCGGCCGCGCCCTGCAACAATCCAAAAACTTTGACGAGGCGATGACCGAGTATCGCAAGGCAGCCGACGCGGGCTATCTGCAGGCGATGAACAATGTCGGCCTGATGTATCTGAACGGTACAGGCGTGGCGCAGGATGGCGCCAAGGCCCTGGAGTGGTTCCGCAAGGCGGCCGCCAAAGGCGACGCTGCCGGGGCGGCTAATGTGGGCTTGGTGCATTATACCGGCCGGGGCGTAGCCAAGGACTATGACCTTGCCATCGCGAATTTCAGCGAGGGGATCCGGCGAAATCCGAAATATCCCCTGGCCTACTATCAACGCGGCCTCGCATATGCGGCCAAGCACGACTACGACCGCGCCATCAGCGAATACACCAAAGTCATCCAGCTCGATCCGAAATTCGTCTTTGCCTACGGCCAGCGCGGCATCGCCTACAGGCTCAAGCGCGACTACGACACTGCCATCGCCGACTTGAGCGAATCGATCCGGCGCAATCCGAAGCTTGCCGCCGCTTTTGTCGAGCGCGGCATAACCTACAAGGCCAAAGGTGACAACGATCGCGCTATCGCCGACTACACCGAGGCAATCAAGATCAATCCCAGACTAGCCAACGCCTACAGCAACCGCGGAAATGCCTATGCCGCCAAGAAGGACTATAGCCACGCCTTCGACGACTATGCCAAGGCGATCCAGCTTGCACCCAAATTCGCCAACGCATACTTCAACCGCGCCAGCGTGTTTATGGACACGAAGAAATACAACAGCGCGGTTGACGACCTCGACGAGACCATTCGTCTAAATCCGAACTATGCTCTCGCATATGTTGCGCGCGGCCGAGCTTACCGAGCTCTCGGCAAACCCGATAAGGCGCTTGCCGACTACAATGAGGCTATCCGCCGCGATGGATCGTTAACGATCGCCCACAGCGACCGCGGCTTGCTCTACGAGGCAAAGGGCGAAAAATCCGTGGCCATGGCGGACTATCGCAAGGCGCTCGATCGTATCACGCGCCCGCCTCCGAAGGTCGAAGTAACGGACGACCTCATGGGTCCCGTTCAGCGCGGCTTCGGAGCGCTCGCCTATAACCCGAAGGAGAAGCGCTGGGGCGAAGCTTCCGGTTACCGAACGAGCGCGCAGGCAAAGCGTAGTGCGTTGTCTGCCTGCGGTGGGAGCGATAAAGGCTGCAAAATCGCTATCTGGTACAACAAGTATTGCGGGGCGGTGGCGGGCGCCTCCGATGGCAGTTGGTCCGGTGGCAAAGGACAATCAGCCAAGGCCGCAGCGCAAGATGCCATCAATCGGTGTGCAAAATTCAGCGCCGATTGCAAACTGCTTCGCGTCAACTGCAGTCGTTGACCGGAGGGTGGCAACGATACAAGGGGGCCAGCACGACGCCACGGCGTGACAAGTGGAAACTTTCGGCCCTGCGCGTTAGCTGCTAGCGTCATCGCCGGGCTGAATGGGACAATCCGGCGTGCGGGCGACAACCGTGCAGGTCAAGGGGGCTGACATGCATGGGACAGTGCCGCCGGAGCGGCGCGGCAACGAACCGGATTTGCGCCGGATCGGACTGAACCCGGATTTCTGGTATCCGGTGGCACGGTCAAAGGACCTCAAGCGCGGCAGCATGATCGCGGCCTCGTTCGCCGGTGACCCCATCGCGCTGGTGCGGCCCGACAGCGGCAAGGTGTTTGCGCTGGAGGATCGATGCGCCCATCGGCAGATGCCGTTGAGCTGCGGCGTCGTGGCAGGCGAACACATCAAGTGCTGCTACCATGCCTGGACATACAACGCGGCCGGGCGGTGCACGGTGCCCTATCTGCCCAAGGACACACCGTTGCCGAGCGGCGTGCGCTCCTATCCGTGCCGGGAAGCCTCCGGGTTCATTTTTGTGTCCCGGGAGACGCGGCGCGCGAGCAAGACGTTCCCGCCTGACCGCGCGATCAAGCCTTGCCGTAGACTTTGTCGGCGCGATGCTCGAAGGCGACCGCCATACGGCGGAACACGGTATCGAACACGGCGCCCATCAGCGCGGCCAGCGTGCGGCTCCTGAATTCGTAGTCGATGAAAAACTCGACGTCGCAGGCGTTATCGCCTTGCGGATAGAAAGCCCAGCGGTTCTGCATGCGGCTGAACGGGCCGTCGAGATATTCCACCAGGATCTTCAAGTTGGGCTTGTCGAGGGTCGCCCGGCTCGTGAAGGTCTGGTGGATCATCTTGTAGGCGACCGTCATGGCCGCGACCATCACGGTCACGCCCTCGCCCTTGTCGGTGACGCGGCGCACGTGCATGGCGCTGCACATGGGCACGAACGCGGGATAATTCTCCACATCCGCCACGAGGTCGAACATGTTGGATGCGCTGTGGCGGACGCGGCGCTTCGTCGAGAATTGCGGCATCAGGCAGTCCCCGCATTGGCCAAGAATGAACTCGCGTCGCGATCGTCACGCAAGACGACCAGACGCAGGTGGCCTCCAAACGTCTTGATGCCATTTTCAATTCGCGGCCGCTGCTGTTTGTGGAAACTCCAGACGTAGCGCAGGAAGGAAAGATCGAAACGTCCGGGGCAGTTTTCCGGCAAGTCGGGACGCGTACGGCCGTATTGCGCCAGCGTGCGCGTCAGGACGCGGCGCATGCAGACCGACCGCGGGTGATCAAGCCAGATCAAGGTATCGGCGCGAGGCATGCGGATGTCGAAGGTGTTGGCATAGTTGCCGTCCATGATCCAAGCCGGTTCGCCTGCGAACGCCACTACCTGCTCGCGCCATTCTTGCGGGCCAGGCGCTTGCCACCCGGGGCGCCAAAAATGTTGGTCGAGATGGATGAGTGGCAGACCGAGCGTCATCGCCAACTGACACCCGAGGGTGCTCTTGCCCGCCCCGGAGCATCCGACGACCAAGACCCGCTGCATCGCCCGCCCCAGAATGAATCAGGCCTTTGCCAACCGCGCCGCTTTGAGCCGAGCGAAGTCGTCGCCGGCGTGATGCGAGGAACGCGTCAGCGGCGAGGCCGACACCATCGGGAAACCCTTGGCATAGGCGGCGGTTTTTAGCGCCCTGAATTCGTCGGGCGGCACGAAGCGCACGACCTCGTGGTGCTTGCGCGTGGGCTGGAGATATTGCCCGACGGTGAGGAAGTCGACATTGGCCGAGCGCAGGTCGTCCATCACCTGCAAGACCTCGTTCCGTTCTTCGCCGAGGCCCACCATGATGCCCGATTTGGTGAACATCGCCGGGTCGATCTCCTTCACGCGTTGCAAGAGACGCAACGAATGGAAATAGCGCGCGCCCGGCCGCACCGTGAGATAGTGCGAAGGCACGGTTTCAAGATTGTGGTTGAACACGTCGGGCCTGGCCTCGACTACCTTTTCGAGCGCGCCGTCCTTGCGCAGGAAATCGGGTGTGAGCACCTCGATCGTCGTTTGCGGGCAGGCCTTGCGAATGGCGCGGATGGTGTCGGCGAAATGTTGAGCGCCGCCGTCGGCGAGATCGTCACGGTCGACCGAGGTGACGACGATGTGGGCGAGCCCCAGCTTGGCGGTCGCTTGCGCGACGTGTTCGGGCTCTTGGGCGTCGAGCGCACCGGGCAGCCCGGTCTTCACATTGCAGAAGGCGCAGGCGCGCGTGCAGGTGTCGCCCATGATCATGAAGGTGGCGTGCTTTTTCTCCCAGCACTCACCGATATTGGGGCAGCCGGCCTCCTCGCACACGGTAACCAGGCCGTTCTCGCGCATGATCGCGTGCGTGGCGAAATAGCCGGGCGACACCGGCGCCTTGACGCGGATCCAGTCGGGCTTTTTCGCTTGCGCGGAATCCGGCCGGTGCGCCTTTTCCGGATGGCGCGGGCGCGGGTTGTTGACGAGATCGAGGACGACGGCCATGGCCTTTACTTACGGCTGCGGAGGTTGCGCCGCAAGGTCAGGCCGGTCACGCCCGCCGGATCGCGCGCCAGATCAGCAGGAACACGATGGCGCCGATGGTGGCGGTAATCAGATTGCCCCAGAAATCGGGCATGACGTGCAGATTGAGCTTCTCGAACAGAAAGCCGCCTACGATCGCGCCGATCAGCCCGACCGCGAGATTGCCGAAGATGCCGCCGCGCCCGCCCAGGATGACGTGCGCGAGCCAGCCAGCGATCAGGCCGATGATGATCCAGGCGATGACGCCCATGGTGTCCCCCTTCGCCTCGCCTATGCCGCCTTCGGCGGCATGCGGTGGTTCGGCGTCGAATTGGAAATCTTTAATTCGTCGTCGTTCATGTCGGCGCCGATGTCGCCGAACAGCGGCGTGGACAGATAACGCTCGCCGGTGTCGGGCAACATGGCGAGAATGGTCGAGCCCGGCGCGGCCGTCTTGGCGACTTCGAGCGCGCCGGCAAAAGTACCGCCGGCGGTGATGCCGACGAAGATGCCTTCCTTCTGCGCCAGATCGCGGCTGCATTTCATGGCGTCGGCACCGGCAATGGTGATGATGCGATCGATGACGCCGGCATCGACCGCCTCGGCGGTGATCTTCGGGATGAAGTCCGGGCTCCAGCCTTGCATCGGGTGCGGCTTGAAGGCGGCGTTGGCAGCGGCCGGCGAGCCGTCGGGATTGCGCTGCTGCGGCGACTTGGTCGAGAGCATGGGCGCGTCGGCCGGCTCGCACACCACGATCTTGGTGTCGGGCATTTCCTTGGCGAGCACGCGCGAAACGCCGGTGAGCGTGCCGCCGGTGCCGAAGCCGGTGACCCAGTAGTCGAGCTTCTCGCCTTTGAAGTCCGCGACGATTTCGGGCCCGGTGGTGCGCTCGTGCATGTCGGGGTTGGCTTCGTTTTCGAATTGGCGGGTGAGGAACCAGCCGTGCGTCTTGGCGAGTTCCTGGGCTTTGAGCACCATGCCCATGCCGCGCTCAGCCGCCGGCGTCAGCACAACCTTGGCGCCGAGGAAGCGCATCAGCTTGCGGCGTTCGACCGAGAAGCTTTCGGCCATGGTGACCACCAGCGGATAGCCCTTGGCGGCGCAGACCATGGCAAGCCCGATGCCGGTGTTGCCGGAGGTCGCCTCGATGACGGTCTGGCCCGGCTTGATTTGGCCGGCTTTCTCCGCCGCCTCGATGACGCCGAGCGCCAGGCGGTCCTTGACCGAGCCGAGCGGATTGAAGGCTTCGATCTTGACGTAAAGGTTGATGCCCTTGGGGCCCAGCTTGGTGATCTTGACCACCGGCGTGCGGCCGACAGTTTCGAGAATATTGTTGAACTTCGCCATCGGCTTCCTCCCAAACTTTCTACGCCAATTCACATATTCAGATTTACATATTCAGCACGCGCCCATAGGCGTCGAGCACCGCTTCCTTCATCATCTCCGAAAGCGTGGGATGCGGGAAGACCGTGTGCATCAATTCTTCTTCAGTGGTCTCCAGGTTCATGGCCACGACATAACCCTGGATCAGTTCGGTGACTTCGGCACCGACCATATGGGCGCCGAGCAGTTGCCCGGTCTTCTTGTCGAAGATCACCTTCACCAGGCCCTGATCCTCGCCGAGCGCGATGGCCTTGCCGTTGCCGATGAAGGGGAAGCGGCCGACGCGGATATCGAGTTTCTTGTCCTTGGCAGCCTGCTCGGTGAGGCCGACGGAAGCAACCTGCGGCGTGCAATAGGTGCAGCCGGGGATCATCAATTTGTTCATCGGATGCGGATTGAGGCCCTTGATGGCCTCGATGCAGACGACGCCTTCGTGCTCGGCCTTGTGCGCCAGCATGGGCGGGCCGGAGACATCGCCGATGGCGTAGATGCCGGGGACACTGGTTTTGTTGTATTGGTCGACCACGACAATGCCGCGCTCGGTCTTCACGCCGAGCTTTTCCAGGCCGAGGTTCTCAATATTGCCGGTGACGCCGACGGCGGAAATGACGCGCTCGACCGTGATGGTCTGGCTTTTGCCGCCTTCTTCGATGGTCGCGGTGACGCTGTCGGCTTTCTTGTCGAGCTTGGTGACTTTGGCATTGGTGTAAATCTTGATGCCTTGCTTCTCGAAGCTCTTGCGGGCGAAGGCTTGTATCTCATGGTCCTCGACCGGCAGGATCTGCGGCAGCACTTCGACCACGGTGACGTCGGCGCCGAAATTACGGAAGAACGAGGCGAACTCGATGCCGATGGCACCTGAGCCGATCACCAGCAGCGACTTCGGGATTGACGGCGGCACCATGGCCTCGAAATACGTCCAGATCAGTTTCTTGTCCGGCTCGAGACCCGGCAGCACGCGCGGGCGCGCACCGGTGGCAAGGATGATGTGTTTGGCCTGATAGGCGCCCGGCCCGAGCGCGCCTTTCGGCGCCTCGCTCTTCGACGGCTTCACCGTGACCTTGCCAGGCGCGTCGATCGAAGCTTCGCCCCAGATCACCGCGACCTTGTTCTTCTTCATCAGGAAGCCGACGCCGTCGTTCAACCGCTTGGCGACCGCGCGCGAGCGCTTGACGATCGCGGTCGGGTCGTAGCCGACTTTGTCGACCGTCAGCCCGTAGTCCTTGGCGTGCTGCAGGTAGTGGTAGATTTCGGCCGAGCGCAACAGCGCCTTGGTCGGGATGCAGCCCCAGTTCAGGCAGATGCCGCCGAGATAGTCGCGCTCGACGATGGCGGTCTTGAAGCCGAGCTGGGCCGCGCGGATGGCGGTGATATAGCCGCCGGGGCCGGAGCCGATGATGAGGACGTCGAAGGAAGTGTCGGCCATACCGCAGGCTTTCAGTGTTTATCGAAGGTTTTTCGAAGTGGGACTATAGGCATGGAATAGAGGGGGTGAAACACCAATCGGGAGAGGGTTTTAGCCGCGCGGGCGGCTGCCCCCAAGTCATAATTCCTTATCTATAGTTTCCGGAACCGCAGCTGGCGCGCAACCAATATGGGACAGTCGCGGTTGTCCAAACTGACCAAAAAGGGTGAACCGCGCCATGGCGCAACCGGACAGCGGCCCGTCTCTGTTCAATCTGATCACGGCGGCGGGCGACACCGCCGGCGCCGAAGCCGGCACCGTCAAGCGCGCGCTCCAGGTCATCCGCTCCCATCTCGGGATGGATGTGGCCTACGTGTCGGAGTTCGTCGGCAACACGTCGGTGTTTCACGAAGTCGATGCGCCCGGTTTAGAAGCCGTGATCAAGCCCGGCGATTCCATGTCGCTCGACGACATCTACTGTCGGCACATCCTCGAAGGCCGTCTGCCGCAGCTGATGCCCGATACATCGGTCGAACCGATCGCCATGGCGCTGCCGATCACCACGACGGTGCCGATCGGCAAGCATTTGAGCGTGCCGATCCGCCTGCCCGACGGCAGCACCTATGGCATGTTCTGTTGCCTCGGGCGCGAGGCCAGCCCCTCGCTCAACGAGCGCGATATGCAAATGATGCGGGCCTTCGCCGAGCTTGCGGCCTACGAAATCGCCCGCGAACAGGAAACGAAAAAGGAGGCCGAGGAAAGGCGTATTCGCATCGAGGACGTGATCGCGGCGAAACGCCTGGCGATCGTCTATCAGCCGATCTGGCACGTCGCACGGCAGCAGCCTCTCGGGCTGGAATGCCTTGCGCGCTTTTCGGCCGAGCCGCAGCGCACGCCGGACCTTTGGTTCAAGGAAGCCGCCGACACCGGGCTCGGCGTCGATCTGGAACTCACCGCCATCCGCATGGCGTTCGCCGCTTTTGCGACGCTGCCGGGAGACGCCTATCTCGCAGTGAACGCCTCGCCGGCGACAATCCTGAGCGCGGAATTTTCCGCCGTGCTCGGTCCCCTGCAAGCCGACCGTATCGTCGTCGAAGTCACCGAGCACGCTCATGTCGACGATTACGATCAACTGCTTGCGACGCTCGTGCCATTGCGCGCGCGCGGCGTTCGCCTGGCGGTCGACGACGCCGGCGCCGGCTATTCCAGCCTTCAGCATATCCTTCACTTGCGGCCCGACATCATCAAGCTCGACATGGGCCTCACGCGCCATATCGATCTCGATCCCGCGCGCCGCGCGCTTGCCGCCGCGCTGATCAGTTTCGCGCGTGACACCGGCAGCAAACTGATCGCCGAAGGCGTCGAAACGCAGTCGGAGCTCAACACGCTGAAGGCGCTGGGTGTCGAAAAGGCGCAAGGGTATTTCCTGGGCCGGCCGATGCCGCTTGCGAAGGCCGTCCGGCTGTTCGATGTGCCGCCTCGGAAAAGTGGGCAGGTCGCATAACACGGGCGCGCCGCCCATTCAGATCGCTTTGACCATCAGCACCCAGTCGCCGCCATGGGCGCAGCCGGGAAATTCCACCACCCGGGCGCGCGCCACCTCGCGGTAACCGCTGCGCGCATAAAGCCGCATGGCGCCCGCGTTCTCGCTGGCGACGATGATACTGGCGGATTTCGCTTTCTGTGCCCGGCCGCGCTCTTCGGCCAGCGCCAGCAGACGGGCGCCGATGCCCTGGCCGCGAAATTCGGGAAACGCGGCAAGCACGTTGACGTACCAGGAACCCGGCGCTTTGGCTTCCAGCTCCACCAGCGGCCGCACCATGTCCGGCAGCTCGGTGAGATCTCCGGTGTTGTAAGGATCGTCGAGCCGGTAGTCGACCAGGCAGGCCGCCACTTCGCCGTCAATCGCGGCGACAGTGGCGTTGCGATAGGAAAACCCGCCCTCGTCACGCGCCGCCCGCGCGCGCCCGACTTCAAAAGCCGACTGGCCCGGCTCGCGCATGCGCGACCACATGTAGCTCGGCATGCCTTCGCCGGCGATGTCGACCAGAATAGCGAGCGCAGCGGCGTCGGATTTGCGGGCGGGGCGAATGTCCGCCATTACGCGCCCTTCGGCGCCGGGCGGCGCATGTACACGCGCAGCACGGCCCATTGAACACCTACAATCAGCACCAGCGGAACATAGAATTCGAGCAGTCCATACAGCTCGCGCATGATATCGCGCGGCATGCCGTTGAGGATCATGGCGAACAGCAACACACCGACGATCGGGGCCAAGAGCGTGATTGCTGCAATTGCGATGGCACGCTCGCTGGCGCTACGCCAGACCGCAAAGCCGAACACCAGCATCACCAGCGGCGCAAAGATCATGACGGCGATGATGCTGTAGGCCTGGCCCATGCCACAGGACGCCCGGTCGTCGGGGCGAGGCAGCCATTCGCTCACCGCGAACACCAGGGCAAAGCCGAGCGCGAACGACACGACGCCACCAAGCAGTACGGTCACGAACAAACGCATTAGGCGCCTACAGAGTCTGAGTAGCCGGATAGAACGGCGCGACGATATTCTTGAAGCTGACGGCGACGGTGTCCTTCACGGCCAGCGCCCTGCTATGGCTTGCAGCGCTTCGGCCCGACATCGACCCGGGCAACGTGAGACCCGCCGGCAACGGGCTGGCCACCAGGACCCTTGGCGGATTCCCGCGCAATCTTGATCTCGACCGAGCATTTGCCACCAGAAACGAGGAACTTTCCGTAACCGATACGTTCGATGCGGTCGACAACGCCAAGCAGATGCGGAATCGTGGATTGATTGACCACGGCGGCATAGTCCGCCCACGTCGTATAACGCGGCGCGAGCTCGGCGACGGCGGGCGCCGCAAACAGCAAGCATATTACCAGAGAAGCCAGACCTAACGCGCAAATCAACCGAGTCAAAATCACGACTGGCCTCCTCAGCGGCGCCGTCACACCACCATCATCACCGGGTTCTCGATCAGTGTCTTGAAGGCGCCGATCAGCTCGGCGCCAAGCGCGCCGTCGACGCTACGGTGATCGCAGGACAGCGTTACGCTCATGATCGTCGCCGGCACGATCTGACCGTTGCGCACCACAGCACGTTCTTCGCCGGTTCCGACCGCGAGGATGGTGGATTGCGGCGGATTGATCACCGCGGTGAAGTCCTTGATGCCGTACATACCGAGGTTCGACACCGAACTGCCGCCGCCCTGATATTCGTGCGGCTTGAGCTTGCGGGCGCGCGCGCGGGCGGCGAGATCGCGCATCTCATTCGAGATGGCGGAGAGTGATTTGGTCTCGGCCTTGCGCACGATCGGCGTGATCAGCCCGCCGGGCAGCGCCACTGCGACGCCGATGTCGGAATATTTGTGCTTGACCAGGCCGGCTTCGGTCCAGCTCACATTGGCGTCGGGGATGCGTTGCAGCGCCAGCGCCAGCGCCTTGATGACGAAGTCGTTGACAGAAATCTTGTAGGCCGGCTTGCCGTCCTTATCCTTGGGCGCGGCGGCGTTGATCTCCTCGCGCGCGGCCATAAGCTTGCCGATGTCGCAATCCATCGTCAGGTAGAAATGCGGAATGCTCTGCGCCGACGCGGTCAACCGTTGCGCGATGGTGCGGCGCATGCCGTCATGGGGCACCAGTTCGTAAGAGCCTTCCTCGTAGAGTGAGAGGATCTGCTGGTCCGACATTGTTTGCACAGACGGCGCTCCTAGCAGAGCACCTATGGCCGGCGCGCGCAGGCCTTTGCCGGATTTGGCGGCGTCGATGTCGCGCGCGATGACGCGGCCGTGCGGGCCAGAGCCCTGCACGCGGTTGAGATCGATGCCGGCTTCTTTGGCCAAGCGGCGGGCCAATGGGGACGAAAAAATTCGGTTAGACCCCGAACGCTTTTCCCCCTCACCCGCCGCGCTTCGCGCGGCGACCTCCCCCACCGGGGGAGAGGTGGAGGGAGCGTGCGTCACACTCGGCGGGACTCCCTCTCCCCTTGTGGGAGAGGGTTGGGGTGAGGGGGCTGGAGCGCTTGTTGCTTTTGCCGGGGCAGCGGCCAGTTTCGGCGCTGGCGCTGGCGCTTTCGCGGCACCGGCCGCCGCCGCTTTCACGTCCTCGCCGTCGCCGGCCAGCACGGCGATCACCGAATTCACCGCCACGTCCTGCGTGCCTTCCGGCACCACGATCTTGGCGAGCGTGCCCTCGTCCACCGCCTCATATTCCATGGTGGCCTTGTCGGTCTCAATCTCTGCGATGACGTCGCCCGACGAAATCTTGTCGCCCTCTTTCTTGAGCCACTTGGTGAGGTTGCCCTTCTCCATGGTGGGCGACAGCGCCGGCATGAGGATGTTGGTGGGCATCGCGCGCGCTTACCGGTAGCAAACCGCTTTGGCCGCCTCGATCACCTCGGCGACCGAAGGCAGCGCCAGCTTTTCCAGGTTGGCCGCGTAAGGCATCGGCACGTCCTTGCCGGTGACGCGCGTCACCGGTGCGTCGAGATAATCGAACGCATTCTCCATCAGTTGCGCGGCGATCTCGGCGCCGACGCCGGACTGCTTCCAGCCCTCTTCCACCGTCACGCAGCGACCCGTTTTCTGCACCGAGGCGATGATTGTAGCGACGTCCATGGGCTTGAGCGTGCGCAGGTCGATCACCTCGGCCTCAATGCCGTCCTTGGCGAGCGCGTCGGCCGCCTGCAGCGCGTAGGACATGCCCATAGACCAGGCGACGATAGTGACGTCGTTGCCGGCGCGCGCGATATGCGCCTTGCCGATCGACAGCACGAAGTCGTCGAGCTTGGGCACCGGTGAGGAATGGCCGTAGAGGATTTCGTTTTCCAGGAAGACGACTGGATTGGGATCGCGGATCGCCGCCTTCAGCAGGCCCTTGGCGTCGGCGGCATTGGACGGCGCGACCACCTTCAGGCCGGGCACGTGCGAATACCAGGACGAATAATCCTGGCTGTGCTGGGCGCCGACCCGGGCGGCGGCGCCGTTCGGCCCGCGGAACACGATATGGCAATTCACCTGGCCGCCGGACATGTAATTCGTCTTGGCCGCCGAATTGATCAGATGGTCCATGGCCTGCATGGCGAAATTGAAGGTCATGAATTCGACGATCGGCTTCAAGCCGGCGAAGGCGGCGCCGACGCCGAGGCCTGCGAAACCGTGTTCGGTAATGGGCGTGTCGATGACGCGCTTGGCGCCGAACTCCTGCAACAGGCCTTGCGTGACCTTGTAGGCGCCCTGATATTCGGCGACCTCCTCGCCCATCACGAACACATCCGGATCGCGACGCATCTCCTCGGCCATGGCGTCGCGCAGCGCTTCGCGCATGGTCATGGTCACCAGCTCAGTGCCTTCGGGAATGTCGGGATCGGGCGCAACCTTAGCTTCCGGCGCGACCGGCGCCGTGGCCAACGCTTTCGGTTCCTTGATTGCATGTCGTTCTTCGACTTGCGGCTGCGACTCCGCTACCTCTTCCGTCATCGGCTCCGGTGACGCGGTATTTTTCTGCTGCGCAGGTTTGGCCACCTTGATCGCGGAGGCCTCCTCGCCGTCACCCAGAATGACCGCGATCGGCGTATTGACCGCGACGTCGGCGGTGCCTTCCGGGACCAGGATTTTGCCGAGCGTGCCCTCGTCCGCCGCTTCCACTTCCATGGTGGCCTTATCGGTCTCGATCTCGGCGATGACGTCGCCGGACTTGACCGGGTCGCCCTCCTTCTTGAGCCACTTGGAGAGGTTGCCCTTCTCCATCGTGGGCGACAGCGCGGGCATCAATACTTCGGTCGGCATGGGCGCTACTGCTTCTTACATTGACCGCGCGATGACGCTCAGCGGTATACGTCGGTGTAGAGCTCGGAGGGATCCGGCTCCGGATCGTGGGTGGCGAACTCGGCTGCCTGATTGATGAGATCGCGCACTTCGGCATCGATCTTCTTGAGCGCATCCTCGCTGGCGAATTTCTTTTCCAGGATGCGGTGACGCACCATGTCGATCGGGTCGTGGTGCGTGCGCACCTCGTCCACTTCCTGGCGGGTGCGATACTTGGCCGGGTCCGACATCGAGTGGCCGCGATAGCGGTAGGTGAGCATCTCGAGAATGTACGGACCCTTGCCGGCGCGGCACCACGCCGCCGCCTTCTGGCCCGCCGCCTTGACTGCGCGCACGTCCATGCCGTCGACCTGCTCGCCCGGAATGTTGAACGAGAGGCCGCGCCGCGACAGGTTGGTCTGGGCCGAGGAGCGCGAGATGGCGGTGCCCATGGCGTAGCGGTTGTTCTCGATCACGTAGATCACCGGCAGTTTCCACAGCTCCGCCATATTGAAGCTTTCATAGACCTGACCCTGGTTGGCGGCGCCGTCACCAAAGTAAGTAAGACAAATGTTTTTATTGCCGCGATAAGTATTGGCGAAAGCCAGGCCCGTTCCGAGCGGTACCGGCGCGCCGACGATGCCGTGGCCGCCGTAGAAGTTTTTTTCGACGCTGAACATATGCATCGAGCCGCCCTTGCCCTTGGAATAGCCATGGGCGCGGCCGGTCAATTCCGCCATCACGCCTTTGGGGTCCATGCCGCAGGCGATCATATGTCCGTGATCGCGGTAGCCGGTGATCACGTCGTCGCCGGGATCGAGCACCATCTGCATGCCGGTAACGACGGCTTCCTGGCCGATATAAAGGTGGCAGAAGCCGCCAATCAGGCCCATGCCGTACATCTGCCCCGCCTTCTCCTCGAAGCGGCGGATGGTCAGCATGGCGCGGTAGGCTGCGAGTTCCTCGTCCTTGCTGAATTCGGGAACGGGTTTTCCGTCCACGGCCGGCGGCTTGCTGTCGGCGCTCGGATTCTTCTTGGGCGCAGCCATAGGCACTCCTCAACAAGGATCGGCTGGGGCGCGGGGTGACGCCTTAAGCTCGATCCCCTTAGCTTAAATCGACCGCAGGCGGAAGCGCGAGCGCGCCGGTCCTGTTTGCGGCAAAGCTGGCCAAGGATTTGATTGGCAACGGGAATGACCGGTGGTGGATAACGCCGGCGGGCCGCGCAAGGTTCGTTTATTCGTGCGGGTGCAGGAGCAACGTTATGTCGCGCGGGTCGGTATAGCCCAGAAGCGCGCGGGCGCGCTCGTCCAGCATGTCGGGGTCGATGCGGTTTGCGCGCAGCAGCGACACCCGCCGCTCCCACACCGCCCGCTTGGCTTTGAGGTCGCCGATCTCTTTCTGCATGAGCGCGAGCCGATGGTCCAGGTCGGCTTGCGCACGCAGACCATGGGCGCCGGTGAAGGCGTTGACGCCGAAATAGCCGATGAACAGCGCCGCGAAGCTGTAAAGCCCGAGCACGGTCAGGATGACGCGGCGGTGCCGGTGGGTGACCATAGCCCGCGAAGATGCGGGAATCGCGTTAAGGCGGTTTTAATGGGCGGGCCACGACCGCTCCACCGTCATGCGCGGGCTTGTCCCGCGCATTCCGCTTAAATGTCGCAAGGCCCTGTGTCCGTAAGCGAGATGGCCGGCACTGGGCCGGCCATGACGAAGGAGAGCTTGGCGCCAACAGCGCTAAACCCGCTGCCTGATCTCGTTGAGCACGAAATTCCCCAGCCGCTTGCCGCGGTTGCGCAGGGTGCGCAGCAGCCCCTGGTCGACGAAATAAGTGAGCAGGATCGAGTCACGGGTCTTCACGCGGTTGTGCACCGGATCGGCCGAGTGCCAGGTGTCGTCGCCGACGGCAAAGGCATATCCGGTGTTGGGCGCGAACTTCATCTGCGCCTTCTTCGGCATGGAGCCGTCGGGAAGCTTTTCATGGAAAATGGTGCCGATATCGGTATTGGCGTCATCCTGGGGCAGATAAAGCTGCACGGTGATGCCCTTCCACCGGGTGTCGGTGTGCGGCGTGATCAGATAGCCGGGGATGTCGCGCGTCAGGATCGGGATCGGATACATGCCGACCTTGGCAAAGTCTTTGCCGAAGCGCTTCAACAGGCCGGGCCCGAGCCGCCGGATGAAGGCTTGCTTCACTGTGTCTGAACACAGCGCGCGGCCGACCACGTCCCACAGCGCGCGTTTTTCCGGCGGCAGGTTGCGGATGTATTCCGGGAACAGGTCGATCTTGACGCGCGTATGGGTGCCGTCGTCGAGATCGTGGCCCTTGCTGCGCCCGTGCATCGGCCGGTAGTCGCGCGACTGCGGCATCAGCGCCAGGATCTGGGCGTAGGTATCGTCGGGGAACACGCGGTCCAATTCAAGATGGAAGAAAGGTGTCTCCACCGCGCGTGCGGCCAAGACCGATTGGGCGACGAAATCCGCCAGGCGCGCGGCGGCGCGGCGGCGGTCGTGGATCGGCAAGCCCGTGCTCTGGTCCATGGAACGTCTCTAAAGCGGAAATTATCTACGGCACAATTTGCGGCGATTTCGGCGGTAATGCAAGCGTCAGCGCACGGCCTTCAAGGCGGACTTGCCGGCATATTTCGCCTGCGCGCCCAGTTCCTCCTCGATGCGCAGAAGTTGATTGTATTTTGCGGTGCGGTCGGAACGGGCGAGCGAGCCGGTCTTGATCTGCCCGCAATTGGTGGCGACGGCGAGATCGGCGATGGTGGAATCTTCCGTTTCGCCGGAGCGGTGCGACATCACCGCGGTGTAGCCGGCCTTGTGCGCGGTCTCGATCGCGGCCAGCGTCTCGGTCAGCGTGCCGATCTGGTTGACCTTGATCAGGATTGAATTGGCGATGCCGCGCTTGATGCCGTCATCGAGGCGCGCCACGTTGGTCACGAAAATATCGTCACCGACTAGCTGGCACTTGGCGCCGATCAGATCGGTGAGAATTTTCCAGCCTTCGTAGTCGTCCTCGGCCATGCCGTCTTCGATGGAGACGATCGGATATGTCTTGATCAGGCTGGCAAGATAGTCCGCCTGCTGCTTCTTGCTGCGGGTCTTGCCCTCGCCGGCGTAAACGTAAACGCCGTCCTTGTAGAATTCGCTCGCCGCCGGATCGAGCGCCAGCATGACATCGCCGCCCGGCTTGTAGCCCGCCTTCTCGATCGCCTGCACCACCAGGTCGAGTGCCGCTTCCGCCGATTTGATGTCCGGCGCGAAGCCGCCCTCGTCGCCGACATTGGTGTTGAGCCCTGCCGCCTTGAGCTGCGCCTTCAGCGTCTGGAGGATTTCGGCGCCGGCACGCACGGCTTCCGCGAAAGTCGGCACGCCCGTCGGCATGATCATGAATTCCTGGAAGTCGATCGGGTTGTCGGCATGCACGCCGCCGTTGACGATGTTCATCATCGGTGCCGGCAACAGGCGCGCGGCGGTGCCGCCGACATAGCGGTAGAGCGGCGCGCCTTCGGAAACGGCCGCGGCCTTGGCGACGGCAAGCGAGACACCGAGGATGGCATTGGCGCCAAGACGGCCCTTGTTGGGGGTGCCGTCGAGCGCAACCAGCGTCTCGTCGATCTTGGCCTGCGCGGTGGCGTCCATGCCGCCGAGCGCGTCAAAAATTTCAGTGTTGACCGCGGCGACCGCCTTGGTGACGCCCTTGCCGCCGTAGCGCTTCTTGTCGCCGTCGCGCAACTCCACTGCTTCGTGCTGGCCGGTGGAGGCGCCCGAAGGCACGGCGGCGCGGCCCTTCGAGCCGTCTTCGAGGATGACGTCGACCTCGACGGTCGGATTGCCGCGACTGTCGAGGATTTCGCGGCCGATGATGTCGGTGATGGCGGTCATGGGGCACTCCGGCAGGGCGCTTCTACAGGATCGACAACCCTTTTGTCATGTCCCCGATCCCTACCCCTTGTCATGCCCCGCGAAAGCGGGGCATCCAGTACTCTCAGATCCTGCGATAGTCGCAGGCACAGGGGATACTGGATCGTCCGCTTTCGCGGACGATGACAGCGGTGAGTAAATGGCAAAAAAACGGCTCCAGCTCGGGCGCCCTGCCCCCATCCCTGCTTCGCCCGCCAAGGCGAGGCTCGACCGCGTGCCGAATCCGCACACCAACACCAATTATGTGGCGCGCTTTACAGCGCCGGAATTCACCTGCCTGTGCCCGATCACCGGCCAGCCGGATTTTGCGCATTTCGTGATCGACTACGTGCCCGGGCGTTTTCTGGTGGAGTCGAAATCGCTCAAGCTCTATCTCAACAGTTTCCGCAATCACGGCGCCTTCCACGAGGACTGCACCGTCGCCATCGGCAAGAAACTGTTCGCGCTGCTCAAGCCCAAATATCTGCGCATTGGCGGCTACTGGTATCCGCGCGGCGGCATGCCAATCGACGTGTTCTGGCAGGCCGGCCGGCTGCCAAAGGATGTGTGGCTGCCGCCCGACCAAGGCGTCGCGCCTTATCGCGGCCGCGGCTAAGTTTCCGCCGGTAGCGGCTGGCGGCGCAGCCGCAAGGCGCAAGTCCAGCCCGTCAGCGTCAGCACCACCGTGCCGGTGAGCAGTACCGGGACGATACCGACGCTGTTGAGGCCGAGGCCATAGATCACCGGCCCAATCGCCTGCCCCAGGAAAAAGAATGCCGAATGCCCGGCCGTTGCCGAGGCGCGCGCGTGCGGCGCCAGCTCGGTCACATAGACCTGGATGCAGCCGTGCAGCATGTAGAAGCCGAATCCGATAACAATAAAGTTGACGAATTCGGCCGGCCAGGGCACGCGCAGCGCGATCACCGCAAGGCACGCCCCCATCACCATGCCGCCGCCCGCCATCAGGCGACGCTCGCCGATATGCGTGACCAGCCATGACACGATGAGGGTGTAGATGACGCCGCCGATGCCGAAGCCGGCGATCACCACGCCGGCGATGGAGGCCTGCGTGACGCCTTCTGTGCGCAACATCACCGCGATATAGGGAAACACGCCGAACATGAAGATTGCTTCCATGAAAACGGCGCCGAAGCAGTACTTCGCCAGCGGATTGCTGAACACCGCGCGATAGTTCGGAATGAAGGTTGAAAAGTCGAAACGCCCCGGTACTTCTTTCAATTCGCGAAAGCCGCGAATGGCCAGCCCAAGCGCGATCAGGTCGATGGCGCCGGTAAGGAAGAAGACGCCGCGCCAGCCGATCGTGTCGCCGACCACGCCGGCGCCCGACGCTCCCAGCAGATTGCCGGTCATGGCGGCAAACAACAGCCGCCCGATCGCGACCTGGCGCTGCTGAACCGGCACGCGGTCGCCGGCAACTGCCAGCGCGATCGGGAAGACGCCGCCAGCGGCAAAGCCCGCGAGCACGCGCAGGACCATCAGCATTTCGAAATTCGTCACCAGTCCGCAGGCGAGCGTGGTGAGGCCGAGCCCCAGCATGCACAGCGTTATCATCCGGGTCTTGCTGAACATGTCGGCGAGCGCGCCGAGCACCGGCTGTATCAGCGCATAGGGCAAGGCGAAGGCGGTCGACAACAACGCGGCGGTGGTGGGCGCCACGTTCAAGCCATGCGCGATCTGCGGAATGACAGGATCGACAGAACGCATGAACAGCGTCGTCGCGAACACGACGAACGCCATGAGGTTGAGGACCCGACTCATGCGGCTTTTTTCTTGCGCATGAACTTATCCGAAAACCGGTTCCCACTTTTCGGGATCATGCGCCGTGCGCCGCCTCAGCTCAGCGCTTGGCCAGCCGGTCGAATTCGACCAGTTGGCGCAACAGCGGTTCCATGTCCTTGAGCGGCAGCATGTTGGGGCCGTCGGACGGCGCGCGGTCCGGATCCTGGTGGGTCTCGATGAACACCCCGGCGACGCCGACCGCCACCGCCGCCCGCGCCAGCACCGGGACGAACTCGCGCTCACCGCCCGACCGGTCGCCCTGCCCGCCCGGCTGCTGCACCGAATGGGTGGCATCGAAGATGACCGGCGCCCCGGTCTCGCGCTTGAGGATCGGCAGCGCGCGCAGGTCGGAGACCAGCGTGTTGTAGCCGAAACTGACGCCACGCTCGGTCACCAGCACGTTGCGGTTGCCGGCGCCGGTAATTTTCTCGACCACGTTCTTCATGTCCCAAGGCGCCAGGAACTGGCCTTTCTTGACGTTGACCGCGCGACCGGTTCTGGCGGCGGCGATCAACAGATCGGTCTGCCGGCAAAGGAACGCCGGAATTTGTAACACGTCCACCGCTTGCGCCACGTGCGCGCATTGGCCGGCTTCGTGCACGTCGGTGAGCACCGGCACTTTAAGCGTGTCGTGTATCTCGGCGAAGATTGGCAGCGCCGCGTCGAGCCCGATGCCGCGGCCGCTTGCCGCCGAGGTGCGGTTGGCCTTATCGAACGATGTCTTGTAGATGAGGCCAACGCCGACTTTGCCGGCGATCTCCTTGAGCGCCGTCGCCATTTCGAGTGCGTGCGCGCGGCTTTCGAGCGCACAGGGGCCGGCGATCAGCGCCAGCGGCAAGTCGTTGCCGAAGCGGACTGTCCCGACCGTGACGCTGGCGTTGGGCAGCAGGCTTTTGTCCAAGGTTGGTCCTCGCGGGGCGGACCATGAAACGGGCAAGCCGCCCGGTCAACGCCCCGGTTCGAAGACCAGCACCGCGCCCATCGCATCCTCCGCGCCGATCACCGTGGCATTTCCGGCGTAGAGGCCGGCAATGCCAGCCTGCTCGGGCGCCGCTTGCAGAAGGCCGGCATCGGCGGCGGTAAAGCACAGCGCCGCCAGACGGGCGCCGCGCGCAACGTCCGGCGCCGCCACGCCGAAGCGGGCGACGAATGCGGCCGGCGTCACCACCTCGATCGTTCCGCGCGGGGTGACAAGCATGAAACCATCGCCGTCGGCGCGCTCGGCCGTTGCACCGGCGAAGGCCTGCATGAATGCGAGGTGACGTGTCGGCGCCGCGGCGACGGCAACGACGCCAGCAATGCCGGAGACGCTGTTGGCGTGTTTTTGAAACGCCGGGTTCCAGAAATTTTTCCGGATAATGCTGCTGGCAAGTGGCGAAATGGATGTCGGGCGCAAGCGTATCGTCGGCGAAGGCGAGCGAGAAACCTAGCTTGACGGCCGCGCCATCCGGCCGCTTGCCCTCGCGCTCGAAACGCATCACCTCGGAGGCGGCTATCCGTGCGGCGCGGAACGCCGCTTCGTCGGCGGCCGCATCGCGCGACTCCAGAATCAGCAGCGACAGTCCCTCGTGGCGCTTGAGGAAATCGCCGGTGTAGGCGCCGAACAAAACCGAGAAGCCGTCGGCGCCGAGCTTGTCCGGTTCGGCCAGTGTCAGCAGTTCGATGAAGCAGCCGGGGAACTGCACGATGTGGTTATGCGTGCCCCATGGGTGGCGGTTGCGCGCGCCGACGGTAAAACCGAGATCGCGATAGAGCGCGGCCGCGGCGTCGAGATCACGCACAGCATGAACGATATGGTCGAGGCCGCGCGCCATGGGCATGCATCCACATCGCGCCGGCTCCGGCGCCGGCCGCTCATGATGCCGCAGTCGGCTGCGAAAAACAAAAACCGGCCGCGCCCGGGCGCGAGGTTTTCCTCGCGCCGACCGCGGCCGGCAATCCACCGCACTCGTGGGGGCGGAATGCGGTCAGTCAACTTGTACTTACGACTTCGCTTTCTTGGTGCGCTTGGCGGCGTGTACTGCCTCATTCGGGCAGCCCGCGAGGTAGCCAAAGCTGGCGTTGCCATTTTCGTCGGTATTCACGACGCACATTTCGCCGATCTTGGCGGGCCCGTCCGGCTCGAACAGCGGCTCGGCACGAACGGCCGTCGAAGAGATCATTCCGGCGGCCGCGATCGCAGCGACGGCAGTGATAAGGTGACGCATGGTGCGTTGTCCTCGGAGTCGGGGATATTTACGAATAAGAAACGCCGCCATGGTGTGACTTCCGGCGTAACAACGGCGTAATATTTTCGGCGAGCTGCATGCGTTCCGGCATAAACACCGCGCCCGGACGTCGCCGCCGGCGGCGCTTTCGCGTGATAAAAACCGGTAAAGGCTACACCAGCCGGCTCTGCTCGACCGCCGCGCCGATGAAACTGGCGAACAGGGGGTGCGGCTCGAACGGCCGCGACTTGAGCTCGGGGTGGAACTGCACGCCGATGAACCAGGGATGGTCGGCGTATTCGATGATCTCGGGCAGGATGCCATCGGGTGACATGCCGGAGAAGCGCATGCCGCGCTGCTCGAGCCGGCCCTTGTAGCCGGTGTTGACCTCGTAGCGGTGGCGGTGGCGCTCGGAGATTTCAGTGCGCCCATAGATTTCGGCGACGCGGCTGCCGCGTGTGAGTGCCGCCGGATAGGCGCCGAGCCGCATGGTGCCGCCGAGATCGCCGCTCGCGGCGCGCTTCTGCAACTCTTTGCCTTTGAGCCATTCGGTCATCAGGCCGACCACCGCTTCCTTGGTCGGGCCGAACTCGGTGGAATTGGCACCCTCGATGCCGCAGAGATTGCGCGCCGCTTCCACCACCGCCATCTGCATGCCGAAGCAGATGCCGAAATACGGCACGCTGCGCTCGCGCGCGAACTGCGCGGCCCTGATCTTTCCTTCGGCGCCGCGCTGGCCGAAGCCGCCAGGCACCAGGATGCCGTTGACCTGCTCGAGAAACGGCGCCGGGTCCTCGTTCTCGAACACGTCGAACTCGATCCAGTCGAGATTGACCTTGACCTTGTTGGCGATGCCGCCGTGCGAGAGCGCCTCGATCAGCGATTTGTAGGCGTCCTTCATGCCGGTGTACTTGCCGACGATGGCGATGGTGACATCGCCTTCCGGATTGCGCACGCGCTCGTTGATGGTGCGCCAGCGTGCCAGTTCGGGCGGCACGGCGGAGTCGATGCCGAAGGCGGAGAGCACTTCGGTGTCGAGGCCCGCCGCGTGATAGGCTTCCGGCACGGCATAGATATTGTCGACGTCGCGCGCCTCGATCACGGCGTTTTCGCGCACGTTGCAGAACAGGCCGAGTTTGCGCCGCTCGCCGTGCGGGATCGGGCGATCGGTACGGCAAAGCAGAATGTCAGGCTGGATGCCGATCGAGCGCAGCTCCTTGACCGAATGCTGCGTCGGTTTGGTCTTCAACTCGCCGGCGCTCGGAATAAACGGCAGCAGGGTCAGATGAATGTAGACCGCGTGGTGGCGCGGCAACTCATTGCCCAGTTGCCGGATCGCCTCGAAATACGGCAGGCCCTCGATGTCGCCGACGGTGCCGCCGATCTCGCACAGCACGAAATCGAAGCCATCATTGCCCTCGCGGACGAAATCCTTGATGGCGTTGGTGACGTGCGGGATGACCTGGATGGTGGCGCCGAGATAATCGCCGCGCCGCTCGCGCGCCAGAATGTCCTGGTAGATGCGGCCGGTGGTGATGTTGTCGTGGCGGGTGGCGGGGCGCCCGGTGAAACGCTCGTAGTGGCCGAGGTCGAGATCGGTCTCGGCGCCGTCGTCGGTGACGAAGACCTCGCCGTGCTGATAGGGCGACATGGTGCCTGGATCGACGTTGAGATAGGGGTCGAGCTTGCGTAATCGCACCTTGTAGCCGCGCGCCTGCAACAGCGCGCCGAGCGCCGCGGATGCCAGACCCTTCCCAAGTGAGGAGACCACGCCGCCGGTGATAAAGATATACCGCGCCATGGGGCCTAAGCTTTAGCCCTCCCGAATCAATTCGACGAGCGCGAAAACCGCAAAGCCGCCCCGCATCTGTGCGTAGCTCCGCAAGCCGCAGTTGCTGGCATCGGTTTGCTCACTTGGCCCATCACAACGAACTCGCGCCGCACGGTTCCATATTGCTTCCCATAACGCGGAAGGGCCGGTTTCCCGGCCCCTCCTGAGGTTTCGTCATTTCGACTGCGGCACCTGCGGCCCGGACGGAGCCGCGGGGGCGGCAGGCGCAGCTGGCGCGGGTGCTTGCGAGCCCGGCGCGCCTTGCTGCAATTGCTTGAGCAGACCGCCGCTGCCGCCGCCCAGCGGCGGCGCCGTTCCGGGTGCCGGCGCCGTCGGCGCGCTTTGGCTGCCTTGCAGAATTGAGGTCGGTTTGCGGTTCATGCCGGCCAAGATCGAGAGCACCAGGCTGGTCACGAAAAACAAGCCGGCCAGGATCGCGGTCGCGCGCGTGAGCACATTGGCGGTGCCGCGGCTGGTCATGAAGCCGCCGCCGCCGCCGATACCGAGCCCACCGCCTTCGGAGCGCTGCAGCAACACCACGCCGATCAGGGCGAGCACCAGCATCAGGTGGACGACGATGACGACGTGCTGCATGCAGTCAAAATCCGTTCAAACGGGCGGCACCGCCCGGGTGGCCGCCACGCCGGTCATATAGAGGCCGATAGAGGCCGATCAAGGAAAACTGAAGGTGAACCCGGCACCTAACTCAAGAATTCGCCGCGGTCTCTACACGATAGTTCCGGCCTTTTCCACCCTGCCCCGCCTCACCGGTAAACAGCCGCGATGCCAAGGAAATCGTCGGCTTTCAGGCTGGCACCACCAACCAGGGCGCCATTCACCTCGGCAACCGTCAGCAGTTCCTTGGCGTTGGAGGGTTTCACCGAGCCGCCATAGAGGATGCGGATGCGAGGGCCCTCGGGGCCGAAGCGTTCGCCCAGCCGTTTGCGGATGAAACCATGGACCTCGGCCACGTCGGCCGGCGTGGGGGTCAGGCCGCTGCCGATCGCCCAGACCGGCTCGTAAGCGACCACCAGTGTGGCGCCGGTGGCGCCGTCCGGCAGCGAGCCGTCGAGCTGGCGCCCGACGATGGCTAGCGTCTTGCCAGCTTCGCGCTCGGCCTTTTGTTCGCCGACGCAGACAATCGCGGTCAGCCCGGCCCGCCAGGCGGCTAATGCCTTGGCCCGCACTTGCGCGTCGCTTTCGTGGTGGTCGGCGCGCCGCTCGGAATGGCCGACGATCACCGCGCGGGCGCCGGCGTCCGCCAGCATCTCGGCCGAGATATCCCCGGTATGGGCGCCTGAGACATCAGGATGGCAGTCCTGGCCGCCGATTAAGACCGCCGAGCCAGTTGCGGTTGCGGCAAAGCGCGCAATCAACGTCGCCGGCGGGCACACCATCAGATCGCATTGGACGCCGGCGGCGCCGGCGGTGATCTTGGCGAGCTCGGCCGCGGAGGCGGCAAGCCCGTGCATCTTCCAATTGCCCGCCACCAGCGGGCGGGGAGCGGCGCCCGCCATCGCTTAAGTCCTTTTGCGCGTGCGGTTATCAGACCGGCAGGCGACGCGCCAGTACGGGCCGCATGAAAGCCGATCCTTCTTGAGTTGCAAGGAGTTGGCTCGCTCCCTATAAGGGCGCCATCATCCCTTCATCCAGTCATCGCCTTATTCGGCCTTATTCGAGAAAAAGTGCGCGCATGCTCCGCGGTATCCACAACGCCTCCTCGACCTGGCTCGGCAAGGCCGTCATGGCCGTCATCATGGGCTTCCTGGTCATCAGCTTCGCGATCTGGGGCATCGGCGACATCTTCCGCGGATTCGGGCAAAACGCCGCGATCACGATCGGCCGCACCGAGATCTCGCTTGAACAGCTGCGCGAATATTATACCGACCAGCTGCGTCAGCTCAGCCGCCGGCTGGGCCAGCAAATCACACCCGATCAGGCCCGCGCGCGCGGGATCGACCGGCAATTGATCGGCCGCCTGGTGGCCGAAACCACGCTCGATGAACAGGCCAAGGCCCTCGGGCTCGGCGTCAGCAATGCCGAAGTCGCCAAGCGCATCACCAACGATCCGACTTTCCGCGGGCTTACCGGTCAGTTCGACCGCGCCCGTTTTGAAGAACTGATCCGCGAGGCCGGTTACAACGAAGCACGCTTCGTAGACGAGCAGCGGCGACTGATGTTGCGCCGGCAGATCGCGCAAAGCATCTCCGGTGGATTGCATATTCCACGCGCGGCCATGACGGCCATCGATCAGTTCCGCAACGAGAAGCGTTCGATCGATTACCTGGCGCTGGGCCCGGCACAGGCCGGCGATATCCCCGCGCCGACCTCGGCCGACCTCGACACATATTTCCAGGCGCACAAGGTGCTGTTCCGCGCCCCGGAATACCGCAAGGTTACTCTGCTCGCGCTGTCGCCGGCGGCGATCGCCAAGCCGGATGCGGTGACCGACGCCGACGCCAAGAAATATTACGAGGACCACAAGAGCGAGTTCGGCAAGCCGGAGAAGCGCGAGATCAAACAGATCGTCTTCCCCAGCGCAGAGGAAGCCAAAGCCGCGCGCGAACAGATCGACAAGGGCAAGAGCTTCGCCGATCTCGCCAAGGATCGCGGCTTGAAAGCGTCCGACACCGATCTCGGCATGGTGACGAAGAGCGCGATCATCGTCCCGGCCATCGCCGACGCCGCCTTCTCGCTCAAGCCCGGCGAGGTCAGCCAACCGATCCAAGGCGCGTTCGGCACCGTGCTGGTGACGACGGGTAAGATCGAGCCCGGCGCACAGAAGGGCTATGACGAGGTGGCGCCGCAGATCAAGCGCCAGATTGCCGAGAGCCACGCCAAAATCCAGATTGACGATCTGCGCGACAAGATCGAGGACGAGCGCGCGGCCGGCTCCACGCTCGTCGAAGCCGGCCAGAAACTCGGCCTTAAGGCGCGCGTCATCGACGCCATCGACCGATCCGGGCGCGGTCCCGACGGCAACGCGGTCCCCGACCTGCCGACACAACCGAACATGGCGGCTGCCGCCTTCGCCAGCGACGTCGGCGTCGACAACGACGCGCTGAGATTGCCGGGCGGCGGCGTTCTCTATTACGACGTCACCGGCATCACGCCCTCGCGCGAGCGCACGCTCGACGAGGTGAAGGGAAAAGTCGAGCAGCAGTGGCGCGATGCCGAGATCGCCAAGCGGCTGAAAGCCAAGACCGACGAAATGGTCGGTAAGCTCAAAAGCGGCAGCACGCTGGCACAGCTTGCGACTGACTCTGGGCTCCAGGTGCAAAAAGAAGGCGGCCTGCAGCGCGGCAAGCCGGCGGGGTTCCTGCCGGAGAAACTGATCCAAGCGGTGTTCAGCACGCCGAAAGACACACCCGGCGTTTCCGACGGCAAACAAGCAACCGAACGCTACGTGTTCCGCGTGACCGGCGTCACCGAACCGAAGCTCGATCCCGCTTCGACGGAGGGCAAGGGCATCGCGGCGTCGCTGGAAAGTTCCTACGCCGACGACATCACCGGCGAATATATCGCGCAGCTCGAACGCGACTTCGGCGTCGACATCAATACGTCGCTGGTGAATCAGGTCGTTGGCGGCGCCAGGCAATAGCAGCCTCATGCAGATCGAGCCGCCGGAAACCGCTTTTGCCGAAACATACAACCGCGGCGAAGCGCAGGTGGTGTGGACGACGCTGGTCGCCGATCTGGAGACGCCGGTCTCAGCCTATCTGAAAATCGCCGGCTCCAAGCCGATGAGCTTCCTCCTGGAGTCGGTGGAGGGCGGCGAGGCGCGCGGGCGCTATTCGATTATCGGACTGGAGCCCGACCTGATCTGGCGCGCCAACGGCACCAAGGCCGAGGTCAACCGCGCGGCACGCAGCAGACCGGACGCCTTCGCCCCACTCAACGAGCCGCCGCTCGCGGCGCTGCGCGCGCTGATCGCGGAAAGCCGCATCACCTTACCGGATAGCTTACCGCCGATGGCGGCCGGCGTGTTCGGCTATCTCGGCTACGACATGGTGCGGCTGATGGAAGAACTGCCGCCGCCCAATCCCGACCCGATCGGCATTCCCGATGCCATTCTGGTGCGCCCGACGCTGATCGTGGTGTTCGACGCGGTGAAGGACGCGCTCACGGTGGTGACACCAGTTCGGCCGGAAAAAAGCGTCGACGCCAAGGCTGCGCTCAAGCGCGCGATCGAGCGGCTATCGGCCGTGGTCGATGCGCTCGACCGGCCGCTCGACAAGTCGCTGGCGGACGTCGACGAAGGCCCGCTCGACGTGCCGATGCAATCAAACACAACGCCGGACGACTACAAGGCGATGGTGCTGAAGGGCAAGGAATACATCGCCGCGGGCGATGCCTTCCAAATCGTGCTGGCGCAACGCTTCGAGGCGCCGTTCAAACTGCCGGCGTTCTCACTCTACCGTGCGCTGCGGCGGACCAATCCGTCGCCTTATCTCTATTATCTCGATTACGGTGATTTCGCGGTCGCCGGCTCCAGCCCGGAAATCCTGGTGAAGGTTTCAGGCGACAGGGTAACGATCCGCCCGATCGCCGGCACGCGTGCGCGCGGCAACACGCCGCACGAGGACAAGGCGATGGAGGAAGAACTGCTGGCCGATCCGAAGGAGCGCGCCGAACACCTGATGCTGCTCGATCTCGGCCGCAACGATGTCGGACGCGTGGCGAAAATCGGCACCGTCACCGTCACCGATCAGTTCTTCGTCGAGCGCTACAGCCACGTCATGCACATCGTGTCGAACGTGGAAGGCAAGCTCGACGAGAAATACGACGCGCTCGATGCGCTGGTCGGCGGCTTTCCCGCCGGCACTGTCTCGGGCGCGCCGAAAGTGCGCGCCATGGAGATCATCGACGAATTGGAGAAGGAAAAGCGCGGGCTCTATGCCGGCTGCGTCGGCTATTTCTCCGCCGCCGGCGAGATGGACACCTGCATCGTGCTGCGCACCGCGCTGGTGAAGAACGGCACCATGTATGTGCAGGCCGGCGCCGGCATCGTCGCCGACAGCGATCCTGATTATGAGCAGGTGGAATGCATCAACAAGGCGAAGGCCTTGTTCCGCGCCGCCGAAGAGGCACGGCGCTTCGCGAGCCAGGCCAAACGCGGGCAGTAGGCGTCGCGGCATAGAAAGACGCCCGCGTGGAATTCAAATCAGGCCAGGCCCAGCGAATCGTCATCACCGGAAACAGCGGTTCTGGAAAAAGCTACGTAGCCCAGTGCATTGCGCAAGCCTTTGCGCTCCCGCTGGTCGATCTCGATCAAGTTTATTGGCAGGAAAAAAGCTACGGCACCAAGCGCGACGACATGTTGGCGCGAAACCTGGTCGAAAAAGCTACCGCCAAGCCAGCATGGGTTATCGAAGGCGTCTTCGGCGCGCTTTGCCGCATCGCGCTGCAAAAAGCGACCGGGTTGATCTGGCTCGACATCCCTTGGGAGGAATGTCGCGCCGGCCTGATGCAACGCGGCTTGCGCCGAAATATGGCGGAAACCGATCACGCAGAATTGGTCGCGTGGGCCGCCGCCTATTGGGAGCGCCAGAACGCTAATTCCCACGCCGGCCATCTCCGCCTTTTCGAGGCCATTGACGGCGCAAAGATAAGGCTGACGGACAGGTCCCAGGTGGATCGGTTCGTGGCCGGCTCGGGTAGCTACGCTTGGCCCGCCTGCCTTGACCCTCCCCGCCATGGGTCTTAAGAGCTTGATACGGCGGGCAAACATGATCGTCCTGATCGACAATTACGACAGCTTCACTTTCAACCTGTTCCATTACCTGGGCAGCTTGGGAGCCGACGTCGTCGTGCACCGCAACGACAAGATTTCGGTTGCCGAGGTGATGAAGATGGCACCCGAGGCGATCGTGCTTTCGCCCGGCCCCGGCACGCCGGACGACGCCGGCATCTGCCTCGCGCTCGTCGAAAAGGCTGCACCTACCATTCCAATCCTCGGCGTCTGCCTCGGCCATCAGGCGATCGGCCAGGCCTTCGGCGGCAAAATCGTGCGGGCGACGCCGCGGCACGGCAAATTGTCGGAGATCCGCCACAGTGGCACCGGCGTATTTCGCGGCATCAACGGGCCGCTGCAAGCCACGCGCTATCATTCGTTGGTGGTCGAGCGCAAAAGCGTGCCGAAGGCGCTCACGATTAACGCCGAGACCGACGATGGCCTGGTGATGGGGCTTGCACATGAAAAATTGGCCGTTCATGGCGTGCAGTTTCATCCCGAAAGCATCGCGTCGGAACACGGCCATCTGATGCTGAAGAATTTTCTCGACATCGCCGCCGCCTGGAACAAGCAGACCGGCCGGCGCGCGGCCGCGATGCACGCGGCGGAATAGAGGGCGCCGTGGCCGACGAATTCAAAGCGCTCATCGCCAAGGTCGCGACCGGCGCCAGCCTCACCCGCGAGGAAGCCGCCGGCGCCTTCGACCGCATGATGTCGGGCGAAGCGACGCCCTCGCAAATGGGCGGCCTCTTGATGGCGCTGCGTGTGCGTGGCGAAACAGTCGACGAGATCACCGGCGCGGTCACCACCATGCGCGCCAAGATGCTGGGCGTGCAGGCGCCGCCCGACGCCATCGACGTGGTGGGCACCGGCGGCGATGCCTCCGGCTCGTACAACATTTCGACCTGCGCGGCCTTTATTGTGGCGGGCGCCGGCGTGCCGGTGGCCAAGCACGGCAACCGGGCGCTGTCGTCGAAATCGGGCGCCGCCGACGTGCTGGGCGCGCTCGGGGTCAACATCGAGCTTGCCGGCGAGAAGGTCGCGCGCTGCATCCGCGACGCCGGCATCGGCTTCATGTTCGCGCCGGCGCATCATCCGGCCATGAAAAACGTCGGCCCCACCCGCGTCGAGCTCGGCACCCGCACCATCTTCAATCTGCTGGGCCCGCTGTCGAACCCGGCCAGCGTCAAGCGCCAGATGATCGGCGCCTTTTCGCGGCAGTGGATCGAGCCGATGGCGCAGGTGCTGAAGAACCTCGGCTCGGAAAGCATCTGGGTGGTGCACGGCTCCGACGGCCTCGACGAGATCACCACCACGGGCGCGACCAGCGTGGCGGCGCTGGAGAAGGGCAAGATCCGCACCTTCGAGATCACGCCGGAGGACATAGGGCTTCCGCGCGTCAAGCCGGAAGCGCTGCGCGGCGGCGACGCCGAAACCAACGCCAAGGCGCTGCTCGACGTGCTCAAGGGCAAGAAAAGCGCGTTCCGCGACGTGGCGATCCTCAATGCCGCGGCCGCGCTGGTGGTGGCCGGCAAAGCCAAGGACCTGAAGGAAGGCGCTTCCCTCGCCGCCAAGGCCATCGACAGCGGCGAAGCGGAAGGCAAGCTCGACCGCCTGATCGCGGTGTCCAACGCGCCGGAGGCGTGAGCCGCATGATCCCAAGAAGTGGGAACCGGTTTTCGGATAAGATCATGCGCAGGGAAAAATGATGGACATCCTCAAAAAGATCGAAGCGTACAAGCGCGAGGAGATCGCGGCGGCCAAAGCCGCGCGCCCTCTTGGTCAGCTCGAGCGTGACGCCAAGGCAGCGCCGCCGCCGCGCGACTTCCTCGCGGCAATCGAGCGCAAGATTTCAGGTGGTGATTATGCGCTGATCGCCGAGATCAAGAAGGCGAGCCCGTCGAAGGGGCTGATCCGTGCCGATTTCGATCCGCCGGCGCTTGCGAAAGCCTATGAAGCCGGCGGCGCCGCCTGTCTTTCCGTACTGACGGATGCGCCGTCATTTCAGGGCCGCCCCGAGTTCCTCACCCAGGCCCGTGCAGCGACGCAATTACCCTGTTTGCGCAAGGACTTCATGTATGATCCGTATCAAGTGATTGAGGCGCGTGCCTTGGGCGCCGACTGCATTCTGATCATTATGGCGTCGATCGACAACGCGGCGGCTCATGAGATCGAAGATGCAGCCCTTGCCAGTGGGATGGATGTACTTATTGAAGTTCACCAGGAAGATGAGCTTGAACGTGCGCTCCGCCTGAAATCCAGGCTTATCGGCATCAACAACCGCGATTTGCGCACGTTCCAGACCAGTCTGGCGGTGAGCGAGCGGCTAGCACCGAAAATTCCGCGCGAGCGCGTGGTAGTGGCAGAAAGCGGGCTCAATGCGCCGGCGGATCTCGCCCGTCTCGCCCGTATCGATATCGGCACGTTTCTGATCGGCGAAAGCCTCATGCGCCAATCGGACGTAACGGCGGCAACACGTGCCATCCTGGCGCGCGCCGCGCACCGCGCTGGCGTGGAGTGAGCCGTGGCGCGGGCCCGCAAAAAGAAAGCCGCACATCGCAGAAAGACTGCGGCGCGACGCCCGTCCAGGAAAGCCGCCCGCCGCCGCAAGAAATTCGCCAGCCGGAAGAAAGCCCGCCGCGCGCCGAAAAAGTCCACAGGACGCGCACGTCAATTGGCCACGAAAGCAGGTCTCAGCCATATCGACCAGCGCGGCCAGGCCCGCATGGTGGACGTCTCCGCCAAGGGCGCCACCGAGCGCCAGGCGATTGCCGAAGGCCGCGTCATCATGGCGAAAAAGACGCTCGACCGCGTGCTGGAAGGCAATGCGCTCAAGGGCGATGTGCTGGGCGCCGCGCGCCTTGCCGGCATCATGGCAGCCAAGCGCACTCACGGGCTGATCCCGCTCTGCCATCCGCTGCCGATCACCAAGGTGACGATCGACATCGATCCCGAACATGCCCTGCCCGGCTTTCTGGTGCGCGCAACGGTGAAGGTGACCGCGCAGACCGGCGTCGAGATGGAGGCGCTGGTCGGAGTTTCGATCGCCTGTCTGACCATCTACGACATGGTCAAGGCGATCGAGAAAGGCATGCGTATCGAGGGCGTTCGCCTTTTGGAAAAGACCGGCGGCAAATCCGGCACCTGGCGCGCGGAGGCGTAGCGCATGATCCCGAAAAGTGGGTACCGGTTTTCGGAAAAGATCATGCGCCAAAGGAAAAATTCATGGCGGCCCTGATGCCGGTCGCAGAAGCTTTGGCCCGCGTGCTCGCCGGGACGGAGGCGCTGCCAGCGGAGACGGTCAAGCTCGACGATGCGCTCGGCCGCGTGCTGGCCGAAAATCTGAGCGCGCTGCGCACCCAGCCGCCCGCTGCCGTGTCCGCCATGGATGGCTATGCCGTGCGCGCCAGCGATGCCGGCACGGCCCCGGTCACGCTCACGCTGATCGGCGAAGTGGCCGCCGGCCACCCTTTCGACGGCGCGGTGGAGGCGGGCCAAGCCGCCCGCATCTTCACCGGCGGGGTGATGCCGACAGGCAGCGACACCGTGGTGATCCAGGAATTGACCGCGCGCGACGGCAATGCGGTCACCATCAAGAAGGCCACCGCCAAAGGCCGCAATGTCCGCCCCCACGGCATCGACTTCAAACAAGGCGACGTGCTGCTGCGCAAAGGGCGGCGGCTGAGCGACCGCGACGTGATGCTGGCCGCCGGCATGAACCACGCAACCCTGCCGGTTTACCATCGGCCAAAAGTGGCGGTGCTCGGCACCGGCGACGAGCTGGTGGCGCCGGGCAGCCAGCCCGGACCGGGTGAGATCGTCTATTCCAATGGCTTTGCGCTCCTCGCGATGGCCCGCAGCGCCGGGGCCGAGGTGAGCGATCTCGGCATCGCACACGATCGCATCGAAGACATCGCCGCCGCCGTGCGCCGCGCACGCGATTGGGGCGCCGATATTCTGGTCACCAGCGGCGGGGCGTCCGTGGGCGAGCACGACCTGGTGCAGCGGGCGCTGGCATTGGAAGGGCTGGAGTTGTCGTTCTGGCGGGTGGCGCTGCGCCCCGGGCGGCCGATGATGCATGGCCGGCTGGGCGGCATGCACGTGCTGGGCGTGCCCGGGAACCCGGTGTCGTCTTACGTTTGCGCGTTCCTGTTCCTGATACCGCTGATCGGGCGGCTGTGTGGGCGCAGCGACGCCGAGCACGTCCCGGAACCCGCCCGCCTCGGCCGCGACCTGCCCGCCAATGACGAGCGCGCCGACTATCTGCGGGCAACCCTGGAGATGGAACCGGACGGCCCGGTGGCGACCCCGGTGCCGGCCCAGGACAGTTCCCTGATGGCGCCCTTGGCCCGGGCGCATTGCCTGGTGATTCGCGAGCCGCACGCGCCGGCGGCGGTGGCCGGTTCACCCTGTGTCATCCTTAAGCTAGGCCTTTAGCGGCGTTTCGAGTTTTTCACCCCAAATTAAATGGTTGCGGAACACATATCGAACAGATAGTGTTCGTTCATGATTTGTTTCTAGCCGGAGGCCCTTTGGGGCCGGCCGCGACGGGGGGAGACACCGATGCTGACCCGCAAGCAATTCGAGCTTTTGCGCTTCATCCACGAGCGGCTGACCGAGACCGGGGTGCCGCCTTCCTTCGACGAGATGAAGGACGCCCTCGACCTGCGCTCAAAATCGGGCATTCACCGGCTGATTACGGCGCTGGAGGAGCGCGGCTTCATCCGTCGGCTGGCCAACCGCGCGCGCGCCATCGAAGTGATCAAGCTGCCGGATTTGGTCGCCCACGGCATCAGCGGCGGCCGCTCGCGCGGCTTCACCCCGAGCGTGATCGAGGGCGACCTCGGCCGCGTGCGCGCGGCCTCCGAGGACGGCGCCGAGATCGACAACATGCGCCCGATTGCGGTGCCGGTGATGGGCCGCATCGCCGCCGGCACGCCAATCGAGGCGATCCAGACCCGCAGCCACGTCATCAACATGCCGCCCGACCTCTTGTCGGCCGGCGAACATTTCGCGCTCGAAGTACGCGGCGACTCGATGATCGAGGCCGGCATCCTCGACGGCGACATCGCGCTCATCCGCAAGTCGGAAGCCGCCGAGACCGGCGATATCGTGGTGGCGCTGATCGACGACGAGGAAGCAACCCTCAAGCGCTTCCGCCGGCGCGGCGCCTCAATCGCGCTCGAGCCGGCCAATCCGTCCTACGAAGTGCGCATCCTGCCGCCCAACCGCGTGCGCATTCAGGGCAAGCTGGTGGGACTGTTTCGGCGGTATTAGCGCCTCGTGTTATTTGTTGGCCGGCGCGGCATAGACCACGACGGCGGTGATGAGCGTTTGTAGCGAGGCCTGCACGCCCGGCGCCGACATCACATTGGAAATCTGTTGGCTGTATACATGCACGATTGCGATGAGCATTGTGACTACGGCGCCGCCAATTACGGCCGCCGTCGTTTTATTGTATTGCTGCATCTGACCCCTCGCACCCTGTTGCAATAACACGCAACTACAACTTATGCGGGCTTCGGCGTCAAGCATGCGCAAAGACACAAGTGATGCTGCACGCGCCGTGATCAATCGGCCGGTTCCAGCTCCTGGCGGCGCGGGGTGGCATCGCGCGCCGACGGAGACGCTGATGGCGTTTCCTCGGGCGTGGTCATAGCGCGCGCCCAGGGCCGGTCGGTGCCGGGCGCGCGCGCGAAACTTTCCTCAAAGCGACTTCCTTTCCAGCGCAGCGCCACGGCGCCGTGGGCGCGCCAGACCTTGCGGTCGATCAGCGTCGCCGCACATGCGATAGGCGCCTCGCGCGCGCTGACGACCACGGCAGCGCGCGCGCAGTCCTCGGCGAAGCCTTCGGCCTTGAACGCCATCGACACCAGCCGCCCGTCCCTGAGCCGCCCGATACAGCCGACGGCGTCGCAGGCTACGCCGTCATGCAAAGTCTTGTCCTTCGCGTCGCGTCCGTCGCCGTCGGCAGCGAGCCAGTCCTTGATCACGAAACTGTCGCGGCCGCTCGCCAGGAACGCGAGCCGCCCGTCGGCGGCCACCAGAACGTCGGGGCGCGGCGCAGCCAACGCCCACAGGCTGGCGATCAGCGCCTGCGCGGCGCCGCTCCATCTCAGTGGCGTCCGCAACAGGCACAACAGCAGCAGGCCGGCGGTGCCGAGCAGCAAAGGCCCGGTGCGGAAGGCACGCATATGGCCGACCGCGCCCGGCAGGCTGGTGACCCAGAGCACCACCGCGATCATCCAATCAATGCCCTGCCCCATCAGGTGCCAGAACGGCGCATCGAACCCGAACGGCAGCGTCAGCACGCCGAGAATGCCCATGGGCATCACCCAGGCCGACACCACCGGCATGGCGAGCAGATTGGCGAGCACGCCGTAAGGGGCGACGCGATGAAAGTGGTAGGCGGCATAGGGCGTCGTAGCGAGGCCGGCGACGATGGACGCAAGGATCAGCGCGGCGATCTCGGGCGTGCCCCACAGCGCGGCGCGTGCGCCGAGCGAGGTGTCGGCATCGGCGTGCCACGGCAGTCCATATTGATAGGCCGCGATCAAGGCGAGCGCCGCCGCAAACGACATTTGGAAACTCGGATGCACCACCGCCTGCGGCGACAGCAACAAGACGACAAAGGCCGCGACCGCCAGCGTGCGAAACGTCAGTGCCGGGCGGTCGAGCATGACGCCGATCAGCACGATCGTCACCATAATGAAGGCACGCTGGGTCGAGACGCTGGCGCCCGAAAGCACCAGATAGAATGCGGCGGTCACGAGCGCGGCTGCGGCGGCCCATTTCTTGATCGGGCGCCGGCTTGCCAGCGCCGGCACCAGCGCCAGCCCGGCGCGAATGACAAAGAACGCGATGCCGGCCACCACCGCCATGTGAAACCCGGAAATCGCCAGCACGTGGGCGAGGCTCGAAATATAGAAAGCGTTGCTAACGGACTCGGAAATGGCGTTGCGCTTGCCCGTGATCAGCGCCGACGCAATGGAGCCACGGTCGCCGGGCAGCACGGCGTGAATGCGGCTGTTGATGGCTTCGCGCAGTCCATCGATGAAGGCGGCGGCGCGCAGCCGGAAGCCGGGCGTGCGCGGCGCCGGCTCGGTCCTGATGGCGCCCAGCGCATAGCCGGACGCGCCGATGCGTTGAAAATACATGCCGCGCGCGAAGTCGTAGCCGCCGGGCCGCAAGGGCGCGAGCGGCGGCGACAGATGCGCCTTGAAGGCGACGAATGAACCGACCGCAGGCGCGCTGCCTTTGCGCACCGCCACGCGCACGCGATCCGGCTTGACCGCCATGCGGCGGCTCTCGATCGAGCGCACGTGCACCACCACGCGGTCGCTGCGCGCGCGTTCCTCGCGAGTCTCGACGAAACCGGTGACTTGGGCGCTCCAAGTTGGAACCGCCAACACCGGATGCGCGACGCGCAGGGTGGTGAGCGTGGCCGTGCCGAAACCACAAGCGATGGCCGCAAAGCCGAGCGCGAGCGGAAACCCGACCGGCCGCCGACGCGCCAGGATCGCTATCGTGATGCCGGCGAGCGCCAGCGCACTCGCCGCCCACCAGGCCGGCTCGCGCTCGGCGGTGAAGTAAAGAACGATGCCGAAACCGAAAGCGACCGGCAGCCATGGCGTGAGCCGGCCGGGCGCCAGTTCGGCGAGCGTCCATTGCCACAGCAAACGGCGCAACTGCTCGGCGGGAGCGCCGAGCCAATCCGGCAGCACGAGCCCGGCGCGCCGGCGCGCGGCGTCGATCTCCGCCGCCCAAGCCTTGGCACGCGCGCGTGTGCGGTTTTCTTCGCCCCCTGCCATGGCGGCCCCCAACGCCGGCGCATATGCGCGAGGGCCATGCTACGTCAGCCAGAGGTTGTGGCTAGGAGAACGGTTGTGAACCCTGGCGGGGGCTGGGCCATGTCCTCATAAATTGGATTGGTGCGCGGCGGCTCATCAATGTCCGCTTTGCCCTCAATAGCGGACATTCAGTAGTGCCGTCGGCATGTCCGCTAAGTGCCATGTGTGGACGGCTCCGAGTTGGCAAGAGCTTTCTTCACGTTTGCAGCATTGGTCGGTGCAGCCATGTGTTCGGCCTTTAAGTGCGGCACACAGGGCCGCTGGCCATAATGCCCTCCGCGGATCAGGTCCCGGTCAAAAGCACGCATTCGACAATGCGCTGGCACAAGTGGGTTGCCCTGATCGCCGGATCGACCGGCTCTGCATTACGTGCTGTTCGTCCTCCCAACCTTCACATCACGCCGGGTATCCGACGCGATCTCGTTTACGCCGCCAGCGCGACCGGGGTCTTGTAGCGCTCGCCTCTGGCCATCATGGCCCAGGCCATCCGGGCGAGCTTGTTGGCCAGCGCGATGGCTGCGACCTTAGTCGGTTTTCGAGCTAGCAATGCCGTGAGCCAGGGCCGATGTTTGGTGCCGTGGATCTTGGCATAGCGGATCACGGACAGCGCGCCGGCCACGAACAGGCCGCGCAGATAGCGGTCACCTTGCTTGCCGATACTGCCGAGCCTGTCCTTGCCTCCACTTGAATGCTGCTTCGGCACTAAACCGATCCAGGCCGAGAAGTTACGCCCTGATCGAAAAGCCTTCGGATCGGCAACGCTGGCAACCAAGGCTGTGGCCAGCATCGGGCCGACGCCTGGAATGTAACGAAGGCGCTTGCTCGCCTCATTGGACCGGTGCCAGGCCATAATCATCCGATCGAACGCAACAATCTGCTCCTTGAGCCTGCGTAGGTGAGCCCCGAGAGCGGCAAGACATTCGCGTGCAATACCGGGAACTCGCTTGTCGGCCGGATCGGCAACAATATGGAGCAGTTCCTCGACACCCTTGCGTCCGACCGGCGCGACGATCCCGAGTTCGGCAAGCTGAGCTCGGATCGAGTTGATCACGGCGGTCTGCTGGCGGATGAACAGATGGCGTGTGCGGTGAAGCATCAGGCAACTCTGCTGCTCAGGCGTCTTGGTTGGCACGAACCGCATATTGGCCCTGGTGACTGCCTCGCAGATGGCCTCCGCGTCTGTGGCGTCATTCTTCTGCCGCTTGACGTAGGGCTTCACGTAGGCCGGCGGCATCAGCCGCACGGTGTGGCCGAGCGCCTTGAGTTCACGCGACCAATGATGGGACGAGGCGCAGGCCTCAATGCCAACGAGGCATGGTGACAGCTTCTGGAAGAACGCCAGGACGTAGCGCCGCTTCAACTGCCGCCGGATAACCACTTGGCCAGCGGCATCAATGCCGTGGACCTGAAACACCGACTTGGCAATATCGAGACCGATTGTCGTGACCGTGTGCATGTTTGGCTCCTCCAAATTGTGGGGCCTTAACAGCACCCACATCTATGGCACTCACGTGCCGGTGGAGGAGCCGTCCACAGCATCAGAAGCGGACTCATGCACTGCAACATGATCGGCACAAAAAAGACCGCCAACGCGGCGGTCTCTCCGAAATCCGATCAGGTGTTTTGGTTAGGCCGCGACTGCAGCCTTCTTCCGCTTCCTGCGCAAGCTGAGCAGCCCTAACGCGCCGAGGCCGCTGGCGAACAGCGGAAGTGCGCCTGGAAGTGGCACCACGGGCGGCGGGCCTTCGTTATTGGATTGGGTAAAGCCGATAATGCCCGTATAGCCTGTAATGCCGCTATACACGTCCGCGGCAAATATTGGATACGGTGAGTCAGTTGAAGCAAGTAAGGTAGCCAAGAACTGAGCCAGCGTCAGCGAGCTATTCCCCGTGTCGACATGAAAATCGAGTGTGCTGTATACCTTTTGTTGATCTGTAGACAGCCCATAGCCATTAGCTGGAAAATCAAACGGCGACATCGCATATGCGGGCATCGGGTTAATTGAATTCGGGGCAAAATTACTGCCGGGAGTTATGACGGTCAGAGTGAGTGGGTTTAGACTGCTAGAAAACGCGAACGATGCGGCGTGGCCTGTGGTTTTACCCCCAGCATTTTTCATGAACGACCAAGGCGTGGCTGTACTCGTATCGAGCGTTACGTAAATATCAAACACGCCACCGGCTAACGGCGTAATCGACGTCGGCAACGCCGTATCCGACACCTGCACCGTGTTGTTGACACTTATGCCGCAACCGCCAGTACAACCTTGCGTCGTCTGAACGTATGTCACAGTAGCTGCGTAACTGACTGTCGGGACACCCAATAGGCCAAGACCAAACGCGATCCCCGCAGAGATCAACGCCTTGCATGTTTTTTTATTCATTGCTTGACGCTCAACATCTTGGGGATGCGATAAAGTTCGCAAATCCCATGACGCCACAGTCAAATTAGAGCAAATTTTCTGCAATGCAGCAAGTTGGTGTCATTGTTGCCTTAACACCGTTTTGCGCACAAGCGAAATTTATTAATATAGGTCAATGGCTTATCGCCGATAGGGTCTCAGACGGCCCGGACACGAACGGACGTGGCGCTTTCCGCTTTTACGGCGCGGATTAGTGCCTCCCGGCAGCATGGCCTATGACCGAGACGGCCAATCGGATGCCCGCTTTGGGTCATTCGCGGCCTAGCCGTTGAGGCGCGACGGCGCTGTTTGTCCGCTGTTGGTCCAATAGCGGACTAACGTTGGCGCGGTAGGTTTGTCCGCTAAGTGCCAAGTGCGGACATCACAGTTTAGGAAATAAACGAATAAGGTCCGAAACGATCTCTCGTTTATATTTTCATTCGCTCGTGAGCGTGATGCCGTTGAGGGTTTGCTCGAGCGAGTCAGCCTCAGCGGCATTTAACCCAGGCTGCGCCACAATCCATACCTCCGCCCACGTATTTGGCTCCAGTCGGAAAATCATGAGCTTGGCCATTCTCGCAAAACCGAAACTTGCGGGCATCTTGCCGTAAAATGCCGTGCCCTTGTGAAACGTCGTGCCATTCGAATCAGATATCCGTGCGGACTCCTGTTTGTCGAAAGTCTGAATGCCGGCAATTTTCCCGACGGCGCTGGCAATAACGCTGTCCGGTTGGTCACGATATTTATCGTCCATGACGATGGCAATATAGATCATCGCGTGTTGATTGCTTGAGGGCGGCACCAAAAGTAGCCCACCACGGGTGTCCATCCTTGATTGCCAGCCTTTAAACAAAGTCAGGAGAAATGCGTGCTTACCCGTTTTCGGAAATCTAATTTCGCTTGCTTGCGCAGCCAGTATACCTATCGCTACGAACGACCATACAAACGTCGCACCGCTTAGAAGTGTGATGAATTTGCGCCGCAGCATGCGTACCCTAAGAATGCGCGCGTCCAATTGCTAAGGCCTAGCACTTTGAAAGTGGGCGGCGAACGGAAAATGCTAGACAACCAGTTTCGACCGGTGATCAAGCTATCCGCTTGGGTCACCAGTGGACAAGCCATTAGGCCTCCGGGGGCGACCTTTGTCCGCTTTGGTCCAAAGGCGGACATGACGGCAGGCTCGCTACCCCGCCCAGCCCATCGGCGGGCTTTTTTGACGTTGCTGCAGCATTGGTCGGGTGCGGTCACGTGTCCGACCTGTTGATCCGGCGGATGTGGCCGGCGGAGCGGATCGCCATGACCTTGCTCGATTGACTAGCGGTGAAGCGCACTGTTGCGTTGCAATGCTAATGTCGCTGATGGGTCATTCGCGACCGAGCCCTCCAGCGCCGGGGCCGACTTTTGTCCGCTCATAGTCCAATAGCGATCATTCGACGGCTAAGTTCGTTTGTCCGCTTAGTGCCATAGATAATAGCGGACATTCTCAAATCAACTGAGTGCAAAAAAGACCGCCTCGCGGCGGTCTCTCCGAAATCCGATTGGACCGCTTGTCGGGCGACTGCAATGGCAGCAGCCTTCTTCTGCGTCCTGTCGCATCTTCCAAGTCAATCGGTCTTCGCAATAGGGGTACGGAGCCGGTCTCGGAATAAGCCAATTTTAAGAGCGCCGAGATCGGATGTCTTCGGCGGCCCCGGCTCGACAGGCGCAGGTTTATTGAGTGACGCCTTCAGGGTGGAAATGAGCATCGCATCGCTGGTCTCAAGTGTAGCCTTGAGGTCAGCGGCGATCTGCTCGTTATTGGTCGTAAGGTTGAAAGCGGTCATTTTCGAAAGCCCTACTCCGTGTGACATAATCAGCGATGCCGTAAGCATTCATTTTTCGGATTCTTTAAAAGTTGAGGTATTTTTGAAGCGATGGCCTTATGCGCCCCGCGCCGCCCGCGAAGCTACGAATACAAAAATGAACCAATGTCCGGGGACGTGCACTCTTGAAGAAACGTCCGCCTTATTCCCGGAAGCGGACATTCGGTGGCGCGGCTGGCATGTCCGCTTTGGGCCAAAAGCAAACATTCAAACGTCTCGATTAACCGAAAAACGTCAACGTTGTTGCCCCAACTACACATTTACGCAGCGGTAGATAGGCGATACAAAGAAAAATTGGGGGGCCGCACTAGGAGCCAACCATGAAAACGCGCAAGGCGTTATTTCATATTCTCCCACTGCTATTAGCTGCAACCCTTCTGGATCACCCCGCCGCAGGAAAGGACCTTCTAGACATCAAGGCCCTAAGCCTGAACCCCGTTGGACAAGTGTATCCCAGTTGGAGCTGGGACCAAACGCAGCCCGCGCCGCATGCCTTGAGATGCCTCGCCGACCACAAAACAGTCCTGTTGCGGGAAGGTGAGACGATCGGACTATACTGCAGGTGGTCCATAAATATCGTAAATTCGGACACCTGTTGGATCATGCGAACTCCGTGGCACAATACGTGGCCCGGTTTCTTCACATACGGCGGCGCCAAGATCTTCCCTTTCACTGGCACGGTACCCTATGAATTGCGGCGCTCGGAACATGCACGCAGCAGACGGGCCTAAGCACCTTATGCTTTCCCGATTTCTGGAACTCGTGTGGAGGATCATCAACGACGCACTACCCTAATTCGATGCAAGGCGCCCAATACATCCAAAATGGCTGGGGTCTCGGCTTTACGGGCAACAAGTTAGGACTGCACACGGTGACCTGTGAAGTCGACACTCCGAAAAGTTTCTCCGACCGCTATTCCAGCAACAACAAAGCATATCTTAGGATTAAAGTGGTACCGAAAGGGGTTCGCGTAAACCCATCCTCGTATCATCAATGTACAAACGAGGTGGCCCTCTTCAGCGCTATTTCCTCCCAGTGACCGGACAAGGTCTCGGATCATAGTGGGGACGGTGCGCCGCCACCGAAGCGAAAGAGGCCTCCTAGGTTAGTAAGGAAAGGCTGGCGCAAGAAGGTTTCTGATCCGTCTGGGATCGCGGCCAGTCCGCTCTGGGTCATTAGCGACCGAGCCATCCGGCACCAGTGCCGATCAATGTCCGCTGTTGCTCCAATAGCGGACAAACGCGGGCGCAACTGGGGTGTCTGCTATGTGCCAGAAACGGACATCGCATCGATCGCTTAGATGGGCACGGGGCTGCACATTCCCCAAGATAGCTTGAAGCACAGCAAATGCGGCGATGGAACCTCCTGCAGGCCCGTTAAGATTTTGCCGCACACCACTGTCCGGTTGTGTCTGATCGCAGTCACAATGTCTCTCATGCTGTATCTGCTATGAGCGGTGCCATGTTGTACTTAGGCCGGAGCGTAGCGACCGCTCGCGCTTCTTGTGCGTGCTGGACTTCTTGACCTCATGAACGATCATAGACGCCCGTGATAGCCGCAACGTAGCGTTCCACGGAGCTCCGCAATATCTCCTTGGCGCCCGAATGGATCACCCGCTCGAAGTGGTGGCTGTAGACCCGATCGAAAGCGAGAGGCATCAGTGCCGCACCGACAGCACGGACAGCCTTTTCGGATAGCGGGATAAAGTTCGGAATGCTGCGCATGAACGAGAAGGACTTACGGTCGAGGTTGGCGATGGCCATGTCCGCCGAGCACACCACGCCTTTACCCCCGGCCCCTGCCGCCCAATACAACATCGCTCCGCCGGGGAAGTGCCCGCCGCCGCGGACCAGAGTGATACCTTTAAACAGTTCGAATCTCTCGCCTTGCCAGAACTTGATGCAGTGGTCGGGCTGCCTCACCCACTTGGCATCGTCGGCGTGCAGATGGACCGGCACGTTCCCGAAGGCCCGGCTCCAATCGACAAGCGTCGTGTAGAAGTGCGGATGCGAAATGGCGATGGCACGCAATCCGCCAAGCCCGTTGATCAGCGTTACAGTGGCGTCGTCGATCAGCGAGATGCAATCCCAGAGGATGTTTCCTTCAGGGGTACACAAAAGCAGTGCGCGCTGTCCGATGGCAAATTTGGGCGTCGTGCCGATGCCGATGAGACCTGGCTCGTACTGACGGAACCCGTTGTGGTGCGAAATCCTGAGTCGCTCTAGCGTCGTCCATGACTGTCCCTCGGGAGGGATGAACTGGCGTTCGTCTTCGCACACGGGGCACGAGGCTGGTGGCGCCTCACTTGGCGGATTTTGCGTGCCGCAGGTCGAGCAAATGAATGCAGGCATCGTTTACCCTCGTTTGGTCGACCCACCATATCGGCCGCGGGATCAAGAAAAAAATACATAATCGACGTTTCGGTATAACCTCAGATTATGAAGCTCGAAGCACGATTGCGCGCCTTCGCCGCGTTTGTCCGGCAACGGTCGTTCTCGGCGGCCGCCGCGGAGCTGCGCATCAGCCAGCCTGCTGTCTCAAAACACATCGCCGAGTTGGAGACCGCATTGGGCCTAAAACTCGTTGAACGGGCGCGGCGGGAGGGCGTGCTCACGAAGGCGGGCGATTTCGTTGCAAACCACGTGCTTCGGGCCGAGGCACTCCTCGTGCAAGCAGACCTCGGCGCCGCCCAATTCCGCAAAAGCGGCTCCGGCTCAGTGGCAGTGGTGGCGTCATCGCTTACTGGCGGATATCTGCTGCCCGAGATCATTGCCGACTTTCAGCATTCCTATCCAGACGTGCGGGTCACCTTGCAGGTAGGCACCGCCTGGCGAGCAGTTGAATTGCTTCGGTCGCATCACGCCGAGCTCGGCTTCGTCGCGGGGACCGTCACGGCACCGGAGATCGAAACTGAGCCTCTGCTGGAGTATGATATTGTGATCGTCGGCAAGCCAGCGCTCGTACCGCGGCGACCATCGCGCGACAGTTTCGAAAAGGTGACCTGGATTTCTAGAGAGGACGGCTCGGCGACGCGGATCTCGTCAGACGCAGGATTGGCGCGGTTGGGCATTGTTCCCAGACATCGGCTTGAATTGCCGTCCAATGAGGCGGTCGTCCACGCGCTGAAGCGAGGCTATGGAATTGCGGCCATCAGCCGCTACGTTGTGGCTGCAGAATTGCGAACGGGATCATTGGCCGCTATCCGCTTTCGGGGATGGAATGTTCGTAACGTCGTTTCAGTGCTTCGCGTTCGAGACGCCAAGTTGACGCCTTCTGCAGACCTCTTTCAGACCTTCGTTCGCACGCACCTCGCCGAAATGGCTCACCGTCGAACCCGCTGACGATAATAGAGCCAAACAGTGCCTTAAAAGCCGACGTCCATTCTCCGCACTGTCCGTTATGGGTCATTAGCGGACATCCCGGGATGTCGGCGTCATGTCTTCTTTGCCCCCGGAAGCGGACAGCGGGCGCTGCTGCATATTAGTAGCTAGCTATCGGCTATGAGTACGCCCTAGCCCGCCGCCTTTTCCTTGGCCCAGGTGTCGCGCAGGCCAATGGTGCGGTTGAAAACCGGCTTGTCGGGCGCGCTGTCGGGATCGCGGCAGAAGTAGCCATTGCGCTCGAATTGCACCGCCTCGGTTTCGTTGCCGGCGACGACCGCCGGTTCGACGCGCGCCTCAACGATTTCGAGTGAGTTTGGATTTAGATCGGCCGCAAAATCTTCTGCATTCGGGTCGGGCTTGGTGAACAGCGGATTGTAGAGCCGCACTTCCGCCGGCAAGGAATATTCGGCCGACACCCAGTGGATGGTTCCCTTCACCTTGCGGCCGTCGGGCGCGTTGCCGCCCTTGGTGGCCGGGTCGTAGGTGCAGACCAGTTCGATCACCTCGCCCTTGGCGTTCTTCTTCACCTCGCGGCAGGTGATGAAATAGGCGTAACGCAGGCGCACCTCGCGACCGGGCGCAAGGCGGAAGAACTTCTTCGGCGGCTCCTCCATGAAATCTTCGGCCTCGATGAAAAGCTCACGCCCGAATTTGATCTTGCGCGAACCTGCGGCTGAATCATCAGGGTGATTGACCGCGTCCAGCTCCTCGACCTGGCCTTCCGGATAGTTCTCGATCACGACTTTCAGCGGCCGCAACACCGCCATGCGCCGCAGCGCGGTTCTGTTGAGCGCCTCACGCACGCAGAATTCGAGCATGCCGACGTCGACCACGCTGTTGGCCTTGGCCACGCCGATGCGCTTGACGAAATCGCGGATCGCCTCCGGCGGCACGCCGCGCCGGCGCAAACCGGCCAATGTCGGCATGCGCGGATCGTCCCAGCCTTTGATGTGGCCGTCGCGCACCAGCAGCGTGAGCACGCGCTTCGATAAAACGGTGTAGGTTAGATTGAGCCGCGCGAACTCGTACTGGCGCGGCCGCGAGGGCACTTTCAGGTTTTCGATGAACCAGTCGTAAAGCGGCCGGTGGTCCTCGAATTCGAGCGTGCAGACCGAATGGGTGATGCCTTCGATGGCGTCGGACTGGCCGTGGGCGTAGTCGTAGCTCGGATAGATCGTCCAGGCGCTACCGGTGCGCGGATGCGCCGCGTGGAGAATGCGGTACATGACCGGATCACGCAGATTGATGTTGCCGGACGCCATGTCGATCTTGGCGCGCAGCACGCGCGCTCCGTTCTCGTACTCGCCGGCGCGCATGCGGCGGAACAGGTCGAGGTTTTCCTCCACGCTGCGGTCGCGGAATGGACTGTTCCTGCCGGGCTCGGTGAGCGTGCCGCGGTTCGCGCGCATTTGGTCTTGCGTCTGGTCGTCGACATAGGCCTTGCCGGCGCGGGTCAGGTCCTCGGCCCAATCGTAAAGCTGCTCGAAATAGTCGGAGGCATGATAGAGGCGCCGGCCCCAGTCGAAGCCGAGCCAGCGCACGTCGCGCTCGATGGCGTCGATATATTCCTGCTCTTCCTTGGCCGGGTTGGTGTCGTCGAAGCGCAGGTTGCAGTGACCGCCGAACTCCTCGGCGACGCCGAAATTCAGACCGATCGACTTGGCGTGGCCGATATGGAGATAGCCGTTCGGCTCGGGCGGGAAACGGGTCACTACCTCCTTGACACGCCCGGCGTCGAGGTCTGCCTGGACGATGTCGCGGATAAAGTCGCGCCCGGGCTCTGCCGTGACCGCCTCCCCACTTGCCTTGTCGTCCTTCGCCATGCTTCCTCGATCCCGGGTCTAACACCATGATGCCGCGAACGGCGGCCTATGCCATGACGCGGCGCTCGGCTCAATGTCAATCGCGCTGACACCTTTGCCTGCAATTGTGGTACAGGCGCTGCGATGACCGAGCCCGTCATTACCCGTTTTGCACCCTCTCCGACCGGCTTCCTGCATATCGGCGGCGGCCGCACCGCGCTGTTCAACTGGCTCTACGCGCGCCACCACGGCGGCAAGATGCTGCTGCGAATCGAGGACACCGACCGCGAGCGCTCCACCGCCGCCGCCATCAACGCCATCATCGACGGGCTGACCTGGCTGGGCATCACCTGGGACGGCGAGATCGTTTTCCAATTCTCGCGCGCGCAGCGTCACCGCCAGGTGGCCGAACAGCTGCTGGCGGCGGGGCGCGCCTACCGCTGTTACGCAACGCCCGAAGAACTCACCGCCATGCGCGAAGCCGCCCGCCGCGAGGGCCGCACCAAGCTCTATGACGGGCGCTGGCGCAACCGCGACCCGGCCGAAGCGCCGGCCGGCGTCAAGCCGGTGATCCGTCTGAAGTCGCCGAAGACCGGCGAGATCGTGATCGAGGACCAGGTGCAGGGCCGCGTCACCTGGCAGAATTCCGATCTCGACGACCTTGTGCTGCTTCGCTCCGACGGCAACCCGACCTACATGCTGGCGGTGGTGGTGGACGACCACGACATGGCGGTGACCCACGTCATCCGCGGCGACGACCACCTCACCAATGCCGCGCGCCAGACCCACATCTACGAGGCGCTCGGCTGGCAGGCGCCGGTCTTCGCGCATATCCCGCTGATCCACGGGCCGGACGGCTCCAAGCTGTCCAAGCGTCACGGCGCTCTCGGCATCGACGCCTACCGGGCCATGGGCTATCTGCCGGCGGCGATGCGCAACTATCTGGTACGGCTGGGCTGGGCCCATGGCGACCAGGAAATCTTCACCACCGAGGAAATGATCGCGGCTTTCGATCTGCCGCAGATCGGCCGCTCGCCGGCGCGCTTCGATTTCGCCAAGCTGGAAAGCCTCAACGGCCATTACATTCGCGCCAGCACCGACAGCGAACTGTTGGACGCGCTCGAGCAATTGCTGCCGCACATCGCCAGCGGCCAGGAATTGGCCTCCAAAATGACGCCGGCCTTGCGCACCAGCCTGCTCGCGGCCATGCCGGGCCTGAAGGAGCGCGCCAAGACTTTGGTCGAACTGTTCGACGCCTCGCGCTTTGTCTGGGCCAGCCGCCCGCTCGACCTCGACGATAAGGCCAAGGGCCTGCTCACCGACGAGGCCAAGGCCCTGGTCGCCACGCTGTTGCCGGAGCTCGAAACCGTCACCGACTGGACCCCCGCCACGATCGAGGCGGTGGTGCGGCCCTTTGCCGAACGGTCCGGCCTGAAACTGGGCGCGGTGGCGCAACCGTTGCGGGCCGCGCTGACCGGGCGGACCACCTCGCCGCCGATCTTCGACGTCCTGGCGGTGCTCGGCCGCGACGAGAGCCTGGCGCGACTACGCGACCAGGCCGGCGAGCGGCCTGCGGCTTAGGCGCTCACCCCTGCAAAAATAGCGGGGATGATGCCTATATAGCGCGCAGCAGCGCACCTTGCTCTATCTTGCAGCGCACACTTGAATGAGCTACCCAAACAACGGCCGGAACTCAGCACGCCCAGACCCGGCACCGCCAGCACGGCCCAAAAGTGTTTTTAAGCGCACCGCTCGCTGCCAATTCGAGGGCTCGACCATGGACGCCAAAACGGACGCCAAAGCCAAGACCGGCACGCTCACCGTCGGCAACAAGAACTGGGATTTCCCGATCTATCCCGGCAGCATTGGCCCGGAGGTGATCGACATTGCCAAGCTCTATGGCGAGAGCGGCATGTTCACCTACGACCCGGGCTTCACCTCGACCGCGAGTTGCGAATCCAAGATCACCTATATCGACGGCGACCAGGGCGTGTTGCTCTATCGCGGCTACCCGATCGATCAGCTCGCCGAGCACGGCGACTTCCTGGAGACCTGCTACCTGCTGCTCTACGGCGAATTGCCGACGCCGGCGCAGAAGGCCGACTTCGATTATCGCGTCTCGCGCCACACCATGGTGCATGAACAGATGAGCCGGTTCTTCCAAGGATTCCGGCGCGACGCGCATCCGATGGCGGTCATGGTCGGTTCGGTCGGCGCGCTGTCGGCGTTTTATCACGACTCCACCGACATCTCGGATCCGATCCAGCGCATGATCGCGTCGATCCGCATGATCGCGAAAACGCCGACTTTGGCCGCCATGGCCTACAAATATCATGTCGGTCAGCCGTTCGTGTATCCGAAGAACGATCTCGACTACGCCTCGAACTTCCTGCGCATGTGCTTTGCCGTGCCGGCCGAGGATTTCAAGGTTAACCCGGTGCTGGCGCGCGCCATGGACCGCATTTTCATCCTGCACGCCGATCACGAGCAGAACGCCTCGACGTCGACGGTGCGGCTGGCCGGCTCCTCAGGCGCCAATCCGTTCGCCTGCATCTCCGCCGGCTGCGCCTGCCTGTGGGGCCCGGCGCATGGCGGCGCCAATGAAGCCGCCCTCAACATGCTGCGCGAGATCGGAACGGTCGAGCGCATCCCGGAATTCGTCAAGCGCGCCAAGGACAAGAACGATCCCTACCGGCTGATGGGCTTCGGCCACCGCGTCTACAAGCACTACGACCCGCGCGCCAAGATCATGCAGAAGACCTGTCACGAGGTCCTGACCGAGATGGGCGTCAAGGACGATCCACTGCTCGATGTGGCGATGGAGCTCGAAAAGGTTGCGCTGCACGACGAATATTTCATCGAGAAGAAGCTCTATCCCAATGTCGACTTCTATTCGGGCATCACGCTGAAGGCGATGGGTTTCCCCACCACCATGTTCACCGTGCTGTTCGCGGTGGCGCGCACGGTCGGCTGGATCGCGCAGTGGAAGGAAATGATCGAGGATCCGAAACAGAAGATCGGCCGCCCGCGCCAGCTCTATACCGGCGCGCCGAAACGGGATTACACCCCGATCTCGCGGCGAAAATAATCTTTCGAAAAATTCGAGCGGTGGGGCGGCTTATCAGCCGCCCTTGCCGTTTTTGGAGGCGCCGTTGCCATTGAGCCTGGGCGCCGAGGCGCCATCATACGCCCAGGTCACATAGGCGCCGCCCCAGGTGAAGCCGCCGCCAAAGGCGGCCAGCAGCAGGCGGTCGCCGGTCTTCAGTTTTTGCTCGTAGTCCCACAGGCAGAGCGGGATGGTCGCCGTGGTGGTGTTGCCGTATTTCTGCAGCGTAAACATGATTTTTTCGAGTGGCAGTCCGAGGCGCTGCGCCGTGGTCACGATGATGCGGCGGTTGGCCTGGTGCGGAACCACCCAGTCGATCATATCGGCAGTCAAATTGTTGCGCGCCATGATATCGCGGGTGACTTCCGTCATGCCGGCGACGGCGTGCTTATAAACTTGTGGGCCGTCCTGGTAGACATAGTGCAGGCGCCGGGCGACGGTTTCCGCCGTCGGCGGCATGCGGCTGCCGCCGGCTTTCTGGTGCAGATACTGCATGCCGGAGCCGTCTGAATGCAGGACCGAGTCCATGATGCCGTAGTCGCTGTTGGGCTCGAGCATCACGGCCGCCGCGCCATCGCCGAACAGCACGCAGGTGGCGCGGTCGGTATAGTCCATGATGGCCGACATCTTGTCGGCGCCGACCACGATGACCTTCTTGTAGGTACCGGCCGTGATGAATTGCTGGCCGACCGTCAGCGCATAGAGAAAACCCGAGCAAGCCGCCTGCACGTCGAAGCTCCCGATATTGCGGATGCCGACCATGTCGCAGATCAGATTGGCGGTGCAGGGGTGTACGAAATCAGGCGTCGTGGTTGCGCAGATGAGAAGCTCTACATCTTCCGGCTTGGTGTCGGTCTTGGTCAGGAGCCCGCGCACAGCTTCGGCGCCCATATGCGAGGTACCCAAACCTTGGCCCTTGAGAATATGGCGCTCTTTGATGCCGGTGCGCTCTGTGATCCAGGCATCCGTGGTATCCACCATGCGCGCCAAGTCGGCATTGGTGAGCACGTCCGGCGGCACATAGCCGTGGACGGCGGTAATAGCGGCGCGATTGGAAATATTCACAGACGGGATTCCAGCTTTTTGGCCAACATATACGGCCAATTGGCCGAACGGACAGCAAACTACGCGGTTATCGGGGCCTGCGCTATGGTTTTGCGCGCAGGCTGCCTAAGCCGGCGGCGCAATTCAGAATTGCACCGGCGGCCCGGTCGCTGGGCGCCGCCTTGCCGACATCCATGATCTCATCGAGCCGGGCAAAGGCGTCAATCTGATGGCGGCGCTGCGCCGTATCGGCAAGCAGCGGCAGCAAGGCGTTACTAAGCTTTTCAGCGGTGCAGTCCCTTTGCAGGAACTCCGGCACCAGATTCTCGCCCAGGATCAGGTTGGGCAAAATCGCGCTCGGGGCGGTGATCAGCAGGCGTCCGATGATCTCCTCCACCAGCGGCACCTTATAGGCCGCGGCCATCGGGACGCCGGCCAGCGCTAATTCGAGCGTCGAGGTGCCGGATTTGGTGAGCGCCGCCCGCGCGGTCCGGTAGGCGGCGTATTTTTCCTCCGCCTCGGTCACGACCCGCACTGGGACGCGCCAGCCGCCAACCACCGCCCGTATCTTCTCGGCCAGCCGCGGCACCGCCGGCACCACCACTTCCAGCGGCCCGGTACGCTCGGCCAGGCGCGCCACCGCCTCGCTGAATATGCCCGCCATGCGGCGGATCTCGCCGGTGCGGCTGCCCGGCAGCACCAGCAGCAGCGGCGGATCGGCAAGCCTGCGGCGCGCCTCCTCGGCGTTTGGACGCAACATCGCAATCTGCTCACCGAGCGGATGACCGACGAAGGTGCAGGGTGGCCCCTGCAGGCGCTGCATGACGGCGTGTTCGAAAGGAAACAGCGCCAGCACATGATCGACATAGGGGCGCATGGCCGGCGCCCGCCCCGGCCGCCAGGCCCAAACGGTCGGGCACACATAGTCGACAATCGGGATGCTTGCGTCGCGCGCGCGCACCTTGCGCGCGACGCGATGGGTGAAATCGGGGCTGTCGATAATGACCAGCACGTCGGGCTTGGCCGCGACTGCTGCATCCGCCGTTTCGCGGATGCGCCGCAGGATCGTCGGCAGCCGCCCCGGCAGCGAGGCAAAGCCGAACGACGAGAGATCGGAAAGCGAGTAAAGGCTCGGCATGCCTTCCGCCGCCATATGCGGTCCGCCGACGCCGGAAAAGCGCGCGCGGCCTTGGGTGCGCCGTTTGATCGCGGCGATCAACGCCGCGCCCAGCCGGTCGCCGGATTCTTCGCCTGCCACCAGAAAGACATGCGGGCCGGGCGCGTGACCATCGTCCGCTGCCGGCACACCGCTCATTGCTTCGCCCCGGCTGCCACGCCGACGAAGAAAATATCAGCGCGGTCGGCCGCCGCCACTAAAGCTTCGGGCTCGGCGATGACCGTCTCACCGGATGCCACGGCGACGCCGGCAAGGCCGGCGCGGACCGCGCCTTCGACCGTCTGCGGACCGATCGAGGGCAGATCGAAGCGCCGGTCCTGGCTTGGCTTGGGCGCCTTCACCAGCACGCCGGCGCCCTTCGGCGTTTTGATGCGGCCACTTTCGCGCATTTGCGCAACGCGGGTCAGCATCTGGTCGGTGCCCTCCGCCGCCTCGACCGCCAGCACGCGCTTGTCGGCCACGACAACCGCCTGGCCGACGTCGAAGGGGCCGGCGGCGCGCAGGTACTCGAATCCAAGCCCTATATCGGCTCGATGGCGCTCGGACGCCTGCACGCGCCCGAGCGCGCCTGGCGGCACCAGGATTTCCGGTGCGACCTCGTGCGCGCCGAGCATACGAAAGCCATGCTGCTCAATCACCCGGCCGACGCTCGAGAGCAAATGATCGTCGCCGCCGCGAAACGCCTTGGCGACCTGCGGCAGCACTTTCAACGTAAAAATATCGGGGCGCAGTTGCCAAAACGATGGCCGCACCACTGAGCCGAGACAGACGATGTCGCGGCATTCATTGGCGCGCGCGATGCGGGCCACGGTGCCGAACTGCCCGAGATGCACCCAATGGTGCTCGCGGTCAGCGAAATCGGCAGGCGCTGCAAAGCCGCGCAATGGAAACAGCAAGACCTTTCGGCCGTGCGCCGCAACCGAATCCGCCACCGCCAAGGGCAAGCTGCCGCCGCCGCAGATCAGAGCGAGCGGGCATTCCGCTTTCGAGGGCGGCGTAACGTTCATGCATCCTCGTCGGTTTCGCCGCGCTTGATCGCCGTGGTGAGAGGTCGCTTCCCGGCGCGGATGAAGTCGATGATCTTACGCACGCGCGCGTCTTTGCCATATTGGCGTTCGACCTGATCGAGCCGCGCGCGGAAGTCGCCCGCGCCGAAGAACAGCGCCTCATAGGCGCGCCGCACCGCCAGGATTTCCGCCTTGGAGACGCCGCCGCGGCGCATGCCGACGACGTTGAGGCCGATCAGATGCGCAAGCGGGCCATGCGCCATGCCCCACGGAATCACGTCGGCACGCACGCCGCTCAGGCCGACGATCATCGCACCCTCGCCGATGCGCACGAATTGACGCACGGCTACGCCACCGCCGAACATCACGTTGTCGCCGACCGTGACGTGGCCGCCTAGCACGACGTTGTTTGCGAAGGTGACGTTGTTTCCGACGAGGCAATCATGCGCGACATGGGCGCCAACCATGAGGAAGCAGCGGTCGCCGACTTGCGTGACGCCGCGGTCGTCTTCGGTGCCAATATTCACGGTCACACCTTCGCGGATATCGCAATCGGCGCCGACCACGAGCCGCGTCGGACCGCCGCGATACTTCACCGATTGCGGGGGCGAGCCGAGCGAAGCGAAAGGATGGATGACGGTGCGCGGCCCGATCGTGGTGTGGGCGGTGAGATTGACATGGGCGTGCAGCCGGCAGCCGTCGCCGACGCTCACATTGGGGCCGATGGTGCAATAGGGGCCGATCGATACGTCTTGTCCGATCACCGCGCCGGCCTCGATCCGCGCCGAGGGATCGATCATGCCCGTGCTCATCCGTCAGAAAGCATGGCGCCGACCTCGGCCTCGGCAACGATCTGGCCGGCGACCTTGGCCTCGCCGCGATACCACCACATGTTCTTGCGCTGGGCGATTTTCTGCATGTGGTATTCGATGGTGTCGCCGGGGCGGACGGGCTTGCGAAATTTCGCCTTGTCGATGGTGAGAAAAAAGACCGACTTCGGCTGGGTCGAGGAAGTCTTCGCGATGCAAAGCACGCCGGCGGTTTGCGCCATGCCCTCGATCATCAGCACGCCGGGAAACACCGGATTGTCGGGAAAATGCCCCTGAAAATGCGGTTCATTAAAGGTCACGTTCTTGATGCCGACGCCATGGTCGTCGCCGCGGATGTCGATCACCCGGTCGACCATGAGAAACGGGTAGCGGTGCGGCAGCAGCTTGAGCACCACCGCGATGTCGGCCGCCTCCAGATTTTTCACCGCTTCATCCATGGCCTTCGTCTCATTCGTCCTCGGCCGATTCGCCGCTTGGCTTTCCGCGCGCACGCATCTCGCGGCGCGCTAGCTGCTCGAGGATCATCATTTCGCGGAACCACTGCTTCACGGGCTTGGCCGGCATGCCTCCCCAACGGGCACCGGGCGGCACGTCGCCGTGTACGATACTGGTCGCAGCGATATGCGCCCCCTCTCCGATCGTCACGTTGTTATTTAGGCCGACACGGGCGCCCAGCACAACAAAGTCTTCCAGCGTCGAAGAGCCGGAAATTCCGGTTTGCGCCACCAGCACGCAATGCCGGCCGATGCTGACATTGTGGCCGACCTGGACCAGGTTGTCGATCTTGGTGCCCTCGCCGATCACCGTGTCGCGGATGGCGCCACGATCGACGGTGGAGCCCGCCCCGATCTCGACGTCGTCCTGGATGATGACGCGGCCGATCTGCGGGACCTTGAGGTGCCCGGCTCCGCCCATGACGTAGCCGAAGCCGTCCTGGCCGATCTGGCAGCCAGGATGAATGATGACGCGGTTGCCGATCAGCGCATTGCTGATGATGGTGCCCGACCCGATCGCGCAATCGCGCCCGATGCGGACCTCCGCCGCGATCACCGCGGTGGCGCCGATGACGCTGCCGGAGCCAATCTCGGCGCGCGGCCCGACCACGGCGCCTGGCTCGACGGTAACGCCGTCCTCCAATCGGGCGGTCGGGTGCACAAGGGCACCGACGGTTTCGCCCGCCTCATAAAGCGACGACGGCCGCAGCGCATGCGGGAACAGTTCGCGCGCCACCGTCACGAAAGCACGATAGGGCTCGCGTACGACGAGCGCCGTCACGCGCGCCGGCAACTCATTGGCAAGCGCCGCCGTGGTGAGACATGCGCCGGCAAGGCTGGCGGCGGCCGCGGCAGCATAGTTCTTGTTGTCGAAGAAGCTGAGGTCGCGGGGGCCAGCGCGGTCAAGGGCGGCGACATTGACGATCCGGCGCGCCCGCGCGGATGCCGCCGGCGGCGGCGCACCGGTCAAAGCAGCGACTTCACCAAGCGTGAGGCCGCGGGCGTATCTTAAGAATACCGGCTCGCTCATCGTGCTGTCGTGCCGCCAAGCGCGGCCAAGATCAGAACTTCGCGCCGCCGCTGAAGCGGAATAACTGCGTGCGGTCGCAAATTTCCGTACCGGCTACGGTGGAGCAATACTTCGTCAACGGATAAGCCAGATCGAAGCGCAGCGGGCCAAGCGGCGAATCCCAAATTAGACCCACGCCGACCGAGGAGCGAACATCCGAAATACTATCGAGACCGACAGTAACCGTTTGGCCCTGCCCGGATGTCGGGCCCTGGTAGTCCCACAGCGAGCCAGCGTCGACATAGGTCGCGAGCTTGATGCCAATCTCCTTGGGCAGGAAGAAGAGCGGAGTCTGCAATTCTATGCTCGAACCCCAGAACAAGCTGCCGCCCAGTGCATCGTTCGTCGTTCCGGAGGTCAAGTCGCGCGGGCCGATGCCTGAGGGCGCAAAGCCGCGCACGAGGTTCGGTCCCATCTGAAACTCATCCTGCATGCGCAAGCTTTTGCCGCCCCAGCCCGTCACGTGGCCGCCCTGCACTTTGATGACGCCGACAATATCCGGCAACAACTCGTAATACTTTCGCGCTTCTGCCGAAGTGCGCATAAAATTCACGTCACCTCCTAGGCCCGCCAAGTCCTGCGTAATTGACGCGTACAAACCGCTGGTCGGTGAATTGACGTTGTCGAGCGTGTTGTAGGACAAAGTGTAACCTATGAGCGACGTTATCACGGGGCCTTGTGAAGCCGCCAAACGCACTGGCAGTGAAGCCGGCGTACAGGAGTTTGACGCGGGAAAGCAGTTGTACTGGCTCGGAATTTTGATCTCTGTTTGATAGAGGGAATAATGTGGCTGTAGCGCTAATTCCTCGGTCAGCGCAAAGCCAAGACGCAGGGTGCCGCCGATGGACTTGGTGTCATACGACACATAGTTTGTCGACAGGTTCTGTTGCGCAAAAAGGTCGATGCCGCCGGCCATGCGGTAGCCGAACAGATAGGGCTCGACGAACGAAAAGTTGAAGCCTTGCCTGTTCTGTCCATAACTCACCGACGCCTTGGCGAACTGGCCGCGGCCATTGAGATTGCGATCGGCGATGCTGACCTCAGCGAGGAAACCGTCGGCGGTCGAGTAGCCGCCGGAAATCGAGAATTGACCGGTCGACTTTTCCTCCACGTTGACGTCAACGACAACGCGATCGGGCGCCGAGCCGGGCTCGTTGGTAATCTTGACCGTCTTGAAATAGTTCAGGTTCTTCAACCGCCGTTCGGCGCGGTCGATCAGCGCCCGATTGTAGGGATCTCCCTCGCCGATATCGAACTCACGGCGGATGACGTAGTCGCGCGTGCGCGTGTTGCCGCGAATATCGATGCGCTCGATATAGGCGCGAATGCCTTCCTCGACCACGAATACGAGATTGATGACCTTCTTTTGGAAATTGCGGTCGCCGCGCGGACGCACAGTGGCGAAGGCATAGCCGTGCTTGGCTGCCTCGATCGTCATCGTCTCGACGCTCTTCTGCACCAGATCGGCATTGTAGACGTTGCCGCGGCTAAGCTTCACCGCATTGCGCAACGAGGCGGGATCGAGCGCGTGCACGTTCGAAATAACCTCGACCGTGCCGACGTGGTATTGCGCACCCTCATCGATTGTGAAGGTGACGACGAAGCCTTTCTTGGCGGGATCATATTCGCCGACAGCCGAAAGAATCCGCACGTCGGCGTAACCGTATTTGAGATAGAAGCGCCGCAGTAGATCGCGGTCCGCTTCAACGCGATCGGGATCGTAGATGTCGGTGGTCTGCAGGAAGCCGTACAGCCAATTGGTCTCGGTGGTCTTGATCACGTTTTTCAGGCGGCCCCAAGAAAACGCATGGGCGCCGACGAAACGGAGTTCCTTCACGCCGGTCTTTGGACCTTCGCGAATTTCGAACACCAGGTTGACGCGATTATTCGGCAACTCGATGATTTTCGGCACAACGACCACGTCGAAACGGCCGCTGCGGTGATAAATCTCGATAATCCGCTGCACGTCGGCCTGCACGGTCGGCTTCGACAAGGTGCCGCGCGCTTTCGACTGCACTTCGGCCTGCAGTTGCGTGTCTTTGGCCTTTTTGTTGCCCTCGAACGCGACCTGGTTGATCACCGGGTTCTCGACCACGGAAACCACCAGCCGTCCGCCGGAATGGCTGATGCGGACGTCGGAAAACAGCCCGGTGGCGTAAAGCGCCTTGAGGGCTTCGTTGATCTCGCCCGGACCCAGCCGACCGCCCGGACCGGGCTTGAAATAGGAACGGATGGTGCCCGCCTCGACCCGGCGGTTGCCCTGCACAACGATGGAATTAGACGTTTGCGCAACCGCCACGCCCGAGGACGCAACAGTCGCCAGCGCGCCACCGACAAGGACACCGCCGAGGACTAAGCAGCTAAGGGCCAGTCCCCGCACCCACCGCACACCAAGTCCCATGCGCTACGCGCCCTTTTTATTCCTTGCGGCCGCCCCGGCTGGCCTCGAGAAAGCTGTTGGGCAGGCAAAGTTCACCGCTTTGTACAGCCTTTCGGAAGCTGTGCAAACGAAACTCCCGGCCAAGTTTCCCTTTTCCATCAAAAAGTTGCGCCTCGGCAACGGTTATGAGGTGGCCAAGTGCAGGATGTCATTAAAGGTTGCAAAAATCATCAACATGACGACGATCGCCAACCCAATCCGGAACCCTACTTCCTGCGCCCGCTCCGACAGCGGCCGGCCACGGGCGGCCTCGATTCCATAGAACAAAAGGTGACCGCCATCAAGCAGCGGGATCGGGAAAAGATTCAACAGGCCGATCGAGACCGACAGCACGGCGGTCAGATGCATGAGTGCGACGAAGCCGGCAGTCGCCACTTGGCCGGACACCTGGGCGATGCGGATCGGGCCGCCGAGCTGATCGGCCGCTTCGCGGCCGGTGAATATCCCGCCGAGGTAAGACAGGGTCCGGTCGACGACAAACCAGGTCTCTTGCGCACCCATTGCGACCGCCATCAGCGGGCCGAACTTTTGCGTCTTGATGTCGCCTGCCGCCATCGAGCGGCTGATACCCAGCACGCCGAGCCGGTGCACATTGCCGAAATTATCCTTGATTTCCTTGAGCTGCGGCGTGGCCGTCAGGGTAACCGGCTGGCCGTTGCGCTCAACCACGATCTTGAGTGGCTCGCCAGAACTGACGCTCACGATGCGCTGCATGTCGGAAAAGCTGCCGATCTTGTCGGCATCGATGGAGACGACGAGATCGCCCGGCTTGAAGCCGGCCGCATCCGCGGCGCTTCCAGCCTTTACCGCATCGACGCGCGCGGTCGCGGTCTGCTTGCCGATGACCATGAAAATGCCGGCGAAGATGGCGACCGCCAGCACGAAATTGGCGATCGGTCCGGCCGCCACCACCGCCGCGCGCGAACGGACCGGCTGGTGCACGAAGCTGTCTTTCATCTCGCTTTCGCTCATTTCGGCTGCGGCGGCGCGGTCGGGGACGCTCGCCGCATTGTCGTCGCCGAAGAACTTCACATAGCCGCCGAGCGGCACCGCCGAAATCTTCCAGCGTGTGCCGTAGCGGTCATTGAAACCGACGATTTCGGGGCCAAAGCCGAGCGAGAACACCATCACCCGAATGCCACACCAGCGAGCGATCAGAAAATGGCCAAGCTCATGAAAAAACACGACAATTGTCAGTACAAACAGGAACGGGACTATGTAGCCGACCAGCCCGCCCCCGAATGCGCTCAACCCGCCCATAATGTCGAAACTCATTGCACCCTCGTCCCGCCGGCTTGACGCCCTTAGAGTTACCGAAAGATTACTAGGATGCCTTTACGGCAATTTCGGGCAAGAGGTCTCGGGCTATACTTCTTGCAATATGGTCAACGGCGACGGCGGCCTCGATTCCCGCAGGTTCCGCCAGCAAACCGCGCGCTGAGGCCGCATCCAGGGTGGCCTCGACCAGGGCCACAATAGCCGGAAAACCGATGCGGCCGGCGATGAATTCTCCGACCGCGACCTCATCGGCCGCGTTCATCACGGTAGGGGCCGCTCCGCCGGTCTCCATGACGCGCCGCACCAAAGCGAGCGCCGGGAAGCGCACCGGATCGGGGGCCTCGAAGGACAATTCGCGGACTTTGGCCAGATCGAGCCGCGCCGCCGGGCTGTCGATGCGCCTCGGCCAGGCCAGGCAATGGGCGATCGGAATGCGCATGTCCGGCGAACCCAACTGGGCCACCACCGAGCCGTCGCGAAATTCCACCAGCCCATGCACGACCGATTGCGGATGCACCAGTACGTCGATTTCATCGGGCCGCAGCGCGAACAAATGCTGCGCCTCGATCAGTTCCAGTCCTTTGTTCATCATGGTGGCCGAATCGACGGTGATACGCGGCCCCATCGACCAGTTGGGATGACGCAGCGCCTGCTCCGGCGTCGCCGCCTTGATTTGATCGAGCGACCAAGTGCGGAACGGGCCGCCCGATGCCGTGAGGATGATGCGCTTGACGTCCTCGCGCGGGCCGGCGCCGAGCGCCTGGAAGATCGCGTTGTGCTCGGAGTCGACCGGCAGCACGGTCGCCCCGCTGCTCGCCGCCTGCCGCATGAACAGGCTGCCGGCGCAAACGAGGCACTCCTTGTTGGCGAGCGCGACCGTTGAGCCGCGCTCGATGGCAGTCAAAGTCGGTTTAAGACCGATCGCGCCGCTGATCGCCGCCATGACCCAGTCGGCCGGACGGTGCGCCGCTTCGAGCAACGCGTCCTCACCGGCCGCGGCTTCGGTTTCCGTGCCGGCCAGGGCTTCCTTGAGATCGCTGTAGACGGCAGGATCGGCGACCACAGCAAACTGCGCGCCGACCTCGCGCGCAATCTTCGCCAGCGCCGTCGCGTTGCGGCGCGCAGTGATCGCCACCACGCGATAGCGCCCAGGCTCGCGCTTGATCAGATCGATGGTGCTGGCGCCGATCGAGCCGGTAGCGCCGAGAATGGTGATCGGCCGCACGGCGGCGGCCTCCATCGGTTTCGTGCGTGCAAGGCCGGTTGCGGTCATTGCGCTCACCACACCAGCAGGCCGCGCGCGGCATTATCGAAACCGCCGCGCAACAATCCCACGACGCAAGCCACGAGCGCCGCCGCCCAGAAACCGTCGAGCCTGTCCATTACGCCACCATGACCAGGAATGAGTGCGCTTGCATCCTTGGCGCCGAACCGGCGCTTGATCCAGGATTCCAGCAGATCGCCAAGTTGCGCGCACACCGACAACACGAATGCAATGACCGCGATCGTTCCCCGGTCAACCGAGCCGAGCAGACCGGCGACGACAACCGCAACGATCGTGGCGCCGAGCGCGCCGACGATTGCACCGGCCCAGGTCTTCTTTGGGCTGATCGCGACCGACAATTTCGGCCCGCCGATCGCGCGGCCGGCGAAATAGGCGAAAATGTCGGTCGCCCAAACGATCGCGAACAAAAGGACCATCGCAAGAAACCCATAATGCGCGTCGGCGCGCAACAGCATCGGAGCCAGCAACATCGTGCCGGCATAGCCGATGCCGGCGGTGATCCAGAAGCGACGCTCGCGCGGCGCGAAAATCGAAGCGGCGAGCGCGCCCAGGCCCACCAGGAAAATCCCCGCAATCGGGCGCTCACGCCAAGCAACCAGCGCGGCCACTGCAATGGCGCTGGCGCAAGACGACAGCATCAGCCAGTGGCGCGGGCCGGCGACCAGCCGCGTCCATTCCCATAGCACGGCGATGGCGGCGGCGCCCCAAAACAAGGCGAACGGCCAGTCGCCGAGCCAGGCAACGAACAGGGCCAGCGGCGCCAGCACGGCGGCCGAGACGATGCGCAGCACCAGGTTGTTCGGTGTAATGGACACAGGACTGCCGGCGTCGCTTGGTCCGGAAGTAGGGCCGGTATCGAGCACGGGTTCAGGATCCGGTTTTCGCGACCAGGCCGCCGAACCGGCGTTCGCGCTGCTGGTATTCGCGGATCGCAGCCTCGAGCGCGGCGCGATCGAAATCCGGCCAATAGATCGGCACGAACACCAATTCGCTGTAGGCCGCCTGCCAGAGCAGAAAATTCGACAGCCGCTGTTCGCCGCTGGTGCGGATGATCAGATCGGGATCGGGCACATCCGGCGCATCGAGAAAACGGGCGACGGTGTCTGGCGTGACGGCCGTCGGATCGAGATGTCCTTTCAACGCCTCGTCGGCAATGCGCCGCGCTGCGCGCGCAATCTCCTGGCGCGCGCCGTAATTGAACGCGACCACCAGTGTGAGGCCGCTGTTGTTCTTGGTCAGCTCTTCGGCTTCGACCAGCAGCCGGCCGATCTCAGGATCGAGCGTTTGGCGCTCGCCGATGACGCGCACCCGTACATTGCTTTGATGCAGTTCGGCCAGATCATTGCGGATGAAGCGGCGCAGCAGCCCCATCAGTTCGTGCACCTCGGAGGCCGGGCGCGACCAGTTCTCGGCGCTAAAGGAAAAGATGGTAACGAACTCGATGCCGATCTCGCCGGCGGCGCGGATCGTGCGGCGCAGCGCCTCGACCCCGCGCCGGTGGCCCTCCGCGCGCGGCAGGCCGCGCGCCGCCGCCCAGCGGCCGTTGCCATCCATGATGATGGCGACGTGACGCGGCGCTTTAAACGGCGCGTTGGTAATTTGCGGAATCTCGGCCTCGGGCATCGGTTTCCTCAGACGGTGAGGATCTCCTTTTCCTTCGCCCCCAGCATCTGGTCGATCTCGGCGATCCCGGCGTCGGTCGCCTTCTGGATATCCGTCGAGAAGCGGTCGTGGTCGTCCTTGCTGATCTTGTGATCCTTTTCGAGCTTTTTCACGACATCGAGCGCGTCGCGGCGCACATGGCGCACCGCCACGCGCGCGGTCTCGGCATATTTATGCGCAATCTTGACCAACTCCTTGCGCCGCTCCTCGTTGAGCTCAGGAATGCGCAGCCGCAGCATCTGCCCTTCGGTGGCCGGCGACAAACCCAGATTCGAATTGACAATGGCTTTTTCCACCGCGTGAACGAGGGAACGGTCCCAGACGTTGACGGTGATCAGGCGCGGCTCCGGCACGCTGACGGTGGCCACCTGGTTGAGCAGCATCTGCGCGCCGTACGCGTCCACATGCACAGGATCAAGCAGATGCGCCGAGGCGCGCCCGGTGCGCAGGCCTGATAATTCGGTCTTCAGCACGGAGCTCGCACCCTGCATGCGGCGCTTGACCTCGTCGATGTCGTGCGTTGCGTTTGCCATGGTGTTTCCCCCGGACACGATGCTGTCTTCTTTGCGCAGCTGGCAGGCCCCTTATTTAGCCGATCCGGCTCGCCTCGGTCGTTTGGGGCCGCTTTCCGCGCCTAGCCGACGACCGTCGCCCGCCCCTTGCCGCGCAGAACGGCCTCGATGGCGCCCTTTTCTGCGATCGAGAACACGATGATAGGCATGTGATTTTCCCGGGCAAGCGCGAAGGCGGTGGAATCCATGATCCGCAGGTCCTTTTCGATCGCCTCCTGATGGCTAAGCTTGTCGTAGCGCTTGGCCTTCGGGTCCTTCTTTGGGTCGGAGCTGTAGACGCCGTCCACATTGGTGGCCTTGAGCACCGCCTTGGCGTCGAGTTCCGCCGCGCGCAGCACCGCCGTGGTGTCGGTAGTAAAGAACGGATTGCCGGTGCCGGCGGCCAGCAGCACCACGCGGCCCTTGCCGAGGTTCTTCATCGCGCGCTTGCGGTTATAGGTCTCGCACACCGAGGGCATGGCGAGCGCCGACAGCGTGCGCGCTTCGCAGCCCGCCCGCTCGATCGCGGCTTCCAGCACCAGGCAATTCATCACCGTCGCCAGCATGCCCATGGTGTCGCCCACGGGACGCGGCACGCCGCGGCCCGAGACTTCGACGCCGCGGAAGATATTGCCGCCGCCGACCACGACGCCGAGCTCGATGCCGAGGCCCGCCGCTGCCGCCAGATCGACGGCCAGCCGCTCGACCATTGTTTGATCGACACCGAAGCCCTGCGCGCCGGAGAGCGCTTCGCCGGACAACTTGACGATGACGCGTCGATAAAGCGGATCACTCATCGTGGCGATCCTCCATAGGATCGGTCGGGCGAAGACGGCTCGTTATTTGAGACCAGCGGCGGCTGCTACCTCGCCGCCGAAGTCGGTATCGGGCTTTTCAATTCCTTCGCCGAGTGCGTAACGCACGAACCCGGCGATCTTGATCGCGCCGCCCACCTTGCCTTCGGCCTCCTTGAGCGCCTGCGCGACGCTCTTCTTGTCGTCGAAAATGAACGGCTGCTCCAGCAGGGTCGATTCCTTGTAGAAGGTCTTGAGGCCCGACTCGACGATCTTGTCGATCACGTTAGCGGGTTTGCCCTGCTGCTTAAACTTGTCGGCCAGCACTTTCTTCTCGCGCTCCACAACCGCGGGATCAAGGCCGGCTGCATCGACCGCCTGCGGATTGGCCGAGGCGACATGCATGGCGAGTTGGCGGCCGATTGCGGTGAGCTCGTCGGCCTTGCCGGGCGATTCAAGCGCGACGATGACGCCGATCTTGCCAAGGCCGTCGCTGACCGAATTGTGCACGTAGAACCCAATCGCGCCCTGCTTGACCGACAGCGAAGCCGCGCGGCGCAGCGTCATGTTCTCGCCGACCTTGGCGATAGTGTCGGTGATGGAGTCAGCAATAGTAATGGAGCCAGCCTTGGCAGCCTTGATCTTTTCGACGTCGGCGCCCGTTGTCGACGCCACGTCGGCGATCATCTTGACCAGGCCCTGGAACAAGTCGTTGCGGGCGACGAAGTCGGTTTCCGAATTGACCTCGACCACCACGCCCTTGCCGCCCTGCACGAGCACGCCGATCAAACCTTCCGCGGCGACGCGGCCGGATTTCTTGGCGGCCTTCGACAGACCCTTCTTGCGCAGCCAATCGACCGCGGCCTCCATGTCGCCTTTGCTCTCAGCCAGCGCGCTCTTGCAATCCATCATGCCGGCGCCCGTTGAGTCGCGCAGCTCCTTGACCATTTGCGCTGAAATATTCGCCATTCCTTTGTTCCTTTACCCGCCGCGCCCCGAGCCGGGCCGGCGTCTCCGCATATCGAACCTTCAAGCGTGCATACCCGGCCGCGCGACATCTGTTGGCCGGGGATAACGGCCGCGATTATTCGGCTTCCGCCGTCAGTTCCTTGGCCTTCGTGATCCAGCTCTCGACACGGCCGGGCAAGCCCACTTCCTCACCGACAGCATGCGCGGCCTTCTCGTTGAACTCGGCGATCTGCGAGAAATGGAAGATGCCGAGATCGTTGAGTTGCTTTTCGATGGGCGGCGACACGCCAGGCAGCTTCTTGAGGTCGTCGGCGACGCCGCGCGGCCCGGGCAGCGGCTCGAAGCCGAGGTCGCTGGCGGCCGGCGCGGTCGGGATCTCTTCCGTGACCAGCGGCTTCTCGGCGGCGCCGACATCGACACCCATGCCGCCTTGCGCGCGCGAGATGCCGTCGATTGCGGCCTTGGCGATCAGATCGCAATAGAGCGTGACCGCGCGGGCCGCGTCGTCATTGCCGGGCACCGCAAACGTGATCCCGGCCGGATCACAATTGGTGTCGACAATGGCGGCGACCGGAATGTTCAGACGCCTAGCCTCCTTAATCGCGATGTCTTCCTTGTTGGTGTCGATCACGAAGATCAGGTCGGGCACGCCGCCCATGTCCTTGATGCCGCCGAGCGAGCGATCCAGCTTGTCGCGCTCGCGTTGCATGGTGAGGCGTTCTTTCTTGGTGTAGCCGCCGGACTCGCCGGAATTGAGCATCTCGTCGAGCTTGCGCAGGCGAGAAATCGAACCGGAGATGGTCTTCCAGTTGGTGAGCGTGCCGCCGAGCCAGCGCGAATTAACGTAGTACTGCGCGCAACGCTTGGCCGCCTCGGCGATGGCGTCCTGCGCCTGCCGCTTGGTGCCGACGAACAGGATGCGGCCGCCCTTGGCGACGGTGTCGCTCACCGCCTGCAGGGCCTGATGCAGCATCGGCACGGTCTGGGCGAGATCGATGATGTGGATATTGTTGCGGGTGCCGAAGATGAAAGGACCCATCTTCGGATTCCAGCGGTGGGCCTGATGGCCGAAATGCACGCCAGCTTCCAAAAGCTGCCGCATCGAGTAGTCAGGAAGCGCCATAATCTTCTCCGGTTGATCCGCCGCGGACGGTTGTGAGCCCCGGATCGGGGCCACCGGACGGCCTTTGTGACCCATTGTCGGGGCCTAAAGCCATCGTCCGCGTGAGTGATGCGGGGCTTATATAGGCGCGATTTGCGGGATGCAAGGTGGCCTAAGGCGCCGATCCAATGCCCGGGGGCGCGGGACATGCCTCGCTATTTCTTCTTCTTCCCCATGCAGAAATAGGGCGCCGGGAAGTTCAAAGGGCTTGTGCCTGTGCTCGGTCCGCCGCGCGTCCGTTATCGATACCGCGGCCCTCGAGCCTGCGTCTATTCAGTCCGCCCGGGATCAGCGCAAACCTAGCCTCGCCGGATGCGCCGCGAACTCTCCGCGCGCCCGATGTGGCACAGCGGCAGCAAAATGCGGTTTTGATCGGCAGGCCATCAGGCACCATTGTATCGAATTGAATCGCGATGCGATCCTTTACTTGGTATTCTTCGAATTGACATCAATGCCACCTGGTGAGTGTTTATGCTGCGTCAACTGATTAAGACCGCCCGCAAGTCGAAACGGTTTGCCCGCGCGCTCCCGGCTCCCACCAGAACCTTTGCCGCAATTGTACTCACGCGCCTGCATGCATATTATCACGAGCGGCTCTACCGCAGGATGGTCTCGCCAACGGGCTTAGCCGACCTCGAAAAGCATATCTGCACCAACGCGCTACAGTTGACCGCGCCGGTCGCCCTGATCTCCCAGATCGAGCGTTCGGGCGGAACCCTGCTGAGCCAATTATTCGACGGCCATCCCCAGATCGCCGCTTATCCGCACGAACTTCGCTTCGGTCTCAATGGGCACGACATATGGCCGGATAGCCTCAAGACATTTCGCGACGCCGCCGACCTCAAAATGCAAAAGCAGATGAAACACGGCTTTCGCAAAGGACGGCATGGCGAGCCTCTTCGCTTTCTAATTTCGCCGCGCATCCAAAAGCAAATATTCGATGGGATCGAGAAGCGAACAGCGCGTGACAGTTTTGATGCCTTCTTCACGGCCTTTTTCAATGCTTGGCTCGACGACCAAGGCGACCTCAACGACAAGACTCTGATTACCGCCTTCGCACCGCGGCTTGCGCTCGACGCCGATAATGTCAGGCGATTTTTTGCCGCTTACCCCGACGGCTATCTGATTCAAGTCATGCGCGACTTTGACTCGTGGAGCCGTTCCGCATTGCCCTTCTACGCCGCGCTCGGCAGAACGGTCACACAGGACGACCTCAGGCGCATATGGAATGCCAATGTTGAAAGCATCGAGCGCAATCAACGCGAATATGGTGATCGGGTGCTGCCGATTTCGTTTGACGACTTGCGTCGTGATCCTGCGGCCGTGCTGGCGCAATTAAGCAAGCGCCTTCCGATCGAAAATCATGCGGCCTCGGCACAACCGACTTTCAATGGCCGTCTCGCCTGGGCCAATTCAAGCTTTGAAGTCGAACGGCCCGGCTTGCTCGATGGTGCCGGAACCGCGGCTGCGGCAAACCGCGCGACGCCCGATGCCAATATGGTTGCGCGGACGGTCAGTTCATCCGCAAGGAATCCGTCTCGCAGGACGAGGCGGCCCCGCGCCGCCCCATAGCCTCGTATTTCTTTGATCGTCCACCGCTGTCGCCGCAGGCGCATGGCGTGGGAATTTATAGCGCCTCGACCTGCACGACGCCGGGCACGGCCTTGATGGCGCCGGCGATCTGCGGCGAGACCTTGAAGCGGCCCGGCAACTTCACTTCCACTTCGGTGCCACGCGCGAGCATCAGCACCACGCTCACTTCACCGTCGCCGTTCGCCTGCGCGCGGGACGGCGCCGGCTCCAGGCGCTTGGCCACCGCCTCGATCGGCTTGTCGTCGCGCAGGAACACGCGCAGGCCCTGGTGCAGGTTGGCGGCGGCGGCATCGAGCGGCTCGACCGACTGGATGCGCGCGCGCACGTCGTCGCCCTGCACCTCCGCCGACAGAAACAAGAGCACCGCGCTGCCGGGCTCCAACAGGTCGCGGTATTCGGCAAGGCCCTCCGAGAAGATCACCGCTTCGTAGGCGCCGGTCGGGTCGGACAGCCCGATGATGCCCATCTTGCTGCCCGTGCGGGTGCGCCGCTCCTGCCGCGACACCACAGTGCCGGCGACGCGGCCGGCGGTGGCGCCCTCCTTCACCGCGCGTGCAAATTCGGCCCACGACTGCACGCGCAGTTTTTTGAGCACCGCTGCGTAATCGTCGAGCGGGTGGCCCGACAGGAAGAAGCCAACAGCGTCGTATTCGCGCTTCAAGCGCTCGGCCGGCAGCCAGGGCTCGGCTTGCGGCAACGTAATCAGCTCGCGATTGCCCCCGCCGCCGAACAGTTCGCTCTGCCCGACGGCGGCCGTGTCGTGCGTGCGCTGGGCGCGGCCGAGCACCGCGTCCATAACCGGAAAGACGCGGGCGCGGTTTTGCTCGAACTCATCGAAGGCGCCGGCCTGGCAGAGGCTTTCCAGCACGCGCTTGTTGACGGCGCGCGGATTGATGCGGTCGGCAAAGTCGGCGAGATCAGCGAATTTCCGGTCCGCCCGCGCGGCGATGATCTGTTCGACGGCTTGCGCGCCGACACCTTTGAGCGCGGCCAGCGCGTAGATGATGGTGTTGCCGTCGACTTCGAAGGTCACGCTGGAGCGATTGATCGAAGGCGGCGCGACGACGATGCCGAGCCGCTCGGCCTCGGCGCGGAATTCGGCGAGCTTGTCGGTATTGCCCATGTCGAGCGTCATCGACGCCGCCATGAACTCGACCGGGTAATTCGCCTTCATATAGGCAGTTTGGTAGGTGAGCAGCGCATAGGGCGCGGAGTGCGATTTGTTGAAGCCGTACTCGGCGAACTTGGCGCAGGCATCGAAAATCGTGTCTGCAATGTACTTGTCGATGCCACGCTCGGTCGCGCCGGTTAGGAAGCGGCCGCGCTGGGCGTCCATTTCCTTCTTGATCTTCTTACCCATGGCGCGGCGCAGGATGTCGGCCTCGGCCAGGCTGTAACCGGCAAGATCGCGCGCGATCTGTTGCACCTGCTCCTGATAGGTGATGACGCCATAGGTTGCCGCAAGAATGGGCTCCAATTTCGGGTGCATATATTCGATGCGCTCGTCACCGAGCTTGCGTGCGCAATAGGTCGGAATATTCGCCATCGGCCCCGGCCGGTAGAGCGCGACCAGCGCGATCAAATCTTCGAAGCGGTCCGGGCGCATGTCGAGCAGTGCGCGGCGCATGCCCTGACTTTCCACCTGGAACACACCGACCGTATCGCCGCGCGCCAGCATTTCGAATGTGCTGGGATCGTCGAGCGGTATCTGGAGCAGATCAATGTCAATGCCGCGGCGGGCGACGAGCTTCACCGCGCGGTCGAGTACGGTCAACGTCTTCAAGCCGAGGAAATCGAATTTCACCAGGCCCGCCTGCTCCACCCATTTCATGTTGAACTGGGTGACTGGCATGTCGGATTTCGGATCGCGATAGAGCGGCACCAGTTCGGTCAGCGGACGGTCGGCGATGACGATGCCGGCGGCGTGAGTCGAGGCGTGACGGGTGAGGCCTTCGAGCTTGCGGGCGATGGTGAAAGCCCGCTTCACCACCGGATCGTTTTCAGCTTCCGCCTGTAGCTTCGGCTCATCCTCGATGGCGCGGGCGAGCGTGACCGGATGCGCCGGGTTCTGCGGCACCAGCTTGCAGAGCTTGTCGACCTGGCCATAGGGCATCTGCAACACGCGGCCGACGTCGCGCAGCACGCCGCGCGCCTGCAAGGTGCCGAAGGTGATGATCTGCGCCACTTGGTCGCGGCCGTAGCGCTCCTGCACGTAACGGATCACCTCGTCGCGGCGGTCCTGGCAGAAGTCGATGTCGAAGTCGGGCATCGACACGCGCTCAGGGTTTAGAAATCGCTCGAACAGCAGGCCGAAACGGATGGGATCGAGATCGGTGATGGTGAGCGAATAAGCCACCAGCGAGCCGGCGCCGGACCCACGGCCTGGCCCAACCGGAATGCCCTGCGCCTTCGCCCATTGAATGAAGTCGGCAACGATCAGGAAGTAGCCGGGATATTTCATGCCCTCGATCACGCCAAGTTCGAAATCAAGACGCTCGCGGTATTCGGTTTCGCTGTGATCCGGCGCAAGACCGGCTGTCGCGAGCCGTTGTGCGAGGCCTTTTTCCGCGCGCTTGCGCAATTCGGCGCCCTCGTCGACCACACCGCCGCCCTCACCCACCGAGAAGCGCGGCAGGATCGGCTGGTGGGTGCGCGGCCGATAAGCGCAGCGCTGGGCGATCTCGACACTGTGCGCCAGCGCTTCCGGCAGATCGGAAAACAACGCCACCATTTCGGCGCGCGACTTGAAACGGTGCTCGGGGGTGAGCTGGCGGCGGTCGCTCTCGGCCAGCAGGCGGCCTTCGGCGATGCAGATCAGCGCGTCGTGGGCCTCGTAGTCCTGCGCGGTGGCGAAGAAGGGTTCGTTGCTGGCGACCAGCGGAAGGCCCTTGGCATAGGCAAGCTCGATCAAGGCAGGCTCGGCGCCGCGCTCGTTGGCCATGCCGTGGCGCTGCAATTCGACATAGAGACGGTCGCCGAACAGGCTCGCCAGCGCGTCGAGCCGGCTGGCAGCGAGATGGCGCTGGCCGGCGTTGATAGCGCCATCGAGTGGCCCGCCGGGACCGCCGGTGAGCGCGATGACGCCGTCGGTCTCGCCTTGTAACCAGTCGAGCAGAAGGCGCGGCGGCTCGTTGGCGGGCGTGTCGAGGAAAGCGCGCGAGGACAACCGCATCAGGCTGCGGTAGCCGGCATCGCGCGCGGCCAGCAGCACGATGCGCTGGCGCGGGGCCTGCGCGTTGCCGTTGCGGACGCCGTAGTCGGTGTCGCCGAAATCAAGCGCGAGCGCGCAGCCGACGATGGGCTGGATGCCGGCCGCCGCCAGCTTCTCGGAGAATTCCAGCGCGCCGAACATGTTGTCGGTGTCGGTGATCGCCAGCGCGGGCTGGCGATCGGCTTTGGCCAGTTCGGCCAGCCGCGCAATGGTGAGCGCGCCTTCCAGCAGCGAATAGGACGAGTGCACGTGCAGGTGCACGAAATCGAGATCGGGCATATCCCGCTTTCGAAAGCTTGGGTGATTCTTGTCCCGATCAGATTGGGGACGGCAGGCGCCTGAGTCCACCACGCGGGGCCATGCTGAACCCGCTATGCCCGCTTTTCATAGGACAGCCTTGGGCGGTCATTCCGCGGGCGTCATGCCAGCCCGGGGAAAGGCCGGTCATGACGACGCGGATACGCGACACTGGGGGGCAACACGATACGCAACGCTTACAAACGGCCGGTCACAGGTTTCCGAGCACCTGCGACCAGATGGCGATCATGCCGATGAACAGCGAGAGGGACGCGAGTGCAGCGGCTTCTTGCAGGACGGCTTTGAACATGGCTTTCTCTCCGGAACGGAGAGGGAACATAGTTCATGGTCTGTTCCAGAGTCAAGCCCTCCGGATTATCCCCTCACGGCAAGTATAGTTGTGTAGCAAAATCAGAGGCTTACGGGCAGCAACGCCGCTCATTGATGTGGCGTCGTCCGGGCCAGTGCGTTGCACCGTCTTTCCGAGCGGCCAAGGCTTGGCCGCATGAAACGGAATCGGTCACGCATGCTCCGTGCGTTGTCCCCAAAGGCGGCTTTGGTGGACCGTCGCGGTATGGGAAAACGCCGTCGCCATCAGAAAAGGACTTGGCTTTCATCGGCTCAGGTATGGGCGGCAGTAATTATCGGCGGATCAGCGATAATCGCAGCACTCATTACGGCTTTGGCAGCGGTGGTCGTAGCCCTTATCTCGCAATCCCCGCGACCATCGACGGGTGCACCTGTGGTTAGCGGGCGCATTCAATCCTTCACAAATGATGCTTTCGGGCTATCCGCATCCGAATTCAGTAGTCTATCGTTACTTGCCAAATGCGCGGCAAGGTCGGCGTCCTTCCCGTATTGGATTACGAGGAGTGCGGCTGATATGCGGGTGCCTGATGAGGTTCTAAAGTGCGTCGTATTTATTGGGATAAAAAACGAGAATGTCTTTATTCCGAAAGCAACAGGATTTTTAGTATCATCGACCCATGATAATGCGGGGTTTTTCTATGTCGTCACCGCAGAGCACGTCATTTCCGGTCTTTCCGCCAAGAAGGATGAAATATTCGTTCGAATAAATAAAATCGGTGGCGGTGCAGAAGATTTCAAAGTGCCATTTAATGATTGGCGTTTCCACCCTGATGATTCTAACCCAACGGACGTTGCTGTTTCATTTCTGCCTATCTCTCACAAAGAACTCGACATCAAAACAATTCTATTAAACCGCAAGGGTGCATATGTAGTTCAAAGATCGCAGCTTGAGGATAATCTAATTGAGCCGGGACATGACGTCGCGATCGTAGGTCTTTTTCGAAGTCACTTTGGAAAAGACCATAATATCCCAGTTGTTCGTATGGGACACATAGCATCAATCAATCGCGATCCCGTCTATACTCATTACTGTGGGTATGTTGATGCCTACCTTGTTGAAGCAAATTCAATCAGTGGTCTTAGTGGTTCTCCTGTTTTTGCGATTAGAAGCGACCCCTTTCACGTTGCGGACGCCGCGCAGCTACGAAAGATGAACGCCGCACCTTATTTGCTATTGGGTTTGATGCATGGACACTTCGATGTAAGGAATCTCAATGAGGATGTTGTATCGGACGGACCAGGATCACTGGGAAGCGGCCTAAATTCTGGAATAGGTGTTGTAATTCCTTCCGACAAGATTATCGAAACAATATTCCAGCCTGAACTCGATGCCGTTAGAAAGGAGATCATGGAAATGGCCAAAAAACGCGACGGAGTAACTTCTGATTTTATTTCCGACGAAAAAAAATCCTCTTCAAAGGATGAGGTTCAATCCACCGATGAGAACCCCAACGCCCGAGAGGATTTCATGCGTCTTGCAAGCGCGGCAGCGCGAAAGCAGAAACAAGGCGAGTAAACATCCCGTAGTGGGAAGCGCGATAGTTTCGACGATAGTTGAACTCGCCAATATATTTCCAAGCGTGCTTTCCTGAAATGTGAACGTGCGTTCCTTTGATCGAGCGCTTCAACTGTGACCAGTGACCCTCAATCGTATTGGTGTGGTACTTGCCGCGCGCATATTCGCCAGCGGCGTGATTGATAACCGAGTGATCGTAGGACAGGCCGAGGTTTTGATAGGACAGGTGACCGTCAGTGGTGACCTCAGTCCCCGGCGCGACGTTTTCGAGAATGATCGGTTCTAGGGTGAAGTTCGTATCGTCCGGCACGGGACCGGCGCGCAACATACCGTCACGTTCGACCATGCCCATGATGATCGTCTTTTTGGACCGGCGCTTACCCTGCCCCTTGCCACCCTTGCGGCGCACGCCACCAACCCACGTTTCGTCAATTTCGACGTGACCCTTGAGCGGTCCACCATAGTCGGCGCTGGCCATCAATTTGCGGAGTTCATGCGCCATCCGCCACGCGGTTTTGTAAGTCACGCCCAAGGCGCGCTCTAGCTCTTTGGCGGCCACGCCCGAACGGGTCGAGGTCAAGAGGTACATCGCAAAGAACCACTTGGTGAGCGGCGTGCTGGATTTGTGAAAGATGGTCCCGGCACACGGGTAAATGTGGTGGCCGCATTCTTGGCAGGCGAAGGCGCGGCGGGTGGTCATGGCATGAAACTGAGCCTTTTCGACCCCGCAGGCCGGACAGGTGATTTCGGTCCCGCCGTAGTTGACCTCCATGAGCTTGGCCAAACATGCGGCATCATCGGGATATTCGGTCTGGAACTCTTTGAAGGTGTATTTGCTCATGGTCTCAATGCCTTATCTCAGGTTGTAAGGTATCATAGACCCTGACTTACTTGCTGTCAAGGGATAATTGGCCAAGCCCTCAAGAATGCAATCAAATCTGTATGGGCGCCGTGAAATATAGTAAGATAAATTAGATAGTTACGTCGGAAACTTAAAGTTTGTTTGCCTCCACAAAGGACAAGATTCACCCCTCACGCCATCTCCACCACCCGCCCGTCCTTCAACGTCACCCGCCGGTCCATGCGGGCGGCGAGTTCCATATTGTGGGTGGCGATGATGGTGGCGAGGCCGGAGGCGCGGATCAGCTGGTTGAACGCCGCGAACACGTGATCGGCGGTGTGGACGTCGAGATTGCCGGTCGGCTCGTCGGCCAGCAGGATGCGCGGCGCATTGGCGACCGCGCGTCCAATGGCGACGCGCTGCTGTTCGCCGCCGGAGAGTTCCGCCGGCCGGTGCGTGAGCCGTTCGCCGAGGCCCAGATAGCTCAAGAGCTCGACCGCCCGCTTGCGGGCCTCCTTGCGCGGAAGCCCGCGGATCATCTGCGGCAGCATCACGTTTTCCAGTGCAGTGAATTCCGGCAGCAGATGGTGCGACTGGTAGACGAAACCGACTTCGCTGCGGCGGATACGGGTGCGCTCGGTATCGGGCAAGATGGCGGTGGAGCGGCCGTCGATATAGACGTCGCCGTGATCGGGATGCTCCAGGAGGCCCGCGATGTGCAGCAGCGTCGATTTGCCGGCGCCCGAGGGAGCCACCAGCGCCACCGACTGCCCGGCCCAGACCGCCAGCTCGATACCGTTAAGCACGTACAGCGTCTCATCGCCCTGGCGGTAGTGGCGCTCGACCCCCTGCAAGAACAGGATCGGGACTTCGTTGTCCTTCTGCTCGACCGTCACGGCCACCTTGACGATGGTTTCATTCATAACGCAGCGCCTCCACCGGATCGAGGCGCGCCGCGCGCCAGGACGGGTAAAGCGTTGCGAGCAGCGACAGCGTCAGCGCCATCACCACCACCGCCACGGTTTCGCTGGTGTCCATGTCGGCGGGCATATGCGAGAGAAAATAAAGCTCCGGCGAGAACAACTCGGTATTGGTGAGCCAGGACAGGAACTGGCGCAGGCTCTCGATATTGAGCGCGATCACCACGCCGAGCCCGAGTCCGACCAGCGTGCCGACCACGCCGATGGCCGCGCCGGTGATCAGGAACACGCGCATGATGGCGCCTTGCGTCGCTCCCATGGTGCGCAGGATGGCGATGTCGGAGCCCTTGTCCTTCACCAGCATGATCAGCCCGGAGACGATGTTGAGCGCCGCCACCAAGACGATAAGCGTCAAGATCAGGAACATGACGTTGCGCTCGACTTGCAGCGCGGTGAAGAAGGTGGCGTTGCGCTGGCGCCAGTCGATCATGAAGATCGGGCGTTTGGCCGCGTCCTGCACCGCTTTTCGATAGCTGTCCACGCGGTCGGGATCGTCGGTATAGACCTCGATGGCGGTGACATCGCCGGCGCGGTTGAAATAGGCTTGCGCCTCCTTCAGCGGCATGAACACGAAGGCGGAATCATATTCCGACATGCCGATCTCGAACACGGCGGCGATCTTGTAGACCTTGATGCGCGGCATGGTGCCCATCGGTGTCACCGCGCCACGCGGGGCGACCAGCGTGATGTTGTCGCCGGAGCGCAGCGACAATTCATCGGCAAGCCGACGCCCGATTGCCAGCCCATGGCCCTCGTCGAAGCCCTTGAGCGTGCCCTGCTTGATGTTCTTGGCGATCGAGGGAAGCTTTTCCAGGTCCGCAAGCCTGATGCCGCGCACCAGTACGCCGCCGGCGTTGAACGGCGAGGACGCCAGCGCCTGGCCTTCGACGATGGGCGCGGCCAGGCGAATGCCCGGCACTTTGGCGATGCGCGCGGCCACCTCCTGCCAATCGGTCAGCGGCTTTTCCAGCGGCTGGATCAGCAGATGGCCGTTGAGGCCGAGGATCTTTTCCAGCAGTTCGTGGCGGAAGCCGTTCATCACCGCCATCACGATGATGAGGGTGGCAACCCCCAGCATGATGCCGAGGAAGGAGAAGCCGGCGATGACCGAGATGAATCCTTCCCTGCGCCGCGCCCGCAGGTAGCGCAGCGACAACATCCATTCGAACGGGGAAAACGGCCGCGTGCCGTTGGGCTCGGTCATTGATGAAACACTGATGAAAGATTCCCCCGTTCTCGATTTTCACACGATTCTGGCGGATTCAAGCCCGCGAACCCAGGCAAAGTCTTGACCGCACACAGGATTCTTGCGCAGTCCGTACTCCAGTGCCGCACATTCACCGCGCTAGCCGATCAATCGCGGCGGCCGGGCTCATCATCTCGCGCGAGCCGTCGGCGCGTTTTTTCACCTCGACCTTGCCCTCGGCCAGTCCGCGCGGGCCGATCAGCACCTGCCAGGGGATGCCGATCAGGTCGGCGGTGGCGAATTTGGCGCCCGGGCGCTCGTCGAGGTCGTGATAGAGCACCTCGACACCCTTGGCCGTGAGATCGCGATAGAGCTGCTCGCAGGCAGCGTCCGTTTCGGCCGCGCCCTGCTTGAGATTGAGGATCGCCACCTTGAACGGCGCGACCGGCTCCGGCCAGATGATGCCGGCCTCGTCGTGGGACGCCTCGATGATGGCGGCGACGAGCCGGCTCGGCCCGATGCCGTAGGAACCCATATGCACCGGCGCCTCGGCCCCCTCGCTGGTGGCAACCAAGGCCTTCATCGGCTCGGAATATTTGATGCCGAAATAGAAGATATGACCAACCTCGATGCCGCGCGCCGACACCTGTTTGTCCGCTGGGATTTTTCCGAATGCCACGGCTTCATGCATATCGGAGGTTGCGGCATATTGCGAGGTCCATTTGTCGACGATGGTCTGCAAGCCGGCAACGTCGTCGAAATCCACGTCGGCGCCGGGAACTTGAAAATCGAGATAATCCTTGTGGCAGAACACCTCCGACTTGCCGGTGTGCGCGAGGATGATGAATTCGTGGCTGAGGTTGCCGCCGATCGGTCCTGATTCCGCGCGCATCGGGATCGATTTCAACCCCATGCGCGCAAAGGTTCGCAGGTACGCAACGAACATCTTGTTGTAGGAATGCGTAGCACCTGCCTGATCGAGATCGAACGAGTAAGCATCCTTCATCAGAAATTCGCGGCCGCGCATCAACCCGAAGCGCGGACGCACCTCGTCGCGGAATTTCCATTGGATGTGGTAGAGATTGAGCGGCAGATCCTTGTACGACTTGACGTAGGCGCGGAAGATCTCGGTGATCATCTCCTCGTTGGTCGGCCCGTACAGCATATCGCGTTCATGGCGGTCCTGGATGCGCAGCATCTCCTTGCCGTAGGCATCGTAGCGTCCGCTCTCGCGCCACAGATCGGCCGACTGGATAGTCGGCATCAACAATTCAATGGCGCCGGAGCGGTCCTGCTCCTCGCGCACGATCTGCTCGATCTTTTTCAGCACCCGCAGGCCGAGCGGCAAAAACGCATAAATACCGGCGGCCTCCTGACGCATCATGCCGGCGCGCAGCATCAGCCGGTGCGAGACGATTTCCGCCTCTTTTGGGGTCTCGCGCAGGATCGGCAGGAAATAGCGGGACAGGCGCATCGCGGCTCATCGCTTGGGAATCGGCGCTGGATTCGCGTCGGCGCCACTGAAAGCGGATCGGTCGCCCAAAGACAAGGGGACCCGAAATCCTTGCCGCGTGGACACTAGCCCAGCTAACGGCTGCACGAGTTTGCAGATAATGCGGGAAAACACAACTTATGGTAACGTCGGCGCTGCCACACGCCAGAGCGGTGCAATGAATGGCCTAAAATTGTGGCAATGGGGCGCGCTGCCATTTGTATTTGCGTACTGCGAGACAAAACGCGCGTAATGCGCGCACCCGGTCCGATTGTGGTGAAATTTACATGACAACGTGCCAAAGTTCGGCTACTTTGTGGCAAGTCCGCTTAACGGTGATGTCGGCGGCAAGACCGGCAGCCAGCGTGCGGTCCAAGTCTTGGGAGGGAAGCAGTCCTCAGGCGCGGAAACGCGGCCGCCCCGAACTAAAAAACGAACTACGGTCGGGGATCGAGGACATACGACGTGCGATGAGCAGGGCAAGAAGCGCCCTGCTCTTTTTTTGTTTCGTTCGCTCGCGATTGCGCGCGTCTGTTCAGCGCCGCGGCGGGCCGGAAATGGCCTTCAGATAGTCGTAAGGGATCAGGCCGAGTTTGTAGACGCCAACGAGAATCGCGAACACGGCGCTGGCGATCACCGTCGTCCATACCAGTTTCATCCAGACGCGGTGCGCCGCCGGCGCGCCGGGATCGGTGCCGGGCGTGACCTCGCCGCTTTCGTCCTGGCTGTGCGCACCCCAGGGCAGCACGGCGAACAGCACGACCCACCAGATCAGGAAATAGATCGCGATGATGGTGGTGATGGCCATCTGGGGCTTATTCCTTGCCCATGATCTTGTCCGAAACCCGGCCCCCGTTTTTCGGAATCATGCGCTATACCTGTTCGAGTTCGAGTAGCGTGCCGCAAAAATCCTTCGGATGCAGGAACAGCACCGGCTTGCCGTGAGCGCCGATCTTGGGCACGCCGTCGTCGAGCACGCGGGCGCCTTGCGCTTTCAGCGTATCCCGCGCGGCGCGGATATCGGACACCTCGTAGCAGACATGATGGACGCCGCCATCGGGATTTTTTTCAAGAAACTTGGCGATCGGCGAATTGTCGCCGAGCGGCTCCAACAATTCGATCTTGGTATTGGGAAGCGTGATGAACACGGTGGAGACGCCATGGTCCGGCTGCGCCACTTTGGCCGAGACCTCGGCGCCGAGCGTGTCGCGGTAGACTTTCGTGGCCTTGTCGATATCGCGCACGGCAATGGCGACGTGGTTGAGACGACCGATCATGGATGTCCTCTCGATAAGCCCACCGGCGGCTCCAATCATACCGGCAAGACGTGCACATGGCACATCGGCTTCTTGCCCCAGCGCCCGGCGATCGCCGCGCGCACCGCCCGGCGCACGGCTTCGGCCACGCTGTCGGGATCGCGGCGGCGGCCGCGCGGCAGCGATTCAAAGGTCTCGATGACGGCGTCATGCACGGCCGCATGCATGAAGCCGCCGTCGCGGTCGCGCTCGGGAATACCAATCAGGTCGCATTCCGGATCGGCGGCGAGCCGGCCATCGTCCGTGAGGGCTAGCGCCACCGTTACGGCGCCGGCAAAACTCAAGCGGCGGCGGTCGGCGACGGTGCGGGCGTCGGCCGCGACCAGCAGCGTGCCGTCCTTGTAGATGCGGCCGGCCGGCACTTCGTCGACGATGCGGGCATCGGGCGCAAGCCGCACCAGGTCGCCATTGCGGCATTGGATCACCTGCTTGACGCCGCAGCGCTTGGCGAGCGCGGCATGTTCGGTCAAGTGCAGCGCCTCGCCGTGCACCGGGATCAGGATCTGGGGGCGGACCCAGCCGATCAAATCTTCGAGCTCTTCGCGGCGCGGATGACCCGACACGTGCACGAGATGGGTGCGGTCTGTGATCACCTCAATGCCCTGCTCGATCAGCCCGTTGAGCACGCGGCCGACCGCCTTCTCATTGCCGGGGATCATGCGGGCCGAATAGATCACGCGGTCGCCGCGGGAGAATTTAATGGCCGGGTGCTGGTCCTCGGCGATGCGCGCGAGCGCCGCGCGCGGCTCGCCCTGGCTGCCGGTGCACAGCGCCACCACCTTCTTCGGCGGCAGATAGCCGTAGGCCTCGATATCGCGGAAATCCTGCACGCCGTCGAAATAACCGGTCTCGCGCGCAATCTGCGTGATGCGCTCCATGGCGCGGCCGACCACGATCACCTCGCGGCCGGCAGCGCGCGCGCCCTCGGCAACGCTGCGCAGTCGGCCCGCATTGGAGGCAAAGGTGGTGACCGCCACGCGGCCGGGGGCGGACTTGATCAGCTCGGCGATCACCCTGGCGACATCGGCTTCCGACGGCGAGCGGCCCTCGCGCACGGCATTGGTGGAATCGCCGATGATCGCCAGACAGCCCTCGTCACCGAGCGCACGCAACTTCTTCTCGTCGGTGGGGTCGCCGAGAATCGGCGTCGGATCGAGCTTCCAGTCGCCGGTGTGCAGAACCGCACCGCAGGGCGTGCGGATGATCAGCGCGTTCGCCTCCGGGATTGAATGCGTCATGGTGACGAGCTCGATGTCGAAAGGACCGACATTGAAACGGCTGCCGAGCTTCACGATAGTGACCGGAATTTTCGGCGCGCCCGGCTCGCTCGCGCATTTGGCTTCGAGCAGCGCGGCGGAAAAAGGTGTCGCAAACACCGGCATCTTGAGTTGCGGCCACAGATCGAGCAGCGCGCCGAAATGATCCTCGTGCGCATGGGTGAGCACGATGCCGGCGAGATTCTTGCGCTCCTCTACGAGATAGCGGATGTCGGGCAGAATGAGATCGACACCGGGCAGGTGCTCCTCGGCGGCGAAGGAGACGCCAAGATCGACCGCCAGCCATTGGCGCCGCCTTTCCGGCCCAAGCCCATAGATCGACAGGTTCATGCCGATCTCGCCGACACCGCCGAGCGGAGCGAACACCAGTTCCTGCGCGGCTTGCGCCATGGTCAGCGACTCCCCAAGCCAAAAACTTCGCCGGCGGTGACACGCGCAACGCCGTCTGGCCCCTCGACCAGCAGGCGGCCGGCCTCATCGAGACCCTGGAAGCGGCCGGCGAACTCGCGCTCCGGCAGCCGGACGCGGATGGACTCGCCAATGCCGGCGGCGCGCTTGAGCCAGTCGGCGCGGACCGAAGCGAAGCCCTGCCCGCCTTGCCATTGGCCGAGGCGCTGCTGCATCGAGGCCGCGAGCGCGGCGAGCAACTGTTCCGGCATGACATGGGCGCCGGCGGCGGCAAGATCCGTCGCGGGATAGCCCGTGTCGGTCGGGTGCGAGACGCAATTGGCGCCGATGCCAACGGCAGCCGCAAACACTGGCTCGCTCTCGCCTTCGATGAGGATGCCGGCGAGCTTCTTAACCCCGAGCAGCAGATCGTTCGGCCATTTCACCTTCAGCAGGGGCCCTAGCTGCGGCGCGGCGAGGCCGACCGCATCATGCAGGGCCAAGGCGGCCACGAACGACAGTTGCGGCGCGTCCGGTGGCGCCGACGGCTCGGTCAGGAGAAGCGTGGCGTAGAGGTTTCCGGGCGGCGATTCCCAGGCGCTGCCGCGGCGGCCGCGGCCGGCGCTTTGCGTCCTGGCCGTGATCCACAACGGCCCGCGTTCGCCGGCGCGCGCACGCGCCAGCGCCTCGGCATTGGTCGAGCCGAGCGTCTTGAACTCTATGTGCCGGGCCCCCGCCAGGCCCGTGGCTTCGCGGGTCATCGTATTAGCGGCTCACGATCATTACCGAAAACCGGTGCCCACTTTTCGGGATCGTGCACATCAAAATAGCGATTTGGCGGCGGCGCTCGCCGCGCCTACCAGTGGCGCCGGATAGGCAAAGAACAGGATGTTGATCAGCGCGGTGATGGCGAGCACGAAGCCGAGCGTCCCCGGCATGCTCTGGAATCTTTCCACCGGCTCGTCCATGTACATGGTCTTGACGATCGCCAGATAGTAGTAGGCGCCGACCACGCTGGTGAGCACGCCGATCACCGCCAGGACATAGAGCCCGGCGTTTATGGCGGCGAGGAACACGTAGAACTTGGCGAAGAACCCGGCGAGCGGCGGAATGCCGGCGAGCGAGAACAGCAGCATCGCCAAAAAGAAGGCCATGGTCGGATGCGTGCGCGAAAGGCCGGCGAGATCGCCGATATTCTCGACCAGCTTGCCGTCGCGCCGCATCGACAGGATCACTGCGAAGGTGCCGAGCGTCATCGTCACGTAGATGGTCATGTAGATCAGCACGCCCTGCACGCCTTGCGCACTGTCGGCGTCGAGTCCGACCAGCGCGTAGCCCATGTGACCGATGGACGAATAGGCCATCAGCCGCTTGATGTTGCGTTGGCCGATGGCTGCGAACGCGCCGAGCGCCATGGAGGCGATGGAGACGAACACAACGATCTGCTGCCACTCGTGCGCAATGCCGTGAAACGCGACCATAGTGGTGCGTACGAAAATGGCGACGCCCGCGACCTTGGGCGCGGCGGCGAAGAAAGCGGTCACTGGCGTGGGCGCACCCTCATAGACGTCGGGCGTCCACATATGGAACGGCACCGCGGAGATCTTGAAGCAGAAGCCGACGAACAGGAACACCAAGCCGAAGATCAACCCGATGCCGGCGCCCTGCGACGTCGCCCTGGCGATACCGGCGAAGTTGACCGTGCCGGTGAAGCCGTAGACCAGCGAAGCGCCGTAAAGCAACATGCCGGACGACAGCGCGCCGAGTACGAAATATTTCAAGCCTGCTTCAGTCGAGCGCATATTGTCGCGCTCATAGGCCGCGACCACGTAGAGCGAAAGGCTCATCAACTCGAGCCCGAGATAGAGCGCGATCAGGTCGGCCGCCGAAATCAGCATCAGCATGCCCAGCGTCGCGAGCAGGAATAGTATGCCGTATTCGAACTTCTCCTGCCGTTCGGCGTGCAGGTAGTCGAGCGACAAGAGCAGCGCGCCGGTCGAGCCGGCCAGCGTCAACAGCTTGAGGAAGCGCGCGTAATCGTCGACCACGAAGCTGCCGTTGAACAGCACGTGACGCCCGCCCGGGACCCAGAACACCAGGACCGCAACGCCGATGAGCAGCAAGACCGAGGTGCTGTTGACCAGTGCGGCACTGCGCTCGCCCAGCGCCACGCCGACCATAAGCAGGAACATGGCGCCGACCGCCAGCGCGATTTCCGGCAGCACCGGCATGTAGGCTTGCAGATGCGCGAGCTGGCTCATCGGGTCACGCTCTTGGGGCTCAACGGCGTCTTATCCTTGGCGGAGACCAACTCCAGCTTTCCATGCTCGCGCGCCTGTTCGGCGGCTTTCACCGCCGCCAGCGCGTGATCGTAACGGTCGAGCAATTGGGTGACGGACGCGGCCGATATATCGAGCACCGGCTTGGGCGCGACGCCGAGCAGAATCGTGAGCGCGACGAGCGGCGCGAAAATGATGCATTCGCGCCAGCCGATGTCCTTGATGCCAGCCAAGGCTGGCTTGAGCGTGCCGAATATCATCTTGCGGTAGAGCCACAGCGCATAGCATGCCGACAGGATGACGCCGATCGTGGCGAGGAACGCCACCGAAGTATTGATCTTGAAGGTGCCGAGCAGCGACAGGAATTCGCCGATAAAACCGGAGGTGCCCGGCAAGCCGACATTGGCGAGCGTGAACACCATGAACACCGCGGCATAAAGCGGCATGCGGTTGACCAGCCCGCCATAGAACGCGATCTCGCGGGTGTGCATGCGGTCGTAAACAACGCCGACGCAGAGGAACAGCGCGCCCGAAACGATGCCGTGCGAAATCATCTGGAAGATGCCACCGGCCACCCCCTGCGCGGTGGCGGCAAAAATACCCATGGTGACGAAGCCCATATGGGCAACGGAGGAATATGCGATCAGCTTTTTCACATCCTCCTGCATCAGCGCCACCAGCGAAGTATAGATGATGGCAACCACCGACAGCGCAAAGATGAGCGGCGCGAAATCGTGGCTCGCTGACGGAAACATCGGCAGAGAAAAGCGCAGGAAACCGTAGCCACCCATCTTCAATAGGATGGCGGCGAGGATGACGGAGCCGGCAGTCGGCGCTTCCACATGCGCGTCCGGCAGCCAGGTGTGCACCGGCCACATCGGCAACTTGACGGCGAAAGACGCAAAGAACGCCAGCCAGGCCCATTTCTGCAGCTCCACCGGGAAGCCGTGACGCAAGAGTGCCGGGATGTCGGTGGTGCCAGCCTGCCAATACATCGCCATGATGGCGAGCAGCATCAGCACCGAGCCAAGCAGCGTATAGAGGAAGAATTTGAAGCTGGCATAAACCCGGCGCGGGCCACCCCAGACGCCGATGATCAGAAACATCGGGATCAGGCCGCCCTCGAAGAACAAATAGAACAGCACCAGGTCGAGCGCCGAGAAGGTGCCGACCATCAGCGTTTCCAGCACCAGGAAGGCGATCATGTATTCCTTCACGCGCCTCTGGATCACCGTCCAGCTCGCCAGGATGCAGATCGGCATCAGCCCCGTCGTCAGGATCACGAAGGGCAGCGAAATGCCGTCGACGCCCATGTGATAGGAGGCGACGCCCAGCCAGGGGAGCTTTTCGACGAACTGGAATTCCGGCGAGGCGGGATCAAAGCGCCACACCATCACCAGGGAGATCGCGAAGGTCACGAGCGTGGCCCACAACGCCACCCAGCGCGCCGTCCCGCGGGCCAGCCGGCCGTCGCCGCGCACCAGCATGATGAACAGCGCGCCCAGCAGCGGCAGGAAGGTGACGACGGAGAGGATCGGCCAATTCATGAAGTTTTCTTCCGCCCTGCCCTAATGAAACGCGAACATGAACCAAGTGATGAAGGCCGCAGCCCCGATCAACATGGCGAAGGCGTAGTGGTAGAGGTAGCCGGTTTGCAGCCGGATAACGTTGCGGGTGACGTCGAGCACGCGAGCGGAGACACCGTCTGGCCCGAACCCGTCAATGAGCCAGCCGTCGCCGCCCTTCCACAACAGATAGCCCAGCCGCTTGGTCGGATTGACGATGAGCGCGTCGTAGATCTCGTCGAAGTACCATTTATTGAGCAGGAACTTATAGAGCACCTCGTGCTGGCGCGCGAGTTCGACTGGGATATCGGGACGGCGGATGTAGAAATGCCACGCGACCAGGAAGCCGATCGCCATCATCACGGTCGGTAACACGCTGATCTCGAGCGGCACGTGATGCATTTCTTCCAATATTTTGTTGTCGGTGGCGAAGCTAATCGAAGAGCCGAAGAAGCTGTCGACGCCGTGGCCGGCGAAGATCTCTTTAAACGGTAGGCCGGCGAACACCGAGCCGAAGGCAAGGAACCCGAGCGGGATCAGCATCACCATCGGGCTCTCGTGGGCGTCGCGCCAATGCTGGCGATCATGCGGCTCGCCGTGGAAAGTCTTGAAGATCAGCCGCCAGGAATAGAACGAGGTCAGCAGCGCGGCCCCGACCGTGCAGATATAGCCGTAGAGCGCCATCGGCGAATGCGAGACAAAGGCCGCCTCGATGATGGCATCCTTGGAGAAGTAGCCGGCGGTGAGCGGAAAACCGGTGAGCGCCAGCGTTCCGATGATCATCGTAATGTAAGTGAAGGGAATGCGATCCTTCAGGCCTCCCATGTGGCGCATGTCCTGCTCGTGATGCATCGCGGTGATGACGGAGCCGGCGCAAAGGAACAACAGGCCCTTGAAGAAGGCGTGGGTGAAAAGGTGGAACATGCCGACCGAATACGCCCCGACGCCCATGGCCACGAACATGTAGCCGAGCTGCGAGCAGGTCGAATAAGCGATCACGCGCTTGATGTCGTTCTGTACCAAGCCGATCGTGGCGGCGAACACGGCGGTGGTGGCGCCAATGAAGATGACGAAGTCTTGCGCATGTGGGGCGAGCTCGAACAGCGGCGACAGCCGCGCCACCATGAATACACCCGCGGTCACCATGGTGGCGGCGTGGATCAGGGCGGAGACCGGCGTCGGGCCTTCCATGGCGTCCGGCAGCCAGGTGTGAAGCAGGAACTGCGCCGACTTGCCCATGGCGCCCATGAACAGCAGCAGGCAGATCAGCGTGAGCGCATCGATGTGCCAGCCGAACAGCGGAAGGGTCTTGCCGACCAGCGTCGGCGCCTGCGCGAACACGGTGTCGTAATCGACCGCGCCGACCATCATGAAGAGTGCAAATATGCCAAGCGCGAAGCCGAAATCGCCGACGCGGTTGACGACGAAGGCCTTGATCGCGGCCGCGTTGGCTTCCGGCTTGTGATACCAGAAGCCGATCAAGAGATAGCTCGCCAGCCCCACGCCCTCCCAGCCGAAGAACAGCTGCACCAGATTGTCGGCCGTCACCAGCATCAGCATGGCGAAGGTAAACATCGACAAATAGCCGAAGAAGCGCGGGCGGTAAGGGTCTTCCGCCATGTAGCCGATGGAATAAAGGTGCACGAAGCCCGACACCGACGTGACCACCACCAGCATGACCGCGGTCAGCGTGTCGATGCGCAGCGACCACTCGACGTGCAGGCTGCCGGACGCGATCCAGGTAAACACCGGCACACGCGCATCGTGATGGCCGAAGCCGACTTGCACGAAGGCGATCCACGACAGGATCATCGAGATCATCAGCAGCGTGGTGGTGATCAGCTCGGTGGTGCGCGAACCGGTCGCCGCCGGCTCGTGGGCTTCCGGCGCGTGATGGGTTTGATGAATGACGCCGCCCGCGTCATGCGCGGGAGCCGCACCCACGTGCGGTCCATGATCAACTGCGCCTTCTTCCGGGCCGGGCGGCGGCCCTTCGCCCGGGCAGCGGGCGCGCGCGCCGGCAATGGCGATGAGCCCCGCCAGGATCGCGCCGAGAAGCGGCAGAAAGACGATCGCTTGATACATTTCCGCCCCGTCAGCCTTTCATCAGATTGATTTCTTCGACCGCGATCGAGCCTTTGCTGCGATAGAAGACGACGAGAATAGCCAGACCGATTGCGGCTTCGGCGGCCGCGACGGTCAGCACGATCAGCGCGTAGATTTGGCCGACGATGTCGCCGAGATGGCTGGAGAAGGCGACCAGATTGATGTTGACCGCAAGCAGGATCAACTCGATCGACATCAGGATGATGATCACGTTCTTGCGGTTGAGAAAAATGCCGAAAATCCCGAGCGTGAACAGGATAGCGGCGACCGCGAGGTAATGGCCGAGCCCGATGGTCATGCGCTGCCTCCCAGCCCCTGCCCCGGCCGCACGTGGCGGATCTCGATCGCAGCCGCTTTGTTGCGCGCGACTTGCTCGCTGATCACCTGGCGGCGCACGCGCTCCCGATGTTGCAGCGTCAGCACGATAGCGCCCACCATGGCGACAAGCAGGACCATGCCGGCGGCCTCGAAGAAATAGACATAGCGGGTGTAGAGCAGGAGACCGATCGCTTCCGTGTTGTGGATCTGGGCGACCGGTGGGATCGGGGCGGTGATGGCGTGCGGCACACCCGGTCCGATGACCCAGACGCCGACCACCAGCAAGAGCTCGGTGAGGAATATAGCGCCGATCAGCGCGCCGACCGGCAGATATTGCAGCACGCCCTGCTTGAGCTCGGCGAAGTCGACGTCGAGCATCATCACCACGAACAGGAACAGCACGGCGACTGCGCCGACATAGACGATAATCAAGATCATGGCGAGGAATTCGGCGCCCAGCATTACGAACAGGCCGGCGGCGTTGACGAAGGCGAGGATGAGAAAGAGAACAGAATGAACCGGATTGCGTGATGCGATCACCATGAAGGCGCTCGCCACGCAGATTGCGGCAAAGAGATAAAAGAACAGCGCGGCAACGATCATCCGTTCACCTGTAAGGCGCGTCGAGCGCCAAGTTGGCCGCGATCTCGCGCTCCCAGCGATCGCCGTTGGCGAGCAGCTTTTCCTTGTCGTAGTAAAGCTCCTCGCGCGTCTCGGCGGCGAATTCGAAATTCGGCCCCTCCACGATGGCGTCGACCGGACAGGCCTCCTGGCAGAGCCCGCAATAGATGCATTTGACCATGTCGATGTCGTAGCGCGTGGTGCGGCGCGTGCCGTCGTTGCGGCGGGGACCGGCCTCGATGGTAATGGCCTGCGCCGGGCAGATCGCCTCACACAGCTTGCAGGCGATGCAGCGCTCCTCGCCGTTCGGATAACGGCGCTGCGCGTGCTCGCCGCGGAAACGCGGCGACAGCGGGCCCTTCTCGAAGGGATAATTGAGCGTCGCCTTCGGCTTGAAAAAATAGCGCATGCCCAGCACGAAGGCGGTCACGAACTCCCAGAGAAACAGTCCTTTGGCCGCGCGATCGAGCCTCATGTCATCCTCACTTCATCACCGTCGCGATCGCCAGCGCGCCGTATTGCAGGACACCGGCGACGATCACCACCATCGCCAGCGACAGCGGCAGGAACACCTTCCAGCCCAGCCGCATTAGCTGATCGTAGCGATAACGCGGAACGATGGCCTTGGCCATCGAGATCAGGAAAAAGAAAAACAGCGCCTTGAGCACGAACCAAACGATCCCCGGCACCCATGTGAAGGGCGGATACGGGATCGGCGGCAGCCAGCCGCCCATGAAAAAGATCGTCGCCATGGCGCACATGGTGCAGATCGCCACGTATTCGCCGAGCATGAACATCATGTAGAGCGAGGAGCCGTATTCCACCATGAAACCGGCGACCAGTTCCAACTCCGCCTCGACCAGATCGAAAGGCGGCCGATTGGTCTCGGCCAGCGCCGAGACAAAGAAGATGACGAACATCGGAAACAGCGGTAGCCAGTACCAGTTCAGAAAACCAAGCCAAGGCACGCCGATCAAGTTTGCGATTCCGCTCTCCTGCGCATGCACGATCGCCGACAAATTCAGCGAGCCCGCGCACAGCAGTACGGTGATAATGACGAAGCCGATGGAGACCTCGTAAGACACCATCTGCGCCGCCGAGCGCAGCGCCGCCAGGAACGGATATTTTGAATTTGACGCCCATCCCCCCATGATGATGCCGTAGACCATGAGCGAGGAGATGGCGAAAATATATAAGACGCCGACGTTGATGTCGGCGACCACCCAGCCGGCATTGACCGGGATCACCGCCCAGGCGGCAAGCGCCAGTACGCAGGAAAACAGCGGCGCCAGCAGAAACACGCCTTTGTTGGCGCTGGCCGGAATGACCGGCTCCTTGAGCACGAATTTCAACAGGTCTGCGAAGGATTGGAACAGGCCCCAGGGTCCGACCACGTTGGGGCCGCGCCGCATCTGCACCGCCGCCCAGATCTTGCGGTCGGCGTAAAGCACATAAGCGATCGCGACCAGCAGGACGACCAGCACCAGCACAGACTCCGCCAAGATGATGATGAGCGGCCAGAGATAACTGAAAAAGAATTCGGCCATGGTCGCTACTCCGCCGCCGTCTTGGCGGCCGCGCCGGCAAGCGCCGAACATTCGGCCATGATGGCGGACGCGCGCGCAATCGGATTGGTCAGATAGAAATCGGCGACCGGCGACGTGAACGGCGCTTTGTCCACGCTGCCGCCGAGCCGGGCGAGCTTTTGGATATCGGCGGCGTTGCCGGGCTCGATCTGGTCAATGCGCATGAGATGGGGGTGCGCCGCGAACATCAGCTGGCGCAACTGCGTCACCGAGTCATAGGGCAGCGTACAGCCAAGCACGCCCGAAAGCGCTCTGAAGATCGCCCAGTCTTCGCGCGCATCGCCAGGCGGGAACGAAGCCCGCTCCGCCATCTGCACGCGGCCTTCGGTGTTGACGAAGATTGCGGATTTTTCCGGATAGGCGGCACCCGGCAGGATCACGTCGGCGCGATGGGCGCCGCGGTCGCCATGGGTGCCGATATAGACCACGAACGCTCCCGGCTTGACCTCGATCTCGTCGGCGCCGAGCAGGAACAGCATGTCGAGCCCGCCTGCGGCCATTTGCGCGGCCGTCTTGCCGCCCTCACCCGGCGTGAGCCCGAGATCGAGCGCGGCGACGCGCGATGCGGCGCTGTGCAGCACGCTGAAGCCGTTCCAATCCGCTTTGAGTGCGCCGTCCTCGACCGCCGCCCTGGCGGCGAGCGCCGCAATGGCTGCACCGTCCGGACGCGCAAGCGCGCCGCTGCCGAGCAGAATGAGCGGACGCTCGGCGCTTTTCAACGCGTCTGCAAACTTGCTTTGGGCGAGGCCAGCCAGCGTCTCGGGGCCAGCGCCGAGATACTCGTAGGCGTATGCCAGGTCCGCTTTTTCGCCGATCAGCCCGACGGGGAAACTGCCGGCGCGCCAGCGCTTGCGGATGCGCGCATTGAGCACCGCCGCCTCGCGCCGCGGCACCGCGCCGACGATCAGCAATGCGTCGGCCCGCTCGATGCCGGCGATGGTGGCGTTGAACAGATAGCTCGCCCGGCCCCAATGCGGATCGAGCGCGCAGCCATCCTGGCGCGCATCGATATTCAGGCTGCCAAGCCGGCCCATCAGCTCCTTGAGCGCGTACATTTCTTCGGCGCCGGCGAGATCGCCGACAATGGCCCCGAGGCGGTCGCCGGTTACGGCCTTGACCTTGTCCGCGATGACCGCGAAGGCTTCCTTCCAGCTCGCCGGCCGCAACCGGCCGTTTTCGCGCAAGTATGGCTGGTCGAGCCGCTGGATGCGCAAGCCGTCGACCACATGGCGAGTCTTGTCGGAAATCCATTCCTCGTTCACGTCATCGTTTCTACGCGGCAGAATGCGCATCACCTCACGTCCGCGCGAGTCGATGCGGATCGCTGAACCGAGTGCGTCCATGACGTCGATCGACTGCGTCTTGTTGAGCTCCCATGGCCGCGCCGCGAAAGCGTAAGGCTTGCTGGTGAGCGCGCCGACCGGGCAAAGATCGACCACGTTGCTTTGCAGCTCCGAGGTCATAGCGTGCTCGAGATAGGTCGTGATCTCCATGTCCTCGCCGCGGCCGATGGCGCCGAGCTCCGGTACGCCGGCCACTTCGGTTGAAAAACGGATGCAGCGCGTGCAGTGAATGCAACGCGTCATGATGGTCTTGACCAACGGCCCGATATATTTCTCCTCGACCGCGCGCTTATTCTCCTTGTAGCGCGAAGCGTCCACGCCATAAGCCATGGCCTGGTCCTGCAGGTCGCATTCGCCGCCCTGATCGCAGATCGGGCAGTCGAGCGGATGGTTGATCAGCAGGAACTCCATCACGCCTTCGCGCGCCTTCTTCACCAACGGCGTCCTGGTATTGAGCGCGTGCGGCGTGCCGTCTTTCTTCGGCGGCAAATCCTTGACGCCCACGGCACAGGAGGCTTGCGGCTTTGGATTTCCCGCAACTTCGATCAGACACATGCGGCAATTGCCGGCGATCGACAGCCACTCGTGGAAGCAGAAGCGGGGGATTTCGGCGCCCGCGGTCTCGCAGGCCTGGAGCAGCGTGTACTCCGGCGGAACGTCGATTTCTTTGCCGTCGACGATAAGTTTGGTCATGCCGCGTACTCGCTGAGTTTGACGCCGCGCTGCGTCTTCCAGAGACGCGCGTCGTGCAGACTTTCCCAGCAAAAAGCGAATTCAGTCGGCCCATGCGCCTTAAGGTGGTCGCGACGCGCGACACCCTCCGCCATGGAAGGGCGTTCGCCCGCCGCCACCCACCACATCACCAGCGGCGCCTCGATCCGCTCGAACCAGTCCTCGCGGCGGCGGTAGAAACGGCCGTGCAAAGTCTGCCACACGAAACGCTCCAGCGCCTGCGCATTCTCCCACAGCGTCAGGTTCGGCAGGATGCGCGGGTCGTCATAAACCGTCATGTTCATGGCGTGGCCGCTGTCGTCCTGCAGCCGCCAGACGAAACCATCGATCTGCTCGGCGAGCGCGTTGATGCGGGCCACGTTGTCGACGAATTCGGCCATGCGCGGATCGTCGAGCGGATAGCGGATGCGCGCGATGTTGAATTCGGCCAGATGGCGGGTTTGCGTCATGGCCATCACTCCGCCGCCTCGCGCACAGCGCCGCGCGCGTCGGCGTTGCGGGTATATTCGTCGATGCGCCGCTCGATCTCAGGTCGGAAATGGCGCAGTAGCCCCTGCACCGGCCAGGCGGCACCATCGCCGAAGGCACAGATGGTGTGGCCCTCGATCTGGGTCGTCACCTCCATCATCATGTCGATCTCGCGCTTCTGCGCGCGGCCTTCGGTCATGCGGGTCAGCACGCGCCACATCCAGCCCATGCCTTCGCGGCAGGGTGTGCACTGGCCGCAAGATTCGTGCTTGTAGAAATAAGAGATGCGCGTCATGGCGCGCACGATGTCGGTCGACCTGTCCATGACAATAACCGCGGCGGTGCCGAGCGCCGACTTCTTGTCGCGGCAGCCGTCGAAATCCATCAGCAGCGAGTCCGCCCAGTCAGCGCCGGCGGGAACGAGCGGCATCGATGAGCCGCCCGGAATGACCGCCAGCAGATTGTCCCAGCCGCCGCGCACGCCGCCGGCATGGGTCTCCACCAGCTCGCGCAGCGGAATGCCCATGGCCTCTTCGACGTTGCACGGTTTCTCGACGTGGCCGGAAATGCAGAACAGCTTGGTGCCGGTATTGTTGGGACGGCCGATCCCCGCGAACCAGGCGGCGCCGCGGCGCATGATGTCCGGCACCTGCGCGATCGATTCCACGTTGTTGACCGTGGTCGGGCAGCCATAGAGGCCGACATTGGCCGGGAACGGCGGCTTCAGGCGCGGCTGGCCTTTCTTGCCTTCCAGGCTTTCCAACAGTGCCGTTTCCTCGCCGCAGATATAGGCGCCGGCGCCGTGGTGGACATAGAGATCGAAGTCCCAGCCATGCAAGTTGTTCTTGCCGATCAGCTTGGCGGCGTAGGCCTCCTCGATTGCGGCTTCCAGCCGTTCACGCTCTCGTATGAATTCGCCGCGGATATAGATGTAGCCGGCATTGGCGCCCATGGCGAAGGCGGCAATCAGGCAGCCTTCGATCAAGAGATGCGGTTCGTGCCGCATGATCTCGCGGTCTTTGCAGGTGCCGGGCTCGGACTCGTCGGCATTGACTACGAGATAGTGTGGGCGGCCGTCGGACTTCTTCGGCATGAACGACCATTTCAAGCCCGTGGGGAAACCGGCGCCGCCGCGTCCGCGCTGGCCGGAAGCCTTAACGTCGTTGACGATCTCGTCGCGGCCCTTCTCCAGGATGTGCTTGGTGCCGTCCCAAGCTCCGCGCGACCGCGCGCCTTTCAGGCCCCAATCCTGGATGCCGTAGAGGTTGGTGAAGATGCGATCCTTGTCAGCGAGCATTCATCAATCCTGTGGAAGGCGTTGCGACGTCGGCAGCGCCGACAAGTCGGTGAGCGTGGTCGGGCCGCCAGCCGGCGCCGATAATTGCCGTTTCACTTGCGGGCCGGGTTTTGGCGTCTTGCCGCCTGCGAGCTGATCGAGGACCTTGCCGAAGCTTTTGGCGTCAAGGTCCTCGTAGTAGTCGGCGTTGATCTGCACCACCGGCGCGTTGACGCAGGCACCCAGGCACTCGACCTCGACCCAGGAGAACTTGCCGTCCGCGGTGACGGCGCCCTGCTCGCCGATGCGCGCGTGGCAAATCTTTTCCAGTTCGCCGGCGCCGCGCAGACGGCACGGCGTGGTACCGCAAAACTGCACGTGGAATTTGCCGACCGGGGCCAAGTTGAACATGGTGTAGAAGGTCGCGACCTCGAGCCCGCGGATATGCGCCATTCCGAGAAAATCAGAGACGTAGCGAATCGCGGCTTCCGGCAACCAGCCGCCCGCCTGCTCCTGCGCGCGCCAAAGCAGCGGAATGATCGCGGAGGCCTGGCGGCCTTCCGGATATTTGGCAATCTGCTGCTTGGCCCAGGCGAGATTATCCTTGCTGAAGGCAAACTCCTTCGGCTGTACTTCCGGCGGGGCGAGGCGGCGCACGCTCATCGGTCCACCTCCCCGAACACCACGTCGATGGTGCCCATAATGGCGGAGACGTCGGCCAGCATGTGACCGCGGCACAGGAAATCCATCGCGCTCATATGCGCAAAGCCGGGCGCGCGGATCTTGCACTTGTAGGGCTTGTTGGTGCCGTCGCTCACAAGGTAGACGCCGAATTCGCCCTTCGGCGCCTCGACGGCGGCATAGACTTCACCTGCCGGCACGTGAAAGCCTTCGGTGTAAAGCTTAAAGTGATGGATGAGCGCCTCCATGGAGCGTTTCATCTCGCTGCGCCGCGGCGGTGAAATTTTGTGATCCGCAACCGTGACCGGGCCTTGGCCATCCCAGCCGCGCAGTTTTTCCACGCATTGCTTCATGATTCCGACCGATTGCCGCATCTCCTCCATGCGGATGCAGTAGCGATCGTAGGAGTCGCCGTTCTTGCCGACGGGGATATCGAACTGCATCTCGGAATAACACTCGTAAGGCTGCGCCTTGCGCAGATCCCAGGCCGCGCCCGAGCCGCGCACCATCACGCCGGAGAAGGCCCGGTTCCAGCCATCCGCCAACTTGACCACGCCGATGTCGACGGTGCGCTGCTTGAAGATGCGGTTGTTGGTGAGCAAGCCCTCCAGGTCGTCGCAGACCTTCAGGAACGGATCACAGAACGCCTCGATATCGTCGATAAGCTGCGGCGGCAGGTCCTGATGCACGCCGCCCGGACGAAAATAGGCCGCGTGCATGCGGCTGCCGGAGGCGCGCTCGTAGAACCCCATCAGTTTCTCGCGCTCTTCGAAGCCCCACAGCGGCGGGGTGAGCGCGCCGACGTCCAACGCCTGCGTGGTGATGTTGAGGATGTGCGACAGCAGCCGTCCGATTTCCGAATAGAGCACGCGAATAAGCTGGCCGCGCCTGGGCACCGTGACGCCGAGCAGCTTTTCCACCGCCAGGCAGAAGGCGTGCTCCTGATTCATAGGCGCGACATAATCGAGCCGGTCGAAATAGGGCACGGCCTGCAAGTAGGTCTTATACTCGATCAGCTTCTCGGTGCCGCGATGGAGCAGGCCGACATGCGGGTCCACGCGCTCAACGATCTCACCGTCGAGTTCCAGCACAAGCCGCAGCACGCCATGCGCCGCCGGATGCTGCGGCCCGAAATTGATTGTGAAATTGCGCACCGCCGATTCCGCCATCACGCCACTCCCGCCGCCATCGCCTTCTCGGCGACGCGGGCGTTGAACTTGTCCCAGACGACGACGGCGCGCTCATGACGGCCCTCGCCGATCATGTCGACGCCGTCATGGGCGCGCACGCCGAAAGTCGCCTTGCGGCCCTCGACTGCGACGCATTCGGCTTCGACCGTCACTGTCATGTCCGGCAGCGTCGCAGCCGTGTGACTCACGTCCACATGGATGCCGACCGAGCCCTCGCCGGCGTCGAGATGCGGTGCAAGCAATTGCACGCAAGTCCATTCCATCAGCACGATCATGAAGCCGGTCGCGAATACCTTCGGCATGGCCGCGATCTCCGGCGATTCCGGATAGGTGAACGGTACCGTCTTGTTTTCCGGCACCCGGTAGGAAAATGAATGCGTCAGGCCGGGCTTGAGGGTCGGTTTCATGGTCACGACCCTTTCGCCTTCTCGTCGCCCGGCAACACGTAGTCGGTGCCTTCCCAAGGCGACAGAAAATCGAAGGTGCGAAATTCCTGGTTTAGGTTCACCTTTTCATAGACCACGCGCTTCTGCTCGTCGTCCCAGCGCACCTCGACAAAGCCGGTGAGCGGGAAATCCTTGCGCAGCGGATGACCCTCGAAGCCGTAATCGGTGAGGATGCGCCGCATGTCCGGGTGGCCGGTGAACAGCACGCCGTAGAGATCGTAGGTTTCGCGCTCGTACCAGTTGGCGCCGCTATAAACGTCGACCAGCGACGCGACCGGCGTTACCTCGTCGGTCATGATCTTCACGCGTACGCGTTTGTTCATGCGCGGCGAGAGCAGATGATAGACCACGTCAAAACGCTGTTCGCGGCCGGGCCAATCGACCGCGGTCACGTCGATGATGCAGACGAACTGGCAGGCCGGGTCGTCGCGCAGGAAGGTGGCGACCTTGACGATGTCGGCGGCCTGCGCATGCACGGTCAATTCATCGTGCTTGACCTCATAGCCGCTAACCGACGCGCCCAGCGCGTTCTTGATGGTCTGCCCAAGCCTGTCGAGCGTCTCGTCCATGGCGGGTTCCGGTCACCGCTCGATCGTGCCGGTACGGCGAATCTTCTTCTGCAACAGCATCACTCCGTAAACCAGCGCTTCCGCAGTCGGCGGACAGCCCGGCACATAGACATCGACCGGCACAATGCGGTCGCAGCCGCGCACCACTGAATAGGAATAGTGGTAGTAGCCGCCGCCGTTGGCGCAGGATCCCATGGAGATCACGTAGCGCGGCTCCGGCATCTGGTCGTAGACCTTGCGCATCGCCGGCGCCATCTTGTTGGTGAGCGTGCCGGCGACGATCATCACGTCGGACTGGCGCGGGCTGGCGCGCGGTGCGAAACCGAAACGTTCGACGTCATAGCGCGGCATCGACGCCTGCATCATCTCGACCGCACAGCAGGCGAGCCCGAAGGTCATCCACATCAGCGAGCCGGTGCGCGCCCAGGTAATGAGATCGTCGGCGGCGGTGACCAGGAAGCCCTTGTCGGACAGTTCGCTGTTCACGTCGCGGAAATAGGCATCGTCGCTGCCGACCGGCTTGCCGGTGCGCGGATCGAGGATGCCGGTCGCTTCGGCTGCGATGAGTGTCATGGGGCCATCAATCCCATTCGAGCGCGCCCTTCTTCCACTCATATATAAAGCCGATCGTCAGAACGCCAAGGAACACCATCATCGCCCAGAAGCCGGGAACACCGATCTCGCGGAACGCCACCGCCCAGGGGAACAGGAAGCTCACCTCGAGGTCGAAGATGATGAACAGGATTGCGACCAGGTAGAACCGCACGTCAAACTTCATGCGGGCGTCGTCGAAAGCGTTGAACCCGCATTCGTAGGCCGACAGTTTTTCCGGATCCGGCTGCTTGTAGGCGACAAGGAAGGGCGCAATCAGCAACGCGAGCCCGATGACCAGCGCGACTGCGACGAAAATGACCAGGGGCAGATAATCCAGCAGCAATGCGTGCATCGGCCACCTCAAAGCGTGCGAGCCCTGCGCCCTACCCGGAGATACTCCCGCCCCGGACTGCTCGACGGCCCGAAACGGCGCCGTAGTCCCGCACAAAATGCCCTTGCCGCGTTGGGAATTGCCTCATGAACGGGAGCAATTGAGGCTTAGCGCAGTGCACAAAGGGTGGCAAGACGACAATCAGCGGCATCCACGAGCGCGCGGGCGGTAATTGTGCCCGCAATTGACGGAGATCAAGCCAGCCTCGATAGTCCGGCCCGGCGCGGCGGCGGCCGGCCCCCGAGAGGGGCAATTCCACGGCAAAGGTAAAGGGTGCGCGATGAACGAGATGGCGAAGGTCGCAATCAAGGGTCAGGAGCATTGGACCACCAAGGACGGCGATGTGAAGCTGTTTCTGTGGGAAAAATGCGCCGGCGATCCGGCCAAAAGCGCGGGCACCATCCTGTTCGTGCACGGCTCGTCTATGGCCAGCACGCCGACTTTCGACCTGCAGGTGCCGGGTCGGACCTCGGCCATGGACCACTTCTCCCGCCGCGGCTTCGATTGCTGGTCGGTCGACATGGAGGGCTACGGCCGGTCGACGAAGGACCGCGACAACAACGCGCCGATCGCGCAAGGCGCCGACGACTGCTATGCGGCGGCGCTCTATATCCAGAAATTACGGGGCACTCGGCCTTTGCTGGTCTATGGCATCTCATCAGGCGCCTTGCGCGCGGCGTTGTTCGCGCAGCGCCATCCGGAAATGGTGGCGCGTCTCGCGCTCGACGCCATGGTGTGGACTGGCGAAGGCTCGCCCACACTCGAACAGCGGCGCAAGAAGCTGCCCGAGTTCATGGCCAAGAACAGGAGGCCGATCGACAAGGCCTTCGTGCAATCGATCTTCACGCGCGACCACCCCGGAACCGCTGAGGACAAAGTGGTCGAGGCTTTTGCCGACGCTATCACCGCGCTCAACTCGTCGGTACCGACCGGCACCTATGTGGACATGTGCGCCAAACTGCCGGTAGTGGATCCGGAGAAGATCACGGTGCCGACGATCGTCATGCGCGGGCAATGGGATGGCATTGCGTCGATGGAGGATTTGCTGGCGTTCTTCGCCAAGCTGCCGAATCCGGACAAGCATTTCGCCGTCATGCCCGGCATCGCCCACGCCAGCTTCCAGCAGAAGAATTACATGCTGGCCTTTCACATCCTGGCGAGCTTCTTCGAACAGCCGCAGCCAATCTATCGGGGCTAGCCGATATCGGACTTAATCGACGCAAGTCGGCCATGGCCGACCTGCGATCGCCCGGCGCGCACGTCCAGTCAATAAATCAAACACCGCGCTTGCCCGCCAATTCGCTCAAATCTTTGCCCGTTGTGTCGGATGGCACAGCGGTCAAAAACGGCATGTCGCGGCGTGCGGCTTCCCGGAAACATCGCGGTCTGCTATCCTTTACGCTGTTCCACAGCTTCGGGGACAGGTCGGTTAAACCGGCGAAGCCACAAACGGCTTGCAACGTGACATCGCCCGAAAACGACTGCCCGTTAGAAAAACATAGGGAGGATTTTATATGAGCGGCTCCTTTAGCCTGTCGCGGCGCGCCCTTCTGCAAACGGCCCTCGCCGGCGGCGCAGCTTTGACTGCGCTCGATCCATTTACGCGGGCATTTGCAGCCTATCCGGACAGCAATATCGACGTCGTCATCCCCACGCGGGCCGGCGGCGGTGCTGACCGCCTTTTCCGGGCGGTAACGACCGTTTGGAAAACGCACCTCAACACGAATTTCCAACCGGGCTTCTACCCGGGTGCATCGGGCCGCGTCGGCTACGAGGTGTTCATGGGCAAGAAGGAGCCCAACGCCTACAATCTGCTGTTCGGCAATATGGGCCCGGAACTGCTGAACTGGGTGGTGAAGAAGCCGAGCTTCCCCGTGAAGGACTGCGTCTATTTCGGGCGCATCGACAACGACGCCGCTTGTATTTTTGTCAGCGCCAAGAGCAAGTTCAAAACGATCGACGACATCGTCGCCGAGGGCAAGAAGCGTCAGCTCAATGTCGGCACCAGCCGCCTGGCGCATCCCGCTTCCATCGGTGTGCTGGCGCTCGCGGAACACACCGGCGCCAAGTTCAACCTGATCCCGTTGTCGGGCGGCAAGAACACCATCGCGGGCGCCCTCACCGGAGAAGTGGATTTCAGCGCACTGCCGGCATCTTCGGTGGTTGCCAGTGGCGATACCACCCGTGCGCTGTTGATCTTCGATGAATCTAACCCCGTGCCCGACAAGCTCAACAATGCGCCGACCATGAACGCGCATTTCAAAACCAAACTGCCGCCCTTGTTGTCGTCGCGCGCTTTCGCCATTCATAAGGCGGCGATCGACAAGTATCCGGACCGCTTCAAGGCCCTCCAGGAGTCGCTCAAAAAGACCGCCGAGGACCCGGCCCTGAAGGAGCAGATGAAGAAGGCGGGCAGCGATCCGGCCTTCCTGCATTTCGGCGGCCTCGAGGGCTGCCAGAAGTTTGCCGAACAGACCTTGGAACTCGGCGAGCATTACAAGCCGTTGCTGACGGGCAAGAAGAAGTGATTTCGGGCTACCGCTAACCCCACTCTCAGGGGCCGGCGCGCCGCGAGGTGTGCCGGCCCTGCTGAGCGGGCGCCGTCCGCCGCTTCATAGAAACCCATAAGGTCGCAAAAGAGATGGCAAACACCACGCCGTCACGTGACGCGAGGGCCCAACCTATCGGCGCCCAGCTCATCATCCCGATCGCCGCGATTGCCTTCACGCTCTACTATTTCTGGACTATCCTAGGCGCGCCATGGACGGCGCAGGTCAGCTCGTTTTTCGTCGGCTGCGTTCTGCTTCTCTTGTGCGCCATCTTCCTGGCCCGACAGGCCTATGCGGTGCGGCGCGGCCGCGCCACGCTTGGCCTCGGCGACTTGGTGACGCACGCTGATATCACGAGCGGCCGGTTCGCCATCTTCGTGCTCACCATCCTCTACATCGTCGTGATCCAATGGGCCGGCTTCGCGATCACCACCTTCGCGTTCCTTTTTCTCTCCATTGGCATCCTCACCCAGGGCAGACGGCTCGGCCGGGTCGGCCTGGTTTCCTTCCTCATGGTGATCGCCGGCTACCTGCTGTTCATCGTCGCCTTCGACGTCCGCATTCCGCATGGGCCTTTCGAGGCTCTGATGCAGAAAGTCTTCTGACATGGACGAGATCGCGATATTCGGCCATCTGTTTCTACATAGTCTTTCCTTCTGGTGGGTGATCATTCCCTCCGTGCTGCTGGGAATGATCGTCGGCGCGCTCCCCGGTTTCAGCGCCGCCAACACGATCATCGTGCTGCTGCCCTTGACGCTGGCGATGCCGGTCGAGGTCGGGTTGATCTTCATGATCGCCATCTATTGCTCTTCCCATATGGGCGCCGGCATTCCGGCGATCCTGGTCAATATTCCGGGAACCGCGGGCGCGGCGGCCACACCGCTGGATGGCTATCCCATGGCCAAGAAAGGCCGAGGCCAGCAGGCGCTCGCCATCTCCTTCATTGCGTCCTGTCTCGGCGGATTGCTGACCACCATCTTGGCGCTGTTCGCCATGCCGATCCTTGCCCAAGTCGGCTACTACATGCACAGCGTCGAGCTCATCGTTGTCATGCTGTTTGGCATCTCTTTGATTGCCACAATCGCCACGGGCGATACCTTGAAAGGATTGATCGCCGGATTCTTCGGCCTGATGATCGGCGCCATCGGTTCCGATTCCGTCTACGAAACGCCGCGCGCGACGTTCGGCTTCCTCGAGCTTTATGACGGCGTGCCGGTCATTCCCGCCCTTGTCGGCCTGTTCGCCGTCTCGGAAGCTTTCCTGATCATGGAGGATCGAGCCATCGTCAGCGAGGAAGGCGAGGTAATCGTTCAACATGCAAGCTGGGCGGCGACTTTCGAAGGCGTCCACATCGCCCTGACCCGCTGGTGGCACATCGTATGGACCAGCATGATCGGGCTCGTCGTCGGAGTCATTCCGGGCGCCGGCGCCAGCATCGCCTGCTTCGTCGCCTACCAGCAGAGCCGCGCCTTTTCGAAAACACCCGAGCTCTACACCACGGGACATCCAGAAGGATTGATCGCACCCGAAGCCGCCAACAATGGCGTCACCTCGGGCACGCTCGTGCCGTTGCTCACGCTTGGCATCCCAGGCGGCGAGACGGCGGCCATCATGCTGATCGTCCTGCAATATCATGGTGTCAATTTCGGCCCGACGCTGTTTCAGCTGCATCCGGAGATCGGTTATGGCGTCTTCACCGCCATGACCGTCACCTATCTCATGATGCTGCTGACCGCACTGCCGATTGCGCGTTACATGTCACATGTGACGTTGGTGCCGATTGCCTATCTGGCGCCGCTGATCGTGTCGTTTACGTTGCTCGGCGCCTTCGTGCCGCGCCAATACATGTTCGATATGGGGCTGGCGGTGGTGTTCGGCGTCATCGGCTATCTGGCGCGCAAGACCGGCTACCATGTGGCCGCCATTCTGATTGGCGTCATTCTAGGGCCGTTACTCGAGCAATATTTCCTGCGCGCCCTGAAAGAGTTGAACGGCGATATCATGGTGCTGTTCTCCTCCACGCTCGGCAACGCGCTGTGGGTGGCGCTGATCATCTCGCTGTTCATGCCGACCATCCTCGCCAAGTGGCGCGCGCGTGGCGGCGCAGCCGATGTTGCCTTGGAGAGCAAGTCGTAGAAGCGCGCGCGCCGGCCGCGTACGCTCTAAGCCCCCAGCTTGTCCGCGAGATCGGCCAGGTCATTGCCCGCCACATCGACCGGCGCCGTCGGGCCGGCCTCGCCGGTATTGGGGCCGTATTCGTTCACGCGCGCGATATGGCCGGTGCGTAAGCCGCTTTTTGCCGCGGCGACAAGATCGCGCGTATGTGCGGCCACCATCATGCATTGCGCAGGCTTGAGGCTGAACGCCTCGCAGGCGGTGAGATAGACAACCGCCTTCGGCTTGAAATCACCTGCAATCTCCGAACCGAGGATGGCGTCCCACGGAATATTGTTGCGGCGCGCGAGATCGACCATCAGCGAGATGTTTCCGTTCGAGCACGGCGCCAGCCAAAATTTCTTTTTGAGGCGCGCCATTGCCGCCGGCACATCCGACCAAGCGTCGAGCCGGTGCCACACCAGTGTCAGATCGTCCAGCACTTCGTCGGACAGGTTCTGCAGTCCGAAGCGCGGCAGTATGCGCACCAGATTGCGCCGGTGCAGAACGTCGAGTTTCGAAAACGGGATGCGGCCGCCGCGCACCTCCTCCATTCCGGGCTGGTATTCGCCCCGCCAGGCGTCGGCGAAGGCGATCCAGTCGAGGTCATAGCCAAGGGCACCGAGGATTTGTTCGGCCTCGCGGGCGACCGAGGTGCGCCAGTCGACCAAGGTTCCGAACACGTCGAAGAACAGCGCCTTGACCTGTGGGAGGGGCGTGCTCACGGCGCGATTTGGGTCGGAAACGGCACCGGTCCGGGGGCCTGTAATCGGGGCTAAGTCATTGAAAAGATGGCGGGAGCGACGGGACTCGAACCCGCGACCTCTGCCGTGACAGGGCAGCGCTCTAACCAACTGAGCTACGCCCCCGCGGGCGTCGGATCGAGTTATAGGCGCCCTAAACCTTAGTCAAGGTAAACGGGAGCACCCTACCAAAATTGCGAAAAAGCCTTATTTGACGCCAAGAATTGATGGTCAGACCGCCCCCGAATCGTCTATTCGGGCAGCGTGTTTGGCGCTCTGCCAAACTCGCGGATTCACGAGGAGGGTCCCACAAATGGCTACGGTTCCTGGAAAGGCTCCGACACCACCGACCGTCACTTTAAAGCATCTCGCCGCGGCGCTCGCGGAAACCCATGAGATGTCGAAGAAGCAGGCGGAAACCGTGCTCGGCGATCTGGTCGGCGACATTGTCAAACACTTGAAGAAAGGCGAGCGCATCCGCATCGGCGGGCTCGGCATCCTTCAGGTGCGTCGGCGCGCTGCGCGCATGGGCCGCAATCCTGCCACCGGCGAGGCAATTCAGATCAAGGCGAGCAAGAAAGTCGCCTTCCGCGCGTCCAAAGAATTGAAAGAATTGATCTGACGGCTTTCTAAAGCCGGACCCTCCGGGGAATAGCGGCGGGTGAGGAGCGATCAGCTCCTCGCCTGCCGTTTCTATTTTGGCGGGCGCGGTCGTATTCGGCACACGTTAAGTTATGTCGTGGCCGGGCTTGCCCGGCCATCGATGTCTTTGCTTGGCAACCGGCACACCAGCGCCTTTGGCAAAATCTGTGCGCAAGCCGGTGAAACGGCGAACCGCGTGTTATGATTTCGCCGGAGCAGCTTACGGATTGCAATTGAGGGCAAACAATGGCGATCACGCGGCGTGATTTCCTCAACGGCGCCAGCCTTGCCATTGCGGCTGGCCTCACGCCGGCACGGCAAGTGGCGGCCGCGCCTGCGCAATATCCGCCTGCGCTAGATGGCCTGCGCGGCCATCATCCTGGTTCGTTCGAAGTCGCGCATGACCTGCGTGATGGCAAGAACTTTTCGTTCGACGGCACGACAATCGAGGAACGCTACGACCTTGTCATCATCGGAGGCGGCATCAGCGGCCTTGCCGCGGCGCATTTCTATCGCCAAGCCGCCGGAAAGCGGCCGCGCATTCTTATTCTTGACAACCACGACGATTTCGGCGGCCACGCCAAGCGCAATGAATTTACGATCGATGGCCGTCTCATGCTCGGTTACGGCGGCAGCGAGTCCCTGCAATCGCCCAAGGCCCTGTACAGCACAGTTGCCAAGGGCGTGCTCCGCGATTTGGGCGTCAAGATTGAGCGCTTCGAAACCGCATTCGATCGCAAGCTTTACCCATCGCTCGGCTTAAAGCCCGGCGTTTTCTTCGCCCGCGAGGCCTTCGGCCGCGACGTGCTCGTTGCCGGCGATCCGGTCAAAATCATCGACAGTGACCCAAACGCGGCCTTGAGTGATGCCGGCCTTGCCGCCTTGGTCGACCAATTCCCGATGACGAAAGGCAGCAAAGCGCAGCTCATTAAATTGCTGCGCCGGCCAGCTGACTATCTTGCGGGCAAGACCGTCGATGAAAAGACCGCATTGTTGAAGACGACGAGTTATCGCGATTATCTGCTTAAAATCTGCGATATGAGCGAGCAGGTCGCCAACTTCTTCCAGAACCGCACCCACGATTTCCATGGCGTCGGCTGCGACGCGGTCGCCGCCTCCGATGCCAGGGACGACGGCTATCCGGGGTTTGCAGGGCTTGGCCTGCCAAGCGAGGGGGCGAACCCGTTCAGTGACGAGCCCTATATCTATCATTTCCCGGACGGCAACGCCTCGCTGGCGCGGCTATTGGTGCGCGCGCTGATCCCCGGTTCAGCCCCTGGCCGCACCATGGAAGACATCGTCACCGCGCGCCTCGACTATACGATGCTCGACCGGCCAGAACATCAAGTCCGCATCCGACTCAGCAGCACATGCATTCGCGTCCACGACACACCGAAAGGTCCTGAGATCGCCTACGTTAACGCCGGCAAGGTGCACCGCGTTGCCGGTCGGCACGCGATTCTCGCCGGTTTCAATATGATGATCCCCTACATCATGCCCGAGCTGCCTGAGACACAGCGCCAAGCGCTGTCGCAAAACGTCAAGGCGCCGCTCGTCTACACCAACGTGCTGATACGCAATTGGCAGGCTTGGCATAATCTCAAGGTGGCCAGCATCGCGGCGCCCATGTCGTACCATTCGGTGGTGAAGCTGGACTATCCGGTGAGCCTCGGCAGCTATAGGTGCCCACGCAACCCTTCGGAGCCGATGATCCTGCATCTCGTGCACGTCCCGACCGCTCCCAATAAGGGCAACGACGCGCGCACCCAATATCGGCTTGGCCGCTACGAACTGCTGGAGACGACGTTTTCGAATTTCGAGGACCACATTCGCGACGATCTCGACCGCATGCTTGGCCCCGGCGGGTTTTCCAGCGCGCGCGATATTGCGGCGATTACTGTTAATCGCTGGTCACACGGCTATGCCTATACCGCCAGCCCGCTATTTGATCGTGGCGATTGGAGTGCGACGGTGACTGCGGCCCGTCAGCGGCATGGCAATGTGGCGATCGCCAATTCGGACGCCGGCTGGGATGCCTATGCCCACACCGCAATAGACCAGGCTTCTCGTGCGGTGCACGAATTGCTGGGCTGAACTGGTGGGCGGTGACGGACTCGAACCGCCGACATCCTGCGTGTAAAGCAGGCGCTCTACCAACTGAGCTAACCGCCCTTTGCGCCAAATATCGCCGTATCACGGCGCGTTGCAAGTGCAGGCAACAAGCGAAAACGGCGCCTTGCGGCGCCGCTTCCTGATGTCTGGCTGGCGCTGCCCGCTCAATGCGCGGTCAGGCCGGAACCGTCGTCCTCGACCGGCTTCTCGGCGGCAGCCACCGCTTCCGCCAGCTTAGCGCTCGCCTCATCCCACTCGATCGGCTCGGGCTTTCGCACCAAGGCGCGCTCCAGCACTTCGTCCATGCGGGTGACCGGAATGATGTCCAGGCCCTTCTTGATCGTGTCGGAGATTTCCACCAGATCCTTGGCGTTCTCCTCCGGGATCAGCACGGTCTTCATGCCGCCGCGCGAGGCGGCCAGCAGTTTCTCTTTCAGGCCGCCGATCGGCAGCACGCGGCCGCGCAGCGTGATCTCGCCGGTCATGGCGACATCGCGGCGCACCGGAATGCCGGTCATGACCGAGACGATCGCGGTGACCATGGCGACGCCCGCCGACGGTCCATCCTTCGGCGTCGCGCCTTCTGGCACGTGCACGTGGATGTCGCGCTTGTCGAACAGCGGCGGCTCGATGCCGAAGGCAACCGCGCGCGAGCGGACATAGGACGCCGCCGCCGAGATCGACTCCTTCATCACGTCACGCAAGTTGCCGGTGACGGTCATCTTGCCCTTGCCGGGCATCATCACGCCTTCGATGGTGAGCAGTTCGCCGCCCACATCGGTCCAGGCAAGCCCGGTGACCATGCCAACCAGATCTTCGGCCTCGATCTCGCCGTAGCGGTATTTCGGCACGCCGAGATAATCGCCGAGGCTAGCCGCGGTGACGGCGATGGACTTCTTTTTCGACGTCATCAGCTCTTTCACGGCCTTGCGGATCAGGGTCGAAAGCTCGCGCTCGAGATTTCGCACGCCTGCTTCCCGCGTGTAACGGCGGATGATGGTGAGCAGCGCTTCGTCGTCGATCGACCATTCCTTTGTATCAAGGCCGTGCTTGGTGACCGCATGCGGGATTAGATGCTTGCGGGCGATCTCGACCTTTTCATCCTCGGTGTAGCCGGCGATGCGGATGATTTCCATACGGTCCATCAGCGGCGGCGGGATATTGAGCGTGTTCGCCGTGGTGATGAACATCACGTTGGACAGATCGTAGTCGACCTCGAGGTAGTGGTCGTTGAAAGTGTGGTTCTGCTCGGGGTCGAGCACCTCGAGCAGCGCCGACGACGGATCGCCGCGGAAATCGGCGCCCATCTTGTCCACCTCGTCGAACAGGAACAACGGGTTCGAGGTCTTGGCCTTGCGCATCGACTGGATGACCTTGCCGGGCATCGAGCCGATATAGGTGCGGCGGTGGCCGCGAATCTCGGCCTCGTCACGCACGCCGCCGAGCGACACGCGCACGAATTCGCGTCCCGTAGCGCGCGCAATCGACTTGCCGAGCGAGGTCTTGCCGACGCCCGGAGGCCCGACCAGGCACAGGATCGGCCCGGTCAGCTTGTTGGCGCGCTGTTGCACGGCGAGATACTCGACGATACGCTCCTTGACCTTCTCCAGGCCATAGTGATCGGCGTCGAGAATCTGCTCGGCCAGATTGAGATCCTTCTTGACCTTGCTCTTCTTGTTCCACGGGATCGAGACCAGCCAGTCGAGATAGTTGCGCACGACGGTTGCCTCCGCCGACATCGGCGACATCTGGCGCAGCTTCTTGAGCTCGTGAGTCGCTTTCTCGCGGGCTTCCTTGGAGAGCTTGGTCTTCTTGATCTTGTCTTCCAGTTCCTGAAGCTCATCACGGCCTTCCTCGTCGCCGAGCTCCTTCTGGATCGCCTTCATCTGTTCGTTGAGGTAGTACTCGCGCTGCGTCTTCTCCATCTGCCGCTTGACGCGGGTGCGGATGCGCTTTTCCACCTGCAAGACGGAGATCTCGCTCTCCATCAGGCCAAGCACCTTCTCCAGGCGCTGGGTGACGACCGGCGTCTCCAGGATGTCCTGCTTGTCGGGAATCTTGACGGCGAGGTGCGAAGCCACCGTATCGGCGAGCTTGGCGTAGTCCTCGATCTGCTGGATCACGCCGACCACCTCGGGCGACACTTTCTTATTGAGCTTCACATAGCTCTCAAACTCGGTGACCACCGAGCGCGCCATGGCTTCCGCCTCCACGCGCTCGCCGACGTCGTCGACCAGCACGCTGGCATCGGCTTCGTAGTAGTCGCTGCGGTCGGTGTATTTGAGCACCTTGGCGCGCTCGACGCCCTCGACCAGCACCTTGACGGTGCCGTCGGGCAGCTTGAGCAGCTGCAACACGCTCGCCAGCGTGCCGACCTCGAAGATCGCGTCGGTCGCCGGATCGTCGTCGGAGGCGTTCTTCTGCGTGGCGAGCAGGATGAAGGTGTCGGAGCGCATAACCTCTTCCAGCGCCTTGATCGACTTTTCACGGCCGACGAAGAGCGGAACGATCATGTGCGGGAACACCACGATGTCGCGCAGCGGCAGAACCGGATAGGCCCGGGTCTCGCCCGGCTGCAGCGTGGGCCGTGGTTTGTTTGTCATTGGCCTCAGTCCTTCTTGTTGTGCCCCTGCTCGAGAGACCCGCCGATGCGGCATCGCAAGAACAGTGCCAGTAGAAACGGGCTCGGCGCCCGAAGTGCCGTGTCGGTGAGTACGCAAGCAGCACCCACTCAAATACTACGATCTATCGTACGCCAGCTCGCTTGCGACACTATACGTATGATGACGCCGTAGAGTTCGCAAGTAAGGCCCATTTTTCAAGTTAAAAGGGTCTTGCACGCGGCGAACAGCACAAGGAACAACGCGAATCGGGGGCTTTCCGTGGTGGCAGCCCCCGCCGGTAATGCATCAAGCGCTGGCGCCGCCCTGCTCGGCGGTGCGGTCGCCGCGGTCCGCATAAATGTAGAGCGGCCGGGCAGTACCTTCGACGACTTCCTTGGAGATCACCACCTCCTCGACCCCCTCCAGGCTGGGGAGATCGAACATGGTGTCGAGCAGGATGCCTTCCATGATGGAGCGCAGGCCGCGCGCGCCGGTCTTGCGCTCAATGGCCTTGCGCGCGATGGCGCCAAGGGCCTCCTCGGCCAGCGTGAGGTCGATCGATTCCATCTCGAACAGCCGCTGGTACTGCTTGACCAGGGCGTTCTTGGGCTCGACCAGGATCTTCTTGAGCGAGGGCTCATCGAGGTCTTCGAGCGTGGCGACCACCGGCAGGCGGCCGACGAATTCCGGGATCAGGCCGTATTTGAGCAGATCTTCGGGCTCGACCTCGCGGAAGATTTCACCCTGCTTGCGGTCTTCCGGCGCCACCACTTTGGCCCCGAAGCCGATAGACGTGGAGCGTCCACGCGCCGAAATGATCTTGTCGAGGCCGGCGAAAGCGCCGCCGCAGACGAACAGGATATTGGTGGTGTCGACCTGCAGGAACTCCTGCTGCGGATGCTTGCGGCCGCCCTGCGGGGGCACCGAAGCGACCGTGCCTTCCATAATCTTCAGGAGCGCCTGCTGCACGCCTTCGCCCGACACGTCGCGGGTGATCGAGGGGTTGTCGGACTTGCGCGAAATCTTGTCGATTTCGTCGATATAGACGATGCCGCGCTGCGCGCGCTCGACATTGTAATCGGCCGACTGCAGCAGCTTGAGGATGATGTTTTCCACGTCCTCGCCGACATAGCCGGCTTCGGTGAGCGTGGTGGCGTCCGCCATCGTGAACGGCACATCGAGGATGCGCGCCAGCGTCTGCGCCAGCAGCGTCTTGCCCGAGCCGGTCGGCCCGATCAGCAGGATATTCGACTTGGCGAGTTCGACGTCGTTATGCTTGGTCTGGTGGTTGAGCCGCTTGTAGTGATTATGGACGGCGACCGAGAGTACTTTCTTGGCGTGGTCCTGGCCGATGACGTAGTCGTCGAGAACCTTGCGGATTTCCTTTGGCGTCGGGATACCGTCGCGCGACTTCACCAGCGAGGACTTGTTCTCCTCGCGGATGATATCCATGCACAGTTCGACACACTCATCGCAAATGAACACCGTGGGACCAGCGATGAGCTTGCGCACTTCGTGCTGGCTCTTGCCGCAGAACGAGCAGTAGAGGGTGTTCTTGGAATCGCTGCCGCCGACTTTGCTCATTCCATTCTCCGTCACACTCTTGCCGTCGTAATATACGTGGCCGCCTAAGCCATCTTGCACCCGCCTAGACGCACCGCATCAAGCCAAGCAAGTTCCGCGCCGGAACGCCAGCACGGCAGTCCTTAAGTTCGGGAGGCCCACTGACCCCCGCTACTCCCCCCATCATAAGCGAAGCATGCTAACGACGTGATAATCAAGAATTTATTAACGATAATGCCCGCTCAAGGTCGGCAGCAAAAGCGGCCATTCCGGGGCGCCGCCCGGCCTGGGGAAATCGCTGGAACCGTGGCATGGCGACGCATCAGGCGGGTTTCGGAGCCGTTTCCTCCGGGCGCCGGTCGATAACCTTGTCGACAAGTCCGAAATCCTTGGCCGCTTCGGCGGTAAGAAAAAAGTCGCGCTCCAGTGCGTCCTCGATCTTCTTCAGGGACTGACCGGTGTGCTTGACGTATATCTCGTTGAGTCGCTTCTTCAGGTTCAGAATTTCCTGGGCGTGCAGCATGATGTCGGTGGCCTGGCCCTGGAACCCACCGGAGGGTTGGTGAACCATGATGCGGGCATTCGGTAATGCAAAACGCTGATCCTTGGCGCCTGCGGCCAAAAGTAGCGACCCCATCGAGGCCGCCTGACCGACGCAGAGCGTGGCCACCGGTGGGCGAATGAACTGCATCGTGTCGTAGATCGCCATGCCCGATGTCACCACGCCGCCCGGCGAATTGATGTACATCGAGATTTCTTTTTTCGGGTTCTCGGCTTCCAAGAACAAGAGCTGCGCTACAACCAGCGTGGCCATGCCGTCCTCGATGGCCCCGGTAATGAAGATAATGCGCTCCTTCAGAAGCCGCGAAAAGATATCGTAGGCCCGTTCGCCGCGGTTGGTCTGTTCGACCACCATCGGGACAAGCTGCATATAAGTCTCGACCGGATCGTTCATATCGGTTCCTTCACGCGAATCACGACGGCTAGGTTAGCCCCGCTCCCGCGCCGGGCATGATCTATTTTCGACAAGCGGCGAGCGCAATGGGGCGCTTCAGGCAGCTGAATTCGTCATCATCCTTGTAGAGCTCCTCACGCGGGACCTTTTTCTCGGCCACCGCGGCGAGCTCGAGCAGGAAGTCGACCACCTTTTCCTCATAGATCGGCGCGCGCAGGCCGGCGACGGCTTGCGGGTTTTGCCGGTAGTAGTCCCATACACGCTGCTCCTGGCCGGGGAACTGGCGCGCCTGCTCGGTGACGGCGCGGGTGATCTCCTCCTCGGTCACGGTGATATTGTTCTTCTCGCCGATCTCGGCGAGCACCAGGCCGAGCCGCACGCGCCGCTCCGAGATGGCGCGGTATTCGGCCTTGGCTTTCTCCTCGGTGGTATTCTCGTCGGCGAACGTCTTTTGCTCGTTCTCCATTTCCTGGACCACCGACTTCCACACGCGATCGAATTCCTCCTCGACCAGCGAGGGCGGCGGCTCGAATTTGTGGCGCTTGTCGAGTTCGTCGAGCAGCGCGCGCTTGAGCTTCTGCCGCGAGGCGCCCGCATGGTCGCGCGTGAGGCGATCCTTGACCGCGTCGCGCAACTTGGCGAGCAATTCAAGCCCGAGCGATTTGGCGAACGCGTCGTCGAGCGTCACCTCGCCGGGCGTCTCGATCGACTTGGCGATAACGATGAATTCGGCGTCCTTGCCGGCGAGATGCTCGGCCTGATAGTGGGCTGGGAACGTCACCTTGAGCGTGCGGGTCTCGCCGGCGGCGATGCCGATGAGCTGATCCTCGAAGCCGGGGATAAAAGTGTTCGAGCCAATCAGTACGGCCGCGTCATCGCCGCTACCGCCTTCGAACGGTTCGCCGTTGATGGTACCAGCGTAAGAAATTATGACGCGGTCGTCCTTGGCGGCCTTCTCGCCTTCGCCCTTCGCAGCGTACGGCTTGTTCTGCTCGACGATGCGCGCGATGCCCTCGTCGACTTCAGCATCGGCGACGTCGCTGACAAGCTTGGTGAGCTTGATGGTCTTGAAATCAGTGAGTTCGATCGGCGGTACGATTTCGACCGCCATGGTGTAGTTGAGGTCGCTCTTGCCGGCGATTAATTGCTCGATCGCCTCCTTCTCCTCCGGCAGCGTCACCTTGGGTTCGGACGCCAGCTTGAAGCCGCGCTCGCTGACAATCTGATTGTTGGTGTCGCGCACCATCGCCTCGATCACCTCGGCCATGGCCGAGCGGCCATAGACGCGCTTGAGGTGTGCCACCGGCACTTTGCCGGGCCGGAAGCCGTCGAGCCGGATGCGGCCTTTCAGCTCATCGAGGCGCGCATTGACCTTGGCGTCGAGTTCGGCGGCGGGAACGACCACCTGGAATTCACGCTTGAGACCTTCGGACAGTGTTTCGGTAACTTGCATAGAGCACACATTTCTCTGCTTGCAACGCGCGCCGCGCCGGTTCGCCGCATCGCGCCGTGTCGGAATTGAAGGGCTTGTCGCCCGCGATCGTTAGACCCTCGGCATGGTGCGGGCGGAGGGACTCGAACCCCCACGACTTTCGTCACGGGAACCTAAATCCCGCGCGTCTACCAGTTCCGCCACGCCCGCAAAGGGCAAGTCAAGGGATGCCTCCGGCGCCGCAATCTGGCAGGGCTTAGACGCCGCGGCCCGTCAGGGCAAGGCGGCAAACCCGGCCATTTCGGGCGGCGGGCTTATATCACGCGATATCCCAACCGCAGCAATAATAATAGGCGGCCTTTGAGCTGCCTCAATAGGCGTCTTCCTGACTATGGTCTATCTACCGGCGCCGGCCGGCGCCCGCGATCAAGCGAGCTTCAATCGATGACCACCGTGCCTTTCCTGCACCCCCTCAGCCGCCGGCACCTGCTTGCCGGCATGGCTGCGACCGTGACGGCTGTTTCCCTGCCGGCGCGCTCGTTCGGCGAGGTAGCGGCCGCCGATGGCTATCGCGTCCTGCACGCGCGGACGGGCACGGCGTTGCTGCGCGGCAAGAACGCCGGTCCGACCCCGATCTGGGGCTATGACGGCATGAGCCCGGGCCCGACGCTGCGGGTCAAGCAAGGCGAAGAGCTCAAAATCCGGCTGGTCAACGATCTCAAACAACCGACCGTCATCCACTGGCATGGGCTGCGCCTGCCCAATGCCATGGACGGCGTGCCGTTTCTCACCCAAAAGCCGATCGAGCCGGGCCAGAGCTTCGACTACCATTTCGCGCCACCCGACGCCGGTACCTTCTGGTATCACACCCATTTCGGGTCCTCGGAGCAGTTGGCGCGCGGGCTCTACGGCGTATTGATCGTCGAGGAGCGCAACGCGCCGCAAGTCGACCGCGACCTGATGCTGGTGGTTGACGACTGGCGGCTGATGGACAACGGCGAAATCCAGCCGAGCTTCGGCAATTTCCACGACGCCATGATGGCCGGCCGGCTCGGCCAGTACATCACGCTCAATAGCGAGGACACCCTCAACGTCCCGGTGAAGACCAATGAGCGGCTGCGGCTGCGCATCGTCAACACCGCCAATTCGCGCATCTTCCAGTTCCGTATCGCTAAGCACGTGGCCCGCGTGATGGCGACCGACGGCCAGCCCTGCCCGCCCAACGTCGCGCCCAATGGCCTGTTGCGTCTGGCGCCCGGCAACCGTGTCGATCTGTTTCTCGACGCCACGCTATCGCCCGGTTCACGCGCACCGATCACGGTCGACGACCTGCGCGGCGGCGAATTGCAGGTCGGCAGCCTGGTCTATGACTCCGGTCCTCCGGTCCGCGAAAAGCCGCTCGCCGAACCCGTGCCGCTGCCCGTCAATCCGATCCCAGCCAAGCTGGATATGGCCAACGCCTTCGCGCTCAATGTACCGCTCGATGGCGGCGGCATGGGCATGATGATGGGCCGCGGTATGGGTGGAGGCATGGGCGGAGGTATGGGCGGCAGTGGTTTCCAAGGCTATGGCGTGCCCCCGCAGCAACGCATCTGGGCGCTGGCCGGAGTAGCCGCCACCGGCCATGATGGGCCGCCGATGTTCACCGTGAAACGCGGGCGAACGGTGGTGCTGACTTTTGGCAATCGCACAACCTTCCCCCATGCCATGCACGTGCACGGCCACCATTTCCGGCAGTTCGACCCCGCCAGCGAGGGGTGGAAGCCCTATTGGCTTGACACCGTGATCGTCGATGTCGACCGCGCCGAGCGCATCGGGTTTGTCGCTGACAACCCGGGCAAGTGGATGATCCACTGCCACATGATCGAACACATGGCGTTCGGCATGGCGGCCTGGTTCGAGGTGACCTAGCCGCTTAACTCGGCGAATAGTCGCCGATAGACGCGCGGCAACTCGTCGGCCAGGTCTTCCGAAATCAAGCCGGGCCCGAAGCTGGCGGCCGCCTCACCATGCAGCCAGACGGCGGCATTGACGGCCTCAAAACCCGGCATACCCTGCGCCAACAACCCGGCGATCATGCCGGTCAATACGTCGCCGGCGCCGGCGGTGGCAAGCGTGACCGGGGCATTGGCGGCGATCGCCGCACGTCCGTCGGGAGCAGCCACCACTGTATCGGCCCCCTTGATCAGCACGATAGCGCCGCTCGAACCGGCCGCTAGGCTTGTTTTCTCAAGTTTTGAATTAACTTCATGATTATCCGTTATCGCGCTAAATAATCTAGAGAATTCGCCTTCGTGCGGCGTCAGCACCACACCCGTTGCACCGCGCTCGGATATGGCTGAGACGAGCGTCGGCAATTCGTCGGCAAAACTGGTGAGCGCATCAGCGTCCAGCACGACGGCCGCGTCACTGGCGAGCGCCGCCTGCACTTGCTCCCGCATTTCCGGCCCAACGCCCCCGCCCGGCCCTAGCGCCACCACATTGCGCCGCCTGTCGGCCAGGAATTCGGCCAGTTCCGCCGCGCCATCCACAGGCCGCACCATCACCGCCAAGCTGGCTGCGGCATTGACGCCGAGCGCATCGCGTGGGGACGCGATGGTCACCAACCCCGCACCTGCGCGTAGCGCACCGCGCGCCGCCAGCCGAGCCGCGCCAGTGGTCGAATGCCCTCCGGACACCACCGCGGCGTGGCCGCGCGAATATTTGTTGTCGTTCGGCCGCGGTCGCGGATAGACCCCGCCCCACAGCGGCGGTTCATTGGCAAAGGTGGTGGGCTTGATCTGCTCCAGTACGGCCGCGGGGATGCCGATATCGACCACCTCGATCGACCCGCAATGCAGCCGGCCAGGCAGTAGCAAATGGCCGGGCTTGCGGCGGAAGAAGGTCACGGTATGGCTGGCCTTGACTGCCACCCCCATCACAGCGCCGGTGGTGCCGCTCACTCCGCTTGGCAAATCGATCGCGATCACCGGCGCCCTGCTCGCGTTCACAGCCTCGATCATGGCACGCGGCAGGCCTTCGACGGCGCGGTCGAGGCCGGCGCCGAACAGCGCGTCGATGACCAGTTCCTGCCCTGTGATCGCCGCCGGCGATGCTTGCTCGAGCGGCCCGCTCCAGCGCTCGGCCGCCAGCGCAGCGTCGCCCTTGAGCCGCTGGCGGTCTCCGACGAAGCTGATCCGCACCGCAACCCCGCGCTCGGCCAAGAGGCGCGCCGCCACGAAGCCGTCGCCGCCGTTGTTGCCCGGCCCAGCCACAACTACTGCGCGACGGCCTTGCAGCACGCGGCTGGCCGCGTCAGCGACGGCGCGGCCGGCGGTCTCCATCAGCGCGATGCCGGCGGTGAAGCCCGCAATCGTCAGCCGGTCGGCCTTCGCCATCTCGGCGGTTGTGAGCAGCTCGATCATCGCGGTCGAGACTATCGGGCGGCGGTCAGGGCGACAATTCGGCACAAGCGACTGCGGCGCAGCATTTCTCCGCCCGCTGGCATTAGTTTATGCAGAATGCTTAATTGCTGGGCGCCGAACATTAGGCAATCCGTTCGCAAGCCCGCCTGCCGTGGCTTATACCATTGCGGCAAAAGGACTTTCGTCTTGTCTTTGGCTTGGCACGGGACCTGCTAACCGGTAGCGCGGCTCCCGATTGTGCGGCAGGCGCGGGAGGAAGGACAGGCAATGAAGAAAATCGAGGCCATCATCAAGCCTTTCAAACTCGATGAAGTGAAGGAGGCGTTGCAGGA
>CAVYZZ010000005.1:0-374274 GCA_963773115.1 uncultured Alphaproteobacteria bacterium | reverse complement strand
TACTTTGACATCGGCAGCGGTTCCCGGTGCTGCGGGCGGCCTTTTCCGTGAGGGCATGATTCACTCGCCAGTTTCAGGACGGACGGACAGGATTCCGCTCAATGTCCCAGCGGGCGCGTTCATCATCCCCGCCGACATCCCGAGCGCCCTTGGCCAAGGCAATAGCCAAGCAGGCGGCGAGATTCTGAAAAATATGTTTTCCAGCGGGGCCTATGGACTTTCGGCAGCGCGCAGTCACGCTGGGCGGCCACACACGCCGCACCTAAACCTGCACCCGTCCCGGATGCCGCGCACGGGCTATGCCGGGGGCGGCGGTTCTCGTCACGTCACGATCGTCGCCTCGGGCGGCGAATTCGTCATCGCGCCAGAGGTCGTCCGATCTGTTGGTGGCGATGATCTCGACGCTGGCCACAAGGTGCTCTCGGCCTTCGTCTTGCATACCCGCAAGCAGCACATCAAGCAGCTAAAAACTCTACCTCGGCCAAAAAACTAAAGGACTAAGACGTGCCGCCACTACCCAATCCGAGACACGAACGCTTTGCACAGGCTCTCTTCGAAGGTGAAACAGCCGATGCTGCCTATGTGCTCGCAGGCTACAAACCAAACGACGGCAACTGTATTCGATTGAAAGGAAATGAAAGGGTCCAAGCCAGATTGGCCGAGCTCCAAGCCGCCGCAGCCAAGGATTTGACGGTGACTGTGCAGAGCCTGTTGGACGAGCTCGAACATGCTCGCAGCCGGGCGGATAGCCTCGATCAACTTGGCGCTGCGGTAAAAGCCATATCTGAGAAAGCTAAAATTAGCGGTTTGCTCGTGCAAAAGATCGAAGTCGGTGGCGCCGGCGCGTTCGAACAGGCCGAAACCGTGGCGGAGGTTGCCGACGTGATGTTGCAAGAGCTGGTGGCGGCGTTCCGCCCCGTTAGCGACGAGGATCGCCAGGGTCTGGTAGAGCTGTTGGAATACCAAGCCGCGAAACGCAGGAATACCTGTCCGCCATCCGAGCTCGCCCAGTTGTCGGAGTTCGCTGCGAGAATCCTGCCAACCTGAGGGCTAGGGAGGCTCAGGAGGCTAGGCAGCGGCGTTTTGCGCTGTCACGCCCGCCCGTAGGCCCGGAATAGGCCGTGGGACCCGTGGCGACTTCATACAGCGGCTTCAGTGGCCCCCGGCCGCTTCCTAGCGCCATAGGTTCTTAAACCTCCCCGGCGCGAGCTCCCTGTAGCGCACGGTCGATTGGATGCTGCGGTGGCCTAGGTAGGCCTGCAGGGTCCTGGTGTCGGTGCCCTTGTTCGCCAGAGCGAAGCCGGTCGCGTGTCTCAGCATGTGCGGGTGGACTTAAACGGCATCCCGGCCTCAATGCCTGCCCGCTCGATCAGCTTTGCCAAGCCGGCGACCGAAAACGGCGCGCCGCGCTCAGTCACAAACATAAACGGCGAACTAGCCTCGCGCTTGAAGACGCGTAGCGCCCGAATTCATCACCCAGCAATGGATGGGTCGCTGTTGCCCCGCCCTTGGCCCTGCGCAGGTGCAGCGTGGCGGACTCGAATTCCACATCGGACCATTGGAGCCCAAAGCTCTGACGCCCGGAGGCCATGCCGGAAAGCAATCAGGATTATCGTGGCATCCCGCTGACCCCAACGATTGCCCTTGGCGGCCGGATTAGCTTCTCGATCTCGCGCTCGGTCAAATGCTCACGCGGTCGGAGTTCGGCATTCGGTCGGCGTAACGGGGTGACTGTCCGTTTTTCTTTGCTGGCGATATCAGTTTGAGGTTTGCTTTGATCATGTGATTGTGCCTCGTATATGTTGCACTTTCCGAATTCTGACAGGAATACGGACAGTCAGGCAGTTAATTCAGCGCAATATCGATTTGTTGTTTGGAGTTGTTTTAAATCTTTCTTGCGCGCTGATACGCTCGGCACATGCAACCGACGCCAACGCCAAGCCCGATGACGCTGCGCAACATGCGCTCCAATGGCGTCCGCTCGCTGATTGTGTGGTGCTCGAACGTCACCTGTCGCCACGAGGCCATCGTCAGCGTCGATGCCCTTGGCGACGATGTGCTGGTGCCGTCGCTAGGACCACGAATGCGATGCCAGCGGTGTGGCCAACTTGGCGCTGACGCGAGGCCGAACTGGGCAGAGCGCCCGGCTGCCGGTGCGATCAGCTGATGCCCCTCCCCGGTCCATGCTCACTGGTGATTTGTGGTGAGGGCATAGCTTCGCTTAAGCAGCAAAACCATGCTCACCGGAGCCATTGCGGAGCCGGGACATAGCCGGACTACCCAACCATATTTCAGGCTCGCCAGGGTCATGCTGTTGGCGATTGTGGGCGCTTCGATGACGCGGCACGGTGTTGTGGCTTACCCGTCCGGCGAGTAAACCCGTGCTGAGGGTCGGCGCTAGCCGTCGCCCTCTCCTGCGATGTCAGGACGGACGGCGGGGGGCTACTTTCCAGGTAAGTCCCGCCGTCCACTCTGATCGCTTATGCCGATGCCCTTCGGCGGATTCCCCTCCCGGTCATGTTCCCAGGGTTCGGCCCTATAGGCGGGCTGGCTATGGCTTCCTGGACCCGTGCGTCCAGGCCTGATTTAGTCTCGCTGCCTAAGCGCAGGGCTCTGGTCGAGTTGTAGGCGGCGATGGTGGAATTCTCGATTATCTAACCCTCGGAATTCAGCCGCCTTGATCGGCGGCGGGCGGTGGGCTACATCGATGGCGTCAAGCGTATCGATAAAGCCCGTGGTGGAAGTGGAGGGCTTCGAACCCTCGCGGGGCGTTGCTTCTTGGGCGCTGCCCCCGCGACCGTCTCGCCACCCCCATGAACTACGAAAGCCGCCCTTTACCCAGGGCGGCTTCTGCTTAGGCGGCGGTGGTGTCGCGCTCGGCGACGCGCTGGTCGAGCCACGCGTCTACCTCATCCTTCGAGCCATGCGACCGTCGCATTCGCCCAGCTTGATCGGCTTTCGGGAATTCGCCAGCGTGCACCTTTCGGCACAAGTGCTGGCGCGACCACCCGATTCCCTTCAGCTCTTTGAGGTCGGGAAAAGACAAAACGCGCTTTGGTGAAGGGAATTGATGCATTGCGCACCCCGGTTATTGATGGTGCGCTAGCGATTAACATGAGATAGCAGTAACTACGGGGTCGCGTTTTTTGCGAAAATCGATACCCCAAGAATATGGGGCGCTTACTTCTCTGGAAAATTTACGGAGTATGGCCCTGAATTCGGCAGCGCTTTTCTTGGGTTTCGCTGGCTGGCCTTCTTGTACATGGCGGCGGCCTTTCATTACATAGCGCCTTCACGCGATGTTCGCTTAAGCCGGTGATATTTGCGATTGCGTCCATATGCGGCGTCTGATGGCTTGCCCGGTTCCTTGTCAGGATTTTCGACCTTTCGTTTCTGGGCACCTGCCAGTTCACCCTGATAAATTCCAAGTACAATGCGCGGCCATGCCTGAAGGTTCTTGAAGATTTCTAGTCGCTTGTCGGGCGAAGGTTTTGATCGGTCTCCGCGCACTCCAATTGCTTCATACTCGCATCTATGCCCTTCTCCAGAGCCGTCGACGCCTTTTGGTTTCGAATTCCTCCTAGCGCGGGTTTCCAGCGCGGTGGATTTCCTCCAATGGCGTTCGCTTTGTCATGACGCAGCCCGATGCCGGGCGAGTCTTTGCGCGCCAGCTGGACGATCTCGCGAGCCGCGCCGCCCACTGCGCTAAGGCGTGGCGCTTTTCTGCTTCATAAGCGTGGTGGTCGTAGACCTTATGCAGCCCTGGCTTGGTATGGGCGATGACAAGCTCGCGCACCAGATCACTGACCGGGCAGCGCCGACAGACCGGTGCGCATGGTGCGACGAATGTCATGGATAACGAAGGGCTTTACCGCGCCGCCCAATTCGGCGGCCACTTGCTTATCGAGCCGTGTCTTGGCTTTGCTGAATCCGTTGACGGGCTTCGCGCCAAAATTGGTGGAGAACAGATAATCGCCTTTAGTGAAGCGGGGCAGCAATTCCAGGAGTTCAATCACATCATCGCTGAGCGGCACAGCATGGGCTGCGTCCGATTTCATGCGCTCGGCGGGGATTGTCCATAGCCTGCGGTCGACGTCGAATTCTCGCCACCGCGCACCCGAAACCTCGGACTTACGCTGCCCTGTTAAAGCCAGCATCCGGTAGAGCGGGCCGTATGGGTAGCCAATGCGCTCCGATACCTTCCACAGCCCCCTCATTTCGTCGTCCGTGAGGACGCGCTGGCGGGCTGCCTTTTTGCCAATGATCGCCTTCGGCCTAAGCCGGTCGCACGGTGAGCTTTCAAGTCCGTAGGACTGCTGGTCGATGGCCCAGGAGAACAAACGCCGCGCCGTGGCCAGTAGGGCGTGTGCCTCGTAGGGCGCGCCGCGATCCTTTGCCGCCTTTATTACCTCGCGCACATGGGCGGCGGCAACGTTTGTGACCGGCAGCTTTCCCCAGCGCGGCAAGAATTCGCGTCGAATGTGGCGTTCGGCATCCCTCCCCCGCCGCTCGCTGGACAGCTTGTCCTTTATGAAATCCTCGGCCACGGCGGCAAAGGTATTCTTTTGTTTCCGCAGCGCCGCCATCTTTTCGCGCTCAGCTTCAATCGCCGGATCGACGCCCTTGTTTATCAATTCAAGCCAGTGGCGGGCTTTATGGCGGGCCTGTTCAAGCGTCAGCGCACCGTAGTCGCCCAAGGCTCTGCGGGTGGGATTTTGGCTGCCCGGGTAGCGAGCGATCAGAGCAAAACTTTTGTGGCCGCGTTCGGTGACGCGAACGGCAAGTCCGGGGACGATGGAGTCTTGCAAATCATAGCGCTTACCCGCTTTCGCGGGCTTGAGCGACTTTACGGTGCGATCAGTGATTGCTCGCTTGGCCACTAGCGGCTCCTTGCGTTCCGACCGTGGAGCAACTGGTGAAACACTGGTGTTTCGATCAGTCGCTCGGGGCAACATGGGGGCAACACATGAGCCGGTGCTCGCATGTTGCCCCATGAGATTTCAAGTTATCGAATAATGCATAATAGGCAAGGGAAATGCGCCGACCATGTAAATCGACGCACTAATATGTTATGCCATGTTTTGGGCCGGACACTAGCTTTTAATCAGTAGGTCCAGGGTTCGAGTCCCTGCGCGCTCACCAACACGCCGACCCCCTTAAACGAAATTCGTCCAAAATGCGGTTGCCAGCACGGGCCGCCGCGCGCAGTGCAGCCGCATTGCCGTCGCAAAATCTTAGCGCAATGGTCACGGCAGTTTCACGTCCCGGTCTCGGCCTCGCCATGATCGCCTTCTAAGCAACGGCACGGGTAAGGACGACGATTCACGGAGGCCAATCATGCTTCACTGCAACGCGGCAAAACTTTCCGCCGCGCGAACCTTTACCGCCCCCCCGCGTTGCCCCCACTGCGGCGACCGGATGGTGGCGCCCATCGTGTCCGAATTCGTGGAAGGCGGCGAAATCCGCCACCACTGGGAGTGCGATGCCTGCGGCGAAACCTCCATTACGGCGATTCCGCTCGCAGCCGCTTGAGCCCCGCCCCGGCGGAATAGCTGCTAGGGTCCGGTGTTTGCCAAATGGCTGTGCACAGCCTGATCCAAGGAGGAGCAAACATGACACGGACGTTTCTGCGCCCGACCCTGGCCGTTCTCGCCTGCGCCGGCGCGCTCGCCTTCGCCTCGCCGTCGCTGGCGGCGATGGCCAATATGAAAGCCACCCTGAGCGGCGCCAGCGAGGTGCCGCCGGGCAACAGCAAGGCCACCGGCTCGGTCACCGTGACCTACGACTCGGCCACCAAGAAGCTTTCCTGGAAGGGTAGCTATTCCGGCCTCAGCGGCCCGGCCACGGCGGCCCATTTCCACGGGCCGGCCGCTGCCGGCAAGAACGCCGGCGTGATGGTTCCGATTAACCCGCATGGCCCCTCGTTCGAAGGCTCGGCCACCCTCACCGACGCCCAGGCCGCAGCCCTGATGGGCGGCAACATGTACGTCAACATCCACACTGCGGCGCACAAGGCCGGCGAAATCCGCGGTCAGGTGGTCAAGTAGCCGGCTCAAGCATTCGTTCCCGCACTTCCTTGCCCGCCGGTCCGCCGGCGGGCTTTTTCATGGCCCACTCTTGTTCATGGCCTACGCTTGGCAGGCGCAAGTTTCGCGCGCTTTGCGTCCGCCGCCGCCGCGATTTATCTTGCCCGCAAAACCATGTAACGGCAGCGAGGAACGCCCATGGCTCAGACAAACGGCGCGGCGCCCATTCTGGTGTCTGGCGGCGGCATCGGCGGCCTGGCCGCGGCCTATGCGCTGGCACGCCAGGGCTTGCCCGTGCGCGTATTCGAGCAGAGCCCGGAATTCCGCGAGGTCGGCGCCGGCATCCAGCTCGGGCCCAATATTTTCCGCGTGCTGGAGAAGATCGGCCTCAAGGACGCGATTTTGGCCGACGCCCACCGCCCACCGGCGCAGGAAATGCGCGACGCGCTCACCGGCAAGCTGATCACCCATATCCCGCTCGGCGAGGCATTCTTCAAGCGCTTCGGCCAGCCCTATGCCGTCACCCATCGCGCCGATATCCACGGCACGTTTCTGAAAGCCTGCCAGGATTCAAACCTGATCACGCTGGAGAACAGCCGCCGCGTGGAGTTTTACGAAGAACGCGTCGACGGCGTCACTGTCATTCTCGACAACGGCGAGCGCGTCGATGGCCGCGCGCTGATCGGCTGCGACGGCATGTGGTCGCAGATTCGCGATCGCATCGTTGGCGACGGCAAGCCGCGCGTCTCCGGCCACATCGCCTACCGCGCCGTGCTCAAGCGCGAAGACGTGCCTGCGGACCTGTGGCGCCCCGACGTGATCCTGTGGGCCGGCCCGCGCACCCATTTCGTGCATTATCCCTTGCGACGCGCCGAACTCTACAATCTGGTCGCCGTGTTCCATTCCGATCAATACGAGGAGGGCTGGAACACCGAAGGCAGCACCGAATTGCTGTGGCAGCATTTCAAGGGCCAGCGTCCGGAAGTCTTGCGCATGCTCGAGCGCATCGAAACCTGGCGCATGTGGGTCTTGTGTGACCGCGAGCCGGTGAAAAACTGGTCGAACGGCCGCGTGACTTTGCTCGGCGACGCGGCGCACCCGATGCTGCAATATCTCGCGCAAGGCGCCTGCATGGCGACCGAGGACGCGGTGGTGCTGGCGGAGAAAGTGGCCGCGGCCCCGGACGATCTGCCGGCTGCCTTCCAGGCCTACACCCAGGACCGTTACCTGCGCACTGCGCGCACGCAGATCATGGCGCGCGTCTATGGCGACTTCTATCACGCGCGCGGCGTCACCGCCGAATTGCGCGACCTGGCGCTCGCCGCCCGCACGCCGGAACAGTCTTACGAGGGTATCGCCTGGCTGTACGGCGGACCGTGAAACACCTCACATGACAACCGCGGTGCAACCTGCGGCTCTCGCGTTGATCGCCGCCATGGCGGTGGCGCCGGCCGCCGCGCGCGCGGAGGAAAAACCCGCCGCCAAGGTGGTGTACAAAATCACGCTCGATATCGACCATGACGGCAAGCTCGATCGCGCAGCGGTTGTGCAGGATCCCGCCAGCAGCTATGCGGATCTCGTTATCTATTTGGACGGACCCGGTCCGCTCGATCCGTCGCGCATACCGTCATTCTTGAAAAAGAACCTCACCGCCGATCCGGTTGTCGGGCTTGAGAGCGCCGGCAAGGGGTCGTTGAAGGTCAAATACGGCCGCGTGGGGCTCGGCAGCAATCAATACGAAATGGCGCTGACGATCACGCACCGCCGCAACGAATTCTGGGTCGTCGGCTTTGCCAAAACGTGGGACATGCGCGATGGCAGCATCGGCAGTTGCGACATCAATTTCCTCACCGGCAAAGGCGTGGCTACGCACAGCAACGCGAAACCGAGGCCGATCAAGGCAAAATTCGCCCCCATAAAGCTCAGCGACTGGTCGGATGCGAAACGGCCCAAAGCCTGTAATTGACAGGCGCTGTCGGGCAACCCGCCCGCGTGGTCCTACAACGATATCGTCTGGCGCTATGGCGGCCCATAGGCTGCCACAGGAATCGCCGAAGCGTTTTGAATTACGCGGTTGTCGATACGCGTTTGCGGCGGCGCCAGCCAAAGACGCCCGCGCCTGCCAAAACTGAACCAAAGAGCGGGAGCGCACTCGGCAGCGGCGTGGTGGCCGACACTGTCGTTAACTCTGCTTCGCCCAACGGAGTAAGACCACCCCTGCAAAGGAACGGCGCTTCGGCATCGCAAAGTGCCACGACGTTCGCAATGTCGATTGTGGCGCCCGCAAATCCCACCAGCGACCCGCCATCTTCAAATTGAAGACCAACGGTAGATACGGGCGTCGTGGTCCCATTCCCGATGATGACTCGAATTGCGGTGGCCACATGGTATGTGTCGAAGATGTAAGTGAAATCCGGCGAAACGCCTGTAACAATAACATCCGCGGCCGTTATATTACCGACGACGGTGTCGATTGTCAGCGTGCCGGAAATCGAAGCGTTGCCGGTGATATTAAAAACCGTGCTCGCGCTTGCGCCGCTGAAGCCTGTAAGTGAAACGCAAAAAAGCGTAGCGAGCGCTACGCCCAGTCTGGACGCATAAAGCTTTCCCACACCCCAACTCCCTACTCTACTGTAACGCAACGCCACTCCTGAATTATCATGCCGGTCCTCGGTAGCCGTCAAGGGCTAGCCAGCCAAAGCGGGCCTTTGTCCGATCGCGCGCGACGACCAGTCCAAGGAAAACACCCCGAAAACATGCCAGCAACGCTCAGTTCGGCGTCAGCTCCCTCACCTCGCCGAGCGACAAAAGCCGCGGCTGGCTGCCGTCGAAATAGACAAAACGCAGCATTCGCCGGTGCGTCACCATGCGCGCCGGCAGCGGGTCATAGCGCATGACGCCGCCGCCGAGCTGCGGCATCAGCGCGCCTACGTCGGTCGTTGCCTCCGTCTCCACGCGAAGCAGGACGAGCTTCGTCCCGCTGGCATCGACCGCTTCCGCCGGAATGCGCGCCAGCCGTAAAAAACTCGCCGGGTCCTTGGTCGCAGCAAAACCTTCGACGAAGGCCATCTCCACCAGGTCGAGATCGGACTCCCCATGGTGGTGGTCGTCGGGCTTTTGATCGTGTGGCAGATGCGGCGTCTGCCATTGCGCGGCACGCGGCGGCGCCGCGTGGTTGTGACCGGCACCCGCGCCGTTGCCGTGATGATGATGGTCGTGATCGTGTCCCCGGTGCATGACGCGCTCCCTTAATACGTGACAGGTTTGTCGATCAGCGCCTTGTGGCTGCCGAGCTTGCCATGCGCCACCAGCGAACCGATGGCCTCGACCACCACGCGCACGCCCACCAATGCGGTGATGTCGGAGGTGTCGTAAGGCGGTGACACCTCCACCACCTCCAGCCCGCACAGGCCTTCGGCCGCCACCAGCCCCAACAGCTTGAGCGCCTCGCGCGGCAGGAAGCCGCCCGGTTCCGGCCAGCCGGTACCGGGCACGAAGCCGCAATCGATGGAGTCGACGTCGAACGAGATATAAACCGCGTCGGCATCCTTCCACGCGAGTTCCAAAGCGATCTCGGCGGTCTTTTCGAGGCCGATCTTCTCGATGTCGGCGATGGTCAGCACATTGGTGTTGCGCTTGCGCGCCTCCTGCACCCCGTAGCGCGGCACCTGCCAGCCGCCGATGCCGAGCTGCACCAGATTGGTGGCCGATACGTTGGGCAAATTCGTTGCCCAGTACCAGGGCGTCGTATGCATGCGCTCGTCGAGATCCTTCTCCTGGATGTCGATGTGGCGGTCGAAATGAATGATGCCGATGCGCTTTGACGTGCATTGCGCGATGCCGCGCACACAAGGGAAGCCGATCGAGTGGTCGCCGCCCAGCATCAACGGCAATGCCCCGGACGAAAACACATGCGCCACGCCGCGGCTGATCTGGTCGAAGCTTTTATCCAGATTGCCGGGGATGGTGAACACGTCGCCAGCATCACAAAGCGTCATCTGTTCGCGTAAATCCACGCCGAGCTCGTAATTGTACGGCGTGTAGAGCGCCGAGATGCGCCGGATGCCTTGCGGCCCGAAGCGGGTACCAGGGCGATAGGTAGTGCCGGAATCGAATGGAATACCGAGCACCGCCGCGTCGTATTTGGCGACGTCGCGCACGTTCTCCACGTAAGGCGCCTTGAGAAACGTATTGATGCCGGCGAAATGCGGCAGCTCGCCGCGCGAAAACGTCGGAATGCTCTTGTCGGTCAAGCTGTCGGCGCCGGGCAGGCCCATGTCGAGCGCCCACTGCTGTTCTTTCCGCCAGCCGGCCTCCGACAGTTTCCCTTCGGCGTCGAGCGCCTTCCAGCCTTGCGTCGCCATGCGGTCGAAGTCGGGATGGTGGCGGCGTTGGCGCCTCGGCTCCGGAAACAATCCGGCGCCGCGTGTCGGTCGATGTGTCATGCTTGCGCTCCCTGGCTTTGCGCTGGCTCCACTGGCGAGCTTGCGAGCGGCTTGGTGAACCCCAGGACGGGCACCGCGCTGTCGCGTGTGAGATCGAGGTCGTAGGTGATGATGGCGCCGAATTGCTCCGGCGCCTGTGGATCGACGCGCTTCTTGTCGAGCGCGATCAGCCGGGTGCCGAGCGCGAAAGCTTCCTTGATGTCGTGGGTGACCATGACAATCGTCATTTTACAGTCACGCCACAGAAAGCGGATGAGCTCGTGCATCTGCGCGCGGGTGCCGGGGTCGAGCGCGCCGAACGGCTCGTCGAGCAGCAGCACCTTCGGTTTTTTGGCGATCGCCTGCGCGATTGCCAGCCTTTGCTGCATACCGCCGGAGAGCGCGTAAGGGTATTTGTCGCGGTGCTCGGCAAGCCCGACTTCTGCGATCAGCTTTTCGCTTTCAGCGATGGCTGCGCGCCGCGCTGGCCCGAACAGCCGCGCGCTGAAGGGACTGGCCGCAAATTCGAAGCCGAGCAACACGTTGCCGAGCACGCTCAGATGCGGAAACACCGAATAACGCTGGAACACCACGCCGCGGTCCGGGCCTGGCTCGGCCTGCATCGGCACATCGTCGAGCAAGATCTCGCCGCGCGTCGGCTGCTTCTGACCGAGGATCATGCGCAGGAACGTGCTCTTGCCGGCGCCCGACGGTCCGACCAGCGAAAGGAAGGCGCCGGACGCAATCTTCAGATTGAGGCGCTCCAGCACGATCTGGTCGCCGTATTCCACCCACACGTCGCGGATCGTGATCGCGCTCATCACCGCCGCTCCGTCACATAGGCGAACGCAAAGCCACGCCGCGCGATCCAGGCCAGCCCCCAATCTATGATGAAGGCGAGCAGCGTGATCCAGGCGACGTAGGGCAGGATCACGTCCATGGCGAGATAGCGCCGCAGCAGGAAGATGCGGTAGCCGAGGCCCACGTCCGAGGCGATCGCCTCGGCCGAGATCAAGAACAGAAAGGCTGGTCCGATCGACAGCCGCACTGCCTCGAGCAGCCGCGGCATGATCTGTGGCAGCACCACGCGGATAGCCACCTGCCAGGTCGAGGCGCCCAGCGTCTGCGCCTTCACCAGTTGCTCGGTCGGCAGATTGGTGATCGCCAGCGCCAGATCGCGGATCAGGAACGGCGTCACGCCGAACAGGATCAGCACCACCTTGGACAATTCGCCGAGCCCGAACACGATGAACAGAATCGGCAGTACCGCCATGGGCGGGATCATGGAGAGAACGCCGACCAGCGGCGCCAGGCTGGCCCGCACCAGGGGCAGCACGCCGATGGCGACCCCGAACACCAGCCCGCCCAAAGTTGCGAAGCCGAGGCCAAGGCCGAGCCGGCGCAGGCTCGCCCCCGTATCGGTCCACAGTACGTAGTCGCCGGTGCGCCGGTCAGGCTCGAAGGCGGCGTGCTTGATCGCCTCCACCATCTCGCTGACCGGCGGCAACAGCTTGTCGTTGGGATTGGCCGCGCGCCGCTGCGCCGAGCCCGCCACGTAGATCAACGCGATGAGCACGAACGGCAGCAGCGCGAGCAGCATGCGGCTGCCGCGCCGCGGCGCGACGTTCATCAGGCGGCGCATGTCCCGTCCCCGGCAGCAGCGGTCATGAAGCTAGAGCTTCTTGTCCGCCGCCATCTTCATGTAGGTGGCGTCGAAGCGCATCTTCACGTTCTTCTTGTCTCCGATCACCTTGCCGCCCGGAAACGCGATACCGACCACGTCCTTTGACGCCACCTTTTCGCCCAGCAAGTTGTGTTCGAAGCAGAACGTGCGCACCAGATCCATGATCTGCGGCAGCTTGGCGCTGGTTATGAACTTCACTGCGTCGGCCGGCGTGTAGAACATGTAGGTGGTCTTGAGCTGGCCTTCGAAGCCGGTGAGATCGGTGCCGGAGGCTTTCGCCATCGCCTCACGCGCCGCCTTGCCCTTCTCGGTCTTGGCGCGCATCAGCGCGATGGTCTCGTACCAGGCGCCGACCAGCGCCTTGCCGAGTTCCGGGTTGTCCTTGAGCGTCGCGGTATTGACCACCATCATGTCCTCGATCTCGCCCGGAATCTTGGACGAATCGAAAACTTCCTTGGCGTGCGGCTCCTTCTTGACTTCCTGGAGCTGTGGATTCCACGTCACCACCGCAGTGGAGTCTGGCGACTTGAACGCCGCCACGATGTCGGCGTCTGACGTGTTGATGGTCTTGAGGTCTTTCTCGGTGAGTTTCACCTTCGACAAGCCGCGCGCCAGCAGATAGTGCGACACCGATAATTCAACGATATTGACCTTGCGGCCCTTGATGTCCTTCAGGCTCTTGGCGTTCTTGAGCACGACGCCGTCATTGCCGTTTGAATAGTCGCCCATGATGACGGCGGATGAATCGACGCCGCCCGCCGCCGGAATGGTGAGCGTATCCATGTTGGTGACGGTGACACCGTCGAACTTGCCGGCGGTGTACTGATTGATCAACTCGACGTAGTCGTTGATCTGCTTGACGTTGACGGTGATGCCGTATTTGTCGGCCCATTTCTTCACGATCCCGTGCTCGGCCGCGTATTGCCACGGCATCCAGCCGACATAGATCGTCCAGGCGATATTGAATTCCTTCTTCTTGGCAGCGTCAGCATGAGAGAGCGGCGCGGCCGCCAAGGCGGCTGCGCAAAGCATGGTCAGAAGGCTTGGCAAGCGTTTCATGTCCAGTCCTCGTCCTGTTTGACGACCGTGAACTGGACAAACCCCGAGTGTTGCCAATCACGGCCACTGAGGTCTCCCGGGCTTTTGTCCCGCCGTGCACCCGGGCTGACTATGGCCCAGGCGGCGGCTCTCGGACCTGACGTCCCACGCGGGGACCGGAACCCTAGCCGCCAACTCGATGGTGAAATCAGCAAACTTTGTGCCAGCGCATAAGCGCCGTTTCGCGGGCGTCAGCGCGCGCATCCGCCTATTCGGAAGGCAGGCTGGTTTATTTCAAGGCAGCATTGCGGATCAGGTGAATCCGTAAAGCCGCGCCAGATTGCCCACCAGCAACCGCTGCTGCACCGCCGCGTCCTTGGCGTATTGCGGCACCAGGTCGACCAGATCGGCCTCGTCAGCCTCGTGGGTGGGATTAGGATGCGGGAAATCCGTACCCCACAGCACGCGGTCGGGGATGGCCGACACGATCGCATGCGCGATCGGCACCGCCTCCGCGTAAGGCGGTAACGAGATGCGTTCGGCGCCGCAGACCTTGATCCAGCAATTCTCCAGTCTGGCCAGCTCGAGCAGCGCCTTGAGCGGCGGCTGCCCGACGCCGTCTTTGCCCGGCACCCGGCCCATGTGGTCGATCACGAAGGGCAGCGGCAGCTTGCGGATCATCGGTGACAGCGCCGCGATGTCGGGCGCATCGAGATGCAGCACCACGTGCCAGCCGCGGCCTTTGACCCGGTCGATGACGCGGTTGAACACGGCCATGTCGGGCGCGCCGCCCAGATGCTTGACGAAATTGAAGCGCACGCCGCGCACGCCGCCAGTATCGAGCGCGTCGATATCGGCGTCGCTGAACGTGTCGTTGACGATGGCGACGCCGCGATAACGTTTTGTGTCCGACGCGATACAGTCGAGCATGGCGGCATTGTCGCTGCCGTGGCAACTCGCCTGCACGATCACCGCCCGCTCTACGCCAAGATGGTCGTGCAGCGCGCGCAGCATTTCCTTCGGCGCATCGTCCGGCGTGTAGCGCCGCCCGGGCGCGTAAGGAAACCGGTCGCCCGGCCCGAACACGTGGCAATGCGCGTCGGTTGCGCCCGGCGGCAATTTGAAGCGCGGCTTGCGGCGGCGCTTAAGGAACTCGCCCTGAACGTTCATGCCAGCGCCGCCTTCACGCGGGCGGCATTGAACGGCAGGTCGCGCAGGCGCTTTCCCGTCGCGTGCGCAAAGGCATTGCCGATCGCGGCGGCCGCCGGACCTACCGAGGCTTCGCCGGCGCCGAGCGAGGGCTGGTCCGGCCGGTCGATCAGGACGGTGTGCATCTGGGGGGCCTCCGGCATGGTGAGGATCGGATAGCCAAGCCAGTCGCGCGAGGCAATGCCGTCGGCGGAGAATTTCACCTGCTCGTGCAAGGTCCAGCTCGCCGACTGGATGATGCCGCCTTCGATCTGGTTCTTCAGCCCGTCCGGGTTGATGATCTGCCCGGCATTCGCCGCCGCGTAGACGCGTTCAACCAGCAATTTGCCGGTCGCGCGCTCGACTCTGAGGTCGGCCACTACCGCCACGTAACACGCCGCGTTCTTGTACTGCGCAAAGCCGACCCCGCGGCCATGCACGCCGTCGCCTTTCGTGCCTGATTTCCAGCCCGCGGCCTTGGCGACAGCCTCGATCACGGCCTTGGCGCGCTTGTCCTCGAGATGCGCCAAGCGGAAGGCGACCGGGTCGGCGCCGGCGGCAGCCGCCATTTCATCCATGAACGATTCGATCGCGAACACGTTGGCGTAAGCGCCGAGCCCGCGCAGCGAAGAAACCCGCAATGGGGAATCCGGCAGGAAATGATTGGTGACGCGGTGGCCGGGAAAGGCATAGAGCGGCACCGCGTTGCGCTGCCCACCGCCGCTCCAGCCCTGGCCCGGCGATAACGGCTGGGCAAGATACCAGCTCGCCAGCAGATTATCGCTGTAGCCCGGCCGGGTGCTGTGGGTGGCGCTCCACACATCGTAGCTCCACGCGGCGACCCTGCCGTCGACGAGCGAGGCCTTCGTCTTCATCACCATGGCCGGGCCGTAGGGTTCCCAGACGAATTCGTCATCACGCATCCATTGCACCCGCACCGGCTTGCCCTTTACCGCTCGCGCCAGCAGCGCGGCATCGAGCGCGGCATCATCGGCGCCGTTGTGGCCGTAGCAGCCGGCGCCCTCGGCGTGGATGCAGTGGATGGCCTCTTCGTCCATTTTGAGCGCGCGGGCGAGAGCGTGCCGCAGCGGAAAGACGCCTTGGGTGTGTGACCACACCGTCAGCTTACCGCCTGCGAACTGCGCCAGAGCGCAGGATGGCCCGGTCGAGGCGTGTGCGACATAGGGCCGGGTGAAGGTCGCTTCGAACACGCGGGCGATACCCGACGGCGGCGGCGCTTTCCGCTCGCTCACCACCTGGTCGTCGCTGTTCTGGGTGATGAGATGGTCATGCAGCTTGCGCGCATCGGGCAGTGTGTCGCCGCCGATCCATTTGCCGCTGCGCAAAAGATGCTCGCGCGCCCGCACTGCCTGCTCTTCGCGCTTGGCGACAACGCCGAGGAACGAACCGTCGCGCACCACCGCCACTACGCCAGGCAGCGTCTTGGCGCCGCGCAGGTCGACCTGATCGAGAATGGCGTGAGAGCGCGGCGGCCGCACCACACGCCCATGCAGCATGGCGGGCAGCCGCAGGTCCTGCACGAAGGCGGCCGCGCCAGTGACCTTGCCGGGAATGTCGCGGCGCTGCACCGGCTTGCCGACGATTCTGTGCGAGCCATAAGGCTTGGGCGGAAACTTGCCGGTCGCCGTGCGGCTCAGATCGAATTGCGCAGCCAGTTCGCCGTAGCTCACCTTGCGCGTGCCCGGCGCGTAAATGACGCCGTCCTGCACGGTGAGCTCGTCCGACGACCAGTCGAGCCGTTGACCGGCGAGTTCGGCCAGCAGGGCCGCCGCTTCCGCGCAAGCCGCCCGGATGGCGGCGCCGCTGGTCTCAATCGAGCGGCTGCCGGAGGTGATGCCTTCGTCCGGCGTGCGCGTGGTGTCGCCGGAAATCATTACGATGCGCGCCGGCGGCAGATACAGTTCTTCCGCTGCGATTTGCGCCAGTGCGGTGAGGATACCCTGGCCGAGTTCGACCTTGCCGGTGAAGATGGTGGCGGTGCCGTCCGGGTTGATGCGCAGCCAGGCATCGAGCCGGCGGTGGCGCGAAAGGCTACCGGGCAGCCGCGCGCGCTGCTGCGCCCATGCCGGACCGCGCATGCTGAAGGCGATGACGATGCCGCCCACGCCGGCGCTAAATTGGCGGCGGGTGAGGAGCGCCGTCATTGCGCCTTCTCCGTCACGGCCGCCGCGCGCAGCACCGCGCGAATGATGCGCGCATGGGTGCCGCAGCGGCAGAGATTGCCGGCGAGTGCTTCGCGGACCTGTTGCTCGCTCGGATGCGGGATGCGGTCGAGCAACGCCTTGGCGCTCATGATCATGCCGGCGGTGCAATAGCCGCATTGCGCCGCCTGCTCGGCGATGAAGGCCTGTTGCAGGGGATGCAAGTTTTCGAGCGTGCCCAGCCCTTCTAGCGTGACGATCTCGGCATCGGTCACGCCGCCGGCCGGCGTGACGCAAGACCGCGCCGCCTTGCCGTCGACCAGCACCGTACACGCGCCGCATTGCGCCAGCCCGCAGCCGAACTTGGCCGCGTTCAATTCGAGGTCGTTGCGCAGCACATAGAGCAACGGCGTGTCGGGCGCAGCCGCCACCCGCCGGCTCTTGCCGTTGACCTTCAATGTCAGCGCCATGACGCGATGTTAGCGCAAGCCTCAGGCCGGCGGAATGTCGCCCTGTTGCCATTGCGCCAAGGTGGCGGCGCGGAACCCCTGGAACCGGCCGGCGGCGATGGCGTCGCGCATCCCGGCCATCAGCGCTTGGTAATAGGCAAGATTGATGGTCGACAGCAGCACCGCGCCCAGCATTTCGTTGGCCTTGGTCAGGTGATGGAGGTAGGCCCGCGAATAGTTGCGCGCCGCCGGGTGCGCATTCTCGGCATCGAGCGGGCGCGGGTCAGCGGCGTGACGGGCATTGGCCAGATTGATGGCGCCGAACCGGGTGAACGCCATGCCGTGGCGGCCGTTGCGGGTCGGCAGCACGCAGTCAAACATGTCGATGCCGCGGGCAACTGCCTCCAGCATGTCGTGCGGGGTGCCGACGCCCATCAGATAGCGCGGGCGCGCCTCCGGCAGCATGGGTGCGGTTTCTTCGACGATCTTGAGCATGGTGGCCTGCGGCTCGCCGACCGCCAGCCCGCCGATGGCATAGCCCTGGAACTCCATGTCAGTGAGCGCGCGCGCGCTCTCGGCGCGCAGCGCCACGTCGTCGCCACCCTGCACGATGCCAAACAGGGCATAGCCTTCGCTCGCCCGACTTTCGAAAGCACGCTTCGAGCGCTCGGCCCAGCGCAGCGACAGTTCCATGGCGCGCCGGATCTCTTCCGCGCTTGCCGGTAGCCGCAGGCATTCGTCGAGTTGCATGGCGATGTCGGCGCCAAGCAGCGCCTGAATCTCGATGGCGCGCTCGGGGCTGAGCGCCACCATGGCGCCGTCGAGATGGGAGCGGAAGGTGACGCCGCGCTCGTCGAGCTTGCGCAGATCCGACAGCGACATCACCTGGAAGCCGCCGGAATCGGTCAAGATCGGCAGCGGCCACTGCATGAATTCGTGCAAGCCGCCAAGCGCCGCGATGCGCTGCGCCCCAGGCCGCAGCATCAGATGATAGGTGTTGCCGAGCACGACTTCGGCGCCGGTTTCGCGCAAGGTTTCGGGGGTGAGGCCCTTGACCGTGGCTTGCGTGCCGACCGGCATGAAGGCGGGCGTCTGCACCTTGCCGTGGGGCGTGACGATTTCGCCGCGGCGGGAGGCGCCATCGGTTTCGAGCAACGTGAAGGAGAAGGGCTCGCTCATGTGCCGGCAGGATAAAGCAGACAGGCGTCGCCGTAGGAATAGAAGCGGTAGCCGGCCGCGATGGCGTGGGCATAGGCGCGTTTCATGGTGTCGAGCCCGCTGAACGCCGCCACCAGCATGAACAGGGTCGAGCGCGGCAGGTGGAAATTGGTCAGCATCAGATCGACCGCCTGGAACTTGTAGCCGGGGATGATGAAGATCGCCGTCTCGCCCGAATATGCCTGGAGCTTGCCGTCCTCGCCGGCCGCGCTTTCCAAAAGCCGCAGTGCGGTCGAGCCGACCGCCACGATCCGGCCCCCCTTGGCCCGCGCATCGTTCAAAGCCTCGGCCACTTCCACCGATACCGTGCCAAGTTCGGCATGCATCTTGTGGCTTTCGGTGTCGTCCGTTTTCACCGGCAGGAAGGTGCCGGCGCCCACATGCAGCGTTACTTTATGAAGCGTCACGCCGCGCGCCTTGAGCCGTTCCAGCAGCGCACCGGTGAAATGCAGCCCAGCGGTGGGCGCCGCCACCGAACCCTCATCGTGGGCAAAGAGCGTCTGATAGTCAGTCTTGTCCTGCTCGTCGGGGATGCGGCGGGAGGCGATATAGGGCGGTAGCGGCATGTCGCCACGCTCCGCTATGGCCTGATCCAGCACCGGGCCATGGAAGGAAAATGAAAGGGTTATCTCACCTCCCTCGTCTTTATGTGAAACTTGAGCGTCGAGCTCGCCAAGGAAACACACCCGCCCTTCGCTGCCAAAACGCAGCGTATCGCCGACCTGGACTTTCCTGGCGCCGAGGATGAACGCTTTCCAATGCGAGCCGTCGAGCCGCTTGATGAGCGTCGCCTCGATTTCGGCCTCGGCGCCCCGCCCGACGCGGCGGCCCTTGAGGCGGGCGGCGATTACCTTGCTGTCGTTGACCACCAAGGCGTCGCCCGGCTGCAAAAGCGCCGGCAGATCGCGCATGCCGCGGTCCTCGAACGCCGGCTCCCTGCCCGGACTAACGACCAATAGCCGCGCCGCGTCGCGCGGGTGCGCCGGCCGCAAGGCAATGCGGTCGGGCGGTAGGTCGAAATCGAAGAGGTCGGTGCGCATCACACACTCGGTGTCATTGCCCGCGCAGGCGGGCAATCCAGTACGCCGTGACGCCCAGGGCGCTCACTGCCGCCTGAGTTTACCGGATGCCCCGCCTGCGCGGGGCATGACAACAGAATTTGGGTCGCGGGAAGAGGGCTTCACGCCCCCATGGTCGCCTTGATGATCTTGTCGGGGTTATCCACCGGCTCGCCGCGCTTGATCAAATCGACGTTCTCCATGCCATCGATCACCTTACCCCAGACCGTGTATTGGTTGTCGAGGAAGCCGGCGTCGTCGAAGCAGATGAAGAACTGGCTGTCGCCGGAATCCGGGCTCGCCGCGCGTGCCATCGATACCGTGCCGCGCACATGCGGCTCCTTGTTGAACTCGGCTTTCAGCCGCTGCCCCGAGCCGCCCGTGCCGGTGCCGTGCGGGCAGCCGGTCTGCGCCATGAAGCCGTCGATCACCCGGTGGAACACGATGCCATCGTAGAAGCCCTCTTTCACCAGTTCCTTGATGCGCGCGACGTGGCCGGGTGCGAGATCAGGCCGCATCTCGATCACCACCCTTCCCTTGGTGGTCTCGAGGGTCAGTGTATTTTCGGGACTAGCCATTGAGCGAAGCCTTTCTTTGTTTTCGCGTGTCGCGGAAGCGGAAGGTGAACGGCCGTCCGGCGATCGCTGCGCCGAGGCTGGGCGAAACCGGCAGCGGCGAACATAGCGCAATCGCGCGCACCAGCGCGCGATAATAGACGGCGCGCTCACCAGACGAAACGTTGCGCGTCTGGTAGGTGATGCGGGCGCCGAAAACCTCACCATTGCGCTTGAAGCTCAGCAGCACCGTAAACTCCATTCCGGTTCGAATCTCGTATGCTGGCGGCCATTGCCAGCAGCCGATGATCGCCCGACGGACATCGTCGAGCGTATCGAGCGAGCCCTTTGGCGCCACCGCCCGCCTCGGCTGCCGAGCCGAAGCCGGCAGCGAACCGTTGAACCACAAGCGGCCGCCGCAACAAGCCCCGCGGCACCCAGCATGACCGCAGCCCGCCGCATGGCACCCATTCTTAGTTTACGATCGACGCCTTCTTCACATAGTCCATGCGCTTGAAGTCGCGCACGAGATAGGCGTTGCCTTCCATCTGCAAGCGGCCCTGGTCGGGGCCGCGGCCGCGCGGCGCGCCCTCGCCGTATTCGGCGTTGAGGCTATCCACCACCTTCATGCCGGACACCACGCGGCCGAACGGTGCGAAGCCTTGGCCATCGAGCGACGAATTGTCGGCGAAGTTGATGAACACCTGGGTGGTGCGCGTGTTGGGCCCTGCGGTGGCGAAGGTGATCATGCCGCGCTTGTTGCTCTGGCGCACCGGATCATCGGGGATATCGGCGCCGCGCCAATGCGCCGACAATGCCGGATCGCCGTTGATGCCGAACTGCGCCATGAAACCGGTGAGCACCCGGAAGAACCGCACATTGTCGTAGAAGCCGTTCTTCACCAGATTGTAGAAGCGGTCGGCACCGTGCGGCGCCCAAGCGCGGTTCACCTGGATGACGAAGGCGCCCTTGCTGGTGTCGAAGCGCACCTTGTAAGTCGCCGGCGCCTGCTCGGTGAGAGCGGCCGGGTTGGAAAGTTTCGGCGACTGCGCCAGTGCGGGTGCTGCCAATACGGTGAACGCGAAAGCGAGCATCAGGATCGAACGGCGCGTTGTCATCGAGGGTCCCCGGTTTGGATTGTCGCGCGCTAGCGCGGAAACTTCATCTTCAGCCGGGCCGCCACCGTGGCCGGCACGAAGGCGGAAACATCGCCGCCCATGCCGGCGATCTGGCGCACCAATGTGGCGGTGATCGGGCGCACGGCGGCCGAAGCCGGCAGGAACACGGTCTGCACCTTCGGCGCCATCGTGGCGTTCATGCCGGCCATCTGCATTTCGTAGTCGAAGTCGGTGGCGTCACGCAGGCCGCGGATCAGCAAACTCGCACCTTGCTTGCGCGCCACCTCGACCACGAGGTTGTCGAACGTCATGCAGACGAGTTTGCACTTTTCCCGCCGCACCACCGGCCCGCAGGTCTGCTCCAGCATGGCGATGCGCTCGGCGGCCGAAAACAGCGGTTTTTTGCCGGGATGCACGCCGATCGCCAGCACCAACTTGTCGGCCAAGCGGGCGGCCTGGCGCACCACGTCGAGATGGCCGTTGGTGACCGGGTCGAAGGACCCCGCATAGAGAGCGGTTCGCGGCATGGCGGGGGTCTACCCCGGCCATCCCCGCCCGGCAAGACCGCGAGAACCGGCTTGAACCATTATCCCTGCGGCGGCGACCAACCCCCAACAGGCAAACACCAGGGGGATCGTCATGCCAAAGCTTATGACCGCTATCATGGCCGCCGCGTTCATTGCCGCCGTCATCACCGTGCTGTCGGCCCCTTCCGCGCCTGTCGACGCCAGCCCGCGCCCGGTCGCGGAAGCCACGCAAATGTTGTCATGCGCCCAGCGCCCTTGGCCCTATCTGCGCTGCGTCGGGACCCCCTTCGGTAACCCAAAGGTTCGGCTGATCAACGCCGACCGGATTTCGGACTGAGCTCTCAGCCGCGCGGCCGCGCCAGCGACAGCCAGATCCCGCCTCCGATCAGCACCGCGCCCGACAGCCGGCCGAGTAGCTTGTTGTGGCGCGGCTTCATCAGGAAGGCGCGGCCTAGGCCCGCCGTCACGCCCCAGGCGGCATCGAGCAAGCCTGCCAACAGTACCGACACCGTGCACATCATCCAAAGCTGGCGCTCAACTGGCAGCGCCGGGTCAATGAACTGCGGCAGGAAGGCTGAGAAGAACGCGATGGTCTTGGGGTTGGTGATCGCCACCACGAAGCCGCGCCAGGCAAGCACATGGCCGCCCGGGGGCGCTGCTTGCGTCGGCGCGCCGGCATGGTGCCAGGCCTGGATGCCCAGCCAGACCAGATAAGCGGCGCCAACCCAGCGCAGATAATCGAACACTTCGGCGGAGGTCTTCAGAATCCAGTTTAAACCGAGCGCAATGCAGGCGAGCAGCACAGCATTGCCGAGCGTGGTGCCGATCACGGTCTGCAAGGCGGCGCGGATGCCGCGAGATGCGCCGGTGGCGATCACCAGCGTCACGATCGGCCCCGGAACGATCACCAGCACGGCGGTGATCAACAGAAAGGCGGAGAACAGATGCCAGTTCATGGGTTGCTACAATCGAGGTGTCATCGTCCGCGCAGGCGGACGATCCAGTAATCCCAGCCTATCGGATCAAATCAAGACCGGGGTAACTGGATGCCTCGCGTTAGCGGGGCATGACAGCAGAGATTAATTTTACTCTTCCTCGCTCAGCCGCTCGACCGACACCACGCGCTCGTCTTCCGCCGTATCGAGCACGATGACACCTTGGGTCGAGCGCCCGGCGATACGGATGCCGGCGACGGTGGTGCGAATCAGCTTGCCCTGGTCGGTCACCATCATGATCTGGTCGCTCTCTTCGACCGGGAACGAGGCCACCAGCCGGCCGATCTTTTCGCGGATCTTCTTTGCGCCCTTCTTGCCCTCGAGGATCGACATCGCGACGATGCCTTTGCCGCCGCGATTCGTAATCCGGTATTCATAGGACGAACTGCGCTTGCCGTAACCTTTCTCGGAAATCGTCAACACGAACTGCTCGACCGCCGACATTTCGACATAGCGCTTCTCGCCAAGCTCGATGGCGCCCGCGGCCTCCTCGGCATCGGCGTCCTCGTCGGCCTCGACCACCTCTTCGTCGCCTGCCCGGCGCACCGCATTGGCGCGTTTGAGATAGGCCGCGCGCTCCTCAGAAGAGGCGTCGGCATGCACAAGGATCGACATAGAGATCACCTTGTCGCCGTCGGCCAGATCGATGCCGCGAACGCCAAGCGAGTCGCGTCCGGCAAACACCCGCACGTCTGGCACCGCAAAGCGGATGCATTGGCCGCCTTGCGCCGTCAGCAGCACGTCGTCCTTTTCGGTGCAGATATGCACGTCGACGATCTCGTTGCCGTCCTTCAGTTTCATGGCGATGATGCCCGAGGGCCGCACATCGACGAAATCCGACAGCTTGTTGCGCCGGACGGTTCCGCCAATGGTCGCGAACATCACGTCGAGCCGCCCCCAGGTTTTCTCGTCCTCCGGTAGCGGCATGATGGTGGTGATGGTCTCACCCTGTTGCAGCGGCAGAATATTGATGAGCGCCTTGCCGCGCGCCTGCGGCGCGGCAATCGGCAGCCGCCAGACCTTCTCCTTGTAGACCTTGCCGCGCGAGGAGAAAAACAGCACCGGCGTGTGGGTGGAGGCCACGAACAACCGCGAGACGAAATCTTCCTCGCGCACCTGCATGCCGCCGCGGCCCTTGCCGCCGCGGCGTTGCGCGCGATAGGTGGAGAGCGGCACGCGCTTGATATAGCCCTGGTGCGAGACGGTGACGACCATGTCCTCGCGCGTGATCAGGTCTTCTTCCTCGACCAGCCCTTCTTCCTCGGTGATCACGGTGCGGCGCTCCGTGGCGAATTTGTCCCGCACCGCCTTCAATTCGTCCTTGATGATCGTCTGGATGCGCGCGCGCGAGCGCAGGATTTCCAGGTAGTCGCCGATCTCGGCGGCGAGCTTGTCGAGCTCCTCCTTGATCTCGTCGCGGCCTAAGGCGGTCAGGCGTTGCAGGCGCAGATCGAGGATCGCGCGCGCCTGCTCGATCGACAATTTGGTGGTGCCCTTGTCCGACACCTTGTGGCGCGGATCGTCGATCAGCGTCACCATCGAAGCCATGTCCTTGGCCGGCCAGTCGCGCGCCATCAACTCCTCGCGCGCTTGGTTGGCGTCCTTGGAGCCGCGGATCAGCTTGATCACCTCGTCGATATTGGCGACGGCGATGGCGAGGCCCACCAGCACATGGGCGCGGTCGCGCGCCTTGCCGAGCAGGAACTTGGTACGCCGCGACACCACCTCTTCGCGGAACGCGATGAAGGCCGACAGCAGGTCCTTCAGCGTCATCACCAGCGGACGGCCGCCGTCGAGCGCCACTATGTTACACCCGAAAGACGTTTGCAGCGGCGTGAACCGGTAGAGCTGATTGAGCACGACGTCGCGCTCGGCGTCGCGCTTGAGTTCGACCACCACACGGTAGCCGTCGCGGTCGGACTCGTCGCGCAGGTCGGCGACGCCGTCGATCTTCTTCTCGCGCACCAGTTCGGCGATGCGCTCGACCATCGATGCCTTGTTCACCTGAAACGGAATCTCGGTGATGACGATCGCCTCGCGTTCCTTGCGGACGGTTTCGAAGTCGACCTTGCCGCGCATCACCACCGAACCGCGCCCCGTGTGATAGGCGCTGCGGATGCCGGCGCGGCCGAGGATGACGCCGCCGGTCGGAAAGTCCGGCCCCGGCACGATCTTGATGAGGTCGTCGATGCTCAGCGCCGGATCGCCGATTAGCGCCACGCAGGCGTCGATCACCTCGCCCAGATTGTGCGGCGGGATATTGGTGGCCATGCCGACGGCGATGCCGCCAGCGCCGTTGACCAGCAGATTGGGAAAGCGCGCCGGCAGCACCACCGGCTCGCGCTCGTTGCCGTCGTAGTTCGCCTGGAAATCGACAGTGTCCTTGTCGATGTCGTCGAGCAGCGCCATCGCCGCCGGATCGAGCCGGCATTCGGTGTAGCGCATGGCCGCCGCCGGATCGCCGTCGACCGAACCGAAATTACCCTGGCCGTCGATCAGCGGCAGGCGCATGGAGAATTCCTGCGCCATGCGCACCAGCGCGTCGTAGATCGCCTGGTCGCCGTGCGGGTGATATTTGCCCATCACGTCGCCGACCACGCGCGCCGACTTGACGTATTTCTTGTCGGGCGTGTGGCCCTGCTCGTTCATCGAATGGAGGATGCGCCGATGCACCGGCTTCAAGCCGTCACGCACGTCGGGCAACGCGCGCGACACGATCACGCTCATGGCGTAATCGAGATAGCTGCGCTTCATCTCCTCGGTGATCGAGACGGGTCGCACGTCGGAGGGACTGCCGTCCCCCGATTTGGGGTTTTCAGTGTCGGACAAGGGTGACGTCCTGGGCGGATTGCCTGCGCGTTTTTACTAACCGATTCATTAGGGCTTTGCTAGGCGAAACGACGTCTGATACAGGCGTTTTTTTCATTTAATAACAGTGATTTAGCCAAGGGCTGCGGTTCTCATTTGGCGGCCGTTTGGCGCCCCCTTTTGGGCCCGTATCACGCGCGCTAATTTAGCCGTGCGGGAGTACCATCACGCCATGACCCTGCCGGTCGAGTTCCTCATTTCCGCGCTGGTCACGCTGGTCGTCGTGGTCGATCCGATCGGCCTCGTGCCCGCCTTCATCGCGGTCACCCACGGCCTGCCGTCGCGCGCGCAGCGCAGCGTCGCCTGGCGCGCCTGCCTGATCGCGGCGGCGGTGCTCGCCGGCTCGGCACTGATCGGCGACTGGCTGCTGCGCACGTTGTCGATCACGCTGCCGGCGTTTCGCATTGCCGGCGGCTTGCTGCTGTTCTCGATCGCCTCCGAAATGGTGTTCGGCGTGCGTGTCATACGGCAATCGCAACAAGCCGAGGAAGCGATCGAGGAACGCGTGCGCAACATCGCCGCCTTCCCGTTGGGCGTGCCGCTGATGGCCGGACCCGGCGCCATCACCGCCTGCGTGCTGCTCGCAGGCAGAGCCAGCGGCGAGCCACTGCACCTTGCCATCCTGCTCGGTGCTATTGTCGTCGTGCTGGCGGCCTGCTTCGCGGTGTTCACGCTCGCCGGCAACATCGCCAAGCTGATGGGCATCACCGGCAATATCGTGCTCTCGCGCCTGCTCGGCGTGCTGTTGGCGGCATTGGCGGTGCAGTTCGTGATCGACGGCGTGCGCGCGGCACTCGCCTAATTCGCTAGAACGGAATTTCGTCGTCCCTGTCGACGCGCTTGCCGCCCGCGCCGGCTATTTTTTCGCGCCTTCTTTATATTTTTTGCCGTAGGCGTTGAGCGCCGGCGGCGCCGTATGACATTTCGCGCACGGCTGGCCGGTCTTTTTTGCCGTCGCCGGATTTGCCATCGCCGGCTGTGGCGCCGCCACGATCCCGGCCACCACGACTGCCGCCGCTATGGCGGCCGACGCGATAAAGATTGCGGTCATCGCCCTTGTATTCTGCATGTCAAATCGCCCCAAATTTTTGCTCGACAAACATCCGCTCGGCTGACGGCTGCTAAAATTGCCATGCCTCAAGCACACAGACTGTGCGCCTAGAACGGAATCTCGTCGTCCATGTCGTCGCTTTTGCCGCCCGCGCCGGCCATGGCCGGCTTGCGCTCGCGCGGTGCGCTTGGCCCGCTCGAGCCGAAATCATCGTCCCCGCCGCCACCTGAGCCGCCGGCACCGCCGCCGCGGCCATCGAGCATAGTGAGCGATGAATTGAAGCCTTGCAGCACGACCTCGGTCGAGTAGCGGTCGTGGCCATCCTTGTCCTGCCATTTGCGTGTCTGCAGAGCGCCTTCCAGGTAAACCTTCGAGCCCTTCTTGAGATATTGCTCGACGATCTTGCACAGGCCCTCGTTGAAGATCACCACGCGGTGCCACTCGGTTTTTTCGCGGCGCTCGCCCGTGGTTTTGTCGCGCCAGCTGTCTGAGGTGGCCACGCGCAAGTTCGCGATCGGCCGCCCGTCTTGGGTGCGGCGAATTTCGGGATCGGCGCCGAGATTGCCGATGAGAATGACCTTGTTGACGCTACCCGCCATGATGCTCTCCGCGTGGCGACATGGGCTGCGCGGCTTTCACGATATCGCCGCCGGTCGCCGTTGGGGGCCCGCCTGCCGCACACGCAGCCCCGTTTGTTTGAACGCTCACCCTAGTCTTCGGTCCGGACGCGGCAAGCGCGTTCGGCCCTAATCCACAGCGCTTCTGCAGCGACCTGCAGGTGCGACAGCTCTCAATGACGTTCCTGCTTTGTTCTAATTGATTTTAGCCGGCAATGCAACTGAATTTGCGTGGGAACGGCTTTCGGTCTCCGGCATAGGCGCGGCAGCGGCGCACCGACCTCAGGAGCCTAGTGCCCGCCGCTTTTTAACTTTTGCCGGTATTCGAACACATGCGACGCGGTCGTTTCTTTTTTGGCGCGCAGCATCGCCACACCGCCTGCGTCAACTGCCTTCACGCTCTTTGGAGCGAGCGCGGCGTTGCCGAAATTGCCGCGCACATAATTCACCACCGCCGCGATCTCCTGGTCGCTGAGCACGTCGAGCGGCGGCATCGCGCTGTCGAATTTTTTGCCGTTGACCTCGATCTTGCCTTCCAGGCCGAACAGCACCACCCGCACCGGATAATCCGGGCTGAGAAACAGATCGGCATTCTTTGCCAGCGGCGGGAATTGTTCAGGCACGCCTTGCGCGTTCTCCTGATGGCAGGCCACGCACTGATCCTTGAACACCGCGGCGCCGTCGACCTTGGCGGGCGCGGCCGGCGCCGAAGCTGCGGTCTTCGGTGGCGGATTGGGGCCGAGATAGGTGCCCAGATAGTCGAGGATCTTGGCGCGCTGGTCCGGCGAGAGGCGCAATCCGTATTGCCGCATGCTGATCAGCATCTGATCCCAGTCGTCACGGGTGATGCCGGCGGACTCCTTCAGGTATTGCAGGTCGTGGCAGGTGCGGCACTGGCCGTAGACCAGCGCACGGTTCGGCCCGTCCGGCAATTCGATGGCGGCATAGGCCGTGGTCAAGGCAACGCACGCACTCAACGCCGCGAACAAGAGCGTGCCCGCCCGCATTCGCTGATCTCCTCCTGATCGTGGATGAACAGGGCGCCGCGTTGGCGGCGCCCCATCCTTGCTAGACCGTCACTTCCACGTGGTCCGCGCCGTTCCACTCGTAGCCGCGCGGATTCCAGCGGGCAAGGCCGTTGATCGGCTGGGTGCGGCCGAGCGCGTCGGTCGCGCGCGACACCAGCGTATGCTTGCCCTTGCCGAGCTTGGCCTTGGCCGAGAAGTGGTGCCAAGCCCACGGGCTCATGCCGTCCTTGACCTCGGCATTGGTCCAGGTCTTGCCGCCGTCGGTCGACACTTCGACTTGGGTGATCTTGGCGTTGCCGTCGTTGAACGCGACGCCGGTGATCGTGACGTTGCCGGGCTTCGGATTGTCCTCCGGCAACGGTGAGAAGATCACGCTCTTGATCACGTGGCCGTAGGTCGGCCGGCTGTTGTAGATCGTGTAGTCGTTGGCCTTGAACGTGGTCGGCGTGACCGGGAAGTTCGGGAAGCGATAGCCAACCGACTGGAACACGCTCGGCGATTGCTCGGCCATGAACAGCAAGCTGGTCAGGAACTTGACATTCATGTTGCCGTAGTAGCCGGGGATGATCAGACGCACCGGGCCACCATGGATGGACGGAATTGGCTCGCCGTTCATCTTCAGTGCCAGGATGGCGTGGTCGAGCGCGTGATCGCCGATGTGGTAGCTCTTGGCGAAGTCGGAGCCTTCCGGCGTTGCCGGGTGGTCCCAGCCTCCGGCGGTGATCCACAGCGCCTTGTCGGACACCATCATCTTCAGTTCGTCGAGCAGCGGGCGCAGCGGCACGCCTTCCCATTCGACGTTACCCATGCCGCCATTGTGCCACTGGCCGCCGCCGACCTTCTTCTCGGCGGCGTAGTACGCGCGGCCGTTGCCGGCGCATTGAATGACCGAAACCCGCTTCTCTTGTCCCATCTTCTGCAGGTCGGCGATGGTCAAGGCGCGCGGACGTTGCACCAGCCCGTCGAAGCTGATCGACCAGGCCTTCGTCCTCGCCTCCGACGGCGCGGCCGTCGTGGCTTCCCAGGCGGAATCGCCCGGGTGCGGGAAGTGCAGGCGGTTGAACAGGATGTTTTTCGGCGTAATCGCGTGCTTGCGCAAATCCTTGAGCGGGGTCTCCATAACGCCGAGCGTGGCGTTGTGCACGATCATGCCGGACTCTTTGCCCTTGATGATGGTTGCCGAATCCGGCGTCCCCTCGGCAAAGGCCGCACGCGGTAAGCCGGCGCCGAGCGCGACGCCGGTGGCGCCCGCCAGCGCATTGAACTGGCGACGGCTCATGCGACTAAGTTTGGATCGGTCGAGCATTTCTCTTCCTCCCTGCTCTCCTGGTCCGGTCGGACCGCCCTGGCCCGCTCATCCATCGATGGCTACGGGCACGGGCACGAGAGATGATGATTTTATTCTCTAAATCGCCGGGTGCTTAGGACACCGGCGCTACGCAAACGGCACTTCGAGCATCATGGTTCCACAGCGCACCGAGTTCAATACATATTTCCGTTATTGCATGTGTCTGGCGCCGGAAAATCTCGCCGCATGAGAACTGGCGCCCCGCCACGCGATTTTTTCGTGGCGGCGCGGACTGGGCGGCGGCCGGTTGTCCCCAGTGTCCCAGCCGCGCGCCGGACCGGAATTGGCGGAAAGTGCCCGTTCTTACGGCGTTCCATCGGTCGCTTACGGTGCGCTTTTATCCCGCGCCGAGTGCGACAGCCGCGTTATAGGTGATCAAGGAGGCCAAATAGGCGAGCGCCAACATGTAGCCGAAGGTGACCGCCATCCAGCGCCAGCTTCCCGTTTCGCGCCTGATCACCGCCAGCGTGGCGGCGCATTGCGGTGCGAAGATATACCAGACCAGCAATGACAGCGCGGTCGCCAGGCTCCATTGCGTGGCGAGCACGTGGCCGATCTGCTGCGAGACTTCCTTGCCGCCCTGAATGGCATAGACCGTACCGAGCGCCGCTACCGCGACTTCCCGCGCCGCCATACCCGGGACCAAAGCGACACTGATCTGCCAATTGAACCCCACCGGCGCCAGCAGCGGTTCGACCCAATGACCGATCATGGCGGCCAGACTGTAATTGATGGCCGGCCCGGCCGCGCCGGCCGGCGGGCGCGGAAAAGACGCCAGGAACCAGATCACGATCATCATGGAGAAGATCGTGGTGCCGGCACGCTCCAGGAACATGCGGGCGCGCATGAACAGGCCGAGCACGATGCTGCGCGGCCGCGGCAATTTGTAGTTCGGCAGTTCCAGCATGAAAGGATGAGTTGGGTCGTCGCGCCAGAAGAAGAATTTGGCGAGGAACGACACGCCGAGCGCGCTGACGATGCCGGCCACATAGAGACCGAACATCACCAGCCCCTGCAGGCTGGCGAAGCCCCACACCTGTTTGGCCGGGATGAAGGCCGAGATGATCAGCGTGTAGACCGGGATGCGCGCTGAGCAGGTCATCAGCGGCGCCACCAGGATGGTGGTCAACCGGTCGCGCCGGTTGTCGATGACGCGCGTCGCCATGATGCCAGGGATGGCGCAGGCGAAGCTCGACAGCAGCGGGATGAAGGCGCGGCCATGGAGTCCGGCGCCGCCCATGATGCGGTCCATCAGGAAGGCGGCACGCGCCATGTAGCCGAGATCCTCCAGCAGCAGAATGAACAGAAACAGAATCAATATCTGCGGCAGAAACACGAGCACGCTGCCGACGCCGGAAATGACCCCATCCTCGATGAAGCTCTGCAGCAATCCTGCCGGCAGCGTCTCGTGCACGAAGGCGCCGAGCACGCCGAAACCCGCCGAAATGAGGTCCATCACCGGCTGCGCCCAGGTGAACACCGCCTGGAACATCACGAACAGAATGCACAGCAGGATCGCCAGCCCGGCGACCGGATGCGGCAGCACGGCGTCGAGCCGCGTCGTCAACGTGTCGGGTTTCGCCGGCATGTGGACCGCCAGCCCGATGATGCGATCGGCCTCGTGCTGGGCGGCGCGCAACTCGGCGGTCGTCGGCACCTTCCAGTCGCCTTCAGCCAGTGGCGCGTTATCAGCGACCGCCAGTTCGTCGAGGCGGCGCATCAGATCGTCGGTGCCGCCGCGGCGCACGGCCGCCGCCGTGATGACCGGCACGCCGAGTTCGGCCGCCAGCCGGTCGAGATCGATCTCGACGCCGCGGCGGCGCGCAATGTCGATCATGTTGAGCACGAGCAGCAGCGGCCGCCCGACCCGCTTGAGCTCGATCACCAGGCGCAAGGCCAGCCGCAAGTTGGTTGCGTCGGCGACGCAGAGCAGCAGATCGGGTGTGACTTCACTGGCGAAGCGGCCAAGAACAACGTCGCGGGTCACCTCTTCGTCGGGGCTACGCGCCCGCAGCGAATAGGTGCCGGGCAGATCGATCAGGCGCGCGCGGTGCCCGCCCGGCGTCAACAGCGCGCCGGTCTTGCGCTCGACGGTGACGCCCGGATAGTTGGCGACCTTCTGCCGGCTGCCGGTCAGCGCATTGAACAATGCGGTCTTGCCGCTGTTGGGGACGCCGATCAGGGCAAGATGACGTAAGTCTGCCGCGGCGCTGACGCTCATGGTGGGGCCTGGTCAGATCACCTGAATCGCCATGGCCTCGCGGCGGCGCAGCGCCACCGTGGCGTCGTTGACGCGCACCGCAATGGGATCGCGCCCGAAAAATCCTTCATGCAGGATTTCGATCAGTGCCCCTTCGATAAAACCGAGCTCGATCAGGCGCCGCTCGAGTTCGCCCGCCGGCAGCGTGCAGGTTTCGAGGGCGACTTCGATGGCGCGAATGCGCCCGCGAAATCCGCGCCGTGCGTGGCCCAGGCAGGATGGCCGCTTACTGTTTGTCTGAGCCCTTGCCGTCATGGATCAGCATTCCGTCGTTGCAGCGAGCGATAATGCGATTGATTAGCATGTTCATGTGGGCCGCGACTTGCGCTAGGTCAAGCCGGAACGGCAATAAGATCAATACCTTAGAATGATTATAAGGAATTGTCCCAAGGGCTGGCGCCGCTGCCGATAACGCTCGGCTAGTCGACGCCCGCGCCGCATTTTTCCCCAACCGCGCGATAAGATTGCCGGGGCGGACTGGCGCAAAGCCGCCGTTCTCACTACGTTCCGTCCCGATGCTCCCGCGCTCCAGACGACATTGACCGCCGGCACCGGCCGGCACACCGCCGCGCCCAAAGGCCTCATGACCGATTTACCCAGCAAAACCGGCCCGCGCGGCGATCCCCGCACCATCGCCATCCGCGGCGCCCGCGAGCACAACCTCAAGAACGTCGACGTTGCCATCCCGCGCGACCAGTTGGTCGTGTTCACAGGTTTGTCCGGATCGGGCAAATCCTCGCTGGCTTTCGACACCATCTATGCGGAAGGCCAGCGCCGCTATGTGGAGTTGCTGTCCGCATACGCGCGGCAATTCCTCGAGATGATGCAGAAGCCGGATGTCGACCAGATCGACGGGCTGTCGCCGGCCATCTCTATCGAGCAGAAGACCACCTCAAAAAATCCGCGCTCCACCGTCGGCACCGTCACCGAGATCTACGACTACATGCGCCTGTTGTGGGCGCGCGTCGGCGTGCCCTATTCGCCGGCGACGGGCCTCCCTATTGAAAGCCAGACCGTGTCGCAGATGGTCGACCGCGTGCTGGCGCTGCCGGACGGCACGCGCATCTACGTGCTGGCGCCGGTGGTGCGCGGCCGCAAGGGCGAGTACCGCAAGGAGCTCGCCGAGTTTCTCAAGAAGGGCTATCAGCGCGTCAAGATCGACGGCGCCTTCTACGAAATCGGCGAGGTCAAGCCGCTCGACAAGAAATTCACTCACGACATCGACGTGGTGGTCGACCGCTTGGTGGTGAAATCCGACATCGGCACGCGGCTGGCGGACTTGCTGGAGCAGTGCCTGAAGCTGGCCGACGGCATGGCGGTGATCGAGCTCGCCGACACCAAGGCTTCGGGTGCGAAAGCCAACCGCGGCCGCAACGAAAACGCCGAGCGCATCATCTTCTCGGAGAAGTTCGCCTGCCCGGTGTCCGGCTTCACCATCGCCGAGATCGAGCCGCGGCTGTTCTCGTTCAACAATCCGTTCGGCGCCTGCCCGGAATGCGGCGGGCTCGGGCTCGAGCAGCACATCGACGCAGATCTGGTGATCCCCGACAGGGACGCATCATTGCGCAAGGGCGCCATCGCGCCCTGGGCGAAATCGTCGTCGCCCTATTACATCCAGACGCTCACCGCGCTGGCCAAGCACTACCGCTTCACGCTCGACAGCAAATGGAAGGACCTGCCGAAGAAAACACAAAACGCCATCCTCTACGGTTCCGGCGAGGACGAGATCAAATTCGTCTATGACGACGGCCTGCGCGGCTACACCACCAAGAAGCCGTTCGAGGGCGTCATCACCAATCTGGAGCGCCGCTTCAAGGAAACCGAGAGCGAGTGGGCGCGCGACGACCTGCAAAAATATTTCACCGACGTGCCCTGCGCCGCCTGCCACGGCGCCCGCCTCAAACCCGAGGCGCTCTGCGTCAAGATCGCCGGCAAGACCATTTCCGATGTGGCCGAATTGTCGGTGCGCAAGGCCGGCGAGTGGTTCACTACGCTGCCCGAGCAGCTCACCGCCAAGCAGAACGAGATCGGCAGCCGCGTGCTGAAGGAAATCCGCGAGCGGCTCAAGTTCCTGGTTGACGTCGGCCTCGACTATCTGACGCTTGCCAGAGGCAGCGGCACGCTTTCCGGCGGGGAGAGCCAGCGCATCCGCCTCGCCTCGCAGATCGGCAGCGGCCTCACCGGCGTGCTTTACGTGCTCGATGAGCCGAGCATCGGCTTGCATCAGCGCGACAACGCCCGCCTGCTCGAAACCCTCAAGCGCCTGCGCGATCTCGGTAACACCGTGATCGTGGTCGAGCACGACGAGGACGCCATCCGCAGCGCCGATTACGTGCTCGACATCGGCCCCGGCGCCGGCATCCACGGCGGCCATATCGTGGCGGAAGGCACGGTCGCCGACCTGATCGCGGCGCCGCGCTCATGGACCGGCAAATATCTCTCCGGCGAATTGTCGGTGCCGGTGCCGGAGCGCGCCCCGCGCAATCCGCGCCGCACCGTCAAGGTCGTCAACGCCCGCGGCAACAACCTCAAAGGCATCGACGCCGAGATCCCGCTCGGCCTGTTCACCTGCGTCACCGGCGTCTCCGGCGGCGGCAAGTCGACGCTGCTGATCGACACGCTCTACAACGCGGTGGCGCGCAAGCTCAACGGCGCTTCGCTGGCGCCCGCCGCGCACGACTGCATCGAGGGCCTCGAGCACATCGACAAGATCATCGACATCGATCAGTCGCCGATCGGCCGCACGCCGCGCTCCAACCCGGCGACCTATACCGGCGCCTTCACGCCGATCCGCGAATGGTTCGCCGGCCTGCCGGAGTCGAAGGCGCGCGGCTACGAGCCGGGGCGCTTTTCCTTCAACGTCAAGGGCGGCCGCTGCGAGGCCTGCCAGGGCGACGGCGTCATCAAGATCGAGATGCACTTCCTGCCCGACGTCTACGTCACCTGCGACGTCTGCAAGGGCAAGCGCTACAACCGCGAGACGCTCGAGGTGACGTTCCGCGAAAAAACCATCGCCGACGTGCTCGACATGACGGTGGAGGAAGCGCTCGAGTTCTTCAAGGCGGTGCCGCGCGTGCGCGACGTGCTGGCGCTGCTGCACCGTGTCGGCCTCGACTACATCCATGTCGGCCAGCAGGCGACCACTTTGTCGGGCGGCGAGGCGCAGCGCGTCAAGCTCGCCAAGGAGCTGAGCAAGCGCGCCACCGGCCGCACGCTCTATATTCTCGACGAGCCCACCACCGGGCTGCATTTCCACGACGTCGCCAAGCTGCTCGACGTGCTGCACGAGCTGGTGGAGACCGGCAACACGGTGGTGGTGATCGAGCACAATCTGGAAGTGATCAAGACGGCCGACTGGATCATCGACCTCGGCCCCGAAGGCGGCGACGGCGGCGGCGAGATCGTCGCGCAAGGCACGCCGGAAGACATCGTCAAGGCGAAGCGGAGTTATACCGGCGAGTATTTGAAACCGGTATTGGCGCGCGAAGCGCCGGGGCGAAGGAAGAAGAAGGGGATGGAAGCGGCGGAGTAAAAAAATGCCAAGCTTGCCTGCAAAAGAAGGAAAAAACATTGGCGCGCCTCACATCGTAATATTGGGCGCGGGCGCTAGCATCGCTGCGTATAACCACTGGGGCAAGATCGGTCCCGCACTTCCTTCTATGTTGAACCTCGTTGATGTGCTTGAATTACGTGAGGACATCAAGAAGGCCGGATTTGATCCCGATACGGTCGAATTTGAGGGCCTGTATGATGACCTCGCATCAAAGGACACGCACGAAAAGCTTCGAAAAGAAATTGAAGCCCGCGTCTACGAATACTTTTCCGGTCTTAAATTGCCGGACGCTCCGACCATTTATGACTACTTAATATTATCACTTCGCGAAAAGGATGTACTTGCGACATTCAATTGGGACCCATTTCTCATTCAGGCTTATCTGAGAAATGAATGCGCAACTAAAACGCGTCGCCCCAGGCTCGCGTTTTCGCATGGAAACGTACAGATTGGCGCATGCGTAGAAGATCAAATTTCTGGAATTAACGGGCGCAAGTGCACAAAGTGCGGAGCGCCTCTATCTCCCTCGAAACTGTTATATCCAGTTCGCAAAACAGATTATTCGAGCGATCCTTTTATTTATGGAGAATGGAGCGCATTAAAATACGCACTTAGCTTCGGCTATTACCTTTCATTTTTTGGCTACAGCGCACCGAAGACCGATGTGGAAGCACGGACGTTGATGCTCGAAGACTGGAAGAAAAACCCCACATTGGAGTTGGCTCAGGTCAATATCACTGACATCAAACCCGAGGAAGAGATCGAAAAGACCTGGGAAGAGTTTTTTGTGAGCCACCATTACGGCATACAAAGTGATATTTTTAACAGCTATTTATTTTTGCAACCTCGACGAAGTTGTGACGCATTCGCCGCGGCCACTTTGATGCTCAATCCTTGGCAGAATAGTCCATTTCCTCAATTCAAAACTCTGAGCGAATTACAGGATTGGATTATGCCGCTCGTCGAAGAGGAAGAAAAAGCAGCCCGAGATCAAAGCGCGTTTTCAGGCACTCCTCTTTCGCCAAATGGAACAAATTAAACCAATTGCGCGTGCGCAACCTGCGGGCATCATAACTACAGAGCAGCAAGCGTAGCCCGGATGGACCACAGCGAAATCAGGGAGGACGGCCCCGCATTCCGCTCCGCTTCCTGCGGGCCACACGCTATGATTTCGCCCCATTCCAAAATTTTCGATAGAGGTTCAGCCACGGATATTTAATAACTTCCCACTCGCGCTTAAGCACAATGCGAGAAAGATCAGCCGCCTCATCAATCTTAGTCCGACCTTCTAATTGTTCCAAAAGTGGCTTATCTAAAAATTCTCGAAGTTTTTGCTCCAGCTCAATATGCAGATCTTCCGTTCTGTTGAGGCGCAATCTAACTCGCTCGTAAATGAACAACACCGCGATTCTGGCTTCCCGTTTCTTGCCTTCGAATTTCTCGGAATCTTGCATATAATCTCTTATGGCGTAACCCATTGCTTCAAGCGCCTTAAAATATTCGGCAAGGTCGTCGCGAAGCGCATTGATCCAGTCCTGGCGATGATTTGATATTGCTACGAAATGGCCGACCAACGCCGAGATAATTGTCCCGACACCAATAGCTGCCAGCAATGCGACAAATGTGTTCGTCTCTCGCCGATCCCCTTCAAGCGTCAATCTAAGCAAATGTAGCCCGTAAGGCGGATTAGCGTAGCCTAATCCGCCATTCCACCATTCTCACGTGCGGGTTACGCCTTCGGATAACCGCCCTATCCGCCAGACACTGCGCACGCTGTGCGCTCAAGTCCGAAGGAACCCTTTCGCCTAAAATCAGCCCTAAGAACATTGAGACTGCACTTTGGAAAAATCGTGAATAAGTATGCAAAAAGAAGAAGGTACATTGTAGTCAGAAAAATATTGTATGCCTCGATCGAAGTTGCGAAGAAGCAATGTCCGGCCACCCCGATGAGCAACGCCGCAAGACTAAGTATGAACCGCACGGTGCGACCTGAAAAATAGTTTGATAGCGATCCAGTTATCGGAATAATTATCCAGCTAATGTAGATTACATTAATGTCGCCACTCTTTAACCCTCCCTCAGAAGACGTGATCGCTATGCTGGTCGCTAGAATGACGGTAACTTCCACAAAATTTGCAATAAATGACACGACACCAAACGCGTTCTCGTCCGTATCAAAAAAGATCAAATAGGCGACTGAAAAATACAGTGCGAACCACAAACCCGAAAATATCCAAACGATATTTATTGTTGCTAGCCCACTCCATCCAGCGGCCACAAAGGGCTTCGCAAAATCCACCAGAGCTGCGCCGAGGAAGGCTGGATAGATGAGGCCTTGATGCAACGGCAAAAGCTTCTTCATTTCTGTCCCCCCGTCATAAATTAGCAAACGTGGCTCGTGTCCGGCATCAGCGCCTGTGAGACAGATTTAACGGCTTGAGGAACGGAGGATTTCTGGCTCATCGTAACCATCGAGGAGTGGAGATGAGACAGAAATCCGTGCACCCTGAATTGTCGTCTGAGCGGCTCGTAAAGAACATCCGTCGGGCCACCCGCAAACGCCATTCGTCCGAAGAGAAGATTCGGATCGTTCTGGATGGCCTGCGCGGCGAGTTCAGCATTGCTGAACTATGCCGCCGTGAAGGCATTGCCGAGAGCCTCTATTACGCCTGGTCCAAGGAGTTTCTGGAGGCCGGCAAGCGTCGTCTGGCGGGTGACACGGTGCGGGCCGCGACCAGTGGCGAGGTCAAGGACCTGCGGCGTGAGGCGCAGGAGCTCAAGGCGGTGGTGGCTGAACAAGCGCTGGAATTGCGTCTGCTTAAAAAAGCATGATCGCGGATGGGGGAAACGAGGAATGAGATACCCCGCCTCCGAGAAGCTGGAGATCATCCGTCTGGTCGAGCAATCCCATCTGCCGGTGCGCTGGACGCTGGCAAAGCTGGGTATCCAGCCTGCAAGGTTCTACCGCTGGTACGATCGCCTGCAGACCGGCGGTCCCGAAGCACTGGAAGACAAGTCACCAAGTCCGAAGCGCGTCTGGAACCGCATCCCGGACGCAATACGCGAGCGGATTGTTCAGTTGGCGTTAGATGAGCCGGAGCTATCCCCACGGGAACTGGCCACGCGCTTCACCGATACAGCCGGCTATTTTGTGTCAGAGGCTTCGGTTTACCGGCTGCTCAAAGCGCACGATCTGATCACCAGCCCGGCCTACATCGTCATGAAGGCAGCCGACGAATTCAAAGACAAGACGACGGCGCCAAACCAGCTCTGGCAGACAGACTTCACCTATCTCAAGGTGACCGGCTGGGGCTGGTTCTATCTCAGCACGGTGCTGGACGACTTCTCGCGCTACATCATCGCCTGGAAGCTGTGCACGACGATGAAGGCGCAGGATGTGACCGACACGCTGGATCTGGCTCTCGCAGCCTCAGGCTGTGACCAGGCGCGGGTCGTCCATAAACCGCGTCTGCTCAGTGATAATGGTTCCAGCTACGTCTCCGCTGATCTGGCAGATTGGTTGGGTGCACAGAACATGGGACACGTTCGCGGCGCGCCCTACCATCCGCAGACCCAGGGCAAGATCGAACGTTGGCATCAGACGCTCAAGAACCGCATCCTCTTGGAAAACTACTACCTGCCGGGCGATCTTGAGGCCAGCATTGGCCGGTTCGTCGATCACTACAACCATCGGCGCTATCATGAGAGCTTGAGCAATCTGACACCGGCCGATGTGTACTTCGGGCGCGGTCAAACAATCTTGCTGGAAAGAGAAAGGATCAAACGAAACACAATCCAAAAACGACGCTTGCAGCACCAAAAGAAAGCCGCATAAACTAAAATCAGATGAGCCGGATCGTCCTGTAAATCAAACCGCCATCTGTCTCAAATTATCTGACGACGGACACATGATGATAATGGCCGGCACGCCAGCGGATAGCGTAGAGATGAAACGGTCTTTTGCCAGGCCATTTCCGGGAGAGCGCAGCATGACCGACGCGGCACGCCATGACGTGTGGGCGCAAGGCGCCGGCTATGAGCGCTATATCGGCCGCTGGAGCCGGCCGGTTACTGTCGCATTTCTCGACTGGCTCGCGATCCCGCCGGGCAAGGCCTGGCTCGACGTCGGCTGCGGCACCGGCGCGCTCAGCCAGCGCATTCTGGACACCGCCGCGCCGGCCAGCGTCGTCGGCGTCGACTCCTCGGAAGGTTTCGTCGCGCACGCCAAGGCGCACGTCGCCGACAAGCGCGCGGACTTCCGCGTCGGCGATGCGCAGGCCTTGCCGGTGGCGGACGGCGAATTCGACGCCGTCTTGTCCGGGCTGGTGCTGAACTTCGTTCCCGACCAAGCCAAGGCGGTCTCCGAGATGCGCCGCGCCACACGCCCGGGCGGCTTTGTCGCCGTCTATGTCTGGGACTACGCCGGCGAGATGCAATTGATCCGCCGTTTCTGGGACGCAGCCGCCGCGCTCGACCCGGCTGCGCGCGCTCTCGACGAAGCCCTGCGCTTTCCGCTCTGTCGGCCCGACCCGCTGCACGCGCTGTTTACGGGCGCCGGTCTGCGCGACGTCGAGACGCGCGCGATCGACGTGCCGACACTATTTGCGGATTTCGACGACTACTGGTCGCCCTTCCTCGGCGGCCAGGGCCCGGCGCCAGGCTATTGCATGAAGCTGCCAGAGGCCGACCGCGAGGCCTTGCGCGAACGCCTACGATCGTCGCTGCCCACGGAGCGCGACGGAAAAATCCCGCTGATCGCCCGCGCCTGGGCGGTGCGGGGGGTGGTGTGAAGTTGCGCAACCTCGTGGAGACTGGCCAACGCCCTCGCGGGCTCCCTTGCCAAAACCCATTGCATCCCCGCCCCGCTTTCGCCAATCGTATGCAGATCAGGCTATCTAACCGGTGCCCCGCTCGCCAGCGAGCCCACGCGCAACGTCTGATCCGGCGCCGCGCGCGCATCGCGGGGCCGATCATGCCGCCGGTCTTAGTGCCGGTGTTGGGGCGCGAGGAGAATAAGCGCATGCGGCTTGTGCGAGCGCGGCATCGCGATCGGCATCAGCATGGGCCTGCTGCCCGCTCCGCCGCGGCCGCTGGCGATGCGGCGCTGACGTAGAAGTCACGGGAAGCGCGACGATTGCATGCGAAATTGGGTCAACAACGTTGCGGCGGCTATCGTGGCCGGGCCGCAAAAGCGAAGCGCCGGCACTTTGCAGTGCCGGCGCCGGTTATTTCGAGAGAGACGAAGCCGATCAGCTCAGGCGGCGCCTTTTGCCTTGCGCCGACGGCGGTAACCGAGGCCGCCAACCAGTCCAAGCCCGGCAGCAAACATGGGCAGTGCGGCCGGAAGCGGGGTGATCCCGCCTTCATTCAACTCGGGGGCCTGCAGCAGCTTGAACTTCGCCTTGACGTTCGCGTACTGGACTCCGTTGTTATTTGCGAATCCGAAGTACGCGTCGTAGAGTTCGATGCCTAGCAAGCCGCCATTGCCGAAAGCTACCTGGATCCCGTTGTCCCATTCCACCGCTCCGTATGGGACGAGGAACCAACTGCCGTGCGTCTCGCCCGTAACAGGCCCGCCGAATGGCGGCGGCGGCGCGGTGAAGTTAAACGCCACTGAGATGGCCTTATGGGCAAAGTCATCCCCGTTGAGCGCAACCTCAGGGGTGCCGATCTGGAACAGGCTGTTGAACGTGGCCGTATCGCCAACGTTCGTCAGATTGAAGTTGATAGGCGCCGAATCCGTGCCCAACGCCCGATTGGTCACTATGACCAAGGCTGGGTCGGTCGCGGCATCCGATGTGATGTTGAACGTCCCCGTGAAACTTATTGCATGCGCGGGAACTGAAAATGCGGCCAATGCCAGGGCCGCGCCGGTGCCGAACACAAGAGTCCGGATTAGGTTTTGAAGCCGCATGGCTTGCGCACTCCTAAAAGAGCACTCTCCGCCCAGGGCGCTGGTTGCCACACACGAAAACTATATTTTGGTACGGTAGCCTAGGGTCTGTACGAGGGTCACCGATGTGGACGAGCAAGAACCGCAGACGTTACGACCGCAGCAAGCTGCGCTATCCGAGCGATTTGACCGACGACGAATGGAAGCTGGTCGAACACTTGATCCCACCTGGCAAGCCCGGCGGAGGGAAGCGGACGGTGATCATGCGTGAGGTGGTGAACGGCCTCATGTACGTTCTCTCAACCGGCTGTCAGTGGCGCGCGGTCCCAAAAGACCTGCCGCCGAAAAGCACGATCTACGAATATTTCGATCTGTGGACTTATGACGGCACATTGGAGCGGATTCACTACGCGCTTTATGAGCAGTGTCGCGAACAAGCTCGGCGAGAAGCCAGCCCGACTGCTGCTATCATCGACAGCCAGAGCGTGAAAAGCGCTGAAAAAGGGGGGCCTGCATTGATCCGCACGGGTACGATGCAGGCAAGAAGATCAAGGGCAAAAAGCGGCACATTCTCGTCGATACATTAGGCCTCATGCTCCACGCCATCGTTCATCCAGCCGACATTCAAGATCGTGATGGCGGCATTCTCGTCATGGCGACCCTGTTCGGGATGTTTCCCTTTTTGAAAACGCTGTTTGCCGACGGCGGATATCAAGGATCCGCAATTTTCGAAAGCAATTACAAAAGTGATTGTCCGGCACATCTCGATGTTGAAATCGTCAAACGCTCCGATCGGGTCAAGGGATTTGTGGTTTTGCCACCACGCTACGACAAGCTCGCTTGCAACTTCCAGGCCGCAACGAGCTCGTCAGCGCACTCGCTTGGCATCAAATTGTCGGTCTAGCCTAGTAAAGACGATTTCTTGCGCCATATTCAGAATGGTACCCAAGCTAAAGACGAAGTCTTGCATTGTGGGGCGCTATCCGCACAAGCATTTGGTATTGCTAAGCAAACTCACGACGTGCGCGCCCGCGCCGCACCCCCACAATCCGGGGTTTTCCACAGCAAACAAGGCGCCCAAAACCGCCCGCGCCACCGCTTAGTTCCCTTCGCCTCGCCTTCCCGCGCCGCCGGTCGCGCGCTCACCCCACCTTCGGGCTACTGTTGCATCATCTGCTTTTGCAGCTGCTTGGTCATGCCGGCCCCGCCCTTCTGCTTCGCCACCATGGCGCGCAACATGTCCGGATCGAGATTGTGCTCGTCGGCGAAGTCCTCGAGCTTCTCGTTGAAGTCGGAGTCCTGCATCATGGGGCCCAGCATCTGCATGATCTGGCGCTGGCTCATCTTGCCGCCCTGCCTGCCCTTCTGCTTCGCGACCATGGCGCGCAACATGTTCGGATCGAGATTGTGCTCCTCGGCGAAGTCCTCGAGCTTCTCGTTGAAGTCGGAGTCCTGCATCATCGGGCCCAGCACCTTCATGATCTGGCGCTGGCTCATGCCCCCGGTCTGCGCGGCGGCCGGCGAAGCGAGCGCGAACGACGCCAAGGCGAGCGATAAGGCTGCGGCCGCGACGGTGGCCGCGTGACGCAATTGCACATGAAACGAGTGCCCGGAACGAAACATGACAATGCTCCCTTTTGTTTCAGGCTGCGCACGGAACGCGATTGCGGACCGATGCTAGCACGGATCGCGCATTGCACAGCATACGCTAGAGGGCTTGCCTCCGGGGCAGGTCCGGCAAGCGGGCCGCCGCGACGGCGGCGACGGCCGCTTTGCGCTCGACCGCGCGCTGGCGATGCGGCGTTGACGCAGGGGGGGGCAGGCGGCGGAACGTTTGCGCGCGAAATTGGCGCAACGACGATGCGGCGTTTGTCGTGGCCGGGCTGCAAAAGCGCAGCGCCGGCACTTTGAGGTGCCGGTGCTGGTTATTTTGATAGATGCAAAGCCGATCGACTTAGGCTGCGCGTTTCGCCTTGCGCCGACGGCGGTAGCCGAGGCCACCAACTAGGCCAAGCCCGGCGGCAAACATCGGCAGCGCGGCCGGAAGCGGGGTCTCTCCTGGCCCGCCCTCATTGGTCGGAACAGCGGTCAGTTCGAAATACGCCTTGATTTTCGCATTTTCATTATCGCCGTGCGTGCAGTCTTGCCGGCCGCAGTCGATCACCCGGTCCTGCAGCGCGATATGCAGAATGATCCCGCTGAAATCGATGTCGATCGGGCCATCCCAGGAGACATCCAGTTGCGTCGTATAGTAGTCAGGCCCCTGCACGACGTGAAGGATCGACTGACCCGTTGTCGAACCCGTAACGGTGCCGCCATTGGCGCCAGGCTGCGTGAGGGAGAAGTCAACCGTGATGGGATTCGACTGCAGATCGTCGGAGCTGTCGATATCGTCGTTGATGGTGATCCTGAACAGATAGAAGTTCGTGGAATCACCGACGTTGTCCAGATTGAAACTGAAGGGATTCGGAGCATAGTCGGAGGCGGCGATACCCGTCCCGCCGCTGATGCTCGTATGCGCTGTAACCGCGTACCCCCCGTGAACGTTGTGGCGGAGGCACTGCCCGCCCACATCAGCGCAACGGCGCCGAACACAAAAATTCGCATCAAGTTATTAAGCCGCATGGCTCAAGCACCTCGTCTCAGAGCGCACTCCGCCCAGGGCGCTGATTGCCACACGCAAAATCTATATTTTGGGACGCTAGCCGAGCAAAGACGTATATCTTGCGCTATAGTTAAAGACGGTAAGAATGTAGCGACGAATTCTCGCGTGGCGCGTTTTAATCCGCAAAAGTATTTGTAATTGCCAAGTAAATTCAAGACGTTTGCGGCCGCGCCGGAGCCCGGAATCCAGTGTTAACCACGAGCGAATAATGGCCCCATGACCGCCCGCGCCGCCTCATAAATCCCCGTCGCCTCGCTCGCGCGCGGACCGCCGATAGCGAGCCGGAACGGTGTCTCGCCGGTATGCGCGGCGAGCAGTCCGTCCAGCCAGGCGCGTGCGCGGGCTGTCGCGGCCGGCGCGGTCGCATCCAGCACCTTGAGCGGCTTGCGGTAGCGCGCCGCCAGTGCTTGCGCCAATTCCGTGCCCTGCGAGACGGCGGTGCCGCTCGCCCCGACCAGGATCAGGCTCGCGTCGCTGTCGCGCACGTTCCATTCCGTGCGCTGCGCCGGATCGGCGAGTGGCGTCTCGCGCAGGAGCGGATAACGCGCGAGCAACCCGGGCGGCACCTTCAAATCCTCGGCCCAGCCGCCTTGCGGGCACCAGCCGCCATAGGCCATGCCGCGCGCGATCGCTTCGTCGAGCGCCGCGCGGTCGACACCCGTCTGCCCGCCGGAGAGGATGACAAGCTTGGACATGCACCCAGGTTAGCAGGTGCTGCGCGGCAGCCTAAGAAGGTAAACAAAATTGCCGCCTGCCGCGCTCACCGCGCCGTGATCGGCCCGTCATCCGGGCTGACCGCATCGTGACGGTTGTTCACGCGCTTGTCGGTCGTAGTTCAACACCCGTGGGCCTATTTCTCCAGTCAACCGCCGCCGGCGATTCCCGCCCGCGGCGCCAAACCGGACCGACTAAGCCAATGCTCAGCGCCCTGTTTGCTTTCCTGGCCGGCATCGTCACCGTCGCGGCGCCCTGCACACTGCCGGTGCTGCCGATTCTCCTCGGCGCGTCGCTTGCCGGGGGCGGCAAGACGCGGCCACTGTTCATCGCCTCCGGTTTCATCGCCGCGTTCGCCGCGGTCACGCTGCTGTTCACCGCCTTCGCCCGTGTGCTGGGCCTCGAACCGGATCAGTTGCGGACCGCCGCGATCGTGTTGCTCGCCGTGTTCGGCGTGCTGATGCTGTGGCCACGGCTTTATACGCGGCTCGCCGCCGCTGCTTCCAGCCTGTTCAACCGTCAGACGGCCGGCCCGGCGCGTTCCTACGAGGGCGCCTTCGGCGGCTTCCTGCTCGGCACCACGTTGGGTCTGGTGTGGACGCCATGTGCCGGCCCGGTGCTCGGCTCGATCCTGACGCTGCTGGCGACGCAGGCGCAAACGCAATGGGCTGCGGTGTTGCTGCTGCTCTACGCCATCGGCGCCGCTGTCCCGATGCTGGCCATCGCTTATGGCGGACAATACGCCGCCACTCGCGTGCGCGCAGTTGCTGCCTACGCACCGCGATTGCAACAAGGCTTCGGCGCGCTGATCGTCGCCTTCGCCGCCGCCATGTATTTCCAATACGACACGCTCATCACCGCCTGGCTCACCGAGTTCTATCCCTCCGGCCAAATCGGCCTGTAGCGAAAGGATATTGTCATGCTTCGCACTACGCTCTATGCCGCGCTCGGCGCTGGCGCGCTCGCCGCGATCACGCTCGCCACCGGCGGGCTAATTGGCCCCGCCGTCCCCGCGCGTGCCAGCGACGCCGTCGCGGCGCCGGTCAAGATCGCCGACGCCCGCCGCGCCGCACCGGAAATCACCGGCGTTACGCACTGGCTCAATTCCGGTCCGCTCAAGCTCGCCGACCTGCGCGGCAAGGTCGTGCTGGTCGACTTCTGGACCTACGGCTGCATCAACTGCGTGCGCACGCTGCCGCACGTCGTCGATCTCTACGAGAAGTACAAGGACAAGGGCCTGGTGGTGATCGGCGTGCATGCGCCGGAGTTCGCCTACGAGAAATCGACGTCGGGCGTCGCGGCCGCGCTCAAGCGCCACGCCATCACCTATCCGGTAGCGCAGGACAACAACTTCAAGACCTGGAATGCCTACGGCAACCAGTATTGGCCGGCGCAATATATCGTCGACCAGCACGGCCACATCGTATTCCAGCACGCCGGCGAAGGCGCCTACGACACCATCGAGCAGACCGTGCGCGGACTGCTGGGCGCCAACAGCTGAGGTGCTACTTCACGGTTGCTACGAACGCCACCGCCGAGCAGCCCTTGAGCGCGCCCTTGGTGGCGCAGATCTTGAACGTGTACTCGTCGACGCCTTTGAAGCCCGCGTCCGGCACGTAGATGAACGTGGGGCCGACCTCGGTGATCTTGCCGTGCTCCGGCGCCTCGAAGGTGATGCCGGTGAACTTGTAGCCCGGCCCCTCGCCGAACTGGTGCACGCAGCGCGAGCCGGCGTCGACCAGCGAGGTCACCAGCACGCCGTCGTTCTTTTCGGGAAAGAACACGAAGGGCTTGTAGAGGCAGGCCGCCTGCGCGCCCGCGGGCAGCAGCATCAGCGCAAACAAGAGCGGCAGCAGACAGCGTAATCGGCGCATGACGCTAGCTCCTTGGTGCCGTGAACCGGCCGATATCGTGCCGATCACGAATTCGGGCATTGTGTCTGTGTCGGCGCAATTTCCGCAACGGTTCAAGCATCGCTGTCAGCGCCCGCTGGTGGACAAGAGCCACCAGTCGCCCTCGATGCGCCGCTGCAAATTCCACGCGCGCAGGCCCTTGCTGGCTTCGTCGAGATCGCCTTTGACTTGGTCGACATAGCCCGGCGGCGGACCGAAAACGGAGCACTTGGCCGTGCCGCCGGGACCGAAACCTTGGGTGTAGTAGACCGGCTCGATCTGCTGCCCGGAATGTCCCAGACTGAGTATTCCCGCCTCCCGCAGGAGATTGCGGTAACGCGCGGCGCGGTCGTCGCTGATGCCGGCCGCCGCCAGCTCACTCGGGACGCTCCAGGTCTTGGCAATGCTGTGGAGACGCGCATCCGCCCGCATCATCGTCACCAGATCTTCCATGGCCGGCCGGTTCTTGCGCCAATGCGCGAGCATGGCGTCGTCGGTCGGATAGGTCCACGCGCTGCCCCCGAAGATGGAGTCCATCGCGAGGAAGAAGCCGACGACCGGTATCGCGGTCAGCGCCATCAAAACGACCAGCACGACGGCAGCCACTTTGAGTGCTTTGCGCATTAGAATTTAGTCGCGGGCCGCCGGTAAAAGGTTCAATGCCGATGTCGCATTTTTGCGAAACCAAACTACAAGGTTCGAACCGGTTCGGCGGCTGGGCCGACCAATGCGGGCGCCGCATGATTGGCTTGAAGATCGGAATCCCCACGATGCGCTGGCTCCCCCTCACTTTTCTGATGCTGCTCCCCCTGGCGCACCCGGCCGCCGCGGCCGACAAGCCGCGCGCCGACGACCGCGCCGCCATCGAGATCTGCCTGCAAAAGCAGAAAGACGAGCCCGAACGCTGCATCACCGCCGTGTTCAAGCCTTGCACCGAAGCGCCGCGCGGCCCGAACGACCGTTACGCGCACGACTCCACCGCCGGCCAGACCGACTGCTTCAACCGCGAGATGGCGGTCTGGGATACGAAGATGGACGAGAGCCTGAAACAGGTGCTGGCCGGCCCGCTCGGCACTATAACGGCCAAGCCCGAATATCGCCCCGCCGGCAACAAGCGCGCCCATGCCGTGCCCGGCGCCGACATCGTCAACGACATGCAGCGCACCTGGCTCGCCGCGCGCGCCAAGCAGTGCGACACCGAATCCATGTTCTACGAAGGCGGCACCTTCTCCTCGATCGTCTACGGCGACTGCGTTCTGAAGGAAACCGGCCGCCACGTCATCTGGCTGCTCGACGTGGTCAACGACACCAACGGGCGCTGACGCTTCAGCGTGCCGTGAACCGCTCCAGCAAATCTTGCGCGCCCTTGGTGGCGGCGGCAAATCCGGGCTGATGCTTGGCGCGATCCTCGAAGCAACGCAGGAATTCAGTCTCGCTCTTGCCGCTCATCTCGTCCGATTGCTTGCGCTGCTCGTCCTCGCTCAGTGTGGAGTTTTGGAGGACGTCCGATGCTTTCTTATCATAGTCGCGCCGGACGGCGTCGCAGGCCGCGATCGGCCCGACGGGCGTGAAATCCTTGCTGTAGGCGATGAAGACCCTGCCGCCCTGCGCCGCCACGACGAACATCTCGCTGGCGGTTGGCGGCGCCGTATCCTGGCTGCGCGCGGCCAGCGTCGCGTAAGCGAACGTGGCGCCCGCCGGCTTGCGCACCGGCAGGTCGGCATAGAGCGACACCGCCGCGTCGGTGCTGACCGCCTGCGTGTAGAACGCGTCGGTCTGCACCGCTTCGCTCATGTCCTGCGGCATCAGGAAATCCCTATCCCACCAGTTCTTGTGCCCTTCGAGCCAGCGCTTGAACAGGCTTTCGGTGGTGACGATGACACGGGTTTTGTCGGTGTCGGCGCCGTAGACGATGCCGTCGAGCATACCGAAGCCCTCGTCGCCGTCCATCAACGTGTCGGAATTGAGCTTTCCGTCGCCGCTCACGCCTTTGATGGCGACCGGGCCGACGATGGCGCGCATTTGCGGCAGCAGAGTCGCAAGCGCCCGCGTGTCCTCGTCATAAACCTTGTTGTCGGAGGGCTGGCTCGGCGCGCGTTTGTTGGCCTCCAGCACGGCTTTCATGTGGGCGATCGCGGCGTCGCGCGTGGCGATATAGGTCTCTTCCGGCGTCGCGGCGCGTGCGGACGGCGCGGCGATGGCCGTCGCCAGAACGGCGGCCAGTGCGGCGCCCGCGATGATCGATTGTTTCATAGCTATTGGTCGCGCCTGCACCGGCGGCGGTTCAGGTGGCTATCTCCTTGTCCTTGGCGTCGGCGCGCTGCACCGCCGGCCGCGCCGCGATGCGCGCCGAATAGTCGGTGAATTCCTTGCGCTCCGGGATAAGCTTGAAGATGGTGCCCCAGCGGATTTGGGAGCCGATCACCACGTCGGCGGCGGTGAACTGCTCGCCCATGATCCAGGGCCCCTTCTCCACCGCCTTGGCGACCGCGTTCATGGTGGTGTCGAAATCGCCGTAGCCGAGCATGCCGCGGCGCGCCGGCTCCTTGCGTGGCGCCGCGCGATCGATCACCGCCGGCTCGATGCAACCGGGCCCGAAGAACAGCCATTTCAGATAGACGCCGCGTTTCGGCGTGCCGATCGGCACGTTCAGCTTCTTCTCCGGAAATGCGTCGGCAAGATAGGTGCAGATCGCCGCCACCTCGGTGATGACGGTGTCGCCATCTTTTAGCGCCGGCACCTTACCCATCGGATTGATGGCGAGGTAGTCGGGTTTCATGTTGTCGCCTTCGCTCAACTTGAGCAGCTTGATGTCATAGGGCACGCCCAGCTCCTCCAGCATCCACAGTACAATGGACGAGCGCGACGGCGAGGCGTGGTAGAGCGTGAGACCGGGCATGGGATTTCCTTCGGATCGCGCCAATAAAGCGCATGCAACTCTTCGCGTCTAACCTAACGCAATATTTACCCTTCGGTAAGACATTGGGCCGCTCGCGTCACGTCAGGAGCTCCCTTTGAGTATCTCCGCCGGCATCGACTACTTCTTCGGCCGGATCAGCAGCCTGCTGCTCACATTGGGCTCGCATTTCTCGGTCTCTTCGCTCGCGGTTGCGTTCGTGGTCGCGGCGCTGTTTTTCGTGTGGCAGCGCGTAAAACGCGGCCGCCGCGTGCGGCTGCGCACGATCTGGCGCGCGCTGTTTCCGAAACACATCCTGCAGCACCGCTCCAATCAGGCCGACATCTTCTATCTGTTCTTCAACGTGTTCATGGCCGGCATCGTATTCGGCTGGGCGGTGCTCGCCTATCAGTTCATCACCAACGGCATCATCGCGGGGCTGGTCGCGGCGTTCGGCCCGGTCGCGCCCTCGGCGCTGCCGGTCGTCGTCTCGCGCGGGATCGTCACCGTTCTGATGTTCCTCGCCTACGAGCTCGGCTACTGGTTCAATCACTGGCTCAGCCACAAGGTGCCGTTGCTGTGGGAATTCCACAAAGTGCACCACACCGCCGAAGTGCTCACGCCGATCACTAATTTCCGCGTCCATCCGGTCTATGGCTGGATCTTCGCCAACATCCTCGCGGTTTCGACCGCGATCGCCAGCGGCCTCGGCAACTATCTGTTCGGCGCGACGACCTACCAATTCGCATTTACCGACACGAATCTCATCCTGGTGATTTTCATCCACGCCTATGTCCATTTGCAGCACACGCATATGTGGATCGCGTTCCGCGGCGTGTTCGGCCGCATCTTCATCAGCCCAGCCCATCACCAGGTGCATCACTCGGCCGATCCCAAGCACTTCAACACCAACTTCGGCAGCTGCCTGGCGCTGTGGGATTGGATGTTCGGCACACTCTACGTGCCGCAAAAGGAGCGCGAGCCGCTCGTCTTTGGTGTCCCCGATCATCCGGATGGCCACACCGTCAAAGCCGAGCTGGCGGACCCATTCATCAAGGCCGCCGGCCATCTCAAGCCGCTGTTGCCGAAGCGCCCAGCCGAAGCTGCGCCCATTCCGGTTGCGGAGCGTGACCGCGCGTAGTTAAACGCGCCCATGCGCAAGCACACCGTTACCGTCAACGACAAGATGCAGAAAGGCTACCGCTACGTGCTCTCGGCGGGCGCGGGCCGCGGCTTTGCCGCGGAATTCAAGCCGCAATTGACGCCGGCGCAGATGCTGAGATTGGGCGTGTTTTGCGGCAAGTACATGACCGACTGCCGCCGCGAATTCCCCAAGAGCTGGTTCACGCATGCAAAACTTGCGCGCGGCAAGCGCAACTGCGCGCTCAATTTCTTCGGCGTCGACGCCAGCCAGCCGCTGGCGGAATGGAAGCGCAAGGGCTGGATCCACCGCGACGACCCGCGCGGCTGGTTCCAGTGGTATTGCCGCTATTACCTGGGCCGCCGCCTGCCGGCGGAAGACAGCCGTCAGATCAAGCGCTGGAAGGCGATCCGCCGCCACGTGCACCAAATCCAGAAAAACTGCGAGCCCGGCGATCTGCTGTGCCGCCGGCGGCAACGGCAGGCGCTGTTGCACTGGGCCTATGACAGCCGCAAACTCTAGCTCGAGTCTTACCTCGCCCTCGACGGAGCCGCCGATGCGCTTGAAAAAAGAGATTTCCGACATGCGGAGCGCCCTCGAGCCGCTCACGCTCTATGAGAAGTTCGAGCAGATTTGCGTGTTGATTCTCATCAGCTTGATTGCCGTCATCGTTGTCTTCGCGCTCTGGCACCTGGCGCTCAATATACTGCTCGGCATCTACGCCAACACGTTCGATCCCACGAAGCATGAGATCTTCCAGACCGTTTTCGGCATGATCTTTACGGTGATCATCGCGCTCGAATTCAAGCGCTCGCTCTTGGTGATCGCCCAACGGCGCGACAGCATTATTGAAGTACGCGCCGTCATCCTGATCGCGCTGCTGGCCGTGGTGCGCAAATTGATCATCCTGGATATATCGCACACCGAAGCGCTCAGTCTGTTCGCCCTGGCGGCGGCCATTCTGGCGCTCGGCTGCGTCTATTGGCTGGTGCGCGACGGAAGCACACAGGCACCGAAAGTCAGCAGAAAAAGCTAGACAGCGATGCGATCGAACAATTCCGCCAGCGCGGCCGGACTGGTGACCTGCGCGCTATGGCTGGAGTCGATCTCGTAAGCGCCCCAACCTTCCCGCTTGGCGCGCTCATAGAAGCGCCGGAAGCGATCCTCGGGCGTGTTGCGCGTGCAATAGATGTAATGCTGCGGCAGTGTTAGCGGGCCGTTCTGAAATTTCAGTTTCTGCGCGAAGGTTTTCGCCGGCAGCGGCACGCGGCGCGGCGTGCACCAGGCAACATCTTCCGGCGCGCTGTCGGGCGACATCTTGCTGGGCGGAATGCGCCAGTCGCTGCCGACGCTCGCCTGGCGCTGCGCCCGCAATTCCGGCGGCAATAGGTCGTAAAGACTTTCACCGTCCCCGGGCACGAAGGCGTCGACATAAATCAGTTGGGTAATGCGCCCGCGCGCGCGGTCGGCGACGCCGGTCGCGACCATGCCGCCATAGGAATGGCCGACGAGATTGACATCGCTCAGGTCCTCGAATTCGAGCACCGCCAGCACATCGGCGATGTGGGACTCAAGATCGATATCGGGATGCGCGAGATGGGCTCGTTCGCCCAGGCCGGTATAGGTCGGCGTCACAAATTGGTGGCCGCGCGCCGACATCATTTCGCGCACTTTCTTCCAGCTCCAGCCGCCCGACCAGGCACCATGCGCCACCACAAACGTCGTCATCGCCATCCCCTATTCCGCCGCGACCGCGCGCGTGCGCGCCGTGCGGCTATTCCAGCGCGCGCGCACGAAGTCAAGCGCAACCACCGCCAAGCCCGCGGCCAGCACTTCCCAGCCCGGCCGGATGCCCGCGTCAAGATCGAAGGCCACGCTCAGCACGCGCAGCGGCGAAACATGAAAGGCAATGCCGATGCCGATCGCCTCGCCGATGAAGGTCATGATCGAGACCGCGATGGTGAGCGCAAACAGGCTCAGCGTCGTGAGCTCGCTGGTCCCCTGCCACCAAGCCAGCAAGCGATAGCAAATCAGCCATCCGAACAGGCTGGCTGCGAACGTCGGCACCGTAACGTCGGCCTTGGTCTGCTGGAAATAATGGATCAGCGCGAGCAACGCGATGCCGTAGACCAGTTGATGCAGCCTGCGCCAGCGCAGCCCGCCGAGCCGGCGCACCATGCCGTCGGTCGAGGTAGCCGCGAGCGTCGCCAGGCCGAGCCACGCCGTGCCGCCAATGACGAGATACCAGCGATGGCTGATCTCATGTGCGACCTTGCCAAGGTTGAAGCCCTGGTCGGCTGTGAAAAGCGTTAGATGCGCGATGATGTAGCAAAACGTGCCGACGCCGAGCATGCGCCGCACATCGATCAGGTTGCCGTAACGCGCGATGCGACGGAACGGGGTCACCGCCAGTGTCACGCCCAGGAAAACCAGCGCCCAGAACCCGGCACGGTGGATCAGGTCGTTGAGCGGCCGCGCGCCGTGGATGATCGCTTCGGCGTCGAAAAGCGCCTTGGCGAGCGGTAATAGCAGCAGCGCAAGCGTGCCGATCCGTAGGGCCGACAGCCGGCCGCGCTTGTCACGCCAAAGCTGCCAGGATGCCGTCATCGCCCATGCCACCTCGGCGGCCGGCCATCGGCCTCGCTATCCTTTTGGAATCTAGCCACTTTTTCCGCTCTACCAGGGTCGCATACCAGTTATACTGCACCGCACAATATTACCTATCGTGCTGGTAAGAACGTGCTAGCATTTCTCAGTTGTTTCGATTCGTCACAACCGATCACAAGGTTGGGCGTAACAAGTCTGGCCAGCCGGAACCGAACCTGCGGCCAATCGTTACGGGAGAAGTGAGGGCAAAAAGAAACGCCGCGCCGGGGAGGTTTTTATGGAGGCCACCCATGCCGCGCATTCTCACGCGCTCACTACTCGCTCTCGTTCTGACCGTTCTCAGTTCAGCCGCCCTCGCCCACGACATCTGGATCAACCGCGGAAGCTTTAAGAATCCCGCCGGCGAATGGTGCTGTGGCGCCGAAGACTGCGGCGTCGTTAGTCCCAAGGCCGTCCATGCGGGCACTGGAGGTTATTCGGTCGTCGGTGCCGTGACCTATGGCCAGGCGATCACCGGCAACTCCCACGACGGTCCGACCACCCACGACAATGTCAACGAGGTCATCCCGTACAGCCAGGCGCTGCCGTCGCCAGACGGCGCTTATTGGCGCTGCAAGCGGCCCGATGGCACGCCGCGCTGCTTCTTTGCGCCGCCGCCCGGAAGTTGACCGCGCGCCATCCGTTCTTGCGTTGGCGCATAACGGGCAAGCCCGCCATGCGCGTGGCACGCCGCGCTGCTTCTTTGCGCCGCCGCCCGGAAGTTGATCGTCGCCAGATAAAGTGACGGACGCCTAGACCCGCGGCGGCGGGCGTCCGCCGGCCTCTTTCGACGGCACCTTCACCCAGGCCTCGCCGTCGAGCACCACCTCGGCGTCGACCGAGCAGGTGCAGGCAAGCCGCGCGCGGAATTTTTCCGGCATCAATTCGGCGACCTTGACGCACACCTCGACCGTGTCGCCGATCTTCACCGGCGCGCGGAAGTTCAACGTCTGCGAGATGTAGATCGCGCCGGGCCCCGGCAGCCGGGTGCCAAGCACCGCTGAGATCAGGCTCGCCGTATAGAGCCCGTGCGCGATGCGGGTCCCGAACGGCGTCTTGGCGGCAAAATGTTCGGACAGATGGATCGGATTGCGGTCGCCGGTGACCTCGGCAAAGCCGACCACGTCAGAGGAATTGACGGTCTTGCGGAGCGTCTCGGTCATCCCCACCGAAAGGTCCTCGAAAAACAACATCTGGAGTTGCAGGATCATGACACGCCTATTTTCGGCTCAAAAGCGTCGACCGGAAAGCAACAAAACGTGATGTCGATCACAAAACAATAGCCGCCAACGTGTTGAATACCATCCAATGATTTTAAACGAGCGGTCAGCGTCATGATCTTGGTCCGATTTGCTATCGGCATTTTTGCCTTGGCGTTGCTCGGCATGGCCATCTCGTTGAACTCGGCCCACAGCCAGCAACCCGCTTCGGCGCCGGTAGTCACGCTTCGTTAGCTCTCCTCGCCCGGCACAGCCACCACAGCACGCCAATCAGCACCACGTTGACCAGCGCAACAGCGGTCAATACGGCGAGGGTTACATCCGCGCCGCTCGCTTCGATCAGCAATGCGCCGGCCGACGGCGCCAAAGCTTGTACGATTAGGCTCGGGAACGCGAGCTTGCCCATCAGCCGCGGAAACCGTACCGGGCCGAACAGCGCCAGCGGCAGGGTCCCGCGCCCGATCCAGGATACGCCATAGCCTGCGCCGTAGAGCAGGATGGTCAGCACCAGGATCGGGAATCCCCCCGACAACATCAACAAACCGACCGCCATCAAGATGCATGACCCGATCATGGTCCAGATCGGGTGGTAGCGGGCGCCAAACAGCCGTTCTACTACGCGGGCGCCGACCTGCGCCGGACCGAACAGCGTGCCGAGGCTTACCGCCACGCCGTAGTCCACACCCCTCGCCTGCAGGAAGAGCAGGAAGTGCACGATCACGATGGAGCCGATGCTGGCGGCGAGCGACAGCACCAAGGCCAGCAAGACGAAGATCGCGGTTTCGTTGGCAAGCCGCGGTAGGTTGGCGCCTTGCGCATCGGCATCGCCGGTCGCCGTTGCGGCCGTGCGCCGCGCGGCCGGCCGCACCACCATCATTTGCAATGGCAATGACACGACCAAGTGCAGGCCAGCGTAGATCAGGCAGGCGGTGCGCCAGCTGGTGTGCTCGATCATGAAGGCGCTCAGCGGCCAGCAGATCGTGCTGGAGAAGCCGCCGAACAGCGTCAGATTGGTGATCGGCCCGCGCGCGTCGCTGCCATAGAGCCGGCCGAGCGCTGCGAACACCGCGTCGTAAAGCCCGGTGCCCATGCCGATGCCGATCAACATCCAGGCCATGAGATAGATCGGCAACGCCGGCGCCAGACCGACACCAATGAGACCGGCGGCATAGAACAAGGAACTCGCCAGCAGTACCGGCCGCCCACCATGACGGCCGATCAGCCGGCCGACCTGCGGCGAGATCAGGCCCGCTACCAAGAGGCCGAGCGACGTACCGCCGACCACAAAGCCGAGTGACCAGCCGGTGTCGCGTACAATTGGCTCGGCGAATACAGCCGGAAAATAAAACGAAGTGCCCCAGGCCAGTATCTGACTGATGCCGAGCGCGGTGATGACGATGCGGCGGTCGGGCGGGCGCGCCTCTGCTTGCAGTGTCAAAGCGTGCGGCCCCTTAGCCCGCCGCCTGCATGATCCGAGGACTGGCGGCCTTTGTCAGTGGCCCAGCGCGATTGGCCGCGCTGCCGAGACGCAAACCCATTCGTTTTTCCTTCCCGTGCGCGGCGCAATCTACACGATCCGCTCTGTTTGCGGGCTAGCGCGCACATGCCGTGCGGCGCGAAGTTTTCCCGCGGAAAATCGCGTCAAAAAATCGTCAAAATCGGCTTTCTGGTTAAGAGTCAGTTACTTAAGCTATGCATTTCCTGCATTGCTGCGGCGCAACATTATTGCTTTTCATGCGAGCGGATACCCCTATTTTGTGGGCAACCCGATTCACCGGCCGCGAGCCGGAACAAGAGAAAGAGGATTATCATGTTTGCTGCCATCGTCCGCTTCATCCGTGAGTGGAAGCGCTACAATCGAAGCCTGAGCGAGCTCAGCCGCCTTGGCGACCGCGAGTTGGCCGATATCGGCATCAGCCGCTCGGACATCCCCCAGGTGGCGTGGAACGCCACGCACCGGGGCTGATCCCAGCTTGCAAGTTTGGAACCTGCCCGCGCCTGCCGCGGGCGGTTTCGCTTGCGCGGACGGCGCGCCCCGTTGGTACCGGCTGGACGCGGCTATTTTTCTTCAAGCCATTTCGCGAGCGGCATGACATTCGGCACCTGACCGTAAGCTGTCGGCCACATATCGACGACCCACTTGGTTCCGCCCTTTCGCTCTACGATGACGGCGGTGTTGTGCGGCAGTTGGCCCACCAGAATATTGCCGCGGTAGTACGGATCATCGACCGTGTGGTAGCGCAACGCGCCCCAGGCCTGCAGGATCAGCAACAGGCTGGTTTCGTTGCGGGTGGTGTCCCAACAATCGAAATTATGCGCGGCATCGAAGGTCCGGATATCGGCGTTGGCGACCCGCTTGGATGTGCCGACTTCCCGCCCCACCCGGTGATCGAACCAGACGAAGGCCCGCTGAATTGCTTTGCGCTCGGCTGCGGGCGATGCCCGGCCACTGGCAAGGATATGCTTCAGGGTGGCGCGCTCCCTGACGGTAAAGGCCAGTTCCATGCGGCGCCGGCAAACAAAGCCGTAGCAGACCGTCATGCGCGACGCCGTCGGCGGTGAAATTCCGACCGCGGCGTACATGGCGATCATTTCATAGGTTACGTTAGTTTTCGCGGCCGCATTTTCCGCGCCGAACGCCAGATTTGCCGCAACTATTGCCCATATAATGTGCCGATACCGCACGGCGCTAGCCCCTTGAAAGCACCCCAGTAATCGTTGTCACGCCTCGCCCCGTCGCCTAGGTATTGGGCCATGATGTCCAGACAGAAGCAAGTGATCCATGTCATTGGCGGCGGCCTTGCCGGCTCGGAAGCCACATGGCAATTGGCGCAAAAAGGCGTGCCGGTGGTCTTGCATGAAATGCGGCCGCTGCGACCAACCGCCGCGCACAAGACCGATGGCTATGCCGAGCTTGTCTGTTCGAATTCTTTCCGTTCCGACGACAAGGAACACAACGCGGTCGGCCTGCTGCACGAGGAAATGCGTCGGCTGAACTCGCTGGTCATGCATGCCGCCGATTTGAACCAGGTGCCGGCCGGCGGCGCCCTGGCGGTCGACCGCGATGGGTTTTCCGGCGCGATCACGGCGGCGCTGGAAGGTCATCCGCTGATCACACTGGAACGCGGCGAAGTGACACTGCCGCCCGACGAATGGGACAGCGTGATCATCGCGACCGGCCCGCTCACCTCGCCCGATCTCGCCGCCAGCATCCGCCAACTCACCGGCGAAGACGCGCTCGCGTTTTTCGACGCCATCGCCCCGATCGTGCATCGCGACTCGATCGATCTCGACCAGGCCTGGTTCCAGTCGCGCTACGACAAGGCCGGGCCCGGTGGCTCCGGCGCCGACTACATCAATTGCCCGCTCAACGCTGAGCAATACGACGCCTTCATCGACGCGCTCATCGCCGGCGACAAGGTTTCGTTCCATGATTGGGAAGCTTCCACGCCCTATTTCGACGGCTGCCTGCCGATCGAGGTGATGGCCGAGCGCGGCCGCGAAACGCTGCGCCACGGCCCGATGAAGCCGTTCGGCCTGACCAATCCGCGTGCGCCTGAGCGCAAAGCCTATGCGGTGGTGCAACTTCGCCAGGACAACAAGCTCGGCACACTGTTCAACATGGTCGGCTTCCAGACCAAGCTGAAGCACGGCGAGCAGCTGCGCATCTTCCGCACCATTCCCGGCCTGCAAACGGCCGAATTCGCCCGCCTCGGTGGCTTGCATCGCAATACGTTCCTCAATTCGTCCAAACTGCTGGACGAAACGCTGCGGCTGAAAGCCAATCCGCGCTGGCGCTTTGCCGGCCAGATCACCGGCTGTGAGGGTTACGTGGAATCGGCCGCCGTCGGCCTGATCGCCGGGCGCTTTGCCGCCGCCGAGCGCCGCGGCGAATCGCTTGCAGCGCCACCGCCGACGACCGCCCATGGCGCGGTGCTCGCCCACATCACCGGCGGCCATATCGAGACCATCGACGCCGGCCCGTCCTCGTTCCAGCCGATGAATGTGAATTTTGGCTTGTTCCCACCACTCACCGAGACGCCGGCCTACGACCGCGACGGACGCAAATTCGGCCGCGGCTCGGCCAAGAATCTCGCCCGCAAGAGCGCGCTCAGCGCCCGCGCACTCGCCGATCTTGCGCGCTGGATGGGCGAGCCGGCGCACGCGGACGCGGCTGAGTAGCGATCACGCCGCAAAAATTCGCCCCGGATTACGCGCCGCCCGCCATAGCCACCATTGCCGGCGCCAGCCCGGTATCTGATCGACTTCGAACGGCTCGTATGCGCGCCGCTCCATGCGGCGCAGCAGCGGGCCAACGAGCACAAGTGGCAGCAGCGCTGGCAGGATCTCCGGCAGCGCGGCGCCCAATTCCGCCTGCGCCGCCGCCAGATGACGGCGCGCATGGCGCCGTAGCTCGCCGAGCGCGGCACTCAGCGGCGCGCCCGCCTGCCGCGCGAATATAGCCTCGCGATCGATCGCATGCCGCTCCAGTAGTTCCAGCGGCAGATAAAGCTGCCGGCGCGCGGCGTGAACCGGTAACCCGCGCAGGACAACGGCAACGGTATTGGCGATTCCAGCATGGCGCGACAGCGCCTCCCCCGCCGCGCCCGCACCGCCAAGAATGTCGGCGGCCACCCCGAACAGCGCGCCTTGCGTCTTGCCGGCGTAGTTGTCCAAGTCGTCCAGTGTCGCCATCGGCTCGTCATAAAGGTCGAAGCCATGACCATCGATCAGCGCGACCAGACGGTCAGGCGCAATATTGTACCGCGCCAGCGTTGCCCGCAGTGTCGCCGCCACCGGATGCGCCGCCGCTTCGCCTGCGCGTTCGCCGGCCAGCGCCTCGCGCCACCATTGCAGCCGGATTTCCCCCGGCATCGGCTCGCGCGCCAGTTCCCGCACCCGGCCGATCTCGACATTGAAGGCGTAAAGCGCAAACAGCGCGTCGCGATGTTCGGCGGGCGCGAATAGCGCGGCGAGATAGCGGTCGCGGTCGCCCTCCCGCACCAGCGCCGCGCAATGGTCGAAATCGGCCTGCATCGGCGCAGTCTAGCCGAGCCGTCAATCGACTGCGATCAGGCCGGCGCCGACGCGCCGGTTCTCCGCCAGCAGGATATTGTAGGTCCGCACCGCCGCTCCGGTTGCCATGGCGTCGACCGACAGCGAAACCGCGTTGAAATCGCGCGCGCAACGGCCCGGGCAACACGAACGGGTCGGCGCCGCCGCCGATCAGGAAAAAATCGAGCGACTCCACCCGGGAAAACACGGGCTCCAGCGCCGCCGCGGTGAGCTCGGGCACGCGCGTCACCGGCCAGGCCCAGATGCCGTCCGGAAAGCACAGCAGCGAGCCGCGGTGCGACATGCCGGCGAACCGGAAGCCGCCATTGCCATAAGCCTCGATCGGCGCCGTCCTCGGCAGATGCGGCACATCGGCCCCGCCGCCGGCCATGGCCGTTACGGCTTGTCGTCGTCGGACCGCGACAGCGGGTCGCGGCCGGTCCCGACGCCGAGATAGATCAGGATTGGCGCGGCGATGAAGATCGAGGTGTAGGTGCCGACCAGCACCACGCCGAACATCATGGTGGCGGTAAAGCTGTGGATCGCCTGCCCGCCGAACAGCAGCAGCGCGAGCAGCGCCAGCGTCACGGTGACGTGCGTTATGATGGAGCGCGACAACGTAGCGTTGACCGAAATGTTCAGTAAGTCCGCCATGCTCATGCGCTTGTAGCGCCGCAGCATTTCACGAATACGGTCATAGATCACCACGGTATCGTTAAGCGAATAGCCGAGAATGGTGAGTAGCGCCGCGATGCTGGTGAGGTCGAAGTCGATACGGGTCAGCGACATGAAACCGATAGTGAGCACCAGATCGTGCACGTTGGCGATCATGGCGCCGAGCGCGAACTGCCATTCGAAGCGGAACCACAGGTAGATGAGAATGCCGAGAATGGCGAGCATCAAGCCGATGATGCCGTAGGACAGCAATTCGCCCGACACGCGCGGGCCCACCACCTCGACCCGGCGATATTCCATATCGCTGCCGAGCGCGCCGCGTACCTTGTTCACCGCCACCTGCTGGGCGGCGTCTCCACCGGGCTGCTCGGCGACGCGGATCAGCACGTCATTGGGCGCGCCGAATTGCTGCAATTGCACTTCACCGAGACCAAGCGCGCTGAGGCTCGCCCGCATCTTGGCAAGATCAGCCGGCCCGGATTTGGTCTGGATTTCGATCAGCGTGCCGCCCTTGAAGTCGATGCCGAAATTGAGCCCGTGAAAGAAGTAGAGCGAGATCGCCAGAATCGACATCATCGCGGAAACAGGAAAGCTGATGCGCCGGAAGCGCATGAAATCGAATTTGGTGTCGTCGGGGACGATGCGAAGCAGGCGCATAGTTATTCTTCCTTGCGCATGATCTTGTCCGAAAACCGGCGCCCACATTTCGGGATCATGCGCGTCTCCTAAATCGGCACGCGTTGTGGGCGCCGCCAGCGCACCCAGTACGCCACGATCAGGCGCGTCAAAGTGAAGGCGGTGAACACCGTGGTGATAATGCCGATGCCGAGAGTCACCGCGAACCCGCGCACCGGGCCGGTGCCGATATAGAACAGCACCGCGGCGGCAATGAAGGTGGTGATGTTGGAGTTGAGAATGGTGGCGAGCGCGCGCGAGAACCCGGCGTCGATCGCATTGATCGGCGTGCGGCCGCCGCGCACTTCCTCGCGAATGCGCTCATAGATCAGCACGTTGGAGTCCACTGCGATGCCGACGGTGAGAACGATTCCAGCGATGCCCGGAAGGGTGAGCGTCGCATTGAGCAAAGATAGGACACCGAAAATCATGGCGACGTTGACGGCGACAGCGATGTTGGCGAACAGGCCGAACAGGCCGTAGGTGGCGAACATGAACAGCACCACCATGGCCGCGCCGACGTAAGAACTGATTTTACCTTGTGCAATCGAGTCGGCACCAAGGCCGGGTCCGACCGTGCGCTCCTCGATAATGGTGAGCGGCGCGGGCAGCGCGCCGGCGCGCAGCAGGATGGCGAGGTCGTTGGCACTTTGGACGGTGAAGCTGCCGGAAATCTGTCCGGAGCCGCCGAGGATCGGCTCGCGGATGACCGGCGCCGAGATGACCTGGTTGTCGAGCACGATGGCGAACGGTTTTCCGACGTTCTGCTGTGTCACCTCCGCGAACTTGCGCGCGCCCGAGGTATTAAAGCGGAACGAAACGATCGGCTCGCTGGTGCGCTGATCGAAGCCCGGCTGCGCATCGGTCAGATCGACGCCCGACACCAGCACACGTTTCTCAACCAGATAGGGGGTTCTCGGCCCGCTTGCGCTGTAGAGGATTTCGTCGTCCGCCGGCACGTGACCTTGCAGCGCCTGCTGCGCCGGAATTGAGGTATCGACCATGTGGAAGTCGAGCTTGGCGGTCTTGCCGATCAATATCTTCAGCCGGGTCGGGTCCTGCAGGCCGGGCACCTGCACCAGGACGCGGTCATTGCCCTCGCGCTGAATGAGCGGCTCGACGGTGCCGAGTTGGTTGATGCGCTTGCTGATGATCTCGATCGACTGGTCGACCGCCTGACGCACGCGTTCTAGGATTGCCGGGTCGGTCAAAGTCAAGCGGTAGAGGTTGTTCGGTTCGCTGGCGATGTCGACATTGCGGTGGCCGGTGGCGCTCAGGATTCCGCCAAGCGGTTGCGACAGGGTCTGCAGCTTTTCCTGCGCCTGGCTCGAATTCTGGCCCGCGCGGATGCGCACCTCGACGCTGTTGCCGCGCACCACCAGCCCGGTATAGCCGATGCGCGCTTCGCGCAGCACGCGCCGCACGTCGTCGCGCAGCACATTCAGCATATCCTTGCGTACCGCCTTGGTGTCGACCTCAAGCAGGATATGCGAGCCGCCCTGCAGATCGAGGCCGAGCACGATGCGGCGCTGCGCCCATTTCGGCCAGCTGTCCACCATCTTTGTCGGCAGGAAGTTGGGAAACGCAAACATGCAGACGGCAAAGACCGTGCACAGAATCGCCACCACCTTCCAGCGCGTGAAATACAGCATGACGTCCCGACTTCGGTTGAGAACGATGGTGCCGGCGCTCAGCCGGCGGAAGCCTCGTCCTTCACCGGTTCACCCTTGGCACGAACATCGGTGAGCATCTGCCGCAGCTGGCGGATACGGACCTCGTCCGCGATCTCGATTTCGATCTGGTCGTCATCGATCACCTTGGTGACCTTGCCGATGAGCCCGCCATTGGTGACGACGGTGTCGCCCCGCCGTACGTTCTTGACCATCTCCTGATGCGACTTCACGCGCTTCTGCTGCGGGCGCAGGATCAGGAAATACATGATCACGAAAATCAGCACGAACGGCAGCAGCGACATCACCAAACCGCCCTCGCCGCCTGCTCCGCCGAAGAGTGACCCTTGCGCAAATGCAGGCGTAATGAACATTGCGTGAATCCTCACATCGGTTGCGGGACAGCGGCTGGGAGCCCTAAGGGCCTCGCCGGCGCAGTAAATTCGCGCGGACTATAGCGGCCGCCCGCCCAATTGCAACGCCGCGCGGACCCTCAAAACCGGCCATTTTTGGCGTTTTCCGCAACGCCCGGCTTGCGGGTCCATCGCGGCCCGGCTAAGAGCAGCGCACTTTTAACAAGCAGGCCTAAAGCACGTCCTATGCCGAAGTCGAAGTCCAAGCTGCCGCGCAAAGCCAAAACCAAACCGCGATCCGCCGGCAACGCCGCGCGGGAAACTGCGGTGATCGAGCGCATCGCCAACGCGCTGGAGCGCCTGGCGCCGCGGCACGCGGGGCTGCCCGATTTCTCCGCCGCTGACGCCTATGTCTGGCATCCCGACGGACTCCGGCTGGCACCGGTGAAGCGTGTCAACCGCGTCGAGATGTCGCTGCTCAAGGGCATCGACCGCGTGCGCGACGTGCTGGTGGAAAACACCGAACGCTTCGCCAAGGGCCTGCCCGCCAACAACGCGCTGCTCTGGGGCGCGCGCGGCATGGGCAAGTCGTCGCTGGTCAAGGCTGCGCACGCGGCGATCAACGTCGCCTTTGCGCGCAACAGCAAAAGCGGGCCGCTCAAGCTGATCGAGATTCACCGCGAGGACATCAAGAGCCTGCCGGAACTGATGGCATTGATCCGCGGCGCGCCTTGGCGCTTCATCGTATTCTGCGACGACCTGTCGTTCGACGGCGAGGACACCACCTACAAATCGCTCAAGGCGCTGCTGGAAGGCGGCATCGAGGGCCGGCCGGACAACGTGATCTTCTACGCCACGTCGAACCGCCGCCACCTGATGTCACGCGACATGATGGAAAATGAGCGCTCGACCGCGATCAATCCGGGCGAAGCGGTCGAGGAGAAGGTGTCGCTATCCGACCGTTTCGGCCTTTGGCTCGGCTTCCACCGCTGCAGCCAGGACGAATACCTCGCCATGGTCGACGCCTATGTCAGGCATTACAAGATTTCGACGAATACCGAAGCCCTGCACCGCGATGCGTTGGAATGGGCAACCACGCGCGGCGCGCGCTCGGGCCGCGTCGCCTGGCAATTCATCCAGGATTTGGCGGGACGGCTCAGCGTGGCGCTAAAGGACTGACGTCACGCGCCGCTCAAATATTTGGTCGGGTCGACCGGCGTCGAGCCTTTGCGGATTTCGAAGTGTAACTGCGGCGAGGTGACGTTGCCGGTCTGCCCCGCATGCGCAATCAACTGCCCGCGCTTGACGGTGTCGCCGCGCTTGACCACGAGATTGCTGGCATTGGCATAGGCCGACACGAAGCCGCCCGAGTGGCGGATCAGCACCAGGTTGCCGTAACCCTTCAACTCATTGCCCGCATAAGCGACCACGCCATCGTCGGTGGCCTTGATCGGCGTACCTTCCGGCACCGCCAGATTGATGCCGTCGTTTTGCGACCCGTTCGGCCGCGGGCCGAAGCCGGCGATGATGCGGCCCTTGACCGGCCAGCGGAATGACGGGATGCCGCCGGCGGGCTCGGCTTTGTGGGTGATGCTTTTGGTTTCGCGCACCTCCGGCTTGGCCATGCGCGCGTGCTGCGTCGGGATGCTCGCGACCTTCTCGGGCGCCACAGTGCGCGGCGCAGCGACCTTCGGCGCCGGCGCGTGACGCGCCGCGACCTTGCCGCCGCCGGGAACCGTGAGACGGTCGCCGACCTTGAGTTTACTATAGGGCTGCAGGTTGTTCGCATGCGCCAAGGCCGCGAGCGTGATGCCGTTGCTGCGCGCGATCCCCATCAGACCTTCGCCCGGCGCAACGATGTGGACGTTTTCAGCGGCATGTTTGGGCGCCGGCGCCGAGGCCAGCACATGCAGCGCATGCGGTGTGTCGTAGACGTAGCGCGGAATGACCAGGCGCTGTCCCGGCCGGATCGCGGCCGGGTTGGTAATACCGTTGGTTTGCATGAGGGCGGAGACCGGCACGCCGTTCCTGCGCGCGACAGTCGCGAGCGTTTCCCCGCGCCCGACGGTCACAGCCGCGCCGCCATCCCAGGTCCAATGTCCCGTCCGCTTGGGCGCCGGCGCATGACGCGCCGGCACCGAGCCGGTCACGTCGGAATTACCAGGGCTCGGCCGATAGGCTGCGAACCCGCGCTCGCCATAGGAGGCGCCGCCGGCGGAAGCGACCGTGGCCGGCCGGCTCGGCGCCGGCAACGGCTGCGACACGACGCTGGCGTTCGACGCCGGACGCGACGCGACCGATCCGGTGACGTCCTGACGCGGAGCTTCACGATTGGAGGCGAATGGATTGGAGTCGAAGCGCGCTGAATTCTCACAACCGGCAACGGCAACACTGACCAGAGCGAGGACTGCGACCCGCGGCCAAACACGCGGGTGAGACGGCACCTTGGGGCGCGACATGTGGTTACTCACTCATACGCACAATGATTAGACTTCGAAATAAAGCAGCAGCGAGTAAACAAGCTTTTAAGAATTAGCGATTGGTTACGTGCCTATTTGAGTCTGACAAAAATGCCACAGTTCCAATCACAGTTCCCTGGCCTGCCCCGGCAGCAAAGGCACGAAACGCACTGGAATCAGGTCTTCGCGTTCGATGCCCGTTTGCGAATTGGTAAGCTTGATAATGTGTTGCGATCCGTGCTGCGGCCCGAGCGGTAACAGCATGACGCCATCGTCGGCGAGTTGATCGAGCAACGTCTCCGGAACCCGCTCGGCTGCGGCGGTAACGAGGATGCGGTCGAAGGGCGCCTTGTCCGGCACACCGGCAAGGCCATCGCCGACCACGACCTCGACATTGTCGTAGCCGAGCGCGGCCAGGCGCTCGCGCGCCCGGTCGGCGAGCGTGCGATAGCGTTCGATGCTCACGACTTCGCGCGCCAGCCGCGACAAAACGGCTGCCTGATAGCCCGAGCCGGTGCCAACCTCCAGCACACGATGGTGCGGGAGTACGCCAAGCTGCTCGGTCATATAGGCCACGACGTATGGCTGGCTGATGGTCTGCCCGCAAGCAATGGGCAGCGCCTGGTCGGCATAGGCCTGCCAGGCGAAATCCGTCTCGACGAATTGCGCGCGCGGCACCTCGTCCATGGCCCGCAGGACCGCCTGATCGCCGATCCCCCGGCGGCGCAGGTTCAGCAGAAACTCCATGCGGCCGGCATCCTGGTCGTGTCGCGGCACTGCGGGCAAGCTCCTCCCCTTGCCGCCCCATTTTTAGCACGTTTGTCAGCAACGCATGGAGGCATCCACAGCTTCGGTGGATGTTCGGCAATGGGTGGAGCCCGGCGCCGCGCAAAAACCTTTGTGGCAGGAGCTGGCGATGACCGAGCGCACACACGCGCAGATACGCGTGCTCGTGGTGGAGGACGAATACCTGATCCGGATGCTGGTCGAGGACATGCTGGCCGACCTCGGCTACGCCGTGGCGGCGGCCGTCGGCACCATTGGCGAGGCGAGCGAGATCGCCGCCACAGGCGACTTCAGCGCGGCCATTCTCGACGTCAATCTCGACGGCAAGGAGATCTTTCCGGTCGCCGATATTCTGAGCGAACGCGGCCTGCCTTTCGTGTTCGTCACCGGCTACGGCGAGCGCTCATTGCCCGAGCGCTTTCGCGATCGGCCCGCTTTGCAGAAACCGTTCCAGGCCGAGCAACTCAGCGCCGCGCTCGGCAGCCTGGTGGCGGCAGCCTAGTCGAAAACGCCCGCCAGCGTCGTCATGAACGGCTCGTCAGTCAGATCGAGCCGCAGCGGCGTCACCGCAATGCATTTTTCATTGAGCGCCGCGAGATCGCTGCCTCGCGCAGCGCCCGCGATGCCGCCGCGGCCGAAGGCGATCCAGTAATACGGATTGCCGCGGCCGTCGTGGCGCGCGTCGATGCGCAACAGTTCCTGATCACGCTTGCCCTGTACGGTGATGGCGACGCCGGCGACCTCCTCCGGCGGACAGTCGGGAAAATTAACGTTGACCAGCACGTCGCGCGGCATGCCGGCCGCGAGCACTTTGCGGATGAGATCGGGCGCGTGCTTGATCGCGGTCTGCCAATGCGGCAAGCGCTTGGTGGAGGCCGCATAGGCTTGCGACAGCGCGAACGACGGAACGCCGAGCACGGTGCCTTCCATGGCGCCGGCAACGGTGCCCGAATAGGTAACGTCCTCGGCGCAGTTGCGCCCGCGGTTGACGCCGGACAGCACGAGGTCGGGCGCGTCTTTCATGAGATGACGCACGCCCATGATGACGCAATCGGTGGGCGTGCCCTTGACCGCGAAATGACGTTCGCTGACCTCGCGCAGGCGCAGCGGATCGTTGAGCGAGAGCGAATGCGACACGCCCGACTGGTCGGTCTCCGGCGCCACGATCCAGACCTCGTCGGTGAGCGCGCGCGCAATTTGCTCGCAGGCCTCCAGTCCCGGCGCGTGAATGCCGTCGTCGTTGGTAATGAGGATACGCATTACGCCCGCTCGATCTTGCTCATGCCACCCATATAGGGCTTGAGCGCGTCGGGCACCACGATCGCGCCTTTTTCGTCCTGATAGGTCTCCATCACCGCGATCAACGCGCGCCCGACCGCAACGCCGGAGCCGTTGAGGGTATGGACGTGGCCTTTGACCTTGCCGTCCTTGCCTTTATAGCGCGCGTCCATGCGCCGCGCCTGGAACTCGCCGCACACCGAGCAGGACGAAATCTCGCGGTACATGTTCTGCCCCGGCAGCCAGACCTCGATGTCGTAGGTCTTCTGGGCGGCAAAGCCCATGTCGCCGGTGCAGAGCGTGACCACGCGATAATGCAGATCGAGCTTCTTCAGCACTTCCTCGGCGCAGGCGAGCATGCGCTCGTGTTCCTCGAGCGATTTTTCCGGCGTGGTGATGGAAACCAGCTCAACCTTGGTGAACTGATGCTGGCGGATCATGCCGCGGGTGTCTTTGCCGGCGGCGCCCGCTTCGGCGCGAAAGCACGGCGTGCAGGCGGTGAACCGCATCGGCAGCTTGTCTTCGTCGACGATGGACTCGCGTACCAGATTGGTGAGCGGGACTTCGGCGGTAGGGATGAGGCCAAGGCGTTTAGCGTCCAGCGCATCCAGAAAACCGTCAACGTGAGCAACTACGTGGTCCAGAACATCCGGGCTACCTCCCTTCGACAACTCAGCCTTGATATTTTAAATCAGGAAATCGGACTCTACGACTAGATCGCGAACGGCAAAAAATTGATCTTCTTCAAACTTCGGCAATTGCGCCGTCCCAAACATGGCTTCATCGCGTACTAAGATTGGCGGATTGATTTCCGTATAGCCATGCTTCTCACTGGTATGCACATCGAGCATGAACTGCCCGAGCGCGCGTTCCATGCGCGCCAGGCCCTTCTGCAACACCACGAAGCGCGCGCCCGACAGTTTGGCGGCCAGCTCGAAATCCATCATGCCGAGCGCTTCGCCCAGTTCGAAATGCTGCTTGGGCTTGAACGGGTAATTGCGCTTGTTACCGAACTGGTGATGCTCGACGTTTCCCTTCTCGTCTGTGCCGTCCGGCACGTCGTCTAGCGGCATGTTGGGGATTTGCGCGAGCTCAGTCTCCAGCGCGGCGGAGGCTTGCCTCTCCTCCGCCTCCATCACCGGCATCGACGTCTTATACTCAGCCACCTCAGCCATCAGCTTTTTCGCTGTTGCCTCGTCCTTCTTGGCCTTGGCCTGGCCAATCTCTTTCGACGCCGCGTTGCGCCGCGCCTGCGCCTGCTCGAGCTTGGTAATGATCGCGCGCCGCGTTTCGTCAAGCTTGATGAGCTTGGCGGATAGCGGCTCCAGCCCGCGGCGCTTAAGTCCGCGGTCGAACGCCTCAGGATTGTCGCGAATCCATTTGATGTCGTACATGGCGGGCCGCTTTTAGCACGTCACGCGCGGGCTTGGGGAAGCCTACGCCGCCGGGCTGGTGTCGCTACCGTTGTCCCCGCCACCCGCCGCGGCGGTGGCGGCTGCCGCGGCCGCGGCGGCCGCCTTCTCCTTCGCCGCCTTGCGCTCGACCACGCGCACGGACCAGATCGAGCCCTCGAACAGCAAGAGCAACGGCACCGCCAGCGACATCTGGCTGATGATGTCGGGCGGCGTCAGCACGGCGGCCAGCACGAAGGCGCCGACGATGAAATAGCGGCGCTTGGCCTTGAGTTGCGCCGAGGTGACCAGCCCGATGCGCCCAAGCAGCGTCAGGATGACCGGCAATTGGAACGCCACGCCGAAGGCCAGCACCAGCGCCATCATCAGCGACAGATATTCCCCGACCTTGGGCAGCAGCGAGATCGATGCGTCGCCGGTGTCGCCCGGCTGCTGCATGTGCAGCGAGAACCGCACCAGCATCGGGAACACCAGGAAATAGACCACCAGCGCGCCCATGGCGAAGAAGACCGGCGTCGCGATCAGGTACGGAAGGAACGCCTTGCGCTCGTTGCGATACAGGCCGGGCGCGACGAACATGTAGATCTGCGTCGCAATTACGGGAAACGACAGGAACGCCGCCCCGAACATCGCCAGCTTCAACTGCGTGATGAAATATTCCAGCAGCGCGGTGTAGATGAATTTGGAATTCTCCGGGCCCGCCACCCATACGAACGGCCACACCAGCACATTGTAGATATCCTTGGCGAACACGAAGCAGATCGCGAAGGTCACGCCGAACGCCAGCACCGCCTTGATCAGCCGCGAGCGCAGCTCGATCAGGTGCTCCATCAAGGGCGCTTTGGTGGCCTCGATATCCTCGTGGCTCATGCCTTGCCCCCGGCCTTTTTAGGCGGCGGCTCAGCCGGGGCGAGGTCTTGTTCAGCAGCCGGCTCGGGCAGCTCCGCCGGCGGCGCGCCGATGTCGGACAGTTTTTCCGGCTCGGCGGAAGCATCCGGCGGCGCCTTGTCCGTTTCGGCGGATGCCTTCGTCGCTGCCGGTTCGGATTTTTCCGGTTCTGAATCGTCCCGTGTGAGCTTCTCGGGCTCCGCCACGTCGAGGTCGGTATCGGTGTCAGTGCCGGTGTCGCCGTCGTTGTCGATATCCGCCATCGGATCGAAACTGGCGACGTCGGTGACCGCGCTGGTGAGGTCGTCGGCCTGCTTCTTGAGGTCGTCCATCTCGGCCTCGCGCAAGGCCTCCTGGAACTGGCCCTGGAATTCGGAGGCCATGCGCCTGATCTTGCCCATCCAATGGCCAAGCGAGCGCATCACGGCTGGCAGCTCTTTCGGCCCGATCGCGATCAGCGCGACGATGCCGACGACGAGGAGCTCGCCCCACCCGATGTCGAACATGGATTAATGAACTCCAGCACCGCCGCCCCGACGGCGATCGCCGCGACCGCTATCCGGCTGCGCCGCCGCAGCGAAGCGCTTAAGAGCGTATGCTCTCGGCGGACTTGCTCTCCGTTTTTGGGGCAGCGCCAGCCGCGGCTTGGTGGTCGATCGTCTTCGGCTCGCTCTTGGCTTCGGTGGTCTTGTCGTCTTCCGCCATGCCCTTCTTGAACGCTTTGATGCCGCCGGCGACGTCACCCATCAGCTCGGAAATCTTGCCCCTTCCGAACAGCAGCAGAACCACGACGATGACGACCATCCAGTGCCATATGCTTAAGGAACCCATTGGCAAATCCTCCGCAGCGAGCAGCGCAACAGCACGCTCGTCCCGCCCATGTTTGAAGTTGAAACTAGGCCGCGGGGGCCGCAAAAACAAGGACTTCGGCGCGTTAAATCGCGCCGCGACGGCGGCCAAGTCGCTGTATTTACCTTAATTTTGCCGCCGTCAGCGCTCGCTGCGGTCGGGTGGCGGCGCCAGGCCAAAGTCGAGATCGCCCGGCTCCAGCGGGTCTTCGTCGTCGCGCAATGTGGTGTCGTCGGACGGCATTGGGACCGCGAAACCGGCAGGCATATTGCCCTCCAGAAGCCCCGCCCCCTTGAGCTCGTCGAGGCCGGGCAGATCGCCCACCTCCTCCAGCCCGAAGTGCGACAAAAACGCCTCACTGGTTCCATAGGTGATCGGACGGCCCGGCGCCTTGCGCCGGCCGCGCGGGCGGATCCAGCCGGTCCGCAGCAGCACGTCGAGTGTGCCGGCCGCGGTCACCACGCCGCGGATTTCCTCGATCTCGGCGCGGGTCACCGGCTGATGATAGGCGACGATCGCCAGTGTCTCGATCGCCGCGCGCGAAAGTTTGCGCGCTTCGATGGTCTGCTTGGTCAGCAGCCAGGACAGATCGTCAGCGGTGCGGAAAGTCCATTTCCTGCCGACGCGCACCAGATTGACGCCACGCGAAGCGTATTCGGCTTTCAGCCGCGCCAACGCATCCTTCACGTTCACGCCGTTGGGAAGTTGCCGCGCAAGAGTCGCCTCGTCGAGCGGCTGCGCGGAAGCGAACAGCACGGCTTCCAACTGGCGCAACTCGTCGGCGCGCGCGGCCGGCTCGAGCGGCTCGGCCGGCGGCGGCTCATTGTTTTGCACAACCACGAGCTTCTTGGCCACGCTCGGCATGGACCCTTTCTCCTTATGTGTTTTCTTGCGCGTCATGCGTCGCAGCACTTCCGTTCGCACCAACCCGCTTGCGCATGTAAATCGGCGAGAACGACTCTTTCTGGTGAATCTCGGCCAGCCCCTCGCGCACCAGTTCGAGCGCGGAGGCAAACGACGACGCAAACACCGTGGCCGCCAACGACGGCTCCACGACATAGGCGATCAGGAACTGGTCGAGCCGTGCCCAGTCCGACGACTGCCCGATCAAGCGGTCGAGCGCGGCGCGCGCATCGGCCAGCGACCAAACCGTGCGCTTCTTGAACTGCACCCGCGACAGCACTCTGCGCGAGCGTTGCGTCGCGTAAGCCGTGAGCAGATCGTAGAGCGTGGCCGACCATTCCGGCTGCTTGATCTCGGCGATCGGTTCCGGCGCGCCGCGCGCAAAGATGTCGCGGTTGAGCTGCGGACGCCCCATCAGGCGCGTCGCCACCTCGCGGAACGCCTCCAGCCGGCGCAGGCGGTAGGCGAGCGCCAGCGCCATGTCCTCGGCGCTCGGCCCCTCGGCCGGCGCTGTTTCCGGCAGCAACAGGCGGGATTTCAGGTAAGCGAGCCACGCCGCCATCACCAGATAATCGGCGGCCAATTCCAACCGTAATTTGCGCGCCGCTTCGACGAATGCGAGATACTGATCGGCCAGCGCGAGGATCGAAATCTTCGCCAAATCGACTTTCTGCTGGCGCGCCAGCATCAGCAGCAGATCGAGCGGGCCCTCGAAGCCTTCGACGTCGACGATCATCGCTGGCTCGCCGGTGGCGCGGTCCGCTTCGAGGGTTGGGTCGAATTCTTCGCTCATGAAACCGTCATCCGTTGCGTCTGCTCACCGACCATGCGGGCGAAAAGCGCACGCGCTTCACCGACATCAAACCGTTCCGGCGCCGAGCGCTGCGCCAGTGCCTTGTTGGCGCGCGCAACGGCTTCGCCGGCAAGCTCCGGCACGCTGCCTGCGACCGCGCCCATCTCTGCCAGATCGCCGTTGCAATGAAGCACGATATCGCAGCCGGCGGCGAGCGCGGCGCGGCTGCGCTCGGCCAGCGTTCCGGACAAGGCACCCATCGATATATCATCGCTCATCAGCAGGCCCTGGAACCCGATGAAGCCCCGAATCACTTCGCGCACTATTGTGACCGAAGTGGTGGCGGGTGCGACGGGGTCGATTGAGGAAAACACAACATGTGCGGTCATGCCGAGCGGCAGGCCGGCAAGCGGGCGGAATGCGGCAAAATCGGTCGCTTCCAGGGTCACCCGGTCGGTATCGACCACCGGCAGCCGGTGATGACTGTCGGCCTTGGCCCGGCCGTGGCCCGGCAGGTGCTTGAGCACCGGCAGAACACCCCCCGCCTGCAGCCCCTGGGCGATTGCTCCGGCGATGGCGGCGACTTTGCCCGGCTCGGTGCCATAGGCACGGTTACCGATCACGGCATCGCCATCGGCGACCGGTACGTCCGCCAGCGGCAGGCAATCGACGTCAATGCCAACGCCGACCAGGTCGGACGCAATGAGATGGCCGGCGAGCCGCGCCACCGCCAGTCCAGCCGCCGGCTCGCGGTCATAGAGCGCGCCATAGCGCGCGCCCGGCGGGTAGGCCGGCCAATGAGGCGGCGCCAGGCGCTGCACCCGGCCGCCTTCCTGGTCCACCAAAACGGGCGCCTCCCAGCCCACGGCATTACGAAATGCGCGAGTGAGTTCCGATACTTGATTTGGTGTACTTACATTTCGCTTGAAGACGATCAGGCCCCACGGCCGCGCCTCGCGGAGAAATGCCCGCTCATTGGCGGAGATGGTCAATCCCGCCAGGCCGGTGATGAAAGCGCGTGCAGGCATGGTCGCGGATTAGCCCGCGCCCACCGCAAGGGTCAAGTTAGGACGCGCTAAATCTTCTGGACGAGACACTGGCCGCCGGCCGCCTTGAGGCGCGAGCACAGTTGGCTCGCCTCGTCGGCGCTGCCGAAGGGGCCGACCATGGCGCGGTAATAGACGCCCTTGGCGCCCAGATCGACACGGCGGATCAGCGGCTGGCGCCCGCCGAGTTGTTGCGGGTATTTGGCCTGCAGGCTGTGGAAGGACACCTGCGCGTCAGCTTCGTTGTGGCGCGAGGCAATCTGAACGGCATAGCCGCCGCCACCGCTGCTCGCCGCGGGGGCGATCCGTGCCGGCGCCGTGGTCCTGGCGGGCGCGGCACGCGTGGGTACGGCGGCCCTGGCGGGCGCGATCGGAGTTGGTGCTCCCACCGCCGCCGTCCGTATGCTGCGCTGCGCCGTGCGAGAGGCCGGCGCGGGCGCATTGGGGCTGAGCGATAGCGGGGCGTTGCTCGGCGCCGCTGCATGGCGCGCCGGCGCTTCCGCGTGCGCCACAGGACGCGGTGCCGGTTCGGTAGTCGTCCGCGACGGTTTCGTCGGCGTAGCGGGCTGCGCGTGTGCCGGCGCGGGCGCCGGCATTGGAGCCGGAGCGGCAGCGGGCGGCTGCCCCGGCGCGGAGCCTGCCATCTGATTGGGATGGATGGCGATGGTATGGATCTTCTTCGGCTCAACGCCGACCACGCCGGTGCCAAGCGCGCTTTGCCGCATCGCGCCATCAGGCGCGCCGCTTTGAGTTTGCGGCAGCACCGTGCCGACAGGCTTGTCCTTGACGTCAACCGGCTGCTCTTCGCGCGAAACAATTTTTTCGTTTTGGCCGTTGTTATTGACGCGGTCGTAGATCAGCTTGCCGGATTTCGGGTCCTTAGAATCCGCGGCGGGGACGATCTTGCTCGGCTTGGTCTCGGCCTTGATCACCGGCGGCGGGCCGCTGGGCGCAGTTGAGCCAAAAAGCGCGCGATAACCGAAGGCGCCGGCGGTGCCGATCACGGCGAGCCCGAAAACCGCGGCAATGGCGAGAATTCCCAAGCGGCGGCGCGGCGGGACATCGTCGTAGAAGTGCTCTTCCTCGGCGCCGGATTGCGCGCTGTTCGGATAGTACGGCCCTTGCTCGCCCTGCCCGTACGTATCGCCCGCGTAAGCGGGATCGCCGAAGTCCGCATGGCCATATGGCGGCGGCGGCGCAGCCGGCGGCGCGAACGAGTCGGCCGGCGCGGACTCTGGCGGGTAGTGATCGTCGGCGTAAGCGGGCGCACCGGAATAACGCTCATCGGCATAACCGGTCGCGCTATCCGCATGCGTGTCATACGCGGGGGCTTGCGCGTAAACTGGGGGTGCGGCGGTCTGCGCAGCGTCAGCGCGGCCGCGCCCGTATTCGCCGAATGGATCGTTCTGCCCGATCAGGCGGGCAAGCTCTGCGAGCGGATCATTGGGGGATTGGGCTGCGGTACCGGATGCATTCCGCACTGGCGGCTGACTGGCACGGTAAGTTCTTTGAATCTGGTCGTCGGCCATTCGGTCCCCGGAATTGTTCCTTAGAAGCCCGCCCTCGCCCGTCCGACCGCGGCCTGCGCCCTGCGCGGCCCGGCGGACCCATTTTATCGCATTTCTTGCGGCGCCTCGACCCCGAGCAAAGCGAGCCCCGAGGCCAGCACGGTCGCGATCCCCTGCACCAGCGCGAGCCGCGCCATGGTTGTTTGTGGATCATTCTGGATAATGAAGCGTAAATGAGGCAAGTCTTTTCCCCGCGTCCAATGCGCGTGGAATTCACTTGTTAATTCATATAGATAGAAGGCTATGCGGTGCGGCTCATGGGCGGCGGCGGCCGCTTCCACCATGCGTGGAAAAAGGGCAAGCCGGCGCAGGATGGAAAGTTCCCCAGGATCGCTCAGGCGATCGAGCGGCGCCCTCACCAACAAGCCGGCCCTCGACTTGGCGTCTTCCGGCAGATCGGGAATGTCCGCGCGCGCGTTACGGAACACGGATGCGGCGCGGGCGTGGCCGTATTGGACGTAGAACACCGGGTTCTCTCTGCTGTGCTCGATCACCTTGGCGAGATCGAAATCGAGCACGGCGTCGTTCTTGCGGTAGAGCATGTCGAAGCGCACGGCATCGCGGCCCACCTCATCGACCACCTCGCGCAAGGTGACGTAGTCGCCCGCCCGCTTCGACATCTTCACCGGCTCACCCGCGCGCAGCAGCTTGACGAGCTGCACCAGCTTGACGTCGAGCACGGCCTTGCCGCCGCTCATCGCCTTCACCGCCGCCTGCATGCGTTTGACATAGCCGCCGTGGTCGGCGCCCCAGACGTCGATCAGATTAAGGAAGCCGCGCTCGACCTTCGAACGGTGATAGGCGATGTCGCTGGCGAAATAGGTGTAGCTGCCATCGGACTTTTTCAGCGGGCGGTCGACGTCGTCGCCAAAATCGGTGGAACGGAACAGCGTCTGCTCGCGGTCCTCCCAGTCTTCGGTCGCGCCGCTTTTGGGCGGCGGCAGGCGGCCCTCATAGACATGGCCCTGCGCGCGCAACCAATCGATGGTCTCGGCGACCCTGTCCTTCGGACCGTCATCGGCGGGCGCGGGCGCGAAGGGATCAGGCTCCTCGCCTTCGATCAGCGAGCGCTCGGAGAAAAACACGTCCGGCACGATATTGAGGCCCATCAGATCGTTGCGGATCTCCGCCATCATCATGTCGATGGCACGCCGGCGCACGATGGGCAGCCATTCGGCCTCCGGCATAGTGGTGAGCTTGACGCCGTAGTCGGCGGCGAGCTCGCCGCCGCATTCCCGGAGGTAGTCGCCGGGGTAAAGCCCCTCCCGGATGTCGCCGATGGCCTCGCCGAGCGCCTCGCGATAGCGCAGGTAGGCCGAGCGCGCCAGCACGTCGACCTGGGCGCCGGCGTCGTTGATGTAATATTCGCGCGTCACCTCGTAGCCGACATAGGCAAGTAGGCTGGCGAGCGCGTCGCCGAACACCGCGCCGCGGCCGTGGCCGACGTGCAGCGGCCCAGTCGGATTGGCGGAGACGTATTCGACGTTGACCCTTTCGTGCGCGCCGATCTCGCTGCGGCCGTAGTCGCGGCCGAGGCTGAGCGCCCGCCGAAGTTCCTGAGGCCAAACCTCAGGCACAAGCGTCATATTTATAAAGCCGGGCCCAGCAACGTCCGCTTTCGCCACCGTTGCATCGGTACGCAGCATGGCGGCGATCGCTTCCGCGAGCTCGCGCGGGTTTTTACCGGCGTCTTTCGCCAGCACCATGGCGGCATTGGTGGCCATGTCGCCATGGCTGGGATCGCGCGGTGGCTCAACCACAATGCGCGAAAGATCGGCCTTGGGCCCGAGGACGGAAGCACATGCCGCCTGCACACGGGCGAGCATGGCGGCGAAGAGGTGTTGGGGTTGCGCCCTTGGGCCACTGGGTACGCCAGGTGGTCGGCGCTTCAGGTTGGCTTGCGACCTAGGCTTGGTTTTGGGGCGGGTCGCAACAATAGGCTTAGCCGCCGCTTTGGCCTTGCGCGTTGACTTAGTCGCGGTCTTACGTCCTGCCTTACCCTCGCGGCGGCGCGCTGACTTTCTCGCGCTTTTCGCGCTCGTCTTGGTCTTGCGTTTGCGCTTAGCGTTGGCCGGGGCTTTCGCCTTGGCCTTGGTTCTTCGCTTGGGCTTGGCGATGGTTTTCGCCCTCGCCTTGGCTTTGCGCTTACGCTTGCGTTTAGTCGCGGATGCCATAGTGGCGCTGCGGGTAAGGGATTTTGGGCGGGGAGTCAAAGCGTTGTCGACGGCTGCGCCCGCCGGCCGGTGGCGGAACCGGGTGTTGTTGCATCCCTAGCGAAAGAAGCTGAGTTAGCCGATCAACGGCTACATTTCACCGTAAGCGCCACGCTACCACGATTGTTGCCATAGGTGTGCCAGGCATCGTTGGCAAAACAATAAAGATAGCCGCTCTTCTTGGGTTTGATCGTCGCCTTGTCGCCGATCAGAAATTGCTCACCTTCGGGCGGTGTCTCGTCGTCCATGCCCGCATCGCTGGCGATGAAGCCCATGAGCGCAAACCACGGCGCGTTTTCGTCACGGCGCGTCCACCAAAAATCCGCGTGGCGTCCAAGGATTTTCTGATATGGGGCCTCGAGCGCACCGAGCATCGACGCGGCAAACCGGGTGACGTCGCCAAAATGAAATCCGTCGGGCTCCTTGCCGGCGGGCGAAAACTTGTCCTTGTCGTCGATCCATTCGCCGGAGGCCGAAAGCTCGTAGGTAACGCCGGCTTCCAGATAGATCCCGGACTCGTGCCAATGCTTGATGGCATAGACATCGACCGTCCGGCTCTCGCCGGCTTTCAGCGCATGCGTCTTCCAGTAATCGCCTTGGGTGAGCGGCGGGTCTTTCTGCCGTTCGTAGGCAGACGCGTGAAACGCTGCGGCGCCGTCTTCAAGCCGTGGCGGTGACCGCGGCTTGGTCTTCAGCACCTTGAAGATGCCGCAGCATGAATCGTGCAAAATACCCAGCCTGTCGGGTTTCAGTTGTTTCCGCGCACCTGGGCGCACGAACAGTTCGCATTTCTCCGCTTCGTCTAGCATCCAATCCAACGCGCCGTCCGACAGGCTGGTCTCCAGATAGCCGCCGCCAACGTCGCTATGGACGCCCGGAAACCAAATCTGCTTTGCGTCTGTGCCAGCCTCAATTTTCGTCCAGAGCGTTGGCGCGAAACTCGCTCGTTTTTCGTCGAGTGCGACGGCGTGGCGCGCGTGGACGACGATCCGGCTCAATGCCGTGTCATGGAAGCGATATTTGGCAGGATCGTCGAAAAGCCCGAGCAAGGCCAGGTCATTGGGAATTCCAAGTGCCCCGACGGTATCCCAGACGCCGATGAAATGGATCGGCGTCTTTCCTCCCGCACTTTGGCCTGCTGCAACGCCGTGGAAGGGATAGCCGTCCGGATTCGTGAATTTGGTTTGATTGCGATAGCTGTCGAAAACCTCCTGAACACGTTTCCACACTTCGCCGGGATTATCGCTGAGCGCGCTGATATCGAGCAGGCCGCATTTGGCAATCAGACCTCCAAGGCTGCGCACCGTGTAGGCGCCGCGGCTGAACCCGAAAAGAAAGATTCTGCTGTCCTTGGCATAGGAATAGCAAAGCCAGCGATAGGCGCTCATGACGTTCTGGTCGAGCCCTTCGCCGGTGCCGCCGCCGGCAACACGGTCCCACCAGCCTTTTCCGGTGCCGACGCCGGGATGGTAATAGGCCTCCTGCTTGTCGTCGCGCACCAGCGCGTTGTAGAGCTTCACGACGTTGGTGGGAGACGGCAGCCCGTGATCCATGTCCTCGGGCGTATTCCAGGTGCCGTCGCAGCAGACGACAATGTTCTTCATTGCCCCCTCCCTGAGCTGGGTATTCTGCCGATCGCGTTTTCCAACTTCGAACGAAACAGTGGCCTTTCTAAGTTACATTGAAGCCGGGCTGTATGCGCACAAACGCAACTCCGACGTCGCATTGAAATACGTCACGTCCGCGACCAGTGGGTGGCGGTCGGTCTTGCAGGGTACGGAGGGCCCGCCGCTCAGCACTTCAGCTTGGCAAGCTCGATATTGACCCTGCACTTGTTGGCAATGGCCTGGACCGCGCTGGTGAAGTCCCGGTCTTTTAGCAAATCTTGAGCCTTCATGCCGCCGACAGCGGCGCGCGACGGCTGCGCGGTATTGAACAGGAGGATGCCGACGTTCAGCGCGGTCAGCAGCCCCAAGACGATCAAGGCGGTGGCGGTCTTACGTGACAATATGTGTGACATAGGTGGTCTCCCCCTGCGAGTTGGAAACGCGATGATTTCGCGCTTCGACGGACGGATCAAGTTGCGCTCAACTCAGTTGCGAGCCTGCCCGACCCGATGGGGTCAGCGCAACTCCGGCGTGGCATTGAAATACCGCGCATGTTCCACCAGCGCATAGCGGTCGGTCATCCCCGCGATATAGTCGGCGACCCTCCGGGCGCGCGCGCCTTCGTCGGCGAGATTAATGCCGTCGCGCCATTCTGCCGGCAGGTCGGCGGGCTGGGCCACAAAATGCGCGAACAAGTCGCGCACCACACCCTCGGCATCCTCCATCACCCGCACCACCCGCGCGTGGCGGTACATACGCGGATAGAGGAAGCCCTTGATGCCGGCGTCCGCTTTCTCAATTGCCGACGAGAACGCTACCAGTGGTTCGGCCGCCTGGCGCACATCGGCGGCGGATTTCGGCTTGAGCGCGCCGATGCGCAGCCGGCTCTCGCCGATCACGTCCTCGATCATGCGGGTGATCAGCCGGCGCACCGTCTCGTGCGCGCTGCGGGTGGGATCAAGGCCGGCATAGTGCGCGTCGATCTCGGCGACGATTGATGCCACGATCGGAACCGACGCAATGTCTTCCAATGTGAACAGGTCGGCGCGCAAGCCGTCGTCGATGTCGTGGGCATCATAGGCGATGTCGTCGGCCAAAGCGGCGGCTTGCGCCTCAGCGCTGGCATAGGACCATAATTCGAGATCCTGGATGCGCGAATAGGCCGAAATCGGCGCCGGCACGCCGCGCTCGGCGTAGCGGCCGACCGCGCGGCCTTGGCGGTCGGTCAGCGGGCCGTTGTGCTTGACCAACCCCTCAAGCGTCTCCCAAGTCAGATTGAGGCCATCGAACTGCGCATACCGGCGCTCGAGCGCGGTGACCACGCGCAGCGCCTGGGCGTTGTGATCGAAGCCGCCGAACGCCCGCACGCAATAATCGAGTGCGCGCTCGCCGGCGTGCCCGAACGGCGGATGGCCGAGATCGTGGGCAAGCGCGGTGGCTTCCGCCAGGTCCTCGTCGAGGCCGAGCGCGCGCGCCAGCGAGCGGGCGATCTGCACGACTTCGAGGGTGTGGGTGAGCCGGGTGCGGTAATGGTCGCCCTCGTGATAGACGAAAACTTGCGTCTTGTGGGCAAGCCGGCGGAAGGCGGTGGAATGGATGATCCGGTCGCAGTCGCGGCGGAAGTCGTTGCGCGAGGGGCTCGGCGGCTCGTCATAGCGCCGGCCGCGGCTCTTGGCCGGATCGGCGGCGTAGGGCGCGCGCGAAATGGGCGTGAAAATGGCCATAGCGTCCACTATTACTAAGCCGTCATGCGCGGGCTTGACCCGCGCATCCCGCTTAGGCGGGCAAAGTCATGCGTCCCTGATCGGGATGGCCGGGACTTCAGGCGCGAAGACGGCGCTTCGCGCCTTTTGCCCGGCCATGACGAGAAAAGTCCCGGCATTGACCTCGCTATCAGGCGCACTTAACTAATTGGTACGGCCCCTGCCAATACCAATACGGTGAAAAGGCCAACAATGAGCCAAGAGAGCATCACGGTCAGCGAGCGGGCGGCGCGGCGGATCGGCGAGATCCTGAAAGCCGAGCCGGCCGGCACCATGCTGCGCGTTTCCGTGGAAGGCGGCGGCTGCTCCGGCTTTCAGTACAAGTTCGACATGGAGCAGGCGAAAGCCGACGACGACCTGGTGATTGCGCGCGACGGCGCCACCGTGCTGATCGACCCGATGTCGCAGCAGTATATGGCGGGCTCGGAGATCGATTTCGTCGAGGACCTGATCGGCGCCGCGTTCAAGGTGAAAAATCCGAACGCGACGGCGTCCTGCGGCTGCGGGACCAGCTTCGCGCTGTAATTATTTTTCCTGCAAAAATCTCAGCGGTCGTCCCCGCGAAAGCGGTGACCCAGTAGCCCCTGTCTGTCCGTCTCTTGAATACCGGGCTTACTGGATCGCCCGCCTGCGCGGGCGATGACAGCACCATGCGTGGAAGCGCCCCTACTCCGCCGCCACCGCCGGCGGCGCTTCTTGCGGCACTTCTTCGAGCTGCGGCTCGATGCGGCGTTTGATCATGCGGTCGAAGCGGTCGAGATAGAGATAGATCACCGGCGTGATGTAAAGCGTCAAAAGCTGCGACAGCACCAGGCCGCCGACCACGGCGACGCCGAGCGGCTGGCGCAATTCGGCGCCGGCGCCGGTGCCGAGCGCGATCGGTAGCGAGCCGAAGATGGCGGCGAAGGTCGTCATCATGATTGGGCGGAAACGAAGTGTCGCGGCTTCGCGGATGGCGGCTTCCGCCGAGAGGCCGACGCGGCGGCGCCCGATGGCGAAGTCGATCATCATGATGGCGTTCTTCTTGACGATGCCGACCAGCATGACGATGCCGATCATGGCGATCACCGACAGGTCCATGTCGAACAGCATCAGCGTCAGGATGGCGCCGATACCGGCGGACGGCAGGCCGGAGATGATGGTGATCGGGTGAATGAAGCTTTCATACAAGATGCCGAGCACGATGTAAGCGGCGAAGATCGCCGCCAGGATCAGGATGCCCTGCCCGCGCAAGGAATCCTGGAACACCTGGGCGGTGCCCTGGAAGCCGGTGGCGATGGTGGCGGGCAGACCCGCCTCGCCCTCCAATTTGGTGATGGCGCTCACCGCGTCGCCGAGCGCGACGCCGGGCGCCAGGTTGAACGAGATCGTCACCGCCGGCTGCTGGCCTTGGTGGTTGATCTGCAAGGGCCCGACCGTGGGCACGAAATGCGTCACCGCAGAAAGCGGAATGACTGTTCCGCTCGAACTCTTCAGATAAAGCCGGTTGAGATCGCTCGGCGTCGCCCGGTATTGCGGCATGCTTTCCAGAATCACTTCATAGTCGTTGGCCGGCGTATAGATGGTGGCGACCTGTCGGGTGCCGAAGGCGTTGAAGAGTTCCTGGCGCACCTGGTCGACACTGACGCCGTAGACCGCCGCCTTCTCGCGATCCACATCGATCGTGATCTGCGGGTTCTTGATGTAGAGGTCGGTGGTGACGTCGAGCAGTCCCGGCAGCTTGGCGATCTTGTCGCGCAACTCGGGCGCTTTCCGGTAAAGCGCATCCGTGTCGTTGGATTGCAGCGTGTATTCGTACTGGCTTTTACTGAGGCGGCCGCCCAGGCGAATGTTCTGGATCGGCTGGAAGAATATCATGATCCCAGGCACGACGTTGGCTTCGCGCCGCAGCCGCCCGATGACCTTGCGCAAGGACCCGCGCTGCTCGCGGTCCTTCAGCGCCACCAACATGCGCCCGGTATTGCCGAGCCCGCGCGAACCGAAGCCGCCGACCGTCGAGTTTACGTAGGCGACGGCGGGATCCTTTTGCACGATATCGGCGAGCTTGCGCTGGTGCTCGATCATCGAATTCGAAGCCGATATCGGTCTTGGCCTCGGTGATGCCGAATAGAAAGCCGGTGTCCTCGGTGGGGAAGAAGCCCTTGGGCACGATGACGTAGAGCCAGATGGTGCCGACGATGGTGAGCAGCGTAAATACCAGCATGATCGACTTGAAGCGGATCACCCAGTCGAGTGACCGCTCATAGGCGCCGCGCATGGTCTCGAACAGCGCCTCGAAGCCGCGCAGCACGACATTCTGCTTCTCCTCTGGGTCGTGGCTCTTGAGCACGCGCGCGCACAGCATCGGCGTCAGCGTCAGCGAGACGAAGCCGGAGACGATGATGGCGACCGAAATCGTCACCGCGAATTCGCGGAATACGCGGCCGACCATGCCGCCCATCAAAAGCACCGGGATGAACACCGCGATCAGCGAGAAGGTGATCGATACGATGGTGAAGCCGATCTCGCGCGAGCCTTTCAGCGCCGCTTCGAAGGGCCGCATGCCGCCCTCGATATGGCGCACGATGTTTTCCAGCATGACGATGGCGTCGTCGACCACGAAGCCCACCGACAGCGTCAGCGCCAGCAGCGTCATGTTGTTGATCGAGAAACCGAAGGCGTACATGGCGGCGCAGGTGCCGATCAGCGACACCGGCACGGCCAGGGACGGAATGAGGGTGGCGGAAACTTTCCGCAGGAAGAGGAAGATCACCATGATGACGAGGCAGACGGCGATCGCCAGCGTCTCCTGTACGTTCCAGACCGCGGCGCGGATCGAGATCGAGCGGTCGAACAGGGGTGACATCTGGATCGCCGCCGGCACCTGCGCGCGTAGTTGCGGCAGCTTCGCCAGCACTTTATCGACGACTTCAACGGTGTTGGCGTCGGGCTGGCGGTAGATTCCGAGCACAATGGCGCGCTTGTCGTTGTACCAGCTCGCCTCATTGTCATTCTCGACGCTGTCGATCACGTGGGCGACCTGGTCGAGCTTGATCGGCGCGCCGTTGCGATAGGCCACCACCACGTCGCGATAGTCGGCGGCGTGCTCCATGGCGCCGGTCGCCAACAGCGAAACCGTCCGGTCCTTGCCCTGCAGCGAGCCAACGGGCGTAGAGGAATTGGCCTTGGCGACCACGCTGCGGATGTCGTCGAGCGAAATGTTGCGCGCGGCGGCCGCGGCGGGGTCAACCTGGACGCGCACGGCGAATTTCTGCGAGCCATAGACCAGCACTTGAGCGACGCCGGACAGCTGCGAGATGGTCGGCGCTATCACCGTCTCCGCGTAGTCATTGATCTTCGACAACGGAAGCGTGTCGGAGCGCATGCTCAGATACACAACCGCGAAATCGCCCGGATTGACCTTGCGGAAAAACGGCGGTGTCGTCATCTCGGCCGGCAGCCGGCGCTGGGCGGTGGCGAGCGCGGTCTGCACGTCGAGCGACGCGCCGTCGATGTCGCGACCGAGGTCGAACTGCACCGTGATCTGGGTCGAGCCGAGCGACGACGACGAGCTCATCGTCGAGATGCCGGAGATGGTGGAGAGCTGGCGTTCGATCGGCGACGCTACCGAGGCCGCCATTGTCTCCGGGCTGGCGCCGGGCAAGTTCGCGGTGATCTGGATGGTCGGAAAGTCCACCGCCGGGAGCGCCGCCACCGGCAGCAGCCGGTAGGCGAAGGCGCCGAACACGATCAGCGACGCCGTGACCAGCGTCGTCAGCACCGGGCGGCGGATACAGATTTCCGATAGGGTCATGGTCAGGTCCCGGCGCGAGCCTTAGGCGGGCGGCCTGCAGGCTTATTGCCGCGCGGGGCGACGCGTGTTCCGTTCTGCAGCCGCAATTGTCCGTCGATGACGACGGTTTCGCCGGCTTTGAGGCCGGACTTTATCACTGTTTCGCCGGCGAATTGACGCCCGGCTTCGACGTGGCGGACCTTGGCGACGCCCTTGTCGACGACGAAAACGAAGTTGCCGCTCTGGCTCACCTGCACCGCATTGGTCGGCACCACCACCTCCTCCTCGCTGCGCAGCGTGAGCTCCGTGGTGACGAGCGTGCCGGGCCAGAGCGTCTCATTCTTGTTCGGCATGGCGGCGCGAATGGTCGCCATGCCGGTCGAGGAATCCACCGTGTTCTCGATCATGCTGACGGAGCCGTCGGCATGCTTCTGCTCACCCGGAATAACGGCCTCGACGGTCGCGGTCTTGGCGGCCAATGCATGGCGGATTTCCGGCAGATTCTTCTGCGGCACGGTGAAGGTGACGTAGACCGGAGCCATCTGAATGATGGTCGCCATCGCCGCGGAGTCGGCCTGGCGCACGAAATTGCCGATTTTGACATTGGCGGCGCTGATGCGGCCCGAGATCGGCGCGGTGATCGTGCAATAGCTGCGCTGAACCTTGAGATTTTCCAGCACGCCCTCGTCGGCCTTGATGGCGGCGCGATAGACGTCGGCCTGGGTCAACGCATTGTCGAGAATGAGTTGCGGAGTCGCGTTCTTCGACACCAGATTGGTGTAGCGATTGACGTCGCGCATGGCGCCCTCAAGCTGCGCCTTGTCGCGCGCGATGGTGCCTTCGGTGGTGACGATCTGCGCATCGGTCGCGCGGCAGTCGAGCGTGAACAGCAAGTCGCCTTTATTGACATGGGCTCCGTCGCGGAAATGCACGTCGACGATGGTGGTCTCGAGGCGCGCCTTGATGGCGACGCTGGCGATGGGCGTAACGGTACCGAGCGCCTCGATGCGTACGGGCACCTGCTTGCGCACTGCCTTGCCGACCTCGACCGGCACGACGCCGCCGCCACGCTGGCCTTGGGCGCGCGCGGCAGTCGCGTTATTGCTGGGCCACATGCCGCGGGCGAGCACAGCAACACCAATCAGGGCTAGCACCGCCACCCCAAAGAGCCACTTTCGCTTGCTCATCTGCAATGTTCGGTCCGGGGCCTCTCAGGGGCCGCCCGGGCGCTCCCTCGTTCCGCGGAAAAGCTGTCTTAATCACCACTTAACAGGCGGCCGCGCTGGACCGCCTATTAGCATATAAACGTGTGCAGATGCATTTCCCTGCGGTAAATACCGCATTCCAAAGCCTTAATTCGCCCTGCCGGGACCTCCTCCATGCTTATCGCGACCTGGAACGTCAATTCGGTCCGCCAGCGCCTGGACAGCCTGACGGCCTGGCTGACCGAGCGCCAACCCGACATCGTCTGCTTGCAGGAGATCAAATGCACCGACGAGGCCTTCCCGCGCAATGTCTTCGAGGGGCTCGGCTATAACGTGGCGGTGCACGGGCAGAAGACCTTCAACGGCGTGGCGCTACTCTCCAAGTTGCCCTTTGACGAGGTCAAGCCCCGCCTCGGCGGCGAGGACGGCGACGTGCAGGCCCGCTTCCTGGAAGCCGTCGTGTCGACCAAAACCGGAGCGCTGCGGGTGGTCAGCCTCTATTTGCCTAACGGCAATGGCGGGGAAGAAAAATATTCATACAAACTCAGCTGGATGGATCGCCTTGCTAAGTTTTCAGATGAGCGACTTAAACTAGAAGAGCATCTGGTGTTGGCCGGTGACTACAACGTCATTCCCACCCCGCTCGACGCCAAACGGCCCGAGGCCTGGGTCAACGACGCCCTGTTCCTGCGGCCGACCCGCGAGAAATTCCGCGCGCTGATCAATCTCGGCCTCATCGACGCCATCCGCGCGGTCAGCGACGCCGGCGACCTCTACACGTTCTGGGACTATCAGGCTGGCGCTTATCAGAAGAACGACGGCATCCGTATCGACCACTTATTGCTATCGCCGCAGGCCGCCGACCGGCTCGCCGACGCCGGCATCGACCGCCACGTGCGCGGCTGGGACAAGCCTTCCGACCACGTGCCGGTGTTTGTCGATCTGGATATTTAGGATATCGCGGGGCGCTGACGGGCGGTTCTTGGTTATTCCCGCCGACTCTCCATCCAGTGCCGCAGATAGACCAACGCCAGCGCGCGCTCGTCCTCGGTGGCCTGGTGGAAGGCGTTGTCGTAAAGCCGGTTGATCCAGGTCCGGTCGGTGGCGGAACTGTCCTTGGCGGCGTCCTTGGCAAGCGTGAGCCACATCAGACCACGCGCGGCCTGGCGCGGGACATGGTCGCCGGTGAACAGCATGGCGCCCAGCATGGCCTGCGCCTTGCACATGCCCTTTTGCGCCGACAGGCCGAACCAGCGTGCAGCCTGGCGCGGATCGTGCGGCGCGCCGACGCCGTCGAGATAGAGCCGGGCCAGGTAATACTGTGCGTCGGAATCGCGGAAATAGGACGCGGCATAGGCGAACATTTCGCGCGCACGCTCGGGATCGCGCCTAACCTTCGTGCGTGGAATGCCTTCGAGATAATAATGGCCGAGCGCGACGAAGGCGTTGGCGACGAAGCGGGCCTGCCGCGTGTTCGGATTGTCATCGGCGTGGTCGTCGGCGATGCGACGGAAATATTCGAAGGCTTTGAGATCATTCTGCGTCACGCCGTCGCCTTCGGCGTACATGCGCCCGAGTTTCCACTGCGCGATGGCGTGGCCTTTTTCGGCGGCGTATTCGAGCGAGTGAACGGCCTTGGCGGTTTCGCCGGCCTTGAGCCAGTGGGCGCCGGAGCGGAACGCCTGCATCGGCGTCGGCGGCGACGGTGTCGCGGTCGCGTCGGTCTTGCTGCCGTCGAGCGCGAACGCCGGCGCGGCCGCAAGGGCAGCAGCGATCACGATCCCGCGCAATAGTACCTCAGCTATCCGCATAACAAGTCTTCTCGCCTGCCGCACCGGGATGGGTGACCGCACCGTTGAGCGCCGTTCCCACCTGCTGGGCGTACTTCCACAAATATCCGGAACCGTATTCGCCCTCGCGCGGTTTCCATTGGCTCTTGCGCTTAGCAAGTTCGTCGGCCGAAAGTTTGACGTTGAGCGTGCCCGCCACAGCGTCGAGCTCGATGATGTCGCCGTCGCGGATGAGCGCGATCGGCCCACCGACCGCCGCCTCCGGGCCCACATGGCCGACGCAGAAGCCGCGGGTGGCGCCGGAGAAGCGCCCGTCGGTTATGAGCGCGACCTTCTCGCCCATGCCCTGACCGTAAAGCGCGGCCGTGGTGGAGAGCATCTCACGCATGCCGGGGCCGCCTTTGGGGCCTTCGTAGCGCATCACCAGCACGTCGCCTTCCTTGTATTTCCTGTTCTTGACGGCATCGAAGCAGACTTCCTCGCTGTCGAAACAGCGCGCGGGACCGGAGAACTTGAGGTGCTTCATGCCGGCAACCTTGGTGATCGCGCCTTCGGGGGCGAGATTGCCCTTCAGGCCCACGACGCCGCCGGTCGCCAGCAACGGCTTGTCGGCCGGACGCACCACGTCCTGGTCCGGGTTCCATTTCACGTTCTTCATGTTCTCGGCCATGGTACGGCCGGTGACCGTCAGGCAATCGCCGTGCATGAAGCCGTGATCGAGCAGGGTCTTCATCAGCAGCGGGACGCCGCCTGCTTCGAACATATCTTTGGCGACATAACGGCCGCCCGGTTTCAAATCCGCGATATATGGTGTCTTTTTGAAGACCTCGGCGACGTCGAACAGGTTGAACTCGATACCGCATTCATTTGCGATCGCCGGCAGGTGCAGCGCAGCATTGGTGGAACCGCCGGTGGCGGCAACCACCGCCGCGGCGTTCTCCAGCGCCTTGCGGGTGACGATGTCGCGCGGGCGGATATTCTTGATGATCAGGTCCATGATCATTTCGCCTGCCAGCATGCAGAACTTGTCGCGCATCTCGTAAGGCGCCGGCGCGCCGGACGAGTATGGCAGCGCCAGCCCAATGGCTTCCGACACGGTCGCCATGGTGTTGGCCGTGAACTGGGCGCCACAGGCGCCGGCCGAGGGACAGGCATTCTCTTCCAGCGTGAGCAGATCCGCGTCGGACATTTCGCCGACCGAGTGCCTGCCGACCGCCTCGTAGACGTCCTGCACGGTGACGTCTTTGCCCTTAAACTTGCCGGGCAGGATCGAGCCGCCATAGATGTAAATCGACGGCACGTTAAGCCGGCACATGGCCATCATCATGCCAGGCTGCGACTTGTCGCAGCCGGCCACGCCGATCAAGGCGTCATAGGCATGGCCGCGCACGGTGAGCTCGACCGAATCGGCGATCACTTCGCGCGAGGGCAGCGAGGCCTTCATGCCGGCATGGCCCATGGCGATGCCGTCGGTGACGGTGATGGTGCAGAATTCGCGTGGCGTTGCGCCGACGGCGGCGACGCCCAGCTTGACCGCCTGCGCCTGGCGCATCAGCGCGATGTTGCAGGGGGCGGCCTCGTTCCAGCAGGTGGCGACGCCGACGAACGGCGCATGGATCTGCTCGGCGCTTAGACCCATGGCGTAATAGAAGGCACGATGGGGCGCACGGTCCGCCCCTTCGGTGGCATGCCGGCTCGGCAATCGGCCCTTTAAATTGGTTTTGGCGTCCATGGTACTCAGTGTCCCCCGCCCCAGATGACTACCGGCTTGCCTCCACCGGCTTTTTCCGAGTTAACGTGCCCAGCAGTAAAACCGAAGCCACGCAACGGCTTGCGGCCACCCGAGTTGAGCCTCGGTGTCGGAGAAGGGTATGGCCAAATCGCGGCGCGGCGGGCATTCGTGAGTGGTTATGGCGTATTTGTCGTTAATGTGTTGCAGACAGGACACAGGCCGTTCATGGCCCCAAGCCCCCGATTGCACAGCAGTTTCTTCGACCATTCGGTGCACAAGGTTGCCCCCGAGCTGATCGGGGCCACGCTGCTGGTTAACGGGGTCGGCGGGCTGATCGTGGAGGTCGAGGCCTATCACCACACCGAACCGGCGGCGCACTCTTACGGGGGCCGCACCGAGCGCAACGCCGTCATGTTCGGGCCGCCGGGTGTAGCCTATGTCTACCGCTCCTACGGCATCCACTGGTGCCTGAATTTCGTGTGCGAGGAAGAAGGCTCGGCCAGCGCGGTGCTGATCCGCGCGCTCGAGCCCACCCATGGCCTGGCCGCGATGCGGCGGCGGCGGGGGTTAAGCGATCCGCGCGCGCTCTGCTCGGGGCCGGGCAAATTGGCGCAAGCGCTCGGCGTGACGCACAAGCTCAACGGGCTGGCGCTCGACCGCGCGCCGTTCGAGCTGCGCGCCCGCGCACGCAAGCCCGCCATCACCGTGGGCGTGCGCATCGGCATCAGCAAGGCGGTGGAGCATCCCTGGCGTTACGGGATGAAGGGGTCGCGGTTTCTAAGCAAGCCGTTTACGCCGTCGCGCTGACGACGCTTCCTGAAAGTCAGGAATGTTTCGCGCCGTCTCGCCTTGCCCAATTCAACGACACCCAGAACATCACCGCGAACATCGGAATAGCGATGATCGAGCACCACCATGCAAAATGGAAATAGTCGGTTCGCCAGACGACCAGGTTAGCCAGGCGGTTTATCTCGCCGGTATAGTCGAGGGTATGCGGCGCGCTGCACGTGACATAATAGAAGAACGGATAGGAGACTTCCGAGACAAAGAGACAGGCAACCGCGGCGGCGAGCGACAACATGATAATTGCGATCGCCAGCCAACGCGGAAAACCTTGCCTCTGAAAGAGGCCGCCCTTCTCCGCGGCGAAGGTGGTGGCGGCGACGATGATGCCGTCGAAGGCAGGCAGCGCCAATCCCTTGTTGTCGAGGATGGTCAAAATTTCATAGAAAGTGCGCAGTACCTCGCGTGCGTCCGGCGGATTGAATTGCGTCCCGGCCGCGTGCAAAAGCTCGACCTTCTGCAGCAAATCGCAGACCATTTCGCCCTCCGTCCCCGGACGGTCAAATATTAATCGATCGCGGAAATGAGTCGAAAGACCGCGGCGGCCTATGACTTGTTAACAACTGCTAACGTTCAATATGAAATCACGAATTCGCAGCCCGCCGCGGTTTCGAACTGGCGCGTGATGCGGCCGCTGGCAAGCGCGAATTCCAGCGTCACCGCGGCGTCGTGGCAGCACAGATAGGCATGTTCGTTGTCGGCCGCGAAACCGAAACCCATGGGCGCCTTGGGCGTGGGAAAGCCGGCGAGCTGCTCGAGGCTCAGCGCGTCGTAGACCGCGGCGTAATTGTCGACATGCGAGGACGCGCAGAGATAGCGGCCGTCGGGCGAGACACGCACGCGGCGCAGCTGATTGGCCTCGCCCGGCGCGCCGTCGATGGCGACCGTGTGATGCAGCGCGTGCGTGCGGGTATCGAAGGCGTACACCACGCCTTTGCGGTGCGCGCAGACATAGAGCGCCCAGCCGTCGGGGGACACCGCGATGCCCTCGGCGCCGTGCGGGATGGTGATGACGTCGATGCGTTTGCGCTGCTCGAGATCGAGCACCGCGACGGCATCCGCGGTCTTGAACGAGGCAAACAGCTTGCCGGTTGTGTGGCTGACCGCGATCCAGTGCGGCGCGCCGCCGATGTCGATGCGCTCGATCTCGTCGTTGCCCGGTTCGATCGCCAGCACCGCGTTGGCCAATTCGGCACTCGCCCACAGCGTGCCGCCCTCGTCCATCATCACCGAATGGGGCGCGACGTTGCCGCCGACGTCGATGGTGCGGGCAAGCGATTTCGTCGCGAGATCGATGACGGCAATGCGGCGGTCGGGGTCCTTGTTCTTGCCGAAGATACCGCCGCCATAGATCGAGGCGTAAATCGTTGCGCCGTCGGGCGAGCGCACCATCTCGTGGGTCGAGCCCGGCATGGCGATTTCGCCAGTGAGCGCGAGCGTACAGGCGTCGAAGAACTGCACCTTGTCGGCGCTTTTGGCGGTGAGGATCAGGTTCGGCCCGCCCGGGCGATTGTTGGGATCGAGCATTATCGTTCCGCGGCCGCGCTCAAGCGCCGGCGAGCGGATCGGGACCGTATTCATTCGGTCCCGGCTGGCCGACGTGCAGATAGACTAACGCCATCTGCACGATCAATACGACCAGGGACAGCCCCCAGAGGATCTCCGACAATAGCCAGACAATGCCAGAGCCGGTGATGAAGACCGATGCACCGGTGAGAAACGCCGCCAGCAGCATCGGGATGATATTGAGCAGGCTCCACCAGCCGGGATAGCCGAGATCGTGGAAGCGCTTGAAGCCGATGCAGACCGACACCCAGGTCAGCGCCAGCGTCACCAATATGCCGAAGATGGGATTCCAGCCGAGCACGATGCTGCAAACGACGACCGGCAGCACGCCGTGCAGCCAGAATTGCCGGCGCGAAATGCGTCCCGCCGGCGAGGTGAATAGCGTGATCCAATAGTCCAGCGGCGGGATGGTCGCGGCCGCCGCCGCAAAATGCGACGGCCCGGCGGCATAGGCTGGCGCCGCGGCGCCGTAGGCCGCGGACTGCGGCACGCCCGGGCGCTGCTGCGGCGGCATATTGGGCCGGGTGGGACTGGCCAGGACGAAGATATCGATCGGCTGGCCTTCCCACAGCTGGAAATCGACGCCCTGCCCGATCTGCCCGTGGCCATTGCGAATTTCGCTGGTCCAGTAGCTGTAGCGCTGCCCGTCCTCGGCCGAGAGCTGCCCGTAGGTTCCATCGGACGCAATCGCCAGAATTGTCCCGCGCATACGCTGACCTCTTACACGATCTTCGGGGACGATAGCGCCCCGCCGCCCAGCGCTGTCAAGCATCAGGCCGCGCCCTTCAAGCCGCGCCTTTGAGCCGCTCCAGCGCCTCGGCGATCTTGGTCTTGCGCGCGAGCGCCTCCGCGCGCTTTTCTTTTTCCTCCTCGACCACCTCTTCCGGCGCACGGGCGACGAAATTGGCGTTGCCGAGCTTGGCGTCGACGCGCGCGATGTCGGCGTCGGCCTTCTGCATCTCCTTGGCAAGGCGGGCACGCTCGGCGGCGAGATCGATGACGCCAATCAGCGGCAGCGCCACGACATCGCCACGCACCACCAACTGCACCGAGCCTTGCGGCGCGGTGCCGGCCGATGAAATGCCCGACACGCGCGCGAGGCGTTTGATGAATTCGGCCCAGCGCTGCGCGCGCGCCTGGGCCTCGGTGGAAGCGCCCGCGAGCACAAGCGGGATGTTGACGTTGATGTTCATTTCGGCGCGGATCGAGCGAACAGCCGTGATCAAATCGATCACCCAGCCGATCTCGGCTTCGGCCTTGTCGTCGGCGAGGCCTTCGAGCGCCGGCCAGTCGGTGAGCGCTAGCAATTGGGCACGCTTAGGCCCCTGCTCGGCCGTCACCGCCCACAATTCCTCGGTGATGAACGGCATGAACGGATGCAAGAGCTTGAGGATTTCATCGAGCGCCCAGGCCGCGGTCGCGCGCGTCTCGTCCTTGGCCGCGCCGTCGGGGCCGGTCAGCAGCGGCTTCGACAGTTCGACGTACCAGTCGCAATAGACGTTCCAGACGAAGCGATAGGCGGCGCCGGCCGCTTCGCTGAAGCCGTAGGCCTCGATCGCCTGCGTGATTTCGGCGGCGGCTTTTTGGGTTTCGTGCGCGATCCAGCGGTTGAGCGTTTCTTGTGTCCGTTTCGGATCGAAGCCTTCGACGCGCTTGGCGCCGTTGAATTCGACGAAACGCGCCGCGTTCCACAGCTTGGTCGCGAAGTTGCGGTTATTCTCAACGTCCTGTGGGCCGAGCCGGATGTCATGGCCGGGCGCGACCGCGCGCATCAAGGTGAAGCGCAGCGCGTCAGCGCCGAATTCGTCGATGACGCCGAGCGGATCGACTACGTTACCCTTCGACTTCGACATCTTGGCGCCGGAGGCGTCACGCACCAGGCGGTGGATGTAGATGTCGGCAAATGGCACGTCGGGCATGAAGTGCAGGCCCATCATCATCATGCGGGCAACCCAGAAGAAGATGATGTCGAAGCCGGTGACCAGCGCCGCGGTCGGATAATAGCGCTTCAGCTCCGGCGTCTCGTCCGGCCAGCCGAGGGTGGAGAACGGCCAAAGTGCCGAGGAGAACCAGGTGTCGAGGACGTCCTCGTCGCGCTTGAGCTCTACCGTACCTTTGCTCAAGCTAGCGGCATACTCACTCCCAGTAACCCGCGTGCCCTTTATCGCTCGATTTCCGATAAGCTCATAATGTCGAATAGCGGACCTAAGAGCCGCGTCCTGATCGGTTTCGACAAATTCGGCTCCGTCAGTTCCGTACCATACGGGTATTTGGTGCCCCCACCAAAGTTGGCGTGAAATACACCAGGGCTGGATGTTTTCCATCCAGTCAAAATAAGTCTTCTCCCAGTTCTTGGGCACGAACACCGTCTTGCCTTCGCGCACGGCGGCAATGGCGGGCTTGGCCAGTTCCTTGGCGTTGACGTACCACTGATCGGTCAAATAGGGCTCGATCACTACGTTCGAGCGGTCGCCGTGAGGCACTACATGGCTGTACGGCTCGATCTTTTCGACGATTCCGCCACCCTCCAACATTTCGACTATTCTCTTACGCGCGACGAACCGATCTAATCCCCTTAGCGTCTCTGGAATCACGTCGATTGTCGCGCGCCCCTTCGCCTCATCTGCCAAGACCTGGTCGGGAGCGATGGGATTCGGCGCGCGATGACCGAATGCGAAGTCATCTAACCCAGATGACTTCAACTTTGCATCAGGCGTAAAAATACTAATTTGATCTAACCCATGCCGCTTACCGACTTCGAAGTCGTTGAAGTCATGCGCCGGCGTGATCTTGACCGCGCCACTGCCCTTCTCCGGGTCTGAATATTCGTCGGCGATGATCGGAATGCGTCGCCCAACCAGCGGCAGGATGACGTAGACCGGCTTCCCCGCTTTGAACGCGTCCACGTATTCTTTGTAGCGCTCATCGTCCGGATGCACCGCCACCGCGGTGTCGCCCAGCATGGTCTCCGGCCGCGTGGTGGCGACCACGATGAAGGTCGAAGGATCGTCGGGATTGAAGGTCTTGCCCTCGATCGGATAGCGCAGGTGCCACAAGTGCCCCTTGGTCTCCACCTGCACCACTTCGAGATCGGAAATGGCGGTGAGCAGCTTGGGGTCCCAATTGACCAGCCGCTTGTCCTTGTAAATCAGCCGAGTGCCGTCAGATAACTCGGTATTATAAAGCTCCACAAAAACCTTAAGAACGGCGCGCGACAGCCCCTCGTCCATGGTGAAGCGCTCGCGCGACCAGTCGCACGACGCGCCCAGTCGCTTGAGCTGGTTGACGATGGCGCCGCCCGATTCCGCCTTCCAGTCCCACACCCGCTTCAGGAACGCCTCGCGTCCCATCGCCCGGCGGCCGGGCTCCTGCCGCTCCATCAATTGCCGCTCGACCACCATTTGGGTCGCGATGCCGGCGTGGTCGGTGCCCGGCTGCCACAGCACGTCACGCCCGCGCATGCGCTCGAAGCGGCACAAAATGTCCTGCAGCGTGTTGTTGAGCGCATGGCCCATATGCAGTGAGCCGGTGACGTTGGGCGGCGGGATGACGATAGAGTACGGCTCGGCCCGGGCGCGCTCGGGCCGGCCGGCGCGGAAAGCGCCCGCCTGCTCCCAAGTCTGGTAAATGCGGCCCTCGACAGCGGAGGGCTGGTAGGTCTTGTCGATCATTGGTGTTTGCTTGATACCGCCGGAGCCGTAGAAAGCCCGCGACGCCTGCCGGAGTCAACGTGTCCTCAGCCTCAGCCGCCCCAGCAGCCGCCGGCGACCGCGCACTCACCCGCGTCATCGTCCTGATGGCACTCGCCGCCTTCGCCAGCGGCGCTTCATTGCGTATCTCTGACCCGCTGCTGCCGCAGGTGGCGCAGGACTTCGGTTCCAGCCTGGGCGCCGCCTCCTCGATCGCCACCGCCTACGCCATTCCCTACGGCATGACCCAGGCTTTCACCGGGCTGATCGCCGACCGGCTGGGCAAATGCCAGGCGGTGGTCCTGACCTGTGCGCTCTCCTGCCTGCTGGTGCTGCTGTGCGCGGGTGCGCAGTCGGTGACGCAGCTGGCGCTCGCCCGTTTCATCTGCGCGCCGGGCGCGGCCATCATCGTGCCGCTGGGCATGGCCTATGTCGGCGACGTGGTGCCCTATGCGCGGCGGCAGACCGTACTGGCGCGCTTTCTGGCCGGGCAGATGTTCGGCATGATCGCCGGCCAGGTCGGCGGCGGCATCATCGGCGACCTTTTCGGCTGGCGCATGGCGTTCATCGCGCTGGCCGGTGTCTTCGCCGTTGCCGCGGTGGCGCTGGCCGGCCAATTGCGCGGCAATCCCTGGACCAGGCCGACGCATCACGAGAGCGGCGTTCGCGTCGGGTTCATTGCCGGCTACCGCAAGCTGTTCGCGGTGCCGTGGGCGCGCTTCGTCGTGGTGGCGGTATTCATCGAGGCCGGCATCTTTTTTGGCGGGTTCACTTACGTAGCGGCCGACCTGCACGCGCGTTTCGGCTTGAGCTTTTCCGCCGTCGGCCTGGTGGTCGGCGCCTTCGGCGTCGGCTGCCTGCTCTATGCCGGCAGCGTGCAGCGGCTGGTCGCCGCGCTCGGCGAGTGCGGACTGGCGCTCGGCGGCGGCATCGTGGTGATGATCGGCTTTTTGACGCTGGCCGGGCAGCCGTTCTGGCAGACGGCGCCGCTCGCCTGCGGATTGCTCGGCTTCGGCTACTACATGGTGCACAACACGCTGCAGACCAATGCCACGCAGATGCTGCCGGAGCAGCGCGGCACCGCGGTCGCGGGATTTTCCTCGGCGCTGTTTCTCGGCCAGAGCGTGGGCATCGCGCTCGCCGCCCCGATCGTCGACCGCGCCGGCGCGGCACCGGTGTTCCTGCTGGTGGCGCTGCTATGGCCGGTGCTGGCGCTGTGGCTCTGGATCAGGCTCGGGCGCCGCGGCGACATTTAAGTTGGGCGCTACGGCTTGCCGCGCGAAACCCGTTCGATCTCGGTGCGCACGATGCGCTCGACCAGGCTCGGCAGATTGTCATCGAGCCAGGACTTCAACAGCGGGCGCAACATCTCCTTGACCAGATCCTCGAGCGTGCGCGCGTTCTGCCCCAGCACGGTGTGGGCGAGCGTGTTGAACGCGCTGTCCACCGCATGAGCGGTGGCGTTCGAGATCAGCGTGCGATCGGGCGCCGGCGCTTGCATGGACGATTGCTCTGGTTCCTCGACCACGTGCGGCGGCGGCTCCGGCACTCGGTCGGCAAACACCACGTCGGAATCGCCATCGATGGTGAGGAAACTCGGCGCCGGCCCCGGTGACGGCGCCACATTCGCTTCGCTCAAATCGAGCACGTCGGCAGGCGGCGGCGCGGCCGCGGGCTCTGCCGGCTCGGGCTCGACCTTGGGCGCCTCCGCCGGCACTTCGAGGTCGGCGAGCATGGCGTCGATATCGCTCTGATCGTTGCCGGCGGCCGGCGCTGGCTCGGGCGGTGCCGGGCGGCTGGGAGGGGCGGCCGCCGCTGGCGGCGGTTCGGGCGCCGCCGGCTCGGGCGGTTTGGCCGGCTTGCCACTGTCCTCATCGGCGATGATGCGCCGAATCGAGGCCAGAATTTCCTCCATCGAGGGCTCTTGGACCTTCGCCGTCTGGCTCATTCCGTATTCCCGACCGCAATCTTCAAAAATTCGCGCCATTCTTGCGCCCGGCATGCGAACGCAGCGAATCGCACCAGTTACCATTTATACGCCAGAGCGGTGCGGGTATGGCAGAGTGGAAAGCCGCAAAAAGCCAATGAACTGTGGACACCAGTGTGGTGTCAGCGTCCGTCCGGGTTACGCACGCCGGCCCAGCTGTCGCGGATCTGCTGGTAATGAACGACCGGGGTGTAGGCCGGCACATGCAGGCCGAGTACATGCGGCGACAGCCGGCCGACCGCAGCCAATAAGGTGTAGGATGCCACCACCCGATCGCGCTGAGCGCTCACCATTGCCACCCGGGCATTGACCAGCTCCTGCTGAGCATTGAGCACGTCGAGGGTGGTGCGCTGGCCGACGCGGGCTTCCTCGCGCACGCCGTTGAGCGCGATTTCTGAGGCCTGCACCTGCGCTTTCGTGGCCTCGATATTACCCTTGGCGGATTGGAGTTGCCCCCATGCCTGCACCACTTGCTGGCGCACCGCGTCGCGCGCGGTATCGAAGTCGAGGCGCCGCTGCGCCAGTGTCTCCTTGGCCTGGCGGATGAGCGAATATTCCGCGCCGCCCTGGTAGATCGGGATGCTGAGCGTGCCGAGCACCGAGGCATTGTAGCTCTCGATGGTGTTGAGGCCGCCCACCGCCAGGTAGTTCTTCTGGTAGTTGCCTTGCACCGAAACGGTCGGCAGCAGAGCGCCCTCCGCCACTTTCACCGCCAGTTGCGCGGCGTCGACATTGTATTGTGCGGTCGCCACCGACGGATGATCGTTGGTGCCGCGACCGACCGCGCCATTCAGGGTGCGCGGCGAGAAGCGATCGACCGGCGCGGCCGGCAAGAGCTTGCCCGGATTGGAGCCAATCACCTGGCGATAGGTCGCTTGCGACGCGTTGTAGTTGGACTCCGCGAGCAGCACCTGCGAGCGGCCCGAGGCCAGACGCGACTCGGATTGCGCCACGTCGGTGCGCGTCACCTCGCCGACGTTGAAGCGATCGCGGGTCTGGCGCAGTTGCTCTTGCAAGACTTCGACGTTGCGCCGCTGCAAATCAAGGATCGCGCCGTCGCGCAGCAGGTTCATGTAGGCGGTCGCCGCGTTGAGCAGCACCGACTGCACCGTGGTCTGCAAGGTCGCGCGCGCGGACAGCACCTGCGACTCCGCTTGCCGCGTCTTGTTGGAGGTCTGGAATCCGTTGAACAGCGTCTGCGAGATGGTGGCGCCGTAATTGAACGGCGTGTTGTAGCCGCTCTGCTTCGAATAGTAGGCGGGGTTATATAAAGGTGGGCATGAGATCCCAGTGCACACTAAGGGGCGGCTGCTGCTGAGAGAAGGCTCCTTGGCGGTCGTCGACAATGACTGCTGGCCGCCGGTGGCGGTGACCGTGATCTTCGGCCGGTAACCGGACAGCGCCTGCGGCACGTTTTCGTCGACGGCACGAACGGACGCACGCTGCGCATTGAGCGATGGGTTGTTGCGATAGGCTTCGACCAGGGCGGCCTCGAGCGTCTCGCCATGGGCGCGCGGCGCAGCCAAAGGCATTGCAGCGCATGCGATCAAACCGACCGCAAGGCCGCCCGCCCAACCGCTATGTCTACGAGGCCACATTCCATAACCTAACCCGCGCGCGACCCGCATAACACGCGCGATTCGCACCACTAATTGACCGCAGACCATAGGCGGCCCGGCATAGGGTTGGAACCCCCCTTCCGGTTTCAGCGCGCAGAATGCCCGCCAACTGGGGCTTTCACGTCACGCTTTCCGGCGAAATCTGTCTCAAAACGCGAATTCCGGGGGCTTGACGAAGCCGGGCAAGACCGGCGCTGCGGCATCGAACAGCGGCCGGTCTCCAAACTCCCCGCCGCTGCACTGGTAGAGCATTGCCTTGGCGCCGGGAGCCGCGCCCAGCACGCAGACCAGCCGGCCGCCGTCCTTGAGTTGCCGCAACAGCTTTTCGGGCGCGAGTTCGGTTGCTCCTTCGAGCAGGATCACGTCATAGGGCGCAGCCTGCGGCCAGCCGTCCGGGAGCGGGCCGTTTGCGACGCCGACATTCGGCAACGTCGACAGCGCGGCGCGCGCGACCTCGGCGAGTACGGCGTCCTGTTCGAGCGCAAGGACCTCACCGGCGATGCGCGCGAGCACAGCGGCACCATAACCGGTGCCGCAGCCGGCATCGAGCACGCGGTCGGTGGTCTTGAGATCGGCGGCCTGGATCAGCTTGGCGAGCACCATCGGCTTGATCAGGCGGCGGGCCGATGCGCCCTCGCCGACCGGCACGTCAAGGTCGAGATAGGCGAGCCCGGCCATGGCGGGCGCGACAAATTGCTCGCGCGGAACCTCGAGCATGGCCGTAACAATGCGCAGATCGGTGACGTCGGCGGTGCGCACCTGCCCGTCCACCATATTGCGGCGCGCGGCGGCAAAATCGGTCATCGCGATCCTCGGGCGAACTGAAGGAATGCGCGGCTTTTGTGCGGCAACGACGGGCAAAAGGCAAGCCGGAGCGCAGCGTTGTCGGGAAGCCTTTCGTCCTATATAGGGCTTGGGCGCCGGACCGGCCCGCACGCAGCGGCAGTGCCCCGGCCTATGGCCACGTGGCGGAGTGGTTACGCAGCGGACTGCAAATCCGTGCACGCCGGTTCGATTCCGGCCGTGGCCTCCAACCTTCGCCTGCCCATATGGCGGGCGTCAGCCCGGCAAGCCAAATCAGGCGAAGGCTGCCGCGCCGTAGCCATGGCGAAGGCGGGCCTCTTTATGCGCGCTTTGCAAAGCATGGGAGCTTTGTTATAGGCGCGTCAGCGCGAGGCGCCGGCTTGTTCCCCGGTAGCTCAGTGGTAGAGCAACCGGCTGTTAACCGGTTGGTCGCTGGTTCGAATCCGGCCCGGGGAGCCATTCCTAGTGACGCGCGTCTGGAGAAATTCGTGCGCAAGCCAACGGCCCGCAGCAATGTCAATTCGGGCGCGCAAGGCACCAAAGATGCCTTAGGCAAGCAGATCAAATTGCTTCAGTGGGGCGTTGGCGCCTGTCTGATTGCGATCATTGTTGTCGCTGCCAGCGGTATTGTATTGTACCGCCAGATTGGCGCAATCGATACCAAAGCCCGTGCCCTGCAAACATCGATGGATGGTGCCAAGGCGCATCTTAATCGAATGGACGTCGCGATCGGGGGGACGCTAACCGGAGCCGTGGGGCTTTTGAAAGAGCAGGCCCGTACCGGGCAAACGCTCGCCCGCATTGAATTGGCCGTTTCGCCAGCGGCACCAAATCCGGTCATCTCTTTGACGCCGATCCAAATGGCTGGCATCCGCTCGTTTTTTAACCTCACGCGCAAGGCCAATGTGCCGCCGCGTTTTAAGTTGGGCGACAAGATTGCAGCCGCGGATCTTAAGCCAATGCCACAAGATATTTACGAAAAGACAGCGCCGCAGCTTAAAGGAACAAATTTTTTGATTGACCAAAGCGGCGCCCTGGTCGTCACCGCAGGTAAGGACAATTCGGTCGTGCTTATTGTCGAGCCGGCCTAAAGCGTTGTAATTTCACATACGATTTTAGCGCAAAAAGAAAGACCGCCTCGCGGCGGTCTCTCCAATTCAACTCGATGCCTTTGATCAGGCGTCTGCGCGAACAGCAACGCCTTTTTTCCTTCGGCGCCGCGCCAGCAAGCCGACGAAACCAAGACCGCCGGCAAACAGCGGCAACGCGGCCGGGAGCGGCGTAATGCCTGTTTCGGATAGTCCATCCGCGCTCGCGTAACCGCTCAAAATGTAGCGCACTGGCCCAGGGCAGTTGCCATTCACATCGCCATAATTTTCGCACTCGAATGACGGCCCAGGATCGCCTCCCACGATAGGGTTGTTGGCGATGGGGACGAGCAAGCTGTGTTCGAAGACAAGGTACAAAAACGAACTGTAAGACCCGTTACCGTTGGAGTCAGCCGGCGCGTTGAATTGTACGGTCAATATGTTTGGGTTGTCGGCATTAATACTTGTGTTGTAGTCCACAGCGAAAGCTGGCGATCCACCTGAAGTCTGCATGTCCCAGGGCGCAGTGGTGAAGCCGTACACATTGATGTTAAAATAGCCGTTCAAGGTGCCGCCATCCGAAAAAGGAACGTCCGGCGATAGCGTCCAGGTTACCGCGTTTGCACTGGTTGATATTTGGAAGAAGCTTAGAACCGCAGCGACAGCAATGAGCAATGCCCTCGCTTTAGATCGACATACGTTCATTGTCCACGCCTTCATCAAACGACGCCACATAGTTTCTATAGCAGTAAATCAAATCGGTGCGAAAGTGCGACGATGTGGGATGCGGTCCTGTTTTCGACCTAGAATCGCACTTTTACGAATATTTTATCCGGCCTAAGCCCTAGCCGAGCGGCGCGCCCAACAGGCGGAACGTATTTCGCCCGGCGATGAGAAAGCCGATCAAAGCCGCTCGCGCGCAGGCGCGGGCGCTCGAGCGCGTCGAACAAGGACAGCCCCGCCAGCGGCAGCAGCACCGGGATGCAAACGAGCGGAACCAGATAGGCGTAGAACACCGCGCGCGACAGCCGCGCGTCACGTCCTTGCGCAGCGCTCAGAGCGTGCCGGTAACGGCTACAAGCAAAATTGCGAATATGCAGGCATACCAATGCGCGGCCCTGGGATCGGTCCCCACGCGTTGTTGTGGTGACGCATAACGCTGTTCGATCGCCGACACCGCGGCGGTTTCGCCGCCAGCCGTTAAGCAATTACCAAGACTTGCGCGCGGGCACCGACGGCGGCAAGCCTAGCAATCCGCACGCCGTACGAATCCTCTGTGTATGTCGATTTAACAGCGAACGCGACGCTTCCTACAAGCGGCGCCGCCACCGAAGGCCGCGACAACACTGCCAAACAGCCAGGAGGCCGCCGGAAGCGGAACGGTTGGAACTTCCGAGGCCTCGATTAGACCTTGGAACGTGGTGGCCGAATTAATGGACACCGTGCTTCCAATGCCTATGACCTGTTGGAGGATGTACTCAATCATGAGGCCGCCGTCCGTGAGACTGAAACTCGCCGGCGACCCAGGCAATAAGACACTCGCAAAACCGCCGAAGTTGCCGTTGTTGAGCGTCAGCGCGCCGCTGAACACACCCGTGCCGAAAGTGCCGGAATTGGTGAACGGGTCAGAACCCTGAGCGACGTTCAGGTCTAACGTCGCGCCAGCCAGGCCAAAGCTTCCCGTCTGACCGCTGCAACTGACGCATAGCAAGAATAGCTGGCCGAAATTACTGGCGGCGATCGGATCGACATTCAGGTTGTTCTCGATATTGGCGGAATAAGTAATCTGCAGCGTAGCCGACCCGCCCGTCGAGAGTGAAAAGTTGATGACGTTGCCTGCGCCCGCCGCGCAATTCGAAGCGCTGCCGCAGGACAGCACGGAACTGACCGTGCTGAAATCCACCAACGCAGCCGACGCGCCATTCACTGGGGCGAACGAAAGCAGCGCAAGAATTCCCAGCCATTTCAGTCCGCTCAAACGCTGAAGAGAACTCTTCTGATGCATGACAGATCCCCATAAAGGACGAAGAGCGGCTAGCATAGAGTTGCCGCCCGGCGATACGCACAAGATGCGAGGCTTCCGATTAATAACAAGCACAACATGGAAATTAATGATCGCATGGCTTTCTAGGAATTGAAAGATGAATCGAATGTAGAAAAACATTTGGAACTCTCGCGCGACGTTCCACGCGCGCATCATTTGAAAACGCGGAGTTGGTGTGAGCGCGGTACCCTGCTACGACTTGAGATCGCCCAATTCTTTTTCTCAGCCCCGGACCGCCAAAGCTGGAACGTTGACGCGACGTTTAAAGCGCGCACAATTTGAAAACGCGGAGTTGGCGTGAGCGCGGTACTCGGCTACGACTTGAGCCCACCCAGTTCCTCTGCCCGGCCGCGGACCGCCCTCGATCATGACGCCCTCCACCAGCCCACTCACCACCGACCTCTACGAACTCAACATGGTCCAGGCCTATCTGGACCGGGCTGAGAATAATGAGGCGGTGTTCGAGTTCTTCGTGCGCAAGCTCCCGCCCCGTCGCGGCTTTCTGCTGGCCGCCGGACTGGAGGACGCGCTTGGCTATCTGGAAACCATCAAATTCTCGCAGGCCGAGATCGCCTGGCTCAAAAGCACCGGCCGGTTCCGCGACAATCTCATCGACTATCTCAAAGGCTTCCGCTTCACCGGCGACGTGCACGCCATTCCGGAAGGCACCGTCTGTTTTCCGCCCGAGCCGCTGCTGCGCATCACCGCGCCGCTGCCGCAGGCGCAGCTGGTAGAGTCGCGGCTGATCAACATCCTGCATTTCCAAACCCTGATCGCCTCCAAGGCCGCACGCATGGTACTGGCCGCGCCCGGCAAAGCGCTGTCCGATTTCGGCCTGCGCACCGCGCACGGCGCCGAGGCGGGCTTGTATTCGGCGCGCGCGAGCTACATCGCGGGCTTTGCCGGCGCCGCCAACGTGCTGGCCGGCGCGCGCTACGGCATCCCGGTCGTGGGCACCATGGCGCATTCCTACGTGCAGGTGCACGACAACGAGCAACAAGCGTTCGAGGATTTCGCGCGCGCGCGGCCCGAGGGCGTCGTGCTGTTGATCGACACCTACGACACCGAAGCGGGCGCCCGCAAAGTGATCGAGCTTTATCCAAAGCTGAAGAAAGACGGCATTGCGATCCGCGGCGTACGCATCGACTCAGGCGACCTCATCGCCATGTCCAGGAAAGTGCGCCGCATCTTCGACGAGGGGGGCTTGAAGGACGTCATTATTCTGGTGAGCGGCGGCGTCAACGAGGACGTCCTGCAAGTGATGATGAAGGAGAAGGCGCCAATCGACGGCTTCGGCATCGGCGTTTCACTCGACGTGTCGACCGACGCGCCGGCGCTCGACTGTGCCTACAAGCTGCAGGAATATGCCGGCAAGCCACGCCGCAAACTGTCGGAAGGCAAGGCCACCTGGCCCGGCCGCAAACAAGTGTGGCGCGCCTACGATATCGACGGGTGCATACGCGGCGATATTTTATCGGTGGAAACCGACAAGCACCCCGGCGAGACCCTGATCGAACCGGTCATGCGCGGGGGAAAACGTCTCGGCCCTGCCCCAACGCTGGCGCAGATTCGCGAACGCGCCAAGCGCGATCTCGCCCGCCTGCCCCACCCGCTCGCCAAGCTCGAGCCCGGCAGCTATCCGGTGACGGTGGCGGACAAGCTCAAAGACCTCGCCGCCGAAGCCGACCATCGCGCCAAGGACTGAGCGAGCAAATAATCCGTTCGTCCCCGCGAAAGCGGGAATTTAGTGCGAAATCTCCGCGCTAGCTGGTTGTTATCAAAGAGCCTACTGCCAATTTCTTTAGGTTCCATGGTGTACTACTGAAGCCAGTCTTGAAGACAGCTTCTTTAGGAGTTATGCAATGGGGCAGCAAGAGAAGCCCGTTCTTTGCCTGACGTTCGATAACATGGGTGAGGCACACAACGTCTTTCTTGGAAAGTCTGCCGTGCCCGATTCGACGGCGCCCGCAATTACAGTCGGCTTCCCGAATATCCTGCGTTTGCTCGCGACGTACGATTTGCGTGCAACCTTTTTCGTCGAAGGCTGGAGCGCCCTCCACTACGGGGATGTCATAGACTTGCTGTTGCGTGGCGGCCACGAAATCGGTCTGCACGGGTGGATTCACGAAGTCTTCGCGGATCTGCCCGAGCGAACCGCCCTGCAATATGTCTATGTCAATGACGGCTTGCAGGTGATGAAGCTGCGCGGCGTGCGGCCCGCCGGGTTTCGCGCCCCCGGCGGCAGGATCGGCCCCTACGGGCGCCAGATCCTGGCCGAAGCCGGGTTTTCCTTTGACAGCAGCGTGGACACGGCGATGCCGCAGGAAATCCCTTCCGATATCGACGAGTACGCCGGGGATGGGCTGAAGCAATTGCCGAACGGCCTGATCGGGATTCCATGGCAATGGTTCATGATCGACGCGGTCCACTACATGCTTGCACAGAATGGTCTCCGCAATCCCGAAGACCTCGTCGGTTACTGGAGTAAAGTCATACGCAACGTCGCGCGCACGAACGGCTTCGTCACCATCATTAGTCATGCCCATGTTACTGGCGTCGACCCCGACCGCCTCGTTGCGCTGGAGAAGGTCCTGAAGTTGGCACTGGAGCTCGGCTTCGAGATTCTGCCGGGCGAACAAGCAATGCGCCGGACCGAGCATTTAACGTGAGGGCCTGAATGCGGAGCATCCGCAGGACCTTGCGGAGCAGGCGGGCGACCTAGCCAGCGACAATAATCGCCTCGGTCAAATGTTTCCAACTAAACATGAAAGGCGCTAGCGCGGCGCTTCCTTGCTGATGCGCTCGCCGTAGGTTTTCGGATTGAGCCCGCAGACCTCGAAGCGCGGCAGATAGCCCATGAGGAAGTCGTTGACGCCGAGCCTGTGCAACCCGCCGACATCGCCCGCCAGCAGCAATCTGCGCTCCTCCTCGGTGATGTCGCATTTCTTCAACGCCTCGGCCGGGTTCTCCTTCATGGCGGCGCGAAAGGCGTGATCGCGCAGCAGTTCGCGCAACAGATAATTCACATTGTAGACGGACATGGCTCAGCTCCACACGGCGTAGGCGTGGCCGTTCGCCATTTGCGGAGTGATCGACTTGGCCGGCTTGGCATCGATGGTGCCGAGCATGGCGATCCAATTGAGCAATTCGCCGGCGACGTTGCCCGCAGCCTGAAATTGTTCCGGCGTCGATTCCGCGATCAGCGTGTCGACATCGCCCGTCTCCATGAGGCCGCAAACCCGTGTCACCCAATCGGGGTCCGGCACGCCGTCGCCGAAACCAATGCGCAGTCGCGGGCCCCAGACCTCGAGTGAAATGCTGCCGCTGCCCATGGTCACGACGCGCAATTTTTCGGGAAAGCTCTCGATGGCGCGCCGGATGGTGCGGCCGAGCTCGTAGCAGCGGTGCGCCGACGGCAGCGGCGGCACGTGACCGCTAATCCAGAACGGGATCACCGGGAATTGCATCTGCGGCGCGAGAAAGTGCAGCGGCACGATCACCGAATGATCGACGGCGAATTTCTGGCTGACCGACGGCTCGAAGGCGGCGGCGACGCAAGCTTGCTGCACATGCGCGGCCAGCGCGCGATGCGATCTCACCGTATAGGGTGGCGTCGCGCGCACCTCGTCGCAGGCGCCGGTGAAGCTGTCGGTCACGCCGATGGCGAAGACCGGCAAGTTGTCGAAGAAGAAGGTGTTGAGATGGTCGGTATCGAACATCAGCAGCACGTCGGGCTTGAGCGCTTCCAGCTCGGCGCGCAGCGCACCAAAGTAGCGGGCGGTCTCGCAGTCCGGCCCGTCGCGCTCGACAAAGAACGGAAAAAACGGCGTATGCGGCACGCCGAGCGCGCCCACGATCTCGGCCACGTCGCCCCTCCTTCGTTCTTGCCGGCCCGTCTTCCGGGGCCTTGTCAGGCCGCGCCTGCGGCCTTGTTCCAGCCGCGCGCGCCCTCGCCATAAAGCTCGTGGCCCGACGGCGTCACCACCGCGGTGTCCTCGAGCTTGATGAACCCTCGGCTCGGATGCTTGAGCGTGGTCTCCACCGACACGACCATGCCGGCTTCCAGCGGGAGTACGGCGTCGTCGGCCGGATAAGGCACTGGGCCCTTGTCGGTGAGCCGCGGCGCCTCGTGGCTGACCATGCCCATGCCGTGGGCGAGGAATTCCATCTGATTGTGGTGTTTTGACTTCGCCACCAACGGCTCGGCGGCGCCATAGATTTCACTACCCATGGCGCCCGGCCGCATCACCTTGAAGGCCGCGCGCTGAATGCTCTCGATCTCGGCCAGCAAATCCTCCAACTCGGCGTCGGGCTCGCCCTGGATCGCCATGCGGCAGACGTCGCCGATATAGCCGTGATAGTTGCCGCCGGAATCGAGCGACATGATCTCGCCCTTGCCCCATTTCTGGTCGGAAGGCGCGCGGTTGAAACTGGTGCCGCAGCTGATCAGGCAATATTCGAAATTGAGCCCGCGCAGGGTTTCCTCCTTGCGCAGCGTCTCGACCACTTCGGCCTTGGTCGCGCCCGGCGCGCTCTTGGCGATGGTCGCCAGCATCGCCTCGATCACCGCATCGGAGGCGACTTTCAGCATTTTCAATTCCTCCGGCGATTTCACCAGGCGCTGGCGCTCCATCACAAAGAGCGCGTCGACCCAGTCGGCGTCGGGAAAGGCAGCGCGCAAGACTTTCGAGGAATTGTAAGGCAGGAAACCGAATTCGGTGGCGATGCGCTTCGGCTTGAGGCCGGCCTTTTTCATATGGTCGACTGCCTTCTGCATGGCGTCGACCGAGCCATTCGACGAGGTATCCGTGACCGGCGTCCACAGCGGCTTGGCCTGATGCTGGAAGCCTTCCAGCCGATGGCCGACGTAAGCGGCCTTCTCCGGCTGGCCCTTCGGATAGACCAAGACCGGCAGATAGCGGGTGACGCCGGTGGCGTCCATGTAGTCGAAGAAATTAGCGCGGTGGCCGCCGAGCAAATACTGCGCATTGTGCTTGGAGGTGGCGAGCACCACGTCGATGCCGGCCTCCTCCATCAAGCGGTCGAGACGGGCGTGATCGAACGGGATCGCGAGACCTTTGGCGGCGGAAGCGTTGACGTTCATGGCGTGTGGCTCCGGCTGGCGCGTGATCTTCCTGAGCCAGAAGCCTATGACCAGAGCTCCTTGCTCGCAAGCCGCGCGCCTTCCGCCAAGGCCTCCAATTTCGCCCACTGAATAGAAGGGTGGACGCGGCGATAGAACGGCCCCTGGGCGAAGCCGCAATCGGTGCCGGCGATGACGTTGTCGCGACCGACGATCTTGGCGAGCCGCACGATGCGCTCGGCCACCAGTTCGGGATGCTCGACCACATTGGTGGCGTGGCTGATGACGCCGGGGATGAGGACCTGGCCGGGCGACAGTCTGGCGGTCTTCCACACCTGCCATTCGTGCTCGTGGCGCGGATTGGCGCCCTCGATGACGAAGGCGCCGACCTTGGCCTTCAACACCACGTCGACGATATCCTTCAGCGGCACGTCGCTCACATGCGGCCCCGGCCAGCTGCCCCAGCAGATGTGATAGCGGATGCGGTCGGCCGGCAGACCGTCGATGGCGTGGTTCATGATCTCGATCTGCTGTTCCAGCCAGCGCTTGTAGTCGGTAAAGCTCGCCGGTGGCACCATGCGGTCGAAGGTGACAGCGCTGCGGGCATCGTCGAGCTGCACCAGAAATCCCGCATCGATGATCGTCTTGTATTCGGTGCGCATGGCTGCCGCGATGGCCGCCTGCAAGTCGTCGTCGTTTCTGTAGTACTCGTTCTTGCGGTCTGGGATGACGCTAGCCGGCGCAGCCACCGGCAGGAAGGCTTCCTCGACCTGCACGGTCTTGAGCGCCGCCTTGAAGTTGTCGATGTCGCGCTGCAATTCGCCTTGCCCGGTATATTCGATCGGGCCGGTGCAGATCGCATCCATGGTGGTGGCAACGCCTTCCTTGGCGTCGAGCTCGGCATAGAATTCGCCAAAGCGCGTGCGGTCGGCGCCGCGCTTGAACGGATTGGCGGCATCCGTCTTGATCGGCCGCCGCTCGAAGCCGCTCAGGCGCTCAAGCGCGTATTGCGCCCAGCTGATCGACTTGCCGAACTCGCCGTCGCTCACCACGTCGATACCGGCCTGCGCCTGCCGCTGCACGACAGCGGCGACGGAGCCGATCAGGCATTTCTGATAGGCCTGCGTGTCATAGGGCTTACCGGCCTGCTTCAAGCGCAGGAAATCCTGCAAGGCTGCGGGGCGGATCAGGCTGCCGACATGGGTGGTGAGGATGCGGTCGCTGCTGCGCTTCATCGTTCCCGGCTCGTGGTATTTGCCGGAAAGGCTATGCCCGCAGCGCGCGCCAAAGGCAATGCATCGTGAACCGTGCGCGTGGGCAGCGCCCCAATGGGCTACGCCTTCACCACACCGATGAGCTGATCGAGTTGGGCGGGATCGTTGCGCAGCGTCTCGCTCGCCCCGTCATAGACGATCTGGCCGCGGTCCATCACCACCGCGCGCGGCGCGATATCGAGCGCCAGCCGCGAATTCTGCTCTACCAGGATCGTCGAGAAACCGCCGGCCTGTGTCAGTCGTTTCACCGCGCGCGCCAATTCTTCCACGATCACCGGCGCCAGGCCCTCCGACGGCTCGTCCATCAGCAGCAGCGACGGATTACCGATCAGCGCGCGGCCGATCGCCAGCATCTGCTGCTCGCCGCCGGACAACTGATTGCCGCGGTTGTCGGCGCGCTCGGCAAGCCGGGGGAATAACTCGTACACCGTCTGCAGGGTCCAGCGGCCTGGCCGCGCCGCCACCTCGAGGTTTTCGCGCAAGGTGAGCGAGGGAAAGATCTCGCGCTCCTGCGGCACGTAGCCGAGGCCGGCCGCCACGCGCCGGTAGGTCGCCAGCGTGGAGATGTCTTTGCCGTGCAGACTGATGCGGCCGCCGTGTAGCGTGGTGTGGCCCATTATGGTGGCCAGCAAAGTGGACTTGCCGACGCCGTTGCGGCCGATGATCGACAGCGTCTCACCGGCGCCGAGCGCGAGCGAAATATCCTCCAGCACCACGGTCTCGCCGTAGCCGGCATGGACGTGTTCGAGTTCGAGCGCGCGCTCAGCCATGGTGCGATCCCTTGTGGCCTTCCTGACCGAGATACACCGCGCGCACTTGTTCGTTATGCATGATCTCGTCGGGCGTGCCTTCGGTGAACACCGCGCCCTGCACCATCACCGTGATGTGCTTGGCAAAGCGGAACACCACGTCCATGTCGTGCTCGATGATCAGGATGGCGATATCGGGATTGAGCCCCGCCACCACATCGAGGATGAGGTGGCTTTCGGAGGACGGCACGCCCGCCGCCGGCTCGTCGAGCAGCAGCACGCGCGGGCGCTGCGCCAGCGCGATCGCGATCTCCACCAGCCGTTGGCGGCCATAGGGCAGTTCACGCACCAGCTTGAGCGCGTCGCCGGTGAGCTTGAGCGATTCGAGATGGTCGAGTGCCTCGTCAATCACCGCGCGCTTGGCGCCGGCCGGGCGCCACATGTTGTTGCAGTTGCCGTCGCGCTCACCGATGGTCATGGCAAGGTTTTCCAGCACGCTCAGGCCACGGAACAACTGGTTGATCTGGAAAGTGCGCGCCAGCCCGCGCCGCGCGCGCTCGGCCTGGCTGGTGGCGGTAATGTCCGCACCGTCGAGCAGCACACGGCCGGACGAAGGCCGCAGCACGCCGGTGATCAAGTTGACCAGCGTGGTCTTGCCGGCGCCATTGGGACCGATGAGCGCGCGGCGCGCGCCCCGCTCCAAAGAGAGATTAACGTCACGCGTCACCTGGAGCGCGCCGAAGCTGCGGTTGAGCTGCCGCACGTCAAGCGCGCCGGCGGTCACGGCGTCTTCCCCTTACTCAGATAGCCACCGGCGTCCTCGACCAGGCCGAGCAGGCCGCGGCGCGCAAACAGCACCACCAGCACCAGCATGAGGCCGATGCCGAACTGCCAGAAGGTGGGCGAGAACTTGGAAAGGTTGTCCTCAATGATCAGGTAGACCACCGCGCCGATGAAGGCGCCGTAGAGCCGGCCGGTGCCGCCGAGGATCAACATCACCATGACCTTGGCGGAATTGTCGAATTCGAACACCGTCAGCGTCACGTAAGCGTTGGTCTGGGTGAACAGCGCGCCGGCAACGCCGGCGATCGCCGCCGAGACGGCATAGACCATCACCAGCCTTCGATGCACCGGCGAGCCGATGGCGTGCATGCGCCGCACGTTCTCGCGAATGCCGGTGAGCGCCTGTCCGAACGGCGAATAGACGATACGGCGCACAAAATAGAACACGATTGCCAGCACCACGAGCGCATATAGATAGGTGGTGCGGCCGTAGAGATCGTAGTCGAATTGGCCGAGCAACGGAGCGAACGACAGTCCCGGCAGGCCATCATAGCCGCCGGTGAGATCGGACCGGAGATTGCCCGACTCTTGCAGCGTGGCGGCAAAGGCGATGGTCAACATCAACAGCGTCAGGCCGCGGTACCGCAAAATGAACCATCCGACGACGGTGCCGACGAGACCGGCAACGAGACCGGCGGCGATTATGCCGCTGATGGGTTCGCTCCAGCCGAGCCGTAAAAAGCCGAGGGCAACGGTATAAGCGCCAATTCCGAAAAACGCGGCATGACCGAGCGTGACAATGCCAGCGTAACCCAGGATCAGATCGAGCGAGAGCGCGAACATGATCATCACCAGCACCTGGCTGCCGAAGGTCATGCGATCGGGAAAGACAAAGAAGGCGGCGACGGCGATCAGCCACGGCAGCGCTTCCGCCCAACGGTAGCGGTGGCGGCTGATGAGGAATTCGGCCGCGCGCTCGCGCGCCTGCTCGCGCGTAGGCTCGCCAGCCATGGTCTCACTCACGGCCATAAAACCCCGCGGGCTTGATCAGCAGCACGATCACGGTGATGGCGTAGATGAACAAATTGCCCGCTACCGGAAAGGCGTATTTGCCGCCGGTATCGATGATGCCGATGACCAGCGCGGCCAGCAGCGTGCCTTTCAAGCTGCCGAGGCCGCCGACGGCTACCACGATCAGAAACAGCACGAGATAAAGCACGGCAAAGCTCGGGGTGAGGCCAAACAGTTGAATCGCCAGCGCGCCGCCGAGTGCGGCCAGCCCTGAGCCGACCGCGAAGGTAAGCGTGAACAGCAGATCGACATTGATGCCGACTGATTCCGCCATGCGCCGGTTGTCGACCGCGGCGCGGATCTTGGCGCCGATATTGGTCTTCTCGAAGGCGTACCAAAGCACGGCGATCAGCACGGCGCCGACCACGATCAGGAAGACGCGGTAGCTCGGGAAGGCGCGGAATCCGAGATTGACGTGGCCTTCGAGCCAGCTCGGCAATGGCACCGATTTCGGGATCGGCCCATAGAAATAAGTGAAGGCGGCGATCGACATGAACGCCAGGCCGATGGTGAGCAGAACCTGTTCGAGATCGGTGGATTTGTAGAGCCGGCGATAAAGCCCGCGCTCGAAGACCACGCTGACGGCACCGATCACAAGCGCGGCGATGATAAGCGAGGGTACAAAGGGGACGCCCAGTGTGTGCGTGAGCGAGACGACGACATAACCGCCGGCCATGGCGAAGGCGCCATGCGCCAAGTTTACGAAGCCCATCAGCCCCATCGTCACCGACAAGCCGACCGAAGTGATGAACAGGAACATGGCATAGGCCAACCCGTCGAACAGGACGCTGACGACTATGTTGGCGACTTGCGGCACGGGCCCCGACCCCCCCCTCGTAGAGAAAACGCCGCCGCGCCTTTATGCGCGGCGGCGCTATTTGCTGTCAAATCCTCAGGCGATCACTTGCAGCGGCCGACCTTTTGGATCTTGCACTCGTCCTTCACCGCCTTGGTGGTGGCGAGGATCTTCTCGCCGAGCTTGCCGTCCGGCTTGCGATAGACCTCCATGGCATGCTCGTCCTCGACGATGTCGCGCGTGGTGGGATCGATCATCACGTGCCCGCGCGGGCCGTTGGTCGACCAGCCTTTGAGCGCCGCGACCACCTTGGCGCCGTCGGACACCTTGCCGTTGAGCTTCTTGATGGTGGCGAAGATGGCATGCATGGTGTCCCAGCCCGCCGCCGACATGAAGTCGGGATAGGAGTCGGCGCCGTAGGCCTTGTGCCACTCGGCCTTGAAAGCCTTGTTGGCGGCGTTGTTGAGATCGACCGCGTAGTGGCCCATTACGATGGTGCCGATGGCGGCGTCACCCATGTCCTGCAGCTTGTTGTCGGGGATCAGGTCCATGGGACCGATCAGCTTGACGCCGGCCTTGCGCAGACCGACCTCGCCATAGGCCTTCATCAGGCCGGTCGCATGCGCGCCGGAAGGAATGAAGGCATACAGACAGTTGGGATGCGCATCCTTGACGCGCTGCATGAACGGCGTGAAGTCGGGCACCTGGTTTGGCGGGCCCATCGGGATCGACAACGTCACCTTGCCACCCGCCTTCTCGAAGCCGGTCTTGAACGCCAGCACCGAATCCTTGCCGGGCGGGAAGTCGGTATAGGCAACCGCCGCCGTCTTGCAGCCGATCTTGTCGTGGGCATAGGCGCCCATCGGATAGGCCGGGTGCCACATGCTGAACGACAGTCGCACATAATAGGGCGACAGATTGGTGATCCAGGCGGTGCCGGCGTTGGCAATCACCATCGGCACCTTGGCCTTGTTGATGACCGGCGCCAGCGCGATCGCCGACGGCGAGAACACGTAACCGGTGAGGATCTGCACCTTGTCGTTGGTGATCAATTCAGTGGTGACGGTCTTGGCAACGGCGCCGGTCGGCGGGCCTTCGTCGCGCTTGATGATCGTGACTTTGTGCGGCGCAATGTCCTTGGCGTGCATCTTGACGTAGAGATCGAACGCCTTGTCGATCTGGTGACCGAGGTCGGCATTGGGTCCGCTGAACGGCAGCACGACGCCGATCTTGATGTTAGCGGCATGAGCATTGCTGCCCACCATAAGGGCCAGGGCGGCAAGCCCCAACCAGCGGAAAATCTTCATCTCATCCTCCCTACTTCTTTGAATTAGTTTGGAATCCCACTAATTGACGGACCGGCATTCCGGCCCACCCGTGCTAAACTGGACTAATTCGGAGCCCTTGGTCAATCGTCGTGCGCGCGGCAGCGCGTCACGCCCCGCCGCAACGCTCAAGATGCAGGCAGGGGGTGCTGGGGCTGTATAACAATGTCCTGACGCGAAAACGACTTGTGGCCGACCGCCAAGTCAGGCGGCGGCGCTCTTGGCTGCGATCGTCGCGATCGACTCCGCGGAGGTCGCAGGTGCATCGGGCCTGCGCTCAACGACCATATCGAGCGTTGCGACCTCGACGCGGTTACGCCCATGTTCCTTGGCGAAATAGAGCGCCTGGTCGGATTGCGCCAGCAGGTCCGCCACGTCGAGCGAGGCCTCCTGACAATAGGCCAGCCCTATGCTCACGGTGGCGCCGACTGGGCGGCCGTTGACCTCCATGGCGGCGCTGGCGAAGGTCTCGCGAATGCGCTCGGCCACTGCCAGCGCCTTGTCGCGGCTCGTGTCATACAGCACGGCCGCAAACTCCTCGCCGCCGAGGCGGCCTAGCAGATCACTGGAGCGCACCGATTTGCGCGCAGTTTCGCTGAAGAGTTCCAGCACACGATCGCCCAGCGCGTGGCCGAAGCGGTCATTGATCGACTTGAAATGATCGAGGTCGACGAGCAGAACGGCGGTCGGCCGCGGCTTGGCGCTATGGCGCTTGGCGAGCTGAGTGGCGTCCTGCAGGAACGAGCGGCGGTTGGCGATGCCGGTCAGCGGATCAACCAAAGCGGCGGTGCGGTGGCGCAACTCGGTGCGCTCCTTCGCCATCGCCAGCAGGATGAAGGCGATCGAGATCGTGAACAGCAACGCTTCGAAACTGAGCACGGTCAACCACACGCTGCCGAATACCGTGTTGCTTGGCGCCCAGGGCAGCAGGACCGCCAATGGCGTGCGCAGCAGAAACAACGCGCCGTGCGCGAACAGCAGGAAGATCGCCGGCCAGCGCGATACCAATTGCTCGTTGCGCCCGCGCCAGAATTCGTAAGCCGTGAGCCAGGTATAGGCGGCCACGATGCCGGCGGCGATGAGCGCGCGCGTCTGGACCGCTTCCGCCAAGACCGGCAAGCGGCAGATCAGCAGCCAAAGGACGGCGCCGGTCACCAGGTACACGGGCTCGACCGGGCGGCCGTCAAAAACGCGCGCACCGGTCCAGGTGATAGCGAAAGAGGTGAACAGCAAGACGTTGGCGAGATCGATGGAGATCAGGTCGGGGACCGAGCCATAGGTGCCGAACAACACGACCGAGGCGGCGCGGACCAGATGAGCGAAGCCCCACCAGCAGACGCCGTGGATCGCGGTGTTCTGAGCCCAGGCGAACAGCAGCAGCAGGCCGAGAATGACCTCGACATAGATCGTCACCATAAAAAGGGTGTTGACGTCGAGATTCATCGATTGCGTGCGCCCAAATTACGCCCCCGGGGGCAGTGTTCTTCTTGCAAACCCAAGCCAACGAATAGACTCGGCCCGGAAAGAAGTGGTGAATGTGGAAAGGTTACGCCGGCCGATGCGCCGTTATGGTTTCGAGAGACTTGCCGTCACGAATGGCAGTTGAACTTCCTGTCCCATAAGCGGACAGGTGGTATGGCCACGGCCCACCAATCCGCGGTCTTGTGGCGCAAACTGGGGTCCACTAGGGTCGGGCGTCCCTAACAACGCGCGGAACCGGGCATGCAGATCAGCGACGGCACCGTTGACGCCATCGGCCATACGCCGCTGATAAAATTGCAGCGGGCCTCGCAAGCCACCGGTTGCACCATTCTCGGCAAGGCTGAATTCATGAACCCGGGCGGTTCGGTGAAGGACCGCGCCGGCCGCGAGATGATCCTGGAAGCGGAGAAGCGCGGCGAGTTGCGTCCCGGCGGCTTGGTGGTCGAGTTCGACCGCCGGCAACACTGGCATCGGCCTGGCGCTGGTCGCCAATGAGCGCGGCTATCGCACCATCATCGTCATCCCGGAGACGCAGAGCCAGGAAAAGAAGGACATGCTTCGGCTGTGCGGTGCCGAGTTGGTCGAGGTGCCGGCCGTCGGCTACGCCAATCCCAACAATTATCAGCATGTCGGACGGCGGCTCGCCGAAGAATTGAAGGCGGGCGAAAAGAATGGCGTCATCTTCGCCGACCAGTGGAACAATCTTGACAATCCGAAGGCGCACTACACCTCGACCGGCCCCGAGGTCTGGGAGGACACCGGCGGCAAGATCGACGGCTTCATTTGCGCCATCGGCACCGGCGGCACGCTCGCCGGTGCGTCGAATTTCCTGCGCGAGAAGAAAAAAGACATCGTGATCGGCGTTGCCGACCCACGCGGCGGCGGCATGTACAACCTGTTCACGCAAGGCGAAGCCAAAGCCACCGAAGGCGGCTCGGTCACTGAAGGCATTGGGCTTGGGCGCGTGACACCGATTGTCGAGCGGATCAAAGCCGACAAGGCCTATCTCATTGAGGACGCGGAAGCGGTGCCGATCGTGTTTGACCTCATCGAGCATGAAGGGCTCTGCCTCGGCGGCTCATCCGGCATCAATGTCGCCGGCGCCATGCGGCTCGCCAAGGATCTCGGTCCTGGCCACACCATCGTGACCATCCTGTGCGACGGCGGCGCGCGCTATCAGTCCAAGCTGTTCAATCCGGAATTCCTCCGCTCCAAGAATTTACCGGTGCCGGCCTGGCTGGACCGCAAGTCAAAAATAAAACCGCCGTTCGTGAAGAGCTGAGAGCGCATGAGCGTGCGTAATGAAACAGCCATGCCGACCGAATGCCTGTTTCGCGACGATTCCTATCTGAAGCAATGTGACGCACGCGTGCTCGCCATTACCGAGCGCGGCGGCATCGTGCTCGACCGCACGGTGTTCTACGCCACCTCCGGCGGCCAGCCCGGCGATAGCGGCACGCTCACCACGGCCGGCGGCGCCAGCATTCCGATCGCGACCACGGTCTATACCGACGCCGCCAAGAGCGAGATCGCGCATGTGCCGGCGGATGGCGCATCCCCTGCCCTCAAAGCCGGCGACGCCGTCACCGCCGCGATCAATTGGGATAAGCGCCACGCCCGCATGCGCATGCATACCGCGCTACATCTGTTGTCGGCGGCGCTGCCCTATGCGGTGACCGGCAGCTCGGTCGGCGAGAGCGAAAGCCGGCTCGATTTCGACATTCCCGAAGCCGGCCTCGACAAGGACGCCATCACCGCGAAAGTGAACGAGATGATCGCCAGCAACGCCGCGGTTACGAGCCGCTGGATCACCGACGCCGAGCTCGACGCCAATCCCGGCCTGGTCAAGACCATGTCGGTGAAGCCGCCGATGGGCACCGGCCGCGTGCGGCTGATCGAGATTGCCGGGCTCGACCTGCAACCCTGCGGCGGCACCCATGTGCGCGCAACGACCGAGATCGGCGCGGTGCGCGTCACGCAAATCGAGAAGAAGGGCAAGCAGAATCGCCGCGTGCGGCTTGCGTTTGCCGACGCGTGATCTTTTCCGAAAACCGGTACCCATCCCCGTTCAAGCCGGGGACATGCTTTTTGGGATCAGGCGCTGATCTAGTCATTGCGCGGGCGGAATGTTTGGGTGATGGTTCGCGTTGAACCACACGCGAACGGCCGGACCCATGACCAATACCGCTCCTGTGAGCCGCTGGCTCAAATCCACGCAATGGTTGGCCGATAATCTCGGCAAGCCAGGCGTCGTCGTCGTCGATGCCTCCTACTATCTGCCCAACCAAAAGCGCGACGCCAAGGCCGAGTACATCAGTGGCCATATTCCGGGCGCGGTGTTCTTCGACATCAACGGCATCGCCGACCATTCCACCGACCTGCCGCACATGCTGCCGGGGCCCGACCAGTTCGGCGCGGCGGTAGGCAACCTCGGCATCGGCAAAGACGACACCATTGTCGTTTATGACGGCACGGGGCTTTATTCGGCGCCGCGGGTGTGGTGGAGCTTTCTCATCTTCGGCGCCAAGAACACATTCATTCTCGACGGTGGCTTCCCGGCCTGGAAGGCGGAAGGCCGCCCGGTCGAAGCCGGCGAGGTCAAGTGCGAGCAGCGCACCTTCGACGCCATTATGGATACGGGTGCGGTCGCCATGCACACCGACGTGCAGATGGCGCTCAATGACGGCAGCGCGCAGGTGGTCGACGCCCGCTCGGCCGGTCGCTTTGCCGGCAAGGAGCCGGAGCCGCGGCCAGACCTGCGCTCCGGCCACATGCCGGGCTCGCTCAACGTGCCCTTCACCGAGATCGTCGAAAACGGCCGGCTGGTATCGCCCGAGCGCATAAAAAAGGCCTTCGCGAAAGGCGGCGTCGATCTCGACAAGCCGGTCATCACCACCTGCGGCTCCGGCGTCACCGCGGTGGTGCTGGCCTTAGGCCTGGATGCGCTCGGCAAACCGCTCGCGCGCATCTACGACGGCTCGTGGTCGGAATGGGGCGCGCGGCCGGACCTAGCAGTCGAGAAGGACTAGTTGCTCACCGCAAAATCTGGCTGAGGAACAGCTTGGTGCGCTCGTGCTGCGGATGATTGAAGAACTCCTCCGGCGCATTGGCCTCGACAATCTGGCCCTCATCCATGAACACGATGCGGTTGGCCACCTCGCGCGCAAAGCCCATCTCGTGAGTCACCACCAGCATGGTCATGCCGTCCTCGGCGAGCCCGACCATGGTGTCGAGCACCTCCTTGACCATTTCGGGGTCGAGCGCGGACGTCGGCTCGTCGAACAGCATGATCTTCGGGTTCATGCAGAGAGCGCGCGCGATGGCAACGCGCTGTTGCTGACCGCCCGACAACTGGCCGGGATATTTATTGGCCTGTTCCGGAATTTTCACGCGTTGGAGATAGTGCAGCGCCACCGCCTCGGCCGCCTTTTTCGGCATCTTGCGCACCCAGATCAGCGCCAGCGTGCAGTTCTGCATCACCGTGAGATGCGGAAACAAATTGAAGTGCTGGAACACCATGCCAACCTCGCGGCGGATCTCGTCGATCTTCTTGAGGTCGTTGGTGAGTTCCACTCCGTCGACGGTGATGCGCCCGCTCTGATGCTCCTCGAGCCGGTTGATGCAGCGGATCATGGTCGATTTGCCGGAGCCCGACGGCCCGCAGATGACGATGCGCTCGCCGCCCATGACCTTGAGATCGATATCGCGTAGCACGTGAAAATCGCCGTACCACTTGTTCATGCGCACGATTTCCACCGCCACCGGCGTGTTAAGCTTGGTCGGCTTGATCGGTGCGGCTGCGTGGGCGGCATTGGTCATAGGCACCATCTCACTCTACTAGCGCGTGTGGCCGGTGGCGAGGCGCGCTTCCATCGCGCGCGCGTAGCGGGACATTGCGTAGCAAAATACCAGATAGAACATGGCGGCGACCGCATAGCCTGTGGTGCTGGTCACCGGCGTTGCCCATTTCGGATCGATGCGCGAGACCTCGATGGTGCGCAGCAGATCGAAGATTCCGACGATGAACACCAGCGTCGTGTCCTTGAACAGGCCGATATAGGTGTTGACGATATTCGGGATGGTGATCTTGAGCGCCTGCGGCAGCACGATCAGCCGCATCATCTGCCAGTATTTCAGGCCCACCGCCATGGCGCCTTCGTATTGCCCCTTCGGGATCGCCTGCAGGCCGGCGCGCACCACTTCCGCCATATAAGCCGACGCGAACAAGGCGATGCCGATGAGCGCGCGCAGCAGCTTGTCCGGCTCGAAATGCTCGGGCACGAACAGCGGCAGCATAACACTCGACATGAACAGCACGGTTATCAGCGGCACGCCGCGCACGAATTCGATGAAAGCGGTCGCGATCAGCCTGACGGTCGGCATGTCGGAGCGACGCCCGAGCGCCAGCAATATGCCGAGCGGTAGCGAGCAGACGATGCCGACGGACGCGACCACGATGGTCACCAGCACGCCGCCCCACAGCGCCGTGTCTACATGCGGCAGTCCGATCGCCGGCAGGCCGTGCAGCAGGAAGAACGAGCAGATCGGCACCACCACGAAGAAATAGGCCGAGCCGAGATCGCGCCGCGGCGCTTCCAGCCACAGCAGCCACACCACGCCGACCGCAAGCATCGCGAAAAAGACGTCGACGCGCCAGCGCTCGGGGATCGGATACGATCCGTATATGAAATACGGCAGCCGCTCCCAGACGAACGGCCAGCATGCGCCGATCTCGCGATGCTGCACCACCTCGCGGCAGGCATCGCGATCGACGCCAGTCCACACCGCGTCGATCAGCAGGAAATTGACCAGCCCCGGAATCACCCACAGTACCAGCATCGCGATGGCGATCGTCGTCGCGATGTTGAACGGACTCGACAGCAGGTTCGCACGCACCCAGCCGAACGTGCCGGTCATGCGCACTGGCGGCGGCTGCGGCTCAATCGCGCGGGTGCGCACGAAGTGCAGTTCGGCAACGGCGAGATCGCCTTCGGCCATGGTCATGGCTTTAATCCCTCACCGTTCCACCAGCGCGACGCGCCGGTTATAGATGTTCATCAGCAGCGAAGTGACGAGGCTGATGGTGAGATAGACAAGCATGGTGATGGCCACCACTTCGACCGCCTGGCCGGTCTGGTTGAGTACCGTGCCGGTGAAGATCTGCACCAGGTCGGGATAGCCGATGGCCACTGCCAGCGAGGAATTCTTGATCAAGTTGAGATATTGGCTTGTGAGCGGCGGCACGATGACGCGCATCGCCTGCGGCACCACGATAAGCCGCAGCGTCGGGCGCGGGCGCATGCCGAGCGAATAGGCCGCCTCGATCTGCCCGTGCGAGACCGCCAGGATGCCGGCGCGCACCACTTCCGCGATGAAGGCGGCGGTGTAGATCGACAGCCCGAACAGCAGCGCGGCAAATTCCGGCAGGATCTCGACCCCGCCAGTGATGTTGAAACGGCCGGTCTGCGGATAGTGGAAATCGATCGGAAAGCCCAGCAGCGCCAAGACTACGAGCGGAAATCCGAAGATCAGTCCCAATGCGACCCAGAATACCGGCGCCTGCTGACCGGTCCGCTCCTGGCGTTTGCGCGCCCAGACGGCAAAGGCGATGGAGCCGATGATGCCGACGATGGCGGTTGCCACCACCGCTTCGAAGCCGTGGTGAAAGACCGGCCTAGGCAGAAACAGGCCACGGTTATTGAGATAGGCGCCGCCCGGAATGATGATGCTGTCGCGCATCGCCGGCAGCGACTTGAGCACCGCGTTGTACCAGAACAGCAATTGCAGCAGCAGCGGGATATTGCGGATGGTTTCGACATAGCCGGTGGCGACTTTCGCCAATAGCCAGTTCTTTGAAAGCCGCGAGATACCGACGATGAAGCCGATAATGGTTGCAAACACGATGCCGGCGCCGGCCACCAGCAAGGTATTGAGCAGGCCAACCCAGAAGGCGCGGCCATAGGTCGAGGCTTCGGCCGAATAACTGATCAGCGTTTGGCTGATGTCGAAGCCGGCAGTCGTGTCCCAGAAGCCGAAGCCGGAGGCGATATGCGCGCTCCGCAAATGCTCGATCGCGTTGGTGGCGGCGCCGTAGATCAGGAAGACGACCGCCGCGCATAACGCGACCTGATAGATTATGCTGCGGATCGTGGGGTCGTTGTAGAACGCGACACGCGCGGGACCCTGCCCCGCCGAATGATCCGTCGTCGACATTGACCCCTCGTCGCGCGCTCGGCGGCGCCTCGGCGGCACCTTCTCTTACAAGCAATCGCGCCGCAGGCTTCCCCGGGCCCGCGGCGCTTGCAAACTCCGCTCAGCGGATCGGCGGCGCGTACTGAATGCCGCCCTGGTTCCATAATTTGTTCAGGCCGCGGTCGATCTTCAGAGGCGAGCCCTTTCCGACGTTGCGATCGAACGCCTCGCCGTAATTGCCGACCGCCTTGACGATGCGAACTGCCCAATCCTTAGTCAAGCCCAATTGCTCGCCGTAATTGCCCTCGGTGCCGACGAAACGTTTGATCGAAGGATTGGTGGACTTCATCATGTCACCGACGTCCTTTTGCGTGATGCCAAGCTCCTCGGCATTGATCATGGCGAACAACACCCACTTCACGATGTCGAACCACTGGTCATCGCCGTGGCGCACGACCGGGCCGAGCGGCTCCTTGGAGATGATTTCCGGCAGCACGATATTGTCGTCGGGACTGGAGAGCCGCAGTCGCTCGGCATAAAGGCCCGAGGCGTCGGTCGTGTAGGCGTCGCAGCGACCTGCGTCGTAGGCTTTGACAGCCTCGTCGGCGGTGGCGAAAGTCACGGTCTTGACCTGCATCTTGTGGGCGCGGAAATAGTCCGCCAGATTGAGCTCGGTGGTGGTGCCCTGCTGCACACAGACCGAAGCGCCGTTGAGCTCGAGCGCCGAATTCACCTTCAGCGCCTTGTGCACCATGAAGCCCTGGCCATCGTAATAGTCGACGCCGGTGAAGTTGAGGCCGAGCGAAGTGTCGCGCGAGATGGTCCAGGTGGTGTTGCGCGAGAGCACGTCGACCTCGCCCGACTGCAACGCGGTAAAGCGGTCTTTCGCCGTCAACGGCACGAATTTCACCTTGGTCGGGTCGTCGAAGATGGCGGCGGCGATGGCGCGGCATACGTCGACATCGAGGCCGGTCCATTTGCCCTGCGCATCGGGCAGCCCGAAGCCCGCCAATGAGCCGTGCGCCCCACAGTTGAGAATGCCGCGGTCCTTGACGGCTTTCAGCGTGGTCTGGGCAGTGGCGCTCTGCGCGGCGAAAACGACGGCAAGAGCGAGAATGCAGGCAACTCGTTTCATCTATCGGCCCCTTCAAACTGGATGCGGCGCCCTTGCAACATGGCCAAGCCAACGCGCCACCGCCGGGCTCCGCTCCCGCAGTGGATAATTCTGACGGTCCTGGTCATTCTTGTCCCAAAACTCCCCTCGGCATTTCGCATCTCAGAACGAACAGGTTGTAAGGTCAAGGGGTTGACGGTTGCCGCCGGTGCGGCGGTATATGGCCGGAACAACGCTCGGGACCCATCCACCGGACCGGATATCTATAGCCACCATGGCGAAGACGCCCAAGGCCCCGCTCAAGCCGGAAACCCTGCTGGTCACCGCCGGCCGCGATCCCAAGGCGCAGCACGGCTTCGTCAATCCGCCCGTCTATCACGCCTCGACCGTGCTCTATCCGACCGCCGAGGATCAGGTCGCCCACCGCGCCCGCTATCAATACGGCCGCCGCGGCACGCCGACCACGGAAGCGTTGGAGACCGCGTTGCGCGAACTTGACGGCGAAGGCTGCGCCGGGGTGTCGCTGCTGCCGTCGGGGCTGTCCGCCATCTCTACCGCCCTGCTCGCGGTTGCAGGCGCCGGCGATCACATCCTGGTCAGCGACAGCGTCTATCGCCCGACCCGGAACTTCTGCAACGGCGTATTCAAGCGCTTGGGGGTGGAGACGACTTATTACGATCCGTTGATGGGCGCCGATATCGCCACGCTTTTCAAGCCAAACACCAAAGCGGTATTCACCGAAGCGCCCGGCTCGCAAAGCTTCGAGATGCAGGACATTCCCGCCATCGCCAAGGTCGCCCACGACAAGGGCGCGGTCGTCTTGATGGACAATACCTGGGCGACGCCGCTCTATTTCCGCGCTTTCGAAAAAGGCGTCGATCTGTCGATCCAGGCCGGCACCAAATATATCGGCGGCCATTCCGACATCATGTTCGGCTGCGTGTCGGCCAATGCGGCGGCGGTGGCGAGGCTCAAAGACACCGTGCGCGCGCTCGGCCTGTGCGTGGGGCCCGACGACGTCTTTCTCGCGCTGCGGGGCTTGCGCACGATGGCTGTGCGCATGGCGCGGCATTATCAGTCGGGCCTGACGGTCGCGCGCTGGCTCAGCCACCGGCCGGAAGTCGCGCGCGTGCTGCATCCGGGGCTGGAGAGCGATCCGGGTTACGCCATCTGGAACCGCGACTTCTCCGGCGCCAGCGGGTTGTTCAGCATCGTGCTCAAACCCATGCCTGAGAAAGCGGTGCACGCCTTCATGGACACGCTCACGTTGTTCGGCATGGGTTTTTCGTGGGGCGGCTTCGAGAGCCTGGCGATCCTGTTCGACTGCGCCGAGTATCGCACCGCGACAAAGTGGGCACCGGGCGGGCCAACCTTGCGCATTCACATCGGCCTGGAAGACACCGGCGACCTGATCGCCGATCTCGAGCGCGGCTTTGCCGCGATGGCCGCGGCCTGATCAGGCTTTGACGGCGCCGCGCCGCTCGTGCAGCACGAAATAGATATTGCGCACATAGACGAACACGCCGAAGGCCTGCCCGGCGATGAACACCGGATCGCGCCGGTAGAGCGCATAGACGAGCAGCAGCCCGCCGCCGCCGATCGACAGCAGCCAGAACGCCAGCGGGATTACGCTTTTGCCCGCGCGCTCGGAAGCGATCCATTGCACCACGAAACGCGCGGTGAAGAACGCCTGCGCGATGAAGCCTAGCAACACCCAGGCGTCGACCCGGACGATGAACACGTCGTGCAGATAGCCGCCGACTGAGCGCGCGAGTTCGATCAGCATGTGAGTTTCCTCTCGTGGCGCGGAATCTTATCCGAAATTCGTTCGTATTTTTTCGGGATCGCGCGCTAGTCGTCTACGATTTCCGGGACGTGCTTCCTGCGGCGGATCAGCCACCACACGCCGGCGAGATCGAGGATGCCGACCCAAAACCGGTTCCAAAATCCGTAATGCGTGCTGCCATGCAATCGCGGACGATCGACGACATCGACCTGAACGAGATCGAACCCTTCGCGCCGCACGAGCGCCGGCAGGAAACGGTGCAGCCCATCGAAAAACGGCAGGGCAAGATAGACGTCGCGGCGGAACGCCTTGAGACCGGAGGCGGTGTCGCGTGTCTCATCCTTGAGCAGCGCGGCGCGAATGCGGTTGGCGATGCGCGACTGGAAGCGCTTGAACCTGGTGTCTTTGCGCCCGACGCGGACGCTGTTGACGAGACCGACCCGTTCGTTGCCCTGATCGAAGGCCGCAAGCATCGCCGGAATATAGATCGGATCGTTCTGCCCATCGCCGTCGAGTATCACGATGAGCGGGGCACGCGCGGCGCGCACGCCGCTGCGCACCGCCGCCGCCTTGCCGCAGGCAATCCGATGCCTGATCTCACGCAGCCACGGACGCTTGGCCGCCAATTTCTTCAGTACCGACTTGGTCTCGTCGGTCGAGCCATCATTGACGAAAATCAGCTCGAAGCGTGGCTCGTCCTTCAGGGCGGTTTCGATCTCCGTCACCAGCGGGCGGATATTATCGGCCTCGTTGTTAGCCGGAATCACGATCGAAAAGGCGGGAAGGCCCGCGGTCTTGGTTTTGGCGGTTTTTGCCATGGCAGGCCGGATGAAGGTGCTCTGAGACCAGACCGGTCGATACGGACCCGCCTTTTATGCGGCAGCGCCAGCGAGGGCAACTCTCGCGGCTCGGATTTCGGTCCGCGGACCGATGCTGCGCCGGTCCCGTGCTTAGTCCGCTAGCAATGCCCGGCCGACCGCCTTGATCCGCCGCCACGACGGTCCGGGAAAGGCGATGGGCGCGCCTTGCATTGTTTCACCGAATGCAAGCCGCCGCGACGCGAAGTAGCTGCGCACCAGAATCGCGCCAAAACCGCCGACCACGGCACCAGCCAGGACGTCGGACGGGTAATGCGCCATCACCATGACCCGGCTAGCCGAAATCAGCAACGCATAGAGCAGCAGCGCCGTACGCGCGCGCGGCCACAAGGTGCCGAACGCCACCAGGACCGAGAATGCCGTCGTCGCATGCCCCGAAGGCAGGCTGGCATAGTCGGCACGCCAGATGAACGGCGCAAAGGCGAAAGGATCGATGTGGCCAGTGACCAGCGGCCGCGCCCGCCCGATCATGCGCTTGACGATGGAAACGGTGAGGCCGGGCACACCGATCGCCAGGAACAGGAAACCGACACGCACCATCACCGCCGCCAGCACGGCTTGCGAAATCCTCGTCAACGGCGGCAGCGCGGCCAACGCCAAAAACAAGAGGCCGAGCGGCCAGAGGAACCAACCCGACAAGCCGAAATCGGTGATCTGTTGAAACGGCCAGACCGCCCATCGCGGAGCGTGGACCACCGCGCGGGCGACCGGCCCATCGATAAAAATTATGCAAAACAGCAAGACGGCGGCGATAACGCCTGCCGCGATGGCGAGACGGCGCCGTTCGCCCGGCCACCACCGGGCGGGCTGAACTTTCGCCGGGCGCCCCAGCAAGGCGAATGCCATCCCGACATTGGTCCAGCATCGCTGCAGCGCCGAAGGCGCCGCGCCGTTCGGCGGCAATCCGTCAGCGGCGGTCATTGCGTATCCATCGAGCGGAAAACCGTCAGCGCGACTGGCCGGCCGATGCTGATGTTGTAACCCGCGACACGCTCGCTGAGGGCGTAGCGTAAGCCGATGGCGTTGGCGCGCTGCACGAAACCGCGTTCGTTGCGCGCGTCGATCAGTGCGAAATGGCAGGCACCGCCGCGCAGGAATTCGGCGGCGTGGGCGCCGTCGGTGAAACGCGTGTCGGTGCCGAGCAGAAACACCAGACTTGGCTCTTGGTAGTAGTAGGTCGCGGCCACGTGTACGCGCTCGCACCCGGTGGCGCGCAGATCGGCCGCAATGAGCTCGCTCGGGAACAGCGGGGGCAGCGCGGGAAAAGCCACCGCATAGACCGTGATGGCGACGAAGACCGACGTCATCATGCCGCGCAACAGCGAGCGCTCGGGCCCGTCGACGTCATAAAGCCACCACGCGAACAAACCGAAGATCACCGCCGCCGCGGCGAACGGCCAGGCGACGAGGCCGAGATCGCGATCGATCAGCACGAAGGCGACCGGCACCAGCATTGCGATGATAAGGGGAAACAGGAACCAGCCGACGGTGCCGCGCACGATCCAGCGCGTCTTGACGAGGCCGCCTTGGTCGAGGATGCCGGCGATCAGGATGGCGATCGCGGGATAAAGCGGCATCACGTAATGCGGCAACTTGGTGATCACCGCCTCGAACACCAGCCACGATGGAACAAGCCAAGCAAGCAGGAATTGCGCGCCCGGCTCGCGCCGCGCCTTCCACACCATGGGCACGGCCAACCCGGCCAGCGGCGCGGTGGGCCAGAAAGTCAGGAAGAACAACAGCAGATAATAACCCGGTGGCGCGCCATGGGCTTCCTGGCTGCTGACGACCTTGGCCAGCATGTCGTGACCGACCGCGAGCGTGAAGAATTCGGCGCCCGACTTGGCGACGATCGCCAGGAACCACGGCAGCACCAAAAGCAGCATCCATATGATGCCGGTGAACGGACGCAGCTTCAGGACCCAGCGCGCCGAGCGGTCGAGGATCGCCAACACGATCGCGGTGAGCCCGACGAACATCAGGATCAGGGGACCCTTGATCAGCACGCCGCCGGCTATGGCGGTCCACAGGATCGCCGGCCAGCGCCAGCCGGTTTTGGTCTCCGGCGCGCGCCGGTGGTCGAGATAGATGCGCGCCATGGCGCCCATGGCCGCCACGCAGGTGAGAAGTAGCACAGCGTCGGTCTTTGCCAGCCGCGCCTCGACCCCAAGGATGATCGAGCTCGCCATCATCAAAGCGGCCAACAGCGCGGCGCGGCGCCCGACGAAGGCAAGCGCCGCCCAATAGGTCAGCAGCACCGCACCGATCGCGCCGAACAATGACGGCACCCGGTAGAGCCAGATGGTGGTGAGCGCATGGGGGACGCCCACCGCCTCGCCCGCTTTCACCGCTGCCGCTTGCAGCCAATAGATGCCGACCGGCTTTTTGTAGCGCACCTCTTTCTGGAACCGGATGTCGACATATTCGCCGGTCTCGATCATTTGCTTGGTGGCCTGCGCAAAGCGCGCCTCGTCGCGGTCGACCGGCGGAATCTGGAAGAAGCCCGGCAAGAACGCGATCAGGCAAAAGGCGACGAGCAGCGCCGCGGCGCGCGCGTGCGAAACGACGGCAAAATCAAGCGCAGCCGCCAGGCCCCGCCCCTGGCCCTGCGATGGCGGCGCGTCATCGGTGGTCGAGTTCATCGGTCGCTTCGGGTCCGAATTCCTGATTCCGGCTGATATGACGCGGACCATAAGCCCAAGGCGTGCCGCTGTCATTGGTTCACGATCGGGAAAGCGGCGACCGGACTTAGCGACAGGTCATGCGCAAACAAAACGCCGTCTATTGCAGCCGAACCATGACGCTGTCGCTCAAGCCGCGCGCATCCATGACGGTAAGGCGCACAAAGCCGGGGCCGTCGGGCTGGAAAAATAATGTGTGACGGCCGCGGTTGTGCGGCAGCGGCATGCCATTGACCATGACGGTCAGGGGCCCGCGCCCGCCGGCGATCTTGAGCGCGACCGGTTCGGGCACCGGGCCGCCAGCCAGTTCGAGCCGCGCCCCGTCCGGCGGGAACATGATGCGCGGGCGCTCGCGCGCCGCTCCCGGCGCCACGTCCGGGCTGAATCGTTGCAGCGGCGGCGGCAGACGCTCGGTGACCGAGACAATCGCGCCTTTGGGCGGGCGCGGCAGCGACGCCGGCGTCAGGCCTGTGCGTGCGAAAGCGTCGAACAGGATCGGCGCCGCGGCGGAACGGCCGACCAGGCCCGGCACCGGCGCACCATCCGGCCGCCCGACCCAGACCCCGATCGTCATGCGGCCGTCGAAGCCGACCGCCCAGGCGTCGCGATACCCGTAAGACGTGCCGGTCTTGAAGGCGATGCGTCCGGGCAGCGCGTTCAGCGGCGGCGGCGCACCGATCAGGATATTGCCGACATACCAGGCGGCAACCGGATCGAGCAGGCGGCGCGCAGTCTGCCTCGCCTGCCCTGCCCGTTCGATCAACGGCACCGCCGCACCCAGCCGCGCCAGCCCGCTATAGAGCATCACCAGATCGTTGAGCGTGATGCCGACGCCGCCGAGACCCATGGCGAGCCCGGGCGCCTCGCCGGTCGGCAGCACCAGGCCGGCGCCGACCTGGGTCAAGCGCGCGCTCAGGCGATTGACGCCGACTTTGTCGAGCACTGCGATGGCAGGAACGTTGAGCGACAATTGCAGCGCGCGGCGCACCGTCACCGTGCCCTGGAAGGTGAGATCGAAATTCTCCGGCACGTAGCTGCCGTAGCGCACCGGTCGGTCGTCGATCAGCGTTTCCGGATGGATCAAGCCGTCCTCGAAACCGAGCCCATAAATGAACGGCTTGAGCGTCGAGCCGGGCGAGCGCAGCGCCTGTGTCATGTCCACCTGGCCGGCGCGCGCAGCATCGAAGAAGTCGGCGGAGCCGACGCGCGCGCGTACCTCGCCGGTCACATTATCGACCGCGAGAATTGCGACCGAGATCTGCGGACCAATTGCGCGCGCGCGTTCACGGGCGAGCTCTTGCAGCTTCTTTTGCAACGGCGCCGCGATTGTGAGCCGATGGACGCGAACGTCCGGCTCTTCGGAGACGATGTGGTCTGCGCTGTGCGGCGCCAGCGTCGGCAATTCCCTGCGCGCATGCGGCACGCCCTGCGCCTTGGCGTGCGCTATCTCGTCACGCGGTAGCGCGCCTGCCGCCGCCACCCGATCGAGCACGCGGTCGCGCGCGGCGCGCGCCGCCTTTGCGTAACGATCGGGCCGGCGCAATTCCGGTGACTGCGGCAGCGCCACCAGCAGCGCTGCTTGCGCGAGCGAGAGTTTGCGCGGCTCTTTTCCGAAATAAGCAAGCGAGGCCGCGCGGACCCCTTCCAGGTTGCCGCCATACGGCGCAAGTGTCAGATATAACGAGAGAATTTCGTTCTTATTGAGGGCGTGTTCGAGCTCGAAGGCGCGCGTGATCTGATGCAATTTTGCGACCAGGCTGCGACGGCGCCGCGGCTCCAGCAGCCGCGCGACTTGCATGGTGATTGTCGAACCACCCGACACGATGTGACCGCTGCTGACGAATTGAAACGCTGCGCGCATCAGCGCTTCTGGATCGACGCCGTGATGCGTCCAGAAACGTTTGTCTTCATAGGCAAAGAGCAGTTTCAAGAACCTTGGATCGACATCTTGCGCTGTCGCCGGCAGCCGCCAGCGCCCTTCCTTGGTGGCGTAGGCGCGCAGCAGCCGCCCGTCGCGGTCGAGCACCACGTGCGAATATTCCAGATGCTTGCCGAGCGGTGGCGGGCCGAGCGAATTCACCCACGCCGCGCCCGCAATCGCGCTCAGCGCGACCGCGCCGCCGACGCCTGCGAGAATGAGGCGCCAGTGCTTCATTTCGCCGCCGTGATGTCGATTGTGCCGGTGGCGGTGCGCCCGAAACGGTCGGGCCGGTACATGTCCTCTACGGTCGCCTGCGGCAGCACGTAATGGCCGGGCGACACCGCCCGCACCACATAGGCCACCGTGAATACCGGCGCCGACTCTTTCTTGCGATCAAACGCCGCGGTGAAACGGTCGTCGCGGAACTCGCTGTGCACGGGCTCGGCCGCGTCGGTGATCCATGCGAGCTTGCCGGTATCGCCCGACGACACCAGATGCGGATTGTCGATCTCGAAGCCGGCCGGTAGATAGTCGGCCACGATCACGCGGCCGAACTCCGGCTGCGGCTCAGTCATTTTCAGCACCACGACGAAACGCTGGTTCTGCGTCGCCGTCGTCGGATCAGCCGGCTTGCCGTCGAGCGTGAAATAATTGCGCTCGATCTTGAAGCCGCGCTCGGCGGCGGGCTCAGCCGTGAGCGGCGCGCCGCTCACCGAGACCACCGCCTGCACATTGCCGCTGCCGCTGTTGCTCACAGCCAGCGGCGCGCCGAGATCGCCGGCGCGCAGGCTGCGGTAGAACGAGCCCTGCCGCTTGTCGCCGTTGATGCTGAGCGAAATGGCATTCAGCTTCTTGACGAGCGCGCTGGCGGCGAGCACCAGCCAGGCATCTTCCTGGGTGGAGGTCGCCTGTGACAGCGCGCGCGCGGCATCGACGCGCGCGACGGCGTCATCGACGATGGGCGGCGCCGCGCCGCTTTCGGAGGCGAGAGTCACCAGCGCCGCGGAATCGCGCAAAGCCGAGCCGAAATCGGCACGGCCGAGTTCGAGCTTCGGCTGCGGCGCAATCGCATTCAGCGCGGCGCGGAAGACATGGGTCGCGCGCGCTTTGTCGCCCAGCATGGCGAGCGCAGCAGCAAGCTGCGCCTTGGCGATCGGCGTCGCCAGATCACCGAGCTTGACGTCGGCGAGATAGCGCAGGTCGCCGACCGGAGCCGCGGCGTTGCGCGCCAGCACATAAAGCGCATAGGCAAGCTCGCGCCCGCCGTTCTTGCTCGGTTCCGGCGCGCGGCCGACGTAATTGCGCAAGCGATCGAGCGCCAACGTGAAGCCTTCCGCCGGCACCTTGAAGCCGCGCTCGCGCGCGCGCGTCAGGAAATCGGTGACATAAGCGTCGAGCCAGATGTCCTGGCCGCCGACCGACCACAGGCCGAACGAGCCGTTGGAATCCTGCCGCGACAACAGCCGCGCTATGGCATCATTGAGGCGCTGATCGACGTCGCCGGAAATCGCAAGTTGACCCCCGCCGGCGAGGTCCTTGACGTAAAGCATCGCCATCGCCGTGCTGGTGACCTGCTCGGAGCAGCCGAACGGATAGCGGTCGAGCGCATTGAGCAGCGTAGCCGCGTCGAGCGCGGTCGAGATCGCCACCGACAGCGCCACTTGGCCGGTGCCGGGCACGAAATCGGCAAACATGTCGCGGTTGAGCGTCAGCGTCTCGCCGGGGGCAAGCGCGCGCACCGTGCGGCGTGTCAGGATCTGCGTCGCCGGGCGCACGTTGAGCGGATAGGCGCGCGCCAGCGTGAAGCCGTTGGGCCCGCTCACGCTCACATCGATGGTGCTCGCGCCGGCTGCCGAAGCCGTAACCGGGACCGATACATGCGCACGCTGCTTGGCGGCGAGCTTGAGCGTCCGCGGCGTGTCGCCATCGATCTTGACGGCGCCTTCCGCACTCAAGGAGACCGAGTAGTCGCCGGCGGCACCCTCGACATTGTCGAGCTCGAGCTGCACCGCGCCGCGGTCGCCGGTGCGCAGGAAACGCGGCAGCGTCGCAGTCAACACGACGGGGTCGCGCACCACGACGTCGCCGGTGGCCTTGCCAACCCTGTCCTTGCTCCAGGCCACCGCCATCACGCGCACGGTACCGCTGAAGGCCGGGATATCGAAGTTCACCTGCGCCGAGCCGTCGGCCGCGACTTTGACGATGCCGGAATAAAGTGCGAGCGGCGCCTGCGTCGGCGGTGAGCCGGTCAATTCCGCGCCCGCGTCGCCGCCGGAGCGGATGCGCCCTTGCGCGCCCTGCATACCGTCGATCAATTGTCCGTAGAGATCGCGGATCTCGGGGCTGAGTTGGCGCTGGCCGAGATAATAATCGTCGGGCGCCGGCGGCTTGTAATTAGTGAGATTGAGAATGCCGACGTCGACGGCCGCCACCACGACGCGCGCCTCGTCGCCGGCTTTGAGCCCTGCCAGATGCAACGGCACATTGAGCGTCGAATTGGGCCGCAACGTCGCCGGAAAATTCATGGCGAGCGGCAACGTGTGCGCGGTACGGTCGATGCTGAACCACTTAACGCCGATGGCGCGACCGGGCATGCGTTTGGCCGGCGCATCGAGCGGGCGGCGCAAGGTTGCGACCACATAGGCGCCCGTGCTCCAATCCTTGCCGACGGTCAACAGCGCATGCGCAATGCCCGCCTTGACGTCGTAGGTCCGGCTGGCGACCAGCCGGTCGGTGAACACATTGAGCGTGAGACGTCCGGCGGTGCGCACGGTCGCCGCCACGTACATGGTGTCGCCGGGCTTGTAATCGGTCTTGTCGAGCGCAACTTCGAGCAGATCGGGCGTATCGGTGCTCGCCGCCGCGTAGAAGCCGGCATCGAAGGAGAGCGAGGTGAGCGGGCCGTTCGGCTCACCGGTCGAGACTTCCAGGCGGTACCGGCCCCATTTCACCGGCAGCGACAGCCGCGCTGGTTTGTCGGCAGTGATGTCGATCTTGCCGTCGGTTACGCGCTCCGTGCGCTTGACCGGCTCGAACTGCCACTGCCCGTTCTGCCGGTACCATTGATAGCTGGTCTCGACCTTGAGCAGTTCGTAGCGCAGGCCCTTTTTCTCCAATTTGCTGCCGTCGGGTGCGACCATGACCAGATCGAAGTCGGCATTGGCGCCGTCGGCGAGCGAGCGGCCGGCGAAGGCCGGCTTGACGCCGATCATGGCGGCGGCGGGCTTGACCGGCAGCGTCAGCTTTTTCTCGACCGCGCGGCCGCCGGATTCCGCCATGCTGACGGTGATTTGCGCTTGCAGCGGGCGCGTGGTCGCCGGCACTTTGTCGAGCTTGACCGGAAAACTGGCCTTACCGGCGGCGTCGGTGTTGGGCAGATCGTTGAGCTCCTGGCGCACCGCGGTCACGTCATCGTCGAAAACACCAAAGGCATAGCCCGGATAGCCCGGCCGCTCCTTGGCGGCGCCAATCGTCACCGAGCCGTCGAGCTCCAGGCCGGACGCCGGCGCGCCGTAGAGGAAATGACCGTCGACCTTCACCTGCGCCGGCGCGTCGAGCGCGATCGCGGTGGCGGCCGACGCGAGATCGAATTCGATGCGGTCAGGAACATAGTCCTCGACCATGAAGGTGGTCTCGCCGACCGGCGGCTGTTTGGGATCGGTATAGGCGCGCAGGCGCCAGGTGCCGCTCATGGCCGACGATACGAGCGGCACGTCCCAGGAACGGCCGCCGAGCTCTTCGTCCGGCACCAGCGCGCGGCGGTATTCGACGCCGTCCGGCCGTTCGGCCACCAGCGTCAACGGCACCGGCGCCGCCGCTATCCCGCGCACATCGCGCAGCAGGCTTGTGACATGCACGGTCTCGCCGGTGCGGTAGACGCCGCGCTCGGTAAAGACGAAAGCATCGAGGCCAGCGGGCGCCGGACGCCCACCGACGCCGCGGTCGGACAGGTCGAATCCAGGCGATTTCAGGCTGAGAAACGCGTAGTCACCGTTGGCGCTGGCGACGATCGCCGCCGGAGCGAGCCCGCCCTCGCCGCGTGCAAGACCCGCCGCGAAATGCAGGAAGCCGTTGCTGTCGGTGCGGCCAACGCCGAGCACTTCGTTATCGCGCGCGACCAGCCGAACTTCGACCGCCCCTAATGGCGCGGCGCTCGCCAGCGAATGAATGAAGACGTTGACGCCGTCATAGCCGCTATAGGCGGTCAGACCCAAGTCGGAAACGATGAACCATTGGGTGGCGAGCGCGCCGTAGTCGTTGGTGATGAGATTTTTCGGCGTGGCGGTCATGACATAGACGCCGGCCTTAAGATTGCCGAGCGCCTTGTCGACCGGGAATGCGGTGGCAACCTCGGTATTGAGCTTTTGCTCGACGGCGAGTTCGCCGCTCCACACCTTGGTGCCGCGCTCGTTGGCCAGGTTCTGCGCCTGGTAGTTGGTCAAGTTGCGCTGGAACTCGTAGCCGAGCACGGTGTCGAGCAGGTTACGGTCGCCGATATGGTAGACCGTCAGCTTGACCGCGTCGGTATTGACGCTGAGCAGCGGAATGCCGCGCTGGCCGGTGCGCGGCAAGACATAGGCCTTGCCGGAAAAGCGCACGAAAGGCTTGCGGTCGCGTACGAAAATGGTGAAGTCCGCCGATTTCGCCAGCGTCTCATGCACCGTCGAAGGCAGCCCGGCACGCAACGTCACCTGGTAGCGGTCGCCGTGCTTCAAGCCTTCCACGCACAGCTGCTTGTCGCTCGCCGAAACCGCCGGCTTCGCCTGCCCCTCAACCGCCACGAAGGGCGAGAAGTCGGTGCGCCGCGGCAACTCTTCCGAGAACTGGAAGCAGGCGCGCGGCGAGACGGCGTCGGAGTCGACGGCATAGTCCAGCAGCCGGAAGCCGTGCTCGACCCGCAGCTTCTCGTATTGGCCGCGCAGGTCGGCGGTTTCACGCAAAGCAAGCGACAGCCGCATGGCGTCGAGCGCCGGCCGCCAGAGTTGGCGATCGGCCAGCGTCTGCCCGAGCAGCGCCAGACTGTCGGCTTCGACGCCGCGGTCGCTTGCGCGCTGATAGGCGATGTAGGCGGCGGTGGAGGCGCGGTCGAGCAGCAGCGCTTTCTCGCGGGCGTCGCGCGGGCCGATCTGGCGCACTGTGCGCGCCAGCCGCAGCCAGTTCGCCGCGTCGTTGGGCGCGGCAGCAACCATTTGTCCCAAGACGAGCATGCCGGTGCGGAAGTCGCGCTTCTGAAAGGCGGCGTCGGCTTGCTGGCGCAGGCTGGCGAGCGATTTGGTCACCGTGCCGGCATCCTGCTTGATCTGCGCTTCGAGTTTGATCGCGGCTTGGTCGAGACTGTCGCGCTGGAACGCTTTGTCGGCGGCTGCGGCCGGCATCAGGACGAGGACAATGAGCGCGGCCGAAAGCGCGGCGCGGACGAAGCTGTGCATGGAAAGCCTCCGGAAGCGGCGACGAGCTGGCACTATCAATTCAGCGCTGGATGGTGTCGAGGGCATGGCTGCGGTATGGACGAGTTTGGGTGCGCCTGGCGGGCGCCGTGGCTTAGACGGTATCGACACGTTTCGTCAGACTATTAGAGACGATTGCTCAGAAATTACTTTAGTAACTTCAGAAATTTCTCCTAAGCTATTTGTTTACCTAGTGAATACGCCTCGCCCATACGGCTGCCGCCACGGCCAACATCGACGCCGCCACGCGCGACAGAGAACATTGGCCGGTTGTTCTAGGCCCGATACCCTCGGCTGAGCAACGCAATAGCACGGGCGCGCACCTTTTCATGGCCACGCACTGCGGGTAAACCGGCATGCAAGAGACCCCGTAGCTCAGCCGGATAGAGCATCAGCCTTCTAAGCTGAGGGTCGCTGGTTCGAATCCAGCCGGGGTCGCCAATTTCCTTATACTTTCTGAGGACTTAGCGCCGCCCTGGCAGCCGCGAAGAGGAGCTGGGAAACCCAACTTTAACAAGTTTGGCACAGCAATACGCAAGCCGACGATCTGTCCGCAGCCACCAGCATCGCGTTTGTTTGCCATGGCCGAGACGCCCCTCCCGCCGCCGACTGAAACCGCCGATGGCGCCGCTTCCGCCGTCGCAGCGCCGCCGCTCGCGCCGGGTAGCGCGCCGCTCTGTTACGTGGTCGATGAAGAGCCCAGCATCCGCCATTTCCTGTCGCTGGTGCTGCACGGCGCCGGCGTCGATACCGTTGAATTTGCCGATGGCGCGGCGCTGCGGGCGGTCGGCGAGGCGCGCGTGCCGGCACTCATCTTTCACAACATCTCGCTCGAATCCGCCGACGCGATCGCGTCGGCGGTCGCACTCGGCAAGCAGGGCTATCGCGGTCCTGTCCAGCTCATGAGCAACCGTGGCGCCGCGGTGCTCGCACACGTCAAGGCCATCGGCGAGCAGCACAAGCTCAACATGCTGCCGGTGCTCAAGAAGCCGTTCGAGACCGAAGCGATCGTGAACATCCTGCGTGAGCACAATCTCGGCATGCCGCCGGCGGCAGCCGCGCGTATCGACCTCGATGAGGCGCTCAACAACAATTGGATCGAGTATTGGTACCAGCCGAAAATCGATCTGCGCAAAAGGCGGCTGGCAGGCGCCGAAGCCTACGCCCGCGCCCGCCACCCGCAGCACGGCATGATGCTGCCCGAAGCGTTTTTGCCGGGCGCATCGGAAGTGTCCCTCACCAAATTGGCGGAACTGGCGCTCACCAGCGTGCTCAAGGCCGGTCTCGCGTTTTCAAATCTCGGTATCAATCTGCAGCTGGCGTTGAACATTTCGGTGCCGGTCCTGGTCAAGCTTCCAGTCGAGGACTTCGTCAAGGCGCATCGACCCCATACCGACAAATGGGCGGGGCTGATCATCGATGTGCCGGAGGAGCAGATTATCACCGATCTCACGCTCGCCAGCGAACTCGCCAAGAAATTGGAGCCTTTCAACGTGCGGTTGGCGATCGACGAAGTCGGCCCAGGCCACGCAATGCTGGCGCCACTCGACGAATTGCCGTTCGCCGAACTGAAGCTCGCGCGCACCTACGTCATTGATTGCAGCACTGACAAGGCCAGCGTACCGCTCTGCCGGACCGTGATCGATCTCGCTCACGGCTCCGGGCGTAAGGCGGTCGCCATGGGCATCGAGAAGGCCTCCGACGCCGTCGCCCTCGTCAGCATGGGCTGCGATTTTGGCCAGGGTTTCCTGCTCGGCCAGCCAATGCCCGAGCAGCGATTCATCTCTCTGCTGCGTCAGCGCGCCGCCAACCAGGGCCACCAGCTGGCGGACGCGCCCTAGCGTCGGCGGCTGTTTGCTTGAATCCGATCAGTGGGTCCAGGCGTCGCGGCGGTTGAAAGCGAAATTGTCGGCATAGGCGATGGCGCGGCGGGCTTGCGGCTTGGCCTCGAACACCTGGTAGGCGATGCCGTGGCGTTCGCAATAGGCGACCGCCTCCTGCTTGCTGGCAAAGCTCAGGCGCACCTGCTGGCGCATGTCTCCGGATGAAGTCCAGCCCATCAACGGCTCGACCTCGCGCGGCTGCTCCGGCTCAAAATCAAGCACCCAGGCCTTGGTATTGGCCAGACCCGATTGCATGGCGGTCTTGGACGGCTTGTAGATGCGCGCGCTCATGGGCAGGACCCCGAATAGGCTGGCAAGCGTCCCTATAAGGCCAACGACGCGCCCTGGCAACGCGGCCGGGGGCGGTACCGGCGCTGGTCGGGGCAGCAGGATTCGAACCTGCGACCTTCTGCTCCCAAAGCAGACGCGCTACCAGACTGCGCTATGCCCCGCCGGAAATCGCTGCCGGACGCAACCGCCCGGCTTCGTACACGCTCCCGCCAACCCCAGCAAGCAAGGCTCAGTTCGGCTTGAAGATCGGATAGGCCACCCGGTCGCCGGGCGCGATGCCGAATTTGCGGGCAGTTCCGCCGATTACCTCCAAAACCGCACGCACCGGGCCGCCCGAGGGGACGATCCGAGTCGACAGCGGCTCGGTGTTCTCGGCGATCCGCAGGATCCGCCCGTCGCCGCGGATAAAGATCATGTCGAGGGAGATATAGGTATTCTCCATCCAGAAACTGACGTCTTGCTCGCGGTGGAAGTCGAACAGCATCCCCTCGCCTTCCGGTAACTCCTTGCGAAACATCAAGCCCTTTGCACGCTGGGCCTCGGTGTCGGCGATCTCCACCGCAAACACATGCACCCCGGTCCTGCTGGCGATCTCAAGCGTGTGCTGGCCGGCCGGCCGTGCCACGCCGGCGGCAAGGAAAAAACCGAGCAGAACGAAAGCAGTCCACCGCAGTGCGCGCATGCGCTGGCATTTACGCGGACGAATGCCGCCCGACAACGGGAAAATCGGCGATAGGGCTGAACTCAGTGGGAAGCGAGACCGAGCGGCCCGCCGTCTGGGCGCACTTCGGCCGCCATCATCCCCTTCGGCCCCGGCCCGAAGCGGACCAGCACGGTCTGCCCCGGCCGCAGCTCGGCGATGCCGTAGCGGCGCAGAGTCTCCATGTGGACGAAGATATCGGGCGTGCCCTCACCCCGGGTCAAGAATCCGAAGCCGCGCAAGCGGTTGAACCATTTCACCTGCGCCCGCTCCAGGCCGCTGGTCGGCGTCACATTGACATGGGTGCGCGGCGGCGGCATCTGCGCCGGGTGCACCGCTGTCGAACTCGTCCATCGAGAGAATACGGAAAGCTTGCAGGCCCTTGTCGCGCTGCAGCACTTCGCAGACCACCCGGGAACCTTCATAGGCCGTCTGGTATCCGTCGCGCCGCAGGCAGGTCACGTGCAGCAGCACGTCGGGCATACCGTTATCCGGGATGATAAAACCAAATCCCTTGGAAACGTCGAACCATTTGATAACCCCCGCCATCTCAATGAGATTGGTGGCGGTTTCGTCGGCAAGTTCTCGGGCCGTCTCGGGCCGGAGATTGGTCCCTGGCATTTTTGATTCAATCCGGTCCGACGCCATGACGCCGTACGCTGCCGCTTTGCTGGCGCCTCTTCAAGAGCGCTTAAACGAATCTTCTCCTGAATCGAAGATAACACCGGCACTCAAACGGCAAAGTGCAAAATGTGCTTGCGCACAGGTCTGTCAACAGTGCAGCACTTTGCGAAATCAGTGGCTGACGAAAGGTCCGAGCACGTCGCCGATGTCGTCGTGCAGCACCAGATCGGCGATGTCGTCGAATTCGGTCGGCTCGCGATTGATAATGACGAGGGCGGCGCCGTTGCGTTTGGCCGTCAAGGGAAACCCCGCGGCCGGCCACACCACCAGCGACGAGCCGATGGCGAGAAACAGATCGCAGCGCTTTGTTAGTTCCTCGGCCCGTTCCATCGCCGCAGCCGGCATGGCCTGGCCGAACGACACGGTCGCGGTTTTGATGTAGCCGCCGCAGGAACAATCAGGCGCGCGCTGGCCGGCGGCCTCGAATTTTTCCCGCACCCAGGTAAGCTCGTAGCGCTCAGCACAGCCGAGGCACAGGGCAAAGGTTGTGTTGCCGTGCAACTCGACGATGTCTTCGGCTGCGATGCCGGAGGCTTGGTGCAGATTATCGATGTTCTGGGTGATCAGACCGGGAACCTTGCCGGCGCGGTACAGGCTTGCCAGCGCGCGGTGGCCACGCCCGGGCTGGGCGCCGCCGAACTGGTCCTGCATGGCGAAACGCCGCCGCCAGGACTCGTCACGCATCTCGTGGCTCGCCATGAAGGCGTCGAACGGGATCGGCTGGTTCTTCGTCCACACACCGCCGGGCGAGCGGAAGTCCGGGATACCGCATTCGGTGGATATCCCGGCGCCAGTGAAGGGCACGATCCTCTGCGCGCCTTCGATCAGGTCACGCAAGCGGGAATTCGAGGTCTCTGGGTTAGGAGCAATCATGGCGGTCATTGCTATATAACATTGGCTGGCCCGGATGGCCGACTGTCGATCAAGAGGTTACTCATGCGATATCTGCACACCATGCTGCGCGTACGCAATCTTGATGCGGCGCTCGACTTTTATGTCAACAAGCTCGGCCTGAAAGAAACCCGCCGCCGGGTAGACGAGAAGGGCCGCTATACCCTGGTGTTCCTGGTCGCGCCCGGCGACGAGAAACGTGTGGAGGAGACCAAGAAGGAAGGCCGGCCGGGACTGGAGCTGGAACTGACCTACAATTGGGACGGCGACGAGGATTACGGCGAGGCGCGCTATTTCGGCCACCTCGCCTACGAGGTCGACGACATCTACGCCGCCTGCGATCGCCTGATGAAGGCGGGCGTGACCATCAATCGTCCGCCGCGCGACGGCGTCATGGCTTTCGTGCGCTCGCCCGACAAGCATTCGATCGAGCTCCTGCAGAAAGGCCAAGCCAAACCGCCACAGGAACCGTGGAAATCCATGCCCAACACCGGGCACTGGTGAGCTTGCCGCTGGCCGCGAAGCTCTTTATACCTCGCCGCGCTGCTTGGGGCCCCGTGCCCACGAAACCGGCAGCCCGGCTTGCGCCCTTCGTCTAGAGGCCCAGGACACCGCCCTTTCACGGCGGCAACACGGGTTCGAATCCCGTAGGGCGCGCCAATGTTTTCAAACACTTAGAGGCCGTTTCGAAAGGGGTTGAGTGGTTGGGATCGACGTGATTCCAGGGGGTTCTGACACCAACCCCGGAGTTGCCATGTGGACCCCAACCACCCGAAAGAAGCATAACCGCAAGGCCAACCGATACCAAACCGACGTGACCGATAAGGAGTGGCGTGTGATCGAGCCTTACTTGCCTGCGGCGAATAGCACAGGACGACCGCGTGCCTGGCCGATGCGCGAGATCATCAACGGCATCTTTTATGTCATGCGGGCGGGCTGCCCGTGGCGCCTGCTGCCCAGCGATTTGCCACCGTGGAGCACTATCTATCGCTGGTTTGCGACGTTCCGCGACGAGGGTCGCTTCGAGAAGATCAACCACGCCCTGGTCATGCTCGATCGCGAACGGGTCGGGCGCCAAGCCAGTCCCACGGGTGCGATCATCGATAGCCAGAGCGTCAAAACGACCGAGGCTGGCGGGCCGCGCGGCTACGATGCCGGGAAAAAGATCAACGGGCGTAAGCGCCATGCCCTCGTCGATACGGATGGACGTGGCCTCATGCTCGAACCGCATCCGGCGAGCATCCAAGACCGCGACGGCGGTGGGCCGCTTCTGCGGGCCTCGCGTCGCATCTTCCCGTTCATCCAGCGGGTCTTCGCTGACAGTGGATACGCGGGTGAGAAGGTGCCAAGGCTACCTTGATTGCGGTCGAGATCGTGCGCAAGAACCCCGATCAGGTCGGCTTCGCCGTTAATCCGCGGCGGTGGGTCGTCGAGCAATTCTTTGCCTGGATCGGACGCAATCGCAGGCTGGCAAAGGACTTCGAGGCCACCATCAACTCTGCGCGCGCTTTCCTCTACGCCGCTTCCGTCATGCTTCTTGTCCGCCGTATCGCGCATGCGTCATGACTTTCGAAACCAACTCTTTAGAGTAATTCACCGACGCGACACAGAGCGTTTGCCTATTTTTTGTCTAATATCACAGGCGGTCGGACAAGAAAAAAATTCGGTTGGCGGTGAGCATCATCGCTCTAGCGCGCGTGCAGTGGTCGCCGCGCAGGGCGCGAGCGGCCTTCGGTGGCGTAGCGAATGGATCCTTCGTCCCGAACATTGACAATCGAGATAGAAGCAAATCTAGCGGCCGCCGGCGTCGTCATGTGATGGCTATATTCGGCGCGGCAATACCTCTTCGCAGTAAAAGCGAAATGGCCCAGCAACACACTTCCGATAAATGCCGTTCTCAGCAGTAATAACCGGACGACCTTCTCCCGCTTATAGCCTTGCCTGCTCACACCATTTTCGCTGCGCATTTGCTGGGATAATCTCAAACACTCATCCAAATATTAGCTGGCAAACTCAGGTCTCAGGTTGCAATTAACGTTTCCGTCAACTCTAATATATTCACACGCAGTTCGAAGCCTAAGCGCATGGTGGGTCGGTGGTGCTTAATGAAGGGCATGACTTCGAACAGGAAGTTCGTCGTGTTGCACGGCTACTATGGTCTGAAGACGCATTCTCTGGCGCAGCAATCATTGATGGTCGGGAGCGCGACGGAATTTTCGAAACGCGGGATACTCTGAATATCGTCGAATTCAACAATTTCTACAAGAAAAGACAAAGCCATCGATGATGCAAAGAAAACCGCTGAGACTGTTCAAAAATTGCGAAAGAGTAGCACCAAGCACGTCAATGGCTGGCTTATCACTCGGCAGGAACCGACTGCGGACCAAAGATCCGCGACCGCAAGGTTCACGCATAGCGTTCGCGTAATTAGTTTTGAACAATTGAGAAATCTACTCTTCAATGGCGCAGAATATCTAAAATGTCGAGAAGTCTACCGATTTGGCAGCGTCGCTGACCCTGTCACCCGCGCCGCACTAATGACGGTCCACAATTACGTTCCCATCGATTTGCGAACTGCCTCCGAACAAAAGGAAATCGATATAAATACTACTGTCGAAGGAATTGGCACGGGAACAGCGCAACGGTTCGTTCTGACCTGACCTGGCTTTTTTAGACCAAGCGATGTGAGAAAGTAGCTTGGAAAGGAGCCTGGGTCATGCCGAAGAAGAGGTTCAGCGCGGAGCAGATTGTGACGCTGCTTCGTCAGATTGAAGTGTTGATGGCACAGGGTAAATCTGCGCCTGAGGCCTGCCGGGAGGCGGGCATATCGCAGCAGAGTTTTTATCGCTGGCGCAAGGAGTACGGGGGCCTTGAGATCGACCAGGCGAAGCGGATGAAGGACCTTGAGCGTGAGAATGTTCGGCTGAAGCGTCTGGTTGCCGATCTGTCGCTTGAGAAGCAGGTGCTCAAGGACGTTGCCTCGGGAAACTTGTAAGCCCCGAACGGCGCCGGCAGGCGGTTGAACGCATTCGAGGGAAGTACGGCCTCTCGGAGCGTCATGCCTGCCGGATTGTCGGTCAGCCACGCGGAACGCAGCGCTACACCACCATCGTTCGTGCTGATGAAGATGCGCTGACGCAGGCCATTATCGCGTTAGCATCGCAGTACGGCCGGTACGGCTATCGTCGGATCAAGTCATTACTGGACGAGGCCGGGTGGAATGTGGGCTGCGATCGTGTACAGCGGATCTGGCGCCGTGAGGGGCTCAGAGTACCCAAGAAACAGCGGCCGCGAGGCAGGCTCTGGCTCAACGATGGATCGTGCATCCGGCTGCGGCCGGAACGGCGCAATCATGTCTGGTCCTACGACTTCGTGGAGGCGCAGACCCATGATGGCCGCAAGCTCCGGCTGCTGACCCTGATCGATGAGTTCACGCGCGAATGCCTGGCGATCCGGGTGGCGCGCCGGATCAACAGCTTCGGCGTGCTTGAGGCGATGGCCGATGTCATGCTTATGCGCGGTGTGCCGGAGCACGTCCGATCCGACAACGGCGCTGAGATGACCGCAAAGGTCGTGCGTAACTGGCTGACGCAGGTCGGAGCCAAAACACTGTTCATTGAACCTGGTAGCCCCTGGGAGAACGGCTACTGCAAATCCTTCAACGGGAAACTACGCGATGAGCTGCTAAACGGAGAACTCTTCTACAGCCTGAAAGAGGCCCAGATCGTCATCGAGCAATGGCGAAAGCACTACAACACGATCAGGCCGCACTCAGCGCTCAACTATAGGCCGCCGGCGCCGCAGACCTTCGCGCCCTCGGCTAACCACCTGGATGAGATCATGCCAATGCAGTAGTCTCTCATCCGCTGGTTCAAAAAAGCCGTCAGGTCAGGTGGAGGAGCCGTCCACAGCATCAAAAGCGGAAATTGTACTGTTGTTCCATCAGCGCTCAATACAGCGGCCCCGGAGCGAAGCAGAAGATCGTGACATGATTGCCGTCACCATCGTACCACACCACGGCGTGGCCGGTCGGATTGGGACCGTCGAGAACTTGATGAGGCTGGACTTCGTGATAAGTGCCGCCGATCGGCACATACCATTTCCCCCGCTCAATGTAGGCATCGTACACTGGATGTGCGTCGCCGCGGTTGCAGCATGACCAGCCCTCCTTGTCGTGCTGCTGCGCGTACCAGGCGGCCTGCGGCGCGTTGGCGAACTCAGGTTTCCATCGGGCCTGCGCCTGCTGCACGATGCCGGCCGGGCCAACCGCCAGCGCGGCGACAGCCAGAACGATCAGCAAGCAAAGCACGTCCAGGGCGCGCCGCGTGAGCGTGACCGAACTTTCGACCATCGCTGCCACCTCAAACGATCAATCCACGTAATCGACGGTCTGTCGTTGCAATGTTTCAGTAGCGAGCGGCGAGTTCAGTCCAGCTGCTAAATAGGTAACCCGTAACTGAGGCTACAATCATTACCAGATAGAAGACCGACCACGCTGATGCCATCACTACAAGGCCAACTCCATCAGCCTCATTGCGCATATTCGACATTTCATCTCGCCCCAACTTCCGCATGGCTCTTTAACCTCTCCGAATGAAGCACAGGTTCCATTCACGTTTGATTGGCGACAACAAGCATCAACTCGCGCATCATTGCTAAGCGCGTCTGGGCAAGGTCAATCGGCGGGCGTTTTCCGGAGGCAGGTACAATCACTCTTCGGCCTCGGAAACGACCTCGTACCTCGGCAGCGCCTTAACGTCGATCTTCGCTTCGATCGCGTAGACGTCGCTGGCCACCTTCGCCTCCGCGGGTGCCGACGCACCTGCTGGCTTCGGCCCACGAATAGTCAGGCCCACGACGAGAAGCATGGTGGCTGCAATGACTGCACCGATTACAACTTTGCGCATGGGGTTTGCCTTTGGCTTGAAGGGCAGGACCGGGTTTGCTTTGAAAGGCAGGGGCAGTTCGCTGGTGCCCAGAAAGGCCCCCGCTTCGCGCCTGGCACCGATGACGGCGCCTTCGACGGCCGCCAAATGCGGCCACACCGCGCTCCCCAGGGGGGACAATCGGCTTGTCGTTCGGCTTCGCTGGAACAGCGGGCCGCCCAATTCCGCTTCCAGTTGCTTAATGGCGCGCGTGAGCGAGGGCTGCGAGATGCCGCAACGCTTGGCCGCACGAGTGAAGTTCTGCTCCTCGCAGAGGGCGAGGAAGTAGCGCACTTGCTGCATTTCCATTGGCGCACTCCACTGCCAATGGCCCATGATCGCTATAGGTGGGCGCAAAGCGTCATCCAAACGGATGACGCGATATAAATTTTTCGTATTCGACGCGCTGCGGTGGTGGCTGTTAGCCGAGCGGGCTCATGTAGCCGGCTACCAGCTTGACCAGGTCGGCCTGACGGCCGGTGTCTGTCTTGGCAAAAATTCGTTGCAAATGTGTCTTCACCGTCGCCTCGGAAATGCCGAGCGCCGGCGCAACTTCCTGCAAACTGCCGAACTGGACGATCATCATCAGCACGCGCATCTCGGCCGTCGTTAGCTTGAAGGTGCTGGCGATGGCCTCCAACGGGTGCGGTAATTCGAGCGCGGCCTTACGAACGAACACTGCGGCGACCGCCGAATACGCAACGCCGGCCTTGCGCCGCGCCCCGGCGGTGAGCGGCAGAACATGGGCTACATAGCGCTCGCCGTCGTGGGCATAGAGCGGCATAGCAATGCCTTTGGCTCCGACTGCCATGTCGCCAGCATCTGCGTTCATGAAAATGTCATGCAGCACATGGTCAGCCTGCGCGTCGGCGGCGGCGAGTTTGCCGCCTGACCCGCGGATCACCGACCCAATGTTCAGCATGGCATGAGCGGCGGCATTGGCATGGACGATCCGCCCGGCGGGATCGACCAGAAACATCGCAGCTGCCAGCCCGTCGAGCGTGTCGGCAAGGGCCGCCGCTTCGACCCTGTGCAGGTCGATGACCTTGCCGATCGCGAAGGCGCGGCGCACATGTGGAACAACCAGCTTCATCCGCCGCCGCGTCTCGTCATCGACAATATCATCTTTCTCGTGGCGAATGACGGAATAGGCTGCATAAGTCGTTGCAGATTTTTCTAGTGTCGCGGCAATGGCGTCGATCCAATGCTGCGGCCGAACCCATTCTTCGTAAAAGCGCGATTTCCTAAACTCTGAATGCGGGACAACATCCGCAATGCTTATTGGCTGTTCAATTTCAAAGAAAAACTGTGCAACGGCAAACGGATCGAATTGGCCGAATTTTTCAATATAGCTACGTGTGTATTCGGGATCGTAGCCCCAGGTATGTAACGTGTTGTGGACTTTGTGGACGGTATCTTTCAAGAAAAGCGCTGACGCAGTGCCGCCGACGAAACGCGCCGAACCCTCCAGAACTTGCGGCCAACGTTCGGGATCGAGCGCGGCGTCGTAGATGCCGCCGATCAGGCTCGAAACTTGCGCCGCTTCGTCGTTGGGCCGAGCGGGCGCGCGCATGTCATCCCCCAAGCGGCCTGGAACGACTGTCCGGGAATGCGACGCATTCGGCTTTAAGATCTATTGCGGTGAGGAGATAAGTTGCTCGAGATTGCCCCGTCGCGAGGCTAGTCCCATGCCAATGAGTTTGATCGCGCGAGTTCGATACCGCGCGAACTGCTCGGCTATAGCAATGCAATCCTAGGGTCTTTGGCATGCGGAGCTCCCCCGAACTTGCAGCGCCAAAGTGTAAGTATCAAAAGATTCCAACTCCTGGGTTGCTGCCTGTCAAGGTGTTTCACAACTGATCGAACTATCCGGAATGTCCGCCTTGGGTCATAAGCGGAAATTTTGCACTGCACACGCCATGTCCGCTTTGGGTCATTAGCGGACAAACAATCCTCGGCTAAAATCCAGTGATGTCCGCTTTGGTCCAAAAGCGGACATGAAGAAAATCGGCGTAAAATAAGGGGAAGCGGGACTGCTGCCAAAGGCTGGAGCTTGATGTAGGCTATGAGCCAATAAGGTGGATACAGTGTGAGCCAGGAAGAAAAACAACCAGTTCCCGTGAGTGTCGTCGCGTTGAGGGCGGAGAGCTACTCAACGGACGACGGAAATATAGTCATTTCATTGCAGACAAGATATTCCACTGCCGAACGAAAATACTCTGTTCCTGTTCAATGCTTGCGCGATTTGGTTGTCGATCTCCATCGGCTCAATACTTCTAAGGCAAGCGAGCGGGCTAGTTAAGGCCAGCGTTAAAGCCGAACCATTGCTCCCGTTTGAAATGCCGGTAGCGGCTGAATAGTGGTATCTCTCGTCCAAGCCTGAATAACGCATCACCTTGGAAGCAAAGAGCACCGTTTGTCCGGTTTGGGTCACGTGTGGACGGCGCCCTGGCAAGAGCTTTTTTGACGCTTCTGCAGCATTGGTCGGGTGCGGTCACGTGTCCGGCCTGTTTGTGCGGCGGATGTGGCCGCTGGCCCTAATGCTCTGCGCGGATCGAGTCCCAAACATTCACGCGCACTTTGAAGAAGTGCGTTGACCCAAGCGGGCTCTCCCGATCCCCGGAACGACCGTATCTGCATTACGTCGTCATGCCCTCGCCAATTGGTGTTGCCTATCAGTCTGATGGCATCTCTCACGCTGCCATCAGCAACTTCGGCTCCTTGTATCTCTCGCCACGGACCATGATGGCCCAGGCCATCCGTGCCATCTTGTTGGCCAGCGCAACCGCAGCCACCTTGGTTGGTCGGCGTCCCATCAACTGGCCAAGCCACGGCCGCCTCTCGGTGCCATGCTTTTGCGCATAGCGGATGACAGCCATTGCCCCGGCGACCAGCAACCATCGCAAGTATCGATTACCCTGCTTGGTGATGCTGCCGAGCCTGTCCTTGCCGCCGGTCGTATGCTGCTTGGGCACCAGCCCGATCCAGGCGGCAAGGCTGCGTCCTGAGCGGAACTCCTTCCAGTCGCCGACCTCGGCAACTAGAGCAGTGGCAACAATGGGGCCAATCCCTGGAATCTCCTCTAGCCGGCGGCTCGCCTCGCACGAGCGATGCAGGGCTAGGATGCTCTTGTTGATTAATCCGATCTCGATACCGATGGCGCTGTACTGACGCGCCAGCACACTGAGAATAGCGCGGGTCGGCGGGGCAATCCGGTTATCCGCCTCGTCCACGATGATCCCTAGCAACTCGCCGATTCCATTGCGGCCCTTCGCCGACACAATGCCAAGTTCAGCCAGATGTCCGCGTAGGGAGTTGCTCAACATCGTGCGCTGACGCACCAGCAATTGCCGAGCTCGATGCAACATCAACGCAGTCTGCTGTTCCTTCGTCTTGATCGGAACGAACCGCATCGATGGCCGCGTGACCGCCTCGCAGATCGCCTCGGCATCGTTCGCATCATTCTTACTGCGCTTGAGATAGGCCTTCACGTAACTCGGAGGCATCAACTTCACCGTATGCCCAAGCGCCTGCAGCTCACGGCCCCAGTGGTGCGCCGACGGACAGGCTTCGATCCCGATCAGGCATGGCGGCAGCTCGCCAAAATACTCCAACACCTTGGCGCGGCTGATGCGCTTGCGGATTACTACCGCGCCAGCGCTATCGACCCCGTCTACCTGAAATACCGACTTCGCAATATCCAGACCAATCGTGCTAACCTCACCCATGGACGGCTCCCCTCGTAGTGGTTCGCTTTAACGCAACCACCCTTTGGCACATCGATGCCGCAAGAGTGGGCGCCGTCCACAGCATCATTCGCGGCCTGGCTAGTTAAGGCCGACACCCTTGTTTGTCCGCTATGCACCCAATAGCGACCAAACTTTTGCAGCGCAGCGAACGCAGCGAAATGCCACAAGGCGACAAAAGCACAGCGCCAAACTAGAGACCCGCTGCGCACCAGCTACTGCGATTTTGGTATTAGGGTGGGGCCGTCTTCTGCATTGACGGCAGTTTTGACATAGGGCGCATCCAGGAAGCGAGCTGCGGACGGCCGTTCGTAAGATCTCCCAGGCCGCGCTTACGTGCCATCTCGACAGCCACTGCGAGTATCAAGTGTGCCATGCGGGGTGTCCTCTGCATCAGCGGGGCGGCCACATAGCCCTCAAAAACATCCGCCATGCGTTGGCTGCGGGCAGCCTCGTGAGCAAGGACGGTGGGTGAACGCTCGCTCTCAGGTCGGCTCATTTCGCGTCCCCATACCGCGATGCCCTCGCACATGTTGCGCGCCGCGAACTCGAGCCGGAGATAGGCCCAGTCTTGTTGGCGTAGCGGATCGTGGAACCGAGGCTTACCGTCGAGGCAATCGAGATAGGCACAGATGAGCTGACTGTCCTCCATGCCAACACCGGCATCGTCGACGAGATAGGGAACGCGGCCTGAGGGGTTGATCTGATAATAAGGGCTGCCGGGGGTTCGCGTTTTCGTCTCGATAATCTCAACGCGATCCTCGAGTGCCTTCTCCACGACAAGAATGCGGGCTAGCCGCGCGTACGGTGAGTTGTACGTGACGTATAGCTTCATCGGAACCTCAGGTGAATCTAGCGAACGAATTAGGTCCCCGTTTTCGTGAAGGGGCCTTGTGCCGGTTTATCATAGCCGTGCCATGGCAACTAAGGGTCATTCGCGGCCTAGCTAGTCAAGGCCGACACCCTTGTTTGTCCGCTGTGCACCCAATAGCGACTAAACTTTTGCAGCGCAGCGAACGCAACGATGTGCCATTAACGACCAAAGCACCGCAGCATGATCGGCACAAAAAGAAAGACCGCCTCGCGGCGGTCTCTCAGAAATCCGATCAGGTGGTTTGTTCAGGCTGCGAGTGCGGCGGCGTTCTTTCGCTTCCTGCGCCAGCCGAGCAGAACAAAGGCGCTGGCAGGAAGCACTATTCAATTACATCACGCCCTCAAAATCACGTGCATTCTCTGAAAGTGAATTTCGATTGATCTCATGAACAGCTGTAAGCATTCGCATCACAGTGACGTGACGGCTTTTTTGAACCAGCGGATGAGAGACTACTGCATTGGCATGATCTCATCCAGGTGGTTAGCCGAGGGCGCGAAGGTCTGCGGCGCCGGCGGCCTATAGTTGAGCGCTGAGTGCGGCCTGATCGTGTTGTAGTGCTTGCGCCATTGCTCGATGACGATCTGGGCCTCTTTCAGGCTGTAGAAGAGTTCTCCGTTTAGCAGCTCATCGCGTAGTTTCCCGTTGAAGGATTCGCAGTAGCCGTTCTCCCAGGGGCTACCAGGTTCAATGAACAGTGTTTTGGCTCCGACCTGCGTCAGCCAGTTACGCACGACCTTTGCGGTCATCTCAGCGCCGTTGTCGGATCGGACGTGCTCCGGCACACCGCGCATATCTAGAGCGCGCGCTTATAGATCGCGGCGGCTGATCCGCAACGGATGGTCAATGTCCCGCTTGGAGCGCGTTACGGACACAAGCCAGGCATCGCGCCAAGGCCGACAAGCGCCAATATAGGCGGCAACTCTACCGCTGCGGGGCCGGTCGTCTCCCAGATAGTCAGCACAAACCTGCTGGACCGTATCGGGACCGTCGGTCGGGGCGGTCAGCATCTGCGCGATACGCCTGTCGTTGACCCAACTTTGCCGGCGGCGACCCGCGTCCGCGAGTAGTCGAGCACCCGATCCCCGGAAGTGCCTGTAAAATCTCGGTTTCAGACTATCTGCCGACGGCCGCCGAAGTCGAATCAGGAAACTTTCATGGTAGCGACAGCGGGTTTGACCCTCCTAGGGCGCGCCAATCTGCCGCGCGCTCATAGCACTCATGCGAACATACGCCGCATTTCACGCGCGTATTAATGTAGAAATTATTGGTCGCATGATTCGAGACAGCTAGATTGCGCTGTCGGGCGACAAGGCTCTTTGGAGCGTCAGGCCATGATGAAAAGCAAGAACGTGGTGGCGGCGCTGCGGCGCGACGTAACTTTCATTTGGCACGCCGTGATCGCAGTCGTGTTCATCGGCTTTGCCAGCCTCGCGGTAGCCGCAGCCCTGCTCGACCTGCTGTCGATCCGTCACTAGCACTCACGACGCCGTTGGCGGATAGGCGTGCCGGCGCCCATTGAAATCTTTAACGACGAAATGCACCGAGCCGTTGCTGCCGGCGCGCGTCAGATAGTTGGGGCCGACGGGCGATTTGCCGTGGCCGCCGGGAATGTCGAGCACATAGGTCGGCTGACAAAGGCCAGACCAACGGCCGCGCAAAGTCCGCATCAATTGCTGCCCGGTAGCGATGTCGGCGCGCAGATGCATGGTGCCGGGCGCGAGATCGCCGTGGTGCAGGTAGTACGGCTTGATGCGGCATTCGACGAGGGCGCGCATCAGGGTGCCGAGAACTTCCGCATCGTCGTTGACGCCAGCCAGCAGCACCGATTGTCCGAGCAAAACGAGTCCGTTGTCGGCCATGCGAGCAACGGCTTGACGCGCAGCGGGCGTCAGCTCGCGCGCGTGATTGACGTGTACCGCGACGTAAACGGCTTTACCCTTTGCTTTCATTGCCCGCACCAGCTCGGGCGTGATGCGTCCGGGTTCCGCAATAGGAACACGGGTGTGGATGCGCACGATCTTGACGTGATCGATAGCGCTTAACGCTGTCATCACCGTGCGCAGCCGCCGCGCCGACAACACCAGCGGGTCGCCGCCGGTGAGGATCACTTCCCAAATCTCGTCATGTGCGCGGATATAGTCGAGCGCGCGCGTAAGCACCGCCGGCGATAGCGCCTTGGCCTTGCCGGGCCCGACCATTTCGCGGCGGAAGCAGAAACGGCAATAGACTGCGCAGACGGTGTTGAGCTTGAGCAGCACCCGGTCGGGATAGCGATGCACGATGCCGTCGACCGGGCTGTGCGCGTCGTCGCCGATTGGATCGGCCAGTTCCTCCGGCTGCACATGGAGCTCAGCCGCATCGGGCACGAATTGGCGGGAGATCGGATCGTTGGGATCGTTGCGGTCGATCAGAGCCGCTAGCGTCGGCGGCAGCGCCACCGCGTAGCGCACGGCCACCGCTTCCAGTGCGGCGCGCCGCCCGGGCGGGATCAAACCGGCATCGCACAATTGCGCGGACGTACGGAGCGTTGACATGACTCATTCCCTCTTCGCGTCTTGATGTTTCAGGGCTCGGCCACCGGTGCCCAGATCACCTGCTCGATGCGGGCCGCGCCGCTCGCCAGCATCACCAGCCGGTCGAAGCCGAGCGCAATGCCAGAGCTTGGCGGCATTTGCGCCAGTGCGGCGAGGAAATCCTCGTCCACCGGATCGCGCTCGCCGTGGATGCGTTGCTTTTCGGCCATGGCCGTTTCAAAGCGCGCGCGCTGTTCATCAGGGTCCGTAAGCTCGCCGAAACCGTTGGCGAGCTCCACGCCACAGGCATAGAGCTCGAAGCGCTCGGCCACCTGGTCGCTGCCGGGCTTGGTCCGCGCCAGCGCGGCGAGCGGCAGCGGGAACTCATAGAGTATGGTCGCACGCCCGATCCCCAGATGCGGTTCGACGCGCCCGGCCAGAATGCGGCTGAAAATATCACCCCAGGTGTCGTCGGCAGCGATGGCGACGCCGGCCCGCTCCGCCGCCGCGGCCAACTGCACGATATCGCCTATGCCCGCGCTTACCGTCGCCAGGAGATCGATGCCGGCATGGCGCATGAAAGCGTCCGTGACCGTCACGCGCTCGGGCGCGGCGAACGGATCCATGATCTTGCTACGGAACGAGAGCTGCGTGGCGCCGGCCGCGCGCGCAGCCTGCGCCAGCAGCGCGGCGCAGTCGTCCATCAGCGTCTCATAGGGCGCATTGGCGCGATACCATTCCAGCAGCATGAATTCCGGATGGTGCAAGGCGCCGCGCTCACGGTTGCGGAACACGCGCGCAAAATCGAAGATGCGCGTCTCTCCCGCCGCCAGCAGCTTCTTGCAGGCGAATTCCGGCGAGGTGCGCAAGTAGAGCGGGCACCGCTCGCCGCCCGGACCGATCAGCTCGGTCGCAAAGGCGTGCAGATGAGTTTCGTTGCCGGGCGAGACCTGCAAGGCGGCGGTCTCAACCTCGACGAAATCGTGGCCGGCGAACCAGGCTCTGAGCGCCGCCGCGATGCGGCCGCGTTTGAGCAGGAACGGTCGGCGGGCGGCATGCACGCCAGGCAGCCAGAACGGCGGGTTGCCTCGCACATTCACCTCGACCGATTGCGCGCGGGCAAGGACTGGCTTCCCGCGCCAGGATGGGTATGGTGCGGCCCGAAACCGGCCCCCGCCGCCCGCCATGCAAGGATCGCTAACGTGAAGGTCATCGCCAGCCAGCTCCGCAAGGGCAATATCGTCGACATCGACGGCAAGCTCTATGTCGTCCTCACCGCGGAAAATTTCCATCCCGGCAAGGGCACGCCCACCACCCAGGTCGATATGCGCCGGATTTCCGACGGCGTGAAGACCTCGCAGCGCTACAAGACCACCGACCAGGTCGAGCGCGCCCATGTGGAGGACCACGACTTCAGCTACCTCTACCAGGACGGCGACGGGTTCCACTTCATGAATCAGGAAACCTATGACCAAGTTGCCCTGCCCGCCGACCTGGTGGGCGACGAGGCGGCCTACCTGCAGGAAGGCATGGTGGTGAAACTCGCCATCCATGAGGGCATCCCGATCTCAATCGATATCCCGGCGAAAGTAACCCTAGAAATCACCGACACCGAGCCGGCAATGAAAGGCCAGACCGCCTCCGGCTCGTTCAAGCCGGCCATGCTGTCGAACGGCGTGCGCACCATGGTGCCGACCCATATCGTGGTCGGAACGCGCGTGGTGGTGAACACCGTCGACGGCTCCTATGTCGAGCGCGCCAAGGACTGATCGCGCTTTCCGAGCATCCCGCGTCTCTTTGACGCCCGCGCGCAGGCGCCGCGCCTTTAGCGGCGCGCCAACCCTTGTCCGCCGCTATCCTAAGCCGCTAGTCTTGAACGCGGCCATGTCTGGTTGCCAAGCCAGGTCCTCAATTCGGAACAAAGTCGGTCGAGGGGCGTGCATTTGAGACTTCCGGTTCTGGTCGGCATCGTTGCGCTGGTTGTCGCATCCGCCGCCGCCGCTGACGAAATCGAAGCGCCCCGCGTGACTCTTACTCAGGTCAACTGGGCCGAGGCGGCACTGTCACTTCCCACCGATATCACCGGCAGGCCGGCGTACGAATTCGCGCAGATCAACTCGCAAACGGAAAAGCGGTTTCCCGGCATCGCCAAGAGCAGCGTGCCGGTGTTGCTGCCGGTCAATCTCGACGCGCTGCGTGCTGACATCATCGCCGGCAAGCCTGAAGCGCTGACCTCGAACCAATATTTCGCGCCATTCCAGCCGTCGAAGTTCTTCCTGCCGGGGCCGGCCGGCTACATGGCGACCTTCTGGCTGCACGATGGCGACGGCGGCATCCATTTCCGTTACCGCAAGCCGATCGAAATCAGCATCACCGGCGCCGGCTTTACCTACGACCTCGACGGCCCCGACCATCAGGAGGTGTTCCCGGTCAAGGACAAAGAGCTGGTGGACCTGTTTCCCGGCATCAAGCGAATCCTGCGCGAGGCGCATGTACGCTACGTGTTCGAGCGCTTCGACGTGCCTTACGTGGTCGCCATCCAATGCTACGACCAGCCGATCGCCTCGCGCTATCTGTCCTGCCGCGAGGCCGACCCGATCGCGGTGAAATTCCTCAAGCTGCTACGCACCGTCGGCGGTACGCCGCAGGAGATCGCGCAGCCGCATCTTGATCTAACGCAGCCGACCGCCAAATCCGATTTCACTTACTTCAGCCCCGGCTTTCTCATTCCCGGCAGCGGCTGGCGCAAGATGCCGGGGCGCGCTGACTATCACGTCTATGCGCGCATGCGCTCGCCCATCGCTGACGCGCCATATTATGTGAAGTCACAGTCTTTCATGCCCTGGGGCGACTGCTATCGCACCGGCCATAGCGGGCGGCTCGGCCGCAAGGGCAGCGAATATTCCTGCAAGGTGAACGGCATTCCGCTGGTGTTCGATGAATTGGCGGCGGTGAATTTCACCTATCCGTGGCGCGATAATTTCTGCGAGCAGCGCGACTTCCTGGTCGGCCAGTGTCCCGGCGCCTACGGCCATCAGGGCGAGGACATCCGCCCGGGCAGTTGCACGATCTTCAACGAAGGCGGCGACCGCTGCCTGCCCTACCAGCACACGGTCGCCGCCGTGCGCGACGGCTTGATCTGGCGTACGCCCGGCAACCTTGCCGCCTATATCGTCATCAACACAAAGAGCAGCTTAGTGCGCTTCCGCTACCTGCACATGAATCCGAAATACATGGACACGGACGGTCTGGTGAGCGGCCGCGAGGTGAGCGAAGGCGAGATCATCGGCAAAGTCGCCACCTGGGGCGACCGCGAGAATGGCACCTCCTACCACATTCATTTCAACATCCAGGTTTTCACAAAGGTCGGCTGGGTCTGGGTCAATCCTTATATGACGCTGGTGCTCGCGTATGAGCGGCAGATCGGTGGACGCGGCACCGAGATCAAGCCCGGCGATCCGGTGCCGCCGGTGCCGGACAAGAAGCCGCTGATGGCCCATCCCGAACCGGAACCGGTTCCGCCGCCCGCGCCAGGAGCGGAGAAGACCGCTGCACAAGCTAGCCCGCCGCCGGCCACCGAAAAAAAGGCCGACGAAAAAGCGGCGGACGAGAAGAAAGCAAAAGAAAACAAAGCAGACGAGGCCAAGCCGAAAAAGCCGCGGCACGTGCCCAAGAAACGCCGACGCAAGCACACCGCCGGCGATTAACACTCTACCGCGGCCGAGTGTCGCGGCCGGCGCTGCCATTCGCCATCACGAAAAAGTCTCATTGCGGCCGATTGTTTGCGCGAGCCGCTCCCATACAATGCCGACATGCGAATCTTGCCGGACCGCACTGCTCCCGTCATTTTGCTCAACCGCCGCGCCCTGATGTCGGGCGCGCTTGGCGCTACCGCGAGCTTTGCGTTCGGTGCGCGCGCGCTTGCGCAACCCTCGAATGCCGCCTTCGCCCATTGGGTCGCCGACTTCCGCGCCCGCGCCATCAAGCGCGGCATTTCGCCAGCGACCTATGCGCGGGTGATGAATGCGATCACGCCGGACATGACCGTGATGGAGCAGGTCCGCAAGCAGCCGGAATTCACCGAGAAGCTCTGGCAGTACATCAACCGGCGCTGCTCGGAATGGCGCGTCATCACCGGAAAAGAACGCGCCAAGCAATATGCCGACCTCTTGGCGCGCATCGAGAAGGATTACGGTGTCGACCGCACCGTCATGCTCGCCCTGTGGGGGATGGAATCCTCGTTCGGCGACGTGGTGACCAATCCGAAATACATGCGGCCGGTGATCCCGGCGCTTGCCGCGCTGGCCTGGCGCGAGCCGCGCCGGCGCCACTATTGGGAAGCCGAACTGCTCAACGCGCTCATCATCGTCGACCGCGGCTGGGCCAAGCCCTCCGACATGATCGGCTCCTGGGCCGGCGCCATGGGCCACACCCAATGGATGCCGGAGGTGTGGCTGCACATGGGCGTCGACTACGACCACGACGGCCGCGCCAATCCGTTCGGCAATCCGGCCGACGCCATGGCCGGCACCGCGCGCTATCTGGTCGAGCGCGGCCACTACCGGCGCGGCGAGGCCTGGGGCTGCGAGGTGATATTGGGCGGGCATTCGTCCGGCGGCTGGCGGACCTACGCGCAATGGCAAGCGCTCGGCGTCAAACGCGCCGACGGCAAGCCCTTCACGCGCCCGCATGACCGGGTGAAACTCTGGATTCCCCAGCGCGGCGGGCCGGTCTTTCTAATCGGGCAGAATTTCCGCGCGGTCTATTCCTACAACCCGTCCACCGCCTACACCCTCGCGCTTTGTCATCTCGGCGACCTGATCGGCGGCGGGGCACACTTTCACAAGCTGTTCCCCGGCGGCGAGCGCATTCCGACCATGGCCGAGGTCAAGGAAATCCAGCGCCGGCTCAACGCGCGCGGCTTCAAGACCGACGGTGTCGACGGCCGCACGGGCAGCGACACCATCAAGGCCATCCTCGCGTTCGAGAAGAAAGTCGGCATGAAGCCGGCCGACGGCTATGCCGGCTTGAAGGTTTTGGCCCGATTGCGTCAGAGCCCGTAATCCGGTTGGATGCGCTCGCCGCTGAGGGGCGGCGCAAGTGGGGTTTTGACGCCGTGACGGATTTGAAGCGACAGCGCGCGCCGGCGCAACGCCCACGCGACGCCGCATTGGCAGCGGTCGACCGGCCGGTTCCCTCCGGCGTCAATGCGCCGGCTTTCGGCAGCGACGTGGTGGCCGACGCACTGCGCGCGACCGGCATCGACTATATCGCGCTCAATCCGGGCGCCAGCTACCGCGGCTTTCACGACAGTTTGGTCAATTATCTCGGCAATGAGCAGCCGCAGATCCTGCTGTGCCTGCACGAGGAAAGCGCCATCGCCATCGCGCACGGCTACGCCAAGGTCACGGGGCGCGCCATGGCGGCGATGGTGCATTCCAATGTCGGGCTGATGCACGGCACCATGGCGATCTTCAACGCCTGGTGCGACCGCATGCCGATCCTCATTCTCGGTGCCACCGGGCCGGTCGACGCCGTCAAGCGCAGGCCCTGGATCGACTGGATCCACACCTCGCGCGACCAGGGCGCGCTGGTGCGCGGCTACACCAAATGGGACGACCAGCCGGTATCTCCCGCCGCCGCGCGCGAAGCGGTACTGCGCGCCGCCTGGATTGCCAACACGCAGCCATGCGGGCCGACCTACGTCAATCTCGACGCCGGCATGCAGGAGGAAAAACTCACCGAGCAGCCCGCCCCGATCGACGCGCCGCGCTTCATGCCGGAGATCGGGAGCGCGCCCGCCGCCGACGTCGTCGAAAAGGCCACCGCGCTGTTGCGTGACGCCAGGCAGCCGTTAATTCTCGCCGGTCGCCAGTCCCGCGATCTTGACGCTTGGAATGCACGCATTGCGCTCGCCGAACGGCTTAATGCGCGCGTCGTCACCGACATCAAGACCGGTGCCGCCTTCCCGACCGATCATCCGCTGCATATCGGCGCGCCAAGTTTCATCGCGCCGGCGCCCGAAGCGCTGAACGCCATCCGCGCAGCCGACGTCATCCTCAGCCTCGACTGGATCGATATCGCGGGCACGCTCAATCAGGCCGGCAACACCACCGCGAAGATCGTGCAGGTCTCGAACGACCATCATCTGCACAATGGCTGGAGCATGGACTATCAGGGCCTGCCGCCGGTCGATGCGTTCATTGCCTGCGCGCCGGAAGCCGCGGTGCCGGCTTTGCTCGATGCACTCGGACCCGGCAAGCCGCGCGCAGTACCCGCCGGCAAGGCCGCGCCGTTCAAGCCGGAAGGCGACAAACTCACTGTCGATCACCTCGCCGATGCTTTGTGTCGCGCCGTCGGCGACAAGCCCTGCTCGCTCACCCACGTCTCGCTATCGTGGAACGGCGCCAGCTGGCCCTTCCGTCATCCGCTCGATTATCTCGGCAGTGATGGCGGCGGCGGAGTCGGCGGCGGACCCGGCATTTCAGTCGGCGCGGCGCTGGCGCTGAAAGGCTCCGGGCGCCTAGCCATTGCCGTGTGTGGCGACGGCGATTTCCTCATGGGCGTCACCGCGCTGTGGACGGCGGCGCACTACAAGATCCCGCTGCTCATGGTGATCGCCAACAACCGCTCCTTCTTCAACGACGAGCTGCACCAGGAACGCGTCGCGCGCATGCGCAACCGCCCGGTGGAGAACCGCTGGGTCGGCCAGCGCATCTCCGAGCCCGACATCGACCTCGCAGCCATGGCGCGCGCGCAAGGCGCAACTGGCTTTGGCCCGGTCACGAGCATTGAAGACCTTAGCCCCACATTCGAAAAGGCGATCGCGGCGGTCGAAGCCGGCGGCGTCGCAGTCGTCGATGTGCGCGTGCAGCCGGGCTACACCGCAGCCATGACCGCGGTCATGACCCGCAAGAGCGACTGACAACTAGGCGCGCTCAAGATGGCGGATTGAAACCGCAGGCGGTCCAGACCTTGCGGCTTTCCGGTTCGATCAGGAAGCTGATGAACGCCGCCGCCGCTTCGGCGACCGGGCTCGCGGCCGTCACGCCGGCGCCATAGACGTTTGTCATTTGCAGCGTCGCTGGCAACCGGCCCGCCAGCGCGACGCCCGCCACATTGACGATCTCGCTGTTCGGGAAGATGCCGATCTCGGCCTCCCCAGTCGCGATCATCGTAACGCCGCCGGCAAGCCCCGCTCTGTGGATTACCCGCCCCGCCAGCGCATCGGCAAGCCCAAGCTCGTTGATGATCTTGTCGCTGTGTGCCCCGCTCGGCGTGGCGCTCGGCGGCGCGTGCACCACCGCGCGCGCTGCGAGCAGCGCGGTGCGTAGCTTCTCGGGCGTCGACACATCGGGCACAGGACCGCCCGCCCTGACGCCGACGGCGAGCGAGATATTGGCCAGCACCGCGCGGCTGGCCGCCAGCACCGTGCCATCCCTGACGTAAGCGTCGATCAGTGGCACCGGCATCACCAGCACGTCGAGCGCCTCGTGCGCGGCGACGCGGGCCGCGATCCCGCTCATGGTATCGTAGAGCGCGTTGAGTTGATGGCCGGTCCGACTTTCGAACAACGGGCCGAGCCGGTCGAACACCGGCTTGGGCGCGCCGCCCGCAATGCTGGTGATCGTCGCCATGCATTCAAACTTTAAAGGCTTCTAGCGTGCCGGGGTGGAACAGCTCTTCCGGCTTCAGCAAGCGCGGCGACAGCCCCTGCGCATTGTGGTGACGCAAAAAACTCTCCAGCGTCTTGCGATTGGGTTCGACGCCGTAGGACCAGAAGTCTTCGCCCATCAGCGCGCGCGCTTCGTTCAAACGCTCCTCGACGAAGGGCAGCGTCACCTTGGTGGCCGAGGTGTCGCTCAACGATGCGAGCGCGGCCTGCTTGGCTTGCGCGAAGGCTTTGAACACGGCCCCCGGCAGCCACGGATGCTGCTCGGCCAGGGCGCGCCGCACGCCGACCAGATGCATGATCGGAAAAATACCGGTGCGCTGGTAATAATCCTTCGCCGCCGCCACCGGATCGGCGAACAACCACCCGATATTCGGCGTGTCCTTCGCCAGCGACGGCGGGCGCGGCGCGATGAATCCGTCGATCGCGCCGTCCTTGAGCAACGCCGAAATCGACTTGCCGGCCGGCGCGTCTTCCAGCTTCACGCCGGCAGGCAGCTTGATGCTGATCTTTTCCGGCCGGTTGGCGTCCTCGATGCCGCCGCGCACCCAATGGATGTCGGAAGGCTTTACCCCGTGGTCGTCTTCGAGAATGGCGCGCGCCCACACGTTGGCGGTCAACTGATATTCCGGCAGGCCCACCTTCTTGCCCTTGAGGTCAGCGGGCTTCTTGATGCGGTCTGTGCGTACATAGATCGAGGTGTGGCGGAAGGCGCGCGACACGAAGGCCGGTACGCCGACATAAGGGCAATCGCCTTGCGTCGTCTTGACGGTGAAGCTCGACAGCGACAGTTCGCAGATGTCGAATTCAGCGTGACGGAAGGCGCGAAAGAATATTTCCTCCGGTGACAGCGTCATGCAGATCGGATCGACGCCGTCGATCTGCACGGAGCCATCCACAAGCGCGCGCGTGCGGTCATAGGGGCCGACGGCAAGGGACAGTTTGAGCTTAGCCATGGTGCGCCCGGGCGAGATTTGGTCCGGGCGAAGTCATAGGCGAAACGGCGCGCCAAGGCAAAGCGGCGGCGCGTTTTCTGCGCTCAGCTCGGCTGGCTCTTGAGGAAATCGCGGAAGCTGCCCTTCTCGTACGCTTTCTCGCGCACAAAGCGGAACAACGCGAGAAAGTCGTCGGGCCGCAGATAGCCCGGCGCGCGCGCCACCTCGCGTTTGGCCGGCGCCAGATCGTTCAGACCGGCCGGCGTTTCCGGGAAGAACTGGAAGGTGGGCGTGAAGCGCACGCCATACTTCCGCGCCAGCGCCTTTTCCGACAATTCGGTTCCGTCGAAATCCTTCACCTTGCGGTCGCCGATGATGTTGAGCTGCAGCACTTCGAAATTCGCCTTGATGTAGTCGGCGATGCGAGGTTGCGCGAGATTGACCAGATGCGTCTCCCGGCAATAGGGACAGCCGCGCAGCTCCCACATGATCGCCAGGCGCTTGCCGGCATCGTGGGCGGCGCTGAGATCGTCGGAAAGATCGAGGAAGCTTTGCAGGAACCACGGCTCGGTCAGAAGTCCGTCGGCCGTCGTTGCCGGCTCCTTGGCCGGCTCCGCGGCACGCGCGCGCGTGAGGCCAAAGGCCGCAAGCGCGCCGGCGCCCATCAATAGATCGCGTCTTGTGGTCATGGCCTTGATGCCGTCGTTATGTCGCAAGCCCCGGGGACACTCTGGTCTCGCCGCGTTTTCCGCCCATGGTTATATTCGAATTCTGCTATACCATGTCTTCAAAGCCCGGTGAACATCGATGATCGTCCGCCTCGCACGCGCTGCCTGTCTCACCCTGCTGCTCTCCATCGGCGCTGCCAGGGCCGACGACCTCGTCGATTTCAACGCCGCGGTCGAGGCAGCCGCCGTCCATAACCGGGGCGCCATCGGCTATTTGCGCACCGGTAATGTCGATCTCGCCTCGCTCGAAATCGACCGGCTGCGGGCAGCCTGGGCTAAACTGTCGCAGCATTTCTCAGGCAAGCGCCCGGCCGCCTTCAGCGGCAACGTGCTCTTTGCCAAGACCCTGGTCGGCATCAAAGCGCGCCTGGTCGGCGCCGACCTGCTGCTGAAATCCGGGCATCTTGACGGCGCGCGTCAATCGCTCGAAGCCGTGCGCGGCGATCTCTACGCCTTGCGCAAATCAGCGCACGTCGTGGTGCTGGCGGACTGCATCCTCGATTCCAACAGGGCCGCTGCCGCGTTCATGGCCTACGACAAACCCGACCTCGATTGGAGCAAGCCGGGCACCGACCGCGCCGTCGCCGAGAAGGCGGCGACCTACGCCAAAGTGTTTGCCCGCTGCGATGCCACGGCAAACGAGGCGATCCGCAAGTCGCCCGAGTTTCGCCGACTGATCGATGAAGCGCAAACCGAACTCGCCAAGGTCCCCGATGCGGTTGCGAACCACGACACCGCCAAGCTGCATCGGATCAACGGATCGTTGAGTGCGATCAACAATCTGCTGACGTTCCGCTACGGATAGCGCGGCCGCGCGACTATCCAATCTTTCCGAGCGCAGGAAACGTCTCGACCAGCCAATTGGCGATGACCGCCATCTGCCCGGTGACGATCAGCACGCCGGTGGCGATCAGCAATAGGCCCATCGCCTTTTCGATCATGTCGAGCCGCTTACGGAAGCGCGCGCTCCAGCGCATGAAAGCGCCGGCAAAACTCGCCGCCACCAGGAACGGCACGCCGATGCCGAGCGAATAGATGAACAACAGCCGCGCGCCCTCTCCCGCGCTGTCCTGCGCGCCCGCCACCAGCAGGATCGCGGCCAGCACCGGCCCGACGCAAGGTGACCAGCCGAAACCGAAGGCGAGCCCGATCACGTAGGCGCCGATCAGCCCGGCCGGTTTCTCCGCTAGCCCGATGCGCACGGTGCGGTCGAACAGCGGAATGCGGAAGACGTGCAGGAAATGCAGCCCCATCAGGATGACGAAAGTTCCGGCAACATAGCTCAGCAGCCCCAAATGGGCGCTGACCGCCTGGCCGATCCAGGAGGCGGTGGCGCCAAGGACGACAAAAACGGTGCTGAAACCGGCTACGAAACATAGCGCCGCCAGCATCACCGCCACGCGCACACGGGCGCGCCCGCCCTCGTTCAGCTCCTCGATGGAAACCCCGCCCATATAGGCCAGGTAAGGTGGCACCAGCGGCAAGACGCAGGGCGAGGCGAAGGACAAAAGCCCAGCAACAAAGGCCCCACCCGCGCTTACGTCGAGACTCATCCCCGGCTCCAGTCCATCGACATATTCAGTTTCTGTGATATATTTAGCCGCGATTCAATAGCCTGTCTCTCGAATACCGTCTCCGGTGGAGAACGAAGTTGGCGACCAAGTCGCGACTGCTGAAATTTTTTTCTATCTTCTTGCTCATCGGCGCAATGTTTATCGCGTTGGCCTTCGCACGCGCGCATGCCGCCGAGCTCGTAATGTTCGAACAAGCCGGCTGTTCCTGGTGCGAAGCCTTCGACCGCGACGTCGGGGCGATCTATAATAAGACCGATGAAAGTTTGCGCGCACCGTTGCGGCGCGTCGATATCGCGCAAGCGCTGCCGCCGGATCTTTCGTTTATTGCAGTGGAACGGTTAACGCCGCTGTTCGTGCTGGTCGACAAAGGCCGCGAAATCGGGCGCATTCGCGGCTATGGCGGCCCGGAGGTCTTCTGGACTCAGCTTTTTATGCTAATGGAGAAACTCGACAGAGCCGGAACGGGCGGTGAACGCATGCAGCGAAGCGAAAAAACTTTGCGCACGCGCGGTTGATCTCCTGTATTCTTTCGTCGCCGGTCGCTCCGATGGGGCATCACTGAAAATGGAATTGCATCGCATGGATATTGCCACACGCTCGAACGAGCTCGAGCGCATGACGGACAACGCCAAGCGCGCGAGCGATTTCCTCAAGGCGCTGGCGCACGAAAGCCGGCTGATGATGCTGTGCATTCTCGCCGAGGGCGAAAAGTCGGTGAGCGAACTGGAAGAGGAGCTTGGCCTGCGTCAGCCGACGGTGTCGCAGCAGCTCGCGCGCCTGCGCGCAGACGGATTGGTTTCCACGCGACGCGACGGCAAGACCATCTATTACAGCGTCGCCAGCGAAGAGGCGCGCACCATCATCGGCGCGATCTACGACGTGTTCTGCCGCAAGGTGCGCAAGCGCTGAGGCGGTCACGAACTACGGCCCTGCCCCCTTATCGATCATCCGGGCTAGCGCCCGGCCGATGCAGAGATAGCCGTCTCCCGAATTGTGCAGGCCATCGAGGGCAACAAGGCCTTCAACGCCGTCGGCATGCGTGCGCTGCATGAGGCGATAGCGCGGGAAAAAACCCACCCCCGCCTCACTTGCAACACCAGCAATGAGATTCTCCATGGTGACGCGCGCAGGCTTGGTGCGCACAACCGGCGAGTCTTGCAAATCCATCAGGATCACGTCGGCATTCGCCTTTTTCAGCCGCTCGACGCCCCTGCGCAGCGACTGTTTGGCGTCGCTTGCGATGCCGTGCCAGACCACATCGTTGGTGCCGAGCTGCCACACCACCAGGTCCGGCTTGTGCTTAAGCACGTCGGTGTCAAGCCGTGCGAGCATGCCGTCCATCGTGTCGAGGATACGGCCGCTGTTGATCACGTCGATCTGCAGGGACGGATGCAGCCGGGAAAGCTCCGTTTGCATGACTTTCGGATATCCCGGCCCGAATGTGCCGAAACCGCTCGTCGACGAAGAGCCCAGAGCGACGATGGTCACCGGCTGGCCGGCGCGCAATTTCGCGCGTGTTCGCGACGGCGGCACGCCAAGTTTCAGTCCGGCGGCAATCGCGAGACAGCGCTCGACATTCGTTGGCCCGCCGGCAACAGCCACGCCATGACAATAAACACAGCCGAACAACGCAAGACAGCTCATGGCAATTCTGAGCGGCGCTGAGCGCGAATTCCCCATGCCTCGCTCCACGAAATCTAAGGCGTCGCGATATCCGTAATCCGCAACTGCACCCGTTCCTGGCCTTGCCAGCGATCGACAGCGAGGTTGCCGGCGGCATGGACCGCGCGGCCGCGGTTGTCGAGCAGCGCCTTGCCGAGCGGCGTGCCGGCGGCGCGGAACGCAATCGCGTTGACGAACTTGCCGTCGCCGGATTTCAGCCGCACGCGGATGTGGTTCTCGCCCACCGGATCGGCATAAGCGACGGCATGCGACGGCAGCGCCAAGACCGGCTCCGGATTGCCGGCGCCGTAGGGGCCGGCGCGCGAAAGCATATCGGCAAGTGCCAGGTTGACGGCGCCGGCGCTCACCGCGCCGTCGATCAGCAGGGCGCGCTCGCGCCGCGCCGCTTCCACCGATGACGCCAAAGTGTCCTCGAGAAAGGCGCGGAACGGCGCCAGCGAATCCTTTTTCAACGTGATGCCGGCGGCCATGGCATGACCGCCGCCCTTGATGAGCAAACCGTCGCGCACCGCCTGGCGCACGGCGCGGCCGAGATCAACACCGGCGATCGAGCGCCCCGAGCCGGTGCCGATGCCGCCGCGCTCCAAAGCAATCGCAAAGGCCGGCCGGCCGTAGCGCTCCTTCAGCCGGGCCGCCACCAGCCCGACTACGCCGGCATGCCAGCCTTCCGCGGCGGTGACGACCACCGCGCCCTTCTCCTCCAGCCCCATAGCCGCCATGGCTTCGGCTTCCGCCTGCGCCAAGGTCGCCTGCTCTATGGCGCGGCGCTCGTGATTGAGCCGGTCGAGCTCGGCGGCGATGCGGGCGGCTTCCACCGGGTCCTCCTCCAGCAGCAGGCGCACGCCGAGATCGGCGCGCCCGATGCGGCCGCCGGCATTGATGCGCGGCCCCAGCAGGAAGCCGAGATGCCAAGGCTCCGGCGGGCCGGAAAGGCGCGCTACGTCCATCAGCGCGGTTGAACCAACATGATCGCGGCGCCTTAACGCGATCAGCCCCTTGGCGACGAAGGCGCGGTTGAGCCCGGTAAGCGGCACCACGTCGGCGACGGTACCGAGCGCGACCAGATGCAACTGCGCCAGCAAATCGGGCTCGCCCCGCATGCCGGTCCAGAAATTGCGCGCGCGCAAGGTGCGCGTGACCGCGACCAAAGTGACGAATACGAGGCCCACCGCGGCCAGATGCCCAAGGCCGGACAGATCATCGGCGCGGTTTGGATTGACGATCGCCCGCGCCGGCGGAAGCGCCTCATCGGCCTGATGATGGTCAATGACGACGGTTTCCAGCCCCAGCTTTTTTGCTTCCGCCAGCGGCTCCACGCTGGTCGTGCCGCAATCGACGGTGATCAACAGCTTTACGCCACGCTCGGTGAAAGAGCGGATGGCGTCCACGTTCGGGCCATAGCCTTCAAATATGCGGTCCGGGATATGCACGATCGGATCGAGGCCGCAATGGCGCAGGTAGCGGCAGAGCAGCGCCGCCGCGGTGGCGCCATCAACGTCATAGTCGCCGAAAATGGCGACGCTCTCTTCATTGACGATCGCGTCGGAAATGCGCGCCGCCGCGGCCTCCATGTCGGTAAGCGTGTGCGGATCTGGCATCAGCCGCCGGATGGTCGGGTCGAGAAAGGACTCGACCGCGTCCGCCTCGACATTTCGTCCGGCCAGTACCCGCGCCAGTAATTCCGGAATGCCGTGGCGCTGCGCGATGGCCAGCGCGCGCGCTTGACCTCGCTCGTCCAACCGGTCGCGCCACGCGCGCCCGCTCGCCGAGCGTTCGACGCCGAGGAAACAGCGCTCGCCCTCTTTCATGACCGTCGCCGGCAATGCCATCGCCAAACCACCATGCGCGCAACGCTCTGCGTCCGCTCCGAATCAAATGCGCAAACAACTGATCGTATCGAATCCGCCGGCTGCGTCGCGCCGGCTGTGAAAAAACTCAATCGAGGTAAAATTTATCGAACTGGCGGTGCTCGGCGACGACTCGGCGCACGGTGCCGGTGACCGAACGCATCACCACCGTTTCGGTCTCGATCACGTCCTTGCCGAACTTGACGCCCGACAACATCGGCCCGTCGGTCACGCCGGTGGCGGCGAACAGGCAGTCGCCCTTCACCATGTCCTCGATCTGATATTTCTTCTTGAAATCTTTGATGCCCATTTTTGTGGCCCGCTCGCGTCGCTCCTCGGTGTCGAGCACCAGCCGGGTCTGCATCTGGCCGCCGATGCAACGCAGCGCGGCCGCCGCCAGCACGCCTTCCGGCGCGCCGCCGATGCCAAGATAGATGTCGATGCCGGTCTTGCGCTCGGCGCAATGGATCACGCCAGCGACGTCGCCGTCGGTGATCAGCGTCACCGAGGCACCGGTCTTGCGGATCGCCGCGATCATGTCGGCGTGGCGCGGACGGTCAAGCAGGATGGCGGTGATGCCTTCCGGCTTGACGCCTTTCGCCTTGGCGAGCGCAAGGATGTTCTCTTGCGCCGGCGCGTCGAGATCGACAACGCCTTTCGGATAGCCGGGGCCGATAGCGATCTTGTCCATATAGACGTCGGCGGCGTGCAGCAGCGTGCCGCCGTCCGCCATGGCCAGCGTCGCTATCGCGCCCGGCATGTTCTTGGCGCAGAGCGTGGTGCCTTCCAGCGGATCGACGGCGATGTCGACTTTCGGGCCCTGCTTGGTGCCGACCTTCTCCCCGATGAACAGCATCGGCGCCTCGTCGAGCTCACCCTCCCCGATCACCACCGTGCCGTCGATCGGCAGCCGGTTGAGCTCGCGCCGCATGGCATCGACGGCGGCCTGATCGGAGGCTTTCTCCTTGCCGTGACCGCGCAGGCGCGCGGCCGAGACCGCGGCGCGCTCGGTCACCCGCACGATCTCGAGGGTGAGAATACGCTCCAGCAGGAGTTCCGGCTGGATAGTGATCGACGCCATGGCTCGCGTTCCCCCCTCGCCTCGACTGCAGGTCAGTTCTTTTCGATCCGGATGACCTGCGGCCGCCCTGAGATCACCCTATCGCGCCCCACCGCCGCAAGAGCCTTGCGCACGGCGTCCTCGGTGGTGGCGTAGGTAATGAGGATAACGGGGACGGAGCCGCTTTTGGCCTCCCCGCTCGGGCCGATGTGGCGCTGCACGATCGACTCTAGCGAAATCTCTTGTTCGGCGAGGCGCTTGGCTATTGTTGCCGCGGTTCCCGGCTTGTCGCGCGCCAGCAGGCGAATGTAATAGCCGCCCTCATGGCGCTGCATCGGCGCCTTGCGCACGCCGGCTAGCCCGGCCGCCGGTCGCCCGAACGGCGCCGTGCGCACTCCGCGTGCGATATCGCCAATATCGGCGAGCACCGCCGAGGCGGTGGCGGTCCCGCCGGCGCCGGGCCCGACCAGCGTGAGCGGATTGATCCCCTCGGCGTCGATGGTGACGGCATTGGTCACGCCCATGACCTGGGCGATGGCCGAGTCTTTGCGCACCATGGTTGGATGCACGCGCTGCTCGATGCCCTTCGGCGTCCTCACCGCGACGCCCAACAATTTCACGCGATAACCGAGCTCGTCGGCGGCAATAAGATCAGCCGGCGCGATCGAGGAAATACCTTCCACATAAATCGCACTCTGCTCGACGCGGATGCCGAAGGCGAGGCTGGCCAGGATTGCGAGTTTCTGCGCGGTATCGTGGCCCTCGACGTCGAAACTCGAATCGGCTTCCGCATAGCCGAGTCGCTGCGCTTCTTTCAGGCAATCGGCGAACGTCATGTTGTCCTGCTCCATCCGCGTCAGGATGTAATTGCAGGTGCCGTTGAGGATGCCGTAGATGCGCTCGAACGAATTGCCGGCCAGCCCCTCGCGCAGCGTCTTCACGATCGGGATGGCGCCGCCGACCGCGGCCTCGAAATTGAGCGCGGCGTGATGCTTCTCGGCAAGCGCTGCCAGCGTGATGCCGTATTTTGCGAGCAGCGCCTTGTTGGCGGTCACCACCGATTTGCCGGACGCGAGCGCCGCCTCGACCGCGGCCTTTGCGGGATTGCCGGCGCCGCCAATCAGTTCGACGAACACGTCGATGCCGGGCGCGCGCGCGAGCTCAATCGGGTCGGAGAACCATTTCATTTTTTTCAGGCTGACGCCGCGATCCTTGGCTTTCGAACGCGCGCAGACCGCAACGACCTCGATGGGCCGGCCGCAACGCACGGCGAGCGCCGCGCGCTGGCGTGCGATTTGGGCGATCAAGGCGGCGCCGACCGTGCCCAAACCGGCGACGCCTACTTTCAACGCTGGAGCCATGAAACGCGCTTGATCCGGTCGGAGGGTTAGCGCCGCGTCGCCAGCGGGACGACGTTGTGAAGCTGCTCGGGCGCATTTTCCAGGAAACGGCGCACATTGCGCGCCGCCTGGCGGATGCGCTGCTCGTTTTCTACCAGCGCGATGCGCACGTGACCTTCGCCATATTCACCGAAACCGATGCCGGGCGACACCGCGATGTCGGCCTTCTCGACCAACAGCTTGGAAAATTCCACGCTGCCGAGGTTCTTGAATGGCTCCGGTAGCGGCGCCCAGGCAAACATCGAGGCGTGTGGCGCCGGCACGTGCCAGCCGGCGCGGCCGAAACTCTCCACCAGCACGTCGCGCCGCCGCTTGTAGGTCTCGCGCATCTCCTTGATGCAATCGTCGGGCCCGTTGAGCGCGGCGATGGCCGCCACCTGGATCGGGGTGAACGCGCCATAGTCGAGATAGGACTTCACCCGCGACAGTGCCGCGATGATGCGCTCGTTGCCGACCGCGAAGCCGATGCGCCAGCCCGGCATCGAATAGGTCTTCGACATCGAGGTGAACTCGACCGCGATGTCGATCGCGCCCGGAACCTGCAGCAGCGAAGGCGGCGGATTGTCGTCGAAATAGACTTCGGCGTAGGCGAGATCGGACAGAATGAGGATTTCGTGCTTCTTCGCGAACGCGACAAGCTCCCGGTAGAAATCGATGCTCGCCACGTAGGCGGTCGGATTGGCCGGATAGCAGACCACAACCGCCGTCGGCTTCGGGATCGAGTGGATGATCGCCCGTTCCAGCGTGTGAAAGAAATTCGATGTCGGCTCCGACGGCACACCGCGCACAGCACCACCGGCCATCAGGAAACCGAAGGCGTGGATCGGGTAGCTCGGGTTGGGCACCAGCACCACGTCGCCCGGCGCGGTGATCGCCTGCGCGACATTGGCAAAGCCTTCCTTCGAGCCCAGCGTGGTGACGATTTGCGTCTCTGGATTGAGCTTCACGCCGAAACGGCGCTCGTAATACTTCGCTTGCGCCAGACGCAATTTGGGAATGCCGCGCGAGGCCGAATAGCGGTCGGTGCGCGGCTTGCCCAGGGTCTCCTTGACTTTGTCGATGACATGGGCGGGCGCCGGCAAATCCGGATTGCCCATGCCGAGGTCGATGATGTCCGCCCCCGCGTTGCGGGCGCGCGCCTTGGCCAGGTTCACCTCTTCGAACACGTAAGGCGGCAAGCGGCGGATGCGGTAGAAAACGTCCATCGGGTTAGACCTTGATGTCGACTGCCCTTTCCAGCCGGCGGGCGTGCCCCCGGCTGGCTTTTATCACGGGTTGGTCTTGGCGCCAGCGGTCTCGCCGTTCTGGGCGTCCGCCGGCTTCTTTTTCGCGGTCTTTTTAGCGTTCTTTTTCGTCGTCTGGACGGTTTTTTCATCCTCCGGCTTGCGACCTTCCTGCCGGTTGCGAACCGCGGTGAGCTCCTGTTCCAGCCGCAATTGGTCTTCCGCAGACATCGGTTCGGTGGTCCGCGGCGGCGGCATGTCGTGCACGGCCGGGTACTGGTAGGGCGTCGCTGGCCGCGCCGGGGCATCTGCAGGCAGAGCCACCGGGGCCGGCAGTTCGTCAATAATCTGGCTTGACGAGCAACCGGCCAAGATCGCCAGGCTCGCGGCAGCCAAAAGCAAGCGTCCAAGAGCGCGCATCATGTTTCGCGAGGCCTGCGGTCTGACCGGGAAATCCAAGCAGACTCAATGAATTATAACATATTCCCGCTAACCGGTTAATATGGCGGCAGCAAGTCGGCGGTTACCCTAAGGTCCTCGGCGCAGCGAAAATGGCGGCGAAACCATGGGACCAAAACCCGCCTTGCGGCCGGGCCCAGTCCGGGCCAATTGTCGTGTCGGGATCGACCTCATGCGCATGGAAAAGCCCACCACCGAACCGGCCAAGATCGGCAGCGTCGATGTCGAGGCGTTTTCGCGCAATCTCGCCCGCGTGATCGAAGAAGGCGGCAAGGCGCTTGCCGCTTATCTCAAACCGCGCGAGGAAGGCAGGATCAGAGGCGAGCTGGCCGACGAGGTCAGCGAGGTGGTCAAGACCATCGGCCAGGTGCTGGAATATTGGCTCGCCGACCCGCAGCGTGCGGTCGAGCTGCAGGCGAGCCTCAGCCGCGCCTATCTAGACCTGTGGGCCGGCGCGGCCAAGCGTATGGCGGGTGAGTCGTGCGAGCCGGTGGCCAAGCCCGATGCGAAGGATAAACGCTTTTCCGACCCGGAGTGGTCGCAGAATCAGTTCTTCGACTTCCTCAAGCAGGCCTACCTGCTCACCACGCATTGGGCCGAGCATCTGGTCAAGGAGGCTGAGGGCGTCGACCCGCACACGCGCCGGAAAGCCGAATTTTACATCCGACAGATCACCAATGCGATCTCGCCGTCGAATTTCGTGCTCACCAATCCGGAGCTGCTACGCGAGACGTTCTCCTCGAACGCCGAAAACCTGGTGCGCGGCATGCACATGCTCGGCGAGGACATCAAGGCCGGCCACGGCCACCTACGCATCCGCCAGTCCGACCCTTCGATGTTCGAGGTCGGGCGCAACCTCGCGGTCACGCCCGGCAAGGTGGTCTTCCAGAACGAACTGATGCAGCTGATCCAGTACGAGGCAACGACGCCCGACGTACTCAAGGTCCCGCTGTTGATCGTGCCACCTTGGATCAACAAGTTTTACATCCTCGATCTGACGCCGGAGAAATCCTTCATCAAATGGTGCGTCGACAACGGGCTGACCGTATTTGTGATCTCCTGGGTCAACCCGGACGCCGAGCTCGCGGGAAAGAGTTTCGAGCAGTATATGCGCGAAGGCGTGATCGCCGCACTCGACGCGGTGAAGGAAGTGACCGGCGAGGCCAAGGTCAATGCCATCGGCTATTGCGTGGGCGGAACGCTGCTCGCAATCACACTCGCATATCTTGCGGCTAAAAAGCAGGACCGCGCGCGTTCGGCCACCTTGTTCACGGCGCAGGTCGATTTCACCTATGCTGGCGACCTGATGGTGTTCGTCGACGAAGAGCAGATAAAGCATCTCGAAACGCACATGAACGAGCAAGGCTATCTGGAAGCCTCGCGCATGGCCAACGCCTTCAATCTGCTGCGCTCCAACGACCTGATCTGGCCCTATGTGGTCAACAACTATTTGCGAGGCAAGAAGCCGTTCCCGTTCGACATCCTGTATTGGAATTCCGACGCCACCCGCATGCCGGCGGCCAACCATTCTTTCTATATGCGCAATTGCTATCTCGACAACCGCCTCACCAAGGGCGAAATGGAAATCGCCGGCGTTACCCTCGACCTGCGCAAGGTCAAGATCCCGGTCTACAATCTGGCCACCCGCGAGGACCATATCGCGCCGGCAAAATCGGCGCTGTTCGGCTCGCAATATTTTGGCGGGCCGGTGAAATTTGTGTTGGCCGGATCGGGGCACATCGCCGGCGTCGTCAATCCGCCGGTCAAGCAGAAATATCAATACTGGACCGGCGGCGCGCCGGGCGGCTCCGATCTCGGCACATGGCTGACGAACGCCATGGAATATCCCGGCTCCTGGTGGCCGGACTGGCTCGATTGGTTGAAAACGCATGACGCCGAAACCATCCCCGCCCGCAAGATCGGGGGCGGCAAGCTTGCGGCCATCGAGGATGCGCCCGGCTCCTACGTCAAGGTGAGAAGCTGGGAATAAAGCCAGGCGTCCGCGCGATAACAGGCTCGTGACCGCGACGGGGAGCGACAGGCTCGCTGCTCTCCACTAAGCTCGCCGCCGACAATTCAATAAATTGGGGAACCGCGATGTCCAAGGAACTGTTGTGGCTGACGCTCACGGTCATCCTGACCGGGCTGCTGTGGGTGCCGTATATTCTCGATCGCATCATGGTGCGCGGTCTGATGGGCGCCATGGCCAATCCCTCGCGCAACGATAAGCCGCAGGCGCCTTGGGCACAGCGGCTCTATTTCGCGCACACCAATGCGGTCGAAAACTTGGTGATCTTCGCGACCTTGGTGCTGATTCTGAACGCGATGCATCATTCGACCATGAGCACCGTAATCGCCTGTGCGGTGTATTTCTGGGCGCGGCTGGCGCACGTCATCGTCTACGCGCTCGGCGTGCCGGTACTGCGCACGCTGTCCTTCGCGGTCGGTTTCTTGGCGCAAGTTGTGCTGGTGATTGCGATTTTCGGGAAGCTCTAGCGCGTGATCTCGAATTGGTGGAACCGGTTTTCGGACATGATCACGCGCAATTAAAAGTCATGTCAGCCCCGCCCGCTCGACAATCGCGCGCAGATCGAGCCCGCGCGGCAAGAGGCCAAAGGCGGAACTTTCGCCATCGAGCCGCGATGCGCAGAAAGCGTCGGCCAGTGCCGGCGGCGCGTGCTTGATAAGCAGCGCGGCCTGTAAGCCCAGCACCAGATCGCGCGAGAGCGCGCGCGCTTGGGCTTCGTCGTTGCGCTCGGGCGCGGCGAGCCGCTCCACGAGCCGGCCGGCAAAGGCCTTCAGCCGCGTATTATCCGCGCCGTCGAGCTCCGCGCGCATTACCTCGGCCGCATTGGGCGTGCGCGCAATGGCACGCAATACGTCGAGGCACATGACGTTGCCCGAGCCCTCCCAGATCGAATTGACCGGGGCCTCACGATAGAGCCGCGGCATGATGCTTTCCTCGATGTAGCCGGAGCCGCCCAGCACCTCCATGGCCTCGAAGGTCAGATAAGGCGTGCGCTTGCAGATCCAGAACTTCGCCGCCGGCGTCACCACGCGGCGATAAGTAAGCGCCGCCTCGTCGCTCTCGTCATAGGCGCGCGCCAGGCGGAACGTGAGCGCGGCTGCCGCCTCCGACTCCAGCACCAGATCCGCGAGCACGTTCTCCATCAACGGCTGGTCGATCAGCTTCTTCTGGAAGGCGGTGCGATAACGCGCATGATGCACAGCCTGCGCCAGCGCCTGCCGCATCAGGCCTGCAGAGCCGATGGCGCATTCGAGTCGGGTGTAATTGCCCATTTCGAGGATAGTCGGGATGCCGCGGCCCTCCTCCCCGATCAGCTCGGCGTAGGCCCCGTCAAACTCGACTTCGCTCGAGGCATTGGAACGGTTGCCGAGCTTGTCCTTCAGGCGAAGAATGTGAATGGCATTGCGTTCGCCGTCGGGCGTCCAGCGCGGCAGCAGGAAGCAACTCAGCCCCTCGGGCGATTGGGCGAGCACGAGGAAGGCGTCGCACATCGGCGCCGACATGAACCATTTGTGCCCATGAAGCCGAAATGTGCCGTCGCCGGCGGGCTCCGCGCGCGTGGTATTGGTGCGCAGGTCCGAGCCGCCCTGGTTCTCGGTCATGCCCATGCCGATAAGCGCGGATTTTTTCTCAGCCAGCGGGCGGAAGCGGCGGTCGTAATCGCGCGCAAAAACCTTCGGCAGCCACTGTTTGGCGATCGCGGGCGCCTGCCGTAGCGTCGGCACCGAGCCGTAGGTCATGGCGATTGGGCAATAGACGCCGCTTTCGATCTGGCCGAGCATGTAGGTGCCGGCGGCGCGCGCCGCATGGGCACCGGCTTTCGGCTCAGCCCAAGGGCTGGAATGCAAACCGGCGCGCAACGCGATCGCCATGAGCTCGTGCCAGGCGGGGTGGAATTCGACCTCATCGAGACGGTGGCCGTAGCGGTCGAGCGTGCGCAGGACCGGCGGATATTTGTTGGCATCGAAGCCGAGCTTGACCGTCTCGGGCTTGCCGAGTGTGGCGCCCAGCGTCTTCAGCCCGTCCTCGGCCCAGCCCGCCTGCTCGCGTTTGACCGCTTCGCGCAAAGCGGCATCGCTCGTGAACAAATTATAGGGCTCGAGCGGCGGCGGTTGGTTGCTGACCTCGAACATGGACGGTCTCCGGCGAGAGCCGCGATTGTACCAGCCGAATCAGGGAAACAGCGCCACCTGCTCCAGGCCCATCGTCTCCGGCCAGCCCATCACCAGATTCATGTTCTGGATCGCCTGGCCGGAGGCGCCTTTGACCAGATTGTCGAGCGCGGAGACTAAGATGGCGCGGCCCGGGATGCGGTCACTTGCAACGCCAATGAAAGTCATATTGGAGCCGCGCACATGCCTTGTCTGCGGCGTCTCGCCGAACGGCAGCACGTGCACGAACGGTTCCTTCATGTAAGACTTTAAAAGCATCGCATGAAGGTCTTGCGGCGTCCGCCCGCGCCGGCCCCGCACATAGATGGTCGACAGAATGCCCCGGTTCATCGGCACCAGATGCGGGGTGAAGGTCACGATCGCCTCGCGCCCGGCGGCCAGCGAGAATTCCTGGTCGAGCTCGGCCATGTGGCGGTGGTGGCCCACCCCATAGGCGTTGAAGCCTTCTGACACTTCCGAGAACAGCATGGATTCCTTGGCCGCGCGCCCAGCGCCGGTCATGCCCGACTTGGCGTCAACCACGATCTCGTCGAGGTCGATGGCTTTGTTTTTGATCAGCGGGATCAGCGGCAGCTGCGCGCAGGTGGTGTAGCAGCCGGGATTGGCGATGAGGCGTGCCTTCTTGATCTCGCGCCGGTGAATTTCGCAGAGACCGTATACGGCTTCCCGCTGCAACTCGGGCGCATGATGCTCATGGCCATACCATTTCGCGTAAGCCGCGGTGTCCGCCAGCCGGAAGTCGGCCGAGAGGTCCACGACCTTGGTGGCCGGCGCGGCGCCGAGCAAAGCCTTGATCACTTTCTGCGTCGTCGCATGCGGCAGCGCGCAGAAAGCGACGTCGAGGCCTGCCTCGGCCCAATCGAGCCCCTCGATAGCGACCAACTGCGGCAGATCGAATGGCGAAAACTGCGGAAACACCTCGCGCATGGCCTTGCCGGCGCTGCGCTCGGCGGTGAGCAGTACGATCTCGGCGCGCGGATGGCGCAACAGCATGCGCACCAACTCCGAGCCGGTATAGCCGGAGGCACCCAACACGCCGATCTTCGCTTTCGTAGCCATGACTCAATCCTCAATCCAGAGTCTTAAGGGACGACCGGAGCAAGGCCAACAACGCGGAATTTAGCGAAAAATAAAGCGCCGCGCGGCCGATCCGGCGGCACGGGGGTGACGACTAAGCGTTCGCCCGTGCCTTGGCGGCACGGCGGCGGCGGAGCTTCGATCCTGCAAAAAGCGTCGTCATGGGCGCGATATAGGCCGCGGCGCAACGACGGTCAAGAACGCCAAAGGCCATGCAAAAAGCCGATAGGCGCAACAGGCAAGAACCCCGGATAGGCGAGCGTGTATCGCTTCGCTAAACTGCCACGGCAGAAAAATTTCCAGGCCGAAAAACGGCCAGACAAATGGGGAGGAATAGCCGTGACCAGAAATATAGCTGTGGGGCTGGCATTTTCGGCGGCGCTCGCATTGGCGGCCATGCCGGCCGCGTCGGCCAAAGAGTTGAAGGTGCTCTCGGAGAAGACCGTAACCGGCTTCGGTCACGTCGAATCCGTCGCTTACGACCCCAAGGAAAAGGTGCTCTACACCAGCGACTTCGGCCCCGAGCTCAAGCCCCCATTAAAAGACGGCAAGGGCAAAATCACCAAGGTTTCGCTGGACGGCAAAATCCTGCAGGACGGCGTCTTCCCGGCCAATGGCGAAGTGATGAACAAGCCGAAGGGTATCTGGATCGCCGACGGCCATCTGTGGGTGACCGACATCGATGCACTCTGGGAGTTCGACCTTAAGACCAAGAAGAGCAAGAACCTGCCGCTGCCCGGCATCGGCTTTGCCAACGACGTCACCATCATGAACGGTGCGCTCTATGTCAGCGACAACCGCAACGACAAGCTCGTCAAAATCGAGCCGGCCGATTTCCTCAATGCCAAGTCCGCGCCCAAAGTGACGATGGTGTACTCCGGCAAGGGTGTCAGCCCGAACGGACTGTGGCCGGCGCAGAACGGCTCGCTGCTGATGGTCGGCTTCGTCGGCAAGGACAAGCCGCGTGGCATCTACGCGATGAAGCCGGGCGGCGAACCGAAGGAAATCTCCAAGCCCATCGGCGTGCTCGACGGGCTTTATCAGATGAAGGACGGCGATCTGCTGGCGACCGATTGGGCCACCGGCTCGCTGTTCCAGTGGAATGCCAAGACCGGCGTTCATACGCTCACGACCGGCATTAAAGGCCCCGCCGATATCGCCGTTGTGCCTAACGACAAGGGCTATCTGGTGGCGGTGCCCGATCTGGTGAAGGGCGAGATTCGACTCATCCAGCTCGGCAACTAAGGTCGCTGCGCTTTTCAAAAACTCCGCCGGGACGGACGTCCCGGCGGATTTTTTGCTCACCATAGCCAGCGCACACCCTGCGAGATCGCGTCGCCAAGCGTGAGCAGCACCGCCGCCCAGACAAAGGCCGAGGTGAAATTGGCGAACTGGAAACGCCAATAGGGCATCTCGAAAATCCCGGCGACCAACGGCACCGAGGCGCGCAAGGGCCCGAAGAAGCGGCCGATGAAAATACCGGGAATGCCCCAGGTTTTCACGAAGGTTTCGCCGCGTGGGATCAGGTCGGGGTGGCGCGACAGCGGCCAGATATGGGCCACCGAATGTTCGAGCTTCAAGCCGATCCAGTAAGACAACCAGTCGCCCAAGGCAGCGCCGATCGAAGCCGCGATCCACACCGGCCAGAAACTGATACCGCCCGAGGCGATCAGCGCGCCGATACCGACCAGCGCCGCCCAAGCCGGCACCAGCAGCGAGATAAATGCGAGCGACTCGGCAAAGGCCAGTGCGAATACGATCGGCGCCGCCCAGGCCGCATGGTCGTGGACGAACGTCGTGATGCCATGGGCGATGGCGTGAAAATACATCGGACACCGGACGCTGCGCGGGCAGTAGTCTGTAGCCCACCGCTTCAACCTACGCCAGCGCGCGTAGCGGCCCCACCCGCTTCGCCCAAAAACGGTGCGTTCGGCGATCACTGTTCCGGCGCGATCGTGGCATAGTTGGTGGCAATTGATTCGCCGAAGCCCTATCTACAGAACCAGCAATCTCCCGCCTCGACGCGAGCTCATGACCAAAACCGCGACCCGAAAGAAACCGTCCCGGCAGCCCGATTTGTTCGACTCCGCTCCGCGGGCCTCGAAATCGGTCGCCCGCAAACCGTCCCCGCGTAAGGGGGCCGGACGCAAAGCCGCAAAACCAGCGTCGCGCAAGAAGCCCGCCGCCCGCAGCGCCGGCGCGGAGAGCGGCTATACCGCCAAGCACATCGAGGTGCTGGAGGGGCTCGAGCCGGTTCGCCGCCGCCCCGGCATGTATATCGGCGGCACCGACGAGAAGGCGCTGCACCACCTGTTCGCCGAGGTGATCGACAATTCCATGGACGAGGCGCTGGCCGGCCACGCCGACTGGATCGAAGTGGAGATGGAGGCGAACGGCTTCGTGACCGTCACCGACAACGGCCGCGGCATCCCGGTCGACCCGCATCCGAAGTTCAAAAGCAAATCAGCGCTGGAAGTGATCATGTGCATGCTGCACGCCGGCGGCAAATTCGACTCCAAGGTCTACGAGACGTCCGGCGGCTTGCACGGCGTCGGCGTCTCGGTTGCCAACGCCTTGTCCGAGCGCATGGAAGTCGAGGTCGCACGCGAACAGACGCTCTACCGTATGGCGTTCGAGCGCGGCAAACCGAAGGGCAAGTTGGAAAAAGCCGGTCGCGCGCCCAACCGGCGCGGCACCAAGATCAGATTCCGGCCCGACCCGCAGATTTTCGGGCCCAAGGCCGCCTTCAAGCCCGAGCGCGTATTCAAGATGACGCGCTCGAAGGCTTATCTTTTCGGCGGCGTCGAAATCCGCTGGCACTGCGACAAGGCGCTGCTCAAGGGTGTCGCCGACGTGCCGGAAAAGGCGACGTTCCATTTCGAGCAGGGCTTGAAGGATTATCTGTCCGAGCAGCTCGAGGGCGCCACGCTCGTTCATCCCGACATCTTTTCCGGCACACACGGCAAAGTCGGCGCGCACGGCGCGGTGCAATGGGCGGTGGCCTGGACCGCCGATGCCGACGGATTCCTGAATTCCTACTGCAACACCATCCCGACGCCGGACGGCGGCACCCATGAATCCGGTTTGCGGACGGCGCTGCTGCGCGGACTAAAGGACCACGCCGCGCGCATCAACCAGGAAAAACGTGCCGCCCCTGTCACCAGCGAAGATGTGATGGTGGGCGCCGGCTGCATGCTGTCGGTGTTCGTGCGCGAGCCGGAATTCCAGGGCCAGACCAAGGACCGCCTCGCCACCGCCGAAGCCCAGCGTATCGTCGAGCAGGCGATCCGCGATCCCTTCGACCACTGGCTCGCCGGCAATCCGATGCAGGCCAGCAAGCTGCTCGACTTCGTCGTCGAGCGCGCCGAGGAGCGCCTGCGCCGCCGCCAGGAAAAAGACATCGCGCGCAAGACAGCGGTGCGTAAATTGCGCCTGCCCGGCAAGCTCGCCGACTGCACCAATTCGGCCGCGCAAGGCTCGGAGATTTTCATTGTCGAAGGCGATTCAGCCGGCGGCTCGGCCAAGCAAGCGCGCGACCGCCGCAGCCAGGCGATCCTGCCGCTACGCGGCAAGATCCTGAACGTCGCCTCGGCCGGCAAGGACAAGCTGGCGCAGAACGCCCAGCTTGCCGATCTCATCCAGGCACTCGGCTGCGGCACCGGCGTGCATTATAACGACAAGGACCTGCGCTACGAGAAGATCATCATCATGACCGACGCCGACGTCGACGGCGCCCATATCGCTTCGCTGCTGATCACGTTCTTTTATCGCCAGATGCCGAAGCTGATTGATGCCGGCAAGCTCTATCTGGCGGTGCCGCCGCTATATCGGCTCTCGCACGGCGGCAAGATCGTCTATGCGCGCAATGACAAGCACAAAGAGCAGTTGTTGAAAAAGGAATTCAACGCCAACGCCAAGGTCGAGGTGTCACGCTTCAAGGGCCTGGGCGAGATGATGGCGGCGCAACTGAAGGAGACCACCATGGACCCCGGCAAGCGGACATTGCTGCGCGTGGTGCTGGTGGAGAAGGAACGCAAACCCACCGCCAAGATCGTCGAGCAATTGATGGGCACACGAGCGGAAACCCGCTTTGCCTTCATCCAGGAGCACGCCGAATTTGCCGGCGAGGAATTGCTCGACGTGTAGTTATTCTGGCGGTGCGAGCAAGGCTATTAGCGGAACCCGCCCATTGCCCATTCCAGCAAGGAGCCGGCGCGCGTGAACCGATAGCTGAGCGCGACGCGCGCGACATGGAAGCGCGTGTCGACATCCGTGCCCCAAGTGAAGCCGGCACCTGATGCCGGCGTCTGCAAATCGGTGTAGCTGTATTTGCCGAGGTCAACATACAGATACTCGCCGCGCAGGAACCAGTTCTCGCTCAATGCATATTCGACGCCGCCGCCGACGGCCCAGCCGTAGCGGGTCTTCGATTGAGACCCCCCATAGGCGAAACCGCCAGCGGGAGGTGAAAAATAGGTAGACTTGACACGGCCTGATGCAAGGCCGCCATCAATAAAGAACATCCAGCGGTCCTGCGCCCAGCCAAGCCGCGCGCGCGTCGTCGAATACCAGTTCAGCTTCTGCGTGATGGTCTCGCTGTAAGCGACAATTCCGGGATTCGCCGGATGGGAGGCATTGATCGTCTCATTGAGACCAGCCCAGTCGAAATCGGAGTCGAGGCCCAGAACGAATTGCCCGTATTGGCGATTGCATCCGTATTGCACACCGCCGCTGAACGCTGAGTCCTTGGCGTTGTAGTTGTATGTCCCGAGTGCAACAATCGCTGCCGAATAAGCTCCGGATGGATAGGCCGCCAGCTCACTGCTATTGATAATGCCGCCGACATTGCCGCCGATATAGCAGCCGGTCCATGAAAATGCCTGGACGGGCGGCGGCGCCGTGTAGCCCGGCACCTTGACCGGCAGGTCAGCCGCCCCCGCCGCACTCACAAGCACGGCAGCCAGCAGTCCGCCGACTACAAAGCGTCGCATGGTATTTCCACCCAAATTTTCCCAAACTCCGTGGCCGCAGCCCGAAGCATTATCGTAACAAGCCGAATTTGCCACGGTTTGGCGAGGTTAGACTATGGCATTTGTGCCACAGAAAGCGTGATAACGACCTTAACGCGCGCTTTATCGGCAATTGACGGCGGCTTCGGCGGCCCGCCCTACTCGCACTTGTGCAACAGCGGTGTCTTGGTGCCGCGCGTCAGCGCAATTCCGTCCTTCACCCGCACCGGCCCGCCATCCGCCTGGTTGAACATCGTGCGCCGCGTGTGGTCGCGGATTGCAAAGATCAATTTCTGGCGCTCCTGACCTTCAGCGCCGGGATGGAACAATACCTCCACCGACAGGGTCGTATCTGACAGTTTCTCGGCGGTGAGCACGCTGTAGCGGTTGACCGCGTAGTCGGCGCCGAGATCGTGATCCTCCAGTATGACGCCCGGCGCCGGCTGGCTGATCTTGACGTGGGGATTGGCCGGCGAAGCGGCCGCGTTGCAACTATTCGCCCAAGTACCGAACAGGCCGAACTGTTGAAACAGTTGCTCGGGCGGCGGGCCCTCGCCGGCGGCGGCTGGTAAGGCGCTTGCGACGACAGCCAGGAGAACCGCCACAATTCGCATGACCTTAACGCTCCACGCCACGAGAAACACCGCGCCAGCATAGCAGCGCGCAGCGCCACGGCAATGCGCCGTTCGCATGACGTGCTATCGTCGCCGCGATGTTTCCAGTGCGCACCGTCCGGCCATGACCGCAGATTCCGCACCGACGGAAAAACCCGCAACGCGCGGCGAGCTGTTCGGCCATCCGCGCGCGCTTTCCTATCTGTTCGCGACCGAGATGTGGGAGCGCTTTTCCTACTACGGAATGCGCGCCCTGCTCGTACTCTACATGGTCAAATATCTTTTGTTGCCGGCGCAAGCCGGCCACGTGCTAGGCCTCGCGTCCTTCAAGGGCGCGCTCGAGCTTGTGTTTGGCCCCCTCGATATCCAGCCGTTCGCCTCGCAGATCTACGGCTTCTACACCGGACTCGTTTATCTGACGCCGATCTTCGGCGGCCTGTTGGCTGACCGTGTGCTCGGCCAGCACCGCACCGTCATCCTCGGTGCCGCGCTGATGGCGATCGGCCATTTCTTGATGGCGTTCGAGCACCTGTTCCTGCTGGCGCTGACCGTGCTCATTCTCGGCAATGGCTGCTTCAAGCCGAACATCTCGTCGCAAGTTGGCGCGCTTTATGCGCCCGGCGACTGCCGCCGCGACCGCGCCTTCTCGATCTTCTATGTCGGCATCAACATAGGCGCCTTTCTCGCGCCACTCGTCTGCGGCACGCTTGGCGAAGAGATCGGCTGGCACTACGGCTTTGCCGCTGCCGGCGTCGGCATGACCATCGGTCTCGTCATCTATCTCTTCGCCACACCGACCTTGCCGAAGGACCCGCGCGCCCAGCGCGCGGCCGTGCACAAGCCGCTCGCACGCGGTGATTGGCAGGCAATCGGCGCCATTCTCGCGCTGATGCTGCCGGTCAGCCTGTTCTGGGCCAGTTACGAGCAGCAGGGCAACACCATCGTGCTGTGGGCGAGCGAGTTCACCGACCGCCATCTGTTCGGCGGCTTTGAAATTCCCATCACCTGGTTTCAGGCGCTCAATCCATTCATGATCTTTGCCTTCACGCCCTTCATCGTGTCGCTGTGGCGGTGGCAGGGCGCGCGCGAGCCCGCAACAGTCACGAAGATGTCGATCGGTTTGTTTCTGAACGCGGCATCCTGGCTGATTATGCTGGCCGCTGCGCACGCCGCCGGCGACGGCCAGGCGAGCTGGCTCTGGCTGTTCGCCTTTTTCGTCGCCATTACCACCGGCGAGCTTTATCTGTCGCCCACGGGTCTCTCACTGATCACCAAGGTGGCGCCGCTGCGTCTGCTATCGATGATGATGGGCGTGTGGCTGGCCACCAGCTTCATCGGCAACTTCCTTGCCGGCTACCTCGGCACCTTCTGGTCGAGCATGGCGAAGGGCGATTTTTTCTTGCTGCTGGCGGTCATCTCCGCCGCGGCCGGCCTCGTGATCGCACTCATGCGCCGGCCATTGCGCGCGGTGCTGAAAGACTAATCGATCGGCAGGCCGGCATAGTTTTCCGCCAGCGACACCGAGGCCGCGTGCGACGAGGTGACGTAGTCGAGCTCGGCCAGCTGCCGCTTCATGTCGAAATCGGCGTAGTCGCCCTCGCGCTGGCGATGCAGCATCTGCGTCATCCACCAGGAGAAGCGCTGGCCTTTCCAAACCCGGCGCAGGCAGGTCGCCGAATAGGTTTCAAGCCCGTCCGCTTGCTGGCTGCGGTAAAAACGCTCGAGCGCGCGCGACAAATACACCACGTCGGCCATCGCCAGGTTCATGCCCTTGGCGCCGGTCGGCGGTACGATATGCGCGCTGTCGCCGGCGAGAAACAGACGGCCGTGCCGCATCGGCTCGGTCACATAGCTGCGCATCGGCGTGACGCCCTTTTGCAGGATTTTGCCCTGCCGCAACGGGCGCACGCCGTTAAGCCGCGTGGTGAGCTCCTCCCAGATGCGTGCGTCGGACCATTGGTCGATGTCCTCATCCGGCGCGACCTGCAAATAGAGCCGCGACAGCTCCGGTCCGCGCATCGAGAACAACGAAAAGCCGCGCTCGTGATAGGAATAGATCAGCTCCTTCTCCGGCGGCGGCGATTCCGAAAGAATGCCGAGCCAACCGTAAGGATAGACGCGGTCGTAGCCTGTCCATGAGCCCTTCGGCAGGCTCGGCCGGCAGACGCCATGAAAACCGTCACAGCCGGCAATGAAATCGCAGTCGATTTCCTGCGCCCTGCCCTCGTGTTTGAAACGGATCTTCGGGCGCTCGCTTGCGAAATCGTGTACGCCGGTATCGGCGACCTCGAACAGGATCTGTCCGCCTTGTGCAAGGCGATGGGCAATCAGGTCGGTGACGACTTCCTTCTGGTCGTAAATGTAGACGTGCTTGTCGACCAGTTCGGTGAAATCGAGCTTGTGCGCCGCGCCGTTGAAGCCGAGAAAAATGCCGTCATGCACCATGGCCTCGCGCTTGAGCCGCGCGCCCACGCCGGTGTCGATCAGCATCTCGGCGACCCAATTCTCCATCAGACCAGCGCGCACGCGCACCTCGCAATAGGCGCGGCTGCGGTCCTCGACAATGATCGACTCGATGCCAGCAAGATGCAGCAGATGCGAAAGCATCAGCCCGGCGGGACCGGCGCCGACTATTCCGACTTGCGTACGCACGTTCGTTCTCCCGGCGGATCACATGCAACTTCTATAGGAGTTCGCCGATCGGCGCGGAAAGGGACGAAGCCCGGAAAGGCTGGAACAATTCTCTTCAGCGCATGCCGGCCGGCGGCCAGCCGTAACGCGGCACTTGCGCCCTGTAGCTGCGGTAAGCGTCGCCGAATTTCGCTTCGAGATAGCGCTCCTCGCGCCTAACCACGCCGATATGCATCACCACAGCCGCCGGCAGCAGCAGCACGAGCGTCCAGTCGGAGGCGAGCGCGATCCCGATGCCCGCTACGCCGAGCGCGAGCCCGACATACATCGGATTGCGCAGCCAACGGAATATGCCGCCGGTGACGAGCGCGGTCGAAGGCTTCCATGGCTCCACATGGGTGTCACCGGATCGAAACGCGAGAACAGCGGGAACACCAAGACCTGCGCCCGCAGCGAACACGATCACCCCGATGGCGATGCGCGCCGGAAATGTCAGCAATGTGGTCAACACGTAGGCCGGCAGCAGCCAATCAAGGGCAAGCCCAAACCCGATGGTCGCCGCCGCAATCAGCGGCGGCGACGCGATGACGCCAGCGGTATCGCGTGCATCCATCATCGGTCGTGCGCCGCCATTTCAGGCGCCCAGCCATTCTTCCAGCGCGGCATTGACCGCGTCGGGCCGCTCGAGGGTGGACAGGTGTCCACAGTCCGGCACGATCACCAAACGCGCGCCGGCAATGCCGCCGGCGATTTCTTTGGCGAGTTCCGGCGGCGTCAACTCGTCGCCGTCGCCCACCAGCACCAGCGTCGGGCAGGCAATGCTCGCGAGCAGCGGCCGCGAATCCAACCGCGACATGATCGTTCGCTCCTGCCGCACGAAGGATTCCACGCCGGTATCGGCGGCCATGTCGCGCACGATGCGCTTGAGCGCCTCGTCCTTATGGCGGTTGCGGTGCAGGAATTTCGGCGTCAGCGTCTCGACCACTTCGCTCATCTTTCCCGTTTCAGCCATGGCGATCAATTTCTCGCGCCCGGAAATCTGTTCGGCTATATCGGCGCGCGCCGATGTGTTGAGCAGCGCGAGCTTGGCGATGCGCTCGGGCGCCTGCCGCAGCATCGCAAAAGCGATATAGCCGCCCAGCGACAAGCCAGCGAGCGCGAAGCGCGGCGGTGCCGCGGCAAGGATGTGCGTAGCCACCGCTTCGATGTCGTCGTCGCGCCGGTGATCGGCGATCGTGACCTGCCCGAGCGGCCACAAGGCGGCGATCTGGGGCGCAAAAAGCCTGGCGCTGCATAGCAGCCCGGGAACCAGAACCAATGGTAAGGTTGACGCCATTCCCGTCTCCGACATGAGAAAAGTTTAATCATTTATATGACTTATTGCATTGTAGAAGCATTGACTTTGCGGCGTTCAAGCCTATGTTCCGGCGTGCGGATCGAGCTAAGATTCGATCCACCTCCCCGCGCAATGCAACCAGATTTCCAGTCCGGCGCGGGGCCGGACTTTGAGGTTATATGTCTTTTTCACATCTCGGCTTGTCCGACAAAGTTCTCGGCGCCATTGAGGCTGCCGGCTACAAGACCCCCACCCCCATCCAAGAACAATCGATCCCCCACGTGCTCGCCCGGCGCGACGTGCTCGGCATCGCGCAGACCGGCACCGGCAAGACCGCCGCTTTCGTCTTGCCGATGCTCACCATGTTGGAAAAAGGCCGCGCGCGGGCGCGCATGCCGCGCACGCTCATCCTTGAGCCGACGCGCGAACTCGCCGCGCAGGTCGCGGACCACTTCGAAAAATACGGCAAGAACCACAAGCTCAACGTCGCGCTGATCATCGGCGGCGTATCTTTCGACAACCAGGACGCCAAGCTGATCCGCGGCGTCGACGTGCTGATCGCGACGCCGGGCCGGCTGCTCGACCATTCCGAGCGCGGGCGGCTGCTGCTCTCAGGCGTCGAGCTCTTGGTGATCGACGAAGCCGATCGCATGTTGGACATGGGTTTCATCCCCGACATCGAGCGCATCGGCAAGCTGGTCCCGTTCACGCGGCAGACGCTGTTCTTCACCGCGACCATGCCGCCGGAAATCCAGCGCATCGCCGATACCTTCCTGCACAACCCAGTGCGCGTTGAAGTTTCTAAACCCGCCACCGCAGCTGTCACTATCAACCAACAGCTCGTCGCCACCGGCCGCGATCCGGCCGAAAAGCGCGAAACCTTACGCCGCCTGATCCGCTCCGCCGACGGTTTCAAGAACGCGATCGTGTTCTGCAACCGCAAGCGCGAGGTCGCGCAGCTGCACCGTTCGCTGCTGCGGCACAAGTTCAACGCCGCCGCGCTGCATGGGGATATGGATCAACCGGCGCGCACCGCCGCGCTCGAGTTTTTTCGCAACGGCGAGGTCTCTGTGCTGGTCGCGTCCGACGTCGCCGCGCGCGGTCTCGATATCCCCGCGGTTAGCCATATCTTCAATTTCGACGTCCCGCATCACGCCGACGATTACGTCCACCGCATCGGCCGTACCGGCCGCGCCGGCTTGAAGGGTACCGCCATCACCATCGTGGCGCCGATCGACCAGAAAGCCGTCGGCGCTATCGAGCGACTGATCGGCCAGACCATTCCCTGGATGGGCGATGTTCCCGCGCCTGCCGAGCCACGCGAACCCCGCTCCGGCGAAGGCGGCCACGGTCCCCGCTCAGGCCGCAACCGCGGCGGCCGCGGCCGGAGGCCGCAGCGCCGGCAAGAGAGCGAGCCCGTGCGCGCCGGTGAGCAGCCAAGGCCGCGCGCGCAACACCCGCCCGCCGAAGAGGCCGACGGCAGCCACCTGCCCGCCTTCCTGTTGCGTCCGGTCCCGGCCAAGGCCTGAACGCAACGCTTTTAGGCGAAAACCTGCCACACCGAAAAGTTGCCGCCGCAACAGCTAGTTGTGCAGAGGCGGCGGCCGATTTACCGGCGATTCATCTCCCTTGAATACCTTCGCCACAGAATGCGCGGTCAGGATGGCCGCGCACAGGCAAGGATTCGCCATGACCGAGCACTTCGACGAACACGAACGCACCATGGCGTTCGCCGGGATCGCGCTTGGCCAAATCAAGGCGCTGCGTCATGACGCGACGCCGCGCAACTACGAAATCTGGTACGCCTACGCCACCGGCTACAAGCCCTCGCTCAACCAGAAGATCAACGAGACGCTCAAGCAAAACGGCGCGCTTTCCGAATCCGACCTCGAACAACTCTACGATACCTATCTGTCGCCGGTCCGGCTGTCCGAAAAGATCGAGACTGTCGGCAGCCAGGTGATGGGCGAAATCGAGCAGGTGATGGCGATGATCGACGTCGCCGCCGGCTCCACCTCCAGCTACACCGAGAGCCTGGTCGACATGAGCGAGAAGCTCGGCCAGTCCAAGGACCGCGAGGCCATATGCGTCATCGTCGAGAGCCTCGTGCATACCACCAAGGAAATGGAAATCTGCAATCAGCGGTTGGAAGAGCGGCTCAATGCCTCCAAGCTCGAAATCATCGAGTTGCAGGAAAACCTCGAGGCGGTGCGCACCGAGAGCTTGACCGATCCCCTGACCCAACTCGCCAACCGAAAATTCTTCGACACCACGCTCGAATCGGCCATCGCCGACGCCCGCGCCAAGAACGAGCCGCTGTCGCTGATGATGACCGACATCGACCATTTCAAGAATTTCAACGACAGCTATGGCCACCTGACCGGCGATCAGGTTCTGCGCCTGGTGGCCACGTCGGTAAAGAACAACGTCAAAGGCCAGGACACCGCGGCGCGCTACGGCGGCGAGGAATTCGCCATCATCCTGCCGAACACGGTGCTGCGCTCGGCCATCACCGTCGCCGACCACATCCGCCGCGCGGTGATGACCAAGGAGCTGTTGAAACGCTCGACCGGCGAGCATCTCGGGCGGGTGACGATATCGATCGGGGTGGCGACCCTGCACAAGACCGACACGCCGCAGGCACTGATCGAGCGTACCGACAGTTGCCTCTATGCCGCCAAGCGTCACGGCCGCAACCGGGTGATGTCGGAGACCGACCCGGAAGTCACCGCCGGCGGCGCCCAGCAGGTCGCCTGACCGCCTTTTTTCGCGCAGCCGCCCGGCGCGCTTTCGGCTTTGCCGCCGCGCTGCCGCGCACGACCGACAAGGCCGTCCGCGCCCATTCGGCAAGCTCGTCGGGGTCGTCGTAGAGCCGGTCGGGCAACCGCCAATAGGACATGACCGCCCGCTTCCCGGTCTTGGTGCCGTATTCAAACGGCGCGCAGCCTTCCCGTTCGAAAGTTTTCGCCGTCGCCGCGTCCGCCTTGAGATAAATTTGCCCGTCGGAAACGAGGCCGAACATCACACCGTCGGCATAGAGCCCGGCGCCGCCAAACATGCGGCGCACCTTGACGGCACCGAAAGCCGCGAACAGCTCCTGGATGGTGTTGGGATCCACGGGTTCGTCCCCGCGGCGGCGGCTTATTCCGCGGCGTCCTTGGCTGGCGTGAGCTGCACGGATTCGCCGCAGCCGCAGGCTGAGGTCTGGTTCGGGTTGTTGAAGACGAATTGCGCCGACAGTTTCTCGGTCTTGTAGTCCATCTCGGTGCCGAGCAGGAACAACACCGCCTTGGGGTCGATCAGGATCTTGACACCCTTGTCCTCCACCACCTCGTCGGTTGGTTTGGCGGCCTCGGCGTATTCCATGGTGTATTCCATGCCGGCGCAACCACCGTTCTTGACACCGACGCGTACGCCGGCCACGGGCGTTTCCGCCCGCGCCATCACATCCTTGATGCGCGCGGCCGCGGCTTCGGTCAGCCGCATCACCTGGGGTCGGGGTCGAGCAGTCGCCATGGCAGTCCTCATCGACTCTTAATCTAATGTCTCACTTAAAGATTACCACATATTGAGGACGAGACGGGCCTCGTCCGACATACGGCTCGGGTCCCAGGGCGGATCCCATACCACCGCGACCCTGGCTTCCTTCACGCCCGCCACGCTTGCGACCGCGTTTTCTACCTGAATGGGCAAGTCCTGCGCCGCCGGGCAGTTGGGCGAGGTCAGCGACATGTCGACCTTGACGCCGCGGTCGTCGCCGATGTCGATCTTGTAGATCAGCCCGAGTTCGTAGATGTCGGCCGGAATCTCCGGATCGTAGACGGTCTTGAGCGCGGCGACGATGTCGTCAGTGAGCTTATTGAGCTCGTCTTCCGGCAGCGCCGAGGAGCCGGTGACGGCGGCATTCTCCGGCGGTTTGTCCGCGACGGGCGGCGTGGTTTGCGTGTCATCGGTCATGCGAACATGTCCTGCGCCTTGGCGAGCGACGCCACCAAAGCGTCGACCTCGTCGGTGGTGTTATAGAGGGCGAAAGAAGCCCGGCAAGTGGCGGTGAGGCCGTAGCGCGCCAGCAGCGGCATCACACAGTGGGTGCCGGCGCGCACCGCCACGCCCTGACGGTCTATGACGGTGGCAACGTCGTGCGGATGCGCGCCTTTCATTTCGAACGAGACCACCGGGCCCTTGTCCGGCGCCTTGCCGATGATGCGCAGCGAATTGATCTGCCCGAGCCGTTCATGAGCGTATTTGACCAGCGCACCTTCATGCGCGCGGATGCGCGCCTTACCGATGGAATTGACGTAGTCAATGGCGGCACCCAACCCGATCGCCTGCACGATCGCCGGCGTGCCGGCTTCGAACCGGTAGGGCGGCTCGCCATAGGTGATGCGGTCTTCACTCACCTCTTGGATCATCTCGCCACCGCCGTTGAATGGCGGCATGGACGCCAGATGGTCGTATTTGCCGTAAAGCACGCCGACGCCGGTCGGCCCGTAAAGCTTATGGCCGGTGAAGACGTAGAAGTCGCAATCGATGTCGCGCACGTCCACATCCAGATGCACGGCCGCCTGTGCGCCGTCGACCAGCACCGGGATACCGCGGGCATGGGCGAGCTTCACGACCTCTTTCACCGGCACCACAGTGCCGAGTGCATTCGACATCTGGGTAATGGCGACCAGTTTGGTGCGGGGTGACAGCAGCTTCTCGAATTCGTCGATGAGGAAATTGCCGTCATCGTCGATCGGCGCCCATTTGAGCACCGCGCCCTGCCGTTCGCGCAGGAAATGCCAGGGCACGATGTTGGAATGGTGCTCCATGATCGAGAGCACGATCTCGTCGCCTTCCTTGATGTGCTCATGCCCGAAGGTATAGGCGACCAAATTGATCGCCTCGGTCGCATTGCGCGTGAAGATGATTTCTTCCGGGCGCCCCGCGTTGAGGAAACGCTGAACGCTCGCGCGCGCGCCTTCATAGGCTTCCGTGGCCTCGTTCGCCAAGTAATGCAGGCCGCGATGCACATTGGCGTATTGCTCGGTATAGGCCTTATTGAGCCGGTCGAGCACGGCCTGCGGCTTCTGCGCAGAAGCGGCGTTATCGAGATAGGTGAGCGGCTTGCCATAGACCCGCATCGCCAGCGCGGGAAAATCCGCGCGGATGCGGGCGACGTCGTAGGAACCGTTCGTCACCGCCGGATGCATGGTCAGCCGCCCGCCCCCAGCCACTTGCGCGCGGCAAACATCAGCGCCTCGCGAATGGTTTCGTTGGAAATTTCCTCGATCGCCTCGCCGATGAAGGCCTGGATCAGCAGGGCCACCGCTTCCTTTTCGTGGATGCCGCGCGACATCAGATAGAATTTGAGACCTTCGTCAGGCGCGGAAGTCGTGGCGCCATGCCCGCAGACCACGTCGTCAGCAAAGATTTCCAGTTCCGGCTTGTTGTCGGCTTCCGCTTCGTCCGACAGCAGCAGCGCCCGCGTCATCATCTTGGCGTCGGTCTTCTGCGCGTGCGGCTTGACCACGATCTTGCCCTGGAACACGCCATGCGCGGAATCATCCAACACCGACTTGAACTGCTCGCGGCTCTCACAGTGGCCGGCGGCGTGCTCGATCAGCAAGGTAGTGTCGACGTGTTCCTTGCCCCGCAACAGGTTGACGCCACGGATACCGCCATGGGTGCCTTCGCCGGCAAAGCGGATGAAATTCTGGTTGCGCACGACGCTTGCCTCGCTGGTGAAGGCGAAGCTGTTGAAGACCGCGCGCGCACCGATGGAGGCGAGCAAGCTCGCCACGTGCAGCGCGCGGGCGCGCGTGAGCTTGAAATACTCGACCTGCGCCTCGTCCCCCACGCTCAGTTCGAGCGCCGTATTAACCTGGGCGTTGCCGCTGTCGTGATCCTCGATAATCGTCGCCTTGGCACCCTCGCCGACGAGCACCAGCGAGCGGATGAAAACCGAGTTTGGCTTGTCCGTTCCGGCGGCAAAGACCAGATGGATCGGCCGCTTGATCTCGGCGCCCTTGGCAATGCGGATTACGGCGCCGTCACCCATCAGCGCGGTGTTGAGCGCCACCGCCGTATCGTCGGTCACGAAGGTCTTGCCAACATGCTCGGCGACCGACGCGTCGCCCAATTTGACGGTATTGGCCAACGCATCGGCGAGCGAGCCGATGGTGAGCCCCACTTCCGGCGCAAGATCGGACAGTTCCGGCGCAAACATGCCGTCAACAAAGACCAGACGGCGGCAGTCAACGCCCGCCAGCATCTTGCCGGCATTCTTGGCGCGTGCTTTCGCCGCCGCATCGGGCGGCGGCGCAATCGGGTAGGCGTCGCGCATCAGCGCGCGCAGATCGGTATATTTCCATTCCTCGATGCGCCGATGCGGCAGCCCGCGCGTCTCGAACTGCTTGAACGCGTCGGCGCGCAAGGCGGCGATGCCGCCTTTGCCGGGCAGCGTTGCGCGCGCGCCCTCGTAGGCGGCGCTCAGCGCCTGCTCGGCCGGGGTTTTTATGGCGCGAATTTCAGCGTTCATGACGTCAGGCCGCCTCGCCGGCGAATTGCGCATAGCCCTTGGCCTCGAGCTCGAGCGCCAGCTCCTTGCCGCCCGTCTTCACCACTTTGCCCTTGGCCATGACGTGCACCACGTCGGGCACGATGTAGTTCAACAGCCGCTGATAGTGGGTAATCACGACCATGGCGCGCTCGGGTGAGCGCAAGCGGTTGACTCCGTCAGCCACGATCTTGAGCGCGTCGATATCAAGGCCAGAATCGGTCTCGTCGAGCACGGCGAGGCGCGGTTGCAGCACCGCCATCTGCAAAATCTCGTTGCGCTTCTTCTCGCCGCCGGAGAAGCCGACATTGACCGCGCGGCGCAGCATGTCCTGGCTGATGCCGAGGTGGCCCGCGGTGTCGCGCACGATCTTCATAAATTCCGGCGTGGAGACTTCCGGCTCGCCACGCGTCTTGCGCTGGGCGTTGAGCGCCGTGCGCAGGAACGTCATGGTGGCAACCCCCGGCACTTCCACCGGATACTGGAAGGCGAGGAACACGCCTTTGGCCGCGCGCTCGTCCGGCGCCATTTCCAGGATGCTTTCGCCGTCGAGCAGGACCTCGCCCCCGGTGACCGCGTAGTCCGGCTTGCCGGCCAGCACATAGGCCAGCGTCGACTTGCCGGAGCCGTTCGGGCCCATAATGGCCGCGACCTGGCCCTTCTCGACCGTGAGATCGAGACCGTTCAAAATCTTTTTGCCGTCGATCTCGACGTGCAGGTTTCTGATTTCAAGCAGTGACACGTTTTCGTCCTTTACAAATTCAAATCAGGTTTTTGTCGTTCCGCTACGATTGCCCCAGCGCCAGCGCCACTCACCATCGGTGCGCTCGCGCGCGGTGCGAACGAACCAGAGGGTGACGGCCGCAATGATCGCCGCCCGCACAACCCAGGCCACGAAGTTGGACCGGTCCACAAGCATCTGCATCACGATGACCGAACCGATCACGACGGCGCTGACCGCGATTGTGGCCGCCCAGCCCTCCCAGCTCACCGGCGTCGCGCCGTAGCCGTAGCGTTTCGGCTTGAACCAATATTGGGTCATCGCATCAATTTCCGGAATTAACCCACACTGCCTTCAAGCGAGATCGCAATCAGCTTTTGCGCTTCCACGGCGAATTCCATGGGCAATTGCTGCAACACATCCTTGACGAAGCCGTTGACCACAAGCGCAGTTGCCTCTTCCGCCGACATGCCGCGGCTCTGGCAGTAAAACAGCATGTCCTCGGAAATCTTCGAGGTGGTGGCTTCGTGCTCGAAAACGGCGGAAGAATTCTTCGCCTCGATATAAGGTACGGTATGGGCGCCGCATTCGTGGCCGATCAGCAACGAGTCGCAATTGGTGAAGTTGCGCGCATTGGTCGCCTTGCGGTGCGCGGTGACCAGACCGCGATAGGTGTTGTTGGATTTGCCGGCCGAGATGCCCTTGGAGATGATGCGGCTCGTGGTGTTCTTGCCGAGATGCAGCATCTTGGTGCCCGAGTCGACCTGCTGGCGTCCGTTGGAGATGGCGATCGAATAGAACTCGCCGCGCGAATTGTCGCCGCGCAGGATGCAGCTCGGATATTTCCAGGTGATGGCCGACCCGGTCTCGACCTGGGTCCAGGAAATCTTCGAATTCTTGCCGCGGCAGTCGCCGCGCTTGGTAACGAAATTGAAGATGCCGCCCTTGCCCTCGGCGTCGCCCGGATACCAATTCTGCACCGTCGAATATTTGATCTCGGCGTCGTCCAACGTCACCAGCTCAACCACCGCTGCGTGCAGCTGGTTCTCGTCGCGCATCGGCGCCGTGCAGCCTTCGAGGTAGGATACGTAAGCGCCCTTGTCGGCGATGATCAGCGTGCGCTCGAACTGGCCGGTGTTCTGTTCGTTGATGCGGAAATAGGTCGACAGCTCCATCGGGCAGCGCACGCCTTCCGGCACGTAAACAAATGAGCCGTCGGAGAACACCGCCGAATTAAGCGTGGCGAAGAAATTGTCTGAGGTGGGCACAACCGAGCCAAGATACTTCTTCACCAGCTCGGGATGTTCGCGCACCGCTTCCGACATCGGCATGAAGATCACGCCGGCCTTTTTCAGCTCTTCCTTGAAGGTGGTGGCGACCGACACGGAGTCGAACACGGCGTCCACCGCCACGCGCCGCTCACCCTCGGGACGCACGACGCCGGCGAGCATTTCCTGCTCCTTCAGCGGAATGCCGAGCTTCTCGTAGGTGCGCAGGATTTCCGGATCGACTTCGTCGAGCGAGGCAAGCGCATTCTTTTTCGGCGCCGAATAGTAATAAGCGTTTTGGTAGTCGATCTTGGGATAGTCGACGCGCGCCCAGGTCGGCTCGCGCATGGTCAGCCAGCGCTTAAAGGCTTCCAGCCGCCAGGCCAGCATCCATTCCGGCTCGTTCTTCTTGGCCGAGATGAAACGGACGGTGTCTTCGTTGAGGCCCTTGGGGGCCTTTTCGGATTCGATGTCGGTGACGAATCCATATTTGTATTGATCAACGTCGATGCGTCGGACCTGCTCGACGGTCTCTTGTACGGCCGGCATTCTTCCCTCCGCTCACGGTTGCAAGGACCGCGGGTTGGATTTGTCGGTTATGGTGCTGAGCGTTGCTGTGCTGAGCTCATCCCTTGTGGTGATTTATAAGGCGTCCGCCGCTCTCATGCGGCGATCCCGCGTCTCTCCTTAACTAAGGGTCCCGCAAGCATAATCCAAGTTCCAAGGAACCGCTCGATGTCGCTCATCGTGCTGCTCCAGCCGAGGCTGACACGCACCGCGCCGCGCGCAAGCGGCGGTTCCACGCCCATCGCCGCCAATACGTGCGAGGCGGTAACCTTGCCGGACGAGCATGCAGACCCGGACGATACCGCTATGCCATTGAGATCAAATGAGATTACAGCCGTTTCCGCCTTCAAGCCGGGAACCGAGAACAGCGTCGTATTGGGCAGTCGCTGAACGGTTTCGCCGAAGATCACCGCCTCCGGAGTCGCCGCCTTGATGCCGGCTTCCAGCGCAGCGCGCAGCTTGGCCATGTGCGTGGCGTTACTCTGAGTTGCGGCGGCCGCAACCGTGCAGGCTGCGCCGAAGCCGGCAATGGCGGCGACGTTCTCAGTTCCCGCACGCAGGGAGCGCTCCTGCCCGCCGCCCTTGAGCAACGGCTCGGCGATGTGGATATCGCCGCGGCGGATGAGCGCACCCGCGCCCTGTGGTCCGCCGAGTTTGTGGGAGGAAAGGCTCAGCAGGTCGGCGCCCAGCGCCTCGACGTCGCAGCCGATGCGGCCAGGGCCCTGAACCGCGTCGACATGCAGCACGCCGTTCGCGCGGTGGACGATTTCGGCAACTTCGGCAATCGGCTGGATCACGCCGGTTTCGTTGTTGGCCAGCATGACCGAAACCAGCGGCCGCTCGGCCTTTTCCAAGCGATGCGCGAGCGCGGCGAGATCAACGACGCCCGCGGCGGTAACCGGCAATTCCTCGATCATCTCGGCGGGAAAACGCCCACCGCTACGCACCGACGGATGCTCGATCGCCGAGACGAACAACTGGTCGCACGGCTCGCGGCGCCCGCCGGCCTCGATCGCCGGCGTCAGCGCCAGCATGTTGGCTTCGGTAGCCCCGCTCGTGAACGTCACGTTCTTGGGCTCGGCGCCCGCCAGCACAGCGACCGCGGCCCGAGCGTCCTCGACCAGACGGCGGGCGGCACGGCCTTCGGCGTGCACCGAGGAAGCGTTACCGGTTAGCCCGAGGGCGGCGCTCATGGCAGCCGCTGCCTGCTCCCGCAACGGGCAGGTGGCATTCCAGTCGAAATAGATGCGTTCGCTCATCGAAATCCTAGGTAATTCGATACCGTTCTGGCCCAGAGCCCCCAAAATGCTTGCATTTTGCCCTGCGGGTCGTGGTAGAAGCCCACGCGCACTCAGCATGCTTATAGCGCGTGTTGCGGTGCTGCACAGCGGAAATCACTATAATTAGAACAGTTCTAAACTATTGCTGGCCGCCCCTAGCGCGCTCCGCGCGACAAATGCCGACGCCGTAATTATCTACCAGCAGCACGCCCGCTTCGAGGTTGAGAACCATGCCTGAGGTCATCTTCACCGGTCCGGCAGGACGCATCGAGGGCCGGTATCACCCAGCACGCCAGAAGAACGCGCCGATTGCGATCGTCCTGCACCCGCACCCGCAGTTCGGCGGGACGATGAACCACCCGATCATCTATCAGCTCTACTACGCCTTCGTGCATCGGGGCTTCTCGGCGCTGCGCTTCAATTTCCGCGGCGTCGGGCGCAGCCAGGGCTCGTTCGACCACGGCCAGGGCGAATTGTCCGATGCCGCGGCCGCGCTCGATTGGGCGCAGACCATCAATCCGGAAGCCAAGAGCTGCTGGATCGCCGGCTTCTCGTTCGGCGCCTGGATCGGCATGCAGCTTCTGATGCGCCGCCCGGAGATCGAAGGCTTCATCTCGATCTGCCCGCCGGCCAATCTCTACGACTTCTCGTTCCTGGCGCCCTGCCCGTCATCCGGCCTGATCATCCATGGCGACAAGGATGCGGTGGTGCCGCAAAAGGACGTCACCACCCTGGTCGACAAGCTCAAGACCCAGAAGGGTATCGTGATCGAGCAGAAGGTGGTGCAAGGCGCCAACCATTTCTTCGACGGCAAGGTCGAGCCCCTGCTCACCTCGATCGGCGCCTACCTCGACAAGCGCCTCAAGAACGACCGCAAGCCGAGCGCGGCGTAGCGCCGATATCTCTCGACGCTGACGTCGGTCTGAAATCGGTTATCCTAGGCCGCTGCGATTCGCGTTCTTAGGTCCGCCGAACTGCCCGATGCTGCTCGTCAAAACCTATCTCGACAAGAGCCGGATCCATGGTCTCGGGGTCTTTGCGGGCGAGTTCATCCCCAAGGGCACCAAGATCTGGCGCTTTGTCATCGGCTTCGACCGTTACTACTCGCGCAAGCAGTTCGCCAAGCTGCCCAGGCCCGCCAAGGACTTCATCAAGTTGCATGGGTATCAGTGGAAGAACGAGATCCTGTTGTCCATGGATCACGATACCTTCATGAACCATTCGGACGATCCCAACACCTTTTTCCACAATGGCTACGTCATTGCCCGCTGCAACATCCGCAAAGGCGCCGAGATCACCAATGACTACCGGGCATTCGAGGCCGCGTTCTGTGCGGCGTTCTTGAAGAAGCCATCGCGCCCTGCGCACAAGCGCGCTAAGGCCGCGCGATGATCCCGCCGGGCAGCGGCGCGGCCACGCCGGTGGTGGCCGGAAAGGTGAGCGGCAAACCGTTGAGCGCGCGCACCGCCAGATAGGCGAAAGCCTGCGCCTCGATCGACTGCGACGACCAGCCGACCGCATCGGCGGTTTCCACGCTTGCCGGCGCAAGGCGCTCGGCCAGCATTTTCATCAAGGTCGGATTGCGCGCGCCGCCGCCGGCCACGATCCAGATCTTCGGCGGCGCCGGCAGATGCGGCACAATGCGCTTGACCGACGCCGCGGTCAGCGCCGACAGCGTCGCCGCGCCGTCGGCCACGGAAAAATCCGGCAATTCGAGATTGGCGAAAGCGAAGGCATTGCGGTCGAGCGATTTCGGGTATGGGCGCGCGAAAAAGGGGTCCGCCAAAATGCGGGCGATGAAATCCTCATGCACCCGGCCTTTGGCGGCCTGATCGCCGTCACGGTCGAGTGGCGCCCCGGTGCGATCGCGCATGAAATCATCGATTAGCGCATTGCCCGGGCCGGTGTCGCAGGCGATCGGATCGCCGCCGTCGACGAAGGTGACATTGGCAACGCCGCCGATATTGAGGACCACGATCGGATGAGGATGTTTCAACTCGCGCGCCAGCGCCTGGTGGAATACCGGCACCAGCGGCGCGCCCTGCCCGCCGGACGCGACGTCGGCGGCGCGGAAATCGTAAGCCACCGGCAACTTCAGCCGCGCGGCGAGCCACCCGCCATCGCCGATCTGCACTGTCAGCCGGGCCGCAGGCTTGTGCAGGACGGTCTGGCCGTGGAACCCGACGATCGCAACGCCGGCGCGGTCGATTCGCTCGTCAGCCAGAAATTTTTCCACCGCCTCCGCGTGCGCCCGGGTGACGAAAGCCTCCGCGTCCGCCAGCACTCCCGGCCGCGCCGTGCGATCGCTTAAGGCAGCGCCTTGCGCCAGCGCCTGCCGCAGCAGCGCCCGCTCATCCTCGCTATAGGCCCGATAGCCGGTCGGCCCGAACGCGGCAATGCGCTCGCCGTCAGTCTCCAGCAAGGCCACGTCAACGCCATCGAGCGAGGTCCCGCTCATCAGCCCAATCGCCCGCACCACCCCCAACGCCTGCCCCTTCATTTATTTGCCGGACCTGTTACACCACGCGCCGCAAGGACACGACAAGGCCGCCGCCCGAGACCACCCATGAGCGCCTATAAATCCGACTTTCTTAATATTCTGGCCGAGCGCGGCTTCATCCACCAGGTGTCCGAGCCCGACGCGCTCGATGCGCTCGCCAAGTCGGGCAGCATCGCCGGATATATCGGCTTCGATTGCACGGCCGCCTCACTGCATGTCGGCTCGCTGCTGCCGATCATGATGCTCTATTGGATGCAGCAGACCGGGCACCGGCCGATCGCGCTGATGGGCGGCGGCACCACGCGCGTGGGCGATCCGTCCGGCAAGGACGAAAGCCGGCGAATCCTGAGCGAGGAAGCGATCGAGCAGAACCTCACGGGCATCCGCGCGATCTTCGACAAATTTCTGAAATTCGAAGGCGCCGGCGGCAATGCTGTCATGGCCAACAATGCCGACTGGCTCAACAAGCTCAACTATATCGACTTCCTGCGCGACGTCGGCCGCCACTTCTCCGTCAACCGCATGCTGGCCTTCGACTCGGTGAAGATGCGGCTCGAGCGCCAGCAGGAACTCTCGTTCCTGGAATTCAACTACATGGTGCTGCAGGCCTACGATTTCGTCGAGTTGTACAAGCGCGAGAAATGCATTCTCCAGATGGGCGGCTCCGACCAGTGGGGCAACATCGTCAACGGCATCGACCTCGGCCGCCGCATGATGAATGCGCAGCTGTTCGCGCTCACCTCGCCGCTGATCACCACCTCGTCCGGCGCCAAGATGGGCAAGACCGCCGCAGGCGCGGTCTGGCTTAACCCGGACATGCTGAGCCCTTACGACTACTGGCAATACTGGCGCAACACCGAGGACGGCGACGTCACGCGCTTCCTCAAGCTGTTCACAGTCCTGCCGCTCGACGAGATCGCGAAGCTCGGCGCATTGAAGGAGCAAGAGATCAACGAGGCCAAGAAGGTGCTCGCCACCGAAGCCACGGCGCTTGTGCACGGCCGCGCCGCGGCCGACGCGGCCGCCGAAACCGCCCGCAAGACTTTCGAGGAAGGCGCACTCGCCGAGACGCTGCCGACCGTGTCGGTGCCGCGCAAGCATATCGACGCCGGCTTCGGCGTGCTGAATGCGTTTGTCGCCGCCGGACTTGCTGCCTCCAATGGCGAGGTGCGCCGCGCCATTGCGAATAATTCGATCTCGGTCAATGACGTGCGCATCACGTCCGACAAGCACACAATCAGCGAGAAGGACTTGACGCCCGAAGGCGTGATCAAGCTCTCGCTCGGCAAGAAGCGCCACGTGCTGCTGCGGCCGGAATGACCCGGCCCGCCGCTGCACTTCAGCGTTGCGGAATGAAATTGGGATCGAACGCGCCCGGCGACGGGATGAATTTGCGCAACAGTCCCGGCGCGATCGCGCTTACCGGATTGACGATGATCCGCGGGGCGCTGGGCGGCCCGGTGGCCTCGTAAGTGATGCCGAGCAGGCCTTCGTTGCTGCCGCCGCCGAGTAACAACCCGACAATCGGGATTTGACCGAACATATTGTTGAGGCCGTAAAACGGCACGAAAGTGCCGCGCAGATGCACGTCATTCTTGACGTAGTCGATCTGCCCTTCGACGGTCACTCCCACCGCCGGCCCGCGCACAATGCCGTTGCGCACCGACATCCTGCCGAGAAAACGCGTGAAGTCGGCATGCATCTCGGAAAATTCCACGCTACCGCGCGGCTGTCCGGGCGCGCCGACGACGACACGCTGCAGCGCGGGTTCGCCGCGCACGGCAAAATTACTGATATAGAGCGTGCCGACTTGCGGCTTATGGTCCGCCGACGGCGGATCCATCGCCACCCACATGCGCCCGCCGTACATGCGTGGATACATATCGGTGAATCGGAATAGCGCCCCGGCATCATTGGTGTCGAAATAGACGACTTGATGATTGTCGCTGGCACGTAGACGTAAATCTCCGATCAGCGGCGTGTCGCGACCGATCTTGGCCGTCATCGTAAAGCTGCGGACGTGACCGCCGCGGCGTGACATATTGAAGCTGAGCCCGCGTAATGTTTCGCCGTTGTGGCCGGCCACCGTTCCGATTTTGATGTCGAGATCGAGATCGGTCTCTTTGCGTTTGATCTTTTCCGGCCTGTAGCCGGCCAGCGACGATTTCACGAAATTTCGCCCGTCATAAACATCGCCGTGCATCGTGACGTGCAGCACGTCGTCGCTGCCGCGATCGGCCTTGAGTGTCGCCTTGTCGCCGCTCGAAAGCCCGAATACCGGCAGATTGGCCGCAACGATCTCGCCCGAATTATCGATCTCAATCGAGCCCTTCACGTTCGTGCCCGACCCGCTGATCGTCAGGTTATCGAAGCGCGCCGACTTGTCGGTTTTGACCAGCGTATAGGTCGCGTGTACCGGCTGGCCGGCCGCCTTTTTCCAGCCCGGCAGCAGGCCATCAATCGACACCGGCGTCAGATCGGCATCTACATCAAGCCGGTCGTTCTTGGGATCCTGGCCCATCGTGCCGGTGACTTTCACGGGGATCGTGCCGGTAACGGTGTCGCCGAAGTCGGCGCCGAGCCGGCGGCGCGCAGCCTCGTCGAGTTTGGCGTACAGCTCGACTTTGGCGTCTTTGTCTTTCTGTTTTTGAACCTCGAGGATCGCCGGCGTCCCGTTGATCTTGACGTTACCCTTGATCCGGTAACCGTCGTTGGAAGCGACCACCCGCAGCGCCGACGCCTCGACCTTCTGGTCGAGCAGCATCTTGTCGGCGGCAAAATTGGTCAGATCGGCGGTGATGGCATAGGCCGGCGGCTTGGTCGGCAGTTTAGTCGCAATCTGCAGATCGACGGTCGTTTGCACCGCGACCGTGCCACGGGTTGTTGCCGGATCGAGGATCAGGGCGCCGACCTTGTCGCGCAAGGCTTCGCCCGAAAGCGCCGCCGCCGCCGCCGGCATCGCGCCGTCGATGCGAAAGCGGGCGTGCGCCGGCGCCGGCTTGGGATACATGTCCGGAACGTCAAAAACACCATTAGCGACATTGAGCTTGCGGCCACCCGGCACGTCCACGGTGCCGCGGCCGAGGTTGACCACCGCGTGGCGTCCGATAATCCGCAGCGTCAGATCGGCGTCGTGAATCTCCGGCAGGCTGTCCACCGGTCGCAGCGTCGTGCCGCTGGTTTCGAGCTCGATCGACAGCCCGTCGTCGGGCATCGGCGGGCCGTCGGCGCGGAAGTTCGGCAGCGGCGCGTTGCCGGCAATGACAACGCGCTCGACGACTCCGCCGAAAACGTGCTCCTCGACCCATTGCCGCACCGGATAGTTGACGAATATCGGCCAGATCCGCTTCAGCACTGAACCTGGCATGCGGGTGCAGGCGACGCCGAAGGCGAGGTGCGGGATATTGCCTGAATAATCGAGGCTGCCGGTGAGCGCGAGGCCGATATTGTATAATGGCCGCGTATCGACACGGCTCAAGTCGCCCTGCACCAGATCGACGCGCTGGCGCCGCGTATCGATGCGACCGCGCATCGCCAGACGGTTGATGGCAAACCCTTCGGATTTGGATCCTCCCGGCTCGGCGAGGATCACCGGATCGATCACGGTATCGCCGCGCGTCACAGTGAATTGCCAAATTCCGCTGTCGTCAGCCGGCGCACGCAACGCCGCGCGCAAAGTGAATTGGTTGCCGCCAGAACGGAGTTGAAACGGAACAATCAGGATGTGATTCTGCGCTTCCCAATTGAAGCGCACGTCGGCGCTCTCAATCGGCACGGTGACGTTGTCGTTGCCGTGATCGGTGACATCGCCGCGGCCCGCGACAATCTGGCCCTGCAAGCGTTGCAGTACGCCGCCCGCAGATATCTCCGCGCGAACGCTGGCAGATAGCGGCAGCTCGGCTTCCACCTCTTTTTCATTGAAGCGCAGTGCCAGCAGAATGTCGGAGACTGAGACGTTGCGCGCCTCCAGTCCGACCCCGCGCACCCCGTCGGCAAGCGGTCGCATTGCAGTGCTCAGCACCCATGGCCGCTTCGGATTTTCTGATGCCACGCGGAACGTCAAGCCGCCCTGGTGCGGCCGCGTCAAGCTTACGTTGATGCGGCTGAAGCTCCAATGCTTGCCGTTGCGCTGGTCGTCAACGGTGAGGTTGCCGTTCTTCAGGCCGAGCTCGCGCAAATCGTGGCCGTCGAGTCCGGTGGCGCCGAGCCCGTCGATCCAGGCCAGCAACCCCGCCAGATCCGCGGCCCCCTTGCGCAGCGGGCCCGGCGGCACTTTCTCGGCGCGCGCCTCCGCCGTGGGTGCCTGCACCGGCGCGGGCGAAGCGGTGGCGATCGGCCGCTTGTTGGCGCCGGCAAACACGGTAACCGTACCGTTGCTTTCGATGCGTACCGCCATTTCGGCGCCCACCAGATTGAGACTGCGCGCGCGCACCTGCCCGTGCAGCAGCGCCATGCCTGAAATCCCCACTTCCGCTTTTGGCGCGCTCGCGACAACGGTCCCGTCGGTGTCGCGCACCACGATGTCGCGCAGACGCAAGGTTGGGCGGCCGTCCTCGTCGCGCTCAAGCTGCGTGCCGCCCACCGAAACGGTGTGCTTGCCGCCGAAATTTTCTTCGATCGCCGATTTCAGCCATGGCGTCGCTACGTCGAACTCGATCGGCCCGCTTGCGAGGCGCCACCACAGGCCGAGCCCGGCGACCACAACAAGCGCCATGGTGATGGTCGCGCCCCAAAACATCCGCCGCAGGAACGGCCGGCGCAGCAGCCGGACCACGCCGCGGCGCATGCTGCTCCATTGCCGGCGGATCGCAATATGACTCGCCCGGTGTTGGTGGGCGGCATGCTTGGCGGCATGGCGATGCTGCGGCTGATGTTGCTGGTGGGGATGCTGCGGCTGATGCGGGTGCTGCTGCTGCGGATGCTGCGGATGCTGCAGATGGTGCGATGGACGGCCATGGCCGGCCGCGTGGTGGCCCGCATGCCCCGGTTTGTTGTGGTCGTTACGTGTCATGCCTTAAGGGGCGCCCCTCGTCCGGCGTAGCGCGCGTCCTTTGCCGCCGACCGGCATCGCGCCAGCACGGCCCATGGCAGGTATCCGTGGAACCGCTTGCGCCCACCCGACGCAAATGGCAATTGCGAGTTTGACGGCGCGAAAACGACGAAAGGAAGGCACATGGCGCGCAATTTGGGGCACGAACTGGCCGCAGGCGCGAAGGCGCCGGCTTTCACCCTGCCGCGCGACGGCGGCGGCACGGTATCGCTGAGGGACTTCAAGGGCCGCAATCTGGTCCTCTATTTTTATCCGAAAGCCGATACGCCGGGCTGCACCAAGGAGGCTATTGCATTCTCAGGCCTGCGCACGGCCTTTGCCAGGACCGGGGCCGACATTCTGGGTATTTCGGCCGATCCGGTCGCGGCACAGGACAAGTTCAAATCCAAGCATAACTTGAGAATCGCGCTCGCTTCTGACGAGACGCGCAAGATGCTGGAAGCTTACGGGGCCTGGGGTGAGAAATCGATGTACGGGCGCAAATACATGGGGGTCTTGCGCAAGACATTTCTGATCGACGGGCAAGGTCGCATCACCCAAGCCTGGCCGAAAGTGAGCGTACCAGGCCACGCCGAAGAGGTGCTCGACGCCGCCCGCAGCCTGTAATCCTCTGCTTTTCCAGCCGAATCGCGCCGGTTCCGAGCGCCAATTACCGATTCTTTAACCATATCCGGTTGATATCGCCACTAGCTGGTCCACCGGCCCGACCGTGGCCGAACCGGCGGGAGTGTTGATGTCGTCTTCGTCCACGTCGTATTGCCCGACCATCGAAAACGCCGGCCGACCTGCGCAGCCGCGCGCGCAATCGGCCGCCGCCATCTCCCGCCACGTCCAGCGTATCTATAATGGCTACACGCTGGTCCATGGCGGACGCCAAGTCCGCATCGGCCCGATCGCGTTCTGGATCGTGGTCGGCACGCTCGTGGTCATGGCGGTATGGTCGATCGCCACCGGCACCTATTTTGCGTTCCGCGAAGACGTGCTCACCCGGCTCATCGGCCGCCAGGCGCAAATGCAATTTGCCTACGAAGACCGCATCGCCGAACTTCGCGCGCAGGTCGACCGCATCACCAGCCGCCAACTGCTCGACCAGGAACAGTTCGAACATCGGCTAAAGTCCCTGTTGCAAAGGCAGGCCACGCTCGAGCAGCGCACCAATGCGCTGGCCGGTGACATGCTGACGACTGGTTCGATCGGCCCCACGCACAATGCGCCGCCGAAGCGGGCACCGGTCGACAGGCCGTTGAAGCCCTCCCCGATCAGCGACACTGTCATCTTGGTTGCGCCGCCCGACCGCGAGGCACGTCTTGAATTGCGCGAGCCGCCGGCAAGCACGATGCGTCTTGCCAGCACCAATCCCAGCGGACTCACCGGCGTGCTGGCGCGCGTCTCCGCTTCGCTCGACAAAATCGCGCACCGGCAGACCGCGGCGCTGACCGATCTGGAAGAGCACGTCGACAGCAAGTCGCGGCGCATCCGTAGCGTGCTCAGCGATCTCGGCGTCGAGGTTGGCAAGACGCACGATAAAACGACCGTCGGCGGCCCATTCGTGCCGGTCAGGCCACCAAAGCCCGGAGCGAGTGCCTTCGACCGCCAACTCTATCGTATCAATCTCGCACGCGCGCACATCGACCGTTATAGACACACGCTGCTTGCCGTTCCGGTGCGCAAGCCGGTCGGCGGCGAAGTCGACATGAGCTCACCTTTTGGCGTGCGCACCGATCCGTTCAACGGGCGCCCGGCCATGCATACCGGCATCGACCTGCGCGGCGACGTGGGCGAGCCGGTGCACGCCACCGCCAACGGCAAGGTGTCGATCGCCGGCCGCGAAGGCGGCTACGGCAACATGGTCGAGATCGACCACGGCAACGGCTTCTCTACCCGCTACGGCCACCTGTCGGAGATCGGCGTGAAGGTCGGCCAGCAGGTGCATATCGGGCAAGTCATCGGCAGGATCGGCTCGACCGGCCGCTCCACCGGCCCGCATCTGCATTACGAGACGCGCATCAACAGCGAGCCGGTCAATCCGCAGAAATTCCTGCGCGCGGGCTTGCGCCTCGGACGGGTCTGACCGCAGGCGGCGGCGGTTGCCATCGGCGAGCGCCTGGCGACTTAAGCCCGTGCCGCACTCCCAATACCCGCTATTGTGCCAGGCGGTCGGTCGTCACCAGCCGGATGCGCGGATTGCCGACCGAGGTGCCGACGCAGTTGAGATAGGGCCAAGGCCGCTGGGTGCAGGTCTTCAACGTGGTCCGCGCCGGTTCTGCCAGCGGGCCGGCATCGAGGCGCGCGCTGGTGCCCGTCAGCAACGTCACAACCCCGGCAATCGCGGCGGCGGCGATAACGCAGTTGGTGAATTTGAACACGACGCTCTCCTGTTTCTGATGGGCTGTGTCCGGCTCTGGCCAAGGACGCCCTGTGATCTCTTTGATCGTGAAAATAGGAGAGCTCGCTTGGACACGCTGTGCTGGCCGTCACGAAAACGGCGAATCCGAAGGTGCTGCGCGCAAATCGCGTATTTTCTCGGCGCTTCCGGCGCCTGAACGAAATAAAAATCGCAATTTTTGTGATCGCCAACACACGGCGGGACAGCCGCGCCGCCTTAAATTGCGCGCATGAAATTCAAACGTGGCAAAAAAGAAATGACCGAACCGTCAGTAGCAGCCGCAGAGAATTCAGTCACGGCAGAACAACAGGCCGAAATCGCCAAGAACCTCAAATCACGCGCCAGGAAGCCAAAGCGCTATATTGCGCCGGAAAAGGGCCGCGATTGGTACGAAAAGGCTGGAGGCAAGATCGCGATCAGGCAAAATGCGACGCGTTCGCGATCGGGCCGAACCTAAGCCCGACGCCACGAAACGGTGCCGAAATACCGTGCCAAACAATCCCTTCGAGTAGCCCACCCAGAAGTGATGGCTGCTGCCGCGGATTTCCGCCAATCGCGGCCCCTACTCCACGTCCTCAACTTGCGCCGGCTCGCCGCCGAAGGCCTTCTGCGCCAGCGCCGCCTGCATGAATTCGTCCAGATCGCCGTCGAGCACCGCGCCGGTGTTGGATGTCGATACGCCGGTGCGCAGGTCCTTCACCATCTGATAGGGCTGCAACACGTAGGACCTGATTTGGTGGCCCCAGGCGATATCGGTCTTTGCGGCCTGATCGGCCACGGCCTTGGCCTCGCGCTTCTTCATCTCCGCCTCGAACAGCTTGGCGCGCAGCATGTCCCAGGCCATGGCGCGGTTGCGATGCTGCGAGCGGTCCTGCTGGCACTTCACCACGATATTCGTTGGAATATGCGTGAGGCGCACCGCCGACTTGGTCTTGTTGACGTGCTGGCCGCCGGCGCCGCCGGCACGCATGACGTCGGTGCGCACGTCCTTTTCGTCGATGTCGATCTTGATGCGGTCGTCCACCACTGGAAAGACCACGACGCTGGCAAAGGACGTATGCCGCCGTGCGTTGGCGTCGAATGGCGAGATGCGCACCAGCCGATGCACGCCGGCCTCGTTCTTGAGCCAGCCATAGGCGTTGTGGCCTTTGATCTGCACGGTCGCCGATTTGAGGCCGGCGCCTTCGCCCTCGCTTTCCTCGATCCACTCGACCTTGTAGCCGTGCGCTTCGGCCCAACGCACATACATGCGCATCAGCATACCGGCCCAGTCCTGGCTCTCGGTGCCGCCGGCGCCAGAGTGGACTTCCAGATAGCAGTCGTTGGCGTCGGCTTCGCCCGACAGCAGCGCCTCCAGCTCGCGTCGCGCGACCTCCGCCTTCAGCCGCTTCAGGGCGGCTTCCGCTTCGGCCACCGCCTTGTCGTCCTTTTCGGATTCGCCCAGCTCGATCATGGTGAGCTGATCGTCGAGCTCCTGCTCGATGCGGCCAATGGCGTTGAGCTGGTCCTCGAGCGCATCGCGCTCGCGCATCACGCGCTGGGCGCGGGCCTGGTCGTTCCAGAGGGCGGGGTCCTCGGCCTCTTTGTTCAGTTCGGCCAGGCGGCGCGTCGCGGTATCGACGTCAAAGATGCCTCCTCAGCAGCGCGAGCGACTGCTTGATCTCGTCGATGAGGCTTTGAGTTTCCGCGCGCATATCCGGTCCATGGCCGCCGAGGCGGCGTTTCGATTCAGCTATGTCAGGGATTTATCGTCGCGGCGGGACCCGCGCAACTCTAAGGGCCTAGTACAGCCCACCTGTCCCTGAGCGCACCGCGCGGCCAGAGTCGGGGGGCACATTGCCGAAGCCGCCGCCTCCGCGCCCGCCTTCGCCATAGCCGGCCACCGAATAGTCGTCGGGCGGCGCAGTGCCGGGCTTGAAGGCCTCCAGGATTACCCGGCTGCTGTTGGGGCCGGCGCGCCTGCCGGTCTTGAGGTCGACGCGGATAAGCTTGATGCCGGGCGGCACGCGGAACGGGACCGGCGGCTTGCCGGCCAGCGCGACCTTGAGGAAATTCTTGACCACCGGTCCCGCCAGACGACCGCCGGTTTGGCCGCGCCCGAGAGAGCGCGGCTTGTCAAAACCGATATAGACGCCGGCGACGATGTCAGGAGTGAAGCCGATGAACCAAGCGTCCTTGTAGTCGCTGGTGGTGCCGGTCTTGCCGGCGATCGGCTTGCCGACCTCTTTCTGAAAGCCGACGCCGGCCGCGGTGCCGCGCAGCACGACGCCTTCCATGATCGAGGTTATCTGATAGGCGGTCATCGGGTCGAGCACCTGCTCGCGCCGGTCGATCAGCGACGGTTCGGGCTGATTGTCCCATTTCTTGGCGTCGCAGCCGATGCATTCGCGCGTATCGTGTTTGTAGACCGTATGGCCGTAGCGGTCCTGGATGCGGTCGATCAGCGTCGGTTTGATGCGGCGGCCGCCGTTGTCGATCATGGCGTAGGCTGTGGCCATGCGCAGCAGCGTGGTTTCGCCGGCGCCCAATGCAAATGACAGATAGGGCGGCAGGCTGTCATAGACGCCGAACCGCTTGGCGTATTCGGCAATTAGCGGCATGCCGATGTCCTGTGCCAGCCGCACCGTCATCACGTTGCGCGAATGCTCGATGCCGAAGCGCAGCGTCGAGGGCCCGTAGTAATTGTGTTCGTAGTTCTCCGGTTTCCACGTGCCAAGCCCGGGCCCCTGGTCGATCTCGATCGGGCCGTCGAGGATGAGCGATGACGGCGTGTAGCCATTGTCGAGCGCGGTGGCGTAGACGATCGGCTTGAACGATGACCCCGGCTGACGCAGCGCTTGCGTGGCGCGGTTGAACTGGCTCTGGTCGTAGGAGAAGCCGCCGACCATGGCGAGCACGCGCCCAGTCCAAGGGTCTTCCACTACCATGGCGCCGGAAACCTCCGGCACCTGGCGCAATTCGAACTGGCCGGTGTCGTTGGTCGGCTCCACATAGATCACGTCGCCGGGATTGAGCACCTGGCTGACCTTGCTGGGCGTGCGGCCCTTGACCTTGGCCCATTTCACCCCGTCGAGCGGGACGATACCGACGTCGCGCTGCTTGCTGATAAAGCCGCCCGGCTCGCGGCCCGGCTGCAAGCCGATGCGCGCGGACTTGTCGCTCACCTCCAGCACCACCGCCAACCGCCAGGGCGTAACGTCCGTCAGGCCCTTAACGTCGGCGAGCTTGGGACCCCAGTCGCCGCCGACGTCGATCTTGCTGAACGGTCCGCGGAAGCCATGCGCTTCATCGTATTTCACCAGACCATCCACCAGCACCTTGCGCGCCAGCACCTGCATTTTGGTATCGAGCGTCGTGCGTACCGACAGGCCGCCTTCGTAGAGCTTCTTTTCGCCATAGCGGTCGTAAAGCTCGCGCCGAACTTCCTCGGCGAAGTATTCGGCCGAGAACATGTGCGCACCGGTCCGTTTTTGCGTCACGCCGAGCGGAGAACGCTTGGCCGTCCCGGCGGCAGCGGTCGAGATGAAGCCATCCTCCGCCATCTGGTCGAGCACCCAGTTGCGCCGCTCGATCGCACGTTCGTGCTGACGGAACGGGTGATAGTTGTTCGGCGCCTTCGGCAGCGCCGCCAGATAGGCGGCTTCCGGGACGGTGAGCTCGTTCACGCTCTTGTCGAAATAGACCAGCGAGGCGGCGGCGATGCCGTAGGCGCCGAGGCCGAGATAGATCTCGTTCAAGTAAAGCTCGAGGATCTTGTCCTTCGAATAGGTGCGCTCGATCTTGAGCGACAAGAGCGCTTCCTTGATCTTGCGCGTGAAAGAAACCTCGTTCGATAACAAGAAGTTCTTGGCAACTTGTTGCGTGATGGTTGAAGCGCCCTGTGGGTGGCGGTTGGAGCCGTAGTTCTCGAGATAGTTGACCGCCGCGCGCGCGATCCCGGTGAAATCGAGCCCGCCATGCTCGTAGAAGTTCTTATCCTCGGCGGCGAGGAAAGCGTTGATCATCCTCTTCGGCACCGCCTGGATCGGAATATATAGCCGGCGCTCGCGGGCGTATTCGGCGACCAGCGAGCCGTCGGCCGCGTGCACGCGCGTCGTCACCGGCGGCTCGTAATCCTGCAATTGGGAATAGTCCGGCAGGTCCTTGGAGTAGTGCCACATCAGGCCGGCGGCCGCGGCCACGCCCACCACGAAGAGGATGGTGCCGGCAGCGAACAGGAAGCCGAAGAAGCGCAGAATGAACTTCATGAGCACATGGTCCCGTCTCGACCCCGACGGCGGCCGCCGGTCCATCCTGTCGATGGCCGAACCCGCGCAAATAACAGGTTCGCCAAGTGGCTCAAAAGACCCGACTGACCGCCCACCGTTTGGGCTGTGACGCCTCGCTGTGGTGGCCGGTTTTTATGTTGAAACTGAGGCCGGTAGCGCATGTCAGCGGGCTCCCACGCTGGCGCCCACCAGGCGCCGGGCAAAGATATCGTCGACGGCCTGCGCCATCGCCGCCGCCGTGCGCGTACGCCAGGCCGGCGAGACCAGGTTTTTCAGATCCCGCCTGGTCGACATGTAACCGAGTTCCACCAGCACCGAGGGCACGTCGGGCGCCTTCAGCACGATGAAGCCCGCGGACTTGACCGGGCGCAGATGCAGGGGTGCCGTGGGCTTGATGTCGTTAACCAACGTGCGCGCGAATTGCACCGAGAAGGTCTTGGTCTCGCGCTGGGCAAGATCAATCAGGATACTTGCGACATCGTTTGGCTCCGAGCTCAAGTCAACGCCGGCGATGATGTCGGACTTGTTTTCTTTTTCGGCGAGACTGGCGGCCTCGGCGTCGGAGGCATGCTCGGACAGGGTATAGACGCTCGCGCCCTCCGCCTGCCCTTCGCTGCGCGGCACCGAGTCGGCATGGACCGAAATGAGCAAGGCCGCGCTGCGCTGGCGGGCGAATTGCACGCGCCCGGTCAGCGGGACGAAAGTGTCGTCGTTGCGCGTCATAGCCACCCGGTATTTACCGCTGCGTTCGAGCGCATCGCGCAGCTTGAGCCCGAAGGCGAGTACGATATCCTTCTCGTTCTGCCCGTCGAGGCCCTTGGTGCCGCTGTCGATACCGCCATGACCGGGATCGATCACGATCAGCGGACGCGGGTCGTTGTCGGCATGCTTCGACACGTCGCTCTGGCGGGTAGCGATATGGCGCGGGCGCGGGCTAAGCTCGATATTGTGCAGGAAGCTTTCGCGGTCGGTGGGTGTGAGATCGAGCACCAGCCGCGCCGGCTGGCCGTCAGCGGCGGCGAGCACGAAGGATTTCTCCACCCGCACCGGCCCCTTGGCGTCGAGCACGATGCGCGAACCGCCCTGCATGATCAGGCCGTAGCGGAACGCCTTGACCAGGCCGCGGCCCTGCTCGCCGGCATGCGCCGGCAGCTTGAAGGCGACCTGCGGCAGGTCGATCACGACGCGATACGGATCGGCGAGCGTGAAGGTGACGATGTCGACCTTGCGATTGAGATCGACCACGAAGCGGGTCTGCTTGGCGTCGCCGCCGAGTCGGACGTCGGTCGCCACCGGGGCCGATTCTGTCGGCGGCGCCAGCGCGCGCACGGCAATGCCGTTCTCAGCCGCCGACGCGGGCGGACCCAGCAGGACAACGCTCAGAGCACTGGCGACGGCAAACGTCCGCAATGTCACGATTCCGGACCCCTTTAACGGCCCTTTCTACTCCATTAGGGCTGCTTCGGTTAACGGAACTTAACCGGCCGGGCCTGTTCCCTGCCGCGGTGTGGCCAGCCTGCACAAACTCCTTGCCATCAAGGGGTTAGCGCCGTATGTAAGGTCCGCTGACGATTTAGTTCCGATTGTGCCGCGTTCGGGTGCCCGGCACGCCATTCCAGGATCGCCCCCTCGAAGAGGCCGGCGGCCGGACGAGCGAAACGAGCCGAAACCCTTAAGTGAAGGACAGTCGGATCAGCGCGCGGCCACACGGGTCGCCCGTTTTCGAGGCCGTCAGCGACGAGAAATCTGGGCTTGCGCTTCGATTGGCGCAGCCGCAGCGCTACGGGTCGCAATTTCATGCTGCCGATGACGCAGCAAGGGCAATTCGAGGTCCACCGCTCTCGCGAAACCTTCGTGACGGCGCGTTTTGCTACGGGCCTTGCCGAGCTTTCGCGTGAAAACGCGCCCCATTCCTTCCACACCAATCTGGCGGACTGCCCCGCGCGCACCTTTGCGCCGTCGATTTTGCGCGAGCACGCACGGGCCTCCGCCCTAGTGAGATTTTCAAATGGCCGACAAAATGTTGATCGACGCGGCCCACCCGGAGGAAACCCGGGTTGTGGTTCTACGTGGCAACCGCGTCGAGGAATTCGACTTCGAGAGCGCCAACCGCAAGCAGCTTCGCGGTAATATCTATCTCGCCAAGGTCACGCGCGTTGAGCCGTCGTTGCAGGCCGCCTTCGTTGATTACGGCGGCAACCGCCACGGCTTCCTGGCGTTTTCCGAAATCCATCCCGACTACTACCAAATCCCGGTCGCCGACCGGCAGGCGCTGATCGCCGAGGAAGAACGCGCCCAGCGCGCCGCCGACGCCGACGCCGACAACCGCGCCGGACGGCGCGGGCGGGGTCGTAATCGTCACCGCGGTGCCGGCCGCCGCCGCGACGTCAAGCGCAGCGAGCCGCTCGCCGAAGGGGAAGCGGCGCACGAGGCCGCCGAGATTCCGGCGGCTTTAAGCGACCAATCGCTGGCCGAGATCGCCACCGCCGCTGCCGACATGCCCGTGCCTGAGCAGCCCACGGCCGAATTCGAAGCCGAGGAGCCGGCGCACGAAGCCGCCGAAATGTCGGGCGGCGACGAGATGGTTGAGGCCGCGCCGGAGGCAAGCGAAGCACCCGAACTCCGAAGAGGCGACCGAAGCAGAAAGCGGCGAGACACCGGAATATACTGACCAGCCAGAGTTCGGCGAGGACCATGGCGAAACCGGCGATCATTTGCCGGTGGAGGCCGCGCCCGACGAGGCAACGGCCGAAGCCGATCGTGACAACGACAACGGCAATGGCAACGGCGAAGACCACGAGGAAGAAGCGGTCGAATCCGTCGGCGGCGCCGACGCGCTGGAAGAAGTTCAGGAACGGCTGCCCCGCTTCCGCCGCCAGTACAAGATTCAAGAGGTGATCAAGCGCCGGCAGGTAATGCTGGTGCAGGTGGTCAAGGAAGAACGCGGCAGCAAGGGCGCGGCGCTGACGACCTATCTCTCTCTCGCCGGCCGCTATTCGGTGCTGATGCCCAATACCGCGCGCGGTGGCGGCATCTCGCGCAAGATCACCTCCGCGGAAGACCGCGGTCGCCTGAAAGAGATCGCGCAGGAACTGGAAGTGCCGGAGGGCATGGGCGTGATCCTGCGCACCGCCGGCGCCAGCCGCACCAAGACGGAAGTCAAACGCGACTTCGAATATCTGCTGCGGCTGTGGGAGACGGTGCGCGACCTCACGCTCAAATCGACCGCGCCCAAGTTGACCTACGAGGAAGGCTCGCTGGTCAAGCGCTCGATCCGCGATCTCTACAACAAGGATATCGACGAGATCATCGTGGCCGGCGACGAGGGCCACAAGGAAGCGCGCGACTTCATGCGCATGTTGATGCCGAGCCACGTCAAGCATGTGAAGCTCTACAAAGACACGCAGCCGCTGTTCACGCGCTTCGGCATCGAGAGCCAGCTCGACGCGATGTTTTCACCGGTGGTGCAGCTGCGCTCCGGCGGCTACATCGTGATCAACCAGGCCGAAGCCCTGGTGGCGATCGATGTCAATTCGGGCCGCGCGACGCGCGAGCACCACATCGAAGACACCGCGCTCAAGACCAATTGCGAGGCGGCCGACGAAATCGCGCGGCAACTGCGCTTGCGCGATCTGGCGGGCCTGATCGTCATCGACTTCATCGACATGGACGAGACCCGCAACAATCGCACGGTGGAGCGGCGTCTGAAAGAAGCGCTCAAGTATGACCGCGCCCGCATCCAGGTCGGGCGCATCTCGCATTTCGGCCTGCTGGAAATGTCGCGCCAGCGCATTCGCTCCTCGGTGCTGGAATCGTCGACCGAGAAATGCCCGATCTGCGGCGGCTCCGGCCACGTGCGCTCGGTGTCCTCGGTGGCGCTGCAGTTGCTGCGCGCGCTTGAGGAAATGCTGATCAAGGGCGCCACCCATAATCTGATCGTGCGCACGCGCTCTGAAGTCGCGCTCTATGTGCTCAACCACAAGCGCGCTCACTTGCGCGCGCTGGAGGAGCGCTTCCGCGTCATCCTCACCATCTCGGCCGATCCGACGGTGAGCGGCCAGCAGTCCTACATCATCGACCGCGGCGAGCAGGTTCATTCGGTGGAGGCGGCCAATATCCTGGCTGCGGCCGCGCGCGCTGAAATGCCGGTCGAGGAGGACATCGAGGCGGAAGCCGAACCCGCCGAGGAGACGGGCGAAATCGCAACGGAAGACGAAGCCAAGCATGGCGCGGCCGAGGCTGAACGCGAAGGCGGCCTCCGCCCGCGCCGCCGGCGCGGGCGCGGACGGGGCCGTGGCCGCGGCGAGGCACGCGAGGGCGAGCAAGCCTTCACCCGCGAGACCGCCGCCGAGCACGCGGTCGCGCACGAGGATCATGACGCCGGCTCGCCCGAGGAGGACGCCGCCGGCGAACCGGCCGAGCGTCAGGGTGCGGAAGGCGCCGAGCCACGCGAAGGCGGACGCCGCCGCCGGCGCGGACGCCGTGGCGGACGCCGCAATCGGCGCCGCAACGGCAATGGCGAAGCGCCGTTGCAGGCCGACGCGCAGTTTCCGGACAATGAGGCCGCACCCGAGCCCGATTTGGAGCAGGCGGTCGAGGACCTCGACCGTCCGCCGTCGCCATTGGAAGGCGGCGGAGCTGACCACCAATTGCACGCGGGCACGGATTTCCCGCCCATCAGCGAGGAGGACGCGGACGTGATGGCGCCGCCCTTCGATCACGGGCCCGATGCGTCGCCCGCGCCGGAACAGGCCGGCGGCGAGCCCGAGCCGCCACGCCGGCGCTCGACCGTGCGCGAGCCGGCGCCCGTCGGTGTCGAGGGCGCGCCGCCCTCGCCGACCCTGCCGCCGCCGACACCGGTGGTTTCCAGCACAGCGCCGGAAGAAAGCAGCGCGCCCAAGCGCGGCTGGTGGGGCAAGCGGATTATGGGTGACAAGGACTAGCGCATGACCATCATGCGCGATCGAAAATGAAATCCGCCTGGGTCGAGCGCGAGGCCAAGGCCGCGGTCGACCACTATGGCAAGGCCGGTATCGGCGCAGACATCGCCTTGCGCATCTACACGACGCGCCTGCTCGGGCGCGGTCCCAAGCTGGTGCTGCACGGCGGCGGCAATACCTCGGTGAAGACGAAAGTGCGCGACCTCATGGGCGAGGAGGTTGACGTTCTTTGTGTCAAGGGTTCGGGCTGGGACATGGGCACGATCGAGCCGCCCGGCCTGCCCGCGGTTCGCCTCGATGCACTCAAAAAATTGCGCGCGCGCAAGACGATGTCCGACGAAGACATGGTGAAGCTACAGCGCGCCAATTTGATCGACCCGATGTCGCCCAATCCGTCGGTGGAGACGCTGCTGCACGCCTTCCTGCCGCACAAATTTGTCGATCACACCCATTCGACCGCCGTCCTTGGCATCGTTGATCAGCCCAACAGCCTTGAACTCTGCGAAGAGCTTTACAACGGCCGCATGGGCTTCGTGCGCTACATCATGCCGGGCTTTGGATTGGCCAAGGAAGCAGCCGATATGTTCGACCAAAATACAAAGGTCGAAGGCTTAGTCCTTGACAAACATGGAATTTTCACCTTCGGCGGCAGCGCGCGCGAGTTTTACGAGCGCATGATCGAAATGGTTACGCTTGCGGAGGCGCGGCTGAAGAAGAACCGCAAGGCGGTCTTTGCGACCGCGCAATTGCCGCAAGCCGCCGGAAGCGTCGCAAAGATCGCCCCGATCCTGCGCGGCGCGGTCGCGCTCAAGGATGAAAAGCAAGAAGGCGCCTGGAAGCGCCTGGTGCTCGACTACCGCACCAACGGCGCCATCCTAAATTTCGTCAACGGCGCCGACATTGCCCGCTACAGCCAGGCCGGCGTCATCACGCCCGACCACACCATCCGCACCAAAGACTGGCCACTGGTTGCGCCGGCACCGGACGACGCGCGGCTCGACGATTTCCGCGCTGCCGCGCGCGCGGCCGCTGCGCAATTCGTTGTCCGCTACGAGGACTATTTCCGCCGCAACAATGCGCGCGTCGGCGGCGGCAAGACCATGCTCGACCCCGCGCCGCGGGTGATCCTGGTGCCGGGGCTCGGCCTGTTCGGGCTCGGCCGCTCCAAGAAGGACGCCCGTATCGCCGCCGATCTCGCCGAGGCCGCAGTCGAAGGCATCACCGATGCCGAGGCGATCGGCCGCTTCGCGCCGATCGGCGAAGAGGACATGTTCGATTGCGAATATTGGTCGCTGGAGCAGGCCAAGCTCGGCGCCGCCAAGCCGCTGCCCCTCGCCGGCCAGGTGGCCGTCATCACCGGAGCCGGCGGCGCTATTGGTGCGGCCACCGCGCGCGCCTTCGCAGCGGCCGGCGCGGAAGTGGCGCTGCTCGATCTCGACATGAAAGCCGCCCGGGAGAAAGCCGCAAGCATCGGCGGCGCGGCACTGGCCGTGCAATGCGACGTGACCGATACGTCATCGGTGCGAGCCGCTTTCGCAGCCGCAGTTGAGGCGTTCGGCGGCGTCGACTTGGTGGTGTCGAATGCCGGCGCCGCCTGGCAGGGCAAGATTGGCGAAGTGGACGAAGCCACTTTACGCGAAAGCTTCGAACTGAATTTCTTCGCGCATCAGAAAGTGGCGCAGGCGGCGGTGAAGATCATGCTTCAGCAGGGCACCGGCGGTTGCCTCTTGTTCAACGTCTCCAAGCAGGCGGTAAACCCGGGGCCGAATTTCGGTCCCTATGGCTTGCCCAAGGCCGCCACGCTCTTGCTCGTGCGCCAGTATGCGCTCGACTATGGCGCCGACGGCATCCGCGCCAACGCGGTCAATGCCGATCGCATCCGCTCCGGCCTTTTGAGCGAGGATTTCATCAAGCAGCGCGCGCAGGCGCGCGGCGTGAGCGAAAAAGACTACATGAGCGGCAACCTGTTGGGACGCGAAGTCACGGCGGAGGATGTGGCGCAGGCGTTCCTTGCCCAGGCGCTGGCGCTCAAGACCACCGCCGACGTCACCACCGTCGACGGCGGCAACATTGCGGCAGCCCTGCGCTGACCCATCCTTGCCACAAAAAGCGTGCTATCGTGACAGCCGAGGAACCGGACAAGGAGCGATGCCCATGCTGAAATATGTCGGCCTTCTCGGCCTGCCATTGCTGTTGCTGGCAACGCCGGCCTCGGCAATCACCTACAAGCAGAAGATGGATACCTGCAAATTCGGCGCCGACGACCAGAAACTCACCGGCGCCAAGCGCAACGCCTTCATCAAAAAGTGTATGGGCAAGGGCAATTACCAGCCGCAGGCGCGCAAGGACGCCAAGAAGGCCACCGCCATGAAGAAGCCGGCGGCGAAGCCAGCGACCAAGCCAGCGGCCAAGCCGGCCGCTATTATGAAGCCGGAAGAAAAGAAGCAATAACCGGCGCCCGCCAACCGGCTGCGCGCACGCCTTCGATCCGCAAACCGGCCGGACGGTCATGCCGGCCATCGAACACCGCTATATGCAAAGGTTGCGCGGTTTGGCGGGCTTGACTCCGATCCAGCCGCTTGTGACACCCCCGCCGCAGCCCAATGGCAAGCCATTCAATATCGCGGCTGGACATCAGAACGGCAAAACCGGGGTACTGGAGTGGTCATGATCAGAGTTTTTTTGGCGGCGGCGTACCTGGTGTTTTCTGCCGCAACCCTGCAGGCCAGCGGCCTCGACGATCTCAAGGCGGCGAATACCGCGGCCCAACACGGCAGCATCAACGAGGCCGTGCGCCTGTTCGGCCAAGCGCTCGCGGCCAGTGATCTTTCTCCCGCCGACCGCGTTGCCGCCTACAAGGGCCGCGCCAGCGAACATATCGCCCAGAGCCTGATCGCCGACGCCTTTCAGCGGCTCGATCAGGCGCGCCAAGCACGCAATAACGCCATCACCGATTTCACCGCCGCGCTCAAATTGAAGGCCGATGACGCCGCCCTCTTCGTCGCGCGCGCGCAGGCCTACGCCCTGAACGGCCAGAACGATTCCGCGATCGCCGATTTCGATGCGGCGCTCAAGCTCGACAACACGCCGCTCACCCTGATGCAGCGCGGCGCCAGCCTGCTCGCCAAGGGCGACTACGATCGCGCGATTGCCGATTACACCGCCGCGCTCGCCGTCGCCGGCAAGGGTGGCAAGGATTCCAAGGAAAGCGGCCTTGACGCCGCGGATATCCATAGCGAACGTGGCAAAGCCCAATTCATCGCCGCGCACTACGCCGACGCCGCCGCCGATTTCGACAAGGCCCTGACACTGGGCTCGGCCGCGCGCAGCGGCGACGTATTGTGGCTTCCCTACCAGATGGCCTGGCTGCACATCGCGCGCGCCCGTGCCGGCCAGAACGACGCCGAAGAACTTGCGCGCAATGCCCGTAAGATCAACCTTAAGCAATGGCCCGGCACGCTGGTTGCGTATTTTCTAGACCAGGCCAAGATCGATCAACTGACCCCGCCCTCGAGTCACGGCACCATGGGTCATGCGCACGAGTGCAATCGGTCGTTTTTCGCCGGCGAACAGGCGCTCGCCAAGAACGAAAGCGCGGCGGCGGCGCGGCTGTTCACGCGTGCACGCGACGTGTGTAATATCCACACCGCGCAATATCTTGCCACCGGGGTCGAATTGAAGCGCCTGGGGAAATAATGCCTGACACCCTGGGGCCTGACCGGATCCGATTGAATCAGAACTGCGCAGAAGCGCGCCGCCAACATCGTGGTGGCAGATCAGAAAATGGAACCGAAACAGACTTTCGACCGCTTCAACACGCTCAAGGCCAAGGGCTATAATGGCTGCCGATGCCTTCGACGTGCTAGAATAAACGCCGAGGATTCGTGCCAAGCCCGGGCCGCGCGGCTATTGCCTCGCGAGATAAGGAATAAGGAAGAATAAGGAAAATGACCCCCATGACCCCCATGACCATCAAGACAGCAATTGCGTTTTTGGCCGCAGGCGTGATCTCCGCGGCATCCGTTGGAACCGCGCCCGCGCGGGTCCTGATCCAGCCCGGCGCGGCATCCGTCATCGATTTGTCAGCCAAGGAAGACAAGGACAAGAAAAAAAATAAAGGCCAACAACAACAGAAGAAAAATCCCGGGTCCCAAAACAAAGGCGCGCAAGGCGGCTTTTCGCAAAAACCGTCCGGCGGGTCAAAGAGTGGCGGTCAAAAGCAAAAATCAGGCGGCCAGGGCGGCAAGTCGCAACAACAGCTCGGCGGCTCGAAGAGCGGCGGCCAAAAACAAACATCAGGCGGCCAGGGCGGCAAGTCGCAACAACAGTTCGGCGGCTCGAAGAGCAGCGGTCAAAAGCAGAAATTCGGCGGCTCAAAAGGCGGCAATCAACAAGGCGGCCCGGGGAAGCTTGGTCCAAACAAAAACGTGAAGATCTACAAGCCCAAGGGCGGCAAAAACTACAATACCGTCACCGCCAAGAAACTGCACGGCTTGCCGCCAGGCTCCAGCAAGGCCTACGTGCACGGCCACAATTATTCGGTTTGGCGCGGCCGCGATGCCTACCGCTTTCGCTATCACGACCGCTGGAGAACCTTCGTGCCGCTCAGCGCACTGGCGGTGCTGTTGGTTGGCCCACGCCATTACTATCCCTACGCCTACATCTCGGCGCCGGAATATTATTGCGTCGGTCGGACCGAAGATGGCTGCCTGCTCAACTGGGAAGAAGTCGAAACGATCGAGGGCGATCTCATCGGCCATTGCGTCGCCTATTGTCCGTGGGCGGAATACTAGGGGCGCCGGCCGCCGCTGGTATCGCCCGCCGAAAACTCAAGCGGCCCGCGCTGCGGGCCGCTCCAAAGGCGTGACCTTGAACGTCCTCGACAATCCGCGCCTGAGCACGTCGATCGCCACCGGCCGCCCGATCCGCTCGCCGTTGAGCAACCGGATCAGGTCGTCGACGCCGGTCACCGGCACTCCTTCGGCGCGCACGATGGTGTCGAGGCGCATCAATCCCGCAAGCGCGGCCGGTCCTTTCGGCTCTAGCGCGGTGATCATGGCGCCGCTCGCATTCTCGATCCCGGCGGCAAGCGCATGGCGGCGCGGCACGCCGGTCGTCTGCGCCGAAACACCGATATAGGCACGACGCACCCGGCCGTGCTGGATCAATTCGCTTAAGACGAATTGCGCAGTGTTGCTGGCAACCGCAAAGCAGATGCCCTGCGCACCCATAATGACGGCGGTGTTGATGCCGATCACCTCGCCGCGCGACGACACCAGCGGCCCGCCGGAATTGCCGGGATTGAGCGCGGCATCAGTCTGGATCACATCTTCGATCAGGCGACCGTTGCGCGAACGCAGCGAGCGTCCCAGCGCCGAGATGACGCCAGCGGTAACGGTCGACTCGAAGCCGAGCGGATTGCCGATGGCGACCACCAGTTGGCCGCGCTTGAGCGCCTTGGAGTCGCCCAAGGGCGCATGCGCCAGGTCGCGCGCGGAACTCGCGCGCAGCAGCGCCAGATCGGTGTCGGCATCCACGCCCAGTTTGCGCGCCTCGGTGACGCGGCCTTCGGCGTCCTGCAGGCGGACCTCCTTGGCGCCCTCCACCACATGGCAATTGGTGAGCACCAGCCCGTCCGGCGCGATGACCACGCCGGAGCCGACGCCGCCGGTACGGCCATCGGAATCCCGCGTTTCCACGCGCACAACCGCAGGACCGACTGCGTCGGCCACGGCGGTCACCGCGTTTGAATAGGCGTCGAGGAGGCCTGCGTCGGCGGACGGCGCGGCCGCCGTTCCGCCGATGTCCTCGGCATCGGAAGAGGAAGCAAAATCGAGCATCGATGGCTCAGGGGATGTGTTGATACGGCTCTAGATGTAGGATCGCGCGGCGAAAATGGAAGATGCCGGCGAGGATGGCTAGGCTGCCGATGACCGACCACCATATCAAGCTGCAAAGTACCGTCGGCGATTTCAGCCCGGAATTCGTCAAACGTCTGCCCGCGCTGGAAAAGGCGATGATTGAGCAGGGCCTCGATCCCTCGGCCTTCGTCATCTCCAGGAACCTGGCGCAGAGCCCGCTTTTGCCGATCTTCTACCGGCCGGACGGCAACCTGCTCGAATACACGGTATTCGTGAAAGATCGCTCCTTCACCGTCACGCAGCCAAACGATATGCGCTTCCTCGAATACTTTTACGAACTCTGCGTGCCGCCCGAGCACAAAGACGAATTGCATTCCAAGCTGCATTCCGCCGAACAGAAACTGGAATCGCTGTTCGCCCGCGCCGCGCGCTGGCTCAATAAACCGATCTAATGCAATGCCGGCGCCGGAGCCTGCCGAGCACCGCGCGGCGATCTACGTGATCTAAGTCTGAGCGCGCCTCAATCGCCTTGCAAAACAACGTTCTTCGCCATCGGATAGATCTGGTTCTGCCAGATCTGGCCGGCGAACACGCCGTAATGGCCGACGCCGGCCTGCATGTGGTGGCGCTTGCGGTAGGGCGCATCTTGCGCGAGGAAGCGGTGCTCGGCCACGATCCCACCTACCGCGCCTATACGACTCGCGTGCGCTATCGGGTGCTGCCGGGCGTGTTCTAGAAAACAAGCTGCATTTTCGGCACTGCGATACCGCCACGATCAGCCTTCATTAACCAGCGCACCGATTTTGCCGTTTGATGCCCGGACAATTTACTTTGCCCCCACTACCACGAGTATATGGCCACTTCGGTCTGTGAGCAGCGAAATAATCCGGTGCCTCCTCAGGAAGAGGAGCGGCTGCGCGAGCTATACAAACTCAATCTAACGGACGCCGGAGAAAACGAACAGATCGAGCGCATCTGCGCGCTCGCCCGCGATCTGTTCAAGGTGCCGATCTGCCTCGTCAACTTGATCTATCGCGACCGGGTCGTCACTTTGGCGGGCACCGGCCTCGACGTCACGGATGCCAGGCGCGAGGATGCGCTTTGCAGCACGACGATCTGCAGCGAGACCCCGCTGGTGCTGGAAGACGCCGAGGCCGATCCACGCTTTGCCGATTTCGCCTTTGTGCGTGGCGGGCCGAAAATCCGCTTCTATGCCGGCGCGCCATTGCGCCTGCGACCCGGCATTAACATCGGCACGCTCTGCATCATCGACGCCGAGCCGCGTAGCTTCGGCGTCGCGGAAAGAGCCAATCTCGCCGCGCTCGCCGACATGATCGTGAGCGAAATACGCGGCCGCCGCGCGATGCGCGAACTCAGCGCCGGTCAGAAGCTCCTCGCCCAGACGGCGCAAATGGCCAAGATCGGCAGCTGGGAGCTCCGCCCCCCGTCGGACCAGATGGTCTGGAACGACGTCCTCTACGCGATTTTCGGGATTGCGCGCGGCACGCCGCTGACGATCGAATCGATTATAAACCTCTATGACCCGGCGATGCGCCAACAGGCGCGCCTTCGCACCGAGGCCTTGCTCACCAAAGGTATCCCCTATGATACCGAGATGCGCGGTACGCGGTCCAACGGCGAGGTTTTCTGGATCCGCACCATGGCGGAAGCGGAAAAGATCAACGGGAAAGTGAAGCGTCTCGTCGGCGCCGTGCAGGACATCACCGCGCCCAAGCTGGCCGAAGCGCGCATCCATCAACTGGCTTTTCGCGACCCGCTTACCGAGCTGCCAAATCGCGCCTCGTTCCTCGACACGCTCGAACGCTATATCGAAATCGCGCACGCGACCGGTGCGCGCGTTGCCTTGATCAAGTTCAACATCGACCATTTCAGGGACGTCAATGACGCGCTCGGTCAACAAACCGGAGATGCGCTGCTGAAAGCCGTCGCCGCCGGGCTATGGAAAGCCTTCAGCAAAGTCGGCACCGTGACCCATATCGGCGGCGACGAATTTGCGGTGATCATGCACGGGCCGTCAGTGGACATGGCCGAGCAATACGCCAAGGACTTCGTCAACCGAGCCAAGACGCTATTCCGCTACGAGCACTCTACGCTGCCGATCGGTATCAGCGCCGGCATAGCGATCTTCCCCGAACACGCCGACGATTCCGACAGCATCTTGAAGAACGCCAAGGTCGCGCTGTTCCAGGCCAAGGCGCAACGGCGCGGCAGCGTCATGATGTTCGACCCCGAGATCCGCAAAGACGCTGACGAGAAGGATGCGCTGGTGCGCAAGATCCGCCACGGGATCGAGAACAAAGAATTCATCTTGTATTATCAGCCGATCGTCGCCTTGCGCAGCGGCAGGGTGATCGGGCTGGAAGCGCTGATGCGCTGGAAAAATCCTGAACGCGGCATCCTGGCGCCGGCAAGTTTCATGATCGGTTTCGAGGAGCCGGAGCTGGCGGTCAAGCTTGGCAATGTGGCGCTCGACTTGGCGATCGCGCAGATGCGTGTCTGGCTCGATGCCCGCGTCCGGTTCGGCAGCGTCGCCGTCAATCTGTCGACCGCGCAATTCCGGCTCGTCGACCTGGCCGACATCATCCTGGGCAAGCTCGCGGCCGCGGGCGTGCCGCCGAAGCGGCTGACGCTGGAAGTGACCGAGAATGTCTACATGGCTTGGGGCGCGGACGTGGTTGCGGATACTGTGCGCAAGCTACACGCAGCCGGCGTCTCTATCGCGCTCGACGATTTCGGCACCGGCTATGCGTCGTTGACGCACTTGCGCCGATTTCCGATAGACAAAATCAAAATCGACAGATCGTTCGTTCAATCGATCGAAAGCACCCCCATTGTCGACGCCGTGATCAACATGGCGCTGAGCCTCGGCATGAAGGTGATCGCCGAAGGCGTGGAACAGCCCGAGCATCTCGTTTTGTTGCGGCTGAAGGGCTGCACCTATGTGCAAGGCTATGTTTTCGCCAAGCCGATCGAGGCCGACCGCGTCGCCGACTTCATTTCCACGTTCCGATACGTCGCGCCGAAACGGATCAAGAAGGTCGCCAACGGCTAGACCATTGAGGTCCGCGAACGATGACTTGCAGCGTTTCCAGAGTTGCGAAGACCTCCAACTGAGCGAGCGGCGCCTCGACCGCAACGGTCAATCGCTCTGCAAAATGACGTTCTTCACCATCGGATAGATCTGGTTCTGCCAGGTCCGGCCGGCGAACACGCCGTAATGGCCGACGCCGGCCTGCATGTGATGGCGCTTGCGGTAGGGCCTGAGCGACGTGCACAAATCGTGCGCGGCCAGCGTCTGCCCAACCGCGCAGATGTCGTCCTTCTCGCCTTCCACCGTGAACAGCATGGTGCGCCGGATTGCGGCCGGCTCGACTTTTTGATCCTGATAAGTCAGTTGCCCGAGCGGCAGCACGTGCTCCTGGAATATCAGCCGCACCGTCTCCAGATAGAATTCGGCGGTGAGGTCAAGCACGGCGAAATATTCGTCGTAGAACGCCTTGGTTGGGGCGGCCTTGGCATCCTCGCCTTTCGCCAGCTGCTCATAAAGCTCGTGATGCGCCTTCACGTGGCGCTCGATATTCATGCTCATGAATGCGGCGAGCTGTACGAATCCGGGATAGACTTTGCGCCCGCCGCCGCCATAGCGTCCCGGCACCCGCGCGATCAGCGTGCGCTCGAACCACGCAATGTCTTTTGATTTGGCGAGTTCGTTGACCTTGGTCGGATTGATGCGGGTGTCGACCGGCCCTGCCATCAGCGTCATCGAGCGCGGCTGCGCCGGGTGCTGTCCTTGCGCCATCACGCTCGCCGCCACCAGCGCCGCGACGCAGGGCTGACACACCGCCACCATATGCGCGCCCGGCCCGATCTTCTCCAGAAAGCGGATCAGGTGCCCGGTATATTCGTCGAAACCGAAGCGGCCGGCCTCGAGCGGCACGTCGCGGGCATTGTGCCAATCGGTGATGTAGACGTCGTGCTCGGCCAGCATGGTGCGCACGGTGGCGCGCAACAGCGTAGCGAAATGGCCGGATAGCGGCGCGATCACCAGCACGCGCGGCTGCGTCGTGTCGATGTCCTTCTTGAAATGCAGGAGCGTGCCGAACGGGGTGCGGTCGGCCGCCTCTTCGGTGACCGCCACCTCGCGGTTGCCGACGGTGACGCTGTCGATGCCGTAGGGTGGCCGCTCGTGGGTGAGGCCGGCGCGCGCAATAATTTCGTAAGCCGCGCTGAGATTGCTCAGCGGCGTGGGCCGCGCCGAACCATTGAGCCGCGCGCGCGTGTGCTCCAACGCCATGCCGGCAAACGCCCGCACCGGCACCATGATGTCCGAATGGGCCTGATAGGCCTGATAAAGCATCCTGTCCCCGGCGGCCCCGGCGGACCGCGCTGGCAAGCTAGTGCATTTTATGCTGCACTGCGAGATAAAATTCCGGGCGCGGCTGCCTGGGGAAAAGGCAGCTGCCATGCTTTTTTGCACCACGGGAAGGTGTTGATTGGCCGAAACTTTCGTCTAAGCTCATTGGCGCCGGGCCGTGATCAATTGGGATGCATTCGCCGCATGGCCAAGGCAACGCTCACCATCGCCAGCAAGAACTACGGCACCTGGTCGCTGCGCGGCTGGCTGTTGTGCAAGATGGCCGGCCTCGATTTCGAGGAACATATAGTCGCCAGCGACGACCCTTCCACCCGCGCCGAATTGCTGTTGCTGTCGCCATCTTTCCTAGTGCCGTGCCTGACCCATAACGGCATCAAGATCTGGGACACGCTGGCGATCGGCCAATATCTCAACGAAATCCTGCCGGACGCCGGGCTGTTACCCGAGGCGCTGGCCGCGCGCGCGCATTGCCGCTCGATCTGCGGTGAGATGCATGCCGGCTTTTCCAACCTGCGCTCGGCGCTGCCGATGAACCTGAAGGCGTTTCATCCCGGCTTCAAGGTGTGGGCCGGGGCGCAAGCCGATATCGACCGCATCGTCTTCATCTGGCGCGAATGTCTCGACATGCACGGCGGCACGTTTCTGTTCGGGCCCAGCCCCACCATGGCCGACGCCATGTTCGCGCCGGTGGTGACGCGCTTCCGCACCTATGACGTGAAGCTTGACCCCGATTGCGCCGCCTATTGCGAGACGGTGATGGCGATGCCGGCGATGCAGGAATGGCTCGAAGGCGCCAAGGCCGAGCCGGACGAGGTGGTCGAGCTGGACGTGGAATTTTAGCTGCGCGGCGGAGCGCGTATCACCCACACCATCACGCCGGCCAGCACGCCGAGCGAGATCAGCGGCGACCAGAAGCCGACCGCATGGAAGACGGCGGCGCCGCAGACGGTGCCAGCGAGAAAACCGGCCAGCACCGGCCACAGCGCCGCAACGCGATCGCGCGCCCGCCGCCGCTCGTTTTCCGCATCGATGTCGCCCGGCCTTTTTTGCGCGCGCCGCGCCGCCGCCAGCCATTGCGCGAGATCGATTGCGATCTGCGTCATATTGGTGGTCATCACGTTTGTCGACGGCGTGCCGCGCATTATGAGCCGCACCAGCGCGCTTTGCATGCCCATGGCAGCGATGCCTAGCGTTCCGGCGGCAACGGCGAGCGGCGTGTCGGGCCGCACGAACGGCGCGCCGACGAGACCGACGGCAACGAAGCCGCCGAGCAGCAATATTTCAACCGCGAGCGCGAACGCCAGCGCCCTGCGCGGGTGCTCCGCCACCGCCAACAAAAACGCGGTCAGGCCGCCGGCCACGAAGAACGTCGGAATTGCCAGCGTGCCGATCAAGGCCGAAGGATCGAGCGCGATCAGTTGCGCACCGACGATGACGAAGCTGCCGGTGACCTGGGCGACGAACAAGCCGAACAGAGCCAGAAAGGTGCAAGCGTCGACCACGCCGGCGGCGCCGGCGAGCAGAGCCGGAATCAGCCTCGGCACGGTGAGCGCCCGCACGGTCAACGGTCAGCCTCCGTTTCCAAGTCAACTCCAAGTCAGCGCGGCTTGAGCCAAGTCCCGATCCGCTCCAACGCCTCGCGCATCTCGGCGGACGAGCCGGCGTAGCAGAAGCGCAGGAAACTGTGTCCGTCCACGGGATCGAAATCGATGCCGGGAGTCGCCGCCACCCCCGCCTCGTTCAGCATGCGCTTGGCGAAATCCAAACTGTCATTGGAGAAGCGCGAAACGTCGGCATAGAGATAGAAGGCGCCGTCGACGGGCAAGAACTTGTCGAGCCCGGCCTTGGGCAGGCCCTCCACCAGAATGCGGCGGTTCTCCTCATAGCCGTGCTTGACCGCGTCCATCTCGCCGCGGGCGTCGAAGGCGGCTTCGGCCGCCACTTGCGACAGCGTCGGCACTGAAATCGCCAGATTGCCTTGCAGCCGGTCGACGGTGCGCACGAGCGCTTCCGGCACCACCATCCAGCCAATGCGCCAGCCGGTCATGCAGAAATATTTGGAGAATGAATTGATCACCAGCGCGCGCTCCGAGACGTTGGCGGCGGTCTCGGCCGCGAAGGCATAGTCGAGGCCGTGATAGATTTCGTCGGAGATGACCTTGATGCCTTCCGCTTCCATGACCGCGATCAGCCGCGCGAGCATATCGGCCTCCATCATGGTGCCGGTCGGATTGGCCGGGCTCGCGATCACCACTCCTTGCAGGGCTTTGCGCCGGTGCTCCGCGATTAGCGCCTTGGCCGACAGCGCCCAGCGCGTCTCGGCTGACGTTTCGATCAGCACCGGCTCACAGCCGAGCGCGGACAGGATGTGCCGGTACGGCGGATAGCCCGGATTGGCCAGCGCCACCCGGTCGCCGGCTTCGAACAGCGCTAAGAACGCCAGGATGAACGCGCCGGAGGAACCGGTGGTCACCACCACCCGGCCTGGATCGAGCGCCAGATCGTAAGTGTCGGCGTAATGGCAGGCGATGCGCGCCCGCAATGAGGGAATGCCGAGCGACTCGGTGTAGCCGATGCGGCCTTTCGTGAGCGCGCTTTGCGCCGCCGCGATCGCCGTGCTCGGCGCGGGCGCCGCCGGCTGGCCCACCTCCATATGGACGACGCGGGCTCCTTGCGCCTCCCGCTGCGCCGCCGCCGCCATCACATCCATGACGATGAACGGTGGAACATTGCTGCGCCGGGAGGGCGTTAACAGCCGTTTTGCCGCATCCAGCATCATTATCGGCCCTCGACCGGCTTTTGGGCGGGAGCCCCCGCCCCGCTGTTGCCGCATTCCCCGGTTTGCTTGGCGACGGCGCGTCTTACTGAGCGCATAAACGTGCCGCGGCGCGCGTTGACCCTGTGAGGGGGCGTCACTAGGTTCACGCCAATCCAGTGTCCTCACTCCGAAGTTCGCATAGATCGACATGATCGAGAACGCGAGACCTATCAGGGCGCGGCGTAGCGCGCCAGCAGCCCGGACGCTGGCGCTCATCACCGCGACGGCTGTCGCCTTGACCAGCGTGGGACCGGCCGCCACCCCCGCGCACGCGCAACAGGCCCGGCGCGGCATGCCCGTGATCCGCGACACTGAGATTGAATCCCTGATGCGTGACTACGCGCGGCCGATCCTGAAGGCCGCCGGCCTCGCCAAGCAAAACGTTCGGGTGGTGGTGCTCAACGACCGCGCCTTCAACGCATTTGTGATGGATGGTCGCCATATCTTCGTCAATGCCGGCGCGCTGTTCGACGCCAAGACCCCCAACGAGGTCATTGGCGTGTTCGCTCACGAAATCGGTCACCTGGCCGGCGGCCACATGATGCGGCTGCGTGAAGAACTCGCGCGTGCCCAAACCCAGTCGATCGTGGCATTGCTGCTCGGCGTCGGGGCGATGGTAGGCGCCGCCGCCGCCGGCGGCAGCAGCAGCGTCGGTCAGATCGGCCCGGCCGCGATCATGGCGCCGCAGTCGGCGATCCAGCATTCGCTGCTCGCTTATGTACGCACCCAGGAAGACCAGGCCGACCATGCCGGCATTAAGTTCCTCAACGCCACCCATCAGTCACCCAAAGGCATGGTGGATTTGTTCGAGCGGCTGGCCAACGATCAGTTGTTCCGGTCGCAAGGCGCCGATCCCTATCTACAAACCCATCCGATGCCGGCCGACCGCGTCGCCACGCTCGTGCAAATCGCCAAGGCCAGTCCCTATTGGAACGTCAAAGACCCGCCCGCATTGCAGCTGCGCCACGATCTGATGCGGGCAAAATTGTCAGGCTTCCTGGAGTCGCCGGGCACCGTGCTGCGGCGCTATCCACTCAGCAATCAAAGCCTGCCGGCGCGCTATGCCCGCGCCATCTCCGCCTACCGGCATTCCGACCTGCGCGGGGCGATCGCGCAGATCGATGGGCTGATCCGAAGCGAGCCGAACAATCCCTACTTCGAGGAGTTGAAAGGTCAGGCGCTGCTGGAAGGCGGCCGTCCGGCGGACGCTGTCGCTCCTTTGCGCCGCGCGGTCCAGTTCTCCCATGGCGCGCCGCTGATCGAGATCATGCTGGCGCAAGCGCTGATCTCCACCAACAACAAGAAAGTCGCCGAAGAAGCCGTCGGGTTGCTGAACTCGGCGCTGCGGCACGAGCCGGAAATGCCCGAAGCCTATACCCAGCTCGCCATGGCCTACGGCCGCAAGGGCGACCTCGCCCATGCCGATCTCGCCTCCGCGCAAGCCGCCTTCACGCGCGGCGATACCAAGACGGCGCGCCAGCTTGCCGAGCGCGCCAAGCACCGCCTGCCGGTTGGCTCGCCGGCCTGGGTTCGCGCCGACGATATCGTAAGCGTTAAGGTTCCCACCAAAAAAGACCGATGATGACAGCAAGGACAAAAAAGATGTTTTCAAGCCCGCGCCTAATCGCCGCCGTCTGTACCGCGTTGCTGATCGCCGCCGTGCCGCACAGCGTGCGCGCGGAGGAGTTCTCCAAGGCTCAGCGCGGCGATATCGAACGTATCGTGCATGATTATCTGGTCTCGCATCCGGAAGTGCTGCAGGAAGCAATGACCGAGCTCGAAAAGCGGCAGACTGCGGTGGAAGCCGAAAAGCACAAGGCCGCCGTCAAGGCGCATGCCAAGGCGCTGTTCAACTCGCCCGACCAGGTCACGCTCGGCAATCCGAACGGCAACGTTACGTTCGTGGAGTTCTTCGATTACAACTGCGGCTACTGCAAACGCGCCATGAGCGACATGCTGACGCTCTTGAAGAGCGATCCCAAGCTCAAGATCGTGCTCAAGGAATTCCCGGTGCTCGGACCGGGCTCGGTGGAAGCCGCCAAGGTCGCCGTCGCCGTGCGCATGCAGGACAAGACCGGCAAGAAATATCTCGAATTCCATCAGAAGCTCTTGGGCGGCCGCGGCCATGCCGACGGCGCCCGCGCGCTCGCGGTCGCCAAGGAAGTGGGCCTCGACATGGCCCAGCTGGAAAAGGACATGAAGAGCCCGGAAGTGCAGAAGGCGCTGCAGCAAGACTTCAAGCTTGCCGAAGCGCTGGGCTTGAATGGCACGCCGAGTTACGTGATCGGCGACAACGTCATCGTCGGCGCCATCGGCCTGCCAGGGCTCAAGGCCAAGATCAACACGGCCCGCTGCGGCAAGGAAACCTGCTGAGGACGTCCCGCGCCCGCGCGTCATCCACACACCGCAAAGCGGCCGCCTGGGCTTGTCGCCCGGCGGCCGTTTTTGCGTCAGGATGGGTCGGGGACCGGTTTCACCGGCGACGGACATCGCGGCCATGTATTCCTTCGGCATCGAAGAGGAATATTTCGTGTTCGACGCGCGCACACACCGCGCCGTGCGCCGCATCGACAAACGTTTCCTCAATCGTGCCCACAAAGCACTCGGCGACCGCGTCAAGACCGAGATGCTGCAATCGCAGATCGAGGTGGTCACGCCACCCTGCGAGAGCGGGCAGGAGGCGCGCGCCCATCTCGTCGATTACCGCCGTGCGCTCGGCAAAGCGGCGAGCGAGCACAAGCTGCGTCTCGCCGCCATGGGCACCTTCCCGCTCGCCTTCTGGCCCGAGCAGATGATGACGCAGAAAGCGCGCTATGGCGCAATCATGGATGACCTGCAGATGATCGGCATGCGCAACATGCTGTGCGGCATGCACGTGCATGTCGAGGTGCCGGACGTCTCCACGCGCATCAATCTGATCATGCGATTGACGCCATACCTGCCGCTGCTGCTCGCGCTGTCGACGTCGTCGCCGTTCTGGCAGGGCCACCTCACCGGTCTGGTGGGCTACCGGCTGGCGGCTTACGACGAGTTGCCGCGCACCGGTCTGCCCCAGCTGTTCCGCACCAACGAGGACTATCGCGAATACGTCGATGCGCTCGTCGGCGCCAAAATCATCCCGGACGCGAGTTACATCTGGTGGGCGCTGCGCCCATCGTCGAACTATCCGACCATCGAATTGCGGACCGCCGACAGTTGCACGCGGCTCGACGATACCGTCGCGATTGCCGCGCTGTTCCGCTGCCTGGTGCGCGCGCTTGACCGTAACCGCGGCATCAATGCCGGCTTCGACCGGGTCGGGCGCGCCATTACCTGGGAAAATAAGTGGCACGCCCAGCGCTACGGCATCGCCGCCACCTTCGTCGATCCATTCGCTCGCGTGCCGATGTCGGCCAATTCCTGGCTCGGCCAAATACGCGAATTCATCGCCGACGACATCGCCGCCTTCGATTGCGCGGCCGAGATCATGCGCCTCGACCGCATTCTCGCCGAGGGTACCAGCGGCGATCGCCAGATCGATATCTTCACCCGCGCCAAGACGGCAGGGAAAAGAAGGTTAACGGCGATGAAGGAGGCGATCGACTGGGTCGCCGCCGAGACCATGGCGGTGGATTGAGCCGCGCCTTCAAGGCCGAATATGCGGCTTGGGCTTCCCCTTGCGCTCAGGGCCACCTATAAAAAGCGCCAACATTTCAAACGTGCCGCGCGCCGGCATCCGGCCCCTCGAACCATCCCCATGAGCCAGACCGTCTACATCCTCAACGGGCCGAATATGAACCTGCTCGGCACCCGCGAGCCGGAAAAATACGGCCGCGCCACCCTCGCCGACGTGGAGAAGCTTTGCGGTGAAACCGCCAAGCGCTTCGGGCTCGATATCGTGTTCCGCCAGTCCAACATCGAAGGCGAGTTGGTCGACTGGATCCAGGAAGCGCAGGCCAACAAGGCGGCCGGCCTGGTGATCAATCCGGCCGGCTACACCACCACCTCGATCGCCATTCTCGACGCGCTTCTTGCAGTGAGCATGCCGGTGGTCGAGGTCCACATCACCAATATTCACGCGCGTGAAAGTTTCCGGCAGAATTCCTATGTGTCGAAGGCGGCCAAGGCGGTGATCGCGGGATTCGGCGTCGGCGGCTATGCGCTGGCGATCACGGGCCTTGCCGGCCTCGTCGACGCCAAAGAGAAACGCTAAAGAGAAACGCTGAACCGGAACCGCTATGTCAAAAGCGCCGAAACCGTCGCTGGTCGACCACGCGCTGATCCATGAGCTCACCAAGCTCCTGGATGAAACCGGCCTGACCGAGATCGAGATCGAACACGATGGCCAGCGCGTGCGGGTCGCGCGCACGCCAGCCGCGGCATCGCAGCCGGCCACGCCGCAGCCGGTCACGGAGCCGATGAGCGCCCCGCGCGATCTGTCCAAGCACCCAGGCGTGGTCATCTCGCCCATGGTCGGCACCGCCTTTGCGAGCCCCGAGCCGGGCGCCAAGCCCTTCATCGACGTCGGGTCGAACGTGAAGGCCGGCGACACGCTGCTGATCGTGGAAGCAATGAAGACCATGAACCAGATTCCGGCCCCGCGCGCCGGTACCGTGATCCAGATTCTGTTCGAGGACGGCCAGCCGGTGGAATTCGGCGAGCCGCTGGTGATTATCGAGTGAGCCTGTTGCGGCCGGCCGGGCAAACATAGATGTTCGACAAGATCCTCATCGCCAATCGCGGCGAGATCGCGCTGCGGGTGCTGCGTGCCTGCAAGGAGCTCGGCATCCCAACCGTGGCGGTGCATTCCACCGCCGACGCCGAAGCCATGCATGTGCGCTTTGCCGACGAGAGCGTGTGCATCGGCCCGCCGGCGGCGAAAGACAGCTATCTCAACATCCCGAATATTCTCGCCGCCTGCGAGATCACCGGCGCAGATGCCGTGCATCCCGGCTATGGCTTCCTGTCGGAGAACGCGCGCTTTGCCGAAATCCTCAGCGAGCACGGGCTGCATTTCATCGGCCCCAAGGCCGAGCATATCCGCACCATGGGCGACAAGATCGAGGCCAAGCGCACCGCCAAGCATTTGGGGATTCCGGTCGTGCCGGGCTCGGACGGTGGCATCACATCCGATACGGAAGCAGCGAAAATCGCCGAATCCATCGGCTACCCGCTGCTGATCAAGGCCGCCGCCGGCGGCGGCGGGCGCGGGATGAAGCGGGCAAGCGAGGCGTCCGAGCTCCCGCATGCGCTCGCGACCGCGCGCAGCGAGGCGAAAGCCGCTTTCGGCGACGACGCGGTGTATATCGAAAAATATCTCGAGCGCCCGCGCCACATCGAGATCCAGGTGCTCGGCGACGGCAAGGGCAATGCCATCCATCTCGGCGAGCGCGACTGCTCGCTGCAGCGCCGCCACCAGAAAGTTTGGGAGGAAAGCCCCTCGCCCGCGCTCAACACGCATACGCGCGACGCCATCGGCGAGACGGTCGCGAAGGCCATGCGCGAGATCGCCTATCAAGGCGTCGGCACCGTCGAATTCCTCTACGACAACGGCCAATTTTATTTCATCGAGATGAATACGCGCATCCAGGTCGAGCACCCGGTGACCGAGATGATCACGGATATGGACCTGATCTTCGAGCAGATCCGCGTCGCCGCCGGCAACGAGCTCACGTTCAAGCAGAGCGACATCGGCTTCCGCGGCCATGCCATCGAGTGCCGCATCAATGCCGAGGACCCGGTCACCTTCCGCCCCTCGCCCGGCAAGATCCTGCACTATTATCCGCCCGGCGGCCTCGGCGTGCGCGTGGATAGCGCCGTCTACCAGGGCTACACTATTCCGCCGTTCTACGACTCGCTGGTCGCCAAGCTGATCGTGCACGGCAAGACCCGGCAAGAATGCCTGATGCGGCTGTCGCGCGCGCTCGACGAACTGGTGGTGGACGGCATCGATACGACGCTGCCCTTGTTCCGCGCCCTGGTGCACGACAAGGACATCATCGACGGCAACTACCACATCCACTGGCTGGAGCGGTTCCTCGCCAAAGGCGGGATGGCGGGTTGACGCCGCCATTGCAGCCCACAAAAGAAAAACCGCCTTGCGGCGGTCTTTCCTGTTTGGAGTTCGTTCGCGCCGATCAGCCGGCAGCGCTTCTTCGCTTCCGACGCCGGGCCAACAAACCCATCACGCCGAGGCCACCGGCAAAGAGCGGAAGCGCGGCAGGAAGCGGCGTGGCCCCGACCGACGTTATGTTGTCCGACAGCCTGACGTTATCCCAATATCCCTGCTGGTTCTCGGCAGGAGCATTATCGTCCAATATGATCGAGATCGATAAGCCCGTCACCGACGCGACGTAAGTTGCCGTGAAGGTGGACCAATTGCCTTCGGTAGCATCGACGCCAGTGGCGCCATAGGTGGCGCCGCCTACGATATTGCCGCTGCTTTCGGTACCGCCGATATTCAGGCCAACGAGGCTCAGTATTCCAAACCCATCTCGATGTCCGACATCGACCTGCAGCGTGTAGGTCACGCCGGCAACGGTGGTCGCACCAACCATCTGCCAAATCCGCCCATTGCCGGAGTAAGCGATAATAGTTCCATCCGGCAGATAGTTAAAATTTGCACCGTTTGGCTCGAATTGGCCTGTCGTCCCTCCCGGGCTATTCCAATCCGGAATTGCGCTCGTAGAATAGTTGCAGCCGGCACCGCAGGAATTTGGGAGGCCGCCGGCCGACAATATTTCAAATGACGGGTTAAGGACCGTGATCGAATTGGCCCATGCCCCAACTGGAGCAGCGACCGCCGCTGTCACCGCTACAGCTACGCTGCAGACGAATCTATTCATGACGCACCCCATTTCGCCTTTTGGCCGAAAAAGATTGCCAAAAGCTTCCTCGCCACATGCCCATATGAGGGCTTACAGGATGTCTTCCTGTCTACTATCTGATCAGATGGGTTTTTAGGCTTCCGATCGAGACCGTTAAACTTTTCCAGGTCGCTCAGAGCAGACCAAGCAACACCAGCAGTGCCACGGCCTGCGCCCGCGTTCGGGTGTTGAGCTTTTTCTTGGCCCGCTCCACGTGGAAATGCACGGTCGCCGCGGCAAGTTGGAGCAATTGGCCGATTTCCCAATCGGTCTTTCCGGCCGCGACCCATTGCAGGCATTCGATTTCGCGTTTTGTCAGCTTGATGGCGCCGTCGCTCATATCGTCCAGCCCGATAACGGATCGACAACGCTCGTGGATCGTTAGCGCCATTGTTTGCAATACTGCCCGCTCTTCGGGCGCTACGGCCAAACTTTCCTTCGTCGTCATCGTCACGACGGCCTGATAACCGACCGGTCCGTGGATCGGCACTGAGAGTCGCTCGACCCAGCCGTATTTGCGGGCGCCGGCATAAACTTCGGATTCTTTCTCAGTCAGCTCGCGTTCCGCGCGCACGTCTTCCCACAGAAACGGGGTCATTCGTCGGGCCACTTCGGAAATGACGAAATCGTCCACCAGCCAGCCTTTCGACATATAGAGGTCATGCCAATCCTGTGGCCAATCGATGAAGAAAAACCGCGTCTTGCGCTGGTCGCCCGCCCAGACCCAAGCGCCACAGGCGGAGGCAACAAAACCAAAAGCCGCGATTGTCCGCCGAAAATCGGCGATTACCGCCGGCAACGGATCATCTCCGGCGCAGCGCGCGACGAATTCAAGGCCCAATCTCGCCCGCAAGAGAATCCTCCGCCTGCCGCGCTGCGCCGCTCGCAGCATGACCCTGCTCGGAACCTGACGAGGGATTGGGAGGCCCGTACTATCCAAATGAATAGGATCCGGCTAGTTTATTTATTGCCGGCTCGAGAACGTGTATGGCCCCATGATCGAGTTCGACCAAAGTCTGCTCGATGCGCTTTACAGCGGTGCGGTGGACAGCGCGGAATTCGAGCGCGCACTCGTTCTGCTTTCGCACATGGTCGACTGTCTATCGGCGGCTCTTATATCACTTGACGCTCAAGCGCCGGCCGCGAGCCTTGTTCTGGCGACAGGCGCGTTTGGAGGCCCGGTCGCACGCCAGTATGCCGAATTCGCGCAGCACGACCCTGCGCCCGCAGCCTTTGCACGTCTGGCACGCGGAACGGCCTCCACCACCAGCCGTATCTTGTCGCCGGAGCAACTGAACAACGGCGTTTTCGTAAATGAATTCTACCGCCCGAACGGCTTTGCCGAAACACTCGGCGGCCATCTGCACGCCGAGAAAGCATACTTCGCATTGATCGGCCTGCACCGCGGAAACGATCGCCCGCCTTTCGATGACGACGAGATTGCGAGCATCGAGCGTCTGATGCCGCATGTTACGCGGGCGCTTCGCTTACGCCGAGAGTTTTTCGGTCTGCAGGAATTAAATGCTGGCTTGCAGGCCGCACTTGATAATCACCCGGCAGCCGTATTGCTGCTCAATCCAACTGGGGAACCCGTGTTTTGCCAACCGGGCCATCCGCGCGCTAGCCGACCACAATGACGGGTTGTCGCTCGATCGCACCGGGCGACCAATGGTCGCGAGTTCTCGACGCGCGTCAGCACCTCGATGCATTGCTTACATCGGTTGCGCGCGGCGGGCCGGGCGGAATGATGGGCATCCCCCGCAGGTCGGGATTGCGGCCTTACGCCGTCCTCGTCTCGCCTGCGCCATCAGCCCTGCTCGAAATGTCGGGACTGAGGAAAGTCCGGGCCGGAACGCTTTTGATTGTACACGACCCCGAACATCGGGTGCGCGGCGATCCAGAAATCCTTCGGGAAGCGTTCGGTCTGTCGAAGGGCGCCGCCAAGCTTGTCGTCGCCCTCGCCGCCGACCACGACCTCAAAAGCTATGCCGAACGCGAAAATATCACCATTCACACCGCCCGCTTTCACCTACGCGCAGCGCTGGCCCGGACCGGCACGCGTACACAAGCGCAGCTGGTGCGCCTTGCGGTGCGGTTGCTCGCTGAAATTCGCATTGCGCGTCCGTGATGAGGCGCCGCCAAAAGTAACCATCATGTCGTTACCTCGTTTGGTTTGTCGCCAACAACTAAATGACGCGATAAACTATCGCAGCGTCGTCAACATGATCGGACTGCATGTCAACTTTGCCGCAAAAGCTCGTGTCAAGTGGCACGATTGTCTTAACGCTGACCTTAGCCGGCTGCTTGCCGGACCGCGCCAAAGACATGGCGGCTTGTCAGAGCGAAGCTTCGCGCTTTTACCAAACCTACCATGCCGTCAGTCTGGACGACCCGAGCAGCCGGTTCATCATCGGATGCATGGCCGCCAAGGGTTACGATTTTACGATCACGCCCGCGCAATGCAGCAGTGAGCGCCCGCTGCCGCCGCAAGCAGCATGTTACGAATCCAGCAGTTGGTTATTTTGGATCATTGAAAAATTCCGCGCGGATTAAGCGCAACGAGCGCGCGGCAGCATGGCGGCGCAATCATGCCGCGGTCAGCCGCTTCAGCAACGCGCAGACGTCGGCTGGATCGTAGGGCTTGGGCACAAACACCGAGCGCGGCATCAGCGGACCGATACCGCAAGAGCCGTAGCGGCCTGAGGCGTAGACGATCGGCAGGTCGGGCCGCAATTGCCGCGCGCGCCGTGCAAGCTCCGCCCCGTCGATGCCTCCCGGTAGATTGACGTCGGTGAACAGCACGTCGACCTCGCCTCCGTCCCCGATGTATTGCAGCGCCTCGCCGCCGGTCCCAGCCGCATGCACGGCGAAACCGCGCGCGCTCAGCCAGCCGGCGACCAGCTGGCTGATCAGCGTTTCATCCTCCACGAGCAGGACGGTGGGCTGAATCGCGGCGCGCCCCATGGAACCCCACTTGCAATCGCGGTTAGACTTCGCTTGGCCAACGCGCGAACTACCCGCTGGTTCGTTTTTTCGGAAATTTGCCCGGGTTATGGTAAGCTATTTGTTAACTGTAGTGTCGACGCTGCAACAAATACCGGGGGCGGCGGGGGCTGGCGCGCCGGGGCTCAGAAACTAAAATCGGAGTTCCGAAACCAAGCCGATTGCCGAGACGACCCGAACCATGGCCAGCCGCGAGAGCGCCTTCATCGAGATCACCCCGGACGTGCTGCTCAAGGCCTATGCCTGCGGCATCTTCCCGATGGCGGAAAGCGCCGACGATCCAGCGCTTTACTGGATCGAGCCGGAAATGCGCGGCGTCATCCCGCTCGACACCTTCCACGTGCCGACCAGGCTGGCGCGCACCTTGCGCACGACGCCATTCAAGGTCTTCATCAACCGAAATTTCGAGGCGGTGGTCTCAGGCTGCGCCGAGCCCAAGCGCGACCGCGCCCGCACCTGGATCAATGCGCGCATTCGCCGCATCTACCGCGCGCTGCACGCCCACGGCCATTGCCACAGCGTCGAGGTCTATGACGGCGAGAACCTGGTGGGCGGGCTCTACGGCGTTTCGCTTGGGCGCGCCTTCTTCGGCGAAAGCATGTTCCACCGCGCCCGCGACGCCTCCAAGATCGCGCTGGTGCATCTGATCGCGCGCCTGAAGGCCGGCGAGTACCGGCTGCTCGACACGCAATTCGTCACGGATCATTTGCGCAGCTTCGGCGCGCTCGAGGTGCCCAAGCGGCGCTATCATCGGTTGTTGGAGGACGCGCTTCATGGCGAAGCCGATTTCGCCGCGCTGCCGATGAAGCGTCCGGTCGGCGGCGACGAAGTGCTGGCGATCCTTCGCGAAAATTCCTAGCGCAGGATGGAGCCGCGCTGTTGCGGCGCGCGCTGCGGCCGCGGCCGCGGCGTTGCAACCGGCTTGGCCATCTTTTCTTCTTGCGCGGGGCCTTCCGCTACCGCCGGATTCGTGCCGCCTTTGCAGTCGATCAGCCAGACGTCATAGATCGGATGTTCGACCGCGTGCAGCCCGGGGCTGGCGGCGAACATCCAGCCGGTGAAGATGCGCTTGATCTCGCCCTTGAGCGTCACCTCGTCGACCTCGACGAAACTATCGGTCTGCGGCGTCTCGGTCGGCGGGCGCGAATAGCACACGCGCGGCGTCACCTGCAGCGCGCCGAATTGCACGGTCTCGTTGATGGCGACGTCGAACGAGGTGATGCGGCCGGTGATCTTGTCGAGGCCGGAGAACACCGCGGTCGGATTTGCGATGCGCTGCGGCGGCGGCGCCACCACCACCTCCTCGTTCGGCGGCTGCGTCGCGGTCGCCGGCTGCTGCTGCGGCGTGCCGGGGGGCTGGCGCTGGCCCGGCGGCAGGCCGGGCAACGTCTGCGCGGGAGCGCGATTGGCATTTCCCGGCGGCGGGCCGGGTTGCTGTTTCGGCGCCTGTTGAGCGCCGGGCGGCGGCGGCAATGCCTGCTGCTGGATGGTGCCGCGCCCGGGACGGCTCGACGGCGGCAGCGCCATCGGCGCCGCCAGCGGCTGTTCCGGGGGCTGGTCGGCGCGCGGGGCCGGTTGCTCTCGTCCCGGATAATAACGCGGTGGGGGGCCGCGCCGGTCAACTGGTGGCGCGCTCGGCACGTCGCCCGGCGGACGCGGCGGCGGCTCGCTGAAGATCGAGCCGAATTGCGCGGCCGCAGGCGCCGCCGCGACGAGTGCGGCGAGCGCAAGCAAAGCGGCTGGGAGTGTGGGTCGCGCCATGAAAATCAGGCTTTCGGCCCCGGCTGGCGCCCTGACGCCGGCGTCATGGGGCAGCGCCCGGTTAACACGGGGAATGCGGCGCGGAAAGGGCGGCGCTTCTTAGCGGTCGCCGGGCGCCCAAGCCTTGTAGTCGCCGGTCGCCTTCGGGCGGTGGCCGCTGGCCAGCGTGGAGCCCGGCGGGCGGTAGGCCGCCGGCGTCCCGGTCATGTTGGGCCGGTGCGGCTTCTCCCAGGCCCGCGCCACGTAGGTCTCTTGCGTCGGTGGCACGTCGACCGTGTGGTGCATCCAGCCATGCCAGGATGGCGGCACGCGCGAAGCTTCCGCATAGCCGTTATAGATCACCCAGCGCCGCTCAAAACCGAGCCCGCGATCGATCTTGCCGCCGCGGGTGCGATAATAGCGGTTGCCGAATTCGTCCTCGCCGACCGCTTCGCCATACATCCAGGTCCAGAACTGGGTGCCGAGGGTCTGCGAATTCCACCAGGTGAATATTTTGAGCAGGTAATTTTTCATCGCGCTGGCGCATTGCTGAAGCGTTGCGGACGCGGCGTTCTGCCACCTCTTATGGCCCCTGTCCAGCGCGCATCGCCACTAGCAACGATGCGAAAAGGCCTTATAGAATTGATCCGATCTGCCATGGCCCAGATCGAAGACCTTCGCGCAAGGAATTCGTCGAAAGGTCGAATTTTTGGAACAGCAAGGTGGTCTGCGTGCAGATCACTGAAGCCATGGAACAGACGATGGAAGTGCGCGGGATCATGAGCGCCGACAAACACGGCGGCAGCCGGCACGGCGAGGAGCCCGAGCGCCGCTAGCGCCGGCACGGCGCGCCTTAAGATCATACCGGGTTGCCTTTTGCCGCCGGAGGCGGCTATGGTGCCTAGCAATTAATCAGCGCCAAATCCGAGTCGCTCCGGGGCGCTGATCGCGCGAATGACAGTGCCGGGATAAAGGCGGGCTCGCCACCGAGCCCGCCTTTTTCATGGGCTCGCACATGGGCTCGCACATTGGCGCATTCGCGGGCGTGCGCCGCCACGGCACCGGACTGCCGTAACCGACACTAGCAAGTTGAATTCACAGCCGTGGGTTACTCCATCCCCCTGCCGCACCGCCAACGCTTTGACCGTAACGCACTGAGACGCTTTTGAGAATCAGCGAACTCCGGGGAACGGATTGCGGCGGTTTTCCCGCATCTGTCCACGCCTCGGGCCGCGCGAGCCCTTGCCTGGACGCCGCCGGGAAGTCCCGGTTTTGCGTCATTTTTCTGTCATGGGCGGAGGCATAAAAACCTACTCGGTGCGCCTCAGAAAAACGCTTTCCGCGACCGCCCGATCGCTCAATACTGACCCCGGTTTCGCAACGCGTCGCCACGAAATCTAGGCCGGTAACCACAAGATTTAGTGTTTGATTCAGATTTGACCGCTATCTGTTGTTGACGACGGCAGCGAGTCCACCTAGCTTTGGTATGTTCGGTGCGGGTGAGTTTCAGGTTCCCTCCGGACCTTCATTGACCCCAGGTCGCAAGGCTCGCCCGCGCCAGAAATGGTGATTCCGGGACAGGGGTTGTCTGTGTCCGGGGCGCCAAAAAGCCGGGTTTGAACCGGTGACCGGGGCCCGATCGAGGCCCACATGCGTTGAGACCGGGTGATGTTGAACAAAGTAACGAGCACAACAGGCGGACAAGGACAGGTCCGTCAGGGATAATCGGGTGGTCGCCAGCCGCCCGCCGAATTAGGGGCAAGAAAAGAATGCGGATCGAACGGCGCTACACCAAGGACGCACAATCGGCCTACGCGGACATCGCGTTCCGGCTCACCACATCCGAGATCCGCAACCCGGACGGCTCGGTGGTGTTCAAGCTCGACAATGTCGAGGTGCCGGAATTCTGGTCACAGGTCGCCTCCGACGTTTTAGCGCAAAAATATTTCCGCAAAGCCGGCGTGCCCGCCCGCCTGAAAAAGATCGAAGAGAATTCCGTTCCCTCGTTCCTGTGGCGCTCGGTCGCCGACGAAGACGCGCTGGCCGAGCTGCCGGAGAAGGAACGCTATATCGGCGAGCATTCGTCCAAGCAGGTGTTCGATCGGCTGGCCGGCACCTGGACCTATTGGGGCTGGAAGGGCGGCTATTTCGATTCGGAAGACGACGCGTTGACCTTCTTCGACGAGCTGCGCGCCATGCTGGCGATGCAGGTCGTGGCGCCGAACTCGCCGCAATGGTTCAACACCGGCCTGCACTGGGCCTATGGCATCGACGGACCGAGCCAGGGCCACTACTACGTCGATCCATTCACCGGCAAGCTCACCAAATCGAAGACCTCTTACGAGCATCCGCAGCCGCACGCCTGCTTCATCCAGGGCATCAACGACGACCTGGTGAACGAAGGCGGCATCATGGACTTGTGGGTGCGCGAGGCGCGCCTGTTCAAATACGGCTCCGGCACCGGCTCCAATTTTTCGGCGCTGCGCGGCGAAGGCGAGCGGCTCTCCGGCGGCGGCAAATCATCGGGCCTGATGTCGTTCCTGAAGATCGGCGACCGCGCGGCTGGCGCCATCAAGTCGGGCGGCACCACGCGCCGCGCCGCCAAGATGGTGATCGTCGACGTCGATCACCCGGATATCGAGACCTATATCGACTGGAAGGTGAAGGAAGAGCAGAAGGTGGCGGCGCTGGTCACCGGCTCCAAGATCAACCAGAAGCACCTGCGCGCCATCATGAAGGCGTGCGTGAACTGCGAAGGCTCGGGCGACGACTGCTTCTCGCCGGAAAAAAACCCGGCGCTCAAGCGCGAAATCAAGCTGGCGCGCCGCTCCTATGTGCCCGACAATTTCATCAAGCGCGTGATCCAGTTCGCGCGCCAGGGCTACAAGGACATCCAATTCCCGATCTACGATACCGATTGGGATTCGGAGGCCTATCTCACCGTCTCCGGCCAGAACTCGAACAATTCGGTGCGCGTCACCGACGAGTTCCTGAAAGCCGTGGAGTCGGACGCCAACTGGGACCTGTTCTGGCGCACCAAGCACAAGATCGCCAAGACCGTGCCGGCGCGCGACCTGTGGGAGAAGATCGGCCACGCCGCCTGGGCCAGCGCCGATCCGGGCCTGCAATACCACACCACCGTCAACGACTGGCACACCTGCCCGGCGTCGGGGCCCATCCGCGCGTCCAATCCGTGCTCGGAATACATGTTCCTCGACGACACCGCCTGCAATCTCGCCTCGCTCAATCTGCTGACGTTCCGCGACGAGAAGACCGGCGCGTTCCAGGTCGAGAGCTACGAGCATGCGGTGCGGCTGTGGACCGTGGTGCTGGAAATCTCGGTGCTGATGGCGCAGTTCCCGTCCAAGCAGATCGCGCAGCTCTCCTACGAGTTCCGCACGCTCGGCCTGGGCTATGCCAATATCGGCGGCCTGCTGATGACCTCCGGCATTCCCTACGATTCCGATGCCGGCCGCGCTATCTGCGGTGCGCTCACCGCCATCATGACCGGCGTGTCCTACGCCACCTCGGCGGAAATGGCCAAGCAGCTCGGTCCCTTCTCCGGCTACAAGAAAAACCGCGAACCCATGCTGCGCGTGATCCGCAATCACCGCCGCGCTGCCCATGGCGAGCGCACCGGCTATGAGAAAGTCGCGAACCCGCCGGTGCCGCTCGACCATGCCGCCTGCCCGGATCAGGCGCTGATCGCGCACGCCATGCAGGCCTGGGATAACGCGCTCACGCTCGGCGAGGCGCACGGCTTCCGCAACGCGCAAGCCACCGTGATCGCGCCCACCGGCACCATCGGCCTGGTGATGGACTGCGATACCACCGGCATCGAGCCCGACTTCGCGCTGGTCAAATTCAAGAAGCTGGCCGGCGGCGGCTACTGGAAAATCATCAACCGCGCGGTGCCGGAAGCGCTACGCACGCTCGGCTACAGCGAAAGCCAGATCGCCGAGATCGAAGTCTACGCGGTCGGTCACGGCAACCTGGCGCAGGCCCCCGCCATCAACCCGACCACGCTCAAGGTCAAGGGCTTCACCGACGAGGTCCTGGCCAAGATCGAGAAGGCGCTGCCGACCGCTTTCGACATCAAATTCGTGTTCAACAAGTGGACGCTGGGCGAGGAGTTCTGCCGCGACACGCTCGGCATCGGCGCCGACGATCTGGCCTCGCCCACGTTCGACCTCTTGGCTGCGCTCGACTTCACCAAGCGCGAAATCGAGGCCGCCAATATCCATGTCTGCGGCGCCATGACGGTGGAAGGCGCGCCGCACCTGAAGGCTGAACATTACCCGGTGTTCGACTGCGCCAATCCGTGCGGTCGCACGGGAAAACGCTATCTCTCGGTCGAGAGCCACATCCGCATGATGGCGGCGGCGCAGCCCTTCATCTCCGGCGCCATCTCCAAGACCATCAACATGCCGAACGAGGCAACGGTCGAGGACTGCAAGGCGGCCTATCTGTTGTCGTGGAAGCTGGCCTTGAAAGCCAACGCGCTCTACCGCGACGGCTCCAAGCTCTCGCAACCGCTCAACGCGCAACTTATCGCCGACGAGGACGACGAGGAGGATGCGGTCGAAGCTTTCCTCGAGCGTCCGGCCGCGGCGCGCGCCACCGGCTTGGCGGAAAAAGTGGTCGAGAAGATCGTCGAGCGCGTCACCGTGCTGCGCGAGCGCGAGAAGCTGCCCTCCCGCCGCAAGGGCTACACGCAAAAAGCCGTGGTCGGCGGCCACAAGGTCTATCTGCGCACCGGCGAATATGACGACGGCAGGCTCGGCGAGATCTTCGTCGACATGCACAAGGAAGGCGCCGCGCTTCGTTCGCTCTTGAACAACTTCGCCATCGCGATTTCGCTCGGCCTGCAATACGGCGTGCCGCTGGAGGAATATGTCGACGCCTTCACCTTCACCCGCTTCGAGCCGCAGGGTCCGGTGCAGGGCAACGACTCGATCAAATACGCCACCTCCATCCTCGACTATGTGTTCCGCGAGCTGGCGGTGAGCTATCAGGAGCGCTTCGACCTCGCCCATGTCGACCCGAGCGAGGCCGGCGGCTTCGATGCGCTCGGCAAAGGCGTGGAGGAAGGCAAGCCGACGCCGGCCTCGCATTACGTCTCCAAGGGGCTGACCCGCTCGCGCACGGACCGCCTGTCGGTGGTGAGCGGCAGCACCACGCCCGCGGCTTCCGGCGGCAACGTCACGGCGTTTTCCGGCGGCGGCGCCCGCGCCGAAGCGCAAGGTCCGTCACTTGCCGCCACCGCGCTCAAGTCCGAGCCGGAGGCCAAGCTGTCGCCGGCCGAGAAGCTGGAAGTGCTCAACGAGGTGGACGCGCGCGAACATGCCAAGCACGCGGCCTCCGAGAAGCGCGCGGAGGCCCGCGCCAAGGGCTACGAAGGCGAGGCCTGCGGCGAATGCGGCAACTTCACACTGGTGAGAAACGGGACGTGCATGAAGTGCGACACGTGTGGGTCAACGACGGGGTGTTCGTGAGGTCCGGAACGTGAAGAAGGACGAGGCGAGAAGATTTATCTTAGCGGAATGGCGTCGGTGGCGTGTTTCTGCCGCAAAAATCTCTCCAATGGCTCCTTTGGCGTTCTATAGCGAGCTCAGAGAGCGTCGCCCTGATCTGCTCGAATTCAAATGCAGCGGCGATCGGTATCAGATCGTCGCCGGATGGATTCGGAACAATAAGATTGCTGCATGACCTTAGAGGAAGCCTAACGGCGAATGCGGCAACTTCACGCTGATGCGCAACGGCACCTGCATGAAGTGCGACATGCGTGGGTCAACGACGGGGTGTAGCTGAAACCGAAAGGAGACTTCGATGATCCACGATCGAGCGTTTCTTGAGGATCAGTATGACAGCACACTCAAATGGCTTTTTGACGCGCTCTTCGGCAGACGACTGGCAAACGACGTTGAGATAGGACAGAAAATATCTCTGCTCGGGTCTCTGAAGCGCCTACTGGGCAGAGATCGATAATTTTGAATTCTCATGGCCAACTTTGAGCCGGCGGTCTACTATAAAATAGGGCGGCTGAAAGGCCGCCCTATTTACTCTAGACAGTCTTCATTTGAAGAGGTCCAATTGCGACTACGAATCAAAAATAGCTATGAAAGAAGAAACTCGCCGAGCAATTGCGTATGCTGCAGCCGCGCACATCAATGGACGTGCAGGATCGGCTATCTACAGCTATGAAAGCGGAAGACATAGCTCCATGAGTCCTGGATATGACTATGACACCGGCGCACACATATCCCGAACTGGCGGCGGACTATATCACTACGGAACGAATTCACACGTTTCATTCAGTGTGAATGGCAACAGCTTTTCCGGATACGACTACGCTTCTGGCCACCACTATTCTGGTCGGGTGAGTGGAAATTCGATCCAATTATATGATTACGGAGAAGGCCGATATTATTCTTACTCGGCGTAAGCATCCTTTCGCGCTCGCCGTATCGGTTAACAGATGCCAGGCCGGAGGCCGATGCCAGACGCCACTAAGAAAATCGTGCTTGGGGTCGATTTGGACGGAGTTTGCGCCGATTTCTACGCGCGGATGCGCGAAGTTGCTTCTGAATGGTTCGAAAAGCCAATTGATGAGCTAACGACAGAAGTTACATATGGCCTTCCTGAGTGGGGAATTGAGAACACAGATCAATATAGAAGCTTGCATCGTTTCGCCGTGACTGCACGAAACCTTTTCGGAACCGTGCCAATGATCCCGGGCGCACGACGAGTCTTACGTAGACTCTCTGACGAGGGCTACCACATTCGAATAATTACGCATCGGCTCTTCATTCAGTATTTCCACGCTATGGCCGTTCAACAAACAATCGAATGGTTAGATAGTCGTGGAATTCCCTATTTTGATCTTTGCTTCATGAAAGAGAAGGATCAGGTTGGCGCCGATATTTACATTGAGGATTCGCCCAACAATATTGAAAGGCTTCGGGCTCGAAAGTTGTATACGATATGCTTCGCAAATAGCACGAATACGAACATCGCCGGCCCACGCGCTCAGAGTTGGGATCAAGTATACGAACTGATCAAAGCCTGGAAACCGAAGTAAGCAAGTCGCCGCCTACAACTCCGGTCACCGGACTAAATAGCGACGCCAGGTCACTTCGCAAACTCTATCACTAGCCGCTCCACCGCAACCCTGTTGCGACGGCCGAACATCCAGGCGATCCCTGACGCCGACTCAGCATTCGACAGCGGCCGCACGGTGATCTTGCCGCTGGCGGCGAACAGGCGTAGGCGCGTCGTGAAGTAATTTCCCGCGGGGGCGCTCAACCCTTCGTCAACCACATTTCGTGTAGGCCCAGTCCTGCCAGCGCCACGCATGCTAGCCTTGCCGGCCAACGCTGAGGCCGACGCATGGCCACCTTCATCACCTTCCTCATCTCCAACTACCCCCTCTCCTTCCTCCTGCTCGGCTTCGTGCTCGGGCTCATCGCCTATGCGCGCGGACCGAAAGGCCCCGGCGCGCTCACCGAGGCGTTGTTTGCCACTTACCTGCTGTCGGCGATCGGCTTCAGCTATCTGCTGAATTTCGTCATGCACGTTTTCTTCCAGTCGACGGCGGCTGCCACTATCGGCTGGCAGCCGAGCCCGTTCGAAACGGAAGTCGGCTTCGCCAGCCTCGGCTTTGCGGCGGTGGCCTTGCTCGCCTTCAAGGGCCCTTACGCGCTGCGCGTCGGCGCGGTGGTGGGGCCGGCGTTCTTCCTGCTCGGCGCCGCCGGCGGCCACGTCTACCAGATGATCGCCGCGCACAATTTCGCGCCCGGCAACGCCGGCATCATCTTCTGGATGGACATTTTGGTGCCGCTGATCGGCTTCGCCTTCCTCTACTTGCAGCGGAAGCGGTGGCGCTAAACTTAAACATTAAGATGAGCAAATGCGCGTAGCGTCCCCCCAAGTAGGTCGCCTTTGCGGCCCGGATGGCCGGCGCCAATACCCGCTTGACCCAAATCAAGGCATTTTCGCCGCTTTGTGCTTTCGATAGTGCCCAAAACGATGGAGGCTGCCATGACAACCGCTCATGCGCCGGCACGGCTCTCGATCAGCGGCCTGGGCTTCGGCTTTTCCGCCGCCCTCGCCGTGCTGTTCGTGCTCTGCCTGCTGGCCGCGCTGTTCTTCCCCGTGCGCCTTGCGCACGGCTGGGTCGCCCTGTTCTCTGAAGCCCCGATCGGCTCCACGCGCCTGTGGGTCGAGGGGCTGCTCTGGAGCGTGGCCGCCGGCTGGCTGATCGCGCTGGTGTTCGGCACGATTTACAACTGGATCGTGGCGCGCCGCGCGCTGCACGACTAGCCGTGCTTGGGGCATGGGCTTGGGCCCTGCGGCACGCTACAATTGCACATTATCGCTGATTCCCCGGCGGCCCAAATTCCCGCGGCACCTTTGGCTCGACCACCGGCTGCTCGTGAGCCTGGCACCCGCGCCATAACGGAGAGCGTTCTGTCTAAAAGTCCGAAGGAAATGCAGCAGGAACGGGCCGAGGCCAGCTTCAAGCGCAAGGAGATCCAGGCGCGCGAGGCGACCAAGGCCATGGCCGATTACCAGGCCGCGACGACCGCGACCCGCGAAAAGACCGCGCGGCTGCGTGCGGAGCGGCTGGCCAAGGAAGCCGCCGACCGCGCGCACGTCGACGAGGACGCTGCGAAGCCGAAAGCCGCCAAAGCGAAAGCCGCCAAACCGAGAGTCGCAAAGCGGCGCTGAACGGGGGAGCAGAACCGATGCGCGGTCTGCGCGCCTATCGCATCGTCGCCAGTGCGGCCGCCGCCGCGCTGTGGCTGACGGCGGCGGCGGCCACCACCAAGGTCAGCAAGGAGCCGCCCAACGGCGGCCTGCGCTATGGCGAGCGCCTGCTGGTGGACGACGGCTCCTGCCCGGCCGGTCAGATCAAGGAGCTGACCGGCGCCAAGTCGGCCAATGGCGTCAAGCGCTTGCGCCGCTGCATCAAGCGCTGAACCGGCGGCCCATTGCCCTCGCCCGGCGAATCGGCATTGCATCCGCCACCGTGCGCGGCCGTGACCGGCCCCGTGCCTGTGATTGTGTCACCTGTGGATGAACCGCCGGCGGCAGCCTTTTGGTTGCCGCCACCGGGGCCGCCTCACCAAGGCGCCCGCCAGACGCAACGCGCCGTACCCCGTGGGGCGCAGAACCTCGCGGGCCGGCGTGCTGCGGATTTCTAGGGGGACGGCATCATGGCGAAGAAGCGCAAGACGTCACGGAACCGCAAGGCGAGCAGACCCAAGCCGGCGGCCAAGGCCGGTGTGGCGAAGCCCGATATGGCGAAGTCCGTCGCGGCGAAGGCCCGCAATCCGCGCCAAACGCCGCGGCAGCGGCGCGCCGCCGCCGCCAATGACAACGAGAGGCTGAACGTCGTCTTCGCCGTGTTGGTGCTGATCGTGGTTGCTCTCGGCGTCTACTACTATCAGCTCAGCAGCCACGAGAGCGTCTCGGCGAGCAACACGCCGCTGGCGATGGAGAAGAAGTAGGCAAGCCGCACCTCAACACCCCACCACCTTCACGTGCCCCTGCTCGCCATATTGCAGCAGCGCCCGATCGCGCGTGATCAGCGTGGCGCCGAGATCGCGCGCGGTCGCCGCGATGATGCGGTCAGCCGGATCGTTCGGCGGATTGCCGGGCAAATCGGATGACGCGAACAACAGGTCCGGCGACATGTCAGCTAGCCGTACGCCGGGCGCCTCGAACAGATTGGCGAACCAGCGCTCGGGGCGGATCAGCAATTGCAGCCGCCCGCGCGAGGCCAGCATGCCGATCTCCCACGCGCTGATCGGTGAGATGTAGCTGAAGCCACCGCCCTGATTTGTGGCTTGCAGCGCTTCGACAGCCTCTACCGTAAGCTGCGCCTTTTGACTCAGGAAAATGAGCGCACAGGTATCGAGAACGAGCGGCTGCACTTACTCGTCACTTTTCTCAGGGCCGTATTGGGCATCGAGACGCGCCGCCCATTCCGGATCGGCCGGCTGCGTCAGATCGGTGCCGGGCATGACGCGAATAAGTCCCTGCATGGCGCCATAGAGCGGATGAAACGGCTTTTCCTCGCCCTCGCCACCCGCCGGTTTCGGCGCGCGCACGCGGCGAAACACCAGCTTGCGGCCCGCCATGTCGACCTGCTCGCTCTCATAGCCCGCGTCGAGCCATACCTTGGTCATCACGCTGTTGCGCGGATTGTTACTCCACCACGGACGATGCTTGCCTGCCGACGGCGGCAGCTTCATGCCGGTCACCCGCTCGATCTCGGCAAAGGTCATCGGCACCTGCTCTTTGCCTTGCTTCTTTAGGTACTCGCCCAGCGGTTCGTATTTGGACATATCGAAATTCCGGTGTTTTTGGCTACTCGTGGAGAAAGTATGTACTAGCTATATGTAAGAACATTCAAATAGTTTTTTTATGTCCTCAAAAATTTCAACCAGCCGGTTGACGCGGACTATTATCCTGTGTTTATATTGGCGATTATCCCCTACTTGACGGATTGCCTTAGCCATGCTAGGATGTCTCCACAATCGAGAGGTGGCTAAAATGACCAAGAAATCGACCCAGTTGACGGCCCCCCAGTTCGACAAGCTGTTCCCCAATGAGGAAGCTTGTGACAACTACCTTGTGGCGAACCGCTGGCCGAAGGGCGTCCATTGCCCGCGCTGCGGCTCTGACAAGGTTTACCCGCTTAAAACGATGAAATTTAAATGGGAGTGCCCGGATTGCCGTGAAGGCGGCGCTTACCGCTTCTCGCATCTTGTCGGCACCATCTTTGAAAATACGAACCTCGATTTGCGCGACTGGTTCAAGGTCATTCACCTGATGATGACCGCCAAAAAGGGCATCAGCGCCATGCAGGTGCAGCGGTTCATGGGCTTCGGCTCGTATAAGACCGCTTGGTATGTCTGCCATCGCATTCGCGCCGCCTTGCAGGACAAGGAATTTCGCAAACTGATGGGCATCGTCGAGGTGGACGAAACGTTCATCGGCGGCAAAAAGAAAAACATGCACAAGAGCAAGCGCGGTAAGGGCAAGCCTGTTCTCAAGACCGCCATCATTGGTGCCGTCGAGCGCAAGGGCAGCGTCGTGACCCGCGTCCTTGGCGCGCTGTCCGCCGTCGATATGCAGCGGTTTGTTCGTGAAACTGTCTCGACCAAGGTTAGCTTGCTCGCGACCGACGAACACGTTGCCTATAAGGGCCTTGGCGAATACCCGCACGAAACCGTCATGCACAGCGCCGCGCAATACGTTGTCGGCGCGGTTCACACCCAAACGATTGAGGGCTTCTGGTCGATTTTCAAGCGGTCGATTGTTGGCAGCTATCACAAGGTCAGCGAAAAGTACCTGCCGCTGTATATTGCGGAATGCCAGTTCAAATATAACAACCGCAATAACCCGAACATTTTTGGGTTGGCAATAGCAGGATGCTGAGGCGCAAGAGCTGGCGACCGCCTCAGGTGCCTGAGACGGGAGCCAGCAAACGAGGGAAGCAATTGGAATTGCCGTTTTAGGTAAGTGTGGGTTCATGCGCCGCATCCCACATCTCGTTAAATATTCGCTGAATTTCAGCGACGGCTTGTGGAAATTGCTTTTTGTAGATCGTTACGCTGGGACGCTGATTAACTTTAGAAAACGGGAGTACAGTTTCTATATGCGCATAACCTTCCGGCTTGTCGGGATCGACTAAAAGAAGGCTGTTAAAAATGAAATGGTCATACCATTTCACCTTAATGCCCTTTTCAATGGCTCGCTTCGTAATACCGGCAATTAAAGCGACGGTCTCATCATGGCCGGAGACTTTTGAATGGTATTTGAGAGATTCATCATTGGGGTCTGGCAATAAAAGTTTTTTTAGAGTGTGCAAATCCTCATCTTCGTGGATGAATTTCTGCCCTATTACCCAAATCCCATATGCCGTGGACGCCCCCTTAAACCTTTGAGCCAATGATCCGCGCGCTGCGACGAGATCGGGGCGCGTTGCGAAAAATTCGATGCCGCGCCCTTTCACAGCACCTCTCCTTCGACCCGAAAGCCAGAGCAGTCCCCTGGCGGGGTACGACGCGATGCTCCCAACCCCTTCCAAGGTCGAAAGCCAAACCAGCCAGCCCCATAACCACGCACCCATGCTAAAGCCCTCCCACAACGGATAGTAACCGCAGGTTGATAGTGCACAACCTGCCGTAATCCGTCAAGTAGGGGATAATCGCCTTTATATTCCTATTACCTCGCTCGATCGAGGGGCGTCTTCCGGAAGACGAGCCCGAAGGCGGAGCGAGCGGCGGCGCCTGCGGGCGGGGCTCGTGACCCCGTCCCCGGAGGCCCCGGCCAGCCGTCCGCCGGCATTACGACCGGCTGCCCTTGAAGCGCTGGACGCGGCGGGAACGAAGGGCGGCGGAAGCTGCCCGAATAAGGGGCGCCAAGGACGGCACCCCCTCTTGTCCCGCCCGGAAACTACGGCGCCGGGGACAGAAAAGCCGCAGCGGAGCGCCGAGAGGCGACGCGCCTTAGCGCTTAAGGCGCGCGCGCCGAAAGGTGCGACTGGTGACAGGCGCCTCTCGGCGCCCCGCCCCTCGTTTTTCGGGGCGGCAGACGGACAACAAACCTCGGGCGCAATCGGCGCCGCGAGAACGATGGAGCTTGCCAGCATGCAAAGACGAAACGGCGAAAGCCAATTGCAATCCGCCCGAGGGCCACGCAAGCGCCAACGCCGCGCGCGAAGACATGCCCCGCCGCCGCTTAAAGGCCCACAACGGCCAGCCAATTATGGACTTGCTGATTAAATTGATCAGATTGGTTTTTGGCTTCCTGCCAAGCGGCCGTAAGATAGTAGCCGTCGAAAGCAACCGCATCGATTGCGGCAAGAAGCCCAAGCAAGAAAGCTATTAAGACCAAGTTGCGCATCGGCCGGGAATCTCTCTCATCGATCCTCACGACAAATTTCGGCCAATACAAGGCAGCAAGACAAGGCCGCAAGACAAGGCAGGCGGATTTACTCCTCCGGCTCGGTGGTAAAATAAAGCGGATAGCCCTTGCTCTTGCCGAGTTCGGTCGCCTCCTTGGCCTTGGTGTCGGCCACGTCCTTGGTGAACACCGCGATCACGCAGGCGCCGCGCCGGTGCGCCGTGATCATGACGTTGTAGGCCTCGTCCTCGTTCATGCGGAACACGGCCTTGAGCACCAGCACGACGAATTCGCGCGGCGTGAAGTCGTCGTTGAGCAGGATGACCTTCCACAGCTTCGGGCGCTGCGTCTTCGGCTTGGTCTTGGTGCGCGGTTTGACGAGGGTCTGGGCCATCGACATCCTCCGATGCCGGACGGCGCCGATTATAGGGCAATCACCGCGCGCGGGCGAGCTTGCCTTTTATGCCCCGCGCGTTCCCGCCTGCCGCCCGGCGCGCTCGCCGCCGCCGCGCCGCGCTTTCAGCCAGGCGTCCAGGCTCCAGGGCCCGGCGCCGACGAAGACGAAATAAAGAAAGATGAAGCAGTACAGGATGGCGGCGTCGCCGCCATTGAGCTGCGGAAAAAAGCCGCGCGGGGCGTGGCTCATGAAATAGCCGACCGCCATCTCGCCGGACATGATGAAAGCCGCTGTCCGCGTAAACAAGCCGGCCGCCAGCAGCCCACCACCGACGAACTCGATCGCGCCGGCAAACCAGTTGAGCGTGAACGGGTCTGGCATGCGCGGCGAGGGAAAGCCGAACAGCTTGGACAACCCATGCGAGAAGAACAACAGCGCAATGACGATGCGCACGACGCTGCGCACATAGGGCGCATAGTGGTGGACGCGGTCTTCCAGAGTCATCGGGCTTCCTCGCATTCGGTCGGGCAAAACGACACCATGGAACCGGAGCAAAGCAGGTTCCATGGCCAAAATGTGGACAGCGCATGCGGCGATTTCGCCTTCCGCCCCGCGGATCAAGCATGGCCGCCGTGGATGGGACTAAGCCAAGACACTACCGAGACTTTTCGCCGCCTTGTCGGCCCAACGCGGGCCGGACATCCAATAACATTGTCGTGAGCGGCGGCGGCGCCGCCGCCGCGAATGCCGGCTAATGTCGATCGCCCAACTTAAGGAGCGCGAATCCCATGCTCTACCTCGCCGCCAAAGCCGCCATTTCCGGCGTCATCATCGCGGTCGCTTCGGAAACCGCCCGCCGTTCGCCCGCGCTCGGCGCGCTCATCGTCTCGCTGCCACTTGTCTCGCTGCTCGCCATCATCTGGTTGTGGCACGACTCAGGCGACAGCCAGCGCGTCGCGGCGCTGATGCAGTCGACATTCTGGTATGTGCTGCCGACGCTGCCGATGTTCCTGGTCGTGCCGGCGCTGCTGCGCCACGGGGCCGGCTTCTGGCTGGCGCTCGCCGCCGGCTGCACGCTCACCATCGCACTCTATTTCGTCACGGTCTGGGCGCTGGGAAAATTCGGCGTCGCGCTATGACGCAAAGCGCCGGTTACGTCAGCCTTGCTGCTTCACTGCCGCGCGGCGATGGCGTTAGGCTGCGCAAAACGAATACGGGGTTCGGGGCCGTGAGACGTCAGCGTCTGGAGGAGGCCCTATGGAACTTATCCGCGACACCGGAAAATTCGCGCGCTCGCGTCCGGCGATCGACTGCGCCCAGTGCGGTGAGCGCATCTACGTTCCCGAATGGACGGAATACCGCGACGGCGGCCGCGTCCGGCATCTCTGGGCGTGCGAGGCCTGCGGCTATGCGTTCGAAACCATCGTCCGTTTCGCCGCGTGATTAAATAAAAAGCGCATGGTTGCGACGACGGCCAGGAGAGAACACCGTCGCGCACGATCATGCCACGTGGAGTAAGGAGCCGGCTAAAAGCGCACGCGCCCTCATGCACGCAAAAACATGCCCCGGGGCGACCCCGCAAAAAGCCGGCTCCTTGCAGCCGTCGACGTCTACGCCGCCAGCCCGAGGAAATCGCGCAGCGCCGCGGCGGTTTCCTCCACGCTTGCGTCCGCCACCGGCACTTCGATCGCCTCGTCGGACTGCGTGCGCAGCAACAGCTTGCGCAGTTCGGCGCCGGAGGCGACATCCTTGAAGGTCGCCACGTCGAAGTCCTTGATGTCGGTGAGCGGCATTTCCAGCGGCCGCCGCTTCCACATCAGCATATTGCGCTCGATGCGCGCGATGCCCGCTTGCTTGTCGAGCGCGAGGCTGAACGAACTCAGTCCCCCGCCCAATTCCACGACCAAACGATTTGCGTTGTGTTCGACGATTGCCATGGGTTCACCCCCCTGCTCGTCGTGACGCCGGCGATCATACGCCGCCCGCCTGGGCAGGTGCGAGCCGCCGCCTGCGCCATTTCGCCGCCGCATCAGTTATGTTGCGACGCAACTTGCGCTCCGGGGCCGGCGGCCCTCGCCGAACCTGTTCACCGGCCGGTATTGGAGGGTGGAAAGTGTGGCCGCCAAGTCACGCTGCCCAGAATGTGGTCAAAAGCCGTTATGCCGCCGTTGACGAATCAGGCCTGCCATGACGGTTTGGTGACTGAAATTTAGTCACACGCGGGCCGGCGGCGTTCATAGGCCGACCCGCTCGATGTTCCTCCCGCGTGGCGTTTTAACTGGGCGGCCGCAAGGCCGCCCCTTTTCGTTGCGCGGGGTCGATTGACCGCCCCTCGAGCGGAACGCCGCTCAGTAGCAGTGGCGGCGACTCACCCGGTGGTAGGTGCCGTTGCGCCAGCGCAGATAACAGTAGCCATTGTACCAATAATAGCCGCGGCCGCGCGGATCGAGTTGCGCACCGAGCGCGGCGCCCGCCGCCGCGCCGATGATGCCGCCGGCAATCGCACCGCCGGCCTTGCCGGTCGCCGCGCCGCCGATAATGGCGCCGATGCCACCGCCGATGAGCGCGCCGCCCAACGCATTATTCTGCGCCGAAGCCTGCCTTACGGGCACGGCGACGAGCAATGCCGGCACGGCGAAAGCTGCGATAATTCGAATCATGATCGTTACCGCCATATTCAATATATCCATGCCTATTTGAGTTCGAACTTTGACGCGGATCAATTTGGCGCGCCGCTCCGCGGGCGATTGGTCGCAGCCTTAGGCCGCGCTGGCGCGGCTGGCGGGCTCAGCACCGGCCGGGCAGGCGGCGGCGGCGGCCGGCAGCGGGTCGATGGCATCGATCAACTTCAGAAACGAGCTGCCGGGCAGCGGCGGCGCGAATACATAGCCTTGCGCCGAGCGGATGCCGAGTTCACGCAAATGGACCACCTGCTCGAATGTTTCAACGCCCTCGGCCACCACGTCCATGCGCATATTGTGCGCGAGGTCGACCAAGGTTTCGACGATGGTGGTGGAGTTGCGGTCGCTGCCGATGGCGTCGACGAACATCTTGTCAATCTTGATGATGTCGACGCCGAGCTTGAGCATATAGGACAGGCCGCTGTGCCCGGTACCGACATCGTCGATGGCGATGCGCACGCCGAGTTCCTGCAACGCGGCGATGATTTGCCGGGCCTTGGTGAAATTCTCGATCGGGTCGCGCTCGGTTACTTCCAGCACCACTTGCGAGAGGTTGATCGGCGATCGGGAAAAGATCTTGCGCACGTCCGTCACGATCGACTCGTCGCTGAACAGCTTGCCGGCGAAGTTGAACGATATCTTCTGCGCCGGACGACTGCCGATGGCCGCCCCCGCCTCGACGCACACCCGCCGCATCAGGTCGCGCGTCATTTCGCGGATCAGTCCACTCAATTCCGCGAGCGGAATGAAGGCGCCGGGCAGCACCAGCGTGCCGTCGGGTTTTTTCCAGCGCACCAGCACTTCAGCACCGCGCAATTGGCCGGAGCGGATATCCACGACCGGCTGGTAATAGGGCACGAATTCGCCGGCCGCCAGCGCGCGCTCGATCTCGACCACCGGATTTCCGGGCGTGCCGGACGGGGTCAACAAGGTGATGGCGGCGACAATCAGCACGACGGCACCGCTCGTGAATATGCCAATCCATTTCAGGTCGGCCTGACCGGCAGCCACCTGTTCGCGCGGGGTCACGATTTCGGCGCGAAAGCCGAACCGATCGGAGCTCGCCATGCCTGTGAAAACGCGGGTGGCCGGCTGCGTCGGACGCTCGCCGATGACGCCAATCGGCATGCCAGCACGGGTGGCGATGTGCGCATAGGCGCTGAACTGGCCGCCTTGCGTCGACACTTGAGGCAGGAACAGGATGGTGGGCACCAAAGCCGCAATTTCATTGGGACCGGTGCCGGCCCGGCGCCGCAGCCGCACCATCTGCCGGCCACTTGCAAGCTTGATGATGTCGAGGGCGTAGCCCGTGGCTCCGACCAGCGGCTCCGAGGAAACCAGCGTGCGCTTGCCGAATGGCAGGCCTAGATCGTTGCACAACGTCCGCCCGTCGGGACCGGCCAGCGCGATCTCCTTGACCGGCGTGGTGCGGAAGACCGCGAACCGCATCGCTTCGATGTGGCCGGGCGCGCAAGAATCCACGTCACGCGCCGCCAATTGATCGAGCGTCGCGATGACCTGGGTGACGCGGGATTCGGCAAGCGAAATCGCGCGCTTGGCCGAGGTTTCGACTTCCACCTGGCCTTGCTGATCGATCAGCCTGCCGAGCCAGAAATCAAATGCGACCAAAGGAGCGCCGGCGAGCAGCACGCCGACCGCGATCGCAATGACTTTCCGGCGCGTGAGTACGCGCAATAACCGTCCCATCCTACTGTGCGGGCCGCCAACCCCTCCTGGTGTCCAGGTAGTGAGCCACGCCGCCGTAAAGACCCACTTAAGCTTAAGGTGGCGTAAGCGCTATATTTCGGCCCGTTGGAGTTCCCGCGCGTGCACGGTTAACGAATGGTAAATATGCGGAATACGGTCGCGCCTTGCGCGGTTGATGTTGGGACGTGTCAAGCACGGGGAAATGCCATGCGTAAGTTTCTTCGGCACGGTTTGTTGGCGGTGTTGCTGGCGACGGGGGTCGGGCCCGCGATCTCCCAGCAGCAGGTCGCGATTTTCGACGCCCACCTGCACTACAACCAAGAGCCGACGCCGTATTACGCGCTCGACCAGGTGCGCGAGGTATTCCGCCGCAACGGTGTGACCGGCATCCTTGCCACCAGCCGCCCCAACCAGGGCACCCATCAACTCGCGGACGTCAACTGGCCCGAGCTCTGGGTGGTGCCCTTCATCCGGCCCTATCGCGCGCGCAGCGACATCCAAACCTGGTTCAAGGATCCCGCGATCTTCGACCTCATCACCAGCGAATATGCGCGCGGCTATTACCGCGGCATCGGCGAATTCCACATCTACGGAAAGACCGCCGCTTCACCACTGGTCAAGAAGGTGGTGGACTTCGCGGTCGAGAAGAATCTCTATTTGCACGCCCATTGCGACGAGGAAGCGCTGCGCATCTTGTTCGGTCACAATCCCAAAGCGCGGATCATCTGGGCGCATACCGGATTTTCAGTACCGGCCGCGCGGGTCGCAGCGCTGATCGAGGCGCATCCCGGTGCGCTGTGGGGCGAATTGTCCTACCGCGGCGGCATCACCGCGGACGGCAAGCTGACGGAAGACTGGCAGCGCCTGTTCGCGCAGCACTCGGACCGTTTCCTGCTCGGCTCCGACACGTGGATCAACGAACGCTGGGCCGACTACGACGATATCATCAAGGAATACCGTGGCTGGCTCGCGCAGCTTGCCCCCGATCAGGCGCGTCGAATTGCCAACGGTAATGCTGCCCGGCTGTTCGGGGCGCGGCCGAAGGAATGAGGGCTATTTCCGCTTCGGCGCGTTCACCAGTTCGACGATGAAGCGCGGCAGCGCAAAAGCGCCGACATGCAGTTCCGGCGTCCAGTAGCGGGTCGGGAAACGCCCGGCCTTGCGGTAGCGCTCGGCGATCTGCTTGGCGGAAGCCTTGCGCAGACGCTTATTGTCTGTGGCAAAACCCATCGCCATGAGGCCGCCGACATAGGTTGGGATGGCGGCGACATAGCAGGTGGCATCCGCGAACAGCGCACGGAATTGGCCGATGCTGGCCTTGAGCTCGCTCGCCTGCAGGAACGGCACGCCGTTCTGCGTCACCAGCACGCCACCCTTGTTCAGGCAGCGCTTGCAGCCGGCGTAGAACGCTCGCGTGAACAGCACCGCGCCGGGCCCGGCCGGATCGGTAGAATCGACGATGATGACGTCGAAGCGCCGCTTGGTCCCGGCGACGTATTTCATGCCATCGTCGATGACGCATTCGAACCGCTTGTCGGCAAACACCGGCTTGGTGAACTCGGGAAAATGCTCCTTGGCGAATTCGACCACGGACGCGTCGATCTCGACCTGGGCGAGGCGCTTGACGGTTTTGTGCTTGAGCACTTCCTCGGCGATGCCGCAGTCGCCGCCGCCGACGATCAGCACGTCCTTCGCGGCGCCATGCGCGAACAGCGGCACGTGGCTCATCATCTCCTGGTAGACATATTCGTCGCGGCTGGTGATCTGGACGGCGCCGTCGAGCATCAGCATTTTGCCGAAGAAGGTATTCTCAAACAGCACCAGATGCTGATGCGCGGTCTGCGTCTCGTAGAGCAGGCACTCGACCGCGTAGCTCATGCGGAAACCGAGATTATCGAACAGGGTCTCCGCGATCCAGCGTTTCTCGGCCACTGGCTTATCTCCTCCGTCAATGGCCGGCTGTCGAATTGGCCGCAGCGTAAGGAGGTTCTAAAGACATAGCCGCGCGGGACAAGCCCGGCCATGACGGAGCCGCGCTGCGCTCAGACCGCGCCCTGGCCGCGCAAATGCTCGCTGACCGCGATCTTTTTCGGAGCGAAGGCCTCGCGCAACACTGGCACGCAAGCGTCCGGATTGGCGCTGCCGCACATGAAGATATCGAGCGCGGCATAGGCGCGTTCCGGCCAGGAATGAAATGAAATGTGGCTCTCGGCCAGCACCGCCACGCCGGAAATGCCGCCATTGGGCTCGAAATGGTGGAGATGGATGTGCAGCAGCGTGGCGCCGGCGGCATTGACGCACCGGCGCAGCGTGTCCTCGATGTGATCGAGGTCGTCGAGGCGGCTGGCCTGATAGAGGTCGACAATGAGATGCGCGCCGGCGCAGCGCACGCCGTTCCTCACCACGAAATGATCGTCGCGCTCCTCTGCATTCGCCGCAGGCGCATCGATCACGTCTTCGTTTTTTCGGGTGGTACCTGGAGTCTCCAAGCCCTTCCCCGATCGCAAGAGGGCATTTCTTGACATGCCGTCTCCCCAACCAGAGATCGAACCCGAGAGACCGGCGAGCCGGCTCGCGGAGTGAAAGTGCCGTCACGCAAGCGCCACGACGCAAGCGATCCCATAGGGGCAAGCTAAGGTTCGATCAAGAAGAATTTGTAAACGCGAAAGATTCTGTCATGGCGCGCGCGAGCGGCGCAATGCGCGGGCCGCGCGCCGGGCGAAATGTGGCTCAATCTTGTCGCCATCGCCGACCGATTCTCCGGACGCGGCCATTGGGCGCGCCGTGCCCGCACGCTAGACTGTGAGCATCCCCTCCGAGGGGCTGCGTGCAAGAACAAGGAGCTAGGCCCATGAGTTTCTTCCCCGGCAAGGATCCGGAAGCCGGAGACGGCTATGGTTGCGACGCCATCGCGCAAGTGATCGTGCCGCGCACGGTCGATCTCGACGATTTCGCCGTGCGGCGCGCGCTGCCCTCGGCGCGCACGCGCATGGTCGGGCCGTTCATCTTCTTCGACCATTTCGGGCCGGCCGAATTCCGCGCCGGTTCGGGAATCGACGTGCGGCCACATCCCCATATCGGTTTGGCAACCGTCACCTATTTGTTCGACGGCGAGATCATGCACCGTGACAGTCTCGGCACCGCGGCGGCGATCAAGCCGGGCGAAGTGAATTGGATGACCGCCGGGCGCGGCATCGTGCATTCCGAGCGTACCGGCGCCGAATTGCGCGCGACCGGCAGCCCGATTCACGGGCTACAGATGTGGGTGGCGTTGCCGGCGGCAAAAGAGGAAATGGATGCCGGCTTTGCCCATCACGAAACGGCCGAATTCCCGATGGTCGAAGAGAACGGCAAAAGCGTGCGGGTGGTGGTAGGCTCGCTCTACGGCGCGTCGTCGCCGGTGCCGGTGGTGCACGAGACCATGTTCGGCGATGTGCATCTGAAGGCGGGCAGTACGCTGCCGCTCGACGCCGACCACGAGGAGCGCGGGCTCTACGTGATCGACGGCACGGTGGAAATTTCTGGCGACAAGTTCGAGTTGGGGCGGCTGCTGGTATTCAAACCCGGCGACAAGGTCATGCTCACCGCGACGACCGATGCGCATTTCGTTATTGTCGGCGGCGCACCCATGGACGGCCCCCGCCACATCTGGTGGAATTTCGTGTCGTCGCGCAAAGAGCGCATCGAGCAGGCCAAGGCGGAATGGAAGGCTGGCCATTTCGGCAAAGTGCCGGGGGATGAGATCGAGTTCATTCCGCTGCCGGAACAGTAATCGCGTTGGGACCGCTACCCTGAAGCCCGGCTTCGATTGCGTGCCGGCAACGCCGTCCGAAGCCCGGAGCCACCATGCTTACCCGCCTGATCACCATATGGGACGCCGTACGTTCGAGCCTGTGGGCATTGCCGCTTGCCATGGTGTGCGGGGCCTGCGGCCTCGCCTTTACCGCCCTCCATCTTGATGTCGATTTGAGCGGCAGTTCGGTCTGGTACCTGTTCAGCGGCAGCGCGGCCCAGGCACCGCAATTCCTTTCCAGCCTGGTCACCGCCATGATCACGATGGCGACGCTCGCCGTCTCCATCACCATGGTCGTGCTGACGCTGGCCGCCCAGCAATTGGGTCCGCGGCTGATCCGCAGCTTCATGAGCGACCGGCGCACGCAGATGGCCCTCGGGCTGTTCGTGGCGACGGTGGTTTATCTGCTGCTGGTGCTGCGCAGTGCCTACGGCAAGGAGAGCGCGGTACCCAATCTCGCGGTCACCGGCGGCACCGTTCTGGTGCTGGTCTGCGTCGCCACGCTTCTGCTGTTCGTGCACCACCTGGCCCAATCGATCATTGCCGACAATGTCATCGACCGGGTCGGCGCCCAGCTCGATGGCGATATCGCCCGGCTGCTGCCGGAAGAAACCGCCGAGCAGCCCGACACGCCGTCCGATACCGACAAGCGCGGCGCGCCGGTGCTGCTGACGCACGGTGGGTATGTGCAGGCGGTGGATTTCCGAGACATCGTCAACGCCGCCGCACAGGCCGATGCCGTGGTAGCGCTCGACATCCGCGCCGGGCAGCACACGGTGCCAGGCCGCATGGTTGCCCACGTGGCACCGAAGGCGGCCGCCACGGACGACCTCTGCCGGGCGATCCAGAACGCGGTGGTGGTCGGGCGCGAGCGCACCGCCGTGCAGGACTTGGAATTCTCCATACGGCAGTTGGTCGAGATCGCGTTGCGCGCGCTGTCGCCCGGCATCAACGATCCCTATACGGCCAATGCCGTGGTCGACCGCCTCTCATTGTCAATCGCCCTCGTCATGACGCGCGGCGCGGCGAAGAGCGTGTGGGAGGATGGCGACGGCAAGGTCCGGCTGACCGCGCCGGTGTCCACCTTCGACGGCATCACGGACGCCGCCTTCAACCAGATCCGCCAGCAGGCGCTGCCGGCGGTGCTGATCCACATGGCCGACAATATCGGCAAGCTGCTGCAACAGGCGGATGCGGACCACCGCGCGGCGCTGGAAAAGCATTTGAAGCTGGTGGTGGACGCCGGCCGCCGCAGCATCGCCGCCGAAGAAGATCTTGCCGTGCTGGAAGCACGCGCCAAGGAAGCGCAGCAGAGCGGCAAAGGCGGCGGCAAGAAAGGCGCGCGCGGCTAGCGGCTACTTCTTCGGCAAATCCAGCCGGATGCTCAGCTCCTTGAGCTGCTTGGCCGTGACTTCCGACGGCGCGCCCATCAACAGGTCCTCGGCGCGCTGGTTCATCGGGAACAGCACCACCTCGCGCAAGTTCTCCTCACCCGCCAGCAGCATGACGATGCGGTCGATGCCGGGCGCGATGCCGCCGTGCGGCGGCGCGCCGAGCGAGAGTGCGTGCAGCATGCCGCCGAATTTTTCTTCCAGCACGTCCTCGCCGTAGCCGGCGATGGCGAAGGCTTTCTTCATCACTTCGGGGCGGTGGTTCCGGATCGCGCCCGACGACAATTCGATGCCGTTGCAGACGATGTCGTATTGAATGGCGCGGATCGCCAGCAATTTCTCATGGTCGTTGGGATCAAGCGCGAGAAATTCTTCTACGGCCATGTTCGGCATGGAAAACGGATTGTGCGAGAAGTCGATCTTCTTCTCCTCCTCGTTCCACTCGTACATCGGGTAGTCGACCACCCAGCAGAACTCGAAGACGTCCTTGGCGATCAGCCCGAGCTCTTCCGCCACCTTGGTGCGCGCGGGTCCCGCGAACTTGACGAAATCCTTCGGCTTGCCGGCAACGAAGAAGCAGGCGTCACCGATGCCGAGTTTCATCTGGTCGGCGATTTGCTTGGTACGCTCCGGACCGATGTTCTTGGCGAGCGGTCCGGCGCCGCCCTCCTCACCTTCGCGCCAGAAGATGTAGCCGAGGCCGGGCTGACCTTCGCCTTGCGCCCATGAATTCATCCGGTCACAAAACGCGCGGCTGCCACCCTTGGGCGCCGGAATCGCCCACACCGCGCCGGCGGGATCCTTGGCAAGGATGTTGGCGAAGATCTTGAAGCCGGAATCGCGGAACGCCTCGCTCACATCTTGCATGACCAGCGGATTGCGCAGGTCCGGCTTGTCGGTACCGTATTTTGCCATCGCTTCCGCATAGGGAATGAGCGGGAACTTCGGCGTTACCTTCTTGCCGCCCGCGAACTCCTCGAACACGCCGCGGATCACCGGCTCGACCGCGTCGAATACGTCCTGCTGCGTGACGAAGCTCATCTCCAGATCAAGCTGGTAGAACTCGCCGGGCGAGCGGTCGGCGCGCGCGTCCTCGTCGCGGAAACAGGGCGCGATCTGGAAATAGCGGTCAAAGCCCGCCACCATGATGAGCTGCTTGAACTGCTGCGGCGCCTGCGGCAGCGCGTAGAATTTGCCGGGATGCAGGCGCGACGGCACCAGAAAGTCGCGCGCGCCTTCCGGCGAGGAGGCGGTCAGGATCGGCGTCTGGAATTCGAAGAAACCCAACTCCTTCATGCGGGTGCGGATCGAATCGATCACCTTCCCGCGCAGCATGATGTTGGCGTGCAGATGCTCGCGGCGCAGATCGAGGAAGCGGTATTTGAGCCGGATGTCCTCCGGATAATCCTGCTCGCCGAACACGGGCATTGGTAGCTCGGCGGCGGCCCCCAGCACCTCGATCTCGTCGCTATAGACCTCGACCTGGCCGGTCGGCAGCTCCGGATTGAGCGTGCCCTCGGGGCGCTGGCGCACCTTGCCGTCGACGCGCACCACCCATTCCGAGCGCAGGGTCTCGGCCAACTTGAAGGCCGGGCTGTCGGGATCGGCCACCACTTGGGTGATGCCGTAATGGTCGCGCAGGTCGATGAACAGCACCCCGCCGTGGTCGCGAATGCGGTGGCACCAGCCCGAGAGCCGGACCCGCTGGCCAATGTCACCCTCGCGAAGCGCGCCGCAGGTATGTGAGCGATAGCGATGCATACGGTGATCTATGGGCTGATCTTTGGCCGGATTCGCGGAGCGATTCAATTCGGCGGTGAGGCGCGCGAAAAGCGCATGGGGGGTCGGCTTTGTCAAGGCGAGGCCTTGGCCTGGATGCCGACCTAGGCCTCGCTGGCAAATCTCCGCACAAATTGCGCCAGTTCTTGTCGGCGGCGCCCTGATGCATGCGGAGCGGCGACGAGTTGGAGCAAAGGGTCCCACCACGCGTTTCCTTCCATGAGAACGGGACCATCGGCAGTCAGCGCGATATCCCATCCAATGGTCCGCAGCGGCAGGAACAGGCGAGCCGCCCGATCCGTGAGCTGCCGCGCCAAAGACCAATGCGGAAGTCTCGTTCCCGGAATATTGATACCGGTGACGGGATGAACGGGCACGACTTTGCATCCGAAGCCGTCAGGCGACGCAGCCAGCGGCGCGGCAAGTTCACCCGTATTCGGATCGATATTTACAATCATGTTGCCGCTGCGGCCAGAATTGAAATTGTCGCTCACGTTCTTGCCCAAGATCAACTTGAAAAACGCGTGATAGATTTCAATGTCCCCGTCTTTCGAGAGCCACGTCACGATGCGAGCTGTCTGCAGGGACCTGCTATCAGTCAAGCTTTGAATCTCCGGATGGTTTAAGACACGCTCCTGGATTACGAAACGTGAGTACTTCGAACCGGTTTGCAGCCGCTCGTACAACGATCTCGCTGAAAAGGTTTGCCCTGACTGATCTTCAAACAAATCGCCGGTGCGCCGGTAGAGATTCAATCCCTGACCATAAACACCGAGCGCCGGCTTGACGATGAACTCTTGCGGGAGATCATTCTCTAAAAAACGCTCCCATTCGGCGCGTTCGCTGACGACCTGACCGGCTGCGGTCCATCCACTTGGTTTGTCAAAGACCGCATAAAGTTTGGGGGTGGAGAGTCCCAGCGCGGCGCAATAGGCATAAAAAACGGCTTTGTCTTCGACGAGGCAGGCCCATTGCTGCGGATTAAAACGACGCTGGTGTTCAATTAGCCGCCGCTGTCCAATACACCCCAAAACTGCGTCTGCGGGAATACCGGGATCAATAAGACCGCTGTTCAATATTTCATGTGGGCCTAAGCCGTAACGCAGATGAAGTGCAATCGCCCGCATCCAAATTGCAAAACTCGAAACGTGGAATCGCGCAGCGGCGCGTCGGAAACGAACACCCAACCCTGGATAAGAACGGATTCGACCCCAGATCGCTTCGCGCATAACTGAGAATATCAAGAAAACGAATCGCGCTCAATCCGCGCACATACATCTGCTCGCGAGTCTCGACAGACAGGGTTTAATCTGCACACATGCGTCAATGGCAGATAAAAAGACATTTGATGCGACTCAACCGAATGACGCCAATGCTACCGCCTTTGCCGCCTACCTGGCCTTTCCGGTCTACAAGCCGCCCGCATTCTTGTCGCTCGGTTAACCGGACGATCACCGGTCCCGACGTCGTCACATACGCAGGAGCGCCCGGCACCACCAGGCATGTGGGCCAGACGAATCACGCGCCGCCCTGGCCGGATCCTGGCACGCCGCGAGCCGGCGCTGATCGAGCTGCCGCTCGGACCGCGACCCTCCCCCGGGAAATTCATCCACATGCCGCCGGTGCGCGGCCAATAAAAGTTTTGCCATGACAATGCCGGATCGGGTTAGTCTGCCTGCCGCAATGGACGTTATCACCACCACCGAGGAGCTCGCCGAGGTCTGCGCACAGATGACGCGCCACGCCTTCATCACCATCGACACCGAATTCCTGCGCGAGACCACCTATTACCCGCTGCTTTGCGTGGCGCAGATGGCAAGCCCGGATCAGGCGGTGGTGGTGGACGCGCTCGGCGCGGGCATCGACCTCAAGCCGTTTTTCGCGCTCATGGCCGACGAAAAGGTGGTCAAGGTCTTCCACGCCGCGCGCCAGGACATCGAAATCGTCTGGAACATGGCCAAGACGATTCCGCACCCGATCTTCGACACCCAGGTCGCCGCCATGGTGCTCGGCTATGGCGACTCAATCTCCTACGACCAGTTGGTGCAGCGCATCACCGGCGACACGCTCGACAAGTCACATCGCTTCACCGACTGGACGCGGCGCCCATTAAGCGACGCCCAGATCGCCTACGCCCTGTCCGACGTCACCCACCTGCGCGCGGTCTATGAGAAGCTCGCGGCCGACCTCGACAAGCAGGGCCGCGCCAATTGGGTAGAGGCGGAGATGAATGTGCTCACCTCGCCCGACACCTACCGCATGGACCCGGAGCGGGCCTGGGAGCGGCTCAAGAGCCGCGTGCGCAAGCCGAAGGAGCTCGCCGTGCTGATCGAGGTCGCCGCCTGGCGCGAGCGCGAGGCGCAAACGCGCGACGTGCCGCGCTCGCGCGTGCTCAAGGACGACGTGCTCGGCGATCTCGCGGTGCAGGCGCCGACCACTATCGAGCGGCTCGCGTCTTTGCGCTCGCTGCCCAAGGGTTTCGAGCGCTCACGCTGGGGCGAAACGATCGTGGCAACGGTCAAGCGCGGGCTGGCGCGCGATCCCAAGACATTGCCGCAGCTCGATCGCTTCCGCCCGGCGCCGAAGGGCGCGGCCACCGTCGAGCTGCTCAAGGTGCTGCTGCGCATGACCGCGGAACGTCACGGCGTCGCCGCCAAGGTCATCGCCACCGTCGACGATCTCGATCGCATCGCCGCCGACGACGAGGCCGACGTTCCCGCCATGAAGGGCTGGCGGCGCGAATTGTTCGGCGAGAAGGCGCTGGCGCTCAAGCACGGCAAGCTGGCGCTTGCCGTCGAGCGCGGCCGCGTGGTGACGGTCGACAAGAGCTGAATGACTAAGCGTCGATCAGCGGATCGCGCCCGACCAGACGCGCCAGCGCGCGCAGCCGGTTGGCCAACCGGTCATGCGCCAACCGGGCGTAGCGGCCGGGCAGCTTCAGCACCAGCTTGCCGCGCTTGACCTGCATCGGAGTCTTCGGCAGCACGCCGCTCTGCCCGGCGGTCAGGATATAGGCGACCCGCATGGCGGCGCCGAGCACCCTGGCACGATCCAGCGCGCGGGTGGTCGCAAGCTCGCGCAGCCGCGGCGACAATTCCTCTTCGCTTAAGCCCGCATGGCGGAAATACACAGAGAGCGCGAGATAGGCGCGGCCCGGATGATCGACGGCGATGAAGGCGCCGTTGGCGATGATGTTCATCGACTGCTCGCCGCGATAGTCCGGATGCGCGCGCCAGCCGATGTCGCCGAGCAGGCAGGCGGCGTGACGCAGCCGGCGCTCGTCGGGCGTCTCCTCGATGCCGGAGGAGGCCATGAAGCGGTCGGTCCAGGCGATCAGCTCCTCGCCGTGGCGCGGCGAGCGCGAACGCAACAGGTTGAGATCGGCGGCGGCCTGGATCAGCGGATCGCGCGCGCGCTCTTTCTGCTTGAGCAGCGAATAGAGCAGGCCTTCGCGCACGCCGAGCACCGAGATGATCACCTGTTTGGGCCTGATGGCGCTCACCAGGTTTTCCATCACCAGCGCGGCGTAAGCGAGTAGCGGCCGGCGGGCGGCGTTGACGACTTCAATTTTGGACAGCGTCTCTGTATCGACGCGGTGCACCAGCCGCGAGAACTCCAGCGCCTCGCGCGCCGAAATCCGGTAATTGTGCATGACGTGAAACGGATAACCGGTCTGCCACATGTGCAGCCGCGCGAGCGCGCGCCAGGTGCCGCCGACCGCATAGAAAGTGCGGCCCTCGCCTTCCCGCAGCATGTCGAGGCCCTCGAACGTGTCCTCGACGATTCTTTCGGCCTTTTTGATCGAATTGCCCGCGATGTCCTGCAGCGCGAGGCCGCCAAGCGGCAGCGTCAGCCCGGAACGGATGCGCGCGCCGTGGACGTCGACCAGTTCCAGCGAGCCGCCGCCGAGGTCGCCGACGATGCCGTCGGGCTTGTGCATGCCGGAGACCACGCCGAGCGCGGTCAGATTGGCCTCGCGCTTGCCGGAGAGAATTTTGATCGGGGTGCGGCAAATGCGTTCGGCCTGCCGGATGAAGGCGTTGCCGTTGCGCGCGTCACGGCAGGCGGCGGTGGCGATCGCCCAGATCCGGCGCACGTGCAGAATGTCGCACAGGGCGCGGAAGCGCAGCAGCGCTTCCAGCGCGGTCTCGATGGCGTCTTCCGCCAACAAGCCCGTGGTCTGTACTTCGCGGCCGAGTCCCGCCAGCACCTTTTCGTTGAAGATCGCCGTCGGCGCCCGCGTCAGCGCCTCATAGACCACCAGGCGCACCGAGTTCGAGCCTATATCGATGACGGCGATCGGCGGCCCTTGGTCGAGCCGGCCCTTAGGGTAATGCACGATGGGGGACGAGCGCTTACGCGCCCTTGAAGAGGCGGCGTATAAGGCTGCGGGGCGACGATTCCTTGAGCGATTTTCCACGGCCCGACAGGCTCGGATTGGTCATGAAATACTTGTGGGCATTGAACGGTTCCTCGCCTAGCCCGGCCTTTATGCGCGTGGAACTGCCATCCGGCAACAGTTTCCAACTCTGCTCGTTATCGGTGAGATTCGCGACCATAATCTGATCCAAAATCTGCTCATGCACAGTTGGATTGGGGATCGGGCACAAGGCCTCGACGCGGCGGTCGAGATTGCGCGGCATCATGTCGGCGGAGGAGATATAGACGGCCGCCTCGGAATGCGGCAGCAAATTACCGTTTCCGAAGCAATAAATGCGGCTGTGCTCGAGGAAGCGGCCGACGATGGATTTCACCCGGATATTCTCCGACAGGCCCGGCAGGCTGGGCCGCAGGCAACAGATGCCGCGCACCACCAGGTCGACCTGGACGCCGGCGTTCGATGCGTCGTACAGCGCATCGATGATCTCCGGATCGACCAACGCATTCATCTTCATCCAGATCGCCGCCGGCTTGCCGGCTTTGGCGTTGGCGATCTCCTGCGCGATGTGGTCGCGGATACGCTTGCGCAATGAGATCGGCGAAATCGCCATGCGTTCGAGCTCGGCCGGCTCGGCGTAGCCGGTGATGTAGTTGAAGATGCGCGCGACGTCGCGGCCAATCACCGCGTCGGCGGTAAAGAACGACAGGTCGGTATAGATGCGCGCGGTCACCGGATGGTAATTGCCGGTGCCGACATGGACGTAAGTTGTGAGCGCACCGCCTTCGCGGCGCACCACATATGACAGCTTGGCGTGGGTCTTGAGCTCGATGAAGCCGTAGACAACCTGCACGCCGGCGCGTTCGAGGTCGCGCGCCCAGCGGATATTGGCTTCCTCGTCGAAGCGCGCCTTGAGCTCGACCAGCGCGGTGACCGACTTGCCGGCTTCCGCCGCCTCGACCAGCGTCTTGACGATCGGCGACTCGGCGCTGGTGCGGTAAAGCGTCTGCTTGATCGCGACCACGTTGGGATCGCGCGCGGCCTGCTGGAGGAATTGCACCACCACGTCGAAGGATTCATAGGGGTGGTGGACGATGAGGTCCTTCTGCCCTATGGCGGCAAAGCAGTCGCCGCCATGATCGCGGATGCGTTCGGGATAGCGCGGATTGTAGGGTACGAATTCAAGATCGGGCCGGTCGAGCCGCGTGAGCTGGTTAAGATCGTTAAGCGCCAGCACGCCGTCAACCAGGAAAACTTCATCGTCGGCGACCGCGAGCGCGCGCTGCACAAAGCTGCGCAGCTCCACCGGCATGGTGGCATTGAGTTCGAGCCGGATCACCGACCCGCGCCGGCGTTGCTTGAGCGCGCTCTCGAACAGCCGCACCAGGTCTTCCGCCTCTTCCTCGATTTCCACTTCGGAATCGCGAATGGCGCGGAAAGCGCCCTGCCCGTTGACGGTGTAGCCAGGAAACAGCCGGGCGATGAACAGCACGGTCGCTTCCTCGAGCGTGATCAGGCGGATGCCCTGATTCTCGCCGCCCGGCAGTCTGATGAAGCGCTCGATCTTCTGCGGCATGCGAATGAGCGCGTTCATTGGCTTGCCGTCGCGTGCGCGCGAGAGCTGCAGTGCGATGGTGAAGCCGAGATTGGGAATGAAGGGGAACGGATGGGCTGGATCGATCGCCAGCGGCGTGAGCAGCGGAAATACGTGGGACAGGAAGCGCTCCTCCAGCCAGGCGCGCTCGTCCTTCTTGAGTTGCGGCCCCTCGACCAGCGTGACGCCGACCGCGGCGAGCTCCGGCCGCAATTCGATCCAACGCTGCTGCTGGTCGCGGGCGAGCAGCGAGACCGCCTCGCCGATGCGCACGAGTTGCTCTGCAGGGCTGAGGCCGTCCGGGCTCTGCATGGTGATGCCCTCGCGCAACTGGCCTTTCAGGCCGGCGACGCGCACCATGAAGAATTCGTCGAGGTTGTTGGCCGAGATCGACAGGAAGCGCACCCGCTCAAGCAAGGGATGGTGCTCGTTGGCAGCTTCTTCCAGCACCCGGCGATTAAAGTGCAGCCACGACAGTTCACGGTTGATGAAACGTTGCGGACTGGCCCTTAACGCCGGCTCGGACGCGGCCGCGGCCGCCTCGCGGTTCATGACCGGGGCGGTTTCCTCAACCGTGGCAAGGGCTTGTCTGCGATCAGCCATCTGAAAAAGGTCCGAAAGAACAAGTGCATAGCCAAAGAAAGTGGCCGCTGAATGACAGTTCGCTCCGGAATGGGGCCCGCCGTCAAGCGCAGGCGAAAGACGGCCGGAATTGAGCCTTATCACAGCGGGATTAATACTTTGCTGGCGTCGGACGCGCTCTAGCGGAACAGCTCGGCGGCGAGCGCCCGCGTCACCGGCCGGTGCTGGCGCATGGCCTCCTCGTCGAGCCGGGTCACCGCTGCGCGTGCGGCAGCGAATGAGCGCTCGATGCGATTGGCAAGGTAGGTCACCAACGTCTCGTCGACACTCAGCTGACGGTCGGCGGCGAGCTTGACAATGAGCGCGCGCAACAACGCGTCGTCGGGGGCGCTTAGTGTCACCGCCGGCACGGCGCGCAGGCGCGAAGCGAGGTCGCAGATGGCCACCGGAAAAGTCGAAAGCGGCGAGCGCGAGGTAATAAGGACAAAAGCGGTCTGTTCGCGCGCGAAATTGATGAGATGGAACAGGGCCCGCTCATCGAGGCCGGCGAACGCCAGATCCTCGACCACCAGCGCGCCGGTGGCGAAGGCCGCCGGCATATCGATATCTGTGAGCAATTTCGCCGCCAGCACGCGCGCGCCCGCAGCCTGCGCCCAGATCGAAGCAAGATGAGTCTTGCCGGAGCCCTCCGGGCCGATCAGCGCCATGATGCGGTCCGGCCAGTCCGGCCAGCGGTCGATCAGCGCCAAGGCAGCCTGGTTGGCCGGGCCGGCGAGGAAATCCTCGCGCGCAAAACTTTCGGCATGATCGAGCGCGAGCACGAGCTGACGTGGCGCAGCGAAACTGTTCATGCCGCTCAACCCGTTCCCTCGCCGGTATAGAGCGCGCTTTGCCGGTAGCGGTGCAGCGCGAAGCGGGCGAGCACGCCGATGGTGGCGGCCATCGGCACCGCCACCAGCAGGCCGACGAAGCCGAACAGATAGCCGAAGGCGAGCAGCGCGAAGATCACCCAGACCGGATGCAAACCGACGCTTTCACCGACCAGCTTGGGTGACAAAAGATTGCCTTCGAAAAATTGGCCGACCAGGAAAATACCGAGCACGATGAGGATCGAGGTATATTCCGGCCAGAACTGCGCCACCGCCACGCCGACCGACAGCACCAGTCCCGTCATCGAGCCGACATAGGGGATGAAGGTGATCAGGCCGGAAATCAGGCCGATCAGCAGGCCGAAATTGAGCCCGCTCACCGTCAGCGCCACCGCGTAGAACGAGCCGAGAATAATGCACACGGCGCTCTGGCCGCGTACGAAGCCGGCAATGGCCGCGTCGATCTCGCGCGCCAGTTCGCGCACCGTTTCGCGCTGATTGAGCGGAATCGCCTCGTCCACATTGCGGATTATCCGGTGCCAGTCGTACATCAGGTAGAACGCGACCACCGGCGTCACCACGACCAGGGAGAACAGCGACACCAGCGCGCGGCCTTGCGACCACAGCGATTGCAGGAAGGTGGTGAGCCAGCCCACACCTTGCGTCACCAGATCGCTGATCGACGCTGCCGGATTGAAACCGGCGCCCAGCAGTTTCTGCACCCAAGGCCGGCTCTGATCGGTGAGCAGGCTTTGCAGCTTGCCGACATAGCCGGGGATGGCGACGATGAAGGAGGTGAGCTGGCCGGCCAGGATCGGCGCCACCAACAGGATCATGTAAACGAAGGCCAACACCACCAGCGAGATGATGATCAGCGCCGCCGCCAGCCGGTTGACGCCGTAGCGCTCAAGCCGGTCGGTAACCGGCGTCAGCAGATAGGCGATTGCCGCGCCGGCCACGAACGGCAGCAGAATCGGGCTCAGCAACCACAGCGCCAGCACCACGACCGCGAGCGCCGCCAGCCAGAAATAGACCTGACGCCTCAACGCAGTATCCCCGCCCACCTCTTCCGGGGCGCGGTGCCGCCGCGATTGCGCGCGCTTGTTCACAATTTTGCCGCCGCCGAGTTCATGTGCCGGATCCATTCGGCGACATAGGCGGCCACCGACAGCAGGGTCAAGGCCGCCACCAGTCCCATCAGGACCAGCGTGAGCGTGTGTGCCTCGATACCGAAGCCGAGCGAGCCAAGCACCACGCAGGCAAACGCGATCTGCGCCACGGTATTGAGCTTGGACACCAACAGCGGTTTGACCTTGACGGGGCTGCCCACCAGCCAGGACAGCACGACCGCGCCCACGATCATGATGTCGCGCGACACCACCAGAATGACCAGCCAGCCCGGGATCACCGCTTGGATGCCGAGGGTAACGTAGATCGAAACGATCAGCGCCTTGTCGGCGAGTGGGTCGAGATAGGCGCCGAGCACGGTGGTCATGTTGAAACGCTTGGCGAGGTAGCCGTCGACGGCATCACTGACGCCGGCTGCCAGGAACAGCACGAAGGCGGCCCACATCGCGCCGGACCAGATCGCCCAGACTACGATCGGCACCAGCAGAATGCGGCCCAGCGTAATGAGGTTCGGAATGCTCAAAGGTGACCCGGCTCGATGGCCCGCCCCGGCTGCGGCTGCCGGCAACGCGCCAATCCCATCGGCGGAGTATAACGGCGGGCGGACCATTGCGCGACTTACGATTCCGACGTACGACCCCGGCGCGAACAGGAGCCATCATGGCAGAAAAGGAGCGCGGGCTCACTTACGCGCAGGCCGGCGTGGATATCGACGCCGGCAACCGGATGGTGGAGTTGATCAAGCCGCTGGTGCGCGCGACCGCGCGTTCCGGGGCCGATGCCGAAATCGGCGGCTTTGGCGGGTTGTTCGACCTCAAAGCGGCGGGTTTCAAGGACCCGGTGCTGGTGGCGGCGACCGACGGCGTCGGCACCAAGCTCAAGATCGCCATCGAAACCGGCCGCCACGAGACCATCGGCATCGACCTGGTCGCCATGAGCGTGAACGACCTAGTGGTGCAAGGCGCCGAGCCCCTGTTCTTCCTCGACTACTACGCCTGCGGCAAGCTCGAACCGGAAATCGGCGCCGCGATCGTCGCCGGCATCAGCATCGGGTGCCGCGAGGCCGGCTGCGCGCTGATCGGCGGTGAGACTGCCGAAATGTCCGGGGTCTACGCACGCGACGATTACGATCTCGCCGGTTTTGCGGTCGGCGCGGCGGAGCGCGGGCAATTGTTACCGCGCGCCGATATCGCCGAAGGCGACGTCATTATCGGTCTTGCCTCCTCCGGCGTGCATTCCAATGGCTATTCGCTGGTGCGCAAAGTGGTGGAGAAGAGCGGCGTCGCCTGGCGCGAGCCCGCGCCGTTCGCGCCGGAGCGGACGCTCGGCGAAGCCATCCTCGATCCCACGCGCATCTACGTGAAGTCCTGCCTGGCCGCCATCCGCACCACCAAGGCGGTGAAGGGGCTTGCCCATATCACCGGCGGCGGCTTTACCGACAATATCCCACGGGTGCTGCCGAAGGGCCTGGGCGCGCGCATTGATCTCGGCAACGTGCCGGTGCCGCCGGTATTCAAGTGGCTGGCGAGCGAAGGCGGCATCACGCGAGACGAAATGCTGCGCACCTTCAATTGCGGCGTGGGCATGATTGTGATCGCGTCGCCCAAAGATGTCGGCACACTGACGCAAGCCTTCACCAACGCCGGAGAGAGCGCGGTGGCGATCGGCACCATCGTGCGCGCAAGCGGTGAAGTACGCGTCGTCTATGACGGGCAACTGGACCTGAGCTGGTGATGAGCCGCAAACGCGTCGCCGTTCTGATCTCCGGCCGCGGCTCCAACATGGCGGCACTGATCGAGGCCGCCAAGGATAAGAATTACCCGGCCGAGATCGCACTGGTAGTTTCCAACAAGTCCGGCGCCGGCGGCCTGGCGACGGCGCGCGCCGCCGGCATCGCCACCGAAGTCGTCGATCGCACGACCTACGGCAAGGACCGCGCGGCGTTCGAGCGCGCGCTGCAAACGGCGCTGGAGAAACATCGCATCGACCTCGTTTGCCTCGCCGGCTTCATGCGGCTGCTGACGCCGTGGTTTGTCGGGCAGTGGCAGGAGCGCCTGCTGAATATCCACCCGGCTCTGCTGCCGGCGTTCAAAGGCCTCGATACGCACAAGCGCGCCTTGGAAGCCGGTGCGAAGGTTCACGGCGCGACCGTGCACTTCGTGGTCCCGGAAATGGATTCAGGACCGATCATTGTGCAGGGCGCGGTGGCCGTGCAGCCGGACGACAATGAAGCGACGCTGAGCGCCCGTGTGCTGGCGGTCGAACATCGCATCTATCCACTGGCGCTCAGGCTGGTGGCGGAAGGCCGCGTAACCGTCGAGAACGGGCGCTGCTTTATCGACGGCAAGCCGGTGCCCGACGCGGCAGAGCTGGTGCCGAGCGACTAGCTCGCTCTGCGCACCCACACCTTGTTGTCGTGAAACGCCGCGCCGCCGTAAGGCGCGATCGAATCGGCGCCTGTGAGTGAATTGATGCCGCAACCGTCGGCGTAAGCCGAATTCGGCCAGATCGATTCCGCGATCAGCACGCCGCGGCGCACGCCGTCAAACACCTTGGCATGCAGCCGCACCTCGCCACGTTTGTTGCCGATGACAACAAAGTCACCGTCGCCGATGGCGAGCGGTTGCGCGTCGTCGGGATGGATCATTACGGTCGGCCGTTGCTCCTGCGTGCGCGACGTGGGCGTTTCATTGAAAGTCGAATTCAGGAACCCCCGCGCCGGCGAGGTGGCAAGCCGGAACGGATGTTCGTCGTCGGCTTGTTCGATCGACGCCCAGTGGTCCGGCAGCACCGGCATATCCGCCACCGGGCCCGAAGGATAAGGGCTGCGGAACGGCACGTTCGGCCAATCGGGCTTGAAGCGGAACTTGCCGTCCGGCCAGGCGAAGCCGGTGAGATAATGTGCCTCCTCGAACAGCGGCTGGCAGTCGAGCCAACGGTTGCGCTCAAGGTCCGCGAGCGTGCCGCGCTTGGAGACGCGCAGCATCTGGTCGATCAGCTCGCGCGGGCTCTTGGCAAAGCCCGCATGCTCGGCCCCTACTCGCTTGGCCAGCGCACAGATCACCTCATGATTGTTGCGGCATTCGCCCGGCGGTTCGACCAGCTTGGGCCCGAGGATGATGTATTGGTGGCCGCCGCCGCGATAGACGTCGTCGTGCTCGAGGAAGGTGGTGGCCGGCAGCACCAGGTCCGCCATCGCCGCGGTCTCGGTCATGAACTGCTCATGCACGCAAGTGAACAAATCCTGCCGGGCAAAGCCCTGCTTCACTTTGTTCTGGTCAGGCGCAACCGACACCGGATTGGTGTTCTGGATGATGAGCGCGTTGACCGGCCCCCCGCCCTGCAGCGCGTCTTTGTCGCCGGTCAGGATGGCGCCGATGCGCGACTGGTCGAGCATGCGCACCGAACGGTCGAACTTGTCGCGGCCCTCGATCACGGTCATGTCGAGCTTGTAGATGTCGGAATTGATGTGGAAGGCGCCGCCGCCCTCGAGTTGCCACGCGCCGGTCACCGCCGGGATGCAGCTTGCCGCGTGCATGTTGGCGGCGCCGTTGCGCGAGCGCGCAAAACCATAACCGAGGCGGAAATAGGCGCGCTTGCGCTCGCCGATCAGCGTGGCGAAAGCCTCGATGGTCTCGACCGGCGTGCCGGTGATCGCTGACGCCCATTGCGGATCGCGCGTGCGCAGATGTGCCTCCAGGTCGCGCGGCACGTCGGTGTATTTGTTCAAGTAATCCCAATCGGCGCGGCCGTCGCGGAACAAGCAATGCATGACCGCGCAGGCCAGTGCGCCGTCGGTGCCGGGCTTCACCAATACCGGCAGATCGGCCTGCGCCATGGTGCCGTTCATGTAGATATCGACGGCCGCGATCTTGGCGCCGCGCTCCTTGCGCGCGCGGGTCGCGTGCGTCATCACGTTGATCTGGGTATTGACCGCATTGGTGCCCCAGATCACCACCAGATCGGACTTCGCCATTTCGCGCGGATCGGCGCCGGCGATCTTGCCGGTGCCAGCGGCAAATCCGCTGTAGGACGGGTTGACGCAGATGGTGGAATGAAAGCCGGAATATTTCTTGACGTGGCGCAGCCGGTTGATGCCGTCGCGCATCACCAGGCCCATGGTGCCGGCGTAGTAGTAGGGCCAGACACTTTCGGCGCCGTGGCATTGCTCGGCTTGCAAGAATTTTTCGGCGACCAGATCGAGAGCGTCGTCCCAGGAAATCCGCCGGAATTCGCCTGAACCTTTTTCGCCGACCCGTTGCAGCGGATGCAAAAGACGATCGCTGTGATGCTCGCGCTCGGCGTAGCGCGCGACCTTGGCGCAGATCACGCCGGCGGTGTAGTCGTTGTCCTTGGCGCCGTAGACGCGGCCGATGGTGCGCGCGTCCAGCACTTCGACTTCGAGCGCGCAAGTCGACGGGCAATCGTGCGGACAGGCGGACGGGCGCACTACGACGGTCATGAATTGGCCTCAGCGCAAGAAGGCGGCACTATACGTCTTCGGGGCCGAGCGTGCGACCGCTGCGCAGCGCCATATAGCCGACCGCGAGCACGACGACCAGGGCGCCGCGCGCGAGCCAGCGCGGCAAGATCGCGGTCTCCGCAATGAAATGTGCGATGCCGATATCGACAGCAAGCCAGATAAGGAGGGCAATGCCCGCCAAGGCGTCCTCGAGTGTGAGCCGCCGTTTGCGGCCCACGAGAAATAGACCGACCCCAACAACGATGAGGGCGCCGGCGCGGCCCGCCCAAGGATGCAGAAGGTGCGCCGCCTCCTCCCCGATCCAGCCAATCAAAGCCGGGTCCGTGCTCAATATGTCGCCGGCGATCCAGCCGAGCAGCGCGCCGCCCGCCCAGATCAGGATCAGGTAACGCTCGAGCAGCGCCATCAGGATCGCGCTGCCGGCGACGATCAGCGGCACGCTGGTGGCAAGCCCGAACACGATCAGCGTCACCTTCATCGCGTCGGCGTGGGCAAGATCGACGCTCGCCGCCGCCGTCTCCGCCGCCGCCGCGATGGCGATGACGTTGTCGAGACTCATCACGATGTCGGCGATGGCGACGATGCGCACCGCGCGCCACAGGTTTTGCGCCGATTCCACCTTGCCGTCGGCGCCGGATTCGTCCTCGACCACCAGCTTGATCGCGACCCAGAACAACAGCAGGCCGCCGATGAGGCGCAGATAGGGATAGGTCATGGCCTGCACGACCACGACCGTGAACATCACGCGCAGCAGCACGGCGACGCCTGCGCCCAGGATCATGCCCCACAGCCGCTGGCGCGGCGGCAAGGTCATGCAGGCGAGCGCGATGACCACGGCATTGTCGCCGGAGAGAATGACGTTGACGCCGATGATCTGGAACACCGCGATCCAGAACGGCGCGTGGGAAACGTCCTGCAGCAAGAAATCCAACGCTTCCCCCTTATCGCGAGGCCACCGCGCGAGACGGGCGCCGCGTGGCGGCGCCAAGCCAAGATCAGTCCGGCACCGCTATCCGACGATTTCGTTTTCCGAAAAAAACTGCGCAATCTCGCGCGCGGCGGTGTCGGGGGCGTCGGAGCCGTGCACGGAATTCTCGCCGATCGACTTGGCGTGCACCTTGCGGATGGTGCCGGCCGCGGCCTTGGCCGGATCGGTGGCGCCCATGACGTCGCGGTACTTGGCGATGGCGCCCTCGCCTTCCAGCACCTGCACCACCACCGGACCGGAGATCATGAAGGCGACCAGCTCGCCGAAGAAGGGGCGCTCCTTGTGCACGGCGTAGAATTCTTCCGCCTGTTCGCGGGTGATGCGCATGCGCTTCTGCGCGACGATACGCAGGCCGGCCTGCTCGATCATGGCGTTGATGGCGCCGGTCAGGTTGCGCGCGGTGGCATCGGGTTTGAGGATCGAAAAGGTACGCTCGACCGCCATCGGATTGGTCCTTCACTGAGTTTGATCGGAGAGGTAACCGGGTTTGATTGGATTGCGGAAGTCGCGCGGCTTATAGCGGGGGCCATTTCGGGCGGCAAGCGCCGCTCCCCGGCCCCTGCTGTTTCGCTATATATCTTCGAGTATCACAGGAGCAGACAATGCCGTCACGCTATCCGATGTTTGCCGGCTACAACGCCTGGTGCAACGAGCGGCTCTATGCCGCCGCCGCCCAGGTCTCCGACGTCGACTATCGCGCCGACCGCGGGGTCTTCTTCAAGTCGCTGCACGGCACGCTCAACCACCTGCTGGTCGGCGACCGCATTTGGATGCAGCGCTTCACCGGCAAGGGCGAGTTGCCGGCGAGCCTTGACGCCATCCTCTACGAGGACTTCGCGGCTTTGCGAACCGCGCGCCAAGCCGAGGACGCGAAGATCAGCCGCTACGTCGACGCCTTGAGCGACGGCGATCTCGCCGGCACCATCCGCTACCGCACTTTCTCCAACCCGGCCGATATCGAGCAGCAGCTCGCGCCCGCGCTCGATCACTTCTTCAACCACCAGACCCATCACCGCGGCCAGGCGCACGCTATGCTCTCCAGCATCGTCGGCAACGAGGCGACGCCCTCCTTCGACCTCATCATCTACCAGCGCGAGACCGGGCAAGGCGGCCTGCGCATGCTGGGCTGACGCAGCGGCCTTGCCTCCGCCGTCTCGCTCGGCCAAAAGGCGCGGGCCATGCTCGTCATCGACGATCTCACCGTCCGCATCGCCGCCCGCACGCTGCTCGAGGGCGCAAGCGCGCGTATCCCGACCGGCGCCCGCGTCGGCCTGGTCGGGCGCAACGGAACCGGCAAGACCACGCTGTTCGGCGTGATCGCCGGCGACATCGCGCCCGAGCACGGCAGCGTTACCTTGTCGCCGCGCTGGCGCATCGGACGCCTCGCGCAGGAAGCGCCGGGCGGACCGGACAAGCTGATCGACGTCGTGCTCAAGGCCGACAGCGAACGCGCGCGCCTGCTCACCGAGGCTGAAACCGCGCAGGATCCGCACGCAATCGCCGAGATCCAGACCCGGCTTGCCGATATCGGCGCGCACGCGGCCCCGGCGCGCGCCGCGTCGATCCTCTCCGGCCTCGGCTTTTCCTCCGAGGACCAGCAGCGCGCCTGCGCTGAATTTTCCGGCGGCTGGCGCATGCGCGTCGCCCTCGCCGCGACCTTGTTCGCGCAGCCCGACCTGTTGCTGCTCGACGAGCCGACCAATTATCTCGATCTCGAAGGCACCCTCTGGCTGCAGGAGCACCTCGCGCGCTACCCGCAAACGCTGGTCATCATCAGCCACGACCGCGACCTGCTCGACAGCGCGGTCGGCCACGTGTTGTCGCTCGAACAAAGCAAACTAACTCTCTATCGCGGCGGCTATTCGGCCTTCGCGCGCCAGCGCGCCGAACGCGTGGTGCTCGATCAGAAACTGATCAAGAAGCAGGAGGCGCAGCGCAAGCATTTGCAGGCCTTCGTCGACCGCTTCCGCGCCAAGGCCACCAAGGCGCGGCAGGCGCAGTCACGCCTGAAAATGCTGGCCAAGCTCGAGCCGGTCACCGCGCTGGTGACCGACCAGGTGCGGCCGATCAGCATTCCGGCGCCGGACAAACTGCTGTCGCCGCCGATCATCGCCACCGATGACGTCGCCGTCGGCTATGACGAACGCACGGTGCTCTCCGGCCTCGATCTGCGCATCGACAATGACGACCGCATTGCCTTGCTCGGCGCCAACGGCAACGGCAAGTCGACACTGGTCAAGTTAATTGCCGGCCGGTTGACCCCGATGCAGGGGACGGTCACGCGCGCCGCCAACCTGCGGGTCGGCTATTTCGCGCAGCACCAGCTCGACGAGCTCGAAGGCGAGGCCAGCCCCTACGACCACGTCCGCCGCCTGATGCCGGACGCGCCCGAAGCCAAGGTGCGCGCGCGCGTGGGCGCGATCGGCTTTTCGGCCGATGCCGGCAATACCGCGGTGATGAAGCTGTCCGGCGGCGAGAAGTCGCGGCTCCTGCTCGGGCTAGCCACGTTCGCGGCGCCGCATCTCGTCATTCTCGACGAGCCGACAAATCATCTCGACATCGACAGCCGCGCCGCGCTGATCGAGGCGATCAACGACTATCCCGGCGCGGTCATGCTGGTCTCGCACGATCGCTATCTGCTGGAGGCCTGCGCCGACCGGCTTTGGCTGGTGGCCGGCGGCCGCGTGACGCCGTTCGACGGCGATCTCGACGATTACCGGCGCACCGTGCTGGCCGACCGCAGCGAAGGCTCAGCCGGCACGTCGAAGTCGCGCGCGCAGCCGGACCGCAGCGACGTCCGGCGCGCGGCCGCCGAGAAGCGTGCGCAGACCGCGCCGCTGCGCCAGCGCGTGGCAAAAGCCGAAACCGAAATTGCGCAACTGACGCGCCAGCTTCGCAAGCTCGACACCACGCTGGCCGATGGCGACTTGTTCACGCGCGATCCGGCGCGCGCGGCCGAGCTATCGAAGACGCGCGCCAATGTCGTTGCCGCGATTGCGGCGGCGGAAGAGGAATGGCTGGCGGCGAGCAGCGCGATCGAGACCGCTTGACGCGCTACTGCACGTAAACGCGCTCGGTGGTGGCGGTACGGGCGGGCCGGCGCGGTTTCTTCTTCTTTTTTGGCTCGTCCGTCTTGAGCTGGCCCGGCACGGCGTCGACCACCTTCAGGCGGCCGGAGTCGAATGTATAGATGCCGGGCCAAGCGCCGGAAAGATAAGTCAGCACGACTTTGCGGGCGCCCTTGTCAGTGGCGCCGATGGTGACCTGGCTCGGCTGGCCGGCGCGCCGCACCGTTTGACATTCGGTCATGGCAAGCGCGATGCCGCCCATGACCCTGCCGCCCGGAGCGCCTAACCCGCCCTCTGGCATCAAGCCACCCAGATCACCCGGCGCGGCGGAGGCCACGCGCTTGGGCTTCGCGGGCTTGGCCGGCATGGGCGCCGGCGGCGGGCCCTGCGGCATCGGAGCGCTGGCGAGGTCACCGGCAATCGAGCCAACCGCGGCATTGGCGCGCGTGGGGGCCGGGGCTGCCGGCGCAGGCTCGGGCGCCGGCGCGGCGGCCGGTTCCGCCGCCGCCGTTTGCGCGGCCGTTGCCGCCGCGGGACCGCAGCGGCCGGCGGCGTCGACCAGATCTTCCGGCGCGACCGGTCCGCGCGGGCCGAGTTCGGCGGTCTTGGCTTGCTGGCCGATTTTTGGCCAATCCGGTAAGTCGAGGGTCGGCTTATTGAAATTACCCGCTTTGATATCGTCGAGGACCGCGGAACCGCTCGAGCAGCCGCCAGTGGCCGCAGCGAGCGCTGCGGCAAAAACGAGCGCGATGCTTGAAACGCCACGACGCCGCAAAACAACGTCCCCCGGGGCCGATCTATCTGCTTGTCCCTTAAGCCGGATTTTGCGTCATCACAATGGCAGGGGGCAAGCCCGGGGTGATGAGGGCCACCGGCAGGGCCATTGGCCCATGGGACATTGGCCTATAGGCCATTGGCCGAGCATCATCGCCCGCTTCCGGGGCCCCTCAGGCCGGTTTCAGGCCTTCTTGACCCAGCGCCCCTGCTCGTCCGGCTGCCAATAAGTGGCCGCGAAGCCTTTGGCCTTGGCCTCGTTCCAGCGGTCACGGGCGGCGGCCACCGCCTCCTCGTCGTCACCGTCGAACAGCAGCACGATGCGCTCATAGGCTTCGGCGTCGGCCGGCACGTCTGCGCCGTCGATCAGGAAGCGCACATTGGCGGCGTTGGGATTGCTGTCGGTAAGCGTGAGCAGGATCGGCTGTTGGGCGGCCTCCTGCTCGCGCCAGGTGCCGTGCGGCAGAAAGCCGTCGTCGCGATAGGTCCACAGATGGGCGTCGAGCGCCTCGATGCGCTCTTCCGATGCGCCTTGCACGATCGCGCGCCAGCCGCGCGCGAGCGATTTCTCCAGCAGCGTCGGCAGCACGCTTTCCGGCCGCTGGCCTTGCAGGTGGTAAAACAAGATCTCGGTCATGCGCCCTGCCCGACTTCCGCGCGGCTACTTCTCGTAATAATCCTTCACCAGCCGGTCCAACAGCCGCACGCCCCAGCCCGAGCCCCAGCTCTTGTTGATGTCGTTCTGGCGCGAGTCGAAGCCGGTGCCGGCGATGTCGAGATGCGCCCAAGGCGTCTTGTCATTAACAAACCGCTTGATGAACTGCGCGGCGGTGATGGCGCCGCCCATGCGGCCGCCGGTGTTCTTCATGTCGGCGAATTTGGAATCGATCTGCTTGTCGTAGTCCTTCGACAACGGCATACGCCACACCACTTCGCCGGTCGCCTCTCCCGCCTTGGTCAGCCGCTCGGCAAGTTGATCATTGTTGGCGAACATGCCGGCATATTCGTGCCCGAGCGCGACGATGATGGCGCCCGTCAGCGTCGCCAGATCCACCATGAATTTCGGCTTGAAGCGCTGCGCCGCGTACCAGATGACGTCGCCGAGCACGAGGCGGCCTTCGGCGTCGGTATTGATGATCTCGATCGTCTGTCCCGACATCGACGTGACGATGTCGCCCGGGCGCTGCGCCTTGCCGTCCGGCATGTTCTCGACCAGGCCGATGACGCCGACCGCATTCACTTTCGCTTTGCGCGCGGCGAGCGCCTGCATCAGGCCGGTGACGCAAGCCGCGCCCGCCATGTCGCCCTTCATGTCCTCCATGCCGGAGGCCGGCTTGATCGAAATGCCGCCGGTGTCGAAGCAGACGCCCTTGCCGATGAAAGCCACCGGCGCATCGCCTTTGTTGCCGCCGTTCCAGCGCATCACCACCACGCGGGACTTCATGCGCGGAGCCCTGGCCGACGCCGAGCAGCGCGTTCATGCCGAGTTTTTTGAGCTTGGGGATGTCGAGCACCTCGACCGCGCAGCCGACGCGTCTGAGCGCGCTCGCACGGCGGGCGAATTCTTCCGGATAGAGCACGTTGGCCGGCTCGTTGACGAGATCGCGCGCCAGCAGCGCGCCATCGGCAACCGCGGCCCGTGACGCATAGGCGCCGCGCGCCGCGGCGACATCACCGACTGCGATCGTCACCTTGCGGCTCGCCGGCGGTTTATCGTCGTCCTTGCGCTTGGTCTTGTAGCGGTCGAAAACGTAGGCGCGCAGTTGCACGCCTTGCGCCAGGTCGGCGGCGTCATCGGCGCGCATCGCGCCGCCCGGCAGTTCGGCGAACACGCAAGCTTCGGCTGCGCTCTTGGGCAGCTTGCCCATGGCGAGACCGCCGAGCATGACGAAGTCTTTCTGCTTCAGCTCGGTCGGCTTGCCGACGCCGATCACAACCAGGCGGTTGGCTTTCAGCCCGTCCGGGACGATCAGTTCGAGGGCGGACCCGTTCTTGCCGGTGAACGCTTCCGACTTGGCGGCCCGGGTCACCAAGCCAGCGGCGGGCGCGATCGCCTTGCGGGTGGCCGGGCCGAATTTGAGGTTGCCGTCGCAGAACACCGCGAGAACACCCCGGGCCGGAGCGGCGAAAGGGCCAAAGCCGAGCTTCAGGGCATCGGGCATCGATCAATCCTCATGCTGGGGACCATACCGCCGGGCGGGCGCTCAAGGCCCCATATGGCCCGCCTCGAAGCCCTCTGCAAAGGCCTAAATCGCTTGATTTACAGGCTTTTCACAAGGCAAGCCCGTGCGCCGGGAAGCTGCGCGCAAGCCCGGTTTCGCTTGCCAGAATCGGACCCGGAAGCCACCCCTTCGCCATGCGAGGCCCGCCCAGCTTTTTACTATTTGTTGTGCATGTTCAACGGCTTTGCCTTTGCTCGGCCACTTTGTAGCGCGATCAAGGGAATGCCTGAGGGGGTTGGGTTAGGCTGGCTGCGCCTGGCGCACGGAGGGGAAGCCGCGCGCGGGGTGTCGGTTTGCCGAATTGGGGACGACGCTGCGGATGGGGTCCATCAACCGATATATCTTCCGCACCACGTTGAGTGCGTTCTTCGTCGTGCTTGTCAGCCTGACCGCCGTGATCTGGGTGACGCAGGCGCTGCACGACTTCGACCTCGTCACCAGCCAGGGCCAGACCATCCTGGTGTTCATGGGCATCACCGGGCTGATCATCCCTCTGCTGGTGCTGGTGATCGCGCCGATCGCGCTGCTGATCGCGGTCGCCCACGTGCTCAACAAGCTGTCGACCGATTCCGAAATCATCGTGATGAACGCTGCCGGCATGTCGCCATGGGTACTGTTCCGCGCCTTCATGATGGTGGCGCTGGTGGTGGCACTGCTGGTGGCGGCGATCAGCACTTATTTCGCACCCAAGGGCCTGCGCATGCTGCGTGATTGGCTGACCGAGGTACGCGCCAATGTGGTGAGCACCATCGTGCAGCCCGGCCGGTTCACCCCGATCGAGAACGGCGTCACCATTCACATCCGCGAACGGCACCCGAACGGGCAATTGGCTGGCATCCTCCTCGACGACCGACGCAACCCGAAAGAACGCCTGACGGTGCTGGCGGAAGAGGGCGAACTGGTCGACAACGACAAGGGCACCTTTCTGATCCTGCAGAAGGGCATCGTGCAGCGCCACGCCGCCGACCAGCGCGACCCGGCCATGGTGGTGTTCGACCGCTATGCCTTCGACCTGTCGCAGTTCGCCGGCGGCCCGCAGGCGGTGAAATATTCAATCCGCGAGCGCTATCTCTGGCAACTGATCGCGCCCGATCCCAAGGACAAATTCTACATCGAGCAGCCCGGCCAGTTCCGCGCGGAGCTGCATGACAGGCTGATGGCGCCACTCTATCCGATTGCCTTCGTGGTGATCGCCTTCGCCTACCTGGGAGCGCCGCGCACGACCCGGCAAAGCCGTACGGTATCCATGCTCGGCGCCGTCGGCGGGGTCGGGCTGCTACGGTTGATCGGATTTGCCTCGACCGTATTCGGCGCCACCATACCGTGGATGTTGTCGCTGCAATACATCGCCGTAGCCTTCGCACTCATCTCCGGGCTGTGGGTGATACGCCGCGGCCTGATCTTGGAGCCGCCGGCTTTTATCGCCGACTGGCTCACCGCGCTCACCGCGCGGATCACGCAACGTTTCGCGACTCGGTAAACAGAGCATGCCAATTCTGGCTGGAACACTCTCGCGTTACTTCGGCCTGCGCTTCCTGAGCGCGGTGGCTCTGGTGTTCGTCGGCATTTTCCTGCTGGTCGGCCTGCTCGACTACATCGAACTGATGCGCCGCTCCAGCGACATTGCCAACGTGTCGGCGATCCTGGTGGCGAAGACGTCGTTGTTCCGCGTGCCGCAGGTGACCGAGCGCGTCCTGCCATTCTGCGTGCTGATTGGCGCGATGTCTTGCTATCTCGACCTGTCGCGGCGGCTCGAACTGGTGATCGCGCGCTCGGCCGGCATGTCGGCCTGGCAATTCATCGCGCCGGCCCTGGTGGTGGCCTTCCTGATCGGCATCCTCGCCACCGCCGTCTACAACCCGCTCGCCGCCGTCCTGCGGGAGCAATCGAAGCGTTACGAGGCTGAACTGTTCGGCAACAGCCGCGGGCAATTGCTCGCAAGCGGCGGCCCGTTCTGGACCAGCCAGCGCACCGCCGAGGGGCAAGCTATCATCAACGCCAAGTCGAGCCGCGACCAGGGCATCTCGCTCAGCGGCGTGACCGCCTTCACCTTCGACAAGGACAACCACTTTAAGCAGCGCATCGAGGCGCAGGCGGCCATTCTGGAACCCGGGGTTTGGCGCCTTACGGATGCCCGCATCTACACGCTGGGCAACCTGCCGGTCGACCTGCCGGTCTACCGGCTCAAGACCAGCTTGAGCCCGGAGCAGGTCCGCGAAAGCTTTGCGACCCCGGAAACCGTCCCGTTTTGGGAACTTCCGCAGTATATCCAGATCGCAGACCATGCAGGTCTTGTCGCGGCAGGCTATAGGCTCCAATTCCAGAAGCTCCTGGCCCGGCCATTTTTGCTGACCGCCATGGTATTCCTTGCCGCGGCCGTCAGTTTACGGTTCTTCCGCTTCGGCGGGGTGCAAAAAATGGTTTTAAGTGGCGTTGCGGCTGGGTTTCTGCTTTATGTTTTGTCGAAAGTGACTGAAGATTTGAGTAAGGCTGAGCTGATGCACCCCGTGGCAGCGGCTTGGCTGCCTGTGCTTGTTGGCGGCCTGACGGGGTTCATTGCGTTGTTGTACCAGGAGGACGGGTGATGGCGGGGCTGGCGAGCGCTCGTCCACCAGAACCCCGCGCGTCTCGCCGCGGTGTTGGCCGGCTTGTCGCCGCGCTCGCCCTGCTGGCGGCGGGCGTGCTCATTGCGTCCGCGCCTGCCTTCGCCCAGCAGCTCAACTTCCCCCTGCGCCCACCGGCACTCAAGAAATCCCGCGCCGCCATCATCCGCGACCAGGCCGGGCAGAAGCAGATGCTCGTGAAGGCGCGAGAGATCGACTACGACTATACCAACCACCGCGTCGCCGCCGTCGGCAACGTGCAGATCTATTACGGCGGCTCCACGCTGGAAGCCGACAAGGTCATCTACGACCAGACCACGAAGCGGCTGCACGCCGAAGGCAACGCCCGCCTCAGCGAGGAAGACGGTAAAATCACCTACGGCCAGATCATGGACCTGTCGGATGACTACCGCGACGGGTTCGTCAACTCTTTGCGTCTCGACACACCCGATCAGACGCGCATGGCGGCGGCGCGCGCCGAACGCACGGCCGGCAACTACACGGTCTTCCACAACGGTGTCTACACCGCCTGCGCGCCATGCAAGGACAATCCGCTAAAACCGCCGCTGTGGCAGATCAAGGCCCTGCGCATCATCCACGATCAGAACGAAAAGATGATCTATTTCGAGAACGCGCGTCTCGAATTCTTCGGCAAGCCGCTCGCCTGGATGCCCTACTTCGCGGTGCCGGACCCGACGGTCAAGCGCAAGACCGGTTTTCTGTTCCCGACCCTCTCGTCGAACTCGAATTACGGCGTCGCGGTCGAAGTTCCCTACTATATGGCGCTGGCGCCGGACTACGACATGACGTTTGCGCCGATGATCACCACCAAGCAGGGTCCATTGCTGCAGGGCGAGTTCCGCCAACGCTTGCTCACCGGCGCCTATCAGATCCGCGCCGCCGGAATCTACCAGCTCGATCCGGGATATTTCGTGCACAGCAACGGAGTGGCGACGCCGGGCGATCGTCGTTGGCGCGGTAGCCTGGAAAGTGCCGGTCAATTCGCGCTTAACACGAAATGGGTTTGGGGTTGGGACGGGCTGCTACCGTCGGACAGAACGTTCCTTCAGAACTATAACCCAGGCCTGTCAAAATATCATTCTCTCGATGCTTTCCAGAGCGGGGTGAGCGAGGGAGTTTCGCAGCTTTATCTCACGGGCAAAGGAAACCGCAGTTACTTCGATGCGCGCTCGATCTATTTCATGGGCTTCTCGGAAGCGGATTCGCAGAGCCAGATCCCAGTCATCCACCCTGTGATCGATTACACCTACACCGTCGACCACCCGGTCCTCGGCGGCGAATTCGGTTACAAACTCAATTTCACCAGCCTGACGCGCGGAAACGCCAACTTCGATGCGATCACCCAGACTGCGCTCAAAAACGACAGTTGCATCCAAACTGCCGATCCCGCGATCGTCAACAAGAGCAATTGCTTGTTGCGCGGCATACCCGGCAACTATAACCGCTTTTCGGCGGAGACCAATTGGCGGCGCGACATCACCAACTCGTACGGCCAGGTATTTACACCGTTCGCATCGCTGCGCGCCGACGCCGCTGAATTGCAGATCGAACCGCAGTCCGGCGTGTCAAACTATATCGGCACCGGCAATTCGAGCCTGGTGCGCGCGATGCCGACGGTCGGCATTGAGTACCGCTATCCGTTCATCAACGTGCAGTCCTGGGGCACACAGACCGTGGAGCCGATCGCCCAGGTAATCGCGCGGCCCAACGAGCCGCAGGTTGGGAAATGGCCGAACGAGGATGCCCAGAGCCTGATTTTCGACGATAGTAATCTGTTCCGCGTCGACAAGTTCACTGGTTGGGACCGGGTCGAGGGCGGCGGTCGCGCCAATTACGGAATGCAGTACACCATGCAATTCAACCACGGTGGCTTCGTCAATGCGTTGTTCGGCCAGTCCTACCAGTTATTCGGAGCGAATTCCTTCGCCGAAGGCGGCACCACCAATACCGGGCTCGACTTCAGGCCTCGACACCCGGCTCTCCGACTATGTGGCGCGCGTCTCCTACCAGCCGAACAGCACTTACATGTTCACGTCGCGCTTCCGGTTTGACAAGGGCGACTTTACCTTGAAGCGGACCGAGCTCGAGACCCGCGCCAATTTCGATCGCTGGACTGTCAGCATGCTCTATGGCGACTACGCGGCCCAGCCCGAGCTCGGCTACCTGGAACAGCGCCAGGGCATTCTGGGCTCGGGATCGGTCAAGCTGGACGCCAATTGGGTGCTGCTGGGCGCCGCGCGCTATGACCTGAAAGCCGAAAAATTCGATCAAACCCGTTTCGGTGTTGGCTACGTCGATGATTGCCTCATCTTAGCCCTGAATTACATTACAAGTTACACATACAGTGGAAATCCAGGTGTTAACCACGCGATCATGCTGCAACTGAGCCTGCGCACCATCGGCGAGACCGCCGTGAGCCAAAACGTCAGCGCGCTGGGCGGGCTCTAATTTAATTGTGTCGGCGGTGACGCATCCGGCCGCCGGCCACGCCAGATGCAATGGATACCGCAATGCCGAGGAACGCCGTGAGCCTGATTCCATTTCGTCAGTGGCTGGTGCGCGCCGTCTTCTTCGCTGCGGTCGCGGCCACGCCCGTGGTCGTCCAAGCGCAGGTTGTGGTCGTCGCCAACGGATCGCCCATTACCGCCTACGACATCGAGCAACGCGCCAAGCTCATTCAATCGTCGACACACAAGAAGCCCACACGCCAGGAGGTCATCCAGGACCTGATCAATGACCGGCTGAAGATCACGAAGGCCAAGTCCTACGGACTGGAGGTCAGCGACGAGCAGGTCAACAGCGCGTTCGCAAACTTGGCGACGCGCCAGCACATTTCGGTCCAGCAGTTCATCGGCTTCCTGGCACGGGCCGGCATCTCGCCGGAAACGATCAAGGCCCGCATGCGCGCGGAATTGACCTGGAATCAATTGGTCCGCGGCAAATTTCAAGCCTCGCTGCAGGTCGGCGAGTCCGACGTCGTCAAGGCGCTCGGAGGTCCTAGCGTCGAAACGGCGGCGGTCGGCTACATCTATACGCTTTATCCGGTATTGGTTGTGGTGCCGTCCGGATCGAGCGCGGCCGTGATCGCCGCCAAGAAGCGCGAGGCCGAAAGCTTGCGCGCCCGCTTCACGAACTGCAAACAGGGCCTTGATGTCGCGCGCGCGCTGCGCGACGTGGCAGTGCGTGACCCGATTGCCCGCTCGTCGGCCGATCTCGCGCCGCAACTGCGCGATCTGCTCGACAAGATGGAGATCGGCCACCTGACCACCCCGGATACAACAGCGCAGGGCCTGCAGATGTTCGCGGTCTGCGAAAAGAAGCAGACCAAAACCGACTTGCCCGCCGAACGCGAAGCGCGCAACAAAATCTTCGCGCAGCGATTCCAGAAGGAATCCCAGAGATACCTGGAAGAAATCCGCAAGTCCGCGATGATCGAATACAAATGAGCGCCTCCGGCAGCCTTCCTCTGGCACTGACCATCGGCGAGCCGGCGGGCATCGGCCCCGACCTTGCGCTGGCGGTCTGGCGACGGCGGCGCGAACTCGACGTGCCGGTCTTTTATCTCATCGGCGCACCGGATTTTCTGGCTAGCCGTGCCCGCGCGCTCGGTCTCGATGTTCCGTTCGCCTCGGTGACGCCGGCGCAAGCGGCGGCCACCTTCGCGCGCGCGCTTCCGGTGCTTGCGCTCGATTTGCCGGTCACCGCAGCGCCCGGCAAGCCCGATGCCACCAGCGCGCCAGCGGCGATCGCAGCGATCCGCCGCGCGGCCGCCGACGTGATGGCGGGCCGCGCCGCGGCGTTGGTAACCAATCCGATCGCCAAGAGCGTGCTCACCCGCGCGGGCTTTGCCGAGCCGGGTCATACCGAATTCCTAGGGAAGCTGGCACAGGAAGCGACCGGCAAACCGGTGACGCCGGTTATGTTGCTGTGGTCGCCCGAACTGGCCGTGGTGCCGGTGACCGTCCATATTCCGCTCAGGCAAGTTTTCTCGGTTCTCAGCACGGAGTTGATCGTCGAAACCGGGCGCATCGTGGCGCGCGACCTTGTCGCGCGTTTCCGCATCGCGCGCCCGCGCCTTGTCGTCGCCGCTCTTAATCCGCATGCCGGCGAGGACGGCACGCTCGGTGAGGAAGACGCGACAATCGTGGCGCCGGCGGTGGCGCGGTTGCAGGGCGAAGGCATCGACGCGCGCGGGCCGCTGCCGGCCGATACGTTGTTTCATACGCGCGCGCGCGAAAACTATGACGTGGCGCTGTGCATGTATCACGACCAGGCACTGATCCCGATCAAGACGTTGGCCTTCGACCACGGCGTCAACGTGACGCTCGGTCTGCCCTTCGTGCGCACCTCGCCCGATCATGGCACGGCGTTCGATATCGCCGGCACGGGCAAGGCCGATCCGTCGAGCCTGGTGGCCGCGCTGAAACTGGCGGCGCGGCTGGCCGCCAGCGCACCGGTCTTGGCCCCCGTCCATTAGCGCATGATCCCGAAAAGTGGGAACCGGTTTTCGGGCAAGATCATGCGCAAACGCAAATGACACAGATCGACGACCTACCGCCGCTGCGCGAGGTCATCCGGCGGCACGGGCTCACCGCCAAGAAATCCCTCGGCCAGAATTTCCTGCTCGATCTCAATTTGACGGCGCGTATCGCCCGCGCCGCCGAGCCGCTTGAGAACATCACCGTGGTTGAGGTCGGGCCCGGACCGGGCGGGCTTACCCGCGCATTACTGGCGCTCGGCGCCCGGCGCGTCGTTGCCATCGAGCGCGACCAGCGGGCGATCGCCGCGCTCGAGGACATCGCCGCGCGCTATCCCGGCCGGCTCGACGTCGTCGCCGGCGACGCGCTGCGCATCGACGTGCGTGAACATCTGGGGCCGGAGCGGGCGCGGGTTGTCGCCAACCTGCCCTACAATATCGCCACCGCGCTGCTCATCGATTGGCTCACGGCCGAGCCGTGGCCGCCCTGGTATGACGCGCTGGTGCTGATGTTTCAGCGCGAGGTGGCTGAGCGCATTGTTGCCAAGCCCGGCGGCAAGGCCTATGGGCGGCTGGCGGTGCTGGCGGGCTGGCGCACGGACGCGAGAATATTGTTCGACGTTGCGCGCACGGCCTTCGTGCCGCCGCCCAAGGTCACGTCTTCGGTGGTGCGGCTCGATCCACGGCCGGTGCCGCTCGCCTGCAACTCGCAGGCGCTGCAGCGGGTGACCGAAGCGGCCTTCGGCCAGCGCCGCAAGATGTTGCGGCAGAGTCTCAAGTCGCTCGGCTGCGATACCGCCGCCTTGCTGGCCGCCGCTGGCATCGAACCGACCGCGCGCGCGGAGGAGATTCCGGTGGAAGGTTTTGTCGCGCTGGCGCGCGCGTTCCGTTCACAATAAATTGCTCGTATGACCCAGATGCACCGCCAATCCCTGACCGCCTATGGCGCGCCCCTGTGCGGGACCGTGGCGGAGGCACCCCGCCCGCAAGGCAGCGAAGTCCTGGTGCGCATCGCGCGCTGCGGCGTCTGCCATTCCGACCTGCACATGCAGGACGGCTTTTTTACGCTGGGCGACGGCAAGCAACTCGACGTGCGCGCAGGGCGCACGCTGCCGTTCACGCTCGGCCACGAGATCGCCGGCACGGTCGAGAGCGCCGGGCCGGAGGCCGACGCCAAGGTTGGGGCCAAGATCGCGATCTATCCCTGGATCGGCTGCGGGCAATGCCCAGCCTGCAAGGCCGCCGACGAAAATATTTGCGCAAACCCTCGTCATCTCGGCGTCACGATGGACGGCGGGTTTGCCACCCATGTGCTGGTGCCGCACCCGCGCTATCTAATCGACTATGCGCCGCTGCCACCGTCTTACGCCGGCGCACTAATGTGCTCGGGATTGACCGCTTATTCCGCGCTTAAGCGCTTGGCCGACCGCGCCAACCGCGCGCCGCTGTTGCTGGTGGGCCTCGGCGGCGTCGGGCTTATGGGGCTGGCGCTCACGCGCGCCATGTACGGTACCGCGCCCTACGTTGCCGATATCGACGCCGGCAAGCGCGAGGCCGCGCTGGCCGCCGGCGCCAAAGAAGCTTTCGACCCGTCCGACCCGAACGCGCGCAAGGCATTGGTTAAGGCGAGCGGCGGCATCTATGCGGCAGTCGATTTCGCCGGCACCGACAAGTCGCTCAATTTCGCCACCGGCGCGCTGGCCAAGGGCGGCAAGGTGGTGATCACCGGGCTGATCGGCGGTCCTTATACGACCCCGGTCGCCATGTTCCCGCTCAAGGCCATGACGATAGAGGGCACCATGACCGGCACTTTGGCCGACGCGCGCGAACTCATCGACCTGGTGCGCGAAAAGAATATCGCGCCGCCGCCGATCACAGAGCGGCCGCTCACAGAGGTTTCAATGGCGCTTGACGACCTGCGCGCGGGCAAGATCGTTGGACGCGTGGTGCTGACGGCATAACGCACCGGCTAAGGCGTCAGCTCGTCGAGCCAGACGAATTCGATCGGCGCCGTCGACATCGCGTTGACGCGTTTGAACACGTCCTGCATGCGTTCCGACGCCAGGAAGTCCTTGACGGTTTGGATTTCGGACGCGGCCAGCTCGCCGACGAGATGAACGCGGTTGCGGTCGTCGGTGCCGCGCAGCAAGCGCCAGCGGCCGACCGGCGGTGGCGGGTTTTCCTTGAAGATCTTGATCCACTCATCGAAATTCTTCAGACGATGGATAGCAACGGTGACTGGCATTTCGATCCTCCCTGGTACCTAACGCTTTGCCTGAAGCACGCGCACAAAATCAGACAGCCGGCCTAGCGTTCACGAAATCCACAAACATTGTGCTCGTCGGATGCACAAAGGTCACTAACAACGATCGAATCCACGATCATCGGGTAGCTTCTCTGCAGCAATCTAGCCCGGCCGCGCGAGCAGTGCCGTCAGGCCGGGCTTGCCAGCTCCACGAGCTCGATCAGGACGTTCCCCGTAGATTTCGGATCGATGAAAGCAATCCGAGAATTAGCATGACCGATCCGCGGTTGCTCGTCGAGTAATTTGACACCTTTTCGCTTGAGCTCGGCCAAGGCCTCCTCGACGTCTTCGACTTCTAGACAGATATGGAAGAGGCCCTCTCCATGTTCGGCGATCCAGCGTGAGGTCCCGGTGTTTTCCTTATCGGATTCCAAGAGTTCGATATAAGTCTGACCGATCGGATACATGGCCAGCCGCGTATCGTGCTGTGGCAGATATTCTTCGTATTCAAGGCTGAGACCTAGCTTGCCTTCGAATATCTCTCGGAATTGCGCGATGCTCTTGACGGCGATCGCGATGTGCTCGATGCGCTTGATCTTCATCGGGGGGAAACCTCACAGTTGATTTTGCTCACGCCGCACTACGAAAACCTTTTCGATTTGGAGATTTTTTCAAAGCGGCGCAGGCGTTATTGATTTTCCGGAAACCGGGACATTACCTCTGATCGCTCTATTGGCGGCGCGCTTGCCAAATTTCATAGAACGCCAACGCTATCACCAGCAAGCCAACAGCGATTAGATTGATTCTAGCCACCGAGGAATTGATGTCCACAATCCAAGGGCATATTACCAACCACACGCCGAGGATGACGGTGATCCATTCCTCCCATACCCGAAAAATAGAAAGGCTCACCACTTCGGCCAAAATAATCAATATCCCAGAAATCACCGCGGTTCGCGTCGCCGTCGGCTCCAAATCAAATCGTAGAGCCCAAGGCGAAATGCAAAGCCAGATCCCCAGCAGCCAGTTGCACCAATCTTCCCATTGCCGGGGAGGTGAAAGTTGAGTTTCTGCCACTGGTTGCCTCCAATCCCGCGTGTGTCGACGCTAGTGTTCATCAGGGCAAAGTATTGCAAAATGCGCCGGCGACATGGCTAAGCCCTCAGAGTTTCGCCTGCAGCCCGCGCACGAAATCGGACAGGCCGGGCTGGCGCTCGCGCTTTAAGCGCTCGGCGGCGAGGATCGCCTTCACTTCGGCGAAGACCTGATCGACCTCGCGATTGATCACCACGTAGTCGTATTCGGCCCAGTGGCTCATCTCGTCGGAAGCCTTGGCCATTCGGTGCAGGATGGTGTCGTAGTCGTCCTGCGCGCGCGTACGCAGGCGCCGCTCCAGTTCGGGCACTGACGGCGGCAGCACGAACACCGCAACCAGATCGGTGCGCGCCTTCTCGCGCAATTGCTGGGTGCCCTGCCAGTCGATGTCGAACAATACATCGCGGCCAGCGGCGAGCGCATTCATCACCGGTTTGGTCGGCGTGCCGTAACCGTTGTCGAACACTTCGGCATATTCGAGCAGCTCCCCGTTCTTGACCATGGCAAGGAAGCGACGGCGGTCGATGAAATGATAGTCGCGGCCGTCGACTTCGCCGGGCCGCATCTTGCGCGTGGTCACCGAAACCGACAGCGTGACGCCATCGTCCTCGGCCAGCAGCCGGCGTGACAGCGTCGTTTTGCCGGCGCCGGAGGGCGACGACAGCACCAGCATCAGCCCGCGCCGCGCGATCCCGCTTTGCGTCGCTCGCTCGCTCATCGCTCGCTCATTCCAGGTTCTGCACCTGCTCGCGGAACTGCTCGACCACGGTCTTCAGTTCGAGCCCGATATTGGCGAGCTCTACATCGTTGGCCTTGGCGGTGAGGGTATTCGATTCGCGGTGCAGCTCCTGCGCCAGAAAATCGAGCCGGCGGCCGACCGGCCCGCCATCCGACAAGAGCTTCTTGGCCTGCTCGACATGGGAGACGAGACGATCCAGCTCCTCGCGAATGTCGGCCTTGGCGGCAAGCATGATTGCCTCTTGATGCAGCCGGTCGGAATCGAAACGCTGCGAGGCAGCGAGCAGGTTCGCCACCTGCTCGGCGAGCCGCGCCTTGATCGCCTCCGGCTTGCGGCCGGGGGCTTTCTCGGCGCGCTGGCTGAGCGAGGCGATCTCGTCGAGCCGCGCGAGCAGCAAGCGGCCGAGCGTTGTGCCCTCCTCGCACCGCATGGCTGCGAGATCAGCGAGCGCCTTGTCGAAACCGGCGAGCACTGCGGTTTCGGCCGCGCGCCGCGCGTCCTCGCTTTCGTCTTCTTCCGAGACCTCGATCACGCCCTTGAGGCCGAGGATACCGTCGAGACTTGCAGGCCGCGCGTCGACCTTGCCGGTGAGACCCTTGATCATCGCCAGCACCGCGGCCAGCACCTGCTCGTTTACCTTGACGGTGGGCACGGCCCCTTTGCGCTCGACGCTGAGATTGGCATAGACGGTGCCGCGGGCTAGTTCTTCCGCCGTGCGCTTGCGCGCCGGCACCTCGACGGCGTCCCATCCCGGCGGCAGGCGCAGCCGCAGGTCGAGGCCCTTGGCGTTGACCGATTTGATCTCCCAGCTCCAGGCATAGGCGCCGGCGACGCCATGGCCGCGCGCGAAGCCGGTCATGCTCGCCAGGGCCATGGATTAACGTCTCACGTTGGGGATTTCGAAAGCGCGGCGACCTTAGCGGCGGGTCTGCCCGCTCACAAGGACCCCGCGGGATTTAAGGCTTGTCGCCGTTCTTCTTGTCGGCGGCGGGCTTGTCGGCATCACCCGCAGCCGGCTCATTCTTTGCCGGGCCAGGCTTCGCTGGCACGGTCTTCTGCGTTTTGGCGTGCTCCATCGCGCGCAGCTTGGCCACGTTCTTCTGATGCTGTTCGTAGGATTCCGAAAACACGTGGCCGCCGGTGCCGTCGGCGACGAAAAAGAGATCCTTGGTGCGCGCAGGGTTTGCAACCGCATCGAGCGAGGCTTTCCCCGGATTGGCGATGGGGCCCGGCGGCAGCCCATCGATCACGTAGGTATTGTAGGGCGTCGGCTGCTCGATCTCGCTCTTCTTGATCGGGCGGCCGAGCGAGCCCTTGCCGCCGGTGAGGCCGTAGATGATGGTCGGGTCGGACTGCAGCTTCATCTTGTTCTTGAGCCGGTTGATAAAAACGGCAGCCACGCGCGAGCGCTCGTCCGCCTTGCCGGTCTCCTTCTCGACGATCGAGGCGAGCGTCACCATCTCCTCGGGCGTCTTGAACGGAAGGTCGGGCACGCGATGTGCCCAGATCTCCTTCACGTCGCGCTGCTCAGCTTGCTGCATGCGGCGAATGATCTGCGCGCGCGACATGCCGCGGGTAAATTTATAGGTCTCCGGCAGCAGCGTGCCTTCGCGCGGAATTTCCTTGATCTGACCCGTCAGCGACGGGTTTTCCAGAAGGCGGGCAACGATCTGTTCGGAGGTGAGTCCCTCCGGAATGGTGAGCGCGTGCTGCACCACTTTGCCTTCGATGATGGTGTCGACCACGTCGGCGAGGCTGGCATGTTTGGTGAACATGTATTCGCCGTGCTTGAGGCCGCCGCGGGCCTTCATCACCATCACACCGCCGATGAACACGTAAGGCTGGTCGATCACGCCTTCGCGTTCCAACAGCGAAGCGATATCCTTGATGCCGATCCCGCGCGGAATGTTGACGACCTTGTCCTCGGGCAGCGGCCCGGGCGTGTCGAAGCGCTGCTTGCCGACATAGAGCGCGGCACCGACGGCGAGCGAGACCACCACCAGAACCGTGAACACCGCATTGCCCGCAATCACCAGCGGATGGCGCACCCGCTTGGAGCGGCGTTTGGGCCCCGGCACTTTTTCGGGCTCGAGCGCTGCGCGCGGGCTGCGCAGAATCGTCGGCTTGTCGCTAGGCGGCGGCGGAACCGGACTGGGGCCGGGCTGGGCGATGCGGCCGCCAGCATTAGATACCGGCGGCGCCCGGTCATTGCCGCCCTGCGGGGGATTGGAACTCACTTGTCCGCTCCCGCTGTCAGCGCCGGCAAACTCACCACAAGCACACTCCTGTCAGGCCTGAAAATAGCAACGGTTTTCGCAGGTTAGAAAAGATTATGGCGAAAGCTAGGGTGCATCTGGCGATGCCGGGCACGCCGTTTGCCGGATCATGCGCTATTCCGCGTAGCGGCGGAAGATCAGCGAGGCGTTCGTGCCGCCGAAACCGAACGAATTCGACAACGTGGTACCGATCTCGCGCTTGCGCGCATGATGCGGCACCAGGTCGATCGGCGTTTCGACCGACGGGTTGTCAAGGTTGATGGTGGGCGGCGCGACGCCGTCGCGGATCGCGAGGATCGAGAAGATCGCCTCGACCGCGCCGGCGGCGCCAAGCAGGTGGCCGACGCAGGATTTGGTCGACGACATGGAGATGCGCCCGGCCGCGTTGCCAACCAGCTTCTGCACCGCGCCGAGCTCAATCTCGTCACCGAGCGGCGTCGAGGTGCCGTGGGCGTTGATGTAGTCGATATCGCCCGCCGAAATGCCGGCACGCTTGATCGCCGCGGCCATGCAGCGCAGCGCACCATCGCCGTCCGGCGCCGGCGCGGTGATGTGATAGGCGTCGCCCGACAGGCCATAGCCGGTGAGTTCGGCATAGATTTTGGCACCGCGCGCCTTGGCGTGCTCGAGCTCTTCCAGCACCACCATGCCGGCGCCTTCGCCCATCACGAAGCCGTCGCGGTCCTTGTCATAGGGGCGCGAGGCGCGCGTGGGATCGTTGTTGAAATTGGTCGAGAGCGCACGCAGCGCCGAGAAACCAGCCAGCGCCATGCGGTTGACCGGAGATTCGGTGCCGCCGGCCACCATCACCTCGGCGTCACCGAGCGCGACCAGCCGCGCCGCGTCGCCGATGGCGTGGGCGCCGGTGGAACAGGCGGTCACCACCGCGCTATTGGGGCCCTTCAGACCGAACTCGATCGACACGTAGCCGGAGGCGAGATTGATGATGCGGCCGGGGATGAAGAACGGCGATACCCGGCGCGGGCCCCTTTCATGAAGCGTGACGGCGGTCTCGGCGATGCCTTCGATGCCGCCGATGCCGGAGCCGATCAGTACTCCGGTCGTGGTCTGATCGTCGTAGCTTTCCGGCTTCCAACCGGCGTCGTCGAGCGCCTGGCGCGCCGCGCACATGGCGTAGACGATGAAGTCGTCGACCTTGCGCTGCTCTTTCGGCTCCATCCATTGATCGGGATTGAAGGTGCCGTCCGAGCCGTCGCCGCGCGGGATCATGCAGGCGATCTGGCAAGCGATGTCGGAGACGTTGAAGCGCTCGACGCGTTTGGCGCCACTTTCGCCCTTGAGCAGGCGCGACCACGTCGTCTCCACGCCGCAGCCGAGCGGCGTCAGCATACCCATGCCGGTGACGACGACGCGTCTCATGGCCGCCCCCAAGGCAAATTTGACCTCCTACGCTCCGTCGCACCGGGCATAGCCGACAAGCCTAACTGTTGAAGCGATCGAGCAGCCGCGTCGGCGTTCGCTCAGCTTTTTGCGTTTTTTTCGAGAAATTTGACCGCATCGCCCACGGTGAGAATGGTCTCGGCGGCATCGTCGGGAATTTCGCAGCCAAATTCTTCCTCGAAAGCCATCACGAGCTCGACGGTGTCGAGACTGTCGGCGCCAAGGTCGTCGATGAAACTGGCCTGCTCCGTCACCTTGTCGGGTTCGACTCCAAGGTGCTCCACGACGATCTTTTTCACCCGCTCGCCAATATCACTCATCGTTCCAACCTCGTGCTTTTTAGATTGGGCTGCGATCGGGATAAGATCGCAACCAAACGCGATATGGCCTCGTCGTGGCTGACGGTGGTGAGACGAATGCGATCGCAGAGTAGTCGATTGAGACTACCACTCGCGGCCGCCCCAGCCGGGCCGAATTTCGGTTACCACACTTCAATTCCGTTGACTAGCAGCGTAAGCCTAGCCGCCTACCCCCTGAAAACCAAGTATTTCCGCTCATATCATGGCCATGCCGCCGTTGACATGGAGGGTCTGGCCGGTGACGTATTGGGCCTCGTCCGAAGCCAGATAGACCGCCGCCGCAGCCACGTCACGCGGCGTTCCGAGCTTGCCGGCCGGCACCCGGGCGAGAATCGCCTCGCGTTGCTTGTCGTTTAACCGGTCGATCATGGGCGAGGCGATGATACCGGGGGCGATGCAGTTCGCGGTCACGTTGCGCTTGGCATATTCGGCGGCCACCGATTTCATCATCCCGACCATGCCGGCCTTGGAGGCGGTGTAATTGCCCTGCCCCGGATTGCCGGTGAACCCGACCACCGAGGAAATGCCAATCAGGCGTCCGAAGCGCCGGCGCATCATGGTTTTCACCGCCGCGCGGATGAGACGGAAGGTGGCGGTCAGGTTGACCGCGATGACCTGATCCCAATCCTCGTCGCGCAGTTGCACAAACAGGTTGTCCCGGTTGACGCCGGCATTGGCGACCAGGATGTCGAGCTTTTCCATTTTCGCTTCGGCATCCGGCACCAGCGCCTCGACCGCGTCCTTGTCGGCGAGATCGCAGGGCAGCACGTACACCCGTTCGCCGAGTTTTTCGGCCAGCTTGTCGAGCGCCTCGCGGCGCGTGCCAGAGACCGCGACGGTTGCGCCTTGCGCATGCAGCGCGTGCGCAATCTCGCCGCCGATGGCGCCGCTTGCTCCGGTCACCAGCGCGGTCTTACCCGTCAAATCGAACATCATGGGTCTCCCAATTCATCGCGCATGATCATATCCGAAAACCGGTTCCCACTTTTCGGGATCATGCGCGTCCCGCCTTGAAGGCGGCAACGTCTTCGGGACTGCCGATGGCGCTTGCGCTCGCGCGGTCGGCGATGCGCCTGATGAGGCCGCTCAGCACCTTGCCGGCACCAATTTCGTAGAACTTCTCGACACCGGCTTGCGCCATGAACGCGACCGACTCGCGCCAGCGTACCGTGCCGGTGACTTGGCGGACCAGGGCCTGCACAATCTCGGCCGGCTCGCTGACCGGTTTGGCTAGCACGTTCGACACCACCGGCACCACCGGGCGGTTGACGCTCACTTGCGCCAAAGCCCGCGCCATTACTTCGGCGGCAGGCTGCATCAGCGTGCAGTGGAAGGGTGCGGACACAGGTAGCAACATCGCGCGTTTGGCGCCTTTGGCCTTGGCGATCTCGACCGCGCGCTCGACGGCCGCCTTGTCGCCCGACACCACCACCTGGCCGCCGCCATTGTCGTTGGCGGCCTGGCAGACTTGCGTCCCGGCAGCTTCCGCCGCCACCGCGGCGGCAATATCGATTTCGAGCCCGATGAGAGCCGCCATGGCGCCGACGCCGACCGGCACCGCCTTCTGCATGGCCTGTCCGCGCGTCCGCAACAGCCGCGCCGTGTCGGCGAGCGTGAAGGTGCCGGCGGCAGCGAGCGCGGAATATTCGCCGAGCGAATGTCCGGCGACGAATTGCGCGTCGCGTCCGAGATCGAGGCCGGCTTCAGTCTCCAGCACCCTCATAACGGCGAGCGAAACCGCCATCAAAGCCGGCTGGGCATTTTCGGTGAGCGTGAGCGTGTCGGTCGGGCCTTCAAAGATGACGGCGCTCAGTTTGTCGCCGAGCGCTTCGTCGACCGTCTCGAAGACTTGCCGTGCCGGCGCGAAATTCTCCGCCAGCGCCTTGCCCATACCCACCGCCTGGCTGCCCTGGCCCGGAAATACAAAAGCGACCGCCATACCCCGCCCTTTTTCCTTCCGCCGTCGAAATCGGGCCGAAAGACACCGCCCTTAGCCGGTCTGTCAAGTTGCGCCACCAGCGGTAACGAAGCGAAAAGTTCTCTCGGCTACGGTCTTTGTTAACTTTTGAGGCCCTGGCGATGAGTATTTTGGTCAGCGACGACGATCTGGCGCGCGCGCGCAGCGACCCGACCTTTCGCCAGCAGCTGCTCGCGGAAAATCTCGATCGCCTGCTGACGGCGCTGAATACGATGCGCCGGGCCACAATCGCGAGCCCGGACGCCGCCCGCCAGATGCGCGAGGGCGTCGATATCGCGGTCAAGCTTGCCGACCGCCTGCAAGAGTACCGCGTCAATCCGGGCCCGCGCGCTGCTTGATCACGCGCCCGCCTTGCCTTCTTGCCTTTTCCGCAAAAATCCCTATAAACCGCGCGCTCCGTCGATCCTGGTTGGGAGCTGAACGGACGGCCGTTTTTCCGGCGTTTTCGCTCGAAATCCGGTAGGGCCCGATGGGTCCGGCGTCCCGTGTTCCCGCCTTCTGAGCATTCGAGCCTTTCCCGAAGGGCTCGAGGGGCTAGGCGCCAGAGTCGAGGACATGGGTCGAACCAAGGGAAAGGCATTTCATGCCGCTATACGAACACGTCTACCTCGCGCGCCAGGACCTCTCGTCGCAGCAGGTCGACGAACTGACTGCGCAATTTTCAGGTGTCATCGGGCAGATGGGCGGCAAGGTCACCAAGACCGAGTATTGGGGCCTAAAATCGCTCACCTACCGCATGCGCAAGAACCGCAAGGCGCACATGACGCTTCTCAACGTTGACGCGCCGGCGGCGGCGCTCAACGAGATCGAACGTCAGGAGCGGCTCAGCGAAGATGTTCTTCGCTATCTCACCATCCGCGTCGAGGAGCACGAGGAAGGCCCTTCCGCGATGATGCGCAAGTCCGACCGCGAGGATCGCGGCGATCGCGGCGACCGGGGCGGACGCGATCGCGGCGAACGCCGCCCGCGGCGCGATGAAGGCGACGAGGACGTCGCCGTGGTCGCAGAAACACCTGCGGTGGAGGAATAGACCATGGCATTCTCCCCGCAAGGCGGCGCCCGCCGTCCGTTCTTCCGCCGGCGCAAGACCTGCCCGTTCTCCGGCGCCAACGCGCCCAAGATCGACTACAAAGACGTCAAACTGCTGCAGCGCTACGTGTCGGAGCGCGGCAAGATCGTGCCGAGCCGCATCACCGCGGTATCGGCCAAAAAGCAGCGCGAGCTGGCGCAGGCGATCAAGCGCTCGCGCTTCCTTGGATTGCTGCCTTACGTGATAAGATAAGACTTTAAAGCGAGGCCGCCGGGAGCACTCCGGGGGCCGATGGTTGGGACGGACAACGTTTTCGTCTCTAACCGCTCGAAACGGAGCGGGACAGCTCGTGATGATGCAAATCGGACTGATCGGTATCAGCGCCGGCGCGGCCGCCGCCCTGTTGTTCGCCTCGGTGACATCAGGTTCGCTGCTGTCGGTGCTGCTGTTCTACTTGGCACCGCTGCCGATGTTGATCGCGGGGCTCGGTTGGAGTCACTGGTCGGCGCTGATCGGCGCCGCGTTCGGCGCGCTGGCGATCGCGGGCATGTTCGGCTCGGTGTTCTTCCTCGGGTTTCTGGCGAGCGCGGCGCTGCCGGCCTGGTGGCTCGGCTATCTCGCCATGCTCGCCCGGCCCGTCCCCGCCGCCGGCAATGGCGGCACGCCTGCGCTCGAATGGTACCCGCCCGGCCGGCTGGTGATGTGGGCGGCGATCCTGGCCGCGCTGGTCGTGCTGGTCGCTATCCTCAATTTCGGCGCCGATGCAGAGAGTTACCGCGCCGCCATGCGCCATGCGCTCGCCCGGCTGCTGCAGGTCGAGACAGGTGCGCCGGCGGGCGGGACCTTGAGTGTTCCAGGTGTCAGCAATGCCAATGAGCTGATCGATTTCTTGGTGGCCGCGCTGCCGCCAGCCGCCGCGGTGCTCGCCACCATTACGAATGTTTTCAACCTTTGGCTGGCGGGACGCGTCGTGAAATTTTCCGGGCGGCTTGCGCGGCCGTGGCCGCGGATCCCGGCGATGACCTTTCCGAGCCCGCTTATGGCTGCGCTCGCTATTGCCATTGGGCTGAACATTCTCGGCGGCCTCCCCGGCATTCTTGCCGGCGTGGTGGCGGCGGGGTTGCTGATGGCATACGGCGTGCTCGGCTTCGCGGTGCTGCATGCCATCACGCAAGGCATGAACGCCCGCGGCTTTCTGCTGGGCGGCGCCTATGCCGCGGTGGCGGTGCTCGGCTGGCCGGTGCTGGCGTTCTGCCTGCTCGGCCTTGTCGAGGCGGCCATCGGCCTGCGCGCCCGCGTCGCGCGCACGCGTGCACCGCCGCCGCATTCCTGAAAGATCGAGATCAACCGCAACACTTAAAGTTCAGACCAAGGAGTAACGACAATGGAAGTAATCCTGCTCGAGCGCGTCGGCAAGCTCGGCCAAATGGGCGACGTCGTGCGCGTAAAGGACGGATTTGCCCGCAATTTTCTGCTGCCGCGCGGCAAGGCGCTGCGCGCGACCACCGACAACAAGGCGCGCTTCGAAGGCATGAAGGGCGAACTGCAGGCGCGCAATCTCGAACTCAAGGGCGAGGCCGGCAAGCTCGCCGGTCAGCTCGACGGCAAGAGCTACGTGGTGATCCGCCAGGCGAGCGAATCCGGCCAGCTGTTCGGCTCGGTCACGACGCGCGACATCGCCGGCCTGATGAGAACCGACGGCGCCGAGATCGCACGCACGCAAGTAGCGCTCAACGCGCCGATCAAGGCGATCGGCCAGTACAAGGTGCCGCTGGCGCTGCACCCGGAGATCGAGGTGGCGATCACCGTCACGGTCGCGCGCAGCCAGGAGGAAGCCGAGCGCATCGCACGCGGCGAAGACGTCACCGTGCCGCGCTCCGAGGCCGAGGAGGAAGCCGCCGCAGCCGCCGCCGCCGCGGAAGCATTCTTCGAGCCAGAGGCAGCCAAGGCAATGCAGGAGCGCGAGCAGACTGGCGATGCCGAAGACGGGGCGGCGGACGCCACCAAGACGCCGGCAAAAGCCGCCAAAAAAGCAGACGCCGAGGACTAGTTGGCCTTGTCCTTCTTGGGCTCGGCGGAATCTTGGGCGGGCTTCGGCGGGCTCGCCTTCGGCGCCTCCGCTTTGGCCTCGGCGGGCTGAGCAGCGGCAGGCTTAGGCTCGGAAGGCTTGGCCTCCCCCGCCTTCGCGCCTGAGGTTTTGGCTTCCTCGTGCTTCTCCGCGGACGCCTTGGTTTTGCTCTCGGAATGCTTGGCGTCGGAAGGCTTGGCGTCGGAAGGCTTAGCATCGGACGCTTTGGTCTTGGACGGTTTGGTGTCCGACGATTTGGCCTCGGCCGGCTTTTGCAGCGGAAGCTTGGGCTCGGACGCCTTGGCCTTGCGCTTGGATCTGCGCTCCTGCGTGGGCGCGGGCTGGCGGTCGTTGGCACGTAGATAGGCGCTGATGATGGCGGCCGACTCGCGGCTGGCCGTGTAATGCTGGCGCAGGAAGTTATCCAGCGCGTAAGGCCCGAGCCGTTTGGCCAGCCCGTGCGGCGATTTATGGCAGATTGCGCAATCGGTCGCGTAAAGCTGGGCGGGGGTCTTGCCCTGATCGAGATTTTCCTGCGCGGCCGCCGGTCCCGCGGCCCAAAGTGCCAGAACCGCAACCGTCGCGCCTATGCGCCGAACAAAGCCCATCATTGCCTTCAACCTTTTTTGATTACACGCCGGCCGGCGCCGCCCCGCAGAATTCAACGATTCTGGCCCCCTATATCGATAGCCTATTATCTTGCGATTGTGGCCCTCGCTGGATTTGTGTGCAGGGCGGATATTTGCAGTATTGCTGGGCACATGGAACTTTGGTTTAATACTTAAGTCCGAACGATTTTACGTCCATGGCGTTCCCAAGGCGGGGCGACAACATCTAGGGGGCAATGCCCGGAACGCGGCTTGATACTACGACGGAGGCGGCCGATGGACCGGTTGCTTCGATTTCTGCTCAAGACCTTTGTCCGGCGGGGGACATTTAGAGTCACCACCTCGCGCGGCTCGGTCTTGACCTTCGGTGATGGGACCGGCCAGCCGGTGTCGGTTCGTTTTGCCTCCCGCGCCGCCGAATGGGCCATCCTGCTCGACCCCGAACTGAAATTCGGCGAAGCCTATATGAACGGCACTTTCGTGGTCGAGGAAGGCTCGATCGCCGACGTGCTCGCCATCATGCTCGGGCAGAATACAGACGTGCCGCACTGGGCGCGGCTGCAAGGACTTTTGCGCTACATCGCCCGGCGTCTCAAACAGTTCAATCCGCGCCAGCGCTCGCGTCGCAACGTGGCGCATCATTACGATCTCGACGGGCGGCTTTATTCGTTGTTTCTCGACGCCGACCGGCAATACAGCTGCGGTTATTTCGAGAACCCCGGGCAATCGCTCGACGACGCCCAACTCGCGAAAAAGCGCCATCTCACCGCCAAGCTTGTGCTCGACGGTGGCAAACCCAGTAAAGACTTGCGCGTGCTCGACATCGGCTGCGGCTGGGGCGGCTTAGGACTCTATCTCGCCGAAGTCGGCGGCGCCGACGTGACCGGCGTGACGCTGTCGCAGGAGCAACACGCCATCGCCAACGAGCGCGCGGCGGAAAAAGGCCTGGCCGCGCGCGCCCGCTTCCTTCTGCAGGACTATCGCGACGCCAATGGTCCGTTCGACCGCATCGTTTCGGTCGGCATGTTCGAACATGTCGGCGTCAATCACTACGACACCTTCTTCAAAAAGTCCGCGCAATTGCTGGCCGACGATGGTGTGATGGCGCTGCACTCGATCGGCCGCTCGGAAGGCCCGAGCAGAACCAGTCCGTGGATTTCGAAATACATCTTTCCCGGCGGCTACATCCCGTCGCTGTCGGAAGTACTCCCGCCGATTGAGAAATCGGGGCTGCTGGTCACCGATATCGAAATCCTGCGCCTGCATTATGCCGAGACGCTCAAGCACTGGCGCGAGCGCTTCCTGGCGCACCGCAAGGAAGTCGAGCGCATTTACGATGAGCGTTTCGAGCGGATGTGGGAATTCTATCTGGCGGCGTCGGAAATGGCGTTCCGCGAGCAGAACATGATGGTATTCCAGATCCAACTCACCAAACGGCAGGGCTTGGTGCCGATGACGCGCGACTATATCGCGCGCGAGGAACAGCGCCTGTGCGCCGCCGAGCACCGCCAGCATCCGCCGCTGCGGCTGGCCGGAGAGTAGCGCGCCGGTACCGCTCAATCGATTTGATCGTCAAGCCCGCCCGCACGGCCAAAGCCTATTTTTTATCGCCGGTGAGTAGCGTGGAAAGCGGGCGATTGTTGCGATCCAGCCATCGCGTCAACCGATAAGCGGTGTAAGCCATGAGCTAACAAAGTTTCGTCAAATTGACGGAACAAGGACAGCCATGCCACCGCTCGAATCAGTCGCCCGCAAGCAGGCCGAAGAGCCTGCCGCTCAATATCGCGCCGCACCGCACAATATCGAGGCGGAACAGGCGCTGTTGGGCGCAATCCTGGTCAACAACGAAGCCTTTTACCGGGTCTCGGATTTTCTGGAGCCGCGGCATTTCTTCGAGCCGATCCACCAGAACATCTACCAGCTCGCGCGCGACCTGATCCGCGCCGGCAAGATCGCGACGCCGGTCACGCTGAAGACCTTCCTTGACGCCAATATCGACATCGGCGGGCTCAATGTGAGCCAATATCTGGCGCGGCTCGCCGCCGAAGCGACCACCATCATCAATGCCGAGGATTACGGCCACACCGTCTACGACCTGTCGATCCGCCGCGACCTGATCCAGGTCGGCGAGGACATGGTCAACCTCGCCTATGACGCGCCGGTCGACTTTGCGCCGCGCAGCCAGATCGAGGACGCCGAGCGCAGACTGTTCGAGCTGGCCGAAACCGGCCGTTACGACGGCGGCTTCCAGCTTTTTTCGAATTCGCTGACCACAGCGATCGACATGGCGGCGCACGCCTTCCAGCGCGACGGCAAGCTTTCCGGCATGGCCACCGGGCTCGACGATCTCGACCGCATGATGGGCGGCCTGCAGCCCTCCGACCTGATCATCCTGGCCGGCCGCCCCGGCATGGGGAAAAGCGCGCTCGCAACCAACATCGGCTACAACGTCGCCAAGGCTTGGCAGGGCGAGGTTCGGGCCGACGGGCACACGGTCACCACCAATGGCGGCATTGTCGGCTTCTTCTCACTTGAAATGTCGGCTGAACAGCTCGCCACCCGCATCATCGCTGAGCAGACCGGCATCCCCTCGAACCTGATCAGGCGCGGCGGCATCAGTGAAGCCGACTTCGAGCGCATCAAGGACCATTCTATCGAATTGCAAAATTTGAAGTTCTTCGTGGATGAGACCGGTGGCCTGTCGGTGGCCCAGCTCGCCGCCCGTGCGCGAAGGCTCAAGCGCCAGCGCGGGCTCGACCTTTTGATCGTCGACTATCTGCAATTGTTGCAAGGTTCGACCCGCCGCAGTTCAGAAAACCGCGTGCAGGAAATCACCGAAATCACCACCAAGCTCAAGGCGCTGGCAAAGGAACTCAACGTGCCGATCCTGGCGTTGTCGCAATTGTCGCGCCAGGTGGAAAGCCGCGACGACAAGCGCCCGCAGCTCTCGGATTTGCGTGAATTGGGATCGATCGAGCAGGACGCCGACGTGGTGATGTTCGTGTTCCGCGAAGAGTACTATCACCAGATGCGCAAGCCGCTGGAGAACAACCGCGAGAAATTCGCGGAATGGCTGGCGGAAGGCGAAAAGGTGCACGGCAAGGCGGAAGTCATCATCGGCAAGCAACGCCACGGCCCCACCGGCACCGTCGAGCTTCAATTCGAGGGTGCACTGACCCGCTTCTCCTCGCTGGCGCGCGGGGACCATCTGCCCGAGCGCATCTAGGGCTCGGACCGACAAGCGCGGAACGGCCGGTAATTCCCCCGCGACCGCTAACCGACGTCACCATCAATGACGATGCGCAAGATCCGGCTCGGGTTGCGCTCGTATTCCTCGAAAGCGGCGGCGACCTGATCCAGCGGATAGCGCGCGGTGATAAAAACCGACGCGTCGACCTTGCCGGATGCGACCAGCTCGATCGCGGGCGCCATGTCGGGCGGCGTCAACGCGCGCGCGCCGATGATGCTGATCTCCTTGATGTACAGGTCAAACGCGCTCAATCCCGTAAAGGCCTCATGGCCCAAAGAAAAGGAAACGAAGCGCCCGCCCGGCCGCAGCATGTCGATCCCGGCGCGCAATGTGCCGGCGCTGCCGACAGTATCGATAACGACATCAGCGCCGCTGCCATCGGTCAGCCGCCGAACCTCATCCACCGCCGTTTCAGCGCTCGACCGCGCAGCATGATGGGCGCCCATGCGCGCGGCCAAGTCGATTTTTGCCTGCGTGCGGGATACGGCAATGACCGGCTTGGCGCCGGAGAGAACCGCCAGGCGCGTGTGCAAGAGACCCGACGTTCCTTGACCCAGCACCACCACGGAGTTGGCTGCCGTGATTGAGGCACGCGCCTGCGCATGCCGCACCGTCGCAAGCGTCTCGATGAGCGTGGCTTCGGCCAGCGGCAGCTGCGGCGGCAGCAGATGAACGTAGCGCGCCGCCAGGCAAACATATTGGCCGAGCGAGCCGTCGAATTCACGGCCGATAATCCCGGCCTTGCGGCACAGATGCTCGTCGCCGCGCCGGCAACAGTCGCATTGGCCGCAACTGATGACCGGATTGATGATGACGTTCTGGCCCGGCTGCAGCCCCTGCACCTGCGGCCCTACATCCGTAATAGTACCGGTCGCCTCGTGTCCCAGCACGACGGGATAACGGACACCGGGGTGATGACCCAAATACATGTCCAGATCCGTGTGGCAGACAGCAGTGGCGGCGGTACGCACGACCACTTCGCCCATTCCGGCAACGGGAACGGGGCGATCAATTAAAATAAAATTTCTGGGTTGTTGCAGAACGGCTGCTTTCATCGGATGCATACCGGCGTCATTTGGCACCCAGAAGGCCAATCAAGTGGATATAAAGGCCCAATCCTGGCCGGCGCGCAATGGCGGGCGGATTGAAGAGGGACGGAGGGAATTCCAATGGAAGAAATGTTCATTCAAAACGATGAGCAGCGGGCAATTCTTCAATCGGTCAAGCGCTTTGTCGAGGAGGTGGTGAAGCCGAAGGCGCCGGCGCTGGATGCGCTGACGGATCCGGCCGCTGGTTATTCCGATGAGATCGTGATGGCGGCGGATGCCGTCGGCATCCGCACGATGACGTTATCCGAGAAGTATGGCGGCCTCGGCACCGATTCGCTCACCACCGCGATGGTGGTGGAGGAACTTGCGCGCGGCGACCTCGGCACATCGGTGGTTATGGCGCAGACCTTGAAGCTCGCGCAAATCATGGAAAAGGCGCTCAACGAGGAGCAGCAGGAACGCTCGCTTGCCCTCTTCGCCAAGGATCCGAAGGCCGTCCTCGCGATCGGCATTACCGAGCCGGACAACGGATCGAATTATTTCCTGCCCTACCCGACGCCGATGCGCACCACCGGCGAAAAAACCAAAGGGGGCTGGATCGTAAACGGCATGAAACATTTCATCTCGAACGGCAATCGCGCCAGCTTCTACCTCGTGTTCATCCAAACCGAGAAAAACAAGCCGATGGCGCAGGGCATGACGTGCTTCCTACTCGAGCGCGGGCGCGAAGGCTTCACCATCGGGCGCGTGCACGACAAAATGGGCGAGCGGCTCGCCAATAATGCCGAGCTCATCTTCCAGGACTGTTTTTTTCCCGAAGAAAATCTCGTCGGCGAGATCGGCAAGGGCTTCGACGTGCTGTCCCGTTTCTTTCCTTCGAGCAATTCCTATGCGGCCGCTAGCATCCTCGGCGTTGCCGTGGCGCTGTACGAGAAGGCCGAACAATGGGCCAAGATGCGCGTACAGGGTGGCAAGCCGCTGATCGAGCACGATGGCATCCGTGCCCAGATTGCCGAGATGAAGATGCTGATTGACGCGTCCCGTTCCTACATTCACCGGGCCTGCTGGCTCGCCGACCACCAGGACCAGGGCTGGGACCGAACGCTCGGTGCGCTGCCCAAGGTCATGGCGTCCCAGGCCGCCTGGAAGATCGCGACCTGGACTCTCGAGATCCACGGCGGCAGCGGCTACATGAAGGAGATCGGCGTCGAGAAGCTGGTGCGCGACGCCGCCGCCTTCCTGCATTCGGACGGCGTCAACCGAACCTTGTTCCTGAAGGCGGCGAATTTCATGTTCGCCTAAGGGCGCCGGCCTGTTCCTTGCGCGTGTCTTTGCGCGTGGCCCTCGTTTAGGGTGTCCGGCCCCCCGCATGGACGGCTAGTGCGCGGGCCGCTATGACCTTAGCCCCATGGCAAAAGCCGAAACCCTAGCTGAGGAACATCCGAGCCCCCCGCAGGCGCCCGCCGCGGAGGTGCCCGCCACCGCCGGCCCGCTCGCCGCGCAAGCCGGCGGCATCCTCACCGTCGATCTCGGCGCGCTCGAAGCCAATTGGCGCGCGCTCATGCGCCGCGTCACGCCTGCGGAATGCGCGAGCGTTATCAAGGCCGACGGTTACGGCTGCGGCCTGGAGCCGGTTGCGGCCCGGCTGGCGCGGGCCGGCTGCAAGACCTTTTTCGTCGCCGACCTCGACGAAGCCCGGCGCGTGCGTGCCGTTACATCGGAGCCGGCGATCTATGTGTTGAGCGGCCTGATGCCCGGGACCGCCGCCGCTTTCGCCGATATCCGCGCGCGGCCGGTGATTGGAAGTCTGGTTGAGCTGGCGGAATGGGACGCCTTCTGCACCGCCAATCAGTGGCGTGGCGGCGCTGCGCTCCACGTCGACACCGGCATGAACCGGCTCGGCATTTCTGTGAACGAGGCGGCAGCGCTGGCGCCGCGCATCCGCGCCGAAAACCACGGCATCAGCTTGCTGATGAGCCATCTCGCCTGCGCGGAGATGCCGGAGCATCCGCTCAATGCGCGCCAGATCGCGACATTCCGGGACGTTCGCATCCTCTACCGCGGCATCCCCTCCTCGCTCGCCAATTCATCCGGCATTTTCCTCGGCTCAACTGCGCATTGCGACATCGTGCGGCCGGGGGTGGCGCTTTACGGCGTCAATCCGACGCCGGGGCGCAGTAATCCGATGCGGGCGGTGGTCGAGTTGCAGGCGCGCATCCTGCAAGTGCGCACGGTGCCGCGCGGGGAGACGGTCGGCTACGACGCAACCTGGACCGCCAAGCGCGCCACCCGGCTGACGGTGGTGGCGATCGGCTATGCCGACGGCTACATGCGCGCGGCCAGCGCCTCCGACGAGCGCCCGGGCACCGACGCTATTGTCGCCGGCCGGCGCTGCTCGTTGGCCGGCCGCGTTTCCATGGACCTGATCGCGTTCGACATCACCGACCTGCCCGACAACGCGGCGCGCCGCGGCGATCTCGTCACGCTGATCGGCGACGAGATCAGCGTGGACGACGTGGCGAGCGTGGCCGGCACAATCGGCTACGAGGTGCTCACCAGCCTGAGCAGGCGCTACCACCGGGTCTACCGGGGCTAAACCTGGGGCGGCCGGCGCAATCCTCTGAAAATCAGCACTTTTTTAAAGAATGTTCTTGTAATGTTCTTGTGGCCGCTTTAGCGTCCTGAGAGCCATTTCAAGGGCGATTCCCCTATGTCCAAGCGCAGCCTGACCTTCATCTGCCAGAACTGCGGCGCCGCCTTCAGCCGCTGGCAGGGCAAATGCGAGGCCTGCGGCGAATGGAACACTTTGTCGGAAGAAGGCGCCGCACGCCCCGCCGGCCCCGGGCGGGCGCCGCGCAAAGGCCGGCTGTTCGCGCTCGAGCCGCTGGCGGGCGAAGCCCATGACGCGCCCAGGCTGGCGTCCGGCGTCGCCGAATTGGACCGCGTCACCGGCGGCGGTTTCGTGCGCGGCTCGGTGCTGCTGGTCGGCGGCGATCCCGGCATCGGCAAATCGACGCTGCTGATCCAGGCCGCGGGCACCATGGCGCGCGCCGGTCACCGCGCCGTTTACATCTCCGGCGAGGAGGCGGTGGCGCAGGTGCGCCTGCGCGCCGAGCGGCTTGGCTTGCGCGACGCGCCTGTGGAACTGGCGGCGGAGACGGCGGTCGAGGACATCATCGCCACTTTGTCGGAAGGCAAGACGCCGCGGCTGGTCGTCATCGATTCCATCCAGACCATGTGGACCGATATGGTCGAATCCGCGCCCGGCACCGTGACACAGGTGCGCGGCTCGGCGCAGGCGCTGATCCGCTATGCCAAACGATCCGGCGCCGCCATTATCCTGGTCGGCCATGTCACCAAGGACGGCCAGATCGCAGGGCCGCGCGTGGTCGAGCACATGGTGGACGCGGTGCTTTCGTTCGAGGGCGAGGGCTCGCACCAGTTCCGAATCTTACGCGCCGTGAAGAACCGATTCGGGCCGACCGACGAGATCGGCGTGTTCGAGATGACCGGAACAGGCCTGCGCGAAGTCGCCAACCCGTCCGAACTGTTTCTGTCCGAGCGCGATCTCGGCCAGCCGGGCACGGCGGTATTCGCCGGCATCGAGGGCACGCGGCCATTGCTGGTCGAAATCCAGGCACTGGTGGCACCATCCTCGCTCGGCACGCCAAGGCGAGCGGTGGTCGGCTGGGACCCGAGCCGGCTGTCGATGGTACTGGCGGTGTTGGAGGCCCATTGCGGCGTGCGGCTAGGCAGCCACGACGTCTATCTCAACGTCGCCGGCGGGCTGCGCATCCAGGAACCGGCTGCCGATCTGGCCGCCGCCGCTGCGCTGGTGTCCTCACTCGCCAATGCGCCGCTGCCGGCGGATGCGGTCTATTTCGGGGAGGTCTCGCTCTCGGGCGCGGTACGGCCGGTCGCGCAAGGGCCGGCGCGTCTCAAGGAGGCCGCAAAGCTCGGCTTTACCCAAGCGGTCATTCCCGAGGCGGCGCGCGCCGAGGCCGGCGAACCGGGCCTGATCGTCCGCGATGTCGCAAGCCTCGCCAATCTGGTTGCCGATATCGCGGCGCGCGGCAACCATGCCGGCAAATGTGGCCGACAAGACGGGTGACGGCATCGTGACGCCCCGCTATACACTGGGCGCGTCGTAATCCCCTCCGGCGGCGGCCGGCCAGCGACCCGCCGCCAGAGCAGAAATGGGCTTAAAATTAAGCACTTAAGGCCGATATTGCCGCCCTCATCCGGTGCGGCCAAAAGCGGCGCGGATTCGCCCCGCCGGCATGCCGCCGCGCGCCGGGCGGCCTGCGCCTATCAGCGGAGCGCGTGAGCCGCCGATGCCGATAACGTTGCTCGATATCCTGCTCCTAGTGGTCATGCTGATCTCGGGTCTGCTCGCCATGATCCGCGGCTTCATGCGCGAGATCCTGTCGATCGGCGCCTGGATCGTGGCCGCGCTGGTGACGCTTTATGGCTACTCGCGCGTGCTGCCGATCGCGCAAGGCTATTTCAGCAGCAACGTGGTGGCGGCAGCCGCCACTGTCGGCACCATCTTCCTGCTCACCCTGCTGATCGTCTCTGTCATCACCGTGCGCGTCTCCGACATGATTCTCGACAGTCGAGTCGGCGCGCTCGACCGTACGCTCGGCTTCCTGTTCGGCCTCGGCCGCGGCCTCATCATCGTCGTGGTCGCCTTCCTGTTCTTCGCCTGGCTGGTGCCCGAACGCAGCCAGCCGGAATGGGTGCGCGGCGCAAAATCGAAAGTGGTCTTACAAAGCACGGGACAATGGCTTATCTCCATGTTGCCGGACGACCCCGAAAAGACCATCTTGCAGAAGTTCAAGAAGCGTAAGCCGGAAGACCAGGAACCGCCGGACAGCGGGGCCGACCAACGCACCGATCTGCAGGCGCCAACCGGAACACGATAGGCATGCAGCAACTTGAGCTAGACCTCGTGCAGGCGGCTGAGGCGGAATTCGATCCAAACGCCGACCGGCTGCGCGAGGAATGCGGCGTGTTCGGCATCTTCAACCATCCCGACGCCGCCGCCATCACCGCGCTCGGCCTGCACGCGCTCCAGCACCGCGGCCAGGAAGCCGCCGGCATCGTCAGCTTCGATGGCAAGCGCTTCCACTCCGAGCGCCGCCTCGGGCTGGTCGGCGACACGTTTTCCCGGCGCGAGGTCATCGACCGGTTGCCCGGCATCTCGGCCATCGGCCACGTGCGCTATTCGACCACCGGCGAGACCATCATTCGCAACGTGCAGCCGTTGTTCGCCGAGCTCGAAGGCGGCGGCTTCGCCATTGGCCATAACGGCAATCTTACCAACGGCATCGCGTTGCGCCGACAACTGGTGCACGAAGGCGCCATGATGCAGTCGACCACCGACACCGAGGTGATTCTGCATCTGGTGGCGCGGGCGCGCCGTAACCGCTTCGTCGACCGTTTCATCGAGGGCCTGCGCCAGCTTGAGGGCGCCTATGCCTTCGTCGGGCTGACCAACAAGAAGCTGGTGGGCGCGCGCGACCCGCTCGGCATCCGCCCGCTGGTGATCGGTATGCTCAACGGCTGCCCCATCCTGGCGTCGGAGACCTGCGCGCTCGACATCATCGGCGCGCAATACGTGCGCGACGTGGAAAACGGCGAGGTGGTCATTTTCGATGAAGACGGCGCGCAGTCGCACAAGCCGTTTCCGCCGATGCAGGCGCGGCCGTGCATCTTCGAATACATCTATTTCTCGCGGCCGGATTCCATAGTCGGCGGCCGCAATGTCTACGACGTGCGCAAGGCCATGGGCGCCGAGCTCGCGCGCGAAGCGCCCGCGAATGTCGACGTGATCGTGCCGGTGCCGGATTCCGGCGTGCCGGCGGCCATCGGCTTCGCGCAGGAAGCTGGCATTCCCTACGAGCTCGGCATCATCCGCAACCACTATGTCGGGCGCACCTTCATTCAGCCGACGCAAGCCATCCGCGACCAGGGCGTGCGGCTCAAGCACTCCGCCAACCGCGCCGTGGCGGCCGGAAAGCGCATCGTGCTGGTGGACGATTCGATCGTGCGCGGCACCACCTCGCGCAAGATCGTGCAGATGATGCGCGACGCCGGCGCGACCGAGGTGCATTTCCGCATCGCCTCGCCGCCGATCACGCACCCCGACTATTACGGCATCGACACGCCCGAACGCGACAAGCTGCTGGCTGCCACCCACGATCTGGAAGGCATGCGGCAATTCATCGGTGCCGACTCGCTGGCCTTCCTCTCGGTCGACGGCATCTACCGCGCCATGGGCTTGCCGGGCCGCGACGCGGCGCGCCCGCAGTTCACCGACCATTGCTTCACCGGCGACTATCCCACCGCGCTCACTGACCTCGGCGCGCAGGAAGCAAGCCCGCGGCAATTGTCCCTGCTGGCGGAAGCGATTTAGTCCGCCCCTGTTGGCGTTCGCCAATGTCCAAACCCCTCGCTGGCCACATCGCGCTCGTCACCGGGCGTGCGCGCGGCTTCGCCGTTGCAGCGTTGCTGGTCGTTGTTTTCGGTTTCTCATCGACCGCTGATGCACAGCGCCGACTGCGCGGCGCCTGGGGTATCCCCTGGACAGTCTCGCCTTCGATCACGGTATTGGTGAAGGGCGACGACAGCCGCGTGGCGCTGGTGCGGGAAGCTGTCGTATTCTGGAATCAAACTTTCGCCGAGCTGGGGAGCCCATTCCGGCTGGGCGCCGTCAGCACCGTCTATGGAGCTATACCCGCAGCGGAACTTGCGGACGCGGCGGCAAAGGTGCTGAAGCGCAACTGGTCGGCCAAGCTTCCGGTCGCGGTCAGCCATTGGCACGGCAACATCATCGTCGCCCTGTCGCAGGGTACATTCGTGTCGTTTGCCGCCCGCTGGCCGCAGCAAAAACAGGCGTTGGTCGCGATGCGCAGCGCGCATGTCTATCCGCTCACACTCCCCAATGTCGCGCGCAGCGTCGTCGCGCATGAAATCGGCCATGCCATCGGTCTCGGCCACAACAGCGATCCAAGCAAGTTGATGTGTGGCCGGCCGGCGCCTTGCCGCCCCGCTCTCTTTGCTTCAAAAGTCGCTCGTTATTTCCCGCTCACGCCCGGCGAGAAGGCCGAGCTCAAACGGATGTACCCGGCCGATTGGAAAAGCCAGTGAACGAGACGTCCCGCCCCCTCGCCGACCGTATCGCGCTGGTCACCGGCGCCTCGCGCGGTATCGGTGCGGCGCTCGCCCTGCAACTGGCGCAAGCCGGCGCGCATATCGTGGCCGTCGCGCGTACGGTGGGCGGGCTGGAAGAGCTCGACGACAAGATCAAGGAAGCCGGCGGCACGGCCACACTGGTGCCGCTCGACGTCACCGACCGGGACGGCATCGCGCGGCTGGCGCTGGCGCTCAACGAGCGCTACGGCCGGCTCGACGTGCTCGTCGGCAATGCCGGCGTGCTGCCGACGCCCTCGCCGCTCGGTCATGTCGAGCCGAAAGACTGGGACAATGCGCTTGCCGTCAATGTCACCGCCAACTGGCAATTGATCCGCTGCATGGACCCGCTGCTGCAGCGCGCGGAGGCTGGGCGCGCGGTGTTCCTGACCTCGGGCGTGGCGCATTTAGGGCGCGCCTATTGGGCGCCCTATGCGGCCACCAAGGCGGCGCTGGAAGTGCTGGTGCGCACCTATGCCGCGGAGAACGAGACCACCAAGGTGCGCGCCAATCTGTTCGCACCGGGTCCGACGCGCACGCGCATGTATCTGTCCGCCTTTCCCGGCATCGATCGGTCGACATTGCCGACACCGGAGCAGGTGGCGAAGGCAATACTGCCGTTGTGCACGGCGGAGTGCTCAGAGAGTGGGAAGATCTACGATTTCCGCAAGGGCAAGTTTCTGGAGTTCAGGACGCCGGCCTGATGACGCGCCTTAATGCTTGCGCCTCGCCTTTCCCTTGAACGGGTTATCTTTCTCGCGCAGCGTCAGGCGGATCGGCGTGCCGGGCAGATCGAACGCCTCGCGCAGCGAATTCACCAGATAACGCTTGTAGGCGTCAGGCAAGGCATCGGCGCGCGTGCAGAACAGGACGAAGCTGGGCGGCCGGCTCTTGGCCTGCGTGATGTAGTTGAGCTTGAGGCTGCGCCCCGACACCGCCGGCGGCGGGTGCGCGTTCAACGCCCGCTCGAACCAGCGATTGAGCGCTGCGGTCGGCACGCGCTTATTCCATACCCCGTATGCCTCGACGATCGCCGGCATCAAGCGATCGAGACCTTCGCCGGTCAGGCCCGACACCGCCACCAGCGGCACGCCCGGTAGCTGCCGCAACTTGTCGTCGGCCTGCTCGCGCAATTTGGAGATGGCGCCGACTTTCTTTTCCTTTAAATCCCATTTGTTGACCGCGAAAACGATGGCGCGGCCTTCCTGCTCGACCAGATTGGCGATGCGCTGGTCCTGTTCCTCGAAAGCATTCTCGACGTCGAGCAGCACGACCACGACTTCGGCGAAGCGTATGGCGTTGAGCGTATCGGCGACCGAAAGCTTTTCCAGCTTCTCGTCGACGCGCGAGCGCCGGCGCAGGCCGGCGGTGTCATGGATGCGGAATTTTTGCCCGTGCCATTCGAAATCGACCGCGATGGAGTCGCGCGTCGTGCCTGCTTCGGGCGCGGTCAGCAGGCGCTCCTCGCCGATCAGGCGGTTGATCAGTGTGGATTTGCCGGCATTGGGCCGCCCGACAATAGCGACGCGGATCGGGTGCGGCCCGGACGGTTCGGCTTCTTGACGCTGCTGCGCGGTCTGCTCCGGCAGCGCTTTGCAGAGCGCTTCGTAGAGATCGGCCATGCCTTCATTGTGCTCGGCCGAGATCGCCAGCGGGTCGCCGAGGCCGAGCTCGTAGGCTTCGAGCCGGCGTTCTTCGGCCAGGCGGCCCTCGCTCTTGTTGGCGATGAGAACGGTCGGCTTGCCGGACTTGCGGGTAAGCGCGGCGAAGGCGCGGTCTGCGGGCGTTGCGCCGGCGCGAGTGTCGATCATAAAGAAGATCGCATCGGCCTGCCCGATCGCGGTCTCGGTCTGCGTGCGCATGCGGCCGGAAAGACTGTCGGGCGCAGACTCCTCCAGCCCCGCAGTATCGATCACCGTAAATTCGAGATCACCGAGCCGCGCCTCACCTTCCCGGCGGTCGCGCGTCACCCCCGGCCGGTCGTCGACAAGCGCCAGCCGCCGGCCGACCAGACGGTTGAACAGCGTCGATTTGCCGACATTGGGCCGGCCGACGATGGCGACAGTGAAGGTCATAACACCCTGTCATTGCCGGGCAACCGGGTCCGGATTTCGGCCGGCCCGGCTGTAAACTTGACCCGGCAATCATCAATAATAGTCAAAGATGTGTTTGCCAGACGGATGCGCGGATCAAGCCCGCGCATGACGGCTTCGATGTCAGTGTGAAAAGTTGCCCGGCGGCGGCGTCGACGGCCAAGGCGATTGCTGCTGCTGTTGCTGCTGCTGTTGCTGCTGCTGGCCCGACGCCGGCCAAGGCGACGACTGTTGCTGGGTCGCCTGGCTCGCATTCGCGGGTGCAGCGGCGGTCGCAGGCGGCTTCGGTTTGGCCTTGTGTTTGACGGTCCGCTTGGGCTTGGGTTTCGGCTTGGGCTTTTCAGCAGGCTGAACTGCCGCCGTCTTCTTGTCCGCTGGACCGGCCGCCGGTTGGGTCAGAGCGCTGTCGTCTTGCTGCTGCTGTTGCTGCTCCACATAGCCCTTCTGGTATTCCTTCGGAATTCCTTGGCTGACGCCCGGCACCCCTTCCGGGAATACCGGCTTGCGGTCGCCCGGCAGATTCTTCTTCTGGCTTATGCCGAGGAAGTCTAGCTTGTCGAAATCGATATTTTCGCAACCCGCAAGGACGGGCGCGAGCGCGGCAAGCCCTGCCAGCACTACGATCCGGGCAAAACGGCGCATGGCTGATCCTCAGCTCTTGCCGCCGGCGGCACTAATCAGCGCCGAGAGCACTTCGGCGCGTGCGCGGGCGCCCGGCGGCGTCTCGGCATCGGTGGCCATCATATCGATGTAGTGGCGCGCCGCCGTGAGATCGTGATGATGCCAAGCCGACAGCGCCAGCAGTTCGCGCGCGCTGGCGCGGAAGCTGCGGCCCGGCGCTGCCAGCGGATCGAGACGCTTTTTCATCTCAGATAAGGGCGCGCTGTCCACCAGAAGCATCGCGGCGCGCAAACCGGCCAGATCCTGCAAGGTCGTGCTGAGCGAGGCGTCGCCGGCGATCTCGTCATAAGCCTTGACCGCATCGGCGGGCTTGGTCGCTGCCAGTTCGGTGGCGGCGCGCAACCGCGCCAGCACTCGATAGCCGGCGGGTGCCTCGGCGGCGATGTTAGCGAAAGCGGCTTCGGCCTCGGCGTGCTTGCCGTGCTCGCTCAGCGTCAGGGCTGCCTCAAACTTGGCGCCAGCGGCGGCAGCTTGCTTGGCGATCCACCAATCGTAGCCGCGCCAGGCGCCGATGGCGGCGACGATGAGCACGGCAAGCGCGATGATGTGGATACTGTAGCGATCCCACAGCTTCTGCAGCCGTTCGCGCCGGACTTCCTCATCGACTTCGTGAAAAATATCGGCCAAGACCAGCTCCACACCCGCCTGATGGCCCGCCCGGGCCGGTCGGCGGCGTAACCTAACGATGTGGCGGACGCAAGGCAAAGCCGGCCCGGCAATCGTTACGAATCAGGCATTTAGCCCTTTTTGCCCTTCATCGGGTAGACATGCTCGGGGCCCGGGAAGCTGCGCGCGCGCACCTCGGCCGCATAGCTCGCAATGGCCTTTTCGATGCCGGGGCCGAGGTCGCCGAAGCGTTTGACGAATTTGGGAACCCGCGGCGAGAGGCCCAGCATGTCCTCCATCACCAGCACCTGCCCGTCGCAGGCAACGCTCGCCCCGATGCCGATAGTCGGGATCGGCACCGCACCTGTGATCTTACGCGCCAGCGGTTCGGCCACCGCCTCGATCACCATGGAGAACGCACCAGCCTTCGCCACCGCCATGGCATCCGCTTCGAAGCGAACCCAATCAGCTTCTTCGCGCCCCTGTGCGCGGAATGAACCGATCACATTGATCGCCTGCGGCGTCAGCCCGACATGCGCCATCACCGGCACACCGCGCTCAACCAGAAAGGCGATGGTTTCCGCCATGCGCGTACCGCCCTCCACCTTGATGGCGCCGCAGCCGGTCTCCTTGAGCACGCGCGCCGCGTTCATGAAAGCCTGTTCCTTCGACGCCTCGTAGGAGCCGAACGGCATGTCAACCACCACCAGCGCGCGCTTGGAGCCGCGCATCACCGCGCGGCCTTGCAGGATCATCATGTCGAGGGTGACAGGGACGGTGGTCTCCAGCCCGTGCATCACCATGCCGAGCGAGTCGCCGACCAGGATGACGTCGCAATGCTTGTCGGCGATGGCCGCGGTGTGGGCGTGATAGGAAGTAAGGCAGACGATCGGTTCGCCGTCTTTGCGCGCACGTATGTCGGGCGCGGTGAGCCGACGGATTTCGTTTTGCACGGACATAAATTTACTTTCGTTTACGCATTATCTTATCCGAAAACCGGTTCCCACTTTTCGGGATCATGCGCTACCTTCCAAACACCGGCACGCCGATGACGTAAGGGTGGAAGTAATACCCGAGCGCAAGGAAGATCACGACGCCGAGCACCACGACGATAATGTCATTGGTCCAGCCGGCGGGCGCGCTGGTGGTGCCGAGATCGCCGCGCCGCTTGGCGGCGATGCGGGCATAGACGCCCCAGGCCAGGAACGAACCAAACAGCAGTATCGAGCCGAGATCGCCGTTGGATAACAGATGGGCGAAAGCCCAAGACTTGATGCTGGCCAGCATCGGATGACGGACCTTGGCCTTGATATGACTAGGCACGAAAGCGGCGGTGAACAGGATCACCGCGATCAGCATGAGGCCGACGGTGATGTGCCGCATGAAGGCGGGCGGCGACCAGATCTGCAGCCACTCGTGCGCGCGATACGCGCCATAGCCCCAGACGATGAGCGCAAGCCCGATCAGCGAGACGATGGAGAACAGCCCGCGATAACCGCCCTGCCCCAATCGCGCGATCAGGCTGGCACGGTGCTCGCGGAACGTCACGAAGACGTGGGCGCCGAGCAGGACGACCAGCCCGAAGATGAGGATTGCCAGACCCATACGCCACTCCCGGCTTCGACGCGGCGCAGTAGAGGGGAAGGCTCGCCGTTAGGCAAGAGCGGTTCTATGCCGCTACCGCATCCCTGTTCTTCACATCCTTGATATCCGTGAAGACGATGCTGGGCGCGCGCTCAGCCGTATAGTCGAGGATGAACTGGTTGCGCGCCATAAACACGTGATCGCCGTCGAGGTCCTCCGCAACGCTGGAATAGTTGGCCTGCACAAAGTCCTCGAGTTTTTTCGCATCATTGCAGGAAATCCAGCGCGCCAGCTGGAATTCCGGCTGCTCGAAGCCGATGTCGAGGCCGTATTCGGCGGCGAGCCGCATCTTCAGCACGTCGAGCTGCAAGGGCCCGACCACGCCGACCAGCGCCGGCGCGCCGTCGAGCGGGCGGAACACCTGCACCACGCCCTCCTCCGCCATCTGCTGCAGCGCTTCTTTCAGCTTCTTCGCCTTCATCGGGTCGCCGAGCTTGACGCGGCGCAAGATTTCCGGTGCGAAATTCGGCACGCCGAGAAAGGCGATGTCCTCGCCCTCGGTTAGCGTGTCGCCGATGCGTAGCGTGCCGTGGTTGGGAATGCCGACCACGTCGCCTGCAAAGGCCTCGTCGGCGAGCGCGCGGTCCTGCGCGAAAAAGAATTGCGGCGCAGACAGCGTGATCGGCTTACCGGTGCGCGCGAGCTTGGCTTTCATGCCGCGCGTGAGCTTGCCCGAGCATAGCCGCGCGAAGGCGATGCGGTCGCGGTGATTGGGATCCATGTTGGCTTGGATCTTGAAGACAAAGGCGGTCATGCTGTTCTCGTGCGCATCGATCTTGCGCACATTGGAGGCCTGCGCACGCGGCGCCGGCGCGAAAGCAGCGAGCGCGTCGAGCAAGTCCTTGACGCCGCAATTCTTCAGCGCCGAGCCGAAGAACACCGGAGTCAGATGGCCCTCGCAGAAGGATTTGAATTCGAACGGCCGGCAGGCCTCCTTCACCAGCGCCAGTTCTTCGGTGACGGCGTTGACGTCGAGCATCGTATTTTTTGCGGCGAGCGAAGCGAGGTCGAGCGGCTGACGATCTACCGTCTTGCCGTCCTCGCCGACCAGCCGCATCTCGCCGGTGGCAATATCGTAAGTGCTGGCGAAATCGCGGCCGCGCCCAATCGGCCAGCTCATCGGCGCGGTGTCGAGCGCTAGCGTCTTCTCGATCTCGTCAAGCAGTTCGAAAGGATCACGGCTCTCGCGATCCATCTTGTTGATAAAGGTCACAATAGGAATGTCCCGCAGCCGGCACACCTCGAACAGCTTGCGGGTGCGCGCCTCGATGCCTTTGGCAGCGTCGATCACCATGACCGCGCTGTCGACCGCGGTGAGTGTGCGGTAGGTGTCCTCCGAGAAGTCTTCGTGACCCGGCGTGTCGAGCAGGTTGAACACGCGATCGTCGTAATCGAAGGTCATCACCGAGGTGACCACAGAGATGCCGCGTTCGCGCTCGATCGCCATCCAGTCCGAGCGGGTGGAACGGCGGTCGCGCTTGGCCTTGACCTGGCCGGCAAGATTGATGGCGCCGCCGAACAGCAGGAGCTTTTCGGTCAGCGTGGTCTTGCCAGCGTCCGGGTGTGAAATGATCGCAAAGGTGCGCCTGCGCTCGACTTCGGCGGCGAGCGGCGTTTGCGGGATCGAATCGGAAACGGCCAGCGGCTTGTTCATGGGCCGCATGTGGCAGGGAAAGCCCCGCGGATCAAGGGGCGGAGACAAGTAGCGGCGGCACCGGCACGAAAATCACAATCCCGCGAGTGCAACGTTTCCAGCGGCGCCCCGGTGTTAGCCTCATTGCGATCAATCCAACGACGACGTCTCCATGGGCTTCCGTGCAGCAAGACTCCCGATGGTGCTTTTATTGGGCGCCTTTTCCACGCTCGCCGCGCTGTCCGCCAGCGCTGAGGGCACCGCCGAGCCCGTGGTCTCGGTAGCGGCAGGCACCGCCGCGGAAACAGTAAAGATCCGCGCCCACATCGATATCGCAGCACCGCGGACCAAGGTCTGGGCCATCATGACAGATTGCGCGCGGGCGGTACGTTACGTACCGGGGTTGAAAAGTTGCCGTGTGCTTGAACGCGATCCTGCCGGCCGCTGGGATATTCGGGAGCACCGCGTGTCCTGGGTTTGGTTTCTGCCAAATGTCCGCAGCGTCTTCCGATCCGACTACGAGCCGCCCATGCGACTGCAATTTCGTCGCATCAGTGGCACGCCGCGGCGTTCCGACGGCGAGTGGCGCCTCGATCCAATCGAAGAAGGTCGCGCCACGCGCGCCAGCTATGAGGCAACCATTTCGGCCGACGTGCCTGTCCCGAAATTCCTTGTCGAGGCCGCGCTGAAGCGCGACATCGCCAACGTGTTGCGACATTTGCAGCGCGAATGCACTTCAACCGTGGGACGTCGATAAGCCGGACTTCTCCGCGTGGCCGCGCCGGTAGGATTCCCGCAAGGCGAAAGTAAGGACCGCCAACGTCACCCACAGCCGCACCGAGGCGAAGGTGAAAACGAAAAGCACAAATACAAAAGTTCGAATCAGCTGCGGTGGCCCCGGCACGTGCCAGAACGCGTAGACGACAACCCGCACCATGCCTTGCACGACGCTCAAGCCGACATGCGCGGCGGCAACCGCCACGATCGCTGGCGCCATGCAGGACGCACGCAGCCAAAGCTCCCGGAGCACGGCCGGGAGGGTCGCGTCGCCGCCGCTCTCGGCCCTCAGCACCATCAACAGCATCATCGCCGCCAGAAACGCGCTCCACGCCATTCCGATTGCGGTGTATTGGTCGAATGCAATTCCATCCAAGCCAAGCATCAGGTTCTGCGCGGTCCAACGCGCACCCGTGATGGCCACCGCCATGCAGACCGCCAGCATCATCAGAATGACGGGAACCAACACCTTGCGCGCCAGCAGCAGTTGCTCCGCAAAGCTGAGCCGGCCGAGGCCGGTGTTGCCGTCCGTTAATTCGATCATGCGGCGGGCGGCCAGCAGGAATGCCAGGAAAATCGCGATGTCCGAGCAAACCGCCGCCAGCAAACCCACGAGGCCGTGCACGACGAAAGCGACGATGCGCATGGCGGACGCCAGCATCAGCCATGGCACCGCTTCCATCAGCCGGAACGGTCCGTAGCAAAGGGTCGGCAGGTGGACCGGCTCGACGGCCAGGGCAGCGGCTTTCGGCATGGCCGCAATCCTAGCTGGCCAGCGTCAACAAACCGTTGATCCACGGCCGGCAGAACGCCGCATATCAATCGGCTGAATTCAGAGCATTTCCGGCCGGAACAGGCGCCGCAAATCAAGCGAGCGGCCGGACACCATGAATTGGCCGCCGCCGCGGTAATGGATGGTCTTGGGATATTTCGTCGCGCGCGACGCATGCGCCTTGATCACTTCGAAAATAAAGAAGTTGTATTTGCCGATCATCAGTCCATCGGCCAGCTTGCATTCCAGGTTGGCATAGCACTCGGCGATCAATGGCGCGCCAACCCACTCGGCGGGCGCGGCGGTCAATTTGAATTTCTTGAATTTGTCTGTGTGCCTGCCCGAACAGTTGCCGATCCGGGCCACGGTGCGCGCGAGATCCGCGGTCGGGATATTGATGACGCACTCCTTGCTCAGGCCGATCAACTGATAACTGTGGTTGGCGCTGGATATGACGCAGCCGACCAGCGAAGGCACGAATTGCATGACTGTATGCCAGCCCATGGTCATGATATTGCGTTCGCCCTTGTAGGCCGACGAAACCAGCACGACCGGCCCCGGCTCAAGAAAGCGTCGGATATCGCCGACCGGAAAATCCATTTTTTTTAAAGCTTCATTGCCGCCCCCATTGAGGTCTCGCGGCGTCGATCTTTCGAAAACTTATGCCGCGGATCACTCACCGGAATACCACTACGTAGAAACACGTAGCCATACCAGCGGCCTTTTCAGTATCCGTGCAAGCAAACCGAAAGCTTTGCATTTTAGCATTATCCGCATGGCTCGACGCGTATCGCCGAACCGCCGCGACGCTAAGAGGCAAAAATGATCTATCTGCTCCGCCGTTTCATCGTGATTGTGCTGGTGCTGCTGCCGGCCATGGCGGCCGCCGAGCCGATCGCGCTCAAGCTCGCCTTTTTCAGTTCCGACCGCACGCATCTCTACCGCGCCGCAGTCAAGCAATTCATCGACGCTGTTAACGCGGATGGCAAGGGCCGGGTCGAGATCGAGGTCCACCTCAGCGGTTCACTCGGCCAATATCCGACACAGCAATCACAGCTCTTGCGCGACGGAACCGCCGACATCGCCTACATTGTCCAACCCTATGAACGCACGGAATTCCCCGACAGCGCCGTCGTCGAACTTCCCGGTTTGTACAAGGACGGACGCGAGTGCACACTCGTTTTCTCTCATCTCGTCGCGGCCGGTCTCATGCGCGGCTTTAGCAAATATTTTGTGATCGGGGCATTCGCCAGCGAACCCGAAAGCATTCATCTCCGCCCACCCGTTGCCTCGCTTGCAGACCTTAAGAGTAAACGTATCCGCGCCAACAACGACACAGAGATCGCGATTCTCAAGAAGCTCGGCGCCACCCCCGCCTTTGTCCCCATCAATGAAACGGCGCTCGCCATCAGCAGCGGCAAAATCGACGGCGCCGCCGCGCCGCCCGTTCCGATGATCGAGTTCGGCATCGGCCGCGTCGCGCCGCACCATTATATGCTTGGGACCAGCTGCGTGCCGTTGTCATTGCTCATGACCAAGAAGCGATTCAACAGCTTGCCCGCCGACGTCCAAGCCATCATCCGCAAGTACAGCGGCAAATGGCTCCTGGAAAACTATAATCGAATCAATGAAACGTCGACTGCGTTGGTTATGACTCAACTAAGATTCAGATTCTCGCAGAACCGTTGTGTTTCCATCGAAAGCGGATTTGAAAACAGCGGACGCCGTCTTCAAATCCATTGTCGACTCCTATTCGGCGGAAAACGCCCACAACGCCGCACTTGTTAATGCCGCCCGCGCGGAAGTCGTAAAATTACGTGGCGGCGAATGAACTTGTCATGGCTTTTCTCGCAGACATATCGTTCCGTCGCGCCTTGGGCCTTCTCGCGCTGGCGCTCGGCATTCTGCTTGGCGGAACGTGGCTGACTGCAAAAGTTCTCACCGACCATCTGCTGAATAGCGATGCCGAGCAGACCGCCTTCGAATGGGCTGGCTATCTTGCGGGCAACGTTCCCGACCTTGCGCAGATCGCCTCCGGGGAGCAACCCTCGACCGCAAGCATGGCTTTTTTCCAAGCGACCCGCAAAGCCGGCCATGTTTACCGCTATGTGATCTTCAACAAGGAAGGCTATTCTCAGCTGATTTCCGATCGCACGCGTATTGCGCCGGTCGATATCTCGGAATTCAGCGCGCAAGCAGCCCTTGCCGCCAAATCCAGAGAGCCTGTTGTCGACGTAAACCGCAGTAGTGACAGCAGCCAGCCGGCGTATTATGCCGAAGCTTTCGTGCCCGTCGTTATCAACGGTCAAACGGTCGCGACCGTTGCCGCTTTTGTCGACCAAACGACACAACGCAACCAATTTTACTACGATTTCCTATTGGCGTCTGTCGCGCTTTGCGCTTTGACCGGGCTATCCTTCGGCGTGCCAGCCATCGCCTGGTACCGGCGCACGCGCGAGAAGCAACAGGCCGACCGCCGCATCCGGTACCTTGCGCACCATGACGTGCTGACCGGCCTTGCCAACCGCGCGCGCCTGATCGAACGGCTGGACGCCGCGCTCGCGGTACTGCCGTCGACCGGCGGCATGATTGCGGTGCATTTTGTCGATATCGATCATTTCAAACAGGTCAACGACACGCTGGGCCATGACGGCGGTGATTTCCTGCTCAGCAGTATCGGCCAACGGCTGAACGCCATGACTCGAATCGAGGATATGGTGGCGCGGCTCGGAGGCGATGAATTTGTCGTCGTCCAAACCGGGCTGACCGAAAAGGCGCAGGCCGAGGCCTTCGCGCAGCGCATTGGTTTGACCCTAGGCGCACCAATGTACTTCAAGGAACAGGAAATCCAGCCGAGCTTCACCGTCGGCGTTGCGCTCGCGCCGGTCGACGGGGCCGCGCCCGAGCGGCTGCTCAAGTGTGCCGATTTAGCGCTCTACAGCGGCAAGAATGCCGGTCGCAACTGCATCCGCTTCTTCTCCCCGGAAATGGACGCGGTTTTGCAAAAGCGCATCGCGCTCGAAAAACTCATCCGCGACGCGATCACGCACGACGGCTTCACCCTGAATTACCAGCCCGTGTTTGAGATGAACGGCGAACATCTGGTCGGCTTCGAGGCCTTGGCGCGGCTGCCGGCACCGGACGGCACAATTATTCCGCCGGCGACATTCATCCCGGTCGCCGAAGAAATGCGGCTGATCGACAAGCTCGGCGCCTGGGTGCTGCACGAGGCTTGTCGGACGGCGACCTCATGGCCGGATCATCTGACCGTAGCGGTCAATCTGTCACCGGCGCAATTCGAATCCGGCAACATCGAAGATGCCGTTGCCGACGCCTTGCGGAGCTCCGGCCTCAAGCCGCACCGGCTCGAGCTAGAGATCACCGAAACGCTGCTGCTCGGCAACACCGAGGCCACCATGGCCACGCTCAAGAAGCTCAAGGACATGGGCGTGTCGATCGTCATGGACGATTTCGGCACCGGCTATTCGAGCCTGAGCTATCTCTGGAAGTTCCCCTTCGACAAGATCAAGATCGACCGCAGCTTCATGGAGAGCTTCGACAAATCGGGCCGCGACGTGGAGACGGTGGTCAAGACCATCATCGCGCTCGGGCGCGAGATGAACATGCGGGTGACGGTCGAAGGCGTCGAGACGTCAGACCAGGTCGACTTTCTCTACGACGCCGACGCCGACCAGGTGCAGGGCTTCTATTTTGGCAAGCCGATGCCCGCCGCCGATATCAGCGCCGACGTGCTCAAGGATTTCCGCAAGACGGTTGGCGCGGGCGAACCAGCCGAGGCCAAATTGCGAGTGGTCAAGCGGTCGGCGAAAGGTTGATCGGCGCAGCGCTTAACGACGCGCGGCAAAGGCGGCGCTGTATTGTTCTGGCTTGAAGCCGACCAGCAGGTTGCCGCCACCCAGCTCGAGCACCGGACGCTTGATCATGGATGGTTGCGCCAGCATCAGCAAAATCGCCTTCTTCTCGGTGAGGCCGGTTTTGTCCTTGTCGGGCCGCTTGCGGAAGGTCGTGCCGGTACGGTTGAGCAAAGCTTCCCAGCCTGCCTTCTTGGCCCAGGTCTCCAACTTCGTCCGCTCGATGCCGGCCGCTTTGTAATCATGAAAGGCGTATTCAATACCGCGCTTGCCGAGCCAAGCGCGCGCCTTCTTCATGGTGTCGCAGTTCTTGATGCCGTAGAGGGTGACGTCCACGGGCCTACTCCCATTCAATCGTCCCGGGCGGCTTGCTGGTCACGTCGTAGACCACGCGATTGATGCCTTTCACCTCGTTGATGATGCGCGTCGCCACCATCGCCAAAAACTTCATGTCGAACTGATAGAAGTCGGCGGTCATGCCGTCGGTCGAGGTCACCGCCCGCAGACCCACGACAAATTCGTAGGTGCGCTGATCGCCCATGACGCCGACCGTCTTCACCGGCAACAGCACGGCGAAGGCCTGCCAGATGTCGTCGTATTGGCCGGTGCGGCGGATTTCCTCGATAAAGATTTCATCTGCGTAGCGCAGGATATCGAGCTTGTCGCGCGTGACCGGACCCGGACAGCGGATGGCAAGGCCTGGCCCGGGAAACGGATGGCGGCCGACGAAGGCTTCCGGCAGCCCGAGCTCGCGGCCAAGCGCGCGCACCTCGTCCTTGAACAATTCGCGCAACGGCTCGACCAGCTTCATGTGCATGCGCTCGGGCAGGCCCCCGACATTGTGGTGCGACTTGATGGTGACCGAGGGGCCGCCGGTGAAGGAGACGCTTTCAATCACGTCCGGATAGAGCGTGCCTTGCGCGAGGAAATCCGCGCCGCCGATTTTCTTCGCTTCCAGATCGAACACGTCGATGAACAATTTGCCGATGATCTTGCGCTTCATCTCCGGCTCGTCGATGCCGTCGAGCGCCTTGAGGAAGGTGTCGGCGGCGTCCACATGGACGAGCGGAATGTTGTAGCTGTCGCGGAACAGCGTCACGACCTTCTGCGCCTCGGCCAGCCGCAGCAACCCGTGATCGACGAACACGCAGGTGAGCTGGTCGCCGATCGCTTCGTGGATGAGCACGGCGGCGACCGCGCTATCGACGCCGCCGGACAGTCCGCAGATCACGCGCGCCTTGCCCACCTGGTCGCGGATTTTCTCGATCGCTTCCTCCTTGAAGGCGCGCATGGTCCAGTCGCCTTTGCAGCCGGCGATTCTGCGCACGAAATTACGCAAGAGCGCTGCGCCATGCGGCGTGTGCACCACTTCGAGATGAAACTGGGTGGCGTAGAACTTGCGCGCGTCGTCGCCGATCATCGCGATCGGCGCATTGGACGAGGTGCCGAGCACCTTGAAGCCATCCGGCAGCGCGGTGACGCGGTCGCCGTGGCTCATCCAGACCGGATATTTCTCGCCTTTGCGCCAGACATCGTCGAGCAGCGGGCTGTCGGCGACCACTTCCACCTCGGCGCGGCCGAACTCGCGGTGATGGCCGCCCTCGACCTGGCCGCCGAGCTGCTGGGCCATGGCCTGTTCGCCATAGCAGATGCCAAGCACCGGCACGCCCGCCTCATAGATCGCCTTGGGGGCGAGCGGAGCGTTCTTGTCGAGCACAGATGCCGGCCCACCGGACAGGATCACCGCCTTCGGGCGCATCTCCCGGAAAGCGGTCTCGGCTTTTTGGTACGGGACGATCTCGCAATAGACCTTCTCTTCCCGCACCCGGCGCGCGATCAGCTGGGTGACCTGGGAGCCGAAGTCGACGATGAGAACCTTGTCATGCATGGACGGCGCCGTCGCCCGAACAGGGTCGGAATCGGGATCGTAAGGCCGTTCGGGGCGGCTTTGTGCGGGCATTGCGGTTCCGGGTCAAGCCAGATGCAAGATATCCAGTAACGCAATTTTAGCCCCCAACGTGCTTAGAAAATGGCTCGAAACCGGCTTGTACACAGCCGGAAATTCCGGAGCCGCCGTGACCTTCGAGACGCAGAGCATAAAAGTGAAGGTCCCCGTCACCGGGCGAAGGACGGTACGCGACGCGCTGTTTCGCGAGAGCCTCGCCGATATGGCCGAGCGCTGGGCACTCGGGCTTGCCTGGGCGGCGATGCCGTCGCGCATCCGCGGCTTGCCGAACCTGTTCCAGCTCTGCCTGCGCGAATTCCTGGCGCGGGACTACGCCCTGCCCGATCCCGAACGCGCGTTCGATCAGCCGCCCGGCCTCGCCGGCATCGTGCACGACCTCACGCCGCCGACCCTGCTCGCCGCCTACCGGCGCGGGCTCTACCCGTTCGCGCATGTCGGGCCGCTGAAATGGTGGTCGCCGCCGCGGCGCTCGCTGCTTTTCTTCGACGAATTGCACATCGCCAAGCGGCTGCGCCGGCAAATTCGTCAGGACCAATACACAGTCACATTCGATCGCGATTTCGAAAGCGTCATCAGCGGCTGCGCCGGTCATCGCGCCGGCCGCTGGCATCTCACCTGGATCACGCCGAAAATCATGCGCGCCTATACCGACCTGTTCGACGCCGGGCATGCGCACTCTTTCGAAGTGTGGAATAAGCGTGGCGAGCTCGCCGGCGGCGGCTACGGCGTCGCGGTCGGCAACGCCTTCATCACCGAGTCGCAGTTTTCGCGCGAGCCCAACACCTCGAAGATCGGCTTCACCGTGCTCAATTGGCATCTCGCGCATTGGGGCTTTGCCTTCAATGACGGCAAACTGATGACGCCGACCTGCCACGACATGGGCTTCCGTGAAATCCCGCGCGGTGAATATCTTTCCAAGCTTGCGCAGGTGGAGCGCCGGCCGGGCAAGAGCGGCCGCTGGCAGGTGGAGGCCGATCTGGCGACGGTGGCGGACTGGCGGCCGGAGGCCGGAAAGCCGTAACGCCTTACTGGCCGACGACGCGGCCGAGCAGCGGTATCCCAGCTATCAGTTTGCCAATCGCCGAGTGGGCGGGCTTTCCGGCCATCGCGACATCGCTGGCGTTTGCCGGCGGTACGGCCTCGGGAATCGATGCCGGCGGCACCGGATGCGCGTCATCGGCGGCAGGCTTGGCCGCGGCGGCGACGGGCGTTGCCGGCGGCAAGGCCGGTGCAGGCGTATCACGCAATAGGCGCATTTGCGGTGCGAGCGGCCGCGCGGCGGGTGCTTGCGCGGCTTCAGCGCGGGTCGCGGGCGCATGGATTAAGGCGTGGCGTACTGACGCGACCCAATTGGCATCCGAGTTCGACAGCATCGCGCGGGCGCGGCTTGGCTTCGGCGATGGCCGGCAGCACTTTGGCTGCCACTGGCTTCGCCAATTCATTCGGCTGCCGGAGGGGTTCGCGCGCCTCCTGCCGCGGCGGCACGGCGGTCCGCGCGGCAGTAACCGGCGTCGGCGTCTTGCCGGGGGCGAGCAGAAGTCTTGAAGGCTGCGACCGCATCGGGATCGACCGCCCCGCAGGCGCCTTCGAACGCCGCCACGTCGCGGCGCACCAGCAGGCGCAGGGTGGAGGCGTCGGCGTTCTTGTCGAGCATCGAGATGATGCCGGCGCGCAGGTTCTGGCAATTCGCTTCGGGTGAGAAATTTGCGTAATAGATCGAATAGCCGCTGGCCAAACCCACAGGGATCGCCAACAGCGAACCGATCACTTGCAGCGCGGTCATGAGCCGGGCCCCGCCAGGGGTGGCGTGGGGCGCATGGGCGCCGGAAAAATGCGAGCCCTCATGTGCGCCGGAACGAAATGGCGGATCGCGCCTGGCTGCCAACATTTCAGAACCCCTCTGCGGTAAGAACGTCGCGCCCGCCAGACACGAAATCATCGCGGAGAATTTGAGCCGGGATTGGGGCGCAATCGGGGTTTTCGGGCTAATGCGGGATTTACGCGTGTCGCAGCAGCACGGAGATGAAAAAACCGTCGGTGTCGGTCGTGCGTGGCGTCATTGTTATCCCTTCGTCGGACAAGCGCGCGGCCTTCGCGAACATGAATGCGCGCTCACCCAATGCTTGGGCGACCTCGTCGGGCGGCTGCGCCGAGAACGTCCCGTAGCGGCCAAGGTAAGCGCGCACCTGCGCGCCATTTTCCTCGTCCAGCACCGAGCAGGTCACGTAAGCGATGCGGCCGCCGGCTTTGAGCAGTGGCACGGCGCGGTCGAGGATTTCGGCCTGCTCCTTCACACGCTGCTCAAGCGCGCCGGGCCGCATGCGCCATTTGGCGTCCGGATTGCGGCGCCAGGCGCCGGTGCCGGTGCAAGGCGCGTCGATCAGCACTAGGTCGATGCGGCCGGCCAGATCATCGAGCTCGCCGCCGACCGATTTCGGCGTGCGCACCTGCACGTTGCGCGCGCCCGAGCGCTTGAGCCGCTCATGGATCGGCGCCAGCCGGCGCTTATCATCGTCGGTGGCGTAGAGCTGGCCCTTGTTCTGCATCATGGCGGCGAGCGCGAGGGTCTTGCCGCCGGCGCCGGCGCAGAGGTCGACCACCTGCTCGCCGGGCTGCGCGCCTGCGAACAGCGCGGCAAGCTGCGAGCCTTCGTCCTGAACTTCGATCATGCCTTTCAGGAACGCCGGCTCGGAATGGATCGCCGGACTCTTGGCGTCGGCGGCAAGCCGAATGCGCAGGCCCCAGGGCGACCAGCCCGTGGGTTCGGGGTTCAAGTCTGACAGCATGTCGGCGGCTTTGTCCCGCTCCGCCTTCAGCGTATTGACGCGCAGGTCGAGTGGCGCGCGCGCGGCCAAAGCCGCGCCCTCCTCCGCCCGGTGATCGCCGAAGGCGCTATTGAAATGCGGCTCGAGCCAGTCCGGATAATCGCCCACGACGTGGGCGGGCGCCCCTTTGAGAGTCGACGTGTCGAGCTCGTGGCGCTCTTCTTCATTTAGAGCGTCCGGCGCATAGCGCGACCCGTCCGCAAGCTTCTCGATCGCGGCGGAATTGAGCCCGCGCTCGCGCTTAAGCATCCCTAAGAGAACTGCGCGCGGGGTATCGGCACCCATCAGCCAGGCGCTCGATGCGCGCCGCCGCAGCGCGTCGTAAACGAGGCCGGCGATGGCCGCGCGGTCGCCGGAGCCGGCGAAGCGGTGGGCCAAGCCCCAGCTTTTCAGCGCCTCGGCGGACGGACGGCGCTCGCGCTCAATCGCGGCAAAAACCTCGATGGCCGCAGCCAGCCGCGCGCCCGGTGTCATGGCATCCCGAACAGGATGCGGACCATGAAAATCATCCACGCGGCCAGCAAGGCGATGGCGCCGAAGCCGTACCAGGCGCCGCGGCGCATCACGATGTTGCTGGTGGTGTGGACAAGGGCGTGCATCAGGCGCGTCAGCACGAACACCCAGGCCAGGATCAGAAAAATAAGATCGGCGTGACGGGTGATGATCTCCAAAATGGTCAGCACATAGAACAGCACCGGCAATTCGAACTGATTGGCAAAGCAATTCACGACTTGCTGGGTGCGCACCGTCCAGTTGGGTTCGCGCAGGGCGATTTGCGATGCTTTCACCTTGCCGCTCTTGAGATCGTCGCGGCGTAAGTAGCCGAGCCACAGCAACAGGCCGAACGTCAGCACGACCTCGACAAACAGCGGCAACAGGATGGCTTGGATCGACATTCAAACTCCCTATTTGGGCTCCTGCAGATAGTCACACTTTCAACTGCGCCACCAGACCTGTTCTCAGTCTTTGGCCAGGCTTTCGCAGCCTGGCCTCGACTGCTAACGTCGAAAATCGCCGCCGAGAGTTTGGTCCATGCGTGCCGCGCGCTTCCCAGCTTCTATCCAGGTCAAACGCATCAAGGCCGGCGGCGCGACTTATTATGTCCGCGTCGGCGGGCACGGTCCGGCGGTGCTGCTGCTGCACGGCTTCGGTGACACCGGCGATATGTGGGCGCCGGTCGCCAAGATGCTGGTCGAGGGCCACACGGTCGTGGTTCCCGACCTGCGCGGCATGGGCCTGACCTCGCATCCGAACGGCGGCTATGAAAAGAAAGCGCAAGCCAGCGACATCGTCCGCGTGCTTGACACGCTCAAGGTCCAGAAGACCGCGCTCGTCACCCACGATATCGGCAACATGGTCGGCTACGCCTTGGCCGCGCAATACTTCGCCCGCATTACCAAATGGGCGATCATCGACGCGCCGCTTCCCGGCATCGGGCCTTGGGACGAGATCATCCGCAGTCCGGCGCTGTGGCATTTCAATTTCCGCGGTCCCGACGTCGAGCGGCTGGTGAAGGGACGCGAGCGCATCTATCTCGATCGCTTCTACAACGAGCTTTCGGCCAATCCGAAGGCGATCGCAGAAGCCACTCGGCGCCACTATGCGCGCCTCTATGCGCGGCCCGGCAACATGCACGCCGCCTTCATGCAGTTCGCCGCTTTCACGCAGGACGCCATCGACAACAAGGCGCTCGTTGCCAAAGGCAAGCTGACCATGCCGGTGCTGGCGCTTGGCGGCGATCATTCCTTCGGCACACAGATGGCGGACATCATGCGGCTGGTCGCCACCGACGTGACGGCCGGCACCATCACCAATTCGGGACATTGGGTGATGGAAGAGCAGCCGCAGCAAACGACTGACCGAATCGTCAACTTCCTCGACAAGACGTGACGGCTAAGTGCGCCCCGGATAATTCGGGCTCTCGCGCGTTATCGTCACGTCGTGCACGTGGCTTTCGCGCAGGCCTGCGCCCGAGATGCGCACGAATTCCGCCTTGGCGTGGAAATCGTCCAGCGTCTTGGCGCCGACATAGCCCATGGCGGCGCGCAATCCGCCCGACAATTGATGCAGCACATTGGCGACCGGCCCCTTATAGCCGACCTGGCCCTCGACGCCTTCAGGCACAAGCTTGAGCGCGTCCTTGATGTCCTGCTGAAAATAGCGGTCGGCCGAGCCACGCGCCATGGCGGCGACCGAGCCCATGCCGCGATAGCTCTTGTAGGAGCGGCCCTGATAGAGGAACACCTCGCCCGGCGTCTCGTCAGTGCCGGCAAGTAGCGAGCCGACCATGGCGCAGTCGGCGCCGGCCGCCAACGCCTTGGCGAGATCGCCGGAATATTTGATGCCGCCGTCAGCGATCACCGGCGTGCCGCTCGCTTTGGCGGCTTCCACGCTGTCCATGATAGCGGTGAGCTGCGGCACGCCGACGCCGGCCACTACGCGCGTGGTGCAGATCGAGCCGGGGCCGATGCCGACCTTGATGGCGTCGGCGCCGCAATCGATTAGCGCCTTGGCGCCCTCGGTGGTGGCGACGTTACCGGCAATCACTTGTACCGCGTTCGATAATTTCTTGATGCGCACCACCGCATCGAGCACGTAACGCGAATGTCCATGTGCGGTGTCGACAACGACAAGATCGACGCCGGCCGCGATCAACGCCTCCGTGCGCGCGAAGCCCTTGTCGCCCACGGTGGTGGCGGCCGCGACGCGCAGGCGGCCTTGCTCATCCTTGCAGGCGTTCGGATTAGCTACCGCCTTCTCAATGTCCTTGACGGTGATGAGGCCGACGCAGCGGTACTGGTCGTCCACCACCAGCAGCTTCTCGATACGATGGTGATGCAGGAGCTTTTTGGCCTCCTCCTGATTGACACCCTCGCGCACGGTGACGAGTTTTTCTTTCGTCATCAGTTCCGCCACCGGCTGGCGCGGATCGGTGGCAAAGCGCACGTCGCGATTGGTGAGAATGCCGACCAGCTTGCCGGCCTTGCCGTTGCCGCCGCCCTCTACCACCGGCACGCCGGAAATGTGGTTCTCCTCCATCAGGTCGAGCGCCTGCTGCAGCGTGGCGCGCGGCTCGATGGTGAGCGGGTTCACTACCATCCCGGATTCGAACTTCTTCACCTGGCGGACCTGCGCCGCCTGCTGATCCGGCTCCAGATTGCGGTGGATGACGCCGATGCCGCCAGCCTGCGCCATGGCGATAGCCATCTGCACCTCGGTCACGGTGTCCATGGCGGAAGCAAGAATCGGGATATTGAGCCGGATCGAGCGGGTGACGCGGGAGCCGATTTCGACGTCGGCGGGCAGCACTTCCGACAGGCCGGGCTTGATCAGCACATCGTCGAAAGTGAGCGCCTCGCGCGGACTTTTGTTGTTTTTCGATGCCATCGCCAACTCCGTCTCACCCGAAAAGGAGATCAAGACCGGGTGCCACAGGCTTATAAAACGCCTGTCGCGAGGGGTTCCTCGCCCGACTTCACGGCCCGCTTTTGGGTTGGCGTGGGTCGATAGCACGGGAAGCCGTCGATTCCTAGAGCATTGTCAGGCGAAGTGGGTACCGGTTCGCCATCCAACAATGCGATAAAGACAAGTGCCAATCCCGGATGGCTGTTATGAACCGCAGCAGCCGAGGTAGGCTTCATTCCGCCGCCGGTTTGCTGTTGAAGAGGCTACCAAAAAGCCGCTGGCGCCGGGTCTACCCTTTATGGCCGTGTCTAAGAACAGGTTCCCATTTTCCGGGATCACGCGGTAATGCGCCCTGACCGCATCGTGCCGCTGATCATCGCGGTCGCCCTGTTCATGGAGCACATGGACTCCACGGTGATCGCCACCTCGCTGCCGGCGATCGCGGCCGATATCGGCGCCAATCCATTGGCGCTCAAGCTCGCAATCACCTCTTATCTGCTGTCGCTGGCGATCTTCATCCCGGCGAGCGGCTGGTCGGCCGACCGTTTCGGCGCGCGTACCGTGTTTCGCGCGGCCCTCGGCGTGTTCATCATTGGCTCGATCGGCTGCGCGTTGTCGAACTCGCTTACCGATTTCGTCATCGCCCGCATCGTGCAGGGTATGGGCGGCGCCATGATGACGCCGGTCGGCCGGCTGATCCTGGTACGCACCATCCCTCGACGCGAACTGATCAACGCCATGGCCTGGGTGTCCGTGCCCGCTTTGGTCGGACCGTTGCTCGGGCCTCCGGTCGGCGGCTTCATCACGACCTATGCCAGCTGGCACTGGATTTTCATTATCAATGTGCCGATTGGGCTCATCGGCATCCTGCTCGCGACGCGCTACGTCGAGGATCTGCGCGCAGAAAAACACGAGCGCTTCGACGTCGCCGGCATGGTGCTGGCCGGGCTCGGCATCGGCGGCATCGCTTTCGGCCTGTCGGTACTGGGGCTCAATTTTCTGCCATGGAGCGTTGTCGCAGGCCTGGTCGCCGGCGGCACGATTTTCATGACCGCCTATATCGTGCACGCGCGTCGGACGCCTAGGCCGGTGCTCGACCTCACCTTGTTCCGGCAGCCAACGTTCCGCGCCAGCGTGACCGGCGGCTTTATCTTCCGGATCGGCATCGGCGCGCTGCCGTTCCTGCTGCCCCTGATGCTGCAAGTCGGCTTCGGCATGTCACCATTTCAGTCCGGCCTGATCACATTCGCCACAGCCATCGGCGCCATGACCATGAAAGTGGCGGCGGTCACCATTTTGCGCCGTTTCGGCTTCCGCACGGTCCTCATCGCCAATGCCGTCATTAGCTCGGCATTTTTGGCGACCTGCGCGGCCTTCACGCAAGCCACCCCGGTCGCAGCCATGCTGGTCCTTTTGCTGGTCGGCGGCTTTTTCCGCTCGCTTCAGTTCACCTGCATCAACACCCTCGCCTATGCCGAGGTGGAAACCGCCCGGGTAAGCCGGGCCACCTCGCTGGTCAGCGTCGCCCAGCAACTCGCGATCTCGACAGGCGTAGCGCTCGGGGCGCTGGCCGTGGAAATGACGGTCGCATTCAGAGGTCATGGCACTTTGGAGGCGCAGGACTTCCCCCCGGCCTTTCTGGCGGTGGCGGTGATTTCGGCCCTGTCGGCAATTATATTTGCACGGCTTTCGCCCGATGCCGGGGCGGAGCTAGCCGATCGGGTTCCTGCGCCAATCGATCCCTCCGATCAGCGGGGCGACTGAGTCGTTTCCCGACGTGCCATGAAGTTGTCCGGGACCGCCCGCTAGCCGCGAAATCCTGTCGCCAGCAGATAAAGCTCGGCCGAGTCGGCGCGGCTGGCCGGCGGCTTCACGTGCCTGACCTGGGCGAAGTCGTGTTTGAGCGCCGCCAGCAAGGATGCCTCCGTGCCGCCTTGCAGGACCTTGGCCAGGAAAGTGCCGCCGGGCTTGAGCACCTCGCGGGCAAATTCGGCGGCCGCCTCCACCAGCGCCATGATCTTCAGGTGATCGGTGCGCGCGTGGCCGGTGGCGTTGGCTGCCATATCGGACAGCACAACGTCGGCACCGCCACCGAGCATGGCTTTCAGTTTTTCCGGCGCCGAAGGATCGAGGAAATCGAGCTGGATAAAATCGACGCCGGCGATCGGCTCCATTGGCAGGACGTCGATGGCGACGACACGGCCCTCGCGCGGCGCGCCGACGCGTTTCGCCGCTACCTGGCTCCAGCCGCCGGGCGCAGCGCCGAGATCAATGACGCGCACGCCATTCTTCAGGAAGCGCGCCTTGTCGTCGATCTCGGACAGCTTGAAGGCGGCGCGCGAGCGCAAGTCTTCGCGCTTGGCGCGGGCAACGTACGGGTCGTTGAGCTGGCGCTCAAGCCAGCGCCGCGATGACGGCTTGCGGGTCTTGCCGTTTTTGACCCGAACTTTCAGCGCGCGCAATCCGCCGCTCTTGCCGCGCGCGGTCACGATGCGGTCACCTGAGAGCCGCCACCCCACACGCCGTCATCGCGCATCATCTGCACCAGCATGCCTTCGCGCAGGCCCCGGTCAGCGACGCGCAGGCGTGGGCACGGGAAGGCGCGCCGGATCGCTTCCAGGATGGCGCAGCCGGCCAGCACCAGATCGGCGCGCTCGGCGCCGATGCAGGGGCTGGCGGTGCGCTCCTGGTAGCTCATAGCCAAGAGCTTCTCCACCACAGCGGTGATTTCCTGTTCGCTCATCCAGCAGCCGTCGACCCGGTTGCGGTCGTAGCGCTTGAGATCGAGATGCACGCCGGCGATCGTTGTCACGGTGCCCGAGGTGCCGAGCATGTGAAGGCCGCGCAACGCTTCGCCGCCGTGCTCACGCGCGAAGGGCCCGATGAATTCCGCCACATCGTGAACCATGGCCTCGTAAGTTTCGCGGCTGACGGTGTAGCCGCCATAGCGCTCAGCCAGCGTCACGACCCCGTGCGGCAGCGAGATCCAGCCGGCGATATGCGGCAGCGGCGGCCCGCCTTGCGATTTATGCGAACGGTTGAGTCGCACCAATTCTGAAGAGCCGCCGCCGATATCGAACAGCACGACGCCCTCGGCCTGTGGATCAATCAGCGGCGTGCAGCCGGTGGCGGCGAGCGTCGCCTCGGTCTCGCGGTCGATCACTTCGAGGTCCAGCCCCAGGGCTTGGGCGACACGGGCGCGGAAGTCCGCGCCATTCTCGGCGGCGCGGCAGGCCTCGGTCGCGATCAGGCGGGCGCGGGTGACGCCCTTATTGCGCATCTTGTTGCGGCAGATGGCGAGCGCCGCCAGCGCGCGGTCGATGGCTGCGTCGCTAATGCGGCCAGACGTGGAGACGCCCTCGCCGAGCCGGATGATGCGGGAAAAGGCGTCGACGACTCGGAAGCTGTTGCCGGTCGGGCGCGCCACCAGCAGACGGCAATTATTGGTGCCGAGATCGAGCGCGGCATAGGTCGGCCCGCCCCGGTCACTGCCGAGGGCGCCGTTGAGCTGTCCGGGCGACCGCCGACCCCACTGGGACCGCGCAAGTGGTGCGCGCTCACCAACGGGACCGAGGCCTGGGTTGTCCCCGGCCTCGCCGCTCATCTGTCAAAGCCTTCCTGCCGCCCCCGGCTGCCTTCCAGCGCTGAGGTTGCGGCAATGTTCTACCAATCGCGAAAAGTCTAACAGCGGCCATGCGGTAGGCCAAGCGGGCCCGCGCGAAACCTATTCTTGTGGAAGCGGCCTGCCTGCTTTATTTGGGACTTTCCCCTCACCCGCGAACCCGCAAGCCCCCATGGATGACAGGACCATCGAAACCGCGCTTTCACTGGCCAAGTTTGGCATCGGCCAGCCGGTACGCCGCAGCGAAGATCCGACGCTGGTGCGCGGCCAGGGCCACTATACCGACGACGTCAACCGGCCGGGCCAAGCTTATGCCGTGATGGTGCGCAGCCAAGAGGCGCACGGCGCCATCCGCTCGGTCGACATCGAGGCCGCCAAGACCATGCCGGGCGTGCTCGCGGTTTTAACCGCGGCCGATCTTGCCGGCTATGGCGGGCTCAAATGCACGCTGCCGCTGAAGAACCGCGACGGCTCACCGATCCACTACGTGCCGCGGCCGGCGCTGGCGGTAGACAAAGTGCGGTTCGTCGGCGATCCGATCGCGTGTGTAATCGCCGAGACCGTCGCCCAGGCCAAGGACGCGGCCGAAGCGGTCGCGCTCGATATCGAGCCGCTCGCCTCGGTGCTTAAGCCTGCCGACGCAGTCAAGCCCGGCGCGCCGCTGGTGTTCGATCAAATCACCAACAATATCGCGCTCGACTATCACTACGGCGATGCCGAAAAGGTCGCCGAGGCCTTCACCAAAGCCAAGCATGTGACGCGGCTGGAAACATCCAACCAGCGCATGATTGTGGCGTCGATCGAGCCGCGTGCCGCCATCGGCGAATTCGACGCAGCGGCGGAGAAGTGGACGCTCTATTCCCCGAGCCAGGGCGTGCACGGCCTGAAGACCACACTGATGGATATTTTGGGCGCGCCGGCCGAGAAGGTGCGTGTCGTCACCGGCCAGGTCGGCGGCTCGTTCGGCATGAAGGCCGCAGCCTATCCCGAATATGTTTGCATCCTGCACGGCGCGCGCATGCTTGGCCGCCCGGTGAAATGGACCGACGAGCGCTCCGGTAGCTTCGTGTCCGATCAACACGGCCGCGCGCAGGATATGGTGATTGAGATCGCTTTTGACGAGAACGCGCACATCTTGGCGGTCAGGCTTTCGGGCTATGGCAACATGGGCGGCTATCTCGCCCAGTTCGGGCCGCTACTGTCGACCGGCAACCAGGTTAAGAACATCGCCAGCCTCTATCGCACGCCGCTGATCGAGGTGGCGACACGCTGCGTGTTCACCAACACCGGCCACGTCTCCGCCTATCGCGGCGCCGGGCGGCCGGAGGGCAATTATTACGTCGAGCGCGCGCTCGACGTCGCCGCTATGGAACTAGGGCTGGACCGCATCGACTTGCGCAAGCGCAACATGATCCGCAAGAGCGACCTGCCGTTCAAGGCGGCCTCCGGCATGACTTACGATTGTGGCGATTTCCTCGGCGTACTAAAGCAGGCGTTGGAACTGGCCGACTATCGCGGCTTCAAGAAGCGCAAGCGCGAAAGCAAGAAGAACGGTAAGCTTCGCGGCATCGGCATCGGCTGCTATCTCGAGGTTACCGCCGGCGGCGGCTCGGAACTGGGCGCCATTCATTTCGAAGCCGACGGCACCGTCACCATCGTCACCGGCACCTTGGACTTCGGGATGGGCCACGCCACCACCTATGCGCAGATCCTGAGCGAAAGGCTCGGCGTCCCGTTCGAGCGCATCCGCACCGTCGAAGGCGACAGCGACCGCATGGCCTACGGCAACGGCAGTGGCGGTTCGCGCTCAGTGATGTATGCCGGCTCAGCTCTCACCGAATCCGCCAAGCTGGTGATCGCGCGCGGCAAGGAGGTCGCCGCGGAGGTGTTGGAGGCTTCGGTCAGCGACATCGAGTTCGAGGCCGGCCGCTTCACCATCGCCGGCACCGACCGCTCCATCGGGCTGATGGAGCTCGCCGAGCGCCTGCACGGTGGGCTCGAGTTGTTGGAAGGCACGCCGAGTTCACTCGACGTCGACAACGTCGGCGAGCAGATGATTCCCAGTGCTTTCCCCAACGGTTGCCACATCGCCGAAGTCGAGATCGATCCGCAGACCGGCCACGCCCAGGTGGTGCGCTATTCCGCGGTCAATGATCTCGGCACCGTCATCAATCCGCTGCTGGTGGAAGGTCAGATCCAGGGCGGCGTGGTGCAGGGCCTTGGCCAAGCGCTGATGGAACAGGCGGTCTATGATTCCGACGGCCAACTGGTGACCGGCTCGTTCATGGACTACGCCATGCCGCGCGCGCACGACGCGCCGATGATCGCGGTCGCCAGCCACCCGGTGCCGACCAAGAGCAATCCGCTCGGCGCCAAGGGCTGCGGCGAGGCCGGCACATCGGGCGGCTTGCCGGCGGTCGCCAACGCTGTGGTCAACGCGCTCTCTGATCTCGGCATCCGCCATCTCGAAATGCCGATGACGCCGGCGCGCATCTGGCAGGCGATCGAGGAGGCCAAGGGCAAGCAATAAGCTTCCCTTGCCGGGAACACCAAAGATGAGCCAGGCGAGCGACCTGCTGGGCGTGAAGGGCGCGCCGCATATCCGCGTCGTCGGCGCGGTGAGCGCGGCGCATTTCGTCTCGCACTATTACATCCTGCTGTTGGCGCCGCTCTTGCCGTTCGTGCGCACGGACTATGGCGTCAGCTATACCGAGATCGGACTCGCGCTCGCCGCCTTCAACACCGTGTCGGCCGTCTTGCAAGCGCCCGCCGGGTTCCTGGTGGACCGGCTGGGCGCGCGCATCCTGCTGATCGCCGGCCTGCTGTTCGGTGCCAGCGCCTTCGTGATTGCCGGCGCGGTCGATTCCTACTGGGTGCTGGTGGCGATGTTCGCGCTCGCCGGCGTCGGCAATGCCGTCTACCACCCCGCCGACTACGCGCTGTTGTCGCATCATGTGCCGGCCAAGCGTATCGGTCAGGCGTTCTCGTTCCACACCTTCGCCGGCATGGCCGGCTCGGCGGTCGCGCCACCAACACTCCTGATGATGCAGAACCTGTGGGGCTGGCGCGGCGCATTCATTGGCGCCGGCATTCTGGGCTTTGCCGTGGCGGCGGTGCTGATCGCGGTGCGCGATAATGGCGCGGACGCGCCGGCGGCAAGTGCGCCACGCGCCGAGTCGGACGGCGGCGCGGCCGGCTGGCGGCTGCTGATGTTGCCGGCCATTCTGCTTAATCTGGGGTTCTTCGTGCTGCTCGCGGTGATGAGCGGCGGCATCTACAATTATTCGGTGGTCGCCGTCGGCGCGCTTTACGGCACGCCGGTCACTACCGCCAACGCGGCGCTCACCGGCTTCCTGCTGTTGTCGGCGGTCGGCGTACTCGCCGGCGGACTGCTGGTCGGACGTACCGCGCGCCACGGCCTGGTGGCAATGCTCGCGCTCTTGGGGATCGCGCTGTTCACGCTGCTGGTGGCGGAGGTCGATTTCGATGCGCTGGCCCTGATCGCGGCGATGACGGCTGCCGGCTTTTTCTTCGGCGTAATGATGCCGTCGCGCGACATGATCGTGCGCGAGGTCACCCCGCCCGGCTCGTTCGGCAAGGTGTTCGGCTTTGTCACCACCGGCTTCAATATCGGCGGCATCATCGCGCCGCTGATCTTCGGCGCCATCATGGACCACGGCAGCCCGCGCCTTGTGTTCATCCTGGTGGCGGCCTGCGCGCTAGCTGCGATCGCGACGGTTGCGACGCGGCTGCGGCGGCCGGCCTGAGCGCGCGCCACGCCGGGCTTGTCAAATCAGCCGGTTTGCCCCATGTCAGGGACCTCCGGCGCCCCGGCTGGCGGCATCCGCCCCGGCCCTGTTGGGGAATAGTTCAACGGTAGAACATCGGACTCTGACTCCGAGAATCTAGGTTCGAATCCTAGTTCCCCAGCCACTCCCTCCTTTTCATGAACTGAAATCGGCTGACACAATCGAAATCAGTTTCTTCTGGCCATCGGATGGCTGGCGCGCAACAATCCGCTGGCCTCGAGACGGAGCAATCAATTCATGACCGAGAAGTTTGGGCGGCTGGCCCTGCACACGTGGACCCTCGATACCACGCCGCTGGCGACCGCGCTCGATGCCGCGAAGGTCGGCGGTTTCGACGCGGTCGAACTTCGCCGCACCGACTTCAAGCGCTGTTTCGATGCCGGCATGAGCAACGACCAGGTGCTCGACATCATCAGGAAGAGCGGCATCCCGGTCGGCGTGCTCGGCGTCGAATATGGCTGGCTGTTCGCCACCGGCGAGGAGAGCAAGCGCCTGTTCAAGTCGTTCCGCGAAATCTTGCGAAAACGCCAAGGCGCTCGGCTGCAAGATGCTGATGAGCGCGCCTGGCCAGATCAGCGGACCAATTCCGCAAGCGATCAAGTTCCTCAAGGACGCCGGCGACATCGCCGCCGAGTTCGATCTCAAGCTCGCCATCGAGTTCAATTCGCAGCACGACGTGCTCAGCAGCCTTGCCGTGCTGACCGAATTGCTTGACGGCGCCGGCAAGCCGAACTGCGGCTTTCTGATCGACGCCTATCATTTCACGCGCAGCGGCGCCGGCGGGCGCGGCTTCGAGAACGTACCGGCCGACAAGATCTACTGCTTCCAGTACAGCGACGTACCGTCCAACCCGTCGGTCGGCGTGCGCCGGCCGACAGACCGCCTCGTCCCCGGCAAGGGCGTGGTGAAATGGCGCGAGATGCTCGGGCTGTTGGCGGAAAAAGACTATACAGGCTACCTCTCTTACGAGGCGCCGAACCCGGAACTGTGGGCGCGCTCGCCCTACGATGTCGCGCGCGAGGGTGTCGAGCTCACGCGCAAATTATTGCGGGACGCCGTCCCGAGTTATGCAAGTTGAGGAAAACCATGGCAGCAGAACAAGAACTCCCGCTCTTTTTCGGTCTGAACGACAAGACGATCACCGACATCCCGAAAACAGTCGAGAAGCAGCGCTACATGGTCAGCGTCGCGCCCAAGGCCGCCAATCCCGGCAAATGGGTTGAGCAGCCGCGCATGCCGATTCCGACCGGCGAACAAGCGGTGATCGAATGCCAGGGCAAGATCTACTGCGCCGCCGGCTACGCGAAGAATCGCGTCGACGGCAACTTCCATCAGGTGTTCGATTCCAAGACCGGCAAATGGGAGTTGAAGGCGCCTTACCCGATCAGGTGTAATCACGTAGCCGGCTGCGCGGTCGGCACCAAGCTCTACACCTTCGGCGGCTTTACCGAGCAGAACCGTTGCCCGCATTCCAAATGCTTCGTCTATGACATCGCCACTGACACGTGGGAGCCGATCGCCCCGCTGGCGCGCCCTCGCGGGGCGATCTCCGCGATCGAGCTTAACGGGCAGATCCACCTGCTCGGCGGTCGCGACGTGCGCTCGGTCGAGTGGCACGAGATCTACGACCCGGCCACCAACAAATACACAGTTCTTGCCGGCATGCGCGGCTCCACCGGCACGCAGCCCTACGTCGGCCAGCGAGACCATATGGGCGCCGTGATCGTGGACGGGAAAATCCACGCCATCGCCGGCCGCATGGATAGCTACGACTTCAACACCTCGCTCAACGCCGTCTATGATCCCAAGACCGACGGCTGGACGTTCCGCGCACCGCTGCCGACCGCGCGCAGCGGCCCTTCGGCGGCCTATATCGGCGGCAAGATCGTGGTGTTCGGCGGTGAAGCCACCGGTCGCGTGTTCGGCACGAACGAGATCTATGACCCGAAGACTGACGTGTGGGAGGCTGGCACGCCCATGGCGATCCCGCGCCACGGCCTCCATGGCCAAACCTGCGCGGTGATCGGCAACATGGTGCACGTGCCCGGCGGCGGCCCGGTGCCCGGCGGCAGCGTGCAAGGCGCCTATCACGACGCCTTCACCTTCGGCTGACTAAGCGAGCGTCCCATACTATTGCCATTGCCGCTCCGGCGTGCCGCTTGCGGCCGCCCTGGTGCACGTTTCGGGGTGGGCAAAGGACCGAAAGGATAAGGGGGCTTGCGCCTAGCAGGCTTGCCCAGCCCTGCGATGTGGGGTAGTCCCTGCCCCATCACCGACCTGATCGCGAATTTGGCTCGCGATTCCTGCCCCTAGCCGACAGGCGGACGGTTTATTGCGCGCCGGTTTGCGCCGCCGTCAGCCGTTGGCATGATGCGTAGCTTGCTCGAGACTCATGCAATTATTTAATCGCGGCATCGGACTTTTAGGGGTTTCGCTCCTCGCCATCCTCGTCGGCGTGATCGGAGGTGTCGGCGCCGTTTTCTTCCGCGCGCTGATCGCGTTGATCCATAACGTCACCTTCCTCGGCCAGTTCTCCATCACCTTCGACGCCAACCAATTCACACCGGCTGGCCCATGGGGGCCCTTTGTCATCCTGGTCCCCGTGCTGGGCGGGCTGATCGTAGTGTTCCTGGTCGACACTTTTGCGCCGGAAGCACGCGGACACGGCGTGCCCGAAGTTTTGGATGCCATCTACTACAAGGAGGGCAAAATCCGGCCGGTGGTCGCCGTGATCAAATCGCTCGCCTCCGCCTTGTCGATCGGCACTGGCGCCGCCGTTGGCCGCGAAGGGCCGATCATCCAGATCGGCGCGACCTTCGGCTCGACGCTTGGCCAGATGATCGAGATGGCGCCGTGGCAGCGCATCACGCTGGTGGCCGCAGGCGCCGGCGCCGGCATCGCCGCCACTTTCAACACACCGATCGGCGGTGTGATGTTCGCCATCGAACTGATGTTGCCTGAGTTGAGCGCGCGCACCTTTCTGCCGGTGGCGCTGGCGACCGGCACTGCCACGTTCATCGGCCGGATTTTCTTGGGACTACAACCGGCTTTCGTCGTGCCGCAAGCATTTTATCTGCACAACGAGCAGCCACCGATCCAGGCACTTTTGCTGTTCGCCCTGCTTGGCGCACTCATCGGCCTTGCCGCGACAGCGTTTATCCGTGGGCTGGTGTTCGCGGAAGATACCTTCCCCAAGATCAAGAACCCGTACCTGCGCCACACCGTCGGCATGCTGATGGTCGGCATCCTGATGTACGCCCTGTTTTATTACCAAGGCCACTATTTTGTTGAAGGCGTCGGCTACGCCACCATCCAAGCCATCTTGGAAAACAACCTCACTGGTTTCGCACTGCTGCTTGGCCTGTTTGCCGCCAAACTGTTTGCGACCAATGTGAGTCTCGGTTCCGGCGCCTCGGGTGGCATCTTCTCGCCGTCGCTATTCATGGGCGCCACCCTCGGCGCTGCTTTTGGCGAGTTGATCACACTCATCGGCCCGGTGCACGGCGTCGATCCGGTTACCTGCGCCATCATCGGCATGGCGGCCATGGTCGGCGGCGGAACCGGCGCGGCCATGACCGCCGTTACCATGATCTTCGAGATGACGCGCGACTACGATATCATCATGCCGATCATCGTGGCGGTCGCGCTCGCCATCGGCGTACGCCGGCTGCTCTCACGCGAGAACATCTACACCATCAAACTGGTCACGCGCGGCCACGTGATCCCCAAAGCAATGCACGCCAATATGTTCCTGGTGCGCCACGCGGAGGAGGTAATGGACCGCAGCGTGCTGGTGCTGCCGGCGGAAACAGATTTCGCCGCTTTCCTGCGCGAAACCTCGGCCGGCGGATTCAAGCACATCGTGGTCACGAGCGAAGACCGGATCGTCGGCGTGCTGCGCGTCAATACCGAGTTGCGGCTCGGCCTGGAAGGTGCCTATTCCGGCGTGCGCCTCGGCGACATTGCGCAAAAGAATTTCACCGTCTCGCGCGCGGAAGACGTGGTCTTCGATGTGGTCGACCGCATGTGGCGCCACGGCGCCAGCATGTCGATCGTCACCAAGGGCGACCGCCGTGTTCCGCGCGCCGGCAACATCGTCGGCATGATCTCTAAGGAGCATATCGCCAACTCGGTCGCCGACAGCATACGACCCTACAGCAGCGTGCTGGACAAACCGACCGAATGAGCGGCGCGGCGGCCGCTTCGCTATTGCAATTTGGCCTGGCCTAGCGTGCCGGCCGTAGCTCAAGTCCGGCAACGCCGGCGGCCACATTGAGCCCGGTCTGCCCCTGCACGGAAACCGGCTGCAAGGTGACGGTGCGGTTGGAGCCGCCGACCAGCACATTGGCGCCGACGCCGGCGCCAACCGTAGCCTCTGCGGTCGCACCGACATAGTGGCCGGCCAGCGCACCAAACCGGCGATTGCTCGGCGCATAAACCGCCCAGATCATCTCGCCGCCGGAAGTAGCGCCGAGGTCAAGGCCGAATTTCGCGATCATTCCGGAATAAACTTCGCGCGGGCCCGGCTGCGCCGGCGTGAACATGCAGGTCACGTCCTTCTTCGACCCGATGATGGCGCCGATGCCGGCGGAAATGTCGCAGCTCAAGGTTCCGACCTTCGTGCGGTTGGGGCGCTGCGCCACGGCCGATGTCGGCATCGCGAACGCCGCTGCCAGCGCCAAAGCTGCAAACGTACTCAAGCATTTGTGCATGTCGAACTCCGTCAGTGATTGCTCATGATGATAAACGTCACCTACGGGAGATGGTTCCGACGGTTCCGGACTCAGCGCGCGGCGACGAACTGACTTTCGGGTATGACAATATGGCAGCGCACGCCTTCGGGATCGAATTCAAGTTTGACCTCAGCATCGAGCGCGCGCACCAGATTGCGTTCGATCACCAGGCTGCCGAAGCCGTGATTGCGCCGCAGCTTCACTTTCGGACCGAATTGCTCACGCCAGTTGATCTCGATGGCATTGTTTTCGCCCGAATTATGTAGGCGCCAGTCGATCGATACGCGCCCGTCCGGAACCGAAAGCGCTCCAAACTTGGCGGCATTGATCACCAGTTCATGCAACGCCAGTCCAAGATTTTGCGCCGCTTCCGGCTTGAGCCCGACTTCCGGGCCGTCCAGCGCGACCTGCCCACGGTCGATATGTGTCGCAAGCTGCGAGCGGACTAGCTCGCGCAACGAAGCGCCATACCAGCTCTCGCGTACCAAAAGGTCGTGGGACGCGGCCAGCGCCTGTAGCCGCGAGCCGAATTGATTGAGAAAGTCTTCGGTCGAGCCGGTGTGCCGCGCGGTCTGGCGCGCCATGGCCTGAATCACCGCCAGGAGATTTTTCGAACGGTGTGTCAACTCGCGCAATAACAGCCGTAAGTGCGCCTCACCTTCCTTGCGTTCGGTGACATCGATGGATGCGCAGGTCAGGCCGGCAATGGCGCCAGTGTCGTCGCGTAACGGTTCGATGTGAAGATCATAACAACGCACGCCCGGGCCATCGGCAAGTGCGATCTCCATCCGTTTCGGCTGACCGATCTCCAACGCTTCTCGCTTCACGGCGATGATGCTGGCGCTGGTATCCGGGGGAAAAATTTCTTCATCGGTGCGACCGAGTAAGTCCTCGACCGCGCGCCCGAGCATAGGACTGCTGATTGAGGTGTAACGCAGATCACGGTCCTGCGTGCAGACGGTGACTTGCGAGCCGCGCAACGCCGTCTCGTATCGTGCGAAGCGCGCCCGCAGCAAGTTCAATTCGCGGGCTTGCGCATCGACCTGTGCTTCAAGACGCCGGCACTGCTGTTGCAGGCTGGTGAGCCTTGTATCCTCTGACTCTGGCATTCCGCTCGCCTCGGCGAAATTTCAATGATTTCGCCAAGCACGCCAATCGCCGACGCCACAATCAGACATGGCATGCCGTTGCTTTGGACATTTCAATGAACACGCTCATTGGCTGCCCTGTCAATGAGTGCCATACGACCAGCCAAATTGGCCCTGTTGTCGTCCTACAATGTCAGCTTGCTTTGCGCTCCCGGCGCTTGGCGTTGCGCTCGAAAAACAGCGCCTGGCTCAGGACCGCCGACACCGTCGCCGGCTGGAACGGCTTGGCGATTAGGAAGGCCGGCTCCGGCCGCTCGCCGGTCAGGAAACGCTCCGGATAGGCGGTGATGAAGATCACCGGCACCTGGAACGAGTTGAGCATCTCGTTGACCGCGTCGAGCCCGGATGAGCCGTCGGCGAGCTGAATATCGGCGAGGATAATCCCCGGCCGTTTGGCCTTGGCGTGCGCCAGCGCCTCCTTGTGGGTGCGGGCGACGCCCAGCACCCGGTGACCGAGGCTTTCCACCAGCGCCTCGAGGTCGAGCGCGATGAAGGCTTCATCTTCGATGATCAGCACGTCCGTGGCTATTTCGGCGGCAAGTTCGCGGCCGCTCTCCTCTACCAGCGTGCGCAGCTTAGGCACGTCGACGCCGAGAACCTTGGCGGCGTCGTCTTCCGACAGGCCTTCCAAAGCGACCAGCAGGAAGGCTTGGCGCGGCATCGGCGCGATCTGCGCGAGATGACGCTCGACCGGCTGCGAGGCCGCATCCGCCGTGCCGGGCTTGCCATTCACAGGCATCGAATTCCAGATTTGGGAGAACAGCCGGTAGAGCGCGATACGGGTCGAGGCCCCGGTCTCCAGCAGGCTCGGATCCTGCACCACCGCCTCCAGCGTCTCCGCCACATAGGCATCACCTGACTGCTGGCTACCTGCGAGCACGCGGGCGTAGCGGCGCAGGTAGGGGAGATGCTGGGCAACTGCTTGTGATGTCGGCAAGATTCCCTCCGAAATGGATGCAAATCCCGGCCGGCCAGGCGCTGACCCCGAAAGATTCACTCGACTTTATCCCAGCCAACGCCGGTATTTGCAAAAAGTTCCCTCTTCGGGGAACCATATGGCCCTGCTTGGGATTGGATGAAAACGAGCTAAGGGGGCCTGTCTCCGGGACGGCAACGCCCGGGTATGAGGGTTTGAAACCGAAAAAAATGAATGAGCGAAAGCCCGTGGGGCCTAAACCAATGGAAAGCGCGCAAACCAATCGCGGCAAGAAAGCCGACGGTAAATCGGCAAAACTCAGTCGCGAAGTGCAGGCGCGTCTCGGCCAGCAGCTGCGCGCCATGTACGACGACGTGGTGAACCAAGGTGTGCCCGACCGGTTCGCCGAGCTGCTCAACCGCATCGACGGCAACGGAAACAAGGACACGCAGTAGTGCCCATCGACGAGCAGGTCCGCAACGCCGTTCTCGGCGCGGTGCCCAGCCTCCGCGCATTCGCCATTTCGCTGTGCGGCAACATCGACCGCGCTGACGATCTGGTGCAGGAGACGCTATTGCGTGCGCTCGCCAACATCGATTCGTTCCAGCCCGGCACCAACATGTCGGCCTGGCTGTTCACCATCCTGCGCAATCATTTCCGTTCGGAATACCGCAAGCGCCGGCGCGAGGTCGAGGACAGCGATGGCCACTATGCCGAGACGCTTAAATCGCATCCCGACCAGATCGGCCAGGTCGAGTTCACGGAATTCCTCGAGGCGCTGGCGCAACTGCCGCCCGACCAGCGCGAGGCGCTGGTGCTGGTGGGCGCATCCGGCTTTTCCTACGAGGAAGCCGCCAATATCTGCGGCTGCGCGGTGGGCACCATCAAGTCGCGCGTCAACCGCGCCCGTACGCGGTTGGCTGAACTGATGGGCATCGATTTAACCAACGAGTTCGGGCCGGACCAGGCCACGCGCGCGGTACTGGCAAGCGGCGAATAAGCTCTTCAAGCAGTTCTCAATGCTGCCGCAGCGGACGCGGTCGTTCCAGGCGCGACGGTAGCGGCGAGCGCGGCGTGCGAGCCGTCAGCCGCCCCCGCCACCGCCACCGAACAGAATGCGCTGCGGGTGCTTGGCCAGATCCGTTACCGCCTTGTCGATGTGGGTGATGGCGCGGTGGGCGTCCCCGCCGACGATCTCGATCTGCTTGGTCGCCGTTTCGGTCAGTTTGTTGACACCCGTCGTAATCGAAGCGGTGCGCGTATCGAGATTGTCGCCCAATTGCTTGTATGTCGCTATTGCCTCGGTTGCCTTTGATACCAGCTTGTTGCTGCCATCCACCAGTTCATCGAGCTTGCCGCTGTTGCTCGCCAATGTCTTAGAGAAGGTCTCCAAATTCGCGATCGCATTGTGGACCGCATCCTGGTTTGCGTCGATGACCGCGTTCGCCTTAGCAAGCGTCTCGCGCACGGCCGTCGACATGTCCTGGCCAGCGTTGGACTCCGCGTGCAAGGTGGGCATTTCGCCCGCCGTCTTCGGCAGAGGCGGCGCCGATGCCAGCACACCTTTCATTGACACCGAGGCGATCCCCGTCAAGCCGGCATATTCCAGGGTGACGCGTGTATCCTTGCGCACCGGCGTTTCCGGCTTTACCGCCAGCGTCGCCGCGACCTGCGCCGGATTGTTGGTCAACCGCAGATCCGACACATCGCCGACACGGATGCCGTTGAACAGGACGGGCGCACCAATGCGCAAGCCGGTGACGGACCCATCGAAGATCACGCGGTAAGAGGCGCTCTCCCTGGATCCCGCCTCATTATGGAGCCAATAGACGAAGCCGAACACGCCCGCGATAACGGCGAACGTGAACAACCCGATTAGGACGTATTTGGCCCTGTCCTCCATTTATCAACTCCACTGTTAACCCTTGACTGTCACATGCCAGTCCGCATGGGCCCGCGCGCCATGGAAATACGCTTTCAACCAAGGATGCTGCGAAGCGAGCATCTTGTCCATGGTGCCAATTTCAAGAATCTTGCCCTCGCCCAGGACCGCGATGCGGTCGCACACCCGGTGCAGGCTGTCGAGGTCGTGGGTGACCATAAAAACCGAGATTCCGAGCGTTTCCTGGAGCGTCAGGATGAGTTGATCGAATTCGCCGGCGCTGATCGGATCGAGCCCGGACGTAGGCTCGTCCAGGAACAATATTTCGGGATCGAGCGCCAAGGCGCGCGCAAGAGCCACGCGCTTGATCATACCGCCCGAAAGTTCCGACGGATAATCGCGATACACGTCGGGGCTCAAACCCACCATTTCCAGCTTGGTGATTGCCATTTCGGTGGTGAGGCGATTGGACAAGCGCAAGTATTCGCGGATCGGGAACTCGATGTTCTTGCCGACGGTGAGCGAGGAGAACAGCGCACCCTGCTGGAACAGGACGCCCCAGCGCCGATCGATCGCCCGCCTTTGGCGCTCGTCCGCTTTGTCGAGATCGACGCCGAGCACTTCGATGACGCCCGCGCGTTTCGGCAACAGTCCGATGATGGTGCGCGCCAAGGTCGACTTACCGGCGCCCGAGGCGCCGACGAAGCCGAGGATCTCGCTGCGCAGCAAGTCGAGGCTGACGCCGTTGAGGACGCGATGCGACAGAAAATCGACGACAAGGTCGCGCACCTTGATCACCGCATCGGCGTGACCATCCGTCATGGGCTAAATTCCGATCGCTGCGAAGAAGACGGCGAAGGCGCCATCGAGCACGATGACGAGAAAGATCGACTTGACCACCGAGTTGGTCGTCTTGGTGCCGAGGGACTCGGCGCTGCCCTGCACTTGCAAGCCTTCGGCACAGGCGACGAGGCCGATGATCACCGCCATGAATGGGGCCTTGATCATTCCGACTTCGAAGGTCTGCATCGAAATTGCGTCACGCAGCCGCGATATGAACACCGTCGGGCTGATGTCACCATAGAACCAGGAGACCAGGCCGCCGCCGTAAAGCGCGGCCATCGAACCGAGAAACGTCAAGATCGGCACCGCGATGACGAGCGCGAGGATGCGGGGCAGGATCAGCACCTCGACCGGATCGAAGCCCATGGTGCGCAAGGCATCGATTTCCTCGCGCATTTTCATCGAGCCGAGCTCGGCGGTGTACGCGCTGCCGGAACGACCGGCCACCATGATGCAAACGATCACCACGCCGAGTTCACGCAGCACCAGAACACCGACCATGTCGACGACATAGATGTCGGCGCCGAACCGGCGGAAATGGAAGATGCCCTGCTGGGCAAGGATTGCACCGATCAAAAGTGTGATCAGCAGGATAATCGGCACCGCGTTCCAGGCCACACGCTCGAGATGGTTGACCATGGACTTGAAGCGAAAGGTGTGCGGACGCACCAGCACGCGCAGGATCGCGATGACCAGCGCGCCGAACATCTGAGCGAGCAAGACAATGTCGGTGCCGACAGCCGCCATCGTGCGGCCGACGCTCTCCAACGTGGTGACGACGGCGTTCGGCGGCCGCGGCACCGGCGTCAACTTGTGGGTACCGGCACTTACCTTTTCGAACAGGCCGCGGTGCCTTTCGGACAGGCCGATGATCCGGGTTTCGCATCCCTGGCTGCTAAAGCCGCGCAACGCGCGCTCGATCAGCCAGGCGCCATAGGTGTCGATGTGGTCGACGCGTGCAACGTCGATGGCGACCATGCGCACCGGCGACTTTTGGCGGGTGGCGGCGTTGATCAGCGGCTCGAGCGTGCGCGCATGCTCCGCCGTCCACGATCCGGCCGCGGCAAGAGCGAGGCCTTCGCCGCGCGATAGGCTGATCAGGGTCCCTGCCGTCGTCACCAAGCCGCTCCTTCGCCGATACCTAAGCGCCGAACGCCCGCGCAAGGCCACCTTCCGGCCGACATTGCGGAGACCGGAGCAGCCGACGAGCAAGAACGAGGAAGCCGGTGGAGCCGTTGCCGGGGCGCGCCGCGGTTGCGCCGCTGATCAATCGGCAAGCTATGGCCAAGGGTCACGGCCACATCTCGCGCAATTTGTTGCCTGCCACGCGTCCTCCGGCACCCCAAAGCTAAGGTTAACAAATTGGTAAAATAGTTAAACGCCATTGTTTTCTTAAGGTTAACAGGGCTCAGGCCGCACCGAATAAGCCAAATATTGTGTCTTAATCTTGAAATAGCGCTGGTTGCGCTGGCCGCGCAGGCCTCCGCGCCGCCTCTTCCGGCAAGGTTGTCGAGTGAGCCGCGCGACAGCCAGCGCGACCCCAGTAGCCGCTATTTCTTCATCTTCTTAGCGATGCAGTCCTGCACGAAACGGGCGTGGTCTTCCATCTTGATGTGCTGGTCCATCGCCATCTTGTCGCATTCGCGCATAGGGGCGGCCTCGCTCGGCGGCGTCATTTTTTCCGGCGCGGTCGCCTTCATCGCGCCACCGCTCTGTGCCGCGGCGGCGCCGGCAAACAGCAAAGTACCGGTTAGCAAGGCAGCAAAACTCTTGGTGTGCGACATGGCGGCTCTCCTTTAGGCGGCTACAGCCAACCGGATGATTGCGCCGGCGCGGTTGCCATGGCAAGGCGCGAACGGCGCTTTCAGCGTTTCGTAATTAGGGAAACGCAACGGCAAGCCCCGCGCGACCGACCGGTCACGCGGGGCTGTATTAAAGATGCGGCGTTGACGCGAAACGTGCTACGCGACGCTATAATGCCTTCGGCGATCGGCCTCGCACCAGACCGAAAATCGCCGAAATGGCGAACAATACGAGCGCCACGAAGAACACGATTTTGGCGGCCTCGACCGCAACGCCCGCGATGCCGCCGAAACCAAGCACGGCCGCAATCAGGGCGACGATTAGAAACGTTAAGGCCCAACCCAACATGGCGATCCCTTTCCGTTTGAGTTCTGTTGCGGCATAGCCGCTACGTGTCAAGGAAACGCATTGTGGAAAGAATAGTTCCCATTCGCAAAGCGATCAGCGCGGTGCGGCGCAACAAAGCCCGCCTGAACTTTTTGAAATATCGAACTATTCCGTGCAGTTGTCGCAGATCAACGGCATGCTGCGGGAACAGGTTCAATTCCTCGCTCGTTTACTCCGATGATATGCGCGCCACGTAGGCAACGTTACGGCGTAAGGTAAAACGGACGAGCCATCATAGACGAGTGTGCGCAATGGCGGGACTGCGGACATACCGGTCCAAGCGGAAATTCGGCGTCACCAAGGAACCGCGCGGCAAGGTCGGCAAGCACGGCAATGCCTTCGTCATCCAGAAGCACGACGCGCGGCGGCTGCACTACGATCTGCGGCTGCAGCTCGACGGCGTCATGAAAAGCTGGGCGGTGACTCGGGGCCCGAGCCTGGTTCCTGGCATCAAGCGCCTCGCCGTGCAGGTCGAGGACCATCCGATCGATTACAACAAATTCGAGGGCACGATCCCGCAAGGCGAGTATGGCGGCGGCACCGTCATGGTATGGGACCGCGGCCGCTGGCGGCCGGAGGGCGATCCGCATAAGGGCCTGATCAAAGGTCATCTCTCTTTCCGGCTCGCCGGAGAAAAACTGCGCGGCGGCTGGCATCTCGTGCGCCTGCGCAAGCGTCCGGGCGAGAAGCGCAGCAACTGGCTGCTGATCAAGCAGCACGACGCAGCGGCGCGCTCGGCGCACGACAAGGATATCCTCACGGAGCGGCCGCTGTCGGTGAAGACCGGCCGCTCGCTCGAGGAGATCGCCCGACACAAACGCAAAACGAAACGCGACGCCAAGCGTGGGGCCAGCAAGCGGAAGACGCGTAAGGTCAAACGGGCCAAGCGCCGATGAAACGCCGCGGCAAATCGAAGCGCGGCAAGCGCAAGGCAAAGCGCAAATCACCGGCGCCGAAGCGCAGCAGGAAATTGGCGGCCGCACTCAAATACGCACGCCCTGCCGCCCTACCCCGCTTCGTCAAACCCTGTCTCGCCACGCTGGTCGCCAGGACGCCCGACGACAAGCGCTGGGAACACGAGATCAAGTTCGACGGCTATCGCATCCAGGCGCGGCTCGACCACGGCAAAGTTAAGCTGATGACCCGCAAGGGGCTGGACTGGACCAGGAAATTTCCGAGCGTGGCAAAAGCCGTCGGCAAGCTGCACGCCAAGACCGCGCTGATCGACGGCGAGATGGTGGCGCATGACAGCAAGGGTATTTCTAAGTTCTCCTTGTTGCAGCAGGACCTGACCTCCGGCCGCCAAGGCCGCATGGTGCTTTGCGCCTTCGACCTCATGCATCTCAACGGCGCCGACCTGAAGCGGCTGCCACTCACCGCGCGCAAGACGGCGCTGGCCAAGCTTTTGCGCCGCGGCCATAACCGCCATCTGCGCTTCAGCATATCGCTGCGCGGGCATGGGCCGGCGTTGCTCAAACAGGCCTGCAAGAAGGGCCTGGAAGGCATCGTCTCGAAGCGCAAGCATGCGCATTATCATTCCGGCCGCGGGCACGACTGGCTGAAAGCCAAATGCTTAGACCGGCAGGAATTGGTGGTGGCGGGCTTTGCGCCGTCGTCGGCCGACGCTCATGCGGTGGGCGCACTGGTGCTTGCTTTCTATAGCCGCGGCAAGTTGCGCTATGCCGGACGCACCGGCACCGGCTTTACCCGCGACACCGCGCGCACGCTTTTCCGTAGGCTCAAGGCACACGCTCGCAAGACCTCGCCGTTCAAACCGGTTCCGAAGGACGAACAAGGGCGGCGCAAGCCGGTCTGGGTCGAACCCAAGATGGTCGTAGAAGTCGATTTCCACGGCTGGACCCAGGGCGACCGCGTGCGGCAGGCTTCGTTCCAGGGCGTGCGCCGCGACAAGGCGGCGCGCGACGTCGTGCACGAGGTGAAACATTGATGGCCCGCAGGAAACAGAGCTTGGCGGAACGCCGCGCCCTGGCCAGGCGCCGCGCCGCCCGTGGCAAGCGACGTAACGCCATGTTCGGCAGGGTCATGCTCACTCATCCCGACCGCATCTATTGGCGCGATGCCGGAGTCACCAAGGAGCAACTCGCCATTTACTACAAGAAGATCTGGAAACGGATGCGCCCGCACGTCACCGGCCGCGTTCTGGCACTGGTGCGCTGCCCAGAGGGTGCGGAAGGGCAATGCTTCTTCCAGAAGCACGCACGCGCCGGTATCCCCACCGAGTTTCTCCATCTGGTGCAGGAGCAGGGCGAGAAGATCATCGCGATCGACAAGCTCGACGGTCTGATCGCGCTGGTGCAGGGCGGCGTACTCGAAGTGCATGCCCGCGGCAGCGCCCTCGATGACCGCGAGCGCGCCAACCGGCTGGTATTCGATCTCGATCCGGGACCCGGCACCAGCTTCAAGGACGTAGCCGATGCGGCGCGCGAGGTGCACAGGCGCCTCCGGCGCGTGAAGTTGAAGGGCTACGTCAAGACCACCGGCGGCAAAGGTCTGCACGTGGTGGTGCCGATCAGGCCAACTCCGTGGAACGCCGCCAAGGACTTCGCCCGTTCGGTTGCGGCCGGCATGGCCAAGGACGAGCCGGCGCGCTACACCGCCAACCCCATCAAGAGCCGCCGCCGCAACCGCATCTTCATCGACTATCTGCGCAATAGCCGCGAGGCGACGGCGATCGTGCCCTATTCCACCCGCGCGCGCGCCGGCGCGCCGGTGGCGGTGCCGCTTGCCTGGTCCGAACTGAGCGCGCTCAGGGCGGCCAATCAGTACACGATCAAGAATCTGTCGCAGCGGCTGTCGAAGTTGAGCGGGGACCCGTGGGCCGGCATGGGGCGCAGCGCCCCGGCATTGCCGAAATTCAAGTAAGCGGCCGACGCCGCAGCATGCTGGTTGAGGGCGAGCAGCGGATCCAGGTTTCCGGATTGGCGGCACTAGCCTCACCCAGACGCAGGTGTACCGTGTCCTCATCGAGCAACTGCATGTACACGGTTTTCCCGGCGCCCGGTTCCGGCGCCGGCACCACGTAGTTGAACCAGTGCCGGCTGTAATCGCCTTCCATCTGTTTGCCGCCGGGCGTGACGATCTGCGGCCCGCGGATGGACAAGCGGCGGCCGCTGGCCTGATGGCACCAGTCGCCGTCGATGGCATCGGCGAATGCCGGTGCAGCCATCAGCAGCAGGCCGAGCGTCACGCAGACAATCCTCAAAGTATTGCTGAACATAGTGCGCCTCCTAAGCGCAGATCATTCAATCCACCTTCGCTTCGTCGCGATACATGACTTTGTGACGGGTCTCGCGCACCCAATCGTCGATCTGGTCGAGAGTCATGTAGTTGTTCATATCGAATTTATCCCAGCTCACAATCTGCGGCAGCGTCTTTTTCCAGCGCTTGTAGGGCGCCTTGGCCGGCACGCCGAACAGCATGATGTCGATGATGGCGAGATCGTCGGGCACGCCGAGCAGCGGGCGCAGCGATTTCTGCGCGTCGTCCTGACCGATCGCGGTCACCCACCAGACCTGATAGCCGAGCGCGGCGGCGGCCAGATGCGCCGACATGGTGGAGGCGGCGACGCTCTGCAAAAGAATGCGTTCGGCATTGGCCTGGTACTTGTTGTCGAGATCGGAGCCATCGAGCAGCACCGGGAATGCGCGCACGAAACGGAAATCGGCGACGACGACGACGAAGCCGGGCGCGGTGGCCAGCCCGCGGTAATTGGGCGTCGGGAATTTCATCTTCAGCTTGGCGCGCTTGGTGGCCTCGGAGACGAAATAGTCGGCGATCTGCTGTTTTACCTGCGAGTCGGTGACGACGATGTAATGCCAGGGCTGCGCATTGGCGCCTGAGGGCGCGTGGCGCGCGGCTTCCAGCACCATCTCGATATGTTGGCGTGGCACTGCAATGTCGGGGCGGAAAGCGCGCGTGGTCAAGCGATTACGCACCACTTCCATGAGGTTCTCGTAACGCGCGACATTAGGCGTGAAGGTCGTCACCTCGTCCATAATCGGCCTCCCTGGGCACCCGGTGTTTTTCGCTATATTACACGCGGCCTGTAGATCGCGTCATACCCTCCCCGGCCGCTATTCAAGGACCCTTCCATGCCGCAAAAGCGCCCCGCGCCACGCCTTGCCCTGATCGAGGAAACCCAGATGAACGAGGCCCAGCGTGCGCTGTTGGCCTCGCTACGCGCAGGCCCGCGCGGCCAGTCGATCACCCCGCGCGGGCCATTCGCGGTCTGGATGCACGCGCCGGATCTGGGCGAGCTCGCCCAGAATCTCGGCGCCCACTGCCGCTACGGCACCCGCCTGCCGGCGCGGCTGTCGGAATTCGCGATACTATGCACGGCGCGGCAATGGCGCGCGCAGTACGAATGGTACGCGCACGCGCCCATGGCCGAGCGTGCCGGCGTTAGCCCGAAGACGATCGCGGACCTGCGCGCCGGCCGTGAACCGAAATCGGCGCCCAAGGACGAGCGCGCGATCTACGCCTTCGTGCAGGAGCTCTACAAGAGCAAGCGCGTGAGCAAGTGCAGCTACAAGCGCGTGCATTCCCAACTTGGCGATGCGGCCACTGTCGAGCTGGTCGGCATCCTCGGCTATTACGCCATGATCTCGATGACGCTCAACGTCTTCCACATGATGCCGCCGGCCGAGGCGAAGCTCCCGTTTACGGAACCGAAATAGTCGCGCCGTTCGCAGCGTTAGTGCTGCATCTTCATGCCCGGCATAGAGCCTCCGCCACCCCCGTGCATGGCCCCGATACCTTCGACCGTGAAGTCGACATTGACCTTGCCGGCCTTAGCGAACTGCAAGATCACCTTGACGTGCTCGCCCTTCTTGAGCGGCTGCTTCATCCCCATGAACATGATGTGATCGCCCTCAGGATCGAGCGTGACGCTCTGGCCGGGTTTAATCTCGAGGCCGTTCGCCATCTCCCGCATCTTCATGATGCCTTTGTCCATCTTCATTTCATGGACCTCGACGCCCTTGCAAATGGCGGTCGAGCCGCCGATCAGGCGGTCGGGCTCGCTGCCCATATTGGTGATCGTCAGATAGCCGCCGCCGACCGGGGCGCCTTTCGGGGTCGCCCGCGCCCACGGGGCGGAGATTTTCAGCTTGCCGACCATGACGTCGGCGGCCTGCGCCGGAAGCGCGAGCGCGGCGAACAGCGCTGCGACCATGAATGCTATGCGAAACATGCTGGAGCTCCTGATGCGTGCACTCAGCGCATGAGCGCTACGTGCGACATGACAACCGATTTGAGGCGGAGTGCGACGTATCAGGCGAAAGGCGGCGCGCGCGCCACTTGCGGGCTTCGCACGGCGGGACGGATCACCGGCTCGAGCGCCGCCGGCGCCAGCAGCACGCCAACCTGCGTAAGGCCAAGAACCGTCACGATTTGCGGCGGGCCGGCCAGCGTGTGGACGCAGCATTGCATGCCGCAGCCGGCTGCGCAGGGACAGCCGGTCTGATGATCCGCCGGCGATTGCGAGCTTGCCACCGACGTGCCGGCCGAACAGAGGCTGAAGAACGGCGAGCCGCCGACCGCCACCGACACAGGCAACAGCAAGGCCTGCAGGGCGATCACATAGGCAGCGGCCAGCGCGATGATGGGGCGGACGCGGTGGGGTTGGCTCATGGCCGGCACTTTAGGCGGACGACCCGCCAGCGTCCAATTACCACATCCGCGCGCGCAACCGGGCCGCCGTCGAACCGCCACGAAGGCCATGCTAAACTTGTCGATTATGGCCAACGATCAACCATCGTCATCCCAGCCGGAGCGTCGCGTGGTGCAATTTCGCCGCGGCCCCGCCGGCGCGCGCCCAGCCCGGACTGTACCGCCGCCGGTGGAGGATCTCGCCAAATTCGAGCGCGGCGGAGAGGTCGACGATTACCGTCATCGCATGATGGTGAACGCGGCTGCGTTCCTGTTTGTGGTTGCGTTGATAGGCGCCGGAATATGGCTGGCCGATACCATGGCCGCGATGCGCAGGAATCAGGACTGCGTTCTAGCAGGGCACCGCAACTGTACGCCGATCGAGGTCACCAAAAATCGTTGACGAGGCGTGACGCCGGTGCAAACCGGCCCGTTGGCCCGCTTTTCCCGTTAAATGCCCGTCGCCATTGAACTTACCGCTACGCTTCGCTATACGGGCAGCCGACCGCATGCCGGTGGAAGGCCGGCCAAGGCGCGGAGGGCGCGCGCCTCACGCTTTGGCTGTCCGATTGCCAGAACTCCAAATCAATCAGAGAGTTACCGATGTCCTCGACGTTTGATACCATCGCCAATATTATCGCCGAGACATGCGATATTCCGCGCGAGACGATCACGCCCGAAAGCCACGCCATTAACGACCTCGGCATCGACAGCCTGGACTTCCTCGACATCGCCTTCGCCATCGACAAGGCGTTCGGCATCAAGCTGCCGCTCGAACAGTGGACGCAGGAAGTCAACGACGGCAAAGCGACGACCGACCAGTATTTCGTGCTCAAGAACCTCAGCACCCGCATCGACGAACTCGTCGCTGCCAAGGGAGCCTAACCCCGTGCAGCGTCCATGCGGCTCGAGTATTTTCAACTGATCGACCGGATCGTCGACCTCGATCTCGCCGGGCAAACGATCAAGTGCGAGGCGACGGTTCCAACCGTAAGCACGATCTTCGAAGGTCATTTCCCCGGCTTTCCGCTTATGCCCGGCGTGCTACTGATCGAAACCATGGCGCAGACGTCGGGCTGGCTGGTGGTGGCCGCGAACCGGTTCGAGCGCATGCCGTTTCTGGCCGCGGTCAAGGACGCAAAGCTGCGCACTTTCGTCACGCCCGGCCAAGAGCTGGCGGTCAGTGCGAAGCTCAAACATGAGGGATCGGGCTATGCGATCACGGAGGCAAGCATCGTGGCCGACGGCAAGTCGGTCTGCGACGCCACGCTCACCTTCAGCGTGGTCGCCTTCCCCAACACCGAAATGAACAAGCAAATGCGCGACACCGCCGCCAAGATCGGCTTCCCGTCGGGGGCGCTCGCCGATGGCTGACGGCGTGCGCGAAGCCTGGATCACCGGTGTCGGCATTGTCTCCTGCCTGGGCGAAGGGCCGCAGGCGCATTGGCAAAAGCTGATGGAGGCGCATCCGAGCGCCGACACCGCGAAGTTCGCGCCGTTCATCGTGCATCCGTTGGCGCCGATCAATCTTGACGCGCAGATCCCGAAAAAGGGCGACCAACGCCAGATGGAGCCCTGGCAGCGGATCGGCACTTATGCCGCCGGCCTCGCGCTCGATAGCGCAGGCGTCAAGGGTAAAACCGATATCCTTTCGCACATGGACATGATCGTCGCCGCCGGCGGCGGCGAGCGCGACCTCGGCGTCGACTCGACGATCCTGTCCGGCCTGCCGCGCGCGGAGAATCCCGCCGCCTTTCTCAACGAGCAGTTGATGGGCGGGCTACGGCCGACACTGTTCCTAGCGCAGCTGTCCAATCTGCTTGCCGGCAACATATCGATTGTGCACGGGGTGACCGGATCATCGCGCACCTTCATGGGCGAGGAAGCCGCCGGCGTCGACGCCGTACGCATCGCGCTCTCGCGCATCGCTTCAGGGCAAAGCGACATCGCGCTGGTGGGCGGCGCGCATAACGGCGAGCGGCCCGACCTGTTCATGCTCTACGAGTTCGGTAGCTACAATCTAAAGGAGCAATTTGCGCCGGTCTGGGAACGTGGGCGCGGCAAGCCTGCCGGCTTCGCGCTCGGTTCGCTCGGCGCCTTCCTGGTGGTCGAGGCGCGCGACTACGCCGAAGCACGCGGCGCCAAGCCGTTGGCGCGGCTCTCCGCGGTGCTCTCCGACCGCTCCAAGCGCGTACCCGGCTCGGTCACTGCCGCGTTGACGAAACTGTGGGACAGGGTCAAGGCCAACATCAAAGCCGGCCACGCCGCGGTACTCTCTGGCGCCACCGGCAGCGGACCTGCAACCGCCGAGGAGCGTGCCTTTCTAGAGGCGCATTCCGACCTTGCCGTGCGCGCCACCGGGTCATATCTCGGGCATGGGCTGGAGCCGCAATTTCCCATGAATGTGGCGCTGGCGGCGGTCGCGCTCGGGCATGGTAGTCTTTTTCCACCCTGCGACGCGACCGGCCTGGAGCGGCCGATGAGCGGACAATTGAGCCAAGTCCTGGTGACCGGAGTCGGACATTGGCGGGGTGAAAGTCTCGCTCTGGTCGAACGGGTCGGTTGAGGGAGTGCACGAAATGGCATCGAACAAGGACAAGATGGGCCGGCCGATCGTGGTGGTGACCGGGCTCGGTGTCGTCACCTCACTTGGCGCCGGCAAGACCGACAACTGGGCCAAGCTCACGGCCGGCGAATCCGGCATTCGCGCCATCACCCGTTTCCCGACCGAAGGCCTGCGCACCCGTATCGCCGGCACTATCGATTTTCTCGGCGAACAGCCCTCCTCGGCCGCATTGTCAGAACGCTTCGCAGACCTGGCCGCGGAAGAAGCCATCAGCGAGGCGGGCATTGGATCGCGCGGTGATTTTCCAGGACCGCTGTTCCTGGCCGTGCCGCCGATCGAAATCGAATGGCTGCAGCGAATTGAACTTGCCGCCAAGTCGGGCGCCAACGACACCGTCACCTATAGCGACATCCTGCGCGCGAGCTCGCAGTTTCCCGACTGGCACCCACGCTTCCTGTTCGCCTCGGTCGCCGACAATCTGGCAGAGAAATTCGGCACCAAGGGCTCACCGATCTCGCTGTCCACCGCCTGCGCTTCAGGCGCCAGCGCGGTCCAGCTCGGCGTCGAGGCAATCCGGCGCGGCGAAGCGAACGCTGCGCTGTGTATCGGCGCCGACGGCTCGATCAACCCGGAAGCGCTGATCCGTTTTTCGCTGCTCTCCGCACTCTCCACCAGCAACGACAATCCTCAAGGCGCCGCCAGGCCCTTCGCGAAAAATCGCGACGGCTTTGTCATGGCGGAAGGCGCCGGCGCGCTCGTGCTGGAGAGCTACGAGTCCGCCAAGGCGCGAGGCGCCACGATCCTCGGTGTGCTGGAAGGTTGCGGCGAAATGGCAGACGCTTTCCACCGCACGCGCTCAAGCCCGGACGGCAAGCCGATCATCGGCTGCATCGCCAACGCGATCAAGGACGCCGGGATCGAGGCCGGCGACATCGACTACGTCAACGCGCACGGCACCGGCACGCCGGAAAACGATAAGATGGAGCATCTCGGCCTGGCGGCGGTGTTCGGCGAGAGCATGAAGGGCATTCCGATCTCTTCCAACAAATCCATGATCGGCCACACGCTGTCGGCAGCGGGCGCGGTGGAAGCGGTGTTTTCGCTGCTCACGCTGCAGCATCAGCGCATCCCACCGACGATCAACTACGATGTGCCCGACCCGGCGATCCCACTCGACGTCGTGCCCAACAAGGCGCGTGACGCCAAGGTGACCCACGCGATCTCGAATTCCTTCGGCTTCGGCGGGCAGAATGTCTCGCTGGTGATGGGCCGCGAGCCGGCGTAACGCTGTCCGCGCCCGCCCCCAACGCCGCCATGCGCGCGCTTCGACTGATCGCCGACCGCAAGCTCGAGCTTGCCGAGGTGCCCGAGCCACCGCCGCCGGACCAGGCCGAGGTGCAGGTGCGCATCAAGGCGGTGGCGCTCAATCATCTCGACCTGTGGGGCTTCCGCGGCATGGCCTTCGCCAAGCGGCAATTGCCGCTGGTGGTGGGCGCGGAGGCGGCGGGCGAAATTACCGGCGTCGGCAAGGGCGTGACCGGCTTCAAGCCGGGCGACAAGGTGGTGATGTACGGCGCCATGACCTGCGGCACCTGCCCCGCCTGCCGCGAAGGCCGCGACAATCTGTGCGAGAACGTCGGCGGCATCATGGGCTTTCATATCGACGGCTTTGCGCGCGATCTCGTCAACATGCCGGCGCGGCTCGTCATTCCGGTGCCCGACGGCGTCAGCCTGCGCGACGCCGCCTGCGCGCCCATCGCCTTCGGCACGACCGAGCACATGCTGTTCGACAACGCCAAGCTCAAGCCGGGGGAAACCATTCTTGTGCATGCCGGCGGTTCCGGCATCGGCTCGGTCGCGATCAAAATGGCCAAGGCGATTGGCTGCACCGTCATCACCACCGTGGGCGACGACGCCAAAGCCGCTAAAGCCAAGGCGCTCGGCGCCGACCACGTCATCAACTACAAGACCGAGCGTTTCGAGGGCGTGACACGCAAACTCACCGCCAAGAATGGCGTCGACGTCGTGTTCGAGCACGTCGGCGGCGAGGGTTTCAATGCGTCGCTGTTCTGCCTCAAACGCGGCGGACGCTTGGTCACCTGCGGCTCGACCGCGGGTCCGACCGTGACCATCAATCTGATGCAGCTGTTCCAGCAGCAGTACAAGATTTTCGGCTCGTTCGGCTGCTCGATGCGCAATATCCGCGACAGCCTATCCAAGATCGCCGGCGGCATGGCGCCGATCATCGACACCGAAGTCCCGCTCGACGACGTCGAAACCGGCCTGGCGCGGCTGGAAAGCCGACAGGTGTTCGGCAAAGTCATCGTGACGTTCTGATGCTGCGTCGTCTGCAGCGCGCGCTCAAAAGTGTCGGCAACGCGGTGGTCGGCGCGCTGGCGGTGGGACTGCTCAAGTTCCTGCGCCTGTTTGATCCCGACACACTTGCCGATTTTGCCAGTTGGACGACGCGCACGTTCGGACCATGGTTGCCGGAAAACAAGATTGGCCGCGCCAATCTCGTGACCGCGTTTCCGGAAAAATCGGCCGCCGAGATCGATAAAATCCTCGGCGGCGTATGGGACAATCTCGGACGCCTGGGCGCCGAATTCGCGCAATTGGATCGCATCTGGGATTGGGACCCGGCCGAGCCCGACCGCATCAATCGTATCGTTATCACGCGCGAGCAAATCGATCGTTACATGGCGCTCGCCAATGACGGCAAGCCCGCGCTGGTGTTTGCCGCCCACCTCGCCAACTGGGAATTGCCCGCGATTTGCGCGGCGACCTACCAATTGGAGAGCGCGGTACTCTTCCGGCGGCCAAACATTCCCGCCATCGACCGCTGGCTCACCAAGACGCGCGGCGCCAATATGGGTGAATTAATCAACACCGGGCTCGATGCGCCGGTGAGGGTCGCGCAGGCGCTGGAGCGCGGCGCCCATGTCGGCATGCTGGTCGATCAGTATTACGTGCGCGGCGTGGAGGTGACATTCTTCGGCCGCAAGACCAGAGCCAACCCGCTGCTGGCGCGGCTGGCGCGCCATTTCGATTGCCCGATTTACGGCACGCGGGTGATCCGCCTGCCCGGCCACAGGCTGCAACCGGAAATCAGTGACGAGATCACCCCGGTGCGTGACGCCGAAGGCAGGATCGACATTGCCGGCACCATGCAGGCCATTACCGATGTGGTCGAGGGCTGGATTCGAGAGCATCCCGAGCAGTGGCTCTGGCTGCACCGGCGCTGGCGGCCGGAGGACGAAAAGCGGCGCTAGCGCCGAACGATGTCCGCTCGACTCCGAAAGCGGACAAACGCCCTTGCAGTCGGCTTGGCCGCTTTGTGCCATTTCCGGACTCATGCACTGCAACAAATCTTCAGGATTATTACATCGCAAATCGCTGCGTAGCTATTCAGCCCCAGGACGGCCGTTTGTCCGTTATTGGTCTTCAATAGAGAAGCGACAAAACTTTTGCAGTCGCTAATCAGGCAGATAGCCAAATCTTGCCATCTGTTCGCCGTGGTCCTTGACGATCCGATCAATTTGGTTGCGCGTTAGAATATCCTTCCATTGCCCCGCTCGGCCTTCGCGAAAAAAACGCTCAGCCTTTTCAGGCCTCTCCCGGAAGCCGTCTTTTTCTTCCTGTGCGCGCAGCTCGTTGAATGAAGAGGCTTTGATTGCATCAGCGAGCTGCTGCTCGGTCGGCGCGAAGAGAAGATGGCGCGCAAGACCGCCAAACGTCTTCGCGGGTTCTGCGAGCATGTCTTCGTAGCGCATTACGTAGATCGCCCGATGCGGCTTGCGCGTCCAACTCAAGACATGCTGACTCCAGGTGCCGTAAATTTCGTGCACCTGCTTTTCGCTCACCGGCCTTTCCGCATTATGAGTGCCCATAATCCCAATCGCTTGATCGATTGTGCAGTCCATGTGGTGAGCGTAGGAAATCGCGACATCAAGAGGATTTCTGACGATATAAATTGCTCCCGCTGTGACCTCAAAATTGATTGTCGTCGTACCGCGATCGACAACCAGTGCTTGATGGGTTTTTGTGAATAATAGTCCGTCGAATTGCTCCGCCGCCGTGCGCTGGACTTCATGTCGTACCGCGGCAATTTTGTTACGATGCTCGCTTGTTGGTTCGAAGCCCAAAATCTTTGCGTACAGCTCTTTGCCGTCGAGGCCCACGGTAAAGCGGCCAAGGCTGTTGATGTTTTGAGTATTAGCTTCGCCTGAGAGCGCCTTGATAAGGCTGTGCAGAAAGACCCTTGTCCAGGTATTGCCGGATTTGGGGTACGACGCGAGCCAGACGATTCCAGACCGTGGCGCGGCCTGGTGTTCAGGCGCTTGAGAAGATTGTGAATTTGTCCGCTCGGTTGTTTGGGCGTCCATGGTAGGCTCTGAATATCTCTCCTGATATTTCAATAGGTTAGCCGAAGTGTCACGGTGTAACTTTTTCGCCACATATTTTGACCTTCGACAAAACCTCTATTCCTCTCTGCCAACGTAGCAAATAACGTCTTGGAAGCATAACCGCTCAGCCTGCGTTGCGGGAGCGGTGTTTTGCGTGGGGTGCATTATGCAAAAGAAGTCGGTTGTGAGGACAACACGAATTACGCTGTTTGCGGGCGTTTCGGTTGTTGCGCTGATGACGGCATCGCCGGCCTTACTGGCAGCTGATCTTCCCGTTAAGGCGCCTTTGATTGCGCCCGCACCCGTTCCCCAAGACCGTTGGACATGGTGGCTTGAAGGAGGCGCTTTCAATACTGGCGATCCCAATTTTGGGCCGTTCCCCTTCCTCGCAACCCCCGTCGGCATTACGCCGAAGTTAGGCTTTGAAGGCGCTATCGGATTTGATTACAGCCCTGCGGCTTGGTCGCCATATCATATCAGCGGACAGTTCCGGTACGGGGCTGCTCAGCGCAAGCGCAAGACCTTCCCGGCAAACGTCGCAATTCCCTCTCCCCCTGGTTTTATTTTCCATTATGCAACAGGGTTCACTCGTACAACGAGCGCCTATGCCACTGGCGCTGGTTCTGCCGACATTAAGGAACATCATTGGCTGGTAGATTTTGCGGTAGGTCGCGAGTTCCAATTGGGCTCTGGCCAAGCGCAAGCCAAGCTCGGAATCCGGGTCGCCGATATCTATGCGAAAATCACGGGCAGCGGCACCGTCAGCGGGTCCAATTCACCCCCGCCAGGTTTCGGATCCCCCATCACCGGTACTTTTTCGTTCTTATCGAGAAGTAAATTCCTTGGTGTCGGACCTCGCGTCGGCATCGATGGCGTACTCCCTTTAGGCGGGCCGTGGAGCTTGGATTATGGTGGCGGCGTCGCCGTGTTGTTCGGCAAACGCAGCTACGATTCAAGTTCCACAATGACACTGGTTCTAAATCCAACTTCCGTACCCCCCGGGATTGGCACCGTGAATACGGCCACGAGTAGCTCCAGCACCGGTGCAGTCTTTAACCTCGACGCACAAGCCGGGATCTCTTACCGGTTTACTTCCAATTTCAAAATGACAGTGAGCTATCAATTCGATGGTTATTGGAATGCATTGAGAACGGTCAATTCGGCGGGTGCTATCGTAAACGAGGACCGTTTCTACTATGGGCCGATGTTGCGAGCCACTCTAACATTCCCGTAAGCTATTTTTTCAACTCGGTGCCGGCGCGATCGAATACGACCGCACCGGTTTTAATTTGGCAATGATTCGTTTTCCGTCCTATCAATGGCGCCTGACGTCCGATTTGGCCGAAGCAGATTTATGTCAGAGTACAAACCCAAACCAACCACTTTCTCCCTTAGGAGGTCGGTTGCGACGCCCGACCCACTGCTAGAAACCTTCAACCAGCTGCAGCAAGCCGAGCAGCTGCGCCAACAGCGTGATTTTGCGCGCGCGCAATCGATTTGCGAATCGCTGCTGGAGCGTTATCCAGATTACATGGGGGCGCTGCACACGCTGGGCCTAATTTTTGCGGATCAGAATAACTACGAGCAAGCGCTTGACTGCCTGGTACGCGCGACGATGCTCAATCCACAAAACTGGACGACATTAATCGCCCTCGGCGCCGTATATTCGCAGCTCGGTGCGTATGAAATGGCGGCGCACACTCTGGCGCAAGCTCAGTCGATCAGGCCTGAGGACCCTCATGTGCTTGTCGCCTTTGGGGATCTTTACCGCGAGCAGCGCGAATATGAACTCGCATGCGATGTTTACCGTCGCGCCTTAGCAAAAGATGGTAGCCTAACGTCGGCTGCAATTGGCTTGGCGTGGTCCTACAAGAACATCGGCGCAAATGCCGAAGCTGGAGCAATCTTCGAGGGCCTCATACGAAGCGGCATGCGCGTGCTTGAGCCAATTCGCGGGCTGACGAACCTGCCCGCGTCGGCGGTCAAACTGGACCTCCTCGCGGCATTAGAAAGCGTCCTGCGGGATCCGGGCGAAGTTAAGGACGCTTTCGAAGCGTCTGTCCTTTTTTTCAAGGCGGCCGCGCTCGATCGAGCTGGACGCTATCCCGATGCTTGGAAGCACTTGGTTCAGGCAAACCAAATGGTTTTTGCCCGAACAAAGAAAGGCATACCAAAACTAGCGGAAATGCGGCGCGCAAGCCTGGCATCGCTGCGAGCTTACCGCGCCCGGATCGCAGACAATGACGGCAGATACGCAATTTCGCTTTTTATTCTGGGTCCGTCGGGTTGCGGGAAAACAACAATGGAAGAGCTTGCCGGTATGTTTGATGCCGTTAAGCGCGGATATGAAAATCCAATAGTTGAAAACACTGTGCGGCGGGTATCGCAGACCTCAAACCTTCTTACCATCAGCCTACTCAAACAACTCCCGCCGCATCTCTTTCCCATGTTTCGCAAGATTTACCTCAACAATCTTGCGCAGCGCGTTGGTTCACAGAAAGTCTTCACCAACACCCTTTCGAGTTGCATTCATGACGCTGCGCACATTGCTTCGGTGGTGCCGAATGTGCGTTTCGTTTTTCTGAAGCGAAATATGGAAGATAATCTTCTGCGTATCTTTATGCGTAATTATACAGGCGGAAATCCCTATGCGTTCGATTTAAAGGCGGCTTGCGAACATATCGCCTGGTTTAACGAGATGATCGATCTACTAGCAGAGAAATATTCGGACATCGCACGCGTAATTCGTTACGAGGACATGAGCACCAATCCCGCTGGCGCTCTACAGGTCATTGCGGGTCTATGCCGCCTTCCGATACCAGACAAAAAGCCCATTCTCAGCGGGGATGTCGATTGTGCGGCACCGTATCGAGAGCTCATGGCAATAGAACTTGAACGCTAAACGCACGGTCTCAGGTCCAAATACAGATTTACGGCGAGAATGGATGTCCGCGTTGGGTCATTAGCGGACATTAACGGCATGTCCGGTTTACGTCCGCTTTGCCCCTGAAGGCGGACATTCGGGAGCGCGAGGCCGCAAACTGATGCAAACCTACGCGCTCGCCTCGAATTGAGATTCGGCGGCGTAAAGCTCGGCTATCTCAGCCGCGAGTGGATATGTCCACGTCCGATTGCACCGATGGCAAACGAATGTCGTCTTACGCATCTGAGGAGCTTTTGGATGCGGCAAAGCCGTCACATAAAGCAGTGAGTTTCGGCACTTTGGGCAGATTGCCTTTTCTAACATCCGGCAATTTTTAAGCCAACTTGCTAAAGTTTTAGCTAACGAAGAAGTGCTTGGGTCCCGCTTAGTTATATATGGAAACTAATTGGCCGAGTTGTGTTTTTTCCGATCGAGCTTGTCCGCTATGAGTCAAAAGCCGATATTTTGCACTGCACACGCCATGTCTGCTTCGGGTCATTAGCGACCGAGCCATCCGGCACCAGCGCCGATCAATGTCCGCTGTTGCTCCAATAGCGGACAAACGCGGGCACGGTTGGATTGTCCGCTAAGTGCCAATGGGCGACACCGCAGCGTCGCACTACTTGGATGGGAGCAGGACGGTCACGAAAAACCGATAACCGAGATCTTTTGGCCCGGCATTATCGGGACTAGCCGCCCAATACCGAAGCCCGCCGCCGATTTGCACCGGCAGCTTGCCGAATCTAACCAGCTTGGCAATTGTGCCATTGATCGGCACCGACCATTTGTCGGTAACCCAATTATAGCTGCTTTCAGTGTTGAGCGAAAAAGTCCACGCATCCTTGGTGGTGTAGGACACGAAGGGCTGGAGAAATGTGCTGCTGACTTGCTTACGATTGCTGTCGCCAGCATACGACCATAGGTGATTTACGAGCATTCCGTAAGTGAAGCCGCCAGTTTGCCAGAGCACAACGCCGGTGGGACCCGCGCTATATTTTCCCGATCCCAGCTTCATGTCCGTCGCCGTCGGAAACTGCAATGCAGGGCCGACGCCCCAAATGATGCCACCAGGACCAGGGGCAACCGGGGAGAAAAACAGGCTCTGTAATGTGTCTCCGAGCCCGAACTGGTGGCCGGAGCCGGGAAAGATATCGGTCTGGTTCACGATTGGCAGGATCGTTCGTGAAATGACGTTCCAATCTGGATTGAGATGAATCGGTATGACTGGCTGAATGTTTACGTAAGATTGCCTTCCGTCTTGTAGCGGACCAATTTTGTCATTGTAATTAAACTGGAACGGGATGCTGATGAGGTTTGCGATCGGGTTCGACAATTTCTTGGCAAGGTCCGCGTCCTGCGCATGCGCAATCGGCGAACACAGCAAACAGAGAGCACCAGCTAAATAGCCGGTGATCCACTTCCGAAATATTAAACTCGTCATTATTCTGGCCCCTCAATCAACATCCCAGGATGGAATCCAGGTTACCGTAGATAACCGGCGAAAAAAACTATTTTGTTTCGCGGCAAAATCGCGGCTGTCCGTTACGGGTCATTTACTGACATTCTGCATTGCACACGCCATGTCCATTTTGGGTCATAAGCAGACATTTTTCGAGGTCCGTCCTCACCCGAAAATTCGACGACCTCTTTATCTCGCCTCAGTCGTGAGCCAAGCGTGACCGAGAAGGATCGACAGAACTGCGTGAAGTGCCACCGCGGGCCAAAGCAAGACGCCAGCAAACCCACCCGCAAAACCGAGGTAGGCAAGATACAGCGTGACGACTGCACTGTAGATCAACATGCCGACCAGCGGCGGGCCCGGCCAGCAGGCGACGCCTAAAGCAATCAGAGCGATGCCGGCCACGCGCGCAACCGGTATGGCGATGCCGGCAAGATCCGCTCCCAACAATAACTGCCCGACGAGCGAGGGAACAATCAGCAATGCCAACCCCGTAGCCACTTCGGCGACAGCGGTGAAGATCAATGCCTTTTTCATCGGCCCGACTTCACTCAGTTTGTCGCGCTGGCGCGCGTTTAGTCATCGCTGGAAGCCGCTAGTGCTTCGTTGCATCAATAGGATCCGGCTCCGGTGCTGCCATAGGCGCCAATTCTGCCTTAGTGTCTGTCCGAAGAGTTCTTAAAATCATCTGAATCAGTTGTAATTCAAGGGTGGTGGCCTAATTCGAGGAGGGTCACCGATGTGGACGAGCAAGAACCGCAGACGTTACGACCGCAGCAAGCTGCGCTATCCGAGCGATTTGACCGACGACGAATGGAAGCTGGTCGAACACTTGATCCCACCTGGCAAGCCCGGCGGAGGGAAGCGGACGGTGATCATGCGTGAGGTGGTGAACGGCCTCATGTACGTTCTCTCGGACCGGTGTCAATCAGCCGCGGTCCCAAAAGACCTGCCGCCGAAAAGCACGATCTACGAATATTTCGATCTGTGGACTTATAGACGGCACATTCAAGCAGATTCACTACGCGCTTTATGAGCAGTGTCGCGAACAAGCTCGGCGAGAAGCCAAGCCGACTGCTGCTATCATCGACAGCCAGAGCGTGAAAAGCGCTGAAAAAGGGGGGCCTGCATTGATCCGCACGGGTACGATGCAGGCAAGAAGATCAAGGGCAAAAAGCGGCACATTCTCGTCGATACATTAGGCCTCATGCTCCACGCCATCGTTCATCCAGCCGACATTCAAGATCGTGATGGCGGCATTCTCGTCATGGCGACCCTGTTCGGGATGTTTCCCTTTTTGAAAACGCTGTTTGCCGACGGCGGATATCAAGGACCGCAATTTTCGAAAGCAATTACAAAAGTGATCCGGCACCTCGATGTTGAAATCGTCAAACGCTCCGATCGGGTCAAGGGATTTGTGGTTTTGCCCCAACGCTGGATCGTCGAGCGCACCATCGCTTGGCTCAATCGCTGCCGAAAACTCGCCAAAGATTGGGAGAACCTAAACCGCAAGGCGCTCGCGTTCTTGCGCCTCGCCTCAATCCGCCTCATGCTCAGAAAACTCTGTAATCAGTCGTGGAGTTCTCCGCGATCGGACTCTTA
>CAVYZZ010000004.1:0-1167908 GCA_963773115.1 uncultured Alphaproteobacteria bacterium | reverse complement strand
TCGTCGGCTTGATGCCTTGCAGCAGAACGTTGTAACGCCGGCAAGGTTCACGCAAATCAGGTTCACCAGAAACAGCGAGAAGGCGCCCGTTGCCAGGGCCGGATGCCCGCCGCCCAGCAGCAGCCCGGACGACGACGCAGCGGCGGCAACAATGCCACCGCCACCATGACGCCGATCAGCGTCGCCGATACGCCGGTCGTAAACGCCAGCGCGCCCGCACTGCCGGACGCCAATGCTATGACGACGTCGCCGAGACCCACACGCGTGCGCGACGCCATTTCGGACAATGTCGGGTCCACGGTCACCAGCACTCCGATGATCATCGATAGCGCCATCGCCGCTGCAATTCCTGCCACCGCCGTCAGGAGCCCATGCCGAAGCAGCGACAGGTCGCCCAACGTAACGCCGAGCGACAACGCCACGTTGGCCCGAGCAAGGCGCAATCACCATCGCCCCGATGATGATGGCCACGCTGTTGTCATTCAGACCGATGGCCGCCACGACGGTGGACAGCACCACCATCGCCATATAGACGCGCGATAGCCGCGCACCATTCTTGATGTCCTCGTACAACTCCTCGCGGCCGATCCGCTCCGGCGGCTTTTCCTCGGGCGGCGATCGTTCCGATGTAGCAGCCGTCTCCGGTTCTGGCTCCGCCTGGGCGCGCGACATGTCGATTCGACCGGCAAAATCACCACCCGATTGCCCTCGCCACCGGAGTAGCGCTTCTCCAACAGATCGATCACCGTTTCGCTCTGTTCCGCATCCAACAGAATACGGACCAAAACTTCGCCGTCCGCCAGTCGGATTTGCCGGTGTTCGAGCACTTTGCACTCGTTCAGGAGTTCGCGGACGCCCGCGCCGTCCTTCTCCTGCAACACCATTTCCAGCAAACGCAGCGCCATCCAGCGTCATCCTTTCGATGTCCAGCCGAGGCAGGCCGTCATCGCATTTCTATCCGTTTCAGCAGCTCCCATTCGGCACCGCCGAAACGCCGCCGACAACCCCGCTCAGATAACTCGGAATGGCCGTGCTGAAAAGCCAGCGCCACAGCAAGCCAGCGACGAGGCTCGTCACGAGCATGGTCGCGAGCGTGATCAGCAACCTCTGCCAGAGCGGCATGTCATCCCTCGAGGACCCGAATGCGAGCATTCGCCATTGGCGAGCCCTTGTCGCACGCACTAAACCAGCTCGCACGGTTATCATGCTGGCGCGAACATTCAGCGACTCTAGTGAATGGATTTTAAATTGTCGCGACAAGTGTTAGCCACTGACGAAATTGAGCAAGACCAGATCAGTCTTCAATCTGGCGTTGGACGATCGGGCCGTCGAGATGCCTCGTCGGGTATTCCGGTTCCGGTCGAATTGGGCCCGGGCCGCTCGACCGTTTGCTCGTAGGATTTGAGCGCGTCACCATTCTTCTTCTGCACCGGAATTGGCACGATACTGCTCTGACGGGCTTTGCGGCGACCTGTAATCGAAACTGCGCCAGGACCTGGACCTTGTTTGGGGCGTTTTGGCATTTATATGTTCCTAGATTTGTTCATTCGCCCATCTGACGCGTGGCCTTGTCAGCGACAACAATGCGACGCGCCAACTTGAACTCCCATGACAACGACGCTCAAGTCATCGAAAAAGCTTAGGAAACCCAACTTAAGATCATCCACTAACAGAAAGCATTTCAGAGTGCATAATTGTGAACTGTCACGATCACGCTTTGATTTGCATCAAACTTTCTAACCGAGTGCGGCTTAGGCTTTTTGCAATTTAGATCCTGGGACTGACGAGGAACAAAAAATGGCCCCCGCGAGACGAGACGAGCGGCTGCTATCGAAAGATGAGCAAGAACTGGTCGCTCAGACTCGTCACCCGGTCATAAAGAAGCTAGATGACGCTGAACTATCGAATGTGGTCAAGCACCTGCGCGACCGGCGCAATCGAGCGCGTGAATTTGGCAGATACAAACGGCGCGAGTTGCGCGGCCAGGCCGCGCCATCGGGCTTGACCAAGGCATCAGGAAGTGCGGCTTCGGAAAGTGACGGGCACCGTGCTAAACGAACACTGTTATCTGCTGCCCTGAAGCGCGCGAACAAAGAGACTGAACGTCGGCGCGCTACGAACGTCCGCAGAGATCTCGTTTCGAATGCCAAGCGTGCCGTTCCGATAAAGAAAGTTGCCGATATTGGGACACCACATCCATCCACGCGTTCCGCCAGCCAGGACATGCAGCCAATCCCAAATTCAGATATTGCGCCCTTGGGCGCTTTGACACAACAAGCGCAGCGGCCCGTGCCGGAGCGCTCCCGCAAGGTGCACTGACACCGCCGCACGCGGATGGTCGAGTTCCCCTTCACATTGTTGGCGGTACGCGGCGAAATTCCAGACTTTGGCTACCGAAGCGGCGAGGAATTGTGGCCGTGCAGCGCCGGACTATTGGGAGCGACGGCGTGCCAGACTAAACTCGGAATTCAACGCGATGCAAAATCTCGCTTGATGTGAGAACTCGGCCTACTAGGGAGAACACTTATGCAAATCCAAGTGAATACAGATGCCAACATCAAAGGCCGTGACGATCTTGTTCGTCAGATCGAGGCCGAGATCAACACCGCTCTGAACCAATTCAGCGATCAGATCACCCGGATCGAAGTCCATCTCAGCGACGAGAACGCCGGCAAGTCCGGCAGCGCCGACAAGCGTTGCCTCATGGAGGCTCGACCGGCCGGCCATCAGCCGATCGCAGTCAGCCACGAAGGCGCGACGTTGGAGGAGGCCTATAGTGGAGCTGCCAAGAAGTTGAGGAGTTCGCTTGAGAGAACCCTCGGACGTGCGAGCGATCACAAGGGAGGCGCTTCCATCCGCACGGATGGTGCAATGTGAGTGTGGATGCCGACGGGTATTTTGGCGTCGGTGCAATGCAGGATTGACCTGCCGTCCAGTGCTCCACCCTTTAAAAATGGCTCCCTATCATCTGCGACAGTATTTGCACGAAGCTCCTGGTGTTCGCCCGCGTGTTCCGTATTTATGGAACGAAAAGCCATATGGAACGTTGGTTTGCGTTGGAGTGCATCAAGCGGAGTACGCGGAAATCCAAGATGCACTGCCAATGGGAGACACACAATGGATATCACCACTCTTCTCATCATCGTACTTGTCATTCTGCTGCTTGGCGGCGGCGGCTGGTATGGCCGTGGACGCTGGTACGGCAGGTGATCGCGAACTGAGTGAAGGAAAGTTTGCTGAGAGCGATACGTTTGGAAAGTTCAGTAGCGATCTCGCGGTGGGGTATTTTGCAATGTGCTGGGAGCGCTTTTTATGGCGCTCGCACGTAAGCACGCGATTCTTTTGAAGGGAAAGCATTATCATGGCCAAATCAACTGACGCCAATCACGACGAGCCCAGCCCACATGAGGAGAAACATCGAGAGCGGGTCGATGCAGAAGCCGCAGCGCGACCGCCCGGGCCAGGTGCTAAGGACCGGCCTGGCTTTGATCTTGGCGGTGCCGTGACTGGAGCAACGGCAGGCTCGGGTTTAGGGTTGGGGGGTGACGCGGCAGAGAACCCGAAGGATCGCCGCCTACCCGGCCGCCGGCCGAAAAACAAGCTCGGTCTGCCCCGCTTTGGTGGAGCGGTTGTGAACGACAAGTGACTGCAGCCGGATTGAGCCCTGCCGTTCTTTGTTCGAAGCGATAGCGCTGCGGCCCGCTTCACCAGTACGCGCCCGCCAAAGCGTCATGCGCGGCAATGTGGCGCGGATAGCAGGCCTATCAGTCGACGACCCATCCGACCAAGGTGCGCAGGCTTAGGCCCTGAACGATGATGGTGAAGAGAACGACCGCATAGGTTGCGGCGAGTATGATAGATTTTTCGGCCACTTCCGGAAGCGAAAGGGCGAGGGCGACGCATATACCACCGCGCAAGCCGCCCCATTGTGTCAGAATCGGGATCGTCCCACTCACAAAGGAGTGGGGCGTGCTCAGTGCCAGAACTGGAATCAAGACGGCAAGCAGACGGGCGCCGAGGGCGAGCGGTATGGCAACCAGCTCCGCCGGCCACGCTAGCGCAATGGCCAACGCTAAACTAACATTCCATCTGGACCACTCAGTGGGGGCCGATCACTCGGACAAGAAACGGTGAAGAACTCCTTCCTCGGCGCAATCGTTTCGGTGCGTGGCAGTGTTGTGGATATACGATTCGATCAACATCTGCCGCCGATCTACTCGGTGCTTCGCGCTGGAGATGAAGGACGAATCGTCATCGAAGTTCTGGCGCAACTGGATGCGAGTCACGTGCGCGGGATTGCGTTGACGCCCACGCAAGGTCTCGCCCGCGGCATGGCGGTGGAGGACACGGGCGGGCCGTTGAAAGCGCCGGTGGGCAAAGAAGTTCTCTCGCGCATGTTCGACGTGTTTGGGAACGTTATCGACCGCGAAGCGGCTTTGTCTGATGTCCATTGGCGTTCTGTGCATCGGGCTCCGCCGCCGCTGGCACGACGATCCACTAAGTCTGAAATCTTTGAAACGGGCATCAAGGTCATCGATGTACTCATGCCACTGGAACGTGGCGGCAAGGCGGGCTTATTCGGCGGGGCGGGTGTGGGTAAGACAGTGTTGCTCACCGAGATGATTCACAACATGGTCGGCCAGCATGAAGGCGTGAGCATCTTTTGCGGCATCGGCGAGCGGTGTCGTGAAGGCGAGGACCTTTACCATGAGATGAAGGAAGCCGGTGTGTTGCCGAACATGGTGATGGTGTTCGGGCAGATGAACGAACCCCCTGGAGCTCGTTTCCGCGTCGGTCATGCGGCGCTGACGATGGCTGAGTATTTCCGCGACGACGAGCATCGCGATGTGCTGCTGCTCATCGATAACATTTTTCGCTTTATCCAGGCTGGCATGGAGGTATCAGGCTTGATGGGCCAGATGCCGTCGCGCTTGGGTTATCAGCCGACCATGGGCACCGAGTTGTCGCAGTTGGAAGAGCGCATCGCCAACACGGATACCGGTGCCATCACCTCGATCCAGGCGGTGTATGTGCCGGCGGACGATTTCACCGATCCGGCGGCGGTGCATACGTTCTCGCATCTCTCTGCATCTATCGTGCTCTCGCGCAAGCGAGCAAGCGAAGGGCTTTTCCCGGCCATCGACCCCCTTCAATCTAGTTCCAAGATGGCCACGCCGGGCATCGTCGGTGCACGACATTACGGCTTGGCACAGGAAATCAGGCGGACGCTCGCGCAATACGCGCAACTCAAGGACATCATTGCCATGCTCGGCCTGGAGCAGCTTTCGCCGGAGGACCGCAGCGTGGTCGCCCGCGCCCGCCGCCTGGAACGTTTCCTTACCCAGCCGTTTTTTACGACTAAGCAGTTTACCGGGCTCGAAGGCAAACTCGTCAGCCTGGAAGACGCATTGGACGGCTGTGAGCGAATCCTGCGCGATGAATTCGCGGGCTACACTGAGAGTGCGCTCTACATGATCGGGGCGATCGATGAAGCGAAGAAAAAGCCAAAACACAGCCCGCCCGCAGCCTCAGCCGAGCCCGAGTCAAAAACTGAGGCCAAAGCCAACCCGAATCCTGCCGCCGAGTCCCCGGCCAGACCTACGCCCGAGCCGCATCCGAAGTCCGGGATGAAACCTTAACCGAAGGTCGAACATGCCGCGGACATTCATGAATCTTAAGATTCTACTGCCCTTCGAAATCTTCGCCGAGACGACCGGCGCATCGCGCATCGTCGCGGAGACGCGTGAGGGCTCGTTTGGACTCTTGCCACGCCGGCTCGATTGTGTGGCGGCGCTCACGCCGGGAATTCTGATCTACGAAACCGAAGCGGAGGGCGAGGTTTACGTGGCCGTGGATGAAGGAGTGCTGGTCAAGACCGGCCTCGAAGTGCTCGTTTCCGTGCGTAACGCCATAGCCGGAACGGCACTCGACCAATTGCGCGAGGCGGTGGAGCGGGAGTTCCTACGCTTGGACGAGCGGGAGCAAAACGTACGCTCGGTGTTGACGAAAATGGAAGGCGATCTCATGCGGCGCATGGCGACTTTTTACAATGACTGACGAACCCCAAGACAAGCCTTTGAAGCCGGAAACGTCCCTCAGTCAGGAGGTCGGCGCGAAGGCAGCGCGCAAGCTCAAGGCGCGGCGTAATTCCACGCCGGGCGTCTGGTTCGGCTTGGGCATGATGGGGGTGATCGGCTGGTCGGTAGTCGTCCCGACGCTGCTCGGCGCAGCGCTTGGTATCTGGTTGGATAAGCGCAATTCCGGAACTTACTCATGGACCCTGATGCTGCTAGTGATCGGCTTGACCATCGGCTGTTTGAATGCGTGGCATTGGGTGACCAAGGAAGTCAAGGAGATGCGGGACGAACAGGAGGATGGCGATGAATGAATATTTGTCTCTTGCACTAGCATTAGCGGTGGGCGCGTTGCTCGGCGGAATTTTCTTTGGTGGCCTTTGGTGGACGGTCCGCAAGGGCGTTACGTCGAAACGGCCGGCCCTTTGGTTCTTCGGTAGCGTGCTGCTGAGGACAAGCATTGTTCTGTCTGGATTTTACTTTATTTCCGGCGGCCATTGGGAGCGGATTCTGCTGAGCCTCCTTGGATTTATCATGGCGCGCCAAGTCGTGAGCTGGCTGACTCGGTCGTTGGGTGAAAACCAAACGCGCCGGGCACACGAGGCCAGCTATGCGCCTTAGTCCCGATGAGGTGATCTTCTGGCAACACGGGTTTCTGAAACTCAATGCCACCATTCTGTTCACGTGGGGACTGATGCTCGTGCTGGCCGTCGGTTCAAAACTCATCACGCGCAAACTGTCCACGGGTTTGACACGTTCCCGCTGGCAGAACCTTCTGGAAATCATCGTTACCGGCATCGAGATGCAAATCGAAGACGTCGGCCTACGCTACCCGAAGAAGTATCTCGGCTTCCTGGGTACGCTCTTTCTGTTCGTCGCCACCGCTAGCCTCTGCACCGTCATTCCTGGCTACGAGCCGCCGACCGGGTCGCTCTCGACCACCGCGGCACTTGCGCTGTGCGTGTTTGTGGCCGTGCCCTTTTTCGGCATCGAGGAGCAGGGGCTGGGCGGCTACCTCGAGGCCTATGTGAGGCCGACGTTCATCATGCTCCCGTTTAACATAATCAGTGAACTTTCGCGCACGCTGGCCCTGGCGGTCCGACTGTTCGGCAACATGATGAGCGGGACGATGATTCTTGCCATTTTGCTGACCATCACGCCCCTCATTTTTCCGGTCGTCATGACGGTGCTCGGTCTGCTCACCGGCATGGTGCAAGCCTACATCTTCGGTATCCTGGCAGCAGTTTACATCGCGGCCGCCACGCGAGTCCGGAAACCCGAGCCGGAATCCAATGCAAGCATTGAAGCATAAACTACAACAACAAAAGGAGATACTATGGATAGCATGACAATCATCGCGGTGGCGTCAATTGTCATCGCCGGCATCACCACCGGTTTCGGCACTATGGGCCCAGCCCTGGGGGAGGGGCGGTCAGTCTCGACGGCACTCACTGCGCTGGCGCAGCAGCCCGACGCCTCCGCAACTATCACCCGCACCCTTTTTGTCGGTCTAGCGATGATCGAGTCCACAGCGATCTACTGCTTTGTGGTATCGATGATTCTCATTTTCGCCAATCCGTTCTGGAATCACGTCATCGCGCAAGCTGCGGGAAAGTAATTCATGCTCATCGATTGGTTCACCGTCGGTGCGCAAGTCCTCAATTTCATCGTCCTGGTGTGGTTGCTGAAGCGCTTTCTTTACAAGCCCATCCTCGACGCCATCGACGCGCGTGAGAAGCGGATCGCCACGGAACTCGCGGACGCCGCCACAAAACAGGCCGAAGCCCAAAAGGAGCGCGACGAGTTCCAGCACAAGAACGAGGTGTTCGACCAACAGCGCGCCGGACTCTTGAGCAAGGCGGCGGACGATGCGAAAGCCGAACGTCAACGTCTCCTCGGCGAAGCGAGGCAGGCGGCCGACGCCTTGAGTGCCAAGCGCCAGGAGGCGCTGAAAAACGACGCCCATAGCCTCAATCAAGCCATCAGTCGCCGGGCCCAACGGGAAGTGTTTGCCATCGCGCGAAAGGCGCTGACGGATCTCGCCACGACGAGTCTGGAAGAGCGCTTGGCCGAGGTGTTCACCCGCCGTTTGCACGAGATGGACGGCAAGGCGAAAGAGGGCCTCGCCGAAGCCCTTAAGGCAGCGTCCGGCCCCGCGCTCGTGCGCAGCGCATTCGACCTGCCTGCAGAGCAACGCGCGGCGATACAAAGTGCGCTCAACGAAACCTTCTCGGCTGAAATCCGCGTCCGGTTCGAGACCGCACCGGATCTGGTCAGCGGGATTGAGTTCACGACGAATGGACGAAAAGTCGCCTGGAGCATCGCGGATTATCTCGCGTCTCTGCAAAGGGGCGTCGGAGAACTTCTGGAAGAGAAGGACGAACCTGAGGCAAAAACCGCACCTAAGCTTGAGGCCAAAGCCGAGCCTAGAGCTGAAGAGCCGAGGCCCGGAGCAAAGAGTCAACGATGACTGCGCCTGAAAACTTGCAGCGGGTCTTCGACCGCGCGTTTGCTGGAATAGCCCAGGTGCGAGAGGCATTCACGCCGCAACTGACGCCACGCGAGGTGGGCACGATCATCAGTGTCGCCACCGGTATCGCCAAGGTCTCCGGCCTTCCCGGCGTGGGTTTCGAGGAGTTGGTGAAATTTCCTGGCGACGTACTCGGCATCGCGTTCAACGTGGACGAGGACGAAGTCGGCGTCGTGCTGCTCGGTGAATACTGGCATCTGCACACCGGTGACGAAGTCGAGCGAACCGGCCGGGTCATGGATGTGGTCGTGGGTGACGGATTGCTGGGACGCGTCATCGACCCGCTCGGTCGGGCACTCGATGGCAAAGGGCTGGTGGCCGCCAGCAAGCGCCTGCCCGTCGAACGCCCTGCCCCGCCCATCATGGACCGCGCGCCCGTCACTGCGCCGCTCCACACCGGCCTCAAAGTCATCGATGCGCTTATTCCTATCGGGCGCGGCCAGCGCGAGTTGATTCTGGGCGATCGGCAGACCGGTAAAACCGCCATTGCGATCGGCACCATCCTCAACCAACGGGGCCAAAACGTCGTGTGCGTCTATTGTGCCATTGGCCAGCGCGCTTCCGCTGTGGCAAAGGCCGTGGCCGTTTTGCGGGATAAGGGCGCGATGGATCACACCGTGGTTGTCGTGGCCGAGGGCAACGACCCGCCCGGTCTCGCCTATATCGCTCCTTACGCCGCGACCAGCATCGCGGAGCACTTCATGGAAGCGGGTCGCGACGTATTGGTCGTCTACGACGACCTCACGCAGCACGCCCGCGCCTATCGTGAGATTTCCCTCCTGCTCCGCCGACCTCCCGGTCGCGAAGCCTTCCCCGGCGACATCTTCTACATCCACTCGCGCCTGCTCGAACGCTCTACCCACCTGCGCAAGGAACTCGGCGGCGGCTCACTTACTGCCCTACCCATCATCGAGACCGAAGCGCAGGATATTTCCGCCTACATCCCGACCAACCTTATTTCAATTACCGACGGGCAGATCTACCTCTCGCCGTCGCTGTTCGAATTGGGCGTGCTGCCCGCGATCGACGTCGGCAAATCCGTTTCGCGCGTCGGCGGCAAGGCCCAACGGGCGGCCTACCGCTTGGTCGCAGGCGACCTCAAACTCGCCTACGCACAGTTCGAGGAGCTCGAGACGTTTGCCCGGTTCGGGGCCCGCCTCGATAAAGACACCCGCAAGATCATCGAGCATGGGCAGCGAATCCGCGCCTGCCTGAAGCAGTCTGAATTTGCCCCGGTGGCCGTGCCTGAGCAAATCGCCATCCTGCTGGCGTTGACCGCGGAACTGTTCGACACGGTACCGATCGACCAGATGACCGATGCCGAGCACGCCGTGCAAGAGGCGGCGGCAAACATCCCGGCGGAGGTGGGTGCGCGATTCGACACCGCCGAAACCTTGCGCGACGAAGATCGGGCTACGATCGTCCAGATTGCGCGCAATGCACTTGCACGCTTTCAGCCCAAGCCGGAAGCCAGAGCCGAGTTTGAACCTGACGCAAAGGCCGAGCTTACGCCGACACCCAAGGAAACGTCTTGAGCAACACCACAGCGAGCCTGCGGCGTAAAATCGACAGTGCCGGCGATCTCCAGTCCGTCGTTCGCACGATGAAAGCCATGGCCGCCTCAAACATCGGACAATACGAGAACGCGGTGCGCGCACTGGGCGAGTACTATCACAGCGTCAAGTTGGGGTTGAGCATTTGTTTCCGGAAAAGCGCGCCGGCAGCGCTGATGACAGAACGTAAGGGACGAAGCGATGAGGGTCCCCTCGACGCGGTCGTGTTCGGTTCGGACCAGGGACTGGTCGGCCGGTTTAACGACGTGGTGGCTGATTATGCGGTGAAGACCCTGGCCGCTCTGCGCGGCAGTCCTCGAGTCTGGGCCGTCGGGGAACGCGTTCATGCGCGCCTGGCCGACGCGGGCCTGCCGTTGATGGGACTCTTCGCCGTGCCGAATTCCGTGAAAGCCATCACACCGCTCGTCGGGCAGATTCTCGTGGAGAGCCAGACGCGCCATAGCCAGGGTGAATTCACCGAACTCCACCTCATCTACAACCGCCCCACGTCCGGGGCGATTTATGAGCCCATCAGCCAGCGACTGCTACCACTGGACGAAATCTGGCGACGAAAGCTGGCCGAACTTCCCTGGCCGACGGAAAGCTTGCCCGAGGTTATGGGTGACGCCACCGCAACCTTACGGGCGCTCATCCGCGAATATCTTTTCATCTCGCTCTTCCGGGCGTGCGCAGAATCCCTCTCAAGCGAGAACGCGAGCCGACTGGCGGCGATGCAACGCGCCGACAAAAACATCGACGAATTGCTGGAGGACCTCAACAGCACATTTCATCGCTTACGCCAGAGTGGGATCGACGAGGAACTGTTCGACGTCATCTCCGGCTTCGAAGCGCTAAGCGTAGAGAGAAAATGATGCCGGTTTCCTGACGCGCTCGCGCGGCCCGTTCTGGTCCTTAGTCGTCCGTGAACAACGGCTACGCAAGGCGAGTCGAGACCGCTTCAGTCAATTTGGCTGCAATTCGCTACGACGCCGCATGCGAAATGTTGCCGAGGCTGGGCGCGCAGCACCAGCGTGTCGATCTCCAGGCGCGGAAAGCGGGCCTATCAGTCGACGACGCGTTCGACCAAGGTGCGCAGGCTCCTCGAACAGAACTGTGAAGATGGTGCGGAACTCCTTTCAAGGCTTCGATCCTTGGCTTCGCCAACTCCACACGCATGAAGGGGGTGATCGTGGTTAGGCACGCTATTCGCGAGCTCGCACAGTGCCCCGGGGTTTGCCGGCAGCTTCGCTGGCAGCGACCTGTTGTTTCACAGCGATGAAGCTGTCCGGACTGACGGAAATGGAATCGATACCGCAAGCGACCAGGAATTCTGCGAATTCCGGATGGTCGCTTGGCGCCTGACCACAGAGGCCAACTTTGGCGCCGACTTGATGAGCAGATTCGATGACACTGCGAATCATCCATTTCACCGCTTCGTCTTGCTCGTCGAACAGACTGGCAAGCTCGCCGGAATCTCGATCCACACCGAGCGTGAGTTGCGTCAAATCGTTGCTGCCGATCGAAAAACCGTCGAAGCGTTTGGCGAAGGATTTGGCAAGGATGACGTTGGACGGGATTTCGCACATCACGTAGACCTCCAGGCCGTTTTTCCCGCGCTCAAGCCCATTCTCCGCCATGACCGCAAGCACGCGGTCTGCTTCCTTGGTCGAACGGCAAAACGGGATCATGACGATCACGTTCCTGAATCCCATCTGCTCACGCAGACGGTGGATCGCGCGACATTCAAGCGCGAAGCCTTCACGATAGCGCGATGAGTAGTAGCGTGACGCGCCCCGGAACCCGAGCATCGGGTTTTCCTCTTTCGGTTCGAAGACGGCACCGCCAATCAGGTTGGCATATTCGTTGGTCTTGAAATCGCTCATCCGCACGATCACGGGTTTGGGGTGAAAAGTAGCGGCAATCCGGGCCAGCCCGCGTGCGAGACGATCGACGAAATACTCGGACTTGTCGGGATAACTCGCGGTGAGTTCCGCAATGGTCGCCTTGGCAGCCTCATCCTTGAGGGTGTCGTAATGCACGAGCGCCATGGGATGCACCTTGATATGATTACCGACCACGAACTCCATGCGGGCAAGACCGACGCCGTCGGCCGGTATCTGCCACCAACGGAACGCCGCCGCCGGGTTGGCGAGATTCAACATCACCTTGGTGCGAGTGGGCGGCGTCGAGGCGAGGTCGATGTCCTCGGAGACGAAGTCGGCCGTTCCTTCGTAGACGAAGCCCTCGTCGCCTTCGGCGCATGAAACGGTAATCTCCTGCTCGTCGTGCAGGACGTGGGTCGCATTGCCCGTGCCGACCAGGGCGGGCAATCCCAGTTCGCGGCTGACGATGGCCGCGTGCGAGGTCCGGCCGCCTTGGTCCGTTACGATCGCAACGGCCCGCTTCATGATCGGGACCCAATCCGGGTCGGTCGTTCGTGTCACCAGGATCGCGCCATCGACAAAACGATCGATTTCGCGAGGGCTATCGATGAGGCAGGCGCGGCCCGCCACGACGGCGCCGCCAATGCTTAGGCCGGTAACCAGGCGCTTTCCCTTCGACTTGATGCGATAGGAGCGAATGGTGCCGGGCGCACGCCGCGACTCCACCGTCTCGGGTCGAGCTTGCACGATGAACAGCTCTCCGGTGTCGCCGTCCTTTGCCCATTCTATATCCATCGGGCAGCCGTAATGCTCCTCGATGATGCAGGCCCAGCGACCGAGTTGCAGGATATCCTTGTCACCCAGCACGAATGCCGCGCGTTCCGCCTTCGAGGTCGGCACGTTTCGTGTCGGCCGTTCACCGCCTTTCGCGTAGATCATCTTCTTTGCCTTCTCCCCGCATTTTTTTTCGATGATCGGTTCCAGGGAGAGATCTGACAGCAGCGGCTTGAACAGGACGTATTCATCAGGGTTGACGGCACCCTGTACGACATTCTCGCCAAGACCCCAGGCGGCATTGATCAGCACCACCTTGTCGAAGCCGGTCTCGGTATCGATGGAGAACATCACGCCGGCGCCGCCAAGATCGGAGCGGACCATGCGTTGCACGCCGACAGATAGCGCGACCTTCATATGGTCGAATCCCTTGGTCGTGCGGTAGCTGATCGCGCGGTCGGTGAAAAGCGACGCGTAGCAACGCCGGCAGGCGTCGAGCAGCGCCGACTCACCGCGGATGTTGAGGTAGCTTTCCTGCTGACCGGCGAAGCTGGCATCGGGAAGGTCCTCGGCGGTGGCGCTGGACCTTACGGCGACGTCGACGTCGGCCTTGCCGGCGCCTCGGCACAGCTCGGCATAGGCCCCTCGGACAGCCTCCGCGGTGTCCGACGGCCATTCGCCTTTCAGGATCGTGCGCCGGATCGACTCGCCGACTTCCGACAATGACGCCTTCCCGGCGGCAAGATCGGCGAGGGCGGTCGTGATCGCTTGCTTCAAACCATTGGCATCGATGTAACGCCAATAGGCATCTGCCGTCGTCGCAAAACCAGGTGGGACGCGGACGCCGCGTTTGTCCAGAGTGCGCACCATCTCGCCGAGAGATGCATTTTTGCCTCCGACGCGGGCTACGTCTCCGCGCCCGAGCTTTTCGAACCAAAGGACATGCTGGGCGGTCGTGCTCATAGCATTCTCCTGACCTTAGGACTGCGTAGCCCCCCTAAGTCGAAATTGCGCTTCGAAAGAGCCGATGATATCGAGCCAGTCTTCAATCAGCCGTGGCATCAGAAAGCGCCGCTGCACCGTCTCTCTCGCGTTGCGTCCCAATCGCTCGCGCAGCGTAGCATCTTTGAGAAGGCCACGATCCGGGCGGCCGCTTGTTCGACATTGTCGACCAGGAAGCCGCTCACGCCATCATCGATCTGGTGCTTGATGCCGCCGACATTACCACCGATGACTGCGGTGCCTTTCCACATCGCTTCGGCGACGGTCAGGTCGAAGCCTAATCGAATCGACTTCTGAAGCACAACTGCGGCCCGGCGCTGCAGGGAATTGACCATCGCAGAATCCTAAATCGAGAGGATACGAATCCGCTCTTCGGCGCGTTTGCATATACGAACATGAGCGAAGAACGTTCGCGTTATCGGTCGTTTTGGAAGTGGGGCGGCATCAATTGCCGACGCGCTCCATATTCTTGAGCTGCGGATTATTTGGCGGGTCTGGCGGACCTTCGGGGTCACTCGCGGGGTCACTCGCCGGCGTTGGAGAAATAGGCGCATTTTCAGCGACAGGGACTAGCGGCGGTGTGATCTCGGCCATGCGCTGCCCGGCTGCGATACGAATAGCGATTGTCCATCCCCCCAACGCATCAATCAGCATGAGCAGAACAAGGATCGCGAAAACCGAATTCGTTGCCTGGGGTACCAGTAAAAACTCGACCATCGCGCCTACAAATACGATCACCGAAAACACATGATCAAACCGCGCTATTACGGAAGTTCTGGTTACCTTCAGTAATTCAAGGAACAGAAGAAAAAGCGAGAAAGCGATTAGGCAATCTCCAACAGTTGGCGCCCAGTCCACGCCGGATTGTACCGGCAACGAAACAACCTGATCGCTCCACGATATTGCGGTCGTGAAGAATGCAATGAAATTATAGATTGCGAGTGAGATCAGCAGCAGTGGGAAATTGAGCAGCATGGCCATCATACCCTCTGGAAGTTTTGAGCCAGCATGATCATTATTAGCGATAATTGGAGGCCCAAAGCCGCATTCGCTCTTTGATGCAGATCAATCCGCGAAAAGGAAGTCGCTCGCCCATCGGCTTTAATATGAGACCGCACTCAGAATACCGACGAACATGCCGGCCAGGGCCAAACCGAACACCTGTTTGACAAGCCAGCCGGCGCGCTTTGAGTCACATCAATGCCGGGCTGGGTGCGGCCAGCACTTATTAATGGCCAATGGGCTTGGAGGAATTAACATTGGCGTCATCGCAACAATAAGACCGTCATCCTCGGCGCTTTCAGCGTTCCAACAGATGGTCAAAAAATGCCGTTAGGCCCTTCGACGACTGACGAAGCCCACCATCAGGTCACGTGTCGTCCTTATGCTCATGAAGAAACCGGGCAATCTGCTGTTTCAACTCAAATTGGCGAGCCGAGTTCGCCCATCGAAGCGGCGTCCTCAAAGAGCTTCCGTTGGATTTCAGTAGGAAGATCATTCCACTGCATGATCACCGCTGACCCCAGACACCGCAGCATGCGCTCTTCAGCTGCATGGAGTGCCAAATCTGATCCGAGATCGGCTTTCGGCGATGATCCCGTGGCTCCGCCTTCGTTGCCCCAACGACCGAGGGCTTTCGCAAGATCATACAGACTTTTCGGGCCAATCTTTGTTTCGGGCATCTAATTCTTCCTCTAGTCAGGAGAACAACGAGTTTACGTGATCGCCCAGCCGACTGCGACCATCCAGCCATCCAGCGGTTCAAGTCCTCGTTCTCTCGGCACGCTAACCGGCCATACCGATCTGCCGTGAGGCAGGTGGACGGAGACGCAGCCACTCGCTCAACTTCGACCACCGCCGCCGGCCCGAGACGTTGCGCACCGCGATCGCGATTGCCTTCTTCTGTCCGACTAGAACGACCAGCCGCTTACCGCGAGTGACGCCGGTGTAAAGTAGGTTTCGCTGCAGCATGGTGTAGTGCTAAGTCATAATCGGGATGATCACGGCGGGATATTCCGAGCCCTGGCTTTTGTGGATGGTCGCGGCATAGGCCGGCACCAGCATGTCGAGTTCGCCAAAACCGTACGTGACGGACCGGCCGTCAAAGCTTGCGACGATCTCGCCAGCATTGGGGTCTACATCATCGATATAGCCGATGTCGCCGTTATAGACTTCCTTATCGTAATCATTCTCGATCTGCATGACCTTGTCGCCAGGGGCGAAGGTCCAGCCGAACCGCTCGACCTTGCGATCGCCGGCGGGATTGAGCGCGGCCTGCAGTTCAATGTTCAACGACCGTGCACCGACGCCACCGCGGTTCATCGGGCACAGCACTTGGATGTCCCGGATGGGATCGAGCCCGAACCGTTTCGGGATCCGCGTTTTCACCAGCTCGATGATGCGCGACACGGCGGTTTCCGGATCGTCCGCTTGCACAAAATAGAAGTCGCTTTCGGTTTCGGGCGGGCTGAGATCAGGAATCGAACCCTGGTTGATGCGATGGGCGCAGGTGATGATGCGGCTTTGGGCTGCCTGCCGAAACACTTCAGTGAGGCGCACCACCGGCACGGCGCCCGATGAGATGACATCGGCTAATACCTGGCCCGGCCCGACCGAAGGAAGCTGATCGATGTCGCCAACAATCAGCAGGGCGGCCCTGTCCGGCACAGCCTTCATGAGCGACTGCATCAGCATGACATCGACCATGGAGGTCTCGTCGACCACCAGCAGGTCACAATCGAGCGGGTTGTCATCGCCGCGCTTGAAGCCACCGCCCTTAGGATCAACCTCCAGCAGCCGGTGGATGGTCTTGGCTTCGAATCCGGTCGCCTCAGTCATGCGTTTGGCGGCGCGGCCGGTTGGCGCGCATAGCAGAATTTCGGTGCCCTTCGCCGCGAGAATGCGCAGAATGGCTTTGACAATGGTGGTCTTCCCAACGCCAGGTCCGCCAGTCATGACCAGCACCTTGGACTTTAGTGCGAGGTGGATCGCGGCGACCTGGCTTTCCGCGAGGACCAGACCGATATGCTTCTCGACCCAGGGCAAGGCCTTGTCTGGATCGATCCATGGCCACGGCAACGCGCCGTTTGCCAGCCGCGTTAGCCGCTCGGCGATGGTGCGCTCCGCCCGATGCAGCCCTGACAGAAACACGCAGGGCGTTTCGCCAACCCGGTCGGCGACTACCGTGGCCTCCCGCAGCTCGAGATCGAGCGCAGTGCGAATGAGCCCCTGCGGCACCTCTAGCAGCTTCTCGGCCAGCGGGATCAGCTCTTCCGTCGGCAAACCGCAATGGCCCTCATCCATGGCCTCGGTCAACGCATAGGAAATCCCAGCGCGTACTCGGATCGTCGCGGTCTTCTCGATGCCGAGCTTCATCGCAATGGCGTCGGCGGTCTTGAACCCGATGCCGCGGATATCGCGCGCCAGCCGATACGGATTCTCGGTCATGACCTGGATGGCGTCGGAGCCATAGGTCTTGAAGATCCGCACCGCCCGCGCGGTGCCGACGCCGTGGCTGTGCAGGAACACCATGATTTCCCGGACGGCTTTTTGCTCGGCCCAGGCGGCAAGAATGCTGGCCGCCCGAACCGGCCCGATGCCCTCGACCTCGCGCAGCCGGTCTGGTGTTGCCTCGATGACGTCGAACACCGTCTCGCCAAAGGCGCGTACCAGCTTCTTGGCGTAAACCGGGCCAACGCCCCGGATCATGCCGGACGAGAGGTATTTTTCGATGCCGTCGGCGGAATCAGGGAGCGAGGTGCGCAGGAAACGCGCCTTGAACTGCTGGCCGTGGGTACGATCGTTGATCCATTCGCCGGAGGCGGTGATCCACTCGCCGGCCGCGATTGTTGCGGCATGGCCGACCACGGTCACCATGTCGCGATGCCCACGCGCTTTGGCGCGCAAAACGCAGAAACCGTTCTCGGCATTGTGGTAGGTAACGCGCTCGACGAGGCCGGCCAGCACTTCCTGGGTTGATGGTTCCGGCTGCGGTTTCATGTCGATGATCGCATCAATAGTTTCGGCGTTGGGCGCGCCAATCCCAAGGCATATCGAAGGTGCCGGACCAAATATTGATCCGGTTCCGTCGAGCCATCTCCTCGTCACTAACGTAGTCTACAGAATATCGCCGATATGCAACGGCCCAGCCGTTTGCGACCATCCAACGGTTCAAGTCTTCGCTCCCTTTGAAGCAGATGGCGACGATACGACCATAGCGGTCCCGATCGCGGGGCTGGCAGCTAACGGTTGAGCGTCCGATCCGATCGGACAGCGCAAGGCTTGCCTGCTGCCCGCAACGCCAGCGTTCGCCCGATAGGCGCGTGCAAAACTGGCGGCTTTCGGGCGCATCAATGCCATGTAGACGAATGCGCTGGCCGTGAATCTCGATGGTATCCCCGTCGATAACGGATGCGACGCCGGTGAGGTCCTCTTGTGCCAACCCCGGACCGATGCCCGCAAGCACCAACAGCAAAGCTAGCAACGGTATGCGGAATACCATTGTCATCGTCCTATCTTTGTCGGCTCGTCGACTTCTTCGGCTTCGCCGGTTTCCTTATGCACCTCTTCGCGAATGACCTTGTCGGTGATCTCGGACAGGTAGTCGATCAGTGCTGCATTCAATTCCTGGAATTCCGGCCACAACACCTGCTCCATGAAGCTCTGGGGCGCCTTGATCATGATCGTTTGACGGTGCATCCGCCGATGACGGAATGGCCGTAGGCCGTAGCGCCGACATAGCGCGATGAACAGCTGCCGCGACCAGACATCAGGAATCGAGAACTTCAATTCGACCGACTTTTCCTTGCTCGCGGATTTGCCGAGACGTTCGCGGATGCGTTCCGCAGCCGCGCCGGCGGCGACTTTCTCGCCGGCTGTTGCTGCGCCGGCGAACAAAGCTTCGATCTTGCGCAGCTTGTCGCGGAGAATGTGCTCGGACGTCATTGAATTGCTCACAGCCGCTTGGCGGCCCAGATGACGCGGCCGACGATGTTCACCTCCTCGGCATCGCGCTCATAGGTCTGATACTCGGGATTGAGCGACTTGATGATCACCTTGGGTGGTTCCGAGTGCGGCACGTGCTCGACCCGTTTGGCAACGATACCCATGCCATCCCAGATCACGAAGATCCCCGGCGGCACCGGGACGCGCTGGCTCGTGTCGATCATGATGCGATCGCCGCTCGACAGAGTCGGCTCCATCGAGTCGCCATCAATGGTGACGATATGCAGATCCTCGGCGCGCGCACGGAACTCATGACGAATGACGTTATCGGGGAACAGCCAGGTCTCCTTGGTTTCCTCGAACCCCTCGTTGAACGCGCCTGGTCCGGCTGACGCGCGCACGTCAATTTCGGTAACGGCAGAGAAGCCCTCGACCCCGCGGCGGCCATACGGCCGATGCGGGGGAATTTCACCCTCTGGCTCGTCGCGCGACCTCGGCTTTCGCTGTGGCACCTCGCGATGGCGCAGTTGGTCTTCATCCACGACGAAGAATTTCGCCAACGCCTCACGCGCATCCTCGGGCAGAACCTTCGGCGTGCCGCGATAGACTGTCCGTCGTCAGATAATTTGAGACAGATGGCGGTTTGATTTACAGGACGATCCGGCTCATCTGATTTTAGTTTATGCGGCTTTCTTTTGGTGCTGCAAGCGTCGTTTTTGGATTGTGTTTCGTTTGATCCTTTCTCTTTCCAGCAAGATTGTTTGACCGCGCCCGAAGTACACATCGGCCGGTGTCAGATTGCTCAAGCTCTCATGATAGCGCCGATGGTTGTAGTGATCGACGAACCGGCCAATGCTGGCCTCAAGATCGCCCGGCAGGTAGTAGTTTTCCAAGAGGATGCGGTTCTTGAGCGTCTGATGCCAACGTTCGATCTTGCCCTGGGTCTGCGGATGGTAGGGCGCGCCGCGAACGTGTCCCATGTTCTGTGCACCCAACCAATCTGCCAGATCAGCGGAGACGTAGCTGGAACCATTATCACTGAGCAGACGCGGTTTATGGACGACCCGCGCCTGGTCACAGCCTGAGGCTGCGAGAGCCAGATCCAGCGTGTCGGTCACATCCTGCGCCTTCATCGTCGTGCACAGCTTCCAGGCGATGATGTAGCGCGAGAAGTCGTCCAGCACCGTGCTGAGATAGAACCAGCCCCAGCCGGTCACCTTGAGATAGGTGAAGTCTGTCTGCCAGAGCTGGTTTGGCGCCGTCGTCTTGTCTTTGAATTCGTCGGCTGCCTTCATGACGATGTAGGCCGGGCTGGTGATCAGATCGTGCGCTTTGAGCAGCCGGTAAACCGAAGCCTCTGACACAAAATAGCCGGCTGTATCGGTGAAGCGCGTGGCCAGTTCCCGTGGGGATAGCTCCGGCTCATCCAACGCCAACTGAACAATCCGCTCGCGTATTGCGTCCGGGATGCGGTTCCAGACGCGCTTCGGACTTGGTGATTTATCTTCCAGTGCTTCGGGGCCGCCGGTCTGCAGGCGATCGTACCAGCGGTAGAACCTTGCAGGCTGGATACCCAGCTTTGCCAGCGTCCAGCGCACCGGCAGATGGGATTGCTCGACCAGACGGATGATCTCCAGCTTCTCGGAGGCGGGGTATCTCATTCCTCGTTTCCCCCATCCGCGATCATGCTTTTTTTGAGCAGACGCAGTTCGAGCGCTTGTTCAGCCACCACCGCCTTGAGCTCCTGCGCCTCACGCCGCAGGTCCTTGACCTCGCCACTGGTCGCGGCCCGCACCGTGTCACCCGCCAGACGACGCTTGCCGGCCTCCAGAAACTCCTTGGACCAGGCGTAATAGAGGCTCTCGGCAATGCCTTCACGGCGGCATAGTTCAGCAATGCTGGACTCGCCGCGCAGGCCATCCAGAACGATCCGGATCTTCTCTTCGGACGAATGGCGTTTGCGGGTGGCCCGACGGATGTTCTTTACGAGCCGCTCAGACGACGATTCAGGGTGCACGGATTTCTGTCTCATCTCCACTCCTCGATGGTTACGATGAGCCAGAAATCCTCCGTTCCTCAAGCCGTTAAATCTGTCTCACAGGCGCTGATGCCGGACAAACTGCGACATTGTTATGAATGTCCATAGGCACAAAATATCAGTCTCGTAAGGGGTTGGTTCGCTGATCAAAGAGACGGCGTAGTCTCTTTGCCTCTTTTTGCCTCTTTTGTATGAAATCAAGCAACGGACCATTGGGGGATCTCCCTCGTGGTCGTGCCCGCCCATACCGACCACAACTAAAACGGGATCATTTATGTTTATCCGATCAATCGCTACCGGAGTAGCCTTCGTTTTCATCCTCTCCGTATCTGCGCGGGCCGAGGTTTCGCGATCGACCCTCGATTCGATCTCGATCCCCGACAAGGTCGAGACGCCCATCGGCACGCTGAATTTCTTCGATGGCGTGCCCAAGGACGCGACGGTTGCAAAGGTCTACGACAATCTCGACCGGATGCGCGGAGTCCAGGTCTTCCTCGATAATGTCGGCGCCGTCTCGATGTACAGCGTGCGTAAGGGTTTGGCCGATGCCGGGGCCAAGGGGGCACACAGGATCGCCATCTTCGAACAGTTGATGGATTCGCAAACCCTGGTGGTCACCGCCAACACCTCGACCCTCTACGCCTATACCTACACGGATCTCGCGCATGACGGCCCGACCGTCATCGAGGTCCCGCCGGGCATGCTCGGCTTTCTCGATGACGCCTGGCAGCGGTTCGTCGGCAATATGGGCGTCACTGGGCCGGACAAGGGCAAGGGCGGCAAGTATCTCGTTGTGCCCCCCGGCTACGCTGGAGTGATCCCAGACGGATATTTTCTGCTCAAACCGCCGACCAACAGGAACTTCCTGTTCTTGCGGGGCTCGATCAAGAACGGCCTGAAGCCCGCGGTCGAGAACATAACTTCCAATCTGAAGGTTTATCCGCTGAAAGACGCCGCAAATCCTGTTTCGACCGAATTCGTCAACGTGTCGAACAAGGCCTTCAACACGGTCTTCCCGAGCAATTTCTCCTACTTTGAAAACCTCAACGAGGTCATCCAGGAAGAGCCCATCGACGCCATCAGCCCCGAAGTGCGCGGTGCGATTGCCGCGATCGGCATCGTCAAGGGTCAGCCCTTCGCCCCCGACGACCGGATGAAAAAGCTGCTGACCGAGGCGAGCACGATCGGAAACGCCACGTCGCGGGCCATCACCTACCATCCCCGTTTCGCTGGCGTGAAGATCTATCCTGATGACCCCAAAAGTGTCTGGTCCACGGCCTTCGCTAACAAGAATACCAGTTTCCAAGCCGATGGTGTCATGGGGCTCGACGCCCGCGTGCTCTACTATTTCAACGCAGGCGGCGTGACCCCGGCCATGGCCACCACCCACGCGGGCGCAGGCTCGGATTATGCTCTGGCGACACTCGATGCCAACCAACAGGCGTTCGACGGCTCCAAGACCTACAAGCTGCATTTGCCCAAGGACGTACCGGTCAACGATTTCTGGGCGGTCACACTCTACGACACCCAGACCCGCTCACAGCTTCAGACCGGCCAAGCGTTTCCGACCGTCGGTAGCCAGAGCAAGGGTATCAAGAAGAACGCCGACGGGTCATACGACCTGTATTTCGCGCCCAAAGCGCCGGCAGGAAAAGAGGGCAACTGGCTCCAGACGGTTCCGCGCAAAAGCTGGTTCACGATCCTGCGGATGTACGGGCCGCTCGAGCCATGGATCAACAAGACCTGGCGTCCCGGAGAAATCGAGCTGGCTCGTTAATGGTCGCATTGGGGCGGTAGGCCAAGTGCTTACCGCTCCGATACGAAAAATATCGCCTATTGGCACCTAGCCGACAAACCAACCGTGCCGCGTTTTGTCGCCTATTGGATTATGAACGGGCAACGGTCCGCGTTGGGGCTAGAGCACTCGAATGGCTTGATCGGTGCGCAAAACGGCGGCAACACCTACCGAGCAGCGTTCTACTTGGGGATTGTCGGCCTATTGAGTTTTCACGTTTCACACTAGCAAGATTGGGTAACATCCAAATGAGTGTAACATCCTTCATATCTCGACTGATCGTGGCCACTGCCGCAATCGGGTTAACTCTACCCGCGCAAGTGGCTCAGGCCGCCGAGCCGGCCAAACCGGAGGCGGTAGCTGAACGCGCCTACCTCTACGGCCTGCAACAGGCGATTTATTACGGCCAGCGTTGGACCTACACCCAGAACGATGTCAAGAACAATATCGTTTATTCCGGCCTGAACCAGTTTGCTTGGGTGCGCAAACAGATCACCCCCGATTATCCGGTGGTTACGCCGAACGCGACCACCCTTTATGGCGCCGGCTTTCTTGACCTGCGCGCAGGACCAGTCGTCATCGAAGTGCCAGAGATCACTGACCGCTATTTCAGTGTCCAGGTCATGGATCAGTACGGCATTTTTCGGATGATCGTCGGCTCGCCGTTCAATGGCACAAAGGCACGCAAATACATCTTGGTGCCGCCGGGCTTTGCCGGCAATGTCCCAGTTGATTTCCCGACCACCGATATCATCCAGTGGCCGTCACTGACTGCGTATGGCATTGCGCGGATGGCGGTCGAGACCGGAACCGATGCCGAGATCAAGAAGATTAACGGTTATCAGGATCAATTGACCATGACGCCGTTGGCCGACTGGCTGGCCAATGGCCACAAGGGCATCCCTCAGGCCGACAGAAAGATAGTGCCGGGCGATTTTCCCATCCCCGACGGTTTGCCCAAATATCAGTTCGGTCAGGTCGACAAACAGACTGCCGAGCAATACTTCACCCTGCTCAGCGTTATCCTGAACGATCCGACCATGCCGACGATCGCGGATTTCGATCGTCGAGGCCGAAATGCTCGATCAACTGAAAATATTCAACATTGGGAAGGGCCTTTCCTTCGATTGGGCGAAGCTGGCACCCGATCTGAAAACGGCTTTGGAAACCGGCTTCAAGTCCGGCTTCGAAAGCGTTCGCAAGACGCTGAAGACGAACCTGATCAATATGAACGGCTGGGGGGTCGTGCGCAATGACGGAGGTTTTGAAACGCACTGGATGGACCGCGCAATCATCGCCGATGCAGCATGGGGCGCGCCAGATAAGAATATCTCGCATGGTGGCGCATTCCTGTTCACCGATTCCGATGGCAAGCCGTTCAACGGCAAAAACAAATACACACTGACCTTCGACATGAACGATCTGCCGCCGGTCACCCAGTTCTGGTCGGTCCCGATCTATAGTGCCGAAGGCTATTTCGTTGCCAATGAGATCAACCGCTACACCGTCAACAGCTTCATGCTGGCGGCCGGTGATCTGGTGGCCAAGGACGGCAAGCTGGTGATTTATATCCAGCACGAAAAACCCTCTGATCCGGATCAGGCCAAGAACTGGCTCCCGGCTCCGGCCGACGGGTTCCGCTTCACCTCGCGCTATTACGGGCCTTACGCTCCACTTGTAAACGGCACTTACAAAATGCCCAGAGTGGTGAAAACGCAGTAGCTACGTTTTCGGGCTGGGGCCAAGAGTTCGATGGCTCCGAAACAAAGGGACCGAGCACCCAACGCAGGGCGAGATAGTAGGCTAACGCATGGAGTTGCAGCCGAACTTCATTCTGCGCCATGCCCTTGCAGTGCAGCCGGGCGACACCGCTCAAAAAACAAAGCCCCGGCCAATGCGCCGGGGCTTTTCGTTGCGTCACTCGATGTCTTTTTGTGGCACATAACGTCATTCGCTGCGCCGCAATATGTTCGGTTGCTATCGGGGGCATAGCGGACATTGAATATGCGCCCTCACTGTCAAGTCAATTTCACAGCGTGAGACATTTTTCGGTGAGACATCGCAAGGCGAGACAGGCGCCGCGTAGAAACGTATGTTTCCGGTCATGATCGCGAGAGTCGTGCACGGCGCCCAATAACCGCGGGTCCTCCCTGGCCCAATTGGTATGCGGGGGGCAACGGCGCGGAACATCGCTACCGTCAGCAGCTAAATCTGAGTTACCGGATACCACGGCTGCAGCACGCGCCAATGCGCGGAAAGCCCCGTGAAACAAACGCTTTCAGCGCCCTTGATCAAGCCACCAAGGTGGTAACGCGGACCGGTACCGGGCCCCGACGTTACCACCGCCTGGTTGGTGACGAACCCTAATCGAAAGAACCATGACGCTGCAGTTTTCCAACGCGGTCGAGCGCTGGCCGCTCGAGCGATTGATCCCTCACGCGCGCAATGCCCGCACCCATTCCGAGGAGCAAGTGGCGCAAATCGCGGGATCAATCGCCGAGTTCGGTTTCGTCAATCCGGTGCTGGTCGGCGACGACGGGGTGATTGTTGCCGGGCATGGCCGGGTCATGGCGGCCCGGAAGCTGGGGCTGACCCAGGCGCCGGTGATCGTGCTGTCGCACCTGACGCCAACGCAGCGGCGCGCGCTGATGATCGCGGACAATCAGATCGCAACCAATGCGGGCTGGAATGACGAGATGCTGGCGGCCGAACTGGCAACGCTGAAGGAGGAGGCATTCGATCTCGACCTGCTCGGCTTCGACGATGCCGAAATCGATCGCATTCTCGCCGGCACCGATGACGAGACGGCCGAACTTGATGAGGCGCCCGAGCCACCTGTCGATCCCGTCAGCCGGTCCGGCGATTTGTGGATCTGCGGTGAGCACCGCGTGCTATGCGGCGACGCTACGGTCCTGACCGATGTCGAGAAGGCGCTGGGCGGCGAGCTCGCCGACATGGCCTTCACGGACCCGCCCTACAATGTGAATTATGCCAACACGGCGAAGGACAAGTTGCGGGGGAAGAATCGCCCAATCCTCAACGATGCGCTCGGCGATAATTTCGGCGTGCTACTCTACGACGCCTGCGTCAACATCCTCACACTGACCAAGGGCGCCGTCTACATCTGCATGTCGTCCTCGGAGCTTGATCGGCTGGAGAAAGCGTTCCGCGAAGCCGGCGGCAAGTGGTCGACGTTCGTAATCTGGGCCAAAAGCACCTTCACGCTAGGGCGTTCCGATTACCAGCGGCAGTATGAGCCGATCCTCTACGGCTGGAAGGACGGCACCGATCACTATTGGTGCGGTGCGCGCGACCAGGGCGACGTCTGGTTCTTCGACAAGCCGCACAAGAACGATTTACACCCGACGATGAAGCCGGTGGCATTGGTCGAGCGGGCGATTCGTAATTCGTCCAAGAGCCGCGACATCGTGCTCGATCCGTTCGGAGGGTCGGGAACGACGATGATTGCGGCCGAACATGCAGGCCGCCGCGCGCGGCTCATTGAGCTCGATCCCAAGTACGTCGATGTCATCGTTCAGCGATGGCAGGAAGTGACCGGGGGCGAAGCGCGGCACGCGGAAACAGATCAAACGTTCAACGAGTTCAGGCCAAATATCTCAACCCGCCGATGGCAAGGTCCGCCGAAAACGCGCGGCCGATCGCAACCACGCCAATGCGTCGTAGGCGGCGGGTATCGAGCGCCGTCTCGGTCCGATATGGCACGAAGTCTTGAAAACGAAACGGGATCGTCCGCCACTGCGGATCGGCACGAAAGCTCTGGCGGTAGGACTGCCAAGGTCGAGTGAGATCCTCGGTGCGCAGGTGAATGCTGTATTCCTCGCTGTTGCCGAACACATCGAGCTCGATCCCTCGCCAAGGGCTGGCATCGACGGCCTTGCCATCGGGGGAGAGATCAATCGCAATCTGCACGAAGCCCCCGTTGTTTTCGAGACTGACGTTGCCCCGCATACGAATGGCCGGTCGGCCCGCTACCGTCTCGCGCACCATCGTCCCATTGGAGACGCCACCCATCACCTGGTCGGTGAACAACTGCCAGCGGCTGCCGATCGCAGAGAGTGGCGGCTCACGGCTCAGATCGTCGATGATGGCCGACTTTTGACTCATGGTCTCGCCTCGCGCTGAGCCGCCGGCGACCGAAAGAGGGGCGGCGAGTAGCAAAATTGTTCGACGGTCACACAACATGGCAAACAGATAGGTTCCAGTTGCTTCATGCAAAAATGGCCCCCGGCAAATACGCACCGGGGACCATTTCTCACTACTATTGCCGGACAATTTCAGGGGGGCTGAGCGGCTGCCCGGCTTATCTGTCTAGATAGTCCACCTTGGCTCTCGGGCAAGGTAGCCAAATGCGCGCACCTGCTTCACACTTGCGTGAACCTACTGGCGTCATTCTGCAATTCGATAGATACACCCGCGTTTCTCATCTTTTTCAGATGTGACGTCGAGCCCACGCTTCTTCTTCAGGGCGCCTGCGATGGCACCTCGAACCGTGTGCGGCTGCCATTCCAGGGCTTTGACGACCTCGTCGATGGAGGCGCCCTTGGCTCGACGCAGCATCGCGATGAGTTGTGCCTGCTTGCTGTCCTTGCGGGGCTCCTTCGGTTCCGTGGATTTGGGTGTCTTCGGGCGCGTATTCGGTTCGGCCTCGACGTGGGCTGGCGCCTGAACTGCCGCTGCGGCTTCAGCGTCTTCTGCCTCGTCGCGCGGGTCGATGCCGAGCGCGGCGAATGCGGCCTTGGTGGCAACGAGCGTCATCCGGCCGCTCTGCTCGTCGTGACGCCAGACGGTGTCGTCGCGTTTGGCGCGGACCTCTTTGATCAGCTCCTTCTTCAGCAGACTCTTGAGGACGTTGCCGGCGGCGTTGCCCTTGAGCTTTGCGGTGACTGGAAACGCGCAGCGGTCAGCACGCTGGCAGGCTGCGGTAAGAACGACGAGTTGGGAATCGGACAAGCGTGACATGATCTTGCTCCATCAACAGTGGGCCCCACGACCATCGCGGCCCTGCTACTGCCCCAAGCCCCGCCGGCCATGACCGTGCGGGGCGAGGCTGGAGCGCGAAAGCTATGCAGCGTGTTCGCCTTCCTTGAAGGCCGCGTCCGTGATGCGCTTGAGCAGCTCGGCGTAGTGCGTGAGGGTGCCGACGTGGCCCCAGTTGATGTCGTCGGGGCTGTATCCAAAGTGCTCGTCGCTCAGCGCTTGGAGGCGATTAAGCATCGTGTCGATCTCGGCCTTGTGGGCGATGAAGGCGTCGAGGGCGGTGCGGTTGTCGGGGCGGTTGCGCATGGCGGTCTCCTGCTGACCTGACCTGGCTTTTTTAGACCAAGCGATGTGAGAAAGTAGCTTGGAAAGGAGTTTGGGTCATGCCGAAGAAGAGGTTCAGCGCGGAGCAGATTGTGACGCTGCTTCGTCAGATTGAAGTATTAATGGCACAGGGTAGATCTGCGCCTGAGGCCTGCCGGGAGGCGGGCATATCGCAGCAGAGTTTTTATCGCTGGCGCAAGGAGTACGGGGGCCTTGAGATCGACCAGGCGAAGCGGATGAAGGACCTTGAGCGTGAGAATGTTCGGCTGAAGCGTCTTGTTGCCGATCTGTCGCTTGAGAAGCAGGTGCTCAAGGACGTTGCCTCGGGAAACTTGTAAGCCCCGAACGGCGCCGGCAGGCGGTTGAACGCATTCGAGGGAAGTACGGCCTCTCGGAGCGTCATGCCTGCCGGATTGTCGGTCAGCCACGCGGAACGCAGCGCTACACCACCATCGTTCGTGCTGATGAAGATGCGCTGACGCAGGCCATTATCGCGTTAGCATCGCAGTACGGCCGGTACGGCTATCGTCGGATCAAGTCATTACTGGACGAGGCCGGGTGGAATGTGGGCTGCGATCGTGTACAGCGGATCTGGCGCCGTGAGGGGCTCAGAGTACCCAAGAAACAGCGGCCGCGAGGCAGGCTCTGGCTCAACGATGGATCGTGCATCCGGCTGCGGCCGGAACGGCGCAATCATGTCTGGTCCTACGACTTCGTGGAGGCGCAGACCCATGATGGCCGCAAGCTCCGGCTGCTGACCCTGATCGATGAGTTCACGCGCGAATGCCTGGCGATCCGGGTGGCGCGCCGGATCAACAGCTTCGGCGTGCTTGAGGCGATGGCCGATGTCATGCTTATGCGCGGTGTGCCGGAGCACGTCCGATCCGACAACGGCGCTGAGATGACCGCAAAGGTCGTGCGTAACTGGCTGACGCAGGTCGGAGCCAAAACACTGTTCATTGAACCTGGTAGCCCCTGGGAGAACGGCTACTGCGAATCCTTCAACGGGAAACTACGCGATGAGCTGCTAAACGGAGAACTCTTCTACAGCCTGAAAGAGGCCCAGATCGTCATCGAGCAATGGCGCAAGCACTACAACACGATCAGGCCGCACTCAGCGCTCAACTATAGGCCGCCGGCGCCGCAGACCTTCGCGCCCTCGGCTAACCACCTGGATGAGATCATGCCAATGCAGTAGTCTCTCATCCGCTGGTTCAAAAAAGCCGTCACGTCACCACCTTTCCCTCATTGAAGGGAACAACGAGGGGCACAAAAGACCCTTTCAGAGTGTCGAGATTAGAAATTGTCACAGCATTCTCTCCCTGACCGTTAGTGTCATCCCCTGAAGGTCTTGGGCGATAGTCCTGGCGCGCGCGGCTGCGGGCCCCGCAACCATCGTGAGCGCGCGATCTTAGACTCGGCGAATGTCGGGCCTAAATCGTTTTTACGCCAATGGTGGTTCCGCGAAGGTGGTTTGGAAGAAAGCTTTTATCCGCCAAAGTGCATGAACGGATGACACGGTCGCCAGAGTGCCTCTGCCATGCACGTCGGCACGCATGGTCTTATTGCACTGCAAAAAGTGCGACAATGAGGACCGAAAATACATGGTGACCGTCGCGCCGTTTCTGTATTAAGTATACCAAACCGTCCGGCTGCGGATTTCGTTCAGCCGACTGCGATGAGTTGAATAAATGCTGGATACGCGCTCGATCCGACCTAAGATCGGATGGCGGAGGAAACCATAGTCACGGGAGGATTTATGCGAACCGCAATCAGAAACCTGAGTCTAAGTGTCGCTTGTATTGGCGGCCTGCTGGCCATGGTGGCCGCGCCCGCGCAAGCCGCGTGGAAACCGACCCGGACGGTGGAATTCATCGTTCCCGCCGGCATCGGCGGCGGCGCCGGTCAGATGGCGCAACTGATCCAAGGCATCATCCAGAAACACAAGCTGATGGATACCTCGATGGTCGTCATCAGCAAGAAGGGCGGCTCTGGCGCCGAGGGCTTCCTCTACATCAAGAACCACAAGAACGATCCTCACAAGATCATCATCACCCTGTCCAACCTGTTCACCACGCCGCTCGCGACCGGCTCGCCCTTCTCCTGGAAGGACTATACCCCGATCGCCATGATGGCGCTCGACGAGTTCGTGTTCTGGGTGAATTCCAAGACCCCCTACAAGACGCCGGACGAATATCTCGCCGCGGTCAAGAAGGCCGGCGGCAAGATGAAGATGGGCGGCACCGGCTCCAAGCAGGAAGACCAGATCATCACCGCAGCCATCGAGCAGAAGACCGGCGATAAGTTCACCTACGTGCCCTATAAAGGCGGCGGAACGGTCGCCACTCAGCTCGTCGGCGGCCACATCGACTCGACCGTCAACAATCCGATCGAGCAGGTCGCGCACTGGCGTGCCGGCAACGTACGGCCGCTCTGCGTGTTCGATGGCAAGCCGATGCCGTACAACGCCAAGATCACCAAGGACATGTCGTGGGGCGATATCCCGACATGTAAGTCCAAGGGCCTCGACGTCGAATACCTGATGCTGCGCGGCATTATGACGACGCCGGGCGTGTCGAAGGATGTCGTCGCCTACTATGTGGACCTGCTCAAGAAGGTTCGGGCCACGCCGGAGTGGAAGGCGTTCATGGAAAAAGGCGCTTTCAATCAGAGCTTCATGACCGGCGCCGAATTCAATAAATGGCTCGCCGATGCGGCCGCCACCCATCATCAGTTGATGGAAAAAGCCGGCTTCATGCATAAAGGGACATAAAGTCCCATGCGGTTGCGGGGGCGCCGTTGAACCGGTGCCCCCGCAATTTGTCTGTCTGACGACCTTCCTACGGCTATGTACGCCGTCCTCACGGAAATAGCGTTGCCCAGAGAGTTATGAGTTGCGCGAGATGGCTGAAGGCTCCGAAAACGAAGATCCGTTAGACGGCGTCGTTTCCAACCGCACGATGAATATGGCGGTCTCCCTGGCGCTGATGGCTGTGGCGACAGTGGTGATGGTGTCCAGCTATCGTCTCGGTTCGGGTTGGGCGAAGGACGTGGGACCGGACTCCGGCTATTTCCCGTTCTACATCTCGCTCTTCATGTTCATCGCCAGTAGCGTGACTTTAATCCAACACCTGCGTGCACGGAGCAGCGAGGGCAGTTTTATCGCCGGCGGCGAGCTGGTGATGGTGTTGAGTATTCTGATTCCGATGACCATTTTCGTGGTCCTGTCGCTTTACATCGGAATTTACATTTCGACGTTTCTGTTCATCACATTTTTCATGATGTGGCACGGGCGTTATTCGCTCTACAAGACGGTCCCGATCGCATTGGTCGTGCCGGTCGCGCTTTTCGTTATTTTCGAAATCTGGTTCCTGGTGCCGTTGCCTAAGGGGCCGTTTGAAGCCTGGCTCGGCTATTGAGACCGGCAAGCGTGGAATGCAAGTGGCCGCGTAAGGACGAGACCAAGTAAAAGCGGTGTTCTCAAACACCGCGTGAGTTGACCGGGAGACCTCAAGTTGGACGCATTTTTTTCCTTGATGCACGGCTTCGAGGTGCTGCTGACGCCCATAAACCTCGCTTACATGGTGGTCGGCATCCTGTTCGGCGTGTTGCTCGGCTTTCTGCCCGGCGTCGGCGGCGCCAACGGCATTGCCATTCTGCTGCCGCTGACCTTCTCGATGCCCAATACCACCGCCATCATCATGCTGGCGGCGATCTATTGGGGCGCGCTGTTTGGCGGCTGCATCAGCGCCATCCTGTTCAACATTCCAGGCGAACCATGGTCGGTGGCCACGACATTCGACGGCCATCCGCTGGCAAAGCAGGGCCGTGCCGGCGAAGCGCTCACCGCCTCGCTCTCCTCGTCCTTCATCGGCGCGTTATTCGCGACGATCATGCTGACGTTCATGGCGCCGATCGTCGCCAACTTCGCACTCGATTTCGGCCCGCCGGAATACTTCGCGGTCTACCTTTTGACCTTCTGCTCCTTCGTCGGCATGGGCCGGCAATCGCCGTTCAAGGTCATCTCGGCGATGATGCTGGGCTTCGCCTTTGCCAGCGTCGGCACCGACGAAGTCACCGGCGGCCTGCGGCTCACCTTCGGTACCGAGACGCTGCTTACGGGCTTCCACTTCCTGATTGCCGTCATCGGCCTGTTCGGCATCGGCGAGATCCTGGTGACGGTCGAGAAAGGTCTGCACTTCGAGGGCCGCAGCGCCAAGATCAACCCGTTCGTGGTGTGGCAGACCTGGAAGAAGCTGCCGCAATACTGGGTGACCATCATCCGCGGCACTCTGGTCGGCATCTGGCTCGGCGTCACGCCGGGTGGCGCGACACCCGCATCGTTCATGAGCTATGGCCTCGCCAAGCGCTTCTCCAAGAACGGCGCCAAGTTCGGTACCGGCGAATTGGAAGGCGTGGTGGCGCCGGAAACCGCGGCCCATGCCGCCGGCACCTCAGCGCTGCTGCCGATGCTGACGCTGGGTATTCCCGGTTCGCCGACCGCCGCGGTGTTGCTCGGCGGCCTCTTGATCTGGGGCCTGCAGCCGGGGCCGCTGCTGTTCGTTGAGCAGAAGGACTTCGTTTGGGGCCTGATCGCCTCGATCTATCTCGGCAACCTGGTGGGTCTGGTCATCGTGCTGTCGACGGTGCCGTTCTGGGCCTCGATCATGAAGATTCCTTTCTCGATCATCGCGCCCATCATCATCGCGGTCTGCGCCATCGGCTCCTACACGCTGTCGAACGCGCCGGCCGATCTCCTCTTCATGGTGATGTTCGGCATCATCGGCTACCTGTTCAAGAAGCTCGACTATCCGCTGGCGCCCATGGTGCTGGCGATCGTACTGGGAGGCCGCGCCGAGAGCTCGTTCCGCCAGTCGATGATCGGCTCGCAAGGCGACGTCAGCGTCTTTTGGTCGAACGGTCTGGTCGGCTCCATCACCGCGCTCAGCATGATCATGCTGTTCTGGCCGCTCATCTCCAAGGTGGTCGGCATGCTCTTGGCGCGTATGCGCGGCGGCGGGCTGAAGCCGGCGGAGTGACCGCCCGCTACCGGCGTTTCCGTCTGCAAGAAGCCGCCCGCGCAGAAAGCCGCGGGCGGCGCCGTTTTTGTCCCTTGGAGATTCGGTTCTACGAACGCCGGACGGTGTATCTTAGCGTCACCGGCGGTCGCCCGCTTGGCAATACGTGGCATTGACGTAACCCGGGCGGCTCATGCCTTGGTCGCAAAAAGTTACGCAAAGGATACGCAATATTTCCATCGATTTTACGCCGCCGCGCCTAGATTTGCCCGGCCAGCAGGCCATCGTCTTATCAATGAGACAGGTTTAACCGACGCGCCGCGCATTGAGTCTGCGCGCGCTGCGAAAATTTCAAGGAAGGAAACATCAATGACGCGTATCACGAAACTTTTGTGTCTAGGCGCGGCCGCAATCGCGCTCTCGGCGCTTCCGGCGCAAGCGGCGTGGAAGCCGACACGCACGGTGGAATTCATTGTCCCCGCCGGCATCGGCGGCGGCGCCGGTCAAATGGCGCAGCTCATCCAGGGGATCATTCAGAAGCACAAGCTAATGTCGGCCTCAGTGGTCGTCATTAGCAAGAAAGGCGGTTCCGGCGCGGAGGGATTCCTTTACGTAAAGAACGCGAAGAAAGACCCGCACAAGCTGATCATCACCCTCTCCAACCTGTTCACCACGCCGCTCGCGACCGGCTCGCCTTTTTCCTGGAAGGATTACACGCCGGTTGCCATGATGGCGCTCGACGAATTCGTGCTTTGGGTAAATGCCAGTACGCCCTACAAGTCGGCGACCGAATACATTGATGCGGTCAAGAACGCCGGCGGAAAATTGAAAATGGGCGGCACCGGCTCCAAGCAGGAAGACCAGATCATAACAGCCGCGATCGAACAGAAGACTGGCGTCAAGTTCACCTACGTGCCCTATGACGGCGGTGGTACGGTCGCCACGCAACTCGTCGGCGGCCACATCAACTCGACAGTCAACAATCCGATCGAGGCGGTGGCTCATTGGCGCGCCGGTACCTTGCGTCCCCTCTGCGTCTTCGACAGTCAACCCATGCCTTATAAGGACAAGGTCGCGTCCGACATGTCGTGGGGCGATATCCCGCCGTGCAAAGCGAAGGGACTGCCCATCGAGTACACGATGCTACGCGGTATCATGACGAGCCCGGGTGTATCGCAAGACGTCATCGACTACTACGTCGCGGTGCTGAAGAAGGTCCGGGAGACGCCGGAGTGGAAGGATTTCATGTCCAAGGGCGCCTTTAATCAGAGCTTCATGTCCGGCGCCGAATTCCAAAAGTGGCTGAGCGAGGCAGCCGCCACCCATCAGCAGTTGATGCAGAAGGCTGGTTTCCTGCACAAGGCCTCCTGAGCCCGGCACGCAACGCGGGGGGCCATAGTGGCTCCCCCGCGACGTCCCGCCGCCACACTGCTATCATTTGCGATCCCATCGCCTGAGGGCTTCAGGCCGTGCGCCGACTTGATCAAAACGGTTGACGGGCCGGCAGGACGCTAATAGTGCCGTCATCGGTTTATTCGTAGGTGGGCTTTTCAAGCGGGGTTGCGCACGCCCAGGGTTCTGGCATATTGTATACCAGCCATGAGTAGCAGCGAACCGAGTTCCCGCCGCGCCTCGACGCGCAGCCGCCGCACCGCCACCACCGCCGTCCGCGCTCCGGTTGCTTCGCAGCCGGCGCTGGCGCCGATCGCCACCACGCCAAGCTTCAAGCACAAGGCCTACACGGCCTTGAAGAACGCCATCGTGGCCATGGACATTTACCGCAACCGCGATGAAATCCGTCTCGACGAGCGCAAGCTGGCGCAGGATTTCGGCATCAGCCGCACACCGGTGCGCGAGGCCATGGCGCAGCTCGAGAGCGAAGGCTTCGTGCGCTCGGTGCCGCGCCGCGGCATCTACGTGGTGCGCAAGACCAAGCGCGAGGTGATCGAGCTGATCGCGGCCTGGGCGGCGCTCGAAAGCATGGCGGCGCGTCTAATCACGCAAACCGCGAGCGACGAAGAGATCGCGGGCCTGCGTAAGATGTTCGCCACGTTCGAGAACGGCAAGCATCGCGCCCATCTCGACGAATATTCCGACGTCAACATCGAATTCCACCAGACCATCATCCGGCTGTCCCACAACCGGGTGCTGATCGACCTCGCCGAGAACCTGTTCACCCACATGCGCATGATCCGGCGCAAGACCATCGGCGAGAAGGATCGCGTGGACAAATCGATCCGCGACCACATCAACATCATCGAAGCTTTGGAAGCCCGCGCGACCGACCGCGCGGAAGACTTGGTGCGCGATCATGCGCTCGGCCTGGCCGATCATGTTGCGCAATACGCCGACTATCTGGATTGAACGTCCGATCACAGGACTACGGGGGGAGGATTCCCATGGCCGACGCAGCGGTGAAAGAAAAGACCGCGACTACCGCCGAAGCTGAGCAGGATCTGACGGATGGCTTTCACCTCGTCATCGATGCGCTCAAGCTCAATGGCATCAAGACGATCTACGGGGTGCCCGGCATCCCGATCACCGACTTCGGCCGCATGGCACAGGCGGCCGGCATCCGCGTGCTCTCGTTCCGGCATGAGCAGAACGCCGGTTATGCCGCCTCGATCGCCGGCTTTCTGACCAAGAAGCCCGGTATCTGCCTGACGGTATCGGCGCCCGGCTTCCTCAACGGCCTGACCGCGCTCGCCCACGCCACCACAAACTGCTTCCCGATGATCCTGATGAGCGGCTCGTCCGAGCGCGAGATCGTCGACCTGCAGCAGGGCGATTACGAAGAGATGGACCAGCTCGCCATCGCCAAACCGCTCTGCAAGGCGGCGTTCCGCGTCCTGCACGCGCAGGACATCGGCATCGGCGTAGCGCGCGCAATTCGCGCGGCCGTTTCCGGCCGCCCCGGCGGCGTCTATCTCGACCTGCCGGCTAAGCTGTTCGGCCAGGTCATCGACGCGGCCAAGGGCGAGAAGTCGCTGGTCAAGGTGATCGATGCGGCACCGGCGCAGATTCCGGCGCCGGATGCAGTTAAGCGCGCGCTCGATGTACTCAAGAGCGGGAAGAAGCCGCTGATCATTCTGGGCAAAGGCGCGGCCTACGCCCAGGCCGACGACGTGATCCGTTCCTTTGTCGAGAAAACCGGCATTCCGTTCCTGCCGATGAGCATGGCCAAGGGTCTCTTGCCCGACACCCATCCGCAATGCGCGGGCGCGGCGCGCTCGACCGTGCTGAAAGAATCCGACGTCGTCATGCTGATCGGCGCGCGTCTCAACTGGCTCTTGTCGCACGGCAAGGGCAAGGCCTGGGGCGAGGCGCCGAAGAAGTTCATTCAGGTCGACATCGAGCCCAAGGAAATGGACTCGAATGTCGAGATCGTAGCGCCTGTCGTGGGCGATATCGGCTCCTGCGTCTCGGCCCTGCTCGATGGGCTCGGCGCCAAGTGGCCGGCGCCGCCGGCCGACTGGGTCGCCGCGGTCAGCAAGAAGAAAGAAGACAACATCGCCAAGATGGCGCCGCGGCTGCAAAACAACAACGTGCCGATGGACTATCACGGCGCGCTCGGCGTTCTGCGCACCATCGTCAAGGAGCGGCCGGACGCCATCCTGGTCAATGAAGGCGCCAATACGCTTGATCTCGCCCGCGGCATTATCGACGTGTATCAGCCGCGCAAGCGCATCGACGTCGGCACATGGGGCATCATGGGCATCGGCATGGGCTACGCAATCGCCGCCACCGTGGAAACCGGTAAGCCGGTGCTCGCGGTTGAAGGCGACTCGGCGTTCGGCTTCTCCGGCATGGAGATCGAGACCATCTGCCGCTACAACCTGCCGGTCTGCGTCGTCGTCTTCAACAATGACGGCATTTATCGCGGCACCGATGTCAATAAGGGCGGCGGTTCCGACCCGGCGACCACCGTGTTCGTCAAGGGCGCCCGCTACGACAAAATGATCGAAGCCTTCGGCGGCGTGGGCGTGAATGCCACCTCGCCGGACGAGCTCAAGCGCGCGGTGAACGCCGCGATGGATTCTGGCAAGCCGACCCTCATCAACGCGGTGATCGATCCGGCCGCCGGCAGCGAGAGCGGCCGCATCGGCAACCTCAACCCGCAAAGCAAGATCAGCAAGAAGTAAGCAAGGCTGTCGTCCCCGCGAAGGCGGGGACCCAGTCAACACCGACATTTCGATGTCATGCAGGAATCGAACCGATTGTGAGTACTGGGTGCGCCGCCTGCGCGGGGCATGACAGGCAGAGAGCTAGGAGGAACTGATGGCTAAAAAGAAACCCAAGAAGGTGAAGAAGGGCAGGGCGAAAGCCGCGGCGAAAAAATCCACCCGCAAGGTGGTGAAGCTGGCGGCGTCCAAGAAGGCCAACGGCAACGGGCTGCCGCGGCCGTCGAGCAAGCCCTACGGCCAGGCCGGCCGCGCGCTCGATGGTCTGCGCATTCTCGACTTCACGCACGTGCAGTCGGGGCCCACCTGCACCCAGCTTCTCGCCTACATGGGCGCCGACGTGCTCAAGGTCGAGCGTCCGGGCGCCGGTGACATCACGCGCGGGCAACTGCGCGACGTCCCCAATGCCGACAGCCTGTATTTCACCATGCTCAACGGCAGCAAGCGGTCGATCACGATCGATTCCAAGCATCCCAAGGGCATCGAGATTCTTAACCGGTTGATTAGGACCTGCGACGTGCTGGTGGAGAATTTCGCCCCCGGCGCGCTCGACCGCATGGGCCTGACATGGGAGCACATCCACAAGACCAATCCGCGCATGATCGTCGCCTCGGTCAAGGGCTTCGGACCGGGCCCCTACGAAGACTGCAAGGTCTATGAGAACGTCGCCCAGTGCGCCGGCGGCTCGGCTTCGACCACCGGTTTCCGCGAGGGCCCGCCGCTGGTCACCGGCGCGCAGATCGGCGACAGCGGCACTGGATTGCATCTCGCGCTTGGCATCATGGCGGCGCTTTATCAGCGCAACCGCACCGGCCGCGGCCAGAAGGTGCTCTGCGCCATGCAGGACGGCGTCCTCAATCTCGCCCGCGTCAAGCTGCGCGACCAGCAGCGTCTGGCGCATGGCCCGCTCACCGAATACAGCCAGTACGGCGAGGGCGTGCCGTTCGGCAAAGCGGTGCCGCGCGCCGGCAACGACTCCGGCGGCGGTCAGCCGGGCTGGATCGTCAAATGCAAGGGCTGGGAGAATGATCCCGATGCCTATCTCTATTTCATCACCCAGGCTCCGGTCTGGCAGGCGATTTGCGACGTGATCGGTGAGCCGACCTGGAAGACCGATCCCGAATACGCCACGCCGAAGGCGCGGCTGCCCAAGCTCAAGCAGATATTTGCGCACATCGAGCAGTTCACCATGACCATGACCAAATTCGAGGCCATGGACCTGTTCAACAAGCACGACATCCCGTGCGGTCCGATCCTGTCGATGAAGGAGATCGCCGAGGAGCAGTCGCTGCGTACGACCGGCACCGTCGTCGAAGTCGATCATCCGACCCGCGGCAAATATCTGACCGTCGGCAATCCGATCAAGCTGTCGGATTCGCCCGCCGACGTGCGGCGCTCACCGCTGCTCGGCGAGCATACCGACGAGATTCTGAAAGACGTGCTCGGCTTCAAGTCCGCCGAGATCGCCGATATCAAGAATTCCGGCGCGCTCAGCGCGCCGCCGAAGAAAGAAAAGGCGGCGTAACGCCGCTGTCATCGCCCGCGCAGGCGCGCGATCCAGTAATCACTGCCGTGTCGGTGTTTACTGGATGCCCCGCCTTCGCGGGGCATGACACTGAGAATATTGGGAGGGAGTTGCAATGCGTATCGTCGTCCACGGCCAGCAGGCGTTCGGCAAGGCCGTGCTGGAAGCCCTGCTCAAGCGCGGCGATGAAGTGATCGCGGTCTATGTCGCGCCGGAGAAGCCGGGCGCCAAGGCCGACCCGCTAAAGGAAGCTGCGGTCGCAGCCTCGCTGCCGGTCCATCAGCCGTCGTCCTACAAAGACGCGAAGGTGCTGGAGGAGTTCAAGGCGCTCAAGCCTGATCTCCAGGTTATGGCCTTCGTCACGCTGTTCGTGCCGGAAGAGTTTCTCAACGCGCCGACCCACGGCTCGATCCAGTATCATCCTTCGCTCTTGCCGGCCTATCGCGGCGCCTCCGCCATCAACTGGCCGATCATCCTGGGCGAAAAGGAAACCGGCCTGTCGATCTTCTGGCCCGACAACGGGCTCGATACCGGCGACGTGCTGCTGCAAAAGAAAACGCCGATCTCCAGCACCGACACCCTCGGCACCGTCTATTTCGACCGCCTGTTTCCCATGGGCGTCGAGGCCATGCTGGAATCCGTCGACCTGGTGAAGGCCGGCAAGGCGCCGCGCATCAAGCAGGACGAATTGAAGGCCACCTATGAAGGCCGCTGCGGCCCCGGCAACGCCAAGATCGATTGGGGCAAGTCCTGGCGGCAGATCGATCCGCTCATCCGCGGCTGCAACCCGGCGCCCGGCGCCTGGTGCACGCTCGACGGCGCCACCTTGAAAATCTTCGACGCCAAGCCGTTGCCGGCCAAGAACCCCAAGGGCATCGCCGGCAAGCTGGGCGAGATCGTCGCGGTCGAGAGCGACGGTTTCACGGTCGTCTGCGCCGATGGCCGCTTTAAGATCACCCGTGTGCAGCCCGTCGACGGCAAGAAGATCGACGCCGGCGAATGGGCGGCAAGCGCCAAGCTCGCGACGGGGACGAAGCTCACCTGATTTCCCGCAAAATCAAAATCGCAATCGCCGGCTCATCACTCTTGCATTAACGGAAAACCCCTATGCCCGCCTCGCAGCATCAATCGCCGAAGTCCGACATCGACATTGCCCAGGCCGCCAAGCCGCGGCCGATCATGGAGCTCGCCAAGGAGAAGCTCGGCATCGGTCCGGAAAATCTCGATCCTTACGGCCACTTCAAGGCCAAGGTGTCGATGAACTACATCAAGTCGTTGCAGAGCAAGCCGGACGGCAAGCTCATTCTGGTCTCGGCCATCACGCCGACGCCGGCGGGCGAGGGCAAGACCACCACCACAGTGGGCCTCACCGACGCGCTCAACCACATCGGCAAGAAAGCGATGTGCTGTTTGCGCGAGCCCTCGCTCGGGCCCTGTTTCGGCGTCAAGGGCGGCGCCGCCGGCGGCGGCTACGCGCAAGTGGTGCCGATGGAAGACATCAATCTGCACTTCACCGGCGACTTCCACGCCATCGCCGCCGCCAATAACCTGCTCTGCGCGCTGATCGACAACCACATCTATTGGGGTAATTCGCTCGGCATCGACGGCCGCCGCATCACCTGGCGCCGCGCGGTGGACATGAATGATCGCAGCTTGCGCTCGATCGTCTCCTCGCTTGGCGGCGTTGCCAACGGCTTTCCGCGCGAGGACGGCTTCGACATCGCGGTCGCGTCGGAAGTGATGGCGGTGTTCTGCCTCGCCAAGGACATCGACGATCTTAAGAAGCGTTTGTCCAACATCATCGTCGGCTATACCCGTGACCGCAAACCGGTGCGTGCCGGCGAGCTCAAGGGGCAGGGCCCGATGACCGCGCTGTTGAAGGACGCGCTGGCGCCCAACCTGGTGCAGACGCTGGAAGGCACGCCCGCCTTCATCCACGGCGGCCCCTTCGCCAATATCGCGCACGGCTGCAACTCGGTGCTCGCCACCACCACCGCGCTCAAGCTCGCCGACTACGTGGTGACCGAAGCCGGCTTCGGCGCCGACCTCGGCGCCGAGAAGTTCCTCGACATCAAGTGCCGCAAGACCGGCTTGGCGCCGGACGCGGTGGTACTGGTTGCCACCATCCGTGCGCTCAAGATGCACGGCGGCGTCAAGAAGGACGACCTCAAGAAGGAAGACCTGAAAGCGCTCGCCGCCGGCATGGCCAATCTCCAGCGCCACATCGAGAACATGCAGAATTTCGGCATCGTGCCGGTGGTCTCGATCAACCGCTTCTCCGCCGACACCGAGGCCGAGATCGCGCTGGTCATGGACTTCTGCAAGAAGCTCGGCGTTGACGCGCTGATGGCCGACCATTGGGCCATGGGCGGGGAGGGTGCCGCCGACGTCGCCCGCGCCGTGGTCAAGGTGGTCGAGAGCGGCAAGAGCAAGCTCAAGCTGCTCTATCCCGACGAGATGCCGCTGTTGGAAAAGGTGCGCACCATCGCGCAGAAGATCTACCGCGCCAAGGATATCGACGCGCCGAAATCGGTGCGCGACCAGCTCGCCAATTTCGAGAGCATGGGCTACGGCAAGCTGCCTGTCTGCATTGCCAAGACCCAGTACAGCTTCACCACCAACGCCGACACCAAGGGTGCGCCCAACGATTTCATCATCCCGGTGCGCGAGGTGCGGCTGTCGGCCGGCGCCGAGTTCATCGTGGCGATCTGCGGTGAGATCATGACCATGCCCGGCCTGCCGCGGGTGCCGGCCGCCGACGCCATCGACGTCGGTCCGGACGGGCGCATCACCGGGCTGTTCTAGAGGCCGGGGCAAACGGTCGTCGAAACGGGCGGCGTTAGCCGCCCGTTTTCATTTCATATACGTGAAAACTGTCACGGCTTTGTGTGGGCCTGCCCGCTTGCGCAAGGGTTTCCAGGGTGATGCTATGCGCCGCATTCAATTCAGGGGTTCCCAATGATCAAGTTTTACTACAGCGGCGCGCCCAACCCGATGAAGGTCGCGCTCATGCTCGAGGAAACCGGTCTGCCCTACGAGCCGGTCCCGGTCGATACCCGAAAAGGCGAGCAGCACACGCCGGACTTTCTGGCGCTCAATCCGAACGGCAAGGTGCCGGTGATCGTGGACGGCGATGCCGTCGTGTTCGACTCGAATGCGATCCTGCTCTATCTCGCCGAGAAGACCGGAAAATTCCTGCCCGCCAACACGCCGAAGCTGCGCGGCGAGCTGTTGTCGTGGCTGCTGTTCGTTGCCTCCGGCGTCGGCCCGTTCTCTGGCCAGTCGGTGCATTTCCGCAACTACGCGCCGAAAAACGAATACGCCATCAACCGCTACATGTACGAGGCGCGGCGTCATTACGGCATCCTCGACGCGCGTCTGGCCAAGCAAAAATACCTGGTCGGCGACGCCTACGGCATCGTGGACATGGCGGTGTGGGGCTGGGCGCGCATGATCCCGAACGCGCTCGGCGAAGATCACTGGGCCAAGTTCCCGAACCTGAAGCGGCTGGTGGACGAGATTTCCGCGCGGCCGGCCGCCAAGAATGCGCTCGCCATCAAGGACAAGCACAAGCACGCGTTCAAGGCCGAGTTCGACGAGGAAGCGCGCAAGGCCATGTTCAAGCATCAGGACGAGAAGGTCGCCTGACTTTCTGTTTGCTGTTGCGCGTTGGGACCCGCCGCGAGGCGGGCCTTGGCTTACGAGGGGCGTTTGGGATAACCCTGCGTTGGCAATTTCCTTAAAATTTCAGCTTTATTTGGCGGTCCTGGAACAATGCTTTTTTGCACCTTGCCGGTACGGTGCGCCTACGTTCCTTTCCAGGCCGAGATATTGCCATTCCGATGCTCAAGACCGTCCATTCAAACCGCGATGATGCAGGCGCAGAAAGCCTTTCGGTTATCGACGAGCTGATCAGCACGGTTGCCACTGGCAGCGTGAATGATCGCCTCAGGATCGTGCAACGCGTCAGCGATCTGTTCGTGGCCGGATCGCGCGGCTATTCCCACCAGCAGATCGAGCTGTTCGACGATGTGCTGCAGCGCATGGCTATCGAAATCGAGGTCAAGGCGCGCTCCAAACTTGCGCACAGGCTGGCGGGTGTGGGCAATGCGCCCCCCAAGCTCATGCGCATGCTCGCCTTCGATGACGCGATCGCGGTGGCCGGACCGGTGCTCATGCATTCCGGGCAACTGAGCGATGCCGACCTTGTCGAGAACGCCACGATCAAGAGCCAAGATCACCTTTTCGCCATTGCCCAGCGTCTGAAGTTGAGCGAGCCCGTCACCGACGTCCTGGTTGAACGCGGCGATGACCGTGTCGTGCATAAGGTCGTGAAAAACGCGGGCGCGCGCTTCTCTCTCGCCGGTTACGAAAAACTCACGACCCTGGCGCGTTACGACCGCAAGCTGACGCTGTCCCTCGGTCGGCGCAGCGATATTCCGCGGCAATATTTCCTCAAGCTGCTCGAAGCCGCATCGGCTTCGGTGCGTGCCAAGCTGGAAGCGGCCAATCCGCAAGCGGCCGCGGCAGTCCGCGCTACAATCGACGATGTCGCCACCGACATGCAGCGTGAAGTGCGCAAGGTTTCCGGCGCCGCGCGCTATGCCAAGTATCGTTTCAAGGCGGAACCCGTCACGGAAGCCAACGTTCATGGGCCCGCGCGCGCGCAGGAATTCGAAAAGACGGCGGTTGCGCTGGCCAAGCTCGGCCACTTTCCGATCGAACTGGTCGAACGCGCCCTGCTCGACGAGGGCGAGGGCATGATCCTGATTCTCGCCAAGGCCGCCGGTTGCTCCTGGAGTACGGTCAGGGAATTGCTGGTGATGTATGCCGCCAAGCGTCGGCTGACACCGGACGACCTTACCCAGGCGTTCGAGCGCTACAAGAAGCTGACCCAGGATACGGCGCGCAATATCATCAAGTTCCACATGCAGCGCATGAAGCTGCTGGCGCAAAAGAATGCGCAGGCCGCTAAGGACGTCGCGCGAGGCGCGGCCGGTAAGCCCTCGGCCGGGAAGAAGGCGGCGGCCCGCGCGCCGTCGGTTTCATCCGGCGTTCCCCGCTTGGCCGACGCCACGGGTTAGTTGTCTATGCGCCCGCGCTTGATTGTTCCGTATTCGGAACAGTGGGATGGCGGGGATTTCTTTGTTGTGCCCCCGAACATCGCGGTACAGGGCGGTGTCCAAATGCCGCGTTAATCCAGCTCGAATTCGCGCCACTTCAGCGCCGCGTTGAACATGGCCGTGCGAACGCGCGTGACCGCGTAGGGCTCGCCGAACAGCCGCAACGTCTCCTTGGTATTACCCTGCACCACGACGACAGCGGCGTCCTGTTCGCCGTATTTGGACAGGGTGATCTCGCGCACCTGCTCGGCGATCTCGTCGAGCTCTTGATCGTCAAGCAGCCGGTCCAGCAGGCGCACAACATGAATGACCTTGCGGCGATTTTCGCGCACGGTGCCATAGACAAGTTTGACGGTCATGGCCGCTGTTCCGATCGACATTCGACGTGTTTCGCAGAATGCAGATCGGCGCGGATCAAATCAACCTTTGAGTGCCGGTGGCGCGATAGAAAACTTCTATATAGCGCGTGGCTATGATTTAGCGCGTCAACCCGACAACTGCGGCGCGATGCGGCGTGCTTCCGCCACCAAGGCGGCTGCGATCGGCGTCATCGGCTCGCGCGCCGGCACCACTAGGCCGATGGTCTGCACTGCCTCCGGCTCGGTGATCGGAATGGCGCGGATGGTCTCGGTCAAGCCCAGCGTCTCCGCGATCTTGGCCGGCATCACGCTGGCCCAGCGGCCGGTGCGCACATGGCTGAACAGCAGGATCATGGAATCCGATTCCAGCGTCGGCCGCGATTCCCCACCCGCGCTCTTGAGCAGCCGGTCGATGATGCGCCGGTTCTGCATGTCGGGCGTCAGCAGGCAGAGCGGCACTTGCGCTACCTCCGCCCAGGTGACGGTGTCGCGGTTGCCGAGCGGAGCTTCTGCCGACGTGAGCAGCCGGTAATGCTCGGCATAGAGCGGCACGGTGTTGACGCGGCCGACCGGCTCGTTCTCGACATAAGTAATGCCGGCATCGATCTCGAGATTTTCCAGGAGCTCGAGGATCTCGATCGAATTGCGCGAATAGATGGTGAACTGCACATTGGGGTGCTTTTCGCGGTAGGGCGTGGTGAGAGCCGCCACCATCGCCAGCGTGGTCGGGATGGCGGCGATGCGCAGCCGCCCGGTGAGGCCGTGGCGCAGCGAGTTGATCTCGTTGCGCATGTTGCGGGTGTCGCCGACGATGCGGCGCGCCCATTCCAGCACGCGCTGGCCCTCGGGCGTGAAGCCCTGGAAGCGCGAGCCGCGGTTGACCAGCAGCACGCCCATCTGCTCCTCAAGATGCTTCACCGCGGCTGACAAAGTCGGCTGCGTCACGCCGCAGGCCTCCGCGGCGTGGCCAAAGTGTTTTTCGCGCGCCAAGGCGATGATGAATTCCAGCTTGTCGATCAAGAATTATTACCCTTTGATTTCAGCATCTTAGATTGAGGCTCTGGCTCCATCGCGAAAAAAATAAGCAGTAATGACCATATCATTGATAGAGAATCTCTATCAACCCATTCCAAGCACGGGGTTGTTCGAAGCTTAGAACGCCTTCAAATCTGGACCGGGAGACAGCAATGAATATGCAAACCCCGCCTCGGCTGGGCGGCGAGGGTGCCGGCAAGCGCCGGCCGCCGTGCACGCCCAAAGGCCGTCAGGTCGACCCCGTCGCGCTCGACGAAGTGCGCGCGCTGCTCACCGACCGCCCGCGCCGGCGCGACCTGCTGATCGAGCACCTGCATCTGATTCAGGATCACTACGGCCATTTGTCCGCCGCCCATCTCGCCGCGCTCGCCGCCGAGATGAAACTGGCGCAGACGGAAGTCTACGAGGTCGCCACCTTCTATTCGCATTTCGACGTGGTGAAGGACGGGCCGGCGCCGCCGGCCATCACCGTGCGCGTGTGCGATTCCTTGTCCTGCGCCATGGCCGGCGCCGAAACATTGCTGGCCAAGCTGCCGAAGATTTTGGGCAAGGACGTGCGCGTGGTGCGTGCGCCCTGCATGGGCGCCTGCGACCGCGCGCCGGTCGCCGCGGTCGGCCACGTGCAAACCTTCGCCGCCACGCCCGACAATGTTGCCGCCGCCGTCAAGGCCAAGCCGCATGCCCATGCCTGGAAGCCGGGCGCCGATTTCACCGCCTACCAGAAGAGCGGCGGCTACGCGCTGCTGAAATCCTGCCTCGACAACACGCGCACGCGTGAAGACCTCATCAAGATCGTCAGCGACTCCGGCCTGCGCGGCCTCGGCGGCGCCGGCTTTCCGACGGGCCGCAAATGGCAATTGGTGCGCGCCGAGCCCAGCCCGCGCATGTTCGCGGTCAATGCCGACGAGGGCGAGCCCGGCACCTTCAAGGACCGCCATTATCTCGAGCGCGACCCGCACCGCTTCATCGAGGGCGTGCTGATCGCGGCCTGGGTGGTGGAGGCGGTCGAGACCTACATCTATATCCGCGACGAATATCCCGAATTGCGGCTGATGCTCGCGGATGAGCTCGCCAAGGTCGAGAAGGCCGGGCTTTCGCCGCACACCAAGCTGCACCTGCGCCGCGGCGCCGGCGCCTATATCTGCGGTGAAGAGTCGGCGATGATCGAATCAATCGAGGGCAAGCGCGGCTTGCCGCGCCACCGGCCACCCTACGTCGCCCAGGTCGGGCTGTTCGGCCGCCCGACGCTGGAACAGAACGTCGAGACCATGTTCTGGATCCGCGACATCGTCGAGAAAGGCGTCGACTGGTTCAGCGCGCAAGGGCGCCACGAGCACAAGGGTTTCCGCAGCTTCTCGGTCTCCGGCCGCGTGAAGAACCCCGGCGTCAAAGTGGCGCCGGCCGGCGTCACCATCCGCGAACTGATCGATGAATATTGCGGCGGCATGGCCGGCGACCACGTGTTCAAGGGCTATCTGCCGGGCGGCGCTTCTGGCGGCATTTTCCCCGCCGCGATGGCCGACATCCCACTCGATTTCGGCACATTGGAACCGCATGGCGGCTTCGTCGGTTCCCACGCCGTCGTCGTTCTGTCCGACCGGGACGATATGAAGGCGGTGGCGCTCAACCTGATGAAGTTCTTCGAGGACGAAAGTTGCGGCCAGTGCACGCCCTGCCGCGTCGGCACCGAGAAGGCGGTCAAGCTGATGGCAAAGGGACCGTGGGACTCCGCGCTGCTGACCGAATTGTCAGGCGCCATGCGCGACGCCTCGATCTGCGGCCTCGGCCAGGCCGCGCCCAATCCGCTGTTGTGCGTGCTGAAATATTTCCCCGAGGAATTGTCGAAACCGTTAGGGACTTGGTGATTCATGGCTGACAGCAACGCGCCCAAGGAAACCCAAAAGACCTTCTTCATCGACGACCGCGAGATCGACATCCGCGAAGGCGAGTTGATCTTCCGCGCCGCGCGCCGGCTCGATATCAAGCTGCCGCATCTCTGCTACACGCCGAAACCCGGCTACCGCGCCGACGGCAATTGCCGCGTCTGCATGGTGGAGATCGAGGGCGAGCGCGTGCTGGCGGCGAGCTGCATCCGCACGCCCGCGCCCGGCATGAAGGTCAAGACCCAGACCGACCGCGCCAAGACCGCCCGCAAGATGGTGGCCGAACTCCTGGTCACCGATCAGCCTGCCATCGAAGTTGCGCACGATCCGGAATCCGAATTCTGGAAGACCGCCAAGCGGCAGAAGGTCGAAGCCGGCCGCTTCCCTAAGCGCGAGCGCGAAGCGGTGCCCGCGCCCGACCGCTCGCATCCGGCCATGGCGGTCAATCTCGACGCCTGCATCCAGTGCAATCTCTGCGTCCGCGCCTGCCGCGAGGTGCAAGTCAACGACGTCATCGGCATGGCCGGCCGCGGCATGACCGAGAAGATCGTGTTCGACTTCGACGATCCGATGGGCGCGTCCACTTGCGTTGCTTGCGGCGAATGCGTGCAGGCCTGCCCGACCGGCGCGCTGATGCCGGCGACCGCGGTCAACGACAACAATGTGCGTACCGAATTCGCCGACCGCACCGTCGACTCGGTCTGCCCCTATTGCGGCGTCGGCTGCCAGCTCACCTATCACATCAAGGACGACAAGCTCTTGTACGTCACCGGCAAGGACGGCCCGGCCAACGAGAACCGGCTGTGCGTGAAGGGCCGCTTCGGCTTCGACTATGTCAGTAGTCCGCAGCGCCTGACGCAGCCGATGATCCGCAAGGAGGGCGTGCCGAAAGTCCCGCACGAGGTCATCGACCCGGCCAATCCGTGGACGCATTTCCGCCCGGCCACCTGGGAGGAAGCGCTCGACAAGGCCGCCAGCGGCTTGAAGACCATCCGCGACCGCGACGGATCGAAGGGCCTGGCCGGCTTCGGCTCGGCCAAGTGCTCGAACGAAGAAGCCTATCTGTTCCAGAAGCTGGTGCGCGCCGGCTTTGGCACCAACAATGTCGATCACTGCACGCGGCTCTGCCACGCCTCGTCGGTGGCCGCGTTGCTCGAAGGCGTTGGTTCCGGCGCGGTGTCGGCCCCCTTCAACGCCGTGAAGGACTCCGACGTCATCATCGCCATCGGCTGCAATCCGGCCGAGAACCATCCGGTCGCCGCCACCTTCTTCAAGCAGGCGGCCAAGCGCGGCGCCAAGCTGATCGTCATGGACCCGCGCGGCCAGGCCTTGAAGCGCCATGCCTGGCGCATGTTGCAGTTCAAGAACGGCACAGACGTGGCGATGCTCAACGCCATCCTCAATGTGATCGTCACCGAAGGCCTGTACGACAAGCAATATGTGCAGACCTACACCGAGGGCTTCCCCGGCTTCGCCGAGCACATCAAGGATTTCACGCCGGAAGAGATGGCGCCGATCTGCGGCATCCCGGCCGACACGCTGCGCGAGGTGGCGCGCACCTATGCGCGCGCCGAATCGGCAATCATCTTCTGGGGCATGGGCGTGTCGCAGCACACCCACGGCACCGACAATGCGCGCTGTCTCATCGCGCTGTCGCTGATCACCGGCCAGATCGGCCGTCCCGGCACCGGCCTGCATCCCTTGCGCGGGCAGAACAACGTGCAGGGCGCCTCCGACGCCGGCCTCATCCCGATGTTCTTTCCCGATTACAAGTCGGTGGAAACGCCTGAAATCCGCGCCAAGGTCGAAAGCGCGTGGGGCGCCAAGCTCGATCCCAAGAAGGGCCTGACCGTGGTCGAGATCATGGACGCGGTGCACGCCGACGTGATCAAGGGCATGTACATCCTGGGCGAAAACCCGGCCATGTCCGATCCCGACCTCAACCACGCGCGCCAGGCGCTCGCGCACCTGGAACATCTGGTGGTGCAGGACCTCTTCCTCACCGAGACCGCCTGTTATGCAGACGTGTTCCTGCCGGCGTCCGCCTGGCCGGAGAAGGACGGCACCGTCACCAACACCAACCGTCAGGTGCAGATGGGCCGCCAGGCGCTGCCGCTGCCGGGCGATACCAGGCTCGACTGGTGGATCACCCAGGAGATTGCGCGCCGCATCGGCATGGACTGGAACTATGCCGGCCCGCACGAGATCTACGCCGAGATGGCGTCCTTGATGCCCTCGCTCAACAACATCACCTGGGAGCGCGTGGGCCGCGAGAGCGCGGTGACCTATCCGTGCGATGCGCCCGACAAGCCGGGCAACGACGTGGTGTTCGACAAGGGTTTCCCGCGCCCCGGCGGCTTCGGCAGACTGGTGGCGGCCAAGCTGACGCCGCCCGACGAGACGCCCGACCATGACTACCCGTTCATCCTCACCACGGGCCGCATGCTCGAGCATTGGCACACCGGCGCCATGACCCGGCGCGCCAGCGTGCTCGACGCGCTTGAGCCCGGCGCCGTCGCCTCGGTGTCGCGCGGCACCATTGCCAGGCTCGGCATCGCGCCCGGCGACATGGTGCGCGTCGCCACCCGGCGCGGCGTGGTCGAGCTCGCGGCGCGCCAGGACGATGCCATCCCCGACGGCGTGGTGTTCATCCCCTTCGCCTTCTTCGAGGCGGCGGCCAACAAGCTCACCAACCCGGCGCTCGACCCCTTCGGCAAGATCCCGGAGTTCAAGTTCTGTGCGGCACGGGTGGAGGCGGTGGGGCCGCAACGGGAAGCGGCGGAGTAGGTCGCACACGCGCCAACGAATGCCGACGCGTCATCGCCGGGCTTGTCCCGGCGATCTCGCTTAGGAAGGTAAGCCTTGCCCGCGAAATCTGGATGGCCGGGTCAAGCCCGGCCATGACAACTGCGAAGCTGCGCGTTACCGAATCGAAACTTGCGCAGCCGGAATGCTCATGCCATCGGTTGCGCTTCTCACCGAGACCTTGGAACGCGCCGCCATGACCGACATGTCTGCGATCGCACGGCGGATGCGCCGCACCGGTTGCTTTGTTTTAGCGGGCATTGCGCTCATCGCCTTGGCGGCGCTGGCCCCCGGCGCGTCTGCCGCCGGGCCTGCGGTCGTCATCGGCGCCATGTACAACCTGACCGGCGGGCAGGAAGACCTCGACGTCCCATCATCGCGTGGCGCCAAGCTCGCCGTCGATGAAGCCAACCGGGCGGGCGGCGTGCTCGGCCGGCCGGTGCAGCTCGTCCTGCGCGACGGCCAGACCAAGCCGAAAGTCATCGCGCGCGAAGCCGCTACGCTGTTCAGGCAGGAGCCGGCAGTCGCCGGCCTGTTCGGCTTTTCCGACACCGACATGGTGCTGGCGGCGGCGCCGATCGCCGCGAAAAACAAACGCGTCTTTCTCACCTCCGGCGCCACTTCGCCGCTGCTGCCGCGGCAGGTCCCGCGCCATCTGTTCCTCGCCTGCTTCGGCGACAATGTGCAGGCCGCGGCCGGCGCCGAATGGGCGGTGAAATCGCTGAAGGCGCGCACCGTGGTGGTGCTCTACAAGCGCACCTCGTCCTACGCCAAGCTGCTGCACGGCTATTTCCAGACCCGTTTCAAGCAACTGGGCGGCAAGGTGCTGGCGGTGCGCACTTACACGCTGGCCGACATAAAGTCGAAAGCGAAAGGGCTGCCGAAGGCCGACCTCGTCTATTTCGCGGCGCAGCCCAATGACGTTCTGGCGGGCGTCGCCGCCTTGCGCGGCGCCGGCGTGACGGCGCCCATCCTCGGCGGCGACGGCCTCGATATCGGCGCCGCATGGCAACAAGCGGGGCAGGCCGGTGACATCTATTTCACGACGCATGCCTATCTCGGCGCCGACAGTCCCGACCCGCGCGTGCAGGCGTTCCGCAAGCTTTTTATCAAAGCCTATCCGGGCCATCAGCCGGATGCCTTCTCGGCGCTCGGCTATGACACCGCGCGGCTGCTCATGGCCGCGATCAGGTCCGCCGGCAGCATCAACCCGCAGGCGGTGCGCCAGGCGCTTGCCGCGACCCATAATTTTGCGGGCGTCACCGGCACCATCAGCTATCGCAACGGCAGCCGCATCCCGGCGAAATCGGTCAGCATCATTGCGGTGACGGGCGGCCGCCAGTCGCTCGCGGCCAGCGTGCTGCCGGAGAAGATCCCGGGGCCCTGAGGGTTGCCAGTACAGCATGGCCGCCGCCCTCACTGCAGCGTCTTGCTCTCTTCCACCACCCGCATCTCGATCCCGCCGATCATCTCCGCCCGCAGCGCCTCTGAATTGTGCAGGAGCGTTTCGGTCTGCTGCCAGGTGGTTGAATTGGAGCCGGCCAGCACGATGCCGCCGATCACGGCGGCGATGGCGGTAATAACCGGCGCGGTGAGGAAGGGCACCAGCCCGAACAGCGTGAAAAGTAGGACACCGGCACCGGCGGTGATTACGAGCTTGGCGGCCAGCGCGATCTTGCGGCAGCGCGCGATCGAATCCCTCAAGGCCTCGATGTGGTCTTCGAGCCGGGCAATGTCGGCGGGGGCAGCAGTCTCGTCCATGCCGCGACCGTAGCGCGGCGAGGCCGCAGGCGAAACCGGGGCCGGAATTGAAATGGCCGGGCTTGCGGCCCGGCCATTGCGCAAATTTCAGACTGGCGCGAAAACGCGCCGCGCGCGGGTCAGCCGCGCTTTTGCGGGAGCGGTACCAGCCGTTTGGCAACGTCCTTGTTGACGGTGATGCTGTTGTAGCCCTCGACGCCGTCCTCGGCGGCCAGGTAGTCGACGGTCACTTCATCGCCCGCCTGCATTGGCGGCACCTTGACCTCGGCAGGAATGTCCGCGAACTGCGAACGGTCCTCGAGTGTGATGGTGCGGGTGACCTGGTCCCAGTTGGAGACGATGGCGGTGACGGAATCGGCGAAAGCGGGGGTGAAGCTGGCCGCGAGCAAACCGGCGGCCACGAAAAGCGCGCGTGCAGTCATGGTCGGAAATCCTTTCAGGATCCGTTGCAGCTTGATGTTGTCTTGCGGCTCATTTCGCGGCCGGCTGTCCGCCGGCGGCTTGGGTCCTTGGGGCGCCTATGGAGCGGCCAACCAAGGCTTGCGCGGGACGCGTTTCATTCCGCGATAGTGATATAGGCGTTCCACTGTGGCGCGATTGCGACAAATAACACCAGGCGCAAAATTTTATGCAGCGTTTACGCCGAGTGGTACCCGGCGGCGACTTTGGCGCTAACGCTTCGCCTTGGACGCGTCCGTACTGCTGCCGCGCATCTTCTGCCACGGATCGACTTTGACCGGCACCGACGGCTTGTCGGTCAGCTCGAGGATCGTTTTGTACTTCTTGTCGAGGATCGCAGCATCGCGCGCCTTGGCCGCGTCCTCGGCGGCGTAGGGGTCTTCCTTTTGCTGCTTCTGGGCGTAGGCAGTTCCGGCCAGGCCGGCCAACAACATGGCCACGATGGTGATTTTTCGCATGGCAAGCACCCGACAATGACGCACTTTGAATAATATTAGCATGGCCGCGCCGGCTCACTCAATCCGGTGAAAGGCTTGGGCAATTGGGCTTCGACGTGGCGGCGGGCTTGCGGTATAAGCCGCGGCGGAGGTTTGCGGATGTCCATTGCTCATGAATCTGCTCGCGAAATGGCGGCACCCGCCGCCTTGGCCGCCACCCGCTACGACTGGACGCGGGGCGAGGTCGCCGCCCTGTTCGCGCTGCCGTTCACGGAGCTGATGTTTCGCGCGGCCGTTGCGCACCGGGAAAATTTCGACCCGACCGAGGTGCAGATCTCGACCCTGCTCTCGATCAAGACCGGCGGCTGCCCGGAGGACTGCGCCTACTGCCCGCAGTCGGTGAAATACGACACCGGCGTCAAGGCCGAAAAGCTGATGAGCCTCGAGGCGGTGCTCGCCGAGGCGCGCGCGGCCAAGGCGGCCGGCGCGCAGCGCTTCTGCATGGGTGCCGCCTGGCGCTCGCCCAAGGATCGCGATCTCGATCACGTCTGCGCCATGGTGGAGGGCGTCAAGGCGTTGGGGCTCGAGACCTGCGTGACGCTGGGGATGCTCGAGGCCGCGCAGGCGAAGCGGCTGAAGAATTCGGGCCTCGACTACTACAACCACAACCTCGACACCTCGCCGGAATATTACGGCGAGATCATCACCACGCGCACCTATCAGGACCGTCTCGACACGCTCGGCGCCGTGCGCGATGCCGGCATTCATGTCTGCTGCGGCGGCATCGTCGGCATGGGCGAGGGGCTCGACGACCGTATCGGCATGATCGCGACTTTGGCCTCGCTGCCGGTGCATCCGGAAAGCGTACCGATCAACATGCTGGTGCGCGTCGAAGGCACGCCGCTTGCGACCGGCGCGAAAAAAGCCCCCGCGCTCGATCCGCTCGATTTCGTGCGCACCATCGCGGTGGCGCGCGTCTGCATGCCGGCTTCGGTGGTGCGGCTTTCGGCCGGCCGCGAAGACATGAGCGAGGAGACCCAGGCTCTGTGTTTTCTTGCCGGCGCGAATTCAATCTTCTACGGCCCCAAGCTGCTCACCACGCCCAATCCCGAGCGCGACAGCGACATGGCGTTGCTGGACAAGCTTGGCATGCGGCCGATGGAATAGACACGAAGCAGGAGGCGGCGATGTGCCACCACGTTCATGTCACGCTCTCGCCCGAGGAACGCGCCTACGCCAGACGGCTCACCGGCTACATGGTTCCGGTTTATGCCGCGGTGGTGCTGGTGATCATTGCGGTGGCGGCCGTCACCGGCGGCCCGCGCTCCGGCGAGCTCGTTGCCTCGGCGTCCGCGCCGGTTGCGTCACGCTAGGATAGTCTTCACCGGTCCCATTGAACGAACCCAGCCCCCCACGCCGGCGCGGCCGCGCCTTCGACTGGTCGACCGCAACCATCGCCGCCTTGGCGCTCACCGCTGCCGCCATCGTCTATTGGCGCGACGGGCGTGAGCATTTTTTCGCCGTCCTCGGCGGTGACGTCACTCTGCTCGGCGATATGCTGCCGAAAGTGCTGGCCGGCTGCCTGATCGCGGCCTTCGTCACCATGATCGTGCCGCGCGAACTGGTGGCGCGCTGGGTCGGCCACGAATTGGGTTTTGCCGGCCTGCTGATCGCGGCGGCGTTCGGCTTCATCCTGCCCGGCGGCCCCATCACGATCTATCCGGTGGCTGGCGCATTCATCGTCATGGGCGCCGACGCCGGCGCCATTGTCGCCTTCATCACCTGCTGGGCGCTGGTCGGCTATACCCGCGCGCTGGTGTGGGAGCTGCCGTTCTTCGGGCCGCACTTCGTGATCTGGCGCATCGTCGAAGCGCTGCCGCTGCCGATTATCGCCGGACTGCTGGCGCGCATCGTGCTGCGCGCCGGCTTCGCGCGTCGCGACGGCGCATGATCTCGAAAGGTGGGGACCGGTTTTCGGAAAAGATCATGCGCAAACGAAAAAACCCATGACGCTCGCGATCAACTTGCTGCTCTGGCTATTGGTCGCCGTGTTGGCCTTCATCGTCGCGATGCGCGGCCGCATCCTGCTCCATGACGGCGTGCGCGAGGGTCTCGTCACATTCGTCGTCCTGCTGCCGCGCATCGCCATCGGCGTGGTCGGCTCCGGTTTCGTCGCCGAAGTGGTGCCGCAGTCTTTGGTCGCGCCCTGGCTTGGCCCGCAATCGGGCCTCCTCGGCGTTGTCATTGCCACCCTCGGCGGCGCGCTCACGCCGGGCGGGCCGGTGGTCGGCTTTTCCATCGGCGCCGCCGCGCTCAAGAGCGGCGCCGGCGCCCCGCAGGTGATAGCCTATACGACCGCTTGGGCGCTCTACGCGTTGCAGCGCTTGATAGTCTGGGAAGTGCCGCTGATGCCGGCGCGCGTCGTCTGGCTGCGCGCGGCGGTCTCGCTGCCGCTGCCGTTCATCGCCGCCGTACTGGCGATGCTGCTGGGGCGGCCGTGAATGCGATCAACGCCGGGTTTCGGCTAGTGGATCGTGGAGCCGCTGTCCGCCACCAAGATCGGTCCGGAGGTGATCTCGGCCTCGTCTGACGCCAGCAACACGGCCGTATTGGCTCGGCAGCCCGAGCCCGAGCAGATGCTGCGTCGCCGGTGATGAACGCCACTTTCCCCGCTAACCGCGCCGTCGATCGCGCCGGCCGGCCGCCTCTCATTTGCAGCGCGGCGTAGCCCTCCCGCCGGTTACTCCGTCTATCAAAACCATCATTTGTCCATGTAACGGACGGTATGCCAACGTTCCCGAAGGCGATTGTCGCGTCGGCGGGCTGAGAAAGGCAGCCTAAGCCGCCCGAGCTCTCTCGTACCTCGTGTCTCGTATCTCGTGCCTTGTACTTTTGACGAACTACTTTTGGTATGATTGTGGTATCTGGCTGCCGGTCTGCTATTGCATTTGGGTAAGGTGCCGGATCGTCTCGCCGTCCCGAATCTCACTTTCCTGCCGTCAGGCCAGGTGCTACTTTTTTTCGCCAATTTCGGCATCAATCCAAGACCCCCGTCCGCGGGGGCAAAAGGGAGCGACAAATGAAACGTTTGGTGATCGCAACTATCATCTGTACATTTGCTGGCATCGGTGCGGCGCAGGCGGCAAGCTGCAAAGTTATGGCGACCGATAAGAAACTTCACGGCGCCGCGCTCAACAGTTTCATAAAAAAGTGTAAATCGGACGCAGCGAAGGAATGCGATACGCAAGCCATGAGCAAGAAGCTGGCGGGTGCAGCCAAGGCAAGCTTCACCAAGAAGTGCGTCAAGGACGCGGCCGGTTGACCTTCGGTCACCGGATTACCTCGGGGGATATATCGAAGGAGACAGAGTGATGGGACTATTGGATGAGCTCGGCAGCGGTCTGAAAGGCGCTATGGGCCAGGTTCTCGGCAATGTCGAGGCCAATGCGCTGCCGGCCGTGCTCTCAAAGGTCTTAGGCAAGACCGATCTCGGCAGCGTGAACGGGCTGGTCGCCAAGCTGCAGGAAGGCGGTCTGGGCAGCCAAGTCGCATCCTGGCTCGGCAACGGCGCGAATCTTCAGATCGGATCGGAACAGCTGCGTGCCGCGCTCGGCAACGACCAGGTCAAGCAGATCGCCAACGCGGTCGGACTGCCGACAGACAAGATCTTGTCTGTCTTGTCCGAGCATCTTCCCGGAGCAATCGATAAAATGAGCCCGAACGGAACGCTTCAGGAGCCCTCAAGTACCTGACGATGCCGATAAGGTCCGGTCGCACGATGCTCACGCGCTGCAAGTCCGCCTTTTGAACTGCTGCGAGCGAGAGAGAGCCATATTCACTTTGCAGGAGGAGATTCTTCCGATGAGCCGTCAATCGAGACTGATATGCGCAGCAATCGCTTGCGCATTCGCGGTCGCGGTCTACACGCCCGCGTCCGCGCTTACCATGAAGGAATGCAGCGCCAAATATAAAGCGGCGGAAAAAGCCGGCACGCTGAAGGGCATGAAATGGAACGATTTCCGCAAGGCCGAATGCGGCACGGAGGCCAAGGCGGCGTCGACAAAGCCGGCCAAGAAGGCCGCCAAGACCACCGAGACCGCCAAGCCGGCCAAGACCACTAAGGCCGCCACCAAGACAAAGGCCAATGAGAAGTCGATGGCCAAGCCGATGAAGGCGACAAACGCGGTATTCCCGGCAAAAATTAACTCCAAATATTCGAAGGAAGCGCCGGGCAAGGCAAAGCTGCATACCTGCGTCGACCAGTACAATGCCAACAAGGCCAAGAATGCCAATGGCGGCATGAAGTGGATCGAAAAAGGCGGCGGCTATTGGAGCGAGTGCTCCAAGAAGCTCAAGGGCTGATCCCAGGTTCTAATGCACGGCGGCGCCGGCGCGCGGCATGATCGCGCCCCGGTGCCGTATCACTTCACCGGCCAGCCTGTGGGCCGCGCCAGCCGCCTCGGCCGGTCCACGACCGCTGAGCCGCGCCGCCAGATAGCCGGCGTTGAAGCCGTCGCCGGCGGCCGTGGCATCGACCGGCACCACGACTTCCGGCACCGGCACCGCCTCGCGCTTGTCAACGGAGGCGACGATCGCGCTGTTCGGCCCGTTCTTCACCACGATCTCGCCGACTCCGAACGCCTGCAGCCGCTCGATGGTCGCCTCGGGGCTGGGGTCACCCCACAGCACCGCCTCGTCGTCATAGGCCGGCAGCGCGATGTCGACGCGCTTGAGCGTTTCCGCAAACACCGTGCGCGTGCGCGTGAGGTCGCCTTTCCAGGCGTGCGGGCGGAAATTGCCGTCGAAGGCGATGGTCGCGCCTTGGCTGCGCGCGAGTTCGACGGCGGCAAGGAAGCGGCCGAGCCCGATATTCGAATAGAGCGACAGCGTGACGCCGGAGAAAAAGATCAGCCGGGTCCCGATCAGGCTTTCGGCGACGCGGCTCCAGTTCGCCAGCTCGAACAGATCGCGCGCCGGCGCTGCTTCGCGCCAGCTATGGATACGGTGCTGCCCTTGCGGGTCGGCATCGATCAGCGCCAGCCCCGGCAACCGTCCGGGCACGCGCAGGATCAGGCCGGTATCGACCCCTTCGGCGTGCGCCAACGCCACGATGGCGTCGGAATAGGGATCGTCGCCCAAAGCGCTGGCAAAGCCGGCGGCCACGCCCGCGCGCGCCAGATAGATCGCGGTGTTGAAAGTGTCGCCGCCGCTCGCCAGCGCGAAGCGGCCGTCGGTGCCGCGCGCCAACTCTACGATCGCTTCGCCGATGCAGACGGCGCGTTTGGCTTCGCTCATGCAGCGTTTTCTATCACGCCCGCGCGCGACTGTCGCCCGCGCCAGGTGGACGCGCCGAGCGCGGCGAAATAGCCGGCGGCGCTCAGCATCGCGATGCAGAAACTCACCGGCCAGTCGCTGTAGAAGGCGAGCGTCAGGCCGAGCCAGGCTTCGGCGAGCGCCAACGCGGCCGCCACGCTCAAGCCGCTCCACAACCCCTTGGTGATGCGCTGGGCGGCAGCCGGCGGCCCCACCATCAGCGTGAACACCAACAGCACGCCGACGATCTGCGCGCATTGCGACACCGCCAGTGCCACCACCGTCAGAAACGCCGTGGAGACGAAGCGCAAGCGTACGCCTTTGGCTTCCGCCAATTCGGGCTGCAGGCTGGCAAAGATCAGCGGCCGCATGATCGCCCCGAGGCCGAGCAGCGTAATGATGGCGAGCACCGCCAGCGTGGCAATGGTGGCATGGTCGACCGCCAGCACGTTGCCGAACAGCAGCGCGGTCGCCTGGCTGGCGAAGGCCGTGTGGTAGTGCAGGAACAACAGGCCGAACCCGAGCGCCAGCGCCAGCACGATGCCGATGGCAACGTCACGGTTGCTGATGCGCTCGCTCAAAAACCCCATCACGATGCCGGCGGCGAGCGTGAAGCCGGTGAGGCCCCAGATAGCGGAAAGCCCGATTAACCCGGCGCCGGTGGCGCCGGCAAAGCCGATATGGGAGAGCGCGTGGCCGGCGAAAGTCTGCCCGCGCATCACCAGGAAGTAGCCGACGAGGCCCGACACCACCGCCACGATGCCGGCGGCGGCGAAGGCGTTGTTCATGAATTCATACTGGAACATGTCAGTGATGATGTCCGTGCTCGTGATCGTGCTGGTGGGCGGAGTGTTCGACGTCGTGACCGCGCGACATCACGAAGATATGGCCTTGCGTGCGCACGACCTGGATATCAGTGCCGTAGAGCCGCGACAGCGCCGGCGCGGTGATCACTTCGTCCACGGTGCCGAGCTCCGCCTGGCCATTGCCGAGATAGAGCACGCGGTCGAGCGTGCCCAGCAGTTGGTTGAGCTCGTGCGCGCTGAACAAGACCGTGATGCCGCGCTCCTGGGCGACCTTGCGCACGACGGCAATGGCGACTTCCTGGTGGCGGGCGTCGAGGCTGATCAGCGGCTCGTCGAGCAGCAGCAGTTGCGGCTTTCCAATCAGCGCCTGCGCCAGCAGCAATCGTTGCCGCTCGCCGCCCGACATCGCGCTCAAGGGGCGCCGCGCGAGGTCGCGCGCGCCGACCAGCGCGAGCGTCTCGTCAATCATCAGCCGGTCGGCGCGGCTGAGTGAGGGCACGCCCCAGCGCTCGCCGTTGAGCGATGAGGCGATGAAATCGAGCCCGCACAGCGCCAAATCGGGCAATACCGTGCGCACCTGCGGCAGGTAGCCGATTATCGCGTCGCCGCGCAGTGGTGCGCGCCCGAACACACGCAGCTGTCCGCTGCTCGGCGGCAGCAGGCCGAGAATGGCGCGCATCAGCGTGGTCTTGCCGGCACCGTTGGGGCCGAGCACGCCGATAAATTCGCCGGGCCGAATCGAGAAGCTGATGTCCTTGAGGACGTCACGCCCGCGGATTCGCAGCGTGGCGCGATCGAGTTCGACGACGTTCATGAAGAAGGACCGGCCAGTGCCTTTTCGGTATCGTTAAGTTCGCTCGTCATCCAATCCTGGAAATTCATGCCGGGCGGGATGGTCTCTGTCACGCCGACCACCGGCACCTTGGCGGCGCGGGCGATTTCGACCAGGTGCAGCACGATCTTGTCCGAAGCCTGCTTGTTGTAGAACAGCACCCGGACCTTGTGTTCTTTCAGGTCGCGCTCGAAAGCGGCGATGTCACGGGCGCTCGGTTCGGTGTCGTTCATGATGGACAGCTGGAATTTTTCGTTGCGCATTTTCAAGCCCAGCGCCGCCGCCATATAGCCGAACACCGGCTCGCTGGCGGTGATGGGCGCGCCGCCGTACTTTTTACGAACCGCGGCAATCTTGTCGTTGAGCGGCTTGAGCGAAGCAAGGAATGTCGCCAGCCGCGCCTGATAGTCGGCGGCGTGAGCGGGATCGGCCTTCTCGAGCGCGGCGGCGAGCGCGCGCGCGACCGCCGGCATGGTCGGCGGGTCGTACCACAGATGCGGATTGTCGCCCGCGCGCTTGTGCACGAGGTCGGCGGCGACGATCACCGTGCGCCCCGGCTTGGGTGTCGCCTTCAGCAGCTTCGGCATCCAGGGGTCGTAATCGGCGCCGTTGTAGATGACGATTCTCGCCGCCGCGAGCCGGCGCAGCACGGCGGGCGAGGTTTCGAACAGATGCGGGTCCTGGTCGGGGTTGCTCAAGACGCTGACAACCTCGACCTGCGGCCCGCCGATCTGATGGGCGACATTGCCGTAGAAATTCTCCGCCGCCACCAGCTTGACCGGGCCGTCGGCGGCGCTGGCGGTCGGGCTCGGGCCAACGGCGATCAGGCAGGCGAGGGCGAGGCCGGCAATGGTTTTCATGGCGGAAAGCCCTGTGGTTGCGGGCGCCGGTGGGCGGCCTCGGGCCGAAATGTAATATTATAACATAGCAAAACGCAAGGCCGGGCCGGCGCCTTTCTGCACCGTGTATTTGGCGGCCGGAGGCCTGTGAAAATCGATTTTTCTGTGATTTCTGTCACGTGGCGGGGGACCGCGCGGCCCTAAATTGCCATGATCGAATGGGGCTAGGAGGCTGGGGTGAGGGCGTTTTGTCTGGCTGTTTTTTTCGCGGTGTTGGGCCTGCGGGTCTTCTCCTATGCGACGGCAGACGGCGCCGAGCCGCCCTATCTCGGTACCTGGAAGGTCGCGACCGCGGCGGTGGCGCCGTGGGCCGTGCCGCAGCGCGCGCCTGACGCCGCCGAGAGCGTGCGCCTCATCGGCAAGAGCGTCGCCGTCAACGCCGCGGCGATCACGGGTCCTTCGCCCTTCATCTGCCCGGGACCGCATTACAGGTTCCGCGATTTCACTCCCGCCATGCTGTTTCAGGGCGCCTTCGAGCAGATGAAGGCAAATGACAAGTCGGCCGATCCAGACCGGCTGGCAGGCGCGCTCGGCTTCATCGGGCCGAGCATCAAGACGCTGGAAACCGGCTGCGACTTCGATTTCTTCTTCGTCGACGCTTCGACCGCGCAGGTCGGCCTCAACGACACGATCTATACGCTCAGGAAGCAGTAGCGGTCAGCATTAGGCGACCGCCACCGCGCGCGCCAATGCGCGGGCCGCCGATTTGCGTTACTATCCCCCTTCAATTCCAAAGGCTGTTTTTGTGGCAATGCCGGTTCGTCCCGGCGTTCAGTACCGGAGGAGGGACGACATGTCGTGGATAGAAGTTCTTGGTTATGCCGCGTCCGCGGCTGTGCTTGCGACGTTCTGCATGAGCACCATGATTCCGCTGCGAATCCTGGCACTCGCCAGCAATGTGCTTTTCATGTTTTACGGCTATTTCGACGGTCTTTTGCCGGTGCTGCTGCTGCACGCCATTCTGCTTCCCGTTAACTTGCTGCGCCTTATGCAATTCCAGCGCCTGGTGAGCGACATGCGTGCAGCTGGCCGCCAGGACCTGCCGATCGAGAGCCTGGCGCCTTACATGACGAAGCGCAGCCTTGCCGCCGGGCAAGCATTGGTGCGCAAGGGAGAAATCGCCGACCGGCTCTATGTTTTGGCGGAGGGCGAACTCGAGATTTCCGAGCTCGGCAAAACGCTCAAGCCCGGCGCCGTGGTAGGGGAGATCGGCGTATTCGCACCCGACCAGAAGCGCACCGCGACGATCATCGGCCACACCGCTTGCGTCCTGTTCGAATTGAGCGAGAGCAAGGCCAAGCAGCTCTACTTCCAGGACCGCTCGTTTGGCTTCGCGGTCCTGCAACTCATCATCGCCCGCCTTGTGGAGAACAACGAGCGGCTCTTGCAATCCGGCATGGCGTGACGGTTCATGCGCAGCCGCGCTCCGGCCGGGATCGCGTTCGCCGGCGCTACGCCCGCTTGTTCGCAAGATAGACGGTTTGCGTGAACGGCTTGTCTTGCAGCGGATTGTGAAACGTCACTTCTTCGGCGCGCGCGTCCGCGAAAACGCGGCTGAGCCGCGCGGTAAATCCATCGTCCGGGCGTTCATTGGACCACAGACCGAATACGCCGCCGGGGTACAAATGCGCGGCGAGCCGCGCCAACCCATCTTCGCCGTAGAATGCGGCGCTGCGCTCATCGAGCAGCGCGCCGGGTGAATGATCAATGTCCACCAACACGGCGTCAAAACGGCGCCCGGGCGCGGCCGCATCAAAGCCTGCTTCGGATGCCGCGAGTGCGAAAAAATCACCATGCACGAATTTGCAGCGCGCATCGCCTGTGAGCGGTGCGCCCAGCGGCACCAGTTCTTGGCGGTGCCAGTCGATCACCGGTTCGAGCGCCTCGATCACCGTGAGCGACGCGACTGTTCGGTGTTCCAGCACTGCCTGCGCCGTGTAGCCGAGCCCCAGGCCGCCGACCACGACGTCGAAGCGATCGCCGGACAGCGACGCCAGCGCAAGCCGGGCCAATGCGATTTCGGACGCCGTGAACAGGCTCGACATCAAAAACTCATCGCCGAGCTTGATCTCGAACACATCGATGCCGAGCTTCGGCTCGCGTCGCCGCCGCAGGCTGAGCGCGCCGATCGGCGTCGGGCGGTAGTCGAGTTCTTCGAAGAATGCGCTCAAGGGAAAGTCGACCCTTGGCCCCTCAGCGCAAATGCTTGCCGGCGTCCCACCCTTGCCCCGCCAGATGCGTCTCGCCGTATTCGAGCGGCTCGTCTTCCAGCGGCGTGGCGAACGTGTCGTTCCAGCGGTTGAGAAAACCGAACAAAGCGATCACCGCAACGATCTCGACAATCTGTTCTTCGTCCCAGTGCTTGCGCAACTCCACGAACATTTCGTCGGTCACCGCGTTCGGCACGCAGCCGGCCGCGACCGCCACGTCGAGGGCGGCGCGCTCCGCCGCGCTGAACAGCGGGCTGGTCTGGTAATCCCACACCGCGTCGATCTTCTGCTGGTCGACGCCGAGTTTGGCCGCGCCTTCCGCGGTATGGGCCATGCAGTATTGGCAGCCGGCGGCGCGGCTCGCCACGTGCGAAATGAGCCGCTTCAGCTTGCGGTCGACCTTTCCGTCCGGGTCCCATATCGCCGCGGTCAATTGCGAATAGGCGCGCAACAATTTCGGCTTGCGCTGCATGATGAGCTGGCTGTTGGGCACGAAGCCCATACGCTTGCGCGTGCCCTCGAGCAGTTCCTGCATTTCCGGCGCGTGGTCGACCGGAAGTGTGGCAAGGCGCGGCGCCGGCCGGGTTCGCTGGTCCATGGTATTTCTCTCCCGTTGGATCGATGGTTTTATCGTAGCACATAGGCGGTGGCCAAGGTGCGGGACAGGCAACGGTGGCGGCCGGGATGGTAGCACGGTAGGACCCAGGTGCAGTCGCGGCGGCCCATTGCCGATTGACATTCGCGTAATTGCCGGTGCGTCCTTAACCTTCGAGCAGAGCTTTGCTGCTAAATTGGCCGCGCATTAAGTCGCAGGAATCCATCCAATGGCAGCGCGGGTCAAGACACGTCAGAAAAGTTTTTACCAGCGCGGCACGGTCGTCTGCCAGAAATGCGCCGCGCCGATTTATGTCTACAAGCTAAAGGCGCTGCCCGACGAATTCTCGGTGCGTTGTAGCAAGTGCGGCACGCGTGGCTTCTATCCCGCACGTGCGATTGTCGTCGAAGACGTGCCCGAGCGGCGGAAGAAGCCGCGCAAGTAGCGCGCTTATACTAAACGATAATTCGTTCTCAGTGGGCGCGCGCACCGGCGCGACGCCTGGCGCCATCACGCGATCGCGCGTCTCAGGAGCGCGACCCACCGCGGCGCGCCGACGGCCATGGACGGGGCCATGCCCTGTCCAAGTGTTACCTTCTTGGATTCGCCGATTGCGTAGTTGCCCGAGATTGCCTCCCACCCTTCGGCGCCGAGCGTGTTGAGCGCGGAAACGAAAGGCTCGGTGGTTTCCGCGCTGGTAATTTGATATTCCCACTTCATGACGCGTTCCTTGTTTGAAGGAGCCAGGCCCACGCGCGGCCGAGCTTGCAGCGAACGCGTTTGCTAACACGCCATCATTAATAAACTGGCTGGTGCCGGGCATTCCGCGCCGGGCGGTGGCGGCGTACGGCTCAGGTCTGATCGCCGTACCGCTCCAACACCGCCGCGGCGACGAAAGCTTTTCGTCCCTGCCGGCCCGGCGTCGTGCCTTGGGCGGCGCACCACGCGGGGAACGTGGCCGGATCGATGCGCACCCGCATCACCGGGTGTCCGTAGGCCTTGAGGCCTTTCTCCATTTCCACGGCCATCTTTAGCCACTCGGCCCACGTCCGCGGCATCGTGTTGCCGTCGTCGAACAGTTTCAGCAGCGTGGGATAGTCGGCTTCCTCGATCCAATAGGCGCCCACCGCCGGCAGCGGCTTTTCGTCTGAATGGCTCATGACCCAAGTCTAGCACATCGGTGGGCCGGGTTGCGTTTGACAAGCGCGTTAGTTTGGCAGGAAGCTCATTGTGTCCTGTCAAGGATAAGGCGTACCGACAACGACAAACGCCAAGTTGCATCCCGCATGGGGAGGGAGGAAACAATGCCACGATACCTGCATCTCATATTCGCGTTTCTCTTCGTGATGTTCGGCGCGGCGACCGCCACGGCGGCCGACGTGAAGCTGGGTGACGGCACCATGCTGTCCGCCAAGCCATTCTATATCGTCACCTATGTCGAGGTTGATCCGGGTGACGCCGCCAAAGCGAAAAAACTGATCAGCAAGCACAGCGCCGACAGCAAGAAGGACGCCGGCAACCTTCGCTACGAGGCGCTGCAGCGCACCGGGCGCAAAAACCATTTCATCATTCTGGAGGCCTGGTCCGATCAAGATGCCCGCGATGCGCATGCCAAGGCCGCGCACACGATGGCTTTCCGCAAGGCGCTGCAGCCGATGCTCTACAGCCCGTTCGACGAACGCGCCCATGTCGGCCTGATCGCCGGCGATCCGAAGAAGGAACCAAAACCCGGCAAGCGCGCGGTTTATGTCCTCACTCATGTCGACATTATTCCGCCCGAGCAGTTTGCGCCCTGCAAACGCCAGGTGAAGGAGTCAGGGCCCTGCGGCAACGACCTGGTGGCGCAGCTGGTGGCGGCCGGCCGCAAGGGTGACGGCAATCTGCGCTTTGACGCGCTCACCCAGGCCAATCGCCCCAACCACATGGAAGTGGTCGAGGTGTGGGAATCGGCGGCGGCTCAGAAGAAGCACACGGTGACCAAGGCCGTGAAGGATTTCCGCGACGAACTGTCGGGCATTCCGCCAGGCAGCGGCGTAGCGAGCGATCCGACGGTGTTGCTCAACCCGCTGACCGGCAGCCTCTACGACGAGCGCTTGTACAAGTCGATCAACTGATCGTGCGCCGGTGAACGCCGGCATCGTCGTCCGATGAAAAAAGGCGAGGAGGAGCGGGACCCGTTCCTCCTCGCTTTCGCATGTGGCCTCCACGCCGGACATCTTCAGCGAACATTCGTAGATTGATAGTCATGTCCGTTTAAAGCGCAGCCCAATTCCTTAACAATTCACTTGCGTTAAAGTTATGTCCACCATTGCGCGTTAACGTCCCACCTACAATTGCGGGACTGGCCGGCGATCTCAATCACAAAACGCGCGCGTGAAACATGGCGAATAAAGACACCAATCGCAACCTCGTCCGCATTTTCAGCGTCTGCCTCAGCACCCTGGTGTTGTCCTATTCCATGCTGGCGCTTCGCCAGCTTCTGGAACAGGAAACGATCGGCATCTTGGATGTATTCGTGACCATGCTTCGCCTCTCGTTGGGCGCGGCGGCGCTTGTCATCATGTTCAATCCGCCGTGGCTCGCCCGTCCGCTGGAGCGTCACATTGACGTTATGGGCAGTCTGTTCGAAGCCGGCTATGGCAAGACAAGCACGCGCGAAAAAATCAGATTGATCGTGCTGGTGACGATGGTCAGCCTGCTGCTGGAGCTGGTGATGATCCGGTGGCTGGCGTCGGTCTTTCCGGTGTTTTCATTCTTCAAGAATTTCACGTTGCTCGCCTGTTTCCTGGGGCTGGGCGCGGGCTACGCGGTGGCGGAAAAACAGCGCTGCGCGCCCGCGCTGGTGCTGCCGATGCTCGCGCTGTTCGCCGCCGTCATCATCCTGCTGCGCTATGACGTCGGCGCCGACAAAGTTCTGTTTTCGGCCCTTCCGATGCGCGAGCAAACCTCCGTCGCCATCGCGATGGACAGTTTCGGCTGGTTGACCTTGTTTCGGCTCAGCGCGCCGCTGTATCTGCTGCTGTCGATGTGTTTCGTCCTGTGTGCCTGCATCTGTTACCCGGTCGGTCAGCTCTGCGGCAAATTGCTTCACAGCGCCAATGCTCTGAAAGCCTATGGCCTCAATCTGGTCGGCAGCATTCTTGGCGTGGCGGCGCTGTTCGTCATGAGCCTGTTCTGGTTGCCGCCGGTCGTCTGGTTCACCGTGCTCGGTGGCGTCCTGCTGTTTTTTGTGTTGTCGCGCGACGCACGCCTGCCGGTCGGCATTGCGAGTTTCTGCGTGCTGATCACAGTGCTGGCCTGGCCGGTGCAGCCGGGAACGCAGCGGCTTTATTCGCCGTATCAATTGATCGAGCGCACCGCCAAGCCCGACGGCCTGATGCAGATCCTGTCGGGGGGGTTCTACTATCAGAAGGTGTTTGATCTGACGGACAGCAACCGCGGACATGAATCTGCGGAAAACCGCTATATCCGCGCCTATTACGAATTTCCGTTCCATTTCAAGAAGAAACCCGAGCGCGTCGCGATTGTCGGCGCTGGCAGCGGCAACGACGTGGCGGCGGCGCTGCGCATGGGCGCGTCCCATGTGGACGCGATCGAGATCGATCCGGCCATCGCCTTTCTCGGCAAGGTTTATCATCCCGAGCACCCTTACGAGGATCCGCGGGTCACGCTGAAGATCAACGATGCCCGCAATTTCTTCCGCACGACGCGCCAGAAATACGACTTGATCATCTACGGCGTGCTGGATTCCCACACCGCCATCAGCCATGCCTCCAACCTGCGCGTGGATTCCTACGTTTATACGCGCGAAGGGATCACGGAAGCTTTCAAGCTGCTGAAGCCGGACGGCGTGCTGTCCGTCGCATTCGCGCTGCCGAACGATTCGCTGGGCTACAAGCTGTCACACATCCTTCAGGGTATCCCGGGCGCAGGCAAACCGCTGGCCGTGCGCGCGATTAACGGCACGCGCTCGATCACGGCCTTTATTGCGCAGAAGGGCGGTGAGGTGACCATGCCGCAGGCGCGTGCCTTCGCCGCCATCGGCTTCACCGATGTCTCGGCTCAATTCGCGCAGCCCTATCCGGAAGCCAGCATCCCGACCGACGACTGGCCGTTCTTCTATATGATCCACCGCACCTATCCGGTCAGCTACATGATCGCACTCGGCATGGTGCTGCTGCTCAGCTATTTCTTCGTGCGCAAGACCATCGGCCTAGCCGGCCCGGTCGAGCGCGGCTATGTGCCGTTTTTCTTTCTCGGCTCCGGCTTCATGCTGGTGGAGACCAAGGCCATCACCGAACTGGGGCTGCATCTCGGCGGCACCTGGTACGTCGTGGCGGCGACCATCGTCATGGTTCTGCTGATGGCGTTCTTCGCCAACCTCATCGTCCGGCGCAAGTTGTTCCTGCGGACCGATCTCGCCTATCTCGGGCTCTTGCTCAGCCTGCTCGTCGGTTACGGCTATGCGCGCAACCACGACCTGATCGACTTTGCCTCACCGCTGGCGAGCCTGCTGATCAGCTGCGTGCTGCTGACGATCCCGCTGTTCTTCTCCGGCATCGTGTTTTCGACGTTGATCAGCCGGGCCAAGGTCAACATTTCCACCGCGCTCGCCTACAACCTGATGGGCGCGCTGTTCGGCGGCGTGATGGAATACAATTCGATGTATTTCGGATTTGCATTCCTGTATTTGCTGGCGCTCGGATTCTATTTTCTGGCCTGGGTGTTTTCGCGAAGTGCCGCGGCGGCCAGGCAGCCGAAGTCCCAGTTCCCGCCTTTCTTCAAGGCGATGGCGACGCAAGTTCGAAGCCTCATTGCCGTTATTGGTCTTTAGCGGACGTGGCGCGGGCGTCGCAGCCAAGGCAGACGGCTTGTCGGCGGCTGACGCCATCATTTCATCGGCGATTGATGAATCTTATTTGGAACTCTCGGGCGATTCACTCGCTTGCAGGAAGGCGGCAATCATTTTCCAGGTTACGTTTTTCAGCACCACCATCGGCGGATTTTTCAGCTCCGCGGTGCTTTCCGCTTTGACATTGCAACCGGCAACAAGACGGGAAATTTTGATTTCTCCGTCAGTGTAATACCGATCGCCTTCGCCGTTGCGATCGTCGAGCGTCGGCCCGATGCCGGTCACCTCATAGATGACCGCGACGGCCTTCGCGGCTTTGAGGTCGGCGGTGAGCCCATCCCGCTCGGCGTCGATGTCGGGCGCGATATGATGCGTGACCTGTCCGGTATAACGGCTCAGGCCGATGTCGCGGTCGAAAGTCACGGCGCCGAGCCAGACCGGCCGGCCTTCTTGCCCATGCTTGAGAACCTCCCAAAACCGGACATGGTGGCGGCGGTCCGCGCTTTTGCCGTCCGGCTTTTCGAATGCCAGATCTTCGCGCCGGCCTTGGTAATAGAGATTGCTCACGGGCGCGTCCCGGTAGGGCCGGTCGAGCACGACGCTGCCGATGATCTTGAGACTCGAACGAAACGTAATCGGGTCGGCCGGGTACCAGCCCGCCGCGTGCATGGCGCACAGAACGTCGTCTTTCGTTCCGACCAAGCCGATATTGAGCGGATCGCCGGGAATGCCCTGACCCGTTCTGGTCAGCATCGTGAAGCCGGCGAGCCCCTTTTGGTGCTCGTAGTGGGCCCAGGTTCGCGGCAGCATGACATAGGCAATGGCGCCGTAGCTGCCGAGAATGACTGCCAGCAGGACAAGCAGAATTCTCGGCTTTGAACGGCGCGATGTCATTGCCGAAAATACTTAGCGGGAGTTTTCACAGCGCATTGTCGCAATAAAGCAATTGCAGCGCGAGGACGACCCCCCCCCCCGCTAAAATTGCAGGTCAACAAATGGCCCCGGTTCAGCGCGTGCGACTAACAGCGCGTGACGGTAATCTTGCTCGTTCCGCCCGTTTCCGAGGGAACCGTGACGGTGTCCTGGCTGCGATGGCAGCTCAGCGCCTGCGGCGGTTCAGGCACATACACGATCGTCGCGGGCGCGGCGTAGTTGATAATATTGTCGTACCCGTAAGGCGGCACAGCAACGACGCCTCCATATAACGGCCACTGGCCGTAAGCGCCGCGATTGCCGCCCGAGTGAAGATGGCCCGAGCGAAAATGGCTTGCAGAATGGATTGAATGGCCGCCAGATCCGCCGCCATGCGATTTTGCCGTCCCCGCAAGCGGTGCAATCAGCAGCAATGCCGAAGCGGATACGCCAGCAATGGCTGCATGAATCATTTTCATGGCAATGTCTCCCCTGTCACTTCCCCTATTAACGCTGCTATCCTAGCGCCAAAACCGGCGATGTCATCACAACCCCCGATGTTGCAGGTTGAACCGCGGATTCGGCCGTGAATCCGGGGCTTTTGCACCGCTTTCGGCGACCGCCTAATCTCCTCGCCACGGAGGATCTGCCGCAATGACCGACACAACGCTCGACGATCGCCTGCTCATCCAAGGTAACTGCGCGCCGGAATACTCCGCTGTGCGCGAGACCTTCGCCGACAATTTCCGCCGCCGCGGCGAGATCGGAGCCGCCGTCTGCGTCTACAAGGACGGCAAGAAGATCGTCGACCTGTGGGGCGGCCACAAGGATGTCGCCCGCACTGTGCCGTGGGAAGAAGACACCATCGTCATCATGAACTCGATCGCGAAAAGCATGAGCGCGCTGTGCATGCACATCCTGATCGACCGCGGCAAGGTCGACTTTGACGCGCCGGTTGCCCACTACTGGCCGGAATTCGCGCAGGCCGGCAAGCAGGGCGTGCTCATTCGCCATATCCTGTCGCACACCTGCGGCGTCATTTATTGCGACCGCGCCACGCCCGGCTCTTGGTTCCGCTGGGAGGAGCACATCAAGGCGCTCGAGCAGCAGGAGCCGGCCTGGGCGCCCGGCACCTACGGCGCCTACAACTCGATCAACATCGGCTACCTGCTGGGCGAGGTGATCCGCCGCGTCACCGGCGAGACGGTTGGCGGCTTCCTGCGCAAGGAGGTGAGCGAGAAGCTTGGCGCCGACTACAACATTGGCCTACGGCCGGACGAGATCGCCCGCGTCAGCGACATGCACGAAAATCCGAAGAATGCGTTCTTCAAAATCTCCTCCGATCCCACGACGCCGCTCGGCCGCGCCTTCAAGTCGGCGCCCAAGATCGGCTACTTCCAGAACATCCGCGAAATCCGCGAGATCGAAGTGCCGTCGTTCGGCGGCCACGGCAACGCGCGCGCCATGGCGCGCATCTATGCGATGCTGTCGATGGACGGCGCGCTCGACGGCGTGCGCATCCTCTCGCCCGGCGGAGTCGAGCGTACGCGCTGGCTGGTGTGGGAGCGCGACTGCATCATGACCAAGCGATACTTGCGCATGGGCTTCGGCTTCATGCACAACGAGCCCGACACCGTGCCGATGGGCGTCAATATGGCGGCCTACGGCCACACCGGCACCGGCGGCGCTTTTGCCTGGTGCGACCGCGACCGCAACATGTCTTTCGCTTATTGCACCAATTTCCAGCGCGAGGGCCCCGGCATCGGCCCGCGCGGTGCCGCGCTTGCGGTCGCGGCGGGCGGGGGCAGGGCGCCGACATGGCTGACGTAAGCGGGGCTGCCGTCGACGTTTTTCAGCCGCGCTTGGCAGGCGTCATCGCGGTTTTCCGTAAAGCGAGTGCTTTCGCAAATAGTCCCGAACGTCGGATACCAAGGGTCCGACCGCGTTGACCGCTTCGTTGAGTTTGGCGGCGGGCCGGCCGATTTCCCGCACCCAATACCTCATTTCGGCAGGCGAGTGGATGTCGATGCGCTTGGGGTCTATGGGGTGAAAAAGACCTTCATTGCCCACGACTGTCATCGTAACCGATCCTCCTGCAATAGGCCGACGCCGTGCCGAGCGATTCTTGGCGAACGCGCAAGGCAAGGTCGGTTTTGCGGTTTGGGGCGGAGCGCCTGGCGGGCGCTTCAACGCGAGGAACGCTGCGCCCAATTGCCCCCAAAGTCGAGGAATTATGCGGGTAGAAGCCGAATATGAGGCGGCCCTCTCGTTAAAGGGGGGCGTCATCCCCATATAACGCGTGTCCGCTCGCTTGCCGCGTCTGGCAATCGAGGGGGCCCTCCTACAGAAAGGCCCGCGATGTTTACGCCCGAGCAATATCGTGCGAAAGCGGCCGAATACGGTGAATTGGCAAAGACGGCCAACGGCCCCGACGAAGCGCGCGAATTCCAGCGCCACGAACGCAACTTTACGGAGCTCGCGGACAATGAGCAGTGGGTTGCCGACCATCGTAACCGGACCTTGCATGCGATCGGCGCCGGCGCAGCCGGCGAAGACGCTCCGGTTTTGATCGGCGATGCAACGGCGGCGGTGCAGCAATGAAATGGCCAGGCCAGCGGCCGTCGCATAACGTGAATCAGACGGTAACGTTTCCTAATCTCAGCCGCAGTTACGATGCCACGCGGCACGCGGTTCGTTTTTGGGGATACGACCGCTCCATGGAGAGCTCGTTCTATGTGAGTGCGGAGGCCCTTGCGCATATTCAGCCGAACGCGCGCGAAGCCGCCGATCTGCTGCGTGTGTTCGACATCAACCGGGACCGCATCCATGCCGCAGCGGCCAGGGTCTACGCCCGCGGCCACAGAGGATCCTACGATCTCAATGCTGCCGATGTTTGATGGCGCGGTGTTAGCGCCAAAACCTCACAAAACATCATTCCGAGTTTTTGCGACGTTGTGGCGGGTCCGGCATTGGCGAAGCCAGCGGACGCCGAGAGTCAAACACAATAAAGGAATACAAAATGAGCAAAGATAAAAAGAGCAAAGTGGCAATAAGTGAAGACGCAATGACCGAAGAACCGAAGAATCAGGGGTTAGAGGTTCATGAGCCCAAGATCCAAGAACCAAAGATTCAAGAGACAAAGAGTCAGGAACCAAAGCACCCAGCGATAACGCTCAACGAAACCAAGAAGCCGGCAAATCTACGTGCGAACGCGATGCCGGTCGACGGCTATGTCTTGTCGATCGATGGTAAGTTGAAAAAGCGATACGATACGTCCGAGGCGGCCATGGCTGCAGGCGCAAAACTCAAGCAAGACTTCCCGGTGATTCAGATCGCGGTGTTCGATGCGGCCGCGCGCAGCTATACGCCGGTGGCGTTGCCGGAAAATTAGGCGGATTACGGCGCGCTAAACCGCCCCTGCGGGCTTGATCGCCTGCTTCATGACGGCGACCCGCATCGGCGTGCCGACGGCTGTGGGCGGGGCCATGCCCTGCCCGAAGGCCACCTTTTTTGGATTTGCCGATTGCATAGGTGCCGGAGATCGCTTCCCACCCGCGGCGCCAAGCTTGCTACGCGAGGCCTGGAAGGCCTCGGCGGTATCCGCTTTGGTAATCTGATATCCCCAATTCATGGCGTCTCGTTTGTTCGACAGCGCCAAGGCTCATGCGCCGCGCACCTTGCGGCGATGGAATTTGCTGGCACGGCAGCCTTAATAATCCTGCCGCAGGCAGGTATTCCGTGCCGGGCGCCAAAGAGCGAAGCAGGACGGGTTAGGCGACCTGTCCGCCGCAGCCCGCAAGGGCGAAGGCGGAAGGCGCAACCCGCCGGCCGCCCCGAGAATGGGGGATTACGCTTCGCACCAGTCTGCGCTATGGGTGCGCCTGAGCGCGCGACTCTGCTAAAGAGTGCCGTCGCATGAACGTGGACAAGCAAAAAGGGCCGATATGTCGAAGCAGGCGATGCGCGAGGAAACCGAACGTCTCGTCAAAGAGGCGCTGGAGCGGAAGTCCGTCACCGTGACGCAGGGCGACACGCGCATCGAGACGAAGTGCGGAAAGTGCGGCGCGCCCAACCGCGTCAAGGCGCCGAAAGGCGAGGCGCGCGTCGAATTCACTTGCAAGGAATGCGGGGCGAAGCAGAAGACGCTTTGAGGGGACCGCGGCGCGGCTGCCGTTCCCGCCGTCTTCATCAGGATGGCGGATTACGCGGAGCCTGTCGTCGGGCGGAGCTTTGCCCGTTGGCTAATCCGCCCTTGGGCTACAAGCCATCAGGCAGCGCGCCGTTTCTTGCGGGTGCGCGCCGGCGCTGCCGGGCGGGCGGCCAGCGTCAGGCCGAGCGCGCGGACGATGCGCATGACCGTGCCGAATCCGGGATTGCCGGTTTCGCCCAGCGCCTTGTACAGACTCTCGCGATTCAGGCCGGCACTCTTGGCGATCGCGCCCATGCCGCGTGCTTTGGCGACGATGCCGAGCGCATCGCGCACGAAATCGGCGTCGCCGGTTTCCAGCGCCGCCGTGATGTAGGCGACCTGCCGTGGCTCGCTGTCGAGATAATCGGCGGCATCGAAGCGTGTCGTCTTGGGCATTAGTGTCTCTCCGCCAGGGCCTGCGCCCGCTTGATATCCCGCCGTTGCGTGCGCTTGTCGCCGCCGCACAGCAGGATCACGATCTCCGTCCCGCGCCGCACATAGTAAATGCGGTAGCCGGGGCCATGAGCGATCCGCATTTCCATCACGCCGCCGCCGACGCTTCTGACGTCGCCCGGATTGCCAAGCTCCATGCGGCGGATGCGGCCGACGATCCGCGCGACAGCGCCGGCATCCCGCAGACGGCGCAGCCAGCTCGAGAATTCCGCCGTCTGGCGCACCTCGACCTGCGGCGGCCATTGTAGTCTATAGGCTACAAGCGGTCAAGAGCGTAGCGCGTAGGGCGGGATATCCGACTTGTCCGCCCAACGGGTCCGGCCACTCAAGTCGGCTATAGCCGACTTGAGCATCGATAACTGCCGATCTCGGGTAACCCGAGATCGGTTGGCCGGCTTGATGGCAAACTCCGCCCGCAAGGGCGAAGGCGTAACCCGCCGGCTTCTCGGAGAATGGCGGATGATGCGGCGCTGATCCGAAGGATTACGGCGTTGGTCTGACCCAACAGCAATGTTTGCAAGCGCGGCATTTATATTATGATGAAACCGTGCGGCATTATCCGAATGACACCCTCCACAGGGCGGCAAGCGGTAATATGATCCAGGGCTTCGGGGTTGAGCTGCGAATGTCAGCGGAATCCCGTCAAATCCTGCCAAAGGAGCAAAACCATGTCTGTGGGACTCATTCTTGTCATCCTGCTCGTCATTTTCCTGCTCGGCGGCTTCAGTGGCCGCTTCGGCGGCTATGGTTACGGATTCGGTCACGGCGGAATTGGAGTTATCGGCATCATCCTGATCGTGCTCGTCGTACTGGTTCTCATGGGGCGGCTGTGATCTGACAGGCGGAATGTCGGATGAGTTGTCTTCGCCTCCATCCGGAGAACCACTTCGTCGATCGCATCGGCTGGCTGCGCGCCGCGGTGCTCGGCGCCAACGACGGCATCATCTCGACCGCGAGCTTGATTGTTGGCGTTGCGGCCGCCGCCGCGACGCAAAATGAAGTCTTGATCGCCGGTGTCGCGGGCCTGGTGGCTGGCGCCATGTCGATGGCTGCCGGCGAGTATGTATCCGTCAGCTCGCAATCCGACACCGAACGGGCGGATTTGTCGCGCGAGCGCGAGGAGTTGAGCGAGAATTCTGTTTACGAGCTGAATGAGCTCACCGGAATCTATGTCGAGCGTGGCGTCGATCAAGCTCTTGCACGACAGGTCGCGCAACAGTTGATGGCGAAAGATGCGTTAGCCGCTCATGCGCGCGACGAGCTCGGGATTTCGAAAATCACCACCGCGCGTCCGGTGCAGGCCGCGCTGACATCGGCAGTAACGTTTTCGGTCGGTGCGGCCATGCCCTTGCTCATGGTCGTCGTGTCTCCGGCGAGTGCGCTGGTCCCCATCGTGTCCGCGGCGTCCTTGGGTTTTCTCGCTCTGCTGGGTGCGATCGGGGCAAAAACGGGCGGCGCGAACGTCTTGCGCGCCACTGCCCGCGTGACATTCTGGGGCGCCTTGGCGATGGCGCTCACCGCCGGGATCGGGAAATTATTCGGTACGGTTGTCTGAAGATTGGGCGCGGCGCAAGAGTTACATCGGTTCGTCAATGGCAAATCCTCGAGAGACTAGGGAGGGATGACGTGCCGCTTTGGCAAAGATTGCTGATCACGCTCGCGACCATGCTCGTGACGAGCCTGGTCGCCGGCCTGCTGTGGCGCTGGCTCTTCAACACGGACATTCCGAGCTATCTGAGCGGGGTTGTCGGCGGCGTTTCGGCGGTGCCGATATGGGAACTGCTCAAGCGGATTGAAATACGGTGACGGCCTGCGGCGGCTGGGCATCGAAAGGATGAGACGCAATGGCGCTGCGCTTGCTCGAGATGGTGTTGCAGGAGAAGGATGGCGCGGGCGTTCGCGAACTCCTGAACGAGTGCAAAGTGCTCGAACACCGGCAAATCCGGCTGGCGGACGGCGAAGTTCTGGTCCGTATCCTGTTGGATGCGGAACAGAGCGAAACGGTGATGGATCTGTTGGAGAAGCGCTACTCCGGTGGCGAGGGCAACCGGGTGGTGATTCTGCCGGTCGAGGCGACATTGCCGCGTGCCCAGGCGGAGCCAGAACCGGAGGCGGCTGCCACGTCCGAACAGGCGCCGCCCGAAGAAAAACCGCCGCAGCGGATCGGCCGCGAGGAGTTGTACGAGGACATCAAGAATGGCGCGCGGCTATCGCGCGTCTATATGTCGATGGTGGCGCTCTCCACCATCGTTGCTGCCATCGGCCTGAGTCACAATAGCGTGGCCGTCATCATCGGGGCCATGGTAATTGCGCCTTTGCTCGGACCGAACGTGGCGTTGTCGCTCGGCATAACCTTGGGCGACCTGTCGCTGCTTCGGCAGGGGCTCCTGACGGCTCTGGCGGGGGTTGCGGCGGCGGCGGGATTGTCAGTGATCATCGGAGTGCTGGTGAACGTGGACCCGACATTGTCCGAAATGGCGTCGCGCACGCGTGTGGGTCTGGGCGATATCGTGGTGGCATTGGCGTCGGGCAGCGCGGGAGCGCTGGCCTTCACCACCGGCGTGTCGGCGACCTTGATCGGCGTCATGGTGGCGGTAGCGTTGTTGCCGCCGCTGGTGACGTCCGGATTGCTGCTGGGCGGCGGGCATCCCGTTTCTTGGGCCATCAGCGCCTTCTCGCTATTTTTGGTAAACCTGATTTGCGTGAACCTTGCCGGCGTAACGACGTTTCTGCTGCAAGGCATCAAGCCCACGAGTTGGTGGGAAAAGGATCAGGCCGTGAAGGCCACGCGCATCGCCATTGCATTGTCGGTGGTCTTGCTGACGGCGTTGGTCGGCATGATCCTGCTGGTGCACAAGGGTTGAAGTTCGCCGGATAAAAAGCCGCTAATAGCCGATCCGTCTGCGTGGCGCGCCAAGTTGGCGTTCAGTGGACCAAGCGGCGGACCATGCTTTTTTAGATATTTTGCAGGTGGATTGAGCGTGCGTTGACCTGGCGCAACCGTCATCTCGAACGAAACAAACCCAATGTGTGCGGCTGCTAGGAAAACTATCCATGCATGGCCAGAGCTTCGCCTTTGTACTCCCGCCCCATTCCGCCTATATCTCCCCCGAATGGAGCCCTCATAATCCCCATGCCCCCCGAAACCGCGCCTCAGGCTGAAAAAATCCCCGTCACCGTCCTTACCGGCTATCTCGGCGCCGGCAAGACCACGCTCTTGAACCGCATCCTGTCGGAGCCGCACGGCAAGAAGTTCGCCGTCATCGTCAACGAGTTCGGCGAGATCGGCATCGACAACGAGCTAATCGTCAACGCCGACGAAGAAGTGTTCGAGATGAACAACGGCTGCATCTGCTGCACCGTGCGCGGCGACCTGGTGCGCATCATCGACGGCCTGATGAGACGAAAAGGAAAGTTCGACGCCATCATCGTGGAGACGACGGGCTTGGCGGACCCGGCGCCGGTGGCGCAGACCTTCTTCATGGACGAGCAGGTCGGCGCCAAGACCAAGCTCGACGCCGTGGTCACCGTCGCCGACGCCCTGTGGCTGAAGGACCGGCTCAAGGACGCGCCCGAGGCCAAGAACCAGATCGCCTTTGCCGACGTGATCCTCATCAACAAGACCGACCTGGTGAGCCCGGAGGATTTGGCCGAGCTCGAGGCGCGCATCCGCGGCCTGAACCCCTACGCCACGCTGCACCGTACGACGCGCGCGCAAATTCCCCTCGATGCTGTGCTCGGCCGCAATGCATTCGACCTCGATCGCATCCTCGACATCGAACCGGCCTTCCTCGACGCCGAGGAAGAGCACGTGCACGAGCATGAACACGGGTCAGACCACGCGCATCAATCACACGACGGCCACAATCATGCCCATGGTCACGGCGGGCTGAAGCACTACCACGACGAGGACATGCAGTCGGTTGCGCTCAAGACCGACAAGCCGCTCGACCCGGACAAGTTTTTCCCGTGGGTTCAGGATCTGGTGGCGGTCGAGGGGCCGCAAATCCTGCGCTGCAAGGGCATTCTGTCGTTCAAGGACGATCCGCAGCGCTTCGTGTTCCAGGGCGTGCACATGATCCTGGACGGCGACCATCAGCGCGCCTGGGGCGCGGACGAAAAGCGCGACAGCCGCATCATCTTCATCGGCCGCAAGCTGCCGGAAGACCGCATCCGCGCGGGCTTCGAGGGTTGCGTGGCGTAGTGTTCAATGTTGCGGCCGCCTGCTCACCTGTCGTCCCCGCGAAGGCGGGGACCCAGTAAGCACGGTCGGCGCAGTGATTACTGGATGCCCCGCTTTCGCGGGGCATGACAGCCCAGTAAAAATGACCCCATGAGCGACACCTCCACCCCGCTTCCCTCCCTTGCCGACCGCGTCCGCCCCGTAAACGCGGACGCGCCTGTCGTCGGCATCCATTTCCTCGGCCAAACGCCGGTGTTCGTGCTGGGCGAGGAGGCGCTGCTGTTCGCGGCCGAGGGCGGCGAACGCCGGGTGCAAGTTCACGGCGGCGGCATTCTGTGCTCGGCCAGTGACGGCGCCCGCATCGTCAGCGGCGGCGACGACGGCAAGCTGGTCGAGACCAGCGTCGATGCCGAGCATCGCGTGCTCGCCACCGACGATAAGCGACGGTGGGTCGATCAGGTGGCGCTGGCGCCCGACGGGTCGGTCGCCTGGTCGGCCGGCAAGACCGCGCATGTGCTCACCAAGAAAGGCGAGGAGCGCACGTTCGAAGCGCCATCCACCGTGGCGGGCCTGGCCTTCCTGCCGAAAGGCTTTCGCCTCGCCATCGCGCACTATAACGGCGCCACGCTCTGGTTTCCCAACGCGCAAGGCGCCGCGCCGCAGGCGTTCGAATGGAAAGGCTCGCATCTCGGCGTCACCGTCAGTCCCGACGGCCGTTTCCTCGTCACCTGCATGCAGGAGCCGGCGCTGCACGGCTGGCGCATCGCCGACGGCAAGCACATGCGCATGTCGGGCTATTCGGCGCGCGTGCGCTCGCTGTCGTGGACTGCGGACGGGGATAGTCTTGCCACCTCGGGCTCCGAGCAGCTCATTTTATGGCCGTTCGACGGCAAGGACGGTCCGATGGGAAAGCAACCGAAAATCCTCGCGCGCTCGAAGGCGCGCGTGTCCGTTGTCGCCTGTCACCCGCGCCAGCCGGTGGCGGCGGTGGGCTATGCCGATGGCGCGGTGGTGTTGGTGCGGCTCGATGACGGCGCGGTGATCGCCGTGCGCGCAGCCGACGGCCAGCCGGTCAGTGCGCTGGGCTGGGAGGCGACGGGACAGACGCTTGCCTTCGGCACCGAGGCTGGCGCCGCCGGCGTGCTGCGCTTCTAGGCTGCGAGCGCGATGCGTCTTGGCGTCAGCGCACCAGTACATTCCTGAACTGCCACGGGTCGCGCCGGTCGATGTCTTCCGGGAACAGGCCGGGACGGCCGGTGATCGGCGTCCAGTCGGTGTAGGCGCCGACCACCGGACCGAGATAGGGCAACTGCACTTCGAGGCAGCGCCGGTAATCCATCTCGTCGGCTTCCACGATGCCGGCCTCCGGGTTCTCAAGCGCCCACACCATGCCGGCCAGCACGGCGCTGGTCACCTGCAGGCCGGTGGCGTTCTGGTAGGGCGCAAGATCGCGGGTTTCGTCAATCGCGAGCTGCGAGCCATACCAATAGGCGTTCTTCTTGTGGCCGTAGAGCAGCACGCCGAGCTCGTCGACGCCGTCGGCGATCTCGTGCTCGTCCAGAATGTGGAACACCTTCTGCCACTCGCCGCCGCGGCCGAACATTTCGTGCAGCGACAGCACGGCGTCGTTGCAGGGATGATAGGCGTAATGGCAGGTCGGCCGGTAGATCACCTTGCGGCCCTTGCGCAGCGTAAAATAGTCGGCGATCGAGATCGACTCGTTGTGGGTGACCAGGAAGCCGTATTGCGCGCGCGCGGTCGGCGTCCATGAGCGCACCCGCGTATTGGCGCCGGGTTGCAGCAGGTAGACGGCAGCCTGGCTGCCGGCCTTGTGCTTGCGCGCGTTGGACGGCATCCACTTCTCGTGGGTGCCCCAGCCGAGTTCGGCCGGCTGCAGGCCCTCGGAAATGAAGCCTTCCACCGACCAGGTGTTGACGAACACGTCCATTGGCTTCGGCGACTTGGCGCGCTGGGTGTCGCGCTCGGCGATATGGATGCCCTTGATGCCGGCTTTCTTGGCGAGCCGGCCCCAGTCCTCGCGCGTCTTCGGCTCCTTGAACTTCACGCCGGTCTCGCGGGCGACGTTGACCAACGCCTTTTTGACGAACCAGGACACCATGCCGGGATTGGCGCCGCAGCAGGACACCGCGGTCGTCCCGCCCGGCTTTTTTCGGCGGGCGGCCAGGATGGTCTCGCGCAGCGCGTAGTTTGTGCGTTCCGCCGGCCCGAGTTCGCGGTCGAAATAGAAACCGTACCAGGGCTCGACCACGGTATCGACGTAAAGGACGCCAAGTTCGCGGCACAGTTCGATGAGCTCGAGCGAGGAGGTGTCGACCGATACGTTGACGCAGAAGCCCTGGCCGCTGCCGTTGGTGAGCAGCGGTGTCAGCACGTGCCGGTAATTGTCCTTGGTGATGGCCTGGTGGACGAAGCGGATGCCGCGGTCGTCGAGCAGTTTGCGGTCTTTGTCTTCCGGGTCGACGACCACGAAGCGGGACTTGTCGTAGGAGAAATGGCGCTCGATCAGGGGCAGGGTGCCTTTGCCGATCGAACCGAAGCCAATCATCACGACAGGCCCGTCGATGCGGGCATAAACGGGCCAATCTGCCATTCTTCCTGTCTCCCTCCAGCCAGGTTCAGGTGATATCCGCCGCGGTCCACAAACGGAAGGGAAGCAGCGCCGATTAAGGCGCTGCGTCCACGATAATTTGCCGATTTTAGGCTGCGAGCGCCGCGAGATCGCTTCTGTCGGCTACGCGGCCGGTCGCGCGGATGAGGCCAGCGGCGCCGCCGAGCGCGCCGGGAACGAGCTCGAAGGCGAGCAGACGATGGCGCTCGAACGGTCCGGGCAGCCGCAAGGCCTCGGCCTTGGCGCTGGAGAAGCCGAAGCGGCCGTAATAGGGCGCATCACCGACCAGTATCACGGCGCCATGGTCGCGCCGGCGCGCTTCGCGCAAGGCGCGCCGCACCAGCGCAGCGCCGATGCCGCGCGCGCGGCAGGCGGCATCGACCGCCACCGGGCCGAGCAGCAGCGCCGGCGCGCCGGAGGCGCATGCCACATGCCAAAGCCTTGCAGTGCCGACGACGCGTCTGCCTTCGGCGGCGACGAGGCTCAAGCCGTCCGCCGGCAGCCGGCCTTCGCGCAGCCGCTGCGAGGTCTTGCGGGTGCGGGTGTCGCCGAAGGCCTCGTCGAGCAGCGCCTCGCGTGCTTCGACGTCGGAGAGCCGTTCGTGGCGCAACGTGATCATCTCAAGTCCTTCCCAGCCCGGCCGCGCGCGCAGGCACGCGCATTGGGCGCATTCAGTCGCATGTGGGGGAAGGGGAGGCAGGCTAAGCCCGCCTCCCGGCTTGTTCAGATGTGGTACGTCTTCAGCGGCGGGAAGCCGTTGAAGGCCACCGACGAATAGGTCGCCGTATAGGCGCCGGTGCCCTCGATCAGCACCTTGTCGCCGATCTCCAAGCTGACCGGGAGCAGATACGGCTCCCGCTCGTACAGCACGTCGGCCGAGTCGCAGGTCGGGCCCGCCAGCACGCAAGGCGCGGTGGCATCGCCGTCCCGCGGGGTGCGGATCGGGTAGCGGATCGACTCGTCCATAGTCTCGGCCAGGCCGCCGAACTTGCCGATGTCGAGATAGACCCAGCGCACGTCGTCTTCCTCGCTCTTCTTGGAGACGAGCACGACCTCGGCCTCGATCAGGCCGGCATTGCCGACCATGCCGCGGCCCGGCTCGATGATGGTTTCCGGGATGCGGTTGCCGAAGTGCTTGCGTAAGGCGCGGAAGATCGCCGTGCCATAGGTCTTCACTGTTGGCACGTTCTTCAGATACTTGGTCGGAAAGCCGCCGCCCAGGTTGACCATGGAGAGCTGCATGCCGCGCTCGCCGCACTCACGGAACACGGCGGCCGCCGAGGCGAGCGCGCGGTCCCAGGCGTGTTGGTTGCGCTGCTGGGAGCCGACATGGAACGAAACCCCATGCGGCTCCAGGCCGAGCTTGAGGGCGTGCTCCAGCACGTCCACCGCCATAGCCGGCTCACAGCCGAACTTGCGCGACAGCGGCCATTCGGCGCCCACGCAGTCGGACAGGATGCGGCAGAATACCTTCGAGCCGGGCGCCGCGCGGGCGACCTTCTCGACCTCGGCCTGACAGTCGACCGCGTAAAGGCGGACGCCAAGCGCGAAGGCGCGCGCGATGTCGCGCTCCTTCTTGATCGTGTTGCCGTAGGAGATGCGGTCGGGCGTGGCGCCGGCCGCCAGCACCAGCTCGATCTCGCTGAGCGAGGCGGTGTCGAAGCTGGAGCCGAGCTTTGCCAGCAGCGCCAGCACTTCCGGCGCCGGATTGGCCTTCACGGCGTAGAATACGCGCGTGTCAGGCAGCGCCTTGGCGAAGGCATTGTAGTTGTCGCGCACGACCTCGAGGTCGACGACCAGGCAAGGCCCGTCCTCGCGGCGCTTATGCAGGAACTCTCGGATGCGCTCAGTCATGGCGCTCTCCCTCACAGCTTAGGGGGCGACCTCGCCCCGGATGTCGCAGGTTCTCGGAGGCTTGCGTTGGCGCGCGATGGGGACGCGCCGGCGCTTGCTCTCTAAGACCCGCTCACGCTGCCTTGGATTGGAAGGGGGAGCCCCCCGTCCGCACGGCCGGCAAAGATGAACAAGCCTCTTCGGTGAGCCGGTTTTGGAAGCCGGCAGAGACCTAGGAAGCCCGATCGTCGTTGCTTTAAGCCGCGTCCCCTGCTGAGAGCAGAGTGTGCTGGTTTCGCCTCCAGCTGCCGGTCAGATTTCTTGGAGAGCTTGGCTTCTCTCTCCAGGCGGCTGGCGGGCCTCTTGTCCCGCTACCTACCGACCGACACACGGCCACAGGCACGTGCGAAATTGGGCAATGGTGAAATAACAAATTTTTCGCGCGATGCAAGAGAATTAGTTCGGCTCACGCAAAATCTTCGTTAACTTTTTTTCAGACGGGTAAGCTCCGTGCTCACGCACGCGCGGTGAACGGCTCGATGCGATGCGCGGAGCGGATGAACTGCGTCATGATGGCGATGCCGCAGAGCACGAAGATGCCGTCGAGGATGCGCTGGCCGATGTCGCCGAGATTGAACAGAGTGGCGAGCGCCCACGAGCTGGCGAAGGCGGCGCCGAACACCTCGGCGCCGATCAGGATGGCGGCGCTGACGACGGTGATGACATTGAGCCAGACGATGCGGCGGCCTTCAGCCATGACACACTCCCTTGCGAGGCCTGCAATCAACCCGAATCCGGACATGGAATCAAGTCTTTAAGCGTGCGGCCCGCTCCCCGATGGCTTTGATCTCGCGCATGGCGGTGCCGACCACTACTTGCAAACTATTAACTATGGAAGCTGCGCGCACCTTGAAAATTTTCCGACCGTACCTCGCCGGGCTTGCTGCGGCAGGTCTCGCTTCCGGCTTTGCCGTCCGGCTCGCCGGCCTGGGCGCCTGGTCGGGCGCGATCTGGGCCGCGGTCACGCTTCCCATCCTGCTCGCCCTGCTGACCGAGATTGTGACGAGTTTGCGGCGCGGCGATCTCGGCCTCGACATCGTGGCGGCGCTGTCGATGACGGCGGCGCTGGCGGTCGGGCAGGACCTCGCCGCGGCCATCGTCGCGCTGATGTATGCCGGCGGGCAGTACCTGGAGAGCTTCGCCGAGCGCCGTGCCCGCCGCGAAATGACAGCCCTGCTGTCGCGGGTGCCGCGGACCGCGGTACGCCATCGCGACGGCCAGCTTGAGGAGGTCGCGCTCGACCGCATTCGGCCCGGCGACCGCCTGCTGGTCCGCCAGGGCGACGTGGTGCCGGTCGACGGCACCGTGGCTGCGGGCGTGGCGGTGCTCGACCAAGCGGCGCTCACCGGCGAAGCGCTCCCCGTCAAGCATGGCATCAGCCAAGCGGTCATGAGCGGCTCAACCAATGTCGGCGAGGCCTTCGACCTGACGGCGACCCGGCGGGCCGAGGAGAGCACCTATGCGGGCATTGTGCGCCTGGTGGAGGCGGCGCAACGCTCGCGCGCCCCGATGTCGCGGCTGGCCGACCGCTATGCCATCGTTTTCCTGGTTGTCACGGTCGCGCTGGCCGGCGTCGCCTGGGCGCTCACCGGCGACCCGATCCGGGCGGTGGCAGTGCTGGTGGTGGCGACGCCCTGTCCGCTCATCTTGGCGGTGCCGGTGGCGATCGTCTCTGGACTCTCGCGCGCGGCCAAGCTCGGCATTTTAATCAAAGGCGGCAGGGCGATCGAGCGGCTTGCCCGCGTGCGCGCGCTGGTGATCGATAAGACCGGCACGCTTACCCTCGGTCAGGCCCGGCTGGTCGAGACCCGCACGGCGGATGCGGTCACGCCCGATGCGCTGTTGCGGATGGCGGCCTCCCTCGACCAGGCCTCCAAGCACATCATCGCCCAGACCATCGTCGCCGAGGCGCACACCAAGGGCCTGGCGCTGGCAGTGCCGGACCACGTGGCGGAGACGCCAGGTGAAGGCGTCGTCGGGCACGTCGAAGGCCATGAGGTCATGGTGGGCGGACCGCGCTTCATCGCGGCTCATATCGCCGATGGCGGGCTCTCGACGCTCGGCCGCGACCGCCCGCCCGGCGCCGTGGCGGTGGCGGTGGCGCTCGACGGCAAGCTTGCCGGGCTGCTCATCCTTTCCGACGAGTTGCGCAAGGGTACCGAGCAGCTGCTGCGCGGGCTGCGTGCCCTTGGCATCGAGCGCATCGTGTTGGCGACCGGCGACCGCCAAGAGGTGGCGCGCTTCGTGGCCGCTGGGCTGTCCATCGACCAGGTGCGCTCCGACCTAACCCCCGACCAGAAGATCCTGGTGGTGCTGTCGGAGCGCAAGAACGGCCCGGTGATGATGATCGGCGACGGCGTCAACGACGCGCCGGCGCTGGCCGCCGCCGATATCGGCGTGGCCATGGGCGCCAAGGGGGCGGCGGCCTCGGCAGAAGCCGCCGACGTGGTGCTGCTGGTCGACCAGCTCGACCGCGTGCTGCCGGCGATCAAAATCGCGCGGCGCTCGCGCGGTATTGCCCTGCAAAGCGTGATCGCCGGCATGGGGCTCTCTTTCGTGGCTATGATCGCGGCTGCGCTCGGCTACCTGCCGCCGGTGCAGGGCGCGCTGTTGCAGGAGGTGATCGACGTGGCGGTCATCTTCAACGCGCTCAGGGCGCTGCGCGGGTGACGACAAAGACCGCCTCAGTGGCTGCAGGGGCGGGTGAATCCGGTAAAGTGAACCGGCGCTTTTGATTAACGCCAAGTGACGGAGTGGGGCGTCATGCCGGGACAAATATGGGCGGTAGCCGAAGCGGCCGCCAAAAAGCAGCATATCTCGCCGAAATCCGATGCGGCGGGTTACGCAGCCGGCATCATGACGTGGTTGCTCGCGGGCAGCGTGTTCGTCGTGGTCAAGATCGGCGTCCGCGAAATGCCGCCTTGGACCTTCTGCTTTTTGCGCGCCCTGATTTCGGCGCTCGTTCTGCTGCCGTTCGTGTCCGGGCACTTTCGCGACATGATCGCCTTGGTGCGCCGGCGCTGGCTGGAGGCCGCCTTCATCGGCGCCATCGGGCTGGGTCTCACGCAAGGGGTGATGTTCGTGGCGCTCGCCCACACCAGCGCGATCAATGTCGGTATCATCTTTGCGCTGGCGCCGATGGTGACCATGCTGCTGGCCTGCGTCATCCTGCATGAGCCGATGAACGGCTGGCGGGGCATCGGCTTGGCCATCGCCTTCGTTGGGATCGTGACGATTGCCGTGCACGGCAGCCTTGCCATCCTGCTTGGCCTGAAGATCGGGATCGGAGACCTGTATGCCTTTTGTGCGATCCTGTTTTTTGGCGGCTATACGGTGTTGCTGAAGCGGGCCAAGTTCGATTTGCCGACGCTGCCGCTGCTGGTGATCCTGCTGTTTGCCGGCAGCGCCTCTGTCCTGCCGTTCTCGCTCTGGGAAATCGCCCATGGCGAGCATGAGCACCTGGCGAGAACGGGCTATCTGGCGCTCGCCTATACCGGCGTCATCGGCGGCGCCTTCATGTACTTCCTCTATAATTCGAGTGTTGCCATTCTCGGCGCCTCGCGCGCCGGCATGCTGATCTATACCCAGACGATCTTTGCGACCTTTTTCGCCTGGCTGACCCTGGGCGAGCGGATCGAATGGTACCACTTCGCCGGCGGCGGCTTGGTGATTGTGGGCATCTTGTTCGTGGTCTTGCTGCGGTCCAAACCGGCACCCGCAAGTGGGACCGCCGGGGCGCGGTGAAGGCCGTCCGGCGCCGGCCGCGGCTTGGCGTTTGCGCTTGCAGCCTCTAGATAGGCCGCATGACCCAGTCGCAATCGACGTCCGACGCCCAAAATCCGTTGTTCAATGCCTGGACCGGCCCGTTCGGCCTGCCGCCTTTCGGCGCGGTCACGCCGGAGCATTTCCGCCCGGCCTTCGATGCGGCGCTCAGCGCCCACTGCGCCGAGATCGACGCCGTCGCGGGCGATCCAGCCACGCCCACTTTCGACAACACCATTGTGGTGCTGGAACGAAGCGGGCGCGACCTCGATCGCGTTGGCAGCGCGTTTTGGGTGCTGGCCGGCGCCAATACCAGCGACGCCATCGAGGCGGTCGAACGCGATATCTCGCCGCTGCTCGCCCGTCACTCGAATGCGCTTTATTTGAATCGCGCGCTCTATGCCCGCATCGCGGATCTCTATAAGCGCCGTGACTCACTCGGGTTGAGCCCCGAGCAGGCGCGCGTACTCGACCGTTATCACACCCGGTTCGTGCGCGCGGGCGGCGCCCTCGATAAGCCGGCGCAGGACCGGCTCGCCACCATCAACGAGCGGCTGGCGAGCCTCGGCACCCAGTTCGGGCAGAACGTGCTGGCCGACGAGAAATCCTACGCGCTGCTGCTGGAGGAGGGCGACCTCGATGGCCTGCCCGACTTCGCCCGCGCCGCTGCGCGCGCCGCGGCCGCGGAGCGCGGGGCGCCGGGCAAATACGCCATCACGCTGGCGCGCTCCTCCTGCGAGACCTTTCTTCAGTTTTCCAAGCGCCGCGACCTGCGCGAGAAAATCATGCACGCCTGGATCAAGCGCGGCGAGAACGGCGGTGCCACCGACAACCGCGCCATCATCGCGGAAATGGTCGCCCTGCGCGCCGAACGCGCCAAGCTTTTGGGATTCGACACCTTCGCCGACTACCGCCTCGACGACCAGATGGCCAAGACTCCGCAAGCGGCGCGCAAGCTGCTCGAGGAGGTTTGGAACCGTGCGCGCACCAAGGCGCAGATCGAACGCGACGCCTTGCAGAAATTGATCGCGGAGGAGGGCGGAAATTTCGCGCTGGCGCCGCACGACTGGCGCTACTACGCCGAGAAGCGGCGCAAGGCAGAGTTCGATTTGGACGAGGCCGAGATCAAACCGTATTTCCAACTCGACAAGATCATCGAGGCTGCCATCGACACGGCCGGGCGGCTGTTCGGCCTGACTTTCACGCCCGTCGAGGTGCCGCTCCATCACAAGGATGCGCGCGCCTTCGAGGTGAAGAATGCGCAGGGTAAGCATGTCGGCCTGTTCATCGGCGACTACTACGCGCGCTCGTCCAAGCACAGCGGCGCCTGGATGACGTCGTTACGCGACCAGGAAAAATTGCTGGGCGACATCCGTCCCATCATTCTCAACGTCTGCAATTTCTCCAAGCCGGCCGCGGGCGAGCCCGCGCTGCTGTCGTTCGACGACGCCCGCACGCTGTTCCACGAATTCGGCCACGCGCTGCACGGCCTCTTGTCGAACGTCACCTATCCGCTGCTTGCCGGTACGGCGGTGCCGAGTGATTTCGTCGAACTGCCCTCGCAGCTCTACGAACACTGGCTGGAGGTGCCGGAGATTTTGCAAAAATTCGCGCGCCACGCCCGCACCGGCGCCCCGATGCCGAAAGCGCTGCTCGACAAGCTTTTGGCGACGCGTACCTTCAATCAGGGCTTCGCCACAGTCGAATATACGTCTTGCGCGCTGGTCGATCTCGACGTGCACGGACTGAAGGAGCCGGGGGCGCTCGACGTCACCGCTTTCGAGCGGGCGAGCCTCGATGAGATTGCCATGCCGGCGGAAATCGTCATGCGCCACCGGCTGCCGCATTTTCAGCATCTGTTCTCCGGCGGCGGCTATGCGGCGGCCTATTACTCCTACATGTGGTCGGAGGTGCTCGACGCCGATGCTTTCGAGGCGTTCACGGAGACCGGCGACGTATTCGATCCCGCAACCGCCAAGCGCCTGCGCGAGTTCATCTACGGCGCCGGCAATTTGCGCGACCCGGCCGAGGCCTACAAGGCCTTCCGCGGCCGGCTGCCGGCGGTCGATGCGCTGCTCAAGAAGCGCGGGCTCGCGGACGCGGCATGAACCTGCACACCGCCGGCCACCGCCGCGGCGTCGTCTGCGCGCCGCATAGCGCCGCCGTCGAAGACGGCCGCGCCATCCTGGCGGAAGGCGGCAATGCCATCGAGGCCATGCTCGCCATGGCGGCCTCGATCGCCGCTGTCTATCCGCACATGAATCATATCGGCGGCGACGGCTTCTGGCTGATCCGCGAGCCGTCCGGCCGCGTGCGCGCCATCATGGGCGCGGGCCGCGCCGGCGCGAAGGCGACGCCGCAGCTTTATCGCGATGCCGGTCATCACGAAATTCCGTCGCGCGGGCCGCTCGCCGCGCTCACGGTGCCGGGCGCGGTGGCGGGCTGGATGCTCGCGGCGGAAGCGGCCAAGGCCAACCGCGGCAGGTTGCCGCTCGATATTCTGCTGAGCGCCGCCATCAAGCACGCGCGCGAGGGCTATACGGTGACGCGCAGTCAGGCGCGACTCACGGTTGAGAAATATGCCGAGCTGGAAACGGCGCCCGGTTTTCTCAATACGTTTCTGATCGACGGCAAGGCGCCCGACGCGGGCGCGCGTCTCAAGCAGCCGGCGTTTGCCGCCACGCTCGACCAGCTTGCCAATGCCGGCCTTGCTGATTTCTACCGCGGCGACGTCGGCCGCGAGCTCGCCGCCGATCTGGAGCGCATCGGCAGCCCCGTGACGCGCGCCGACTTGGAAAAATACGAAGCGCGCATTGCGGAGCCGCTCAGCGTTCGGACCAGCGCCGGCACGCTCTACAATACGCCGCCGCCGACGCAGGGGCTGGCCTCGCTGATGATCCTGGCGCTGTTCGACCGCCTGCGTGTGAAAGACGCGGAATCGTTCGAGCACATCCACGGCCTGGTGGAAGCGACCAAACGCGCCTTCCGTGTGCGCGATCAAGTGGTCACCGATCCGGACAAGATCGACGGCAATCTGACACGCTTTATGGATTCGAAATTTCTCGACGCCGAGGCCGAAAAGATCGACCGCAAGAAGGCCGCGCGCTGGCCGGCGGCTGATGCGCGCGGCGACACCATCTGGATGGGCGCGGCGGACGCCTCGGGCCTGGTCGTTTCCTACATTCAGTCGCTCTATTGGGAGTTTGGTTCCGGCTGCGTGCTGCCGCAGACCGGCGTGCTGATGCAGAACCGCGGCGCCAGCTTTTCGCTCGATCCGAAAGCCTTGAACGCGCTGGCGCCCGGCCGCCGCCCGTTCCACACGCTCAATCCGGCGCTGGCCGCGCTCAAGGACGGCCGCGTCATCGCCTACGGCTGTATGGGCGGCGACGGCCAGCCGCAATCGCAGGCCGCCGTGTTCACGCGCCACATCAGTTTCCGCCAACCGCTCGACCAGGCGCTCGATGCGCCGCGCTGGCTGCTCGGGCGCACCTGGGGCTCGAGCCACACGAACTTGCGCCTGGAGTCCCGCTTCGACGGCAACTTGATCGACCGGCTGATGTCGGCCGGCCATGACGTCCAAGTGCTCGACGAGCCCTATTCCGACACCATGGGCCATGCCGGCGCGGTGGTGCTGCACCCGGACGGCACCTTGGAAGGCGGTCACGATCCGCGCGCCGACGGCGGCGCGGCGGGGATCTAGCTGTTCTAGTATTCACCTTTGCATCGCTTAGGTTTGGGTCGTCATGCACGGCGGCCACGACCACAGCCATTCCCACACGCCGATGAACTTCGGCCGCACCTTTGCGATTGCGACCGCGCTCAACATCGCGCTGGTGGCGGCGCAGGTGGTCTACGGCCTGCTCACCAATTCGCTCGCGCTGCTGGCTGACGCCGGACACAATTTCGGCGACGTCATGGGTCTCGTCATGGCCTGGGGCGCCTTCGCGGTCGCCGACTGGCGGCCGAGCGCGCGCTTCACCTACCGCCTGCGCGCCGCCTCCATCCTGTCGGCCTTCGCCAACGGGCTGATCCTGCTGGTGGCCACCGGCGCCATCGCCTGGGAAGCTGTCCAGCGCTTTATATCGCCGGAACCGGTGGCGACCGGCACCGTTATCGCCGTCGCTGCGATCGCCATCGTGATCAACGGCGCCTCGGCCTGGCTGCTTTCCCGCGGCAGCCAATCCGATCTCAACATGCGCGGCGCCTTCTTGCACATGCTGGCTGATGCTGGCGTGTCGGTGGCGGTCGTGGCTGCCGCCGCCGGCATCATGTTCACCGGCTGGCAATGGCTCGATCCGGCCGCCAGCCTGCTGATCTCGGTGGTGATCCTCGTCGGCACCTGGCGGCTGTTGCGCGAGGCGCTCCGGCTGTCGCTAAACGCCGCGCCCAGCGCCATCGATCCCGCCGAGGTGCATCGTTATTTGCGCGGGCTGCCCGAGGTGGCCGACGTGCACGACCTGCACATCTGGGCCATGAGCACGACCGAGACTGCGCTCACCTGCCATCTGGTGACGCCCGCCGGCCATCCGGGCGACGATTTCCTGCACCGCGTTGCCCACGACTTGCAGCACAGGTTCGAGATTGGCCACACCACCGTGCAAATCGAGTTGAACGACGGCGGCCAGTGCGCGCTGCAGCCGGACAGTGTGGTGTAAGCGTAGCTCTAGCCGCCTCCATTCCGCCGCAGACCGGCCTATAGTGCCGCCCATTCGCGGGGTCTCAGAGCGTGCATGCCGCTCCATCGATTTCTTTATTGCCTCATTGTCCTGTGCGCTGCCTTGAGCGCCATCGCGCCTGCGCACGCGCATCCGCATGTCTGGGTGACGATGCAGAGCGAGCTCATTTATGCGCGCGACGGCAGCATCACCGGCATACGCCATCATTGGGCTTTCGACGACATGTTCACGGCCTTCGCGGTCCAGGGCATCGCGAGCAAGGAGAAAGGCAAGTTCACGCGCGCCGAACTGGCGCCGATGGCCAAGGTCAATGTCGAGTCGCTGAAGGAATTCAAATATTTCACCTACGTGACCGCCGACGGCAAGAAGGCGCCGCTTACTGACCCGCTGCCGGGCTACTGGCTCGACTACAAAAACGCGGCCCTCATCCTGAATTTTACACTGCCGTTCAAACAACCAGTGAAGGCGAAATTGCTGAAGATCGAAATCTACGATCCGACCATCTTTGTTGATTTCGAATTCGCCAAAAAAACGCCGGTGCATCTCGTCGGCGCGCCGGCGGCTTGCAAGCTCGACGTGGCGCTGCCGCACGACATCACCGCCGCGCAATCGCAGAAGCTGGGCGAGGCGTTCTTCAATTCGCTCAGCGCCTCGCAGAACTGGGGCGCGCAATTCGCCAACAAGATTTTGGTGATTTGTCCGTAACTCGCGCGTAACACTGTTACAGGACATCTCCGCCACCATTGCGCCGCAGTCCGTGCTATGGTCGCAGCTCAATGAGCGTATCCTTCCGTATTCTCCTCGCCGCCGCCGCAAGCCTCGCTTTCGCGTTGCCCGCGCAGGCGCATCCGCACGTTTGGGTGAAGGCGACGAGCGAGCTGGTCTACGCGCCCGATGGCAGCGTAACCGGCATCCGCCAGCACTGGGTGTTCGACGACATGTATTCCGCCTTCGCCGTGCAGGGCCTGAAGGGCAAGGAGACGGGCAAGTTCAGCCGCGCGGAACTGGCTCCGCTCGCCAAGACCAATGTCGAGTCGCTGAAGGAGTATGATTACTTCACCCACGCGACCGCAGACGGCAAGAAGGTGCCGCTCGCCGACCCGCTGCCGGACTATTCGCTCGACTACAAGGATGCGATCCTGACACTGAACTTGACGCTGCCGTTCAAGCAGCCGGTGAAAGCGAAGGACCTCAAGATCGAGATTTACGATCCGACCTATTTCATCGCGTTCGAACTGGCCAAACAGGCACCGGTGCACCTGGTCGGCGCGCCTGCGGCCTGCAAGCTGGCAACCGAGCTGCCGCGCGAGCTGACATTCTTGGAAGGCAAGAAGCTGGCGCAAAATCCTGAAGGCATGACCAATTGGGGCTCGCATTTCGCCAACAAGATTCTGGTGAAGTGCCCGTAACGCAGCTAGTCAGGGGGCGGCGCATACGAGGGGAATTGTGTGTAATGACCGGGTCGGCGCGGCGCTTTGCCTTGACGTTGCTTTCCATCCTCTGCCTGTATCTCGTTCTCGGCGTGCTCGATCCCGCACTGGCGCAGCCGTTTGGTCTGCATCGCGGCGCGGCGCCGCCGGAAGTCGGCGGCTTCGCCGGCTGGATTCTGGCGGAGCAGGCGAAATTCTACCGCATGCTGTCGGGCCTGATCCGCGCCGCCAAGGCCGATGGCAGCGCCGCCTATACGCTGATCGGCATTTCCTTCATTTACGGCATTTTCCACGCCGCCGGCCCTGGCCACGGCAAAGCGGTGATCTCTTCATATCTGGTCGCCAATGACGAAACCTGGCGGCGCGGCGTCATCCTGTCGTTTGCGGCGGCCATCCTGCAGGCGCTCACCGCCATCGCCATCGTCGGCATCGCCGCGGTGCTGCTGGGCGCGACAGCGAAGGTGATGGGCAATACCGTGCGCGTCATCGAGATGGTGAGCTACACGTTCATCATCCTGATCGGCTTGCGGCTGTTGTGGGTCAAAGGCCGCTCGTTCTGGCATTTGTGGCGCGGCCAATCGCACGACCGCCATCACGATCATGGTCATGCGCACGACCATCATCACGATCACGGCCACGACCATCGGCACGGCACGGAAGACGCCTCAGCTTGGGGTCACGCCCATGCGCCGGAGCCGACTGAGCTCAAGGGCCCGCACTGGCTCAAGCGCGGGCTCGCGGCCATCGTCGCGGTGGGCCTGCGGCCCTGCTCGGGCGCGATCATCGTTTTGGTGTTCGCGCTGGCGCAAGGGTTGTTCTGGATCGGCGTTGTTTCGACTTTCGTGATGGGCCTCGGTACCGCCATCACCGTCGCGGCGGTCGCGACGGTTGCGGTGGGCGCGCGTGGTTTTGCCGGCCGGCTCGCCAAGGCAAGGCCCGGTTCCGCATTGCTGATCGTGCGCGGGCTTGAGACCGCAGCGGCCGGCGTCATCGTCGTGTTCGGCGCCGCGCTGCTCACCGGCTACATGGTGAGCGAGCGCATGGGATTGTTTTAGCGAAAATCTTGCGGCTGCAATTCTATTGGTTGGCCGTGCGGGGTTCGCTCGCAGGCGTGTTCCCAGGCGTGCTTGGTGTGGGCAAGCGTCTCGCCGCTGGTGACGCCTTTTTCCGCCACCAGCCGTTCCAGCGCCGCCAGCCAATGCAGGTAGTAAGTCTCGCCGGTGTCGGGATCGCCCGCGCTTTGCGCGCGCTTGATCTCCTGGCTAAGCGCTTCCGCCCATTCCTTCCAGGTGAACACGCCGCGCTCGTGCAGCGCCAGCGTCATGGCGAAAGCCTGCGCCTCCCACGGCTCGCGGAACACCGGGCCATCGGCATCGCGCGGGATGCTCGGCACTTCCTCAGCGGCGCGGGCTGCCGCGGCATGGTCGATCATGCCGGCTCCAAATAGGGCTCCCAGGCGTCGACCGAAACGATCGTGGTCGGATCGCCGTCCGGTCCCCACAATTCGCGGCCGCCGAAACGCACAGTATAGAGCCATTGCGGGTTTTCGTTGCCGCCGGCGCTGCTGTCGGGAAACACATGGCAGCCGATCACGCGCTCGATGGTGCCGACATGTCCACGCACGTAGCGCGGCAATCGTGTGTGTGTCAGCGGGTTGATATTCTTCGCGTGCACCTGGTCGCCTGGCTTGAACGTCGCTTTGGTGTTGGTGCTGCGCTCGGTCGGCCCGCCGCGGTGCAACACTTTCAGCACATCGTCGGATGAGAGCGTGCGCTTGACCGGCTTGGGAGGATGCAAGGCATGGCCGACGACGATCTCGTCGTCGCTGACGAGATCGCGCTCCTTCAGCATGGTCTCAAGTCCGGCGAACCAGATCTGGTAGTAGCTCATCGACAGATATTCGGCGGGGTCGCGGTTCTCGCGCGCAAAACGCGACATGTCGATGTTCCATTGCCCCGGCATCGCCATGGCCAGCGTGAGCGCGAAGGCGCGCTTTTCCCATTCGGCGTGGAACACTGGCTCGTTCGGCTCCGGTTCGACCGGTCCGAAGCCGTGCACGCCGCCCATGTCCTGCGCGCCGTTCATTTTAAATCTTTCGGCGATCTCGGCAGTCCGGTGCCGATCATGGAATCGCGCGTCACCAGCTCGGCGAGTTTGTCCTCGCTCCAACCGTCGGTGCCGGCGGGCCGCATCGGGATGACGAGATAGCGGATCTCGGAGGTCGAATCCCACACGCGGATTTCGATGTCTTGCGGCAGCGTGACGCCAAAATCCTTCAGCACGCCGCGCGGGTCGCTCACCGCGCGCGAACGATAAGGCGCCGACTTGTACCAGACCGGCGGCAGGCCGAGCACCGGCCACGGATAGCAGGAGCACAGCGTGCACACGACCATGTTGTGCCGCTTGGGCGTGTTCTCCAGCGCCACGATGTGCTCGCCTTGGCGCCCGGCATAGCCGAGTTCGCCGATGGCGGGCGTCGCGTCCTTGAACAGGCGTTCGCGGTAGGCCGGATCAGCCCAGGCCTTCGCCACCACAGCCGCGCCGTTGCGCGGGCCGACATTCTTCTCATAGGTCTCGATCAACAGGTCGAGCGCGGCCGGATCGACATAGCCCTTCTCGGTCAGCACCGTCTCCAGCGCGCGCACGCGCAACTGGGTTTCCGAGAGCTCGGAATGGTCGTGATCGTGGTCATGCTCGTGGGTGTGCGCCATGGGCGCAATTTAGCGGAAGCGGGCGTGGCGAGTCATCAGCCGATTCAGGGCCAGAGCCGCTCGACCGCGACCCAGATCCACGCCGCGCCCGCGGCCAGCAGCGACAACAGGATGGCGGCGGAGCCCATGTCCTTGACGCGCTTGATGGCCGGATCGTCATCGCGGGTGACGCGGTCGGACAGCTTCTCGATCGCGGTGTTGAGCAATTCGACAATGAGGACAAAGACGAGCGTGCCGATCAGGAGAAAGCGCTCGCCGGCGTCCGGGGTCAGGAAGAAGGCGAGCGGAACGCCCACCACCAGCAGCGCCAGCTCCTCGCGGAACGCCGCTTCCGACCGCGCGCAGGCAACCAGGCCGTGCCAGCTATTGATGGTCGCCCGCCAAAGCCTTTTCACTGAAATCCATCCGTGTCGGCAATTTGCCCGGCCAAAATAGGCGGCTTTATCTCCATAGTCTATTCATGGGACTGCCTCGCGTGTGTATAAGGTTCTTCCCATGAAGGCCGTCGACATGTTCGATCTGAAGGGCCGCGTCGCGCTGGTCACCGGCGCGTCCAGCGGACTTGGCGTACAGTTCGCGCGCGCGCTGGCCGACAACGGCGCCGCCGTCGCGCTGGTGGCGCGGCGCGTCGAGCGACTTGACGCGCTGAAAAATGAAATCGAAGCGAAGGGTGGCAAGGCCGTTGCCATTGAAGCCGACGTCACCGACCGCGCCGCCATGACGCGCGCCTTCGACGCCGCCGAAAAAGCCTTCGGCACTATCACCATCCTGGTCAACAATGCCGGTGTCGCCCATGGCGGCCGTGCCGTCGAAATGACAGCCGAGGAATGGCGCAAAGTGCTCGGCACCAATCTCGATGCCGTTTTCTTCTGGGCGCAGGAGGCCGCGCGCCGCATGCTGGCGGTCAAGAAACAGGGCGCCATCATCAACATCGCCTCTGTGCTGGGCCTTGCCGTCGCCAAAGGCGCGGTCGCCTACGCCGCCGCCAAGGCCGGCGTGGTACAGCTCACCAAAGCTTTGGCGGTCGAACTCGCCTTCAAGGGCGTGCGCGTCAACGCCATCGCGCCGGGCTGGTTCGTTACCGAGATCAACGACACCTATCTCAACAGCGAGGCAGGCGAAGCGATCAAGCGCGAGATCCCCATGGGCCGCTTCGGCAAGGAGGGCGATCTCGACGGCGCGCTGCTGCTGCTCGCGTCCGACGCCGGCAGCTACATCACCGGCGCCACGCTAGTGGTCGACGGCGGGCAAGTCGTTCAGATTAAAGGGTAGGGTCCATGGACTTCACGTTGTCGCCCGAGATCGAAGACATCCGCCTGCGCGTGCGCGCGTTTGTGGAAGAGAACGTGCTGCCGCTGGAAGCCGACCCCGCGAATTTCGCCGACCACGAGAATATCCCGCACGACCGGCTCGAGCCGGTGCGCCAGAAGGCGAAGAAGGCCGGCCTGTGGGCGCCGCAAGCGCCCAAGGAATTTGGCGGCATGGCGCTGCCGATCGTCGCCTGGGCGGCAATCTACGAAGAGGCGGCGCGCTCGATCTTCGGTCCGCTCGCCATCCATTGCATGGCGCCCGACGACGGCAACATGAACCTGATCGCAAAGACCGGCACGCCGGAACAGAAGGAAAAATTTCTGCGTCCCATCGTCGAGGGCAAGGCGCGCTCGGCCTTCGCGATGACAGAGCCGCATCCGGGCTCCGGCTCCGATCCAGCGATGATGCTCACCCGCGCCGAAAAGCGCAACGACCGCTACATCGTGCGCGGGCGCAAATGGTTCATCACCGGCGCCGACGGCGCCGCTCATTTCATCCTGATCGCGCGCACCTCCGACGATCCGCGCCGCGGCCTCACGGCGTTCCTCTACCACAAGGACCAGCCCGGCTGGCGCATCCTGCGGCGCATCCCGATCATGGGGCCGGAGGAGCACGGCGGCCATTGCGAGATCGAATATGACGGGCTGGAAATCCCGCTTGAGAACGTGCTGATGACCGAGGGCGATGGCTTGCGCGCGACGCAGATCCGCCTCGGCCCCGCGCGGCTCACCCACTGCATGCGCTGGCTCGGTTTCGCCAAGCGCTGCATGGAGATCGCGCAAGCCTATGTGGCCGAGCGCGAGGGCTTCGGCATCAAGCTCGCGGACCGTGAGAGCGTGCAAATCAAGCTCGGCGAGGTCGCCCACCAGATCGAGATCGGCCGCCTGCTCACCATGCACGCCGCCTGGAAGCTCGACCAGGGGGGGCGCGCGCGCAAGGAAGTGTCGATGGCCAAGGTGCAGGTCGCCGACGCGCTGCACAACGCCGCCGACGTCGCCATCCAGCTCAACGGCGCGCGCGGTTATTCCAAGGATACCATCCTGGAATGGGTCTACCGCTACGCCCGCTCGGCGCGCCTGGTCGACGGCGCATCGGAAGTGCACAAGATGGTGCTGGCGCGCTTCATGCGCGAGGAGGGCCGGGATTTCTGGAAGTGGGGGTAATCCTCAGTTCTCTTAGTTGTCACGGCCGGGCTTGTCCCGGCCAACTCGCTTAGGAACACGCGGTGCCCGCCTAAACGAAATCGCCGGGACAAGCCCGGCGATGATGTTTGAATGTGTTTGAGCGCTAACGCTTGCGCCGCTAATTCCGATACCCGCGATCGATCTTGTCGAGCAACCGCAGATAGGCCGGCCAGTCGTGCGAGCCGCGGCCGGCGTCGTGACGCGCGTATTGCTCCGCGGTCTTTTCGCAGACGGCCGGCGTAATTTCGAGCAGCTCCGAACCGGTCGACTCCATCATGATTTGAATCTCGGCCGCGTCGCACAGATAGCGCATCAGCACGAAGGCTTCGCGCGCGCTCTTGCCGACCGTGAGCAGGCCGTGGTTGTGCAAGATCATGGCGCGGTTCTGCCCGAGGTCCTTGTTGATGCGTGCCCGCTCGTCGAAGTCCTCGGTCAGGCCTTCATAAGCATGATAGCCGAGCCGGTTGTAGAAGCGGATCGCCGCCTGCGACAGCATGCGCAGGCCGTTCTTCATGCCGGAGATCGCGATGCCGGCATTGGTGTGGATGTGGATCGCGCAATTGACGTCGTCGCGCGCGGCGAGCACGCCGCCGTGCAGTGTGAAGCCGGGGCGGTTGACACCGGACTTCTCGTCGAGGTCCTCGTCCATGGACACCTTCACCAGGTTGGACGCTGTCACCTCGGTGTAGAGCAGGTCATGTTGCTTCATGAGAAAGTTGCGCGGCTCGCCCGGTACCCGCATGGAGGAATGGTTGTAAATGACGTCGTCCCATCCGTGGTGGGCCAGCAGCCGGTAGACGGCGGCGAGATCGACCCGCGCCTGCCATTCGGCGTCGGAAATTTTACCTTGTGAAATTTTAGCGACCTTGTTCATGGGCGTCCTCCTGTCGCGCTTAATCTAGCACAACGGGCGGCCAGCCGGTATAGAAGCTTCGCATGGCTATCCCGATCCGCATGGCCGGCTACGGCCCGCCCACAACCGGCTTTTCCAAGGCGCTGAAATTCATTGGTGACAGGCTCATCGCCGAATTCGGCGACGGGGTCGCCGTGGACTACGTCTGGAACATCATGGACCACGGCTACAAAGCCGAAGACATTCTTACGCTGGTCGAAAATGGCGAGATGACGCTCGCCTATCAGTCGTCGAGCTATCTGACCGACCGTGTGCCGGAACTGGGCTTCGTCGACCTGCCGTTCCTGTTCGCCAATAACGCGCAAGCGCGCGCCGCCATGGATGGCGCGCTCGGCGAATTCCTCGTGCGCAAGACCGAGGAGCGCATTGGCTACCGCATCCTCGGCTGGTACGAGAACGGCTTCCGCCACATCTCCAACCGGCTGCGCCCAATCCATTTGCCCGCCGACATGAAGGGCATGAAAATCCGCGTGCTGCAGAGCGAGATTCACCGCCGCACCTTCGAATTGCTCGGTGCTCATGCCATGCGCATGGACCTCACCGAGGCGATCGCCATGATCAAGGCCGGCACGCTCGACGCCCAGGAAAATCCGCTCGCCAACACCGTCACCTACGGCGTGCACAAATTTCACAAGTTTCACACGCTTACCTCACACTTCTACATCTCGCGCCCGATCTTCTTGCACCGCGCCTCGTTCGAGGCCTGGCCGGACGATCTCAAGCGCGCGATGCAAGCCGCGATAACGGAATCGGTGACGTTTCAGCGCGAACTCGCGATCGAGGAGAACGAGATCTCGCGCAAGGCGATTGAGGATGCCGGATGCGAGATTGTCACCTTGAACGAGAAAGAACACATGGCTTTCGTTGATGCCGTGCAGCCGCTTCTGGCCGATGCGCGCAATATGTATGGCGACGAAATGTTCAAGATGATGCCGCGCGCATGATCCCGAATAGCGGGAACCGGTTTTCGGATTAGACCATGCGCACAACAAAAGTGGCGCGACTTAGACGTAAGCTGCGTTCAGCCGCTGCCGCATCACCAGCGTGCCAATCACCAGCATATTGAGAATATTGGAGCCGATGCCGGTGGCGAAGGCCGGCGCGTAATAGCCGAAGTGATCGTAAAGTAGCCCGGCAAGCCAGCCGCCGGACGCCATGCCGATGGCCGTGAACATCAGCAGCGTCGGGATTCGCCATGAGGCTTCCGCGGCCGGGAACAATTCGCGCAGCGCCAGCACATAGGCCGGGATGATGCCGGAAAAGCCGAGGCCGAAGGCGGCGGAAACGGTGAACAGGCCGGTCGTGTTCTGCGTCAGCAGGAACGCGATCATGGCGCTGCACTGCCAGGTCGAGCCGATCAGCACGGTCGGCAGCCCGCCGATGCGGTCGGAGATCGCGCCCCAGATCTGCCGGGAAAGGAATGCTGTGCCGAGCAGCACCGACAGCATCACCGCGCCGACCGAGCCGGAGATGCCGAGATCGCTGCAAAACGCGACCAGATGCCCCTGCGGCATCGCCATCGGCACGCAGCACATGATCGCCGCCGCGCACATCATCCCGAACACGAGGTTGGGCGGCCAGCCCAGCACGCGCGCCGGCGCGGTTCCGGCGCGCGGCACGGGCGCCGCCGCGACCACTTCCGGCGGCTTGCCGAAAAACCAGAGCGCGAGCGGAATGACGATCAAGCTCTCGAGCAGCGCGTACCACAGCATCGTCTGCCGCCAGCCGACATACGCGATCGCGCGCTCGAACACCGGTGGCCACACTGCGCCGGCGAGATAGACGCCGCTCGAGATCAGCGCCAGCGCCGAACCGCGCCGGCGGTCAAACCAGCGGGTGACGTAGATGTAAAGCGGTGAATTGATGCCGCCGAGCCCGATCAGGCCGATGAACAGCCCGTGCCCAATCCACAACGGCCACGACGGCCCCAGGCTTGAAATCGCCAGGCCCACGGCGATCATCAACGCGCCGCCGGCCACCGTCCAGCGGGTGCCGATGCGGTCGGCGATCTGACCCATCATGATGCCGCCCACACCGGCACCGAGCCAGGCCAGTGCACTGGCGAAGGCGGGGATCGAGCGCGTGCCGCTTACTTCGGCGGCGATGTCCTTGAGCGCCACCGCGGTGATCCAGTTGGCGCCGAAGGCAACCATCAGCGCGGCCAGCGCCACGGAGGCGACGACCCAGGACGATCGAGTTCTCGACGGACGACGAGGAGGATTGCAGCATCAACTAAGGCACCCGGCTGGCCGCCCCTTTTACAGGCCGCGGAAGATTTGACCAGCCACGCGCTGCGTAGACCTGCCCTGCTGCTGCAATGCGCCAAAATGCGCGCGGCCCGCCTCCGGTGAAATTTCATTCCAAGCCGCGCGCCAATGCTGAAATTCTACGCAGGTTATTGAACAACCTGACTTAAATCGCTCCTAGCTGTTTCATGTGCCGCCGCTCTCGCCTATATGGTAGAGGTCCGGCCGCCGGCCCGTCGCCCCGAGTCACCCATGACCCTGCGCTCCGTCAGCCTCGACGACAAATACGATCTCGCGCAGAGCCGCGTGTTGGTGACCGGCTTTCAGGCGTTGATCCGCGCCTGTCTCATGCAGAAGGAGCGCGACCGCCGCACCGGCCTCAACACCGCCGGCTACGTTACCGGCTATCGCGGCTCGCCGCTCGGCGGCCTCGACCAGCAAATGATGCGCGCCGGCCGATTTCTTGCCGCGCAAGACGTCAAATTCCAGCCCGGTCTGAATGAGGAGCTTGCCGCCACCGCGCTGTGGGGTACCCAGCAGGCCGAGTTGCGCGGCGAGGGCAAGTTCGATGGCGTGTTCGGCATGTGGTACGGCAAGGGCCCGGGCGTCGACCGCTCCGGCGACGTCTTCCGCCATGCCAATTTTGCCGGCACCTCGAAACATGGCGGCGTGATCGCGCTGATGGGCGACGACCACACCGCGGAATCCTCCACCACCGCGCACCAATCCGAATTTCATTTCGTCGACGTGATGATGCCGATCCTCAATCCGGCCGGCGTGCAGGAGATGATCGACTACGCGCTCTATGGCTGGGCAATGTCGCGTTTTTCCGGCACCTGGACCGCGCTCAAATGCATGCATGAGACGGTCGAATCGACCGGCATGGTCGACGGCAGCCTCGAACGTATCAAGCTCGTTACGCCGCAGGATTTTGTCATGCCGGAAGGCGGGCTCAATGTTCGCCTGGTCGACTCCATCCTGGGCCAGGAAGCGCGCCTGCACGACTTCAAGCGCGACGCCATGCTCGCCTTCGTGCGCGCCAACAAGCTCAACAAGATTATTACGTCGGGCGGGCGCAATCCGAAGATCGGCATCATTACCACTGGCAAGGCCTATCTCGACGTGCGCCAGGCGTTCGACGAGCTCGGCATCGACGAAATCAAGTGCAACGACCTCGGGCTGCGTCTGTTCAAGATCGCCTGTCCGTGGCCAATCGCGCGGCAGGAGCTGGCGGAGTTCGCAACCGGGCTCGATCTCATCATCGTGGTCGAGGAGAAACGCTCACTGATCGAAGTGCAGGTGCGCGAGGAATTGTACGGCACCGCCAACCAGCCGGTCTGCATCGGCAAGAAGGACGAGCAGGGCAACTGGCTGTTTCCGGTCAAGGGCGCGCTCGATCCCAACGACGTCGCCATCTGCATTGGCGAGCGGCTGCTGCGCTACGGCGCCAATGAGGAGCTGTCCGCCAATGTAGCGCGGTTGAAAGTCGCCCAGCGCGCGCTCAGCGAAACCGCAGACGTCGCGCAACGTATTCCTTATTTCTGCTCGGGCTGCCCGCACAACACTTCGACCCGCGTGCCGGAAGGCAGCCGCGCCTATGCCGGCATCGGCTGCCACTATATGGCGCAGTGGATGGACCGCAAGACGCTCGGCTTCACCCAGATGGGCGGCGAGGGCGCCAATTGGATCGGCGAGGCGCCGTTCTCGAAAACGCCGCACGTGTTCCAGAATCTGGGCGACGGCACCTACAACCACTCCGGCTATCTCGCCATCCGCGCCGCTATCGATTCCGGCGTGACCATGACCTACAAGATCCTGTTCAACGATGCGGTGGCAATGACCGGCGGCCAAGCCAACGAAGGTGGGCTGAATGTGCCGCAAATCGCCCGCCAGGTGGCCGCCGAGGGCGCCAGCCGCGTGGTCGTGGTCACAGACGAGCCGTGGAAATACCCTAAGGATACCGACTGGCCGCGCGGGCTGACCGTGCACCACCGCGACGAGCTTGACGCCATCCAGCGCGAGCTGACCACGGTGCCCGGCGTCAGCGTGCTGATTTACGATCAGACCTGCGCTGCCGAGAAGCGCCGCCGCCGCAAGCGCGGCACCTTCCCCGATCCCGACAAGCGCGTGGTGATCAACGACCTGGTCTGCGAAGGCTGCGGCGACTGTGGCGTCAAATCGAACTGCGTGTCGGTGCAGCCCTTGGTGACCGAATGGGGCCGCAAGCGCACCATCGATCAGTCGAGCTGCAACAAGGATTATTCCTGCCTCAAAGGCTTCTGCCCGTCCTTCGTCACCGTGCACGGCGCCAAGCTCAAGAAGGGCGAGAGCGTCGCGGAACCGGCCGATTGGCCGGCGCTGCCGGCTCCCAGCCTGCCGCTCACCAATCATCCCTACGGCATCATTGTCACCGGCGTCGGCGGCACCGGCATCGTCACCATCGGTGCCATCGTCGGCATGGCCGCGCATCTGGAAGGCAAGGGTGCCGGCATCATCGACATGGCGGGGCTGGCGCAGAAGGGCGGCGCCGTCTTCAGCCATATCCGTATCGCCAATACGCCCGAGGAAATCCACGCCATCCGTGTCGCAGCCGGCAACGCCGACCTGGTGCTGGGCGGCGATATCGTGGTGCTCGGCAGCAAAAAGCTGCTGGGCGCCATCAAGCCCGGCCACACCCGGATGATCGTCAACACCGCGGAATTCCTGCCGGGCGACTTCACCCGCAACGCCGACTTCTCGTTGCCGACCGAGCGGCTCAAGCGCGCCATCACCAGTCATGCCGGTCGCGAACAGAGCCATTTCGTCGACGCCGGAAGACTCGCGACCGCTTTGCTCGGCAATTCCATCGGTGCCAACATGTTCATGCTCGGCTACGCCTATCAGCTCGGCGCCTTACCACTCTCGGCTGAGGCGATCGAGAAGGCGATCGAGATGAACGGCGAAGCGGTGCCAATGAACATCGCCGCCTTCCGCTACGGCCGCCGCGCCGCCGTCGACCCGAAGGCGCTGGAAGCGCTGATTGAGCCAAAGCAGGGCGAGGACAATGACTCGCTGAAGCTCTCGCAATCGTTCGACGAAACGGTCGCGCGCCGCATTGAATTCCTCACCGCCTATCAAAACGCACGCTACGCGCGGCGCTATCGTAACTGGGTCGAGAAGGTGAGGGCAGCCGAAGCGGAGAAAGCGCCGGGTCAATGCGGGCTGGCCGAGGCCGTGGCGCGTTATCTGTTCAAGCTGATGGCCTACAAGGATGAATACGAAGTGGCGCGACTTTACAGCGACACCTCATTCCTTGACCGCGTGAAATCGTCGTTTGCTGGCGACAATCTGCGTTTCGAATTTCATCTGGCGCCGCCGTTGCTGGCGCGACGCGATCCAGTGACCGGCGAGCCGAAGAAGATGTCGTTCGGCCCCTGGATGCTGAAACTGTTCGGCGTGCTGTCGAAGTTCAAGTTCCTGCGCGGTACGCCGCTCGATCCGTTCGGCTATTCGATCGAGCGCCGCAGCGAGCGTCGATTGATCGCCGACTACGAGGAGCTGTTGACGGAAATTGTCGCGGACCTCAACCCTGCCAATCACACGACCGCGGTGGCGCTCGCCGCGCTTCCGGAAAAGATCCGCGGTTACGGGCCGGTCAAGCAGCGGCATCTCGCCGCTGCCAAGGCTGAGGAAGCCGCTCTGCGCGAGCAATTCCGCAGCAGCTCGGCGCCGTTTCTCAAGGCGGCGGAATGATTTAATCACGCACTTGCGACCATTTTCCATGGCCGCAAAGGCTTGACCGCACTCCGGCGGTGTTTTCATATCCGGACAAATAGCTTCGCCCTGAAAAGGGCGGCGAGGGGTTCGGGGGCCGCACCGCCGGTGCGGCCGAATGGGAGGTTATCCCTGTGGCGCCAAACGCCGCCGCGTCGGCAGATACGTTTCCCAAGCTATTGATTAGGAACGCCCAATTGTACGGCACGCGGCCGGCAATGCGGCACAAAGACCTCGGCGTCTGGCAGACCTGGACCTGGGCCCAGGTGCTCGAAATCGTGCGTGCATACGCGGCCGGCCTCAACCGAATCGGACTCAAGCGCGGCGAAACCATTGCCATCGTCGGTGGCAACCGCCCCAAGCTCTATTGGTCGGTGATGGCCGCCCAGATGCTCGGCGCGGTGCCGGTGCCGGTCTATGCCGACGCCGTCGCCGAAGAGCTCGCCTTCGTGTTGGCGCACGCCGAGACGCGTTTCGCCGCCGTCGAAGACCAGGAGCAGGTCGACAAAATCATGTCGGTGAAGGAGCGCCTGCCCAAGCTGGAGGAGATGGTCTACGACGAACGCCGGGGCTTGCGCGACTACGATCACAGCCACTTGCGTCCGATGGACGAGGTCATCGCGGAGGGACGCAAGGCGCTCGACGATCCAAAGGTCGCCGCCTGGCTCGACGGCGAGATCGCCGCAGGCAAGGGTTCCGATCCCTCCATCATCCTTTATACATCCGGCACCACCGGCACCTCCAAGGGGGTGGTGATGACCGGAGAGCGGTCGATCGCCGCGGCGTCCGATACGGCCACGTTCGATAAGCTGACCGAGAAAGACGTCGCGCTCGCCTACCTGCCGCTGGCCTGGGTCGGTGACCACTATCTCAACTACGCACAAAGCCTAGTTGCCGGGTTCTGCATGGCCTGCCCGGAAAACACCGACACCGCCATGGCCGATCTGCGCGAGATCGGCCCGACCTTTTTTTTCGCGCCGCCGCGCACGCTTGAACAGCTCTTGACGCGCGTGATGATCCGCATGGAGGACGCCGGCTACCTCAAGCGCAAGATGTTTCATTATTTCATCGGGGTCGCGCGCAAATACGGTGAGCGCATCCTCAACGGCCAGTCTGTGCCGCTGACCGGGCGGCTGCTCTATTGGCTTGGCGAGCTTCTCGTCTACGGTCCGCTCAAGAACGTTCTTGGCTTCTCGCGGGTGCGCGTGGCGTTGACCGCAGGCGAGGCGATCGGCCCGGAACTTTTCGCCTTCTATCGCTCGATCGGCCTCAATCTCAAGCAGTTCTACGGCCAGACCGAGGCTTTCCTGTTTTTGACCGCGCAGCCGGATGGCGCGATATATTCCGACACGGTCGGCCCGGCCTGTCCGCACGTGGACCTCCGTATCGCCGAGAGCGGCGAGGTTCAGTTCAAGTCGCCGGGCATGTTCGCCGGCTATTTCAAGGACGAGGCCAAAACCGCTGAGGTGATGACGCCGGACGGTTACGTAAAAACCGGCGACGCCGGCTTCTTCGACGAAAAGACCGGCCACCTGAAAATCATCGATCGCGCTAAGGACGTCGGCAGACTCAACGACGGCACGCTGTTCCCGCCGAAATATATCGAGAACAAGCTCAAGTATTTCCCCAATATCCGCGAGGTGGTAGCGTACGGCGACAAGTGCGACTACGTGGCGGTGATGATCAATATCGATCTGACCGCGGTGGGAAGCTGGGCCGAGCGCAACAACGTCATTTACGGCTCCTATCAGGAGCTCGCCGGCCACCTGCTGGTCTACGACATGATTGAGAAACATGTCGCCGAGGTGAACCGCTCGCTCGCCGCGGACAATAAGTTGGCGGGCGCACAGATCAAGCGCTTCTTGATTCTGCATAAGGAACTTGACGCCGATGACGGCGAGGTTACGCGCACCCAGAAGGTGCGCCGTGGTTTCGTGGCCGAGCGTTACGCGCCGCTGATCAAGGCGCTCTATGACGGCTCCAAGGAGGCCGATATCTCGACCGAGGTCACGTTCGAGGATGGCCGCAAGGGTGTTATCAGTGCGCGCGTGAAAATCCGCGAAATGAAAACCGAGCCGGTCCCCACATCCGTGGAGAAGGCGGCATGAGGGCTCCCGGCGGCTCGGACGTCGCGGTCGGCGATGTTCTCCTGTCGGTGGAGGACGTGTCGCTTTCGTTCGGCGGCGTAAACGCAGTCAGCGACGTTTCCTTCAATATCCGCAAGGGCGAGATTCGGGCGATCATCGGGCCGAACGGCGCCGGCAAGACGTCGATGCTCAACGTCATCAACGGTTTCTATCAGCCGCAGCAGGGCCGCATCACCTTCAAGGGCGAGACCCGTTCCAAAATGCGCCCTTACGAGGCCGCCTATGGCGGCATCGCGCGCACTTTCCAAAACGTCGCTTTGTTCCGCGGCATGACCGCGCTTGACAACATCATGGCCGGCCGCTCGCTGAAGATGAACAAGAACCTGTTCTGGCAATTGCTGCGCTACGGGCCGGCGATGGCGGAAGAGGTGGAACATCGCGCCCGCGTCGAGGAAATCATCGATTTCCTCAAGATCCAGGAAATCCGCCGCACGCCGGTCGGCCGCCTACCATACGGCTTGCAGAAGCGCGTCGAGCTCGGCCGCGCGCTCGCCATGGAGCCGGAATTACTGCTGCTCGACGAGCCCATGGCCGGCATGAACATGGAAGAAAAGGAGGACATGTCGCGCTTCGTGCTCGACGTGAACGACCACTACGGCACCACCATCGCGCTCATCGAGCACGACATGGGCGTCGTGATGGACCTGTCCGACCGCGTGGTGGTGCTCGACCACGGCATCAAGATCGCCGACGGTACGCCCGACGAGGTCAAGAGCAATCAAGCGGTGATCGACGCCTATCTCGGCGTGGCGCATTGAGGGCGATGTGATGCACCTGCTCTACATGATCTTCATCGACCCCTTCGTGCAGATGGGCACCGCGCCCGACCTGCTGGCGCAGACGCTATGGGAAGGTTTGGTCGGCGGCATGCTCTATGCGCTGATCGCGCTCGGTTTCGTGCTGATCTTCAAGGCCTCGGGCGTCTTCAACTTCGCGCAAGGCATCATGGTGGTGTTCGCCGCACTCACTTTCGTCGGCCTGCACGATGCGGGGGTGAACGCTTTTCTCGCGCTCGGCCTGACCATCGTGGTGATGTTCGGTCTTGCCTTTGCGATCGAGCGCGCCGTGCTCCGCCCGCTGATCAATCAGCCCGATATCATCCTGTTCATGGCGACCTTCGGCATCACCTATTTTCTCATCGGCTTCGGCGAGTTTGTATTCGGCGGCGATCCCAAGGTGATGGTAATCGATGATCTGTTCCTGCCCAAGGGCTCAATCACCTATCACACGCTCGGCGGCATCGTGCAGTTGCAGAAGCTCGATATCGCCGCCGCCATCGTCGCCTCGATCATGGTCGCCGGTCTGGCGGTGTTCTTTTCCAAGACCCGCATCGGGCGCGCGCTGCGCGCGGTCGCCGACAGCCACTCGGCGGCGCTCTCGGTCGGCATCTCGCTCGAACAGATCTGGGTGATCGTCTGGTTTGCCGCCGGCCTGGTGGCGCTGGTCACCGGCATCTTCTGGGGCGCGCGCTCCGACGTGTCCTTCGCGCTCGAAGTGATCGCGCTCAAGGCGCTGCCGGTGCTCATCCTCGGCGGCTTCACCTCGATCCCGGGCGCCATCGTCGGCGGCTTGATCATCGGCGTCGGCGAGAAACTCGGCGAGTTCTACTGGGGGCCGCTGGTCGGCGGCGGCACGGATGCCTGGTTTGCCTACGTGATCGCGCTGGTGTTCCTGCTGTTCCGTCCGCAAGGATTGTTCGGCGAGCGCATCATCGAGCGGGTGTGAAGGAAGAGGGGGGTCGATGTTTTATCGCGAGGCGGGCCAGTTCAAGACCGACTACGCCAGCGATCAGGCGGTCTTCCCGATATTGCAGGACCGCATCGGGCTCGCGATCATTTTCGCGGTCGCGCTCGCCATTCCGCTGGCCGACAACGACTTCCTCATCAACGCTGTGATGATCCCGTTCCTGATCTTCACGCTGGCGGCGATCGGCCTCAACATGCTGACCGGCTATACCGGCCTGCTCTCGCTCGGCACCGGCGCCTTCATGGGGGTCGGCGCCTACGCCTGCTACAAGCTCACCTCGATCTTTCCGAACGTGAACATCATTATTTGGATTGTCACTTCCGGATTTTTTGCGGCGGCGGTCGGCGCCATTTTCGGCTTGCCGTCGTTGCGCATCAAAGGCTTTTATCTCGCGATCGCGACGCTGGCCGCCCAATTTTTTCTCGAGTGGTGCTTCACCCACATTCCGTGGCTTTACAACTACAACATCTCCGCCGCGATCGAGGTGCCCCAGCGCGAACTGTTCGGCATCATCGTCACCGGCCCCCGCGCCACTGCTGAAACGCGCTACTACATCGTGCTCGCCATCGTGGTGGTGATGACTTGGCTGGCGTCCAATCTCATGCACGGGCGCATCGGCCGCACCTGGATGGCGGTGCGCGACATGGACATCGCCGCCGAACTCATGGGTATCCGCCTACTGCCGACCAAGCTGCTCGCCTTCGCGGTGTCGTCGTTTTACTGCGGCGTTGCCGGCGCGATGCTGACGTTCCTGTGGTACGGCGCCGCGGAGTCCACCGTCTTCAACATCAACCAGAGCTTCACTATCCTGTTCATGATCATCATCGGCGGCCTTGGCAGCCTACTCGGCTCGTACCTGGGCGCGGCGCTGATCTACGTCTTGCCCATCGTGCTGCGTTTCGTGCCGGAAAAGCTCGGATTGCCGCTGCATGCGGCGACCGTCGAGCACGTCACTTTCATGATCACCGGGGTGCTAATCGTCTTCTTCCTGATCACCGAGCCGGCCGGCTTGGCCCGGTTATGGCAGGTCGGCAAGCAGAAATTGAGGGTGTGGCCGTTTCCGTATTGATGGTGCAAGATAGGACCCGATTTCCGTCCGCGGCGGGCAAGGCCGCGGATCCGAAAGCGCCTCCTCGGGAAATTCGGGGGCGGATAGAGAAACCAGAGGCGCGCCGTCAAAGGCGCGAACCAAAGGGAGGAACGACATGAAGGCAAAACAACTGCTCGTTGCGATTGCCTGTGCAGGTCTGGTGACGAGCGCCGTGCTGGTCAGCAAGGCCCAGGCAGCTGACACCATTTACGTGCCGCTGTTCACCTATCGGACCGGGCCCTACGCCAATTCCGGCATTCCGATCGCCAATGGCATGCACGATTACCTCAACATGCTCAACGAGCGTGACGGTGGCATCGGCGGCGTGAAGCTCACCGTCGAGGAATGCGAAACCGGCTACGACACCAAGAAGGGCGTGGAGTGCTGGGAATCGGTCAAAGGCAAGAACCCGACGGTCGTCAATCCGTTTTCGACCGGCATCACCCTGCAGCTGATCCCGAAGGCGGCGGTCGAGAAGATCCCAGTCTTGTCGATGGCCTACGGCTTGTCCGCTTCGGCGGTCGGCACCGACTTCCCATGGATCTTCAACCCGCCGGCCACCTATTGGGACGGCATGTCGATGATCCTGCGCTACATCGGCGGCAAGGAAGGCGGCCTCGACAAACTTAAGGGCAAGACGGTCGGCTTCATCTATCTGGAAAGCGGCTATGGCCGCGAGCCGATCCCGCTGCTGCAACAACTTGCCAAGGACTACGGCTTCAACGTGAAGCTCTATTCCGTGGCCGGCAAGGAAATGCAGGACCAATCGGCGCAGTGGCTCGCCGTCCGCCGCGATCGTCCGGCCTGGATGATCATGTGGGGCTGGGGCGCCATGAACCCGACCGCGGTCAAGCGCGCTGCCGAGAACGGCTACCCGATGGATCACTTCATCGGCATCTGGTGGTCGGGCTCCGATGACGACGCCCGTGGCGGCGGCAAGGCGGCCAAGGGCTACCTGGCCTTGAACTTCAGCGGCCTCGGTGCCAGCTATCCGGCGCTCCAGGACATCAAGAAATACGTCGTCGACAAGGGCAAGAGCCAGGTCGAAAAGGAAAAGTTCGCGGACACCTTCTACGACCGCGGCGTGTTCAACTCCGTTCTGATCGCGGAAGCGATCCGCAACGCGCAGAAGATCACTGGTAAGAAAGTCGTGGTCGGCGCCGACGTCCGCCGCGGCCTCGAGAGCCTGAAAATCGACCAGGCGCACTGGAAGCAGCTTGGCTTGCCGGCGTTCGGCACCAACATCCACGTGACCTGCACCGACCACAACGGCCACAGCCCGGCCTATATGCAGCAATGGGACGGCACCAAGTGGTTGAAGGTCTCCGACTGGATCGAGCCCATGAAGGACAAGGTGGAGCCGCTGCTGAAAAAAGCTGCCGACGAATACGTCAAGAAGAACACCGGCTGGCCGAAGCGCACCGAGGCTTGCGACAAGTCGTCGTAAGCTGACACCCTCGCCTCTCTCCTTCGGGAGTGAGGCAATGCAAATTGCCGGCCTCTCCCCGTTCGCGGGGAGAGGCCCCGTTTTCGAAAGTTGGCCGATGTCCGCAGCCGAGCAAACGGGCAAAACGCCCGCCGCCAAGGGCGACAACATCCTCGCCATCAGCAATATCGAGGTGATCTACGATCACGTCATCCTGGTGCTTAAGGGCGTGTCGTTGGACGTGCCGCGCGGCGGGATCGTGGCGCTGCTCGGCGCCAACGGCGCCGGCAAGACCACCACCTTGAAGGCGATCTCCAATCTGCTGCATGCCGAGCGCGGCGACGTCACCAAAGGCTCGATCGTTTTCGAAGGCGATGAAGTACAGGATTTGTCGCCTAACGAACTTGTCCGCCGCGGCTGCATCCAGGTGATGGAAGGCCGCCATTGCTTCGAGCACCTCACCATCGAGGAAAATCTGCTCACCGGCGCGTTCACCCGGCGCGACGGCAAGGCCGCGATCAAGCGCGACATCGACATGGTCTACGGCTATTTCCCGAAGCTCGGCGAACGCAAGGATTCGCTCGCCGGCTACACCTCCGGCGGCGAGCAGCAGATGTGCGCCATCGGCCGCGCGCTGATGTCGCGCCCGAAGATGATCCTGCTCGACGAGCCGTCGATGGGGCTGGCGCCGCAAATTGTCGAGGAAATTTTCGAAATCGTCAAAGGCCTGAACGAGAAGGAAGGCGTCTCTTTCCTGCTGGCCGAGCAGAACACCCACATGGCGCTGAAATTCGCGCGCTACGGCTACATCCTGGAAAACGGCCGCGTGGTGATGGATGGCGATGCCAAATCGCTGGCCGACAACGCCGACGTGAAGGAATTCTACCTCGGGATTTCCGAAGGGCGCCGCAAATCCTTCCGCGACGGCAAGCACTACCGCCGGCGCAAGCGCTGGCTGGCGTAAGCGTCTGTCATTTCGGGCTCGCCCGCTTCGCTCGCGCCCGGAAATGACGTAGGTTTTTTGGCATGCCGGACCACTATGATCCCCTGGAAACCCGTGATCCGACGCTGCGCGAGCGAGAGCAATCGGCGGCGCTAGCGGCGATCGTTAAGCGCGCCATGACGGCGACCGGCTGGGGCAAGCATCTCGCCGACATCGATCCGAAAACGGTCACCTCGCGCGAAGCGCTCGCCAGGCTGCCGGTTCTGCGCAAGACCGACATTGCCGCCTTACAAAAGGAGGCCCCGCCGTTCGGCGGCCTCAACGTCACTGCGCCGGGCAAAGCGCGCCGCCTGTTAATGTCGCCCGGGCCGGTGTTCGAGCCGGAAGGGGAGGGCAAGGATTGGTGGGGCTCGGCGCGCGCCTTGTTCGCCGCCGGCTTCCGCGCCGGCGATATTGTGCATAATTCCTTCGCTTATCACCTCACACCCGGCGGCTTCATCTTGGAGGCGGGTGCGCATGCGCTCGGCTGTGCCGTCATCCCTGGCGGCGTCGGCAATACCGAGCAACAACTCGACGCCGTCGCGCATTACAAGCCTTCGGGTTACGTCGGCACCCCGGATTTCCTGAAGATATTGCTCGACACGGCGGAAAAGACCGGCAAGGACGCGACCTCGTTCAAACGCGCGCTGGTCTCCGGCGCGGCGCTGCCGGGCTCGCTGCGCGAGGGGCTCGGCCAGCGCGGCGTCGCGGTATTGCAATGCTATGCCACCGCCGAGCTGGGCGTGATCGCCTACGAGAGCGAGGCGAAGGAAGGCATGATCGTCAATGAGACGGTCATCGTCGAAATCGTGCGCCCCGGCACCGGCGACCCGGTCGCGGAAGGCGAGGTGGGCGAGGTGGTTGTCACCTCGTTCAATCCCGATTATCCGATGATCCGGCTCGGCACCGGCGATCTCTCCGCGCTGCTGCCGGGTGTGTCGCCGTGCGGCCGCACCAATAGCCGCATCAAGGGCTGGATGGGCCGCGCCGACCAGACCGCGAAAGTGAAGGGCATGTTCGTGCATCCCAAGCAGATCGCCGAGGTCGCCGCGCGCCATCCCGAGCTCAAGCGGCTGCGTCTCGTGGTCGGCCGCGAAGGCGAGCAGGACACCATGACGTTGATGGCGGAGAGCGCGACGCAAGACGCCGCGCTTGCAGCAACGATCGCCGCCAGTCTGCAATCGGTCACCAAGCTCAAGGGCGCCGTTACGCTGGTCGCACCCGGTGCGCTGCCCAACGACGGCAAGGTGATCGCGGACGAGCGCAAGTTATGAGTTCGGCCAGCGCGCCTAATGTCGGCGGCCGCATCGGCGTGCTGCTGGTCAATCTCGGCACGCCCGACGCTACCGACTACTGGTCGATGCGCCGCTACCTGAAGGAATTTCTCTCCGACCGCCGCGTGATCGAGGAGAATCGCCTGAAATGGTGGCTGGTGCTCAACCTCATCATCCTGACCGTGCGCCCCGGCCGCAAAGGCCGCGACTACGACAAGATCTGGAACAAGCAGCGCGATGAATTGCCGCTCAAGACCATCACGCGCTCGCAGTCCGACCAGCTCGAAGAAATCCTCGACAAGGTCGATAAGAGTATCCGCGTCGATTGGGCCATGCGCTACGGCAATCCTTCGATCCGCTCGCGGCTCGAAGCGCTCTCCGACCAGAATTGCGAGCGCATCCTGTTGGTTCCGCTCTATCCGCAATATGCCGCCGCCACCACCGCGACCGTCTGTGACGAGGCCTTCCGCGCGTTGTCGACGATGCGTTTTCAGCCCAGCTTGCGGGTCGCGGCGCCCTATTACGCCGAGCCCGCCTATATCGACGCGCTCGCTGCGGCCGTTACCGCGGAGCTGGCGAAGTTGCCGTTCGAGCCGGAGGTCATCATCGCCTCCTTCCATGGCGTGCCGGAGGAGTACGTCGCCAAGGGCGACCCTTACGCCAGGCAATGCGCCGAGACCACGCGGCTGCTGCGCCAGAAGCTCAAGCTCGACGAAGAACGGTTCATCATGACGTTCCAGTCGCGCTTCGGCAAAGCCGAGTGGGTCAAGCCCTATACCGACGCCACCGTGAAATCGCTGGCCGAGCGGGCTATCAAAAGTCTGGCGGTCATCACCCCGGGTTTTGCCGCCGACTGCCTGGAGACGCTGGAAGAGATTGCCATGGAGAATGCCGAGATTTTCCATGCGGCGGGCGGCGAGAATTTCGCGACCATCCCATGCCTCAACGACTCCCCCGGCGGCATGGCGGTGATCCGTGACGTGGTGCTGCGCGAACTCAAGGGCTGGGTTTAGGCCCGATTGGCCGGGGCGAACGCCCGGCAACGCCTCGTTAACCATACCCCTTTAGCGTCCGTTAACCACTTCCCGCCGTTTGCGCGGGCGTGCGCCTGTGCGCGCGCCCTGCGCGGACCGGCTCATGGAGGCCGAGGACCGGACGTGCAGCGCCGTCGTCACCGATGCCCGCCGCGGGCCGCCTGCTTGCTGCTGGCTGCCTGCCTGGCGTTCGGCTGCCGGGAGGCGGGCGCGCAGACGGCAATGGTGTCCTCCGATCCCTTCGCGCCCAAGCTCGAAAGCAATCCGGACAACCCACCGCGTTTCGAGCAATCCAGCCAACCGGCCCGGAGTCAAACGCGGTCGCAAATTGGCTTTGCCCCGCCGGCGTCCGGCGCCGGCTTGACCGGCTTCGATGCCACCAACGCCCGCAAGAAGACCAGCACCAAGCGCAAGCCTCGTGCGACGGCGAGCGCACTGCCTCCTGCTCTGGGCGCGGCGGCAACGGCGGCACCACCGGCTCCGTCGCCCTATCAAGTCCCGCAGGTCCCTCCGTCCGATGAGGCCGACAGCGCGCTCGCCGCCGCGCCGGGATCGCCGCCTGTCGACGAGATCCGCCAGAACCGCAAGCTGCCGCCAAAACGCAAGGCGCATGCCGAGCTGGAAGATGCTTACGCGCCCCTCGGCATTCGCGCCGGCGCCTTCGACCTGTTCCCCGCGATCGAACTGTTCGGCGGTTACGACACCAATCCCGGACAGAACAAAAATCCGAAGGCCGCGTGGCTCTATACCGTCGCGCCGGAACTCAAGGTGCAGTCGAACTGGTCGCGCCACGAGCTTAAGGCCGATCTGCGCGGGAGCTATACCGGCTACCGTCCCGACGAGACGCCGACGCTCAGCCGGCCGCATCTCGACGGCAAGGTCGACGGCCGCATCGACGTCAGCCGGCAAACGCGCATCGATCTTAGCGGCCGCGCGCTGGTGGCGACCGACAATCCCGGCAGCCCCAATTTGCAGGCCGGCCTCGCCAAGCTGCCACTTTACGCCGCCTTCGGCGGCGGCGCCGGCGTCGGCCATCGCTTCAACCGTTTCGAGCTGTCGATCAAGGGCGACGCCGAGCGCACCGTCTATCAGAACTCGGAACTGACCGACGGCAACATCGCCAGCAACAAAGACCGCAACTACAACCAGTACACCGGGACACTGCGCGGCGGCTACGAACTGCTACCGGGTGTGACGCCGTTCGCCGAGGTTAGCGCCGACTTGCGGGTGCACGACCTCGAGACCGACTTCTCCGGCTTCCAGCGCGACTCCAAGGGCCTGACCGGCAAGGTCGGCTCGACCTTCAAGCTGTCGCACGCGCTCACCGGAGAAATCGCACTCGGCTACACCAAGCGCACTTACGACGATCCACGGCTCGGAAACCTCGCCGGCCTGATCGGCGATGCCTCGCTGGTGTGGACGGCAAGCGCGCTTACCACCGTGAAGCTTACCGGCTCATCGACGGTGGGCGAATCGACGCAAGCCGGCGTCTCCGGCGTGCTCTACCGCGACGTCGGCCTGGAGGTCGATCATGCGTTCCGGCAATGGCTCATCGGCAGCGTGAAGGTCGGCTTCGGCGACGATGACTATATCGGCGATACGCGCAACGATAAACGCTATTCGCTGGGCGCCGGCCTCACCTACAAGTTCACCCGCGAACTTCAGCTCAAGGGTGAGTTCCGTCAGACCTGGCAGCGCTCGAACGTTTCCGGCGGCGGCTATAACGAGAGCGTGTTCCTGCTTGGGCTGCGTATCCAGCGGTAAGCAAGCGGGCGGCAAGCTTGTGGCTGCTTGATGGAATACTCCGCCGCCCGGGCTGAGTTCTTCCGGGATTTTCCGTAAGATAGATGCAAGTGGGTGTCGTTGCCCCAATGCGTGGATGTGAACAATGACCGACTTGACGATTAAAGCCATTCGTCTGGCGATATTGCGTGTGCCGTGGCCTCAAGACCCTTGGCTGAAAGGTCACGCGTTCGGCGACACGCGCAATATCCTGGTGCTCGAGGTTGAAACCAGGGGCGGAATTGTCGGCATGGGATATCTCCATGTGTTCCGCCCTGTCCTGCGCACGATCAAAGCTTGCCTGGACGAAAGCATTATTCCGCGGGTCCTTGGCAAGGATGCGACCGCGGTCGAAGCGATTTGGGACGATCTCTGGATTTACACCACGACGTTCGGGCGCGGCGGCGTCACAACAATGGCAATGTCTGTGCTCGATATCGCGCTGTGGGACGCTATCGGGAAGTGCGCCAATCTGCCGCTCCACCGCTTGTGGGGTCATTTCCGAAGCGAACTGCCGGTCTATGGCAGCGGCTGTTTCCGTGGCTCCGGCGGCGACGGCATGATCGCAAAAGCGCTGCATTACAAGGAGCAAGGGTTCAAGGCCATCAAGATGCAGGTCGCCCATACGCAAGACCTTACGCGCGACCTCGACAATGTGCGGCGCATGCGTGAAGCGCTCGGTCCAGAAGTAGACATCATGATCGATGTGAATATGGGATGGACCGCGGACGTCGCCATTCAAATGGGCCGCAAGTTCGAAAACTACGATGTGTACTGGCTCGAGGAGCCGGTCAGGCCGGATGATTTCGACGGCTACAAAAGGATCGCGAATACGCTCGATCTTCGCATCGTCGCCGGCGAGACTCACTTCACGCGTTTCGATCTCGTACCGTTTTTTGAAGACCCCGTGCTGCCGATCTTGCAGCCGGATCCCATGCGCGGCGGCTTCACCGACTTGCGAAAGACCGCGGCGATAGCGGAGTCAAAGGGGATAAAAATTGCGCCGCATCTGTTTACAGAATTGAACGTGCAGTTGCTGGCGTCGATTCCGAACGGAATTTGGATCGAAGACATGTGTATTTCGGCAGACCTTTGGGTCGAGCCGGTACCGGTCGTGAACGGCATGATTACCGCCCCAGAAAGACCCGGGCATGGCTTGGCGTTCAAACCGGAAATTTTGCGCGACTGTGCGGTGAGCTAGGCGCCAATACTATTTCGGCTGTTTCTCGCTCAGCAGCCGATTCAGCTCTGTGCGGAAATCCGGCGCGATATCGGGGCGCTCGAGCGCGTAAGCCACGTTGGCGGCGAGGAAGCCGATCTTCGACCCGCAGTCGAAGCTGCGCCCTTCGAACTTCAGCCCGTAGAACGGCTGCGTTTGCGACAACGCCAGCATGGCGTCGGTGAGCTGGATTTCGCCGCCGGCGCCGGCCGATTGCTTTTCCAAAATCTGGAAGATTTCCGGCCGCAAAATATAGCGGCCGGTGATGGTGAGGTTGGACGGCGCCTCGGCCGCTTTCGGCTTTTCCACCATCTTTGTAATCTGGAAAGCCTTGCCCTTGGCTTGGCCTACGCCGACCACGCCATACATGTGCACGCGTTCTTTCGGCACTTCCTCCACCGCGATGATGTTGGCGTTGGCGTCGAGGTCCTTGGCGGCGTCGATCATCTGGGCGAGGCAGCCGCGCGGATGCTGCACCAGCACGTCGGGCAAGAGCAGCGCGAACGGTTCGTGGCCGACCAATTCGCGCGCGCACCAGACCGCATGGCCGAGGCCGAGCGGTGACTGCTGGCGGGTAAAGCTGGCGGTGCCCGCTTCCGGTAGGTCCTGCGACAACAACGCCAGGTCCGCCTTCTTGCCGCGCTCCACGAGCGTGAGTTCCAGTTCGAACTGGCGGTCGAAATGGTCCTCGATCACGCTCTTGTTGCGGCCGGTGACGAAGATGAAATGCTCGATGCCGGCCTGGCGTGCTTCATCCACCACGAGCTGGATGAGGGGGCGGTCGACGATGGGGAGCATTTCCTTCGGCATGGCCTTGGTTGCGGGCAGAAATCGGGTACCAAGGCCGGCGACGGGAAATATGGCTTTGCGGATGCGGGTCATGGGGAATCGCGGCGGTTTCTTGTCTGGTGGGGAAAAGCATGGGTCACCCCCGCGAGTCCAGATGCGGGTTGCGCTAGGCTAGACCATTAACGTCCCCGAAACGAGTTCGGGGCACCCATAAGGCTTGCGTCATCGTAGCACAAGCAAGCGGGCCGGCATGCGAAAGACTCGATCCTGTCTCATTGCCGCAGTCCTGATAGCGGCCGCGGGCGGCGGCGCGGCGGCGCAGAGTGGCGCCACTGGCACGATTGCGCCCGCCGCTCCGGGCGCGCGGCCCAGCGCGCCGCCCTGGAGCGGGAGGTCCGGTGGTTCCGGCGATCCACGGATGACCGCCGAGGCGATCCGCGCGGCGGCGGCTAATTTCCATCGCTGCATCGAAGGACTGTGGCCGCTGGCCGCGCGCCGCCATGTCTCGCGTGCGACGTTCCAGCACTATACCGCCTCGCTCACGCCTGATCTTCGCATCATGGATCTGGTCGACAACCAGCCCGAATTCACGAAATCGATCTGGGACTATCTCGACCTGCTGGTGACCGGCGAGCGCATCGAGAAGGGCCGCGCGCTGCTCGCGCAATATCGCGCTACCTTCGATGCAGCGGAGCGGGCCTACGGCGTCGACCGTCACATCATCACAGCGATCTGGGGCGTGGAGAGCAATTACGGCACCGAAGGCGGCGACCGCCCGGTGCTACGCTCGACCGCGACGCTCGCCTGCGTCGGCCGCCGGCAGAAATATTTCCGCGACGAGTTCCTTTCGACGTTGGAGATTATCCGGCGCGGCGATGTGCGGCCGGACCGGCTGGTGGGTTCCTGGGCTGGCGCCTTCGGGCCGACCCAGTTCATGCCGACGGCCTTCAAGCGCTATGCCGTCGATTTCGACCGTGACGGCCGCCGCGACGTCGTCGACTCGGTGCCCGATATCATCGCTTCCACCGCAAATAATCTGAAGAAGGATGGCTGGCGCGCCGGCGAGACCTGGGGCTACGAAGTGGAGGTGCCGGCGACCTTCAATTTTCTGCTGGCCGATCATCACCGCACGTTGCCGATCCAGGAATGGCAGCGCCACGGAATTGCGCGCCCGGGCGGCAAGCCGTTCCCGCGCCCGGACGATTCCGCGTTCTTGCTGGTGCCGGCGGGCGTGCAGGGGCCCGGCTTCCTGATGCTGCACAACTTCCGTGTCATCATGCGGTACAATCCGGCGGAGGCCTACGCGCTGGCGATCGGCCATCTCGCCGACAGGCTGCGCGGGGGCGGTCCGTTCGCGCAAAGCTGGCCGCGCTATGAGCGGGTATTGTCGCGCGACCAGCGACTGGAGCTGCAGCGGCACCTGGCCCGCCGCGGCTACGACGTGGGTGAGCCTGACGGCCGACTCGGCGCCAAGACCCGGGCGGCGATCCGCGAGTTCCAAGCCCGAAACGGCAAGATTCCTGATGGTTTCGCCTCAGGCGTCATTCTTGATCAACTGCGTGGCCGGTGACGGTTAACAAGCCTGCCCGGCCACCTTCGAGTTGACATTTTTTGCGCGCTATTGACCCATGTGGATGGACTGCCGGCCCGCTTTTCCGCCCGCGGTTCCCCTCGGTTGAGGCATTGGACGATCGGCATGTTGAGGAATTTGCGATTTTCGCGTTGGTTGATTGGCGCGGTCATATTGGTCGTGGTCGAGTGCGCCGGCTTGGCCGCTATCGAGCTGGCCGCTACCAGCCCGGCGCAGGCGCAAGCTCGCGATGACCGCTACCCGTTCCTGAACCGCCACCGTCCGCGCGGTGGCGGCTTCTTCCAGCAAATGTTCGGTCCATTCAACGCGCCGCGCTACGATCGTCAATACGAACAGCAAAACGCGCCGCAGCACGTTGACCATTCGCGCGCTCCGAGTGCGCCCAAGCCGGACAAGGACGTCACGCCCACCACCACGATCGTGGTTATGGGCGACGGCATGGCCGACTGGCTGGCCTACGGCCTGGAGGATGCATTTTCCGATACGCCCGAGGTCGCCATCGTCCGCAAGGATAAGCAGCGATCCGGGTTGCTACGCTACGACACCAAAGGCGATCTCGACTGGTGGCACGTGGCGCGTGACATCCTCACCCAGGAGAAAGCAAACTACGTGGTGATGATGCTCGGCGTCAGCGACCGCGAGAACATCCGCGAAAGGGACCTTGCCAAAGAAGCCGAGAAGCAAAAGGCCGAGAGGGAAGCGAAAATTGCGGCGGCAAAAGCCGCGCAGAGCAAGGACCAGGCCGACAAGGGCGCAAAGGACAAGAACAAAAGCAGCAATCCGGATCAGCACAAGATCGTGGCGCCCGAGCCCAAACCGGCCCTCAACGGCGTCATCGAGTTTCGCAGCGATCGCTGGGCGAAGGTCTATTCGCGGCGCCTCGACGAAACGATCGCCGCGCTTAAAAGCAAAGGCGTGCCGGTGTTCTGGGTCGGCCTGCCGTCGATCCGCGGAACCAAATCGACCGCCGATGCCGCCTATCTCAACGATCTTATTCGCGCGCGCGCCGAACGCGCCGGCGTGAATTATATCGACGTGTGGGACGGCTTCGTCGACGAGTTCCGGCAAATACTCCTCCTACGGCCCCGACTATGAAGGTCAGACGCGCCGGCTGCGCGCGAGCGACGGCGTCTTTTTCACCAAATACGGGGCGCGCAAGCTTGCGCACTATGTCGAACGTGAAATTCGCCGTTACATGAGCAACCGCGCACTTCCGGTGGCGCTGCCCAGCGGGCCGCTGGCGCCCGTGTCCGGGGGTAAATCGGCGGTGCGCCCGGTGACCGGGCCGGTCGTTCCGCTGACCGTTATCACGGGAAATTCAGACCAGTTGCTCGGTGCCGCCGGCACTCGCCCGGTCTATGGCGACGCCATCGCCAACGACGTCCTGGTCAAGGGCGAATTGGTCAATACGCATCCCGGCCGCGCCGACGATTTCGTCTGGCAGCATGGCGGCGGTGACGCCAATGCGGCCCAGAAACCGGCGGCGGACGCGCAAGCGCCAAAGCCGGGCGCTGCGGTGCCTGCGGCGACCCCGAAGCGCGCGGTGAGGAAGATCGATCTCAGGGGCGGCGACCAGACCAAGATAAAAAAAGAAACCAAAGCCGAAACGAAAAGCGGCAGCGCCGATAAATCCGCGCAGGCCACCGAGACCGTTCCTCTGCCGCCTCAGCCCGCTGCCAAGGAAGTGCATCACAGCGCGCCGCGACGGCACTCGACGTTCCCGTTCGGCAATCCGCTGGGCTGGTTCCGCTAAACGCGCAATTTACCGCGGCAGCGTCGTCGTTCCCATCAGGAACTTGTCGACCGCGTGCGCCGCTTGCCGGCCTTCGCGGATCGCCCACACCACCAACGACTGGCCGCGGCGCATGTCGCCGGCGGCAAACACCTTCGGGATTGACGTCGCATAGGCATCCGTGTCGGCCTTGACGTTGCCGCGCTGGTCGAGTTCGACGCCGAGCGCCTCCAGCATGCCTTCGTGCAGCGGATGCACGAAGCCCATGGCCAGCAGCACCAGGTCGGCCTCGATCTCGAATTCGGTGCCCGGCACCGGCTTGAGCTTGGCGTCGACGTGCACGCAATGCAGCTTTTTGACGTGGCCGTTCTCGCCGGAGAATTTCTGCGTCAGCACGGCGAATTCCCGCTCGGCGCCTTCCTCGATGCTCGAGGAGATGCGCAGCTTGAGCGGCCAGTCCGGCCAGGTCAGCAATTTATTCTCGTGCTCGGGGGGCTCGGGCATGATCTCGAAATTGGTGACCGACACCGCGCCCTGGCGGATCGAGGTGCCGATGCAGTCGGAGCCGGTGTCGCCGCCGCCGATGACGATCACCTTCTTGCCCTTGGCCAGGATCGGCTCCACATCCCCGACCGGCTCGCCGCTCACCCGCCGGTTCTGCTGCGGCAGGAAATCCATGGCGAAATGGATGCCTTTGAGCTCACGGCCGGGGATCGGCAGGTCGCGGCCCTTCTCAGCGCCGCCGGTAAGCACGACCGCGTCGTGCTCGGCGACCAGCTTTTCGGGCGGCACATTGACGCCGATATCGGCGCCGTAATGGAATTGCACGCTTTCCGCCGTCATCTGATCGACGCGGCGGTCGACGTGGATCTTTTCCATCTTGAAGTCGGGGATGCCGTAGCGCAGCAGCCCACCGGCGTTGGCCCAGCGCTCATAGACATGCACCTCGTGGCCGGCGCGCGCGAGCTGCTGCGCGCACGCTAGCCCTGCCGGTCCCGAGCCGACCACGGCGATCTTTTTGCCGGTCTTGTGCGTCGGCGGTTCCGGCTTCAGCCCTTGCGCAATCGCCCGGTCGGCGATCTCGCATTCGATGGTTTTGATGGTGACCGGGTTTTCGTCGATGTTGAGCGTGCAGGAGGCTTCGCACGGTGCCGGACACACGCGCCCCGTGACCTCTGGAAAATTGTTGGTCGAATGCAGGTTGCGCGCGGCCTCGTCCCAGTGGCCGCGGTAGATCAAATCGTTCCAGTCCGGGATCTGGTTGTTGACCGGGCAGCCGGTCGGCAGGCCGGTGAGGCGGCTGGTGCCGTGGCAATAGGGCACGCCGCAGTCCATGCAGCGCGCGGCCTGGTCGCGCAATTCCTGCTCCGGCAGCGGCAGCACGAATTCGTGCCAGTGCTTGATACGCTCCGCGACCGGTTCGTATTTGCGGTCGTGCCGTTCGATTTCGAGAAAGCCGGTAACCTTACCCATACCTATTCCGCGGCCTGCATCGTGGCGGCCTTCTCCTTTGCCATCTCAGCGAGCGCGCGGCGGTATTCGACCGGCATCACTTTCTTGAACAGCGGGCGGTAGCGTTTCCAGTCGGCGAGTATCTCGGCCGCGCGCTTCGAATTCGTATAGCGCGCATGGTCGGAGATCAGCATATGGAGCCGCTCGGCATCCTTGATGGTCAGATCCGACATCACGTCGACGCGGCCATGGCTTTCGAGGTCCTGGTATTGGCCGAATTCCTGTTCGGCGATCTGCTCTTCCTCCGGCACCGGCTCGAGCTCGACCATCGCCATGTTGCAGCGGGTTTCGAAACTGCCGTCCTCGTCGAGCACATAGGCGATGCCGCCCGACATGCCGGCCGCAAAATTGCGCCCGGTGTAGCCGAGCACCACCACGACGCCGCCGGTCATGTATTCGCAGCAATGGTCACCTGCGCCCTCGATCACGGCGACGGCGCCGGAATTGCGCACGGCGAAGCGCTCGCCGGCGACGCCGCGGAAATAGCATTCGCCCTGGATGGCGCCGTACAGCACCGTATTGCCGACGATGATCGATTCCTCCGGCACAATACCGCTTTCGGCCGGCGGCCGGATGATGATGCGCCCGCCCGACAGGCCCTTGCCGACATAGTCGTTGGCGTCGCCCTCGAGCTCGAAGGTGACGCCGCGCGCGAGCCAGGCGCCAAACGTCTGGCCGGCGGTGCCGGTGAAGCGCACATGGATGGTGCCGTCCGGCAGGCCCTCATGGCCGTAACGCTTGGCCACCTCGCCTGACAGCATGCCGCCGGTCGCGCGATCGGTGTTCTTGATGGTGGTCTGCAGCCGCACCGGCGCGCCGCGATCGAGGGCGGCCTGCGATTCCGCGATCAGCTTGCGGTCGAGGATGTCCTTGATCTTGTGGTCCTGCGGTTCGCACTTGTAGATGGCGGTGCCTTTGCTCGCCTTCGGTTTGGTGAACAGCTTGGAGAAGTCGAGGCCTTTGGCTTTCCAATGCTCGACCAGCCGACGTTGGTCGAGCATCTGCATTTGTCCGACCATCTCGTCGAAGGTGCGGAAGCCGAGCTCGGCCATGATCTCGCGAACTTCCTCGGCGACGAAGAAGAAATAGTTGATCACGTGCTCGGGCTGGCCCCTGAATCTCTTACGTAAAACCGGGTCCTGAGTAGCAACCCCGACCGGGCAGGTATTGAGGTGGCACTTGCGCATCATGATGCAGCCGGCGGCGATCAGCGGCGCGGTGGCGAAGCCGAATTCGTCGGCGCCAAGCAGCGCGCCCACCACCACGTCGCGTCCGGTGCGCATCCCGCCATCGACCTGCACGGAAATGCGGCCGCGCAGCCGGTTGGCGACAAGCGTCTGATGGGTCTCGGCCAGGCCGATCTCCCAAGGGCTGCCGGCATGCTTGATCGATGTGAGCGGGGAGGCGCCCGTGCCGCCTTCGAAGCCGGCAATGGTGACGTGGTCGGCGCGCGCTTTGGAGACGCCGGCGGCGACGGTGCCGACGCCGACCTCGGACACGAGCTTCACCGACACGTCGCCGGCCGGGTTGACGTTCTTCAGGTCGAAGATGAGCTGTGCCAGGTCCTCGATCGAATAGATGTCGTGATGCGGCGGCGGCGAAATCAGGCCGACGCCCGGGGTCGAATGGCGCACCTTGGCGATGGTCTTGTCGACCTTGTGGCCGGGCAATTGCCCGCCTTCGCCCGGCTTGGCGCCTTGCGCCATCTTGATCTGCATCATGTCCGAGTTGACGAGATACTCGGCGGTGACGCCGAAGCGGCCCGAGGCCACCTGCTTGATGGCCGAGCGCATGGAATCACCGTTCGGCATCGGCTTGAAGCGGTCGGCTTCCTCCCCGCCTTCTCCCGTGTTCGATTTGCCACCGATGCGGTTCATGGCGATGGCAAGCGTGGTGTGCGCTTCGCGCGAGATAGAACCGAACGACATGGCGCCGGTGGAAAACCGCCGTACGATGTTCTTGGCCGACTCGACCTCTTCGAGCGGAACCGGATTGCGGCCATCCTCCTCCGCCTTGCCGATACGGAACAGGCCGCGGATTGTGGTGAGCCGCTCGTTCTGCTCGTTCACGATCTTGGCGAAGGCGCGGTAGTGATCCTGCGAATTGCCGCGCACCGCGTGTTGCAGGCGCTTGACCGTCTCGGCAGTCCAAACGTGGTCCTCGCCGCGCACGCGCACGGCGTAGTCGCCACCGACGTCGAGCATCGACTTGTAGATCGGCGATTCTCCGAAGGCGTCGCGGTGGCGGCGCACGGTCTCTTCGGCGATCTCGGCGAGGCCGACGCCCTCGATACGGGTATGGGTGCCGGTGAAATACTGGTCGACGAAATCCTGGCGCAGGCCGACGGCGTCGAAAATCTGCGCGCCGCAATAGGACTGATAGGTCGAGATGCCCATCTTGGACATCACCTTGAGCAGGCCCTTGTTGACCGCCTTGGTGTAGCGCTTGATGACTTCCTTCTCGTCGAGCTTCTGCGACAGGTCGTCCTTGGCGGCGATCAGCGTTTCGAAGGCGAGATAGGGATTGATTGCTTCGGCGCCGTAGCCGGCCAGACACGCGTAATGATGCACTTCGCGCGGCTCGCCCGTTTCCAGCACCATGCCGACCGAGGTGCGCAGGCCCTTGCGGATGAGATGATGATGCACGGCCGCGCAGGCGAGCAGCGCCGGGATCGGAACGCGGTCGGCGCCGGCTTTGCGGTCGGACAGGATGATGATGTTGCAGCCCTGGCGCACTTCCTCTTCGGCGCGGTCGCACAATTCGTCGAGCGCCCAGGCCATGCCGTCGGCGCCGTGCTCGGCCGGGAAGGTGATATCGAAGGAGTGCGACTTGAAGTGATCGCCGCTCATCTCGGAGATCGAACGGATTTTCTCGAGGTCTTCGTTGCTCAGGATCGGCTGGCGTACCTCCAGCCGCTTGGTCTTGGAACTGCCTTCCAGATCGAACAGATTGGGCCGCGGCCCGATGATGGAAACCAGGCTCATCACCAGCTCTTCGCGGATCGGATCGATCGGCGGATTGGTGACCTGCGCGAAGTTCTGCTTGAAATAAGTGTAAAGCGGCTTCGGCCGATCGGATAATGCCGAGATCGGCGTGTCGTTGCCCATGGACCCGATGGCTTCCTCGCCGGCGGTGGCCATCGGCGTCATCAGGAACTTGAAGTCTTCCTGGGTGTAGCCGAACATCTGCTGGCGATCGAGCAGCGACAGGTTCGAGATTGGCGCGTGATTTGCGGTGCCGGGCAGTTCCTCCAGCACGATCTGGGTATTGGCGAGCCATTCCTTGTAAGGATGGCTGCGCGCCAGCGTTGCCTTCAATTCCTCGTCGGGAATGAGCCGGCCCTCGTCGAGATCGACCAGCAGCATCTTGCCCGGCTGCAGGCGCCACTTCTTGATGATGTCCTTTTCCGGAATAGCCAGTACGCCGGTCTCTGATGCCATCACGATGCGGTCGTCGCGGGTGAGCAGATAGCGCGCCGGCCGCAACCCGTTGCGGTCGAGCGTGGCGCCGATCTGGCGCCCGTTGGTGAAGGCGATCGCCGCCGGGCCGTCCCAAGGCTCCATCAGCGCGGCGTTGTATTCGTAGAACGCGCGCCGCTCTTCATCCATGAGCGGGTTGCCCGCCCAGGCCTCGGGAATCATCATCATCACGGCGTGCGCGAGCGAGTAGCCGCCCTGCGTGAGGAATTCGAGCGCGTTGTCGAAGCAGGCGGTGTCGGACTGGCCCTCGTAGGAAATCGGCCACAGCCGTTTGATGTCTTTGCCGAACAGCGGCGAGTCGACGGAGGCCTGCCGCGCCGCCATCCAGTTGACGTTGCCGCGCAGCGTGTTGATCTCGCCGTTATGCGCAATGTAGCGGTAAGGGTGCGCCAGCGACCAGGCCGGGAATGTATTGGTCGAGAAGCGCTGGTGCACCAGCGCCAGCGCGCTCTCGAAATCCGCATCCTGCAGGTCGGGATAATAGGTGCCGAGTTGGTCGGCCAGGAACATGCCCTTGTAGATCACCGTGCGGCAGGAGACCGACACCGGGTAATAGCTGGCGATGCGCCGCTCGCGCCGGCGGTAAATGGCGTTGGAGATCGACTTGCGCAGGATATAGAGCCGGCGCTCGAACTCGTCTTCCGACATTTTCTTTTTGCCGAGGCCGATGAACACCTGCATGTGCACCGGCTCGGTCGGCTTGACCGATTCACCCAACGTCGAATTGTCGGTCGGCACCTCGCGCCAACCCAACAGCGCCAACCCCTCGCGCGCGATGATCTCTGCATAAATGTCGCGGATGATCTGCCGCCAGTTCTTTTCGCGCGGCATGAACAACTGCCCGACCGCGTATTGCCCCGGCTCCGGCAGCGCGACGCCGAGCTCGGCCGCCTTCTTGGCGAAGAATTTGTGCGGAATCTGCGTCAGGATGCCGGCGCCGTCGCCCATGCGCGGATCGGCGCCGACCGCGCCGCGGTGCTCAAGATTGCAGAGAATCTTCAGACCGTCCGCGATGATCTGATGCGACTTGCGGCCCTTGATGTCGGCGACGAATCCGACGCCGCAGGAATCCTTGTCGAGTGCCGGGTCATAGAGTCCCTGCGGCAGCGGCGTGCCAGGATCGGCGCCGGCATGCGCGCGCAAGCGCGAGCCAGGCCGCATCGCGGTCTTGCGCGTGAACAGCTTTGCGCTCCTGCTTCGCTCGTCCATCTCGCCCTTGCCCCGCCGCGGCGCTTAACCGCCTCCGGCGTACCTGCCTCATCCGCAGCGTCCGAAAAGACGCCGCGGCCAATGCGCGAACCAATCTCGAGAAGGGCAGCCTTGCCAGCCGTCGCCGCCGTGGCTGCTCCTGTTGGGCGCCACCGACGCCAACCCCCGCCTCAAAGGGCCGTCATCGTGGCCGCCAACTATTAGGACAGTAATACTGTCCTAATAGACAATGCCAAATTTTGCCCCGCCACACAAGGCTGGTCCACGCCGGAATTGGTGGAACCATAGGCTTTTTGCGGCGGCTCCGGCTTGCCTAGCAAGAAGAGGACCATGTGCCGGCCCTGTGCGCAATGCCGAAGCCTTGCCGGCCTCGCCCGGGGCGTCAGGCGAGGTTAACCGTTTAACCGTGGCGATGGGAAAAGCCCGCGGCAAGCCCCGCTTTTGGTTAAGCTGCGTGCCGAGGGAGAGGGTCATGAAAAAAAGCCTGACCATAGGTCTAGCCGCGGCGATGCTCGCCGCCACGGTCTCGTTCGTGGCAGCGGGGACTTACCGGCGCGGGCCAGTGAGCGCTACCCATGTGCGGCCAGCCGATGAGATCAATACCACCTTGCTCGCCTTGGGCTACGATCCGGCCACCCGGGCCTTCCGGCGCGGGCACTATTTCGTGCTGCACGCTTACAATCGGTACGGCGTCAAAGTACGCGTGGCGGCCGATGCCCAGCTCGGCGACATTGTCTCGATCGAGCCGGTTTTCATGCCGTATTACGACGCAGGGCCGCGCATCATTCATGTGCCGCAACCCGGCGACAGTCAGTCGCAGCAAGGCAGTGATGTTTCGCCTGTTCTGGTCAGGGGCTTGGTCTATCCCACGCCGAAGTCCGGAGCCTCATCCCAAAAATAAAAGCACCCCGGACATGGTCCGGGGCGCTGCGTCGTTGGATGCCGGCGAGGTCAGGCGGCCTTGGTGTCGATCACCTGCGGCTTGGCTTGGCCATTGCCGATCGGGATTTGGCGCGGCTTCTTGGCCTCGGGGATTTCGCGCACGAGATCGACGTGCAGCAATCCGTTTTCGAGGGCCGCGGCCTTGACCTGGACGTGATCGGCAAGCTGGAAGACACGCTCGAAGGCGCGCGCGGCAATGCCCTGATAGAGCACCTCGCCGTTCTGTTCTTCCTTGCTCTGCTTGGCGCCCTTGATTGTCAGCGTGTTTTCTTTGACTTCGATCGAGAGCTCGTTCTCGGCGAAGCCGGCGACCGCGACGGTGACGCGGTAATCGTTCTCACCGGTACGTTCGATGTTGTAGGGCGGGTAGCCCGGGGCGGCATCGAAGCCGCCATCCAGCATCGAAAACAGCCGGTCGAAGCCGACGGTGGAACGGTAAAGGGGTGCAAGATCGAAAGGTCGCATGGCATATCCTCCATGTTGAGCGACATGCGGGCGGTCCGCCATTTGGCCGAACCGAAAGCCCGTGCGCAGCCGTCATGGCCTGCGCAAAAGTAATATGGGAGCCTGTTCCGGAGGCCGCAAGAGGACTCCAGACTCTTCTTAAGTAATTGAAAAATAACTATTTTTTGTGCTGTCCTGCAACCCGACTAAGCTCGCCTGGCGCCCTCTTTCGTTCGCGCATGATCTCTGCCGAAAACCGGTTCCCACTTTTCGGGATCATGCCCTATAAGGCCCGGGCCCGCCGCGCACCGGCTCTTTCAGCACTCCATGAAACTCGTCTCCATTCCCGCCAATCCGGCGCCCGACGATGCGGTGGCCGGCACCATCAAGACCCGCGACGGGGTCAACCTGCGCTTTGCGCGCTTTGCGCCGCCGCCCGGGCGCAAGGGCACCGTGGTCGTGCTGCAAGGCCGCGCCGAATTCATCGAGAAATTTTTCGAGACGGCGCGCGACTTGCGCGCGCGCGGTTTTGCGGTGGCGACGTTTGATTGGCGCGGACAAGGCTTGTCGGACCGCCGGCTCTCCGACCCTCACAAGGGCTACGTGCGGGATTTCTCGCAATACGCCACCGACCTCGACACCATCATGGAGCAGGTGGTGCTGCCCGACTGCCCGCCGCCGTTCTTCGCGCTTGCTCACTCCATGGGCGCGGCGGTCGCCATTCGCGCCTGCCACAGCGGCAGGCGCTGGTTCGACCGCGTGGTGCTCTCGGCGCCGATGATCGCACTTGCGCCCGGCCGTCTGACCAGGATGGCCGGCCCGCTCGCGCGCTTGCTGCGCTACCTGGGGCGCGGCGGCGCCTATGTGCCGACTGGCGGTGCCGAGCCGAGCGGCAGCGAAAACTTCCTCGGCAATGTGCTGACCTCTGATCCCGTGCGCTATGCACGCAACGCCGCCGTGCTGGAAGAGGAGCCGGCGCTCGGCCTCGGCGCGCCAACTATTGCCTGGACCGACGCCGCGCTCAAACAGATGAAGCGGTTCCGCAGCCCCGGCTATGCCGGCCAAATCCGCCAGCCGATGTTGCTGGTGGCAGCCGGCCGTGACGAGGTTGTCTCGACGCCGGCCATCGAGGAATTCGGATTGCATTTGCTCGCCGGCCGCCATCTCATCCTGGCCGGCAGCCGGCACGAGATCCTGCAGGAGCAGGATCAATACCGCTCGCAATTCTGGGCGGCGTTCGATGCCTTTGTACCGGGCACGCCGCGCTACTAGCGCGCCTTGCTCCTGATGCTTTCGAAGGCTTCCTTGATGCGCATCGGCGCATGTGGCCGCGCATACATGCCTACCATATAGGTGTTGAGCACCGGAAAATCGCCGAGCACGTTCGCGGTCTTCGCCATGTCGAGCGTATAGGCCAGCACGAAATCGGCGATCGTGACATGGTCGCTGACGAGGAATTTGCGGCCGCGCATGTGGTCCTCGACGATTTGCGCCATCGGCGTAAAATCGCCGCGGGCAAGTTCGATCTCGGCGGGCAATCTCTTTTCCTTCGGATAAATATTGGTGTGACGCGCGATGCGCCACACCGGCTGCTCAAGCTCGGTGGTCGTGAACAGAAGCCATCGGAAGACCTGCGCGCGCTGGCGCAGCTCCTCCGGCATGAATCCCTTCTCGGGATATTTCTCGGCGAGATAGAGCACCGCCGCGATCGATTTGGTCAGCACGAAATCGCCGTCTACCAGAACGGGCAATTTGCCGGCCGGATTGAGCTGGAGAAATTCCGGGCTGCGGTGCTCGCCGGCCATCACATTGACCGTGATGGCCTCGAAGGGAACGCCCAGCTCCTGCAGCGTCCAGCGCACGCGGATCGAGCGGGTGGGGCCGAATTCGTAGAGTTTCATCGCGGCCTCCTGCGCCAAGCCGTCCAGGCAACGCTCCATGCCTCTATTCTGGCGTATCGCAAAAAAGGAGAGCTTTGTCAGCCGTTCAGCAGTTTCAGCGCGGCTTGATGCACGCGCGCGTCGCCGGCGACCACGCAGCGGCCGCCTTCCTGCGCGGGGCCGTTCTCCCAGGTGGTGACGATGCCGCCGGCGCCGGTGATGATCGGGATCAGCGGCACGATGTCATGCGGCTTGATCTCGGTCTCGATGACCAAGTCGATCTGGCCCGCTGCCAGCATGCAATAGGCGTAGCAGTCGCCGCCGTAGCGCGACAGCTTCACTTTGTCTTCCACGCGGCAAAAAAGCGCGCGGTCGGCCTTGTTCATCAGCAACGGACTGGTGGTGAACAGCAGCGCGTCGGCAAGCGAAGCGCAAGCGCGCACGCGCAGCTCGCGGTCGCCCGCCGGCCCGCGGTAGTGCGCAGCGCCCCCGTCGCCGGAAAATTTCTCGCCGATGAACGGCTGGTGCATCATGCCGAACACCGGCTCGCCGAAGCGCATCAGTCCGATCAGCGTGCCCCAGGCCGGCATGCCGGCGATGAACGACTTGGTGCCGTCGATCGGATCGAGCACCCAGATATATTCGGCCTCGCTACGCTCAGTTCCGTACTCCTCGCCCAGGATGCCGTGGCCGGGAAAAGTTTTGCGGATGAGGGCGCGCATGGCGTTCTCGCCGGCGCGGTCGGCGGCGGTGACGGGATCGAAGCCGCGGGCGTCCTTGTTCTCGATCGCCAGCGCCGTGCGGAAGAAGGGCAGGATGGTCTCGCCCGAGACGGCGGCGAGCTGATCGACGAAGCAGGCGAAATCGACGGCCGTCATGGTGTGGCTTCGAGGTATCGGAGAGCGCGCACGCGGGCAATCGGCCGCCGCAGGCCCACTTCTTTCGAATATGGCTTTGTGTTGCGCTGCGGTAACACTTTGGCCCCAACTTTCTGCATATCAAAGCTAGCGATCAGCAAAACCAGCAAACACCTATGCAATTTTGCATGGGAAAACGCTTGGTCACCCTTGATTTTTGTGCGCCGCGGTGTAACTTATTGCAATGCGGTAGCGATACCGCTGCCCTCCTTGGGCGTTTCCTCCCTAGACTTGGGCCGCTTGCTTCACGCGAGCGGCCCTTTTTTTGTCGAGCCGGCACCCGCCGGCAGCCAGAGCGTTATTCGGCAGCAGCCCGGTAGGGGCGCAGCTCTTCCAGCGGGATTTCGCCTAGGCGCCGGGCTAGCGTCTCTAGGTCGGCGGCCAGCCGCGCGAAATTCTTCGAGCGTTCGTAGCGGCGCTCGTCCATGTAGAGCGCGCGGTTGATCTCGAGCTGGATGGCATGCAGGCCGGCGGCCGGATTGCCGTAATGCTCTGTGATGAAGCCTCCGGCATAGGGCTTGTTGCGGCTCACGCCGTAGCCCAGCCCGTGCAGCGTCTGTTCCACGGTCTCGGACACTACGCCGACGCAGCTGGTGCCGTAGCGGTCGCCCAGCACGAATTCTGGCCGTGGCCGCTCGTCCTTGTGACCGGCGCTGGACGGCATGGAATGGCAGTCGAGCAGGATGGCGGCACCGAAGTCCCGATGCAGCTGGGTGAAAAGCCGCCGCAGCGCGCGGTGAAAGGGCTTATACAGGCTTTCAATTCGCCGCAGCGCGTCGTCGACCGGGATGCGCTGGTCGTAGATTTCCTGGGCGTCTCCGACCACCCGCGCCACGGTCCCGAGGCCCCCCGCCACCCGCATCGAGCGGGTATTGGCGAAGGAGGGAAGCCGCCCCTCGAACATGCGCGGATCGAGTTCATAGGGCTCTCGGTTGACGTCCACGAAGCAGCGCGGGAAATGCGCCCGCATGAGCGGAAAGCCCCAAGCCACCACGCCGCCGATCAGTTCGTCGACGAAACTGTCCTCCGACCGGCGCAGGGTGGCGACATCGAGCCGTGAGGTTGTCAGGAACGCGCGCGGGTAGGTCGAGCCGCTGTGCGGCGAATTGAACAGCACCGGCCCCTTGCATTCGCCCGGCTCGAGGACTTCGAACGGCGGGTCGAGTTCTTCGCGGATTTCACTCATGGATGGTGACGGCCATTGGCGGCGTGGCTAGGATCCGGCGGGTCCGACCCCGGGTTTATACCTTTATTGTCCATGCACTGACGCATAAAGCCAAGCCATGTTATCGGTTCACCCGTTATTTACCTACAATAAGTCTTATGGGGTGGCTGTGGCCGGCCAATAGGGCGTCTGTGGAGCGGCCGGGACGGGGCGTAAAAGGGTATGTCGAAAATCCTCCTGGCTGAAGACGACACCGATATGCGGCGCTTTTTGGTCAAGGCGCTGCAGAATGCCGGATTCGAGGTCACCTCCTACGATAACGGGCTGTCGGCCTATCAGCGTCTGCGGGAGGAACCGTTCGAGCTCCTGCTCACCGATATCGTGATGCCCGAAATGGACGGCATCGAGCTTGCCCGCCGGGCGGCCGAACTCGACCCCGACATTAAGATCATGTTCATTACCGGCTTCGCCGCGGTCGCGCTCAACGCCGATTCCACCGCTCCCAAGCACGCCAAGGTGCTGTCCAAGCCGATCCACCTGCGCGAATTGGTCACCGAAGTGCAGAAGATGCTGGCCGCGGCCTGAGGCGCTAGCGGCAGGCGTCTTGCCTCCCTATAGGGGAGCCGATAAGACCAACCCCCGATCAGGCTAATAGGGCGCGTAGCTCAGCGGAAGAGCACCTCCTTGACATGGAGGGGGTCACAGGTTCGATCCCTGTCGCGCCCACCACGCAGTCTGGCTGTTCGGCACTTTGTGGAGACCTGCGAAAATGTGCCGCCGTTGGCGGGCCTTTTTGATGCGCGCTTGTATCCTCCCAGTCTCCGGAGCGGGCAAAGGGCGCAATTCGGGCCGTGGTCTCCGCGCCGAAAATTCCCGTTCCTGGCGCCAAAATGCCGTGACGTCGGGAACTTCACCTCATGGCTGTCATCTGCTGCTCGGCAAGACGTCCGTCTCAGACCGAGGCATCGCGTGAACGGCTGCCGCAGCTGTTGGCCTAGTGTGTGTCGTTCGTTATGGGGGTGAGAATCAACCCGGCGCCAGACCAAGCCGCTCGAACTGTTGGGACCATTCAGCCGGCGTCTCGCGCATGACCGCAACGCCAATGCCGCGGGGCAGCCGCCCTTCGATGGCGGCCTTGACCAGACCCGGTGCGATGAATGCCATCGAGATCGTCATGTTGACGTGGCGGACGCTACATTTATGGCGAGCAGCAATCTGCTCGACCGTTGTGGCGTCGGCGACGATCTCATCGAGCCAAGCGCGACCACGGGCGATCGATTTGAGCAGCGCCGCGCGACGCTCGAATTTGATCGGCGGCACTCGGTGTCGTTCGATGGTTGGCGGCAACAGGATCTCTTTGAACCTCTTGGGCGGCGGCTTGGTCCATGGGATCAGCAGGGAAGGGACACGGTCCACGGCCGCAGCTTGATCTGCATCAACCTCCTGCTGCTTCTCGCCGGAAGCCTTCAGCCAAACCGCCAATTCGCCCTTGCGCGCTTCAATACGGGCGACATCCGTGAGGAGGTCAGTTCGATCTGCCGTGCTTTGTTGGTCGGGGGCGATGTTCCGACTGTCCGGCATCAGCGCCTGTGAGACAGATTTAACGGCTTGAGGAACGGAGGATTTCTGGCTCATCGTAACCATCGAGGAGTGGAGATGAGACAGAAATCCGTGCACCCTGAATCGTCGTCTGAGCGGCTCGTAAAGAACATCCGTCGGGCCACCCGCAAACGCCATTCGTCCGAAGAGAAGATCCGGATCGTTCTGGATGGCCTGCGCGGCGAGTCCAGCATTGCTGAACTATGCCGCCGTGAAGGCATTGCCGAGAGCCTCTATTACGCCTGGTCCAAGGAGTTTCTGGAGGCCGGCAAGCGTCGTCTGGCGGGTGACACGGTGCGGGCCGCGACCAGTGGCGAGGTCAAGGACCTGCGGCGTGAGGCGCAGGAGCTCAAGGCGGTGGTGGCTGAACAAGCGCTCGAACTGCGTCTGCTCAAAAAAAGCATGATCGCGGATGGGGGAAACGAGGAATGAGATACCCCGCCTCCGAGAAGCTGGAGATCATCCGTCTGGTCGAGCAATCCCATCTGCCGGTGCGCTGGACGCTGGCAAAGCTGGGTATCCAGCCTGCAAGGTTCTACCGCTGGTACGATCGCCTGCAGACCGGCGGCCCCGAAGCACTGGAAGATAAATCACCAAGTCCGAAGCGCGTCTGGAACCGCATCCCGGACGCAATACGCGAGCGGATTGTTCAGTTGGCGTTGGATGAGCCGGAGCTATCCCCACGGGAACTGGCCACGCGCTTCACCGATACAGCCGGCTATTTTGTGTCAGAGGCTTCGGTTTACCGGCTGCTCAAAGCGCACGATCTGATCACCAGCCCGGCCTACATCGTCATGAAGGCAGCCGACGAATTCAAAGACAAGACGACGGCGCCAAACCAGCTCTGGCAGACAGACTTCACCTATCTCAAGGTGACCGGCTGGGGCTGGTTCTATCTCAGCACGGTGCTGGACGACTTCTCGCGCTACATCATCGCCTGGAAGCTGTGCACGACGATGAAGGCGCAGGATGTGACCGACACGCTGGATCTGGCTCTCGCAGCCTCAGGCTGTGACCAGGCGCGGGTCGTCCATAAACCGCGTCTGCTCAGTGATAATGGTTCCAGCTACGTCTCCGCTGATCTGGCAGATTGGTTGGGCGCACAGAACATGGGACACGTTCGCGGCGCGCCCTACCATCCGCAGACCCAGGGCAAGATCGAACGTTGGCATCAGACGCTCAAGAACCGCATCCTCTTGGAAAACTACTACCTGCCGGGCGATCTTGAGGCCAGCATTGGCCGGTTCGTCGATCACTACAACCATCGGCGCTATCATGAGAGCTTGAGCAATCTGACACCGGCCGATGTGTACTTCGGGCGCGGTCAAACAATCTTGCTGGAAAGAGAAAGGATCAAACGAAACACAATCCAAAAACGACGCTTGCAGCACCAAAAGAAAGCCGCATAAACTAAAATCAGATGAGCCGGATCGTCCTGTAAATCAAACCGCCATCTGTCTCGAATTATCTGACGACGGACAATTGGACCAAAGCGGACATTAGTGGATTTTTGGCCCCGGAGGGTTGTCCGCGAATGACCCAAAGCGGAGAGTTGTAGTCGGCGAGCGGCAACGCCAGGGAGAGAGTCTCTCCATTAATATTACGCCTTAACTAATAGTTAATTATAAAATGGCGGGCCCGAAAGGTCCGGCTTAGAGTGCGCTGGAGTATTTCTAAGCAACCCACGAATTGGTGCGTGCCATGACGTACAAAATGTATGCGGCGTTTATCGCGTCTCTCGGCGTGGCCCTTACCCTTACCTCGAACGGAACTTTCGGCGCATCGAGCGCAATGCGTGGCGGAAAATCTGCTTCGACGCATTCGACTTCGCATCCGTCAGTTGCCCGATCGCCGCATCAACGCAGGGGGCGCCATAGCGGGGCTTACTGGCCGACGGCCGGGGGGTTCTTCTACGGACAAACGAATGGCGAACCCGAAATAAATGTTACGGAACCGACACCAGGCAATACCCGCTATACATGCACACTCGATATTCCTTGGGATTGGGTCCATCGATGTCCGCCGTTTGAAAATCCTTCTCCCCCTCCTGCACCGGTTTTCATACCGTCTGTCCCGGGCTGCCCGGCGCACACCACGACGGTTATGATGGGTAACGGCAAAGAACAAACAGTAACGATCGTTCGTTGCCCGTAACAGTCGTTTTTAAGAGAGAGCGGGTCAATCAATTGCTATTCGCCTACGCTTGGGCTTTCGCCGTAAAACTCTGTGTGGTCACCGCCCCATTTCCTGCCGCAGCCACACTCTTCGCCACCGGCCTCGGCGCGTTGGGTTTGCTCGGCTGGCGCATGAAGCGGAATGCATCCGCACGCGCAGCCTGATCAAAGCACCTGATTTGATTTCGGAGAGGCCGCCGCGTTGGCGGTCTTTCTGTTTGTGCGCAGTTCATTTTGGGAAAGTCCGCTTCTGGCACTTAGCGGACAATCCGAACGGGCTCAGGTTTGTCCGCTATTGGAGCAACAGCGGAAATTGATCGGCGCTGGTGCCGAATGGCTCGGTCGCTAATGACCCGAAGTGGACATCAGCTCACGTCACGCCCGACCTCTTTCAATGTGCTAATTTTAACCGCTAAGATGCGTTGTATTTCGATCTAAAGGGAGCTGGGCCATGAAATGTAGCAATTGGTCGTTTGCTGTTGTCTCCGCACTCCTTCTGTCATTAAGTGCGGGAACACTCAATGCGCGCAATGCCGATCTCACCTCTCACACCTTCGCGGCGGCTCAGACCGCTAAACAGAAATGCATGAATGCCTGTCGGGCTCGATATCGCGATTGCCTTTCTCTGAAGCAGATACCATCCTCCGAATGTCGGAACATTTACCAGGATTGCACCCGCTTGACTTGTAGTGGCCTTGTTGACTGACGTGCACCAGCGGACGGGGCGCCAGCGCGCGGCCTCGTCATCTCGCCAACGCTGCTCACCAGCGCCGACGAGGTGATCGAATGAATGGTGCAATGTCCGCTTCTGGCACTTCGCCGCGTTCGCTGCGCTGCAAAAGTTTGGTCGCTATTGGACCAACGACGGACATACTGCGATTTTAGGGCATATCGGCTAGGCCGCGAATGACCCGAAGCGGACATTGGGCTGTGCTTAATCAACCGGCCGTCACCCAGACTTGATATTCGCGCGACCCGGAAATGATTGTTTTTCCCGGCTGAGTATTGCACATCTACGCGTGCGCTGAAGCAGCGGCGAACAAGAAAGGGCTATTGTGGATGGGGACCCATAACTTCGGTGGACTCGCCTTAGATGGTCTACGCACGGGCGGGCTTATCCGACCCGCCATTGAAAAGTTTTGTGGGGCGTGGCTCGCTTGCCTTCTCGTCATGGCGCGCGGCAATGTTTTCGCAGCTTTCGACGTCGAACATGTGCTCCTTGCGACGGTTTGCGGGTCTGTAGGCGCATTAACTACCGTTGCACTCCTCACCCAGATGGACCGAACGACTGACAGTGTCAGCCGCCAGGCAACAATTAGCGCGGTCGTTACGCTCATTGGTGATGTCTTCGCGCATCCTTCGCATTTTCCGCCGCAATGGGCGGAGCCACTAGTCACCGCCGCAGTATCCGCGGGCATTGCCGTTGCCCTATGGTACGCAAAACGGTGGGCAGGCGTCGGACGGCGGTCGCTTTCAGACTAGAGCGGAACAAATTTGGATTTTGGCCCGCGACCGTATGTCCGCTATTGATGCTGTGGACGGCTCCTCCACCGGCACGTGAGTGCCATAGATGTGGGTGCTGTTAAGGCCCCACAATTTGGAGGAGCCAAACATGCACACGGTCACGACAATCGGTCTCGATATTGCCAAGTCGGTGTTTCAGGTCCACGGCATTGATGCCGCTGGCCAAGTGGTTATCCGGCGGCAGTTGAAGCGGCGCTACGTCCTGGCGTTCTTCCAGAAGCTGTCACCATGCCTCGTTGGCATTGAGGCCTGCGCCTCGTCCCATCATTGGTCGCGTGAACTCAAGGCGCTCGGCCACACCGTGCGGCTGATGCCGCCGGCCTACGTGAAGCCCTACGTCAAGCGGCAGAAGAATGACGCCACAGACGCGGAGGCCATCTGCGAGGCAGTCACCAGGGCCAATATGCGGTTCGTGCCAACCAAGACGCCTGAGCAGCAGAGTTGCCTGATGCTTCACCGCACACGCCATCTGTTCATCCGCCAGCAGACCGCCGTGATCAACTCGATCCGAGCTCAGCTTGCCGAACTCGGGATCGTCGCGCCGGTCGGACGCAAGGGTGTCGAGGAACTGCTCCATATTGTTGCCGATCCGGCCGACAAGCGAGTTCCCGGTATTGCACGCGAATGTCTTGCCGCTCTCGGGGCTCACCTACGCAGGCTCAAGGAGCAGATTGTTGCGTTCGATCGGATGATTATGGCCTGGCACCGGTCCAATGAGGCGAGCAAGCGCCTTCGTTACATTCCAGGCGTCGGCCCGATGCTGGCCACAGCCTTGGTTGCCAGCGTTGCCGATCCGAAGGCTTTTCGATCAGGGCGTAACTTCTCGGCCTGGATCGGTTTAGTGCCGAAGCAGCATTCAAGTGGAGGCAAGGACAGGCTCGGCAGTATCGGCAAGCAAGGTGACCGCTATCTGCGCGGCCTGTTCGTGGCCGGCGCGCTGTCCGTGATCCGCTATGCCAAGATCCACGGCACCAAACATCGGCCCTGGCTCACGGCATTGCTAGCTCGAAAACCGACTAAGGTCGCAGCCATCGCGCTGGCCAACAAGCTCGCCCGGATGGCCTGGGCCATGATGGCCAGAGGCGAGCGCTACAAGACCCCGGTCGCGCTGGCGGCGTAAACGAGATCGCGTCGGATACCCGGCGTGATGTGAAGGTTGGGAGGACGAACAGCACGTAATGCAGAGCCGGTCGATCCGGCGATCAGGGCAACCCACTTGTGCCAGCGCATTGTCGAATGCGTGCTTTTGACCGGGACCTGATCCGCGGAGGGCATTATGGCCAGCGGCCCTGTGTGCCGCACTTAAAGGCCGAACACATGGCTGCACCGACCAATGCTGCAAACGTGAAGAAAGCTCTTGCCAACTCGGAGCCGTCCACACATGGCACTTAGCGGACATTCGCGGCACCGCAAAATTTGTCCGCTTCTCTAATCGGCCGGTTGGGGTCAAGCGCTTTCAGACTATCCACCTGTGCAGTGTCGATGTCGCTCACGGGCTCGTGCTTCTCTTCGGAATCGGCACCAAGGCCCTTCCAGTATGGGATTCGAGGACGAGGCGGAACAATCTTTTGGGCGGCCTTGCCGGCAGAGTGACGGCAGGTTCAAGCGGACAAACGAACTCACCTCATCCATCGTCCCGCGAGGGACATCATTCCACCGCTCGGTGGAGCTCGGATTTTCTCCTATGCGTTTGATCCTGAGCTGCTGTCATGCCACTGCGGCCTCCCGGGTCCACTGGAACTCGGTGCCGTCAATCCATATGCGGTGCATGATCACGGCCAGCCGGCGCGCCAGCGCCACGATCGCCTTCTTCGTCCCGCGGTGCCTGGCGATCTTCATGGCCCAGGCTTTGAGCCAGGACCACTTGTTGGTGCGGGTCAACATGACCTGGGCCGCCTCGTAGAGCATCACCCGCATCATCTCGTCCCCGCACTTTGATATCGCCCCGGTTCTGTTGATCTCGCCCGATTGATACTTGGAGGGCGTCAGTCCGAACACCGCCCCGACCGCCTTGGAGTTCCGGAAACGGGCCGGCACGTCGACGGTAGCACGATAGGTCAGCGCTACCACGGGGCCGACCCCGGGGACCGTCATCAAGCGCCGGCACACCTCATCGTCCCGCACGATGGTCAGCAGGCGGCGGTGCAGGATGGCGATCTGTTCGCGCAGCACCCGCCGGACGATAAGCAGCGGTTCGACTAGAACGGCCAGGTCGGGAAAGTTCTCGACCAGCTCCCTGATGCGGGCTTCAAACTTTACCGTCCCCACCATGCCAACCTTGAGGCCGAAGTTACGCAACGTACCGCGCAGGTCATTGTCGATGGCGATGGCCTTCGACTGCAGCAGCTTGCGATGCGTCAGCAGCATTCGCAGTTTCTGACTGCGTAACGTCTTCACATGCACCGGACGGTAAAGTCCCGCCCGCATCATCTGCGCCATGCCGCGCGCATCGTTTCGGTCGGTCTTGTTGATCTGTGCCTTCAACACTGCCCGCATGTGCCGTGTCTCGACACAGATCGCCGGCAAGCCTGCTTCGGCCAGTGCGCTGAACAGCCATTGCGACAGCGGCCCGGCCTCCAGTCCGATTCGCTTGAAGCGGTGGGCGGGGTTCGCCAGAACCTGCAGCAAAGCTTCAGGTTCGCTCGCTACCTTCGCTTCCCGCACGATCCTGCCTGTGTCATCCACAATGCAGACGCTGGTCTCCTTGACCGATACGTCCAGTCCAGCAAAATGGTCCATGCTGCGCTTCTCCTTCTGATGCTTGAGGCCCGCAACCACGGTGACCTCGTATTCACCATCAGCCTGAAGCGCAGCACCCAATCTCTTCAGCTATCCACAAGCTGCCGGCCGATTACCCCATCTTTTGGACCAAAGCGGACATCGCTAGATTTTCGCCGGGGATTGTTTGTCCGCTAATGACCCAGAGCGCACATCCCCACTCGCCCTGAACATCTGAACCAAAGCATAGTTTTCGGGCTGCGCTTTGTGCATGGCTCTATAACGAGCAATGCTCAAATTGATGTACCGAACTGCAGTTAAATCCCGTAAATGCGTGCGCTTCTTATTGTGCCGCAACAATTTTTAGGTGCCTCATGTCGCAGACGATCGCAGCCGTCGCAAGCCATGAACCGAGCATCTCTCAACCTAGAGCAAGCTTTTGGGCGCTTACGATCGGCAGCATTGGCGTAGTCTATGGCGACATCGGCACTAGTCCGCTCTACGCGGTGCGCGAGTTGGTACTGGCGGCTGTAGGGCCCAATGCGCCGGCGAGCGAGTTGGTGGTGCTTGGTATTCTGTCGTTGATCATCTGGGCGCTTCTCTTGGTGGTCACCGCCAAATATGTGCTGATCCTGCTTCGCGCTGACAATAACGGGGAAGGCGGCACGCTGGCGCTGATGGCACTGGCCTCGCGCGCGCTCGGGCGTACCAGCGGAATTGTGGTGCTCCTTGGAATTATCAGCGGCGCCTTGTTTTACGGCGATGCCATCATCACGCCGGCGCTGTCGGTATTGTCGGCGATCGAAGGCCTGAAAATCGCGACGCCAGCCTTCGACGACTTCATTGTGCCGATCACAGTTGTCATTTTGATCGCGCTGTTTTCAGTACAGTCGCGTGGCACCGCAAGAGTAGCAGCGCTGTTCGGTCCGATCACGCTCGTATGGTTCGCCGCCATCGCCGCCGCCGGCCTTTGGCACATTGGTCAAAACCTGAATGTGCTATTTGCATTCAATCCGTGGCACGGCGTGAGCTTCCTGATCCATCACGGCATCATCGGTTTGTTCACCCTCGGCGCGGTGTTCCTGGTGGTAACCGGCTCGGAAGCGCTCTATGCGGACCTCGGCCATTTCGGACGCGGCCCTATCCGATTTGCTTGGCTCACCGTGGTGCTGCCGGCACTTGTCATCAATTATCTCGGCCAGGGCGCACTTGTGCTCTCCGATCCGAAATCAATCGCCAATCCGTTCTTCCTCCTCTATCCGCATTGGGCGCTGCTGCCGATGGTGGCACTTGCTACCGCCGCTACCGTAATCGCTAGCCAAGCTGTCATCACGGGCGCCTATTCGCTTACCCGTCAGGCCATTCAACTCGGCCTGCTGCCGCGGCTGGAGATTTGTCATACCTCTGAAGCGCTATTTGGGCAGATCTATATGCCGCGGGTGAATACGCTACTGCTGATCGGTGTGCTGCTATTGGTTGCGCTATTCCGCTCGTCGAGCGCACTTGCCTCGGCCTACGGCATCGCCGTCACTGGTACCATGGTGGTCACCGCCATGATGGCGTTCGTGGTGATCTGGCGGGTGTGGAGCTGGCCGCCATTCCTGGCGGCAGCGATGATCGCGCCGTTTCTGTTCATCGACCTGACCTTCCTGTCCGCCAACATGCTCAAGATCGTGGAGGGGGGCTGGGTGCCGCTGGCGCTTGGCGGCGCTGTGATGGCGGTGATGTATACTTGGCGGCGTGGCACACGCATTCTGCTGATGAAGACGCGCAAACAGGAAATGCCGCTTGAATCTCTGGTCGCCAATCTAGAACGCAAACCGCCGGCGCGCGTCCCGGGCACCGCGGTGTTTCTGACTAGCGATCCGGAATTTGCCCCCACCGCGCTGCTGCACAGCCTCAAGCATTACAAGGTTTTGCACGAGCAAAACGTCATCCTCACCATCGAGACGGCTGATACGCCGCACGTTGATCGCGCCGAGAGGGTGCGCATCGAGCCGATCGGCGAAACCTTCGCGCGCATCATCCTGCGGTTCGGTTTCATGGAAACGCCAAATGTTCCTAGGGCGCTGGCGATGGCGCGCAGGCTCGGCTGGCAGTTCGACATTATGTCGACGTCGTTTTTCCTGTCACGCCGCTCGCTCAAGCCGGCGGCGAAATCCGAAATGCCGCGGTGGCAAGACCGGCTGTTCATCGGGCTGAGCAGGATCGCAAATGACGCTACCGATTATTTTCAAATTCCGACCGGTCGGGTGGTGGAAGTGGGGACACAAGTGGCGTTGTAAAGGATTGCTACTGGAGTTAGCTCGCCGGGGCACCGGCCGCCGTAATGTCCGCTTCTGGCACAAAGCGGACATTCGAACCGCGCCCGCGTTTGTCCGCTATTGGAGTAACAGCGGACATTGATCGGCGCTGGCGCCGGATGGCTCGGTCGCTAATGACCCATAGCGGACATGCCAATTGCGCTGACTGCGCGAAGGTGAACGTGGCTTTAAGGCGCAGCGCGCAGCTTGAGCGACGATACCCCGAGCACAACGTTCACGGCGATTGAGCCCTGGAGCGACAGCGGTTGAAGCGCAAAGGTGCGAGCAGAACCGCCGATTAGGACATTCGCGCCAGCGCCGATGCCAAGGCCAAGATCGCCGGTAGCACCAACATATTCGCCCGCAAGCGCGCCGGCCGGAAAGCCTGTGGTCGGCGCGAATACGGCCCATCCCAACACGCTCCCGGCGGTGACGCCGACATCAAGACCGACCGTGTTGATGGCACCCTCGTAGTCTTGAGGTGGGTTCGGTGTGTTCGGGGTGAAGCGGCACTCCATTGGCTGGTGGCCGAATATGATGAAGCCGAAATTCGGTTTGACCTTGCAAGTGAGACCGCCCACTTGCGTCCAGGATTTCGGAGCCTGTGCGCCCGCAGGCGCAGCGAGCATTGCAAACAGCGCGAGTGTGACAATCGTCCAACATTTTTTAAACATCAAATATATCCTTCAACTGGAGTTGCTCGTGCATCAAATTGGCGGGCCGTATGGGGCGCCGAAAGATATCGTGGAATTGTATCAAATGAAAAGTGGGCAGCCTCGTTGGCGGCACCTTCCATAACAGGCGCGATGTCGGCTGTTGGCACTTAGCGAGCAATCAGACCACACGCATAAACAAAACATAACTATTTAGGCTGTCGCGACATTCGTATCAGCATACCTTCCACGCCGAGAAACTATTTGAAATCAACTCGATAGATGGGAGAGATTGCTCACGTCCATGTGACCGGCCCCCACTGAGTGGTCCGGGTGGAATGTTAGTTTAGAGCCGGCATTTCCGCCACCATTGTTGTTACTGGCCAGACCAGGGCCTCAGGTGTCGGCGGTCGATATCCCAGCGACGAGTTAGGGCGTACGGTGTTGTAGTGGCGTCGCCAGGCTTCAATCACGATCTTGGCCTCGTTCAATGTGTAGAAGATCTCGCCGTTGAGTAGCTCATCGCGCAGTTAACCTCCGTCACGCCTATCGTGCGGATCGCATCGACAATGCTCTGGCCTTGCGAGACCAGCACATCGACTTGCCGCGGCTTCGTGACAATCTCCTCAGGCATGTGCCTCTTCCTCGGCATATCGGCCCTCCTTGATGCCAAATCACATACTTCAAGTCGGGCCACTTCAACGAGGGCGGATCAACCCAAAGCGGACGAAATAAACAAAACATAAAAAATAGAACAACCGCGAATGGCGCAGAACGGGCATTCTATGCGGTCAGACATGTTGTCGTTGACGCAAATGAGTGATCAATTTTGAACATGCTGGTGAGTTTTGGATCGCCTCTGCGTGATGTTGCGTGGTGCGAATGTCGTCGCTGCGGGCCGAAATTGCGCCTATTGACCTGACGGCTTTTTTGAACCAGCGGATGAGAGACTACTGCATTGGCATGATCTCATCCAGGTGGTTAGCCGAGGGCGCGAAGGTCTGCGGCGCCGGCGGCCTATAGTTGAGCGCTGAGTGCGGCCTGATCGTGTTGTAGTGCTTTCGCCATTGCTCGATGACGATCTGGGCCTCTTTCAGGCTGTAGAAGAGTTCTCCGTTTAGCAGCTCATCGCGTAGTTTCCCGTTGAAGGATTCGCAGTAGCCGTTCTCCCAGGGGCTACCAGGTTCAATGAACAGTGTTTTGGCTCCGACCTGCGTCAGCCAGTTACGCACGACCTTTGCGGTCATCTCAGCGCCGTTGTCGGATCGGACGTGCTCCGGCACACCGCGCATAAGCATGACATCGGCCATCGCCTCAAGCACGCCGAAGCTGTTGATCCGGCGCGCCACCCGGATCGCCAGGCATTCGCGCGTGAACTCATCGATCAGGGTCAGCAGCCGGAGCTTGCGGCCATCATGGGTCTGCGCCTCCACGAAGTCGTAGGACCAGACATGATTGCGCCGTTCCGGCCGCAGCCGGATGCACGATCCATCGTTGAGCCAGAGCCTGCCTCGCGGCCGCTGTTTCTTGGGTACTCTGAGCCCCTCACGGCGCCAGATCCGCTGTACACGATCGCAGCCCACATTCCACCCGGCCTCGTCCAGTAATGACTTGATCCGACGATAGCCGTACCGGCCGTACTGCGATGCTAACGCGATAATGGCCTGCGTCAGCGCATCTTCATCAGCACGAACGATGGTGGTGTAGCGCTGCGTTCCGCGTGGCTGACCGACAATCCGGCAGGCATGACGCTCCGAGAGGCCGTACTTCCCTCGAATGCGTTCAACCGCCTGCCGGCGCCGTTCGGGGCTTACAAGTTTCCCGAGGCAACGTCCTTGAGCACCTGCTTCTCAAGCGACAGATCGGCAACCAGACGCTTCAGCCGAACATTCTCACGCTCAAGGTCCTTCATCCGCTTCGCCTGGTCGATCTCAAGGCCCCCGTACTCCTTGCGCCAGCGATAAAAACTCTGCTGCGATATGCCCGCCTCCCGGCAGGCCCCAGGCGCAGATCTACCCTGTGCCATCAACACTTCAATCTGACGAAGCAGCGTCACAATCTGCTCCGCGCTGAACCTCTTCTTCGGCATGACCCAGACTCCTTTCCAAGCTACTTTCTCACATCGCTTGGTCTAAAAAAGCCAGGTCAGGTCATTGAGCCCTCCAAACTCTTGGCATCAGCGATAGTACGTAACCTCACTTATGCCGATCTGGCGGATCGCATCGACAATGCTCTGGCCTTGCGAGACCAGCACATCGACTTGCCGCAACTTCGTTACAATCTCCTCAGGCTTGTGCCTCTTCCTCGACATATCGGTCCTCCTTGATGCCAAGCGACATACTTCAAGCCGGACCACTTCAACGAGGGTGGATCAGTGCGCGCGGTGATCGGCAAAGCCGGCCGCACGGTGCCGGTGGTGACGGTGCGTGCGACGCGCGGCAAATATTTGCGCGCCGAGCCGGTGGCGCAGCTCCACGAGCAGGGCCGCGTGCACCATGCCGGCGGGTTCACCGCCCTGGAGGACGAAGATTTTCGATTTCGGGTTCGACGGCCTGTCGTCGGGCCACTCACCCGACCGGCTCGATGCGCTGGTGTGGGTGGTCACGGCCTTGAGCTTCGAGGCACGCGGGGAGCCAACGGTGAGGGGGCTATAGAAATTAAGGCGCCAACGTCCGCACTACGCGAAAGCCGATATCGATGTTGCGGATGTTCGGCGGACCGCCGTTGCGCTCGGCCGAGCGCGTGCTCCACGGACCGTTACTCCAGGAGCCGCCGCGCTGGGCACGGCCTTCGCACTTTGCGTCCGTCCAGGCCGAGCCGTCGGTCGGCGCACCCTTGTAGTCGTCGTGGTAGCAGTCTTGCACCCACTGAAACACGTTGCCCAGCATGTCATAGAGACCGAAGGCGTTCGGTTTAAACGAGCCGACCGGAGAGGTGTAGGCGTAGCCGTCGCTGCATTGGAACACTCGATACTTGTTGTTCTTGTTCCACCGCAAGCGGCCGGCGCCGAACAGATCGCCCACATTAGCGAATTGGCAAGCCTCGTCACGGCCGTCGCCCCAGAAGCGGCTGGTGGTTGAGCCTGCGCGCGCCGCATATTCCCATTCCGCCTCGCTCGGCAGCCGGTAAGCTTTGCCCGTCTTCTTGCTGAGCCATTGGACGTAGTGCTGGGTGTCGTCAAACGAGACACAGACGACGGGGTGCTTGTCGTCTTGGATGTAGCCGGGATTGCGCCAGCTCCGTTTCTCGTCGTTGACCCATTTGCCATTGGCGAAAAACAGGCAGCCTTTCGACTCGTGGCCGGTGTCGAGCACGAATTCGGAAAATTCGCCACGCGTGACGGGATATTCTCCCATCGCGAGTTCTTTGCTGATTGTCACATTGTGCTGGGGGCGCTCGTCGGTGAAGTACCACTCGTCTAGCCCTTCGCGCGCGATTTCTGCCAGCGAAGAGCCCATGACAAACGTGCCGGCCGGCACTTTCACTAGAGGTGGGCAGTTGGGGCAGTCCTTGATGATTTCCGCCGCCGCCGCGCCGGCGACACTTGCCAGCAGCGCAGCCAGTATCGTAGGCAAAAGACGCAAGCCGTACATTCCGGTCTCCGGTCTACCGATCGACAAGATAGCAATACGCTTTACCGGATGAAATACGCCCTTCGCAAGTGTCGATGGTTTGCTTAACGGTTCGTACGCCGGCAGGGATACGAGGATTTTTCATGCTCGATCGACTTCGGCATCTGCTGCGCGTGCCGGAGCGCAGGGCCTTGCGCACGGCGCGGCTGATCGCGCCGGAATCGGGCGTGCGCGCGCGCTGGACACCTCGCGACTATGCGGCGCTTTCGCGCGCGGGCTATACCAAGAACACCAAGAACGCCAAGGGCGCGTCACATGGTCCGGCGCAGACCGATCGGTTCGCCGTGCTGCCACCGGCCACGCGGCGACTACAGCTTCGTTGGGAATGCCTGCTACGGGTCAGATGCGGACATTCCGTGATGCCCGCGTCATGTCCGTTTTGCCCCCGAAGGAGACATTGGAAGGCAGGGCGGATAGAGTATAGCGATAGCTAGGAAAGGAGGATCGACGCCGCCGCGACAAGCGGCATTTTGCAGGGTTTGGTGCCTGTCGTCATGCTACGTTGCATTTTTCATCGCAGTGCACTTTCCCTCCTGGCTCGCAATCGAGCTTAAAGTTGATCCAAGTCAACGCTTGATCCCAATATATTTAGCATTAATAAACGCAAGCGGGGATCGTATCATGAAAACGAATGCATTAAAGTGGCTGGTAATTGCCACTACGTTCATCGGGTTTAGTGCGTGTGCATCGGCTCAAGATATCGATGTAGGCAAATTTGAATATCAGTCCAGTTGTGCGCCATGTCACGGCATCGACGCAAAGGGCAATGGACCGGTTAGTTCACAGTTGAAGACGCACCCTACTGATCTGACAATTCTCGCCAAGAAAAATAACGGGGTGTTTCCTCTCAATGAGCTTTACAAAATAATTGACGGTCGAGAACAGATCAGCAGCCATGGCACTCGTGATATGCCGATTTGGGGATATCGATTCGTGCCACCACAGCACTTTAAGTTACAGAAAGCTGACGACTATATCTTTTCGCCTCCTGCTTCTCCGGAAGCTGTAGTCCACAGTCGCATCTTGGCGGTCATCGATTACCTAAGTCGTATACAGGAGAAGTGAGCCACTTGCGTGGCGCGGGAGTGTAGATTCGATATTTGATATACACTTGGGGTGGCCTATTTTCAGGCAATCGTGGAACCTCCTGTTCTGTTGCCACGGGGACCCCCGTTGCTGAATTGATTTTGGATACTGCGGCAACTAAGCCGCTCGCGACGGTTCAACGCCCGCTATGCAGCGCTTTGAGTTAGGTTTACCCTCGAACCCAGACATGATGTCGCTGCGCCGCGCATGCTCGTGATGGGTCAAATGGGTCATAAGCGGACAAACCGTCGCGGGCCAAATTTCGCCGTTGTCCGCTTTGGTCCAATAGGCGACATCGACTTTGGCAATGAACTTGTCGCCTTCCAGGCTTCATTTTCCTATATACGCGATCATTGAGCGGTAGGCGGCTTACTCCTTTGGTGTTTGCGGTGCCTTGCACACGGCGCTGCCCGTTAGGGATTGGACTTGACAGGCATGACACCGGAAGACCTGACAGCGCTGCGAAGAGCCGTTCGATCGCTTGAACATCCGGGTCTTGCCGCACGCCTTATCAATATGGTGGGCAAACCCATCGATCTTATTGGACACGTACTCCCCGCTTCCGCTTCGCACGTTATTGCGACAGCCAGCTCCAAAGGTCTTGAGGTAGCCGTCAAGGTAGCCCTACGAACGATGCAAGGTGCCCCTCATGGCGGATCGCAGCACCTGCACAAGGCCCTAGCCACGGCATCCGGCGCTGCCGGCGGCGCCTTCGGTTTGGCGACACTCCCCATTGAGCTTCCTGTTTCGACGATCATCATGCTGAGATCCATTGCGGATATTGCACGAAGTGAAGGTGAAGATCTTTCCGACCCGGAATCGGCACTCTCCTGCGTGCAAGTCTTTGCTTTGGGCGGACGGGCTGGCTCGGCCGATGCATCTGAAAGCGGATACTTCGCCATACGGGGCATCCTCGCCAAAAGCGTGACTGAAGCCGCACGCTTTATCGCAGAGCGCGGTGTTACTAAGGAAGGCGCCCCAGTTCTCGTCCGCTTTATTACGCAAGTGGCGTCCCGCTTTGGAGTGGTGGTGACGCAAAAGGTCGCGGCGCAGGCCCTTCCGGTCGTCGGTGCGCTTGGCGGCGCTGCCGTGAATTACGCGTTTATCGAGCATTTTCAGGAAATGGCTCGAGGTCATTTCACAGTTCGCCGGCTCGAACGAATCTACGGCAAAAACCGTGTCCGGACGGAATATGAGCGCCTTGCTCGGGACCACTGAAGCCCAATTATCCTATGTCAGCTTTGGGTCACGTGTGGACGGCGCCATGGCAAGAGCTTTTTTTACGTTGCTGCAGCATTGGTCGGGTGCGGTCACGTGTCCGGCCTGTTAATGCGGCGGATGTGGCCGCTGGCCCTAATGCTCTGCGCGGATCGGGTCCCAATCATTGGCGCGCACTTTTAAAGCAGTGCGAAGACCCAAACGGGCTCTCCCGATCCCCGGGACGACCGTATCTGCATTTCGTCGTCATGCCCTCGCCAATTGGTGGTGCCGATCTGCCTGCTGGCGTCTGTTAAGCCGCCATCAGCAGCGTCGGCTCCTTGTATCTCTCACCGCGAACCATGACGGCCCAGGCCATGCGGGCAATCTTGTTGGCCAGCGCGACCGCAGCCACTTTCGTGGGTCGGCGCTCCATCAACCGCCCAAGCCACGGCCGCCTCTCGGTGCCGTGCTTTTGCGCGTGGCGGATGACCGCCATTGCCCCGGCGACGAGCAACCATCGCAAGTAGCGATTGCCCTGCTTGGTGATGCTGCCGAGTTTGTCCTTGCCGCCACTCGTATGCTGCTTCGGCACCAACCCGATCCAGGCGGCAAGGTTGCGTCCTGAGCGGAACTCCTGCCAGTCGCCGACCTCGGCAACCAGGGCTGTGGCGACGATCGGGCCGATGCCCGGGATCTCCTCCAGCCGCCGGCTCGCCTCGCACGAGCGATGCCAAGCCAGGATACTCTTGTCGATTGATCTGATCTCGGCACCGATGGCACTGTATTGCCGCGCCATCACATCAAGAATAGCGCGGGTGGCCGAGGCGATCCGGTTATCCGCGCCATCCGCGATGATCCTGAGCAACTCGCCGATCCCATTACGGCCCTTGGCCGACACGATGCCAAGCTCCGCCAGGTGCCCGCGTAGCGCATTGCTCAACATCGTGCGCTGACGCACCAGCAATTGCCGGGTTCAGTGCTGCATCAAGGCCGTCTGCTGCTCCTTGGTCTTGACCGGGCACAAACCGCATCGACGGCCGCGTCACCGCCTCGCAGATCGCGGCCGCATCGTTGGCGTCGTTCTTGCTGCGCTTGAGATAGGCCTTCACATAGCTCGGCGGCATCAGCCGCACCGTGTGGCCAAGCGCCAGCAGCGCGCGGCCCCAATGATGCGCTGACGGACAGGCTTCGATCCCGACCAGGCACGGCGGCAGAGCGGCGAAGAACTCCAGCAGCTTCAAACGACTGACGCGCTTGCGGATCACAACCGCGCCTGAACTATCAACCCCGTGCACTTGGAAGACCGACTTCGCAATATCCAGTCCGATCGTGCTAACCTCGCCCATGGACGGCTCCCCTCGATGTGGTTTGCTACAACGCAGCCACCCTAGGGCACTCTGATGCCGCAAGAGCGGGCGCCGTCCACAGCATCATTAGCGGACAAACGATCCCCGGGTAAAATCGAGTTTTGTCCGCTCTTGTCCGAAAGCGAACAAGACGTTGCGGTGCGGCGAATGTTTGCTAAGTGTCTTGAGCCGCCACGGAGCCGGTGTAGAGCACCGACTTCTTACTTCAGATTGCCAGTACCAATCTGGCGGGCGGGCACGCAGATGAGCGTTTGCCACGCGACCTAAGTTTAAGTCTTGTTTGACTGAATGCCAGCCGTGAGTTGAGCGAGGCGCTCGAACAGTAGGCAGCTGCCGCAATTTCGTTGATGGCTATTTCTTGGCAATCTGGGCGGGCTTGACCTGATCGGTCTTGAGCCCGCCGAGCTCCCGCCGCCACCGCTAAAACGTCACCTCACTGACGCCGATCTACTGGATCGCATCGGTCATGCTCGCCCCCCCCTGCGAGACCAGCACATCGACCTGCTCCAGCTTGGCGACGATCTCCTCCGGCTTTTACGTCTTCCTCGGCATATCGATTCTCCTTGATGCCAAATGACATACTTCAAATTGGACCACTTCAACGGGGGTGGCTCAGACTGATGTCCGTTTTCCGGGCCAAAGCGGACATTAACGATAAAGAAGCAAGCTTTCCGAATTCATCACGCTGGTACGCGAGAAATTGGAGGCGGCGGCGCGCGAGGGCTAGGCGCCGGTGCTCTCGCAAGGGGAAATCCGCCCGCGCCCAAGACTGAAGATGGTGGGCAGTATCTAGGGCGTCACGTCAAGAACGGCGGCCAATGCCCGAGACAATGGCCTCACGCTAACCGCTATCGAATTTCCTGCAACGGAACGACTGGACATTGCGGGTTGTTCGGTATCTGCCCGACATTGATGAGCTGAACGCGCCGATTGACCCCGGACTTGGGATGGCGAGGGTCGAGCAATTGCTCCTCGCCGAGCCCAATCTCTTCGACACGCTTATGCGGGATGCCGAACGGATTGGCGAGCGCCTCCTGCACGGATTGGGCGCGCCTTTCGCTGAGCTTGAGATTGTAGTCACGCCGGCCGGTGACGTCGGTATGTCCCACGATCAAGAAGCAATAACCGTAGAGCACGGGATGATAGAGCGCGTCCGCCATGAGGCCGATGGCGCGATAGGATTTTGGCTTGATACGTGCCGAATTGAGGTCGAACTCAACGGCGATGGTCAACTGGGCGAGATTGTTGAGTTGCGCGAACACCGGCGGGCGGTTCAGCGGATTGGCGCGCGAGGGATCGTGGGCGGCCTGCTCAGCCATTTTGCGCATGCGCGCGACGTCTATGGTAATGTTGTTTTGCGCGGCGCCGGCCAAGCTGCCGAGGATGTTACCTGACGTCAGGTGGATCTGCGATCCGAGCGGCCCGGGGTCGAGCGCCGCCTCATAACCGGAATCGATGAGTGCCTGCCGGCAGGGCTGGCTCAAATGCGCCCGCGCCTGATACATGCAACCGAGAATCTGGGCGTCGCCTGGCTGGATGCCGCCGCAAAACCTCAGCCGGTCGAGCTCGCAGACCTTGCGCACTGAGGCGCGCGCGCGGGAGCGTTGCTGCAACAGCGCAGCCGTCCGGGTCGCGGACGCCTTGCAGGCCGAAGTGACCCTGCTACTGTGGCGTTCGAGACACTGAGCGACCTCGCCGCCGCCAAGATTGGCCTTGCTGCAGTAGCGATTGATGTCCCTGCCGCAATTTGCCGCGAGGTCGCCGAGCGCTTCGGCGTAGCCGATGGTCGCGGTTTGCGACGGCTGCGCGCCGGTAAGCATGAGCAGCGCGGCGAATGCAAAATATGCAAGTCTGGGTCCCGACATTTTCTGTCCCCCTGAGGTGATCGCCTGCCGTGGCGTTGGGCAAGGGTTTATTCAACCTGAATTTGGCGCGTTCGAAACAAGCGCCGAACTCCGGCTCAACTATAGTTGTTTTCGAAATTGGTTGGAACCCTGGGTGCGCGCAAAGGAGAGGCCCGGGCGATGGGCTTTGCAAAATGCAAAGCCGCAAATGTCTCGCGTGTGACACCGTCTGCGGCCTCAAAAACAAACTTGCCAATGCAGGACGGCTGCAGACAATTCGAATAACCCTCTGAATCAGCGGCCGTTTTCGCGGTCACGGCCCTTAATTTTGATTTACACAGAGTTTTTGCCGAAAATCGGCGCCGGGTTCGGCGGTACGGCGCCCGCAAGCGAATAGGGGCGAGCATCATGACGATGTGGTCATCACTAAAAGAAGCTACGCCATGGACGAAATCACGATCGAACAGTCCGAAGAGGAGAGAGGAGAGAGGAGAGAGGAGAGAGGAGAGAGGAGAGAGGAGAGAGGAGAGAGGAGAGAGGAGAGAGGAGAGAGGAGAGAGGAGAGAGGAGAGAGGAGAGAGGAGAGAGGAGAGAGGAGAGAGGAGAGAGGAGGAGAGAGAGGAGAGAGGAGAGAGGAGAGAGGAGAGAGGAGAGAGGAGAGAGGAGAGAGGAGAGAGGAGAGAGGAGAGAGGAGAGAGGAGAGAGGAGATCCTGTCCTGCGAGATTTCCGACGAGGTGCTGGAGAGTGCGGCGGCAACAAAGGATGCGGCAGTCTATACGATGGGGCGAGCCGCACCTGCGGCGTGTTCTTGCGGCCTATGCGGCATATTATAATCGAGTGCACACACACTTGGCACTGAACAAGAATACGCTGTTAGGTAGGGCAGCCCAACGATCTGGCAGCATCATCTCCATTCCGGTATTAGGCGGGCTGCACCACAGATATGTGCGGATATGATTTTCGGAAAGGACAAGTTTATGAAAAGGTCGAATTGCAATCAAATAGTGCTTGCTTGCGCGGTTGGCTTGTTATTCGTCGCCCGTGCGGATGCGGCAGACATAAATGGGCTTTGGGTCAAATTCAGCGATATATCGGCCTGTCCGAGGATTTTCGACAAAAAGAATAATAGAACTGTGATTTACCAGAGCGGAGCATTTGACATCGACGACAAAGAGATTAGAGCGCAATCGGGGACGTGCCATATCAAAGCCCGTAAGGATGATGGGATCTTCGTACGCCTGCTACTTGATTGTCCACCATTCATTGCAGAAAATGAAATGACCTTTCGAACCGAGGGTAACAACAAAATTACGCGAATTATCACTGGGATGCCTGATAAGAACAGCACATATTTTCGCTGCCCGCACTGAAATCGAATGGTGGCCCGCGAGCGTTACCACTTACATCTTTTTAGTGATTTTCAGTTCGATCGGGGTGACCTGCTCCCCTTAAACGCGCCCAGTTTTGGGTAGAGTCCGTTCCTTCAGGAGACGGACATGCGCAAGAGTAGATTCACCGAAGAGCAGATCATCAAGGTTCTGAAAGAGCACACTGCCGGGCTGTCAGCCGGGGAGCTGTGCCGCAAGTACGGCGTCAGCGATGCGACGTTCTACAAGTGGCGGTCGCGCTACGGCGGGATGGAGGTCTCGGACGCCCGCAAGCTGAAGGCGCTTGAGGACGAGAACCGCAAGCTGAAGAAGCTGCTGGCCGAGACGGCGCTGGACGCGGCCACGCTGCGGGAGATGCTTGGAAAAAACTTCTGAGGCCTGGCTTGCGGAGGAAAGCCGTGACCTGGGCCATTGGAGAGAAGAACTACTCGCAGCGGCGTGCCTGTCGCTTGGTGGGCCTGTATCCGAAGACCTATCGCTATGCCTCAACGAGGCCGGATGACGACGCCCTGCGCACCAAACTCAGGGAGCTGGCGTCACAACGCCGGTGGTTCGGCTATCGGCGTCTCGGCCTGCTGCTGGCTCGCCAAGGCATCAAGCTCAACCACAAGAAGCTCTACCGGCTGTACCGGGAGGAAGGTCTGACGGTGCGCAGGCGTGGTGGTCGCAAGCGGGCTCTCGGCACCAGGGCGCCAATGACGATCCCGCAAGGACAGAATCTGCGCTGGTCGATCGACTTCGTGGCTGACACGCTCGCCGCCGGCCGGCGCTTCCGCATCCTCACGCTGGTCGATAACTTCACCCGCGAGTGTCTCGGCCTGGTGGTGGACACCTCGCTCACCGGGCGGCGTGTTGCCCGAGAACTCGATCGAGTCGCTGAACTACGGGGCTACCCTTGCATGCTCGTCAGCGACAACGGTACCGAGCTCACTTCAAACGCCATCCTGGCTTGGCAACAGGAGCACGCCGTCGAATGGCACTACATCGCCCCGGGTAAACCGATGCAGAATGGCTTTGTGGAGAGCTTCAACGGCCGCCTGCGGGACGAATGCCTCAACGAGCACGTGTTCAGCAACCTCAACAAGGCACGGGCAATCATCGAAGAGTGGAGGATCGACTACAACACCAACCGACCACACTCGAGCCTCAACGGGCTCACACCGACTGAGTTCGCAGCACGCCCTGATCAGGGGCATAACCGGAACAGACTCTCCTTATGAGTGGGGGCAAGTTGGGGAGCAGGTCACTGAGCCTCTCGCAACGAGTAGAAGATTTCCCCATTGAGCAACTCATCACGAAGCTCGTCTCCGTCACATCCATTGCTCGGTCCACCTACACCCCGGTCTGTCCCTGCACCAGCAACACGTCGGCCTGGCGCAGCTTCGCAATAATCTCTTCAACCGAATGCCTCTTTCGCGGCATCGTATCCCTCCTTCAGATCGGCGTTACCAAGTTTACTCGTGGTTCCGTCTGAAGGGGGCAGGTCACGGGAACGATACGGCGTTTAAAAACATAGACCTTGGAATGTTAATTGCAATGATGTAAATAAATGAAGTGATCCATTTGATATTTCGAATAGTTGGCTAGAAGGAAAGCTCAAGTGGCAAAAAGAAGAGCACGGACGACCGCGACTGATACGAGTGATCGTGCTCGCTTTGTAGGCACTTCCAAAGCCCCAGTGATTGCTGATCGTGGGTTGGTTCTTACCATCTACATTCTGTACTTCGTTGGATATTTTATAGGTATTACGACTTTTATCGGCGCTATGATTGCCTACTTGCAGGCACCATCAGCTGAATCCACAATGAAAAGTCACTATATTTTCCAAATAAGAACGTTTTGGATCGGGCTTCTCTATGTAATTGGTGGTGTGCTGCTTTTATACCAAATCATCGGTGGTTTCATTCTTTTGTGGGGGTTTGTTTGGTCGGTCATACGAAACATAAAAGGAGTATTGGCTCTCAATCGCTACGCACCTATAACAAATCCTAAGTCTTGGCTGTTCGGTGACTGATTGAGATTGTTTTGCTTTTTTTATCGCATTTTTTCTGTCTGTTTGTTGTCCCTGACCTGCTCCCCTTAAACGCGCCCAGTTTTGGGTAGAGTCCGTTCCTTCAGGAGACGGACATGCGCAAGAGTAGATTCACCGAAGAGCAGATCATCAAGGTTCTGAAAGAGCACACTGCCGGGCTGTCAGCCGGGGAGCTGTGCCGCAAGTACGGCGTCAGCGATGCGACGTTCTACAAGTGGCGGTCGCGCTACGGCGGGATGGAGGTCTCGGACGCCCGCAAGCTGAAGGCGCTTGAGGACGAGAACCGCAAGCTGAAGAAGCTGCTGGCCGAGACGGCGCTGGACGCGGCCACGCTGCGGGAGATGCTTGGAAAAAACTTCTGAGGCCTGGCTTGCGGAGGAAAGCCGTGACCTGGGCCATTGGAGAGAAGAACTACTCGCAGCGGCGTGCCTGTCGCTTGGTGGGCCTGTATCCGAAGACCTATCGCTATGCCTCAACGAGGCCGGATGACGACGCCCTGCGCACCAAACTCAGGGAGCTGGCGTCACAACGCCGGTGGTTCGGCTATCGGCGTCTCGGCCTGCTGCTGGCTCGCCAAGGCATCAAGCTCAACCACAAGAAGCTCTACCGGCTGTACCGGGAGGAAGGTCTGACGGTGCGCAGGCGTGGTGGTCGCAAGCGGGCTCTCGGCACCAGGGCGCCAATGACGATCCCGCAAGGACAGAATCTGCGCTGGTCGATCGACTTCGTGGCTGACACGCTCGCCGCCGGCCGGCGCTTCCGCATCCTCACGCTGGTCGATAACTTCACCCGCGAGTGTCTCGGCCTGGTGGTGGACACCTCGCTCACCGGGCGGCGTGTTGCCCGAGAACTCGATCGAGTCGCTGAACTACGGGGCTACCCTTGCATGCTCGTCAGCGACAACGGTACCGAGCTCACTTCAAACGCCATCCTGGCTTGGCAACAGGAGCACGCCGTCGAATGGCACTACATCGCCCCGGGTAAACCGATGCAGAATGGCTTTGTGGAGAGCTTCAACGGCCGCCTGCGGGACGAATGCCTCAACGAGCACGTGTTCAGCAACCTCAACAAGGCACGGGCAATCATCGAAGAGTGGAGGATCGACTACAACACCAACCGACCACACTCGAGCCTCAACGGGCTCACACCGACTGAGTTCGCAGCACGCCCTGATCAGGGGCATAACCGGAACAGACTCTCCTTATGAGTGGGGGCAAGTTGGGGAGCAGGTCATCCCGACTATTGGCTTCGACCTGCTGTATGCCCTCATCATCGTTTGTCTGGACCGAAGAGACTTAGTTTGGATCAACGTCACAGCAAACCCGACGGCTAAATGGATCGCACGCCAGCTAACCGAAGCTTTCCCTTGGGAAAGGATGCCGCGCTATCTGATCCGCGATCGGGATCGGATTTATGGCATAATCGTCAAATGGCGACTGCGCACGATGGGAATTAGGAACACGCCCACAGCGCCATTCTCGCCTTGGCAGAATGGCTTTGCCGAACGGCTGATCGGGTCGATCCGGCGCGAGTGCGTGGATCATTTCATAGTCTTGGGCAAGGCGCATCTGCGGCATATTCTGCGTGCCTATTCCTGTTATTACAATGGCGTCAGAACGCGCCGTTCCTTGAACAAAGATGCGCCAGCCTGTCGCCCTGTTCGGTGGATCTGGAATATCGAATCGCGCGCTATCCTTGGCAGTCTTCATTACTATTACGCCCGGGTTTTGGTTTTTGGTCTATACAACACCTGGCCCTTCCGAAAAATTCCTTAGGCATGTAATTCGTACAGGGCGGGAGAATCGGGGCATCATCCAATTTGATGCTTGCCGTCCTGCCCACGCTCGCGATATTCGTTTCCGCTCTGTTCGAATCGAGGCGCCGACTTCAGGTCGAAAACCTATTTCTACGTCATCAACTCAATATCGCGGTGCGTTGGCTTGAATGTTTGGCTGATCACGAGTAAATTTAGAATGTTTTGTGGTGGAACGAGATCGTCGGCTTGGCGAATGCTCGCAATATGGCAGCCTGACACTTCATGCCGGCAGCGAATGCGCAAAGTGTTTAATATGAGCGAAGTGAACGAAGGATCAATCCCATGACCGACACTGCCAATACACCCGGCCAAACTGAAGAAGATATCCTTGACTACGAGGTCTCTGACGAGTCGCTGGAGACTGCGGCGGTCGCGGGGAACGCAGTGGCCTATACACTCGGCTTCTGCACTGGTTTGGCTGCGTGCCCGACTTAATCTGGCCGTTAACTCATAAATAGAGATTGGCAATCAGCGGCTGTTCGATGTCCGCTGTGCCCCTGAAAGCGGAGAATCGCTAGCGCGATTGAGATGTCCGCTTTCGGCCAGTAACGGACATTGCAGCATCCCTGTCAGTACGTTACTGCCGGTTTACGAGTCCACGTTCTAGTTTGATAATGGTAGATGCAAAATAGCCTCGACAGTCTAAGTGAATTGGGACGTCCATGCTGTACATTCTAATCATTATTGGCTGGGTAATTACTTTCGGCTGTTTTGTGTATCTCGCCCCGCAGGCCCTAAAACATCGGCTATTTTACGGAGACCAGAAAAAGGTCGCATTTAGAAAATTTTGGGGGCTTAGAAAGCGCCATCAATTTGGTGAAGGACGTCAGAAATTGGTACAAAACCTTGATGGGGCGGTCCTGCCAAAGGCCAATGAAACGAGTGATGGTTATCGTCGGCGCCGCATAGCGTTTTTTGAATATCTCATACTTTTTCTGTGGGAAGCCTTTTGGATTTCGGAAATTGCGGAGCGATTTTCCAATTCCTCAAACCCACTTCAATTGCCGTATGCCTTTTTGTTTGTCGTCTTGGTCGGTTTTCCGCTAGCAATTCATTTGTACTTGCGTTGGCTCATGCAGCACTCCGTTCACTCACCCTGAGGCCAGCAGCACTACATATCGATATTCTGAGGCCCGGCATTCTTGTTCTTCTCATGCAATCTTGCAATTTGCTGTAAGTGAAATGGCGGCGCGCTGGGGCGAGGTTCTTTATCGGACGGCGACAATTCTCGCTGGCCTAATCGCCGTGCTGGCTGCAGCAGAATTCTTAAATAACCTTAGTAAAGCCGGACCGATTATTCCAATCCGTCCTCTATTGCTTGCGGGCGCTATTTGGCTGATCGGGCGAGTCTGCCGCTACTTACTCGCCGGACGCTAAAATCCATTCGCGTGCATTAGCGTCATGTCCAATAGTGCGAATAAAAAAATAGAAATTTATTGCACAACGGTCGTGTCGCCGATGGGCCATAACCAGATATCCGACGATGTCCGCGCCACGTTCGCTTTGCTCCCGAAAGTAGACATCAGACGACGCGAGAACGATGTCCGCTTCTCTAATCGGCCGGTTGGGGTCAAGCGCTTTTAGGCTATCCACGGCTAGGGTGTCGATGTCGCTCACGGGCTCGTGCTTCTCTTCGGAATCGGCATCAGGGCCCTTCCATTATGGGATTCGAGGACGAGGTGGAACAATCTAAGTGGCGGCCTTGCCGTCAGAGTAACGGTAGGTCCATGCGGACATCCGATCTCACCTCATCCATCGTCCCGCGAGGGACATCATTCCACCGCTCGGTGGAGCTCGAGTTTTCTCCTATCGCAATTGATCCTTTGCGACCCTCATGCCGCTGCTGCTTCTTCCCGGGTCCAGCAGAACTCGGTACCGTCAATCCATATGCGGTGCATGATCACGGCCAGCCGACGCGCCAGCGCCACGATCGCCTTCTTCATCCCGCGATGCCTGGCGATCTTCATCGCCCAGGCCTTGAGCCAGGACCACTTGTTGGTTCGGGTCAGCATGATCTGGGCCGCTTTGTAGAGCATCACCCGCATCATCTCGTCCCCGCACCGTGATATTGCCCCTGTTCGGTTGATCTCGCCCGATTGATACTTGGAGGGCGTCAACCCAAACACTGCCCCGACCGCTTTGGAGTTCCGGAATCGGGCAGGCACATCGACGGTAGCACGATAGGTCAGCGCCACCACGGGACCGACACCGGGGACCGTCATCAAGCGACGACACACGTCATCGTCCCGCACGATGGTCAGCAAGCGACGGTTCAGAGTGCCGAGCTGCTCGCGCAGCACCCGCCGGACGACCAGCAGCGGTCGACCAGTACGGCCAGATCGGGCAAGTTCTCGACCAGTTCCTTGATGCAGATCTCGAACTTCAGCGTCCCGACCATCCCCACCTTGAGGTCAAAGTTACGCAAGGTGCCGCGCAGGTCGTTCTCGATGGCGATGGCCTTCGACTGCAGCAGCTTGCGATGGGTCAGCAGCATCCGCAGTTTCTGGCTGCGCAGCGTCTTCACATGCACCGGACGATAAAGTCCCGCCCGCATCATCTGCGCCATGCCACGCGCGTCGTTGCGGTCAGTCTTGTTGATCTGCGCCTTTAATACCGCCCGCATGTGCCGCGTCTCGACACAGATCACCGGCAAGCCCACTTCCGCGAGCGCGCTGAAAAGCCACTGCGACAGCGGCCCAGCTTCCAGACCAATTCGCTTGAAGTGGTAGCCGGGGTTCCTCAGCACCCCAAGCAGAGCTTCCGGTTCGCTCGCCACCTTCGCTTCCCGCACGATCCTGCCTGTGTCATCCACAATGCAGACGCTCGTCTCCTTGACCGATACATCCAATCCAGCAAAATGGTTCATGCTGCGCTTCTCCTTTTGATGCTTGAGGCCCGTAACCACGGTGACCTCGTTTCACCATCAGCCTGAAGTGCAGCACCCAAATTCTTCAGCTATCCCCATGATCGCCGGCCGATTATCCCATCTAAGTGCCATAAGCGGACTCTGTTAGGCAGGCGTCGCTCTAGCCGCCTCATCAATCAATCGAGAATTGCGCGGACGAGGTCAGGCGCTAGCCTTGTGAGACGGTAAGTGCGATTGCGATCGCTTGGCAGCGTCGCCTTATTGAAATCGCTACCGGGTTTCCACCTTGGCCGCCTTGTCCGCGTCCCACCACCACAGGCTCGGGAACGCTGACACGCCATATTTCGGCAACGGATTGTGACGGCTGAAGCGATCCCAGCGCGCGGTCCGCATTTTGCCATAGGTCCATTGCGGCACGACGTAATAGTTCCACAATAGCACTCGGTCGAGCGCCTTGGTGGCCGCGATAAGTTCATCGTGGCTCTTGGCAAAGACGATCTTCTCGATCAGTGCGTCAACGGCCGGGTCTTGAATGCCAATCACGTTCTCCGAGCCCGGCTGATCGGCCGCCTGCGAGCCCCAGTAGCCGCGCTGCTCATTGCCGGGCAAGAGCGATTCCCCCCAGACGTAGGTGACGATGTCGAAATCCCAGCTGCGCAGCCGGTTCGCGTACTGCGGCGTATCAACCGTGCGGACCGACACGGTGATGCCGAGGCGCTCGAGCGAGGGCTTGTAGAACAAGAAAACGCGTTCGAAGAGCGGGCTATTGCCGAGGAATTCGACCGCAAGAGCTTCGCCAGTCTTTCTATTGACGAGTTGCTGGTTGCGCAACTCGTAACCCGCCGCTTTGAAGAGCCGCAGGGCTATGTGTAGGTTGCGGCGTATCGCAGTGGGATTGCCACTGATTGGATTGGAATAAACCTTTTTAAATACTTCGGTAGGAACCTTGTCACGCAACGTGTCCAGCAGCTCGAGCTCGCGGCCGGTCGGCAGGCCGGTGGCTGCAAGCTCCGTGCCTTCGAAATAGCTTACGATACGCTTGTATTGGCCAAAGAAAATCTGCTTGTTCATCTGCTCGAAATCAAATGCGTAATTGAAGGCAAGCCGGACGCGTGGATCCTTAAACTTGTCGCGGCGGATGTTGAAGGCGAAGGCCTGCATAATGCCGATATTGTTGATGGGGAATTCCTCGAGGACGACGCGCTTTTCTTGGACAGCCGGGAAGTCGTAAGCAGTGGCCCAGTTTTTTGCGCTGTTCTCAGTGCGCCAGTCGACCGTGTTTGCCTTGAACGCCTCGATGGCGACCGTTGAATCGCGGAAATATTCGAACCGCAGTTCGTCGAAATTGTCGCGGCCGATATTGACGCTGAGATTTCTGCCCCAATAATCCTTGACTCGCTCGCAGACCACACTATGGCCGGGAGAGAATTCCTTAATGCGGTAGGGGCCGCTGCTCATCGGTGGCTCGAGCGTAGTTTTGCCAATGCTGCGTTTCTTGCCGTCCTTGTCGGTGCTCCCCCACCATTCCTTGGGTAGGATGCTGAGATGCCCAACGATCTGCGGCAGCGTGCGGTTTCCGGGCCCATCGAAAGTGAAGGTGATTTCACGATCGCCGATTTTGTCCACCTTGACGACGTGGCGGAATTCGGCGGCAGCCTGAGGACTAAATTTTTTGAAAGCGTTGAACGAGAAAATTACGTCGTCTGTTGTGACGGGCTTGCCGTCGTGCCATTTTGCTTGCGCCCGCAAGCGAAAGGTGGCCGAGGAAAAGTCGTCCGGATAGCTCACTGCCTCGGCAAGGAGCCCGTATTCACTTGATACTTCGTCGAGCGACGGCACCAACAGCGTGTCATGGATGAGATTGATGCCTAGGAATAGCGCTCCTTTGACCCCGCCCACCACCATGTTGAAGTTGTCGTATGTGCCGAGGAATATCACTCGCGCCGAGCCGCCTTTCGGCGCATTCGCGTTGACGTAGTCGAACTGCTTGAAGCCTGACGGATATTTCAATTCGCCGAAATGCGACACGCCATGCCGCCATGTTGGGCTTGCTGCTGCGTCGGCGCTGCTCGTCCAGGCGGGTAGCGGAAGCCGCCGCGCAGCAAGCGCGAGCAGGGTTGATTTAAGCAGCGACCGGCGATTCATCTAATGCTCCAATGAACCTCGCAGCTCTATGAGAGACGTCAAAGCCATTAATAATATATATTATAAATATTTCGATTGAGAAGTTAGCGGCCAGCGCAGGTTGCGGTAAGATGCGCTTCATTGCTCATGCGACTGGCTGCGGGGAACGACATGTTGTCCTCGAGATCTCGCTTCCGTACATGTCAAACGTTGATTAGAATCGTAATGAATTTTGATAACATGGTGTGAGCGGCGGCCAGCGTAACCTGTTATCGGGAATTTTTCGAATAACAAGCTTCATTCGTCCCTGGCGTACGCTGGTCAGACCGTGCGGTGTCAAAAGGCAAAGATTGCCTGCGGCGCCGACAAAAAAGGAGCGAAAATAGATAATAAGATACAGCGAAGAGCCGGGGGTCGCCGGCGCTTCGCTGGAGAATTCGTCGATCCGGCTTCAAGGAAATTCAAAAGCTGAGAAGCCAGGATCGGCTACTCAATTCCCGGGGCAGCTAATAAATCCTGTGCAAGACCCCAGGGTGTAGTTCGCCGCTTCGGCACTCCCCGTGCCCGCCGCGGATTCCAATGAACTCGTCGGAGACATCGCAGGTGAGGATTGCCTCTTCGATCTGGTCGAGTTCGGTAGTGCTGTCGCTCATGGAATTTGACCTTTTTTGTTACCACGCTCTATGGAGGAGAAATCGGATAGTCCGCCCCCAAAGGCATATTAATCATCCGTCTGGTACATTGTAAAGTCTAGTCAAATCCCCCCCTTGCACTTCGCTCGCGCGGCACAAGTTAACGCGGTAATTAGCTGATTAATGTAGATAAATCGCTTGATCTTTTCGATCGCGTCAAGCAGCAGGACCGCCTTCGACATAGCCCCTGCGCCGGAGGATTTCCCTTTGATACCGAGCACGCGAGACACCAAAATGATCCGTCTGATCGTCCACCAAATTTCTGCCGCATTTGCCACTCGCCTCGGCGCGGCCTGCGTAGTTCTTCGGCTCGGGCCGAAGGCCGGACAGTAGTAGCCCTGATGCCACCGATGATAAAATGACCCCCGGCCCATGTTATAGAACAAGAAACTCGGTCGGAGTGGATTATGGATGCCTTTTTCGAGCGCGTCATCGTTCGCGCCGCAACAATCGACGAACTCCTGTCCGACGATTTCAAGCCGTTGCCCGGCCAGAAAAACGACGCCGATTTGGCCGCGCGGCGTCTCGCTGCATGGTGCCGGTCGTGCGCCAGCGGAGACTGGGCGCTGTTTAGCCGGCGACTGGATCGGGACGGACTGGCCTTCGATCAGGTACTGACGAAATTTGCCACCGTACGCCGCAATACGTCCGTGCCTCTGCCGGCGTGGATTGACGACGCGATGTGGATCGAGGCGGCGTTGCAGAGCCAAACTAGGAACCCCAACCTGATTGCTGCGCTTGGCCACGCCGAGCCATGTGCGTTCGAACACTTGTTAGCGTCAGTGGTCGAACAAGCTGAGGTGCTGCTTTGGTCGAATATCGACGCACGAGTGTTCAACAATCTGAACGAATCCGCCCACGCTTGCCTGCGTCTTTCCCTTCTCGAGGAGCTGTCCCGCCTTTCCACTCCGGCAATCTACGAACGCTTCGTCAAGGCGCGGAAGGTCAGTGGACCGCTACCCGATGCGGCGCGGCGGCAGCAAAAACCCGGCACGTCGCGCTACAATCAATTTATCGCCGCAATGAAAGCTGGCGGTTTCAGGTCTCTGTTCGAAGACAAGCCGGTGCTTTTGCGGCTCATTGCTACGATCACGCGGCAGTGGATAGATACTTCGCGCGAATTCGTCCTGCGTCTCGATGCCGATTTGGCGACGATCCGTCGAGTAATTCTCCATTCCGGCGCCGACAACCGCGTTGCCAAGATCGAAAGTGACCTTTCCGATCCTCACAATGGCGGCCATTCGGTCAAGATCGTCAACTTCGAGGACGGCGCCCGGGTCGTGTACAAGCCGAAGGACTTGCAGCTCGATGCTGCCTGGTATGCTTTGGTTGAACAGTTGAACAAAGCCGAGCCCCCACTCGATCTGAAAGCTGTGCGCGCGATTTCGCGGAATGGTTACGGTTGGACTGAGTTCATCGCTCATGCGGGATGCACCGATCAGGACGATTGCAGACGATTTTTCCGGCGTGCCGGCGCTTGGCTTGCGCTCTTGCACTGCTTTATCACCAGTGACATGCACCAGGAGAACATGATTGCGGCCGGCGATCACCCCGTGCCGATCGATTTGGAAACGACCCTTCAGGCGACCGCGGAGGGATACAAAGCTCAAGATCCCGAGGGGCAGGCATTTGAAGCTGCCATGGACATCATCGCAAACTCAGTCATGACGGTCGGCTTGCTTCCTGCCTATGGTCGGACTCCCAACAACCGTATCTTTGCAATGGGCGGAATGACGGCGGACTGGAATTCCAAAATTAAACTTAAGTGGAACAACATAAATTCCGACGAAATGCGACCCGCAAAATCGCAGGAATTCAACGCGACCTCGCCGAACCTGCCGCATGTCAATGGCCGTTACGCCAAGATTGGCGACCATGTCGAAGAGTTTGTTTCGGGCTTCGAGGGTTACGCAAAGTTTCTGATGCGTCAGAACAGGGAGGGAAAGCCGGGAGCACTGTTCGACGGTTTCGAAGGCATCCCGGTTCGCAAGGTCATTCGTCCGACCCGATTCTATTACATGCTACTTCAGCGCCTTGAAAATCATCGGACCATGGACAACGGCGTGGTATGGTCAGCACAAGCAGACTTCATTGCCAGATTGTCGGAGTGGGAAAGCAATTTCGATCCCGTTTGGCCGCTGCAGCGGGCCGAACGGTCAGCTCTCCTTGCGCTGAATGTACCGCATTTCGTGTCGCCCAGCGATGGAAACGATATACGCGATGGATCCGGCATTTCGGTTCATACGGACGCCACCCCGGGTATGGATCGCGCTCGGGCCCGTCTTGATAGCCTCGATGAGAAAGAGATCGCCTGGCAGATCGAGGTCATCAGGGCGAATATGACGGTAACGCCAAAATTTCGCGAGCTGACGACGTCCGGTGGGGAGCTGAAATTAGCGGCGCATTCGGGCGGCGCCGTAGGTCCGACAAAGGAGATTTTCATCGCGGAGGCCGACAGGATCGCCGCAGAGCTGTCCCATTATGCAATTCGCCGGGGGCCGGGCGCTGCGTGGATTGGTCTCGATTGGCTAGGCGATGCCGAGGTTTTCCAGCTCGTATGTCTGGGTCCAGATCTCTACAACGGCGTTTCGGGCATTGCGGTCTTTCTTGCGGCTCATGCCACTATGACGGGTTGCAAGTCTTCCGAGGAACTTGCCCTGGCCGGCGTCTCGCGTCTTCGCAATGACTTGAGAGGCCGGAACGCGGCGCGCTTGGCTCGCTCCATGGGCGTTGGCGGCGCCACCGGGTTGGGCTCTATCGTTTATGCCCTGACGGTGATGTCGAAGTTTCTCCATGACGATGACTTGCTTGCGGACGCCCACGTGGTGGCGGAGCTGTTTACTGACGACCTTATTGCAGCGGACAAACAGTTGGACGTGATCGGTGGCAGTGCGGGTGCGATACTCGGGCTTCTTCGACTTTATCGCGACGCCCAATCCGACGATGTGCTGAGGCGTGCGACGAGATGCGGTGAACATTTTCTTGGTCAAAGCCGGCTCGAACCGGAGGGCCGCCGCAGCTGGGTCGGACAAGGGTTCGGCCCGCAAGCGCTTAATGGCATGTCACACGGCGCGGCGGGCTTTGCCTACGCGCTTGCTTCGTTGGCGGCGGCGACGGGGCGTGAAGAGTTTGCGCGGGCCGCGTCAGAATGTATTGCATTTGAAAATTCTAGCTACGACGCCGAGCACAATAATTGGCCTGATTTGCGCGGCGCCGGACACCCGAGCTGGCCGTGCCGCTGGTGTCACGGAGCTCCCGGTATTGGTCTCGCACGCATTGCAACGATCAAACGGGCCCGATTGGATAACAAGCTCTTGGCAACGGATATCGGGAACGCTCTTGAGGGCGTGGAGCGAGGTTGGCTTGGTGACGTGGATACGCTTTGCTGTGGCGCGCTGGGCGGCATCGAATTCCTCTGCGAGGCCGGCAGCGCCCTTGGGCGGAACGATCTTCGCGAACTTGCATCGCGTCGGCTGATGATCATTCTGGACGCTGCAAGATCAACAGGCGATTACCGATGGAATAGTGGAAAAAGGCAGTTCAATTTGGGGTTATTTCGCGGCCTGGCCGGCGTGGCCTATACGTCGTTGCGTTTGGCCGATGGCTCTCTTCCCAACATCTTGATCTGGGAATAGCCAGGAGCGCGTTTAGCGGCAATGCTGTCGCCGCGCTCGCCTTTATGTCGGCGCGCTTCCACGGCAACAAGTCGCGAAATAATATAATATGGCGTCTACAGAGGCTTCGATACTGCGCACGATGCGGTGACGACAACCTTGAACATATCAAATGACTGGATTCCCACTTGACAGGTCGTCGACGGATCGGACGCAATGTCGAAAACGTCGCCCGATACCGCGATATGCTGCTTGCCGTTGATGTTTATGGTAACGTTCTGGATCGTGGGCGATCCAATTAAGCCGATGGTCAAACGACCGGCGGCGACGACCAATGCTTGATTGGGACTGATCTTATAAGTGTTCTCCGCAGGCGTCATCGCGTCCATGGCGGTTCGGACGCTTTTAAGCGCGGCTTGCAGCGAGGCGATTCTTGCGTTTTGGGCAGCAACCAGCTTCTGGAACTGGCTATTTTCGGGTTGGAGTTGCCGGACTAGCTGGGTGGCCTCTGCAAGAGGACGGCGCGCCAATTCGCGGCCATATAGATAACCCGCCACCAAGCCGCCTAGCATGAGGAGGGTGCTGACACTGACCACCAGAACCCGGCCCGATCCTGTGGGGCGCTTTGGGACCGAGCGTCCTGAACCCGTCGTTTCGGTCACTTTGCAATTCCTTCGCGCCGCGCCGGTACGCCGGCCGAGCGCAAATGATTGCCGAATTGTGTAAGGGAAGGCAAATCGAAAAGTGATGCAGGTAGATCGGTCTTACGCATCGTCAGACGATCATGCGCACCGGTCGAAGCGTCGATCGTCGGCTTTGCATTTTTCAGTATCTGCACGTTCTGAAGGTCCTTTGTGGCTACTAAGACGACACAATTTTCCGGCTACTTCTTTAGGTCAGTTCCTGTCCCGGAGTTCTTCGCCGGTTTGCTCGGGCGCACCCACTCCGATATCCGGGACAAGAGGGCTTTGATCTCGGAGAGATCGGGCGCGATCGAGGAGTCCGACGGCGGTGTTTGCTTCACGTCCGGCGGTGTCGATGCGCCGGCTAACGAAGTCTTGCTGCCGGCCTCCGTCGACGCGCCACCTGGCGACGTCGATGAAGTGCCCGTCGGCGTATTGCTGGTCGGAGCAGCCGAAGTTGCGGGCATGTTTTTGCCAGGCGGCACATTGCCTGCAGCGGGGCTCGGTCGCGGACCCGGCGATTGGGAACTATCCATATTGCCGAGAATGATCGGCAGGCCCCCCTTGCCGCTGCCAATGATCACAATTTTCGAATTCTTGGATTGCGCTAGCGCAAGCGTGGCCTCGATACCGCGCCAACGCAGATACGAATCCGAAATTCCTTTGCTGACCGTCCGCTGGAAGGCGGCTATGCCGTTCGCCTCGACCTGCTTCCGTTTCGCCTCTTCGACTTCACGCTCGACACGGTATTTGAACTCCTGAATCAGGTAGTATTGCTCCGTCTGGCGATTGATTGCGGCAACGATTGCCGGCGGCAATTCGATGCTCAACACAAGCGTGTCGAGAATCTGGATAGAGTGTTGCAGGAAGGTGTTGTAGTGGTTGGGGTCCGGCTGCTCCATGGCGTCCGTCTGCACCAGGCTGTTGAGGTGTGCGCCGAGGCTCACTTGCGAATTGTCTCGAATTTTTGCCTGAATTGCCTCGCGTGAGAGATAGACTTCTTGAGCCGAGTACTGCGAAATAACTTCACGCGCTTGGCTGCCGATCTCGGGCGCCAACACTGACGCCAGGTAGTGCGGACCGATAAATTTGTGAAGCACTCCGATGGAGTTATGCTTAAGTTGATATCGAATATTGATCTGAACGGTCACGTTCACGCCGTCTTTGGAGATGGCGTTATACGTTCGAGTCGTGGATTGCAGCCTCAGGCTATAGATAAACAGCTTGTCCCAGGGCCAGACCAGATGAAGACCTTCATCCCTCAATTCGCGGGGATCCAGGCTCGTGCCGCGGCCGACAAAGCACCAGCAGTATAGGTCGTAACCGTTGAATCGCTTCCAGAGGACGCCGACGTTTCCGCTCTGAACGGTAATCACGGCGTAAGGAAAAATCAGCGTAACGACGAGCATCGACGCCAGTAACCCGACCGAGATGCTCGGCAGGTGGCGTCCGACAAAGCGCCACCATCCGCTTTTCGGCTTGGGCGGCGTCCGCTCGAAGGAATTCTGTATACGTTACCATCGGCCGTTCTCCATCGAACGCTAGCCTCAGCCGCTTTGCGCCGAAGGCCGGTCGACAAAACGGCCTTCGTCCATTCGGAGCCTGCGCGCGGGCAAATCCAACTCGTCAAGATAGCGGTCATCGTGCGTTATCACCACGATGGTCTCGCCGGCTTTCAGCAATTCCGGGAGGAGCTCGTTATAGAATTTGGCCCGAAATTCGGGGTCTTGTTCGGCCGTCCATTCGTCGAGCAGGAGGATCGGGCGTTTCTCAAGCATGCTGACGATGAGCGCGAGCCGCCGGCGCTGGCCGCCGGATAGATCGAGCGTGCGAAACTCGCCGTCGGTAAGGCCGGTCTTGTCTACCAGCCGAAATTTCTCCAGCAGGCGGTCGAGCTCGCCCCATTCCTGTTCTGGTATCCCGTAGAGCCGCTTGAACAGATGGTAGTCGAAGAAGATCCCCGAAATCAGCGCGCGATAGGCATCGCGCGTCTCGTCGTTGACGCGCATCCCGTCGAGCGCAATCTCGCCGGAATCAGGCGGATAGAGCCCGGCGAGCACCTTCAGGAATGTCGATTTGCCCGAGCCGTTTCCACCCGTGATGAAGACCAGATCGCCGGAATGCAAGGTGAAGTCTAGCGGCCCGATCTGGAACGTAGTTTCGGAAAGCTTGTCGACGTAACGGAACACGATGTTCTGCATCTCGATTACATCGAAACGCTTCGGTACCTTGATCGCGCGTTCCGCAGGCACACCGACGTGGCGGCGCAGCGTCTCTTCTAACAGCTCGATCCGATCCGCTGCGGCGTTCGCGGTCAGCAAGATCGGTATCGTTTGCACCAGACCGAAACAGGCGCCGACGACAAACATGAGGGCCGTTGTTGTCTTAGCCAGCAACTCGCCGGATAGCGTCGAACTGAATTGGGGAGCCACGAACACGACGGCGGCGAGCAAGACGTACATCGAGACCTGCGTCATCGCGATCTGCTTAAAGGTTTCGGCTTGGCTCTTGATCTTGATGTTGGCGGCTGTTCTCGAAACTTTCACGGCGTCGTCGAATAGATCCGCGCTCCGCGCGCTGTTGAGCCTGATTTCCTTGATCCCGTCGAGGAAGTCGATCAGCCGGTCGAACAACCGGCGCTCCCACGCCGCCGCCTCCTGCTTCGCCGCAGCAAGGCGCTTGTTCTTTACGTGGAATATCGTCCCTGCCACGACGACAACGACGATGGTTATGATAATTGCCCCAAGCGACAGGAACGCCACGTAGATCGCGATGAAAAATATAAGAACCGCGCCTTGCATCGTAACGGCGAGCAAATTGCTCGCTTGCGTCAGCACCGCGGTATCGCTGGTGATCGCGGCGACGATCCGCGCGCGCCCGATACTTTCGATTTCCAGGAGTTCCGAGTGCCTCACTTGGTCCATCAGGCGCAGACGGATCTTATGGATGATGCTCTCGATCTCGGCGGTGGTCGTAATTGTGACGTATAATTGAGTCTTGATGAACAGAAAGAGCGAAATCAGAAACAGAGTCGGCGCCCATAGAGTGGGAATGCCCTGCATGCCCGCATTGATGGCGGCGAGGATGGTCGCAGTGCTGATGCCGCCGAGCGCTGACATGAACAGTAGCTTCGGCAGCGAGCCGTGCATTTCGCGGCGAACGAGCTGAAGGAAGGACATTACCGTGATGTCTTCCGTTTACACTTACACAAGCCGCCGCCGGCTTCGCAAGGAATGTGTCGCCCGATCCCGCTCTAAGTTCTTCGGCGGTGCCATTCGACGCGCCGATTTGGGCCCGTGATTAGAAGCACAGGCAACACCACCAGCGGGGTGGTGACAAGCGCGAGGAGAAATGTCCCGAAAAAGCCCATTCGACGGTCGACGCCGCATAAACCGGTGAGAATGCAAAAAGCTAAATAGATGATGAATTCTACCATACGGCTCGCTCTCGCCGGTTGACCGCTGTGGCGCTTTGGTAACTATCCCTTGATTGGCTTGCATACGCCCGTGTGCGTTAAGAACTCGCCGCTGCGGCTCCCGCTCCTTTATCCGTTTTGGAATCGTCGGTTTGATTTGCCTCGCTGGTGCTTTTTCCACGGCGTGAATTCCACATCTCTTTTTGCCCTTTGATGAACTCACGGTAGTCCGGAGGATCGAAATCAAGCAGGGTTCCGCCCGAGGCGAAGTGCTGTATGAAAGCCTTGCCGATGGCGTAGGTGGCGCCGGCGGAGAGCACCGGCATGACGAATGCGGATGTCACCATCCCGACGAGCGGCACGAACTTGAGTGTACTGGCGGCACCTATGCCGCTGGTCGCCGGGATCATCGTTCCTGCCAGGCTTGCGATCAGTGCCTTGCCTCGATTTTCGGAGAACGGCACGTCGTAGATTTGCGAAATACGACGCACCATCTGAATCTGGAGTCCGCCGACGGTTACGACGTCGACGATCGGCAACGGGATAAGGCCGGCAACGCCTGACCATAAAGCAAATCGCTCAACGAGCTTTGATGCCATTTCTGCGCGGTGCTCGGGCGTTAACTCGGACATGTCTGAATCTGTCGCCGCCGTGGTTTCGCCTTGCTCAGTGCTTTCGGACGCAGTCGCTTTTTGTGCCATAGCACATCCTTTCTCGTCGCCCGGGCCGAACCCATCGCGCGATCGACAGTTCTAATTTAGTCGTCGGCTCAAGGAAAAAAGGCTATCATGCGAAGTTAAGGTTGCCAAGTGCTGGGCGGCGACGCGGTTGGCAGACGCAGCGATGACCATTCGCGCGCTCGTAGCAAATGTCCCCAATGTCGATCCGCTGCTCGAGACAATCTGTTTAGGCGGCCAGCGGATGATCGAGCCGGAGGTCGGGGGCTTACCGGGCACGATTTAATAAGGGAATAGCCCTGAATGGTGCGCTTGGCGCAATGGCGAGCTCGCAATCCAGCCATGACAATTTCCCTCGCGCGGTTCGCGGCCCCGATGCTTCCGAGATCGCGGCTGGCGGCGGTCGCCTAACTCCGGTGATTGCATGACGATGATCGATTTTTAACCCGAATCGGCGCGCAGGACAACCAAGCCTTGCCATATTGGGCCCGATTTCATAAAAGTCGTGTGACCGTGGTCGTTCCGGAGGCGGATAATGCGAGCGATGAAATCCAGTAAAACCGCTCTTGCAGCGCGACGCGCCTGGGAGCCTCCCACTGTCAGGAAATTGCCGATCCGCACGGAAACAAAATCCGCCCGTAAGAACGACCGAAGTGCAGGATCAGACCCGCAGCCGCCGGCGGCGCCTGCGACCAAGCTTGGATTTTCCTTCGAAATGTCGTTGCCATTGTCGGCCCGCACCGACGTTTAGATCGGCCGGCGCCGTTCATTTCTTTCTGCATTGATTGAGCCGGCTCGAGGCTTCCGCCGGGTGGCGTCGCGCGACGGCATCCGGTAGATTGCACAAGGCTTCGCCTTAACCGCATCGCTGTGGAGCCTGATGGCGTTGAGCGTCACGATCAACAGCATTCTTATTCGGCACAAGGAGCCGATTACGGCCGCGCTTGATGACGGCGACGTCGTCTTGAGCGTGCGCGCCGGCGCGTATTTCGGCTTCAACCGCGTGGCGACCAAAATTTGGAGTATGCTGGCCGAGCCTTGCCGGGTCGGCGAAATTTTCGAGCGACTTGCCGAACACCACGATGTCGACGCCGAAACGCTGGCCCGCGACGTGACGCCGTTTCTGCAAACGCTGGTCGAGCAACGGCTGGTGCAAGTGATTGATCCGGGTGACGTGCGATGAAAGCGAAGACGATGCGGCGCGTCTATCTGCGGGAGGCGGCCGTCATGCTAGTTTTGGCGCAAATCGCCGTACGCTTTGTTCCGGCCGCGTGCCTTTTCGCGTGGGCCAACCGGCCACCCCGGCGCATCCGCCGTTTTGCGGCCGACGAAACGAACTGGGTATCATGGGCAGTCGAGAGCGTTGGCGCGCGAGCCTCGATGAATGTTCTTTGCTTGCAGCGTGCGCTCGCCGCGCATGCCATGCTGCGCCGGCGTGGCATCGCGAGCCGGCTTTGCCTTGGCGTTGCCCGCAATGGGGGCGAGCTAGCTGCCCATGCCTGGGTAGAAATCGGCAAGGACAAAATCGTCGGAGGTGCCGATGCCGACGGGTTCACTCGTCTCGCCGAGTTCGGCCGACCATCCTGATGAGGCAGGTACGTTTCCCATGAGTGGAATCGCCGGATTGCTGCGCTTCGACGGCCGGAATGTGCCTCGGCATGACCTCGAACGTGCAGCGAATGCGCTAGCTCAATACGGCCCTGATCGATCCGAAATCATCGCCAGCGGCGGCATCGGCCTAGCCCACGTGCTGATGCGCATGACGCCGGAGGACCGGTTCGACCGCCAGCCGCAGCGTGGCGTAAGCGGAGCACTGATCACGGCGGATGTGCGTCTAGACAATCGCGATGATGTGCTCGCTCGCATGGGAATTGTGCGGCAGGAAGCGGCGGCGTGGCCGGATTCGCGCGTGCTGCTGGCCGGGTGGGAAAAGCTTGGTGACGAAATTTGGCCCATACTGCGCGGCCCGTTCGCGGCCGCGATCTGGGATCCGCGTAGCCGCGCTCTGACGCTGGCGCGCGATCATCTCGGGATCAATGTGGTGATGTGGCACAAAGCGGAGCGATTTTTCGCCTTCGCCACCATGCCAAATGGCCTGTTCGCGTTTGCCGACGTGCCGCGTGAATTGAGCGAGGAGAAAGTCGCCGATTTCCTGGTGCTCAATCACGCCGACCACGTTACTACCGTTTACCGGAATATCTTTCGCGTGCCCCCGGCGCATGTCATGCTGGTGAAGGTCGATGGATCGATAAGGCAGCGCCGTTACTGGTCGCCAGCCGGAATCAAGCCGGTCAAACTCCCGTCCGATGCGGCTTATGCGGAGGGCTTGCGCGAGCGTCTCGATCTGGCGGTGCGCCGACAGATGCGCAGCATCCATCCGATCGGCTGTCTGCTCAGCGGCGGTCTCGATTCGTCGGCGGTTTCTGTACTTGCCGCCCGCGCCCTTAGAGAAAAGAATCAACGGCTTGCTGCCTTCACCGGGGTACCGCGCCGCGGCTTCGACGGCGAAGTGGCGCCCGGCCACTACGCCGACGAATCCCCCTATGTCGACGCGATTCAGAGCGCGGTCCGAAATATCGACGTCACATATGTCCACAACCATGCGTGCAGTGACTTCGCCGAACTTGATCAGTTCTTTGTCGCGCTGGAGGGGCCAGTCCGCAATCCGACCAATCTCGGTTGGATTTTGGCGATTCTGCGACTAGCGCGCGCCCAGGGTCGGCGGGTGCTGCTCGGCGGTCTTTATGGCAATTACACCATCAGTTGGAACGGCTGGTCGCAGGCGGTCGCGCACCTTAAGCGCGGAAAGCTGCTCACGGCCTATCGTCAGTGGCAGCATTATTATCGCTGCACATCTTATTCACGCTGGGTAGCGTTGCGGAAACTCTTTGTCGAACCGCTGGTGCCGGAACAGTTGGTCAATTGGGCCGATCGCCGCCGGCGCCCAACCCGGATTGCGGCTTGGCATGATCACGCCGCGATCCACCCCGACTTCGCGGCCGCAATGGCCGTTGATGTCCGCGCCCGAAGAGCCGGACATGATTTCCTCTATCGCATACGGGAGGACGAGCGCATACGCGGGCTCACCCAGGTCGATTATGCCGGCGACTGGTACGCGGCGGAAAAGGCGGTCACCGGCGTCGAGGTGCGCGACCCGACCGCCGACCTGGACGTCGTTGCCTATTGTTTTGGCGTTCCACCCGAGCAGTATCTTGCCGAGGGCATCGACCGCTCGCTGATCCGCCGCGCCATGTGGGGCCTGCTGCCGGCGGTCGTGTTGACCAATCGCTTGAGCGGCTTGCAAGCGCCGGATTGGTACGAGAAGCTTGAAAGTCAACGCGGCGAGCTCGCACGCCAGATCGCCGAGCTCTCGGAGTCTCCGCTGGTGTGCCGGATCATCGATTTGGTGCGGCTCGAGAGCGCGATTAAGAACTGGCCCACCGGCGGCTGGCATACGGCGCAATTTTTCCAAGAATATAACTTGGCGCTCACGCGGGGCGTGGCGGGCGGCCGCTTCCTGCGCTGGTTCGAGCAGGCAAACTGATCAATCTCCTGCATTGACTAGTCGATTCACTTGGCACACGCTGCCGGCAGCCCCAAGTCTGCCTGCCCCCTCGACGCAAGCGGCTGCTGCCGGATCGGTGCATGGCATCCTATTTGTCCACGCTGGTCAACGTCGCTTCCGCGCATTTACATTATGCGCTTAGCGTCGTTTTTCTGCCGGCGTTGTCGGAACCCATTCCAATCTTTGGCACATTCGTCCCCGACTCGATGCTGGTCCTCGTCATCAGCGCTCTGGCCACGAACACCGGTGCAAACCCGTGGCGGCATCTTGTTGCCGCGTGCCCCGATGCTATCGCCGGAGACGGCTTGTCGTTTTGGTTGGGACAGCAATACGGCTACAATAATCCGAGCGCTTGGCGGCTCAATCGATATCCGCAATTCATTACTCACAGCAAGAAATTCACCGCCCGATACGGCGCAGCGAATGTCTTGCTCGCGCCTTTCACGGCCGTCGTACGCGTCCTTGTGCCCTTGGTCTCGGGCATCCTGAACATTTCGCGCGGAAGTTTTTCGCGGCAAACATATTTTTCGACGCTGGTCTGGGCGCCCGCCCGCGTGTTCCCCGGCATGTTGCTCGTAATGTTGCTCCAGTTCACCGGCATGAGTGCCCTACATCGCGCGCTTCTGGTGATCGCGGCGCTGGTTGTCACGCGCCGGTATTTGAGGGCCAAGTGGTCACGTGCCTTCACAATCAAGCGGATAACTGCGAAAAATATGCACACGCCCCAACACGCCTTGAGCCACAATGAATGCGCGTCGTGAGGAGGGAGAGATGAACAGCGAAATTCTGGATATGGCTGCGATATTGAATCGTATTGTGCAAAACGCAGCGCAAAATCTCACGCTTGGAAAGCTGCTGATTCAACTCAATCTCGATCCCAGCAATATTACCTTCGACGCGATATTCCAGCGAGTGTTCGAGGCCATGCTGGCCAACATCAATATCGCGAATTTCTGCGCGCTTGTTGGCGCCGTTTTTTATGTAGGCACGTTTCTGATGCCAACGATGGTGCGGCTGCGCATCTTCGGCATCCTCAGTGGAATGTTCTTCGTGGCCTATGGCCTGCTGGCCATAGCGGTTCCGACATTCCTGATGTATTTGTTTTTGTTGCCCATAAACTGTTTTCGGCTTGTCCAAATTCTCAGGCTCGTCAAGAAAGCACGCATCGCCGCGCGAGGCGATCTGTCGATGGACTGGCTCAAGCCGTTCATGGCCACACGAAAATACAAAAACGGTGACCTGCTATTTCGTAAAGGCCAGGTAGCCGATGAGCTCTTCGTTATCACCACCGGAAAATTTCTGGTAACTGAAATTGGTGTTGAGCTTCTGCCGGGGCGGCTCATGGGAGAGCTCGGCTTTGTCACGTCCAAACACAAACGCACGCAGACGGTCGAATGCGTCGAGGACGGCGCGGTAATGACAATAACCTATGACCGGCTGCTAGAGGTCTATTTTCAGCACCCGGATTTCGGCTATTATTTTCTACGGCTTTCCAGCGATCGTCTGCTGCAAAATATCGCGCGTCTCGAAGCCACCATTGAAGATTACAAACTTGAGCTGCAGGTTGCCTCCGCGGCCAAGGCGCCGTGAGAATTGTCCTACGCCGACGAGATTCGGTTCATCTCGCAGCCGATGGCGTCTCTAGTTCCGGGGTTGGGAGGCAAGCCGCGGGCATACCCTCCGCATTATGGCTCAAGAGCAAGATAGCCGTTCGAGCGGGATCGCTGTAATCTAGCCGGCAGCGGAAATACTAGGTGTTTACGCCATTTCGGGCGCCTTCCGGGGGCAAATCCCAGCTCAGAATAAGATAGCATTGGTTCAAAGTGATTCGCCGTACGGGAAACTAAACGGAATGGCAGGTGGGTCATGAGGCAGATATTAACGGTGGCAACAATGAAGGGCGGCAGCGGCAAGAGCACGCTTGCCAGCTGTCTCGCGGTCCATTGGCATCTGAGCGGCCGCCGCTCGATCATTGTCGATGCCGATCCGCAGCGTTCCATCGCGCGGCTGGCCGCGCGCGAAAAGGCGCTCGGCGGTGTGAAGGTGGTGGAGGACGCCACAGAGAACGCCTGGAAGACGGCGCGTGACCTCGCCTCGACCGGTCCGATTATCATCGACACCCCCGGCTTCCGCTCGCTGGCGACGCTGGCCTGCATCGCCGCGGCCGACTTCCTTCTGGTCCCGGTCAAGGCCTCGCCGCTCGACATCGACAGAATGCTCGATACGCTCAATTCACTGATCGAGGGCCCCGAGGGCGAGCGGCGCTTATTCCGCTGCGTGCTGACGCAGACCACGCGCGATTCCGTCATCGCTAAGCACATCCGGGCCGAATTGATTGAGGCCGGGTTCCTCGTGCTCAAGAACGAGCTGACCAACCGCGTGATCTACGCGGAGGCGGGCTTGTGGGGCGCGACACCGAGCCTCGTCGAGAAGAACGGGCCCGCCGCGCGCGAGATCGCCGCAATCGCAGATGAAGTCGACGGCATCGTTGGATTCAGACGGGCGGCCTGAGTATGAACAAAAAAAAGCTTCCGCGGGCGATCAGGCCGACCGCCGCGGAAACGAGCCAAGCCGGTACGGCGCTCGCCGCCGGGCAGCGGCCCGAAACAGCATCTGCGCGTCCGGCGATGGCAAAGGAAGCGGTTAGGTCTGCGGAGGGGACTTCGATCTTGGCACAGGGCGACACGTCGGTTGACGCGGCGTCCCCGGATCCTCGCCGTGTAATTGCGGAGAAGCTGGTCGAACGTTTCTCTTTGTGGTCTGGGGCTGCCGGACTTATTCCATTGCCGCTCGTCGACCTGGCGACGGTCGGCGGTGTCCAAATTCAAATGCTCCGCCGCATTTCGCAGATTTATGACGTTCCGTTTTCTGCGAACCGCGGCAATGCGCTGATCGCCGCGCTCGCAGGTTCGATGATTCCGGCGAGCAGCGGGCTGGGAGCCGCGAGCCTATTAAAGGGCGTGCCGGTAGCTGGAACGGTTGTTAGCGCGCTAGCGATGCCAGTGTTTTCTGCCGGCGCTACCTATGCGATCGGCATGGCCTTCATCGAGCACTTTGCGTCGGGTAAGACACTGCTTGACTTCAACCCGCCAGATTATCGCGAGTTCATCAAAGCTCAAAAGGAAAGGCGTCGTGCTCGGTCGACAACGAGCCGCGTTTGAGCATGGTGCCGGTCCAGACGTTGATGCTAATACTTCTTTGCGGGAGCGTATTGTAAATGAGTAATAAAACAACGGATACCAACAATGGCTGTCTTCATTTTCGTTCTCGTAATCGGTTTTATTGCTGGAATCATCGCGCGCTTGGTCGTACCCGGTCCGAACAAGCCCAAGGGATTTGTACTCACTACCGCACTCGGCGTTGCCGGGGCATTGCTCGCAACTTTTGTTGGCCATTACATCGGATTGTATCGTCCTCCCTATCAAGGCGCTGGATTTTTTGGCGCAACCGTAGGCGCGGTGGTTATTCTGTTCATCTGGAACCGGCTCGTGGTCTTGCGTATCATCCCAGATCACGGTCTCTGACCACAAAACTGGATTTAGCACCTCTGTCCGTCGTCAGATAATTTGAGACAGATGGCGGTTTGATTTACAGGACGATCCGGCTCATCTGATTTTAGTTTATGCGGCTTTCTTTTGGTGCTGCAAGCGTCGTTTTTGGATTGTGTTTCGTTTGATCCTTTCTCTTTCCAGCAAGATTGTTTGACCGCGCCCGAAGTACACATCGGCCGGTGTCAGATTGCTCAAGCTCTCATGATAGCGCCGATGGTTGTAGTGATCGACGAACCGGCCAATGCTGGCCTCAAGATCGCCCGGCAGGTAGTAGTTTTCCAAGAGGATGCGGTTCTTGAGCGTCTGATGCCAACGTTCGATCTTGCCCTGGGTCTGCGGATGGTAGGGCGCGCCGCGAACGTGTCCCATGTTCTGTGCACCCAACCAATCTGCCAGATCAGCGGAGACGTAGCTGGAACCATTATCACTGAGCAGACGCGGTTTATGGACGACCCGCGCCTGGTCACAGCCTGAGGCTGCGAGAGCCAGATCCAGCGTGTCGGTCACATCCTGCGCCTTCATCGTCGTGCACAGCTTCCAGGCGATGATGTAGCGCGAGAAGTCGTCCAGCACCGTGCTGAGATAGAACCAGCCCCAGCCGGTCACCTTGAGATAGGTGAAGTCTGTCTGCCAGAGCTGGTTTGGCGCCGTCGTCTTGTCTTTGAATTCGTCGGCTGCCTTCATGACGATGTAGGCCGGGCTGGTGATCAGATCGTGCGCTTTGAGCAGCCGGTAAACCGAAGCCTCTGACACAAAATAGCCGGCTGTATCGGTGAAGCGCGTGGCCAGTTCCCGTGGGGATAGCTCCGGCTCATCCAACGCCAACTGAACAATCCGCTCGCGTATTGCGTCCGGGATGCGGTTCCAGACGCGCTTCGGACTTGGTGATTTATCTTCCAGTGCTTCGGGGCCGCCGGTCTGCAGGCGATCGTACCAGCGGTAGAACCTTGCAGGCTGGATACCCAGCTTTGCCAGCGTCCAGCGCACCGGCAGATGGGATTGCTCGACCAGACGGATGATCTCCAGCTTCTCGGAGGCGGGGTATCTCATTCCTCGTTTCCCCCATCCGCGATCATGCTTTTTTTGAGCAGACGCAGTTCGAGCGCTTGTTCAGCCACCACCGCCTTGAGCTCCTGCGCCTCACGCCGCAGGTCCTTGACCTCGCCACTGGTCGCGGCCCGCACCGTGTCACCCGCCAGACGACGCTTGCCGGCCTCCAGAAACTCCTTGGACCAGGCGTAATAGAGGCTCTCGGCAATGCCTTCACGGCGGCATAGTTCAGCAATGCTGGACTCGCCGCGCAGGCCATCCAGAACGATCCGGATCTTCTCTTCGGACGAATGGCGTTTGCGGGTGGCCCGACGGATGTTCTTTACGAGCCGCTCAGACGACGATTCAGGGTGCACGGATTTCTGTCTCATCTCCACTCCTCGATGGTTACGATGAGCCAGAAATCCTCCGTTCCTCAAGCCGTTAAATCTGTCTCACAGGCGCTGATGCCGGACAGTCGATCTGCTCTGCAACTTATTAGACATTGAAAGCCATTGTGACTGGCGCCTAACCTAGCCTGCAATGCCGATTGTCGGTTCGGCAATCCCAACCATGACGAGCTCGAATGATGTTCAGAGCCTGTTGTTCAAGCCAGGAGTGTTGAAGTGAGGATAGTCAGCGTTCGGGCAAAAACATGCCGAATCGAAACGCAACTCTACAACGCGCGCGGAGCGCGCACACAGTCTGTGGTGACGCTTCTTGCGGCCGTCACGGATGTGTTCCGATCCGGTCGGCCAGTGATCGGCTATTCCTTCAGCGGGACGGGCTTTCTTCCGCCGACCGCTCAACTTCAGGACCGTTTCATCCCACGTATTCTCGCACTCGGCGATGAGGATATTAATCTCGAGCCGGCCGCTTTCGACCCGGCCGCCGCGCTTGCGGCAATCACAAAAGGCGAAAAGTTCGGTGGCGATGCTGAACGGTCTACGGCCGTGGGAACGCTTGAGGTTGCGATTTGGGACGTGGTCGCCAAGATCGCCGGTTTGCCGGCCTATCAATTAATTGCGCAGAAATACGGCCGCGGTGAGATCAAGCGTAAGCTCGAGTGCTACGTAGGCGGCGGCTGGTATGGTCCCAAGAAGACGACTGCGGATCTGCGCGACGAAGTAGCGAGTTATCTCGACCTCGGGTATCGCACCGTTAAGGTCAAGGTGGGCGGCTTGTCGGTGAAGGACGATCTCGCCCGTCTCGACATGGTGCTGTCGCTGGTTGGCGATCCGTCGCGCCTTGCGGTTGACGCCAATTCTGCGTTGGGGCCCGACCGCCGCTCTGACTATGCGCAAGCCTTGAAGGGCTACAACCTGCGTTGGTTCGAAGAGCCGGCGCACCCGAACGACTATCAGGCCAATGCCGACTTCATCGCCGAATACGGCAACCCGGTCGCAACAGGTGAGAATCAATTTTCGCTGGAAGAGCTTCGCAATCTCGTTCGCTATGGCGGGATGCGGCCCGGAACCGATCTTCTGCAGTGGGACATTCCCCATTGCTACGGCGTGGAGATGGCGTCCCGCATCATCGCCATGTTGGCCGAATATGGTTGGTTAGTGGATTCGATGTTTCCACATGGTGGAAACCAAATCGCATTGAACGCCTGCGGCGCGTTTGGCTTCGGCGCATGCGAGGCGTATCCGGATGCCTTTGGAGCATTCTCCGGATACGCCGACGGTCTCAAAGTCCAGGATGGCTTCATCACCCTTGGCGACTGGGAAGGTTTCGGATTTGAGGCCCAGTCCGAACTCTTTGCGGAAATGAAGACGCTTGTGCCGGAACACCATTCGTGAAGCCACGCTTGGGCATACAATTCGAATTCGAGGGCCGCCATTCCTATTCGGTCAGGCATAGCCCATGGTCGGGGCGAAACGACAGATACACCTCCTGTCGCGGGGTCATCTGCTCGTAATGGTCAATTTGCGTAGCGACCTCGTAGCGCCCGACTTTGACGCGGCATTCCAGCATGCTGCCGAGATAGATCGTATCGACCACCTCGCCTATGAAAAGATTGCCGTTGGCGATGCCATCCGGCCGATCGAAGTGGATGGCGATGTCCTCCGGCCGCAGGCTGAGCGTAACTTTCTGTCCGACGACGGCTTTTTCGCCGCCGGCGGCCTGCACGCGCAGCGGCGCGCGGCCTTCGCCGAGCGCGATTTCCATGTCGCAAAATTCGCCGCTGCGACTGAGCAATACGCCCTCCATTAGATTGGCGACGCCGATGAAATTGGCTACGAAAGTGTTGGCCGGCCGCGCATAGATCGTCCGCGGGTCGCCGATCTGCTGGATTACGCCGTTGTTCATCACCACCACGCGGTCGCTCATCACCAGCGCCTCGGACTGATCGTGCGTGACATAGATCGAGGTGATACCGACCTCGTGCTGCAACCGCACCAACTCGACCCGCATCTGCTCGCGTAGCTTGGCATCGAGATTGGAAAGCGGCTCGTCGAACAGGACCACCCGCGGCTCGTAGACGATGGCGCGTGCCAGCGCCACGCGCTGACGCTGGCCGCCGGACAGCTTCGTGGCATAGCGGTCGGCGAGATGGGGCAGGCCGACCAGCTCGAGCGCCTTCGTGGTGCGTTCCTTGATGACGGAGGCGGGGGCGTGCCGCACACGCAAGCCATAGGCGACATTGTCGAATACCGTCATGTGCGGCCAGACCGCGTAGCTCTGGAACACCATCCCGATATTGCGGTCCTCGGGGTCGAGATGGATGCCGCGCGCGGGCGCCACGACCACGTCACCGCCAATCCGGATTTCGCCGGCATCCGGCCGCTCCAGCCCGGCGATGCAACGTAGCGTCGTGGTCTTGCCGCAGCCCGACGGCCCGAGCAGGGTGACAAATTCGCCTTGTTCGACTGCGAGATTGACGTCGTTCACCGCCATTTCGGCGCCGAAATATTTGCTCAGATGCTCCAGTTCGACCATGGGTTTCGCGTTCATGGCAGCACCGCCAGGGTATGTTCGGGATCAAGCCGCAAGTAGACCTTCTCGCCGGCCTTCAGCTCTGTGCGCGGATGCGCCATGACCTTCCATTCGAACTCGCCCCAGCGCACCCGGCAGTCGACGCAATTGCCGAGAAATATCGCCTGGATCACTTCGCCTTCGAGCCTGGGACCGCCGCCATTCTGGCGTGTGGCCTCGACGTTTTCGGGCCGCACCGAGATCACCGTTTCGGCGCCCGCGGTCACGCCGGCGCCGAGCAAGCAAGACAACTGGACCGTGCGGCCGCCGGCGGCAATTTCGACTTCGCCGCGGCCTGGCGCCGTGACCGTGATCACGCGCCCCTTGAGTAGATTGGCGGCACCGATGAAGTTGCTGACATAGGCGTTGACCGGCCGGCCGTAGATTTCGCGCGGGCCGGCCTTCTGTTGTATGCGGCCCTTGCTCATCACGATGATCTCGTCGCTCATCACAAGCGCTTCGGCTTGGTCGTGGGTGACATAGATAGACGTGATGCCCACTTCGTGTTGAATGCGCTTGAGTTCCACCCGCATTTGCTCGCGCAGCTTAAGGTCGAGATTTGACAACGGCTCGTCGAATAGCAGCAGGCACGGCCGCGACACGATCGCTCGCGCCAGCGCTGCCCTTTGCTGCTGGCCGCCCGAGAGCTGGGTCGCAAGTTTGTCCGCCATCGCTCCGAGCCCGACCAGGCGAAGCACCTCGTCGACGCGTATTTCAATTTCGGCACGTTCGACTTTGCGGATCTCCAGCGGATACGCGACGTTTTGAGCCACCGTCATGTGCGGCCAGATCGCGTAGCTTTGAAATACCATGCCGATGTCGCGCTTTTCAGGCGGCAAAAATCGGCCCTCCGCCGGCGCGGTGTAGACGGTTCCGCCGACGCTGATGCGGCCCGCGTCGATCGCATGCAATCCGGCGATGCTCATCAGCGTGGTGGTTTTACCGCAACCGGAAGGACCGAGCAGCGTCAGAAATTTCCCCTTCGGGACGCTGAACGATACGTCGTCCACCGCACGGTCTTCGCCGAAGTATTTCACAAGACCTTGGACTTCGACGTATTGATCGGCTGCGTTCTCGTTTTCCATGACGCCGGTGGAGTCCCTTGCGATCATGCCGTTAGAGCCTCACGGCCGGCGACACGCCGGAAGACTAGTACACAGACTAGAAGGATGACGGTCTGCGTCATCGACAATGCCGCGGTCAGCGCCTCGTTCTCGTAGTTGGCGAGATAGTACACGCCGACCGACAACGTCTCGGTTCCGGACGTATAGAGGATGATCGATATCGACAATTCGCGCAGGAAAATAATGAACAACAGCAGCCAGCCGGCGAAAATCCCCGGTTTCAGCAGCGGAATTGTGATTCGGCGCAGGGTCGTGAACCAGGACGCGCCGGACATGCGCGAACTCTGGTCAAGCTCCTCGGATACCGCGAGCATCACCGACGAAATATTGCGCTGGCCGTAAGGAAAGAAGCGCGTGATGTAACCGAGCAAAATAATCCAAAGCGTCGCATAAATCGGCGTTCTGATGTAGGTCACCAGCACGCCCATCGCCAGGACGATCCCGGGAAAACCAATCGGAACGACACAGAGAAAGTCGAGTATGCGTGCGCCAAAACCCTTGGTGCGGTGAATCATGTGGCTGACGACAATAGACAGGATCATGGCAATCGTGGCACCCACGAATGCCAGGATAAAGCTGTTGTAGATGCCGTTAGTTGCTGCCTTGATGCTATCGCTCCGCCAGAAGAACAGTGTCTTGGCGTAATTGTGCAAGGTCATGGCGCCGGGAATGATCTTGCCCTGCCACACCGGATGCAGGCTGACGATCAGGAGGCACAAGATCGGCAGGACGACAGCAACCACGATGAATGTGACATTGTAGCCAAATGCAAACCATTTCCAGCGACCGAGATCGACGACGTTTGGACGAAAGCCCTTGCCGGTCACGGTCGTGAACGATCGCGGTGCGATATACCACTGCTGAATCCAGATGAAGAAAGCAGTAATGATGCCAAGCGACATGCTCATGGCCGAGCCGAGGTAATAATTGGCATCGTCGCCGACCGCCTTGGAAAAGATTTGTGTGGTCAACGTCTGCCATCCGTAAGGCGCGCCCAGCTTGAAAGGTACGCCAAACTCGCCGGCGCTGGTCACGAATACGATGATGGCGCCCGACAGGATTGCCGGCGCAACGAGCGGCAGCGTCACCGTCAGCGTGGTCCGCAGCAGTCCGGCGCCGGTCGTCCGTGCGCTGTCTTCGAGCGAAGGATCCATGCGCCGCAGCGAGCCGACGACGAAAAGATAAACCAGCGGCGCGAAGAACAGACCCGTGACCCAGATAACGCCATAGATGTTGTCGACATTGAGAACATTGCCATAGGCGCCGAGGTAGTCGCGCGCCCAGCTATTAAGCAGCCCGGTCTTTCCGCCGGCAAGATTGTGCCATGCGATCGCACCAACGAAAGGACTGAGGAAAAACGGGATCAGGTTGTATGGTTCGAGCCGGTCCCGCCATGGGCAGTTGGTGCGCGCATTGATCCAGGCAAGAGACACGCCAAAGAACATCGCCAGGACGGTCGAGCCGGAGCTGATCAACAGTGTGTTGATGAACGCCTTGTGAATGACGCGATCGTTAAACAGAGCTGTGTAGTTCTCCAGACCCCAGGTGGTGCTGAAGCCGGACGCATCCATGACCTGGAAACTGGCGACGACAAGCGTGAACAGCGGAAGCAACACCGCAGCCGCCACAATGACGCTGACGATGATCGTGGCAATCGATTCCTGAGTTAACAGGCCCCGTAGCCGTTCCGACAACGGAGCCCCGGAAACTTTGCGCGGCAGCGATAGTGTGCTCATCGCGATGCCCGATTTAGATATATATGTCGCCCCAGGTAGCGAGCGGGGCGTCGCCGTGGACGACGCCCGGCTCTCTTAAGCGCCGGTTTCCCGGCTTACTGGAACAAGGCCTGCCAGTTGGCGCGGACAGCCTTGAACTCGCCCTGCGCCGCGACCCAATCCTCCAGGCCGAGCAGCTTATGCTCGTTGATGTCGAGCAGATAGGGCTGGGCCGCGGCCGGCGGCTTATAGCCCTTGCGGAAGCTGTAGACCGCTTCGCCTTCGACGAAAATGTCGGTCCCTTCCTTGCTCAACAGAAACTCCACGAGCAACTGGCCGGCGTTCGGATGCGGCGCGCCTTTGAGCACCGCAGCCTGATTGCCAAGCATGACCTGGCCTTCCTTATAGTACCCGATCTTCAGAATCTTCGCGAGGTCGGGCTTTTTGAGCACGTTCTGATAGACGCGTCCGGAAAGATTCCACATGTCCAGCGGACGCTGGCAGGAAATGACCATCTGCATCTTCGGCTCGGTACGGAACTCGACGAGCGGATCCGTCGCCTTGAGCTTTTTCCACATGGCGTCCATGTCGATGGTCTTGTTCTTCGCCAGCGATATGGCCGTGTTGGTGTAGGTGAAGCTCTTGGTGATGTCGGAGACAATGGTCTTACCCTTCAGTTTGGCCTGCACGACATCGGCATAGGACGTCGCCTTAAAGTCCGCCATGCCCGGACAAGACGTGTTCCAGACCGGCTGGAAGGTGTAGGCGAGCGGTACCACCACATAAGGATAGTTGAAATACTGGTGGGCCTTCTTCGCCAGCTCCTCGCTGTCCTTCCAATAGTCGCTCTCAAGCTTCATAAAAGCACCGCGCTTGGCGGCGGCGTCAAAGAACGCCGGTGCGCTGACGAGATGCACGTCGACGGTGAACTTACCGGCTTGAATTTCCTGACGCACTTGCGCCACCGTGGCGCCGGTGCCCTTGCGCAAATTGTTGAACTTGAAATCGGGCCCGAGGTTGTAACGCTTGATGAAGGCGGCGCCCATGCGCTGTCCGGTGCGATCGCTGAACAGCGGATTGATGATGGTGACGGCACCTTCCTTTTTGGCGGCTGCCGCCAATTTTTTCTCGTGTGGTGTCAAATCTGCGGCATTTGCCGAAACCGCCGTTGCCAGAATGGCAATGGCCGTGAACGGCGCAGTCAAAAACGCTATCCAGCAAGCCAGTCGTGCTGATTGGCGTGAGCCCATGTGTTCCTCCCTTTGGCGTGGCCTTTCGCACTCGACTTGCCGGCCGGCGACCGATGTCGAGCATTTTTTTATCCGGCTGGCCGAAGCACGCTTGATACGTGGGGCGAGCCGTCAGGCCAATCATTTAACCGCAGGTTAGGCGCCAATAGCAATTTTGTTTTCGCGCGCCTCGCTATGTCGCACTGCGGTAAAGTGGCATTGGGCGTGCCCGTATGACCCAATCGGTCGTCGCACCGACATGCGGTTGGCACCAATCTGCCCAGGCCTATTGCAACGGCCCAGTTTCCGGTGGCCCCCTTCGACACGCCAATCGGCCCGGTAGCTATACTATTTTGGGAATATGAAAGTTCGGCCTAAATGTGCCGTAAATGAATGTTCCTGGCGACGACATCATCTGGAGCCATATCGCCGGCGACGCAGCACAGCCAACAACGGCATCGCGGCGGCGGAGTTGAAAACCGGGTGCAGACCATCGCGCGCCAGCCGGTACAGGCTTTCAGTAGAGTCAAAAGCCGACTACGATAGGCGTGGAAGCCAAGGCGATAAACCCAACGACGCATGCTTCATGCGTGGGTTCGCGAAAAAAATTTTCGGCGGGAGGAAACGGCCATGACTCAGCGCTTACCCGGACTTTCAGACCAGGATGCAACCGGCGTTGCCAAGAATACGCTTGCCGGCTCGACCAAACTGCTTGGGCGCTCATCCAATCTCTTGCGCATTCTGTCTGCGCATACACCGCACCTGGCGCGTTGGTTCATCGGCTTCGTCGCCGCCACGCGCCAACCCAATCTCGGGGCGGTGTCGGATGTGCGTTTGCGTAACCTCGCCAACGTCAAGACTTCGATGGTCAATGCGTGCAATTACTGCGCCACGCATACCTCGATCTACGGCCAGGCACTCGGTTTCAGTGAGGCGCAGCTCGAGTCACTAAAGGGAGAAGCTTGGCGAGAAAGCGCCTTGTTCGATGAGCGCGAAAAAGCGGTCATTGCTTGGGCGGAGGCCGTCACACACAACACTGCCAAGAGCAACAAGGCGCTGTGGGAGACCATGAAGCGCCTGTTCACTGAAGCCGAAATCGTCGAGATCACGTTGTCGTCGGCGATGTTCAATATGATCAACCGTCTGAACGACACATTCTGGACCGAGCTCGAAACCGTTGAGTACAACCGCCGCCAGGGCAATGCCGTCAAAGGCGTGACCGTTGCTGATATTGATGCTTTTGCCGCCAGTCCTGCCTTTGCGGGCGAGCCGCAGCGCAGCGAGCAGCGGGCGGTCGCGGCGCAATAGTGCCAAATGGAGATTGCTTGAAACCGCGCTGGCAGCGCTATGCCGTTAGCTAGCGCGGCCGTGCGTGGTCCGCTAACATCCACCGAAGATTATCAAAACAAATCGCTTCGCCGCGACAAAGGAGTACGCCATGGCCAGCCAACCAGAGGCACGGACACCAGGCGCCAAGCGCGCCGCACCGGGTGAATACGTATTTGATCTTGCCGGACTCCAGAAAATAATGGGCGGCCCGGACTATTCGACCGCCAACGGCCCTTGCGTGGAAGGTGACCGCATGATCGTTGGATTGATGCGCATGGCTGCCGGAACCGGGGCCGAACCGCATTCGCACCCAAATGAACAGTGGATCTATATATTAGAAGGAACATTCAGCGCCGATATTGACGGCAAGAAGATTGACGCGCCGCCGGGCTCGGTTGTCTATATTCCCGCAAACGTGGTGCATGCCGGCAAGGCGACGCCGGAGCGCGATGTCCTGTTCTTCACCGTCAAAGATGCTTCCCACAGCCTGCACGGTATCAAAGCCACCTGACGATAAGTACGCGCCGCTACGAAGGCCCGAATACTTGCGGTTTTGCGAGGTTGAGATCGGCTAAGTGCGGTCTCTGGCGCGCCATAAGGTGGCCCAGGGGCAATTGGAGGCCGTTTGTCTCTGCCGTCTGGGAAGCCGTTCCTGGCTCTGTTCCTTAAGCAGCGCGCACCTTCGAACTAATGTCAGCTATTGCACGAAAAGCGGAAGTGCGGCGGACAGGTTTCGATATCGACTTTTGACCTAAACCAGAAATTGGCCAAAATAGCCTACGGCTAATGAACACAGTTGTCGTTGTATCCGTCGTACTCTTTCTCATCCATCAATCAGGGCATTCGGCTTGGCAAATTTCTGCAATGCTGATGGGTCCTCGATAACAATGTCGCGCCCTGAGCTTTTCACACCGTATTTTGCCAGCAGCGCCAGGTTGCGCGACAGGTTTTCCGGTGTCATGCCCAAGCGTGAGGCGAGCGTGCGTTTGTCGAAGGTCAATTCGATGTTTCGCTGATTTCCCTGGTGGGCATCGGCTTGGAGGATCCAGTTCGCCAACCGCTCCGCGCTGGTACGCAGTTTTTCGTTTTTAAGGGATCGCACGACGCTACGATAACGCTCTGCGAGTTCATTGACGATGGCGCGCGCGAAAGCGGCATCACGTCCGAATACGTCACGCACGGTCTGCGCCGGTATCATGAGGATCTGTGCCGGCGCGAGTGTGCGGGCCGATTTGAGATAGACCGCGTCGCGTATGACGGCGGCCAGAATGAACGTGGTCACCGGCCGCATGATGTCGATCGTGGTCTCGTGTCCATTGTGGGCGCTGAACATTTCCACCGAACCTTCAACGACGATATGCAGAAAATCCGGCAGATCGCCTTCGGTGATCAGGGTGACGTGCTGCGGGAAGCGCTGGAGGAATGCGGCATTTAGCAGTTCCGCGAAATGCTTTTCGCTCATGTCGCAGAACAAGGGCAGCGCGCGGATGAGTTCGCTATCGGATTGACGCACGGTCATCTCCCCGGATTAGGGCCTGTACGAAAACGTATCAGGTTATGTCGATGGTGCGTCGCTTCATCATGATAATTATCAAATTGCTGTATTACTAAAGTCAAATCTTGAGGTGATAAAAGTAATAAAAAATTGTCGGGGGCAAACTCGAAGGTTTATTGATCGACGTCAAAGCATTGATCCAGACTTCCTGCGTTGGTGGGGCGCTGAACACTCTCAGCGGCCAACGAGGTGATACGCCATGAGCGCACTATCCCAATCAAGTATTGGAGGAGCTGGAACACCCTATCGTCTATTGGGAACGCCGACTGCCGGCCTCGTGATGGGGACGTGGGGGTTCTTCATCGGGTTCGCGGCGGTGTCGCTATACGGCCCGGCGGCGAAATATTTCCAAGAGCAGATGCACCTCAGTGGTCTTGCGCTCGGCCTTCTTGTCGCGGCGCCGCAACTGACCGGTTCGCTCCTGCGCATCCCGTTCGGCGCATGGGTCGATCGCGTTGGCGGCCGGCTGCCCATGCTCACACTGTTTGCTCTGTCGTTGGTCGGCATGTGGGGACTGGTGTTCATTCTTCTGACCGCCAAGACCCTCACTGTTTCTGCTTATCCGATCATTGTCATGTTCGGCTTCTTGAGCGGTTGCGGCGTCGCCTCGTTCTCGGTCGGGATTCCGCAGGTCTCTTATTGGTTTCCCCAGTCGCGTCAGGGCACAGTGCTGGGGGCCTATGGCGGAATTGGCAATTTGGCGCCCGGCATTTTCACGCTGTTTTTACCGTTTGCGATTGCCGCATGGGGTCTCACTGGCTCCTATTTTGCCTGGTTTTCGTTTCTTCTTGTCGGCACCGCAATTTACGCATGGCTAGCGCGCGACGCTTATTTCTTCCAGCTTCGCCAGCAGGGATTCGACGCCGACGCCAGCCGTAAGATTGCCCAGGAGAAGGGCCAAGAGTTGTTCCCCAAAGAACAAGTCTGGCAGGCGGTCATTACCGCCGCCGAAGAACCGCGCACTTGGGGTCTTGTCGCGCTCTACTTCGTCTCCTTCGGAGGATTCCTGGCGCTCACGGCCTGGTTTCCAACCTATTGGATCAACCTTCATCATATGGATGTGAAATCCGCCGCGATGCTCGGCGGGCTCGGCTTCTCGCTGCTCGCCGCGATCATTCGCGTGTTCGGTGGCATGCTCTCCGAACGCATTGGCGGCGAACGGACCGCGATTTTTTCGTTTGCGGGGGTCCTTGCGGGGGCGGCCATCCTCACGCTCACCGAGGATTTCTATCAAGCTCTTGGCGGCGAATTGCTGATCGCGCTCGGCATGGGGGTCGGCAATGCAGCCGTGTTCAAGATGGTGCCGAAATACGTACCGAGGGCCATCGGCGGTGCGGCAGGTCTGGTCGGCGGTCTGGGCGCGCTCGGCGGCTTCATCATTCCGCCGTTCCTCGGCGCTGTCGTCGATGCGCTCGGAACTTCGGGTTATGCCGGCGGTTTCTTCGCCTATGTTGTGCTCGCGGTGATGGCGATCGGCGTCTCGGTGTACTTCTGGCATCTCGATCGCGGCGCCAAACCGAAGGCGAGCAAATCCACAGTCTTGCAAGCGCGGTAGAGGTCACACACCATGAGTCACTTTCTCGACCGCCTGACATTTTTCAACCGCGTCGCCGACGAATTCTCGGATGGCCACGGCATCACCACCCGGGAAGGCCGCCGCTGGGAGGACGGCTATCGCAAGCGCTGGCAGCACGACAAGATCGTACGCTCGACCCACGGCGCCAATTGCACCGGCTCGTGCTCGTGGAAGATCTACGTCAAGGGCGGCATCGTCACCTGGGAGACGCAGCAGACCGACTATCCGCGCACGCGGCCGGAATTGCCCAACCACGAGCCGCGCGGCTGTTCGCGCGGCGCGAGTTATTCCTGGTATCTGTATTCCGGCAACCGGGTGAAATACCCGCTGGTGCGCTCGCGGCTGTTGAAGCTATGGCGCGAAGCACGGGCATTGCGCACCCCGGTCGCGGCCTGGGGTTCGATCGTTGAGGATCCGAAAAAACGCGCGGCTTATACCGAGAAGCGCGGTCTCGGCGGCTTCGTGCGCGCGACCTGGGCCGAGGTAACCGAGATCATCGCGGCGGCCAATGCCTACACCGTGAAGACGCATGGACCCGACCGGGTGATCGGTTTCTCGCCAATCCCGGCAATGTCGATGGTCTCTTACGCTGCCGGCTCGCGTTATCTGTCGCTGCTCGGCGGCGTCAGCATGTCGTTCTACGATTGGTATTGCGACCTGCCGCCGTCCTCGCCGCAAACTTGGGGCGAACAGACCGACGTTCCTGAAAGCGCTGACTGGTATAATTCCGGTTTCCTGATCCTGTGGGGCTCGAACGTTCCGCAAACCCGCACGCCTGACGCCCACTTCTATACTGAAGCGCGCTACCGCGGCGCAAAGAGCGTTGTGATTTGCCCGGATTATTCGGAGGCCTCCAAATTCTCCGACCTGTGGATCTCGGTGAAGCAGGGCACCGATGCCGCGCTCGCCATGGCCATGGGCCATGTCATCCTGCGCGAGTTCTATCTCGACCGGCAGGCCGAATATTTCGAGGACTATGTCCGGCAATACACCGACATGCCGATGCTGGTGCGCCTGGTGAAGCAGGGCGAACATCTGGTGCCGGATCGACTGCTGCGCGCTTCCGATTTCGCCAACAATCTCGGCGAAACGAATAATCCGGAATGGAAAACTGTCGCCTATGACGAAACATCTGAAAGCATTGTGGTGCCGCGCGGTTCGGTCGGCTTCCGCTGGGGCGAGAAGGGCAAGTGGAACCTGGAGGAGAAGGAAACGGAAGGACGTGACACCAACCTGCAACTGACCTTTGCGGCGGACAAGGATGAACTGGTCGACGTTGGCTTTCCCTATTTCGGCAATCGCGAGCACGATCACTTCGCCGGCACTGATCACCCGAGCGTGCTGGTGCGTAAGGTGCCGGCCAAGCGCGCGCAATTGAAGGATGGCGAGGCGCTGGTCGCCTCGGTGTTCGACCTGTTCGTCGCCAATTACGGGCTGGACCGCGGCTTCGGCGGCGAGCACGTCGCCAAAAGTTACGACGACAACGTGCCCTATACGCCGGCCTGGGCGGAAAAAATCAGCGGCGTACCGCGTGACCAAATCATTACGGTGGCGCGCGAATTCGCGCTCAACGCCGAGAAGACCAAGGGCCGCTCGATGGTCATCATCGGCGCCGCTATGAACCATTGGTACCACTCCGACATGAACTACCGCGGCGTCATCAACATGCTGGTGATGTGCGGATGTGTCGGCCAGTCGGGCGGCGGCTGGTCGCATTATGTCGGCCAGGAGAAGCTGCGCCCGCAGTCGGGCTGGCTGCCCCTGGCGTTTGCGCTCGACTGGAGCCGCCCGCCGCGCCAGCAGAACTCGACCTCATTCTTTTACGCCCACACCGATCAGTGGCGTTACGAGACCGTAGGAGTCGATGAAATCCTGTCGCCGACGGCGCCTGCCGGGCCGTGGGATGGTGCGCTCATCGACTACAATGTGGGCGCCGAGCGGATGGGCTGGTTGCCGTCGGCGCCGCAGCTCAAGCAGAATCCGCTCGACATCGCCAAACAGGCGCAAGCCGCCGGCCTCGAGCCGAAGGACTACGTCGCCAAGGCGCTGAAGTCCGGCGAATTGCAGTTGGCCTGCGAAGACCCAGACCATCCCGACAACTGGCCGCGTAATATGTTCGTTTGGCGCTCTAACTTGCTCGGCTCATCAGGCAAGGGCCACGAATATTTCCTCAAGCATCTGCTCGGCACTACCCATGGTGTGCAGGGCAAGGACTTGGGCGAAGATGGCCGCAAGAAGCCGAAGGAAGTCGTTTGGCACGACGAGGCGCCGAAGGGAAAGCTCGACTTGCTGGTCACGCTCGACTTCCGCATGTCCACCACTTGCGTTTACTCGGACATCGTTCTGCCGACCGCGACCTGGTACGAGAAGAACGATCTCAACACCTCCGACATGCACCCGTTCATTCACCCGCTGTCGGCGGCGGTTGACCCGGTCTGGGAGTGCAAGAGCGACTGGGACATCTATAAGGCCATCGCCAAGAAGTTTTCGGAGGTGGCACCCGAGGTGCTCGGCGTCGAGAAAGACGTCGTGATGACGCCGATCATGCACGACTCGCCGGGCGAGATCGCGCAGGCGCTCGACGTCAAGGACTGGAAGAAAGGCGAAGTCGAGCCGATCCCCGGCAAGACCATGCCGGCGGTCGCCGTGGTCGAGCGCGATTACCCAAACCTCTACAAGCGCTTCACCGCGCTCGGGCCGTTGATGAGCAAGCTCGGCAATGCCGTGAAGGGCATCGCCTGGAACACCGAGCATGAGGTCGACCTGCTCAAGCGTCTCAACGGCGAAGTGACGGAGGAGGGAGCGAGTAAGGGTCTGGCCCGCATCGATACCGATATCGATGCCACCGAGGTGATCCTGTCGCTCGCGCCCGAGACCAACGGCGAAGTGGCGGTGAAGGCCTGGGAGGCGCTGTCGAAGACCACCGGCCTCGATCACAAGCATCTTGCCGTTTCGAAAGAGGACGAGAAGATCCGCTTTCGCGACGTGGTGGCGCAGCCGCGCAAGATCATCTCCGCGCCAACTTGGTCCGGACTTGAATCAGAGAAGGTCTGCTACAACGCCGGCTATACCAATGTGCACGAGCTGATCCCGTGGCGCACGCTTTCCGGGCGACAGCAGCTCTACCAGGATCATCTGTGGATGCGCGCCTTCGGCGAGGCGCTATGCGTCTATCGCCCGCCGATCGATCTCAAGGCGGTCAAGCCGGTGATCGATTCAAAGCCGAACGGCGAGAAGCAGATCGTCCTCAACTTCATCACGCCGCATCAGAAGTGGGGTATCCACTCTACTTACACCGATAACCTGCTGATGCTCACGCTCTCGCGCGGCGGACCGATCGTATGGATCAGCGAGAACGACGCGAAGAAAGTCGGCATCACCGACAATGACTGGATCGAAGCCTACAACACCAACGGCGCACTGGTCGCGCGCGCCGTGGTCTCCCAGCGCGTGAAAGACGGCATGTGCCTGATGTATCACGCGCAGGAAAAGATCGTGAACGTGCCTGGCTCGGAAATAACCGGCCAGCGCGGCGGCATCCATAATTCGGTGACCCGCGCGATTATCAAACCGACCCACATGATCGGCGGCTATGCCCAGCAGTCCTACGGCTTCAACTACTACGGCACGATCGGCACCAACCGCGACGAATTCGTCATCGTGCGCAAGATGGCGAAAGTCGATTGGCTAGACCAACCGGCCGCCGATCAGCCCGAACCGCTCACCGTCGCGCCTAAAACTATGACCAAGTCCACGACCAAGCTGGAGGCCGCAGAATGAAAATCCGCGCGCAAATCGCGATGGTGCTGAACCTCGACAAGTGCATCGGGTGCCACACCTGTTCGGTCACCTGCAAGAACGTTTGGACCAACCGCGAGGGCATGGAATACGCTTGGTTCAACAACGTCGAGACCAAGCCCGGCATCGGCTATCCGAAGGAGTGGGAGAACCAGGACCGCTGGAACGGCGGCTGGCGCCGCAAGAAGAACGGCAAGATCGAGCCGCGCATCGGATCAAAGTGGCGGGTGCTGGCCAACATCTTCGCCAATCCCGACCTGCCGGAAATCGACGACTATTACGAGCCGTTCACTTTCGATTACGAGCACCTGCAAAACGCCCCCGAGCTCAACGCCTCGCCGACGGCGCGGCCGCGTTCGCTGATCACCGGCGAGCGCATGGAAAAAATCGAATGGGGGCCGAACTGGGAGGAAATCCTCGGCACCGAATTCGCCAAGCGCTCCAAGGACGTCAATTTCGAAGGCATCCAGAAGGAAATCTACGGCCAGTTCGAAAACACCTTCATGATGTATCTGCCGCGGCTGTGCGAGCACTGCCTCAACCCGGCCTGTGTCGCGGCGTGCCCCTCGGGCGCCATCTACAAGCGCGAGGAGGACGGCATCGTTCTCATCGACCAGGACAAGTGCCGCGGCTGGCGCATGTGCGTGTCGGGCTGCCCGTATAAAAAAATCTACTACAATTGGTCGAGCGGCAAATCGGAAAAGTGCATCTTCTGTTATCCGCGCATCGAGGCCGGCCAGCCGACCGTGTGCTCGGAGACCTGCGTCGGCCGCATCCGCTATCTCGGCGTCGTGCTCTATGACGCCGATCGTATCGAGGAAGCCGCCAGCGCGGCGGATGAGCAGGACCTGTACGAAGCGCAGCTCGGCATCTTCCTGAACCCGAACGATGAAGCGGTGATCGCGCAGGCGCGCGCCGACGGCATCGCCGAGAACTGGCTGGAGGCCGCGCGCCGCTCGCCGGTCTGGAAGATGGCGATGGAGTGGAAGGTCGCGTTCCCGCTGCATCCCGAATACCGCACGCTGCCGATGGTGTGGTACGTGCCGCCGCTGTCGCCGATCCAGTCGGCGGCGGCCGCCGGCAAGATCGGCCACAACGGCGAAATGCCGGATGTGCGCTCTTTACGTATCCCGCTGAAATATCTCGCCAACTTGCTCACCGCCGGTAAGGAAGAGCCGGTGGCGCTTGGGCTTGAACGCATGCTGGCGATGCGCGGCTATATGCGCGCCAAGACCATCGACGGCGTGATTGACGAGGCCATCGCCAAACGTGTCGGGCTCACCACGCTAGCAATCGAAGAGATGTACCAAACGATGGCAATCGCCAATTACGAGGACCGCTTCGTCATTCCGACCGCGCACCGCGAAATCAATGAAGATGCCTACGATCTGCGCGGCTCCTGCGGTTTCTCATTTGGCAATGGCTGCTCGGGCGGCACCAGCGAGACGAACCTGTTCGGCACACCCAAAGGTGGCAACAGGCGCGCCAAGACGCCAATGGAGGTCGTGTGATGCTCAGGTCGTTAAAAGCGCTGTCCGCATTGCTGACCTATCCCACGGCCGAATTGCAACAGGCTTCGGGTGAGATCAGCGAGGCGATCGAAAGTGATACGGCAATCCCGGTCAGCGTCCGCAATCAACTACACCGGCTGCTGACTGAGCTCGCCACCGGCGATCTCTACGATCTGCAGGAGCGCTACGTGCTGCTGTTCGATCGTACGCGCTCGCTGTCGCTGCACCTGTTCGAGCACGTGCATGGCGAAAGTCGCGACCGCGGCCAGGCCATGATCGATCTCAAGGCGCAGTACGAGCAACACAACCTGCTCATGATCGCGGCCGAGTTGCCGGACTTCACCCCGCTGTTCCTGGAATATCTCTCATTGCTGCCGGCGCAAGACGCATGCGGCATGCTGGCCCAGCCGGCGCATATTTTCGCCGCCATCGCCGAGCGTCTGCGCAAGCGTAAGTCGTCTTATGAGGCGGTGTTCCGGGCCTTTGTAGCACTTTCGGCAGCAAAGCCAAAAGAAGAAGAGGTCTCGGCTTTGCTCAAACTGCCCGATCCCGATGCCACCGATCTGGCGGCGCTCGATGTCGCCTGGGAAGACGAGCCGGTCAGTTTCGGCCCCGGTGCTGGCGACGGCTGCAAGGATGGCCTGATCGCCCGTATCCGCGGCGGCCTGCGCCCCGCGCCGGACATGCCGGCCACACTCCGCACCACCATCCCGCCGCGCCATTGAGGAAACGGTCATGCGCGAAAATATCAACTACATCGTATTCGGCTGGTATCCCTATCTCTGTCTGACCGTGTTCCTGCTCGGCAGCTGGCTGCGCTTCGACCGCGAGCAGTACACCTGGCGCAGCGGCTCGAGCCAGCTTCTGCGTCGCCGCCAGCTCGCCTGGGGCTCGAACCTTTTCCATGTCGGCATCCTGGTCATTTTCCTCGGCCATTTCATCGGCCTGCTGACACCGATCTGGGTGTTCGACGCCATCGGTATCTCTCACACCTTCAAGCAATGGATGGCGATCGGCATCGGCGGCATCGCCGGCGTGATGTGCTTCATCGGCATCACGCTGCTGGTGCATCGCCGCCTGTTCGATGCGCGCATCTATGCGACCTCGTCGTTCGGCGATATCGCAATCCTGCTCATGCTCTATGCCCAGCTGATACTCGGTCTTGGCACCATCACCGTCTCGCTCAATCATCTCGACGGCCACGAGATGGTGCGGTTCATGACCTGGGCGCAAGGCATCCTCACGCTGCAACCGGGTGTCTCAGTGCTCATCGCCGACGCAAACCCGCTCTTCAAGGCGCATCTATTTCTCGGGATGACGATCTTCCTGGTGTTTCCATTCACCCGCCTCGTGCACGTCTGGAGCGCGCCGATCTGGTATCTCGGGCGGCGCGGCTATCAGGTGGTGCGGAGCGACGGGCGGCCGCGCGGCGTGCCGCGGCCGCGTCCGGTTCCGGCGGAGTAGGGGCGATGAGCTGTTCTGTTCACACGCAAGTCCCCGCCGGGCCGCCGGTTGCCGTCAGCGTCAATGGCGTGTCGATCGGCCGCGACGCGATCGTGCGTGAAATGCAGCACCATCCGGCACCAAAGCCGATTGCGGCTTGGGGGCAGGCGGCACGTGCCCTCGTCATCCGCGAATTGCTGTTGCAGCGGGCGCGCCATCTTGGGGTCGCGCCCGAGCCGATCAGCGACAAAGACGGCCGGCGCGAGACCGACGACGAAGCCATCATGCGCGCGCTGGTGGACCGGGAGGTCAAGGTTCCGGAGCCGGATGACGGGACCTGCCGGCGCTACCACGCGCGCAATCAAGGCCGGTTCCGTTCACCCGACATCTTCGAAGCGTCTCACATCCTGCTCGCGGCACTTCCTGCGGAGCGCGAATCCTATGCGCAGGCGCGCGCTGACGCCGCAGCCGTGCTTGCCGCGCTTCAGGATCGGCCCGATTGCTTCGCCGCGCTGGCGCGGGCCTATTCGCGCTGTCCGTCGGCGGCGCAGGGCGGCAATCTGGGCCAGATCACGACTGGGCACACGACACCGGAATTCGAGCAAGCGCTGCGGGCGTTAAGGTCCGGCGAGCTGCGCGCGGAACCGGTGGCGACCCGCTATGGATTTCATGTCATCCGGCTCGACCGCAAGCACGAGGGCCAGGCGCTGCCTTATGAAGCGGTCGCCGGCCGCATCGCCGACTATCGGCGTGAAAGCGTGCAGCGCCGCGCCGACGCCCAATACATCGCGCGCCTGGTGACGGCGGCGGAGATCGAAGGTGTCGATCTCGTCGGCGCCGACGCGCTGCGCGTGCATTGAGGACGTCATCATGCTCGGTGATATTTTGGCCAGCTTGACCGACGAGACGACCGCGCTGGAGACGATTCTCGGCGCAGGCGATTTGGCATTGTTGGCCGCAGTGCGGGAACGAGCGTCCGCCGAGGATATCGGGCTTGCCGCATGCGTAACCCAAACGGTGCAACGCTACGCCGCTCAAGCCTCCGACGAGGAATGGGTCACGCTGATAGGAATGCTGAATCGCTCGCGAGATCCCGGCACGACTTGCCTGAAGCGCGCGTTTGAATACGCCCAGGACAGGTGACGTGGCATGAATGCGATTCCTCGTCTGCGAACCTATCGGGGACCCGCGCTGTTGTCCTACGGATTCCGGCCGTTCTTCCTGTTCGGCGCTATTTATGCCGGTCTCATCGTGCTCGCTTGGCTTCCAATGTTCTATGGCGAGCTCGAATTGCGAACCGCCTTCACGCCGATCGATTGGCACGTTCACGAAACGCTCTACGGTTTTCTGCCGGCAGTGGTGACCGGGTTTCTGCTCACCGCGGTTCCCAACTGGACCGGGCGTCTGCCGATCCAAGGCATGCCGTTGCTCGTGCTGGTCGTGGTTTGGGTGGCGGGCCGTTTAGCGGTTACTTTTTCGGCCGAGATCGGTTGGTGGCAAGCCGCAATCATCGACATCAGCTTCCTGGCGTTGGTCGTCGCGGCGATCTCGCGCGAGATCATTGCCGGCAGTAACTGGCGAAATCTCAAAATCGTCGGCATGGTCTCGTTGTTGCTGGTGGGCAATATCGCGTTTCATCTTGAGGCGCATATTCGTGGCAGCGCCGAATACGGCACTCGCATCGGTATCGCCGCCATGGTGCTGCTCATTGTGGTGATCGGCGGCCGCATTATTCCCAGCTTTACCCGCAACTGGCTGGCGCGGGAGAATCCCGGCCGGCTGCCGGCACCGTTCGCTCGCTTCGACATTGTTGTGATCGTGATCAGTGCGGTGACGCTGGCGCTGTGGACCGTCCAACCCTTCGGGCGTCCAAGCGCCGCCGCACTCGCGATCGCCGGCGTCCTGCATATCGTCCGTCTGGTCCGATGGGCCGGAGATCGCACGTGGCGCGATCGCCTGGTGCTCATTCTGCACGTCGGTTACGCCTTCGTGCCGATCGGATTTTTGCTCGCGAGCGCGGCCGCGCTCGACATCGGCGTGGCAAGCGCCGGCATCCATGCTTGGACCGTCGGGGCCGGCGGCACGATGATTCTTGCCGTGATGAGCCGCGCCAGCCTCGGTCATACCGGCAGCGCGCTCGCGGCTTCGCCGGTAACGCAGGCGATCTATGCGGCCATCGTTATCGCAGCGCTCACACGCATCGGCGCCGCGCTCGAGCCGGCATGGAGCGAGCCGTTGCTGTTTATCTCTGCGCTTGCCTGGACTGCCGCTTTTTTCGGTTTTGCCGGATCGTATGGGCCCTTGCTGGTCGGAACGCGGCGGCAAGCCAGAACGGCGGTGTAACCAGACGCTTCGATGTTGCCGCTGATTGAAAGGTGCCGGAAGCGGCTGGTTTGGTTTGCCCCTTTCCAGCCGCTGCCTCACGGGAGCCCCAGCCTTGTGCTGGGGCTCTTTCCGGCAAGAGGGCATCGAGCCAATACATGCTCGTGTCTGGGGATATGTCTGATCGTCGCTCTATGCGGACGTTCAAACCCATCCGCCGGATGTCTGTTTTTTGGCGGCCAAAGCGGGCGTGGTGAGCTCACAGAGAACGGTTCGATAGGACCGCGTGCTAGGCACGCAGTTTGAGTCCTCTCGCCGCGACCACGCAGTCCTGACTTCAGAGACTTTTCCCGACTAAGGCCGAAAGGCCCGCGATTGGGGCTGGGTTTGTGGGCAGAATATTCTCTTCGGGCGAGTGCTATCGAATTGCCGCCATGGACCTGTTCGTCGTTCCGACCATTGGCTTCGAGCTGCTCTATGCCTTTGTCATCGTCGGTTTGGGCCGCCGAGAGCTGGTCTGGATCAGCATCACAGCAAATCCGACGGCTGAATGGATCGCGCGCCAGCCCACCGAGGCATTCCCTTGGGACGAGACCCCGCAATACCTGATCCGCGACCAGGACAACATTTATGGAGTGGCGGTCAGACGCCGGTTAGAAGCAATGGGCATCCGGGATAGGCCCACCGCACGTCGCTCGCCTTGGCAAAACGGCTTTGCCGAACGGCTGAATGGATCGCACGCCAGCTAACCGAGGCTTTCCCTTGGGATGGGGCGCCGCGCTATTTGATCCGGGATCGGGATAGGATCTATGGCGCCGTGGGCATGCGCCGAATTCGAGCCATGGCCATCCGGGACAAGCCTATAGCGCCATCCTCGCCTTGGCAGAATGGCTTTGCCGAACGGCTGATCGGATAGATCCGGCGAGAGTGTCTCGATCACGTGTTGTCCTGGGCGAGGCTCAGCTACGTCGGAATCTGCGAAGTTACGCCGACTATTACAATAAGATCAGGACCCACCGGTCGCTGGGCAAAGATGCAGGGTGTTTCCGTCCGGTTCGCCGTGTCGGGAACATTGCGTCACACGCTATTCTCGGCGGGCTTCATCGCCACTATGTTCGGGTTTAGGTTTTCGGTACACACAACAGGATGTTCTCGCGCGGGCTTTCGCGTTGTCCGCTAAAAAAAAGTGATGAAAGTTCTACCAATTATAGTCAAGACTAGTTCATTTAACCGACAATATACTGACCTTTCGACATAAAGCTAAAATCAGCAGGATAATAAATAGTGCGTGTTCAATTCGCTATATACGTTGGATCGGAGCCATGAGCGCCGAGTTAATAGAACAGTTGCGTGATTCCCTTCCTTATTTGGAGGATGAGGGCTGGACCAACACAGCCGCGCTTATGAGCGCTGCGGCAAATGAACTAGAGCGATTGACGCTTAAACTGGCGGAACTTGAAGAGAGACATGACGACGCCAGGCGACGGAACATTGGAAGTCGCACGCCGCACTTGGCTTTACGCCTCTTCCGTTAGTCTTCGACCACGATCCGCGCGGGCCGCGCATGACGGCTGTGGCGAATTTGCGTGTGGTCAAATACGTTCACCCACATGTAAAGATCTTGCCCGGGAATGAAGTCGTGATCGTATTTACTGCCGGTCCGTAGTGCCCGCACTGTTTCGAGGTGCCAATGACCGTTGCTCCAATGCGCCACGCCGTGAAGATCAGCGCGATCACCTTCGTAATTGCCCGATATTAGAACTCCTGGAATCACTGTCCCAACCGGAATCGTGGCGTCTACTTGCGGCGAATAAGGGACACTCTCATCTTCCATCATCCACCACCGAGCGCCTGCCTGGTCGCTGGAATTGGGGTTGAGATCGAAATGCCCTAACGCGGCAACAGTTGCCTTCCAGTTTTTGGGGAGCCGATACACTTTAACCGGCCCTCGATACCCTCCCGGTGGCTCGCCTTTATAGTTGTACGAGTAGAAGGCGCGGCCGGGGTCGTTCCAGTAACCCGCTTGGTACCGCTTTTTGCCCGCCGCTTCGTCCGGCGTCGGCTTTCGCGGCGCCTCAAAATACTGATCGTCGACGCGGCCGAGATGACCGCCGCGCGAAGCTTTCCATTGCCACACATCCATCAAGTTACCCGGGGCGGTGTAGTGATAACCCAAACCATTCAATGGTGCTGGCTTGTCAGCCAGCGGTTTGGAGCCGAGGTAGGTGCTTTCTCCAGCACCAAATGTCGGCGAGCGAGAAAACCCGATCGCCAATTTATCCTCGTAAAAGTCGGTTACGTCCGACACGTCCATGTTAGTGGCTAGCAAATGCCAACCATCCGGCCTTTTAATGAGCGGTACGCGTCGGAGCGAACGGGTCGGGTCCTCCCACTTAAAAGCGAAGTAGACATTCTTGCCGTCGTGCACGGCGCGGACTTCAACTAAAGATTTACCCGTACCTCCGAGGTTTGCGCCTTGTTGCGTATGTATGAATACAGGGCGGGCTTTGGTCCAGACCGCGTCATCGAGAACCCCATCAATTTTTGGCACTTTGGAAACGCGGGAAATCACGAGCGAATCGCGCGTTGCCCAATCGATCCCCGCGGTAGCCGCCAATGTTGCTATGCCTGCGCCCACGGCAATTAGCAGGGGATACGCAAGAGTCGCTCTTGTTGGCACAAGCTTCGCCGGTCGAAAAAGTCGAAAGAGCTGCCACCAGCCGCCATAAAGATAATGGCCAAAAACGTGGATGAAGATGTAAGCCAATCCAACGAGTGCTGTTACAGAGTGAATCCAGACCCACCAGCCGCCATAACCAAGATACATAATTATTCCAGTCACGGTCATTACGGTGATGAGTGCGTAAACAAACCAATGCAAACCAATGTTGACTCCTTCCCAGCGCTTCCGTCGTGCCGCGGGTATCAATACGACCTTCAACCTCTTGAGCGCGTTGCGTGGTGCGAGACCGCTGCGCAGTATGTAGATGAGATAGCTTGAAGAGCAGAAAAATAGCGCGAGGCTGGCCAAAAAGTGCCAGGTCCACATTTCGCCCTGAGGCAGAATCGGTGACAGCCATTGCGCGAATCCAGCCGCGACGTAGCCGAATGTAGCTATTCGAATTCCCGTGAGTAGACTTACGATAAACGCGATTGCGGTCGCCCAGTGAAGAATGATGGTCCCGACGTCACTGCGCGGCGGCGTATTTTCCGAATCGTATTTTGGTTTTTGCGTCCGGCCTTCGGACGTCATTCGTGGCGAAGCGTTTCTGGTATCGCGATCGCGAAACACGATATTGGCCATTCCTGTCGCCCTTCAGCTTGAAGTCACCAGAGTGGGCCTAGAGCTCACGCGAGAGCTGACCACTATTTCCAGTATACTATAAGAAGAAGGGCTTGGTGACGACCAACTTATTCACAGCCAAGTCAATTTCAGCCGCATTCGGATAGATTGCGGGGGCGGCATGGTGCCGGTCGAGTTGGATCGGCGCGGTTGTGGGTTGAAAGCGAATGAAAATATGCCCGGTCAGATAGAGACCAGATAGTAAGCCGCGAAATTGGCAAACCGGATATCCTGATCATCCGTCAACCAAGCAATAGCGCTCGCGGTACAACGGCAGGCCATTGCTGTGGTCCGACTAGCGAATTTGGAAGGCGACGATACTCAAAACTACAATTAAGCCCATACAAACTAATATTATTCGCCCAATGATGCTGCGAAAAAAACTGTGGTCATCTTGGTCGCGCAGCATTTGCCGTGATCCTCCCTAACTATAAATGTTGGCACCAATCGAGGCACGTATAAATTACGGATGTTTCCCTAATAGATAATCCATCACCAAATAAGCTAGCCAAAGGATCCACCGCAAAGAGATTATCGCGCAAATTACTGGATGTTCGTTGCTCGCACGGGCGGACGGGCCGATTCATAAAGCGTGAGCCTGGTGTTCGAAGTAAACCAGACTTGGCCAAAAGCCGCGGCCATGCCGCCTTCCGGACGCGACCAATTCCAGTCATTGCTCGGCCGGTTGAATTTCTGAGCGACAATTCATTGATACCACCCAAAATGCAAATCGATAAGCCAATAATGGCGACCGGCCGTAGTCAGTATGGTTAATTCTTTCTTCACATTATTGCTTGATCTCTTTGTGTTTACTCAGTTTATATTGTCTCGGAAATTCCATTGTAGCACGGTGCGGGCGGGGAAATGTCTCATCTGAAGCGCGTAGCATTTCGGCGTCCACTTTTCTCGAGACGGTCGACCGCCAATAGTTCGACCAATATTCAGGCCGGTGTCGTTCAACGGCGATCATGCGGCTCTTACTATCCGCGCGCCTCTGAATATCGAGCTCGGCAGCCGATCCATACCAAGCTGTTGCCGAAAAATCTTGCCGCGCCCAAAAAGGCGATAGGGCGCAGGTATCTAAATCCGGATGTAGGAGTCGACGGTGGGCCGCATTGCCGTGTGGCCGCGGACGGGGCCACACCGTACTCAGCGTTAGAGGATGCGAAGATTCTCGTAGGCATAAATATTCCCGGCGTGCTCCTTATCGGCCGATACAGCGGTGACTGCAATGACCTGAACTCCGACGTCCATTGGCAGAATTGGTATTTGATGCTGGTCGCTAGCCGCATTTTCAGGACGGGCAGCAAATACGACGAGGAATTCTTCGCGACCGCAATTTCTATACTCGGGTTTCCGTATTTGATCACAGCAAGCCGAGGTACACGCGTCATTCAGGACGTGGCCGCCTCGTCGTGCAGAAGCAATAAGGCGTGCTAGCATGGCTTCGACCTGTAATCTGATCGTCAACGGACATTCCATAAAAGCGAATATTGGCGAGACGCTTGTCGATGCTGCACTGGGGGGATGGACCATCATTCCTCATGATTGTTGTTCCGGCCAATGCGAGACTTGCCGCGTGATGGTGGTTGCCGGCAGCGTTGACGATCAGGGGACGGGTGATGGCAGGACGGTACTTGCCTGTACGGCAACAGTCGAAGGCGATGCAGAAATTGAATTCGACGAGGTTCCAGCAATCGTTAAACGCTCTGGGGTCGTTGCCGAGATATCGAACTTGGCACCGGACGTAGTTGAAATTGTCGTAGCGCTTGGCGAGCCATTTGAATATCGGCCCGGCCAATATTTTAACGTGAAATTCTCCGGCTTCCCAGGCCGGGACTTCAGCCAAACCGTTCGTGCGGACGGCACTTGCGAGCCTCACGAACTCATATTTCATATTCGCCGCTATCCTGGTGGAATAGTGTCCACCCAGATCGGAGCGACCATTCGCGTAGGGCATCGCGTTAGTGCCCGCGGACCCTTCGGACAGGCTTTCCTGCGAGACGGCACTGGACCTATCGTTCTTGTTTCGGGCGGCACCGGTTGGGCACCAATCTGGTCGTTGGCTGCATTTGCGCGACGCACCCAGCGCCACCGAGATCTGATTGTGATTGCAGGCGCGAGGGATCCCGCGTCCGTGTATATGCACAAATCACTGGAATGGCTTACTGACGACGGCGCGCGCAACGTCACTGCGACAACCGAAATTGGCGCATCGGGGTCGCTGCTTCCCGGCCTGCCGACACATTACTTGCCGTCACTCGGCCTTGAAGACACGGTCTATGTTGCTGGCCCACCGGGTCTCGTCGATTCAGTAAGGACTAAAGCCCGGCGAGCGCGGGCACGTTGCTATGCTGACCCATTTTTGCCTGGGGTGGAAAAGTTGTCGTTGATTGACCGGATGAGGCAGATGCTTCGTGCGCCGCACTCAAAACACGCTATCGCAGAGCCGGGGGCTCCGAAATCTGAAGCGGTCTACCAGCCGGTATTCGCCGTCGATCGCGAGCAACGTCAAGTTGTTTCACCGACACCGCAGCGGAGTCCAGGGGGGCGTACCCACATCCAGCAAGACGATCGCTCCCGAGGCCGACGGTAAGCGCGTCTACTCAGGCTACGTGCGGGCGGCACGACGTCTCATTTTACGATTCTTATTGAACGGGGACGCTGCCCAGCCGCGAAATCACACCGCGGGCCTTGGCGCTAGTCGCATAATTGATGAACGCGCGCGCAGCAGGCGTGACCGTCTCATTCTTGTAGATTAGCGCCAGCTCCACGCTCGATGGATATGTCAGATCGAGCGGATGACGACCATCAATCTTCAAAACAGTTACATCGGGCTCGAGTTTCGCTGAATACGGGCCGAAGCCGATCGCTCCCTTGACATCGCGAGCAGTTTCGATCGCCTCTTGGGTGGTCGTCGCAGTTTTTGATTTTTCCGTTATCGCGAGATTCTTCCAGCCCGGCATTAGCTGTCGCAAGACGATCAACGTGCTATCCGTATCTTCGCGGCGAATGACGCGAATATGAAGATGGGCGCCCCCGACCTGAGACCAATCCGTGACGCGCCCTGTATAAATATCTTGAAGTTGCTTACCGGTGAGCGCTGTCACACCAATGCCCGGATGCACGTAAAAAGCTGACGGCAGCCGCGCAAACGGCTTATATATGATACCTGAGGCGATTTCCGAATTCTTCAGCTTGCGTGCGACGCGCCCAAGCACGGCCTTGCCTGCGCCCACCGCCGCGATTCCACCACCCGATCCAATACTTGGAGGAATCTCGACGCTGACAGATTCAGTCTGCTGCATGAAGTCATTGCCAAGGGCCCGCAGTAGATCAATGCCATCGCCAGTGCCGACGATCTGTAAGTTGATCGCACCGGCGCTTGCGGGTATCGCCATCAAGGCCAACGCGAGTCCACATAAAATCCGAGAGCTTAGGGCAACAAAGGTAAGGTCTGGCCGCATGTGAAAACACCCATGTGATAACATCATCGCCGTGCAAGCTTAAGCCAATATGCAACGATACCTCTAAATCCTTCCTTACCCTCGTATTTCAGTTGATTGACTACTTCTGAATAAACACTATCGAAATCGACGCATCGCGTTGGGAAGCGGTAACCATCCACATGCGTGGTTACCGCACGCTTGCTCATGGGTTTGATATTTCCGTCGGATTTATGACCCCACGTTAAGCCCTTGTAACTTATTGTAGCATGCACGTCCGCCCACTCTCGATGGCAAGCCGTTGTGATCGGAGTCAACAATAGGAATGCCAAAGTTTTTGTCGTCGATTGCCGTAAGACTCATCGTAACCGTTCTTACGACAGGCATTCTCGCATTTGCGATGATCGGTGGCTTAGCGATGTTGCGCCTGGACTTCGGCCTGCAAGAGCAAGCCGATGCGCTCGGACATTTGTCCGCGCGCCAGATCTCCGATCGTCTCGATGGCGAAGCGCAACTTGCCCGCGCGCGCATAGAGGCAATCGGATCGCAGACAGCCCTGCAACTTAGACAACTCGCTCAACGCGACGATATTTCGAAAGCTGTCGCCTCGAGGAACGACATTACTATTCAAGAATTGCTGTCGACCGTTGCCAAAACGTCGGGCATGCAGCGTCTAATTGCGTTCGATCAGGAAGGTATCCCAATCGGCGTGAACGAGCCGCTTGATTTGCTGGCGATTAATGCGGAAATCCATAACTCTGATCTCGCGCCAGACCTCAACCCAATTCTCAGGCACAACAGTCGCGCTCATCCGCGCGGGCATCAAAGTACCCATGTGATGACGGTCGAATTGCTCAAAGCGCTGGGATTGCCGAACCGTTTAACGATTGCTCACGAAGTGTTTGAGCCAGTTTTTGACGACTTTGGCGAGCAAATTGGCGCAATTGGCGGATTTAGGCTTTTAGGCCGAAAAGAATTGACGTTGGAAAATTTCTCCACACTGTCCAACGCGGGTGTGGTCATCATGCACGGCAATGAGGTCGTGTCGGGAGCTGGCCCAAAAGCAAAGTTTTCGATAACGAATCGCGATCGCCATGGGCTCATCTATTCCGACGATGGCGCGCATGTGGCACGTTGCATCAATCATGGTGTCGCACTTAGAGTATGCACGTTTACCGATGCATCGGTTGTTAGCGCGACGCGCGACCAGATGTTCCGGATCGGCGCGACGGAAACGCGATCGCTGATGCGGCAATTTCTTGTTGTCGCTGCTATTGGCCTTCTCATACTCGTCATTGCTCTATTGGCTGGAGTGCGGCACGCAACGCTTGGGTTGTCCACCCTCGCCTCGGCTGCACGAGCAGTCGCGGCTGGCGACATCGATCGGCCGTTTAAGCCGCTCGGAGTGGGCGAGGTCTACAGCCTTGGCCTCGCATTTGAGCAGATGCTCAAAAATTTACGGGCCAGCATGGGAAAGATTCGACAGTTGGCATTTTTCGATACAATCACGGGATTGCCAAACCGGGAAAAATTTCGTCTGGATTCGATGAGGATAATCGAGAAATCCAGGTATGGCGCGCTCTGGTTCCTGGATCTCGACGGCTTTAAATCCATCAACGACACATTTGGTCACAAAACCGGTGACTTGCTTCTGCGCATGGTGTCCGAGCGGCTCACAGCGTTTTTTTCAGCAACGATCGCCGCCAACGATGAGCATACGGATGATGTGGTAATTGGCCGAGTTGGCGGCGACGAATTCGTTTTGATCATTCCTGGTGAACAGGATTCTCATCTCATCGAAAAACTGGCGAGAGAACTGCTGGAAATGCTTTGTATTCCTTTCGAAATCAGCGGTTCGAATGTTAGCATTGGCGCCAGTATCGGCATTGCCGTATTTCCAAAAGACGGAACAGATTATGAAGAGCTTTTGATCAATGCGGACCTTGCCATGTACAGCGCGAAGCAACGCGGGCGCAATACCTTTGCGTTTTTTAATTCTGAAATTGCTGAGAACGCTAAAGTCCGGCACGCATTGGAGCAAGATCTCAAGAACGCGGTGCATGAGAAACAGCTTTCGGTCCACTATCAACCGACTATCTCATGCAAAGACGGAAGCATTCGAGGGGTTGAGGCTCTTGCGCGGTGGCAACACCCTGAATTCGGAAACATTCCACCCGAACGCTTTATCGCAATCGCCGAGGACAATGGGCTGATTCAAAAAATTGATCGATTTGTCTTGACTAAAGCAATCGAGGATATTGGCAATTTGATAGGTGACGGCTGTGATATTATTGCTGCTGTCAATATTTCGGCGGCCAGCATTGAAGATCCGCATCTTGTAAATGAGATAGCGAAACTAATCGAGGAGACTGGATTTGACCCATCGCGGCTTGAACTTGAGATCACCGAATCAATTGCGATGCGCGATCCAGATAATGTCTGCAAAAGCATAACGAGTTTACGTGAACTCGGGATCCGGCTCGCGATTGACGATTTCGGCGCAGGATATTCCAATCTTGCGACGCTGGCACGGTTACCATTCGACACCGTAAAGCTTGATCGTTCGCTTATTGTTGACCTCGCAACGGAGCGCGAAAAACAGACGATTGTTCGATATGCTTTGGGTCTGGCGAACGAACTTGGGTTTGAAACGGTAGTCGAAGGCATCGAAAAGATGGAAGAGTTCGAATTTGTCGCACGGTTTGGTGCAACGTATGCGCAAGGGTATCTATTTAGCGCCCCTGTCTCACTCGTCGAGCTTTCAACGCTATTGCAACCCGCCCGCCTGGGCGAGATTGCGATAAAAGCGTTAGGCAAATGCGATGATGAGATCCATCCTCGCGCCCGTCCATTTATTCGAATTGTGAATTAGTAGTGCGAGGTTGAACTGCGAGCCTTAGTCGCCGCGGTTGTGTGTACCGAAAACCCGATCCGCGTTGATGAGTGCAGAGAATCGCTTAAGTCGACGCGATGATCGCGCTTTTATGGCTGCTCTTTGCCATCCTGGCCTTTCCGTTCAAATCAAATTGCTGGCTTGAGGCGGAGAATGTCGCGTTGCGGCATCAGGTGGTCGTGCTGCGGCGTCAAGTGCGCGGCCGGGTCCGTCTCACGAACTTCGATCGGCTGTTTCTGGTCCAGCTTTATCGCTGGTTTCCGTCAATCCTGAGGGTTCTTGCCATCGTTCAGCCGGAGACGGTCATTCGTTGGCACCGTGCCGGCTTTCGCTGCTCTTGGCGTTGGAAATCGCGCTCGCGGGGAGGGCGGCCGCAGATTGATACGGACGTCCGCGCCCTGATCCGGCAGATGAGCATGGAAAACCCGCTTTGGGGAGCGCCACGTATCCATGGCGAACTGCTCAAGCTCGGCTTTGAGGTCCCCAGTCCACTGTTGCCAAGTACATGGTCAAGCGCCGAGGTCCTCCAAATCAAGGATGGCGCACGTTCCGGTGGAACCACGCACCGGACATCGCCGCCATGGACTTGTTTGTCGTTCCGACCATTGGCTTCGAGCTGCTCTATGCCTTCGTCATTGTCAGGCTGGACCACAGACAGCTGGTCTGGATCGACGTGGCACAAAATCCGACGGCGGATTGGATCGCGCCCAGCTAACTGAGGCATTTCCGTGGGATGGGGCGCCGCGCTATCTGATCCGGGATCGGGATAGGATCTATGGCGCCGTGGTCATGCGCCGAATTCGAGCCATGGGCATCCGGGACAAGCCTATAGCGCCATCCTCGCCTTGGCAGAATGGCTTTGCCGAACGGCTGATCGGGTCAATCCGACGCGAGTGCGCGGACCATTTCGTCGTCTTGGGCGAGGCGCATCTGCGCCGGATCCTTCGAGCCTATGCTGACTATTACAATGACATCAGGACGCACCGATCATTGGACAAAGATGCGCCGGTCTCTCGCCCGGTTCAGCGAACCGGAAACATAATTTCACGCCCAATCCTTGGTGGTATTCATCACCATTATGTGCGGGGTTAGGTTTTCGGTACACACAGGGGTTGGAGTAGCTGAGCTACTAGTCGGTTTCCAGCCGGCACTGACGGTTGGGAAGCGTTGGTTGGGCGCACAATTGATTGACATGGGCCATCATTAGCGCAGACAAGACAAAGGTATCGTGAAGTCTGACTAATAACTTTGAGCCACCAATGTCCGATGAACGAGAAAAACATATTGCCGTGCTTATGGGCGGCCGCTCGCGTGAGCGGGAGATTTCGCTCGTCACAGGTCGGGAATGTGCAGCGGCTCTTCGCAAAGCGGGATTTCACAACGTCGCCGAGATCGATGTCGCCGAAAATCTTATCGCCACGCTCACGGAAACGAGACCGGATATTTGTTTCAATGCGCTGCATGGGCCTTTAGGCGAGGACGGCTCAATTCAAGGACTGCTGAACGTTATGGGAATTCCTTATACCCATTCGGGCGTTCTGGCCTCGTCAATAGCCATGCACAAGGAGCACGCGAAACGGTTCGCTCGGTCAGTCGGGATTCGCTGCCCTCAGGGCGCTTGTTTCGATCAGAGGTCGTTTTTTTCGCGCGAGTTCACGCACCCTTATGTCGTGAAACCGGTCAACGACGGGTCAAGCATCGACACCTATGTCGTACGCGACCCGTCGATTCGGCCTTTCGAGGCGGATGCTTGGCCGTATTTTGTTCCGGCACTGGTGGAGGAGTTCATTCAAGGAGTTGAACTGACGGTGACTGTGCTCGACGGCAAGGCGCTGACAGTGACGGAGATCCTGCCGACCACCGACTTCTACGACTACGAAGCAAAGTATGCTCCTGGTGGCTCTCGTCACGTGCTTCCGGCACGTATTCCCGAAGAGATGTTTTCGCAATGTATGGCGTGGGCGACGTCGATTTATACGCAGTTGGAATGCCGGGGAATTTCGCGAAGCGATTTCATCTATGACGACTTGCGCGGCCGCGAGGGCTTGTTCTTCCTGGAGATCAACACGCAGCCTGGCATGACCCCCACGTCGCTTTCGCCCGAGCAGGCGCGCCATTGCGGCATCTCCTTTCCTGAACTCGTCTCGCGGCTGATCGATTGCGCAGCCGCGGACGCTGCGTTGGCGTCGCGAAGCTAATAGCCAGTCGGTTTTCAAGCGCTGATAGGCCGAAATCCGCAATCAATCCGTGCACTTCGGTATTGGGGGGCAACGGTTTGCCGGCGACCGTCGGCGACCGCAATCCACAAAATAGGATGAAAAACCTAATTGACGATTGTCGACAATTAACTATTGCCCAAGCGGAGGCGCGGGCCCTATGCTCAGAGTGCAAGTGTGCAAGCCGACGCTGCCGGGCGTCGCGAAGGACGTCGATGCCATTCGCGATCAAGAAGCAATCGCTCGATAAGCAGGCAGCCGAAGTTATCCGCCAAGAAATCTTGAGTGGCGCGTTCCCACCGGGATTCAGGTTGGTCGAGGCTTGGCTTGCCGGTCAATTCGGGCTGAGCCGCGGAACGATCCGCGGCGGGTTGAGCGTGCTGCTACACGAAGGACTGGTAACGCAGGTCGCCTACACCAAATGGATCGTCGCCGAAATATCGGATACGACAGCCTGGGAGCTGTTTACGCTGCGAAGTGCACTGGAAGGGCTTGGCGCTCGGTTGGCCGCCAGGAATATATCGTTCGAAGACGGTCGACGGCTTTCTGCGGCTTACAAAGAGTTGGTGGCTGCTGCTTCGCGCAACGACCGGGCCGCGGCGACCGAAGCCGATTTCAGCCTACACAAGCTTATCATTGAAATATCTGGCCATCAGCGGCTCGCGGCGCATTATCGGCTCATCGAGCAGCAAGTTCGGCTGCTGATTGCTTCCTCCAACGCGCTTTTGGCGACCATCGATGAGATCGTGGGCCAGCATCGGCCGATCGTAAAAGCAATCCTTGCCAAACAGCCGGCCAGCGCCGAGCGCCTTATTCGTCATCACAACCTGAGCGAAGGCGACAGGCTGACGGAACACATACGGGCGGCAGCAGAAAAGAACGCTAAAGCCGCACGGCGCCCGACCGACGCGGCCCGACGGACAGTACCGAAACGCGCCAACGGGGCACGGCGGACAAGAAAGCAAGCGTAGTTTTTAGCCGGACCAGCAGGAGGATGTGAGGATGAGACACGTACTGAGACTTCTGGTGGCATTCGCCGCCATTGCCACATTCGGCGTCGGTTTCGGCACACGCGCCGAGGCGCAACTGCCGAAGAAGATCTCTATCAAGATGAGCCAGGCGGTCGACAGCGTTGCTTATGTCGCGGTCGATTACGCTAGGTTGCGAGGTTTCTACGCGGACGAAGGAATCGAATTGCGTCAGCTCGTCATGTCTGGCGGTGGGCCAGACTTTACAGCGCTCCTTTCAGGTGACGTGGAATTCAATACCGCGGCGCCGAGCTATCAGCTCAACGGAATCAAGCAGAACCGCAAGGTGCTGCAAGTCATGAACTACATTGGTTCGATGAATCAGTCGCTGGTACTTAGCAAGGCTGCGGTCGAGCGCTCCGGTGTGAAGCCCGATGCGCCGGTCATGCAGCGCCTCAAGGCGCTCAAGGGGATGAAAATCGCCATCACCAAGCCGGGCGCAATGACCGACGTTCATATGCAATTCCTGCTGCGCAAGGGCGGACTTACAAAAGACGACGTGCATCTGGTCGCGGTCGGTGCGCCGCAAGCCATGCTCTCGGCCATCGAGAGCGGGTCGATCGATGGGTTTGTGATTTCGCTCGGGCCGGACCGGACGGGTGTCGCGCGCGGCGGCGTGATGTGGATCGACAATCTGCGTGGCGATATTCCCGGCCTGTCGCCATTCCCGATGGTCGGTATCTATACGACCATGGCCTATGCTCAGCAGCACCCGGACATTGTGCGGCGTGTCGTACGGGCCACGCAGCGGGGGGTCAAAGAAATGACCCAACGATCCGTCGATCAGATCATGGAGGTGCTCAAGCCGCGTTATTCCGCGATGGACCCGAAGGTTCTCCACTTGTGTATCACGGCCCTCAAGCCGTCTTTGAATTTGAGCGGCGCCGTGACGCGCGAAATGGCGCAAAACCTTTTGGACTTCATGCCGCAGGCCAAAGGCATCACCGTCGATCAGTACATGAGCTACTACAGCGGCAAGTTCCTCAAGGATTGACGAGATTTCCCGGCGGAGTGGACCTTGAGCGGTTCGCTCCGCCTGGATAATTGAGTAAGACAATGGCTGCCAAACCATCCGTCATCACACTGCAAGATGTTTCACGGCGATTCCGCACGGCGCGATCGGAAATATACGCTCTCTCCGAGGTCAATCTGGATATCCAGGAAGGGGAGTTCGTTACCGTTGTCGGCCCGTCGGGCTGCGGCAAGTCCACGGTGCTGAATATCATCGTAGGGCTGCTTGATCCGACGACCGGCACACGGCTGTTTCGGGGAGTGTCGACAAAAGGCATCAATCTCGAAATCGGCTATGTGACGCAACAAGACAATTTGTTCCCGTGGCGCACGGTGCTCGGCAACGTGACGTTTGCGCTGGAAATGCGCCAGATTGGGACTTCTGCCTCGCGGCGCGATCGTGCAATGGAGTTGATCGAGCGCGTCGGCCTCAAGGGGTTCGAGCATCACTACCGCCACGAACTGTCCGGCGGCATGCGCCAGCGCGTAAACATCATTCGGGCACTGATCTATAATCCCAAAGTCATCCTTCTGGACGAGCCGTTCGGTCCGCTTGACGCGCAGACGCGTCTGCAGCTTCAGGATCTCTTGCTCAAGCTATGGGTCGAGCGCGCCGAAACGACGCTCGTCTTCATCACCCACGATCTTGCCGAGGCCATCGCGCTCGGCGACCGCGTGGTGGTGATGAGCGCGCGCCCGGGCCGCGTGCGGGAAATTGTCAATGTCGATTTGCCGCGGCCGCGCGACATCTACACCATTCACACGGATGCGCATTTTCGCGAAATCTATGACCGCATTTGGCAGCATCTCGCGGACGAGATGAGGATGGCCTCCTGATGAAGTGGCTGTTCCCAAGCACCCCGCTCAAGGTCAATTTTTGGCGGATCGCCATCCTGCTTGCCTTGCTCGGCGCGTGGCAGGCGCTGTCCGGGCCTGTATTCGATAAATTCTGGTTGTCGCGCCCGTCCGATATCGCGATCTCCTTCATGACGGCCGCTCAAAACGGCACGCTGCTTTCGGATATCCTGGTGACGTTCCATGCGACCGCGCTGGGATTCCTGTACGGCCTCATCAGTGGCCTTGTTCTCGGCCTGGTGCTTGCGCAAAGCGAGGCTATCGCGCTCGTTCTCAAGCCTTTCATCCTCGCCGTCTATGGGATCCCGCGCATCGCGCTCGCCCCGGTCTTTATCCTGTGGTTCGGGATCGGCATCACCTCCAAGGTGATGATGGCGGCTTTGGCCACTTTTCTTTTGGTGTTCTTCAACACCTATGAGGGGGTGCGGTCCGCCGACATTGAGCTTCGCAACGTGTCGCGCGTGCTCGGCGCTTCGGGTTGGCGGTTGTTCTGGTACGTGACGCTACCGAACGCGAGCCCCTGGATTATCGCGGGAATCCGCATTGCGATCCCGCAGGCTCTGGTTGCCGCCACGGTGGCTGAGTTCATCGCTTCGTTCTCCGGACTTGGCTACCGGATCATGGAGACGACGAACACGCTAGACACCGCCGGCACCATGCGCGGCATTCTGATTTTGATGGTCGTCGTCATGCTGCTCAATTTCGTTCTTGACGGCCTGGAAGAGCGCATTTTGCGCTGGCGGCCGAAGGAACACGGATCATCGTCCGACTAGGCAGATTAGTCAAAAATTCAAATTCTGAAGGAGTATCGAATGAAGTTCGTCCGGTTTAAAAACGTCGATCAAGTAGCGGTCGGTGTCGTCGACGGAGATCTTGTAGTCGATCTTTATTCCGCGCTTTCTGCAAAGCGCGCATTAAGCTCCGCCGAGACTGCGCTGCTTGCCGACATGACCGCCCTAATGGCTGCGGGGCCCACCGGCCGCGCACTTGCGGAGGAGGGGCTGCAGGCCAGCCGCTCGAGCGGGATGGGGCGGCGCAAGTTGAGCGACGTCCGGCTGGTTGCGCCGCTACATCCAGGGCTAATCCTCGCCAGCGGCGGCAACTACAGCGACCACCGCAACGAAAAGGATGAGGCGCCGCTTGCCGGCAAGGAGCCGGAGTTCTTTTTCAAGACCCCTAATTCGGTAATTGGCCCCGACGAAGCCATCGAGCGCGACCCGCGGGTTACCAGCAAGCTGGATTACGAGGTCGAACTCGCGGTCGTGATCGGGAAAAAGGGTCGTCACATTCGCGAAGAGCAGGTGGCGGATTACATCTTCGGCTACTGCATCCTCAACGACATCACGGCGCGTGAGCGGCAAGTGCGCTGGCGGCCCGACGGCACGTATTTCTATGAAGCCGGATCGAGCAAAAACTTCGATACGTCGACGCCACTCGGCCCGTTCATCGTTACTGCCGATGAAGTCCCGGATCCGCAGAACCTCGCGCTTCGCACCTATGTCAATGACGAGTTGAGGCAGAACAATTCGACGCGCAACATGACGTTTTCGGCCGCGCATCTGGTTTCATTTTTCTCGACCTTCCTCACGCTCTATCCGGGATACGTCATTGCCACCGGCACGCCTGGCGGTACGGCTTGGGGCAACGACCCGGAACTCGGCGGCAAGCCTTATCTCCGGGACGACGTTGTGCGCGGCGGCTATCTGAATGTCGGCGATGTCGTACGATGCGAGGTCGAGATGCTCGGTGTTCTCCGTAACGTCGTCGTGGGTCCCCAGCATCCTTGAGTGAGACATAAAAATGTCGACGGCTGACGTTTCTCCGGTCGAATTGACCCGTTCGCTGGTCCGTATTCCGAGCGAAAATCCGAACGGGACGGAGGCCGCAATGGCGGCTTTTGTCGCCGATTGGCTCGGGCGGCTTCCGGGTGTCGAGCTTGAGGTGAGTGAGGTCTTGCCCAACAGGCCGAATGTAGTGGCGCGTCTGCGCGGAACATCGAACCAACCGCCACTCGCGCTCCTTGCTCACATGGACACGGTGCCACTTGGCGATGGATGGAAGGCCGATCCGCTCGGTGGCGAGATTGTCGACGGCAAACTCTATGGTCGGGGCGCCTGCGACATGAAATCGGGGCTCGCGGTCGCGATGACGGCACTGGCAAGGGCCGCTCAATCGGGGACGAAGCCGTCGCGGGATTTCGTTGTGTGCGCAACGGTGGACGAGGAAGGCACGCAAATGCTTGGCGTGACCGACCTCGTCCGGCGCGGCGTCCTCGATGCGGACAGCCTCGTGATCGCTACCGAGCCGTCGGATCTGAAGGTCGTTGTTGCGCACAAGGGGTTGCTGTGGATTGAAGTCGAAATCCGGGGCAAGCTCGCCCACGCTGGCAATCCGCAATTCGGCGTCGACGCCATCCGCGCAGCGGCGGAATTCATCACCCGTTTCAAGCGCGCGATCGACGAGCTTCCGCACCGGCATCCGATGCTCGGCCGCACTGAGGTGACATTCAGCGGCATCAAGGGCGGCATCAAGACCAATGTCGTTCCCGATTACGCGCGGCTGGAATTGGACATTCGGCTGCCACCCCCAGTCACGATCGAAGACATTCGCGCGTTGAGCGACACATGCGCGCGGGAGGCGGAAGCCGTCGTGACCGGCGCCCGCATCGAATGCCGCCAACTCAACAACGACCGGCCGCCGGTGGAAACGGATGTCGCGGATGAGTTCTGCAAGGCCATGTGCGACGCCGCTTCGACGGTAACCGGCGCGGCGGACGTGGTCGCCGTTTTCCCTGCCTATACCGACGCTTCGGTCGTGCAGGCACGCACGGGCAATCGCCACTGCTTGGTGTTCGGGCCGGGACGGCTCGCTGAAGCGCACACGATCGATGAATACGTGCCTGTGGAGCAAATCGAAAAGGCGGCAGTGGTGCTGGATGCCATCGTCCGGCGCATGTGTTTTTCGGCTTGACGTGACAACAGTCCTCGGATGGTAACACAGGTTCTCATATTCACTCCGGACGCGCGGGAAGCCGGGCGATATGGCGAGCTTTTGCGCGCATCGATCGATGACGCGAACTTCATAGTCGCGTCGGCTGCGGAAGACGCTCTAAACGCGATCGGGCAGGCGGAAATCTTGTTTGGATGGAAATTTCCGGACGGCCTGTTGGCTCACGCGCGCGTGCTGCGATGGATCCATAAAGTCAGTGCGGGCGTGGAGGATATAGTTTTCAACACGAATTTGCCGGAGTCCGTCCGTTTGACCCGCAGTGCCGGTGCAGCAATAGCCCCGCGCATGGTCGAGTATGTTATGTGCGCAGTCTATATGACGACCCAGCATTTTCCGCGCGCCCTGCGGCAGCAGCAGCGGAAGCTGTGGTTGAATTATATGGTCGATAAAGCTGAAGGGAAGATTGTCGGCATTGCCGGCCTCGGTGATATCGGCAGCGCTATTGCGCAGGCGCTTGCGAAGAACGGAATGCGCGTCCTCGGTTGGCGTCGATCTCGCGGCGAGGCCATTCCCGGGATTGAGCAGATTTTTGCCGGCCGGGAAGAATTGGAGCCGTTCGTTTCGGCTTGCGACTTTGTCGTGTCTATTCTTCCGACCACGGCAGAGACGAAAGGTGTTTTTTCCGCCGACGTCTTTTCGGCGATGAAGAGCCATGCAGTCTTCATCAATGTTGGGCGCGGGGCGAGCGTCAATGAAAACGCGCTGGCGGATGCGGTTGCGCGCGGCGTGATCGGTGGCGCCGTGCTGGATGTATTTTGCGAAGAGCCGCTTCCGGAAACAAGCCAGCTCTGGGATCTGGAACAAGTCATCATCACCCCGCACGTTGCAGGCCCGATCGTGCCTGAGGACGTCGTCGGAATGTTCATCGATAACTTTCGCCGATATCGCGCCGGGGAAAGCTTGCATCGGGAAATCGACCTACGGCGAGGGTATTGACACCAACAACGCCCGCGCGGTGCGGGATTAAGCCTGGCTATCAGAAACGAAAGGTTTCCGTACATGCGGAGCAACAAGATCACCGACGTCAAAGCACGCGAAATTATTGATTGCCGCGGCTGGCCGACCGTGCAGGTCGACGTCTATGTGGAAGGCGAATTGGCGGGCCGAGCCGACGTTCCGGCCGGCCGCTCGACGGGGCGGCATGAAGCCTTCGTTCTGACGGACGGCGATTCCAAGCGCTATCGCGGTCTCGGCGTCCTTAAGGCGGTTACGAATGTCGAGCAGGCGATCCGGGAGACCGTGCTTGGCTTCGATGTCACCGAGCAACGCAAGATCGATCTTGCAATGATCGAGCTCGATGGAACGCCCAACAAGAAGAAGCTTGGTGCCAATTCAATACTGGGCGTTTCACTCGCGGTTGCCCGGGCGGGCGCTGCGCGTTGCGGCTTGCCGTTGTACCGCTACCTTAATCCGTTCGGACACGTTCTCCCGGTACCGCTGATGAACTGCTTAAACGGCGGCAAGCTGACGGCGAACGACCTTGAGATTCAGGAATTCATCATCATGCCGGTCGGGGCCGACAACTACTCTCATGCTCTGCAGATCACGACGGAAATCAATGAACACCTGCGAGAGCTCGTCATCGCCAAATACGGCATCCTTGCCACCAATACCGGCGACGAAGGTGGCTTTGCGACCCCTATGCGCGGGATTTGGGAGCCGTTCGAATTCATGCAAAAGGCTTGCGAAAAGGCCGACTACAAGGTTGGGTTCGGCGAAGACATCGTTTACGGCCTCGACTGCGCCGCGACGCACTGGCACGACAAGAAGACGAAGCTCTACGAGCTTGACGGAAAGAAATACGACCGAGATTCGCTCATCGACCTCTACAAACAGGTTGCTGCTAGATTTCCGCTGGCCTCAATTGAAGACCCGCTGGACGAGGAGGATTTCGATGGTTTCATCAAAGTCACCGCCGAGTTGCCGCAGACCCAGATCGTTGGCGATGATCTTTTCGTGACCAACGTGGAGCGCCTGCGTCTCGGCGTGCGGGGCGGCGCGGCCAACGCCATGCTATTCAAGGTCAATCAGATTGGTTCGCTTAGTCAGGCGTTCGAAGCGGCAGAATTCGCATACCGTCATGGCTACGGCGTGCAGGTTTCCGAACGGTCGGGCGAGACAGAAGACCCGCTCATTTCCGATTTGGTCGTTGCGCTCAACGGCGGCCAGATCAAGACAGGCATGCCGATACGTGGTGAGCGAACCGCCAAGCATAATCGCCTATTGCAGATCGAAGGTGAGCTTGGCGGCGGCGCAGTTTACGCCGGCAATAATTTCAGACGGCCGTCCTGATGCAAAAGCAGGCTACGCTCGAAAGCCGTCCAAGAGCTCCGATTATGAACTACATCCAAAACCGGGATGAGTTGCTTTCGCATGGGCAGGCGGCATTGCGTTGCGTGGCGTTGGATATCGCAGAGAATGCGATTGCGGCGGCAGACCCGGGACCAATCGCCCGCCAAATCCTAAGCCTCGACGGCAATCGTCTCAAGGTCGGTGAACGAACCTTCGATTTGATGCCCGACAACCGTGTGTTCGTGATCGGAGCCGGCAAGGCGAGTTATCCTATTGCGAAGGCCATTGATGAGATTGTCGGTTCGCGCATCCATCGGGGCCTCATTACCTGTAAAGAGGGGCAGGCCGGCGAACTAGCGCACATCGATTTGCACTGGGCAAGCCATCCCATTCCGGGGCCAGCTTCGTTGGACGCTGCGGAGCGCACGAAAGTGCTGCTGCGTGAGGTACGACCCGGCGATATTGTGCTGTCGTGTTTCACCGGAGGCTCGTCGGCTTTGTTCGTTGACCCGGTCGTTGGAATCACACTTGAAGAAAAGGCGGCGACGAATCGCATCTTGCTCGGTTGCGGCGCCAATATTTTAGAAATCAACGCTGTGAGAAAGCACTTAAGCCGCGTGAAGGGTGGGAATCTCGTCCGCGGCTTGCCGTCTGGCGTACATCTCATCAACCTGACGGTGTCCGACGTTATAGGAGATCCTCTCGATTACATCACGGATCCTTCAGTGCCTGACACCTCGACGTTTTCTGACGCGCGCAAAGCACTTGATAAGTACGATCTATGGTCGTGCATGCCGTTATCGGTAGCAAGATTTCTGCGATCGGCATCTGATCAGGACGAGACGGCACGTGCAACGGATATCGACCACCTTGATCGGACCGATATTCTATTGGTCAAAAGCGATGCCGCATGTCATGCAGCTGCTGCGGCGGCGCGGGAGCGAGGCTTCAATGCGTTGTTTCTCAGCAGCTACTTCGAAAGTGAGAGTCGTGAGTTGGGCCGCTTTATCGCGGCGATCGCCAAACAGGTCATTTACGATGGTCAACCGGTTAAAACCCCTTGCGTTCTTATCGGTGGTGGCGAAAGTACCGTTCTAGGCGCAAATGATGGAGGATGCGGGGGTCCAAATCAGGAGTTCGCCGCCTCGTTTGCACTCGAGTTGGCGGAACAAGACGGCGTGGTGGCCCTCGGTCTCGATACCGATGGCACTGATGGCCCGACGCCGTTTGCCGGTGGACTTGTCGACGGAAAAACGGCGGGCCGCGCTCGTCAATTGAATATTGATTTATATCAGAGCCTGATGCGTCACGATGTCAGCCCCGCGCTCCAACAATTGGGCGAAGCCGTCTTGACGGGAGCAACTGGAACCAACGTGAACGATTTGAAGTTGGTCGTGATAGCGGCGATGCCTCAGCTTAGGTAAGCGGATGGCAATATAGCGCATCGCAATCTTGTGAGAATCTCTTGCCATCGATCGAGAGATCCATCGAGCTTGGCGAATTGCGCCAGGAACTGGGTTCGTTCGACGACATGATCAAGTAACTTAGCGGCGTTTCGTGTGATGCTTCAGTCCGATAAGACTTAAATATGCGAGGCGCTGATCGGGCAGCGCTTTGGATTCACATCATGACAGGATATGATTTTCGAAAAAAACAACACATGCTAGCGCATGGCGTCTTTTGCAGCGCAAGGAATGTGCAACGTCATCGGATTCCGGTAACATTTGAGCTGTGCCGAACGGCTCGAATATGTTTCTCAGCAGCCGGAATTAGCCGCCGAATGTCGTCGGCAAGATCGCGAATATGAGCGCGTGCCTCGCGTTCGGCGATGTCGGGTTTACGTTTGCGAAGTGCGTCCAACAGCTTCTCATGATCGTCGCACGATTGCGGCAAGTGCATGGGCGTGTAGTTCTGCTGAATGCGCATCGCCCGTATTTGCGCGAAAATCGACGTCAGCATTTTTTCCAACGTATGGCTTTCGGAGAATTCGAGCATTAGTTCGTGAAAACGCAGGGCCGCTGCATAGTATTTGTCGATTTCGCTTTTTTGGAGATGGGTCCGTTGCGCAACGATGTTCTTTTCCAGCGTCGTAATCTGCGCGTCGGTAATCTTTTCGGCGACGACACGAGCCATCATCCCTTCGAGCGCCTCGCGCACGCGGAAAATATCAAACATGCGCTGCGGGTCGTAGTTGATCAGGTAAACGCCGAGTCGTGGCACTACTTCGACGATGCCTTCCGCTTCGAGGCGGTTGATCGCACCCCAGAGCGGCGTGCGGCTCACTCCGAGCTCGCGGCTGAGTTCTTCGACGCTGATCTTTTCGCCTGGATTGTAGCGTTTGCCGCTCAGAAAAATCTCACGGACGAACGTATAAGCGTCGCTGCTCAGGCTCGTCCGGCGTAACTTCTTGGCCATTGCCTCCCCCGTCCGCTATGCAGCCTATTGTGTCTGATTCTTCATGTTTCGTAATTGGCGCCCTTGCTTTATGCAAGGGATCAACCTGCAATCGCAACAATTTTTAAGTCTTTGTAGAATAAGGTGGAATGTGGGCCGGAAAAGGCGCCGCGCGGCCTTTTTGGTGATGGCGCGGAAAGCGCTTTACGCGGAGGCGCAGACCTCGATCATCTCTGCGATCCGTGTGAACTTTTCGCGCGGTTTGCCCTTTTCCTGGCCACGGATCTTCTCCGCTGCATCGATCTTTTGCCAGTCGGAATATTCAACCACCGGCACGCGGTTGTCAGCTAAGCGTTGCCGCAACGCATCAATGCCCGATTTGTGAGCTGACGAAAGCTGCTCTGCATCGGCAATGAGCGACTGCACAGTTTCCAAGCTGCACGCACGGTTCGTACCGATCAAGCCCGTCGGTCCGCGTTTGATCCAACCGGCGACATAGGTTCCGGCTATGGGTTTTCCGTTCTTAAGGCAGCGCCCATCACGGTTCGTTATGGTGCCTTTGGCCTCATTGAATTCCAACCCGGCAAAGGGCATGCCGCGATAGCCCACGCTTCGGAAGACGAGCCCGCAATCAAACGCGGTCTGAGTTGGTCCGGCGGCCGCGGTTTGCGCGAAGGCTTTGCCACTCAGGATATTCTTGGCGAGCGTCAAGGTGAGCGCATCGGCCGACTTATCCAGCCGCAGTAGCGTCTCCAGGAAGCGGAAGCGAATGTGCCGCGGATTGTCCTGCTCACAGGCGGCAGCGAAACTGCGGAAGAGATCCATATTCTTGCGGCTCTCGTCGCTCGATATATCGGCCAATTCCTCATTGCTGGCCGGGTTAAGCTCGAGGTCTGGCGGATCGACATGCGCGCTGCATCCGGCGATCTTACCCAGCTCTTTCAACTCGACCGAGGTAAAACGGGCTTGGGCGGGCCCACGCCGGCCGATAAGCCGGATGTCGCGGATGCGACTCTTGGATAGCGCGTCGATTGCATGCTCGGCAATGTCGGTGCGGGCGAGATCGGCAACCGGGGTTGCCAGGATGCGCGCTACATCGGCTGCGACATTGCCGTGACCGATCACCACCGCAGCCTCATGCGAGAAATCGAAACTGCGGTCGCGATAATCCGGATGGCCGTTATACCACCCGACGAATTCAGTTGCCGAATAGCTGCCGGGCAGCTCCTCGCCGGGAATGCCCAGCCGCCGGTCGGCGGTCGCGCCGCAAGCGATGATCACGGCGTGATAGGCCTCCTGCAGGTCCGCCAAGGAGATGTCGCTGCCGATCGTTACGTTGCCGTAGAACGAAAATCCGGGTGAGCGCGCGATCTTTTCATAAACCAGGATGACCTGCTTGATCTTGGGATGGTCGGGCGCGACGCCACCGCGTACGAGCCCGAACGGTGTCGGCAAGCGGTCGTACATATCAACGACGGCATCTAGCGGCGCACGCAGGACCGCTTCGGCGGCGTAGAAGCCGCTTGGCCCGCTGCCGACAATGGCAACCCGAAACGTCTGGGTGGTGTTAGCGCGATCCATTGGGGAAGACATGTTTCCCGCGCGCGGCGGTCAGTAACCCAGTTCCGCGCGACGCTGATCGGCCGTCGGCAAGGGATCCTGCTTGAGATCGACCACGGGAAGCACCCTGGACTTCTCGGCGTTGATCGATACCCAGATTGCTTGTCCCGGCGCCAAGTCGTCCTCTGCCAGGATCGCCTTGACCGGGCACACCGGGATGCAGGCGCGGCAGTCGATGCAAGTGTCGTTGTCGATGTAGACCATCTCATCGTCGGCGTGGAAACAGGCGACGGGGCAGACGGAGACGCATTCGGTAAAGCGACACAGCCGGCAGTTTTCGGTTACGACGATGGTCATTGAGCAATCAGTCTCCTTTCAGGCCTTTTCTTTGGCCCGCGGTCGGTTTGCCCGCCAGGGCGGTCCGGTCCTCGCGCGGGGGCAGATGACTATAGCCAATATAGCTTGCTTTGGAAATATGAAACATGAAACATGGCTTGCCTAATTAACGGGCCGCGGTGCTCAAAAAATCCCATATTTGCTCACTATTCGCCCATAGCCTGCGCCTATAGCGCGATTGACAGCATGCACATGAACAGCGAAAATGAGAAATTAAACATGAAGAATTCGCGCCGGGGAATCAGTCAGTACAACCAACCATGAGGTGGACTTATGTCGTTGCACCGACCCGCAACTAGAACGCTCACCGCCGCCAGCCTGTTGCTGTTCGCCGGCGTGCAGATGGCGGCCGCCCAGGACACGATTAAGATCGGGTTCTTTGGCCCCCTCACTGGCAAATTTGCTGCCCTCGGCCTTGACGCCAAGAAGGGCGCAGATCTGGCTATCAAGCAGGCCAATGACGCCGGTGGCATCAAGGGGAAGAAGCTCGAACTGATTTCCTATGACGACCAGGGCAACCGCACGGAAGCCGTCGCGGTCTCACGCAAGATGATTCAGCAAGACAAGGTGGTGGCTATCGTCAGCGGCTCGCTCAGCCTGACCAGCATCGCCGCCGCGCCCGTCATCTCCGACTCCAAAGTTCCAATGGTCGCGGCATATTCGAATGCCGTGAACGTTGTGAAGGGTAACGACTACGTCTTCCGTTGGGCGAGCGTTGCCGACGTCCAAGGCTGGGTGGTCGGCCACTATGCGATGAAAGACCGCAATTATAAGAAGTTCGCGATCCTGATGCAGGACGAGGACTATGGCCGCGGCATCATCAACGGCGCGGAAAAAGCACTTGCGGCGCTAGGTGGAAAGGTCGTCTACAAGAAGGCGTTCTCGCCGGCGGAACGCGAATTCCGGTCGATCATGACCGAGATCAAAGGCCTCAATGTCGACGCGGTCATCATGAGCGGCTTCGGACCGGCTCTAACCGCCGCGGGTCGGCAGGGTTATGAGCTCGGCGTGTTCCCCAAGGCGCAGTTCTTCGTCGACTGCGATCTCAACGAGATCGACTGGTTCAAGGGCATAGGCGAATACGGTGACGGCACCATCGGCACCCTCGAATTCATCGCGCCGACCGACAAGAAGATTACCAAGGACTTCATGGCGGCCTACAAGAAAGCCTACAATGAGGATATCGTCACCCACGAAGCCGGTCTGACCTACGACGCGGTCCGCCTGATCATCGACGCCATCAAGCGAGGTGGGGCGACGCGTGAGGGTGTGAAAAAGGCGCTTTCGGAAACCAAAAGCTTCGTGAACCTTTCGGGCGTTACGGTTTCATTCACCGATTTGCGCGAGCCAGTGCTTCCGATCGCGCTCGGCAAATGGGACAAGGCAACGCATAATATTGCGCTCGCCAAATATGTGACCGACCCGAAGCTGATCGATCCCCGCCCTTGGTACAAGTACTACAAATAGGGCCCCCCGCGTCCTAGGACAGTGTCATGACGCTGGCGCTCTTGAGCCAACAAGCCGTCAACGCCCTGGCGCTGTCCGCTATCTATGCAATGATCGCCGTAGGTCTCGCCATGATCTACGGCATTCTGCGTATCCTCCACATCGCCCATGCGAGCGTCTACACAGCCGGCGCCTATCTCGGTTTACTATTCTACAATCTGACCGGCGACTTTCTGATCGCGCTGCTTGGGTCGATGGCTTTCGCCGGCCTGCTCGGCGTGGCAATCGAGCGGTTCATTTATCGACCGATGCTGCCGCGGCCTCGTATCGTCGCGCTGGTCGCCAGTATTGGCCTTTTCATTTTCTTCTCGGACCTGTTCCGCATCTTGGGCGGCCCGCATCAGCTCACCTTCGACGTGCCCGCACTCGGCGGGATCACACTCAGTGGTTTGGCTTTTTCCGGCGTCGATTTCCTCATTGTCGGCGGCACCATCGCGGTCTTTGCCTTGCTGTCGCTCATCGTCAAACGCACCAAGATCGGTTTCGCCATCCGAGCGGTGGCGCAGGACATCGAGACCGCGCGCATCATGGGCATCGACGTCAACCGCACTGTGCAGGTCGTGTTTTTCCTCGGCTCGGCCATCGCCGCTTTTGGCGGCATCATGGTCGCGGTACTCTACAACGCCGTCTATACGAGCATGGGTGACGTCGTCGGCTACAAGGGTCTCGCGCTCATCGTCATCGGTGGGTTTGGCAGCGTGGTCGGTGCCATCGTCGCTGCATTCATCCTCGGCATCTCTGAAACCGCGCTGATGACCTATTCGAGCATTCCGCTCTCGCGCGACGGAATCGCCATGCTGCTGATGGTGATTCTGATCCTCGTCAGGCCGCAAGGGCTGCTCGGAAAAAAGTGATTATGTTCGACGAGTACACGGTCACGATCCTCACGCTCATGGTGATTTGGAGTATCGTGACGCTCGGCCTGAACGTTATCACCGGTCTGGCAGGCCAGTTCAACCTCGGCATCGGGGTCTATATGGGGACAGGCGCCTATATCAGCGCTATCCTCACAACGAATAATGATTTCGGTTTTTGGCAGGCGCTGCCGCTGGCGGTTTCTGGCGCTGGCTTGGCAGGCTTGCTGACCGGTCTGCCGGCTCTGCGTGTGCGTGAGGATTCTCTGGCTGTTCTGACGATTGGACTGGTCTTCGTCTTTGAGTTGCTGCTGATCTATCTGCCCTTTTTCGGCGGGCCGCTCGGCATCAGCCGCATTCCGCATATAGCCCTCGCCGGCGTTGATATTGGCAGCCAAAATTACCTGCTCGTTGTAATTGGGGCGCTGGTCGTGGTGATCGGCCTGTGCAGTTATCTCCAGCGGTCGTGGATGGGGCTCGCCTGGGAAAGCATCCGCGAGAATGAACTCGCCGCTCAGGCCATCGGCATCAACCCGGTGAGCTTCAAGCTTTACGCTTTTACCATCGGTGCAGCGATCGCCGGCCTCGGCGGCGCGTTTTATGCCCACTTCGTGCGCTTCATTGCGCCTTACGACTTCGGTTTCGTACCATCGATCTACGTCCTCACCATGCTGGTTTTCGGTGGCATCGGGACCATCCGCGGCGCGGTGTTCGGCGCCTGTCTTTTGACCATACTGCCGGAGTTATTCCGTTTCGTGCAGGACTATCGCAATCTCATTTACGGCGGAGCGCTGGTTCTTTTGATGCTCTACGAGCCGCGCGGCCTGCTCGGCCGCGGCAGCTTTATCTGGTCGCTGGTCTGCCGCGGCGTTGCCCGGCTGCGCGCGTTGCGGGCGGGGGGCCGCCCCTATGTTGCAAATTCGTAGTCTCTCTTGCCGGTTCGGCGGGCTGGTCGCGGTCAACGACGTCACCATGGATGTCGCGGAGCGTGAAATCTTCGGCGTCATCGGGCCGAACGGGGCGGGCAAGACGACCTTCTTTAATCTCTTGAGCGGAATCGTCCGCTGCACGGCAGGGCAAATCATCTTTAAGGACCGCGAGATCCAGGCGTTGCCGCCGAACCGCGTTGCCCGGTTGGGGATAGGGCGTACCTTTCAGATCGTGCGCCCTTTCGGCGACCTGACTGTCCTGGAAAACGTACTTGCTGGCATCGGCGCCAACTACTGCGGGAACATATTTTCGGCGCTGAAGCCGAGCCGCCGCGGACGCTACATAGCGCAGGCGAGCGACCTGTTGCGACGCACGAATCTGGAAACCTATGCCGACGTCATTGCTAGCGACCTACCGCTTGGGCTGCTGCGCCGGCTGGAAATCGCCCGCGCACTGGCGATCAAACCGTCACTCATCCTGTTGGATGAATTGTTTTCCGGTTTGAGCCTTGCCGAAGCGCAATCGCTTGCCGATCTGGTGCGTACGTTGCGCGGCGAGGGGCTGACAGTAATTTTGATCGAACACAATATGCATATCACCATGAATCTCTGTGACCGGCTGGCGGTGCTTGATCGCGGTGAAAAGATTGCAGAAGGTTCGCCCGACGAGGTGCGCAACAATGCGCGCGTAATCTCCGCTTATCTTGGAAGCGGTGACGATGCTTGAATTGGTGAACGTTAGTGTGGCCTACGGCCATGTGCAGGCGCTCAAGGGCATTTCGTTGTCGGTTCAGCCTCAACAGGTGCATGCCGTGCTTGGCGCCAACGGCGCGGGCAAGACCACGCTATTGCGAAGCATTCTCGGCTTGAGCAAGGCGAGCGGGCAGGTGCTGTTCGATGGCCGCGACATCAGCTCGCTGACGACCACCGAGCGCGTACGGCTCGGTATCGCGCTGGTGCCTGAAGGGCGGCGGCTATTTCCCGATTTCACGGTCGAGGAAAATCTCCGGATCGGCGCATTCAATCGCAGTGACAAGGGTGGCATCGAGGCGGATATCGACTGGGCCTGTGAGACCTTCCCGATCCTGAAAGAACGTTTTCACCAGCGCTCGAACACCCTGTCGGGTGGTGAGGGGCAAATGCTTGCCATCAGCCGTGCGTTGTTGTCGCGGCCGAAGCTCTTGCTGCTCGACGAACCGTCCATCGGCCTGATGCCGATTGCGGTCGCGGATATTTTCAAGATGATCCGCACCATTCCAGCGCGCGACCACGTCACGGTTCTGCTGGTCGAGCAGAACACCCGCATGGCCCTGTCGATCGCCGCGCGGGCTTCGGTGCTCGAGCTCGGTCAATTGGTCTTTGAAGGAGGCGCCGCGGCCGTGTCCGCCGACCCGCGCGTCAAGGAAGCCTATCTAGGCAACTGACTGCCGCGGCGTGGTGTCGAAACGCTCCGGCGGTTCGTCGCCCAGCGTGCCATAGGTGATGCCGAGTTCCTTGAGCCAGCGCCGATATTCGAGACCCAGCCGGTCGGATCGAAGGTGCAACTCCTGCCGAAGATCGATTGGGATGCGCTCTGGATGTTGCGTCTCGACAATCGCGCGATCCTGCGAGAACACGAGATCCTGCCGGCGCAGGATGTCCGCCTCGGTCAGCTCCGGCCCGAAATTGATGGCGACCGCAAGGCGGATGATGCAGTTCACTTCATCGAGCGGCTGCGCCGTCAGGAAAGTGCAGAAGCGGTCGTTATCGCTGCCGCGATGCGCTTGTGCGGGATCGGCAATGCGCACCGACTTGGAGAAATAGGCGGTGGTCGGCCGTAGGCAGCGATAGCGATATTCGGCAAACACCGGCACCTGTCGGTGGTCGCCATAGGGCTGGTAGACCTTGATACCGCTGGTGGCGAGGCCGTCCGGCCCCTTATTGACCGTGTAGTCCTCCAACTTGTCGGGGGCGTCCATCACGCCGTTGAGGCCGGCATGCACAAAGGGAAAGTGCGTGGCGTCGACGAAGTTCTCGACTGACCGGAAACAATTCGCGTCGAACGGATAGGGGCCGGCATTGAATACGCGGAACGAGGCGTCCGCCTGCTCGGGAAAATGCGGAATGTCGTGGGCGGGATTGCCGAGGCTCGCCCACACCATGCCATAGCGTTCCTCGCAGCGATGTGGAAACGCGCGTGCTTTTAAGGGTGGCGCAGTCTGCGGCTGCGCCGGGATCAGCACGCATTTTGCGTCGCAGTTGTAACGCCAGCCGTGATAGGGGCACACCACCGTGCCCTCGACCACCCAACCTTTCGACAATTGTGCGCCTCGGTGAATGCAAAGGTCTTTCCACACGTGGACCTTGCCTTCGTGGCGCCAGATCACAAGTTCCTCGCCGAGCAAGCGGGTCGGCGTCAGTTGCCCTTCGACAATGTCTTTGGAGAAGGCGACCACGTGCCAGTCGTCGATCAATGCGGCATCCGGCTTCGCCTTGCCCTTGAGCGGCGTCAGGAGCGGCGGAGTTCCATTCCGGTTGAAAGGGCCTTGCGTCATGGCGCCATCCATATTCAGTCAAACTAGGTTCGTCCGTAGCCAAGCAAGAAGCATACCGGCGGAATCCGACTTGTTCGGCCTTATTCGGCGGCTTCGGCCGGCATAACTGCCTCTTTCCAGCGCTCGGAAATGGTGCGGGCGGGTGCTTCGGCCTTGGCGACCCGGCAGAGCATTGCCTTGAGCGGGCTCGACCCGAGCACGACATCACAATTATCGAGCTCGTCGTCGACCAGCACGTTGGAGCAGACTTCGAATACGCCGTGGTCGGGGCCAGGCTCTTCCGGCAGCCACCAGCCGTGCGGGATGGTGACGACCTTCTCTTGCGTGAGCTCGTTGACAGTCACTTTCATGCGCAACTTGCCGCGCTTGGTCTCGATCCAGATGTAATCGTCCTTCTTGATACCGAGCTTCTCCGCCGTCTTGGTGTGCATCTCGGCAAGCGGCTCCATGTTGAGCGAGCGCAGCGACTTGAGCTGGCGGCCTTGCGAGTGCCAAAACATTGGTTGCTTGGCGCCGGTGTTGAGGATCAGCGGAAACTCCTTGTAAATATCGGGCGTGCTGACCGGACTCTCCGGCGGCTCGACATGGGTGGGAAGGGGGTCGTAGCCCCATCCTTCCATGATGGTGGAATACATTTCGAATTTCCCGGTCGGCGTACCGAAACCCATTTTGCGGTACTTATAATATTCGACCGGCACCTCAACGCCGTGATCCTTCTTTTTCAGTTCGTCCCAGGTGATACCCATCGGCTTCAGGCCTTCGTTCGCGAACTGCTCGAGCGTCGGGAAATACTCTTCGAAGCCGAGCTTGCGACCGAGCCCTATGATGAACTCCCAGTCGGATAGGCGCTGGCCGATTTCGGCGAGCTTCTTGGAAACCGTATCGACGAAGGTTGCTTGCGGCCCTTTGGTGAGCAGATGGAAGCGCGGCTCTTCGCGCTCGAGATTGCCGGCGGCCGGTAGCACGACATCGGCGTATTCGGCGGTCGGCGTCATGAAGATGTCCTGCACGACTAGGAGTTCGAGCTTCTTCATGGCCTCGATGATGCGGGCGGTGTTGGGGAAGCAAGTGACGGTGTTGTTGCCGACGACGATATAAGCCTTCACCGGATAAGGTTTCTCCGACAGGATCTGCTGGTAGAGCGCCGGCGGATGGGCGTAGGCATAAGGCGTCATGTTAATCGCCTTGAAACGGTCGCCGCCGATGCGCTTGGCCGCCTGTTCCGGCGGTAGCTTGTCCCACAATTCGAAGTAATTCAGCGGCGGCGCCGGATAAAAAGCGTTGCCGCCAGGAGCATCGAGATTGCCGGTGAGTCCCATCAGGATCAACAGCGAACGCGTGGCCTGGAAGGTATTGTTGCCAAGTTGATCTGTGCCGTTACCCCAAACAATGACGCCCGGCTTGGTGGTGGCGTAAAGGCGCGCCGCCTTTGCGATCATTTCCGGATCGCACCATGTGATGTCGGCCACCTTGGAGAGCGGGTATTCTTTCGCCCGCTGTCGCAGCTCTTCGAAGCCGTGACAATATTGGACGAAATCCTTGTCGTAGAGCTCTTCTTCGAAGATCAAGTTCATCCAGCCGAGCGCCATGGCGGCGTCGGTCGCCGGCCGCAGTGGCAGCCAGAGATCGACCGGGCCCGCCGCCTTCGGCTTTCGCGGGTCGACGACGATGTTGATCGGCTTTTGCGCCAGGGCATCGGTGAGCGGGGTGTGCCCAATCAAGCCGTGGTCGTTACTCGTGCGCTTCTGCGATCCCCACTGCACAATGCATTTCGGCTTGCCGTAGAAATCGGCGATCGGCGTGGTGTCCCAGCCTTTCTGTGAATAGGTGCCGGTGGCGGTCACCTTGGAGACCGCGACACGCGGTCCGTAGCAGAAATAGGCAATCGCTGTGACATTCGGCGTGCCAAATAGATTGGCGAGGCGGCTTACGATGTGCGTGTTGTTGATGCCAGTGCCGCGCCCGAAAGCGACCGCTTCCGCACCGTGTTCGGCCTTAATCTTCTGCATCTTGGTCGCGATGTATTCGAGCGCCTCATCCCAACCCACTTGGCGCCACTTGCCTTCACCCTTCGCGCCGGTGCGGATCATCGGGTAGTCGATCCGATCGGGATGGTAGAGCTGCTCGATAGAGGCTGCGCCTGCCTTCGAGCAAAGCGCGCCCTTGTTGATCGGGTTGTCGCGGTCGCCGATGACCTTGCGGATGGTGCCGTTGACGCGTTCCACGATCGTGCCGCAACCACCGTGGCACATGCGGCACACAGCTTTGAACTGTTCGATCACGTCAGACTTCAGCGTTCCTTGTGTTTTTTGCTCGGTTGTAAGCGTCACGAAACGATCTCCAAAATTGTAGGCAAATCGGCCTCTGCAGGATGCCGATCAAGGCCTCACGTTTAATGTTTAATATCAGAGACCGTGTCAGACGACAACGCCCTTGCGCCCGGCCGAACGGTCAAAAACTGCACAAACCACGCCTATTTTTTCACCTCGGCTGTTGAACATGAGCTCCGGGGAAGGGCGCGGTGGGGCCCCTAAAAATGCGAATTTTTGCATCAGCGCACCCATCGCAGAATCGGCCGCACGACGCGCCCCGTCATCAATCTTGAGAGCGATGCCGAGCCCCAACTCCCGGTGTGCGGCCACGTGCACGCCCTCGGCGCCCATCTTCACGATGACGGCGCCGTTTCCGGCGCGCATGGCCTGTGTGTCGAAGCGTCCAGTGCCACCGACGAACCAGGGATGTGCGGTCATCGCCTCGAAGATTCGCCGCGCTGCCTTGCCACGGGTCGGTCCCAGACGGTCGGGCGATGCGATTTTGGCCATAGCCCGCGCCACCGCTATCAGCGGGACGGCGTATGTTGGTATCCCGCAGCCGTCAGTTCCACGCGGCGCGCCACACAGTTCGCATTCCATCATCTCGCTTAAGGCCGCAGTGACCGCTTGCTGAACCGCGTGCCCGGCATCGACATAGCCGCCGACCGGAAGTCGGCGGTGCCGCGCCGTGGTGATAAATCCGGTGTGTTTTCCCGAGCAATTATTGTGAAGCGGCGTCGGTTGGCACCCTTGCGCGGCCAAGTCCAGTGCTGCGCGCTCATGGAACGGCTGGTGGCACCCACATTCCAACTGGTCCGGTGTCGCCCCGATGGAAGTGAGCCAATTGCGCACGGCGTCGATGTGGCCTTCTTCGCCGTTGTGTGATGCGCAGGCTAGCGCGATCTGCATATCGATTAGCCGGAAATGGTCCGCCGCGCCCGATTCCAGTAGCGGTAACGCTTGAAGCATCTTCACTGACGAGCGCGGAAAGGTTGGTCGCTCGACATCGCCCGCGGCCGCACGAATATTGCCTTCGGCGTCGACCACGCAAAAGGCGCCGCGGTGAACGCTTTCGACCTGATCGCCGCGTTTGACATCGACCAGGATCGGATTCGCTTTTTCCCGGGATGGGCTTTGCTGCATTTCAGTCCGCGCAAAATTTTGGAAAGGCCGAGAAGCGCATGCCGTCGAATGCCGCGCTCACCAGGCTGTGCCCGGTAATTGCCGACGTTTTCGGATTGCTCGGTGATGCGAGTGCCAAGATGTCGAAGTGGAAGCGACCGAAGTCGCCATCGGCTTCGATGATTCCGAGCGGCCCTGGCGCCTCCGGGTCAGAGACGAGCTCGATCTGCGTGCGATCGAGGCCGATGCTCGCCAGCGCGATCGTTGCCGCTACATTGGCATTCTGCGGATAGTAGATCGCGGCCTCGCGCGCACTGCCACTGAAGAAAGCAATGCGCCTGTTACTGTTCGCGCGCACCGCGGCTTCACCGGGGGTGCCACTCCAGGCCTGCGGCGGCTTTACCGATATGTACTTGACGCTGCGAAGCGACAGCGAGCGGGCGGCGAGCAATCCATCCATGCCCGCAACGGCGCCCGCCGTGATCCAGGCATTGCCGCCGTTCGCGCAAGTTTGTTCGAGTTGGCCAGAGAAGCCGTCATCGGCAAGAACGCCGACCGATGCAATGAGCAGATCCGTTCCCCGTTGCACAATGTCCGCGCCGAATTGCTTCACTGAGCCATGCCCAGCGGCTTCGATGACGATGTCGGGCTTCGTTTCCAGCATCGCATCGAGCGTGCCCAGGACCGGAAATTTGCCGGCTGCCTTTTCGCGCATTGCGTCGAGGCGACTTGGCTTGACGAGGATGCCCGTCAGCTGCGCAAGGCTATTGCGGATCACTAAACAGCGGAGGATTTCTTCGGTCACGGCGCCGAATCCGATCACTGCGATCTTATGTTTTTTTTGCATTTTCGTGTACAACGTGAAATGAAACATTAGGGACAATAGTCCCGGTCGGCAAGCCTTGCGAAAGGCGGATGGATGCGGGGAAGGCCCTGAGATAGCCACTTCCGCCATGCCGAGTCTGTGGCGAGAGAGGAATGCCGGTGTCTCACCATGTCGTCGACGTGAAGGCCGCGGACGGGCTAGCCCGTGCCCGCTCGCTCTTCGGCGGCAGTCTGTTGCTTGCGACCAGTCTGGTGCTGATCGCGCTCAACATGCGTGACCTGACCACCAGTGTCGCCGCCGTGCTGCCTGAGATCATGCATAGCCTCGGCTTGTCTTCGGCGCAGGCGAGCGTTTTAACGGCGGTGCCGGTGCTCTGCTTTGGCCTTTTCGGACCGGCGGGTTCTATTCTGGCGCTGCGCATTGGCATCGGCCGTGCGATCTTTCTTGCGCTAATCGTGCTCACCGGCGGGACGGCAATCCGCGTTTTCGGCACGTCGCTACCGCTCTTCGCGGGTCAGCTCCTGTCCGGTGCTGCAATTGGCGTGCTCAACGTGCTCTTGCCGGCGCTGCTTAAGCGCGACTTCCCGCGCCAAATCGGCCTGATGACCGGCCTATACACAATGGCCACTTGTCTTGGCGCCGCAATTTCGGCGGCGGCGACGGTTCCGCTGATGCATGCGTGGGGATCCTGGTTCGCCGCGTTGGGTTTCTGGGCGCTGCCGGCGGCAGTGGCGACGCTAGTCTGGTTTTTGGTCATGAACGCGCGGCCGAGTGATTACAGCGCGACGGTCTTTTTCGTGCGCGGGCTGTGGGGCGACCGGCTGGCTTGGCAGGTCGCGGCATTCATGGGTCTGCAATCCTCGTTCGCCTACATCATTTTCGGGTGGCTCTCGCCGATCTTGCGCGATCGGGACGTCAGCGCAACGCGCGCCGGCTTAATCCTCGGCGTTTGCATGGTGGCGCAGGCAATCGGAAGCCTGGTAAGCCCGTCGATCGCGGTGCGTTTGCGCGATCAGCGTCTGTGCAATGTCGGTGCCGCCGTGTTGTTGGTCGCTGGATTGCTTGGCTGTATTTTCGCGCCCTTGTCGACGGTGTTGTTATGGGCGCTGCTGACCGGATTTTCTCAAGGCGCCATTTTCGCGCTAGCAATCACTGTTATCGTATTGCGCTCCCCCAATGTGGAGGTGGCGACGTATCTATCCGGCATGTCTCAGACGATCGGCTATATGTTCGCGTGGTTGGGACCACTTTTGGCCGGCCTGTTGCGCGGATGGACGGGAAACTGGAACGCACCAGCCGCTCTGTTTCTGGCATTGGGAACCGCCACCGCCATCTTCGGTGCGGCGTCGGGGCGATCGAAGCATGTTGGCGCGACTGTCACCTATGCCGCGCGGCCGGCCGGCGCACCGTGAGCGGCGTATGCTCCACGTAAGCAGGCTGTCAGCGGCTGGACGTTTTTTCCCGCGCCGGTCGTGACAACTTGTCGCCGACCCACAGCATGGTGTCGGGGATGATGCGCCCTTCCGCTTCCGCCGACCGGGCCATGCGATCGAGCGTCTTCGATAAGGACGATTTGACGGTCGGCTGAAAAACCACGAGCGCGGCGAGCAGCCCCAGGACCAGCAGCGCGAGCGACAGCTTTGCGAAGCGTCCGGTCGATCCATTGCCGGCACTACGCCGCGCCGGCCGCAAGCCGCTGAAATCAACAAGCCAGCCAATCTCAAAATGTGGAGCGTTGTCGTGTCCAGGCCAGCCCATGGATTTCGGGTCGTGCTGTATGGAATCGCGAGGCGGTTCGGACGTCGGCCACGCGTTGTACGCGGCTCCTACACGCGAAGGATGCGCTTGTGAAACACCGGGGTTAAAGCGAGTGGTCTTTCGCATCGGCTCCGACCTGCATCGGTTCTAACCTAGCAAGCTTTGGGCCAACACACATGTTTCATACTAGTTTTTCTGGCGGCTCCTATACAAATCGGCTTTCATGGATTTGCGCGACCTCGGTAATTTCGCCGGAATGCCAATGCCTTAGTCACTCCAGGGGGCAGGCCGCCCAAATTTCCGGCAGCGCCATCCTGAAATGAAATATTCGATCTACAGCACGCGCTCTGGCAGGTTTGCCGGCGCTTTATGCGCCCACCCGCGTAAGTCGTGGTCCGAGAATTGCTTTAGAAGATTCACGAGACTCGAGCATCAGTGCAACAACGGCGGCGATTTTCCGGGAGCGCGCAATGAGCCTGAAAGCATTTGCCAGCCACAGCGACCGCGCGAACGGCTTCGCAGTTTTGGGCCTCGGCGTCTTTCTGCTGTTTAAATCGTCCGGTCTTCCGTTCGGCACGCTCAATGCGCCAGATTCCGGATTCTTTCCGACCATACTGTCCGTGCTGCTGATGCTGTTTGGCGGCGCACTCGTCGTGCTGTCGTTTTGGACCGAAGCGGCCGAGCTCGATTTCACCTGGAGAAGCTGGGCAATGCCCACGGCAGGAATTGTCCTGTTGCTCTATGCTGCGCTTCTCGAGCGGATCGGCTTTTTGATCTGCACCACAGTGGTGCTGTTGCTGCTGACTAAGGTCTATGGCCAGTTGAGCTGGTGGGTCTCGTTTACGGTCACACTGTCGATGGTGATCGCCGCCTATCTTGGATTCAGGGAATTGGGCGTGCCGTTGCCGGCCGGCGTCCTTGGATTGTCTTAGCCGATCCCCGGCGTTCCACCGATCAAGATGTTGTCTGCGCAAGAGAACTTGCGCGTCTGTTTTGCCAATTGCGGATGAATGCCATTGCCTTACCAAAAAGCGGCGACACGCCAACCAGAACGGCGATCCCGATCAAGCTCCCCGACAGCGGATTGTCGACAAAGATCGCGAAGTCCCCCTTCGACATGATGAGCGATTGCCGCAGCGAGGTCTCCATGATCGGGCCGATGACGAAAGCCAATACCATAGGAGCCGGTGGGAAATCGAACTTACGCATGAGGTAGCCAAGGATACCGAAAGCGGTCATGGTGACGATATCGATCGGGTTGTTGTTGACACCATAGGCGCCCGCCAGGCACGCGAGCACGATGATCGGTACCACGATGCTGTTCGGCACCATGGTGATTTTCGATAGTTGTCCGATCAACGGCAGCATCGTGATGAGCAGCATGCAGTTGCCGATAAACATGCTGGTGATGATGCCCCAGAAGATATCCGGGTGCTGCAGCATCAGCGTTGGGCCGGGCGTAATGCCGTGCAGCAGGAACGCGCCGAGCATCAGCGCCATGACGACGTTTTCCGGCAGTCCCAGCGTCAACAGCGGCACGAAGCCGGCGCAGGTTGCGGCATTTGCCGCCGCTTCAGGTGCCGCCACGCCGCCGATGGCGCCGTAGCCGAAACGCTGCGACGGGTGCGACCAGCGCTTGGCGACCGCGTAGGCGACATAAGAGGAAACGGTGCCGCCACCGCCGGGCAGCAGCCCGACCAGAAAGCCAATGATCGTGCCCTGCGCCAGCGGGCGTGCCGCGTCCTTGCAATCCTGCGCCTTGGGTAGCACGGCGGCGAAGCCCTTGGGGATGTCGGTCTTGGGTTGCGGACCAATCTTCTGCTCCAGCAGCGTGAAGACTTCCGATATGCCGAACAAGCCCATGACCATGGGCACGAGGTCGATACCGGATTGCAGTGTCAGCGTGCCGAAGGTGAAACGCGCGGTGCTACGCACGGGGTCGAGTCCCACCGTTCCCAGGAGCAGACCGACGATGGTCACCAGCAAGGCTTTGAGCACGGAAGATGTTGCCAGGTAGCTCACGAGCATCAGCCCCAGCAGCGTCAGCGCAAAAAATTCGGGCGGCCCGAAGTCGAGCGCAACATTGGCAAGTGTCGGAGCCACGAAGCTGAGCGCGACGAGGCCAAACATGCCCGCGATGAAGGCGCTGAACATGGAGGTGCCGAGGGCGACGCCGGCGCGGCCCTGCTTGGTCATCTCGTAGCCGTCGATCGCCACCATGACCGACGCAGACTCGCCGGGAACCCGCAACAAGATCGAGGTGATCGAGCCGCCATACATCGAGCCGTACCAGATGCCGGCGAGCATGATGATCGCCGAGGTGGTGTCGAGGAAATAGGTGATGGGCAGGAGCAGGGCGATGGTGGCGGCAGAACCCAAGCCCGGCAGGATACCCACGATCACGCCGAGCGCCACGCCGACGAAGCAGAACACCAAGTTCATCGGCTGCAGCGATACCGAAAAGCCGAGAGCGAGATTGGAAAATGCGTCCATGCAGGTGGCGAATCCTCGGGCAGCCGCGAGGCCTGGCCGCGCGTTCGCTTACAGCCACGCAAGGTCTGTGCCACAGGATGAAAGATGTTTCATTTCAACGTTAGGGCTGATGCGGCGCTCGGAGACGCGCCGCGCTTGGCGCAAAAAGCGGCCAAGTCTGCCGAATATATAGCCAATTCCTATGGGTTTGCGCTAAGTCCACTGAAATGAAACATGAATTTAATGGCATGGATATTGCTGGATTGGGGACGAGCTGAGGATGCGAGCAACGAGCCTTCGGAGCGCAGTGTATGCAGTCGCAGACGTCGCATGAGCCTTACTTCGAATCCTTGCGAGACTTGCTCGGGCACCTCGAACAGATCGGCGCACTGCAGCGGGTCAAGCAAAAGGTCGACAAGGACTGGGAAATCGCCTGCATCACGCGGCTCGTGATGTCGATACCGCCGAAGAAGCGCTACGCGCTCCTGTTCGAGAATGTCGACGGCTTTGAAACGCCGGTTGCGACCAACACGCTCGGCGCGTCGCGCGCGCTCTACGCGGTCGCGCTGGGCGTTGCTTCGCGCAACGGCCAGATCGACAAAGAGGCCATCCACACCAAGTGGACCCAAGCGCTTGCCAATCCGCTGAAGCCGATCGTGGTGCCGACCGGGCCCTGCAAGGAAAACATTTTGAAGGGCAAGGACGTCAACCTGCTCAAGTTTCCGGTTCCGACCTGGACACCCGGCCAGGACGGCGGTGCCTACCTCTCGGCGGGCTCGGTGATCCAGAGGGATCCGGAAACCGGCATCCAGAATGCTGGTGTCTATCGCGGCATGATCAAGGGCGCAGCCCGCATCGGCGTGCTGGTGCAGCCGGCCAAACATTCCGGCGTGATCATGCAGAAATACGAGGCGGCTAATAAGCCGATGCCGATCGCCATTGTGGTTGGACCGCCGCCTTACGTTGGCATGACCTCGGTCGGTCGCGTGCCTTACGGCGTCGACGAGCTGGCTGTCGCCGGCGGGCTGGCGGGGCGGCCGATTGAAATCACCAAATGCGAAACGGTCGACCTTTTCGTTCCGGCGCATTCCGAGATGGTGATCGAAGGCATCGTGCAGCCCGGCATCCGCGAACCTGAAGGTCCCTTCGGCGAATTCTACGGCCATATGGGCCCGGTCGCGCAGTCGCCGACCATCGAAGTGAGCGCAATCACCTACCGCAACGGCACCATCCACCAGGGCTTCCAGGAGCAGATGCCGCCGAGCGAAGGCAGCTGCATCAAGGATATTGCCATGGAGTCGATCCTGCTGGGTGCGCTTCGGCAGAACGGTATAGCCGGCGTCCTTGATGTCTACGTCCACCCGATTTCGTGCCAGTCGCACGTGGTGGTGAAGATCAAGCCGCAATTTCCCTCGCACGCCAAGGCGGTCTTTGCCGGTTGCTGGGCGGCTTATCCGAACCGGGCAAAGCAGATCATCGTCGTTGAAGACGATTGCGACATCTACAACGACGACGATGTGCAGTGGCATGTCGCAACGCGTGTTCAGCCCGACCGCGATCTGACGATTTGGGAGAAAGGGACTGGCCTTCCGCTCGATCCGTCGATGCCGAAGCAGACGGCTATCTATAGCGGCAAGATCGGCATCGACGCCACGCGCAAGCATGCCTATCCGCCGCGCTCGCTGCCGCCGTCTGAAATGTTAAGCGACGCGCGCGCCAAGTGGTCGGACTATGGCTTGCCGCCGCTTCTCGAATGAAATCGTCGCTCGGATCGCAATTGTCTTGATGGTTACTCGGCATTGAGAACAGAGACGGACAACAAGGTGATCGTCGTTGGCGCGGGGCCCGTCGGGCTTGTCTGCGCGCTCAGCCTGGCCGCGCGCGGTATCGCGGTTTTGGTGTTGGAGGCGCATGATGGCCTCTATTTCGATCTGCGCGCCGGCTCGTTCCACCCGCCCACGCTGGAAGTACTGGAGCCGCTCGGCCTCACCGCCAAGCTGCACGAAACCGGGATTCGGGTGCACAAGTGGCAATTGCGCGACCGCACCGTCGGTGTGATCGGGATATTCGAACTGTCGCTGCTGAGCGACGAGACGCCTTATCCATACCGTCTGCATCTCGAGCAGCACAAGCTGACGCCGCTCGTCATGGAGATGCTGCGCGATCATCCGCATGCGCAAGTGAAGTTTTCTCGCGGGGTGACGTCAGTGGCGCAAACCGGCGAGGGGATTATCGTCACAGCCGATGGGCCGGACGGGGAAGAAACATATGAGGGCGTCTGGTTAATTGGCGCCGACGGCGGCGGCAGCGTCTCACGAAAGTCGGCCGGCATCGACTTTACCGGCTTCACGTATCCCGAGCGTTTCATCCTGGTCAGCACGCCCTACGATCTCGGTGAGCGCGGCTTTTCAGACACTGCCTATATCTCGCATCCGGTCGAATGGTGCGCGGTGTTTCGGCTGCCGCACGAAGGGCCGCCCGGCATGTGGCGCTTCCTTTATGGCTGCCGGCCTGACGAAGACGAGACACAGGCGCTATCCGACGAGGTCGTTGAGGAACGGCTGCAATCAGTCGTGCCGAAGCAGGGCCGCTACGAGACACTGCACCGGACAATCTACCGTGTGCACCAGCGTGTCGCGGAAACCTTCCGCAACGGCCGCATCCTGCTCGCCGGCGATGCCGCGCATCTCAACAACCCGCTCGGCGGCTTTGGGCTCAATGCCGGTCTGCAGGACGCGATGAACCTGACCGACAAGCTCGTCGCCGTCATCCGCGGTGAGGCCGAGGAGGCGGTGCTTGATCGCTACGTGCGGCAGCGCCGCGCGGTCAATATCGAGTTCATCCAGGAGCAGTCGATCCGCAACAAACGCCTGTTGGAAGAAGTCGACCCTCAGGTGCGCAAACAGCGCCTGGACGATATGCGCCGTGCCGCGGACGACCGGGCGCGGGCAAAGGAGATTGTTATGCGGTCGTCAATGATTGCGAGCATGCGCCGGGCCAACTCAATCGCGTAAAGATAAGGAGCTGACCATGAAAAAGTTTCTGATGCTGGCGGCACTCGCTTTCGTCATCGCCGTCGTGCCCGGCATTTCGCGGGCGGAAGAATATCCCTCCAAGCCGATCACCTTGGTGGTGCCATTCCCTGCCGGCGGCCGCACCGACACCGTCGGGCGCATCGTCGCCCAGTATCTGCACACGGCGCTGGGCCAGCCGATATCGGTCATCAACAAACCCGGCGCCAGCAGCGTGCTCGGCTCCAACTACGTCGCCGAATCGGGCGCCGACGGTTACACGCTCGGCTTCTTCTCGACGTCCGCGGTGACGGCGCAATACACGGTGCCGACGCCGCTCGATCTGTCAAAGTTCGAGCTGATTGCCATCGTCAACGCCGATCCGGCCGCGCTCGCCGTGAACGGGAACGCGAAGTGGAAGACGCTGAAGGAACTGGTGGCTTATGCGAAGTCCAAGCCGGACACGCTGAAGATGGGCATGATCCCCGGCGCGTCGGCGCAGATTTTCGCCGCCGGCTTCGAAAAGGCCGCCGGCATCAAGATGATCGACGTGCCCTTCAAGGGTGACGCCCCCGGCGCGGTAGCGTTGGCCGGCGGGCATATCGATGTCCACATCGCGGTGCCGGTCGCCTACAAGAGCCTGGTGGCGGCCAAGAAGGTGCGCATCCTCGCGGTGGCCGCCGAGGAACGCTCGCCGCTCTACGGCAACCTGCCGACGTTCAAAGAGAATGGCGTGGATTTCGTGATCAATGCCTTCCACGGCGTTTATGTGCCGAAGGGCACGCCGGCGGCGGTGAAGAGCAAGATCGCCAAGGCGCTGGAAGTCACGATGAAGAATCCCGAACTGAAATCGCGGATGGCGAGCGTCGGCGCCGCCGTCGTCTATCGGAAGGGTCCGGCGGCTTTGGCCTATCTGAACAAGCAGGACGAAACCTATCGGACCATCATCGACCAGCTCGGCCTGCGCGCCAAGAAGGCGATGTAATCGATCCGGCAATGACGTGGCCGTGTGGGGCGGTCACGCCATACGCTGTGACATAGGTTTTCGGAACGTCAACAATTGTTCCACAGCCCCAACTGGGGCGCGGGTGTGTGTACGAAACCCTCATCCGGCAATGAATTCGATATTGCCCGGCAAAATTCCCTGTTCTTTCGCCGGAATTCCCTGCTTCGCCAAAATTATTCCGTGTTTCGTTGAGCGAGGAATTTAGCTCTAAGTCACCGAAGCTATTGAGCTAGTGAGGCATCTGAGACCGGGAGCGTGACTCCAATCGAATATTTCCCTGCTCTTTTCCCTGTTAGCAGGGAATTTGGGAGTGGAGACGGGTTCGACTGTGACTGCGTCTGCCACCATCCGGTTTGGCTTTCCCGCGGCCTGCGGAGTCTCGGCACACGAGTCTGCCTACCTATGGGTGGCTTTCCATGTCTGAGTTCCGGCGCCTGCCCTCGGCGTTTTTCGGGACGGCTCAAATTGAAACGACTATTCAGCCGGTGCATTGCGCAAGCCGGCGATGTCGATGCCACGGGCGGACGATTTTCTATGACCACGTCAACAAGGTTCGGGGCGATATACATCATTGAGATCGTCAAGTTGATGTGACGACCACTGCAATGGTGGCGCTTTCCAAACCGCATCATCATTGTGTCGGAAATTTATTGTTTTCTGGAAGGAATACATCGCACGGACCTGCAAATCCTTGACGAGTCCACCCAGGGGCGTCCTACGTCGATGACAAATGGGTCGAACTAATGCGTCAAGACTATTCGTTCTGCTGTCGATACGATCCGCGCCAACGTAACGTCAATAGTCGCTCTATGCGGCCGAAAAAACAACACAAACGGAGGAAATCTAGATGCGATCACTTTTTCATTGTCTGCGTTGCCCAGACGACTGATCGGCCCCGGCATTGGTAACGGTTCGGTCCACGGCGGCTCTTGGCGAAGTCATGCTCGGGCCGCCTGGCGCGGGCCGAGCATCAGAAGGATTGACCCCGCCGCCTCACCATTGCCGCAGGCCACACAGGCCGGATAGTCTCTACGATGACAACTCCGCGGGACGCCTATCGTTTACCAAACGCACGTTTTTAGCGAGGGAGCAACGAAGCCATGAACGTCCATGCGGCAAGCATCGCTGAGACCATTCTGGTCGAGAAGGACGTGGAAGTGCCGATGCGCGACGGCGCGCGGCTGATGGCGGATGTGTTCCGGCCGCAAAATACGAAAATTGGGACCGAGAAGGTGCCGGCGATCCTCAATCTCGGGCCCTACCAGAAAGACAAGCTGTGGGTGGCGCCGGACACGCTGGAGGAAGAGCCCAACGACTGGATGAACTGGGAGACGGTCAACCCGGCCTGGTGGGTGCCGCGCGGGTTTGCCGCCGTGCGCGTCGACGGTCGCGGCAGCGGCAAGTCGCCGGGCCAGTGCGAGCCGTGGTCGCAAGGCGAAGCCATCGATTTCTACGACGCCATCGAATGGGCGGCGGCGCAGCCCTGGTGCAACGGCAGTGTCGGGCTGCTTGGCATTTCCTACTACGCCATCAACCAATGGTTCGTCGCCAACCTGCAGCCGCCGTCGCTGAAGGCGATCATCCCGTGGGAAGGCTTCGCCGATCTCTACCGCGACGCGCTCTATCACGGCGGCATCTTGAGCGTGTTCATGACCAACTGGTTCACCGCGCATATGATGCACCACAAGCTCGGGCGCGCCTCGCGGCAGTTGGTCGACGCCTGGAAGGTGAACACCCTCGACTTCTGGCTCGGCCATAATCTCGACAGCGGCGCCTTCGCCGGCGCGCAGGCGCAATGGGACAAGATCACCGTGCCGTTCTATACGGTCGGCAACTGGACCGGCTTCGGCCTGCATCTGCGCGGCAACACCGAAGCCTTCATGCGCTCATCTTCCGAGCATAAGAAGATGCGCATCCATACCGGCAGCCACGTGCATCCGTTTTATCGCGAGGAAGCGCGCGAGGATCAGAAGCGGTTCTTTGATTACTGGCTGAAGGGCATCGACAACGGCGTCATGGATGAGCCGCCGGTCAAGCTGGCCGTCCGCCACGGCGCCGACAAGGTAGAATGGCGCAACGAGCAGGAATGGCCGCTCAAACGCACGCAGTGGACCAAATTCTATTTCGATCTGTCGCCGCTGGCGGAAGGCGCCCCGGAGAATTCCGGCGGGTTGGTGGCCGAGAATCCGAAGGAGACGCATTCGCGCAGCTACGTCACCTCGATGCTCGGCACCATGGGCTCGAGCTCGGCGGCGTCATCGCAGGTGATGGGCGGCGGCGGCATCCGGCCGGGCATGGGGATCGCGCTGGAGACGCCACCGCTTCCCCAAGACCTCGAAGTGACGGGCCCGCTGGCGGCCTCGTTCTGGGTGTCGAGCGCGAGCGAGGACATGGACTTGTTCCTGACGCTGCGCAACTTCGACGCTGACGGCAACGAGATCATGGAGACCGGCCAGCAGGGTTCGCCGGTGCCGGTGGCCAAAGGCTGGCTCAGGGTTTCGCATCGCGAACTCGATCCCAAACTCAGCCTTCCGTATCGTCCCTATCACAAGCACCAGCGCCGGCTCTACCTGCAGCCGGGCGAGATCGTCCAGGTGAACGTGGAAATCTGGCCGACCTCGATGGTGTTCAAGAAAGGCCACCGCATTCGGCTCGACGTGCAGCCGCGCGACGGCATCGGCAGTCAGGGCTACATGCACTATCACGCCGACTACAACACCGGCACCAACACGGTGCATGCCGGCGGCAAGTACGAGTCGCATCTGCTGCTTCCCGTGATTCCGGCAAAGTAACCGCGAGCCGGAACGGATTGCGCGAGCAGGCTGTTGCAGAGGTGCTGCCGCCCGACCGTGCGAGAAAAGAAAACCGCCCAGGCCAGGCGGCCCGGGCGGTCACGTCGCGCCGTAACGTTGGAGCCGCCTACTTCTTGGTGAGTTCCTTCACCAGCATGCCGTAGCTCTTATCCTGCTTATCACGCATCTTCTGGTATTCGGCGCCGGTCATGAACTCGTCGTTCTCGTCGAGCTTTTTGAGCAGCGTCATGTAGGTTTTATCCTTCGACATCTTGGCGAAGGCTTCGCGCAGCTTGGCCAGCCGGTCGGCCGGGATGCCGGCCGGCGCCAGCACCACGCGCTGCATGGTGGCGATCGAGGCGACGTCCGGAAAGCCGAGCTCGCCCGAGGTCGGCACGTCCTTGAACACGCGCTTGTCGGCGAGCGTCACCAGCGTGCGCACCTTGTCGCCCTGGCTGGTGATCACCGACGGGAACGCGACGGTGAAATCGACGTCGCCGGCGAGCACGCCGCGCATGGCCGGGCCGCCGCCTTTATAGGGCACCAGCGTCATCTTCACGCCCGCTGCCTGCAAGAGCGCAGCTCCCGGCACCATGGCGGCGCCCCAGTTGCCGCTATGGCCGAACTTGACCTCACCCGGATGCGCCTTGGCGTAATCGAGCATCTCCTTCAGCGACTTGAACTTGCTGTCGGCGCGCACGACGAGGGAGGGCGGCGCGTAGTTGGTGCGCGCGACCACCACGAAATCCTTGTTCGGCGTGTAGGGCAGCTTGGTGACGTGCTGTTGCAGCTCATCGATGAAGTTGTGGGTGAATAGCAGCGTATAACCGTCAGCCTTGGATTTGGCTGCGGCGGCAGTGCCGATGCGTCCGCTGGCGCCCGGCATGAGCTGAACGACCACCGGCTGCCCGACGTAGCTCGGCAGCACCGAGGTCATGACGCGCGCGTTGAGATCATGCGAGCCGCCGGCGCCGAGCGGAATGATCATGGTGATCGGCTTGCTCGGATAGTTCTGGGCAAGCGCCGCGGCGCTCCCCAATGCGACACCTGCCGCTACGGCAGCCGCAAAAAACATTCGCCTCGATAGCTGTGACATTATCGTTCCTCCGCTTTTACACACTGACCCGCAGTCAGGCGTTCATTGTTTGGCCGACAGCGGCTCCACCCCGTTGGCCGGTTCCGCATTTCTCAGCTTCCGCGTACGGTACCACATCAGATACGTTAGTCCCGGCGTCGCCAGGATGATGACGAGTGCGAGCGGCCGTTCGATCACCACATAATGGAACAGGTTGCCCTGTGACAACAGGATCGACTGGCCCAGAGAATATTCCAGCACCGGGGTCAAAATAAAGGCCATGACCAGCGGCGTCACGTCGAAGCTTAATTTTCGTGCTCCGTAGCCGAGCAGGCCGAAGAAGATCAGGAAATATAGGTCGAGCACGTTGGAGCGGTAAACATAGGTGCCGACGAATGCAAACACGATCGTCAGCGGCACCAGATAGGCCTTGCGGATCATCACCACCTTGGAGAACAGCGGGATCAGCAGGTAGCCAAGCACGAACAACAGCACGCAGCAGATGACCATGCTGAACAGGATGGCGTAAATCAGCGTCGCCTGCTGCGTGAACAGCTGCGGACCCGGCCTTAAACCCTGCACCACAAAAGCGCCGAGCAGAATTGCGGTGATGTTGTCGCCGGGAATTCCGAGGGTGAGCAGCGGCACCATGGTGGGGCCGTTAACTGCATTATTAGCGGCTTCCGGCGCGGCGACGCCTTCCAGGATGCCGGTGCCGAATTTCTCGGGCGTCGGGGATGCGGTCTTGGCCGCGGCATAGGCCATCAGCGCCGCCACGACCTGGCCAACGCCGGGGATCATACCGATCACGCCGCCGAGCACGGTCGAACGCGCGATGGTGCGCTTGCACTCGTTGAGCTCATGCAGCGTCAGGCGGTCGCCTTCGGGCCGCACCGATGTTTCCACGAAGGGCTTTGCCTTTTCCTCGATCGAGAGCAGCACTTCGGGGATTGCGAACAAGCCGATTAGCATGGGCAACAGATCAATGCCGGATTCGATCGGGAAGAAGCCGAAAGTGAAGCGGCTGAGCGCGCCGATCGGGTCCTGTCCGACCATGGCGAAGCACATGCCGAGCAAAAGCATCATCAGGCTCTTGACCACCATGGTGGTGCCGGAGAAGGCGATGATCAGCATGCTCAGCACCATTACCGCCGCCAGTTCCGGCGGCCCGAATTTCATGGCGACGAGCGCGATCGGGCCGATCAGCACCACCGTAGCCAGGCTGGCGACGAAGTCGCCGATGGCGGAGGCGGCGAGCGCCATATCGAGCGCTTTGCGCGACTGGCCCTTCTTGGTCAGCGGCAGTCCATCGTAGGTGGTCGCCACCGATGCGCCGGTGCCGGGAATGCCGACCAGGATGGCCGGAATGCTGCCGCCGTAAATGCCGCCCTTGTAGACGCCGATCAGGAAAGGGATGCCGACAACCGGACTAAGGAAAAACGAGATCGGCAGCAGAACCGCCATCGCCATGGTCGTTGTGAAGCCGGGCAATGCGCCGATTAGGATTCCGAGCACCAGCCCGAGACTCATCATCAGCAGCGTGTCCAACTGCGCCACCAGTGCGATGCTGTGAAGTATGGTGTCGAACACGGCTCAGAAATCCGGAAATTCGGGCAGGGACACCGCCAGCAGGCGGCGGAACACGACATAGACAATGGCGGGCACACCGACGGCGACGAGCGTGATCGTGGTCCAATGGCGCGCGCCGTAGAACGTGCTGAGCACGGCGACCACCAGCGCGCTCGCCAGGATGAAGCCGAGCGGCTGCAGGATCGAGGCATAGACCACGAACATCACCGTGGTGAACGCCACGCTGGCATAGTTGTGTCTTTTTAGGCCGCGAAAACCGTTGGCGTCGTTGAGGCGGAAGCTCGTGTAAAGGTACCAAAGGCCGACCAGCATAAAGCAGGTCGCCACCAGTTCCGGAAAGAACGCAGGGTCGAGCGCCGCCGAGCTCGTGCCGAACAGCACGGGCGTCCGCTCGACCTCGCTCGGGATGACGAGGAACAGGAAAACGGAGAACAACACGCAGCCGCCGGCGAGGACCGTATTGAAATTGATCCCGCCGCGCTGCGGCGCGTGATCCGCCTCGGCGCTCACGATAGATGTCCTCCCACGATGGCCGATTGTCCGGCTCATTGCCGCCGCGGCGGCTTGTTCGGCTGTCGCCCGGCCCCTTCATACACGGTTTTGTTGGCGGTCGCACAGCCCGGGTGGGGCACGCATGCGCATTAAATTAGCCGCCGCGCCGGGTTGCCGCCCAGGCCGCCGCCGCGGCTGCCAAGGCCAGCGCTGCGACCGCGACATAGGCCACGATCCCCGTCCAATCTTCACCATGCGAAACCGCGAAGTCGAGCAGGAACGGAATCGGAAACAGGAAGAAGACAACAGCGCGGAGAACGAGGCCGAATTTGTCCATGCACGAAATATAGGCGTTGTCGCGCCGGATTGCGCGCAGGTCTGTGCGGGTAATCATATTCCGGTTTCTGCAATTCAAACGCTGCGCGTGACGCAAGTATCCCGCAGCTATTTCCAGAACTGCCGCGACGCGATCCTGGCGCCGTCCGCCATGGCGGCGAGCTTGGCGAATACCACGTCGGGATCGACCGCCGCCTGGCCCACCCAGGTGCCGAAGCCGCAGTCGGAACCGGCGATGACATTTTCGCGCCCGACCAGATTGGCGTAACGGGCGATGCGCTGCGCGATCAGCTCAGGGTGCTCGATGAAATTCGACTTCGATTCGATCACGCCGGGGATCAGCACCTTGCCGTCGGGTAATTTCACCTTCTCGAACAGCGTCCATTCATGAGCGTGGCGCGGATTGGCAGCCTCGAATGAAATGGCGTTCGGCTTGGCCGTAAACACGATGTCGATGACGTCGGCGAAGGGCACGTCGCGATGGTGCGGGCCTTCGTAGTTACCCCAGCACATGTGCATTCTTAATTGCCCGGCGGGAATATTGGCGACCGCGTGGTTGAGCGCCTCGATATGCAGCTGCGCGCGTTTGCGGAATTCGGCGAGGCTCAAATCGGCATACTGGATGTGGCGACCCATGCCGAGATCGGGACAATCGATCTGCAGCACGAAGCCCGCACTTGTGACGGTCTCGTATTCATGGCGCATGGCGTCGGCGATGGCGTAGATGTAGCTCTCGAAGTCCTTGTAGTATTCATTGCGGAAGAACAGCGAGACCACGCCGGGCGAGGCCGCGCTCATGAAGCCGCCCATGGCCTTCACGCCGGCGAGCGCGGTTTTGAGATTGTCGGCGTCGGTTTCGGCCGCCTGGCGGTCGCGTACGCTGATGGCGGCATTGCAGGCCGGCGTCTTGCGCCGTGAGCGGCCGGGGTCGCCGAATACGCGTTTCTCCAGCCGCGGAAAATCGGCGAGGTCCTGATAGACGAAGGTGTTGCCGGTGCCGCCGAAGCCGTTGAGCCGGTCCTTGATGTAGGTGGCGTAGCTCGGCTTCGACATCTCGCCGTCATTGATCAGATCGACGCCGGCGTCGGCCTGCTTCTTCACCACCTCGGCGACCGCCGCGCGCACCCGGGTGGCCAGGGCCTTAGGCTCGACCGGAACGCCTTCCTCCTTGGCGTACATCATGCGGATGAGGTCGTCGGGCCGCGGCAGGCTGCCGGTATGGGTGGTCAGAAAGCGTGTCGTACTCCGCTGCATGGCTGCCTCTCAGGCCGCGGACTGTAGGGCAGGGCGGGGCTGCGAGCCACGGGTGGGCTGGTTGCGTTGACAGGGGCCGGTGGGCTCACTAGAACGCCCGCAAACAGGCATCCAGAGACCATCATGAAAGTCCGTAACTCCCTGAAATCACTGCGCGGCCGCCACCGCAACAACCGGCTGGTGCGGCGCAAGGGCCGTGTTTACATCATCAATAAGACCAACCGCCGCTTTAAGGCGCGCCAGGGCTGAGCCGGCTTCTTCCCGGCGCCGGCCGCGCCCCCTGCGGGCCCCCCATTCCGCTGCCGCATATTGGCCTTATCTGGCGGAGACATTAGTCTCCGATCATGCGTAACCGATTCCTCAGCCTCGCCTTCGCCGCCCTCGTGGCCGCGGCCTTTGCCGTGCCGGCCGCCGCCCTCGACTCCAAGGGCAAATGGGTCGAGCCGCCGAAGAAGCTACCGCATGTGCGGCTCAACGACCGCGCTCATAATCTGGATTTTCTGTTCGGCGCGCTCAAGGCTGCACCCGACGACGAAACCGCCAAGGCGATCGAACAGCGCATCTGGGCGCTGTGGATGATCTCACGCAGCGACACCGCCGATCTCTTGATGGCGCGCGTGCAGAAGGCGATCGAGGAAAAGGATCTCGATCTCGCGCTCAAGCTGCTCGACGCGATCGTGAAGATTAAGCCGAACTACGTGGAAGCCTGGAACCGGCGCGCGACCATCTATTATATGAAGCATGACTACGGCCGCTCGGTCTCCAACATCCGCGAGGTGCTCAAGCGCGAGCCGCGCCATTTCGGCGCGCTCACCGGCTTCGGGCTGATCCTGCAGGACATCGGCGACGAGAAGCAGGCGCTGGAAGTCTATCGCCGCGCGCTCGCGGTCTATCCGCGCATGCAGCGCATCCCCGACATCGTCAAGACGTTGACGGAAAAGGTCGAGGGCCGGGATATTTAATCCCTGATCAATCTCCCGTCTCCTGCGTGCCCACATAGGCGATGCGCAGCATGTTGGTCGCTCCGGGCGTACCGAACGGCACGCCGGCGACCACGATGACGCGCTGCCCGGCCTTGGCGAAGCCTTCCTTGAAGGCGATGCGGCAGGCACGGTCGACCATGTCGTCGACGTCGCGCGCATCCTCGGTCACCACGCAGTGCACGCCCCAGACGACCGCCAGCCGGCGCCCGGTGCGGATATTGGGCGACAGCGCCACGATTGGCGGCCGTGGCCGCTCGCGGGCCACGCGTAAGGCCGTCGAGCCCGACGAGGTCCAGCAGATCACCGCCGCCATATCGAGCGTGTCCGCGATCTCGCGCGCGGCATCGGCGATGGCGTCGGCGCCGGTCGCCTCCGGTGTCGCGCGCTGGGCGTCGATGATGCCGCGGAAGATCTCTTCGCTTTCGACTTCCTCGGCGATGCGGTTCATGGTCGCCACCGCTTCCACCGGATACTTGCCGGCCGCCGACTCCGCCGACAGCATGATCGCGTCGGCGCCTTCGAAGATGGCGGTGGCGACGTCGGAGACTTCCGCGCGGGTCGGCACCGGCGAATTGATCATGGATTCCAGCATTTGTGTCGCCACCACCACCGGCTTGCCGGTGGCGCGGCCGAGCCGCGTCATCAGCTTCTGCACGCCGGGCACTTTCTCCAGTGGCATTTCCACGCCCAGATCGCCGCGCGCCACCATCAGCGCGTCGGCGATATCGATGATCTCCGACAGCCGGTTCACGGCCTGCGGCTTTTCGATCTTGGCCATCAGTGCGGCGCGCCCGCGCGTGATCTTCTTGGCTTCGGCGATGTCCTCCGGCCGCTGGATGAACGACAGCGCCACCCAGTCGGTGCCGGCGTTGAGCGCGGCTTCCAGGTCGGACAGGTCCTTCTGCGCCAGTGCCGAGAACGGAATGGTGGTGTCCGGCAGGCTGACGCCCTTGCGGTCCGACAGCCGCCCGCCCACGTCCACGCGCGTCACCATGCGCCGGGGCTCGGCTTCCGTGACCGTCAGCCGCACCTTGCCATCGTCGATGAGCAGTGTGTGGCCGGGCGCGACCGCCGCGAAGATTTCCGGATGCGGCAGGAAGGCGCGCGTGGCGTCGCCCGGCGCCTGGTCGCAATCGAGCACGAAGCTGTCGCCGTTCGTCACCGTCGCCGCGCCGCCGGTGAAAGTACCGAGCCGCAGCTTCGGTCCCTGCAGGTCGACCAGGATGCCGATCGGCCGCCCGGTATCCCGCTCGATGCCGCGGATCATGGCGATCAATTCGCGCATGCGATCCTGGCTGGTGTGGCTCATGTTGATGCGGAAGACGTCGGCGCCGGCTTCAAACAACCGCGCGATCATGGCCGCGTCAGACGAGGCCGGCCCAAGGGTGGCGACGATCTTGGCGCGGCGCAGGCGTCTCATGGCTTGCCGCCTTTGCCCGCTGGTGCCGGCGGTGCGGTCACTGCCGGGTGTGGCAATTTCGGCGGCGCCCGCGGTGGCGATTGGCGGGACGGTCTCTGTTCGGCGGTGTCGGTGAGTTGCACGGTCCAGGAGCGCTGCTCGCTGGTGTCGACCTCGAAAAAGCCGGTGCGGTCGAAGCCGCGCGCGAGGCAGTTGCCGGTGCCGCGAATGGTGAATTCCTTCTCGCGTGAGCACATATAGGCGTGACCGGACCATTCGCCGCCGCGGTCATAATCGACCGCATAGATGTAATAGTAGCGCGCAACCAGCGCGCCGCGTAGCAAAGTCTCGCAAGTTCGGGATGGCACGTTCCACCAGCCTTCGGTGGTCCAGCCCTCGGCGTCCTTGTAGCCCAAGGCGACGCCCACCCGGCTGCCGGTGTTGTTGCAGAGACGGAAATCGGCTTTCGCCGCCTGCGCCGAAAGCGCCAGCAAGAGCGGCGCCGCGATCGCGGCGATGAGGGATGTGCAGCGCCTGGCGGCGATCGGAGGCAATAGGGTCACGATTCCGTCGATGTGGATGTCGCGCGGTTTTCGCGTGATCGGTCAAGCCCTGTCAACGACGATGGCGCGGAAGTCGTTCACATTGGTGAAAGTCGGCCCCGGCACCAGCAGGTCCCCAAGGGCCCCGAAAAAGCCGCTCGAATCGTTGTCGGCGAGAAAGGCGGCAGGATCGAGGCCACGCGCCCTGGCACGCGCCGCAGACTCGCCGTCGATGAGCGCGCCGGCGGGGTCGGTTGCCTCGCCAGCGCCGCCGTCGGTTCCGTCGGTGTCGCCGGCGATCGCGGCAACACCCGGCATGCCGGCAAGTTCGATAGCCAGCGCCAGCGCGTATTCCTGGTTCGGCCCGCCGCGGCCTTGCCCGCGGATCGTCACCGTCAGTTCGCCGCCGGACAGGATCACCGCGCGCTTGCCCTTTGCGTGCACATCGCGCGCCAGCGCGGCGTGGGCTTGCGCCACCTCGCGCGCCTCGCCCTCGACGCGATCGCCGAGGCAGATACATTCGTAGCCCGCAGCGGCCACCGCCGCTGCCGCGGCGCGCAAGGCGTCCGCCGGCCGCGCCGCCAGCATGAACTGGCTGCCGGCGAATACCGCATCGCCCGGTTTCGGCGTCTCGTTGGCCGCATCGCCGAGCGCGCGCGCGACCGCTGCGGGCACATCGAGCGAGTATTTGGCGATGATCGCGCGCGCATTGGCGAGTGTCGTCGGGTCTGGAACGGTGGGACCCGAACCGATCGCGGAAGGCTCGTCGCCCGGTACGTCGGAAATCGCGATCGTGACCAGCCGCGCAGGATAGGCGTGGCGCGCCAGCCGCCCGCCCTTGAGGCGTGAGAGATGTTTGCGCACGCAATTGATCTCACTAATGTTGGCGCCTGAGCGCAGCAGCGCGCGCGTCACCGCTAGTTTTTCCTCGAACGATACGCCCTGTGCCGGCGCGATCCAGTTGGCCGAAGCGCCGCCCGACATCAGCACCAGTACGAGGTCGGAGGCAGCCGCGTCATCGGCCAGCGCGAGCGCGCGCTCGGCGGCTTTCAGTCCGGCGGCGTCGGGCATGGGGTGACCGGCTTCGATCATCGTCACCACCCGCGTCGGCCGGCCATAGCCGTGGCGCGCCACCGCCACGCCACCGAGGCGGGCGGGCGGCAGCTTCAGGCGGTCGAGATAAACGCCTTCCGCCACCTCGGCCATGGAGCCGGCGGCCTTGCCGGCGGCCAGCAGCACTACTTTACCGGCCGGCGGCGGCGGCAACAGCGGCGGCAAGCAAGTGGCCGGGTGGGCGGCGGCGACGGCGGTGCGGAAAAGTCCTTCCAAGAAGGCGCGCTGCGTGGTCATGGGGGCGGTCATGGCGGCGATAGCGCCGGTTTTTTCCGCCTATGGCAAGACGTGCCGCGGACGACTATGTTTCAGGTAACGCACACGCGGAGTTTTCAACACCATGGACGACAAGACCCGCACCGAGCTCGAAGCCGCCGTTTACCGCCGCCTGGTCGATCACCTGCGCTCGCGCACCGACGTGCAGAACATCGACATGATGAATCTCGCCGGCTTCTGCCGCAATTGCCTGTCGAACTGGATGAAGGACGCCGCCGACGAAAAAGGCCTCCCCATGTCCAAGGAGGAGAGCCGCGAGATCGTCTACGGCATGCCCTATGACAAATGGCGGGCGAAATACCAGAAAGAAGCCTCCACCGATCAAAAGGTGGCTTTCGAAAAGTCCAGGCCGCAACACTGATTTTGTGAACAGGTGTGAATGTCGGGGGCTTCGCATTGACGCGAGGGCCCCGGCGTCGGAATTCTTCTTATGAAAGCGGCGGGAAGCCCGCCCGAGTTCATTTGAGGAGAATCCGATGCCTGCCACCGCCGCGGTCCAGCCGGATAAGCCTGCAACCCGCTTCGCCAAGGATCAGCTCAAAGCCGTCATCGAGCGCATCGAGCGGCTGGAGGAGGAGAAGAAGGCGACCTCCGACGACATCCGCGAGGTCTATGCCGAGGCCAAGGGCAACGGCTTCGACGTCAGGGCATTGCGCTCGATCGTGCGCATGCGCAAGCTCGATACCGACGAGCGCCGCGAGCAGCAGGAAGTGCTCGAGACCTACATGCACGCCTTGGGGATGTTGCAGTAAGCCAGAGCAGAATTACCGCAGCGACGCCGTCGTCTGCGTCGCGAAGGTGGCGGTGGCGAGGAACACCACCGCGTGGCCGCTGAAGCGGTCGGCGACCATGCCGAGATGCGGATCGGCCGAGAACGTCATCATCAGCGCGTGCGCCGGCTTGTCGAGCTGCGGGCTCAGCCAGGCCGGATTGATCTTGCCCAGCCGGCTTGCGGTCATGAAGCCGCGCACGCTCGGCGTCAGCATGGCGGCGCGCAGCCACGGGCTGTCATAACGCTGTCCACCGATCGTCATGGCCGGCGGCTTGATCGCCACGGTGGTGTTGGACGCGGCCGGGATCACGGTCGCCTCGCGCGGCAGTCGCGGGATGGCCCTGCCCATGGGACGGACGCGCGCGGGCGGCGTCCGATCGGATTCGGCGGCATAAGTGAGCGCCTTGCTGCCGGTGGTCTCCGGCTCGGCGGCAGCGATCTCAAACGGCGGCTGTGCGATCACGGCCGGCCGGGCCAAGACGGGATCGCCCCAGATGTTGCCGGCGGGATCGCCCCAGACGTTACGTTTGACCGGCGTGCTCCGCACCGAAGCAGTCACCATCGGCCGTGCGGTGGTTTTTGCCTTGGCCGGCACCGAAGCAGTCGTCATCACCTGTTCGGCGGGTTTCGGCTTGGCCGACAGCGAGGCGGTCACCATCGGCTTTGGGGCGGGTTTCGGCTTGGCGGCCGCCACCACGACCGGCTGCGGCCGCGCCGCCGGCATCGGCACGATGCGCGTGGTCGCGACCGGCTTGGGCTTCGGCATCACGTTCGCCAGCACCAGCGGTGCGCGCGCCTGCTTGGGCGTTGCAGCCGGCGTTGGCTTGGCAGCGGTCTCATGCGCGTCGTCGCGGCCCAAGCCAAACAGGCGGGCAAGCAGCGTGCGTTGCGGGTGGCCTGGATGCTCGGCGATCAACGCGGCCTGCTGTTCCTGGCTTTCGGTGATGACGCCGGCTGCGCGCGCGGCTTCCAGCGAGCGGCCGTTCGGCGCATTGCCGTGGCGTTCTACGTCGGCCAGCGCCAGCGCGTAATTGCGCAGCGGTTTGCCGTCGGCGGGAATGTGCACCGTGCGCCCGTCGGGGAAAATCTTGACCAGTTCCTGGCGCGGGATGCTCGGCCAGTGGCGGATGCTGGCGGTATCCATGTGCACGAAGGGCGAGCCGGAGGTCGGATAGAAGCCGACGCCGCCGCGTTGCAGCTTTAAGCCCACCGCCCTGATCTTGGCCAGCGGCACGCCGGGGATGAAGAAGTCGATCGCCTTGCCGTTGATGTGCTGGCTCAGCCGCGCGACGCCGCTCGAGCGCGCGCGCAGCATGGTGTTGGTGCCGGGCGAGCGATAGCCGCAAATGATGTCGATCGGTTGCGTGGCGCCGACCTCGCGATAGACCTGCCACAGCAGATCGATCAGATGCGGGTCCATGTGCGTTTGCTGTTCCTTGCGCCAGTCGCGCATGAACCAGTCGAGCTTCTTCAGCGCGGCCTCGTCGTAGCGGCCGTTGCGCTTGAAGGTGATGGTAATGTCTTCGTTCGTGTGGACGTGATGGAAGGAGAGCGTGCGGGTGTCGCCTTCGGCGCTGGCGCTTTGCAGCGAATTGTTGGCGCCCAACAGGAATAGTCCGGCCATGCCCAACCGGGCACCGGCACGCGCCAACGCCATGACGAGTTCGAGCTCGCGCGCGCGATCGACCAGCACTGCCGACTTCCGTGAAAATCGCCGTCCCACTGTCGCCGCTACGCCCCCAACGGCCGTCTCGACGACGACCCGTAGTGTTTATCGGTATCGGTTAACGCGCCCTTAGCGGCCGTCCCCGCTACCCCCAAAGTATCGGTCGAACATAGCCGAAAATGAGGCCAATGGCGCGGCAACGGTGGGAATCGCGCGGGAAATCAGGCCTTTAAAACGCCGATGGCCGGGACCGAGGCCCCGGCCATCGCGGTATCCCAGTCCGCAAAACCGCGCTCAGCGGAAAATTTCCTTGGTTTTCTAGTCCGCGGCTGCGTTTTCTTTGACGTCAGCGCCATCGCCGTCGAGCCCGAGCCCCTCGAGCTTGCGATAAAGCGTGGAGCGCCCGATGCGCAGGCGCCGCGCCACTTCCGACATTTGCCCGCGATAATGCGCGATGGCGAAGCGGATGACTTCTTTTTCGATTTCGTCGAGCGGGCGCGTGTCGCCCTGCGCGTCAGTCAGACGCAGTGACGGCATGGTTAATCCCGGAGCAACCACGGCCTCGCGGTCGTCGGGCCATGCCGCAGCCATCGAGGGCGACGGCTCGATCACGGTGTCGCCGGCATCGCTGCCGGCTTGCGCCGCGACCTGCGGGAATTCGCCTACGCCGATCTCCTCGCCCTCGGCCAACACCACCGCGCGGAAGATCGCATTCTCGAGCTGGCGCACATTGCCCGGCCAGCGAAACGCCGCGAGCAGCGCCAGCGCCTCGGCATTCAGGCCGCGCACGCGCTTGCCTTCCTCGGCCGCGATGCGTTTGAGGAAATGACGCGCCAGCGCGGCCACGTCTTCCGGCCGCCGGCGCAACGGCGGCACCGAAATCGGAAACACGTGCAGGCGGTAGAACAGGTCTTCGCGAAAACGTCCGGACTTCACGTCGGCGATCAGGTCGCGGTTGGTGGCGGAGACGATGCGCACGTCGACCTTGACCGGCTTGCGCCCGCCCACCGGCTCCACTTCGCCCTCCTGCAAGGCGCGCAACAATTTCACCTGCGCCGGTTGCGGCAGTTCGCCGATCTCGTCGAGAAACAGCGTACCGCCGTCGGCCTCGATGAATTTGCCGGTGTGCTTATCGGTGGCGCCGGTGAAGGCGCCCTTCTCGTGTCCGAACAGGATCGACTCGACCAGGTTCTCCGGCAGCGCGCCGCAATTGACCGCCACGAACGGCTTGGCGCGGCGCGCACCCGAACCGTGGATGGCGCGCGCGATGAGCTCCTTGCCGGTGCCGGACTCGCCTTCGATCAACACGGGGATGGCGGAGGCCGCGGCCTTCTCGGCGGCCTGCAGCACCGGCCGCATGGCGGCGGAGCGGGTGACGACGTCGGAGAGCGTGAGCGTGCCGTCGCGGCTGCGCTTGAGCTTTTGCAATTCGCCGGCCAGTGCGCGCGCCGCGATGGCGTTGTGCAGGGAGACCTGCAACCGCTCCGTGCCCGCCGGCTTGACCACGAAATCGGCGGCGCCCGCGCGCATGGCGGACACCACATTGTCGATGCCGCCATGGGCGGTCTGCACGATGACGGGGGTGTCGAGGCCGGCCTCGCGCATGCGCGCCAGCACGCCGAGGCCGTCGAGGTCGGGCATCACCAGGTCGAGCACCACGCAGTCGACGCGGGTGGCGTCAGGACCGGTGAGCAAGGCCGCCGCCGCGTCGCCGCCCTCGGCCAGGATTACCTGGTAGCCGAAACGCTGCACCATGGCTTCGAGCAGGCGGCGCTGGACGGGATCGTCATCGACGATGAGCACGGTGGCGGACATGGACCCCCCTCACGCTGTACCGATTTGGTGCAATGTCGCCGTTCTCGCTTAACGGGGTGTTAAATGGGCGGGTCAAAGTGCGGCCGCTGGGGCTGCAACCGGCGATAGCCGGCTGGAGGCGGCCGGCCTGTTGAAAAACCCGCCGCTCGCCATCGCATCGCCATGAGCGGCGGCATACATAAATGAGCGGCGGCCTAATGAAGCCTTGGCCGTCCCGATTTCCCCCAAAGGAATTGCCCCTCATGGCCAAAAGCGCCTCGCCCGCGAAATCGAAGAAATCGCCCAAGCTAGGCGCGTTGCCAGAATGGAATCTCGACGACCTCTATGCCGGCATGGACAGCCCCGCGGTCGAGCGCGATCTGGCCGCGGCCGATACCGATTGCGCGGCTTTTGAGCGCGACTTCAAGGGCAAGCTGGCGGGTATGGCCGCGGGCGAGGGCGCAGGCGTAGCACTTGCCGAGGCCGTCAAGCGCTACGAGGCGCTGGAGGACAAGCTCGGCCGGCTGATCTCTTATGCGCAGCTCGTCTATTCCGGAAACACCACCGATCCCAAGCGCGCCAAGTTCTACGGCGACGTGCAAGAGCGCCTCACCGCCGCCTCGATTCATCTCCTGTTCTTCACTCTCGAGCTCAACCGCGTTGACGACGCCGCGCTGGATGCGGCAATGCGGGATCCCGCACTTGGGCACTACCGGCCGTGGCTCGAGGACGTGCGCAAGGAAAAGCCCTACCAGCTCGAGGACCGCATCGAGGAGCTGTTCCACGAAAAATCGGTGACCGGCTATTCGGCCTGGAACCGGCAGTTCGACGAGAGCATCGCCTCGCTGCGCTTTGAGATCGGCGGCAAGAAACTGGCGATCGAGCCGACGCTCAATCTGCTGGTGGACGCCGATGGCAAGAAGCGCAAAAGCGCGGCGCAAGCGCTGGCCAAGACCTTCAAGGAAAATCTGCGGCCGTTCACGCTCATCACCAACACGCTCGCCAAGGACAAGGAAATTTCCGACCGCTGGCGCGGCTTCATGGACGTGGCCGATGCGCGCCACCTGTCGAACCGGGTCGAGCCTGAAGTGGTGGAAGCGCTGGTCAGCGCGGTGCGCGCGGCCTATCCGAAGCTGTCGCACCGCTATTACGCCTTGAAGGCGAAATGGTTCGGCAAGAAGACGCTGCCCTATTGGGACCGCAACGCACCGCTGCCGAAAGTGGCCCAGCGCACCATCTCCTGGTCGGACGCACGCGCCACCGTGCTGACCGCCTATGGCGCTTTCTCGCCCAAGATGGCGGAAGTGGCCGACCAGTTCTTCGAGAAGCGCTGGATCGACGCGGCCGTGCGCGACGGAAAACAGCCCGGCGCTTTTTCCCATCCGACCGTGCCCTCGGCGCACCCTTACGTGATGCTCAATTACATGGGCAAGCCGCGTGACGTGATGATCCTTGCCCACGAGCTCGGCCACGGCGTGCATCAGGTGCTGGCGGCGCCCAACGGCCCGCTGATGGCGCCGACGCCGCTGACGCTGGCCGAGACCGCGAGCGTGTTCGGCGAGATGCTCACTTTCCGCAAGCTCCTGGCCAACACCACCGACAAGAAGCAGCGCAAGGCCATGCTCGCCGCCAAGGTCGAGGACATGATCAACACGGTGGTGCGGCAGATTGCGTTCTACACTTTCGAACGCAAGGTGCATCTGGAGCGCCGCAACGGCGAGCTCACGTCAGACAAGATCTGCGAATTGTGGATGTCGGTGCAGGCTGAAAGTCTCGGGCCTGCGATCGAACTAAAGCCGGGCTACGAATCCTTCTGGGCCTATATCCCGCATTTCGTGCATTCGCCGTTCTACGTTTACGCTTATGCCTTCGGGGACTGCTTGGTGAACTCGCTCTATGCGGTCTACGAGCAGTCGGAAGCGGGCTTTGCCGAGCGCTATCTCGCCATGCTTTCGGCCGGGGGCACCAAGCACCATTCCGAATTGCTCGCGCCCTTCGGGCTGGACGCCCGCGAACCCAAATTCTGGGACGGCGGCCTGCGCGTGATCGCCACGCTGATCGAGGAGCTGGAGGGGTTGGGGTAGGGCGCACCAGGCACCCCGCCTTATATTCCGTGCCATCCGGCATTAGATGGTGCCGGTGAGTTCATTCATGCCCCCCAACGACCGCGAAAAGAACCGTTTCTCCGCCCGCGCCCGCCGCTATGCCAAGGTCGGCACCGGCATCGGCGGCGTGGCCGCGCGCATGGCGGGCGATCGCGTTCTTGGCCGGCCGGCAAATCGCGCCGGCAATGCCATTGCGCTGACCGCCGCGCTCGGCGGCCTCAAGGGCCCGATCATGAAGGTGGCGCAGCTGCTCGCCACCATTCCCGACGCGCTGCCGGCGGAATACGCCAACGAGCTGATCAAGCTGCAGAGCCAGGCGCCGCCCATGGGCTGGGCCTTCGTCAAGCGCCGCATGCAGGCGGAGTTGGGCGCCGGCTGGGAGAAAAAATTCGCAAGCTTTGAGCATCATCCGGCGGCGGCTGCTTCCCTCGGCCAGGTGCACAAAGCGGTCGCGCTCTCCGGCGAAGCGCTGGCCTGCAAGCTGCAATATCCCGACATGCAGTCGGCGGTGGAAGCCGACCTCAGTCAGCTGCAATTGCTGTTCTCGATCCGCAAGCGCTTCGATCCGGCGCTCGACACATCCGAGATCGCGGTCGAGATCGCCGCCCGCCTGCGCGAAGAGCTCGACTACTACCGTGAGGCCAAGCATGTCGCGCTCTACAGCGCCATGCTGGCAGGCCAGGATGCTATCCGCGTGCCGAAGGTATGGCCGGATTTGTCCACCGGCCGGCTGCTCACGCTCGACTGGCTCGAGGGATCGAAGATGCTCGCGCACAAGAACGACCCGCTCGATATCCGCAACCGACTCGCCCGCGCCATGTACGCGGCTTGGTGGCATCCGTTCAGTCGCTTCGCGGTGATCCACGGCGATCCGCATCTCGGCAACTATTCGGTCTTCGCCAATGGAGACGGCGAGCCGGCCGGCATCAACCTGCTCGACTACGGTTGCATCCGCATCTTTCCGCCAAGCTTTGCCGGCGGCGTGGTCGATCTTTATCACGGGCTGCTGAAGGGCGACGACACTCTCGTCGTGCATGCCTACGAGACCTGGGGCTTCAAGCGCCTCAATCGCGAGATCATCGACGCGCTCAATATATGGGCGCGCTTCATCTACGGCCCGCTGCTCGACGACCGCGTGCGCACCATCGCCGACGGGGTCAAGCCCTCCGAATACGGCCGCAAGGAAGCCTTCCGTGTGCACCAGGCGCTCAAAGCCAAGGGCCCGGTCACCGTGCCGCGCGAATTCGTGTTCATGGATCGCGCCGCCGTGGGTTTGGGCGCGGTCTTCCTGCATCTGGCCGCGGAGCTGAATTTTTATAAGTTGTTCAACGAGGCGATTGAGAATTTCTCGGTTGGCGCGGTGGCCGCGCGGCAAAACGCGGCGCTGGCCAAGGCCGGGCTTGAGCCATCCGCTGCCGCATAGCGCACATGTTCCCGGAGCACGCAGCAGACTTTTTGATTTAGATCATTGGCAGGCCAATGCTCAGGCCATAAGCGAGCCCCGAAACAGCGATGCAGCCGTTGCCCTGCATGGCCAATTGCGTTAACTGGTGCCCGGTTCCTGCCTATTTTGAGCCCCCCGGAGACCCTCCTCATGGCCGACCACGGCACCGTCGAATATGCCACCGCTGCCGGCAACGATTATCCGGCGCACGAGCAAAGCTACGAGCGCTTCGTCCATTTCACCTTCATTGGCATCCTCTACGTGATCACGATCCTGTTCGGCCTGACGACCGGCGGGGTCATGGGCCACTGGTTCCTGGCGGGTGCGATCTTCGTCATCGGCCTGGCCGGTGCGGTCCCGGGTCTGGTGAGCGGCAGCACAAAGCCGACCTCCGTGGCTTTCGTGCTGTGCTTCCTAATCTTCGCCTACGCCGGTCTGTCGCACTGAGGCAATCACCCGGATAGCTTAAAGAGGCGCGAATGCGAATTGCCGTAGCGCGAGAGGCGGACGCCAACGAGCCGCGCGTCGCCGCCACCCCGGAAACGGTCAAGAAGCTGAAGTTGTTCGGCGCCGACGTCGTGGTCGCGCGCGGCGCCGGCGTCGCTTCCGGCATTCCCGACGCGGATTTCGAAGCGGCCGGCGCCGAGATCGGCGAGAACGTGACCAAGGACGCCGACGTGGTGCTGAAAGTGCGCCGTCCGGCCCCCAACGAATTGGCCGAATACAAAAAGGGCGCGCTGGTCATCGCCATCATGGACCCTTACGGCAACGAGGCTGAGCTTAAGAAAATGGCCGATGCCGGCTTGGTTGCCTTTGCCATGGAATTGATGCCGCGCATCACCCGCGCGCAATCGATGGACGTGCTCTCGAGCCAGGCCAACCTGGCCGGCTACCGCGCGGTGATCGAGGCCGCCGAGGAATACGGCCGCGCGCTGCCGATGATGATGACCGCTGCCGGCACCGTGCCGGCGGCCAAGGTATTCATCATGGGCGTCGGTGTCGCCGGCCTGCAGGCGATCGCCACCGCCCGCCGTATGGGCGCCGTGGTCACCGCCACCGACGTGCGGCCCGCCACCAAGGAGCAGGTGGAAAGCCTGGGCGCCAAATTCATCGCGGTCGAGGACGAAGAATTCAAGAACGCGCAGACCGCCGGCGGCTACGCCAAGGAAATGTCGAAAGAGTACCAGGCCAAGCAGGCCGCGCTCACCGCCGAGCACATCAAGAAGCAGGACATCGTCATCACCACCGCGCTGATTCCAGGGCGCCCGGCGCCGCGGCTCATTTCCAAGGCCATGGTCGAATCAATGCGTCCGGGCTCGGTGATCGTCGATCTCGCGGTCGAGCGCGGCGGCAATGTCGAAGGCGCGCGGCCCGGCGAGGTGGCGCAGGTCGGTCCCGCCAAGATCGTCGGCTATCTCAACGTGGCAGGACGGCTGGCGGCGTCGGCCTCCGCGCTCTACGCCAAGAACCTGCTGACATTCCTCGACACGATGATCGACAAGAATGAGAAGAAGCTCGCCGTCAACTGGGACGATGAAATCGTCAAAGGCACTCTACTCACCCGCGACGGCGCGGTGGTGCATCCGAATTTCCAGCCGAAGACGGCGGCCTAGCGCATGATCCCGAAAAGTGGGAACCGGTTTTCGGATAAGATCATGCGCAAACAAAATGTAAGGCGAGCACGGTGATGCAATTTCAACGGACGACGGTTTAAGGGAGAGCCGATATGGAGCATATCGCAACCGCGGTCGATCCTTTCGTGTTTCGCTTTTCGATCTTCGTATTGGCGGTGTTCGTCGGCTATTACGTCGTCTGGTCGGTGACGCCGGCGCTGCACACGCCGTTGATGTCGGAAACCAACGCGATTTCATCGGTGATCGTGGTCGGTGCGCTGCTGGCGGTCGGCGTGGAGCTGGTGGCCGACGATAGCGGCCCCGTGTGGGCGCGTACCCTCGGCTTCTTCGCGCTGATGTTCGCCTCGGTCAACATCTTCGGCGGCTTCCTGGTCACCCAGCGCATGCTCGGCATGTACCAGAAAAAGAAGAAATGAGCGCCGCATGAGCCCCAATCTGGTCGCGCTTCTCTATCTCGTCGCCGGCGTCCTCTTCGTCCTGGCGCTACGCGGGCTGTCGAGCCCGGAATCGAGCCGACGCGGCAATATGTTCGGCATGATCGGCATGGCGATCGCGGTTGCCACCACGCTCGGCTCGCACCCGCCGGCGAGCCCCATCTCCTGGGCGCTTGTTCTCGGCGGCATCGCCATCGGCGGCGGCGTCGGCGCGGTGATCGCGCGGCGCGTGCCGATGACGGCGATGCCGGAACTGGTCGCCGCTTTCCACTCGCTGGTCGGCATGGCGGCGGTGCTGGTGGCGGCCGGCGCCTTCTACGCCCCGGCGGCTTTCGACATTGGCAGCGAAGGCCACATCCACCAGCAGAGCCTGATCGAGATGTCGCTTGGCGTCGCCATCGGCGCCATCACCTTCACCGGCTCGGTTATCGCCTTCCTCAAGCTGTCAGGCCGCATGAGCGGCAAGCCGATCACGCTGCCCGGACGGCATGTCATCAATCTCGCGCTTGCGCTGGCGCTGATCGCCTTCATCGTCCTGTTCTATCTCAACCAGCTCGATTACGAGTTCTGGGGTATCACCGCGCTCTCGCTGCTGCTTGGCGTGCTGATCATCATCCCGATCGGCGGCGCCGACATGCCGGTGGTGATTTCCATGCTCAATTCCTATTCGGGATGGGCGGCCGCCGGCATCGGCTTCACGCTGGGCAATTCGGCGCTGATCATCACCGGCGCGCTAGTCGGCTCCTCGGGCGCGATTCTGTCCTACATCATGTGCAAGGGCATGAACCGCAACTTCTTCGCGGTCATCCTCGGCGGTTTCGGCGGCGAGGTGGCGGGACCCGCAGCCGGCGCCGAGCAGAGGCCGGTCAAACTCGGCTCGGCCGATGATGCGGCTTTCATCCTGAAGAACTCGTCCAAGGTCATCATCGTGCCGGGCTACGGCATGGCGGTGGCGCAGGCCCAACACGCCCTGCGGGAAATGGCCGACAAGCTCAAGGCCGAAGGCGTCGAGGTCAAATACGCCATCCACCCGGTGGCCGGCCGCATGCCCGGTCATATGAACGTGCTGCTGGCCGAGGCAAACGTGCCCTATGACGAGGTGTTCGAGCTGGAGGACATCAATTCCGAATTCGCCCAGTCCGACGTGGCCTTCGTCATCGGCGCCAACGACGTCACCAACCCGGCTGCGGAAGACGACAAGTCCTCGCCGATCTACGGCATGCCGGTCTTGCAGGTGTGGAAGGCGGGCACGGTGATGTTCATCAAGCGCTCGCTGGCCTCCGGCTATGCCGGCATCGACAACCCGCTGTTTTACCGCGACAACACCATGATGCTGTTGGGCGACGCCAAGAAGATGACAGAGAGCATCGTGAAGGCGATGTAGCAGTCTGCATGAATCAGCTCGCAGACGACGGCGTTGCAATCTTCGACCAGGTCGTCAGCGAACCGTTGCTCTCGACATTGCGCGATCACTTTTCGCAGGTTGCTACGGAACGGCCGGGCGTCCGCGGCTTCGATCTTCCGCGTGAAATTACGACATTGGTATCCCATGATTTAGGTTTGCTTGCGAATTCGCTTGCGAGCCGACCGATGAAGCCGGTTCGTGTCTTGTTTTTCGACAAAACGCCGAATTCGAACTGGTCCGTGCCATGGCACCAGGATCGGACTATCGCCGTCAAACAAAGATATGATGTGTCCGGGTACGGACCATGGAGTGTCAAGAACGGGGTCACCCATGTGGAGCCGCCCGTTGAGGTTCTGGAAGATATGCTGACGCTGCGGCTTTTTGTGGATGATTGTGGGGTCGAAAACGGGCCGCTCGAAATTGCCTGTGGATCGCATCAGGCCGGGCGTATTGCAGCTCACCGGGCCAAGGAGGTTGCGGCAGGGTCTGACATTTTTGTTGGAACCGGGCGTGCAGGCGATGTCCTTGCGATGAAGCTTTTAGCGGTCCATTGCTCGAAACAATCAGCCTTAGCGGATCATCGGCGGGTCCTTCACGTTGATTATGCCTCGCGGGACCTGCCGCCGCCTCTCGCGTGGGCTATCGGTTAGTGCTGCTCGGCGACGCCAAGAAGATGACTGAAAGTATTGTCAAGGCGATGTAGACTCTCGCTATCGCAAAGTGATTCTTTCGATGGCGAGGAAAACGCACCATGGCAAAGAAGCGAAAGCGTAGCAGCGCCGATCGTCGCTTGATTGCGCTGAGCCAGGCCCACGAAGTCCGCTATTGGTCGAAGAAGTTCAAGGTCACGCCGGCCAAGCTGAAGGCGGCGGTGAAAGCGGTGGGCCGTTCGTCCAAGAAGGTTGGCGCCTATATCAAACTGCAAAAGCTTCGTCCCCGCGACCGCGCCTTGATCGCGACCAAGCAGGATTATGAGGTCCGCTACTGGTCGAAGAGGTTCAAGGTCACGCCGGCCCGGCTGAAGGTGGCCGTGAAAGCGGCGGGCCACTCGTCCAAGAGGGTTGGCGCCTACCTTGCCGCCGCCAAGAAGAAGAAAAAACTCTAAACGGATCTCGCGGCGCCGGCATCGGCCGGTGCCGCAGCCAAAGCGGGGCTAGGGCGCCGGTTCCGCCGGCAGCGGCAGCGCGCATTGCACGCGCACGCCCTGCGGCCGGAAATCGATGCGGCTGCGCGCCTGAATTTGCCCGGGCAGCACGAAATCCAACAGCCGCGAGCCGAAACCCTGCCGCGGCGGCGGCGCCACCGGCGGGCCGCCACTCTCCAGCCAGTTAAATTCCAGCGTGCGGCGGCGAGCCTCAATGGTCACCGCCCAGCGCACCGTCACCTTGCCGCCATAGACCGAGAGCGCGCCGTGTTTGGCCGCATTGGTGGTGAGCTCGTGGATCGCCATGCCGAGCGCGACCGCCAGTCGCGAACTGATTTCGACGCGCGGCCCGCTCAGGCGAATGCGTTTCTTGCTGCCGTCGTCGAAGGGATCAAGCTCATTGCGCAGGATATCGGCGAAAGCGACGGTGGCGCCGTCCTCACTCAGCAGCAGGTGGGTCTTGGCGAGTGAGCCGATGCGCCCGATCATCGCGTCCTTGAATTCCTCGACGGTTTCGGCCGAGCGCGCGGTCGAACCCATGATCGCTTGCACGGTGGCGAGCGTGTTCTTGACGCGGTGATGCAGTTCGCGCATCAGCAGCGCCTGCTGCTCCTCGGCGCGCTTGCGCTCGGTGATGTCCACCAACATGTTGACCGCGCCCACCAGCTTGCCTGACTCGTCGTGCAGCGGCGTGGGGTAGGGGATGAACGGCACCCGCGTGCCATCTGGGCGCTCGCAGTCTGCCTCCATGCCGCGCACCGGCCGGTTCTCTTTCAGCGCCAGCGCCATCGGGCACTGGTCGTGCGGCAGCGGTGTTCCGTCCGGCCAGAATAGCTTCCAGGACCCGCACCAATCGCTTGAGCCGAGCCTCGGGCGGTAGCCCCATAGCGCGACCGCGGCCTCGTTGTAATATGTGATGCGGCCGCCGGCATCGGTGGTGTAGACGGCGGCCGGCAAGGCATCGAGCAGGTCCCGGAACCGGCGCATACGCTCGCGCAACGCCGGCCGGCCGCGCAGCGCGCTGGCGATCGGCACCACATTTCGCAGTGCAGCGGAATCCGGCGCGTGCGCCGTCATGGCACGCTCGAGGTCGCTTTCAAGAAATCCGATCGGCATTCCCACCTCCGGCCCCGACGGAAAACGGCACGCTCGGTCAGACACTTCTGCAGGCCGGGTGACGCACGTCCTGCAGGCGCAACGCGCGACTTCCCGATTGGTTTCGCGGCGGACGCAATTTTTTCATCGCGGCGCCACAATTTATCTTAACAATTTCAATTGTTTCGGCCGAGGCCCATTGTTGCGGGCCATTTTTATGCCATGCACCAACCTGGCCGGCGGCGACCGTGCTGAAAGCTGCGCGCCATCGCATGGGCATCGCCTTGCTCGCGCATTATCGCGAACCGCCCGCCATCGGCGATATCCTTAAAAACTGGCGGTATGGCATCGGGGAGGGAAACTGGTCTTTTAAAAAGCTGATCCCCCGGGTTCGACCCGAGGGATCATGCGCAACCAGATGTAATCGCTATTCGGCAGCCTCTGTGACTTTCCCTTGCGTCAGCTTGGGATTGATCTCACAGGCATCTTCCCAGCTCAGCACGTTGAACGACTTGACCAGCTTGCCGGCGCCGTCGGTCTCGGCGCAGAACAGGCCGAGCTCGATGATTTCTTCGTCGTTGAAGTGCTTGGCAAGCTCCTGATAGACCTCGTCCTTGTCGATCGCGTGCTCGCCTTGCTTGAACAATTCGGCGTAGCGCAGCGCCGCCTTCTCCCGGGCGGACAAGTTCTTGCTCTGCTGGTAGTCGCGCAGCACTTCGTTGACCATGTCTTCGGTCAACCCTTCCGCCTTGGCGACGTGCGAGCGCACGGTGGAGCAATAGCCGCACTGGTGCGCGACCGAGATCTTGATGCGGCACATTTCCTTCAGCTTGTGCGGCAGCACGCCCTGATAGAGCAGCTTGTTCCAGTACTCGACCCAGGCGATGCCGGCCTTGGAGCGCGTCATGATGCTGACCACGCGCGGATCGGGCGCGCCGGTCTTCTTGGCGGACTCGATCATCGCAGTGGCCTGCGGCGTCTTCTCGCTCTCTTCGATATAGCGTATGCGCGGCATGGTGTTTTCTCCCGTTAGACCATTTGCCCAAACGCTACGGGGATCGCGCAGCCCCGGCAAGCCCGCGCCGCTCACGCTTGTGTTATGAGAGGGCCAAAATGAGCGTGTCATGACCGGCCTCAAATGGTTTCTCATCATCGTCGTCGTCGGTTATGGCGGCCTGCTGGCGCTGATGACCGTGTTTCAGCGCAAGTTGATGTATTTTCCCGACCCAACGCGCATCCCGCCGGTGCAGACCGGACTGCCGCAGGCGGAAGAAGTCCATCTCACAAGTTCAGATGGTGAAAAACTGATCGCTTGGCACGTGCTCCCGCGCGGGGCGAAACCGGTGGTGCTCTATTTCCAGGGCAATGCCGGCGGCCCCGACCTGCGCGTTGGGCGCTTCAAATGGCTGATCGCGGACGGCACCGGCTTGGTGGCGCTCAGTTACCGGGGCTATGGCGGATCGAGCGGCAGCCCGAGCGAAGCTGGGCTGATCCGCGATGCCGTCGCGGCTTACGATTTCGCCGCGACGCGCTATCAGCCGACGCGGCTGGTGCTGTGGGGCGAGTCGCTCGGCACCGCCGTCGCCGTCGCGCTCGCCGCCGGCCACAAAGTCGGCGGGCTCATTCTTGATGCGCCCTTTACCTCGGCAGCCGACGTCGCCGCCGCCGTCTATCCGTTTGTGCCGGTGCGCTGGCTGATCAAGGACCCGTTTTACTCCGACCGGCGCATCGCGCAGGTCAAGGCGCCGATCCTAGTGCTGCACGGCGAGCGCGACCGTGTCGTGCCCATCCGCTTCGGCGTGCGGTTGTTCGCGCTTGCCAACGAGCCCAAGCGCATGGTGCGCTTCCCCAACGGCAACCATGTCGATCTCGACGACCACGGCGCGGTGGAGGTGGTCAGGAACTTCCTGGCGGAATTGCGCTAGCGGGTTGGACAGGCTGCGTACCGCACGCATATGATCTCCCGAATACGTCTCGCCGGGGGATTTCCACGATGCTCTTCAATCTCTGCAACTGCCTGCCGGGCTCATCGCTGGCCGCGAGCTCGCTCTGCGCCGGCGGCGCCGGCTTCGTCACCGCCATGATGGCGACGCTCGCCGCCAACAATCGCACGCAGGCGGCCAAGACATTGCGCGGCGAGGTGCCGGTGGTGGACTGGCTCGGCGTGCGCATCGTCACCGACACCACCATCGTGCAATTCGTGCCGCAGGAAAAACGTGACAGCTTTTCCATCGAGCGCCGCGTCGGCGGCAACACCCATCCCGACAAGCCGCCGCGCGCCACGCTGCAGGGCGAGTGGGGGCTTGCATTGCATGCCGAATCGAAGCGCGGCGACGACACCCGCCACGTGCTGATCGACTTCGGCTACACCCCGGAAGTGCTGCTCAACAATATGGAGATCCTGAAAGTGGATCCCGCGCGCTTCGATGCCATGGTCTTGAGCCACGGCCATTACGACCATTTCGGCGGCATGGTCGGCTTCCTCAACGCGCACGGTAAAGCGCTCAGGAAGAAGCTGCCGTTCTATGTCGGCGGCGAAGATACGTTTTGTGTCCGCCGCAATGCCGGCGGCCAGTTCGGCGCGCTCGACCGCAAAGCCATCCTTGACGCCGACCTGTCATTGATGATGGCGGCGGAGCCGGCGATCGTCGCCGACCATGCCTTCACCACCGGCCGCATCGGCCAGACTTCGTTCGAGAAACCATTGCGCGCGACCAGCGAAATTGTCGGCATATTCGATGGCTTCGGCTGCTTCCCGGAGAAGATGCCGGGGGAGAAGAAGACCGGCGACTACATCCCCGACGATTTCGACCACGAGCTCGCCACCAATTACCTGGTCAAGGACAAGGGCCTGGTGGTGCTCACCTCCTGCAGCCACCGCGGCGTCATCAACACCGTGCGCCAGGCGATCGCCGCGTCCGGCGTCGACAAGGTGCACGCGGTGCTCGGCGGCTTCCACATCGTGCCGCCGCTCGGCGACGATTACATCCGCAGCACTATCGACGAGTTCATAGCGATCGATCCCGATTATCTGATCGTCGGCCACTGCACCGGCGACCGCTTCTACGACCTCGCGCGCGAAGCACTCGGCGACAAGGTGATCCACTCGGCGGTGGGGACGCGGTTTGTGTTCGGGGCAAGTTAGGGCAGTAATCACAACTGCCCCTCGACGGAATTGACAAGAGCGTCGCCAGATGTCCGCTAAAGACCAAAACTAAGTATGGCAAGCCGTCTGATTGTGCGGCTTGTGAATTATCGGCCTAGAAGCAGCGCATATCGACCCTGTGCGGGCAGAACTCAAAAGCTTTTGATAAGGAAAATAAGAAGCGTAGTCCGTGATTTATGCTGGTCGGGGAATGAGATTCAAGCGGGGCAGCGAACGTAAGGTCCGCCAGCCAATCATCGGCAAAGTAGAAGCGCGCGCCTGCCCCCGCCGATGAGAGCGAAAGAACGTCACTCCGCGAGTCGCCGTGGTTCCAGATCGCCCCACCGTCAATGAAGCCATAGAGTTGATAGCCCTTTAAGAAACTGTCCTTCAGCTTCTGGTCGAAACGAAGCTCCACGGCGCCGGCAATGCCGTTGTCGCCGCTGAGATCTCCGCTGTAGTAACCGCGGCCGAATATTGGCCCGCCGATGTAGAACTGCTGCGATGTCAGCAGCGGGACCGACGCCCACTGGCCGGCCGACGAGAATTTCACGGACACGACGTCGGACAGATTTCGATAATGCGCGAATGAAAAATCGATCAGCGAAAAAGTGCCGGAACCGTCGCTGTTGGATAGAAAAGCATCGCCATGTCGCGACGCGCCAAAAGCCCCGACGCCCTGGCGGTAGAGGACGTTCAGGTAGCTCCAGCCGCCCAGATCGTCATGCAGCTTATAGTCGGCTGCCAGGCCCACGGTGCGGATATGATCGTTGTAGATGGTCCCGAGCGAGTCGCGCTCGGAGACGTCGGTGAAACCGGCAGCTGCGGTTAGCCGCAGTGTGGATTTGCGGCTCTGCACTGGATCGATGCTTGCCCTGACCACGTAGGTTTCAGTCTTGGTGTGATCTTTGAGCTCCTTTCGATAGTCGCCCGGCCAGACATCGCCGTATAGCGCCGTAGCGCCGAGCCGAGCACCGTTGAGACCGACCGGCGTATCGTATGACAGCCGCCCGAACCTGAGTTCGCGCGGTGTGTTCGGGACTGTCGACAGGTTGAGCCCGACACTATCTCCACCGATGAATATTGAATTGAAAGCGGACACAGAATAGGTCTGCAGGGGACCGACCGCTGGCGTTCCCCAGTTGCTCAGTCCCACCAACGTCCCGACGCGCCACGTTTTGAGATAGATGGTGAGGCGAAACCGCCCCGTTGCCTTGCCGATCTCTTCAAGAGCCGTGTCGGTGATGCGTACGCCCGGGCGGTCATTGACCAGCAGCAACTGCCGCTCGAGCGTTTTTAGCCGAGAAGGGTGCTCGGCCACGACCGCATCGAGCATCGGCCGAATGCCAAATTCATCGACGCCCTCGCCTTTGAATACGACGTTCGTAATCGCTCCCTCGATCACGCGAATGCGGATACGGCCGCCTTTGACGTCCTGCGGTGGCACGATTGCACGGCTGAGATAGTACCCCGCGTCGCGATACCGATCGCTGATGTTGACGGCAATCGTCGCGAGGTCGGCCTTGGATACGGTCTTGCCGATGAAGGGCCGGTAGGGCCCAGCTATCGCACCGCGGGACAGAACGCTCGCGCCCGTCACCGAGACGGCGGTGAGCTTAAATAGCGGTCTGGTATCGGCCGAGATTTCCGGTTTCGCGACGTTCAGAATCTGGACCGGCGACGTCCTCGCCCGCTGCCGCTCGGTTTTCAGGGCGTCAATGTTCTTTTCCGGCTGTTACGGATCCAGCCGCGGTTGACTCTGCGTCTGCTGTGCAACCGCGATATCAGCAACCAATGCCGACAGAATCAAAACGGCAGCATGAATGGCGGTGTGGATCGCGCGCTGCCGTGAGCAAGTACGTGGTGTTTCGCCGATCGCGACAGGGTATTTCACGATCGCCGCGCCACCGTGGAATTAGAAAAAGAACAATGATCACAGTAGGAAGGAATATGGTTAACGAAACATTTATGTGCGGCCCGTGTTCGCGCGCATTCTACAAGAATTACGTGAGAATTATCCGATAACGTTGAACTTAAATAGAATTACGGTTGCATCGTTCGCGCGAGCCACCTGAACAGGTGTGAGGCGTCATGTTTCACAGGACCAGATTTTTTTGTGTGCAGTTCCTGCTCGTGATGTTCGGCATGCTTTACGCAGGATCTATTGCGACCGCAGAAGATAATTTCTGGCGCGTCAGCAAGCTTTCCGGCGACGTCGCTGTGACATCTTCGGGGGTTCAGCGGGTATCGCTCACCAGAGAAGCGGTATTGAAGCCAGGCGATAATGTCCTCACCGGCCGAAACGGCCGCGTCCTTTTGGTGCGCGGCGAAGAATCCATCCTGATTGCGCCCAATTCCATTGTCGGCACCCCGAAGGAAAAGAAAGAGCCAGGCTGGACAACCATCACCCAGCGGGCAGGCTCGATTCTTCTCGAGGTGGAAAAGCGTAACGTAAAACATTTCGAAGTCGCGACGCCGTATCTCGCCGCCGTCGTGAAGGGCACGCATTTCCGAGTGACCGTGAACAACAATGAAACACATGTTGATGTGCTCAGGGGCAAGGTCGAAGTCACCGATTTCAAATCGGGGCAGCTCGCGCTCGTGCTGCCGGGACAGTCGGCCAAAGTTTTGGCGCACGGGAAGGGCGGCCTGTCCTTAAGCGGGTCGGGCACCTTCAATCCCATCCAGCAGGGTGCGCCGCGCAAACCATCGGTGTCGCCCGTATCCAAAGAGGAACGCTCGGCCCTGCGCGGCATGTCGAATGGACATCAGGTTCGTATTGCCTCTCCGCTGGGCGACGTAAAATTGAACATCCATAAGGTCACCAAAGGCCTGGCGCGCGCGGAGACGGCGTCCGCATCATCGGGACGCGGTAAGAAAACGGGATCGGACAGCAGTCAGCACGCCGCAGCCGGCGATGGCCGCAGCGCCTTTGCTCAGGACAACGGCAACGGCAATGGGCTGGGCAACGGCAACGGCCTAGGCAACGGTAACGGCAATGGTTTGGGAAATGGGAACGGCAATGGCAACGGCAATGGCGTCATCAATAGCGCCAGCCATGGCAACGGCAACAATGGCAAAGCCAAAGGCAAGTCCTGACGCATCCGCCAGCGGCTAGAGGTTGCTTATGGGGTAATGCTGTTCTCGAAAGGCGACAGAACGTCGCCTGGTGGCGGGAGAATGAAACGATACCGGCCGCATCTTCTGGTTTTGTGCGTCCTCGCAGTGGTTCTGCTGACGGGAATGCACAGTGCGTTGCAAAATGCACTCACCGATATGCGGTTCAATTGGTATCACCGCCAGGCCAGTGGCAATATTGTCCTGGTTGCAATTGATTCCACTTCGATCGACAAAATCGGAATTTGGCCGTGGCCGCGACAGCTTCATGCGGAATTGATCGACCGCCTGGTAAGCGCCGGAGCCAGCAATACCGTATTCGACGTCGATTTCAGTTCGCCGTCGAATTCGGCCTCTGATCAAAGCTTTGTGGACGCGCTGGAAAGTGCCGGCGGATCGGTTGTCCTGCCGACCTTCGAACAATTCGCGCAACATAGTGGGGGCAAAAAGACAGTCCATGTAAACCGCCCTCTACCGCAATTTGCCGAACACGCCTGGTCGGCAATCGTGAATGTCCCCGTCGATCCGGACGGTCTAGTGCGGCGCTATTCGTTCGGACGGAAGCTGGATGGCCACTATCTGCCTTCCTTGGGCGCGTTTCTGGCGGGTCATACCGAGCGGTCACAAGCGTCTGGTTGGATTGACTTCGGCATCCGCAAGGATTCGCTGCCGGTGGTCTCCTATGCAGACGTGGTGCGGGGCGATTCAAATGCCCTGAAAAAAATCAAGAACAAAGATGTAATCATTGGCGCAATGGCTATCGAGCTTGGCGACCGGTTTAATATTCCGGGCGGCCAGGTGATTCCCGGCCCGATGCTGCAAATGCTGGCCGCCGAGTTGATCCGGCAAGGCCGCATGCTGCACGTCTCTTCCTATTTTGTAACACTTGGCGGGCTTGTTTTCATAGCCCTTCTCATGATGCTTCTGTGGCGCCGCTATTCTGCCGGGTTGCGGGTTGCGGTACTCGTCGGTCTGGCAATCACATCTGAACTGGCCGCCATTCTGTTTCAGGCAAAGCTGGCCATCATCCTCGATACCTCGCTCTGGTACGCAGCCATCGCCGCCTATCTCGCCGCCCTGGCGCTCGACGAGATCGACTTTCGTGAATTGTTGAGCCGCATCGGGGAAAATCGCTTTCAACGGATTGCCATGTCGCTTGGCGACGGTCTGGTATGCGCCGACCGCAACGGATTGATCACGGTATGGAATCCGGGGGCCGTGGCTATATTCGGCTATCAGCCCGGGGAAATGATCGGCCAGCCGTTCAGCAAGATATGCGGCTCAATCGACGGCGCCGGAAAATATGTCCCGTTCTCAATTCTTGATCTGCCGCTCAAAGAACTCCAGGCGGCCGGCGGCAAGGTCATGGAGCTTCAGGGGCATTGCAAGGGTGGTGAGGAATTTCCGCTTGAGGCCTGTTTTTCTCAATGGCAGGGGATCGACGGATTCCAATACGGCGTTGTATTGCGGGATATCACGATCCGGAAGCGCGAAGCGGAGAAAATTCGGCATCTTGCCTTGTATGACACGTTGACGGGGCTCGCCAATCGCAATGCGCTGCACGAGTATCTGAGTGCAAGGTTTGCCGAAGCAAAGATGGAGTCGTACCAGGTCGCATTGCTCCTGATTGATCTCGATAAATTCAAGGAGGTCAACGATACCTTGGGCCACGCGTGCGGCGATGAGCTGCTCTTCGCAGTCGCCGAGCGACTAAATAGCCTGGCCAACGGGGCCGGGTTCGTCGCGCGACTGAGTGGTGATGAATTCGCCATCGTGATCAGCGGGAACAGCGTGACGGACAAGGTGAAAAGCCTTGCGGAACAGACGTGCCGCGCCTTCAGTAACGCCCCTCTTGAGGTAGGCGTGCGCAGCTTCGACGTCGGCGTAAGCATTGGCGTGGCAATTCATCCAAAAGATTGCGCGACGGCTGAGGACCTTTTCAGCAACGCCGACCTCGCCATGTACAGGGCAAAGGCAACCGGGCGTGGCAGGTATATCTTCTTTGAGCAAAAGCTCAGAGACGAACTTGAATCGCGAGTGTCGCTAGAGGCCGATTTGCAGCGGGCCACATTGGCAGACGAATTCGAGCTTTTTTATCAGCCCCAGGTCGATCTGGAAGACGGCAGATTAATAGGTGCCGAGGCGCTTATTCGCTGGCGCCATCCCGCCCTCGGCCTCGTCATGCCGGATGAGTTCATGCCCGTCGTAAATGCGTCCTCGATTTCAACCAGCGTAGCAAGCTGGGTTATGAAGACCGTCTGCGTGCAGGGCCGCCGGTGGCAGCAGATGGGGCATGACATTCGCCTCGGCGTTAATCTTTCACCGTCGCAGTTTCAATCGGGCGACCTCGCGGCGGCCGTTGATTCGGTCTTGAAGGAAACCGGGTTTTCGCCTTCTCTGCTTGAGCTGGAGGTGACGGAAGGCATTTTGCTTGAGGATGACGAAAGAGCGTCCGAAAATTTCCGCGGGATTCAGGATCTCGGGGTCAACATCGCCTTCGACGATTTTGGCACGGGATATGCCAGCTTGACCTATCTGAAAAAATTCCCGCTTAACACGCTGAAAATCGACAAGTCGTTCATCATCGACCTGCGCGTGGATTCGGACGACATGGTAATCGTCGGCGCGACTATTGGCTTGGGCAAGTTGCTGGGCTTATCCGTCATCGCCGAAGGCATCGAAGACCGTGCCACCGCCGATCTGCTGTGGAGCATGGGGTGCAAGGAAGGGCAGGGATATTATTTTGGCCGCCCGATGCCGGCGTCGGAATTTGAGCAGAAGTTCCTGTCGAAAGACGTCCTCCCGACCCCCCGTCTTGCTGAGCCGGAACCGGCTGCCGACGCGGCATAGTCGCGGTTCTCGCATCAGGCCGAAATCAAGCGAACTCTGTGGCACGGTCAATCATTTGATTTTCTCATCAGATATTTATTTCTGGCTGAAAGCTTGCGTGATCAACGCCGTGCGGCAGGTCATGGCGGCTTCCTCCGTCGCCAAAACGCGCGAAGCGCTCGGCGACAAGGTGATCCACTCGGCGGTGGGGACGCGGTTTGTATTTGGGGCGAATTAGGAATCCCCAAGTAACCTTCGGCGGATATGCCATTCACGCCGATGCGTTAGATCAAGTCTGGCTATGATGAGTTTTGCGGTTAGAATACGCCTGCTAGCGCCTTGGCGAGCAGCTTCGCCATGCAGAGATAACTCCAATCGTTCATGTGCAAGTCATCTGAAGCCAAAAGTGTATTAATCGGTATTTTTAATTCTGTATGCCAATACTGCATGATCAAAAATCGTCGGAACATATTTATTCGAAACTGCTGCGCAGTGTCCGTCATCAATTTTACGAATGCCGGGAAATCCGGCTTGGAGCATAACACGGGGGCGTATTGCGTATCGATCAGAACCACCTCCGCGCCGATTGATTGGAGTCGCGTGAGTCCCTCAATGACCAATCGATTGAATTCTTCAAGGGGCCGATCTTGCATGAGCCAGTTTGTGCCAACCTGCCACAAGACCAAATCTGGATGTTCCGCGCTGACGCTTCTGTCGAACCGGGCAAGATTTTCAGCGACGTCCTCTCCGTTTTCGCCACGATTCAAAACCTGAATTTCGGTGCCGGGACACAAAACCGCCAATTCAATTTCAAGGCGGGCCGGATAAGACGCCGCGGGTGAGCTCGCAAATGCTCCCGCCGTTGAAGACGACCCAAGCGCAACGATCTTGAGGGGCCCGCCTTTTTCAATAATGCGGACGCAGCCCGACAGCGGGCACGGGAAGGTGATGAGACCGGCCGGGACATTCAGACCTAAAAGCGGATTTGCGGTCACTTTTTGATCCCTAGACACGCGAGCATTGTTAAAAGTCCTGGACTCGCATCGCCTTAAATCAAACGGTCTGTGCAACAACTGGCTCGGCAACGATGAATTGCGCCCGCGCCATGCTGGAGAAGCGGCCGCCGGCCGCCACGAGCTCGTCGAACGTGCCGGATTCAACGATTTTGCCTGCGTCGAAAACGAGAATGCAGGATGCCTTGCGCACGGTCGAGAGCCGGTGCGCGATGACGAAGGTGGTCCGGTTCTTCATGACCTCGTCAAGCGCGCGCATGACCTTGCCCTCCGTCTCGGCATCGAGCGCGCTCGTCGCCTCGTCGAGGATGAGGATTGGCGGATCCTTGAGCAGCGCCCGCGCGATCGATAGCCGCTGGCGTTCGCCGCCGGACAGAGAACGGCCCCGTTCACCGACGCGATCTGAAAAACCTTGAAATTTCCGGTCGATAAACTCCAAGGCTTGCGCGCGCTTGGCCGCGTCGCGCAACTCCTCCTCTGTCGCGTCGTATTTGCCCACGCGCAGATTGTCGGCAATCGTTCGATTGAACAGCAGCGCCTCCTGGAACACCACGCCGATGTTCCGGCGTAGAGCGGAGAGTTTGAAATTGCGGATGTCGACGCCGTCAATCTCAATCACGCCCGACTGCGGATCGAAAGCGCGGTCAAGAAGCGCTATTGCTGTCGACTTGCCGGCGCCGGTTGCACCGACCAGGGCGATCATCTCGCCGGGTTTCGCCTTGAAGTTCAGGTCAGCCGCCGCCATTCGCTTCCCGTCATAAGTGAACGATACATCTTTGAATTCGACGCGCCCTGCAAGGCGCCCCGGATCGACCGCATCCGGTTGGTCACGAATGGCCGGAACCGTGTCCCACACCTGAAAGAATTCGCGTAGCCGCGGCGCTTCCGACACTACCCGGTTGATAAAAACGACGGATTGCTCCAACCGACTGATAATGAGGGTGGCAAAGTTCATGAAGGTGACCATCTCGCCGATGGTCGCGTCGCCTTTGATGTGCAGCAGCGTTCCAACGATGATAATCGCCAGCACCGTCAATGTCGTCGCGGTTCGCGTGAGCACCACGGCCAGCGCCCACCACGACAGCACCGGCATTTGTGCGGCGAGCAGACGCTCAACGATTTTACGCAGCTCTGTGACCTCAGCTTCGAGCCGGGAAAAGCTTTGTACTAGCGCGATGTTGCCCAGCGAGTCGGACGCACGTTCGGCAAGATCGGAGTAATGCTGCTCGACTGTACTTTGCAAAGTGCCGGTCTTGCGCACGATCACCGTGGTCAGGCCCGCGAAAACCACACACAGCGCGATCAGCAGAGAGGCCAGCTGCCAATTGATGAACAGCGATATCGGCAGCAACACGACCAGCGAAACAAACGAAGCGAGGTGATCGCGGAAAAAACCAATCCACAACCCCCACAGCGTGTCGGTCCCCTGCAGCATGACTTTCATCAAGCGGCCGGAATGGGTATTACCGTGATAGGTGAGGGGAAGCTCCAGGACATGCTCGAAATAGTCGGTCAGTACGGCCTGACGGCGGCGATGTGAGAGCCGGTCCGCGTAAAGCGCGATTAGCGTCCCGCAGGCAATCGTGAACAGACCAAAGCCGGCCCAAGCCGACAGTAGAATGCTGAGCTCCGGCCATGACGGCGGCTCACCGCGGGCCTGCGCGCCGGTCAACGTGTCGATGATGCGGCCGAGCAATACCGGCTCGGCAAACTGCGCTGACGCCAGCGCTATATTCGCCAGCGCCAGAGCCCATGCCAGCCGACCTTCGGACCCGAGCAGGGCGAGAACACGGCTATAGAGGTAAAAGAGGCTCATGCGTACTCCAATATGCGCTATAAAACGAACGCAAGGTAAGCAACGTCGGGCATAAAATTCGCATAAAAACACGAGATTAACTAACTACGGGGACATGCAGTCCTGCTACTCGATCAATCCTGCGCTCGGCGTGGTATAATTTTTTCGTGCTAAGAATCGCGAATCGCGCATAGCACGTGCTGCGCTGAATTGGCGCGCGCATCTTCACGGTTACAATTGGACCTTCGGCGACGGGTGTGCGTCGGCCGGAGATCTAGCTGCCGCAGAGCCCTATGACATCTTCGCAGGAGTTCATAAGCAAAGAGATCCATGCCTTCCGGGCCGAAGGCGACACCCGCAATGCTGGGGGCAGAAAACGGTCAATCGATGATATTCCTGAAATCGCTTCGGTCTCTGAATCGGGGCCGCAAACTCTAGACGCACTGTCAAGCGGCGACAAAGAACGGCTTCGAAGAAAATATCTCTTGTTTCGCTTTTGGCGCACGGCGAGCGGCTTCTGGAGCCGCAGCCGCGGAGATCGGCTGGCTTGGATCCTCCTGGTCAGCCTTATTGTATTGATCTTTGCACACCTGGCCGCGCAGTTTGGCATCAATCTTTGGAATCGCAAAATCTTCGACGCATTGGAAAAGCGCGACAGCGCGACGGTATTTTTCCTGTCGGGCGTGTTCTTTCCGCTGGCGGCGGTGAGCGTCTTGTTCGGTGTGACGAACGTCTGGGTGCGCATGACCACGCAGCGGCGCTGGCGTGCGTGGGTGTCGGATTCGGTGATTAGCCGTTGGCTCAAGAACGGCCGATACTATCAGCTTAACCTGGTGAGCGGCGATCATCAAAATCCGGGCGGCCGCCTGACCGACGATCTGCGCGTTGCCACTGACGCGCCGGTCGATTTCGCCGTCGGCGTGTTACAGGCAGGGCTGTCCGCGCTCACCTTCATTGCCGTGCTGTGGACGATTGGTGGGGCGCTGACAATTGAATTTGACGGCGGTAGCATCACCATTCCGGGATTCCTTGTCGTCGCGGCGGTTGCCTATGCAGCACTTGCGAGCGGGGCGATGACTGTCGTAGGCAAAAGATTTGTCTCCGTCTCCGAACGCAAAAACCAGGCCGAGGCGATCTATCGCTATCAACTGACGCGCGTGCGTGAATACGGCGAAAGTATTGCCTTGCTCGGCGGCGAAGCGGAGGAGCGGGCAGGCATCGATCGGTCGCTCGGTGCCGTGCTGTGGCGCTGGCGCGAACTCTGCCACCAGCACATGAAGACGACCGTGGTTTCGCAAGGGTCGCATATGCTGGCGGCGGTGATCCCGATCATTCTGTGCGCGCCGAAATATCTCGATCGGACGATGTCGCTCGGTGAGGTCATGCAGGCGGCGTCCGCCTTCACCATCGTGCAGATTGCGTTCTCCTGGCTGGTCGACAATTATCCGCGGCTGGCGGACTGGAACGCGTCGGCGCGGCGTATCGCGTCCCTAATGGCGTCGCTTGATTTGCTGGAAGAGGCTGAGACCGGCGATGCTTTCAACCGCATCAAGCGCAGCGAGACGAAGGACGCGGCGATGAAGCTGCTTAACCTCTCGGTCTCGCTCGACGACGGCACCGCGGTCGTCGACGACACCGCCGTCGTCATCAAGAAAGGCGAACGCGTGCTGATCGCCGGCGAAAGCGGCACCGGCAAGAGTACGTTAGTGCGCGCCATCGCCGGACTTTGGCCCTGGGGTGGCGGCGAGATTGCGATCCAGCACGATTCGCGGCTGTTCCTGCTGCCGCAGCGGCCCTACGTGCCGACCGGTACATTGCGCCGCGCGGTCGCCTATCCGGGCGCGGCGGAAGACTGGCAGCCCGAAGAGATCGCGGCGATCCTGAGTAAAGTCGGTCTCGACCATCTAACGAGCCGGCTGGAGGAAGATGGGCCGTGGGATCAGACTCTGTCCGGCGGCGAGAAGCAGCGCCTGACCGTCGCGCGGGTGCTTTTGCACCGGCCCGATATCATCGTGCTCGACGAAGCCACATCCGCGCTCGACCCAAGAGGCCAGGATGGGTTGATGCAAATGCTCTCCGATGAAATGGAGGGGCTGACGATCATCAGCGTCGGTCATCGGCCCGAGTTGGAGCGATTCCACCTTCGCAAGCTCGTGCTTGAACGCCGCCCCGGCGGCGCCAAGCTGATCAGCGACCTGCCGCTTTTGACCGAATTCAGAAGCGCGCGGCTTTTTCTGGCGTTGGCTTGATCTTTTGAATTCGGATTAACGTACGACGTCAAAGTTGTCGGTAGCGCCCTATTCGGAATGGCGGAAATCGGCGTCCGCCCTTAGCGATCATTTCGCGGCTGCGGTGAAACGCCTGTCCGAGCTGTCCGCGGACACGGTGGAATCCCCCTCGGCGACCGGGTAATATCCGCGCCGGTGCAGGTTTTTCGCCATGGTGTTGGCTGCTTGACCTGACAACATCGCAGACGTTGAACGGCGCTTTTGACGGGCGCACGGCGGCGAGATGACTACTGACGATTTACAGGTTGCAGAACGGGCGCGGTCTAAGCGCCTGCGGTTTGATCGTTATCTTCTGGATTTGGATCGCGGCTGCCTCTTTGTCGACGGAAACGAGATCGCGCTTCGGCCGAAGACCTTTGCGGTCCTGCTCTACCTTAGCGAACATCCGAACCGGCTGGTCTCAAAAGACGAGCTGCTGTCCGCGGTCTGGCCAAATCTCGCCATCACCGACGATGCGCTGGTGCAAAGCATCGGCGAACTTCGGCGCGCGCTTGGCGACGACGGGCCGCGCCTGATCAGAACGATTCCGCGCCGCGGCTATCGGTTCGAATCCGACGTGTCGGCCGATGCTTCAATGGTGCAGGCGCCGGCCGATGCGTTCCCGCCGTCGGCTGCTTCCGGCGAGGTGCGCCGGCTGCCGAGGCCAGCTACCGGTGCGCGCATGGCATTGCGCGCCTTGATCGCCGTTGTCGTCCTATTCGCCGCCGACGTGCTGGCGACCGGTGTCGCGACCGATTGGAATTTTCTGAATGTTTTGGGGCCGCGCGACCAGACCGCGAGCGGCTTGCTCAAGAATGGCGCAAAGCCGGCGATGGCCGTGCTCCCGCTTATCGACCAGAGCGATGATTTGTCCCGCGAGTATTTCGCGGACGGTCTGACGCAGGACGTCATCAACGCACTAGGGCGCTTCTCCGCACTGACGGTGATCTCATGGAATGGCGTGCTTCCCTACAAGGGAAAGCCTGCCAGCCCGGCGGACATCGGCAAGACCCTCGGGGTCGATTATCTGGTCGAGGGCAGCGTGCGCCGGAACGGCGATCGCGTGCGGGTGATCGCGCAACTCGTCGATACCCGGAAGGGGCGGGTGCTGTGGTCTGCCCGTTTCGATGAGGCGCTGGCGGACGTGTTCGCGCTGCAGGACCGTATGACCACTCAAATTGTCGGCGCCCTTGCCATTCATGTTGAGCAAATCGAGCAACAGCGCGTGTTTGCGAAGCCAACCGAAAGTCTTGAGGCCTATGACTATGTGTTGCGGGCGAGGCCGGCTTTGCAGCGGCCGACGCGCACCGACAGCGTGACGGCGCGCTCGCAGCTGCGGCGCGCCATCAAGCTCGACCCGAGCTATGCCGCCGCCTATGCGGGGCTCGCCGAAAGCTATTACATCGCCACGTCGATGGGCTGGGCAGAATTGCCGACCGCGTTCCTGAGCCGCGCCGAAGAAATGGCAAACAAGGCGTTGAGTCTCAATGATTCCGAAGTGCGCGCGCACATCATCCTCGGCCGTATCCATATTTTTTATCATCGCTACGAGCAGGCCAAGGCGGAAATAGACCGCGCGATCGCGATCAATCCGAACGATGCCCATGGTCTTGCCGCGCGCGGAAATATCCTGATGTGGATGGGGCAGACGGATGCGGCGATCCAGGATCTGGAGCTGGCGCAGCGGATCGATCCCGGACTCAACGCCATGGACCGCTTTGCGCTCAGCCTGGCCTATTATCTGAAACGGCGCTATGAGGCGGCGGTCGAGCAGGCCGAGCACAATCTTCGCGCAATCGAGGGCGCGAATTTCAGCCGTGTGGTGCTGGCGGCCGCCTATGCACAGCAGAACCGGGGCGACGACGCAGCGCGTGTGGTGGCTGTGATCCACCGCACCGATCCGACCTTCGATCCGCAGGATTTCGGCAGCAAGCTCTTAAGTTTGGCCGATCTCGCGTCTTTGCGCGACGGCCTCCGCAAGGCCGGTCTTTATCCGGCAGAAGCAAGTCGCGGCCGGACCACAGGCAACTAACGCATCATGACAAGCGGCCGGTGTTGATTGGCTTTGTCGATATGGCTCGAGAGATCCTGCCGGAACAGGTCCGGTCCCTCCGGTTTCCCGAAGATGTAAAGCTTGCCGTCACTGACCAGCCAATACTTCGGGTTGGCTTCAACGAGTTCGCCCTTGGTAAGAGCCATGGCGCAGAAATTCGCGAACTGCGGCGCGTAGTGCACGGGGTCGGCTTTGAAAAGCTCGCGGTGCTGCGCGCTCGCAAAGCGATAGCGGGACTCGTCCCATTCATATTCGATCTCCGGCTGCCCGGGCATCGGCTTCCCGTCGGTGAAATAGGCCACCGGATCGAACCCCTTGATCGCGAGCGGGACATTGTCCGCAGCGAGTGACGGGATCGCGGCGGCAAACGGCGAGATGACGGTCAGAAGAACCAGGCCGACCGCGTTGCGGCGGGAAACGTCGTGCATAGCGAAATTCCTCAGAAACTTGTCGTGCGCGCCAACGGCGCGTTCGGGTGGCAAACCGCGCGCGATTATACCCCGGGTACCCGCGCCGTCTCTATGTTAAATTTCGGTGATTTTTCGGCGTTTCCTTCGGCTTCTTTCGTTACCGCGGCCGCGCACTCCGGTTGAACTGCGCATCATAAACGCTGCAAAACGATGGAGCCACTCATGAAATCCAGCTTAAGCCTCGCGTTTGCACTGTTTGCGGGATGCGCGGTCGGCGCCGCCGCAATGGGCGCAGTCCATGCGCAGGCGAGACCGCCTGCATATAGCATCGCCGAGCTCATCGAGTTGCACGATCGTGCGGCGATGCAGGAATTTGTCAAGCGCAACCCCGCCGGTATTAAGGCGGCGGGCGGACATCTCCTCGCCCAGCGGGGGCGAATTGTTGCAGGCAACGGAACGCCGCCGAAAGCCGCTGGCATGGCGGTGTGGGACAGCCTCGACCAGGCAGTGGGATATTTCAACTCTGCCTATTTTAAAGATCTGATCCCACTGCGCGATAAAGCAGCAAAACAGCGTCTGTTTATCGTCGAGGGGCTGGCGAAATAGCAATTTGGCCGGCCGCGCGCCGGCATGCCTGGACGATCAACCCAAGGAGAAGAACGATGAAACTGCGAACATTCGCGGCCCGGCGTGTCATCGCTTTGGCGCTGTCGCTATGCGCGATGGGATTGGTGCTGGCGCAGTCACCGGCGGCGGCGCAACAGAAATATATCGTCAAGCCGCTCGTACAGAAGAAGATCAAGCAGCTCCCGCCCGGTCCGCTCTACTGGCGGGTCGAGAATTTCCCCAAGCTAGCGGACGCGAAGGCCGCGGTGGGTCCCGACGGCTGGAATCCGGCTTCAGTGCGCTATGAGACGACGACCTCGCTGATTGCCGAGCTTGCCGGCAAGGTCTGGGTCTTCACGCTTGGCGCCAAAGGCGACGCGACGCCCGGCGGCACCATGGTCGCCGAGATCGGGCCCGTGCCGCCGATCACCGCGTCCGAATATCTGCTGCGCGTCAACCACGGGCACGGACCAGTCGGGTCCAAGACACCGATGCACAGCCATCCCGGTTCCGAAGCCTTCTACGTGGTCGCTGGCCGGCTGGGCCAGCGGACGCCACACGGTGTCGTTCATGTTGAGGCTGGCCACACTATGAATGGCCATGGCGCCGACCTGCCGATGGAAGTCTTCAACGCCGGCACCACCGAATTGACCGCCCTGATCATGTTCGTGGTGGACGCAAGCAAGCCGTTCTCGAAGCCCGCCAAGATGGAGTGAGCCACGTGGGCGGCTGCATGAGCGCTCGACGGCATTCTCGCCGCGTCGCGCGCCCGAAACTCCGCGATCTCACAGGGCAGATTTTCGAAACAGGAGAGACCCAAATGAAGACAAATTTCGCGCTTGGCCTTCGCCTGCTGGCAACTGTCACGGCGGTGCTTGCCTGTGCAGGCGCTGCCGGCAGCGCCGAACAGGCACACGCCGGCAGACCGACGGCTTCGATCGGAGCGCAGATCGCCGGAACGTGGCGGCTCGAATCGATCTATGAAGAGGATTCCGGCGGCGAGGACATTGCGCAGTTCGGGCCCGCGCCGAACGGCCTTTTCATGGCCGATGGCGCGGGCAATTTCTCATTTCAGGTCGTGGCTAGCGGCGCGTCGAGCCAGGCGGCGGTCGGCAAGCCGCGACTTGGCATGACCGATGCCTCCGGAACTCCGCAAGCGACGGCCTATTTTGGGACTTATGTGCTGGACCAGCGCGACCGCAAGCTCACGCTGCACGTGTCGAATTGCCTGCTTCGGAACTGTGGTGAATCCGACCGAACGGCGGAATTCAAAATTCGGGGAGACAAGATGGAATTGATATCCGCGGCCGAGTCCTCGCCGACGGGAGCCTCCTACAGCCACATTGTCTGGAAGCGGCAGTGCTGCCGGTGAGCTGGCTGCGGCCGGCACAGGTCAGCGAAAGGAAAAAACACGCCCATAAAACAAGGGCGCGGGCGATGAAGCCCGCGCCACCGATTGAACTCTGTTGCGGTCTTGAACGAACCGCGGGGATCAGCCGAAACGGCGCGCACCGCCGCCGCTGCCGCCGCGGGCAGGGCCGCCGGCTCCGGGGACCGGGCGCGGCTTCATCGGCAAGAGGCCCTCGCGCTGCATCTTCTTGCGCGCAAGCTTACGGGCCCGGCGGATCGCTTCCGCCTTTTCCCGCGCCTTCTTTTCCGATGGTTTTTCGTAATGGCCGCGGAGTTTCATCTCGCGGAAAATGCCCTCGCGCTGCATCTTCTTCTTGAGCGCCTTCAGGGCCTGGTCGACATTGTTGTCGCGAACGAGAACTTGCACGCTGTCTCCTTCTTGGTGGCTCGGTCGGGTTTGCCTCAAATGCCCCGCAGTGGCGCGGGCTTTCGAGTTGGGCGGCTCTAACAGAAAAGCCGTTAAGAGTCCATTGGAAGTGACCCAACAGCCAAGCTTCCCCGCCCCCTTATTTAGGGGCCCGGCGGGGCGCCCGCTAGCGGGCCGGCCACACCCGCGTCACATGCCCCATCTTGCGGCCGGGGCGCGGGTCGCCCTTGCCGTAGACGTGCACGGAGGCGCCCGGCACGCTCAGCCAGCGCGCGGCATGGTTTACCTCCGGCCCGATCAGGTTGACCATCTCGACTCGGCGCGCGAGCCGCGCCGGCTTGGCCAGCGGCCATCCCGCGATGCAGCGGATGTGCTGCTCGAATTGCGACACCGTCGCGCCGTCGATGGTCCAGTGGCCGGAATTGTGCACGCGCGGCGCGATCTCGTTGACCAGCACCGCATGGCCGCGGCCTTTGCGCACCACGAACATTTCCACCGCCAGCACGCCGACATAATCCAGCGCCTTGGCGATGCGGGTGGCGATGCGGCGCGCTTGCGCGGCGACCGCCGGTGTGACCTTCGCCGGCACGCGCGAGACCTTGAGGATATGGTCGCGGTGCTCGTTCTCGATCACCTCGAAGCATTCCACTTTGCCGTCGCGCGTGCGCGCGGCCACCACCGAGACCTCGCGCTCGAACTTGATGAAGCCTTCCAGGATGCAGGGCGCGGTTTTCACCAGCCGCCAGGCCGCCATCGGGTCGCCGCCCTTGGCGATCCTGGCCTGGCCTTTGCCGTCATAGCCGAGCTGCCGGGTTTTGAGCACGCCCGGCAGGCCGATCAGCCGCACCGCGTCGGCAAGCTGCATCGCGCTGTGGACGGCGCCATAGGGAGCGGTCTCGATCTTGAGCCCGCTGATGAATTCCTTCTCGATCAGCCGGTCCTGCAATGTCTCCAGCACCTGCGGGTCGGGCAGCACGGGCTTGCGCTCGGCCAGATATTCGGCGGTCTCGGCCGGCACGTTCTCGAATTCGTAGGTGACGACGTCGACCGCGTCGGCAAAACGCGCGAGTGCGCCTTCGTCGTCATAAGCGGCGTGGGTGCGCGCGTGCACCACGTCGAAAGCGCAGGAATGCCAATCGGGCGAATAGACGTGGCAATGCAGGCCGAGCCGGGCCGCCGCGAGCGCCAGCATGCGGGCGAGTTGTCCGCCGCCGAGAATACCGATGGTGGCCCCGGGCTTCAGCAAAATCAGTCCTTGGGCCGCTTGGCCACGGCCTTGGTCTGGCGCGCGCGCCAGGCGTCGAGCCGCTTGGCGATCTTAGCGTCCGATAGCGCCAGCACGCTTGCCGCCAAAAGAGCGGCGTTGATCGCGCCCGGCTTGCCGATGGCGAGCGTGCCGACCGGCACGCCGCCCGGCATCTGCATGATCGAGAGCAGCGAATCCTTGCCGTCCAGCGCGTGCGTGTTCATCGGCACGCCCAGCACCGGCAGCGGCGTCATCGCGGCCGTCATGCCGGGCAGGTGGGCGGCGCCGCCGGCGCCGGCGATGATTACCTTGAAGCCGTTCTTGCGCGCGCTCGAAGCGAACTCGAAGAGCCGCTTGGGGGTGCGGTGCGCCGAGACGATCTTGGCCTCGTAAGGGATCTTGAGCGCGGTAAGCGTATCGGCGGCGTGCTTCATGGTCGCCCAGTCGGACTGGCTACCCATGATGATCGCGACCGGTTTTGCCGCCATTTTGCTCCCCGTTTCCAGCGCATGATCCCGAAAAGTGGGGACCGGTTTTCGGATCAGATCATGCGCCGATAAAAAGCTGCCTTTGGCGAAGGGAAGCGGCGGATTATAGGTTGAGGCCCCCCGCTGGCAAGGCGAAAGCGTTATGGTGGCTCAGGAGACGTGGATGATTTGCACATAGGCGGGGAATCATGAACTCCAGTCGCGCCCAAGCCCACGCGTTTGACGGCACTCGGGCGCCGGCCGCCCCTTTGCATGCCGAGATCGAGCAACTGAAGGGCGAACTGGCCACGGCCCGCGCCAGGATCGCCGAGCTCGAGCGAAGTGCCGATATCGACCCGCTGCTCGACATTTTCAATCGACGCGGCTTCGAGCGTGAGCTCCAGCGCTCGCTCTCCTATATCGAGCGCTACGGCACCGACGCGACGCTGATCTATGTCGACCTCGACGGCTTCAAGGCGGTCAACGATGCACACGGCCATGCTGCCGGCGACGCGCTGCTCAGGGCGGTGGCGGGTGAACTCACCGCCCATGTGCGCGCCTCCGACCTGGTGGCTCGCCTCGGCGGCGATGAATTCGGCGTGCTGATGTGGAACGTCGGCGCGCCGCAGGCCGCCACGCGCGCGCAGGAAATCGAGCAGCGCATCGCGCGCCTGAGCCTCGTGCAGGGCGGCGCACGGCTTAGCGTCGGCGCCAGCGCCGGCGTCGCCGCGCTGCGCGCCGACCTCACCGCCGCCGCGGTCATCGATGCGGCCGACAAGGCGATGTATGCGCGCAAGAAGGAGAGGCGGGGGTAGCCGCTTCACAGTCCTCCCTGCGAAGGGGGACGGCAGCCGCGAGGTCTACGCAATAATATCCGGGGTGAGCTGATCCTCGATCGCGCGGATGCGGTCGCGCAGGTTGAGCTTGCGCTTCTTGAGGCGCTGCACCTGGATGACATCGGAGCCGGGGGAGGTCATCAAGGCGGCAATCGCGGCATCGAGGTCGCGATGCTCCTGCTGCAGGCGCACCAACTGCTCCCGCAACTCGCGTTCTTCGTCTTTGGTCATCGCCACCGCTGGTTTTGCTTCGCGCCGGCCTTAAGGTACCGGCAAAAGCGTGAGAATTATCGCGTTTTCCACAAGGCCGTTCAAGGCTCGCGAAAAATAGCCGCCGATCAATGGCTTTGGTTCTATATGCTGCGACGCGAAGCCGGGCATACGGTCGCCCTTGCGGCCGGTCTGCGCTAGACTTACCTCATCTGGGAGCCACTGATTGAGGAGACATTCTGCATGTCGATGCAATCGCACCTCGCGGAGCTGGAAAAAAAGCATCAGGCGCTCGAACAGGAAATCAACGATTGCCTGACCCATCCCGCGGTCGATGATCTGAAAATCGTGGAACTCAAGCGTAAGAAATTGCAGGTCAAGGACGAGATCGAGCGGTTACGACATAACGGCAACGTCAGCGTACACTGACCGTTTCCATCTCGGCGCTACTTTCAAGGCTTAACCGCCGGCGCGCAGCCGAAGTCGGATGTTTCCGGCTTCGGCGGTTTTTTGCGAGGTTGAGGTTTTGTATTTGGGCTCGGCGCCTGTTGTCATCGGCGCGTACAGGTATAGGGCCAAATCAGCTTGGTACCCGCGGGATGGGCGGTACCGTCCGCCAGCATATAGGGGATCGGGACCTGCTTGGCCTTGGCCGGCAGCGCTTTCATTGTCGCGGAATCGAACGGCAATGTTGCACGGTACAGCGCGACCGGATCCATCCAGTGCGCATCCGCCGGGATCACGATGCGCGGCAGCGCCGCGTATTTCGGGCTGGTGCTGAAGTAGATGGCAAAATGGATGGCCGGCCGCCGGCTATGATGTCCACCGCGCCGTCCGCCTGATCCGCCGCCGCGCTCGCCGGCAAACATGCCGCCGGTGGCGCCGGCGCGTTCGCCGCCGCCGCGCCGACCGGAACCGCGTCCGCCACCCTTGTGCGCTCCGCTGGTACCGCTGTTTCCGGTCGGACCCAGCACTTCACCCATGCGCACGCGATCGCCGACGGCGAATTTCGGCGCCTTATTGAAATGCCCGTACACCGTATAGATCCACAGCGGGATGCCGGTATCCTCGGGCGTATGGCGCAGGATGAGTTCCCGGCCGCGATAGCTGCCTTCGCCCGCATAGACGCCGACCACCGTTCCGGCCGCCGCCGCCACAATCGGTGTTCCGAACGGCGCCGGCATGTCGATTCCGCCGTGATAGGATTCATGGTTGCGCTTGTAGGTGTAGTCGATGGCGTAATGCTCATCGATGCCCCGGCACTTCGCGCCGGCCGCGAAACGCGGCTGCAGGCCGGTTGGAAACAGTCCCCGCGCAATGGCGAGCTTGATGCTGCAGGGGGGCTTGCGCCCGATGGCGCAAAGGCTGGCCTTGTCGATGGCGTCCTTTCCGACGCGGTCGCCGGCGGCTGCGGCGTCTTGCATCGACGGGACGCCCACGGCGATCCCGGTCAGCAGCAGGAGCAGCGGAACAGCAAATCTTACCATGTGCAGCGGACTCGCACGATTGAGATGCTCCGGCAAGCGACACCAATTACCGTAGCGCTGCCAGCCTGGCCCGGGCCGCTGGATTAGCCGAATTGCCGCCTTGCGGCCATATTGTTCTGGCTGCTTAATAGCGCCGTTACGAACACTGTTGAGGCCGCCCCATGACGTTCCTGCCACCGCATCGACTCGTGTTGCTTTCGGCCGCCGCGCTCGCCACGGTCCTGTTGGCCGCGCCGGCCGCGCAGGCCTTCACCTTCGAGGGCCAAGCCAGCGGGGATAGCGCTGCCAGCGCGCTGGCCCCCGGTGTGACGCCCTACCTCGATCCGACCGACAAGCTCGAGCCCTCGCAGGATGCCTCGCGCTTCGACGGCGGCGGCACCAGCAAATACGAGTTCGGCGGGACGACCTTGCAGTTCGGCCACCAGCGCACGTTCAATCAGCGCTTCAATCCCGACTCTCTGTACGACCCGCTGAAGCGCTGAAACACGGCGCGCAAGCTCTAGGCTGTCATCACCGGGCCGGCGCGCGAGCGCCGTGACCCGGTGATCTCGCTTAGGAAGGCTAAGGACGTGCCTTAGGAATCGGGATGGCCGGGACGGGCTCGGCCATGATAAGACATCACACCCCCTTCGCCATCTCCCGCAGCTTGAACTTCTGAATCTTGCCCGTGCTCGTCTTCGGGATGTCCGCGAACACCACAATGCGCGGGCATTTGTAGGAGGCGAGGTGCGTCTTGCACCATTGCATCAGCTCGTCGGTGGTGGCCTGCGTGCCGGGCTTCAATTCGATGAAGGCGCACGGCGTCTCGCCCCATTTCTCGTCGGCTTTCGCGACCACCGCGGCGGCGGCGACGGCGGGGTGCTTGTAGAGCGCGTCCTCCACCTCGATCGATGAAATATTCTCGCCGCCGGAGATGATAATGTCTTTGGAGCGGTCCTTGAGCTGGATATAGCCGTCCGGGTGCATGACGCCGAGATCGCCGGTATGGAACCAGCCACCCTCGAACGCCTTCTCGGTCGACGCCTTGTTCTTCAGATAGCCCTTCATCACCACATTGCCGCGCATCATCACCTCGCCCAGCGTCTCGCCGTCGCGCGGCACCGGCGTCATCGACTCCGGATCGCGCACGTCGAGCGCCTCCAGCGCGCCGTAACGCACGCCCTGGCGCGCCTTCTTGGTGGCCTGCTCGGCGGCCGGCAGCGCGTCCCATGCGGCGTGCCAGTCGTTCACCACCGCCGGCCCATAGCTTTCGGTCAGCCCGTACAAATGCGTGACGTTGAAGCCGGCCTCCTTCATGGCGGCCAGCACGGCTTCCGGCGGCGGCGCCGCCGCGGTGAAGAATTCGACCACGTGCGGCAGCGGCTTTTTTTCGGCGGCCGGCGCATTGAGCAGCGTCGCCATCACGATCGGCGCGCCACACAGATGCGTGACCTTGTGGTGGTGAATCGCGTCGTACATCGCCGGCGCCCGTACCGCGCGCAGGCAGACATGGGTGCCGGCCACCACCGAAATCGACCACGGGAAGCACCAGCCGTTGCAGTGGAACATCGGCAGCGTCCACAGATAGACCGGATGCTTGGCCATGGAGCAGGTGACGACGTTGCCGACCGCCAAGAGCGAAGCGCCGCGGTGATGATAAACCACGCCCTTGGGGTCGCCCGTCGTGCCCGACGTGTAGTTGAGCGAGATGGCGTCCCATTCGTCCGCCGGCATCAGCCAAGCGTAATCGGGATCGCCCTGCGCGATAAAGTCCTCGTATTCGATTGTACCCAGCCGCTCGCCGGGGCCTGAATATTCCGGATCGTCATAGTCGATCACCAGCGGCTTCGCCTTGGCGAGCGACAGCGCCTCCTTCATCACTTTGGAAAATTCGCGGTCGGTGATCACCACCTTGGCGGCGGCGTGATCCAGGGAAAAAGCGATGATCGCCGCATCGAGCCGCGTGTTGAGCGTGTTGAGCACGCCTTGCGTCATCGGCACGCCGTAGTGGGCCTCCAGCATCGCCGGCGTATTGGCGAGCAGCACCGATACCGAGTCGCCGCGCTTGATGCCGTGCTTGGCCAGTGCCGACCCGAGCCGCCGCGCGCGCGCGTAGAATTCCGCGTAGGAGCGCCTGAGCGGCCCGTGGATGATGGCGGTGTGGTCGGGAAAGACGGATGCCGCGCGCTCGAGGAAGCCGAGCGGCGTCAGCGGCTGGAAATTGGCCGGGTTGCGGTCGAGGTCCTGGTCATAGGGCGTTTTCGCCATTGGGTGTTTCCCCCTCCGGCAAAAGCTAGCGGTCAATCCCGCAATTGTCATCGGCCGGACGGGCCCGCCCGGAGGCGCCGCTCCCCACGCCGGGCGTGCCGCGCAATATACGGTGAATTTACAGGACGCGATCGGATATGTTTTCTAGCTTGATGGCCAGGGGCGTGACGCAGAAAGTCGATGGATCGTTTTCGCGCGATAGGCCGGGCATTTTGCTGCGCCGCGTTGTTGCTAGCTATGCCAGCGTTGGCGCGCGCTCAGCGAGCGCCAGCGTCCGATGTCGACCTGCAACTCGTGCTCGCGGTGGATGCGTCGGGCAGCGTGGACCAGACGCGGCATGATCTGCAGAAGGGCGGCTATGCCGCGGCCTTTCGCGACCGGCAGGTGCTCAACGCGATCCGGTCCGGACCGGCCCAGGCGATCGCCGTGACCATGGTGGAATGGACCGGCCCCGGACTGCAGGTTCAGGTGGTGCCGTGGATGCGCATTCACGATGCGGCATCGGCGGCGGCGTTCGCGGACGCGATCATCGCCGCGCCACGCAGCCTGTTCGGCGGCGGCACGTCCATCTCCGGCGCCATCGACTATGCAATGACCTTGTGGCGGCAAAGTCCCTATCACGGCCCGCGCCGCGTGATCGATATATCCGGAGACGGTGCCAACAATCGCGGCCGGCCGGCATCGCCCGCGCGTGACGAAGCGCTGGGCGCGGGCGTCACTATCAACGGCCTGCCGATCCTCGCCCTCGATCCGTCGCTCGACCGCTACTATGAGAGCAATGTGATCGGCGGCCCGGGCGCCTTTATCGTCGCCGCCGAGAACTACAATACCTTCGCGGCAGCGATCCGGCGCAAACTGATCCTTGAGATCTCGATGAACTATTAAGGCGCGTGCGCGCCGCGCAGCACGGCCGCCGCGCCGGTGTAGATCAGCTCCAGCCCGATCAGGAAGATCAGCACGTAGACGATTTTGTAGAAGAACTCGGTCGGGGTGCGCCGCACCAGCCAGACGCCGGCGAAGTTGGTCAGAACCGCCAGCGGCAGCAGCACCACCGAGGTCGACACATTGGTGGCGTTGAGCTGGCCGAGCAGGAAGTAGGGCACCACCTTCATGGCGTTGCCGCAGGCGAAGAACAGCGAATAGGTGCCGACGAAGGTTTCCTTGTTGAGCTTGCGCGGCAGCACGTAGATCTGGAACGGCGGCCCGCCGGTATTGGCGAGGAACGAGGTAAAGCCGGCGGCGGCGCCCCACAGCCGCCCGGCGATCACCGACGGTTTCGGGCTCATCACCCGGAAGGCGATGCCGAACCACTGGCTGAGCGCGAAGCCGACGGCGACCGCCCCCACCACCAGCCGGATCGCGGTGTCCGGCACATACGCTGCGATCAGCCAAGCGATGCCGACGCCGGCGATCTGGCCGGGGATCATGATCTTGAGGATCGCGGCGTCCCAGGTGCGCCGGTAGGACCAGACCGTCACCACGTCCTGCGTGATCAGGATGGGGGTGATGATGCCGACCGCCTGTACCGGCGAGATGACCAGCGCCATTAGCGGCACTGCCACGGTGCCGAGGCCGGAAAAGCCGCCCTTCGACAGCCCTAGCGCGATCACCGCCGGAATGGCGACCAGATAGAAGGCGGGGTCGGTGATGTAGGGCACGGGGTCTCGCGTGAAATGGGCGCTGCCCTGCCTACGACGAAGGGAGCAAGCAAAACTTGCGCGAGATCAAAGCTTAAGCCGGGCGGCCGCGCCAGCCTTGTTTACGCATGCCGGCCGCTCCACAATCGCGGCCAAAAGATCATAAACCGGGGGAAAGGCCATGGACGCTCGCACGAGTCGGTACCACGACGTTTACGCACGCTGGCAGCGCGACCCGGAAGGCTTCTGGGGCGAAGCGGCGCAGGAGATCGACTGGTACGAGCCGCCCAAAAAAGTGTTCGACCCCAAATCCGGCATCTACGGCCGCTGGTTCGCCGGCGCCATGTGCAACACCTGCTACAACGCGCTCGACCGCCATTGCCTCAGCGGGCGCAACGACCAGGCCGCGCTGATCTACGATTCCCCCGTCGCCAATACCAAGCAGACCTTCAGCTACGGCCGCCTGCTCTCGGAAGTGCAGCTGCTCGGCGCCATGCTGCGCGATTTCGGCGTTAAAAAGGGAGACAGAGTCATCCTCTACATGCCGATGGTGCCGGAAGCGGTCATGGGCATGCTCGCCTGCGCGCGCCTCGGCGCCATCCATTCGGTGGTGTTCGGCGGTTTCGCGGCGAAAGAACTCGCCACCCGCATCGACGACGCCAAGCCGAAGGTCATTCTCTCCGCCAGCTGCGGCCTCGAAGGTGCCCGCGTCATCCCCTACAAGCCGCTTCTCGACGAAGCGATCGCGCTCGCCAAGCACAAGCCTCAGACCTGCCTGATCCTGCAGCGCCCGCAATGCGAGGCAACGCTGGTCGAAGGCCGCGACCACGACTGGCGCAGGGTGTGGGAGCACGCGGTCGAATACGCCAAGACCAGCGAATGCGTGCCCGTCCTCGCCACCGATCCGCTCTACATCCTCTACACCTCCGGCACCACCGGCATCCCCAAGGGCGTGGTGCGCGACAATGGCGGCCACATGGTCGCGCTCAAATGGTCGATGCAGAACCTCTACGGCGTCAGCCCGGGCGAGGTTTATTGGGCGGCCTCTGACGTCGGCTGGGTGGTCGGCCACTCCTACATCGTCTATGCGCCGCTGTTCCACGGCTGCACCTCGATCCTCTACGAGGGCAAGCCGGTCGGCACGCCCGACCCCGGCGCTTTCTGGCGCGTCATCGCCGAGCACAAATGCGCCACCATGTTCACCGCGCCCACCGCCTTCCGCGCCATCAAGAAGGAGGACCCGCAGGGCAAGCTGCTCGGCCAATACGATCTGAAAAATTTCCGCGCGCTGTTCCTGGCCGGCGAGCGCGCCGATCCCGACACGCTGCAATGGGCGGAGCGGCTGCTGAAAGTGCCGGTGCTCGATCACTGGTGGCAGACGGAAACCGGCTGGTGCATCGCCGGCAATCCGCTCGGTCTCGGCGCGCTGCCTGTGAAATACGGCTCCGCCTGCGTGCCGATGCCGGGTTACACCATCGACATCGTCGATGAGGCCTGCCACCCGGTCGCCGCCGGCAAGATCGGCTCCATCGTGGTCAAGCTGCCGCTGCCGCCGGGCAATTTCCCGACGCTATGGGAGCAGGACGAGCGCTTCAAGGAAAGCTACCTCAACGAGTTTCCCGGCTACTACAAGACCGCCGACGCCGGCTACAAGGACGCGGACGGCTACGTCTTCGTGATGAGCCGCACCGACGACATCATCAACGTCGCGGGCCACAGGTTGTCGACCGGCGGCATGGAGGAGGTGCTGGCCGGCCACCAGGACGTCGCCGAATGCGCGGTGCTCGGCATCAAGGACGATCTGAAAGGCGAGGTGCCCTGCGGCTTCATCGTGCTCAAAGCCGGCGTCAACCGCCCGCCGTCCGAGATCGAGAAGGAGATCGTGGCGCTGGTGCGCGAGAAGGTCGGGCCGGTGGCCTCGTTCAAGCTGGCGATCACGGTGGCGCGGCTGCCCAAGACGCGCTCAGGCAAAATTCTCCGCGGCACCATCAAGAAGATCGCCGACGGCGATGCGTGGACGATGCCGGCGACCATCGATGACCCGGTGATTCTGGATGAAATCGGGAGTGCGCTGAAAACGCACGGGGTGGGGCACTGACGTGCTTCACCAAGAACATCGGAGCACAATAGGCGTTTGCGGCCCGCCGCGCGCGCCGCAATATACTTGTATCTATCGGCGCCCGGAGCGCGCATAGTGCTTTGATGAACATTCAAAACACGCCGAACGATGCGATGAATCAAGCGATGACCTATTCCTTCTGGGGGTTGGGATTGCTGATTTCGGGCGGAATCGTTCTCGCATACTTAGTTTGGTGAGTGCGCCCGTCTCGGCGCCCGTTTCGCCAACACCGCTGCATCGAGGCATCGCAATGCTGACGCGCACAAACCGCGTGACGATGACGTTCAGGCACCCTTTCTCGCTTCGTGGTATCGAGCGCCGGCTGGCGCCCGGCCAATACGAAGTGGTGACCGACGAGGCGCTGGTCCGGGAATTGTCGTTCCCGGTTTATCGCCGCGTCGCCACGCTGATCTTTCTGCCGGCGGAGGCTTACGAGCCGTCGTCGATCGAGATGGTGAATATCGACCTGGCCGATCTGGCGGCGGCGCATGAGCGCGACCAGGCCACCGTGCCGGCGACGCCCGCCGCCGCGCAGCAGCGCGCGCCATGAGCGGCGGTTTCGAGCGCGCCGACTATTCGGTGGTGGTGAAAAACCGCGCCCGCCTGCCGAAGCCCTGGCGCTGGGAAATCTACCGGGCCGGTCGGCAAAGTCCGGTGGCGCATTCGCTGGAATATTTCGACCTGCGCAGCGCGGCGATCGCGGAGGGCCGGGAGGCCCTCGTCCAGCTGTTGGACAAGCTGAAGTTCTGACGCGCGGCTATCGCAACGATACCGCCGCGATCACCCCTCCCGGACAATAAAAAAGCCCGGCGCTTGGCCGGGCTTTCGTTCTTTCAGCGGTCGCGCAGTTTACTTCTGCTGCGGCTGGCTGGCCGGCTTGTCGCTGCCCGGCTTGCTGTCGCCCTGCTGTTGCTGCTGCGGGGTCGGATTGGAAGCGGGCTTTTGCTGCTCTGAAGACGCCGTCGGATTATTGGGAGTATTGGTCATGGTATTGAACCTTTCAAAAGGGATATCAGTAAGAACGCAGTACTCAATGGAGCTATGGTCGCGGGCGGCGATAACAAGACGCCGCGGCGGCTATCGGCCGGTTTATTTTCGAATGCTGCCTTATTTCAATGGTCGTGAGCAGCGCGCCATCGCGCTGGCGTAGACGCCGCAGCTAAGTTGAGGCAAAATTCTGCGCGGCACCATCAAGACGATCGCCGGTCACGATGACTGGCAGATGCCGGCGACCATCGACGACCCGGCGATTTTGGATGAGATCGGTGTGGCGTTGAAGGAGCATGGGGTGGGCAACTGACGCGCTAGTCCTAGATGGCTAAGTATCCGCGAATCCGTTTTGGCTTTCAGGTAGAGGGGCTACTACGCCAGTTCGTTACTTTTCGTGATAGTGCGTCCGGCACCACGTCAATTCTATTTCCGTTTATGCCATCTGGAACTCTGCCAAGTGAAGTAGGAAAAGATAACCCAAAGTTCTTAAATGCGCGCACCATCAAAGAGTGCAAATATTCCGTTCACCCCAGCCCGCATTATCCTGACGAAAACGTGATTCATTGGACACAGATTTCAGAGGACGGACACGAATTCGATTCGCCTCGGATTTTTACTAAAGCCATTAAATCAATGTATGGCTTTGCGTTCGTTTATGACTTTTTGTGCTACTCGCTAAAATTGATGCCGGCCATCAAGGGCAAGAAAACCGACCTTGTTTTCGATCTCGGCTCTTATGACCCCGGTACTCAAACATTATTCTATTCGTTGTTTGTGAGCCATAAAAATAGAACATTTATGGCCAGCGGCAATGACATCTTTCAGTATGCTACGCAAAATTATCAATTCGTACTGCTTTATAGCTTCGCAAGACTCCCGTCTCCTCCTTTTGGGGTGTGGTCACATCTGCCGACAAGCAAGCTTAGTGAATCAGCAACACAAAAGGAAAAGGATTTGCATTTCTATCAGATAAGAGGATTCCTGGAGGGTGATTGTTTTACTATGCACAAAATTAGGCGCGATCAGGCACTTAACGCGCTCGCAGAGAAAATTCGAGAGATCAGCGAGAAGAAGACATAAAAATATTCCAAATCTTTATGGCCAATTCGGTAGCCGTCTCAGGCTCCCCAAAGTTCTCGTAATTTAGGATCAGTTGGACAACGTGTAGTCAAATTCGTAGGTAGGAAAATAATCATAATTCCGCCAAAGTCCTCCACCATCCTCTGCTCACCTGCCCATGAGGGGCGCTTCTAGAGGCGTTCTCGGAGTGGGGCAGGGGCGGTCCCCGCGGGCGTGGTTCGCACCCACGCGCTCGGGAGGCCCTGGCCAGCCGTCCGCCGGCATTACGACCGGCTGCCCTTGAAGGGCTGGACGCGGCGGGAACAAAGGCGGGCGGAAGCCCGCCGGATAAGTGGCGCCAATGGCGGCACCCCCTCTTGTCCCGCCCGGAAGTTCGGCGCCGGGGACTTAAAAAGCCGCATGTGGAGCGCCGAGTGGCGACGCGCCCTCCCGCAAAGGGCGCGCGCGCCATAGCGCATGCAAGTGGCGCAAACTGCGTACACTTGTTTGCGCCGGCGTGGACTTTAGTGGCGCCGCCCGGCGCTCCATCCCCTCGCTTTTTTGCGGGGGGGCGACTCCCCCGGCCCCCTGTGGCGGGGAAAAGACGACGGCGTCCCCGCGCCGCAAAGAACAGGGGCGGTGGAGCGTTGGCTACGCCGGCTGTTTGACAAGCGAATGGGCAAGGCAGAGTGCGCGGCCAGCACGCCGCACGCAACGCGCTCAGGCCGGTACGCGGCGGCGCGCGGCGACGTAGCGCAGGCCCAGCACCGCCGCCGCAATGGCGAGACCCAAAGCGTCCTGCCACGGCTCCGGATTGATCAGGCCGTAGGACGCCACCAGCAGCAGCGCCCGCTCGACCAGCTTGCGCGCCGGATAGCCGTTCACCGCCATAGCGAACACCACCACGCCGCACACGGCGGTCACCGACATCCACACGAACAGCAGCGGATGGAAGGGGCCGGTGATGATCAGCAAAGCCGGGTTGTAGACGAAGATGAACGGCATGATGAAGGCGAGCGCCGCAAAGCGCACTGCGGCAAAGCCGGTTTTCATGATCTCGGCCTGGGCGAGCGCGGCGGCGCCGAAGCTTGCCACCATCACCGGCGGCGTGATCAGGGAGAGCACCGCGTAGTAGAGGATGAACAGGTGCGCGGCCGCCAGCGGCACGCCGAGCTGCTCCAGCACCGGCGCGCCGATCGCCACCGTGATCACGTAGGCGGCCACCGTCGGCATGCCCATGCCGAGGATCACGCAGGTCACCATCACCAGCAGCAGGGCCACGAACACGTAGCCTTCTGACAGGTTGATGAGCTGGCTGGAGAGCCGCAGGCCGAGCCCGGTCAGGTTGATGATGCCGACCACCAGCCCCGCGGCTGCGCAGGCCACGGTGGCGACGATGGTGGTCTGCGCGGCCTCGTTCAGCCCTTCCAGGATGGTCTTCAGGCTCATGCGCGTGGCACGGCGAAAGGCGGCAACTACCAGCGTGGTCGCGATGCTGGCGACGGCGGCGTACATCGGGCTGTAGCCAATGAGCAGGGCGCCCACCAGCACGGCGATGGGGATGAACAGATGCGCCAGCGCCAGCACCTCGCCCTTCTTCGGCATCAGCTCGTCGGACATGCCGGACATGCCTTCGCGCCGCGCGGTCATGTCGATGGTCACGAACAGCGACAGGTAATAGAGGATCGCCGGCAGCGCGGCAGCGACGATGATGCGGCTGTAGGCGATGCCGGTGATGTCGGACATCACGAAGGCCACCGCGCCCATGATCGGCGGCATGATCTGCCCGCCGGACGAGGCCGCCGCCTCGATGGCGCCGGCATTGTGCGGCTTGAAGCCGACGCGCTTCATCAGCGGGATGGTGAAGCTGCCGGTGGCCATGACGTTGGCCAGCGCGCTGCCCGAGAGCGTGCCGAACATGGCGCTGGTGAGCACAGCCACCTTGGCCGGTCCGCCGGGGCTGCGGCCGGCGACCTTAAGTCCCAGGCGCTGGATCAAAAGTCCGCCGCGCGAGCGCTCCACGAAGGCGCCGAAGATGATGAACAGGAACACGTAGTTCGCCATCACCGCCACCGGCACGCCGAAGATGCCGAAGGTGGTCATGTAGAGATATTGGAAAATGTCGTCGGCGGCGACCGGGCGGTGCTTGAGGAAGGCGAACAGGTGCTGGCCCCAGAAGGCGTAGGCCAGCATCACGGCGACGAACACGGCGATCGGCATACCGATGCAGCGCCGCGACAATTCGAGCACCAGCAAGGTGAGCACCACGGCGTAGAAGGTATCGAGCGAGCCGGCGTTGCCCATGGCGAAACGGTTCTCGAACGCCGCTGGCCCCACCAGGATGTGCACCAGCGACAGCGCGAACAGCACCAGCAGCACGAAATCGACCAGCACGGTCCAGGAGAAGCGGCTGAAGTCGCGCCGCTTGCCGCTGATGTCGAAGCACACGAAGCCGAGCGAGCCGAGCAGCAGCACGTGCATGGGGCGCAGGAAGAAGGTGTCGTAGGCGCCGACGATGGGCACGTAGATGTGGTAGAGGCTGGCGCCGATGCCGACGACCACCGCGGCCAGCGCCACCAGCCCGAGCGGCGAGCGGCGGTCGCCGCCAAGATACGCGAGCGCGCTGCGCCAGGTCGGCCCGCCGGCCGACGGCGTCTCCATCAATTGCTTGAGGGCCGCCGAGTCCTGCGGTGCGGCGGCGAGTGTGTTCCCGGTCGACTCGCTCACGACGGCATCCTTTGCTCTGGGAGTGGGCGAGGGGCGGCGACCGCCGCCCCCCCCGGCGGGTTATCCCGACCTCAGCTCTGGATGCCGACTTCCTTCCAATAGCGCGCGGCACCGGGATGCAGCGGAATGCGCACGCCCTTGAGCACCATCTTCTTGTCCAGCTCCTTGTAGGCTTTATGCGCCTGCACCAGCCGCTGGCGGTTTTCCCAAGTGACTTTGGTCACCTTGTAGACCCACTCCTCCGGCACCTCGGCGTGCGTGACGATCTGGGTCACGGAGCCGATGGACGGCACGTCCTTCGTCTGGCCGGGATAGGTGTTCGCCGGAATCGTCACCGGCTCGTAGTCGTATTTGTCGATCATGATCTTGGCGAGCTTGTCGTCCACCGGCAGCAGTTCGCCCTTGCTGGTCGCCATGATCTCGCTCACCGAGGTGTGCGGGTTGGAGCCGATCACGCTCACGCCTTGCACCACGCCGTCCTTGAACAGCGACGCCATTTCCGGATAGCCGCTGTTGACCATCTTCACCTTGAGGCCGAGCGCGTCGACGATGTATTTGAAAGTGACTAAGCCGGTGAGGCCCGGGCGGCCGGCGTCCACTGCCTTGCCGGAGAGCTCCGCATAGCTCTTGATGCCGGGTTTCACCACCGTCTCCACATAGGCGATGTTGGTGGACATGACCGCGCGCAGGTTGGTCATGCGGTTATCCTTGTAGTCCAGCTTGCCTTTGTAGGCATGGGTCGCGTCCAGCGCGAACATGAAGCCGAAGTCGACCTTCTTCTGGTGCAACTGGCGTGCGTTGATCTTGCCGCCGCCGGCCTGTACGGTGGTCGAGACGCCGGACCACAGATCCTTTTTGCACAACTCGGCAATGGCGGCCGCGCCCAGATACCACGCGCCGCCCTGGCCACCGCCGTTGATGGTGAGAAACTCCGGCGCGCCCGCCGCGAATGCGCGCGTTACCACGTCCGGCAGCAGCGCCGTGCCACTGGCCATCAATCCAATTCGTATGACGTCCCGCCTGTGAAGTTTGTTCATTGCATTTCCTCCTCCTGCCCTCGATTTGTGTCGTGTCTCGCGCCGTGAGACCGGAGATCGTGCGTCTCTTTGTTAATGGTACTATGCGCCGCGAGCGACAGTGATGCAAAATTCGGGAGTCAGCGGTGCGAAGACTCGAGTCGGCCAGCCGGGTGCCGTGGCAGCCGGTCATGCGCGTGGCGGAGCAGGGATGGTGTTGCGGCGCCGACGCAAACGACCACTTTCGATGGTGCTGATGGCTCCCGGCCGCGACGCGGCCGGTCGGCGCTCGTGCCATCGGGTCTCATGTTTCGAGACGCGGCTTTCAGCCGCGCCTCAGCATGCGGAGAGACGGCGGAGAATTGTCCCCAACCAATACAATGCGCAAAACGTTTCCTAGAGGAAGCCTATGCCCCTCTTCATCTGCACCGCTTGCGGTATGCAATGTCCCGACAGCGCGGCGCCGCCTGCGAATTGCGTCATCTGCGAGGAGGAGCGGCAATACGTGCCGCCGCAAGGGCAGAGCTGGACGACGCTCGATCAGCTCGCGGTCGCCCACGTTAACAGCTTCCGAGAATACGAGACCGATGTCATCGGCATCGGCACGCAGCCGCAATTCGCTATCGGCCAGCGCGCGCTGCTGGTGCGCACGCCCGGCGGCAACGTGTTGTGGGATTGCATCTCGCTGTTGGACTCCGCGACGGTGACGATGATTGAGAGTCTCGGCGGCATTCAGGCCATCGCCATCTCGCATCCGCATTTTTACACGTCGTTGGTGGAATGGGCGCGCGCCTTCAAGGCGCCGATCCATCTGCACGCGGCCGACAAGCAATGGATCATGCGGCCGGATCCCGCCATCAGGCATTGGGACGGCGACACGCTTGAACTATGGGACGGCGTCACGCTGGTACGCTGCGGCGGTCATTTCGAAGGCGGCACGGTGCTGCATTGGGCGGGCGGCGCAGGCGGCCGCGGCCTGGTCTGCTCCGGCGACATCCTCACGGTCTGCACCGACCGCAAGTGGCTGTCGTTCATGCGCAGCTATCCGAATTTCATTCCGCTGTCGGCGCGCGCCGTCACAGGGATTGGCAAGGCGCTCGCGCCCTTCGCGTTCGACACCATCTACGGCCACTACTTCGACCGGGTGATCGCGCACGACGGCAAGCAGGTTTTGGAAAAATCCGTCGCGCGCTATATCGCGGCGATCGAGGGGAGGCGGGGGTATTGAGCGCGCAGCAAATTCAGGTGTCGTCCCCGCGAAGGCGGAGACCCAGTACGCACGGAGTCGCTGGGATTACTAGATGCGCCGCCTTCGCGGGGCATGACAGAAAGAGAATGCAGCGTACGAGATTGAAAGTGTCGGGCGCGCCTTACTCGCCGTCTTTCCCGCCGCCGTCCTGCTCGGCCTTGCTGCCGATGCCCTTGAGCTTGGCGAACACGGCGGAGACGTCGAGATTGCCGCCCGGCTGCTGCTGGGCGGCTTCCGCGGCGGCGGCGGCTTCGGCCTCCTTGCGCGCGGTGGTCTCGGCGGCGGGCAGCAGCGTCGCGCCGGTGTCGGCGGCGACCGGCTTTTCCTTGTTGGCGCGCTGCACTTCCAGGTCGAGATCGATCTGCGAGGCAAGCCCGAGCGTGACCGGGTCCATCGGTGTCAGGCTGGCGGAATTCCAGTGGGTGCGGTCGCGGATCGCCGCGATGGTCGACTTGGTGGTGCCGACCAGCCGCATGATTGCGCTGTCCTTGAGCTCGGGATGATTGCGCACCAGCCACAGGATGGCGTTGGGGCGGTCCTGGCGGCGCGACACCGGCGTGTAGCGCGGGCCCTTCTTGCCGGTGCGCTCGGCCGGGGCGACGGCGACCTTCTGGTCGGCCAGCTTGAGTTGGATGTCGGGATTGGCTTCGCCTTCGCTGATCTGGTCGCGGGTCAATTGCCCGGTCTGGATCGGGTCGAGACCCTTGATGCCTTGGGCGGCGTCGCCGTCGGCGATCGCCTTCACCTCAAGCGGATGTAACTTGCAGAACTCGGCGATCTGGTCGAACGTCAGCGCGGTGTTATCCAAAAGCCAAACGGCGGTCGCCTTCGGCATTAACGGTGCGGCAGTCGCCATGGCGAATCTCCTCCCGGGCTTCGCCCGCCCGTGCGGGCGAAGCATCAGATCATCGGCGATGATCGAAAGTGGCCGGAATATAGGGGTAGACCCCGGTTCCCGCAACTCTTCGGCTTGACAGGGTGGGGCGGCGCACCCCATGTCGGGGACATAAAAAGCGCAAGAAAACGCGCTTAATTGAGGACAAGAATGGCCGCCAACCCGGAAAAACCCGTCCTCAAGGTGCTGCTGTGCTCGCCGCGCGGTTTTTGCGCCGGGGTGGTACGCGCCATCGAATTGGTGGAGCGCGCGCTCGCGATCTACGGGGCCCCGGTCTATGTGCGCCACGAGATTGTCCATAACCGCTACGTGGTCGAGGGCCTCAAGGCCAAGGGCGCCATTTTTGTCGAGGATCTCGCCGAGATTCCCGATACCGGCGCCCCCGTCATCTTTTCGGCTCACGGCGTGCCGCGCGCGATCCCCGAAGAGGCCTCGCGCCGCCATCTCTTGGCGTTCGACGCCACCTGCCCGCTGGTGACCAAGGTGCACCGCGAGGCCGAGATCCATTTCCGCCGCGATCGCGAGATCGTGCTGATCGGCCACGCCGGCCATCCCGAAGTGGTCGGCACCATGGGCCAGCTTCCCGCCGGCTCGATCACGCTGGTGCAGACCTTGACCGATGCCGAGACGTTCACCCCGCGCGACGAAAACAAGCTCGCCTATGTGACGCAGACCACGCTTTCGGTCGAAGACACTGCGGCCATGGTCGAGGTGCTCAAGCGCCGCTTTCCGCAGATCGTCGGGCCGCACAAGGAAGACATCTGCTACGCCACCACCAACCGGCAGGAAGCGGTCAAGCGCGTGGCGCCGATCGTCGACGCCATGATCGTGGTGGGCGCGCCCAATTCGTCGAATTCGCAGCGGCTGAAGGAAGTGGCCGAACGCTTCGGCTGCCCGCGCGCCATGCTGGTGCAGCGCGCCGCCGACATCGACTGGCGCATGTTCGACGGCGTTTTCCGCCTCGGCGTCACCGCCGGCGCCTCCGCCCCCGAGGTGCTGGTCGAGGAAGTGCTCGGTGCTTTCGCCGAGCGCTACGTCCTGGACATCGAGACCGTCTCCGCCGCCGAGGAGGGGATGTTCTTTCCGTTGCCCCGCCCGCTGCGCGAGGAGCAGGCGGCGGAGTGACGCTTTCATGGCCGTCTATACCGATGTCACTGCGGACGATCTCAATGAATTTCTCGCCGGCTATGACATCGGCGAATTGCTCTCCTACAAGGGCATCGCCGAGGGCGTGGAGAATTCGAACTTCCTCGTGCACGCCAGCGCGGGCAATTTTATCCTTACGCTCTACGAGAAGCGGGTGGCGGAAAAGGACTTGCCGTTCTTTCTGGCGTTGATGGAGCATCTCGCCGGCTGCGGCATCACCTGCCCGCAGCCGGTGAAGAACAAAAAAGGTGGTATGCTCGGCAAGCTGGCCGGACGCCCCGCCGCGATCGTCACCTTTCTCGATGGGCTTTGGATCCGGCGGCCGAGCGCTTCCCATTGCGCGGCGGTGGGCGAAGCGCTGGCGCGGTTGCATCTGGCCGGCGCCGATTTCCCGCGAAAGCGCGCCAACGCACTGGGACATGAAAGCTGGCGCCCGCTCTATGAGCACGCCAAGGACCGCGGCGACAGCGTAAGGCCGGGATTGTGCGCGGAGATCGCAGGCGAGCTCGACGCGCTTGACAAGGCCTGGCCGGGCAATCTGCCGCAGGGCGTGATCCATGCCGATCTGTTTCCCGACAACGTGTTCTTCCTCGGCGATACGTTGTCAGGTCTAATTGACTTCTATTTCGCCTGCACGGATACGCTCGCCTTCGACGTCGCCATCTGCCTCAACGCCTGGTGCTTCGAGGCCGATCACGCCTACAACGTCACCAAGGGCCGCGCGCTGCTTAAGGCTTATTCAAGCGTACGTGCGCTGTCGGCGGAGGAACGCGGCGCGCTGCCGGTGCTGGCGCGCGGCGCGGCGGTGCGCTTCCTGTTGACGCGGCTGGTCGATTGGCTGGCGGTGCCGGACGGCGCGCTGGTGCGGCCGAAGGACCCGCTGGAATATTACCGCAAGCTGCGCTTCCACCAGTCGGTGAAGTCTGCGCGCGACTATGGAATTGACGCATGAGCGAGCAGCGCGTCACCATTCACACCGACGGCGCCTGCTCCGGCAATCCGGGCCCGGGCGGCTGGGGCGCGATCCTCACCTTCGGCGACCACGAGAAGGAGCTCATGGGCGGCGAGCCGCACACCACCAACAACCGCATGGAATTGACGGCGGCGATCGCGGCGCTGGAATCGCTGAAGCGACCTTGCGCGGTCGATCTTCACACCGACAGCGAATATGTGAAGAACGGCATCACCAAGTGGATCAACGGCTGGAAGCGCAACGGCTGGCGCACCACCGACAAGAAGCCGGTGAAGAACGTCGACCTATGGACGCGGCTCGACGAAGCGCTCAAGCACCACCAGGTGCATTGGCACTGGGTGAAGGGCCATGCCGGTCACGCCATGAACGAACGCGCCGACGAACTGGCGCGCGAAGGCGTGGTCGCCGCGCGCGCCGGCGCGGTCGGCGCGATGAAGCGGAAATAATGATCGGCTAAAGCTGCTTCAGCAGCGCCTCGCCGCTGCTCAATTCGCACTTGCCGGGCGCGTCCTCGATGGCGAACGTCTTCACCACGCCGTCGTCGACCAGCATCGAATAGCGCTTGGAGCGCACGCCCAGCCCGTTGCCGGAGCCGTCGAAATCCATGCCGACGCCTTTGGCGAATTCGCCATTGCCGTCGGCGAGAAACTCGATCTTGCCGTCGGCGCCGGTCGCTTTCTTCCAGGCTTCCATGACGAACACGTCGTTGACGCCGGTTACGGCAATGGTGTGCACGCCTTTGCCTTTGAGCGCGTCGACGTTCTTGAGAAAGCTCGGCAGGTGCAGGTTGTTGCAGGTCGGTGTGAAGGCGCCGGGCACGGCGAACAGCGCGACCTTTTTGCCTTTAAACACGTCATCGGTGGTCTTGGGCCGGGGGCCCTCCGTGGTCATCACGCGGAACGTTGCATTGGGCAGACGATCGCCGACCTTGATGGGCATGGGGTATCCTCTCGCGTTGTGGATTGTTGGTATTCCCTGGCGCGCAAAATAGCGCAAGCCACGGATTAGTCGAGATGGCTCTTGACCTCGAGCGCGCGAGTCCCCTCGACCACCGTGAAGGTCAGGTCGAAATGACCTTTCGGATCGACCCCCGGCGGCAGACCGTCGAGTTCGAAGCCGAATTGACGGTGGCCGGCGGACGCGCCCGGCGCGGGCTTGGGGATGGGCAAGGCCCATTCCGGCGTCGGCCCCTCGACGAACAGTGCGACCGGCGCGCCGGCGGGTACCTTGAGATCAACCATGACCAGAGGCTTGGCCGCATTGTTCACGCGGTGCACGGTCAGGCCCACTTGCTCGGCCGAAACCGGCCGGGGCACGCGCGCCTCGGCGGCGGCGAGGTTTGCATCCTGCGCGCTGTCGCCCGCGCCGAGCGTCAATTCGGCGCTGCCTTGCGCCGGCACGCACAGCTTCTCGCAGATCGCGTAGTCGAGCTTGACGCGAAGCTTGACCGGCTTGCCGACCTGCATGGGCGTTACGCGTAGCGGAAAGGTGACGCCGTTCTTATATCCAAGGGCATTGCCAGCCTCGTCGCTATATTGATGCGGCGCCGGATAGAGCACCTTGGCGGCCGCCAGATTCTCGGAGTGTGAGAAATCGAAGCGCGGCGGCACGCCCGAATCGCCCGGATAGCGCCAGTAGGTTTTCCAACCCGGCTCCAACTTGACCTCGACGCCAGCGCGCAACGTTACCGCGCCCTGCTTGTTGGCGCCGGCGATCAGGCGAAACGCCGCATGGGTGTCCTCGGTCCAGGGCGAGGCATCAGCGGCGCGCGCCGGCGCGGCGAGCATCGTTAAGATGCCGCATGCGGCAATGATGGTCCCCAGTGTTTTCTGAGTGCCTTCCATGACGGCCGGTCTAAACGGTAAAGCCATGCGGTACCACTGAATTCATCGTGAGCAGCCGGTGAACAAGATTAGAGCAATGTGGCGTTTCGCCACAATTTACTGGCTGAATAATGACAGTGGGTGATTGAACTTTCCGCACTAGGCCTCGTTTGCAAAATCGGACTGATTGGGTAACCTTTTAACATGAAACTTCCCCGGAGTGCGGCTGAACCAACGTCGGCGCGCGGCTACCTCGACGGTCAGATGCTGATCGCGATGCCGGCGATGAACGACGAGCGATTCGTACGTACGCTGATCTACGTTTGCGCGCATTCGAGCGAAGGCGCCATGGGCATTGTGGTCAATCAGCCGGCCGCCAACATCAAATTTCCCGATCTGCTGGTACAGCTTGAAGTAATCCCGGCGAGCGAGCGCATCGAATTGCCGACCCAGGCCGAAGGCGTCAAGGTGCTCAAGGGCGGCCCGGTGGAAACCGGGCGCGGCTTCGTGCTGCATTCGGCCGATTACTTCATCGAAAACTCGACGCTGCCGATCGACGAGGGCATCTGCCTCACCGCCACGCTCGACATCCTCAAGGCGATCGCGCGCGGCAGTGGCCCGGCGAGCGCCATCCTCGCGCTCGGCTACGCCGGCTGGGCGCCCGGCCAACTCGAGCACGAAATCCAGGAAAATGGCTGGCTGCATTGCTCCGCCGATTCGGAATTGATCTTTGGCAGTGACATCGGCGGCAAGTACGACATGGCGCTGCGCAAGATCGGCATCGACCTCGGTAACCTGTCGAGCGAAGCCGGTCACGCGTGACGACGCTCCTCTGACTGGAATTGCTTTAACGCGCCGCTTCCATGTGCGCGTGCGTGAGCAGGCCGCTGGCGGCCTGCGCGCTCATCGGTTCGCCGAAGGCGAAGCCTTGCGCGTATTCGCAGCCCATCTGGTAAAGCTCGACCGCGTCGCTGTCGGTTTCGGCGCCTTCCGCCACCACTTCCATGCCGAGATCGTGGGCAAGCGCGATGATCGAGCGCAGAATCACTGGCCTTGTGCCGCGCGCGGTGGTGCGCACGAAGGACTGGTCAATCTTGATGGTGTCGAAGGGGAAGCGTTGCAGATAGGCGAGCGAGGAATGGCCGGTGCCGAAATCGTCAAGCGAGAGCCCGGCGCCGAGCTCTTTGATGCGGGTCAGCATCTGCGCGGCGTGCTCCGGATTTTCCATCACCAGCAATTCAGTGATTTCCAGCTTGAAGGTCCCGCGCGCGATCGCCGAGCGCCCCAACACGCTGCGCAAGTCCTGAATCAGGTCGTGGCGCAGCAATTGCCGGGATGAAACGTTGACGCTGGCCGTGATCGGCTCGCGCCCGCGGCCGGCGGCCTGCCAGGTAGCGAGCTGGCGCGCGGTGCGCTCGAGCATGAACAAGCCGAGATCGACGATCAGGCCGATCTCCTCGGCGATGGAAATGAATTCCGCCGGCGACAGGCGCCCGAGCTTGGGATGATCCCAGCGCGCCAGCGCCTCGAAGCCTGCGATTGCGCGGTCTTCCAGCCGCATGATCGGCTGATAGAGCACTTTGATCTCCTCACGCTCGATGGCGCGGCGCAATTCCGATTCCATGGTCAGCCGGTCGGTCTTGCGCGAGCGCATGGCCGGCTTAAAAATCTCGATGCGGTCGCCGCCGATGCGCTTGGCGTGATACATCGCGAGCTCGGCATCTTTCAGCACCTCCTCGGTGCGGTGCGGCTGGTTTTCGGCGAGCGCCAGCCCGATCGATGCCGTGATGAAGATTTCGCGGTCGTTGAAAGCAATCGGGGCGCGCAGCGTGCGCCGCAGCGTTTCGGTGAGCGCCACGATCCGTGCCGGCTCGCGCTCCGACATGAGAATCAAGGAGAACTGGTCGCCGGCGAGCCGCGCCAGCGTATCCTGCGGCTTAAGCAGGCGCGTCAACCGGCGCGCGATGGTGAGCAGGATGGAATCGCCGGCCGCGATGCCGACCGAATCGTTGACCTGTTTGAAGCGGTCCAGGTCGATCACCAGCACGGACGGGCGAATTTGCGGATCGGAGCGGGCGTAGGCGAAGGCCGCTTCCATGCGGTCGAGAAACAATTCGCGGTTGGGCAGGCCGGTGAGGTTGTCGTGCACCGCGTCGAACATCAACCGTTCCTCGGCCTTCCTGAATTCGGTCACGTCGGTGAGCGTGCCGACTACGCGCACCACCTCGCCGTCGGAGCCGACCACCGGGCGCGCTTTCAGCGTGAACCAGGTGTAATGGCCGTCGGCGGCGCGCAGGCGGAAATCCTGGGTGAGACGGCCGCGCCGCTGCTCGATCACGCCGTCGAGCGAAGCGCGAAAACGATCGCGGTCAAGCGGATGCAGCACGTCGAGCCAGGTGGCAGCCGGCCCGTCCAGTGTGCCGCGCTTGAGGCCGAGGATGTGCTCGGTCTCCGGGCTGGTGAACACCTTGTCGGCGGAAACGTCCCAATCCCAGATCATGTCGCCGGCACCGGTGAGCGCGAGCGCGCGACGCTCCACATCCGAAACGATGCCGTGGGTGATGCCGCCGGCGAAGGCGTGCTGCATCACGGTGAATCCGATCAGCATCACGATCAACACCAGACCGCCGAGCAAAGCTGGGCCGATGATGTCGTTGGTGACGACGCCGGTGACGGCGAGCCCCGCGCCCAGTGTCCAAACCACCAGTAACAGCCAGGTCGGAATCAGCAGCACCGCGCGATCGAAGCCGTGGGTCGACAGATAGATCACCAGTCCCAACCCGAACACGGCGATGCCGGCAAGCGACACGCGCGCGATGCCGGAGGCAATCGCTGGATCGAACACCGCAACCGCGATCAGGGCGGCGAGTGCGGCGAGCCACCCGATGGTGATGTGCATGTAGCGCACGTGCCAGCGTGACAGATTGAGATAGGCGAACAGGAACACCAGCAGCGTTGCCGACAGGATCGCCTCGCCGCAGGCGCGCCAGACACGCTCGGCGCCGGCGGACATGTCGAACACCTTGCCCCAAAATCCGAAATCGATGCCGATATAGACTAGCACCGCCCAGCCAAGTGCGGCGGCGGCCGGAAACATGATGGAGCCCTTGACCACGAACAGGATGGTCAGGAATAGCGCCAGCAGTCCGGCGATGCCGATGACGATGCCGTAATAGAGCGTGAAGGAATTGACCTTGTCCTTATAGGCGTCCGGCTCCCACAAATAAATCTGCGGAAACTTGTCGGTGCGTAATTCGGCAACGAAGGTGATGACGGTGCCGGGATCGAGCGTGACGCGGAAGACGTCGGCGGTGGTGCTTTCCTGCCGCACCGGACGGTCGCCGGATGATGGCGTAATGGCGACCATGCGCCACAGGCCGAGGTCGGGCCAGAACAGCCCGGAACCAACCATGCGGTAATGCGGCACGACGATCAGCCGGTCGAACTGCTGGTCGCTGTTATTGGTGAGCGCGAACACCGCCCAGTTGGTGTCGCCCTCGCGCGCGCGCACTTCGATGCGGCGGACGATGCCGTCGGGCCCCGGCGCGGTCGAAACCTGAATGCGGTCGGTGTCGGTTTTCTTCAGTTCAGTGGCGTTGGTGAGATCGATGGCCGAGACATCGAGCCGCACATTGACCGCTTCGACGGCGCGCGCGGGCGCGGCCGTCAGCAGTGCCGCCGCCAGCGTCAGCGCGACCGCGAGAGCCGTTACGAAACGGGGCGCGATCAAACCAAGCCCTCCGGCCGTGACAGCACCTGCCGGGGTTTCGGTCCGCCAGCGATCGTGAAAATCTGCAAACCAACCCACCTTGCTCACGTTATGCCGGCTATTGCTTAAGCCTGACATTGCGCCGCTTTCGCGGCTGGCGCCGGCTAGAATAACAGTTGCGCGATCAAACGGTTAGTACGATTTTTCCAATATGCGCGCTGGTTTCCATGAGCGCGTGGGCTTTGGCGGCGTCATGAAGCCGAAACGTCTTGTAGATGATGGGTTTGACCTTGCCCGCCGCGATCAGCGGCAGCACGCGCTGCTCGACGGCCCGTGCCATCGCGCCCTTGTCGGCGACCGAGCGCGAACGCAAGGTCGAGCCGGTGTGGTGCAGCCGCTTGAGCATGAGGCGCATGAAATTCACTTCTGCCTTGGGGCCGCCCTGGAATGCGATCTGCACGATGCGCCCCTCGACCGCAGCCGCCTCGTAATTGCGACTGATGTAGTCGCCACCGACCATGTCGAGGATAACATCGGCGCCCTTGCCGTCGGTGGCCGCCTTGGTGGCGGCGGCGAAGTCCTCGGTTTTATAGTTAACGGCGACGTCGGCGCCGAGCTTGCGGCAGGCTTCGCATTTTTCCGCCGAGCCGGCGGTGACGATGACACGCGCCCCGAACGCCTTGGCGAGCTGGATGGCGGTGGTGCCGATGCCGGATGAGCCGCCATGCACTAGCAGCGTCTCGCCGGCTTTCAATCCGCCGCGCTCGAAGGCGTTGTGCCAGACCGTGAAGAAGGTTTCCGGCACGGCGGCGGCTTCCACCATCGTGAGCCCGTCGACCGGCAGCGCGTGGCTTTCGTGCGCGAGGGCGTATTCGGCATAACCTCCGCCGACCACCAGCGCCATGACCTTGTCGCCGGTCTTCCAGCGCTTCACCTCGGGACCGAGCGCCACGACTTCGCCGGCGATCTCGAGCCCGGGAATATCCGGCGCGCCGGCCGGCGGCGGATAATTGCCCTGGCGCTGCATGACGTCGGGCCGGTTGACGCCGGTGGCCGCGACTTTCACCAGAATCTCGCCCCTGCCGGGCTTGGGCACCGGGCGCATCTCCGGCACCAGCGTGTCCGGCCCGCCAGGCGCCTTGATGCCGATTGCGGTCATGCGGGTCGGGAGTTCGGCCATCGGTTCCTCGCGTTTTCGGAAATGACGGGAATGTTTAGGCGGGCGCCCCCGGTGTGACAACCCGGCGCGCTGACGCTAGATTTTCAGCAGCAGCGGAGGCACCCATGCCGGCGATTGATGACGACGACAAGCCGAAGAAGAAGATCTCGCACGAAATCGGGCAGGACTTGACCTTGCTGTCGGTCGAGGAGCTGGCCGCGCGGGTGCAGCTTCTGCACGACGAGGTCAACCGGCTGGAAGCCGACATGGTGCAAAAGCGCGCCTCGCGTTCGGCGGCGGATCAGTTTTTCAAACGGTAAGACGATACATCCGCGCCGGCCACTGGCGTCGCAAAAAATCCCGCATTCGCCGCAATTGGGTAAGGCGCCGTTAAGCTTTCTCGATCATTACTGGTGGCGTCCATCTTCATGGACATTGAGTGGCTCCTGTCCACTCTGTTTGACGCCTCCCTGTTATCACCTTGAGCCGCCGGCGACGGCGGCTCCTTTTTTTGTCCCATTTCGGGGCAATTGTGACGAAGGCCGCGATTATTGCGGCTGGCCCAGGTTCCTCTGGCAACTATGTCGCAATCTTTAATTCCGCGCCGTCTAGACAGGACGGGGCGGGGCGCGCCATGCTTACCCAATCGTTTACGGGGGGCGCGGCCGTGATCGCCTCCCTGGTGTAGTTCTGTGGTGTGAGGCGTCGCGTCATGTCTGACAAGTCCAGCCTAAGCGAAGCGCAACCGGTGTCGTTCGGGGAGCGGCTCGCCAATAGCCAAGCCTTCGCCGATCTGTTTCGCGACGGCATGGCGCTGGTGGAGGAGACCGCGACCTATCTCGACGGTCCCGGCCGCCAAGAATCCAAGCAGCTCGCGCGTGCGGCCTCGCTCGCCTATGCCACCGAAAGCATGCGGCTCACCACGCGGCTGATGCAGCTCGCTTCCTGGCTGTTGCTGCACCGCGCGGTTAAGGAAGGCGAGATGTCGCTCGCACAGGCCAACAAGGAAAAGGCCAAGGTTAAGCTGTCGGCCAGCGACCACCACGATCCCAACAACGTCGAACTACTTCCCGAGGCGTTGCGCGAGCTGATCACGCGCGCGCAGGCGCTGCAGGGCAAGGTGCGCCGGCTTGACGCCACCATCCACAATCCGGTTACGCCCGACCGCGTCGTCGCGGTCAATCCGGTCGAGCGCCAGCTCGGGCTGTTGAAGGCCGCGTTCGGGGCGGAGAGCGTTTAAGGCAATAGCGCTACCGCAAATTCTGCTTCGTCATGGCCGGGCTTGTCACTGCAAGTCGGCTATAGCCGACCTGCAGCACACATAAATTTGCGCAACTCGGGCAGGCCCGAGTTGCGGCGCCATCTCGATTCTTGGGCGCGACCTTGCCTGCCTAAACGAGATCACCGGGTCGCGGCGCTTCGCGCCGGCCCGGTGATGACGGATGAATAGCGTGTTTTTCGCGGCGCGGCTTTCCGCGACTTACTTCTTCTCACCCAGGAAGCCGGAAAACTTCTTTTGGAAGCGCGAGACGCGGCCGCCGCGGTCGATCAGGTGCTGCTGGCCGCCGGTCCAGGCCGGGTGCGACTTCGGGTCGATGTCGAGATGCATGACATCGCCTTCCTTGCCCCAGGTGGAGCGGGTGGTGAATTCGCTGCCGTCGGTCATCACCACCTTGATGGTGTGATATTGGGGATGAATCTCGGATTTCATGGCTTTGTTCCGTCAGGGCGCGGGCCGACCCACGCCGAAATTGCGTTGATTTTGGAGGCTCTATACAGGAGGCGGACGCGGCCGGCAAGCCGCCGGAATTGACCCAACGCAAGGCCACGGCGCATGGTCTGTCTTAAGGGTGACGCCAACGCTTGCGGGCGTTCAGGAAGGCGTCGAGAAGGCTGACGATGCGGGTGCACAGGCCGTCGATCGTACGCTCGGCGGCCTTTCTTCGTAGTGCCTTGCGCTAGGTGACGAGCTTTGCGGCGTCGCCCCGCGGGCAGCGGCTTTCGGCCTGGGAATAGAGACGATGGAAAGACAGGAATTTCGAGCTGCCGGGTCGCTCGCGGCAGTTTTCTCCGTCAGGCTTCTCGGCCTGTTCATGATCTACCCGGTATTTGCCGCCTATGCGCAAAACTTGTCCGGCGCGACCCCCTATCTGATCGGTGAGGCGCTCGGCATCTACGGACTGACACAGGGGCTGCTGCAGATTCCGTTCGGTCTGCTGTCCGACAAGATCGGACGCAAGACCATGATCGTGTTCGGACTGATCCTGTTCGCGATCGGCAGCGCGGTGGCGGCGATGTCGACTTCGATCGGCGGCGTCATCGTCGGGCGCGCGCTGCAGGGCGCGGGCGCCGTCGGCTCGGTGATCCTGGCGCTGGTGGCCGACCTGACCGCCGAGGAGAACCGCACCAAGGCGATGGCCATGGTCGGCATCAGCATCGGCTTTTCCTTCATGGTCGCGCTGGTGGCCGGCCCGATCATCGCGCGCTTCATCGCCGTCGATGGCATTTTCTGGCTGATGGTCGTTCTCGCCTTCGTCGGCATCGTCATCACTTTGTTCATCGTGCCGACGCCGCCGCGCCTGCGCGTGCATCGCGATGCCGAAGCCGTGCCGGCCTTGATCGGCTCGGTCTTGAAGAACACCGAACTCTTGCGGCTCGATTTCGGGATATTTTCACTGCACGCCATGTTGACGGCGAGCTTCCTGGTGGTGCCCGGCCTGTTGCGCGCCACGTTGAACGTGACCAGCCACGACCAGTGGATCATATATTTGCCGGTGCTTCTGGTTTCCGTGGCCGTGATGGTGCCGGCCATCATCGTGGCTGAGAAGTATCGCCGCATGAAGGGTGTGTTCGTGGGCGCGGTGGCTGCGCTGGTCGTCAGTCAGGCGATGCTCTATCTCGGCGCGCAAAATCTGTATGTCTTGCTGGCCGCGCTCGTCATCTTCTTTTCGGCCTTCAATGTCATGGAGGCGAGCCTGCCGTCGCTCATCACCAAGGCGGCGCCGCCCGACGCCAAGGGGACGGCCATGGGGCTTTATTCGAGCGCGCAGTTTCTTGGCATCTTCGTTGGCGGCATTGTCGGCGGCGTAGCGCACCAGCACGGCGGTAGCGCCGGGGTCTTTGCGCTGACGGCGGTTGTTGCGCTGCTTTGGCTGCTGGCGGCGGCCACCATGGCGCAACCAAGCTATTTGACCACGCGGCTCGTCCCCATTGCCGACGGCAAGGCCGGCGATGCCGACAGTCTCGCCGCGCGGTTGCGCCAGGTGCCGGGCGTGGCCGAGGCGGTGGTGATCGCCGAGGAGAAGCTCGCTTATCTGAAAGTGGATTCCAAATGCTTCGACGCGGCCATGGCGGAGTTGCTGGCCGGCGGGGCGTGAGCGCGAAGCGAGGACCCATTCAATGGATCGTTATCTTGAACCGACCATGGAGTCGGGTCGCGCATTCATGTCGCGCGGACTAACAGGCGGCATTGTCATGCTCAACCTGCTGAGGTTTCGCGCGATCGCGGATTATTCGCGGGCGCCCGCGCTATCGCCCCCAAAGCCCATCAGCGGCGCCACCGCGTTCCAACGATATATCGATCATACTTTGCCTTACTTGAAAGAGAGCGGCGGAGAGCTTTTGTTTCTCGGCGACGGCGGCGCTTTTCTGATCGGTCCCCCGGACGAACGCTGGGACAAAGCGAAGCTCGTCCGGCAAAGCAGCCCGGAATCGTTCGTCGCCTTCAATTCAAACGCGGGCTATCTGGCGGGGCTTGGCCACCGGATCGCGGCCTTGGAAGACTCCCGGCTGCTGCCGCTCGTGGAAGTCGCGCGACCTTCAAATTAGGGCCGCCAGCTCATCCTGTTCACCGGCTTGCCCGAGACCGGGTTCTTGTCCTCGCCGGCGTAAACAAAGCCGTGCTTCTCGTAGAAGCGGATGGCGCGGGCGTTGTCCGTGTTGACCAGCAGGTCGAGGCCCTTGGGCGACAGCCGCTTGGCTTCGTCGAGCAGCGCGTCGGAGACGCCCGAGCCCCAATGCTCCGGCGCCACCACGAGCTGGTCGAGATAGAGCGTTGCCGGATCGACCGTGACAAAGCCGACCAGCGCGCCGGCGCGTTCGGCCACCACGACATGAGCGACCGGCACAAGCTCTTGCAACCAGCGCTCGCGCCACCATTCAACGCGCGCGTTGAAATCGATGTGCGGGAAGTGATGCGCCCAGGTGCGCCGCCACAGCTCGATCGCCGCGTCTTCGTCGGTGGCGGCATAGGGGCGGAGGGTGAGAGGAGAGCCGGTCATCGCCACGGCGCCGATTGTAGCGAGATAACCCACACGGTGTCATGCCCCGCGAAGGCGGGGCATCCAGTGATCCCTGACACGGCAGTGAGTACTGGATCGGCCGCCTTCACGGGCGATGACAGCAAGGGTGTGTGGCCGCGCTTTATCCTGCTGCTTGGTCAGCTTGAACTTGACGCGACGGTTGGCCTGACCCGGACCTGGCGGGCGATCGCAACGATGCCGGCGCGGTCGCATATGGTCGCGCCGAGCGCGATGGCGCGGCGACGCTCATAGGACGTGAGATCATAATGTGGCGCGGACGTCTTGGGCGGCCCTTGATAAGACGTGCGATGCAGGCCCAATGCGGCGGCGAAGCGGTGGAGTTCGTCGACCTCGTCGGCAAGCAGGTGGCACCACTTGCGGCCCTGCCACTGCCAGATCGCCTCATCGACATAGACCGCCATCGGCTTAGCTCCGCTCACCGCTCGGTCAGCTTGAACTCGATGCGGCGATTGCGGCGGTAGGCGTCCTCGGTGGTGGCGGTGTCGATCGGCTGGAATTCGCCGAAGCCGGCCGCAACCAGGCGCTGCGGCTTGACGCCTTTGCTGATCAGATATTCGACGACCGAGATCGCGCGCGCCGCCGACAAGTCCCAGTTCGACCTGAATTGTCCGCCGGGGCTGATTGGACGCACGTCGGTGTGGCCGTCGACGCGCAGCACCCAGGGGATGTTGGAGGGAATCTGCTTCTCAAGCTCGATCAGCGCGCCCGCCACCTTGTCGAGCTCGGCATCGCCTTCGGTCTTGAGATCGGCCTTGCCGGTGTCGAAGAACACTTCCGATTGCAGCACGAAGCGGTCGCCGACAATGCGCATGTCGGGCCGGTTGCCGAGGATCCGGCGCAGCTTGCCGAAGAAATCGGAGCGGTAACTCTTCAGTTCTTCGACCTTTTGCGCCAGCGCAATGTTGAGGCGTTGGCCGAGATTGGTGATCTGGTTCTGCGCTTCCTTGTTCTTCTGTTCGGTGGCATCGAGCGCGGCCTCGATCGCCGCGAGTTGGCGGCGCAGCGCCGCGATCTGCTGGTTGAGCACCTCGACCTGCGCCAAAGCGTTGGTGGAAATCTTCTTCTGGCTGTCGAGCTCGTTCGTCAGCGTGCCGACCTTGCCTTGCGCGGCGTCGACGCCGGCGCTGACGGTTTCCGCGATGCCCTTGAACTTGTCGCGCTCGCTTACGGCGCCGGCGAGGCTGGCTTGCAATTGCGCGAGCTGGTTTTCGAGATCGGCCTTGCCGGTCTTCTGAAGCGACAGGAGATTGGTGAGCTCGGCGATCTGCGCGTTGAGGCGCTGCAGCGCGGTGTCCTTGCCGGCGACTTCCTGCTGCAGATAAAACTGCACCACCACGAACACGGTGAGCAAAAAGATGATGCCGAGGATCAGCGTCGACAGCGCGTCGACGAACCCCGGCCAGTAGTTCATGCCGCTTTCACTGCGGCGCGTGCGTGCAAGAGCCATAGCCTAGTCCAACTCTTTCCTGCCGCCGCCCGTCCCGTCAGCCGTGCGCTAACGGTTCACGTTCTCGCGCACCATGATTTCCAACAGCCGCTTGATTTCGCGCTGCTGCTCGGCCTGGCTGTCGACCCAATCGCGGATCATCTGCTGCTCGGTGCGCATATGGTGCACCAGGCCCTGGATGGCTTCCGCCAGGTTCGACATGGCGGCGGAGGCGGCCTTGTTGCCGCCGGCCTCCTCGACCGCTTCGCGCAAGCGCTCCATGGCGCTGCGCACCTCGCCGGCGCCGCCGGCGGCGACGATCGGCTCGGCGGCCTGGTCGTAGACGGTGGTGGAGAGCCAGTCCTCGAGCTCGGTATAGAAACGGTTCTGCGCTTGGCTCGACTGCAGGTCGAGGAAGCCGAGCACCAGCGAGCCGGCCAGACCGAACAGCGAGGAAGAAAATGCGATGCCCATGCCGCCGAGTGGAGCGGCTAGACCCTCGCGCAGGGAATCGAACATGGAGCCGGCGTCGCCAGTTCCCTTCAGACTTTGGATGACGCCGCCGACCGAGCTCACCGTCTCGATCAGGCCCCAGAAGGTGCCAAGCAGGCCGAGGAAGACCAAGAGCCCGGTCAAGTAGCGCGAAAGGTCGCGCGCCTCGTCGAGGCGGGTGGCGATCGAGTTCGAGAATTCCGCGAAGCATCTGCGCCGAGATCGCCATGCGGCCCATGCGCGATCCGAGGATCGCCGCCATCGGCGCCAGCAGTACCGGCGGCCGCTCGACCGCCAGGCCGGGATCGGCAAGGCGGAAATTATTGACCCAGGCGATCTCCGGATAGAGCCGGATCACCTGGCGCAGCGTCAAAATGATGCCGATGACGAGAACGGCGATGATCAGGCTGTTGAGACCGGGATTGGCCATGAACGCCACCACGATCTGCTTGTACAGCAGGAAGGCGACCAGGCCGCCGAGCACGATGAACACCATCATCCGGAACAGGAAGATGCGCGGCGAGGACAGTTTGAGCGGATCGAGTTCTTTTGCCATGCGGATAAGAGCTAACGGCGGCCCCCAATGTGCCACGCAATATGGCACAGACCCGTGACAAGGAAAAAGCAGTTGTGCCGGAGAGGGAGCTTAAAACGGCGGAATGAGTTCAAATTACGGTGGGTTAGGCGCGGCCGGCCTGTTTGAGCGTTTGCAGCAGCTCCTTGTGAATGGCCTCGTTTCCGGCCGCAATATGGCCCTTGGCCAGCATCTCCTCGCCGCCCTCGCAGTCGGTGACGAAGCCGCCGGCCTCGCGCACCAGGATTAACCCTGCCGCCATGTCCCACGGCTTCAGGTTGCGCTCCCAGTAGCCGTCGAGGCGGCCGGCCGCCACCCAGGCGAGATCAAGCGCCGCGGCGCCGAAGCGGCGCAGGCCAGCCACCTGTTCCTGCATCAGGCTGGTTTCCTTCGCGCCGAGCTTGAGGTCGCCGCGCCCGATATGCGGCAGGCCGCACGCGATCACGGCGTCGGCAAGCTGCTTGCGGGCGGCGACGCGGATGCGCTGCTCGTTGAGGAAGGCGCCCTTGCCGCGCTCGGCCGTAAACATCTCGTCAGTGGCCGGATTGTAGACGAGGCCTGCCACCACGGTCCGCTCGCGCTCGAGCGCGATCGCGATGGCGAATTGCGGGATGCCGTGCAGGAAATTGGTGGTGCCGTCGAGCGGGTCGACGATCCAGGTGTGGGACTTATCGGCGCCTTCGCGTTTGCCGCCTTCCTCGCCGAGGAAGCTGTAGCCAGGGCGCGCCTTGGAAAGTTCGGCAAAAAGCGTCTCCTCGGCGCGGCGGTCGGCGGCGGACACGAAATTGGCCGGGCCCTTGAGCGAGACCTGCAACTTCTCCAACTCGCCGAAATCGCGCTTGAGCGCACGCGCGGCCTTGCGCGCGGCGGCGATCATGACGTTGAGGAGCGCGGAGCGGAGCATGGCGCGTGGGGTCTGCCCGCGCGCGGGCGGCAGGTCAAGAGCGCGGCTTGTGCACAGCGGTCGCCAGCCACTTCTTGGCTTCCTTCTCGGCCGCGGCGCGCACCTCCGGCGTCTGCTTGGAGGCGAACAGGTCGAGCTCGGGATCGCCGGCGCCGCCCGCCTTGGCGACGAGGTGCCACTTGATCGCTTCGGTCGGGTTTGCCGGCATGCCGCGCCCGGACATCAGAACACGCGCCAGCCGGTTTTGTGCGATCGGGTTGCCGCGATTTGCTGCCCTCTGCAGCAATCGGGCGGCACCGGCTTCGTTCTTCTGGACGCCTTCGCCGTTGAACTCGGCAATGGCGAATTCAACCATGGCGTCGACATTGCCGGCGACCGATGCTTCGCCCATCAGCCGCATGGCCTCGACGATGTCTTTTTTCGCGCCGCGACCCTGCTTGTACATGGTGGCGAGCGCGTATTGCGCTTCCGGATTGCCGGCGGCGGCGGCACCGCGAAACAATTCGGCGGCGCGCTTGAAGTCCTGCGGAAAATGCTCGCCTTGCAGGTAGAGCAGGCCGAGATCGTATTGCGCGGCGGGATGGCCGCGCTTGGCAGCGTCGCTTAAGTACTGGATCGCTGCCGGCATATTGCGCCGGCCGCCGCGGCCTTCGAAATAGAACATGGCGAGCGCGAACATGGCGTTGCGGTCGCCGTAGCTGGACGCGAGCTTGTACCAGTCCGCCGCCTTGGTATCGTCGCGGCCGACGCCGAGGCCATGGGCGTAAAGTTCGCCGAGCAGGGTCATGGCGACGGGATCGTCCGCCTTGGCGCGTTTGGTGGCTTCCGCGAGCGCGGTCAGGTAGTAGCCGCGCTGATAGGCGCCGTAGGCGAGATCGACATTGCCGCTGTTGGCTTCGGGGGCGGCGGCCGCGGCGGGTGGCGGCGCAGTCATTGGTTTTTTGGCGGGCTGGGCCAATGCCGGCGCGGCGAGCGCGGCGACGCAGAGCACGGTGATCGTCATGCGCCGCGCCGGAGTCATGCCGCCGTCTCCGGCAGCCGCAACAGCTGCGCGCTGCTGCCAATCGTCGCCGTGACCTGCATCGGCTCGCGCCAGAGCCAGTCGCCGAGTGCGACGAAATCGGCGCCGGCTTTCACCAGCGGCGCCACCTCGTCGATCGCCGCGGCATAGCCGACGCAAGGCGCTTCGAACACTTCCGCCCACCAGGCGACCCGCTCTTCGACCGCGGCGAAGGCCGGGCGATTGCCGGAAGCGTCGGGCTCCCCGAACATCACGTAGTCGGCGCCGGTCTCGGCCGCGACCATGGCGTCATGGCGCGCGGCGAGGCCGCCGCAGCCTGCGATGCGCTCCGGCTTGAGGGTCTCGAGCGCTTCGGAGAAGGCGGCGATGCCGGTGAGATGGGCGCCGTCGCAGCCGGCGCGCGCGACCAGATCGGCGTGGCCGTCGATGAGGAGCGCCGCGCCCTTGTCCTGCACGACGGGCGCAAGCGCCTTGGCGCGGTTAATCAGGCTGCGCTCATCGGCTTCGGCAAGCCGCAGCCGCACGGCGGCGACATCGCCGGCGGATAGCGCCGCGGCGAGAAGATCGGAAAACCCGGCCCCATCCGCAAGCCGCGGCGTGATTAGGTAAAGGCGCGGCGCCGGGCGCGGGCCTGCTTGTTTTGGTCGCGGTGCCATGGCGCTCGCATGGTAGCGCAATCCGGCGGAAAATTGACAAGGCACTCGGTCAGCTTGTTGCGCTGCGGTGCTTCTTAGACGAAAGCGGCGAGCTCGCGGGTCAGGCGCGCGATCACGCTGCCCCAATCGCCGATATGCGGCTGCCGGAACAGCCGCGCGCTTGGATACCAGGGGCTGTCCTCGCGCTTGAGCAGCCAGCGCCAATCCCCGATGGCCGGGAGCAGGATCCACACCGGCGTGCCCATGGCGCCGGCCAGATGGGCGACCGCGGTGTCGACCGTGATCACCAGGTCGAGCGAGGCCACCACCGCGGCGGTGTCGGCGAAATCGGCGAGCGCGTCGTCAAGGCGGACGAGGGCAGGGAATTTGCGAAGCGCCGCGCGGTCGGCGTCACGGACTTCCTTTTGCAGGCTGACGAACTGGAAGCCGGGCTTCAACAGCAGCGGTGCCAGCCGTGCCAGGGCGATGCTGCGGTTATGGTCGTTGTTGTGGGTCGGCTTGCCCGACCAGACGAGGCCGATGCGCGGCGCTTCCGCGCGCGGTAGCCGTGTGCGCCATTGTTCGATGCGCTCGGACGGCGCGCGCAGATAGGCGCGCGGCGCCGGCACGGTGGCGAGCGTGGTGCCGAAGGCGAGCGGCAGGCTCATCAGCGCACAGTGCAGATCGAAGGGCGGCAGCGTCTGTCCGCGGCGGAACATGGTGACATCGTCGATGTCGCCAATGAGCGGCATGAGGTCGGCAGGGATTTCGAGCACGACCTTAGCGCCTTGCGCCAGCACCATGGGCAGATAACGGATGAATTGGATGGTGTCGCCGAAACCCTGCTCGGCGTGCAACAAGATGGTTTTCCCTTGCAAATCCTCGCCGCGCCACTGCGGCTGCGCGAACACGCGAGGCGTCATCTCGGCGGCGTTGCGCCGCCAGCGCCATTCGTAGCCACGCCAGCCCTGCTCGAAATCGCCGAGTGACAGGCAAGTCAGGGCGCGGTTCCAGTGCGCCTCGGCCAGCTCCGGGTCGAGCGCAATGGCGCGGTCGAAACTTTCGACTGCCTCATCGGCGCGGTTGAGATCGCGCAGTGCGCTGCCGCGGTTGACCAGCGCATCGGTGGCGTCCGGCTTGAGCGCCAGCGCGCGATCGTAGTCGGCGAGCGCCGCGCTCGGGCGGTTGAGCTCGAGCTGCGCATTGCCGCGGTTGTTGTAGGCCTCGGCATAGCCGGACTTGAGCCTCAGCGCACGGCTGAAGGCATCGAGTGCGTCCGCGCTGCGGCCAAGCCCGCGCAGTGCATTGCCGCGATTGTTGTGGATCACCGCCGCATCAGGCCGCAGGGAAAGCGCGCTTTCGTAATCGGCAAGCGCGGCCATAAATGATTTCATCTCGTAATATATGTTGCCGCGCGCGATCAGCGTATCGGCGTCGTCGGGCGCGAGCTCGATCGCGCGTGTGAAGCTCGCCAGCGCATCCTCGTTGCGTTTGAGTTCATGTAGCAGCCGCCCGCGCAACGCATGTGCGCCGCCGTCAGGTTTGAGTGCCAGCACGCGCTCGATGCTGTCGAGTGCGTCCTGCGGGCGGCCGAGCCGTTGCAGCACCTGCGCGCGATTGATCAGCGCCGCCGCATAGTCGGGGCGAAGCGCGATGGCCTGCTCAAAACTCGCAAGCGCGTCGTCCGCGCGTTCGAGCGCGGCGAGCGAATTGCCGCGATTGTAGAGCGCTTCGGCATAGTCCGGCTTGAGCGCGATGGCACGGTCGTAGGCGGCAAGCGCCTCAGCGGTGCGTCCGAGCGCGGCCAAAACGAGACCGCAATTGGAATGCGCCGGCGCGGCATTCGCATTGGCGGCGAGCGCGGCGCCGATCAACGCGAGTGCTTCCTCGGAGCGGCCGCGCTGCTGCATGAGAACGCCGCACAGGTGGAGGGCGTCGAAATGGCCGGGCTGGATGTCGAGGACTTGGCGGTAAAGCGCTTCGGCCTCATGCAGTTGGCCACGCCGGTGATGGGCGGCGGCGCGACGCAGCCACTCGGCGAGATCGGATTGCGCAGATTGCGGTATTGGCAGTGGTTCGGCCATGGGCCTCGACCGCGATGCGAAGCGGAAAGGACGCGCACGCAACGCGACCGAATCAGCAACCAGCGTATGCCGCCGCGGCGGTTTTGGCCAAGAGGGACAGCGCATCACATATATGGCTGTCGTCTCCGCGAAAGCGGGGACCCAGTATCCACCGGAAGCGATCGTGATTACTGGATCGCCCGCTTGCGCGGGCGATGGCAGCCGAACAATACAGTCGCCCGCCGACTACGGCATCGGAATCGGGCCCATGTCCTTCGGGACCGCATAACCCTTCTTCACCGCCGGGCGCGCGGCAATGGTTTCGTACCAGCGTTTGACGTTGGGATACTGCTTCATGTCGATGGTCTGCCACTCGAAGCGCGAGATCCACGGCCAGATCGCGATGTCGGCGATGGAATAGTCGTCGGCGACGAAGTCGCGGCCTTCCAGCCGCGCGTTGAGCACCTTGTAGAGGCGGTGGCCTTCCTTCAGGTAGCGCTCCTCGGCGTAAGGCGCTTTGCCCTTGTTGTATTTCACGAAGTGATGCACCTGGCCGAGCATCGGCCCGGGCCCGCCCATCTGCCACATCAGCCATTCGATCATGCGGTAGCGCGCCTCGCCCGACTTCGGCATCAGCTTGCCGGTCTTGTCGGCGAGATAGATCAGGATGGCGCCCGTCTCCATCAGCGACATGTTGTTGTCGCGGTCGACGATCGCCGGGATTCGGTTGTTGGGTGCGATCTTGAGGAACTCCGGCGCGAACTGCTCGTCCTTGGAAATATCGACGGCGTGAACGGTGTAGGGCAGGCCGAGCTCTTCCAGAGCGATGGAAACCTTGCGGCCGTTCGGCGTCGTCCAGGTGTAGAGATCGATCACTGTGACATCCTTCGGTTCGAAAAAATGCAATGTGCCATCGCCGGCAGAAGCGCGCCATCCAGTACTAGCAATTTCGCCCGCTGGCTACCGGATGCCCCGCTTTCGCGGGGTATGACACGCGTTTTTGATTGGCCGGAGCGGAGAAAACTACGCCGCTTTCTTCTCCAGGTCCGACTTCCATTGGCCGAGCGCGGCGAGGCCGTTCATCCTTGCGCGATGTGAAAAGGCGCGCTGGGCGGCGGCGATGTTCTCGCTCTTGCCTTTCCAGGTGGTCTGCGGCGCGTGCTGCAAAGCGCGGCCGTAGGAGAACGTGAGCTTCCACGGCAGGTTGCCGATCTTGTTCATGGCATCGAGGTGGGCGGTGGCCTCCTCGTCGCTCTGCCCGCCGGACAGGAACGCGATGCCCGGCACCAAGGCCGGCACGCAAATTTTGAGCACGGTCACGGTCTTCTCCGCGATTTCTTCGACGGAGGCTTTCTTCGCGCATCTCTTGCCGGGGATGATCATATTGGGCTTGAGCACCATGCCCTCGAGCATCACACGGGCGTCGAACAGTTCGTTGAATACGGTTTTCAGCACGCGCTCGGTCACGCTGAAGCAACGATCGATGTCGTGGTCGCCGTCTATCAGCACTTCCGGCTCGACGATCGGCACGATCTGCGCTTCCTGGCAAAGCGCGGCGTAGCGCGCCAGCGCGTGCGCATTGGCCTTGATGCAGTTGTGGCTCGGGATACCCTTGCCGATATCGATCACCGCGCGCCATTTGGCGAAGCGCGCGCCCTGCTCGTAATATTTCGGCAGCCGCTTGGGCAGGCCGTCGAGGCCCATGGTGACGGTTTCGCCCGGGCAGAAGGGCAGGGGCTTGGCGCCTTCGTCCACCTTGATGCCGGGGATGGCGCCGGCCTGCTCGATCAGCTTGACCAGCGGCGTGCCGTCCTTGGCTTTCTGCCAGATGGTCTCGTCGTAGAGGATCACGCCGGAGATATGCTTCATGCCCTCGGCCGAGCGGAACAGCATCTCGCGGTAGTCGCGGCGATTGTCCTCGGTCGATTCCACGCCGATGGCGTCGAAGCGCTTCTTGATTGTGCCGGTCGATTCGTCGGCGGCGAGGATGCCCTTGCCGGGCGTAACCATCGCCTGCGCGATTTTGTTCAAGTCGTCGAGGTTCATCTGTTTCCCTCCATCGTATCCGGTCGTGTCCCGGACGCGGTGCAGCGCATTAGCGGTGCACTGCAGATCCAGGACAGCTTAAAATTGCTCCTTTGCGATCCCGGGTCTGCAGCGCACCACTGTCGTGCCGCGCTGCGCCCGGGATGACGGCGAATTGACGTTCGCGATCATTTTACTCTCAGCACCTCGACACCCGGCAAGGCCTTGCCTTCCAGCCATTCCAGGAAGGCGCCGCCGGCAGTTGAGACATAGGTGAACCGGTACGTAACGCCGGCGGCGTTGAGTGCGGCGACCGTGTCGCCGCCGCCCGCGACCGAAACAAGCTGGTGGGCGCCGGTGAGTTCAGCAGCCGCCTCTGCCACCTCGATGGTGCCATTGTCGAACGGCTCCATCTCGAAGGCGCCGAATGGGCCGTTCCACACCAGCGTCTTTGAGCGCGCCAGCACCGAGACGACGTATTCGATGCTGCGCGGGCCGATGTCGAGGATCATGTCGCGCTCACCGACCTGGTCGGCGTCGACCACGCGCGAGGGCGCGTTGGCCTCGAATTTTTCCGCCACCACCACGTCGACCGGCAGCACGATCTCGCGCTTGGCCGATTTCGCCTCGTCCATGATATTCTTCGCCGTCGATACCAGATCGGCTTCCACCAGCGACTTACCGACTTGTTTCCCTTGCGCCAGCAAGAACGTGTTGGCCATGGCGCCGCCGATAATGAGCGCGTCCACTTTATTCAGCAAATTGCCGAGCAGGTCGAGCTTGGTGGAAATCTTGGCGCCGCCGACGATCGCCGCCAACGGGTGCGTCGGGTGCTCGAGCGCTTTGGCAAGCGCCTCGAGCTCGGCCTGCATGGTGCGGCCGGCGTAAGCGGGCAGCACATGGCCAAGCCCTTCGGTCGAGGCGTGCGCGCGGTGCGCCGCCGAGAAGGCGTCGTTGACCCAGATGTCGCCGAGCCTGGCGAGCGCGGCGACGAAGGCGGGATCGTTCTTCTCCTCGCCCGGGTGGAAGCGCGTGTTTTCCAGGCAAATGATGTCACCCGCCTTCATGGCGGCGACGGCGTGCTCGGCCACCTCGCCGATGCAGTCGTCGACGAAACTCACCGGCCGCTTGAGGATGTGTGCCACCTCGGCGGCGACCGGCTTCAACGAGTCTTTCGGATCGCGTTTTCCTTTCGGCCGTCCGAAATGCGAGAGCAGGATGACCTTGCCGCCGGCGTCGGCGATCTCGGTGATGGCGGGGGCAGCGCGCTCGATGCGTGTTGAGTCGGTGACCACGCCATGCTCGACCGGCACGTTGAGGTCGACGCGCACCAGCACGCGCTTGCCCTTCACGTCGACGTGGTCGAGTGTCCTGAACGCAGTCATGCGCGGCCCGGCGCGTTCGGCTCGTTAGATGAGCTTGCCCATCGCCACGGCGGTGTCGGCCATGCGGTTGGAGAAGCCCCATTCGTTGTCGTACCACGCCATCACGCGCACCAGCGTGCCGTTCATGACCTTGGTTTGGTCCATGTGGAAGGTGGCCGAATGCGGGTCGTGGTTGAAGTCGATGGAGACGTTGTGGTGTTCGGTATAGTTGAGAATTCCCTTGAGCTGCTGCTCGGCGGCGCGTTTGACCGCGCCGTTGATCTCTTCCTTGGAGGTTGCCTTCTTGGCGACGATCTTGAGGTCAATCACCGACACGTTCGGTACCGGCACGCGGATGGCGACGCCGTCGAGCTTGCCCTTGAGTTCGGGCAGCACCAGGCCGATGGCCTTGGCGGCACCCGTCGAGGTCGGGATCATCGATAGCGCCGCCGCGCGCGCACGGTAGAGGTCCTTGTGCATGGTATCGAGCGTCGGCTGGTCGCCGGTATAGGCGTGGATGGTCGTCATGAAGCCAGTCTCGATACCGACCGCGTCATTGAGCACCTTGGCGACCGGCGCCAGGCAATTGGTCGTGCAGGAGCCATTGGAGACGACCTTGTGGTCTTTGGTGAGCTTGTCGTGGTTGACGCCGTAGACGACGGTCAGGTCGGCGCCGTCGGCGGGCGCCGACACCAGCACACGTTTGGCGCCGGCGGTCAGATGCGCGGAGGCCTTCTCCTTGGCGGTGAAGATGCCGGTGCACTCCATCGCGATGTCGATGCCGAGCTCTTTCCACGGCAGCTTGGACGGATCGCGCTCGGCGGTGATCTTGATGGCGCCGTTGCCGACGCTGATGGAGTCGCCCTTGACCGTGACCTCGTGGGGAAAGCGGCCGTGCACGCTGTCGAAGCGCAAGAGGTGGGCGTTGGTCTCGACCGGACCGAGATCGTTGGCGGCGACCACCTCGATATCGGTGCGCCCGCTTTCGGCGATGGCGCGCAGGATGTTGCGGCCGATGCGACCGAACCCGTTGATGGCTACGCGGATTGTCATTTCAAATCGCTCCCGACTTTTGCTCGTGTCGTGCCCAGCTTCAACCCGGGCGTCCATCCTGCAAATTAGATGGATTGCCGGCTCAGGCCCGACAATGACTTATCTCAAATTTTTTAATGCCGCCCCGGCTATCGCCTCCGAAGTAATGCCGAATTTCTTATAGAGTTCCTTATATGGGGCGCTGGCCCCGAAAGATGACATTCCGATGAAGACGCCGCTCGAGCCGATGACGGCGTCCCAGCCCTGGCGCACGGCGGCTTCCACGCCGACATTGACCTTTGCATCGCCCACGGTGGCGCGGCGCTTGGCCTCCGGCGCTTCCGCAAGCAATTCGAAGCAGGGCACCGAGACCACGCGCGCGGAGACGCCCTTGGCCGCCAGCAACGCCTTGGCCTCAACGGCGAGCGAGACTTCCGAGCCGGTGGCGAACAGCGAGACGTCTGCCTTGCCGTCGACCGCCGCGATCTCGTAGGCGCCGGCGGCGCATTTGTTGTCGCTGTCGAGCGAGCGGCGCAGTTGCGGCAGGTTCTGGCGTGTGAGCGCCAGCACGCTGGGGCGGTTCTTGTGTTCGAGCGCGAGTTGCCAACATTCGACGGTTTCGACCGCGTCGCAGGGGCGGAACACCAGCAAGTTCGGGATCGCGCGCAGGGCGGCGAGGTGCTCGACCGGCTGGTGCGTGGGGCCGTCCTCGCCGAGGCCGATGGAATCATGCGTCATGACGTGGATGACGCGAATGCCCATCAGCGCGGCGAGCCGGATGGCCGGCCGGCAATAATCCGAGAACACCAGGAAGGTGCCGCTGTACGGAATGATGCCGCCGTGCAGCGCCATGCCGTTCATGGCTGCCGCCATTCCGTGCTCGCGCACTCCGTAGTGGATGAAGCGGCCGGAGAAGTCGGCGGCGGTGATCGCCTGCATCGACTTGGTGCGGGTGTTGTTGGAGCCGGTGAGGTCGGCGGAGCCGCCGACCATCTCCGGCACGGCTGGAACGAGCGCCTCGAGCGCGAACTCCGACGAGGAGCGGGTCGCAATGTCCTTCGGCGTGGCGGCGAGCGTCTCTTTCACTTTGCGGACCGTGTCGGCGAGCGCCTGCATGGGCAGTTCGCCTTTCATGCGGCGCTCGAATTCGGTGCGTTGTCCAGCGTCGAGCGCGGCGAGCCGCTTGCTCCACTCGGCGTGCGCGGCTTTCGAGCGCTCGCCGGCCTTGCGCCATTCGCTCAGCACGTCGGCGGGCACCTCGAACGGCGCATGTTCCCAGGCAAGAGTATCGCGCGCGCCCTTGATCTCCTCGGCGCCGAGCGGCGAGCCGTGCGACGACGACTTGCCGGCCTTGGTCGGCGCGCCGAAGCCGATTTTCGTTTTGCAGGCGATCATCACCGGCTTGTCGGACGTCTGCGCTTTTTCCAGTGAGGCGGCGATGGCTTTTGGATCGTGGCCGTCGACTCGCGAGGAATTCCAACCGCAAGCCTCGAAACGCTTCACCTGATCGACGCTGTCGGACAACGACAGCGCGCCGTCGATGGAAATGCCGTTGTCGTCGAACAGCACGATTAGCGTGTTGAGCTTGAGGTGGCCGGCGAGCGCGATTGCTTCGTGGCTGATGCCTTCCATCAGGTCGCCGTCGGAGGCGATTACGTAAGTCTTGTGGTTCACCACCGCGTCGCCGAATTCCGCCGCGAGATGCTTCTCGGCGATCGCCATGCCGACCGCGTTGGCGAGGCCTTGGCCGAGCGGGCCGGTGGTGGTCTCGACGCCGGGCACGTGGCCGTATTCCGGATGGCCGGCGGTGATCGAGCCGAGCTGGCGGAAGCGCTTGATCTCGTCGATGGTCATCGCCGGATAACCGGCGAGATAAAGCAGCGCGTAGATCAGCATCGAGCCGTGTCCGGCCGAGAGCACGAAGCGGTCGCGGTCGGGCCAGGCCGCATCGGCGGGATCGAATTTCAGGAATTGCGTGAACAGAACGGTGGCGACGTCCGCCATGCCCATGGGCATGCCGGGATGGCCGGACTTCGCCTGCTCGACAGCGTCCATCGCCAGCGCGCGGATGGCGTTGGCCATGCGGGCGTGGCTGACGGTGGAACTCGCAGGCTCCTGCCCGCGACGGCCTGAAGCCGCCACGGTTGCCGTCGACGAAGCGTTTGCACTCATGGAAAAGGCCTGTTTGCGTGGGTGGATAGCATGTGCGCCCCTTGAGTCAATGTGACGGCTGGCCCGCTCGGCTGCCATGCACAGGGAGGCGAAAACATCGGGGTAAATCTTGCCCGCGGCGTTGACGCCTCGGTCGAGCGCCACGTAAGCTTCTGGTTCTAAACCGCTGCCAAAGCAAGATTTTTCAGGCGTGCCCGCGAGCGCGCATTGTGGCCATGACCGACCAAAGTGCAATTGATACCGCGGTAAAGCGGCTGGCGCTGGCGCTCGATGCGCTCGACGCCGCGGTCGAGCGCCGGCGCGAGGGCGACCGCAGCGAGGAAGCGCTGGCGAGCCAGGTGCAGGCGCTGGGCCTCGACCGTACGCGGCTGGCCGCCGCGCTCGACGGCGAGACGTCGCGCGCACGCCAGTTGGAAACGACCAACAGTGAGATTGCCGGCCGACTGGACGCCGCTATTGCTTCGATCCAGTCGGTGCTGGAAGAAAATGAGTAGGCGCATGATCCCGAAAAGTGGGAACCGGTTTTCGGACAAGATCATGCGCGAAGGATAGCGACAGATGGTCCAAGTCAACGCCACCATTGCCGGCCGCCAATTCCGTCTCGCTTGCGAGGACGGGCAGGAGGAGCACCTGCAAGTGTTGGCCAAGGATATCGACGCGCGCATCGCCACCTTGCGCGAGAAATTCGGCGAGATCGGCGACACCAGGCTCACCGTGATGGCGGCGCTGACGGTCGCGGATGAACTGGCGGAAGCGACCCGCCGCCTGCGCCGGATGGAGGAGGAAGTCGCCGCCCTGCAGGACGCCCGCGTGGTTTCCGCTGACCGTGCCAAGGCCGCGTCGGCGGCGGTGGTTAATGCCTTCAACTCCGCGGCCGAGCGTATCGAGGGCATCACCAAAAGGCTCAACCAGTCGCTCGGCAACCGCGTGGCGATGGGGTGAGGCGCCCATGGCGCCGTACCCGCATAACCACTACATTCTCCCCGCGGGGCTGCGAGGTGCGACAGAGACACATTCCCCGGGGCCTTACGATCCTAACGGGAGCTGTCCCTGGCTGAGCTCGTGGGTTCGGTCATATGGCGCCCACCTACTTATGTAGGTTCCCGGGATCACGCTCTGACGGCCATCGCGGCTCCGCACTTTTTTCTAATGCCAGATCCAATCTCCTTGAAAGCCGAACTGCGTGCCGAGGCGCTCGCCAAGCGCGACGCGTTGCCGGCTGCCATGCGCGCGGGCGCGGCTGAGCAAATCGCGGCGCGCGCGTTTCCGGTTGCGGTGAAGTCGGGCACGATCGTCGCCGGCTTCATGCCGATGAAGAGCGAGATCAATCCCGTGCCGTTGCTGCGCAAGCTGGCCGACGCCGGCGTGCGGCTGGCGCTGCCGGCGATTGCCGGGCGCGGGCAGCCGCTCATCATGCGCGCTTACAGTTTCGGCGACGAACTCGCGCGCGGGCAGTGGGGCATCCGCGAGCCCAAGTCCGATGCGCCGGACGTTTTGCCCGATATCTTGATCGTGCCGCTCGCCGCTTTCGACCGCGCCGGTCACCGCATCGGCTATGGCGCCGGCTATTACGACATGACCATCCACGCCCTGCGCGCGCAGAAGCCGGTCAACGCCGTCGGCATCGCCTTCGCCGTGCAGGAAATCCGTGAAGTTCCCGCCACGGCCCGCGACGAGCGCCTCGACTTCGTGCTAACGGAGCGCGAGGTGATTGATTTCCGACGCGCATGATCCCGAAAAGTGGGAACCGGTTTTCGGATAAGATCCTGCGCAAATAATGAGTCATAGATAGCAATGCGTATCCTTTTCTTCGGCGACATTGTCGGGCGCAGCGGGCGCACCGCCGCGCTCGCGCAAATGCCAAAGCTGATCGCGCAATGGAAGCTCGACCTGGTCGTGGTCAACGGCGAGAACGCTGCCGGCGGCTTCGGCATCACGGAAGCGATCTACAACGAATTGATCGACTCCGGCGCCGACGCCATCACCCTCGGCAATCATGCCTGGGACCAGCGCGAGGCGCTGGTGTTCATCGAGCGGGCGCCGCGCCTCATTCGCCCGGTGAACTATCCGGCCGGCACGCCCGGCCGCGGGTCCGCGCTCATCGACACCAAGAACGGCAAGCGCGCGCTCGTCATCAACGCCATGGGCCGCGTTTTCATGGACGCGCTCGACGATCCTTTCGCCGTCGTAGAGCGCGAGCTTGCCGCTTGTGCGCTGGGGCAGGGTGCCGACGCCATTATCTTGGACATGCATTGCGAGGCGACCAGCGAGAAGCAGGCCATGGGCTTTTTCTGCGACGGCCGCGTCAGCCTCATGGTCGGCACCCATACCCACGCGCCCACCGCCGATCATCGCATTTTGCCCGGCGGCAGCGCCTTCGTGTCGGACGTCGGCATGACCGGCGATTTCAACTCGGTCATCGGCATGAACAAGGACGAGCCGCTCAACCGCTTCCTGCGCAAGATCCCGGGCTCGAAGTTCGAGCCGGCGACGGGGGTTGCGACGCTGTGCGCGATTGCCGTGGAAACAAATGACAAGACCGGCCTCGCGACCAAAGTCGGCGCGGTGCGGCTGGGCGGCGTGCTGGAGGAGGCGCGGCCGGCGTTCTGGGACTAGTGTCCCGATTCCGAAGTTCGCAAGACTTTGCTGCACTCATTGATGCGAACTTCGGAATCATAGGGACACTAGCAACTTTATGATTCTAGTGCGGTTTTGGATTTGAAGTTCCTTTCCTGAATTGCTGCACCGGGAGTAGGAACTTCAAATCCACCGCACTAGCACACCTTACTTTTTGTTGACCGCGACTCACCGCGATGATTCGGTAGAGATAGTTGATTTGCCGGCCCGTGCTGCGTCCGGCATCGAACAGCGCACGGGGTGGGCATGGCGCTTCACATCGATCGCAATCTTGCGCTCGCAAACGAGGCCGCGCGGTGGGTGGAGCCCAACGCGCTGGAGCCCGCGCACGACGAGCGCGCCGCCTTCGCTGCGCAATTCATTCCGGCCGGCGCCCGCGTGCTCGAGCTCGGCTGCGGGCGCATGGCACTGCGCCACTACCTGCCGAATGGCTGTAGCTACCAGGGCTGCGATCTCGTCGCGCGCGACGATGATACGGTGGTCTGCGATTTAAACGCCGGTGAATTCCCGAGCGAGGCCGCCGTGCAGGCCGACATCATCGTCATGCTCGGCTTGTTGGAAACCATCATCGACGTCGAAAGCTTCTTTACGCATCTGCGCTTCTGCAAGCGCGACGTGGTCTTGAGCTACTGCGCGACCAATCTCACCGGCAAATGCGACCGCGCGGCGCTCGGTTGGGTCAACAGTTTCAGCTTCTTCGATCTGGCGCGGTTGTTCGACCGCTACGGTTTCCGCATTGAATGCACGGCACCGATCGACAGCGCGCAGGCGCTGATGCGGCTGACACCGGCCGAGCGGCTGATGCCGGTGACGCCTTGCAGCGTGGCGGTGGTATCCGGCGACGATGCCAACCATTTCGGTGACCGGCTTGGGTTGCACATGATCAATGCGCTGCTGCCGGGCGAAGCTGACGTGCATCACCTCACATTCCGCACGCTCGACCAGGCGCGCGAGGCCTACGACCTGGTGGTGATCGGCACCGGCGACAACCTGTTCCAGCCGCTCATCGGCGACGAGGTGCTCGATATCGTTGCCCGCGGTAAGGCGGCGATCGGCATTTTCGGCACGCAATACCGCGAGCTGATCCCGCGTCCGGCGCTTGAGCGGCTGATCGAGCGTCTCGATACGTGGTTCGCGCGCTATCAGGACGACGTATTGATGTACGGGCGCGGCTGCAACAATGTCGAACATCTCGGCGACTGGCTGATCGACCTGTTTCCGCTCACCACCGCCACCGACAACGAGCAATTGCGGATCGGCGCGGCGATGGGCGACATGTCGCTCGATATCGAGACCATCCAGCGCCACAAACAGGTCTATTCCGCAGCGCCCCAGCCGTTTCTCTGCGCGCTCACCTCCGCCGAGCTCGCGGCCTATGCCGAGCCGCCGGCGGCGGAGATGCCGGGCGCGGTAGCCGGTCATTTCCGCAGCATGCTGCTCGACATTTTCGGCCGCAGCTATCCGGAAAAGGAGTTTTTCCTGGTCGACCGTGACGCGGTGATCCGCTACAAGGCGCGAGTCCACCGCAACGTAATGCGCGTCGGCGAGCGCATCGAGGCGATCCTGCGCAATGTGGCGGTGGCGGCGGGCTGATCGCGCGAATACCTAACTGCCGATATTTATTTTTTCTCAGCGGCGGCCTATATACCCGCCGATAACAACCTATTGAAATCAGTCATGGCCGGTCATTCCCAATTTAAGAACATCATGCACAAGAAGGGGCGCGCGGATAAGGCGCGCTCCAAGCTGTTTTCCAAGCTCGCCCGCGAGATTACCGTGGCGGCCAAGCTCGGTATGCCCGACCCGGCCTTCAATCCGCGCCTGCGCGCGGCGATCCTGGCGGCGAAGGCCGAAAACGTGCCGAAGGACAATATCGAGCGCGCCATTAAAAAGAGCCAGGGCGGCGACAGTGAGAACTACGATGAGATCCGCTACGAGGGCTACGCGCCCGCCGGCGTGGCGGTGATCGTGGAGGCCTTGACTGACAACCGCAACCGCACCGCCGGCGAGGTGCGCGCGATCTTCACCAAGAACGGTGGCAATCTCGCCGAGACCGGCGCGGTGTCGTTCATGTTCGATCGTGTCGGCGTGGTGGAATACGACGCGGGCGTGGCGAGCGCCGACGCCATGCTGGAAGCCGCGATCGAGGCCGGCGCCGAGGACGTCATCTCCAACGAAGATGGCCACCAGGTATTCACGCAGCCCGACGATCTGGCTGAGGTGACCAAGGCGCTGGAGGCGAAGTTCGGTGAGCCGCGCAAGTCGGCGCTGACCTGGAAGCCACAAAACACCATTGCGGTCGACGACGAGGCCGGCGAGAAGATCCTGAAGATGATCGACGCGCTCGACGACAACGACGACGTGCAAAACGTCTACGCCAATTTCGAAGTGTCGGATGCGCTGGTGCAGAAAATGAGCGCGTGACACGCGCCTCAGTGCAAAAAACTGTCGAACAGCGGCATGCTGGCGAGCGCGGCCAGCGCCACAATTGCATAGGCGATGCGGCGATAGGTCTGGTCCGAGGCGCCATGGAACATGCGCGCGCCCAGCCACAGCGCCAGGATATAGACCGGACATAATAGCACCGCGAGCGCAATCGGCTGCGCCGTCATCAGACCGTGCCAGGCATAGTTTCCCGCCATGGTGAGCGCGATCAGCAACAGGTAGACAATCATATTGGCGCGCACAAAAGCGGCAGTGGTCGGGCTGCTGAGCCAATAGATGATCATTGGCGGACCAGAAAGCTGGGCGGCGCCGCCGAAGAAGCCGGAGACCGCGCCGGCGCCCATCGCCGCCGGCGTGCTCGGCTTTCCCGGATAGCGCCAGCCGCTCGCCAGCAGTATGACGAAAGATAGCACCACCATCGCCATGCCCCAGCGCAGCACGACCGGGCTGAGCTCGGCCTGCGTGAGTGTGCCGAGCGGGGCCACCACGAAGGCGGTGGCAAAGGCGGGAAACAGCTCGCGCCAGCGGCAATGCCCGAAGGCGCGCACGGCGTAAGGCACGGTGCAGGTGAAATCGATCAGCACGAACGAGGCGACGGCGACTTGCGGTGTGTAGATCGCGGCGGTCAGCGGCACATAGATCAGCGCCGCGCCAAATCCGGAAAAGCCGCGCACTACGCCGGCGATGACCGCGACCAGGGCGGCGGCGATGAAACTACCGTGCTGGAGCACGGCGAGGAAAGCGGCGCTGTCGGGAAGCTGGATCACGGACCTTGCGGGGGCACGGGCGGCTGGGCGGTCTGCTTATCAGGTCGCCACACGCCGGGCGAGGCGACATTCTCACTGTGCGGTAATGACCTGGGGCGCCGTCATCCCCAGTCGAAGCCGTCGGCGGCGCGGCGTGGACGAGCCTGCTATGCCTCGGCGGGGCCTGGGGCTATCAACGGGGCCATGGGCCGCCAACCGATTCGCATCCTCGGCATCGACCCCGGGCTTCGCCGCACTGGCTGGGGCCTGATTGAGGCCGACGGCAACCGGCTGATCCACGTTGCCTGCGGCTCGCTTGCTACCAGCGAGCGGGCGTGCCTCAGCGACCGGCTGGTGGCGATCCATGACGGGCTGATCGCGGTGATCGAGCAATACCGTCCACACGAGGCGGCGGTGGAGCAGACCTTCGTCAACACCAATGCGGCTGCGACACTCAAACTCGGACAGGCGCGCGGCATCGCCATGCTGGTGCCGGCACGGGCGGGCTTAACGGTTGCCGAATACGCGCCCAATCTGGTGAAGAAATCGATCGTCGGCGCCGGCCATGGCGAGAAGGCACAGGTGCGCATGATGATCGGCGTGCTGCTGCCGAAGGCCGATCCGCAGAGCGAGGATGCCGCCGATGCGCTGGCGATCGCGGTGTGCCACGCGCATCACCGCACGAGCATGATATTGAAGGTGCAAATGAAAGCTGTTGGGCAATGATCGGCAAGCTCAAGGGCGTCATCGACTCCTACGGCGAGGATTTCGTCATCCTCGACGTGGGCGGCGTCGGCTATCAGGTGCATTGCCCGGCGCGCGTGCTGCAACATCTGCCGGCGCAAGGCGAGGCGGCGACGCTGTCGATCGAAACGTATGTGCGCGAGGACCAGATCAAGCTGTTCGGCTTTGCGAGCGACGTCGAGCGCGAATGGTTCCGCCTGCTGCAGACGGTGCAAGGCGTCGGCGCGCGCGTCGCCATGTCGGTGCTCGGTACGCTGAAGCCGTCGGAACTGGCAAGTGCGATTGCGCTGCGCGACAAGGCGCTCGTTGCGCGCTCGCCCGGCGTCGGCGCCAAGGTGGCCGAGCGCATCGTGACGGAATTGAAGGACAAGGCGCCGGCGTTCACCAATGTCGATCCCGCGGTCGTGCATCTTACCGGCGCGCTCGACGAGAAGCGCGCGCCGCGGCCGGTGACTGACGCGATGTCCGCACTCGTCAACCTCGGCTACGGTCAGCCGCAGGCGGCCGCCGCCATTGCCGCCGCCGCGCGCAGCGCCGGTGACGATGCCGACACCGCCACGCTGATCCGGCAGGGATTGAAGGAGCTGGCGAAATGAACAGCCCGCGCCGCCTCGTGACTCCCGAGATCCGCGACGACGACGTCGATGCCTCGTTGCGCCCGCAGCGCCTGTCCGAGTTCGTCGGCCAGGACAAGGCGCGCGCAAACTTGAGCGTCTTCATCGAGGCGGCGCGCGCGCGCAAGGAAGCGCTCGACCACGTGCTGTTCGTCGGCCCGCCCGGCCTCGGCAAGACCACGCTGGCGCAGATCGTGGCGCGCGAATTGGGTGTCAACTTCCGCGCCACCTCTGGCCCTGTCATCGCCAAGGCCGGCGATCTGGCGGCCTTGCTGACCAATCTCGAGCCGCGCGACGTGCTGTTCATCGACGAGATCCACCGGCTCAATCCGGCGGTGGAGGAAATCCTCTATCCGGCCATGGAGGATTTCCAGCTCGACCTCATCATCGGCGAGGGGCCGGCGGCGCGCTCGGTGAAGATCGACTTGTCGCCGTTCACGCTGGTCGGCGCCACCACGCGCGCTGGCCTGCTCACCAATCCGCTGCGCGACCGCTTCGGCATTCCGGTGCGGCTGAATTTCTATTCCGAGGCCGAACTGGAGCAGATCGTCAATCGCGGCGCGCGCGTGCTGGGCCTGGCCATGAGCGCCGACGGCGCCAATGAGATCGCGCGCCGCGCGCGCGGCACCCCGCGCATCGCCGGTCGCTTGCTGCGCCGGGTGCGCGACTTCGCCCATGTGGACGGCGCAAAATCGGTCGACCGCAGAATTGCCGACCGCGCGCTCGGCGAACTGGAAGTGGACGCCGCCGGGCTCGATGCCATGGACCGGCGTTACTTGACGACCATCGCCAACAATTATGCCGGCGGCCCGGTGGGCGTCGATACGCTGGCGGCCGCCTTGTCGGAGCCGCGCGACGCCATCGAGGACATTATCGAGCCGTTCCTGATCCAGCAGGGCTTCATCCAGCGCACTCCGCGCGGGCGCCTGCTCACCGCCGCCGCCTTCAAGCATCTCGGCCTGCCGGAGCCGGCCCGTGATGCAAGCCAGTTCGGAATGTTCAACGGAGAAGACGAGTAAGAAACGATGAAAACGATGCAGGGCGGCTGTCATTGCGGCCGGGTTCGTTTCAAAGTCACCGCCGATCTCGATAAGGTCACCGTTTGCAACTGCTCGATCTGCAGCAAGAAGGGCTTTTTGCATCTGATCGTGCCGCCGGAGCAATTTGAATTGCTGAGCGGCAAGAACGATCTCGCCACCTACCAATTCAACACCGGCGTGGCCAAGCACACGTTCTGCAAGACCTGCGGCGTCCATCCGTTCTATGTGCCGCGCTCGGACCCCGACAAGATCGACGTCAATGCGCGCTGTATCGACGACGTCGACCTCGACGGGCTGTCGGTCAATTTCTTCGACGGCAAGAACTGGGAGCAGGCTGTGGGCCGGAAGGTGCCATGGCGATGAGTTCGCTGCGGGCCGATCGGCGTCGATCCGCTGGCGGCAGCCTTGAGCGAGCCGTGCGAAGCCATCGAGGATATCATCGAGCCTTATCTCATTCAGAAGGGCTTCATCCAGCGCGCCCCGCGCGGGCGGCTGCTGACGCCGCAGGCATTCAGGCATCTTGGATTGGCGGAGCCGCAACGTGATGCGAGCCAGTTCGGTTTGTTTGACAAGGATGAAGACAATACCTAATCGACTTGCCTATGAAAAAAGCGGTGACTGAAATGCCTAGCTCGGCGGTCAGCGGCAGCGATGGTCCCCGTAGTTCTCTGCGGCGGGGACTCTTTTATATTGCGCTGCTCTTTGTCGTCATGGGTACAATTTTTATTGCTGTCGGTTCGTTTGTGCCGGCTTATACCGATCCGGCCGTGGCGGAGCGTATTCTATCGGGTTCGGAATGTGAGCCCGGCGTGTCGAACAAGAACGGTAATTCACGCTGCGACAGCCAGGTTTGGCATCGCTCTATGGATTCTCTTCGGACAACCAAGTGGCGTTGTATCGATGTCGGCGGGGGATTATTGGCGTCTGCACTCAGTATTTTTGCTTTTGCCAAATGGAACGGCCGCAAATCTTGGAAAGAGATGGTTACTCCCAAGCGGGGTCTAACGATTGTCGCTCTCGTCGCTCTCGTTTGGCTGATGCAGATTCCCGCATTTATGCTGTTCTTCGCCGCTGAAGTGACGGTGCGCGACTGCTGCCCGTGGTGGGCTGATTCCGTGGCGATCCCTATATTTCGGACTGACGCCGTCGTGCTTCTGCTCTTTTTGCCATTTGTGGCCGTTTGGCTGATTTTTATTGTCGGCGCTCAATTGCCGGTGACGGTATTTCGGAATGTACCCGGCCGACCGATTATCAATATTCTTTGGACGGGTGCTGCCGTGTTGCTGTGTGTGCCGATCGTTCTCTATCTGATAAACGCAATCCTCGATGGACCGGTATTGATGGTGCCGTTTTTGTGGTTGGCGCTTTGGCTTGCGTTATGTGCGCGTGCGGCCGCTTTGTCTCGGCATCTGCCGGCGCCGGAAATTTTGCAAGCGTGAGGTTGGGCGAACTGATGAGTACACCCTCTCACGACTGCTGTTCGCCCCTCGACGGCATCGTGCGCGACGGCCGGCACGTGCAGCAGGTGCGGGTCTGTTACGAGGACACGGATTTCTCCGGCGTGGTCTATCACGCCAGCTACCTGCGCTTCATGGAGCGCGGGCGCACCAACTATCTGCGGCTGATCGGCGCCGACCACCGCGCGCTGTTCGAGCAGGCGGCCGCCGAGGCGCCGGGCTTTGCCTTCGTGGTGCGTCATATGAGCATCGACTTCAAGAAGCCTGCGCATATGGAGACGTGCTCGACATCGTCACCGCGCCGGAAGAAGTGAAGGGCGCGTCCGTCACGCTCAATCAGAAAGTCATGCGCGGCGACGAACTGCTGGTCGAAGCCCATGTGCAGGTCGCCTTCGTCTCCGGCGGCCGCGCGCGGCCGATCCCGAAGCCGCTGCGCATCGCCATGAAGGCGGACCAGGACGTTGCGTAGCCAAGCGATTAGGACGGGCCATCGACGCGCCTCCCTGAACTCATGTTAATGGCCTTCACATGAGAACCATCGCATGACCTGGGGCAGGCGCGGCCACGCGGCCCGGGGCTACCACCACGGCAACCTCAAGGAAGCCTTGGTGCGCGCGGCGCTCGCGCTGATCGCGGAAAAGGGGCCGGCCGGCTTCACTTTCGCCGACGCCGCGCGCTGGGCGGGCGTGAGCCCGGCGGCGCCCTATCGCCACTACGCCGACCGCGACGCGCTCTTGGCCGACGTGGCGCTGCGCGGCTTCGAGCTGTTCGAGGCGGCGCTGACCAAAGCCTGGGGCGACGGAAGTCCCGATGCGCTTGCCGGTTTCGACCGGCTGGGCAAGGCCTATCTCGATTTTGCCAAGCAGGAGCCGGCCTATTACTCGGCCATGTTCGAGGCGGGCGTGCCGCTCGATGCCGACCCGCTGTTGCGCGACGCGAGCGAGCGTGCCTTCGGTGTACTGCGCGCCGCCGCCGAGAAGCTGGTGGCGCTGATGCCGGCGAAGGGGCGGCCGCCGGCGTTGATGGTGGCGCTGCATATCTGGTCGATGACCCACGGCATCGCCTCGCTGTTCGGCCGCGGCGATGCCGCCCGCCGCGCCCTGCCGATGCCGCCGGAGGAGCTGCTGGAGGCGGCCTTTCTGATCTATCTGCGCGGGCTCGGTCTGCCGCCGGATGCCGCAGGGGCGCGCGGCTGACACCCCTCGCAAACGCGCCAGCAATGCCCATGTGAAGATTTCAATGTGAAGGGTGTTGACATCCGCATCCGGCGCCCTTATCAATGTAAATGTTATTTACATTAACGCGAGGCCGACAATGCCAATCACCGCCAAGCTCGACGAATACGGCAAGCCCGCCTGGATCGCGCTGATCGTCCTCGGGTTCATCGCATGGTGGCCGCTGGGCCTGGGCGTCCTCGCCTTCACAATATGGAGCGGAAGAATGGGATGCGGATATCACGGCGGCTCTGACCGCTGGCAGCACAAGATGGAGCGCATGCAGCGCAAGATGGACTGGATGCGCGGCCGCATGGGTGGTGGCACCCCTTGGGCAGCGCCGACGAGCGGCAACCGGGCGTTCGACGAATACCGCACCGAAACGCTGAAGCGGCTTGAAGAAGAGCAGCGCGAGTTCCGCGACTTCCTCGAGCGCCTGCGCTTCGCCAAGGACAAGACCGAGTTCGATCAGTTCATGGCCGAGCGCCGCGATCGGCCGGCGCCGGAGGCGCCACCGCCGCGGCAAAACTGATTACTTGTTCCGCCCCCGAGCCGGCCGTCCGCTTTCCCCGAAGCGGGCGGCCGTTGCGTTTTGCGGGGCCTCGGCGCGGTAACCAGTCCTTAACCACAATCAGCGCTGTTTAGGCCTCCAATGACCGGTTCCGCGCCCTAGTTTGGTCAAGTTTCGCGGGAATTCCGTATGCCTGCCGGTGGTGGGACATAAGCGTTTTCGCGAGACATTCGATTTTCGGCTGAGCGCGTGAGCGGGTTCGCCCGGCGCGCTCTTGCGCTTCGAATTGCGCCCCGCCGGTTTTGACCGACGGAACCGGCTTAGCGAAAAGGACGTGCCCATGAATCCTGGCGATGTGGCACAGTCGGTGCTCCCGCTTACTTCCTCCGACCTCTCGCTGTTCACGCTGTTCTGGCACGCCCATTGGATCGTCAAGGCGGTCATGGTCGGGCTTTTGGTCTGTTCGGTTTGGGTGTGGGCGATCGCAATCGACAAGACCGTGCTCTATACGCGTACCTGGCGCGGCATGGACGCCTTCGAGCAGGCGTTCTGGTCCGGCCAGTCGCTGGAAGAGCTCTACCGCTCGCTCGCCTCGCGCCCGACCCATTCGATGGCGGCGCTGTTCGTGGCGGCGATGCGGGAATGGAAACGCAGCTTCGAGGGCGGGGCGCGCTCGTTCGCCGGCCTGCAGATGCGCATCGAGAAGGTGATGGAAGTGACCATCGCCCGCGAGGTCGAGCGGCTGGAACGCCGCCTCCTGGTGCTCGCCACGGTCGGCTCGGCCGGGCCCTTCATCGGCCTGTTCGGCACGGTCTGGGGCATCATGACCAGCTTCCAGTCGATCGCCGCCTCCAAAAACACCTCGCTGGCGGTGGTGGCGCCCGGCATCGCGGAAGCGCTATTTGCCACGGCCATCGGCCTTGTCGCCGCCATACCGGCGACGATTTTCTACAACAAGTTCGCGTCCGAGGTGAATAAACAGGCCCAGCGGCTCGAGGGTTTCGCCGACGAGTTCGCCGCCATCCTGTCGCGGCAGATCGACGAGCGCGGGTAGCACATGATCCCGAAAAGCATGTCCTCGGCTTGAACGGGGATGGGTACCGGTTTTCGGGAAAGATCATGCGCAAGTGAGAGGGAACGTTCATGGCAGCCAATGCCGGCACGCCGGTTATCGGACGCAGGAAGCATCACCGTCGCAAGGTGATGAGCGAGATCAATGTCACGCCGATGGTGGACGTGATGCTGGTGTTGTTGATCATCTTCATGGTGTCGGCGCCGCTGCTCACGGTCGGCGTGCCCATCGACCTGCCGCAGACCCAGGCCAAAAGCCTCGATCAGGACAAGGAGCCGCTCACCATCTCGGTCAACGAGAAGGGCCAAGTTTACCTGCAAAATGCCGAAATCGACGTGGACAATCTGATCGCCAAGCTTCAGGCCGTCGCCGAGGCGCGCGGGGGCACCGATGCGCGCATTTACGTGCGGGGGGACAAGAAGGTCGACTACGGCACCATGATGAAAGTGATGGGGCGGCTGTCGGCGGCCGGCTTTCATCGGGTAGCATTGGTAACCGAATTCGAGCAGGGCTCGTAAGCGCATCAATGCAGATGAAGACAGCGTCAGTGATTTCGACCGGGCTGCACGTAGCCGTGCTGCTGTGGGCGACGCTGTCCTTCACCGGCGAGAGCTTCAAATCCACGCCGATGGAATCGCTGCCGGTCGACCTGGTGAGCAACAAGGAATTCTCCGAAATCACCAAGGGCATCAAGGATGCGCCCAAGCCGGTCGAGAAACCCAAGCCTCTGGTCGAGAAGATCGCGGAGCCGGTACCCAAGTCGGTCGAAGACTTGAAGGCCAAGATTACGGAGAAAAAGGAAATCAAGGCGGCGGCGGAAAAGCAGCCGGAGCCGGCGCCCGAGTCGAAACCCGATCCAATCGCCGACAAGATCAAGAAGGTTGAGAAGCAGCAAGCCAAGGCCGAGGCGAAGCCGTTGCCGCCGCGCAAGCCGCCGATCCCCCACAAGCCGCAGCCCAAATTCAATCCCGACAAGATTGCCGCCCTGCTCGACAAGCGCGATCCGCAGCGCGTCGCGGCCACCGGCGCGACGCTGTCCGCCCCCACGCTCGGCACCGCGCTAGGCAACGCCGCGCACCTGTCGCAATCGGAACTCGACGCCTTACGGTCACGGCTGATGGCGCTGTGGAATCCGCCGGTCGGCATCCAGAATCCGGAAGACTATATCATTCGCATCCGCATCCGGCTCGGCCGTGACGGTCGGCTGACCGCGCCGCCGGTCGTTGTTTCTCACGGCGCCGGACAGCTCTTCGTCACCGCGCGCGACAGCGCGGTGCGCGCCGTATTCCGCGGCCAGCCCTTCGATATGCTCAAGCCGGAGCACTATGATACCTGGAAGGACATCGAGGTGACCTTCGATCCCCGAGAAATGTTTCACGGCTGAACCGACGGAATTTTCCAAATCCCCATGAACCGACCGATCCTCGACCTCCAGCCGTCGCGCGTGCGCCGCGGTTTGCTCATCGACCGCCGCCGCCTGTTGGCGGGCGCCGGCGCCGGCGCGCTCGCCGCCTTCGGATCGACGCCCGCGGGCGCGGTGCTGCGCCTCGACATCACGCAAGGCAACATTCAGCCGATGCCGATCGCGCTGACCGAATTCATTTCCGGTGCGCCCGGCGAGGCGGAGATCGCACACGGCGTTACCGAGGTCATCACCAACAATCTCCAGCGCAGCGGCCTGTTCTCGCCGATCAATCCGGCCGCCTTCATCGAGCACATCACCAACACCGACCAGGTTCCGCACTTCACCGACTGGCGCACCATCAACGCGCAGGCCCTGGTCACCGGCCGCATCACCCGCCAACGGGACGGGCGGCTCAAGGCGGAATTCCGCCTGTGGGACGTGTTCGCGGGCCAGCAGCTCGACGGCAAGCAGTATTTCACCACGCCCGACAACTGGCGGCGCATCGCGCATATCATTTCCGATGCGATCTACCAGACGCTCACCGGCGAGAAGGGTTATTTCGACAGCCGCATCGTGTTCATCGACGAGACCGGCGCCAAGGACCGGCGGGTCAAGCGCCTCGCCATCATGGACCAGGATGGCTTCGGCGTGCGCTATCTCACGCGCGGCGACGATCTGGTGCTGACCCCGCGCTTCAGTCCGTCCACGCAGGAAATCACCTACATGGCCTATGGCCAGGGGCAGCCGCGCGTCTACCTGCTCAACATCGAGACCGGCCAGCGCGAGGTCGTCGGCAATTTCCCCGGCATGACCTTTGCACCGCGATTTTCACCGGACGGCCAGCGCGTGATCATGAGCCTGCAACAGGGGCCCAACGCCAACCTGTTCGTGATGGATCTGCGCTCCAAGCAGACCACGCGGCTCACCGATACGCCTGCGATCGACACCGCGCCGTGCTACTCGCCCGACGGGCGCTATATCTGCTTCGAGAGCGACCGCGGCGGCACCTCGCAGATCTACGTCATGCCGGCGGCCGGCGGCCCCGCGCAGCGCATCAGCTTCGGCGAAGGCCGGCATTCGACGCCGGTCTGGTCGCCGCGCGGCGACTACATCGCCTTCACCGGCCAGGCGCGCGGGCAGTTCTCCATCGGCATCATCAAGCCGGACGGCTCCGGCGAGCGCGTGTTGACCCAAGGGTTTCACAATGAGGGGCCGACTTTCGCGCCGAACGGTCGCGTAATCATGTTTTTTCGCGATCCCGGCCCCGGCCCGAACCTCTATACGATCGACATTACCGGCCGAAACGAATTGAAGGAGCCGACGCCGAGCTACGCCTCCGACCCGGCCTGGTCGCCGCTGTTGTCGTGATAAGGCCTCATTTTCACTAGCTCTTAACCATCAACGGAACTTTGCGGCTTTGCCGCGCTTTTAACGGGCCTGCGCAAGGTTCCATCAAGGTTGATGGAACGTTCAATTAACTCACGTGCTGCTAGACAAAAACTGACAAGGTCCGGCCCGTGCGTGACGAATGGAGGCACCGGAATGATCGATATGAGGCAAATCGTGCGTGGGGTCCGCTTTGCGGCGGTGCTTGCTGCGGCGCTCGCGATTTCGGCTTGCGCCAACCAGCAGAACGCGACGGGCGAGGGGGCCGCGGCGACGCCCGGCAGCCAGCAGGATTTCGTGGTCAATGTCGGCGACCGCGTGTTCTTCCAAACCGATTCGACCGAGCTCACACCGCAGTCGCGCGCCACGCTCGACAAGCAGGCGCAATGGCTCATTACCTACAGCCAGTACAGCCAGTTTACCGTCGAAGGCCATGCCGACGAGCGCGGCACGCGTGAATACAACCTGGCGCTCGGCGCCCGGCGCGCGCAAGTGGTGCGCGATTATCTGATTGCGCGGGGTGTGGCGGCCAACCGTATGCGCACCATCTCCTACGGCAAGGAGCGGCCGGTGGCGCTGTGCGACGACATTTCTTGCTGGTCGCAGAACCGCCGCGCGGTGACGGTGCTCAACGCGAGCTCTTAAAGCAGCGCGATCTTTCGTCCATTGACCCAGCCGGCGGCGCCGTTGCGCCGCCGGCTTTCCATTGTCACCCCATTGTGGCTTGCAAATCCGCGTAAATCGCGGAACCTTGGCCTGTCCGGGAGCGACAGGCGGGGCATTGATTCCCGATCATTGCCGCCCGGTGACAATTGGCTACGGGGCAGTGGGAAATGGGCGGCTTACCGACGATCGGGCAGGTTTCGCGGACGCTTGTGGCAGCGGTGCTGGCGCTCGCCACGCTTGCGGCCTGTGATGAGAAGAATACCTATGTGCCGCCGCCGCCGCCGAAGGTGACGGTGGCAACGCCGGTCAAGCGCGCGGTGACGCATTATCTGCAAGCCACCGGCAACACCGCCGCGATCAACTCCGCCGATCTGGTGGCGCGCGTCTCCGGTTTCATCGAATCCATCAACTACAGCGACGGCGCATTCGTGAAGAAGGGCACCGTGCTGTTCACGATCGAGCCGGAGACTTACAAACTCAAGCTGGACCAGGCCAAGGCCGGCGAGGAGAGCGCCAAAGCCACGCTCACCCAGGCCGAGACCGATTACAAACGGCAAGCCGTTCTCGCCAAAACCAACGCGGTTTCGCAGTCCGTGCTCGATAGCGCTATCGCGACGCGCGACACCGCCAGCGCCAATCTCACACAAGCCAAAATCAGTACAGAGCTGGCCGCGATGAACTACGGTTATTCCAGCGTGACCGCGCCGTTCGATGGCATCGTTACCGCGCGCACGGTTTCGATCGGCGCCTATGTCGGCGGCAGCGGGACGCCGACGGTGCTGGCGACCATCGTGCAGTCGGATCCGATCTACGTGAATTTCAATATCAGCGAGCAGGACGTGCTGCGCGTCCGCGCCGAGATCCGAAAGCGCGGACTGACGCCGGAGGATCTCAAAAAGGTGCCGGTGGAAGTAGGGCTGCAAACGGAGGCCGGCTATCCGCACGTCGGCCATCTCGACTACGCCTCGCCCACGGTCAATTCCTCGACCGGCACTCTGACCGCCCGCGCGGTGCTCGCCAATCCCGGCCGCGTGATGCTGCCCGGCCTGTTCGTGCGCGTGCGCGTGCCGACCGAAAAACAGGAAAACGCGCTGCTGGTGCCCGATGCCGCGCTCGGCACCGATCAGAGCGGGCGCTATCTGCTCGTGGTCGGTAAGGACAACGTGGTCGAGCAGCGCAGCGTCGAGGTTGGCTTGCGCGAAGGCACGTTGCGGGTGATCAACAAGGGCATCAAGGCGGACGACCGCGTCATTGTCAGCGGCCTGTTGCGCGCCGTCCCCGGCCAGAAGGTGGATCCGCACGACGCGGCAGCGATGCCTGGCGCGAAGTAAAAGGCGCCGCCATGTTCTCGAAATATTTCATCGAGCGGCCCGTCCTCGCCAACGTGATCGCGATCCTGATCGTCGTGATCGGCTTTGTCGCGCTGTCGGCGCTGCCGGTGGCGCAATATCCCGACGTGGTGCCGCCGACGGTGCAGGTGACTACGCGCTATCCCGGCGCCAGCGCCCGCACCGTCATCGACACCGTCGCGCTGCCGCTCGAACAGCAAGTCAACGGCGTGGAAGGCATGATCTACATGCAGTCCTATGCCGCCGCCGACGGCAGCTATTCGCTGACGGTGAGCTTCAAGATCGGCACCGACCTGAATTTCGCGCAGGTGCTGGTGCAGAACCGCGTGTCGTCGGCCTTGTCGGCCCTGCCGAGCGCGGTGCAGACGCAGGGCGTGGTGGTGCAGAAGAAATCGACCTCGATTCTGCAGATCGTCACGTTGACCTCGCCAGATGCGCGCTACGACAGCCTGTACATGGCGAACTACGCCACCATCAATCTCCAGGACGAAATTTCGCGTCTGCCCGGCGTCGGCAATGTCACGGTGTTCGGCGCCGGCCAATATGCCATGCGCGTCTGGCTCGATCCGGCCAAGTTGAAGGCGCGCAGCCTCAACGTGCAGGATGTGATCAACGCGCTGCAGCAGCAGAATGTGCAAGTCACCGCCGGGCAGATCGGAACGCCGCCGGGTCCGGATACCGTGGCGTTTCAATACACCTTGAACGTCGCTGGCCGCCTCGATAACCCCGATCAATTCGCCAACGTCATCGTCAAGACCGGCACGACCGGCGAAATCACGCGGGTGCGCGACATCGGCCGGGTCGATCTCGGCGCCCAGACCTACGGCCAGATTTTCTCGCTCGACGGCAAGCCGGCGGCCGGCGTCGCCGTCTTCCTGGCGCCCGGCGCCAACGCGCTGAACGTCGCGACCGAGGTGAAGGCGCACATGAAAGAACTCGCGCGCGCCTTTCCGCAGGGGCTGGTCTACGACGTTCCGTTCGACACCACGGTGTTCGTGAAGGCGTCGATCGACGAGGTCTACAAGACGTTGTTCGAGGCCGCGATCCTGGTGCTGATCGTCATCCTGGTGTTTCTGCAGGACTGGCGCGCCATGCTGGTGCCGGCGACGACGGTGCCGGTCACCATCATCGGCGCCTTCGCCGCCATGGCGGCGCTCGGCTTTACCGTGAATTTTGCTACCTTGTTCGCCATCGTGCTGGCGATCGGCATCGTGGTCGATGATGCCATCATCGTGGTGGAAGGCGCTTCCCACAATATCGACCGCGGCATGAACGGGCAGCAGGCGGCGATCGCTGCCATGCAGGTGCTGTTCGGCCCGATCGTCGGCATTACGTTGGTGCTGCTGGCGGTGTTCCTGCCGGCGGCGTTCCTGCCCGGCCTGACCGGGCAGATGTACGCGCAATTCGCGCTGGTGATCGCCGCTACCGCGCTGATCAGCGCGATCAACGCGGTGACGCTGAAGCCGACGCAATGCGCGCTGTGGCTGCGCCCGACGGTGCCGGTCGAAAAACGCAACTTCATTTTCCGCGCATTCGACGCCGTCTATAACCGGATCGAAAGTGGCTATGGCGGCCTGATGCATCGGCTGGTGGAACATGCCGGAATCATGGCGCTGATCGCGCTCGCCATTGTCGGCGCCACACTCTACGAGTTCTCGCGCGTCCCGACCGGATTTATTCCGTTCGAGGACCAGGGCTACATGGTGGCGAACGTGCAGCTGCCCGACGGCGCTTCGCTCGTCCGCACCCAGAGGGCGCTCGATCATGTGAGCGAACTTGCCCAAAAGACGCCCGGCGTCGACAAGGTCATCACCATCGCCGGCGTCTCGGCGCTCGACAACAACGCGTCGCTTTCAAGCGGCGGCGTCGCCTATATCATCCTCAAGGACTGGTCGGTGCGCGGCAAGGCAGAAAGCCTGTTGCCGATGCTCGATAACCTGAACAAAGCGATGGACACGATCGAGGAGGCGAAGGTGCGCGTGCTGCCGCCGCCGCCAATTCAGGGCATCGGCTTCGCCGCCGGTTTCACCATGCAGGTCAATTTGCAGGATTCCAGCGACGATTACGTCAAGCTGGCGCGTGTGGTCGACACCACCGTCAGCAACGCCTCTTCGCAATCGAGCGTTCGGCTGGCGCTGAGCTCGTTCCGCGCCGATGTCCCGCAATATTCGATCGCGGTCGACCGGGTGAAGACGCAGTCGCTGCAGTTGACCGTCGATCAGGTGTTCGACGCGCTCTCGGGCTATCTCGGCTCCAGCTATGTCAACCAGATCACCAAGTTCGGACGCACGTTCCAGGTGTTCGTGCAGGCCGACTCCGAATTCCGACAGCGTATCGCCGACATCGACACCTTGTCGGTTCGCAACAACGCCGGCAGCATGGTTCCGCTCGGCACGCTGATCAATATCAAGCCGGTCACCGGGCCCGCGCTGCTCAGCCTCTACAATCTCTACCCGTCCGCAACCATCATCGGCATGCCGGCGCGCGGCTATTCGAGCGGGCAGGTGATTGCGCTGATGGAGCAGATCGCAGAGAAGTCGTTCCCGCCCCATGTCAAATACCAGTGGTCGGCGATGTCTTATCAGGAGAAGCTCGTCGGCAATCAGATGTATCTCGTGTTCGCCATGGCCTTGCTGCTGGTCTATCTGGTGCTGGCCGGTCAATACGAGAGTTGGTTCCGGCCGCTGGCCGTGATCATGGCGGTGCCGATCTCGCTGGTGGGGCCGGTGGCTGCGCTGCGCGCGCTAAACATCGACAACAATCTCTACACCCAGATCGGCATCGTGCTGCTGATTGCGCTTTCGGCCAAGAACGCCATCCTGATCGTTGAGTTTGCGCGCGAGCTGCGCGCCGGCGGCAAGGGCGTGATCGAGGCGGCGGTCGAGGCCGCCCGCGCCCGTTTCCGGCCGATCGTGATGACGTCCTTCGCCTTCATCCTCGGTGTGCTGCCGCTGGTGCTGGCGACCGGCGCCGGCGCCAATGCCCGCGCCTCGATCGGCATCACGGTGTTTACCGGCATGATCTCCTCGACCTGCCTGGCGGTCTTGTTCGTGCCGTCATTCTACGTGGTGGTGCAGCATTTCGAGGAATGGCTGGCCGAGCGCAGCCGCCGGCGCGCGGCCAGCGCCGCGGCCAAATAGCCGGGGCCGCTTCGGCGAGCGGCGGATTCGCGCCGTGTCATGGGCGTTTCATGGACCGTGCGGCCATATTCTGGTCGTACTCCAAAGGCTATGCTAGGAACCGGCTGCAATCACCCATTATCCATGACCGTTCGCCACCGAATTCGCCGATGACACGTATTCGTCTCTGCGCGCATCTCGCTTGCACGCTTCCGGCCGCGGTCCTCGCCGCGGCGTTGCTGTATCCGGCCGACGCGGCGCTGGCGCAGAATTCCGGCGGCTTCCTAGACAACCTGTTCAACCCGGGCGCCCAGCAACGGCAGCAGCCCGAGGCGCAACAGCAGCCGCAGGCGCCGCCGCAAGTGGCGCAAGCCGACGACGGCGACCTCAGCAGCCGCGTCAGTCGCATCGAGAATGCGCTGCGCCAGCTCACCGGCACGATCGAGCAATTGCAGCACCAGAATCAAATGCTGCAGATGCAGCTCAAGCGCATGCAGGACGATACCGAATACCGCTTCCAGCAAATGGGTGCGAAAGGCGCTGCGCCGCCGGCGCCCGCCGCGTTGCCGTCGCGCAATGGCGCGCCTGTCACCGCGCCGGGGAAACGCTCAGACGTGTTCGATCCCACGCAGCATCCCGATGCGCCGGGTGCTCCGCGCACGCTTGGCAATGCGACGGCGGCGGCTTCGCCGCAGCCCGCGACCAACGAGCAGCCGATTGGAGCGCCCGGCGGGCGCGCCGCCGGCGCCCCGCTCGATCTGTCAACGCTCGCCGGCAATGCGCCGGCCGCGCCGCCGCCGGCGCCCGCTGGTGCGCCGATGGCGCAGCCGCAAGACGCGCCCATGGCAGCGCCGCAGGGCGGCCAGTTGCCGCCGCCGCGCAATACCGGCGCGACCGGCGTGCAGCTCGCGACCCTGCCGCCGTCGGCTTCGCCCAAGGACGAATATCAGCTCGCCTACGGCTATGTGCTGCACAAGGACTATGCGCTGGCCGAGCAGGCGTTCCGCGATTTCGTGCGCAAATATCCGAAAGAGAAGCTGCTGCCGGACGCGCAATATTGGCTGGGCGAAAGCCAGTTCCAGCAGCAACGCTATCGCGACGCGGCGGAGTCGTTCCTGGCGGTCTCCACCAAATATGAGCACTCCGGCAAGGCGCCGGAGTCGTTACTGCGTCTCGGCCAATCGCTCGCGGCGCTTCATCAGAAGGAAGCGGCCTGCGCCACCTTCGCCGAGGTCGGGCGCAAGTTTCCGCGCGCCTCGTCTGCTGTCAAGCGCGGCGTGGCGCGGGAACAGAAGCGTGCGCACTGCTGAGTCCGTAGCCGTTACGGCAGCGGAAGCTAAATCGCTTTTCTCCGGTCTTGCTCGTTTGCCCGTGCTGGTGCTCGCGGTGTCCGGCGGGCCGGATTCGACCGCGTTGATGGTGTTGGCGGCGCGCTGGCGGCAATCGCTCAAATCCAAGCCGAGGCTGATTGCGGTCACCATCGATCACGGCCTGCGCAAGGAATCCAAACGTGAAGCGGCCGGCGTGGCGCGGCTGGCGCGCAAGCTCGGGATCGCCCACCGCACGCTCACCTGGCGCGGCGCCAAACCTGCGACCGGATTGCAGCAGGCGGCGCGCAACGCGCGCTACCGGTTGCTCGCCAAAGCCGCGCGCGCGGCGGGCGCTGCCCATGTGCTCACCGCGCACACGCGCGACGATCAGGCCGAAACCGTGTTGATCCGCATGAGCCGCGGCAGCGGCATGAGCGGGCTCGCGGCGATGAGCCGGTTTGCAATCTTGCCCGACGGCGGCGACGGGCAGATCAGGCTGGTGCGGCCCTTGCTCGACATTCCCAAGGCGCGGCTGGTCGCCACCCTGCGCGCCGCCAAAATCCCGTTTGCCGAGGATCCGTCTAACCGCGATCCGCGCTTTACCCGGGCGCGGATGCGTGGACTGACGGCGGCGCTCGCCCGCGAAGGCCTCGACGCCGGCCGGCTTGCGCTGCTGGCGCGGCGGCTCAAGCGCGCCGACTTGGCGATCGAAGCGGCCGTCGACCGCGCCGAGGAAAACCTGGCGGTACGCCGCTCCGGCCCTGGCGCGCGCGGCTTCGATGCCGGCAGCTTTGCGCAACTGCCGGCCGAGATCAGCATGCGCCTGCTCGGCCGGGCGGTGGCCGCGGCCGGCGATGAAGGCCCGGTGGAGCTTTCCAAGCTGGAATTGCTGAAAACCGCGCTCGATGACGCCCAAAATGCCGGCGACGCCCGCTTTCGGCGCAGTCTCGCCGGCGCGCTGGTGACGCTCGCCAACGGCGAAATCGTTGTGGAAAGGGCACCGCCGCGGCGTCGTAGAGCCTTAACCACGGCCGGACGTGGCAAAGCAAAAGCGGCGAAAACGCGCTAGAATATTAAGATTCGAGGGCTTTCCCTAGACGCCGGCACTGCCTACATTGGGAAAGGACAGGCGGACGTGAAGACGCCACGAATCCAGGGCATAGGAATCAATAGCCGCGGCGCCGGGCGTGCGGCGGTCAAGGGCTGCTCATGAACGCAAATCTGCGCAATTTTGCCCTGTGGGTGATTATCGTTCTGCTGCTGTTGGCGTTGTTCACGCTGTTCCAGAATCCGGGGCAACACACCAATTCGCAGGAGATCTCGTTCTCGCAATTGCTCAGCGAGGTCGACCAGGGCCGCGTACGCGACGTCGTGATCCAGGGGCCGGAAATCCACGGCACTTTCTCCAACGGCACCAACTTCCAGACCTATGCGCCGAGCGATCCTGGGCTGGTGCAGAAACTCTATTCCAAGGGCGTCACGATCACCGCGCGGCCGCCATCGGACAATGTCCCGTGGTTCGTTTCGCTGCTGGTGTCTTGGCTGCCATTCATCGCGCTGATCGGCGTGTGGATTTTCCTGTCGCGCCAGATGCAGGGCGCCGGCGGCAAGGCGCTCGGCTTCGGCAAGTCGCGCGCGAAATTGCTGGCGGAAGCGCATGGCCGCGTGACGTTCGAAGACGTGGCCGGCGTCGATGAAGCCAAGCAGGACTTGCAGGAGATCGTCGAGTTCCTGCGCGATCCTGGAAAATTCCAGCGGCTCGGCGGACGCATTCCGCGCGGCGTACTGTTGGTCGGCCCACCGGGCACCGGCAAGACGCTGATCGCGCGCGCGGTCGCCGGCGAAGCCAATGTGCCGTTCTTCACCATTTCCGGTTCCGACTTCGTCGAAATGTTCGTCGGCGTCGGCGCCAGCCGCGTGCGCGACATGTTCGAGCAGGCCAAGAAGAACGCACCCTGCATCATCTTCATCGACGAAATCGACGCGGTCGGGCGTCATCGCGGCGCCGGCCTCGGCGGCGGCAACGATGAGCGCGAGCAGACGCTCAACCAGTTGCTGGTCGAGATGGACGGCTTCGAAGCCAACGAAGGCATCATCCTGATCGCCGCCACCAACCGGCCCGACGTGCTCGACCCGGCGCTGCTGCGTCCCGGCCGTTTCGACCGCCAAGTGGTGGTGCCGAACCCGGACGTGGTCGGCCGCGAAAACATCCTCAAAGTCCACGTCAAGAAGGTTCCGCTCGCGCCCGACGTCAATCTCAAGACCACCGCGCGCGGCACCCCCGGATTCTCCGGCGCCGATCTCGCCAACCTGGTCAACGAAGCCGCCTTGATGGCCGCGCGCCGAAACAAGCGCATGGTGACGCAGGCCGAGTTCGAGGACGCCAAGGACAAGGTCATGATGGGCGCCGAGCGCAAGTCGCTGGTGATGACCGACGAAGAAAAGATGCTCACCGCCTATCACGAGGGCGGCCACGCCATCGTCGCGCTCAACGTCAAGGCCACCGACCCGGTGCACAAGGCCACCATCATCCCGCGCGGCCGCGCCCTCGGTATGGTCATGCAATTGCCCGAGCGCGACAAGCTGTCGATGTCACTCGAGCAGATGACCTCGCGGCTCGCCATCATGATGGGCGGGCGCGTCGCCGAGGAAATGGTGTTCGGCAAGGAGAAGGTGACAAGCGGTGCCGCCTCCGACATCGAGCAGGCGACCAAGCTCGCGCGGCTGATGGTCACGCGCTGGGGCCTGTCCGACAAGCTCGGCACGGTCGCCTATGGCGAAAACCAGGACGAAGTGTTCCTCGGCTACCAGGTCTCGCGCCAGCAAAATATTTCGGAAGCGACCGCGCAGACGATCGACGCCGAAGTGCGCAAGCTGGTCGAGGCTGGCTATGCCGAGGCGACGCAGGTGCTCACCGACAAGCGCGCCGATCTGGAAACGCTGGCGCGCGGGCTTCTGGAGTTCGAGACGCTGACCGGCGACGAGATCAAGGACTTGCTGCAGGGCAAGCGTCCGGTCCGCGAATCGGTGATCGAGCCGACGACGCCGCGTTCCTCGGCGGTGCCGCCGTCCGGCAAGCCGCGCCCGCGCCCCGAGCCGCCCTCCGGCGAAGTCGCCCCGCAGCCGCAAGGCTGAGCGATTCAAACGCATTTCGATTGGCCGGGCTTGTCCCGGCCATTTCGATTCATGGGCTTAGGCGTGCCTGCGCTATAAGGCGCCATGCCTTTGCAAAACCGCGTCTCTCCCTTCGGCGAACTCGTCGCGTCGCCAACACGCGGGACGCTGATGGGCAATCGCGGCGGCCGCCTGCATGACGCGCAGCGTAGGCTTGGCACGCGGCGCTGGACATCGAAAGCCTGGATCTGCTGCCAGCTCGCCTTCAACAACCGCCATCGCACGGTCTGGGGCGACGGCTACACCGAATTGTTCTTCCTCGACGAGGTGACCGCTTTCGCCGCTGGGCATAGGCCCTGCTTCGAATGCCGGCGCAAGGATGCCGAACCCTTCGCGGCCCTGTTTTCAGGGGACCGCACACGAGCAACTGCGGCTGCGATGGACAAGGTTCTTCATGCCGAGCGGCTCGACGGCAAAGCCAAGCGCGTGCACCGGCGCGCGATAGACGATCTTCCCGACGGTGCCACGATCGCCGTCGATGGCGAACCCTTTGCCGTGCGTGGCATTCATTTGTTGCGCTGGACGCCGTCGGGCTATGCGGGCACGCAGCCGCGCCCCCGCGGAATCGAGGTCGATGTGCTGACGCCGCCGGTGATGCTGGCCGTGCTGAAAAGAGGCTACGCGCCGCACTGGCACCCAAGCGCAGCTTAAGGCGGCTCGATCGGCGGCGCTGCAGTTGCGGCCGGCACGCGGCGGGCCCAGGCGAAAAACACGATTCCCGCCATGACCACGAGCATCGCCGCCACCAAGGCGACGCAGGCAGGCCAACCGCCCAATGTCCAGGTGACGCCACCCAGTGCCGCGCCGAAACTGCCGCCGACGTAGAAACTGGTGACGTAGAGACCGACCGCCGAGGAGCGGCCGGCCTTGGCGGTGACGGTCACATAGCCGGTAGAGATGGCCTGGCAGATCAGCCCAGAGCCGGCACTGATGGCCAGCCCCAAGACGATCAGCGGCAGCGAAGGCGCCAGCGTCAGCGCGATGCCGACGCCCCACAGCGCGATTACCCGTACGGTGACGCGCCGCCGCCCGAACCGCCCGACCGCCCAGCCGGTCCATGGGGTAAGCACGGAGCCGGTGAGATAGACCACGAACAGCGCGCCGAGCCAGCTGGCTGACAGATTGTAGGGCGGGGCGGCAAGATGAAAGCTGATGTAGGTGAAGGTGCAGATGAAATTGAACAACACGCCGAATCCGACCGCGTAGGTCGCGACCAATTGGCCGTTGCGGAAATGCGCGAGCATCTGCCGCCCGGAGGCGAGCAAGCCTTCCGAGCGCACGAATTTACGCTCAGGCGGCAGCAGAAACGCGACCGCGCCCGCGCCGGCGAGGGCGATCCCGGCGAGCGCAAAAAATCCCCAGCGCCATCCGACCAAATCGGCGAGGAAGCCGGTCACCAGCCGGCCGCTGAAGCCGCCCAGGCTCGAGCCCGAACTGTAGATGCCGGCAGCCGTGGTCGCTTCCTGGCGCGGCCATTCGTCGCCGATATAGGCGACGGTGACCGCGAAGATCGGCGGCAGCACCAGCCCCTGCACCGCGCGCCAGAAGATGAGCGCCGACAGGCTGGTCGCCAGGCCCACCATCACGGTCGGGATCGCCAGCGCAAACATTGCCGCCACGATCACCCGCTTACGCCCCAGCACGTCGGCCACCGCGCCGGTGAAGGGCGCGGTCAGCGCCACTGCCAGCGTGCTGACTGTGATGATGGTGGAGACCTCGGCGGCGCCCGCGTCAAATTCTTGCGAGAGCAAAGGCAGGATCGACTGCGGCGAATAGAGGTTGATGAAGCAGCAATAGCCTGCGAGCCCGACCGCCAAGTGACGCGCGGAAATACCTCGGCTTTGGGCGGTAACATTCATTGAGAAGACCGGCAGAACGTGAATGAGCAGCTATGCAATGTTTTAGTGCCGCCCGCCAAGGGGGCAGGGCGGCGGAGCAGTGGGCCGCCCGGCGCATAGCTGTCTATCGCAACCCAAGCGCCGCCCGCGCGCGCCGTAACGTTTCGGCCGGATCGCCCCCGGCGTCGACCGTCTGCCAGTCGATGGTGCCGAGATCGTATTGTTCCTGGCGGCGCGCAACCACGGCATCGGCATCGGAGGCGTCAGCCGCACGCACCCCGACACGGGCGATGCGGGTTTGTAAATCCGCGGTCAGGAACAGGCCGTCGAACGCGGCGCCGTCCGCAGCCGCCGCGATGTCCCGGCGCTCGCCGGGGTCGGCGAACACCGCGTCCACGATCGCCGAATGGCCGGCGGCAATGACGCGACGCGCCTTGTCGGCGAGCGTGCCATAGACCTTGGCGGTGACGTCGGGCGCATAGGCTACCTGCGGTAGCCGCTCGGTCTCGGGCGTCGCGAACAACGCCTTGCGTTCGACGTCGCTGCGCAGCACCACCGCGCCCGGCGCAGGCTTAAGCTCCGGCGCCAGCGTGCGCGCGAGCCAGGACTTGCCGGTGCCCGACAGCCCGCCCGCCGCCACCAGCCGCGGCGGTGGCGGCGCCAGAAGATTTTGCGCGAGCGCGAAATAGTCGCGGGCGCTTTGCTCTACCTGCATAGGCGTCTCGCTGTACTTGGCGCGCGCGGCGGTGACCTTGGCGCGCACGACCGCGCGCACCGACAGGAACAGCGGCAACGCGGCTAGCACATCGAGATCTTCGCGCTTGCGCGTCTCGTTGAGATAACGGTTGAGCACGATATTGGCGGCGGTGTTGAGGCCGCGTTCGATCAGGTCCATCAGCAGGAAGGCGAGATCGTAGAACGTATCGCCGGTGGCGAGATTGGGATCGAATTCGATGGCGTCGAACAGCGTCGGCTTGCCATCGAGCAGCACGATATTGCCGAGATGCAGATCGCCGTGACAGCGGCGCACGAAGCCGTCGCGCCGGCGCTGGTCGAGCAGCGGACGCACGCTTTTGAACGCCGCGCCGGTGGCGGCGCCGAGCGCGGCCACTTGCTGCGGCGGAAACAGGTTGGGCTCGGCGGCGACCTCGGTGTCGTTCTGCGCGATGATTTCAGCCAACCCCGCGGCGAAATCAAAACCGGCCGCCACCGGCGCCAGCCCGTGCATCTTCGCCACCGCGCGGCCGAGGGCGTCGGCGAGCGCCGCATCGATTTCGCCGCGCTCGGCGAGATGGTCGAGCGTCTTGGTCTCGTCGAAGCGCCGCATCGCCACCGCCCATTCGACTGGCGTGCCTTCGCCGCCGATTGCGAAGCCGCCACCGGGCGCGCGGGTGATCGCCACCACGCCGCGGTAGATCGCCGGCGCGAACGCCTGGTTGACCGCGATCTCGGCCTTGCAGGCGGCTTGGCGCTTCGCCAAAGTGGAATAATCGAGGAACGGAAAGCGCACCGCGCGCTTGACCTTCAATGCGCTGTCGCCGGCCAGGAACACCGAAGCGGCGTGGGTATCGATGCGCCTGACCTTGGCGCCGCCGTGAGTCGCGCGCTGGCCGAGAAAGTCCATGACCGCCTGTTGCGCGCGCTCGGTCGGGCTCATGGCGTCCTTTGGCGTCCTTGTCCGGTGGGCTTATGGGCGGCGGGTATCGCTAATCCGGGGCGGTTATCGCAGGACTGATCCAGGTCAATACGCAGGTTTGCCGGATGTGGCCATGATGTGCCAGATAAATTCAACCCTCGACGATTGGAGAGGCCTCCCGTGACGACGCTGCCGCACAATTTCAAGCGCATCAGGCTCAATCTCGCCCGCTCCAAGGAGTACCCGCAAGGCTCCTCGCGGCATGGTTACGAATTCGTAGCCCCGCTCGACGACCAGAGCCATATCGACGTCGAGCAATGGCGCCAGCATCGCGAGAATTGCCGGGTGCGCCGGTTTTGGGAGGGTGAGGACGACGAGATCGGCCTGCTGGAACATAAGCCCGGCGGCCCCGAACATGCGCGCTGGATGTTTGATTACGATCCTGACCGGGCCGACGACGACGAGAGCGGCTTCCGCTTCGGTGCCCACGCCTTTCGCCAAGGCGAATATGTCTCGATCCGCAATGAAGACGGCGAGATGCATACCTATCAGGTGGTCTCGGTGCAGAATGCGGTCTGACGGCGGCTGCCGTGATATGATGGGCGCGGCGGGTTGAACCCGCCGCCGAAACCCTCCATCTTGGGGGCAGGCAGAGGCGCGACGAACCGCGAAACCGCAAGCATGCGCGCATTGACAGTTGAGCCCGGCCTCGCGAATTCCATGAAGCTTGAGGACGTGCCGCCGCCGACGACGTCAAGGCCGTCTTGGATTTCACGCAATGAGCTGGATCCGGCGTAACGGCTAAGGCATGGCCTCCCGCATCGAAGACTACGCCGTGATCGGCGATCTGAGCACCGCGGCGCTGGTCGGCCGCGACGGCTCGATCGACTGGCTGTGCTGGCCGCGTTTCGATTCCGATGCCTGTTTTGCGGCGCTGCTGGGAACTCCCGACCATGGCCGCTGGCTGGTCGCGCCAAAAGAAAAAATCACGCGAGTTACGCGCTGCTACCGGCCCAACACGCTGATCCTGGAAACCCGCTTCGAGACCGCCGACGGCGCGGTGACGCTCATCGATTTCATGCCGCCGCGCACCGACGGCTCGCATCTCGTGCGCATGGTGGTCGGCGAGCGCGGCACGGTGGCCATGCACAGCGAGCTGGTGCTCCGCTTCGGTTATGGCGCGACGGTGCCGTGGGTGTCGCGGGTCGACGATCAGACCTTGCAGGGCCTTGCCGGGCCGGACACGGTGCTGGTGCGTTCGGACGTTCATCTGCGCGGCGAGAACTTCAAGACGGTGGCCGACTTCACCGTCTCGGCCGGCGAAACGTCGTCCTTCGTTATCACTTATGTGCAGATTGATACGCCGTTTCCGAAGCCGCTCGATTCGCAACATATGCTCGCCACGACCGAACATTATTGGACGCAGTGGGCGGGCAAGAGCAAGATCGGCGGACCGTGGAAAGACGCGGTGACGCGCTCGCTGATCACGCTGAAGGCGATGACCTACGCGCCGACCGGCGGCATGGTGGCGGCGGTTACCACCTCGCTGCCGGAGCAGATCGGTAGCGAGCGCAATTGGGACTACCGCTTCTGCTGGCTGCGCGACGCGACCCTGACGCTGCTCGCGCTGATGAACGGCGGCTATTACGAGGAAGCCAACAAATGGCGCGACTGGCTGTTGCGCGCGGTCGCCGGCAGCCCGGATCAAATGCAGATCATGTACGGGATCGGCGGCGAGCGGCGGCTCACCGAATGGGAAGCCGACTGGCTCCCCGGTTATGAGGCGTCGCGTCCGGTGCGCATTGGCAATGCGGCGCACGAGCAGATCCAGCTCGATGTCTTCGGCGAGATGATGGACGCGATGCATCAGGCGCGGCTTGGCAAGCTCGCGCCCAGCGAGTCGCGCTGGGAGCTGCAACAGGAATTCATCGCCCATCTCGAAAAAATATGGCAGAACACCGACAGCGGCATCTGGGAGGTGCGCGGCGAAAAGCTGCATTTCACCTATTCCAAGGCCATGGCCTGGGTCGCCTTCGACCGCACCATCAAGAGTGCCGAGCGCTTCGGCCTCGAAGGACCGGTCGACCATTGGAAGAAAGTCCGCGACGAGATTCACGACGATGTCTGCCGGCTCGGATTCGACGCCGGCATGAACAGTTTCGTGCGCTCCTACGGCTCCAAGCAACTCGATGCCAGCCTGCTGCTGCTGCCGGCAATCGGATTCCTGCCGCCCGAAGACCCGCGCATTCGCGGCACAATCGAGGCGATCGAGCGCTCGCTCGTCACCGACGGATTGGTTCGCCGCTACAACACCGAAGCGGCCAAGGACGGGCTGCCTGCCGGGGAGGGTGCGTTTCTGGCCTGCAGCTTCTGGCTGGTCGACGCCTATCTCATGCTCGACCGTCACGACGATGCCGTGCGGCTGTTCAAGCGGCTGTTGTCGCTGAGCAATGACGTCGGCCTGCTCAGCGAGGAATACGACCCTTATGCCAACCGGCTGATCGGGAATTTTCCGCAGGCCTTTTCCCACTTGGCGCTGGTCAATAGCGCCACCAACCTCACCCACACGGTCAAGCCTTTCGAGCAACGCTCGGAGTGCAAGCTCGCCCACCGCCACGTCGAATCCAATTCGGCCTCTTAAGCCTATTGACCGCCCGCGGCCTGGCCGGGAAGAGTGCGCGGCTCACGCCGTGGTCAGCGGCCAAGCAAGGGAGAAGCGCAGTGATTATCGATCTTCGTACTTACCGGATCATGCCGGGACGCATGCCCGCGCAGCTCGATCTCTATGGCAAGCTCGGCTATCCCGTACAGCTGCGCTATATCGGCGAGCCGCTGTGCTTTCTGGTCGCGGAAAGCGGCCAGCTCAACACGCAGGTGCATGCCTGGATTTACGAAAGCGCCGGTGACCGCGAGGCCAAGCGTGCCGCGATGATGAAAGACCCGGACTGGAAACATTTCCTGTCGGAGAATGCCAAGGCCGGCAACCTCGTCGAGCAGCACACCAGCCTGATGACGCCGGCGCCGTTCGCGCCGCCGCTGACGGTGCCGAAACCCCAGCGCTGACTTGGAGCGAAATCGATGCGCAGCAATGACGGCACGCGGACTGGCGGCGAAATCCTGGTCGATCAACTGGCGATCCACGGGGTGCGCCACGTCACCTGCGTGCCGGGCGAAAGCTATCTTGCCGCGCTCGATGCTTTTTACGGCCGCGATATCGCGATCACGGTCTGCCGGCACGAGAGCGCCGCCGCGATGATGGCCGAGGCTGCCGGCAAGGCCACCGGCCGCCCCGGCATCTGCTTCGTAACCCGAGGCCCGGGCGTGACCAATGCGTCCGCCGGCATCCATATCGCGCAGCAGGAACTCATCGCCGATGATCGTGTTTGTCGGGCAGGTCGCGCGCGGTATGCGCGAGCGCGACGCCTTCCAGGAGCTCGACTACCGCGCCGTGTTCGGCTCGATGGCCAAATGGGCGACCGAGATCGACGATCCCGCACGCATTCCCGAAGTGGTGGCGCGCGCCTTCCATACCGCCAGCCAGGGCCGCCCCGGCCCGGTGGTGATTGCGCTGCCGGAGGACATGCTGGTTGAGCGCGCGATCGTGCCGGACGCCAAGGCGTTCGAGCCGGTGGAGACCTGGCCGGGCTTGACCGACATGAGCCGGCTGCAGAAGCTCTTGTGGGCGGCAAAACGTCCGGTCGCGGTCATCGGCGGCAGCCGCTGGTCGGAAGCTACCTGTGCCGCGCTGACGCGGTTTGCCGAGCGCTTTGCGCTGCCGGTCGTCACCACCTTCCGCCGCGGCGCATTGTTCGACGCGCTGCATCCCTGCTACGCTGGCGATCTCGGCATCGGCACCAATCCCAAGCTGCTGGCGCGCATCAAGGGCGCCGATTTGCTGCTGGTGATCGGTGATCGAATGAGCGAAGTGCCGGCGCAGGGCTACACGCTGCTCGACATTCCGGACCCGCAGATGAAGCTGGTGCACGTGCAGCCGGATGCCGATGAGCTCGGCCGCGTCTATCAGCCCGCGCTCGCCATCAACGCCTCGCCGTCCGCCTTCTGTTCGGCGCTGGAAGGCTTGCAACCGCCGAACGACATCCCCTGGCGCGGTGAGAGCGACAACGCGCATGCCGACTATCTCGCCTGGTCCGAGAAGGCGACGCCGCAGCCGGGCGGCGTCAATCTCGGCGAGATCATGATATGGCTGCGCGCCAACCTTCCGGACGATGCGACCATCACCAACGGCGCCGGCAATTTCTCCGCCTGGATTCACCGCTTCTACCGCGTGCGCAAATATAACGGCCTGGTGGGCGCGGCGTCGGGCTCCATGGGTTACGGGTTGCCGGCGGCGCTGGCGATGCAGACGCTTTATCCCGGCCGCACCGTGGTGTGCGTTGCCGGCGATGGTGACTTCCTGATGACGGGCCAGGATTTCGCGACCGCCGTGCAATATGAATTGCCGGTGATCGTGGTGATCTACGACAACGGTCTTTACGGCACCATCCGCATGCACCAGGAGCGCGACTATCCGGGCCGCGTGGTCGCGACCCAGATCAAGAACCCGGACTTTGTCGCCTATGCCGAAGCCTTCGGTGGCTTCGGCGTCAAGGTGGAGAAGACCGCCGATTTCCCAGCGGCCTTCGCCGCTGCGCGCAAATCCGGCAAGCCGGCGATCATCTGCCTGAAGGTCGATCCGGAGGCGCTCGCGCCGGGCATGACGTTGTCCGGTTTTCGCGAAAAGTCGCTGGCCGGCGGCGGTAAGTCCGGGACGCATCAGGGCTGACTTGTGCTTTCATCGCCCGCGAAAGCGGGCGATCCAGCAGTCACAGAATCGACCGTGAATCCTGGAAGCCCCGCTTCCGCGTGACATGACAGCCGCGAGCGCGCCGCCGCTTGCCTCCTTGCCGTGAATCGTCGTTCACTCGTTGTCATGCCGTATCGCCGCACCGAGAACGTGGTTCGCCATCTGGCCGAGCGCGAGCAGGCGATCCTCGCCGCGGCGACCGGCATTGCCGCCGAGAGTGGCATGGGCGCGGTGCAGATCGCCGCGGTTGCGGCGCGCGCCGGCATTGCCGCCGGTACCGTCTATCGCTATTTCCCGTCGAAGACCGATCTCATCGCCGAACTGATCGCGGCGGTCGCCGCCCGCGAACTCACCGCCATGCGGGCGGCCGCCGATGCCGCGCCGGGGCCGCTGTCGGCGCTTGCCGCGGCGGTCGCCACCTTTGCCGCGCGCGCACTCTATGCGCGGCGGCTGACATGGGCGGTGACCGGCGAACCGGTGGAGCCGCAGGTCAACGTCTTGCGGCTCGATTTCCGCCAATCGCTGGCCGCCGAGTTGGAGGCGCGCATCAGGACGGCAATCGACGGCGGTCATCTGCCCGAGCAGGACGCGGCGATCGCCGCGCCCGCGATGATCGGGGCGCTGCTGGAAGGCCTGGTCGGTCCGCTGGCGCCGCCGCATGACGAGAATGCGGCAGCACAACGCGCAGCGGTGCAGACGGCGATGCTGCTGGCGCTGCGTGCGCTCGGCGTGATTGATGCGCGCGCCCGCGGCCTGGTGACGCAATGCGTGCTGCCGGCCGCCGAACCGTGACGCGCTAACCCGCCGCTTCCGCCGGTACCCCGTCGAGCGGCAGCGTCACCAGCTTGACGCCGCGCTCGCCCGGATCGTCGGCGCTGTGGAAGCCGAGCTCGGCGCACATGGTGAGCATGGTGGAATTCTCCGCCAGCACCTGCCCGTGCACCGATTGCAGCCCCTTCTCCTTGGCGTAGGCGATCATGTGCTTCATCATCAGCCAACCGAGCCCGTGGCCCTTCAGCCGCGAGCGCACCAGGATGGCGAATTCGGCGTCCTCGCCGCCCGCATCGTCATGCAGCCGCACCACACCGAGCATGCGGCCGCTTTGCTCCTCGATAGCGATGAAGGCCATGGAATGGGCGGGGTCGTAATGGATCAGCTTGTCGATCAGCTCGTGGCTCACTTCGCGCATGGCCGCGAAGAATCGCAGGCGCAAGTCCTCCGCCGTCACCTCTTTAAGAAAATCGGGATAAAGCGCGGCGTCCTCCGGTTTAAGCGGCCGGAACAAGACGGGCGTTCCATCGCGCAAGACGACGTGGCGTTCGAGCAATGCGAATGCCTCTCCTCTGTCGTCCCCGCGCAGGCGGGGACCCATCGCCCCTGAATCAAAGAGGGACTATAGCGTATGGGTCCCGGCCCCGCTGGCGCTCGCCCGGGACGACAGCAACTAGTGCGACATCAGCACCGGCAGCGTCATCGATTCCAGCAGCCCGCGGGTGGCGCCGCCGAGCACGAATTCGCGCAGGCGCGAATGGCCGTAGCCGCCCATCACGATCATGTCGGCGGATGCGTCGGCCGCGTAAGACAGGATGGTCGATGGTACGTCGATGTCAGGCGAGGTGATGCGTTTGACGTTTACTTTCAAGCCGTGGCGGGCGAGATGCTGGCCGAGGTCGGCGCCGGAAATCTCGTCGCCCTTGGGCGGCTTGCTGCCGACGATGACGACCTCCACCTGCTTGGCCTTCTCCAGGAAGGGCATGGAGTCCGCGATGGCGCGGGTGGCGGCGCGACCGCCGTCCCAGCACACCATCACCCGGTCGAGCTTCATGCCGGCCTTTTGGATGAACGGCACGAATATCACCGGACGGCCGGATTCGAACAGCACGCCTTCGTCGATCACCTCGTCCGGCACCGGCTGTTCGCGCGTGGGTTGGCTGAGCACGACGACGTCGAAGCGCCGGCTGATGCGGCCGAGCTGGTCGGAAGCGCCGGAGACGCTGGCGCTCAGGATACGGGTCTCCGACGAGATGCCGGCACGCTTTGCCGCCGCCTCGAAGCGCGCGGTGGTCGCGCGCGCGCCCTTTTCCGACTCGGCGCGTTGCGCTTCGATGAACTCCGGCGGAATGCCGCCCATCACCGAGCCGGGAATCACCGGCTCATAGGCGAAGGCGACCGCGAGCACATGCGCGCCGAACGCCTCCGCAACCGAAATGGCGTAGTTGCCGGCCGGGTTTTGCTCACCCAGTCCGAGATTAACGACGAGATCCTTGATCATGACGGTTCGTCTCCTGCGCGAGCGGGTCGCCCGACCTTGAAATTATGCAAGCTGATAAAGCCGCAGCCTTGACTGAGGTCAAATGCCAGCCGTGCCCCGCAAGTTCCTCGTTGAAGCGGCGTCCCCCGTGCCTGACGGTTACTTCTTGTTGCCGTCGGGCCCAAACTGCTTGAGATAAGCCCACAGATTGCTGATGTCCGTTTCTTTCTTGATGCCGGGAAAGATCATCTTGGTGCCCGGAATCTTACCGCGTGGGTCTTTGATGTACTCTTTGAAGGTCTGCTCGTTCCAGGTGAGGCCCGAATTCTTGTTGGCCGCCGAATAGCTGTAGCCTGGGGCGCTGCCGGAATGGCGGCCGTCGAGGCCGTTGAGTTCGGGGCCGACCTTGTTCTTGGCGCCCGGTCCGACGGAGTGGCAGGCGCGGCATTTGTTGAAGACCTGCTCGCCCGCGGCCGCATCCTGGGCGTTTGCGGTCGGCGCCACTGCCACCGCTGCCAGCACGGCCGCCACCAACGTCGCCTTCATGGCCATTATTATTCTCCCGTCGAGGCGTTTCGCCGCCGCCCTCGGTCCGATCGACCCAGCCCGCTTTTGCTATGCTTTTGCCAGCCCTATGTGTCCGTCGTCAAATGGCTGATATCGTAGTTTGAGAAAAGCGCAGGAGTGATGAGGCATGTCGGTGCGGATGCCGGAACTGGACGGCGCGGTGATGGCCCGGCGCGACCGTATCGTTGCCGCCCTGCGCCAAATCGTCCCGGGCGAGGGGGTGATCGCCGGCGAACGCGAAATGCGCCCCTATGAGAGCGATGGGCTGACCGCCTATCGCCAGCTGCCCATGGTGGTGGTGCTGCCGGAAACCACCGCCCAGGTTGCCGAAGTGCTGCGCTACTGCCACGACGAGGGCATCCGGGTGGTGCCGCGCGGGGCCGGCACGTCGCTCTCCGGCGGCGCGCTGCCGCTGGCCGACGGGGTGCTGCTGGGCATGGCCAAATTCAACCGGATCAAGGAGATCGACTTCGCCAACCGCGTCGCCGTGGTCGAGCCCGGCGTCACCAATCTAACGGTCTCGAATGCGGTCGCGCATGAAGGCTTTTATTACGCGCCCGATCCGTCCTCGCAGATCGCTTGCACCATTGGCGGCAACATCGCGGAGAATTCCGGTGGCGTGCACTGTCTGAAATACGGCATGACCACCAACAACGTGCTCGGCTGCGAGATCGTGCTGATGACCGGTGAGGTGCTGCGCATCGGCGGCAAGCATCTGGACAGCGCGGGCTACGACCTGCTCGGCATCATCACAGGCTCGGAGGGCCTGCTCGGCGTCGTCACCGAAGTGACCGTGCGTATCTTGCGCAAGCCGGAGACCGCGCGTGCGCTGCTGATCGGCTTTCCGAGCTCGGAAGACGCCGGCGCATGCGTTTCGACGATCATCGGCGCCGGCATTATCCCCGGCGGCATGGAGATGATGGATGGACCGGCTATTCGCGCGACCGAAGAGTTTGTGCACGCCGGTTATCCGCTCGACGTCGAGGCGCTATTGATCGTGGAGGTGGACGGACCCGCATCGGAAGTCGACTACCTGATCACGCGCATCGAGCAGATCGCCAAGGACTGCCGCGCGGTGTCGTGCAAGGTTTCGAACTCGGAGGAGGAGCGGCTGCTGTTCTGGGCCGGCCGCAAGGCGGCGTTCCCGGCGGCTGGCCGCATCTCGCCGGATTATTATTGCATGGACGGCACCATCCCGCGTCACCAGCTGCCGCTGGTGCTCTCCCGCATCAAGGAGATGTCGGAGAGATACGGATTGCGCTGCGCCAATGTGTTCCACGCCGGCGACGGAAACTTGCATCCGCTCATCCTCTATGACGCCAACAAGGACGGCGAGCTCGACCGCGCCGAGCAGTTCGGCGCCGAAATCCTCAAGCTCTGCGTCGAGGTCGGCGGCGTGTTGACCGGCGAGCACGGGGTCGGCGTCGAGAAGCGCGACCTGATGGGGGTGATGTTTACCGAAACCGATCTCGATCAGCAGCAGCGCGTCAAATGCGCCTTCGACGCCAAGGGCCTGCTCAATCCCGGCAAGGTGTTCCCGACGCTGCACCGTTGCGCCGAGCTCGGGCGCATGCACATTTCCGGCGGGAAGTTGCCGTTCCCCGACATTCCAAGGTTTTAGGCGGGGCAGGTGGGCCTTGTACCCATTAGCGCGCGGATGTCCGCTTTCGAGGGCAACGCGGAAATGTCCTGACTTGTTTGGGCAATGCCGGTTTTGACCCACAATGGATAAAATAAACAAAACATAAAAACTGAAACGGTTGCGTTTGACCCGAAGCGGACATTGGACAGGAAGTTGACAAGGGGATTACATCGAGACTCTGACGCGTCGTAACTAATTTCGTATTCTTTTCAATAGAGAGCCGGCAGAAAAGAAATATGAAGGCCATCTTTATAGGAGAAAACGTCATGGGTGGCCGGTTCGCTATCGTCTGTGCAGTTATTGGGGTACTTGGAGCTACGATTGGCAGCACTGTTTCAACAGCAGTCGCCTCCGACATCATTGACGAGTGGGCAAACGTGAAGACGCCCGCTGCCCCCGGGATCAAGGCGGTGACCCTTGATCCAAAGACCACAGCTCTAATCATGGGCGACTTCATGAACCAGAATTGCGGCAAGCGACCGCGCTGCGTGGCCGTGCTTCCCGCGGTCAAGAAGCTGCTTGGCAAAGCGCGTGCGGCGAAGGTCACGGTCATCTACAGCATCATACCTAACTCCACGACAGCGGATATCATCACTGAAGTTGCGCCGGCTGCCGGCGAACCGTCAGTGCGGTCTGGCTTGGATAAGTTTTACAAGACCAATCTGGAACAGATCTTGAAGGATAAGGGAATCCAAACCGTAATCTTAGTCGGCACCTCAACGGAGGGTTTAATAATTAATACTGGCGGTGCTGCCGTGACGCGCGGATTTAAGGTTGTTGTTCCAGTAGACGGTATGGCGTCTAAGGAAGCATACGCGGAACAATACGGGGCTTGGCACATGACCCACGCACCAATCGTCTCGTCCAAGGCGACGCTGACGAGGACCGGCATGATAAAGTTATAGTCGCCGCATATGGCCCTTAGCCGACGCGCCGGTTTGTCCGCCGAATGTCCACTTTGAGACATAAAGCAGTTCTGAGGCAAAAGTGTCTTTACGAGGACACGCCCTCGCTCTTCCGCGTGACGAACAGCGCGTAAGGCTGCTTGTCGTGGCAAGCCTGCCAGAACGCGGCCGACATGACCTCGATGGCGTCTGGCGTCGCAAACAGATCTTGCCACGCGAGCGGCGTCATGCCGCCCGCCAAGGCGCAACGTTCGTACACGTCCTTACCGTAGCGGTGCGGAGTCACAGTCATGACGACATCGCCCGTCGCGGCGTTGAGGAACTCGACCTTGTCGACATTGTCCGACAGCCGGGTGATGCGGCGGGCGCCGATCCTTTCGCCGAAAGCCGAGAAAGACGGATTGAGAACGATGGAGACGAATTTTTCACCCGCCTTGAGATGTTGCGACGTCGAGCGGAAAAAGACGGTGAGTTCTTCAAGCGTATCGGCATAGGGCAGCACCAGGATCGATGTCGCCGCGTCGAACAGACCTGAATCGGAAAACGTCTGCGGCGTGGCTTCGACGTAGCGCAGTCCTAGCCGGCTCGCCTCTTCATGGCCGCGGGCATCTTTGATCTTTCCGCCGGCCTTGTCGTAGCCGACGACGCTGGCGCCGCGCTCGGCGAGCATCGCCGGGAACGGGCTGTCGCCGCAGCCGACGTCCAAAATCCTCTTATAACGAACGTCGCCGAGGTCCCGCTCGACCGCCGGGTAATGCAGCCCGCGCCGGAACGGGTCGCCGGCAATTACAGCTCGGTACTGGTCGAGCGTATTGAAGTCGGTCATTGCCATCTTCCGCTTGGAACTTCGCCACAACGGCACATTCGCCGCAGCCCGCCGGTTGCGAACAGTAGCATGCGCCCGTGCGCTTCGCGGCTACCCGCGCCGGGTGCCTGTCCGTTTCCTGGCGTTCGTGATATTGGGGGCGGTGAAGACCGTCCGCGCCGCGGCCATTCTGTCGCGGCGTTGTTTCGGGCACGCGACAAGGCTCTCGCAATGCAATTCGGACTGTTCTGCTCGCCCAAAGCCGACGCCCCCGGGTTCGATCCGGAAACCGGCCAGGGCTTCCGCGACTATCTCGATTTCAACATCGAGGCAGAGGCGCTCGGTCTGCATTCGAGTTTCTCGGTCGAGCATCATTTCAGCGGCTGGAACCAGGCCTCCGCCACGCTGATGCTGTTGATGGCGCTGGCCATGCGCACCAAGACGCTGCGGGTCGGAACTGCGGTGATGGTGCTGCCCTGGCACAATCCGGTGCTGCTGGCCGAGCAGGCCGCCACGCTCGACGCGCTGTCCGGTGGGCGCTTCGATTTCGGTATCGGCAAGGGCTACCGGCATTCGGAGCTCAAGGGTTTCCAGATCGCGCCGGAGGAGGCCGAGGCGCGCTTCGAGGAAGCGCTCGAATTCATCACCCGCGCTTTCACCATCCGCGAGCGTTTCTCGCACCAGGGGCAGTTCTGGCACTTCGAGGACGTGGTGGTGGAGCCGCCGCCGGCGCAAAGCCCGCATCCGCCGTTCTGGGTCGCCGCCGGCAATCCGCATTCGATCGCGCGTGCCGGTGAGCGTGGCTTCAATCTGATCCTCGATCAATATGCCTCTCCGGACACGCTGCGCGAGCGCATCGCCATCTACAAGGCGGCGCGCGAGGCGGAGGATTTGGGCTTCGATCCCATGCAGGTGACGGTTGCGCGCCAGCTCTATGTCGCCAAGGACGAGGCCGACAAGCAGGAGGCGCTCAAACGTCAGGCGCAATACACCAAGCGCACCGTCGACGTGGCGCGCGACCTCAAGGCGAAAGGCGGCTCGCACGTGCTCGCCTATGCCGATAAGGCCGGCGCCACGGAAGAAAACGCGCTCTACGGCACGCCCGACGAGATTGCTTCCATGCTGGAAGCGTTGCAGGGCGCCGGCATTGAATACGTTCTGCTAACGATTGCGGGCGGCGCGGCTCAGTTGCGCCGCTTCGCGCGCGACATCATGCCGGCATTTGCCGGCGAACGCGCCGCTGCCGCCGAATGAAGACGCTCTGACATGCCTGACGTTCTTAAGCCCCGCGACGCCAAGGAAGTCGAGGAGGTCGTGCGCTGGGCGCTGGGCGAGGAGAAGCCTTTGGAGATCGTCGGTCAGGGCTCCAAGCGCGCCATCGGCCGGCCGAGCCAGACCGATCTCACGCTCGATCTTTCGGGTGTTTCCGGCGTCACGCTCTATGAGCCGGAGGAACTGGTGCTGTCGGCCAAGGCCGGCACGCCGCTGGCCGAGATCGAGGCGCTGCTCGATAAGAACAACCAGCAGCTCGGCTTCGAGCCGGTCGACTATGGGCCGCTGCTCGGCGGCGAACCGGGGCAGGGCACCATCGGCGGCGTGATCGCCGCCAACCTGTCCGGTCCGCGCCGCATCAAGGCCGGCGCCGCGCGCGACCATTTCCTCGGCGTCAGCGCCGTCACCGGCCGCGGCGACACCATCAAGTCGGGCGGCCGCGTGGTGAAGAACGTCACCGGCTACGACCTGTGCAAGCTGTTCGCCGGCTCCTGGGGCACGTTGGCGGTGATGACCGACGTCACCATCAAGGTGCTGCCCAAGCCCGAGACCGAAGCGAGCGTGCTGGTCACCGAGCTCGACGATGCGCACGCCTGCGCGGCCATGGCCGCCGCCATGGGCTCGCCCTATGACGTGTCGGGCGCCGCCCATCTGCCCGATCACGTCGCCGCCTGGTTTGACGGGCTGCCGAAGGCGGAAGCGACGACGGCCCTGAGATTGGAAGGCCACGCGCCCTCGGTCGCCCACCGCAAGGAGACCTTGGCCGCGCTGATGAAGCCATTCGGTCCAGTCGCGCTGTTGGACGAACAGGATTCAACAGCGCTTTGGCGTAGCATCCGGCAGGTCAAGCCGTTTGCTGCCGCCGCCGCGCGCGAGCGGCCGCTGTGGCGCATCTCCACCGCGCCCGCTCGCGGCCATGAGTTGTTGGCGACGATCACGCCCGCGGCGCAGATGTTCTACGACTGGGGCGGCGGGCTGATCTGGATGGCGATGCCGTTCGCCGAGGAGCCCGATGCCGCCGCCGTGCGTGGCGCAGTCGCCGGACTCGACGGCCACGCCATGCTGGTGCGCGCGCCGGCCGCGTTACGCGCCGCGCTCGACGTGTTCGCGCCGGAGCCGGCGGGCCTGGCTGCGTTGAGCAAGCGGGTGAAGGAGAGCTTCGATCCCAAAGGCGTGCTTAATCCCGGCCGCATGTGGGCGGGGGTGTAGCCAATGCAAACATCATTCACCCTGGCGCAGCTCGCCGATCCGCAGATCGCGGCGTCGGAAAAAATCCTGCGTGCCTGCGTACATTGCGGTTTCTGCACCGCCACCTGCCCGACCTATGTGCTGCTGGGCGATGAGCTCGATTCACCGCGCGGACGCATCTATCTGATCAAGGAGATGCTCGAGCAGGGAAAGCCGGCCACCCGCGACGTGGTCAAGCATATCGACCGCTGCCTGTCGTGCAATTCCTGCATGACCACCTGTCCGTCCGGCGTCACTTACATGCATCTCGTCGACCACGCCCGCGAGCACATCGAGAAGACCTATAAGCGCCCACTCGCCGACCGCGCCATTCGCGGGTTGCTGGCGCGGGTGCTGACCGACCCAAGCTTGTTCCGGCTGGCGGTGGTGGGCGGGATTGTCGGTCGGCCCTTCGCGCCGCTGTTGCGGGTGCTGGGCCTGCGGCGGATGGCCGCCATGCTGGCGCTCACCCCGCACCGCAAGCCGTCGCCGCCGATCGAGCGCAACGGCAAGGTCCATGCCGCGCAAGGTACCCGCCAGGGCCGGGTGGCGCTGTTGTCCGGCTGCATCAATCCGGTGCTGGCGCCGTCCACCGATGAGGCCGCCATCCGCCTGCTCACCCGCCACGGTGTTGAGGTGGTGGTGGCGCAGGGCGAAAGCTGCTGCGGCTCGCTAGTTCACCACATGGGCCGCGAGGAACAAGCACTGGCGCAGGCGCGCAACAATATCGACGCCTGGACCCGCGAGATCGAAACCGGCGGGCTCGACGCCATCCTTACCACCGTTTCCGGCTGCGGGGTCACCATCAAGGATTACGGGTTCATGCTGCGGACGGATCCGGCCTATGCGGAGAAGGCGGCGGCGGTTGCCAAGCTGGCCAAGGACGTCAGCGAATATCTGGCCACGCTCAAATTACGGGCAGGCGTGGTGGCGGAAGGCGTCACAGTCGCCTATCACGCCGCCTGCTCGCTCCAGCACGGACAGAAAGTCACACGCGAACCGAAAGAATTGCTTTCCAACTGCGGCTTCATCGTCAAAGATGTACCGGAAGGACATTTGTGTTGTGGCTCAGCCGGTACCTACAACATTCTCCAGCCAAGGCTGGCGGAGCAGTTGCGGGACCGCAAAGTTGCGAACATCAAGCGGCTTGAACCGAATGTGATCGCGGCCGGCAATATCGGCTGCCTGACACAGATCGGCACCGGTACGAGCATTCCGGTCGTTCACACCGTCGAGCTTATCGACTGGGCGACCGGCGGGCCGATGCCGGAGGCGTTGCGGGAAAAGATGGGCCTTGAGCCCGTCTCCGCAGCGGCGGAATAGAGGCGGGCTGCGGCCAGACGCCGTAGTGAACACGTTGGCAAGTATTGTTTGAACCAATCGGGAGGACGATCATGGCGAAATCAAAGAAGCGGAAAAAGAAAAAGTCGAAGGTCAAGAAATCGAAGGCAAAGCGAGCCGCCTTGGCGCGCAAGAACAAGAAGAAAGGGATGAAGAAGGCGGCTCGTAAAACCGCCAAGAAGGCGAGAAAAAAGAAGAAGGTGGCGAAGAAGCGCGCGGCGCCGAAGCCGGCACCGCAACCTGCGCCGGCTCCGGAGGTTCCGCCGCCGGCCGGTCCGTCAACAGTGATTCCAAGTTTCGGCACCCTGTTCGGCGGACGAACGGATGACGGCCAATAGGCTGACGAAATAAAGACCGATCCGGACCAGGGCGGCCGCTGAAAAAAAGCGGTCGCCCGCGCGCCGCTTCTCGCCATTGCGACCGATGCGCTGATGGTGTGCGGCTGCGCAGTGGTCGCGCGAACATAATCATAATCTTGCATATGATCGTGGGCGAGCGGCCCGGATTGCATCGCTGGAGCGGTCCGAATAGCATGCGAAACACGAGGGGAATGGCGATGGCCGGAGCCTGCTCGCATTTCCACAACTCACATTTCTACCATCAGTGCAGGGAGTAATTGGCTATGCCGGCTTACAAAATCTTGATCATGGGCGCTTCCTACGGGTCGCTGCTGGCCTCCAAAATTTTGTTCGGGGGACATTCCGTTCATCTCGTCTGCCTTCCCGCCGAAGCGGATCTGATCAACGCCGAAGGCTTCCGCGTGCGCATTCCGGTCAAGGGCCGGGCCGACCGCGTCGAGATCGACTCGCGCAAGCTGCCCGGCAAGGTCACCGCCGGCGGCACGGACGGCGTCAATCCGGCCGATTACGATCTGGTTGGCCTCGCCATGCAGGAGCCACAATTCGGCTCGCCCGGCGTGCGCGAATTGCTCGACAAGGTAGCCAAGGCAAAAGTGCCCTGCATGTCGATCATGAACATGCCGCCACTGCCTTACGTGAAGCGCATTCCCAATCTCGACTACAAGGCGCTCGAGCCAGCCTTCACGGATCCGCGCGTGTGGGACAATTTCGATCCCGGCCTGGTGACGCTGTGCAGCCCCGATCCGCAGGCGATTCGCCCGCCGGAGGAAAAGGTCAACGTGCTCATGGTCACGCTGCCGACCAACTTCAAGGTCGCCAAATTCGCCGACGACAAGAACACCGCAATCCTGCGCCAGCTTGAAAAGGACATCGACGCGGTGCGCTTCGATCCCGGCGACGGAAGCAAGATCGAACTGCCGGTAAAACTGCGTGTGCATGAGTTGATTTTCACACCGCTCGCCAAGTGGGCGATGCTGCTGGCCGGCAACTACCGCTGCATCACCAAGGACGGCATGCGCACCGCGCAGGAAGCGGTGCATTCCGATCTGGCCACCTCACGCGAGGTCTACAATTTCGTGTTCGATCTCTGCGTCAAGCTTGGCGCCAAGCCGGAAGACCTGGTGCCGTTCGAGAAATATGCGGCCGCCGCGCAAAGCCTCACGCGTCCGGCCTCGGCGGCCCGTGCCCTGCAGAACGGCGCCAAGAACATTGAGCGCTCCGACAAGCTGGTTCAGCTCATCGGCCGGCAGAAGGGTATGAGCAACCCAAAGGTCGACGCCATCGTCGCCCTGGTCGACCAGCGACTGGAAGCTAACCGCAAGAAAGCGGCGGCCTGATCCGCCGCGGCTATCAGTAGTTGCGGCCCGATCATGCGGGCCGCTCATGCGCCCGTCGGGAATTGCCGGCGGGCGTTTGTTTGCACACAAACTGCCCAGCGCAAGGTGGGGGGCCTTGTGTGGAAAACGCCAGATTTCTCCCCGAAAACTTTCGCCATCCGCCAGCGGAATACCGTTTTTCTCATGAAAATTGTGACATCGGTGCAACAGTCCCCTGCATTTTATCGATAGAAGGCCTAATCGCCTAAAAAGTCAGCAGTTGCTGCTGTTTTCGCCTTGCCGCAGTGCGACCTACGGGATGTAAAGTTACCTCCAATGCGCGTCCTTTTGCGTACGGGTCGATCGCAGTCGAGTGTTTTACGGATTTCTGTACGCAACGATGACGCGGAACTTTGTATCGGCCGCAAGTCGATCGAACCGAAAAGGGGCAGGGTCAGATGAAGAAAGTGGGTTTGTCGGTTATTGCGGCGCTTGCCGTAGCGGCGAGTGCGGCACCTTCGTTTGCGGCGGATATAGCGATGAAGGCGCCGAAAGCGCCGCCACCGCCGCCGCTTTACTCCTTGGACATCGCCGTCGGCGGGGTAGTCATGTCCGATTACCTTTTCCGCGGCATCTCGCAGTCCAATAAGGCGCCGTCGGGCGGCGCGTATTTCGAGCCGGACCTCAAGACGCCGATCGGCACATTCTATGCCGGCATCGCGGGCTATGCCATCAGCTGGCCGAGCGGCCCTGGATATGGCTTTACCGATCCGTCCGCCGAAATCGACTTCTACGGCGGCTGGCGCAACAGCTGGGGCCCGTTCTCGCTCGATATCGGCATCATCGAATATTACTACCCGAGCGAAAGCTTCAACGGCTTCACCAACACCAGCGACTTCTACGAAGTCTACGGTAAGGTCGGCTACGACTTCGGCAACGGTTTCTCGATCGGCGGCAACGTGTACTGGACGCCCGATCTGCTGCACTACAGCGAAACCTTCTCGACTCTCGGCTTCTCGAACACACCGTCCGCAGTCTATTACTCCGGCGTCGCAGCCTACCAGTTCCCGCAGAAAGTCTGGGACATCACCACGAAGATCTCGGGCGAGTACGGTTACTGGGACATCGAATCGAGCGGCTTCATCCTCGCCGGTGCGACGGCCAATCCGAGCTACAGCTATTGGAACGTCGGCATCTCCTTCGCCTACAAGGAGTTGACGCTGGATTTGCGTTATCACGGCACCGATCAGAGCACGCAGGATTGCGCCAACTTCCTGTTGGTCGGCTTGGGCAACCAGTCGAACAGCTGGTGTGACGATCGCTTCGTCGCCTCGCTCAAGTTCGATACCTCCGTCGGTATCGGCCACTAAGCGCCTTTTGAACCTGCCCTTGGGCGGTGGCTCCCCGGAGCCGCCGCCCTTTTCATTTTTTCGAACACCTGGAAAATAAAAGCCGACGTTTGCTAGCCGGCTGCTGCAAGCTTGCCCTCGCGCAGCCAGGTGCGGTCGCCTTCCCGGGCCAAGATGAGCCGGCGGCGGTGGAAGGCGGCAAGCGTTGAGCGGTGACCGATCGAAACGATGGTCGCTTTCGCAAGCCGCTGTTCCAGCAGGTGGTAGAGCGCGGCCTCGGCCGTCTCGTCGAGCGAAGCGGTGGCTTCGTCCAGGAACAGATAGTCGGGCGCGTGCAGGATCGCGCGCGCAATGCCGAGACGCTGCTGCTCGCCGGGCGAGAGCATACGGTTCCAATGCGCTTCCTCCTCGATGCGGGAGGCCAAGTCCGGCAAGCCCACCACCGCGATCAGCTCGGCAACTTGTGCGGCATCAAAGCTGCCGGGCTCTGCCGGATAAGCGACCGCGGCGGCCAAGGGCGCGATCGGGAAATATGGCCGCTGCGGCAGGATCATCACGCGAGCGTTTTTCGGTACCGTGATCGTGCCCGAACCGAACGGCCACACGCCGGCCAGCGCGCGAAACAGCGTGGATTTGCCGGCGCCGGAGGGACCGCTGACCAGCACGCGTTCGCCTAGTCCGATCGAGATGTCGTTGGCATTGACCAGCGGCACCCCGTTGGGCAGCCGCACGGCGAGATCTTTGAGCGTGACGGCCGCGGCCTCGCCGGGCTCAAGGTTGATCACCGGCGGCGCCACCGCCACCGCGCGCGCGGCCGCCACCGATTGATCGAAGCCGGACAGCCGTTCGATCACAGCGCGCCACTCGGCCAGGCTGCGGTACAAGTTCACGAACACCGATAGTGCGCTCTGCACCTGGCCGAAAGCGTTGGCGGTCTGCATCAATCCGCCGAGCTGGATCACGCTGGCGAAATAGGCCGGGCTCACCATGATGAATGGGAACACTACCGAGGCCTGCGAATAACCGGCGGTGAAGAAGGTGAGCTTCTTCTGCCGTGTCATGATCGCGTACCAATTGGCCACCACGTTGCCGAAACGCACCAACAAGCGGTCGCGCTCGGCACGCTCGCCTTCGAGCAGGGCGATCTGCTCGGAATTCTCGCGCACCCGCACCAGGTTGAAGCGGAAATCGGCTTCGTAACGCTGCTGCTGGAAATTAAGCGCGATCAGCGCGCGGCCGATCAAATGGGTAAGGGCGGTGCCGATGACGGCATAGATCAACGCCGCCCATAGCAGATAGCCCGGAATGTTAAATGTCGTGCCGAACATATGCAGCGGCGCTGCCGCCGACAGCGACCACAGGATGATCATGAAAGAAAAAAGCGTGACGCAGGAGTTGAGCAGTTGCAACCCGATATTGAGAGTCAGGTCGATGAATTGGCGAATGTCCTCGGAGATTCGCTGATCCGGGTTATCAGCGGCGTCGCCCAAGAGCTGCATGCGGTAGTGGTTGGCACCTTCGAGCCAGTGACCGAGATAGGTCGCGGTCAGCCAGCGCCGCCAACGGATCTGCAGCCATTGATTGAGATAGAGCTGATAGACGGCGAGCAGGATGAAGGCGGTCGCCAGCACGCAAAAATATTCAAGCTGATAAACGAAAGCGCCCCAGTCCCGATTTTGCAGCGCGTTATAGAACGCGTTGTTCCATTGGTTTAGCAGAACGGTGAGGCCGACGATCGACAGTTCGATGGCGATCACGGTGGTCAACAGGACGAGGCCAGGCCCACGGTCCTCGGAGCGGAAGTAGGGGCTGGCAATTCGCCATACGATGGCGAGCGTCGAGAAAATGCTTCTCACGGGCAGCCTCCTAATGGGACGAAAAATCAACGCGATATGCGCCGCAGTATCGACTAAGGGCTAATGGCGCATGGATTCGGTTCTATTTTGCACGGATTCGCGCATAAAAAGAGATGTCGAATTCGGGGGGACCCATCACTGCCCAATATTGCGTCTAGTCGCCACACCCCTTACGATTGTACACCAAGGGTTGTCCGATCCGGACTAAATGCATCGGGTCCGGAAATAAGACCCGACAATAAATGTTCTTCTAAAGAACGATCCAAGGGAGGGTAAGAGAAATGCCTAAAAGCAAACTGTCTACGGTTGCGACCCGCCGCAAATTCCTGGGCGGGGCCGCAGTCGCTGGTGCGGCGACGATCGCAATGCCGCAAGTCTCGCGCGCCCAGACCGTGACCCTGAAGATGCAGGGTTCCTGGGGCGCCGGCGACATTCTCAACGACTACGCCAAGCAATACGTCCAAACCGTCAACGACATGGGCGGCAGCCGGTTGAAGATCGACTATCTGAACGCCGGCTCGGTGGTGAAGGCGTTCGAAGTGCAAGACGCGGTCAGCAAGGGCGTGCTCGACGGCGGTCACTTGGTTCCGGCGTACTGGTACGGCAAGAACCGCGCGGCGTCGCTGTTCGGTACCGGCCCGTGCTACGGCTGGGATGCTCACCAATTCCTTGCCTGGTTCTACGGCCCCGGCGAAGAACTCTATAATCAGCTCACCCAGAAGGTGCTCAAACTCAACGTCGTGGGCTGGTTCCTGATGCCGATGCCGACCCAGCCGCTCGGCTGGTTCAAGTTCCAACCCAAGACCGCGGCCGACATGAAGAACCTGAAGTACCGCACGGTCGGCCTCGCCACCAACGTCATGCAGGCGTTGGGCTGCAAGGTGACGGCGCTCCCCGGCGGCGAAATCATCCCCGCCATGGAGAAGGGCGTCATCGAGGCGTTCGAGTACAACAATCCGACGTCGGACCGTCGCTTCGGCGCAGCCGACGTGGCGAAGTTCTACATGCTGAGTTCCTATCACCAGCCGTCCGAATGTCTTGAGATCGAGTTCAACAAGACCAAATTCGAATCGCTGGCCAAGGAACAGCAGATGCTGCTGCGTCACGCGATCACTTCGGCGTCCACGGACAACCTGATCATGGCCTACGCAAACTATCCGAAAGATCTGCAGGCTCTGAAGAAGGGTGGCGTGAAGGTGTTCCGTACGTCATCGTCGATCCTCGATGCGGAACTCGCGGCCTGGGACAAGGTCGTCGCGCAATACAGCAAAGAGGAATGGTTCAAGAAGATATCCGACAACCAGAAAGCCTGGGCGAAGGACGTCGCTTACTACCAGCTCCTCAACGCGCACGACACCAAGCTCGCCTACGACCATTACTATGGCAAGGAACAGCCGCTCGGCTTCTGAGCCGGCGCGCAATCCTCGGGATTAAACCCCGGGCAAGCGTGGGGACGGCGTCAGTCCGCCGTCCCCACCTGTTGTTTGTGCGAAGCGGAACACGGGTAACTCGACATGCTCGCCTATATTGGGTTCATCGATCGCATCAGCACTGCGATCGGTAAGGCCTTCGGCTGGTACATCCTGATTATGACGTTCGGGACCAGCTACGAGGTCTTCGTCCGCTACGTGTTGAATAATCCCACCATCTGGGCCTACGACCTTTCCTACAACATGTACGGAGCGCTGTTCATCATGGCGGGCGCATATACGCTGTCGCGCAACGCCCATGTGCGTGGCGACGTGATCTACCGGCTGTGGCCGGCGCGCACCCAGGCGGCCATCGACCTGCTGCTCTACGTCCTGTTCTTTTATCCGGGCGTTTTCGCGCTCACGCTGGCCGGATATCGCTACGCCGGAGAGTCCTGGCTATACCACGAGGTCAGCGTTTACAGCCCCAGCGATATCCCGATTTTCCCGCTCAAGACGCTGATCCCGATCGCCGGCTTGATGCTGCTGCTGCAAGGCCTGGCCGAGGTGTTCCGCTGCATCATTTGCCTGCGGACCGGCGAATGGCCGCAGCGCGCGCAGGATGTCGAGGAGCTCGAAACCGCGATTCTGCATGAACGCGAATTCATCGCAAAGCATGAAGTCGAACAGGCCGCACAGGGGACGCAGTCATGAGCGGCGGTGAAATCGGCCTCTTGATGATCTCGCTGTTCATCATCACGATCCTCCTGGGCTTTCCGATCGTCTTTACGCTGATGGGCATGGGCGTGTTCTTCGGCTATTACGCCTATGCCACGCCCGATCAGCTCCACCACGTCTTCAGCAATCGAATATTCGATTTGCTGGTCCAGAATACCTTCAGCATCCTCAGTAACGACACGCTGACCGCGGTGCCGTTGTTTTTGTTTATGGGCTATGTGGTCGAACGGGCGAATATCCTTGACCGCCTGTTCTACAGCATTCAAATCGCGGCGCGCCGTGTCCCCGGATCGCTGGCGGTTGCGACACTGATCACTTGTGCGCTGTTCGCCACCGCGGTCGGCATCGTCGGCGCGGTGGTGACGCTGATGGGGCTGCTGGCGTTTCCGGCCATGCTCAAGGCCGGCTACGACACCAAGCTGGCGGCCGGCGTGGTCTGCGCCGGCGGCTGTCTCGGCATCATGATCCCGCCCAGCATCCTCTTGATCCTGTACGCCGCCACCGCCGGCGAGTCCGTGGTCAAGCTCTATGCCGGCGCCTTCGTTCCGGGCTTCATCCTGGCCGGCTTCTATATCGCCTACGTTGTTATCCGTGCCATCATCAATCCGAAGCTGGCGCCGCCGCTGCCGGAAGACCAGGGCAAGGTCCCGTTCCTGGAAGTCATCTGGGCGCTGCTGACGTCGTTCTTCCCGCTGGCGGTGTTGATCCTGTCGGTGCTCGGCGCGATCCTGCTGGGGCTGGCGACGCCGACCGAGGCCGCGGCTGTCGGGTCCTTCGGCAGCCTGTTGTTGGCCGCGGTCTATCGCGAGCTCGACTTCACGCGCCTGAAAGAGGCGGTCTACCTGACCGCGCGCACTTCCGCGATGGTCACCTACCTGTTCATCGGCTCATGGACCTTCGCCTCGGTGTTCGCCTATCTCGGCGGCCAGAATCTGGTCGAGGAAATTATCAAAAGCCTGAACATGAACCGGGTCGAGTTCCTGTTGCTCACCCAGTTCATCATCTTCCTGCTCGGCTGGCCACTGGAATGGACCGAGATCATCATCATCTTCGTGCCGATCTTCCTGCCGCTGCTGCCGTATTTCCACGTCGATCCGATCGTGTTCGGCATCCTGGTGGCGCTTAACATTCAGACCTCGTTCAACACACCACCGATGGCGATGGCCGCCTATTACCTCAAGGGCGTGGCACCGCCACAGGTGCGCCTGACGCAGATATTCGGGGGGGCGCTGCCCTTCGTGTTCATGGTGTTCATGACCATGGCGCTGCTCTACGCTTTTCCGCAAACCGCGCTCTGGCTGCCGAATTATCTCTATTCGTCGAAATGACACGGACCGCGCGAACGGCATGATCGGCCGGCGGCGGGCATCGCCGCCGGCGAAGCAAGGGAAATTTGGCTATGGCCGAAGGGCCGACATTGTCGGATACGATTGCAGCGCTGCGTGACGGCGCCGTCAGCGCGTTGGATGTCACCGAATCCTGCCTCGCCCGCATCGCCGAAGTCGATCCCAAGATCGAGGCCTGGACTTTTCTCGATCCCGAACACGCCCGTGCGCAAGCCCGCGCGCTTGACGAAGCGCGCGCAAACGGCCGCCCGCTCGGGCCCTTGCACGGCGTCCCCATCGGCGTGAAGGACATTTTCGATACCAACGACATGCCGACCGAAGACGGCACCGTGCTGCACGCCGGCCGCCAGCCGATGCACGACAGCATGGTAGTGTCTTTGCTGCGCCAAGCCGGCGCGGTGATCATGGGCAAGACGGTGACTACCGAGCTCGCCCTATTCGGGCCCGGCAAGACCCACAATCCTTACGATCCCAACCGCACGCCCGGCGGCTCCTCGAGCGGATCGGCGGCGGCGGTCGCTTCTGGCATGGTGCCGCTGGCGGTGGGCTCGCAGACCAACGGTTCAATCATCCGCCCCGCCTCCTTTTGCGGCGTGGTCGGCTACAAGCCGACGCACGGCCTGATTTCGCGCCGCGGCGTGCTGTCATTGTCGCGCACGCTCGACCACATCGGCGTTTTCGCCGGCAGCGTGGCGGACGCTGCGCTGTTGGCCGAGATTCTGATGACCTATGATTCCAGCGACGCCGACATGCACCCGCAGGCGCGGCCGCAGCTCAGCCGCATGGCCGCGGAAGAGCCGCCGCTGCCGCCAAAACTGGCCTTCGCCAAGACCCCGGTTTGGGACCAAGCCGACGACGACGCCAAAGAAGCCTTCGCAGAGTTGGTGGACATGCTCGGCGAGGCCGCCGTCGAGGTGGAATTGCCGTCGATATTCGACAACGCCGTGGAATTGCACCGCGCCATCCAGGATGCCGAAGTGGCGGTGAATTTTGCGCCCGAATACGAGCAAAGCCGCGACAAGCTGAGCGCGCGGCTGCGCGGGATCATTGAGCACGGACAGCAGGTGACGGCCGCTGACTACATTCGGGCGGTCGCTCGCATTCCACTACTAAACATCAATCTCAACGAAATCTTCGATCGCTATGACGCAATCCTGACCCCGGCGGCGCCGGGCGAGGCCTCGCTCGGCCTCGAGAGCACCGGCAATCCGGTGTTCTGCACCGCCTGGACGCTGCTCGGCACGCCGGCGATCACGCTGCCGCTGCTGCGGGGCTCAAACGGCATGCCGATCGGCGTGCAACTCGTCGGCCTGCGCGGCAATGACGGCAGGTTGTTGCGCACGGCGCATTGGTTGTCGGAGTTGGTCGAGGCGGAGGCGTAGCGTCTGGCAGGAGAAGCGATCGTCGGCCGCGCTACTGCGACTCGCGGTTGTCTTTGTGGAACTGCGCGATCGTGCGGTCGTTCCGCACGTCGTCATAGAACGAATAAACCATCAGGCAAAGGCAAAGCACGACGATGATGGTGAGCGGCGGCTCTTCCACCTTGTAGGCGAAATAGCCGACGAAGACGATGGCGCCGAGTGCACCGACGATATTGGCAAGGATATTGACCACGGCTTCCCACCCGTTTGCTAGCGCCGCTCTTGCGCGGAGCGGTTGTTGAGCGAAAGTAGAGCACGGTGCGCCGCCGCGCGCAACGGCTAGCCGAGCTGCTCCTTGAGAAACGCGACGGTGCGGCTCCAGGCCAGATCCGCCGCCGCTTTGTCGTAACGGCTGCTGGTGTCGTTGTTGAAGCCGTGATTGGCGTTCGGGTAGATGTAGACGATGAAATTTTTGTTCGCGGCTTTGAGCGCGGCGTCGTAGGCGGCAATGCCGGCATTGGTGCGCTTGTCGAGCCCGGCATAGTGCAGCAGCAGCGGCGCGTGGATGGACTTCACCGCGTCGGCAGGCGGCTGGTCGCCGTAATAGGCGACGGCGGCTTTCAGATCGGGCGAAAGCACCGCCACGCGGTTGACCATGCCGCCGCCCCAGCAGAAACCGACCACGCCAACCTTGCCTGTCGATTCCGCGTGGTGTTCCAGGAACAGCGCCGCCGCGGCAATGCGGTGCGCCGTTTCGTCAGCGTTGAGCGTGCGAATCATGTCGCGGCCCTTGTCCTCGTCGGCCGGCGTGCCGCCAAGCGGCGACAGTATGTCGACGGCGAAAGCGAGGAAGCCGTCGAGTGCCAGCCGCCGCGCCACGTCCTTGATGTGCGGATTGAGCCCGCGGTTTTCGTGGATGACGATGACCGCCGGGCGTTTGCCCTTCGCTTTCAGCCGCGCCAGATAGCCGCTGATGCGCGTGCCGCCGGCGTCATAGGATACCTCGTCGACCGCTAGCCGCGCATCGTCGGGCGCAACGATCGCCGCTCGCGCGTAGTCGTTCCGCAACAGCGGCAGCAGCGCCAGCGCGACCGCGCTGGAACCGGCGATGCGCGCCAGCCGGTCGAGGAATTCGCGGCGGCTGATGCCGCCATGGGTGAAACGGTCATACAGCTCGATGATGCGCTGATCCATGGGACTCTCCGGCCATTCGTGGCGCCATTTATAACACCCGGCCGTGGCCAATAATCCCCAGGCCGTCACGACCAGCTTGACGGAACGCGCGCCGAACGGCATTTCCAGCGGATCGAAGGCGTCGCGGCCGCGACCGCCTTGTCCGGAGCACATGATGACTTCCATTCGCCTGATCGCAGGCCGGCCCGTCATTGCCTGGTGCGTCCTCGCGGCGGGGCTGCTCACCGCTTGGCTCCCAAGCCGCGCAGCCGAGCCCTTCCCCTTCGATCGGGAACTGCTGCTCGATGTGCGGCCCATGCCCCCGGTCAAGCGCGTGCCGGTGCTGATGGTGGAGCCGAACGGCGCCGCCACCATCGACCTCTGGTGCCAGACCGTGAAAGGCCGCGTGGAACTGTCAGACACCGCGATCCGCGTCGAACCGGGGCCGCTGCCCGACGGCCTGCCGCGCTACATGAGCGACGGCCAGTGCACGCCGGAACGCATGCAGGCCGATTTGCAGGTGCTTACGGAATTGGCGCAAGTGACCGACTGGCGAGCGCACGGCGACGCGGTGGTGCTGCGCGGGCCGACCACGCTGCGGTTCCGGCTGTCAACACATTAGCGCTTCAAACTTCGCCGCTGATTGAGCCAAGAAAAAGGGCGCGGCCGAAGCCACGCCCTCAATGCATTTGGCTGACGGGCCGAGTTACATCATTCCGCCCATGCCCCCCATGCCGCCGCCGGGCATGGCGGACGCGGTCTCGTCCTTCTTGGGCAATTCGGCGACCATGGCCTCGGTGGTGACCAGCAGGCCCGCCACTGAACCGGCATCCTGCAGCGCGGTGCGCACCACCTTGGCCGGATCGACGATACCGGCCTTGATCATGTCGACATATTTCTCGGTTTGGGCGTCGAAGCCGTAGGTCTCCGAGTTTTCATCCGTGATCTTGCCGACCACGATCGATCCTTCGACGCCGGCGTTCTCCGCGATCTGGCGGATCGGGGCTTCCAGCGCCTTGAGCACGATGTTGATGCCGGCCTGGACGTCGGGATTATCGTTGTGAATACGGCCGACCGACTTCTTGGCGCGCAACAGCGCGACGCCGCCGCCCGGCACGATGCCTTCCTCGACCGCGGCGCGGGTGGCGTTGAGCGCATCCTCGACGCGGTCCTTACGCTCCTTCACCTCGATCTCGGTGGCGCCGCCGACGCGGATCACCGCCACGCCGCCGGCGAGCTTCGCCAGCCGCTCCTGCAGCTTCTCCTTGTCGTAGTCGGAGGTGGTCTCCTCGATCTGCGCCTTGATCTGGCCGCAACGCGCCTCGATGTCGGCCTTCTTGCCGGCGCCGTTGACGATGGTGGTCTTCTCTTTCTCGATGATCACCTTCTTGGCGCGGCCGAGCATCTGCAGCGTGACGTTTTCCAGCTTGATGCCGAGATCCTCGGAAATGAGCTGGCCGCCGGTGAGGATGGCGATGTCCTCGAGCATGGCCTTGCGGCGGTCGCCGAAGCCCGGCGCCTTCACGGCCGCCACTTTCAGGCCGCCGCGCAGCTTGTTGACGACGAGCGTGGCGATCGCCTCGCCCTCGACGTCCTCGGCGATTATGATGAGCGGCTTGCTCGACTGCACCACCGCTTCCAGAACCGGAAGCATCGACTGCAGGCCGGACAGCTTCTTCTCGTGCAGGAGGATGTAGGCGTCCTCCAGTTCGGCGTTCATTTTCTCGGCGTTGGTGATGAAATAGGGCGAGATGTAGCCGCGGTCGAACTGCATGCCCTCGACGATGTCGACTTCAGTCTCGAGCGCCTTGGCTTCCTCGACGGTGATGACACCCTCGTTGCCGACCTTCTGCATCGCCTGCGCGATCATCTTGCCGATCTTCTCGTCGCCGTTGGACGAGATGGTGCCGACCTGGGCGACCTCGGACGACGCACTGACCTTCTTGGCGCGCTTCTCGATGTCTTTCACCACGGCGGCGACCGCGATGTCGATGCCGCGCTTCAGATCCATCGGGTTCATGCCGGCGGCGACCGACTTGGCGCCTTCCTTCACGATTGCCTGCGCCAGCACGGTGGCGGTGGTGGTGCCGTCGCCGGCTGTGTCGTTGGTCTTCTGGGCGACTTCGCGCACCATCTGCGCGCCCATGTTCTCGAAGTGGTCTTCGAGCTCGATCTCCTTGGCGACGGTGACGCCGTCCTTGGTGATGCGCGGGGCACCGTAGGCCTTGTCGAGCACGACGTTGCGGCCCTTGGGGCCGAGCGTGACCTTCACGGCATTGGCGAGCACGTCGACGCCGCGCAGCATGCGGTCGCGGGCATCCGTAGAAAATTTCACGTCCTTGGCAGACATTTCAATTCACTCCGTTGGGTTTAGTTTTGATCCTCATCCTGAGGAGCGGCGTCAGCCGCGTCTCGAAGGATGAGCCCGGGATTCGTTGCCCTCGTCCTTCGAGACGGCGCCTTCGGCGCCTCCTCAGGACGAGGAGTTGGATCAGGCGATCACGCCCATGATGTCGGACTCCTTCATGATCAGGAGGTCCTCGCCGTCGATCTTGACCTCGGTGCCAGACCACTTGCCGAACAGCACGCGGTTGCCAGGCTTCAGGTCGATCGGGATCAGCTTGCCCGCCTCGTCGCGCCCACCGGGACCGACGGCGATGATCTCGCCTTCCTGCGGTTTCTCCTGGGCGGTGTCGGGGATGATGATGCCGCCCTTGGTCTTCTCCTGGGCCTCGATGCGGCGCACGACGACGCGGTCGTGCAGGGGACGGAATTTGGTCTTGGCCATTGCATTCCTCGTGGGCGGTTTTTTGATTGAATGTGTTGATTTTGCAAGCCTTTAGCACTCATAAACAGGGAGTGCCAAATGCTGCCCGGGAGATATTGCCTCACAGACGGGGAGTCAAGCTTGCGGTGCCGCTATGCTGCCTGGAGCGTCTGTCAGCGTTAAGCTGGCGGCCCGTGAATTGCCGTGGCTTCGCGCTTGTGCTTCACGCTTGCGCTTCGCGTCAATGCCCCGCAAAGTCCATATCCCGCGCCGCCGGAGCCCGAATGCGCCTTTCCCGCCGCTCATATAGCGTGATCGCACCGCTGACGGCGGCATGCCTGCTCATGCTCGCCGGCTGCGCCACCAACCAGCCGCAGGCCCCGGAAGCGCCACAGCAGATGGTGACGCCGACGCTGCCTCCGGCATTTCCTCCGCAGGACCTGGTGGGACGCTGGGGGCTGACCGCCTACCACAAAGAAGAGGACCGTGAGCGCACGGTGAAGGCTGCCGCCAACCAATGCCGCAACCCCTATGTCATTTCGCTCGGTCCCACCTCCGGGGTGATGATGCATCTCGCGGATCAATCCACCCCCAGTGAACTGGCGCTCAAAGGCGCCCCCGGCGGCAAGACGTTTGTCGGCCCGGCGGGCGACCCGCCCGGCAGCATGCAGGACCGCGAGGTGGTTTCCTTCGATGGCAAGGTGCTGATCCTGCGCTGGATGGACCCGGAGGTGCAGGGCCGCTACGGCACCATGGTCTATGTGCGCTGCACGCCCGCGGGCCATAAGCGCACGGTCAAGCACAAGCCGAAGGCAAAGCCCAAACCCATGCCGAAGCCGGCGTCCGCCCCGAAACCCGTGCAGCCGCCCATCCAACAGACCAAGCCGGGGCAGTGACGCGCTGGCGGATATCCGTGACCGGTGGTCCATGACCACTGCCCGCGACTTCATCGACGGCCCATGGCGTGCAGTGCCGGTGCTCGGCATCACCCAGATCCTGTCGTGGGGCACGATTTTCTACACGCCGGTGCTGATCCTGCCGCTGGTCGCCGCCGACCGCGGCTGGTCGATGTCGTTCGCCATGGGCGGATTTTCGGTCGGGTTGTTGGTCGCCGGCCTTGCCTCGCCCTATGTCGGCCGCTCCATCGACCGCTATGGCGGCCATGTCGTCATGACGATCGGCTCGTTGATCTGCGCGCTCGGACTTTTCCTGATCGCGCACGCCGCCAACCGCGTGGCCTATATCGGGGTCTGGACCGTGCTCGGCATCGGCATGGCGGCGAACCTCTACGATCCCGCCTTTGCCAGCCTTGGCCGCATCTTTGGCGGTGCCGCGCGCCGGCCGATCACCGCTCTCACGCTGATCGCCGGCTTTGCTTCCACCGTAAGCTGGCCGACAACGCATTTCCTGTTGGAAGGCATCGGCTGGCGCGGCACCTATCTTACCTATGCCGCACTGCTCGCTGGCATCTCGGCGCCGCTGCATGCACTGGCGCTGCCGCGCATGCGAGCAGAAGCCGATGTTGCGCCCAAGTCCGATGCGCCGCCGCCGGCCAAGGTCTTGCCGCCCTACGGTCTGGCGTTTGTGCTAGTGGCGGCAGCCTTTGCGTCCTACGCCTTCGTTCCCTCCGGCATGTCCGCGCATCTGCTGGCGATCTTCGATCGCTCTGGCATCGACGCCGGCACGGTGGTGTGGATCGGCGCACTATTCGGTCCGGCGCAGGTCGGCGCCCGCATGATCGAGTTTGCCTTCGGCCGCAACCTGCATCCGCTGTGGGTGGTGCGCGGCGCGCTCACGACGTTGCTCGCCGCCTTCGCAATGCTGGCGGTGTTCGGCATATCGACGGTGACGGCGGCGGTCTTCGCGCTGATGTTCGGCGGCGCCAACGGCCTGGTCACCATCACCCGCGGCGCGGTGCCGCTGGCGCTGTTTGGCGCCTCCGGCTATGGCCGGCTGATGGGCCGGCTCGCCGGTCCGTTCCTGCTGATGCAGGCGGCGGCGCCTTTGGTGATGGCGTTCGTGATCGACCGCGCCTCGGATCCGGCGGCGCTGGCGCTGGCGGCCGGCTTTGCCGCCGTTGCGCTTACCTGTTTTATTGTGATCCGCCGGCCTGGTTGATGCGCTCGTTGAATATGGCGTCGACGTCGCCCTGGTTGGCGTGACCGGAATCACCGTCGAGCCGGGGACCGTTGAGCGGGTGGCCGCCGGCAGGCTCGGCTGCGGGGCGGGCGTCGCCGGGCGGGCCAAAGCCGCTACAACGTTCGAGCATGGCGGCAATCTGCTCCTCGACCAGGCTCAAGGTCGCGATCACTTTGGCAATGCGCTGGCCGGCGAGGTCCTGGAAATTGCAGGCCTCGTAGATCTGCGCCGCGTGCTCTTGGATATCCTGGGCAAGCCCACGCTCGTGCTGGTGCTTGAGCGCGGAGCCGAGCGATTTGGCGCTATCGTCGATGCCCTCCGTGGCTTGCAGGATTTTCTGCGTGGCCTGTTCCATGGCGTCGACCGCCGCGCCGAGCTCGCCGGCGGCGCGCGTCATGCGGCGGTCCTTGCGTTCGCCGATAAGCGAGGCGAGGTCTTCCTTGTTGCGGGTGATCGTCTCGCGCACCAGAGCGAGCTCGCGTTCGAGCCCATGGACGGTGGCCTCGATTGCTTCCTCGCGCCGCTCGGCCAGCACGCGCAGGGCGTTGTATTCGTCCATCGTCCGCCGCGGCGCCGTGGCGTCCTCCAGCGGCGCCGCCAAGCGGCGATCGGCGAACATCTGCTCGACCCGGAAAATCCTGCGCTGCATGCCGACGCCCCGCTGCAAAACCGAATACTTGTATCCCGGCGGCGATTAATGCTGGGTTGCGAACCGGAATGCACATTTTGCGAGTTCCCGGCTTGATCGGGGCCGGTTACCGGTTTTCGGAAAAGTTCGCGCGCCGCGCAAAATGCAACGCGGCGTTTACCATACCGGATTGCATTTTACGCAAAATAAACTCTAACGCGACGAACCACGCATTGATGCCGGCGAAAATCGCGCCGCCGCCGTCATGGTTTACCAATCGGTGTTTCTTTCAGCCTGTACTCGGCGCCACCAGTCGCTTTCCTCGTGAGTCCCTTCATGCAGCGCTTCATCCTTCCAGCTCTTGCCGCCCTGTTCGTCAGCACGCCCGCGTCGGCGCAATATGCGTCGTACGCCGCGCCACGCCGGACCATGCCGGCGACCCCTCCGATGGTGGTCGCCGCCCCGGCACGGCAGCCGGCGCGCGGTAATCTTGGGGGCGGCTTCATCGAATACCTGTTCGGCGACCATGGACCGCAGCCGCAGGTCGCCGCGCCGCCGCCAAACCTTTATCCCGCGCCGGGCGGGCGGCCGGTCTACGCCAATGCGCCGGCGGCCTATTCCGTGCCCGATCAGCGGCCGCAAAACTATCGCATGGATCCGCGATTTATGCGCCAGGAGGTCGCCTACGACGGCAAGCAAACGCCCGGCACCATCGTCATCGATACGCCGAACCATTTCCTTTATCTGGTCGAGGAGGATGGCAAAGCGCTGCGCTACGGCATTGGCGTCGGCCGCCCGGGCTTCACCTGGTCGGGCATGCAAGCAATCTCAGCGAAGAAGGAATGGCCGGACTGGGTGCCGCCCAAGGAAATGCTCGCGCGCCAGCCGTATCTGCCGCATCTCATGGCCGGCGGTCCGAACAATCCGCTCGGCGCGCGCGCGCTGTACATCGGCTCGACGCTCTACCGTATCCACGGCTCGAACGAGCCCTGGACTATCGGTCACAACGTCTCGTCCGGTTGCATTCGTATGCGCAACGCCGACGTCATTGATCTCTATGAACGCGTCAAGGTCGGCGCCAAGGTCGTGGTGCTCTAGCACGGATGTGCGAGCGCGACGCCGTGACCGGCCAGCGCGTTCGCAAAATCGTCGGAATTGAAATAGGCGAATTCGCGCTCGCGTTGCGTCGTGAGCGAGTCGAGCCGTTCAAGCTCGGCATCGACCAAGCCGGGGTGGCACATGATCAGCCCGCCGTCTGGCAGGCCGGCCAGAAAGCGCGGAAAGATGTTCGCGAAACCGGTCTTGCTCTTGAAATCATAGGCGCCGGCAAAGGCTGGATTGGTGGCGATGCCGAGCCGGCCGGCCTTGCGCTTGAGACCGACGCTCAAGACATCGAGCGCCAGCGCCTTACGGTCGCGTAGCCGCCGTGCCGAGCGCGCACGACTGCACTGCCGCACCCAGGCCATTGGCGCCGTCTCCGCCACCACTTTGAGTAAGGCGTCGCGAACCTGCGGCAGCAGATGCACGTGTTGATGGCCGTCGACAAAATCCGGCAGATGCCCGAAGGCGTCGGCAAAAGCACGCAGCTGCGTGGCAATTTCGATCACCAGCCGCTCCGGCCGCAGCCGTCGCGCCATAGCCGCGCGCATCAAATCCGGGTGCGGCAGGTAGCGGCCGTCGCGTAGCGGCGTGAAGTCTGCGCTCATTGGGCTGAACGGCGCGGTCAGCGTCACATGCAGGCCGATTGCGACGCGCTTTTTTCCCGCGTTGAGCATTTCGAGCGCGTCCGCTTCCTCGGCCGTCAGATGCGGTGCCGCCATCATCACCGAAGTGGCGTTGATGCGGCCGCGCAGGATAAGCGCGCGGATGGCTTCGTTGACCGAAGGTGAAATACCGTAGTCGTCGGCGCACAGCCAGATGTGACGGGATGCCTGGCGCACGGCGCGAGCGGCGTTCACTCGGCCGCGCGCGAGGGCAGCGTTCGCTGCGGCCGCGGCTTCGCGGGCTCTTTGACGGATTCGTTTGCACTCTTCAGGCTTAGATCGGCAACGAAATAGACCGGACGCGCTTTGATCTCGGACAGGAGCTTGCCGACATATTCGCCGAGTATTCCGATCATCAGAAGCTGCACGCCGCCGATCACCATGATGCCAACCATGAGCGAGGGATATCCGGGTACGTCCTCGCCGAACAGCAGGGTCTCCACCATGATCCAACCGCCATAGAGCAATGCGGTGATCGCGAGAAGTAGACCGAGCATGCTGGCGACGCGCAACGGCGCCACCGTGAACGAGGTCAAGCCTTCGATCGACAGGCCGAGCAAGGTCCACACGTTCCAGCTGGTGGCGCCGTGCGCGCGCGCCGCCGGTTCGTAATCGACGCGAACCTGGCGGAAGCCGATCCAGCTCGACATGCCTTTGAAGAAGCGGTTGCGCTCCGGCATCTGCCGCAGCGCCGCCGCCGCGCGCGGCGACAGCAGGCGGAAGTCGCCGGCGTCCTCGGGGATGCGCTGGCGCTGGCCCCAATTGATCAGCGTGTAGAACCAGTGCACGCCGGCGCGCCGCAGCCGCGGCTCGTTTTCGCGATTGGCCTTGGCGGTAAAGACCACGTCGTAACCGTCGTCGAGCCAGCGCGCGACCAAGGTCTCGATCAGGTCGGGCGGATGCTGGCCGTCGCCGTCGATGAACAGCACCGCGCCGAGGCGGGCATGGTCGAGGCCGGCGAGCAGGGCGGCCTCTTTTCCGAAATTGCGCGACAGCCTGATCACCTGGATGTCGAACGTGTCCGCCGGCAGCGATTTGGCGATGCCGTTGGTGCCGTCGCGGCTGCCGTCGTCGACATAGACGATTTCGAGGGCGAGCCCGCGCTCGGCTTTGAGCCGGCGCGTCACCTCGACGATGCGCGCGTGCAGGTTGGCGAGCCCGTTAGCCTCGTTGAACAGCGGCACGACGATCGACAGACCGGGCGCATGGTGCTGTGCCGCGCGGGCGCCTGATTTGCTCGGTTTCACAGCTATTGCCACGACCCGTCGCTTCCGGTTTCAGCGCGATCTATAGCGTAACACAACCGGGTCTGTCGAAGGGGCCTCGGCGCGGCACGCCGAAAATGCTATGCGGGCCGGCGATGATTCCGGCATCCCCGCAAAGCATCCTCGAGCGTCTGCGCAAGGCCTGGCACGAGCGCGCGGTCGTCCTCAAGGCGGCGAGCTTCGCGCTCGTCGGCGTCGTCAATACCGGCATCGATTTCAGCGTGTTCTGGACCGCCGCCCGCTATATGGACTGGCCATTGGTGCCGGCCAATGTGCTGGCCTGGCTGGTGGCGGTGTCATTCTCCTACGCGATGAATTCCTTCATCACCTTCGGTCCGGAATCGGGCCGCATCTTGCGCTGGCGCGATTACATGACGTTCACCGCCTCCGGCGTTGCCGGTATGGCGGCGAGCACGGCGGCGCTGTTCGCGCTCGCCTATGTCGTGCCGCTGGTGATAGCCAAGCTGCTGTCCATCCTGGTGAGCTTCGCGGTCAACTTCCTGCTCTCGCACTTCGTCGTGTTTCGGGCGCACCGGCCGAGCGAGGATGCGGGCTGAGGCGAAGCTGAATTGCGGTGACGACACAGCACAACGGAAATTCGAGCAATTAAACGCGCGGCCGACAGCTGCCAGCCGCGACACCCCAGAGCAACAGATTGACCGCGCTGCCTGAATCTATAGCATTGGAAAAGCTGCGTTGGCTCGATCGCAGTATCACGCCGCTGGTGATCTACCACGGCGAGCTTATCCCGCCGCCCTTGGGCGGTGGCGGGGAATGAAGTGATGCTTTAATGTTGTCATGCGTTCGCTCGTCGTAAAGACGGAGTGACGAGTTGGTTGAAGGCCTAAAGGCCAATAACAAGGCGGGAGGGAACAAGCCATGAGATTCATAAAGCGCTACGCCGCGCCGGCTTTTGCTTCGTTGCTACTGATAGCGGCGGCATTGCCTGCGCATGCAGAATTTCCAAACAAGCCGGTTGAGATGACCATTTTGTTTGGCGGCTCTGCGCAGAACGTTGGCCAGGTGCTGGCCGACCAAATGTCGAAGAAACTCGGCTCGCCCGTGGTCGCAGTCCCGCGCAAGGGCGGTGGCGGTGCCATCGGCTACAGTTACGTACACGGCACTGCGCCGGATGGCTACAACATCGTCTGGAATTCCAATTCGATTTCGACGACGCATTACCGCGGCAATGTGCCGTTCGACTACTCGGCCTTCGCACCGATCGCGCGCATCGGCGTGGAATTGCCGGTCTTCGTGGTGCGCTCGGAATCGGGCTGGAAGACGTTGAAGGACATGGTCGATGCCGCGAAGAAGTCGGGCAAGAAACTCAACATCATGGTCGGCGGCCTCGGCTCGTTCACCCACATTGCCTCGGCGGCATTATTCAACCGGCTCGGGCTGGACGTGACTTTTGTGCCGGGCGGGCGCGGGCGCGAGGTTGCCGAGCTGCTGGCCGGCCGTGTCGATGGCGCGTTACGCTGGCCGAGCGAGGTGATGTCGCACGCCAAGGCCGGCACGCTGGTCGTGCTTTGCGTGACGAGCAAGGACGTCTCAGTTGAAGGCATATCCGCGCCGACCTGCGACAAGGCGGGCGCAACCGGGCTGAACCTGTCGATGTGGCGCGGGTTGGTGGCGCCGGCCGGGACTCCGCCAGCGGTCGTCGCCAAGCTGCAAAAGGCCGCCGAAGAAGCCGTAAAATCGCCGGAATTCCAGCAGGCAGCGCACAGACTTGGCTTCGTGCCGGCCTATCTGCCCGGCAACGAGTTCGGGCAGGTCATCGCTACCGACGATAAGGAAATCGGTGCGCTGATGAAGCAGATCGGCCTCGACAAAAAAAATAAGAAGAAGTGAGATTGCAAGCGTGACGTCGTTAAATAGCGATCGGTTGGCCGGCGCCGTCCTGCTGCTGGTCGCTTTGCTCTGGATCGCCGGCGTGTTCTGGACCATTCCAGACGTCGCCGGCGACGGTGGCCGCATCGGCCCGCGCGGGTTTCCGCTCGCCATGGGCGTGATGCTGGCGGCGCTGTCTGTGCTGTTGATTGCGGGCAGCTTTGCGGCCGTCGACGTGGACGCCGATCGCGATGACGAGCACTGGTTCGACCGCGCCGAAGTATGGGCGCTTGCATCGACGTTCGGATTTCTTGGCGGCTATGTTGCACTGCTGACGTGGGTTGGTTTTGTGATCGCGACCGCCGTCTCAACGGCGGCATTCCTCGTCTTCGTTCTCAAGAAACGGTCGCCGCTGCTAGTTTTGGGCATGCCGCTCGGCCTGGCGTTCGGAATTTGGCTGATCCTTGGCAAGGCGATGGGTGTCTATCTGCCCCACGGCACAATCATCGATTGGTTCTAAATCATGGGCGCCATCATCACGGCGCTAGAAGCGGCGGCAACCTGGCAGGTGCTTGCCGCCACGCTGTTCGGTTCGGCCGTCGGGCTGATTTTCGGAGCAATCCCCGGGCTCACTTACAGCATGGCGCTCGCCATGGTGTTGCCGCTCACCTTCGGGATGGGCAACGAGCCGGCGATTGCCGCCATGCTGTCCACCTATATTGGTGGCATGACCGGCGGCGCGATGTCGGCCATCCTGATCGGCGTGCCCGGCACGCCGTCGGCGGCGGCCACCGTCTTCGACGGCCACATGATGGCGAAGAACAACCAGGCGAGCCTCGCCATCGGCACGGCGACGGTGGCGGCCGGCATCGGCGGAATCCTGAGCCTGCTTATCATGCTGATCTCGGTGCAGGTGCTCGCGCGCCTCGCGCTCGCCTTCGGCCCCGCCGAGATCACCGCGCTGGTCATTTTCGGGTTGTCGACGATCTGCGGCCTGGCGGAGAAATCGCTGGTGCGCGGCTTGATCGGCGGCGTGCTCGGCCTGATGGTCATGAGCATCGGCCAGGACCCGATCGACGGCATCCAGCGCTTCACCTTTGGCAGCGTCACGATGTTGCAGGGCGTCGATCTGCTGGTAGCGATGATCGGACTGTTCGCGGTGCCGCACGCGATCGCGGCGCTGGCGCAATGGCGGCGCGGGCGCGAAGCCAAGGTCGAGGCGCAGGCGGTGAAGGCTGAACTGCCGACCGTCGCGCTCATTGCCAGCCATTGGCGGAACCTGCTGCGGTCCGGCCTGATCGGCACCGTGATCGGCGCCATCCCCGGCACCGGTGGACCGATCGCGGCTTTTCTTGCCTACGATCAGGCCAAGCGCTTTCACAAGCATCCCGAACGCATGGGCAAGGGCGATCTCGCCGGCGTGATCGCGCCGGAAGCCGCCAATCACGCGGTGACCGGCGGCGCCATGATCCCGCTCCTGGGCTTAGGCATTCCCGGCGACCCGGCCACCGCGATTATTCTCGGCGGCCTGCTTATTCACGGCATCCAGCCGGGCCCGCTGCTGTTCATGGAAAAACCAGGCGTGATCACCAATATCTACGTGCTGTTCCTGTTGTCCTATGTGCTGGTGGTGGTGCTGCAGCTCTACGGCATGCGCCTGTTCGTGCGGGCGCTCAGGGTGCCGCCGCATCTTCTTGCGGTCGGCATTCTGGTGATGTGCGCGGTCGGCTCCTTCGCGATCCGCAATACTCTGTTCGCCGTCGTGGTGATGATGGTGGTCGGATTCGCCGGTTATCTGCTGCTGCGCGCGCGCATCCCGGTGGCGCCCGTACTGCTCGGCCTGGTGCTGGGGCCGACGCTCGAGCGCGAATCCCGGACGGCACTGATCATGTCGGAGGGCCATTTTTCGATTTTCTATACATCGCCGCCGGCGCTGTTTTTCTTCGGCCTCACAGCGCTGGTGCTCGGCGCGCACGTGGTCGGCAGCATGCGCGCGAGAAACCGCGCGCTCACCGCCCGCGAGCGGAAAGCCTGAGGCATTTCTCTCGCTCAATCCTTGGCCAGAATTTCCGCCACTTCAACACGGCGCCCCTCGCGTGCCGACAGAATGCCGGCGCGCACCACCGCCAGCGACGTCGTCGCGTATTCACCGCCGACTTCCGGACGCGGGCCGCCGCGCACCGCCGCCGCGAACTCCTCCAGCTCCTCGACAAACGTATCGTTTTTTTCGCACGGCACCCCGACCGGCTTTTTCTCTCCGCGCTTGAGTACGCTCAACCCGTGATGCAGGTCGTAATAAGCGGTGGCCTCCTTGCCGTAGATGTTCATCAGATAATATTCGGACGCGGAGGCATAGCTTGCATTGAGGGTGGAGAGCGCCCCGCTCTCGTGCTCGAATATGAGACTGGCGACGTCCGGATTATCGCCCGGCAGCACAAGCCGCACGAACCGGCCGCTGACCGCCTTGATCGGTCCCAGCAAATAGTAGAGCACGTCGGCGTAATGAATACCGATCTGCAGCATCACGCCGCCCGGCATCCCCGCGGCCGTGTAGCGCCACGAACTGAGATCGAATTGGCCGAGCCGGTCGCGGCTGATGTTTGATTCGGCATTGACCACTTTGCCGAACACGCCGTCATCGATCTGCCGCTTGATCCAGCGGAAATGACTTTCCCGGCGGCGCTGATAACCGAGTGCGAGCACGACGCCGGCCTGGCGGCAACATTCGGTGATCTTGCGGCCGTCGGAGACCGAGTTGGCGATCGGCTTGTCGAGAAAAACATGCTTGCCGGCTTCGGCCGCCGTGCGCGTGGTTTCGAGATGCACGTCGTTCGGCGTCGTATTGATGATGGCCTCGACGTCGGCATCGGCGAGAATGGCCTCGTAACTCGGCGATGCGCGACAACCATATTTGGTGGCGAAGGCCTGGCGCTTTTGCTCGGAGCGCGTAAAGCAAGCGACGATCTTGAGCTTGCTTGAACGCTTGACCGCGTCGGCCAGCACGTCCGACCACCAGCCCATGCCTATGCAGGCAACGCGTACCGGCTCGACCATGACCATCAGCTCGGATCTGCGCGCCAGCTTGCGCCAATCGATTCGACAGCCTGTTGCGCGATGCGCTCGTCGGTCACCCAGTCGCCGCCGGCAATGCCGATACCGCCGATGCATTCACCATCGGCGATGACGGGACAACCGCCTTCCATCGCGGTCCATCGTTCCGGGCCGGCCGCCAGCGAAAGGCCAAGCGCATGCACGGCGTCGAGTTCCTGCGCCTGTGCGCCGCGCGCCGACGTTATTCGCTTGTTGGACGCCGCGCAGACAGCTTTGGTGGTGGCCGAATGCACGGTGTGAAACCGCCCGCCCTCCATGCGTTCAAGTAAAATAAGATGCCCGCCCGCGTCGGTGATGGCGACCGAAACCGCAGCGCCGGCTTGCGTGGCCAAATCGATGGCGGTTGCCATCATCTTCTTGGCGCCGTCCGTCGTCAGGCGCTTGCCGTTCGTGACATACATGCCGGCCGTAATCTCCCCAGCTCCAAAGACCGGCGGGGATGATAGTGGTTTGTCGCATTGCAAGTAAACCAAAAGCCGGCGCCCACGGCGCATCCGGGGACCTGATCCGCCTCGATAGTTTTCAAGAGGTCAAATTGGCGGTTAGCCCGCTCTAGAGCCCCGCCTCGAGCCTGGCGTAGAGCGGATTGTCGCGCGAGAACACGTAGTCGAGATCGGCCACCGCCACCGCTTCGGCGCCGGCCTCGCGCAGGAAGCTGGTGAGCGCGTAGACCTGCTCGGGCGGGCAGTGCAGCGTCAGCATGCCCGACGATGTGGGCCCGCCGAACGGCGTGGCGACGCCGAACTTCTCCTTGGCGCTGTCTACCAGTTTGGCGTCGCAGGCGGCAAAGCGCGCGCGCACCTCGCGGAAGGATCGCGCCCGCGCCTGCGCGGCGATGCGGTCGAGGATGACGCGCGCCAGTTCGCGCTCGCGCTCGCCCCAGGCGGCGTTGCGCGCCGCCACCAGATTGGCTTGCGAGCGCAGGATGGTGCCGTCCTCCAGAACTTTAAGCGCATTGGCGGCGAGCGTTGCGCCAGTCGTGGTGATGTCGACGATGAGCTCTGCGGTGCCGGCGGCGGGCGCGCCTTCGGTTGCGCCCGCGCTCTCGACGATGCGGTAATCAATGATGCCGTGCGCGGAGAAGCAGCCGCGGGTCAGGTTCACGTATTTGGTCGCCACCCGCAGCTTGCGGTCGTGGGTGTGGCGGAAGGAGGTAGCGACGTCGTCGAGGTCGGCCATAGTGCGCACGTCGATCCAGGCCTGCGGCACCGCCACCACCACATTCGCCTGGCCGAAGCCGAGGCCTTCGATCAGCACCACCGTGGCGTCCACGTCGGGGATCAGCTCGCGTACCAGGTCCTCGCCGGTGACGCCGAAGTGAACCGCGCCAGCCGCCAGCTGCCCGGTGATTTCGGCGGCCGACAAATAGGCGACTTCGACGCCGTCTAGGCCAGCGATAGCGCCGCGATAATCGCGCGCCCCGCGCGGCTTGATCAGCGCAAGGCCCGCGCGCGCGAAGAAATTTTCCGCGTTCTCCTGCAACCGGCCCTTGGCCGGCACTGCCAGCACCAGCGGCGCGCTCATGACGCGCCTCCATAGACGGCGAGCCGCTCGATCCAGGCGGCGAGTCCGACCGCCGGGATCGGCGCCGGCGCACCCAGCCTGGTGAGCAAACCGTCATAGCGCCCGCCCGCCACCAGCGGATCGCCGATGCGCGAGGGGTCGGTCAGTTCGAACACGAAGCCTGTGTAATAGTCGAAGCCGCGCCCGAACGCGGTGGAGAAACGCACGCGCTTCAAGTCGATGCCGCGCGCGGCCAGAAAGCCGGTGCGGCTTTCGAACAGGTCAAGCGCGGGTGAGAGCGCGTCGACCATGTTGCCTTCGCCGGCGAGCGCGCGCAGGTCCGCCGCCGCCTCGTCGGGATCGCCGGCAATGGCGAGGAAGCGCTCGATCAGTCCGCGCACGTCGTGCGGCAATTTCGTGCTGGCACCGAGCGCGGACTGTTCGAGAAAGCGGTCCGCGATTTCGCCGACCGAGCGGCCGCCGACCGCGTTGATGCCCGCGATCGACAACAGGTCGGTGACCAGCGCGTGCGCGCCGTGCGGATCGGAGCCCGCGAGCGCCGCCAGCACGCCCTGATATTCCGGGCGTTCATTGTTGCCGCCGAGCACCAGACGGTCGAGGTCCTGCGCCAGATTGGTCTTGCGGTTGAAATCCTTGATCAGCCGTCGCTTCCACGCCGGCGGCAAATCGAGCCCGGCGATCAGGCTGGCGAACAGGGCGACGTCGCCGATCTGGATATCGGGCTGGGGCAAGCCGTAGTGGGCGGTCGCTTCCAGCCCAAGCGCGAGCATTTCGGCGTCGGCGGCAGCCTGATCGGGGCGACCGAAGGATTCGATGCCGGCTTGCGGAAATTCGGCGGGGCCGTCGCTTGAATGGCGGAACACCGGGCCGAGATAGCAGAAGCCGGCGGGCTTGCCGGCGAGCGGCGAAGCCAGATAGTCGCGCGACACCGGGATGGTCAGGTCGGGGCGCAGGCAGTATTCGCCGCCGCCGGGCGCCGTGGTCAGATACATGCGCTTGCGGATGTCCTCGCCCGACAGGTCGAGGAACGGCTCCGCCGGCTGCAGGATGGCGGGCTGCAGACGCGTATAGCCGGCGCGCTCATAGGAGGCGACCAGCGCCTCCGCGCGCGCATCGGGCCCTTTCGCTTGGATTATGACGCTCGCGTCCATCGCCGTTCCAAAAGCCGTCTTTGCCGGTGGTGGCGGCCCTTTAGCACGATAACTTTAAGGATTCGACGCCGTTTGCCCGCCGCCCTTAATGGCGAGGGCCCGCAAATGCCTGTTGTCGTTAATGAATTTTGCCATCCCGGCGTTCTGCTGCAGCGCCACATACCGCCGGGCGTAAGACAATTTCAATACAACCGCGGTTGACTGGGCCCGGTGGAGACATCTCACATGACCGAGCCGGTTCCGCGCGCCGTAGTCGAGGGCTTTTACAAGGCCCTCGCGATCTGCGACACGCAAGCGCTCGCGCCATACCTCGACGACAACGTGGTGTGGACCATCAGCGGTCCGATCGACATCCTCCAGTTTTGTGGCCAGCACAGCGGCAAGACCGTCGTGCTCAATCTGCTCGACCGCGACATCCCGCTGCTGTTGGAGAAGCGGCGCTTGAATCCGGAAACCATGGTGATCGACGGCGACCGCGTTGCCGTTCTCGGCAAGCTGACGGCAAGGCGCCGCGACGTCGGCCACGGCATCAGCTATCGGATCGCCCAATTCTTCCGCTTCCGCGACGAAAAAGTGGTCGAATACGTCTCGCTCATCGACAGTTTTGATGCGGTCGAGCAGGTGCTCGGCCAGCAGCTTATCAGACAACCCTGCCATCGGGCCGCGGACAGTGACTTCATCTCCGTCTAAATCTCCGTCTAGCGGGTGGGGACCTCCGGTGGCCTATGAAGTCCCGCGTTCCGTGGTCGAGGCTTTTTACAAGGTCTATGCCGCGCGCGATGTCGAAAAGATCGCGGACTTCCTCGCCGACGCCGCCGAATGGACCATCAGTGGACCAATCGATCTGCTGCCGTTCTGTGGCAGCCACCGCGGCAAGGCGGCAGTGATCGATGTGATCGGGCGTCAGATCCCGATGGTGTTGCGCACTTTCAGCTTCGTGCCGGACGCCATCCTGGTCCAGGGCGATAAGGCCGCAATGCTCAGCCGTCAATCGTCGCGGCGCAGCAAGGATGGCCGCACGATGAGCTACAGGGTTGCAAATTTCATGCGCTTCCGTGACGACAAGCTGGTGGAAAATCTTTCGCTCATCGACAGTTTCGATGTGGTGGAGCAGGTGCTCGGCCATCCGCTCGCCCTGCCTGACGGCGGGCGCGGCGACGACTGCGACTTGGTCGCCATTTAAAAATTCCAAACGACTCCGATTTGGTGGCGCCGCGCCTGCGCCGCGCTGTCTGAAGAAATCAACGGCATGCCGCACCCGCCGCAGCGCCAGCACGGCGCGTGCCGCATCAAGAAGCCGGGGCGGCAGCCGGGTCCGGTGTCTGCTCGGCGATCACTGTGACTTCCACCGTCATGCCGAGAAAGTCGGCGCTGGTACCGGTATAGCTTCCCGTGATCGGAATCGCCTGGGAGGGATCGCGCGTCACCGCGACGCGGATCAGGTGCTCGCCCGCGATCAGCACGTCGGTCGGATCGTATTCGATCCAGCCGGCGCCCGGCAGATAGACTTCCGCCCAGGCATGGGTGGCGGCGGTGGCTTCGGTGGCTTCGCCGCGGTCGAGCGCGGGATCGTAGAGATAGCCGGAAACGAAACGCGCGCCCAAGCCGAGATAACGCGCCGCCTCGATGAAGGTGAGCGCGAAATCGCGGCAGGCGCCGGTCTTGTTGCGCAACGTCTCGTAAGGCGCCTGCGTGCCCGGTTCGTGTCGCTCGGCATAGACGATGTTGGGCGCCAGCGCCGCGTTCATGTTCTGCAGCAGGTCGAGCGTGCGCATCGGCCGCGACGTGACGAAACTATCGGCCCAGCGCGCCAGCACGCGGTCGGGATCGGGGTAATGCTGTTCGAGCAGCCGGCCGAGATCGACGCGGTCGCTGCTGGAATAAATGAAGGGATAGAACTCCGCCTCCGGCGCGATCGGAAAGACCGGCCCTTCGATTCCCCAGCGCTCGATCTTGAGCGTGCTGACGATGCGCAGGCTGGCGCCCGGCTGTTGGAACTCGGCCAGCGCGACCGAATTGCCGAACACGTCGTGCATCCAGCGCACGTTGCCGGGCGGCGACAGCGAGAGCTCGGCGCCCACCAGCCGCAGGTCGTGGCAGTCGCGCGGGCGCAGCATCAACCGGTGCGGGCCGAAGGCGACCGGCCGGGCGTAGCTGTATCGGGTGGCGTGGCGGACTGTGAGCAGCTTCATGCGCGTCGTGTTCCAGCCCGGCTCCGGCCCGCTCCAGAAACGTACAAGCCCGGCCAGGCGGCCGGGCAGAAGGATCATAGCGCAGGCAAGGGGGTCAGATAAGGAGGGGCGAGGGCGATTTCAAAGCCCGTGGCGCTTGAGCAGTTCGCGCACCTTGTCGACCAGTTCCGTCTCCTTGACGGCGAACTGGGCTTGCGCCTGCTTCTTGAGGTATTCGTCGCGATCTTTGATGTCGCTCGGTGCCGAGCCCGCGATCAAGTCGCGGAGTTGCACTTCGCCTTTGGCTTTTTCGTCGGGTCCCTGGATCACCGCGCAGGGCGCGCCGCGCCTGTCGGCATATTTGAGTTGTTGGCCGATGCCGTGCTTGGGATTGCCGAGGTAAAGCTCGGCCCGGATACCGGCGTTGCGAAGTTCGCCCGTGAGCTTCTGGCCAGCCTGGACGCTTTCGGCGCCGAACACCGTGACCAACACTGGGCCGGCGTCGCGCTTTTCGCCGAGCTTGCCGAGCGCGGCGAGTGCCGCCTGCAGGCGCGAGACACCGATGGAGAAGCCGGTGGCAGGCACCGGCTGACCCATGAAGCGCGAGACCAGACCGTCGTAACGCCCGCCGCCGCCTACGGAGCCGAAGCGCACCGGGCGGCCTTTCTCGTCCTTCACTTCGAAGGGGAGTTCAACTTCGTAGACGGGGCCGGTGTAATATTCGAGGCCGCGGACGACGGAAGGATCAATGCGAATGCGTTTTGATCCATATTTTCCCGCCTGTGCAAAATCGGCAATCTGCTCCAGTTCATCTAAAGCGTCGGTTTCTTCAGGCGCGTTGAACCATGAACGAAGAAGGCCAATAGTTTGATGATTGCTGATAGGTAATCTGCCCGGTCCAGGTTCCGAGAAAATTTTCACGACATCAGAATTAAACTCGCGATAGACAAACGCGGAATCTTTTTGTTCCCACTCCGGTAAATTTCCGTGGGTGGCATTCGGTTGTGGTACTGATTCAAATAGCATCATTAAGCGGTCTATTTGAGACTGCGCGAGGTCCGCCCCTTGCGTGATATCGCCGCTTTCATCTTTACGTTCCTTGCCCAATAGTGCTCGGACTCCATCCGTCCCCAATCTGTCGTATTTGTCGAGCGCCCTAAGCGTCGTCAGTCGTTTATTTTCAGGAATGTCAGTAGCATTCATCACGCCGTCCAAGAGCTTCCGGTTATTCACCTTCACGACGTAATCGCCGCGCTTGATGCCGAGCGCCTCCATGGTGTCGGCGGCGAGCATGCACATCTCCGCATCGGCGGCCATGGTCGGCGCGCCCACGGTGTCGGCGTCGAACTGCATGAATTGCCGGAACCGCCCCGGCCCCGGCTTTTCGTTGCGGTACACATATCCGTAACGATAGGAGCGATAGGGCAGCGCCAGGTTCTGGTAATTCTCGGCTACGTAGCGCGCCAGCGGCGCGGTCAGGTCGTAGCGCAAGCTCAGCCACTGCTCGTCGTCATCCTGGAACGAGAACACGCCCTCGTTGGGCCGGTCCTGGTCGGGCAGGAACTTGCCGAGCGCGTCGGTGTATTCGATCGCCGGCGTCTCCACCGGTTCGAAGCCGTAGCGCTCGAACACCGCGCGGATCGCGTCCACCATGTGGCGGGTGGCGGCAATCTCGGCCGGGCCGCGGTCGGCGAGCCCGCGCGGCAGGCGAGCTTTTAGCTTCTTGGGCTTTTTTTCGGGCTTAACCTTGGCAGGCTGTAGGCGCTGTATCGTCCAGTCATTGAAAGCCTTCATTTGCGGCGTCTGCGATTCGTATATCGCCACAAATTTAGAAATGGCCCGCTGAATAACGACCATCGCCTCAAGTTCAGAAAATGTAGCGGTGGGCGGCCCACCGTCATTGTTGCCGTGTTTTGCCCAATTTATAAAATCATTTAAGCCACTCGCTCCGCCGATGTTGGGCGGCAAAGTCTTCTGCCAATCTTGAAGCTTCTGGCGATAGTGCGGATTGTCGGTTGCTGGAAGGATACCCTCAGCAGCCCCGGCTAGAGTGACAGCCGCCACATAATTCGAATCATGAAGGAGTTCGATGGCAGCATGAAGCTGCAGGAGGCATGCCGCCCGCACATCGGCTTGGAGCGTCCGTTCTTCAGGCTCGTCCGTCATGTGGGCTTACATATACAGGTTCGCTCACCGTGTCATGACCGGGCTTATCCCTTCGATCGAAGGCGTTATGTGTTATAGGCAAGGCATGGCTGTCCGGCATGAATCCGGGCATGACGGCCCGATGAGGATTGAATCCCATGGCGCAAGCGCAACGAACACCGGTCACGGCCACGGTTCCCAACGACCTCGAGCCATATTGGATTCCGTTCACGCCCAACCGCGCCTTCAAGGCGCGGCCGCGGCTGGTCGCCGGCGCCAAGGATATGCACTACGTCACGACGGACGGGCGCAAGCTGATCGACGGCTCGGCCGGCCTCTGGTGCACCAATGCCGGCCACAACCGCGACCCCATCGTGCAGGCGATCCAGGCCCAGGCCGCCGAGATGGATTACGCCCCGGCCTTCCAGTTCTCCCACCCGAAGGCCTTCGAACTGGCAAGCCGCGTCGCTTCGCTTGCCCCGGGCGATCTCGACCATGTGTTCTTCTGTAATTCCGGGTCGGAAGCGGTCGATACCGCGCTGAAGATCGCGCTGGCGTTTCATAAGGTGCGGGGCGAAGGCTCGCGCGTGCGGCTGATCGGGCGCGAGCGCGGCTATCACGGCGTCGGCTTCGGCGGCGTCGCGGTCGGCGGCATCGTCTCCAACCGCAAGCAGTTCGGCACGCTGATGGTCGGCGTCGACCATCTGCCGATGACTTACAACCGCGAGAAGCAAGCCTTCACCGTGGGCGAGCCCGAATGGGGGGCGCATCTGGCCGACGAGCTCGATCGGCTGGTGGCGCTGCATGACGCTTCAACAATTGCCGCCGTGATCGTGGAACCTGTGGCGGCGTCGACCGGCGTGCTGCCGCCGCCCAAGGGCTATCTCGAGCGGTTGCGCGCCATCTGCGACAAGCACGGCATTCTGCTGATCTTTGACGAGGTTATCACCGGCTACGGCCGTCTCGGCTACGCTTTCGCCGCCGAGCGCTACGGCGTGCAGCCCGACATGATCACCTTCGCCAAGGGCATCACCTCGGGCTCGGTGCCCATGGGCGGCGTGATGGCGCGCAAGGGCATTTACGACGCCTTCATGCAAGGTCCCGAGCACGTCATCGAATTGTTCCACGGCTACACCTATTCGGCGCATCCGCTCGCCTGCGCGGCGGGTCTTGCCACCCTCGACCTCTACCGCGAGGAGAGTCTGTTCGAGCGCGCCCGCAAGCTGGAAAAGCCGTGGGGCGAGGCGGCGATGGGGCTGAAAGGCCTGCCCAACGTGCTCGACATCCGGCCGGTCGGCCTGACCGTCGGCATCGATCTCGCTAGCAAGCCCGACGCCGTGGGAAAACGCGGGCTGGAGGCGCTGGAACTCGGCTTTTTCGAGCACGATGTCATGTTCCGCGCGGTCGGCGACACCCTTGCGCTCTCGCCGCCGCTGATCGTGAGCGAGCCCCAGATCGGCGAACTGTTCGACAAGCTCGGCAAGATCATCAAGCAGGTCGCCTAGCTGCGGCGGCGCGGCGCGGTGCCATTGTTGCCGCGCGCATACTTGTTTTTATAAAAAATTTCGAATCGCGCGGGTTGCGGGAACTCAACGAATCAGGACTAATCGCCCTAAGCACAACAAATAGTCTTTAGTCCAGTACCCCAACAAATTTGCGAGGGCAACAATGACGATTCCTGTGGCAAATCGTTCGCGCTCCGCGCGCGTGATCGTAGTGGGCAACGAGAAGGGCGGATCGGGCAAATCGACTGTCGCGATGCATATCGCGGTCGCGCTGCTGAAGGCGGGCCAGCGCGTCGCCACCGTCGATCTCGATTCCAGGCAAAAGACCTTCACCAACTATATCGAGAACCGGCGCGCCTGGGCCGAGCAGTCTACGAGCGACCTGGAAATTCCCGAACATCTTAGTTTCGGCGACATGGTCAATTTTCCTTCGACCGAAGATCGCGCCGCCGGTTCCAAGGCTCTCAATGATGCGCTCGAAGGACTGGCTGAAACCAACGACGTGATCGTGATCGACACGCCCGGCCATGACAGCTATCTGACGCGGCTGGCGCATACGATCGCCGACACGCTGGTGACCCCGCTGAACGACAGCTTTGTCGACTTCGATGTGCTGGCCACCATCGATCCCGCCACCCTCGGCATCAGCGGCACCGGTCACTATGCCCAGATGGTCGCGGAGGCGCGCAGCCAGCACCAGCTGCTCGAACAGGCCGCTGTGGATTGGATCGTTCTGCGCAATCGCCTGACCGCGGTTCGCTCCCGCAACAAGCGGCTGGTGGGCGAGGGGCTACAGGAACTTTCGCAAAAGCTGGATTTTCGATACGTCGATGGATTGGCCGAACGGGTGATTTTCCGCGAGTTTTTCCCGCGCGGATTGACCGCCATGGACGATCTCAGCGAGCGCACGCTCGGCACGCGCCCAACGCTGTCGCACGCCAGCGCGCGTCTCGAAATCGAAAACCTGCTCAGCGCCATCGGGATAAGCGAGGCGGCCGCCAGCGAAGGCATGGCCGAAGAGAACCGCGACGCGGCGTAAGCGGAACGTTCATCGCTTCGCCTTGAGGATCGCCCAGCCGGCATAGAGGCTGGAATCCCCGCGCCGGTAATGCAGAAGCAGCGGCGGTTGCACGTCGGCTCCGGCGGCGACCGCCCGCAGCTGCTTCGGCAGTTTGCGCAGATCGCCGGCCGTCCACACCACCACCGCGCCTTGCCGCTTGAGATCGGCAAGATCGATCCATGGCGCGCGCTTGGGGTTGCCGTCCACCAGCACACGCGGCTGGCTCGGCGAGTAATGCGCGAGATTGCCGCCATCCCACATGGTGCCGATCACGTAGGCCGGCGGTTTGCCGGTCGCCACCTGATAGCGCTGCGAGATCTCGCGGCCGAGGCTGCCGCCCGGGAAGAATACCGCGCGGTAGCGGTGGTCGAAGCGCGGCAGCACGTCGTAATTGATGAAAAAAGCGAGCGCCAAACAGACGAATACGATCGCCCAGGTGATGACAATGCGCGCCAGCAGCAGCCCTTCGAGCAGACGGCGCGCGCTCAGCACCAGCCACAAGCCGAAGAATAGAAAGAGCGGATAGCCCCACATCGGCACCGTGCCGCGCCCGCTCACCACACCCATGGCCAGCACGGTCACCAAGGGACCAAAGGCGAGCCAGTTGACGATCCGCCGGTCGAAGCCGCCGGCTTTTTGCGCGGCCGGCGGCTCGTCCGCATTGCGCCGCGGCCAGAACAGCGGGGCGGCGATCAAAAGCGACGGGATCAGGAAAAAGACCTGACTGATACCGAATACGAAGGGATGCCAGAGGTGGTCGTACCAGCCGCGCGGCAGTACCGCGCGGTGTTCGGCATAAGCCAGCGGCAGGAAATCGGTCTTCACCAGCCACACCAGGTGCGGCGCCACGGTAATCAGCGCGGCCGCGACCGCGATATAGGGCCCGGGTGTGGCGAGCACCTTGCGCGCGTCGCGGTCGACCAGCGTGAACACCACCATCGGCGCTGCCAGCACCACCACGAAATATTTCGCCCACAGCGACAGGCCGAGTGCCAGCCCGAGCAGCAGCCAGTCGGCCAGTTGGCGGCCGCGCAGCGCGCGGTGAAAGGAAAAGCCCGCCAGCGCCCAGAACGGCAGCTGGATGACGTCGTGGTTGAACTTGGCGGCGGTGTAGTTGACGTAATGCAAGCCGTCGATGATCAGCACCGATACCAGCGCTCCGACGCCGCCGACCAGCGGCCGTGCCGTCGCGTAGACCAAGGCGAAGGCCGCCACCACCGCGATTTCGGCCAGCAGGTAATAGGCGAAGTCGTGGCCGACCAGCCGGTAGACGATCTGCACCAGCCACCAGGGCAGGGGCGGCAGCTTGTCGTAGCCGAGTTGCCACTCGCGCCCGTAGATCAGCGCCTCGATCAGATCGAGCGGCAGGTTGGCGTAAAGCAGCGTCGGCAGCGCAGTCCAGACCGCGGCATGCAGGGCCAGGAAGCAAGCCATGGCCCGTCCCGGATAGGCCGCTAGCCAGACCAGCCAACTGGAAGGGCGGGACGCCGATAGTGCCGCGTTTCCAGGTCCCATGGTGCCTCAAGTTCCGCGCGAGCGAATAGTCGTTATCATATCAGGACTTCTAGGTTGCGCAGACACAGCGTCTCATGAACATTGTTGGCCGGTGGGGCGAATCAGGTCGGTCAGCGGCAGTCGTGCCCGCCCGGCGGGGACCCGCCCAGGAATCGTCGCATGGTTCGGATCAACGCCATCTTCGTCGCGATCTGCATGGTGCTCATCGCCGCATCGGTCGGCGTCGTGCTCTACCTCGGCTTGAAGATGGACGCCCGCAGCGCCGCGATCGTCGGCGTGGCGGTGCTCGCCGCGATGATATTGTACAACACCGTCAGCAGCCGCCTGCGCGACCGCCTTGCTCTCGGCAACCAGATTGCCGACCTGTCGCGCGGCACCGCCGACCTCGCCCGCCAGGTGGTGGAGATTTCCCGCCGCCTCAACGCCATTGAACCTCGTGTCGACAAGGGATTGGAGAGCGCACGTAGCGCCGTCGAACCGCTGTCGAGCGAGATCAGCGAGCTCGGCGTGCTGGTGCGGCAGATCGCCGAAACGGTCGCCACCCATGCCGCGGTCTTGCAGAATCAGGGCGGCGAGCCGGTGCCGGCAGCCGCGCCGCAGCTGGTTGCCGCCTCGCCCGCACCCAACTCTGCGCTTGATTTGAGCGAAAGCGACGCCGCCGGCGGCGGGCGCCAATTACAGGGCATGACCCGTGAAGAGATTGCCGATCTGATCGCCAAGGCGATCGATGACAATCGTGTTGACCTTTATTTGCAGCCGATCGTCACCCTTCCGCAGCGCAAGGTGCGTTCCTATGAGGCGCTGTCGCGGCTGCGCACCGAGGCCGGTGAAATTATTACGGCCACCGACTTCATCGGGGTCGCCGACAGCATCGGGTTGGTGCCGAAGATCGACAATCTGCTGTCCTTCCGTTGCGTGCAGGTGCTCCGCCGCCTGCAACTGAAGAGCCGCGACGTCGGCCTGTTCTGCAATATTGGGGCGGCGACGCTGACTGATCCGACATATTTCAAGCAGTTCCTCGATTTCATGGACGCCAATCGTGCACTGGCGCCCTCGCTGATGTTCGAATTCACCCAGAGCGCCTATCGTGGGTTCGGGCCGCTCGAGCAGGAAAGCCTGGCGGCACTGGCCGAGCGCGGTTTCCGCTTTTCCCTGGATCACGTCGCTGACCTGCGCATGGAGCCCAAGGATTTGGCCGATCATGGGTTCCGCTATCTGAAAGTGCCCGCCAGCCTTCTGCTCGATCGCTCAAAGAACGCGTACAGCGATATCCATCCGGAAGATCTCGCCGACCTGCTGGCGCGTTCCGGCATCGATCTTATCGCCGAGCGCATCGAGAGCGAGGGCATGGTGGTTGATCTGCTCGACTACGACGTGCGTTTCGGCCAGGGCTTTTTGTTCTCGCCGCCGCGGCCGGTGCGTGCCGAGGCCTTGCAGGCGGGCGCGGAAGTGGCCGATGCGGCGAAGCCGGCCGGCGGTACACCAACCCAGTTTGCCGCGGTCGGCGGCATCGGGTGAGCGGCGGCGCCAGACTGCGCTATAGTCCATTGTCATGAGTGCCGTCTTGCCGCCCCTGATTCCGCATTTCGCCCAACTTGCGCCCGACTACGACGCGTTGCTGTGCGACGTCTGGGGCGTAGTGCATAACGGCCTCACCGCCTTCCCCGAGCCGTGCGACGCGCTGATGCGCATGCGCGCACGCGGCGGCACCGTCGTTCTGATCACCAATTCGCCGCGCCCGAGCGAGCAGGTCAGCCGCCAGCTCGGCCTGCTGCACGTTCCGCCCGAGACCTATGACGCCATCGTCTCCTCCGGCGACGTTACACGCAGCGTGATCCAGGAACGGCACGGCCAAAGCCTGTTCCACATGGGCCCCGAGCGCGACAACTCGATCTTCAGTGGGCTCAACGTCCGCTTCGCGCCGCTGGAGAGCGCCGACTATGTGGTCTGCTCGGGGCTCGACGACGACGACGTGGAGACGCCGGACGACTATCGCGGCCGGCTCGAGACCATGCTCAAGCGCAAGTTGTTCATGGTCTGCGGCAATCCCGACGTGGTGGTGGAGCGCGGGCCGCGCCTGGTGTATTGCGCCGGCGCCATCGCCGATCTCTACGCCACCATGGGCGGCGAGGTGCTGTATGCCGGCAAGCCCTACCGGCCGATCTACGACATGGCGCTCGTCAAGGCGGACGCCGCCGCCGGCCGCAAGATCGCGCTCGACAAAGTGCTGGCTGTCGGCGATTCCGTGCGCACCGATCTTAAAGGTGCGCGCACCCTCGGCGTCGATTTCCTGTTCGTGACCTCAGGCATTCACGCCGAGGAGCTGGGTGGGCGCGAGCGGCCGGACGCCGCCGCGTTGAGCGCGACGTTCGCCGCCGCCGGCGAAATGCCGAAGGCGGTGATGCGGCAACTGGTGTGGTAGTCGTGGCGCGGCGGTTACGTGCCGGGGTGCAGAAATACCGCGTCGATCTTGCTCTTGAGCGTCTGGGCGTTGAACGGTTTGACGATATAGTTCGACACGCCCGCCTTCTTGGCCGCGATCACGTTGTCGGTTTTTGATTCCGCCGTCACCATGATGAATGGTGTCTGCGCCAGGCGCGGATCGGAGCGCACTTCTTTCAACAGGTCGTAGCCGGTCATCGGCTCCATGTTCCAGTCGGAAATCACCAGGCCGTATTTGCGCCCGCGCAGCTTGGTCAGCGCCGCCTTGCCGTCGCCAGCGTCGTCGATATCTACGAAGCCGACCTGCTTGAGCAGATTGCGGACGATTCGGACCATCGTGCTGTAGTCGTCCACGACCAGAACCGGTATCGACAGGTCGACAGCCATGGCGAATTGCTCCGATGGGCTCCCTGGTAGAGGTAGCAAGAGCTAGCAACCGTGGTTGAATAACTGGTTAATTTGAAAGTTTGTTAACCGCGCGCTAACCCTAGGCGCGCCTGAAAGAGCGGCACGCCGCAAAAATGAGCACACCCCCGTGAACGACCTCGCCCGCTTTCATCCGGCCGTCACATGAATCAGCCTGGCGCACCGAGCTTCCACGTCGCGCGCGGGGGCGCGCCGGGCGTCGATCCGGGCGCGCTCGCCGGCGCGGTGGTCGCGGTCGGCAATTTCGACGGCCTGCACCGCGGCCACCGCGCGGTGATCGCCGCCGCGCGCACCCGCGCCCGGGCGCTTGGCCGCAAGACCGCGGCCTTGACCTTCGTGCCCCATCCGCGGCTTTTCTTCAGGCCGCAGGACACGCTGTTCCAGCTTTCGAGCGACCGCGACAAGCTGCGCCTGTTGGCGGCGACCGGCCTCGACGGCGCCATCGTCATGACCTTCGACGCGGCGCTGGCGGCGACTTCGGCCGAGGACTTCATCGAGCGCATCCTGGTCGGGCGCCTCGGCATCGGCGGCGCGGCGATCGGCTTCGATTTCCATTTCGGGAAAAACCGCGCCGGCTCGCCCGATTTTCTGGCGGCGCAGGGCGCGCGGCTCGGCTTCGCAGTCGACATCGTGCCGCCGCTGGAGGACGAGGGCCGCCCGGTGTCCTCCGGCGCGGTGCGCACCGCGCTCAGCCAGGGCAAGGTGGTGGAGGCGGGCGAACTGCTGGGCGCGCCCTGGTTCGTGTCGGGTGAGGTCATCCACGGCGACAAGCGCGGGCGCGAGCTCGGCTTTCCCACCGCCAATCTGCGGCTCGACCCGGCCTGCGGCCTCAAGCACGGCATCTATGCGGTGCGCGTCGGCCTCGGGGAGAAGCGCTTCGACGGTGTGGCGAATTTCGGCCGCCGGCCGATGTTCGATAACGGCGCGCCGCTGCTGGAGGTCAACCTGTTCGACTTCGACCGCGATCTCTACGGCAAGCTGATCGACGTCGCCTTCATCGGCTGGATCCGCCACGAGCAGACATTCGAGTTGATCGAGGCGCTCCAGCGCGCCATGGCGGCCGACTCCACCCAGGCGCGCGACGCGCTGGCCCGCGCCGGTGGCGCCTTTCCGGAACTGAGGGTGGTGTGATTCCTCTGGCCTTTGCGATGCGGAATCGGCCTGCTACATAGCGCCCCATGTCGAAGCCCGAGTCCGAAACAAAGCGCGACTATTCCGAGACGCTGTTCCTGCCGCAGACGGATTTCCCGATGCGCGCCGGCCTGCCGCAGAAGGAGCCTGAGATCCTCAAGCGCTGGGAGCAGGCGGGGCTCTACGAGCAATTGCGTTCCGCCGCCAAGGGCAAAGACAAATTCATCCTGCACGACGGGCCCCCCTACGCCAACGGCCCGATCCACATCGGCACCGCGCTCAACAAGATTCTCAAGGACCTGGTGACGCGCAGCCAGCAGATGTTCGGCTACGACAGCAATTACGTGCCGGGATGGGACTGTCACGGGCTGCCGATCGAATGGAAGATCGAGGAGGAGAACTACCGCGCCAAGAACAAGAAGAAGCCGGACCTCTCCGATCCGGCGGCGATGATCGCCTTCCGCCAGGAATGCCGCGCCTACGCGCAGCATTGGCTCGACGTGCAGCGCGAGGAGTTCAAGCGCCTCGGCGTCACCGGCGACTGGGTGCACCCTTACACCACGATGGAATTTTTCGCCGAGGCGCAGATCGCGCGCGAGCTGATGAAGTTCGCCGCCAACGGTCTTTTGTATCGCGGCTCCAAGCCGGTGATGTGGAGCGTGGTGGAGAAGACGGCGCTGGCGGAGGCCGAGGTCGAGTACGAGGACTACACCAGCGATACGGTGTGGGTGAAGTTTCCGGTATCGCGTTCTATCCTAGATGTACTTAACGACGATAGTTGGAATGATCGATGGGCCGACTATCGGCGTGCTTCAGTAGTCATATGGACAACGACGCCATGGACGTTGCCAGGCAACCGCGCGATCAGTTTCTCTCCCAAGATTGACTACGGAGTTTATAAAGTTACGGACGCACCATCGGACAATTGGGCGAAGTTGGGAGATACATTCATCCTCGCCGACAATCTGGCGCGCGAGGTCTTTAAACAGGCGCGCGTGACTGCGTTTGAGAAAGTCAGACCTGTTGAAACTCGAGATATTAAAGGCATTGTCTGTGCGCATCCGCTGCGCAGCAAGGGCTATGATTTCGACGTGCCGCTGCTCGAAGGAGATCACGTTACAGAGGACACCGGCACCGGCTTCGTGCACACCGCGCCTGGTCACGGGCGCGAAGACTTCGACGTTTGGACCGCCAACAAGGCGGCGCTGGAAGCGCGTGGCATCAACACCGCCATCCCCTACACCGTCGACGAAAACGGCGCCTTCACCGAGGCCGCGCCCGGCTTCACCGGCAAACGCGTCATCAACGACAAGGGCGAGAAGGGCGACGCCAACGAGGCCGTCATCAAGGCGCTGATCGAAGCCCACATGCTGATCGCGCGCGGCCGCCTCAAGCACCAGTATCCGCACTCCTGGCGCTCGAAGAAGCCGGTCATCTTCCGCAACACGCCGCAGTGGTTCATCGCCATGGACCAGGATATCGACAAACGTGGCGACACCCTGCGCGCGTGCGCCTTGCACGCCATCTCCGTCACCCGCTGGGTGCCGCCGCAGGGCGAAAACCGCATCAACGGCATGATCAACAGCAAGCCCGACTGGGTGATCTCGCGCCAGCGCGCCTGGGGCGTGCCGATCGCGGTTTTCGTCAAGGAAAAGCCGGACGGCTCGGTCGAAATCATGCAGGACCCCGAAGTGGAAGTGCGCATCGTCGAAGCCTTCGAGAATGAGGGCGCCGACGCCTGGTACGCGGCCGGCGCGCGCGAACGCTTTCTTGGGCCAAAGCGCGCCGCCGAAGGCTGGCAGAAGGTCGACGACATTCTCGATGTCTGGTTCGACTCCGGCTCCACCCACGCCTTCGTGCTGGAAGACCCCGCGCATTTTCCGCAGCTCGCCGGCATCAAGCGCAAGGCGGACGGCGGCAAAGATACGGTGATGTATCTGGAAGGCTCCGACCAGCACCGCGGCTGGTTCCAGTCCTCGCTGCTGGAGTTCTTGCGGCACGCGCGGCCGCGCGCCCTTCGACATTGTCGTCACACACGGCTTCACGCTCGCCGAGGACGGCCGCAAGATGTCGAAGTCGCTCCGCAACACCATTGCGCCGCAGGATGTGATCAAGCAATCCGGCGCCGATATCCTGCGCATGTGGGTGGCCTCGGCCGACTATTGGGACGACCAGCGTATCGGCCCCGAGATCCTCAAGACCACCACCGACACCTACCGCAAGCTGCGCAACACCGTGCGCTGGATGCTCGGATCGCTTGCGCATTTCCACGAGGACGAGCGCGTCAAGCCGGACAAGATGCCGGAGCTTGAGCGGCTGATGCTGCACCGGCTGGCCGAGCTCGACGTCCTCGTGCGCAAGGCCTACGCCGATTTCGACTACAAGCGCATCTTCGCTGCGCTGAGCGCGTTCATGACCTCGGATCTGTCGGCGTTCTATTTCGACATCCGCAAGGACGCGCTTTATTGCGATCCGATCTCATCGCTCAAGCGCAAAGCCTGCCTCACCGTGCTCGATCATCTGTTCCGCTGCACGGTGGTGTGGCTGGCGCCCATGCTGTGCTTCACCGCCGAGGAGGCTTGGCTGTCGCGCTTCGGCGCCGACGCAAAGTCCGTGCATCTGGAATTGTTTCCCGAGGTGCCGGCCGCCTGGCGCGACAACAGACTGGCCGAGAAGTGGCGTAAAATTCGCACGGTACGCCGGGTCATCACCGGCGCATTGGAGATCGAGCGCGCCCAGAAACGCATCGGCTCTTCGCTGGAGGCGCATCCGATCGTGCACGTGTCCAATGCGGAATTGTGCGAAGCCGTGCTCGACGTCGATCTCGCCGAGATCTGCATCACCTCCGCGGCGACGCTGGTGGAAGACGAGGGGCCCGGCGACGCCTTCCGCCTGCCGGACGTGGCCGGCGTTGCGGTGCTGCCCAATCTCGCCGAGGGCACCAAATGCGCGCGCTCGTGGAAAATCCTCAACACTATCGGCGCCGATCCTGAATTCCCCAATGTCTCGCCGCGCGACGCCAAGGCGCTGCGCGAATGGGAAGCCATGCGCACGGCGGCGGAGTGAATGCGCGCCAACCCGCTTTACGGCCCGTTTACCCGCTTCGGTGTTGCCGTTGCGCTGGTCGTCAGCGTGATCGACCAGGCCAGCAAGCTCTATCTGCTGTTCGTGTTCAACCTCGCCGCCAACGGCCCGGTACGCCTCGGCCCATTTTTCGATTTCGTTCTCACCCGCAACACCGGCATCAGCTACGGCCTGTTCCAGACGCAAGGCGCGCTCGGCCAGGGGGCGCTGCTGGCAGTCAAGCTGCTCGCGGTGGTGCTGCTGTGGATATGGCTTTCGCACGCGCGCGGCCGCCTCGTGGCTTTGTCCCTTGGCCTCATTATCGGCGGCGCGGTCGGCAACGCCATCGACCGGCTGGCCTATGGCTGGGTCGCCGATTTCGTGTTTTTTCACGTTTCCACCGCAACTTGGCGGTTCGAATGGTACGTTTTTAACCTCGCGGATGTGGCCATCGTTGCCGGGGTCATCGGCCTGCTGTATGACTCTTCGGTAGGGGAAAGCGCCGCAAAAGCGCCCTGATCCACCGATATTTCAGGGCTTGCGACGTCGAATTCCATGGGGAAATTCCATGGGAATTTGAGGGCAAGAGGCCACGACCGGATGAAGGCCATGCGTCCGATACACCTGACGACGAAATCATGCGCGAGCGCCGCCATTGGCTTCGCCCTCGGCGTAAGCCTACTGGCAATTTCATCGCCGGCGCGCGCCGCTGACGACGACGTTCCGCTCGATACCAAAATCTTCCGCAGCATTATGGAAAGTCTCGGCCTGAAAAGCGCCGACGAAGCGACGATCGACTACCAGGAGCGTCCGCCGCTGGTCCTCCCGTCCAATGACAGTTTGCCGCCGCCGGCAAAAGGCGATGCGGTGGCCAACAATCCGGCGTGGCCGAATGACCCGGACGTTGGCCGCGCCAAGCTGATAAAAAAGCTTGAGCGCAACAGTGCCAGCAGCGAGGAGGTTGAGCACCAATCCAGACCGCTGCGGCCGGACGAACTCGTCCCTGGCGCCAAATATGCGCCGCGCACGCGCAATCCGTCACTGCCCGATGCGGCCGGATCGGACGGCTCAAAGATGACGCCGTCTCAGCTCGGCTACAGCGGCGGTCTGTTCAAAAAAATGTTCAGCAAGGACGACAAGGAGGACGCCAGGTTCACCGGCGAGCCGCCGCGTGCCTCGCTGACCCAGCCGCCGCCCGGTTATCAGACGCCGTCGCCGGACCAACCCTACGGCAACGGCAAAGGCGGCCCTCCAAAGGGGTCCAACGACTACCTCACGCGCGGCGAGGCAAAGTGACCGCGCATTCGTTGGCGTCGAATCGATTCAAGGCATTTGTGCTGGCGGCGTAACCGCGCGTGGGGCGCACCAATCAGGCCTATAAGGGTCCAAACGTGACTTTCAGACAGAACGTTCTCCTCACCGCCGCGGCGATGCTCACGGCGGCGCTAGCCGCGCCTGCGTTTGCCGCCGGCGAGAATGCCGGCAAGGTCGCCGACTTCACGCTTCCCAATGGTCTCGAGCTGGTCGTCATCCCTGATCACCGCGCGCCGGTCGTCACCCACATGATCTGGTACAAAGTCGGCGCCGCCGACGAAACGCCAGGCAAGTCGGGCCTGGCGCATTTCCTTGAGCACTTGATGTTCAAGGGCACCGCCAAGCATCCGGCCGGCGAGTTCTCGAAGGTGGTCTCCCGCCTCGGCGGTCGGGAGAACGCGTTCACCACCGACGACTACACCGGCTATTTCCAGCGCGTGCCGAGCGAGAAGCTCAAGACCGTGATGGAATTCGAAGCCGACCGCATGACCGGCTTGCAGTTGACCGACGCGGTCGTGCTGCCCGAACGCGACGTCATCCTTGAGGAGCAGAACCAGCGCGTCCGCAACAATCCGCACGCGCGGCTTTCCCAGCAGATCGGCGCCGCGCTTTACCTCAACAGCCCCTACGGCAAGCCGGTGATCGGCTGGCGCCACGAGATGGAGCAGCTTTCCCGCGACGACGCCATCGGCTTCTATCGGCGATTCTACGGTCCCAACGACGCGGTGGTGGTGATCGCCGGCGACGTCGAGCCGCAACAGGCGCTCAAGCTCGCGCAGGAAACCTACGGTAAGGTCAAGCGCCGCAGCACCATTCTGCCGCGTCATCGGCCGCAGGAACCGCCGCCGGTGGCGGCGCGCACGCTCACGCTCGCCGATCCGCGCGTCGAACAGCCCATGATACAGCGCGCCTATCTTGTGCCCTCGTTCGCCACCGCCAAGCCCGGTCAATCGGAAGCGCTTGAAGTGCTCGCGCATATTCTAGGTTCCGGCAACAACAGCCGGCTCTATCGTACTTTAGTGGTCGACAAGCACGTCGCGGTCGGCGCCGGCGCCTCGTACAACAGTTCGGCCATCGACATGTCGAAGTTCAGCGTCTACGGCGCGCCGCGCCTCGGCGTCACGCTGCCGCAAATCGAAGCCGCCATCGACGCGGTGATCGCGGAAGTCATCAGCAAGGGCGTCACGCCCGAGGAACTGGCGCGCAGCAAGACCCGGTTGATCGCCGACGCGGTCTATGCCCACGACAGCCAGGCCAGTATGGCGCGCTGGTACGGCGAGGCGCTCGCCACCGGCTCGACCGTCAGCGACGTTGAGCACTGGCCGGAGCGCATCCGCGCCGTCACCGCCCAACAGGTTCAAGACGCCGCCCGCCAATGGCTCGACATGCAGCGATCGGTCACCGGCTACCTGATCAAAGACACCCGTCCGCAGGTGGAGAAACGGTCATGACGCGTCTTTTTGGTTCGATCGCGCTCGCCCTGCTGGCGCTTTTTGCCGTCGCGCCCGCGGCCTCGGCGATGTCGATCGAGAAGATCGTCAGCCCGTCCGGCATCACGGCCTGGCTGGTGCGCGAGCGCGCGGTGCCGCTGGTGGCGCTCAGTTACGCCTTCCACGGCGGTTCCAGCCAGGACGACACGGCCAAGACCGGCACCGCCAATCTCACCGCCGACATGCTCGACGAGGGCGCCGGCGATCTCGACAGCAAGACCTATCACGAGCGGCTGGAAAACCACGCTATCGACCTCCGCTTCCAAGTCGGCCGCGACTATTTCCGCGGCTCGCTGCGCACCCTCAATGAGCACCGCGATGAGGCCTTCGATCTTCTGCGGCTGGCGCTGACGGCGCCGCGCTTCGACGCCGACGCGGTTGAACGCGTGCGCGGGCAGGAGCTGGCTGGCTTGCGGCGCGACACCACCAATCCGAATCGTCTCGCTAGCCACAGCTGGTGGAGCACCGCCTTTCCCGGCCACCCCTATGGCCGCCAAAGCAAAGGCACGCTGGAATCGGTGCCGCGCATCACCGCCGCTGATCTGCGCGACTATGTGCGCCGGGTATTCGCGCGCAATGAGTTTACCATTTCGATTGTCGGCGACATCGACGCGGCGACTGCCGGCAAGCTGATCGACCGTGCCTTCGCCGGCCTACCGAAGACGAACGACCTCAGTCCGGTGCCCGCCGCCAGCCCGCGCAATCTCGGCCGCCGTATTGTCATCGACGTCAACGTGCCGCAGGCGGTGGTCCATTTCGGCGGCCAGGGCATCGCCCGGCACGATCCGGATTTCATGGCCGCCTACATCGTCAATCACATCCTGGGCGGCGGCAGCTTCTCCTCGCGCCTCTACAGGGAAGTGCGCGAGAAGCGCGGGCTCGCCTACGGCGTCTCCGACAGCCTGGTCTGGTTCCGGCGCGCCGCCGTTCTGATCGGCGGCACCGCCACCCGCGGCGACCGCACCGCCGACGCGCTCAAGGTGATCGAGGGCGAGATCAAGCGCATGGCCGAGAGCGGTCCGACCGCCGACGAGCTCGGCGCGGCCAAGGACTATATCAAGGGCTCCTACGCGCTTTCGCTCGACACCTCGAGCAAGATCGCGGCGCAGCTCACGCAGATCCAGATCGACAATCTCGGCATCGACTATATCCAGCGCCGCAGCGCCATAATCGATGGCGTCACCATCGCCGACGCCAAGCGCGTGGCCAAACGCCTCTACAGCGGCGGGCTGCTGGTGACGGTCGCCGGGCGGCCCAAGGGCCTGACCTCGGGTACCGTGCACGAGTGAGATCGTCCGCTTGCGCGGACGATGACAGCCGGTAAGGTTCCGCGATGCCGGTGATTCAATCCATAGATAGCGCGCTTGAGAAAAGCGTCGGAGAGCACGGCGTTTCCGCCGGTGCCTTGGAGGCGATGCTGAAACGCGCGCAGGGCGGGCTCGACGAATTGCGCAAGCGCCACGCCGACGGCTCGCTGCCGCTGTTGCGGCTGCCGGAAAAGCAGGACGATCTTACGGAAATCCGCGACGCCGCCCGCACGTTGACGCAGGGCGCGACAGATATCGTCGTGCTCGGCACCGGCGGTTCGTCGCTGGGCGGGCAGACGCTGGCGCAGCTTGCCTTCTACAACGTCCCCGGCGTGGGCGCCTTGCGCGCTGCCCCGCGCGTGCACTTCATCGACAATCTCGATCCGCTTTCGTTCGAGGCGATGCTCGCGATGCTGCCGCTGGCCACCACGCGCTTCGTCGCGATCTCGAAGTCCGGCGGCACGGCCGAGACGCTGATGCAGACTATCGCCGCGCTGTCGGCGCTGAAGCAGGCCGGGATCGACGCCCGCAACGCCGTGTTCGGCATCAGCGAGCCGGCCGTGCCGGGAAAGTGCAACGGCTTGCGCGATCTGCTCGGCAAGCATCAGGTCCCGATGCTGGATCACGACACCGGCGTGGGCGGGCGCTATTCGGCGCTCACCAATGTCGGGTTGCTGCCGGCGGCGGTGCTCGGTCTCGACATCGCGGCCATCCGCAAGGGCGCCGCCGCCGCCCTGGCGCCGGTCCTCGCCAAGAAGCCACCGGCGCAGGTGCCGGCCGCGCTCGGCGCCGCGCTCGCCATTTCGCTCGCCGAGAGCAAGGGCAAATCGATCAGCGTGCTGATGGCCTATTGCGACCGGCTCGAGCGCTTCATGCACTGGTACGTGCAGCTCTGGGCCGAAAGCCTCGGCAAGGACGGCAAGGGCACCACGCCGGTTGCCGCGCTCGGCCCCGTCGATCAGCACAGCCAGGTGCAGCTCTTCATCGCCGGCCCGCGCGACAAGCTGTTCACCGTCGTCACCGTCGATGCCGCGGGCTTGGGGCCGCGCATGGGCGGCGAGCTCGCCCGGCTTGCCGGCGAGCCCGGCTTTACGGGCAAGACCATCGGCGACCTGGTGGCGGCGGAAGGCCGCGCCACCGCCGAGACACTGGCGAAGAATGGCTGCCCGGTGCGTACTTTCCACATCGACAAGCTCGACGAAGCCGCGCTCGGCGAATTGCTGATGCATTTCATGCTGGAGACTATCATCGCCGCACATCTGTTCGGCATCGACGCCTTCGACCAGCCGGCGGTGGAAGAGGGCAAGGTGCTGGCGAAGAAGTATCTCACCCAGTGAGTGTCATCGCCCGCGAAAGCGGGCGATCCAGTAATCACCGAGCAGCGTTTGTGTATACTGGATGCTCCGCCTTCGCGGAGCATGACGGGCTTGAAATGATCCGCATCACCGACGCCATCTCGATCGACGAATCCGAATTGACGGAGAGCTTCGTGCGCGCCTCCGGGCCGGGCGGGCAGAACGTCAACAAAGTGTCAAGTGCGGTGCAGTTGCGCTTCGACGCGCGCCATTCCCCCTCATTGCCGAACGACGTGGCGCTGCGACTGATGCGGCTGGCGGGCAGCCGCCTGACCAAGGAGGGCGTCATCGTCATCGTGGCGCAGGCCCACCGGGACCAGGCGCGCAACCGCGCCGACGCGCGCGAGCGCCTGTTCGACCTGATCCGCCAGGCGGCGGTGCGCCCCAAGCCGCGCCGCGCCACCAAGGTGCCGAAGGCGCAAAAGCGCCAGCGCCTGGAGGGGAAAAGGCACCGTTCCGACATTAAGCGCCACCGCAGCGGGCGGCCGAGTTTTGACTGAGCCTTTCCGCTGTCGTCCCCGCGAAGGCGGGGACCCAGGAGCCCGGTATTTCTATCTCGCGACCACAGGGGTTACTGGGTCCCGGCCCGCGCTCGCGGAGCCTGTGCTCGGACGGCGCGAAGCGCCGATCCGAGTGCTCGCTTGGCCGGGACGACAGCCGAGGATAGCGGGCAAAGCCGGGCGGCCTGCCTCGCGGTCGCCCCGTTGCGCTATTAGAGTCAGGCCGAATCCGAATCAGGCGCGCCACTGAAGTCGGATGTTTCCGACTTCGGCCACGTAAAAAATCATGCCCGTCCGCCAACTGCCCGAATCGATCGTCAACCGCATCGCCGCCGGCGAGGTGGTCGAGCGCCCGGCGAGCGTCGTCAAGGAGCTGATCGAGAACGCGCTCGACGCCGGTGCGACCCGCATCGACGTGCTCACCGACGGCGGCGGCCGCCGTCTGATCCGCGTCACCGACGACGGCGAGGGCATGACCCGCGCCGATCTCGCGCTCAGCGTCGATCGCCACGCCACCTCCAAGCTCGCCGGCGATGACCTGCTCTCGATCGCCACGCTCGGCTTTCGCGGCGAAGCCTTGCCCTCGATCGGCGCGGTGGCGCGGCTCGTCATCACCACGCGGCACGCCTCCGAGCCGCACGCCTGGATGCTTGGCATCGATGCCGGCGCCAAGTCCGCCGTCAAGCCGGCGGCGCTCACCGCCGGCACCTCGGTCGAGGTGCGCGATCTGTTTTACGCGACGCCGGCGCGGCTGAAATTTCTCAAGACCGACCGCAGCGAGGCAGATGCCGTCAGGGAAATCGTGCGCCGCCTGGCCATGAGCCGGCCCGACGTCGGCTTCACGCTTGCGGGCGAAGAACGCGCGCCTGTCACCTGGGGTCCGGCGGCCGACGAACTGGCGCGGCTGGGTGATGTCTTGGGTCAGGACTTCCGCGCCAATGCCTTTGCCGTGAAAGCCGAGCGCGAGGGCGTGCGCCTGCAAGGCTTCGCCGGCTTGCCGACGCTGTCGCGCGCCAACTCGCTCGGGCAATATCTGTTCGTCAACGGCCGCCCGGTGCGCGACAAGCTCTTGTTCGGCGCGGTACGCGCGGCTTACGCCGACTACCTGCCGCGCGACCGGCATCCATTGCTGGCCTTGTTCGTGACGCTTCCCGCGCGCGAGGTCGACGTCAATGTGCACCCCGCCAAGACCGAAGTGCGCTTTCGCGACGGCGCGCTGGTGCGCGGGCTGATCGTGCGCGCGCTGAAGGAAGCGCTGGCGCGCGAGGGCGGCCGCGCCGCCTCCACCGGCGGCGGCGCCACCATTGCCGCCTTCCGCCCGGCCGCAACGCCGCGGCGCGGCACCTACGACTGGCGGCGATCGCCGGCGCGGCCGACCGGTTTCATGCCGTCCCGTGGCGCCGCCGCACTCGGCTTTGCCGAGCCCGCACAAGTGGCCTTCGACGTGGGGGAACCTGCCGCCGACGCGGCTATTGCCAGCTTCGAGCCGGCGGCGGACCAGATCGAACGCCCGCTCGGCGCGGCGCGCGCGCAAATCCACGAGACCTATATAGTTTCGCAGACGCAGGACGGCCTGGTCATCGTCGACCAGCACGCGGCGCATGAGCGCATCGTCTATGAGCGCATGAAGGCGGCGCTGGAGAAGTCCGGCATCGCGCGCCAGATCCTGCTGATCCCCGAGATCGTCGAGCTCGACGAGGTCGACGCCGCGCGGCTGGTCCAACGCGCCGAGGAGCTTGCGCGTTTCGGGCTCACCATCGAGCCGTTCGGTCCGGGCGCGGTGGCCGTGCGCGAAACGCCGTCTTTGCTTGGCGAGATCAATGTACGGGGGCTCGTTTGTGATCTCGCGGAGCACATGGCGGAATGGGACGATTCCTTGCCGCTGGAACGGCGCCTGCTGCACGTCTCCGCCACCATGGCCTGCCACGGCTCGGTGCGCGCGGGCCGCAGGCTCAAGCCGGACGAGATGAACGCGCTGCTGCGCGAGATGGAAGCGGTGCCCAATTCCGGCCAGTGCAACCACGGAAGGCCGACTTATGTGGAACTGAAGCTTACGGATATCGAGCGGCTGTTCGGGCGGCGCTGATCCCTCCGCTGTCGTCCCCGCGCAAGCGGGGACCCAGTACTCCCGGTCTTTCGATCCATGCGCGGTCTGTGTTCACTGGATCACCCGCTTTCGCGGGTGATGACAGTTAGTGGTAACGGAGAAACACAAACTCCGTATCGTCGTACTTCCGCCGCTCCAATTCCGTGAATCCTTCCGGCGCCACGAAGCCCGCGTCCGCCGCTTCTTCCACCACGATCAACGACTGCGGCTTCAGCCATCCTCCGTCACGCGCGCTTGCGAGCGCTTTCTCCGCCAGCCCCTGGCCGTAGGGTGGGTCGAGCATGACCAGATCGAACGGCTCTACTGGATGTGCCGGCCCCAGTTTCGTCGCGTCGCGCCGGAAGATGCGGGTGACGCCGCCGAGGCCGAGCGACTCGACATTGTCACGCAACAGCGCGCGCGCCTCCACGCCCTCGTCGACGAACAGCGCATGGGCCGCGCCGCGCGATATGGCCTCGATGCCGAGCGCGCCGGTGCCGGCGAACAGGTCGAGCACCCGCGCGCCCGTGACCGGGTCGCCATAAGCGTGCATCAGGATATTGAACAGCGCCTCGCGCAAGCGGTCGCTGGTCGGGCGCACCGCGTCCGACTTCGGCCCGGCCAGCGGGCGCGAGCGCAGTCTGCCGCCGACCACGCGCATCACATTCTCCTTTTGCGCTTGATCTGATCCGAAAACCGGTTCCCATCCCCGATCGGGGTCGAGGACATGCTTTGCGGGATCATGCGCGCGGCCTCGATGGCCGCGGCCCGCCGCTGCGGTCGCGGCGGTGCTTTTTATCCTGCCGCTTTAGGGGAGGGTGGCCGCGTTGCGGCCGGGTGGAGTGCTTGTCGTCGCGCCGCTTGTCGCCGCGGCCCGGCTCGCGCTTCGCGCGCGTCTCAGGGCGGCGCGCCGTCTCATCCTCCAGCGGTGAGTCGAAATCCGCATTGGCCTGTTCGGCAATCTCCGGCCCCAGCGCCGCGCGCAGCTCTGCCGTCTCCACTTCCTCCACCGTGCCGTCGTCGAGCTCGCCCAGTTCGAACGGCCCGTACGCGACGCGGATCAGCCGGTTCACCGTCAGGCCAAGCTGCTCGAGAACCTTGCGCACCTCGCGGTTTTTGCCCTCGCGCAATCCCATGGTGAGCCAGACATTGGCGCCTTGCTCGCGGTCGAGCGTCGCCTCGATCGGTCCATAGCGCACGCCGGCGACGGTGATGCCGCTGCGCAAGCGGTCGAGCGCCTCCTGGCTGACGCGCCCGAGCGCGCGCACGCGGTAGCGGCGCAGCCAGCCGGTCGCCGGCAATTCCAGCGCGCGCGCCAGCCCGCCGTCATTGGTGAGCAGCAGCAGCCCCTCGCTGTTGAGGTCGAGCCGGCCGACGCTGATCAGCCGCGGCAGGCGCTTGGGCAGCTTGGCGAATAGGGTCGGCCGCCCCTGCGGGTCGGCGTGCGTCGTCACCAGCCCGCGCGGCTTGTGATAGCGGAACAGCCGCGTGCGCGCGCGGCCGGGCAGGGGCTGCCCGTCGACGGTGATCTTGTCGCGTGCCGTGACGTTGAGCGCGGGCGAAGCGATCACCGCGCCATTGACCGCCACGCGCCCCGCGGCGATCCAGGCTTCCGCCGCCCGCCGCGAGGCAAGGCCCGCGCGGGCGATCACCTTGGCGATGCGCGCGCCGCTCTTTTCGTCTGTGCTCTTGCTCGCCATGCCGGAAGCCGCAATAAGGTTGCGGCCTGATAGCAGAGTTCGCGCAGCGAGACGAGTATGGCGTCTTTCATGTCCATCGCCCTGGAAGAAGCCCGCGCGGCGGGCGCGCGTGGCGAGGTGCCGGTCGGCTGTGTGCTCGTGCGCAAAGGCGCGGTGATCGCGCGCGCCGGCAACCGCACCATTTCCGACAAGGACCCGACCGCGCACGCCGAATTGCTGGCGATCCGTGCGGCCGCGGCCGCGCTCGGCTCCGAGCGGCTCACCGATTGCGATCTCTATGTGACGCTGGAACCCTGCGCCATGTGCGCAGCGGCGATGTCGTTTGCGCGTATCCGCCGGCTTTATTTCGGCGCCGCCGACGAAAAAGGCGGCGCGGTCGAGCACGGCGTGCGGTTCTTCGCCTCGCCCACCTGCCACCACCGGCCGGAGGTCTATGGCGGCATCAACGAGAGCGAATGCGCGGTGTTGCTGAAGGATTTTTTCCAGGCACGGCGCTTGTAATTGCCTCGGCCGTCATCGTCCGCGCAAGCGGACGATCCAGTAATCACCGGCGATGCTATTGGATACTGGATGCCCCGCTTCCGCGGGGCAAGACAGGCAGGTGCTAAACCGTCTTGTCCACCAGCTTACCCATGCCGGGCGGCGGCGGCGCCCGCTTGGCGGCAACTTCGGCCGCGGCCGCGTCAGTTTCGCGATTGCGGTCGTTTGCCGGCGGTGGCGGCGTCACTTTCGGCGATGTTCCGGTCTTCGGCATGATGACCTGGATGCCTATGCTGCTGGCGCTCATTTTTTTTCACGATGCATTGCGCCCGGACGCTAGCGGGCGGCCGTCAATTTTGCGCAACGCGATGGCGCCAAAAACGAGGGCCGCGTGAAAGGATTTGTTGACCGTAATGGTTCGGCCAAAGGGCCACGTTCAACGCTCGAGCAGCGCGCCAAGCCGTTGTTTGATCTCAGTCTTTGTCAGCTCGGCGGCGCGCAGGATCGCGTTTGCGCGGTGGAAATCGAGGACGCGGAAGGCACCGACGCCGGGCTGGATCAACAGGTCGGGCCGCGTCCGCTTGAGCTTCTCCGCGGTGATCGCGTGGCTCATGACCAGCACGCTGGCATAGATACATTCCCAGGGGTTCGGCAATTCGGTACGCCCCGCCAGCGGCGCACCGGAAATGTCAACCGCCGCAACGATATCGGCGCGGCCGCGCAGATGTTCGAATGGCAGCGGGTTGGTAGCGCCGCCGTCGACGAGGATGCGGCCGTTCACCCGTACCGGCCGCATCAAGCCCGGGATGGCAATGGACGCGGCAAGCGCCGGAACCAGCGGACCCGATGAAAACGCCGCTTCGTTGCGGCCGTAGAGATCGGACGCGACGACGATCAGCGGAATGCTCAGCTCCTCGAAGGTCTGCGGCATGCCGTCGGGGAGAAATTTGCCACAGACCTTTTCCGCGTCCAACAGCGTAGCCGCGCGGAAGCCGGCGAGCAGGCCGGGCAGCATCCGCGCACGCGCGCCGATCAGCCGCCGCACGATCCGGGTCCGGTTCTTCGCCATCGCGACGACGTATTGGTGGATGGCCTTGCCGCTCATGCCGGCGGCGTAGGCGGCGGCGAATATAGCGCCGATCGAGGTGCCGGAGAGCGCCGTAGGCTTCACGCCCATCTCGTCGAAGGCTTCCAGCGCCGCGATATGGGCGAGGCCGCGCGCCCCGCCACCGCCCAGTGTCAGCGCCACGCTTTTTGTCATGCGCCGGCCTCATGCGCGAACGCCCAGGCCTGCTCGGCCAGCGGGCGGATCATCTCGGCCTTGGCCGGCGCGAATTCGGACGTGGCGGTGCCGTCGCGCACGCGTCCGATGATGCCTTGCAGGATAGCGGCGATGCGGAAGAAGTTATAGGCGAGATAGGCGGGCAAATACGGGCGCGGATCGAGCCCGGTGCGCTTGACGTAGGCATCGACGTAATCCGCCATCGACGGAATGCCTAAGCCGCCGAGATCGTGCCCGACCAGCGAGGCGGTGCCGGCCGCGCTCTCCGAATGCGGCATGTGCCACGCCATCAGGTGGTAGGAAAAATCGGCGAGCGGATCGCCGAGCGTGGACAGTTCCCAGTCGAGCACGGCGAGGATTCTCGGTGTCTCGCGCGCGACAATCAGATTGTCGAGCCGGTAGTCGCCGTGCACCAGCCGCGCCGGTCCAGCGGGCGGGATGTGCGATGGCAGCCATGCGATCAGCCGCTCCATTTCGTCGATCTTTTCGGTTTCGGAGGCGCGGTACTGCTTCGACCAGCGCTCGACTTGGCGCGCCACATAGTTTTCGCCGCGGCCAAAATCGGCCAAGCCGATTTTTTCCGGCTCGAAGCTGTGCAGGCGCGCGATGGTTTCGCTCATGGCGTCGTAAATGGCGGCGCGTTCGGCAGGGTTCGAGTCCGTCATCTGCGGCTCCCAGAACACGCGGCCGTCCACGAAACTCATCAGGTAGAATGCCGTGCCGGCGACGCTGTCGTCGTCGCAGTAAAGCAGCGGCTGCGCCACCGGAAAACCCTGCGCGTGCAGGGCGCAGATCACGCGGTATTCGCGGTCGACCGCGTGCGCCGACGGCAGCAGCTTGCCGGGCGGCTTGCGGCGCAGCACGTAAGCCCGCCCCGGCGTCTGCAAATGATAAGTCGGGTTCGATTGCCCGCCTTTGAATTGCTTGACCGTGAGCGGGCCGGCGAAGCCTGCAAGCTGCGCCGCAAGATACTTCTCCAGCCGCGCGGCATCGAGCCGCAGCGCGGGCGCCGCCTCCTTGGTGCCTGTGAAAGCTTGCTGGCGGTCGATGCTGGTCATGGCATTAGTTGTTGTCATTCCGGGGCGCGAGCGTAGCGAGCGAACCCGGAATTCATAACCCCGGTCTGTGATTGTGGATTCCGGGCCCCGGCGTTGCACGCCGTCCCGGAATGACGTGAAGAATGTTGCGGCATCACTTCTTGCTCTCGAATTCGATCGGCGCATCGGCATAGATCTTGTAAGTTTGCGATTTCGGCTTGGCCGTGTCCTCTTCGTTCACATAGCTGATCGAGCTTTTGCCGAGCAACGCGCGCGGCAGGATCAGGACGCGAATAAAGCGGCTCGGCTTGTCGTCGGCGGCCTGCGCGAACACCGGGTCCGGGCCGGTCTCGTACCAGGCGCCGCCCGGCCCATAGCTGGTCGAGCGGTGGTGTGTATCGATGCGCAAGCCACCCTCGATCATGCAGCGGATGCCCGGTCCCTGGTGCACATGCGTGTAGGCGCAGCCGCCGGGCGGAAAGGCCACGCTGTCGCCGCGCATCAAAAGCTCGCCTTTCGGCATGGTCTCGAGGTACGCGGTCAGCTTCTCGAGCGTCCTCATGCCGGGCGCGGCAGCGACCGTTGAGCCGGCGTCGCCATGCGAAAGCTCCCAGCGCCAGCAGGTGACGCCCTCGGGCCCCGGCCGCACGACTGTCTCGGCCCCGCCTTGCCAGGCCTCGCCCGCCTTCAGCGCCTTGCCGCCGATGCTGGCGCCGCCGTGCACGACGAAAATAAAGCGCGGCAGGGGCGGCAGCCGGAATTCGACGGTTTCGAGAGTCGACAGCACGTCCTCATAAAGCCGCAGCACGGGATGCATCGCAATTCTCCTGCCGTCACTTGAAAAAATCGATCAGCGCCTGCGCCGTGGCGCCGGGGTTTTCCTCGGTGAGGAAGTGGCCGGAGTCAATCGGTTGTCCGGCCGCCTGCGGCGCCCATTGCCGCCAGATCTCGAGCGGGCCGCCGGTTTCATTGGGAATGCCGGCCGAGCCCCATAGCGCCAGCATCGGACACTGAATCGTCTTGCCTGCCTTGCGGTCGGCCTCGTCATTGGCGAAGTCGGCGGCCTGTCCGGCGCGGTAGTCCTCGCAATGGGCATGGATGCGGCGCGGATCGGAGAACGCCGCGCGGTAATGGTCGAGCGCGCGCGGATCGAAGGCCGATAGGTTCTTCGCCTTGGTCCAGCTCGCCATTTTCCATTCGAGATATTCGACCGGCGCTTTCGCGATCAGCATTTCCGGTAGCGGCTCCGGCTGCGCCAGGAACGGCCAGTGCCAGACTTTCATGGCCATGTTGCGGTCCATGCCCTGCCACATGTCGTAGGTCGGCACGATGTCGAGGGTGGCCAGCCGCTCGACCTGTCCGGCATGATCAAGCGCCAGCCGGTAGGCGACGCGGCCGCCGCGGTCGTGTCCGGCGAGACGAAAGCGCTTGACCCCGCATGCCGCCATGGTCTCGACCATGGCCTTGGCCATGGAGCGCTTGTCATAGGGCGCATGCGCGGCGTCGGCAGCGGGTGTCGCCGACCAGCCGTAGCCGGGCAGATCCGGGATCACCAGCGAAAAGTGTTCAGCCAGCGCCGGCGCCACGCGGTGCCACATCACGTGCGTCTGCGTGTAGCCGTGCAGCAGCACCAGCGGCGGCCCATTGCCGCCGGTGCGCGCGAAAATCTCGCCGGCGGAGGTGTCGATCCGGCGTTCGGCAAAGCCGGGGTAGAGGTCGGCGAGGTCGGACATTCGGTCAGCCTTGCGTCGTGGTGGGGCAGGCGGACGCTAACCCTGTCACCGCCGGGCGCAAAAACAAAGCCCGGCGCGAGGCCGGGCTTTGCATCGGTGTTGGGCCGCTAGCGGCACTATTGCATGTTCTTCGGCGGATCGCGCATCAACTGAAAGCGGATATTCAGATCAGGATCGCGGCCGATGGTATCGCCGTTAACGCCATCGTCCCCGTAGCCGGCGGGCTCGGCCGCATATGGCCCCGAATTGTCGCTGGACAAAAGCTGAGAGTGGGTTTTGGCAAAGGCCGGTGAAGTCAAAAGCGTTGCCAGAGCGACGGCAGCCAGAAGCTTCTTCATGTTGAGTCTCCGGTGGTGCGCCCTTGCCCAGCAACATGGGCCTGCTGGCCGGCACTACAAGTAATGTTTCAATAAAGAAGCGTCGTCGTCGCGTGTCTTTGACGTCTTGCGGCTATGCCGGCGCCACGTTTTCGCCATGCGTGTTCGGCGTCACGCTCCTGCCGCCGGTATTAGCGCCGCCTTGCGCCGCAGGGCATCCGGTCATCGCCGACGGCGCTGAGAACGAGCAAGGCCCGGCGTGGGGCCGGGCCTTGCAGTCGACGTCGATCGGACTCGTGTTAGTCGGAGCCGGCGCTGTTCTTGATATTGGAATCACGCCGCAGTTGAAGGCGGACGTTCGGATCGGGATCGCGACCCAGTATCTCGCCGTTTTCGATGACCACGTCGTTGCTGGGATAGAACGCATAAGCCGCCAAGGCTTCGTCGGGCAGGATCTGTGCGTTGCTGGCCTGGTAAGCATGGTTGGCGGCCATTCGTTTCGTCGTGTTTTGTGCGAGCGCCGGTGAAGCCGCCAACGTCGTCAGCGCCAACATGATTGCGAGTTTCTTCATCAGAGGTAACTCCTGGTTTCGCGAACATTGCCCCGTCCAGCTCAGGCAACGCCGAACTCGGCAAAAGGTCCCGGGTCGTCGCAAATTTTTTCGCGACAATAAAGTTTTAGACAAAACTTCGACGCACGCCCGTCACAACTTTGCCAAGGCATTCACATTATCGGCAAAGTCTATTGCGCGCGTGCGATCGCCCGCCAGCCGATGTCGCGGCGGCAGAAGCCTTCCGGCCATTTGATGCGATCGACCGCTTGATAGGCACGGGCTTGCGCCTCCGCTACGGTTTTACCGCGCGCACTGACGTTGAGCACGCGCCCGCCAGTGGCGATGATATTTTTTCCGTCCGCCTTGGTGCCGGCATGGAAAATCTCCACGCCCTCGACTTGTGCGGCCTGGTCGAGCCCTTCGATCAGAGAGCCCTTTCCAAATTGACCTGGATAGCCCTTGGTCGCCATCACCACGGTCAGCGCGGCGTCCGGATACCAGCGCAGATCGAAATTCTTCAACTGCCCGTCGCGCGCGGCGATTAATGCCGGCACCAGGTCCGACATCAGCCGCAGCATCAGCACTTGGCATTCCGGATCGCCGAAACGAACATTGTATTCGATCAGCTGCGGGCCGGTGTCCGTGATCATCAGACCGGCGAACAGCACGCCCTTGTAGGGCGCGCCCGCTTTTCTGAGCGCGCGCACGGTTGGCAGCACGATCTCGTCCATGACGCGCTGGTTCATTGCCGGCGTCATGACCGGCGCCGGCGAATAGGCGCCCATGCCGCCGGTGTTGGGCCCCTTATCGCCGTCGCCGACGCGCTTGTGGTCCTGCGCGGCGATGAGCGGAATGGCGGTCTCGCCGTCGCACAGCGCGAAGAACGAGGCTTCCTCGCCCATGAGACAGTCCTCGATCACGATTTCCCAAGCCGGCTGTCCCAGACTGCCGCCGAACAGCATGTCGATGGCGTCCTCAGCTTCCTTGACTGTCGCGGCGACGACGACGCCCTTGCCGGCGGCGAGCCCGTCCGCCTTGACCACGATCGGCGCGCCTTTTTTGCGCACGTAGTCTTTTGCCGCGCCGGCTTGTTTGAAGCGTTCGTAAGCCGCGGTCGGGATGTTGTTGGCCTTGCACAGGTCCTTGGTGAAGCCCTTGGAGCCTTCCAGCCGTGCCGCCCATTTGGTCGGGCCGAACGCCTTGATGCCGGCGGCTTCCAGGTCGTCGACGATGCCGGCGCACAGCGGCGCCTCAGGACCGACCACCACTAGGTCGATCTTGTTGTCCTTGGCGAACGCGATGACCGCCGCATGGTCGTTGATGTCGAGCGCGACGCATTCGGCCTCCTGTGCGATGCCGGCGTTGCCGGGCGCGCAGTAGAGCTTGGTCGTAAGCGGGCTGGCGGCGATCTTCCAGGCCAGTGCGTGCTCGCGCCCGCCGGAACCGAGGATGAGGATATTCATGGGGCGTGCGGGCGGCCTTGAGTGTGCGGTCGCCATTTGGTGTAGCATGGCATCTCACCCCCGCAAGAGATTCGAGCCCGATGGCAGAGTCTGCGCTGAATAACGTTGTGGAATGGACCGTCTCCGAACTGTCCGCGGCGCTCAAGCGCACGGTCGAGGACGCCTATGGCTATGTGCGGGTGCGCGGCGAGTTGTCCGGCTTCAAGGGCGCCTCGCCCTCGGGCCACGTCTATTTCCGCCTCAAGGACGAGCGCGCCGTGCTGGAAGCGGTGATCTGGAAGGGCGTCTACGGCCGCATGCGGGTCAAGCCGGAGGAGGGGCTCGACGTCATTGCTTCCGGCAAGCTCACCACCTATCCCGGCTCGTCCAAATACCAGATCGTCATCGACACGCTGGAGCCGGCCGGCATCGGCGCGCTGCTGAAACAGCTGGAGGAGCGCAAGAAGAAGCTCGCCGCTGAAGGCCTGTTCGACGAGGCGCGCAAGCAGCTCTTGCCGTTCATCCCGGAAGTGATCGGAGTTGTGACCTCGCCCACCGGCGCCGTGATCCGCGATATTCTGCATCGCCTGGCCGACCGCTTTCCGCGCCGCGTGCTGGTGTGGCCGGTGCGCGTGCAGGGCGAATCGTCCGCAGCGGAAGTCGCCGCCGCCATCGAAGGCTTTAATGCGCTGCCGGAGAAAGGCCCGCTGCCGCGGCCCGATCTCATTATCGTCGCGCGCGGCGGCGGCTCGCTGGAAGACCTCTGGTCGTTCAACGAGGAAATCGTGGTGCGCGCGGCGGCCGGGAGCATGATCCCGCTGATCTCTGCCGTCGGCCACGAGACCGACGTCACGCTGATCGATTTCGCCTCCGACAAGCGCGTGCCGACGCCGACCGCCGCCGCCGAGCTGGCGGTGCCGGTGCGCGCCGATCTCATGGCCGAAATGGCAGCGCTTGCCAGCCGGCGGATCAAGGCTTGGCAGCGCGGCATGGACGTGCGGCGCACCGAATTGCGCTCGGCTGCGCGCGCGCTGCCGGCGCGCGACGAACTACTCGCGGGTCCCCGCCAGCGGCTCGATTCTAGCGCCGACCGGCTGCCGCGCGCGCTCCGCGCCAACGCGCAACTGCACCAGACGCAATTGACCCGTGTCGCCGCCCGCCTGTCGCCGCGGCTGCTGCGTCAGCGCCTTGCGCGCGGCAAGGAGATCGTCGTTGCGCTCGACCAGCGGCGCGGCCGCGCCTTGCGCGTCGCGCTCGACCGCCGTAGCCAGCGCCTGCGCAGCGCCGGGCAATTGCTCGCCGCCTTCTCCTATCGCGGCGTGCTCGGCCGTGGCTTTGCGCTGGTGCGCGACGGCGAGGGCCGCACCCTTCGCGCCGCGGCCGCGGTCGCTGCCGGCATGCGGCTCGATATCGAGTTTGCCGACGGCCGCGTGGGCGCGGTTGCCGATGGCGAGGGCCAAGAAAAAAGCAAGCCGCAACCCGCCCCCGCCCGGGCAAAGCCGCGCAGCCGTGGCGGCGGTAGCCGGGGCGGGCAGGGCAGCCTGTTTGGCTCCTAGGTTTTGGGCAACAAGCCGCGCGATGGGCTTTCGCGCGCAGCCGTGAAGCATTATGTTGCCGTGGTCCGGGAATGGAGGCTTCGTTGCTCAATCGCTATGACCGCTCCGCGCCGATGAACGGCGAGGCCGACGTCAAATTCCTCGACGGCGATTTCCGCGTGGTCAAGCCCGGCGCCTATGTGCGCTGCGCGGTCACCGGCCAGGCCATCCCGCTCGAAGAGCTCAAATACTGGAGCGTCGACCGGCAAGAGGCCTATGCCACGCCGGAGGCAGTGCTCGAGCGCCAAAGCGCTCATTACGCCAAGGCGAAATAGCCCGCGCTAGCGCCGCAGCTTCGCCATCGTCAGCCGCAGTAAATCATCCGCCTCCCGCACGGCAAGCGTCACCGGCAGTACATGCACGCGCGCGGCCAGCGCCTCGGTCAGCGGATCGCCGGCCATGCGGGCGCGGTCCTTCTCGGTGGTGAGCAGCGCCAGGCCGTCGTGCTCGGCATCCATGATCAGGGCTGCCGCTTCCTCGGCGCTGAAGCGGTGATGATCGGGAAAAGCCCGCCGTTCGGCGACATCGATGCCGGCCTCATTGGCGCTTGCAAAAAACTTCTCGGGATCGCCGATGCCGGCAAAGGCCAGCACCTTGCGCCCTTTCAATTCGGCGCCGGCGGCGGTATCGGGCACGAGCTTTCCATGCAACACCGGCAGCCCGCGCGCGGCGCCTTCGGCAACCACGTCATCGGCGCCGCCACCGTCGCCCACCACCAGCAGCGCATCGCTGCGTTGCAATTGTATGTCGAGCGGCGCCCGCAACGGGCCGGCAGGAAACACACGCGCATTGCCGATACCACGCCGGCCGTCCACGACGGCCAGCGTGAAATCCTTGGCCAGCGAGGCGTTCTGCAAGCCATCATCCATGAGCACGACGGTCGCGCCTTGCGCTTTCGCCAGGTTCGCGCCGGCCACGCGGTCGCGAGCGACGATCGTTGGCGCCACCCGCGCCAGCAGCAGCGCCTCGTCGCCGACCTCCGTCGCATGATCGGCATGGGCGTTCACCAGTTTCGGCCCCGCGATGCTGCCGCCGTAGCCGCGGCTGAGGCAAAACACCCGCTCGCCCGCTGCGGCCAGCATCGTCGCAATCGCGATCGTGGCCGGCGTCTTGCCGGCGCCGCCGAGCGTGAAATTGCCGACGCACAGCACCGGCACGCCGGCGCGCTTGCCTTTCCGCGCCATGCGCCGTGCCGCGATTGCGCCATAGCCGGCGGCCAGCGGCGCCAGCAGCGCCGCGCGCAGGCCGAGTTTGCGCCACCAGAATGAGGGCTCACGCATGATCGGCGCGCCTGCGCAGTTGCAGCTGCATGAGATAAGGCTCGAGCGATTGGAGCGTGCGCTCGAGCGCGCCGCCCAGCGTATCGACCGTCGCGCGTGCGGCATCGGCCGAGCGCGCGCGCGCCGCCGGATCATTCAGCCAGGCCGCCAGCGCGGCCGTGAGCCGTCCGGCGTCGGCAACCGGTTCGGCGCCGTGCGCGGCGTCGAGCGCGGCATAGATCTCGGCGAAATTCCAGACATGCGGCCCGTGCAGAATGGCGGTGCCGAGCTTGGCGGCCTCGATCGGGTTCTGCCCGCCGTGCCGCACCAGCGAGCCGCCGATGAAGACCACCGGCGCCAGCCTGTAGATGAGGCCGAGCTCGCCCATGGTATCGGCCACGTAGATTTCGGTCGCGGCGTCGAGCCGCTCGCCGCGCGAGCGCAACGCGGCCGTCAAACCGGCCGCGGCCGCCAACTCGCGCACGCCGGTGCCGCGCTCGGGATGGCGCGGCGCGATCAACGTCAGCAGCCCGGGAAAAATGGCGCGCAGCCGTCGATGCGCCGCGATCACCGCGCTCTCCTCGCCGGCATGGGTAGAGGCCGCCGCGATGGTCGGCCGGTTGCCGATGGCGTCTCGCAACTCCGCGAGCTTGGCGCGGTCGGCCGACAGTCCCGGCACGTCGAATTTGAGATTGCCGGTGGTGACGATGCGCGGCGCGCCCAGCTCGCCGAAGCGGGAGGCGTCAGCCGGCGTGCCGGCGAGGCAGAGGTCGAGGCGGCCCAGCAGGTTGACGATCATGGCCGGCAGCCGCCGCCAGCGCCGGAAGGAATTCTCCGACAGGCGCCCATTGACCACGATCATCGGCACGCCTTGTGCCGATGCCTCGAGGATCATGTTCGGCCACAGATCGGATTCCACGAACAGCGCCAGGTCCGGTTGCCAGTGCTGGAGAAATCGGCGCACGTAGCGCGGCACGTCGAGCGGCACGAATTGATGAATGACGCCGCGCGGCAGCCGCTGCTCGGCGATGCCGCCCGAGGTGACGGTGCCGGAGGTGACCAGCACGCTGAAGCCCCGCGCCGCGATGCGCTCGATCAGCGGCAGCGCCGCCACCAATTCGCCGACGCTCGCCCCATGCACCCAGACCAGCGGCCCGTTCGGCCGCGCGAAGCGGGCTTCGCCGCGCCGCTCGCCCACCCGCGCGCGATGCTCCTTGCCGCGGTTGAGGCGCTGCGCCAGAAACAGCGGCGCCAAGGGCGTCGCCGCCGCCGACAGCAGGCGGTAGGCGCGTAACGCCGCGGGCAGCTTCCCGTTCACGGCCGGCCTCGACGGTCGACGAGATCGTAGGCGCGCGCCGTGATGAGATTGAGCCCGTGCTCGACCTGTTGCCGCGCCGCTTCCAGGCCTGCGTCGTCGGCGTCGCGCTTAACGCTGATCGGCGCGCCCGCCACGAAGGCCATGCGGCCGAACGGCAGATTGATCGCGCTGCGATCCCAATTGTCGAGGTCGATGCGGCGGCTGGTCGCGATCGCCACCGGGTAGATCGGCCGGCCGGACAGCTGCGCCAGCTTGACAACGCCCATGCCGGCGACGCGCGCGACCTTCGGGACGTCGGCGGTGAGCGCGACGTTGTAGCCTTCCTTCAGGGCGTCGAGCATCTCGGTGAAAGCGACGGCACCGCCCTTGCGGTGGAATTCGCCGTTGTGGGCGCCCGAGCCGCGGATGGTGCCGATGCCGAAGCGCTCGGCGACGCGCGCGTTGACCTCGCCGTCGCGGTGGCGCGAAACCAGAACCTTGGCGAGATCGTGGGCATCGCGCTTGATGAATGGCGCCAGGAAATGCTGGCCGTGCCACATCGCCACGATCGCCGGTCTCTCCACCTGGTCATAGATGTCCGGCGGCTCGATCACGATTCGATTGGTATGGCGGACCAGCCGCAGATAGGCCGCGGCCGCCGCGCCGACGGCTTCCTGAAACGCGGACGAGGCGAGGAGACGTTTGAGTAGCGTCATCGGCACCCGCTTCAACGCACCGCCCGGCCCGGACTTTCAGGGTCGAGCAGGCGGTGCAGGTGGACGATGAAATAGCGCATATGGGCGTTGTCGACGGTCTTCTGCGCCTTCGCCTTCCAGGCGGCATTGGCGGCGGCGTAATTCGAGCAGACGCCGACGATGTCGAGCTGGTCGAGATCGCGGAATTCGGTGGTGCCCGGCGCGATAAGCTCGCCGCCGAGCTCGAGATGCAGCAATTGGTTTTGTCTACCCGGCACTTGTTCGGACATGGCTTAACCCCTGGACAAAGCCACGGCGGCGCAAAGAGACAACGAAGGTGGGCTCAACCGGCGTGCAGACGCGATCTTAGCGCATGATCCCGAAAAAGCCTGCCCCCCGACGAGATCGGTGGTGGGGACCGATTTTCGGACAAGATCATGCGCCAAGCAATTACGCGAACTCGGCCATGCGGTCGCGTACCAGATCGATCAGCGTGCCGTGGCGGGCGGGACCGGCGGCGATCAGCGCGTCATGCACGGCATGCGGCCGATGGTAGCTCAGCGGCCGGCCGGCGAAGTCGGTCAACGCGCCGCCGGCTTCGTGCACCAAAAGGTCAGCCGCGGCAAGGTCCCAGGCATGACTGCCGCCGGAGGCGAAGGCGGCATCGAGCTCCCCATGCGCCACGCGGGTGAGCCGCAAGGCGAGAGAAAACACCTTGGGCTGGGCCAGGATCTGCGGGTACAAGCCAGTGAGCCGGTCGAGATAGCGCTTGGGGCCGGCGAAGCGTGCGCCGGCAAGCCCAGCCCCGCCGCTCGCCGCGATGGGGACGCCGTTCAGCGTCGCGCCTTGGCCGTGCACGGCCGTAAACATCTCGTCCGTGACCGGCGCATAGAGCGCGGCCAGTTGCGGGCGGCCCTCGCCGGCGAGCGCCACCGAAATGGTCCAGTCGGCGCGGCCGGAAATATAGGCGCGGGTGCCGTCGATCGGATCGACGATCCAGGCCAGCGGCTTTGCGCGCTCGTCCGGCTGTTCGTCGGTCTCCTCCGATACCCAGCCGGCGCCGGGCGCAAGCTCACTGAGCCGTGCGCGCAGGAAGTCGTTGACCGCGATATCGCCCTCGCTCACCGGCGAATTGTCGTCGCCCTTGGTCCATCGCTTGAGCGGCCCGCGCGCGGTCGCGCGCGCGAGTTCGCCGGCCTCGCGCATGACGGCTGCGAGCGGTTCGCGCAAGCTTGCGGCGTTATTGCCCGGCAACGGTCAGGCCCTCCAGCCGCAGCGTTGGCGCATTGGTGCCGTAGCGGAATGTGAGATCGTTGGCGGGCGTCAGCGCGCGGAACATGTCGAGGAAATGGCCGGCGATGGTCACTTCGCTTACCGGATAGGTCTTCTTGCCGTTCTCGATCCAGAAGCCGGAGGCGCCGCGGCTGTAGTCGCCGGTCACCATGTTGGCGCCCATGCCGATCAGGTCGGTGACGTAGAAGCCGTCCTTGATGTCGGCGATCAGCTCATCCGGGCTCAAACGGCCCGCCTCCAGATGCAGATTGCTCGGCCCCGGCGACGGCATCGACGACACGCCACGCGCGGCGTGGCCGGTGGTGACGAGATTGAGTTCGCGCGCGGTGGCGCAGTCGAGCAGCCAGGAGCGCAGACACCCGTCTTCGACCAGCGCCAGCGACTTGCAGGCCACGCCCTCGCCGTCGAACGGCCGCGAGCGCAGGCCGCGCTTGCGCAACGGATCGTCGACGATGCGGATGCCGTCGGCGAACAGCTTTTGCCCCATCTTGTCACGCAGGAAACTGGTCTTGCGCGCGACCGACGATCCATTGGCCGCGCTGGCGAGGTGCGAGACCAGCGTGCCTGCGATGCGCGGGTCGAACACCACCGGCACCTTGCGGGTCGAAACCTTGCGCGGATTGATCCGCGCGATGGCACGCTCGCCAGCGGTACGCCCGATCTTGTCGGCGCTTTGCAGATCGGCGGCGTGGCGCACGCTCGAATAATCGTAATCGCGCTCCATGCCGGTGCCCTCACCCGCGATCGCCATCATCGACAGGCCATGGCTGGAGCCGAGATAAGCGCCGCGGAAACCGGTGCTGGTCACCAGCACCATGCCGCCGATCCCGGCCGACGCCGACGCGCCGCCCGACTTGGCAATGCCCTTGACGGCGAGCGCGGCCTGTTCGGCGGCGCGCGCCATGGTTTCGAGCTGGGCCACGTCCGGCAACGCGCGGTCGATCAGGTCGAGATCGGGAAAATCATGCGCCAGCAGAGCCTCATCGGCGAGCCCGGCATATTTGTCTTCCGGCGCGGCGCGCGCCATTGCCACCGCCCGCTCGGCCAGCACGCTGAGATCGCCGGCGAGATCATTGGTCGAGACCACGGCCTGCCGTTTGCCGACCAGCACGCGCAGGCCGAGATCGTCGCCTTCGGCGCTTTCGGATTCCTCCACCGCGCCGTCGCGTACCTCGATCCCGAGCGACAGCGAGCGCACCGCCACCGCGTCGGCGGCGTCGGCGCCGGCTGCGCGCGCGGCCTTCACCAGCCGCTCGGCGCGCTCGATGAGGGCGGTCTGGTCGAATAATGAGTCTGCAGGGGCGAGCATGGCTGGTTACACGTCAAATGGCGTCGAAACCGGCCGGCCGCAACGGCGGCTCCGAACAATTTGCGCGGGCGCGGCAACACCTCGTCAATCATGGTTCGCAACGCCCCGTCAATCATGCGGCGGCGAGGCGGTGGCGCTACCAAGGGTTAACCCCAAACATTAAGCGGATTCCGACGCGTTTCTGCCACTCTTCGCCTAACGACCGGGCTCATAAGCCCGGCGTGGGAGAGTTTGAGGCGTCAAATGCGAAGTGGCGGATGCCCGGCCGGGTCGGGCCGCGCGCTGCGGCTCGACCCGTTCGCTCTGCCGGTGCGTTATGCCGTGAGCGACGCGGCGGCCGACGAGCGCGTGCGCGAAATCGAGCTTCACCGCACGCGCGTGGTGGTGCGCCGGCAGCTCGCCGGCATGCGCATGGCGCTCAATCTACCGGTTTCGGTCTTTTCCGGCGTTGGCTTGTGCATGATGGCGGGCGAGGGCGAGGCCGCGCTCGCCGTTGTGCTTGCGCACAAGGATCCCGGCCTCGCGCTGCCGCTGTTCCTCTCCGATGAAGTCGACGACGTCATCGCCGAATGGCGCAGCTGGGGCGCCGTGTTCGGCCTGCCGCTGCTGGTGGAGGACGAAGACGGCTGGCGCGAGCTATTCGTGCAGCTGGGCGCGTTGCGCGTCGGGCAGGTGCGTCCACGCCGCCGCCGCCGCAGCGCGCTCAAGCGCCGCCGGCCATCGATCCTGCTGCGGCGCGCCCGCGGCGAATTGACCGCGCATACGCCGGTCCATCGCGGCGAGCGCGAGATCATCGCCAGGAATTAGCCGAAGACTTACTTACAGCGCTGCAGCGTCACCGTGCCGCCCTGCATCTGCAGCGCGATGTGGTCGGCATCGACCTGGCGCAATGTGTAGGACGTGTGTCCGTCGCTGATCAGCCCGTCGCTGAACTCGTCGACGATGCGATATTGCGATGGCCCGTCCGCCGTCACCGAACGGTTGCGAAACGAGCGCACGCCGCCGGTGCTGTCGATGCGCTGATTGCCGTTGAAAGACATCACGCGCCGGCCGTGGCACTCGATGGCGCCCTTCGTGCCGCCGGCGCTCTGGCCCCATTTGCCGGAGACCGGATAGCTCGCGGCCATGGCAGGTGCTGCGGCGCAGAAAAGAGCGGTGAGGACAAGAGCAGGCGTCTTCATGGTGAACGGCCCGATTTCGTCCATTAGCGAACGGCCCGCGCGCCAAATCAAGTTACGTCCGCCGGGATGCTTAATGAAGCCTGACCGCAACGTTACTTCGCGCGATAAGCCGCCATAAAGGTGCGGACCGCAATACCGACCACGTGCGCGATGCGTTCGGGCGTCGGCGGCGGCGCAAAATTGAATAGCATTGGCTTGAACATGGTGGCGTGACAGGTCTCGATGAATTGCGCCGCCGCGACCTCGCAGTCATCGATGACGAGCACGCCGGCGTCAACCTGCGCACTCAGATAGGCGGCGAGCTTGGCGATGCCGACCGCGGGGCCGGTCTCGTAAACCTTGCGGCCAAGATCCGGCATGCGCTCGGCCACCGCGATCACGGTGCGCAGCGAGGACAGGCGGCCCGGATCGCCGAAGTTCCGCACGAAGGCCTTGCCGTGCTGCAGCAGCACGGCCTCGACGTCGTGGTCGGCCAGGTCGAAATCGAAAACACCTTCGGCCTGCATGGAGCATTCGCCGTGCACGATGGCTGCGAACAGCTCGTCCTTGTCCTTGAAATAGACGTAGAGCGTGCCCTTGGAGACGCCGGCCGCCTTGGCAATGTCGCCCATGCTGGCGGCGTCGAAGCCGCGGGACAGGAACACCAAGCGAGCGCCGTCGACGATTTGGCGCCGTTTGGCGCTGTCTTCCTCGGGCTCGGGTGGGCGAATGCCTGGCCGTTCAGCGATGTCCGACATGTCGGGCGCTCCTCTCCAATACCGATACTAAGCCTTGATTCGAACGCGTCGGTTTCGACTGGCCTAGTTCTTTCGACTAATGACCGAACCGTTCGGTCAAAAAATTGTTGACTCCCTCGTAACGCAATATAGATTGACCGAACGGTTCGGTCAATGCCTGAGTTTAGACCTAGAGTGGGCGATGCAGACGGAAAACACCACCAAACAATACAATTTACCGGCTTTTGGCCGATTTGTGGGGGCCCGCGGCGCCAACGCAGCCAAGCGCGCCCGAGCCCTCCGTATCGCCTCTGTCTTGGAGGCCGAAACCAAATCGCCGGCCGGGCCGCGCGAAGAACCCGAGAACTCGTGCACCCGCCTTGCCGGCGCTCGCCAAAGCGCCGAGCTCCGGGCCAGCGCCAAAGCGCCTACCGCGCAAATTGGTCCTGATCGGCGGCGCCCTGGCGCTCGCCGTCGTGGCCGGCGGCTGGTTCGGCTACCACTATCTCACCGTCGGCCGCTTCACCGTCTCCACCGACGACGCCTATGTGCGTGCCGACGCCACCACACTGGCCGCCAAGGTGTCCGGCTATGTCTCCGCAGTTGCCGTCGCGGACAACAGCTATGTCCATGCGGGCGACGTGATCGCCCGCATCGACGACGGCGATTACAAGCTTGCCGCCGATGCCGCTCGTGACAAAGTCGCCACTCAGCAGGCGACCATCGCGCGCATTGCCCAGCAGATCACTGCCCAGCAGGCCGCGGTCGTACAGGCAAACGCTCAACTCGCCTCGGCGCAGGCGGTTCAGACACGTACCGCGGCCGAGTTAAAGCGCAAGCAGCAACTGGCGATCAATCATTTTGCTAGCCAGCAAACGCTCGAGCAGGCACAGAGTGACCGCGATCAGGCGGTCGCCGCAGTGCAGAACGCGCGCGGCGCGATCGCATCCGCAATCGCAAATGTCGGCGTGCTCATGGCCCAGCAGCAGGAAGCCGAGCGTCAATTGCGCGAATTGAGAACGGCGCAAGCCAAGGCTGAGCGAGACTTGTCTTTCGCTGTCATCCGCGCGCCAATCGACGGCGTCGTCGGCAATCGCGCAATGCAGGTCGGCGACTATGTTAAGCCCGGCCAGCGGCTCGCCAGCCTGGTGCCACTCGACGACGTTTATATCGACGCGAACTTCAAGGAGACGCAGCTTTCCCATCTGCGGCCCGGCCAGCCCGTCGACGTCAGTGTCGACGCGCTGCCCGAACACGACATCAAGGGTACTGTCGCCAGCGTGTCGCCAGCATCGGGTTCGGTGTTCTCTCTGCTGCCACCGGACAATGCGACCGGAAACTTCACCAAGATCGTGCAGCGACTCGCGGTGCGCATAAAGGTGCCCGAGGCGGTGAAAGCCCAACGTCTGTTGCGGCCCGGCATGTCGGTGGTGGTCGACGTCAATACCAAGCCGCGGACTTCAGTGGCCGACGGCGGCGGCTGGTTCTCCACCGAAGCTGCGGCCGCCACCACCGGCTCAGCCATCCGGCAGTGAAGCGAGTGTCATGAGTTCGCCCGCTGCTAAAGACGCGCTTCCGGTTTCCGCCCGATCCCCGACGGGCGGGGCCGGAGGCGCGGATTTATTGACGCCGCGCCGTGTGCTGGCCTTCGTCGCCATGTGCTTTGGCATGTTCATGGCATTCCTCGACATCCAGATTGTCTCGGCCTCGTTGGCCGAGATCCAAGCCGGCCTGTCGGCCTCTGCCGATGAAATCCCCTGGGTGCAGACCTCCTATCTGGTCGCCGAAGTCGTGGCCATTCCGCTCTCGGGCTTTCTGTCGCGCGCACTCGGCACCCGCGTGTTGTTCACGCTGTCGGCGGCGGGTTTCACGCTCGCCAGCGTGATGTGCGGCACCAGCACATCGATCAGCAGCATGATCGTGTGGCGTGCGCTGCAAGGTTTCATCGGCGGCGGCATGGTGCCGACGGTATTTGCTTCGGCCTACCTGATCTTTTCGGGGCCGCGGCAAAAATATGTCGCGCCGGTGGTTGGCTTGATCGCGACATTGGCGCCGACAATCGGTCCGACAATCGGCGGCTATGTCACCGACGCACTGTCCTGGCATTGGCTGTTTTTCATCAATGTCGTGCCGGGACTGATCGTGACGGTCGCGACCTACATGTTGGTCGATTTCGACAAGCCCGATCTGTCGCTGCTGGAGGATTTCGACTGGTGGGGTCTGATCTCGATGGCCGGCTTCCTCGGCGCACTCGAATACGTGTTGGAGGAGGGGCCGCGCTACGACTGGTTTGACGACACGACGATTGCAATCTTTGCCGCTGTTTCGGCAGCCTCGGCGGTGGTGTTCTTCGTTCGCGTGCTGACCGCGCGCGCGCCAATCGTCGATCTGCGGGCGTTTCTCGACCGCAACTTTGCCGTCGGCAGTCTGTTCTCCTTCGTGCTCGGCATCGGCCTCTATGGCCTGACCTACCTCTATCCGGTCTATCTCGCGGAAATCCGCGGCTATGATGCGCGCATGATCGGCGACACCATGTTCGTGTCGGGGTTGGCGATGTTTGCGACCGCGCCGATCGCCGGGCAACTCAGTCAGCGCTACGACCCGCGCTACGTCCTGATGGCAGGCTTCGTGCTGTTCGCCATCGGCACCTGGCAGATGACCTACGTCACCAAGGACTGGGACTTCTGGGAAATTCTATGGCCGCAGAGTTTCCGCGGCATCGGGCTGATGTTCGCCATTGTGCCGGTCACCAATACCGCGCTCGGCACGCTGTCGCCGGAGCTGGTGAAAAATGCCTCCGGTCTGTTCAATCTTATGCGCAATCTCGGTGGCGCCATCGGGCTTGCGGTCATAAATACCGCGCTCAACGATCGAATGGATCTGCATCTTGCGCGATTGCATGAGTCGGTGAATTGGGCGCGTCAGCCGGCGATCGAGACGCTTGATCAGCTCACCGCGCATTTTCAGGGCCCCGACGCGCATTTGATGGCGCTCAAGCAGATGATGGCCATGGCGCGCCAGCAGGCGACCGTCATGAGCTTTGCCGACGTGTTCCTGATCCTGACCGTGCTTTTCGTCGTGTTGGCAGCGCTCGGAGTCATCATGCGGCGCCCGGTGCCGGCTGCGGCAGGTGCCGGAGGTCATTGACGGGTGCGTCAGCCGCCGACTTTTCCGTAACCCCCCGCCGTCGGCGTCTGGATGATGATGGCCTCGCCGGCATCGAGCACGGTGTCGTCGCAGCCTTCCAGCTTCTCCATGTGACCGTCTTTGCGCCGCACCCAGTTCTCGCCGATCTCTCCCGGCTCGCCGCCCGCCAGCCCGAAGGGCGGCACGCGGCGGTGGCCGGACAGGATGGTGCATTCCATTCTTTCGAGAAAACGGATGGTGCGCCTGATGCCGTCGCCGGCGTGCCATTTGCCCTTGCCGCCGGAGCCTTTCCTGATGTGGAAATCCTCCAACACCACCGGATAGCGGAACTCCAGCACTTCCGGATCGGTCAGCCGGGTATTGGTCATGTGGGTGTGCACGGCGTCAGTGCCGTTGAAGCCGGGACCGGCCGGCGAGCCGGAGCAGATCGTTTCATAATACTGGTAGCGCGCATTGCCGAAGTTGAGATTGTTCATGGTGCCCTGCGCAGCGGCGAGCGCGCCGAGCGCGCCGAACAGTGTGTCGGTGACGGCTTGCGAGGTCTCCACATTGCCGGCCACCACCGCCGCCGGATATTCCGGCGACAGCAGTGATTTCTTCGGAATGACGATGTGGATCGGCCGCAGGCACCCGGCATTCATCGGGATGTCGTCGTCCACCATCACCCGGAACACGTAAAGCACCGCCGCCCGCGCCACCGGTGCGGGCGCGTTGAAATTGGTCGGCTGCTGCGGCGAGGTGCCGGTGAAATCGACGGTTGCCGCGCGGTTGCGTTTGTCGACCGTGATCTTCACCTTGATCACGGTGCCCTGGTCCATCTCGTAGGCAAATTCCGAGTCGTGCAGCCGGTCGAGCACGCGCCGCACGCTTTCGGCGGCGTTGTCCTGCACGTGACCCATATAGGCCTTCACCACCGGCAGCGTGAACTGCGCCACCATCTTGCGCAATTCGGCCACGCCTTTCTCGTTGGCGGCGATCTGCGCCTTGATGTCGTTGACGTTCTGCACCGGGTTGCGCGCTGGAAAGCGCGCGCGGGTGAGGGCGTCCATCAATTCCTGCTCGCGGAAGCGGCCGCGGTCCACCAGCTTGAAGTTGTCCATGTAGACGCCTTCCTGCTCGATGGTGGTGGCGTTGGGCGACATCGAGCCGGGCGAGATGCCGCCGACGTCGGCATGGTGGCCGCGCGAGGCCACCCAGAACAGAATGTTCTTCTTCTTGTCGTCGAAGACCGGCGTGCACACCGTGATGTCGGGCAGGTGGGTGCCGCCGTTATAGGGCGCGTTGATGGCGTAGACGTCGCCGGGCGCGATACGTCCCTTGTTTTCACGGATGACGGTCTCCACGGTCCGGTCCATGGAGCCGAGATGCACCGGCAAATGCGGTGCGTTGGCCACCAGCGCGCCGTCGTGCGCGAACACGGCGCAGGAGAAGTCGAGCCGTTCCTTGATGTTGACCGAATAGGCCGTGTTCTGCAGCGCCACGCCCATCTGCTCGGCGATCGACATGAACAGATTGTTGAATACTTCCAGCATCACCGGATCGGCATGGGTGCCGGCCGCGAACACGCGCTTGCGCGGCTTGAGGCGCGACAACACCAGGTGATTCTTTGCCGTCAGCTGCGCCTGCCAGCCGGGCTCGACTACGATGGTCTGGTGCGGCTCGACGATGATGGCGGCGCCCTTGACCTTGTTGCCGGGCCGCAGCTGATCGCGCATGTAGACGTTGGCGCGGTGCCATTTGCCGGCCGAGAAAAAACGCGTGCGCCGCGCCGGTGCCGGCAGCTTGGCGCGCGTGCGTTTGCCCGTGCGCTCGCTGAACCTGGTGCCGCCGCCGACCGCTTCCACCGACACCGCCTCGACGACGAGCTGCTTTTTGCGGTCGATGAAGCCGAAGCGGGCCTTGTGCACCCGCTCGAAGGCGCGCTGCATTCGTTTCAGCGTCATAGCGACCTGCCCGGGCATGACGAAAGCCGGCACCACCAGCGCCGAGTTGGTGCCGGCGTAGCGGATATGCGCGCGCACGATGATCCTGATCTTGCCCTTCGGCACGCCCTGGCCGGCGACCTCCGCCTTGGCCGGCTTGCCGAGCTCGGTGCCGGTGCGCTTGACCGCGGCCAGCGCCTTGGTCCCGAACGGCAATTCGATCGCCTGCTCGCGGGTGGCGCGGATGGAGGCCAGCCCCATGCCGTAGGCCGACAGCAGCGAGGAGAACGGATGAATCAGCACTTTCGTCATGCCGAGCGCGTCGGCCACCAGGCAGGCGTGCTGGCCGCCGGCGCCGCCGAAACAGTTGAGCGCGTAGCGCGTGACGTCGTAACCGCGCTGCACCGAAATCTTCTTGATCGCGTTGGCCATGTTCTCGACCGCGATCTTGATGAAGCCGTCGGCTACATCCTCCGGCTTGCGGCCGCCGCCGGCCTGCGCGGCGAGATCGGTGAACGCCAGCTGCACCGCGTGGGCGTCGAGCGGCAGGTTCTGCGACGGTCCGAAGATCTGCGGGAAGAAATCCGGCAGCAGCTTGCCGAGCATGACATTGGCGTCGGTCACCGCCAGCGGCCCGCCGCGGCGGTAGCATTTCGGCCCCGGATTGGCGCCCGCGGAGTCGGGGCCGACGCGGAAGCGGGCGCCGTCGAAATGCAGGATCGAGCCGCCGCCCGCCGCCACCGTATGAATGAGCATCATGGGCGCGCGCATGCGCACGCCGGCGACTTCCGTTTCGAAGGCGCGTTCGTATTCGCCGTCGTAGTGCGACACGTCGGTCGAGGTGCCGCCCATGTCGAAGCCGATCAGCCGGGCGAAACCGGCCTGGCGCCCGGTCTCGGCCATGCCGACCACGCCGCCGGCCGGCCCCGACAGAATGGCGTCCTTGCCCTGAAATAATTCCGCCGCCGTCAGCCCGCCCGACGACATCATGAACATCAACCGCGCCGCCGAGCGCTTGGCGTCGAGATCTTCGTCCACCTGTGCCACATAGCGCCGCAGGATCGGCGACAGATAGGCGTCCACCACCGTGGTGTCGCCGCGCCCGACCAGCTTGATCAGCGGCGACACTTCGCGGCTGACCGAGACCTGCGCAAAGCCCATGTCGCGCGCCAGCCGCGCCACCGCGCGCTCGTGCTCGGGATAGCGGTAGGCGTGCATGAACACGATCGCCACCGCCTCGATACCGTCGGCGCGTGCCGCCTCGAGATCGCGCTGCACGGCGGCGAGATCGGGCGCGCGCTCCACCGTGCCGTCGGCGCGCACGCGCTCGTCGACTTCCGCCACGCGCTCATAGAGCATGTCGGGCTTGATGATCTCGCGGGCAAAAATCTTCGGCCGTGCCTGGTAGCCGATCTTGAGCGCGTCGCGGAAGCCCTTGCTGATCAGCAGCAGCACCCGGTCGCCCTTGCGCTCGAGCAGCGCATTGGTGGCAACCGTGGTGCCCATTTTGACTGCTCCGACCTTGCCGGCCGGGATCGGCTCGCCGCTTTTTATGCCCAGCAGGTCGCGGATGCCCTGCACCGCGGCGTCGGCATAGGCCTCCGGGTTTTCTGAGAGCAGCTTGTGGGGCTGAAGCGTGCCGTCAGGCCGCCGCCCGACCACGTCGGTGAAGGTGCCGCCGCGGTCGACCCAGAAATCCCAAGCATTCGCGGCCATGCTCACCCCTTCGCCATTGCCCCGACCCGTTATACGGAGCCGGACGCGGCGATGGTAGCGGTCAACGCGGCGCGGGGCCGCGAAGCAAGCGGGAAGTGGAAAACTTTTTCAGGCTGCGGTGTTATTCGGCGCGGGCGGCGGACGCAGCCTGCAACTCGGTCAATGCGCTGCTGGCCTGCTGCTGCAGCGCCGGCGGCAAGGGCTGCACGGGCGCGGGCTGAAAATCGAAGCCGGCCAGTGGGCCGATCGGCGCCAGCGGGTCGTCCAGCTCCGGCGCCGACATCAGCGCCGGAATCACCAGCACGACGCTCCAGACGGCAGCCGTCAGCAGCAACGCCAGTTTGCGGCGAACATTCATCGCGCAAGCGCCCCCCGGCACTTTTTGACAATGAAATATCGTCTCACAAATTCCGTTCTGTCCCGTTGCGGAGCACGCGTGATTTTCGCCACCCGGAGTAAGCTTCCGTTAGCCATGGCGGTCGCCGCTTCTGAGGGCGCGTGCTAGCGTTTGTCTTCAGCGATGCGCGGGGGATGCCGCCATGGATTTTTCATTGACGCCGCAACAGCGCGAGGTGCGCGAGCTCGCCGAGCGGCTGTGCAGCCGCTTCGACGACGCCTATTGGCTCGCCAAGGATCAGCGCGCCGAATTTCCGGACGAGTTCTACCGCGCCGTGGCCGACGCCGGGCTCTTAGGGATCGCCATGCCGGAACAATACGGCGGCTCGGGGCTCGGCATCGCCGAGGCGGCGGTGCTGATGGGCACGATCGCGGAATCCGGCGCCTGCATGAGCGGCGCTTCCGCCGTGCACATGAACATCTTCGGGCTCAATCCCGTGGTCGTGTTTGGCAGCGACGAACAGAAGCGGCGCATGCTGCCGCCGCTCATCCGCGGCGAGCACAAGGCGTGCTTTGCCGTCACGGAGCCGGACGCCGGCTTGAACACCGCCGAAATTCGCACCAAGGCGGAGCGGCAGGGCGCCGACTACGTCATCTCCGGCCAGAAGATCTGGATCTCGACCGCCCAGGTCGCGCACAAGGCGCTCATCCTGGCGCGCACCACGCCGTTCGATCAGGTCAAACGCAAGACCGACGGCATGAGCCTGTTCTACACCGATCTCGACCGCGCCCATGTCGAGGTGCGCGTGATCGAGAAAATGGGCCGCCACGCCGTCAACTCCAACATGCTGTTCATCGATCGGTTGGCGGTGCCGGAGCAGGACCGCATCGGCGCCGAAGGCGAGGGCTTCCGCATGATCCTGCACGGGCTCAATCCCGAGCGCATTCTTATCGCATCGGAAGCGGTCGGCATCGGCCGCGCCGCGTTGCGCAAGGCGAGCGCTTACGCCAACGAGCGCCGCGTGTTCGGCCGCCCCATCGGCCAGAACCAGGCCATCCAGCATCCGCTGGCGAAAAGTTGGATGCAGCTCGAGGCCGCCCAGCTTATGGTCATGAAAGCGGCCGCGCGCTACGACGCCGGCGAAGAATGCGGGCTAGAGGCCAACGCTGCCAAATATCTCGCCGCCGAGGCTGCCTGCGAGACTTGCGAGGCCGCGCTGCTCACCCACGGCGGCATGGGCTATTCGGCCGAGTACTACGTCGAGCGTTATTTGCGCGAAGCCTACATCCCGCGCATCGCGCCGGTGACGCCGCACATGATCCTCAACTTCGTGGCCGAGAAGGCGCTCGGCCTGCCGCGCTCGTATTGAAGCGCGGCCATAGGCGCGGGCCGCACCGTCGATTCCACCGGCGCCAGCTAGCGCTGCGCGATCAGCGGCGTGATGCGGCGCACCGCCACCCGGCGGTTGGCGCGCGAAGCGCCTTCGGTCGGTTCCTTCAGGTGCTGTTCGCCGTAACCCTGCGTCACCAGGTTTTCCGACGGCACGTGAAATTCCTCGGTCAGCACCACGGCGACCGATTCGGCGCGCCGGTCGGACAATGACAGATTGTCCTCCCAGGAGCCGACCGCGTCGGTATGACCTTCCACCAGGAACACCTCGCGCGGGTTGCGGTCGATCGCCTGCTTCAAGGCGGCGGCGATTTCGGCCAAGCGTCCGATCTGGCTGGGCGTGAGCTGCCACGAGCCGGTGGCAAAACTGATGTCGAGATCGACGCGCGGCATGTATTCGCGCAAGGGATAGCTGTAGCGCACCTGGTCCAACGTGTAATGCCGGTCAAGGCGCGCGATCGGTGGCGCGGTGAACACCTCGTAGATGCGCCGGCGGTCGGCATGGCCCGCATCGAGGAAATAGCGGCCGCGGTCGCGGATGTGCGGCGGCGGCACGTTGACGAATAGGCCACCCCGGCCCGCGCCGCTGTCGATGATGACGATGTCGCGGCCACGCGGATCGCGCCGCACCCGGCGCAGCAGGCGGCCCTGCCGGTCGGTCGTGCTGATGATGCGGATCCCGTCGGGCCGCAGCACGATGGTTATCGTCTGGTCGCCGCGGTGCTCGACGTCGACGTGCCGGGCGCCGACGGCGAAGCGGTCGGATTCGCTATGGCGGATGATGGCGCGGTTGTTCTCGCGCTCGATGGTGCGGTTGCCTTCCTGGATCACCACGCGGTTGCCCTGGCGCGTCTCGTGCCGTTGGCTGCGCACGTCCTTTAGTTCTTCGCCGGGCTTGTCGCCCTTGCGGCGGATGAATTCGCTGGTGCTGCGCGGCTTGTTCGGCGGTGGCGGTGTGGCGATCGTCTGTTGCGCCGGTTTCGCGCCTTTGTCGGGCTGCTTCTGCGCGGCGTTGCCGGCGGGCTTGCCTGACGGGGCGGGCGCGGTTGTTTGCTTGGTCGGCTCCGGCTTCGCCTGCTTGGCGTCACCGGTTTGCGGCTTTTTGGCCGGTGCGCTGAGCGGCTGCTGTTGCGCGGTTGCCGGCTTGCTTTGCGGCTTCTTCTCCGGCTTGGCCTCGGTCTTGGCAGCCGGCATGTTAACCGGTTGCTGCGCCGATTTCTTTTTGTCCGGTGCGGGCGCCGGCGTTTTTGCCTGCGTCGGCTGCTTCTGACCGCCCATGGCCGCGGGCTCGTGCGCCTTTTGCTTGGTCTTGTCCTTGGCTGGTTTGCCGTCTTGCTTCGCCTTCGCGTCTTTATTGTCTTTTTTCTTCTTTTGGTCGCTCAACTTGGCCGGCTCGTTGCCGTCGTTTGGCGCCGCGCTCTGGGCCAGCAGCAAGGGACGCGCCGTATCGGTGCCGTGCGCCTGCGGTTGGCCGGCGATGATCGTGAGCAAGGCGGTGCTGGCGAGCATAAGAATATGTGGCGATTTCATCGTCGGTCAGCTCCGAATTGAAATTGGGGGAGAACTGTGCGTGCCGGACGCGGCACTAATGTACCAACGCAGGCTTGGCTCAGCGGTTCCTTCCGCCGGGCTGGGAATCATGGAATTTAGCCCGCCAGCTTGACGCATATATGAGGCGCCGCGCCGCTTAAGCGAGATAATAGGCCGCCAGTATAACCACGCCGCTCACCGCCAGCCCGGCGTGCAGGCCGAGCAAGGCGCCGGGCGGCCGGTTGCGCAGGCGCCGCGCCAGCATGCCGCCGGCCGCGAGCGCGGCCAGCGCGATCAGCGCGGCGGCGATCATGCCGAACGACTCGGTGCCTTGGCCGATCCCGCGCACCGGCCCGCGCAGCGCGAGCGCGAGGAGGCCAAGTCCGCCGAGGCCGGTGAGCGCGTGCAGCGCGCCGAGCCACCAGGCGACCGGTGCGGCGGCTTTGCTGCGCAGATGCGCAACGGCGAGCCCTGCGCCCAGCAGCGCGGCGCCCGCGAGGACTATGAATGCGGCGGTCAGCATGGGAGAGAACAGAGTGGCGCGGCTCAGCCCGGATGATGAAAACGGAGCGAAGGCCGACCGGCCTTCCTCCGCGCAATTGTAACGCAGAAAGCCTTGCCGCGCGTCGTGCGTGTCGGCCATGATGGCGCCGGCCGCTGGCGCGAATGCGGCGGGGAATGATAGCGATGAAATACTGCGCCTTGGCGCTGCTCGCGCTCGTTATGCTCGCCGCCCCGATTGCGGCGGCGGATCGCTGCATGCAATTCGACGTGGCCAGGCAGATCGCCGAGGGCCGGCTGGTGATCGGCCACTTCAAGGACGCCGCCGATCGTCCGGAAACGGCTTATATTCTGCGGTTGCCGGTCGCCACCTGCCTCGGCGCCAAGGATCCAGAATTCCGCGTCAGCCACGCGCGCACCATCCATGTCTATTCCAGCGACGAAAAGGTGCATGCGCAGATCGGCCGCTTCGTCGGCAAGGACGTGATGGTGCGTGGCCGCCCGTTCGGGGCGCATACGGCCCATCATCACGCGCCGATTGTGATGGAGATCTCCGAGATCGACGAAATTTGAGGCGGGGGGTGCGGTTCTTATTGCGGCTGGCTTTACCATAACCGCGCCTTTTTTGCTATTTTCCCGTTCCTCATGCGACTTAATTGCAATCGGATCGAAGGAGCCTGCGATGTCGCTGCCCGGCATGGAAACAATTTCAAACTGGATATTTCATCCAGGGACTTACGAGATGGTGTGGTACGTCCTGCTGTGCGTCGTCTGGTACGGCTTTACGATCGAGCGCCGATTGAAAAATATTCAAGAGCAATTGGACGCCCAGGCCGCGGATAAGACGAAAGAGCCGTCCGTTAGTTCTTGAGCGCCCTCGCTCGTGAGCGCTCCCGGCCGATCGATCGCCCGGTGGGGGTCGCAAATACTTTGCATGACGGACATTTGGGCCGGCGCCACGTTCCGTTCGAAGGGCTAATGCCGTCCTAGCGGGCAATGTAGAAGTTTCGATATTTCCGGACGTGCATCCCCGTCACATCGCGAACCCGTCGCGCGTGTCGCTCGAAAGCCTTCAGCGCCCGCCGTTGGATCACAACACCGCAAGCGCTACCGGAGCCCGAACGGACCAGTCGTCGTCGCGGGATCAAGGCGCTGCGCGGCGGCCCGCCGATTGTGTCCGGTTTTAATCAATCCAATTTTGTTTCATTGAAGCCTTACAAACATACCGCCCCTATGGGTGAGGTTCCAGAACGCGATACCTTTGCCCAAGGAGCTCACGATGGACCTGATCAGCGAGCAAGCGTCGCCTGCGGACATTTTGACGTTCCCGCAAATCTCGCGGAAAGAGGAACAATTGTTGCGGACCGTTTTGAACAACATGACGCAAGGCGTATTGATGTTCGATTCGGAGACGCGCTTAATATTTTGCAATCAGCGCTATACCGAAATGTATGGATTGTCTGCGGATGTGGCGACGCCCGGATGCCGGCTGCGCGAGCTTCTGGACCATCGCATAAAGGGCGGATCGTTTTCGGACGATCCCGACGCCTACCTCGAACGGCTTAAGGACGGTATCGCCGAAGGAAAGCCTTTTAATCGCATTGTCAGTTTGACCGACGGACGGGTCTTTTCTGTTCTGAGCAAGCCGATCGCGGGCGGCGGATGGCTGGCGACCCATGAAGACATTACCGAGCGCCAGCGCTCCGAGGAGCGGATCGCGCATATGGCGCGCCACGACGCGCTCACCGACCTGCCCAATCGCGTGCTGTTGCGCGAGCGGCTGGACCACGAGCTCAAGCGCGTCAAACGCGGCGAGTGTCTGGCGGTCATGTGCCTCGATCTCGATCAATTCAAGGGCGTCAACGACGCACTCGGGCATCCGGTCGGGGATGAATTGCTGAAACTGGTGAGCGTGCGGCTGCGCGGCTGCACCCGGGAGATCGACACCGTCGCCCGTCTGGGCGGTGACGAGTTCGCCATCATCATGACCCAGATGCAGCAGCCGACCGACGCCGCTTCGTTGTCGAAGCGAATCCGCGAGTCGGTCACCAAGCCCTATCAAATCGACGGGCACCAGATCGTGACCGACATCAGCATCGGCATTTCGGTTGCGCCCATCGATGCGGCGACGCCGGATGCGCTATTGCGTAACGCCGATATGGCGCTCTACGGCGCCAAGGCCGACGGGCGCGGAACGTTTCGATTTTTCGAGCCGGAGATGAATACCCGCATGCGGGTGCGGCGCGAGCTGGAAATGGACCTGCGCAAGGCGCTGCACGGCAAGGAATTCGAGCTGCACTATCAGCCGCTTGTGAATCTTGAATCCAACGACGTCAACGCATTCGAGGCGCTGCTGCGGTGGGACCATGCAACGCGCGGGATGGTTTCGCCGGCCGAGTTCATTCCCATCGCCGAAGAGACCGGGCTGATCGTGCCGCTCGGCGAATGGGTGCTCAAAACGGCCTGTGAGGAGGCGGTCAATTGGCCCGATCACATCAAGATCGCCGTCAATCTCTCGCCCGCCCAGCTCAACAACCGCAACCTGCTGACCATGGTCACGGAAGCGCTGGCCGAATCCGGCATGTCGGCGCACAAGCTGCAGCTTGAGATCACCGAAACCGTTCTGCTGCAGAACACGTTCGCGACTTTGGCGACGCTGCACGAACTGCGTCGCATGGGTGTACAGATCGCGCTCGACGATTTTGGAACGGGGTATTCCTCGCTCAGCTATCTGCGCAGCTTCCCGTTCGACAAGATCAAGATAGATCGCTCATTCATCCAGGATCTCTCCAATGGCGCGGAGCCGCTGGCGATCGTCAACGCGGTCGCGGGCCTGGCGCGATGCCTCAACATGACGTCGACGGCGGAAGGCGTGGAAACGCAACAGCAGCTGGAAGCGCTGCAATCGATCGGCTGCACCGAGATGCAAGGCTACCTGTTCAGCCGCGCCCGGCCGGCCAGCGAGATCAGGCAATTTTTCACCCAGGGCTGCTTGCCGAAAGCCGGGGCGGCCTGAAAGTGACGATCGCAGCGGCCGCGCTCACGGCCGCCTGAGCGGTCGTCCGGCATTATGGCGCAAGCGCCACAAGTGATTTCGCTGATTTGTCTTCCCTTATAAACGGAATTGGCTCGCGCTGTTCCACATTGAAGCGCGAGCCAACCCGTGGCGCATGGACCTTAGGGGTGCCATGAGCAACCAAACAATAACCGCTAGTGCGGCCGGCTGCAATGGCTGAGATGTGCACAATCGCAACCTCACATGGCGGTCATCTAGGACCGGAATGTGGGGTTGAGGGCGGCGCGGTTCTTGTGGCGTTTGCACCATAATACCGCGGCTTTCCCGCTTCCCGTGATGGCTGACAGCTTGCTGACAGGCGCCCGTCGCCGGCTCATTGCTAAGTCAGGCTCAAGAAAGGCAGCCGCCGTTTGACAAACATGGGAGACATCTCATGCAGACCATTCTTGCCCTGGCCATGATCGCCGTTTTCGGCGGTATTGGCGCCGCCCTGGCCAACGATCAGGGACGTAACGACGACCGCGCCGCGCAAGCGCGCGCGATCTCGGCCGACGACATGAAAGCCAAGTCCGACAATCTGGGCTATGACGTCGAGCATATGAAGAAGGACGACGAGTATTACCACGCGGATCTCATTGACCGCGCGAGAGCGGCGTCGGCGCCACAGGCGCGTCAGCAGGCCGCCTAGGCCGGCAGCGTGATGGCGGCGCGCAGGCCCCCGCCCGGCCGGTTGGCGAGCGTGAGTTCGCCGCCGTGGGCCTGCACGATGGACTGCGCGATCGCCAATCCTAGCCCGGTGCCGCCGGTATCGCGGCTGCGCGATTCCTCGACCCGGTAAAACGGCTGAAACACCCGCGGCAACTCCTCCTCGGGAATCCCCGGCCCGTCGTCGTCGATGGTGATCTCGATCGTCTTCGCCGTGGACGTGATCGCCGCCTCGGCGCGCTTGCCGTATTTCACCGCGTTGTCGAGCAGGTTGGTAATCGCGCGCTTGAGCGCGCCCGGTTGGCATTCGTGCGTGAGCGGCGCGGCCGCCGCCATGGTGACCGGCAGGCCGGCGTCGGCCATGTCGTCGACGACGCTGGCGAGCAGCGCGGCGACGTCGACACGCCGGCGCGGCTCGGCGTGCACCTCGTCACGGGCAAACGCCAGTGTCGTCCCGATCATCTCGTTCATCTCGGCGATCGTTGCCAGCATCTTGTCGCGCTCGTCGGTGTCGGCGACTTCCTCCGCGCGCAGGCGCAGCAGCGTCAACGGCGTACGCAGGTCGTGCGACAGCGCCGCCAGCATCTGGGTGCGGCTTTCGACCAGCCGGCGCAGCCGCTCCTGCATGCGGTTGAAGGCGCGCGCGGCGCGTTGCATCTCGCTTGTGCCGGTTTCGGCGAGAGGCTCCGCTGCGACGTCGCGGCCGAGCCGATCGGCCGCGGCCGATAGCATGCCCAGCGGGGCGGTAAGGCGCCGCACCGCCCACACCGAGACGGCGATGACGATGACGCCCATCAAGGCCATGGAGATGATGAACTGCCACGACACCGATGGCGCCCCCTGCGGCAGCGAAGTGGCGAATGACAGCCATTGGCCGTCGCTCAGCTTCACCGCCACCTGCAAGCCGCGCCACGCGCCGAAGTCGGGTCCCATCATCTGGTGCATCATGCCGCCCATGCCACCCATTCCCATGCCACCCATCGGTCCCGGCGGCGGACGGTGATCGAACGGCGGTCCGAAGGGCGTGTCGCCCGGCGCTCCTGTCGGATCGAACACAGCGGCCCGCACTTGACGGTCGGGCCGGTCGGGAAGCTGCTGGCGTACATAGTCCTCGATCACCTTGGCGGCGCCGTCGGCGTCGGCCGGCAATTGCGCCGGCGGCCGGGTTGCAAGCGCGACGTGGAAGGTGGGATCGCTCAGCGCCGCCACGATGCGCGGACGCCAATCGGCGGGCGCGTCCTCGACCAGGTGCGCCAGGTTGGCGACGCGTTGCGCCGCGGCGTATCCGCCGATCGCGCGCACCGCCTGCTCGCGTGCGCCGGCATAGATCCAGGCGCCGATCGCGTGCGAGACCACGAGCCCGAGCAACAGGACCAGCAGCGTTTGGCCGAACAGGCTCTTGGGCAGGAAGCGGGTCATTCGCGGCTCACATCGGGTGTGAAGATGTAGCCGCCGCCCCAGACCGTCTTGATGAGTGTCGGCTCGGCCGGGTCGCGTTCGATCTTTTTGCGCAGGCGGCTGACCTGCGTGTCTATGCTGCGGTCAAAGGTATTGGCCGCGCGATGCCGCGCCAGATCGAGCAGCTGGTCGCGGCTCAAGGTGCGCTGCGGATGTTCGACCAGCGCCAGCAGCAGATCGAATTCGCCCGTGCTCAGCGGCACTGCGACGCCGTCCGGCCCAAGCAGTTCGCGCCGGTCGACGTCGAAGGCCCAGCGCTCGAACCGGAAGCGCTTGGGCTTGTCCTTCGCGGCCGCGGGTTCGCGCGAACGATTGCGCCGCAGCACGGCGCGAATGCGCGCGATGAGCTCGCGGCTGCCGAACGGTTTGGGCAGATAATCGTCGGCGCCCATTTCCAGCCCGATCACCCGATCAATCTCGTCGCCTTTGGCGGTCAGCATGATGATCGGGATATCGCTGTCGGCGCGCAGCGCACGGCACAGCGACAGCCCGTCTTCGCCCGGCAACATCAGGTCGAGCACGATGAGGTCGATATGCGCGTCGGCCAGCACCTTGCGCATGGCCTTGCCGTCTTCGGCGGCGCTGACGCGAAAACCTTCCTTGCCGAGCGCGCGCGACACCAGGTCGCGGATCTCGCGATGGTCGTCGACGATCAGGATGTGCGGGCCGCTATTCATGCGCGAAATTTAGTTCGGGACGGGTGCTTTGGGGCAAAAAAGTTGTAACGATTTCTGCCGGATAGGTGTTTCGACACAATTGGTTACAAAATAGCGCCGACCCGATCTTGCCACCGGGTCAATGATGTAGATCAAATGCCGGCGCGTCCAAACGACTAGGGTGGCGCCGGTCACGGCCCTCCGTGACGGGATGCCAAGGTTCATGCTCGCCATGCCGCTCAAATGGCTGCTGATTGGCCTCATGGTCGTGTCCTTTGTGGGCCGGCCGTGGGTGCAGGCATTGCCGGCGTCGGCGCAAGGCTGCGGCGGGTCGAGCGCCGTGGCGATGCAATCCGCGCATCCCGCGGTGACGCATGAGGCCGGCAAGATCGCGGCCGACGAAACAGCAGCGCCGCAAAACGATTCCGGCAAGACGAAAAGCGCCGATTGCGTCAAGAGCTGCGCCGCGGTGCAGGTCCTGGGCTTGGCTGTCATGACCTGGTCCCCCGAGGTCTGGCCGCAAATTCATTCGGCGGCCATAGAGGTCGCGTTGAACGGGCATCCTCCCAAGCCCGAACTCTCCCCTCCCATCGCGTTCGTGTAGCCGCGGCGGCGCTCGCGGCGTCGGCGCTTGATGTCGTCCCGGCCATAACCGGCTCGGGCGCGCCAAAACTTACGCACAGTTCGATCATCTCGCAGTTCGCTTGGCCGCAACCGGCCTCAGCGGCGCAATGAAGAGGAATGACAATGGCAAACCATAGAAATCGTCCAAAAGGCGAAGGACAGATACCGGCCAAAATGGTGGGTGCCCGCAAGCCCGGTCTGTCGCGACGCGCGCTGCTGCTCGGCTCGGTCGTCGTCGGCAGCGGCGGCGTGTTCGCCTGGAGCGTGCTTGGATCGACGCAGCCGGCCAAGGCCGGCACCATCACGGTATGGAAATCGCCCACCTGCGGCTGCTGCGGCGGCTGGGTCGATTACATGCGCGGCAAAGGCTACCAGGTCAGCGTCAACCACGTCGCCAATCCGGATCTGATCAAGGCGACCTTGGGCGTGCCGGACGCGCTTTACTCCTGCCACACAGCCAAGATCGACGATTACCTGGTCGAAGGCCACGTGCCGGAAGGCGCCGTCGCCAAGCTGCTGGCCGAGCGGCCGAAACTGAAAGGCATTGCCTTGCCCGGCATGCCCGACGGATCGCCCGGCATGGACGGTGTCCCCGGCATCTACCGCGTCGTCGGCTTCGACGCGAACGGGCGAATCTATCGCTTCGCGGAAGTGGGCGTCTGACGGCTTGTGAAAGCGGACGCGGCCGAGGCGATAAGTTCGCGTCACCCGTTCGCATAACCATCATGAAGGAAAACGACAATGCAACGGCGCAGCTTTTTTTAATCGATGTTGGCAATGACAGGTCTGACGGCGGCGGCCATGATCGGCAGCACGGAGGCACGGGCGGCCATACCTAAAAACAAGCAGAAGGTCGTCTATCACCTATCCGACACGGAGAAGGTCGCATTCGTGCTTTCGAACATCCAGAACCACATCGCCGGGGTTGGCGGGCCGGAATATGTGGAGATCGTGCTGGTGGTGCATGGGCCGGCGCTCAAGGCCTTTCATCAGGCGGCGGCGGACCCGGCGGTGAAGCAGGCCATCACCAACCTCAAGGAAGAAGGTGTCGCACTCGACGCCTGCGCCAACACCATGAAGGCGCAGAAGGTCGACGAGAAGGGCCTGTTGCCAGGCTTTGCCAAGGTCGATCAGGGCGGCGTAGTGCGCATCGCGCAACTACAGGGCGACGGCTACGTCTATCTGCGGCCCTGATCCAATGTCGTAAGCGCAAGCGCCGGCTGCAGGGCCGGCGTTTGCCGCCGCCTCGTCGCGATCGCGGGCAAGTTTATTGTAACCAAATCTGGCGGATCGCCGCCCTGACACACTTGGTCACAAACTCGCGTCCGGCCGACAAATTTGAGTGACAGGTCGGGCTCCTAATGCCGCTCAGCGACGGCAGAGGTCGTTGCAGGCAAAAGGAGCAATCCAATGAAAACGCGAAATACTTTGATCGGCCTCGGCATTGCGGCCGCGCTTGCGGTAGGGACTTACGGCCTCACCGCGTCCGCTCACGACGGCACCGGTTACGGCTGGGGCATGATGGGCGGTTACGGGCCCGGTTACAGCCAAAACGGCGGCAACGCCTACGGGCCCGGCAATGGCCCGATGCAGGGCTATGGCCCCGGCTATGGGCACATGCGCGGCTACGGCAACGGCCAAGGCTACGGCCAAGGCAACGGCCAAGGCTACGGTCCGGGCTATCACATGCGCGGCTGGGGCGGCGGCTACGGCCCGGGCGCGATGCACGGTTACGGCTACGGCCCCGGCATGATGGGCCGCTAGCGCCTGGCGCTACGGCTCCCCACGAATTCCAACACGAAGGAGAAATGCGATGCGTAAAAAAATCTTAATCGGTGCCGGACTTGCGGTGGCGCTGGCCGGCGCGTTGTTCGTTTACAATTCACCGGTGTCGGCGCACGGCCCCGGCGGCTGGGGTATGATGGGCGGCGGCTACGGCCCCGGCATGATGGGCGGTTACGGCCCAGGCTACGGTCACATGGGCGGCTGGGGCGGCGGACCCGGCGCGGGCCAAGCGAACTGCCCGGCCTTCGTCCAGGGCAACGCGCCCGGATCGAGTCCTTCCGGACAAGGTTACGGCCCCGGTTATCACATGCGCGGTTGGGGCGGCGGCTACGGCCCCGGCATGATGCAGGGCTACGGCTACGGTCCCGGCTACAATCGCGGTGACGCCCAGGGCAATCAGACTCTCAATCTCACCACCGATGACGTGAAGGCCCGCATGGAACGCTGGCTTGCTGCGCGCGCCAATCCGCGGCTCAAGCTCGGCGAGGTGAAGGAGAAAGACGCCGACACGATCACGGCCGTCATTGTCACCAAGGACAATTCCGTGGTCGAGCGCTATATCGTCGATCGCCACACCGGCTTGACCCGCCCCGACAACAGCTGAGCGGACAAACGCGGCGGACTGAACGCAGAAGCAATCAGAAGCCCGCGCAGTTGATGCTGCGCGGGCTTCATGCATGAGCGACGGATGCTTGTGCCAGCAAGCAGGCATTATGGCTCGTCCGCCGAATGTCTGCTTACGGAGGTCAAGCGGACATGGCGCGGACATGCCGTTGATGTCCGCTTTTGACCCAACAGCGACAAATCAAAGCGGAATTGCTGCGCCGCTCTAGGCCCTAGGAAGCGCCGGGGCTCGGAGTCACCGAAATATCGCGCTTGGAAATAATCGGTGCAGACATGCCCAGTATGGCTACCGCCATCCGAGGTTATTTGCCAAAAGTAAGGCGGATTACAGATTTTGCTTGCCATCGAGGTGTTGGCATGCGTCGCGTTCGATTAGCATCGCTCGCCGCTGTTGCCGCTATCGTGACCTGACGGCTTTTTTGAACCAGCGGATGAGAGACTACTGCATTGGCATGATCTCATCCAGGTGGTTAGCCGAGGGCGCGAAGGTCTGCGGCGCCGGCGGCCTATAGTTGAGCGCTGAGTGCGGCCTGATCGTGTTGTAGTGCTTTCGCCATTGCTCGATGACGATCTGGGCCTCTTTCAGGCTGTAGAAGAGTTCTCCGTTTAGCAGCTCATCGCGTAGTTTCCCGTTGAAGGATTCGCAGTAGCCGTTCTCCCAGGGGCTACCAGGTTCAATGAACAGTGTTTTGGCTCCGACCTGCGTCAGCCAGTTACGCACGACCTTTGCGGTCATCTCAGCGCCGTTGTCGGATCGGACGTGCTCCGGCACACCGCGCATAAGCATGACATCGGCCATCGCCTCAAGCACGCCGAAGCTGTTGATCCGGCGCGCCACCCGGATCGCCAGGCATTCGCGCGTGAACTCATCGATCAGGGTCAGCAGCCGGAGCTTGCGGCCATCATGGGTCTGCGCCTCCACGAAGTCGTAGGACCAGACATGATTGCGCCGTTCCGGCCGCAGCCGGATGCACGATCCATCGTTGAGCCAGAGCCTGCCTCGCGGCCGCTGTTTCTTGGGTACTCTGAGCCCCTCACGGCGCCAGATCCGCTGTACACGATCGCAGCCCACATTCCACCCGGCCTCGTCCAGTAATGACTTGATCCGACGATAGCCGTACCGGCCGTACTGCGATGCTAACGCGATAATGGCCTGCGTCAGCGCATCTTCATCAGCACGAACGATGGTGGTGTAGCGCTGCGTTCCGCGTGGCTGACCGACAATCCGGCAGGCATGACGCTCCGAGAGGCCGTACTTCCCTCGAATGCGTTCAACCGCCTGCCGGCGCCGTTCGGGGCTTACAAGTTTCCCGAGGCAACGTCCTTGAGCACCTGCTTCTCAAGCGACAGATCGGCAACAAGACGCTTCAGCCGAACATTCTCACGCTCAAGGTCCTTCATCCGCTTCGCCTGGTCGATCTCAAGGCCCCCGTACTCCTTGCGCCAGCGATAAAAACTCTGCTGCGATATGCCCGCCTCCCGGCAGGCCTGCCGTCGTCAGATAATTTGAGACAGATGGCGGTTTGATTTACAGGACGATCCGGCTCATCTGATTTTAGTTTATGCGGCTTTCTTTTGGTGCTGCAAGCGTCGTTTTTGGATTGTGTTTCGTTTGATCCTTTCTCTTTCCAGCAAGATTGTTTGACCGCGCCCGAAGTACACATCGGCCGGTGTCAGATTGCTCAAGCTCTCATGATAGCGCCGATGGTTGTAGTGATCGACGAACCGGCCAATGCTGGCCTCAAGATCGCCCGGCAGGTAGTAGTTTTCCAAGAGGATGCGGTTCTTGAGCGTCTGATGCCAACGTTCGATCTTGCCCTGGGTCTGCGGATGGTAGGGCGCGCCGCGAACGTGTCCCATGTTCTGTGCACCCAACCAATCTGCCAGATCAGCGGAGACGTAGCTGGAACCATTATCACTGAGCAGACGCGGTTTATGGACGACCCGCGCCTGGTCACAGCCTGAGGCTGCGAGAGCCAGATCCAGCGTGTCGGTCTACATCCTGCGCCTTCATCGTCGTGCACAGCTTCCAGGCGATGATGTAGCGCGAGAATCGTCCAGCACCGTGCTGAGATAGAACCAGCCCCAGCCGGTCACCTTGAGATAGGTGAAGTCTGTCTGCCAGAGCTGGTTTGGCGCCGTCGTCTTGTCTTTGAATTCGTCGGCTGCCTTCATGACGATGTAGGCCGGGCTGGTGATCAGATCGTGCGCTTTGAGCAGCCGGTAAACCGAAGCCTCTGACACAAAATAGCCGGCTGTATCGGTGAAGCGCGTGGCCAGTTCCCGTGGGGATAGCTCCGGCTCATCCAACGCCAACTGAACAATCCGCTCGCGTATTGCGTCCGGGATGCGGTTCCAGACGCGCTTCGGACTTGGTGACTTGTCTTCCAGTGCTTCGGGGCCGCCGGTCTGCAGGCGATCGTACCAGCGGTAGAACCTTGCAGGCTGGATACCCAGCTTTGCCAGCGTCCAGCGCACCGGCAGATGGGATTGCTCGACCAGACGGATGATCTCCAGCTTCTCGGAGGCGGGGTATCTCATTCCTCGTTTCCCCCATCCGCGATCATGCTTTTTTTGAGCAGACGCAGTTCGAGCGCTTGTTCAGCCACCACCGCCTTGAGCTCCTGCGCCTCACGCCGCAGGTCCTTGACCTCGCCACTGGTCGCGGCCCGCACCGTGTCACCCGCCAGACGACGCTTGCCGGCCTCCAGAAACTCCTTGGACCAGGCGTAATAGAGGCTCTCGGCAATGCCTTCACGGCGGCATAGTTCAGCAATGCTGGACTTGCCGCGCAGGCCATCCAGAACGATCCGGATCTTCTCTTCGGACGAATGGCGTTTGCGGGTGGCCCGACGGATGTTCTTTACGAGCCGCTCAGACGACGATTTAGGGTGCACGGATTTCTGTCTCATCTCCACTCCTCGATGGTTACGATGAGCCAGAAATCCTCCGTTCCTCAAGCCGTTAAATCTGTCTCACAGGCGCTGATGCCGGACACCAGAGCTGGGACTTCAGCGTATATGGTCTCCGCACCAGGTGTCCCCTTTACGACCAGTTCGTCAGTCGAAACCGACTGGCTTTTTACGGCACGAGGACGGTTGGGGTGGATAGCGACGCCCGGTATGCTGATTTACGGGACCGGCGGATTGGCTCTGACAGAGATCAAAGTCGCCAACGCGTTTAGCGATTCCAATGCTCCCAATCCAGGCTCGGGTGCTGGTAGCAATTCCGTTACGAAAGTCGGCTGGACCGTTGGCGGCGGCGTCGAGTGGATGCTGGTGAGCAACTGGAGGGTCAAGGCGGAGTACCTCTACGTCGATTTTGGAAATGTGTCGTCGTCATTGGCCGTAACTTGCGGGGCATGTGGCAGCGCCAGTAGCCAACTGACAACATCATCTGATCTCACTGCGCATATCGTCCGGCTCGGACTGAACTACGAGTTTGGCGGCTGAGCCGTCGCCAACCCAGGAGGACAGGTGGGCGGCGCGGATGGCTTCCGCGACCGCAAACGGCCTGCGCGTGATTGCTCAATCGAAGATTTGCCTGTCAAATCTCTCCTATTTTGCGTCGCAGCGAATGTAGTTGATGGCACTTAGCGGACATCGTCCTCGCGCCATCTGATGTCCGCTTTCAGGGGCAAAGCTGACGTGACGCGAACATTCCGCCCAATCTCGCCGTTGCCGGTGTGTATTTTTATGTGCGACGCGGCGCCAAAACAATAACGACGATGATCGCGCCGCTTGCGGCGTCCATCACATGCCAAGACTGCGGCCTGTCTCTTGTCGAGCAACACCTTGCCATCCTCGCACCCCCGACGACCCGAGCAACGCGCTGTTCGCCGCCGAGCAACGGCGCTTCTACGAGCATGGCGCATTATGCGCCGAACGCATGCGCGGCGCCGCTGAGCTCTGCAAAATTGGCGGGGCGCCCGGCGGGTTTTCCGCCGGACGCCCCTTAACAACATCAGCCGACCTGTAAGCCGGGTTCTGTATGGCCTGCGGCTCGCGCCGCAAACGTGACGGCCATTCCTCTGGTACGCCGGTTGCCCGGCGCATCAAGCAACCTACCCGAACGGCTGGTCCGGACAGACCTGGGACAAGTCCCGCGCCGTTCCTATTCGGTCTTGCTCCCGGTGGGGTTTGCCGTGCCGTTTCCGTCGCCGGAAACGCGGTGCGCTCTTACCGCACCGTTTCACCCTTACCGCAGCCAAAACGCTACGCAGCCGCGGCGGTCTGTTTTCTGTGGCACTGTCCCTGAAGCTTCCCCGAAGGGCCGCCCCGCCGGACGTTATCCGGCACCGTTCGTCCATGGAGCCCGGACTTTCCTCCCCGGCCGCCTTTCGGCATTGGCGCGGAGCGGCCGTCCGGCCGACTGACACTGATAGGAATGGGGTCCGGCGGGGCTGGCGTCAAGCACGCCGCGCCGCCGCGGTTAAAAAAGGCCCGGACCTGTCGGGAGGAAGACAGGCCCGGGCTCGGGGTGCTCGCGATAAACTCAGCCGGATCGATAAACCGCGGTCCGGTTGCGGGCCCCAAATTCAAGGCGCCCGCGCGAGACTGGAAAGTCAGCCTCTAAGGCTGGATCAGGGCCTGTTCAGGCCCAGGCGCCGGCCCGCGGGTGCTTGCGGTCGGGGCGATCCTTGGCGGTCAGGCGCTTCAGCAGCGCCGGCACTGCGGTGATCGCGGTACGGATATATTCCGCGCGGTCGGCATGCGCGCGGGCAAGCGCGGCATGGACGTCGACTTGGCGGCTGTGAAGTCGTTGGTGGGTCTTCATGACTGGTTCTCCGAGACAGGGCTGTTCGTTTGTCCCTATGCGTTACACGCATAATATTATCTTCCACTTCAAATATAATCTGCTAATATTGGCATACATTCATGAATTAAAGGCACTAATATGGATACTGCCTCCGATCTGCGTGTTTTCGTCCGCGTCATGGATCGCGGAAGTTTCTCCAATGCTGCCAAAGACTTGGGGCTAACGCCCTCGGCCGTTTCCAAGCTGGTATCGCGGCTGGAGGACCGCCTGGGCGTGCGCCTGCTCGAGCGCAGCACCCGCCGCCTGGCGCTAACCTCCGAAGGCGAAACGTTTTTAGCTCGCGCCCGGCGCATCGTCGCTGACATCGACGAGGCCGAGGCCGAAGTCATGCAGGCGCGCGGGGCCCCGCGCGGCAAGCTGCGCATCAATTCCGGCACCGCCTTCGGCCTGCACCAGCTCGCCCCCGCCTTGGCCGACTTTTTGGCCCGCTTTCCCGAAATCGACCTGGACTTGTCGATTACCGATCGCCTGGTGGATTTGATCGAGGAGCAGGCCGACATCGCCGTCCGCTCCGGCCACATTCCCGAGGGGCCGTTCATCCAGCGCAAGATCGCCGATTTGCAGCGGGTCATCTGCGCAGCACCGTCGTATCTAAAACGCCGCGGCACCCCGACGGTCGCGGCGGATTTGAAAAAACATGATTGCGTCCTGGTCGCCGGCCCCGGCCTCAACCGCTGGCCATTCCAAACGCGTAGCGGCGTCGATGTTGTGGAGGTGCGCCCGCGCGTCATGACCGACGATGCAGAAGCCGCATTGCGGCTGGCGATCGAGGGCGCCGGAATCATCCGGCTCTCCGATGTCATTGTGGGCGGACCATTGCGTGATGGCCGGCTTGTCGCGCTGCTTACCGATATTCATCACGTCGAGCCATTTCCGCTGGCGGCGATCTATCCGGCCGGCCGTCAACGGCTGCCGCGCGTCGCGGTGTTCATCGAATTCCTGGTCGAGCGTTTCGGCCACGCGCCCTGGCGGCTGCCCGGCATGCCGGTGCCGGCCGAGGGCAAGCCGGCACACTGAGTTTCACGCCAGCGGCGCCGGCCGCGTCTCGATCAGCGCGCGCAGCGTGAGCAGCGTCGAGGCGTCGGCGATGCCGTCCACCCGCGCCGGACGAAAATGCCGTTGGAAGGCGGCGATCACGTCGCGCGTGGTTTCGTCGTAACGGCCGGTTTCCTCAAGGCCGTAGCCGTAGGCGCGCAGCGCGTGCTGCAGGCGCAAAATCATATCGCCGCTGTCGCCGAGTTTGAGAGTTTGCCCATCGAGGCTGAGCGGGGCCGGCCGCACCCAGTGGCCGATGTTGGATTCGTTGAGCAATGCCCAGGGAAACTTTTCGCCCGGATCCTGCTTGCGCGTCGGCGCGACGTCGGAATGCGCCAGGATGCGGTCGGGCGGAATCGGCCCGCGCCGGGTGATAATGGATTTGCACAGCGAGATGACCGCCGCCACCTGCCGCAGCGGAAAATCGCGATAGCCGAATTCATGGCCCGGATTGACGATCTCGATACCGATCGAGCACGAATTGATGTCGGTCTCGCCGGCCCAGGCCGCAACGCCGGCGTGCCAGGCGCGCCGCTCTTCCGGCACGCATTGTACGATGCGGCCGTCCTCGAACACGACGTAATGTGCCGACACTTTGCTGTCGGGCGAGCACAGGCGTTGCAGCGCCTCCTCACCGGTCTGCATGCCGGTGTAGTGCAGCAGGATCATATTTGGCGCGCGGCCGTTCTTGCGCTCGTCGCGATTGGGCGACGGCACAACCTCGGCGACGATGAAAGAATCCGGCCGAAACAAAGCTGACATGAACCGGTGCCACACCCGGGACGTTCAAGCGTGAAGCCGCATCATTCACCGCGCAAGGCCGAAAAAGCAAACTGTGCGTGAGCCGAGACCGGATCAGGGCTGCCTCCTGGCCACCAAGCCCACGCCGACCGATCGGTTCGCCGGCGCGGGCCACAAATTCTGCGCTGCGGGGCTAGGCGCTGCCGCTGTGGGGCGGCCCCGGAACCCGCCCCGCGGCAAGAAATCCTTAAGTTTAAGGGCCGTTAATGAGCGTCGGACGCTGCGCTGCGCCGCGGACCCATGGGGGTTGCCGTGGCCGGGTCATTCCATTGACGCCCATATTATCCCATGATATCCCACGAATTCTCATCGAGGATGGCGCGCTCAGAGCAAAATCGCGGTGTGCCTATCCTCAAGGGTCGAGTTCCGCGTGACTCTGCGGCGTTGCGTCCGGTCGGTGTGGAGTGCGGGATATGGACCGCTTCGTGTCGAACGTCACGTTGCGGCTCGACTCCAAGGGGCGCGTTTCTATCCCTGCTTCTTTCCGATCGGTGCTCGCCGGCGACGGTTTCGACGGGCTCTATTGCTATCCGGCACTGGATCGCCCGGCGATCGATGCCGGCGGGAATGCGCTGATGGCGGAGATCGAGGCGGTGATCGCGCGCTATGCCCCGTTCTCGGAAGAGCGCGAGCGGTTCGCGGTCGCGCTGTACGGCACCAGCGAGACGCTGAAGATCGACGGCGAGGGCCGCGTCAGCTTGAGCGAAGCCCTCAAACGTCATGCGGGGATCACCGAGGCGGTGGCGTTCGTCGGCCTCGGCCACAAGTTTCAGATCTGGGAGCCTGGCCGGTTTCAAAGCGAGCTCGCGGAGGCCACCCAAAAGGTGCGCGCGCTCAAGGCCGAGCTGAGCTCCCAGGCGGCGGCGCGCAACGCGCTCGGAGCACGGGAATGACGGTGGGCGGCGACGGCTTTGCCGCTGTCGCTGGCGGACCAGCCCCCCACATTCCCGTGCTCGGTCGCCCCGCGATTCACTTCCTCGATGTTCGCGACGGCGGCGTCTATATCGACGCCACCTTCGGCGCCGGCGGCTACAGCCGCGCGATTCTTGCTGCCGCGAATTGCAAGGTCATCGCCATCGACCGCGACCCACGCGCGCTCGCGCGCGGCGCCGATCTGGCGGCGGCAGCGCAAGGGCGCCTCACGCTGATCGAGGACCGCTTCTCCAACCTGGAGCGCGCCGCGCGCAACACCGGCTGCGAAACTGTCGACGGCGTCGTGCTCGATCTCGGCGTCTCCTCCATGCAGCTCGACGAGCCCGCGCGCGGTTTCTCCTTCCGGCTCGAAGGCCCACTCGACATGCGCATGAGCGCGTCGGGCCCGAGCGCCGCCGATGTGGTGGCCGCGGCCAACGAGCGCGATCTCGCCGACATCATCTTCGCCCTCGGCGAAGAACGCCGCTCACGCGCCGTCGCCCGCGCCATCGTCAAGGCGCGTGAGCAAACGCCGATCACGACCACCGCCGCGCTCGCTGACATCGTCGCCTCGGTGGTGCGCACGAAGCCCGGCGACATCCATCCAGCGACGCGCACGTTCCAGGCGCTGCGCATTTTCGTCAATGACGAGCTCGGCGAACTCGCAACGGCGCTTGCTGCCAGCGAGCGCATTCTCAAACCGGGCGGGCGACTGGTGGCGGTGTCGTTTCATTCGCTTGAGGACCGCATCGTCAAGTCGTTTCTCGGCCGCCGCGGCGAAACGCGCGGCGGCTCGCGCCATGCACCCGAAGTGAAACGCGCCGCGCCCAGTTTCCGCGCGCTGACCAAGCGTCCGGTGAGCGCCGACGAAGAAGAACGCGCGCGCAACCCGCGCGCCCGCTCGGCCAAGCTGCGCGCCGCCGAGCGCACCGACGCGCCCGCCCACGCCGGCGATCTGTCCGATCTGCTGCCGCACCTGCCGGCGCTCGCCGACGTGCTGAGGGGGCGCTGAGCCATGCGCCTCATCAATATCCTCGTCATCTGCGCGCTCGTGCTGGCGGCGTCGCTGGTCTACAAGATCAAGTTCGATTCCACGTTGCAGGCCGCGCGCGTGGCCAGGCTGCATAACGAATTGCGCCACGAGCGCGACGCCATCGCGGTGCTGCGCGCGGAATGGGCGCGGCTCGATACGCCCGCGCGCATCCAGGGCCTGGCCGACCGCCATCTGGCGCTGCAGCCGATCAAGCCCACGCAGTTCGACAATTTCAGCGATTTGCCCGCGCGTCCGCCGGTGCTGCCGCCGGGCAGCGATCCGATCAGCGCCATGCTGGAACGGGGCGGGCCCGCCACCACCGGCAGCGTGCCGGCGCCGCCGGCAAGGCGGTGACGCCCATGACAGCACCCGCAGCGAAAACTTCGGAAAGCCGCTGGCAGCGCTTCTTGCGCTCGCTGCTCTATGGCCGCAACGTTGATCGCGAAGTCAAGGCCAAGGCGCGGCTCGGCCTCGCCGTGGTCACCTTCGCCGCCATCTACGGCGTGATCGCGCTGCGCCTCGTTATGTTCGCGATGGCGAGCGTCGGGCACGATGGCCACCACACCGTCACCCAGGACGCGGTCGCCACCGCCCGGCCCGACATCCTCGACCGCAACGGCACGATCCTCGCGACTGACGTCAAGACGCCGTCGCTGTTCGCCGAGCCGCGCAAGCTCATCGACGTCGACGAGGCGGAGGAACAGCTCACCGCCGAAATGCCCGACCTCGACGTCAAGGAATTGCGCGAGCGGCTGTCGTCAAAGCGCGGCTTTGTCTGGCTCAAGCGCGAGATCACGCCGACGCAGCAGCGCGAGATCCACCGGCTTGGCATTCCCGGCGTCGGCTTCCTCACCGAGAACAAGCGCGTCTATCCCAACGGCCCGGTGGTGTCGCACGTGATCGGCTTGGTGAACATCGACAACCAGGGCATCGCCGGCATGGAGAAGTGGCTCGACCATCAGGGTCTGGCTGCGCTGCACATGGCGGGGCTCGCCAGCGATCGCTTGCAGCGGCCGGTCGAGCTCGCGCTCGATCTGCGCGTGCAATTTGCCTTGCGCGACGAGCTCGTGAAGGCGCGCGAGAAGTTCAAGGCCAAGGCTGCCGCCGGTGTGGTGCTCAACGTCAATACCGGCGAGGTCGTCGCCTTGACCTCGGAGCCCGACTACGACCCGAACAATCCGCGCGAGGCCAATGATCCGACCCGCATCAACCGGCTCACCACCGGCGTCTATGAAATGGGTTCGACCTTCAAGGTGCTCACGGTCGCCATGGCGCTCGATGCCGGCAAGGCAAACTTGCGCTCGCGGTTCGATGCCACCCATCCGCTGCATTACGGCCGCTTCGCCATCCACGACTACGAGCCGATGCATCGCTTTCTCTCGGTGCCCGAGATCTTCACGTTTTCGTCGAACATCGGCGCCGCGCGCATGGCGCTGGCGGTCGGCGTGAACGGTCACAAGGCATTCCTGAAGAAGATGGGCCAGCTCGATCGCCTGCGCACCGAACTGCCCGAGAGCGCCGAGCCACTGGCGCCGAAGAACTGGGGCGAGCTCAACACCGTCACCATCGCCTTCGGCCACGGCCTGTCGGTGGCACCGTTGCAGGCGATCATGGGCGTCGCCGCCACCGTCAACGGCGGCTTGCTGATCCCGCCGACATTTCTCAAGCGCAGCGAGGCGCAGGCCAAGCGCGTCGCCACACGGGTGCTCAAGCTGGAAACCAGCCGCGACATGCGCTATCTGATGCGGCTCAACGCCGAGAAGGGCACCGCCGCCAAAGCCAATGTCGACGGCTACTATATCGGCGGCAAGACCGGCACCGCCGAGAAGGTGGTCAACGGCCGCTATTCCAAGCACAAATTATTGACCGACTTCATGGCGGTGCTGCCGGCTGACAAGCCGCGCTATCTGCTGCTGATCATGCTTGACGAGCCGCAGCCGACGCCGGAAACCCACGGCTACGCCACTGCCGGCTGGAATGCCGGTCCGACGGCAGCCAAGGTGATCGCGCGGATCGCGCCGCTGCTCGATATCAAGCCGCGTTTCGATCTGCCCAAAGCCGATCAACTGATCCTGGCCAAGGCGATCGAAAGCCGCTAACGGCTTTTGCCTGCCGCAATTGCGCGTGACAAAAGGTGCCATGAAGCTCGCCGATCTGCCGCTCGAGGGTGCCCGCTTCGACCCGCAATTCGCCGGGCTCGAACTCCGCGGCATCGCCGTCGACAGCCGCAAGGTGAAGCCGGGCGACCTGTTCGTCGCCGTGCCCGGCACCAAAAGCGACGGTCTCACCTTCGTGCCGCGGGCGCTTGCCGCCGGCGCCACCGCCGTCATGGCCGAGCGGGCGCCGGCGGCGCCTGCGAAAATCGCTGTCATCCAGGTCGCCAATGCGCGGCGCGCGCTGGCGCTGGCCGCCGCTGCTTTCTTTCCGCGTCAGCCAAAGACCATTGCCGCCGTCACCGGCACCAGCGGCAAGACCTCGGTCGCCGCCTTCACGCGCCAGATCTGGACGGCGTTGGGGTTGAAGGCCGCGAGCGTCGGCACCATCGGCCTGGTGTCGCCCACAGGCGAAAAATATGGCGCACTCACCACGCCCGATCCGGTCGAGCTGCACCGTACGCTCGACCAATTGGTCGGGGAGGGCGTCACCCATCTGGCGCTGGAAGCTTCCTCGCACGGTCTCGATCAGCACCGGCTCGACGGTGTGCGCGTTGCCGCCGGCGCCTTCACCAATCTCTCGCGCGACCATCTCGACTATCACCCGAGCATCGAGGCCTATCTTGCCGCAAAGCTGCGGCTGTTCACCGACCTGATCGTTCCCGGCGGCAGCGCGGTGATCGGCGTCGACGATTGTTACGCGGGGCAGGTGGTGGAAGTCGCCGAAAAGCGCGGCCTGAAGATCGTGACGGTCGGTGAGCACGGCGATGGCATCAAATTGCTCGGCGGCGAAATCGACGGCTTCGCACAGGTGGTCAGCATCGCGCACGGCAGCAAGACTTATACGGTCAAGCTGCCGCTGGTCGGCGCCTTCCAGGTGCAGAACGCGGCCATCGCCGCCGGCCTCGCCATCGCCACCGGCGGAGACCCCGCGCGCGTCTTCGCCGCGCTGGAAAAACTGCAAGGCGCCAAGGGGCGGCTGGAGAAGGTCGGCGAAAAGAACGGCGCGCCGATCTTCATCGATTATGCGCACAAGCCGGACGCATTGAAGAAAGCGATTGAGGCGCTGCGCCCTTATGCGCGCGGCAAGCTCGTCGTGGTGATTGGCGCTGGCGGTGACCGCGATCACGGCAAGCGTCCGCTCATGGGCCGCATTGCTGCGGAGAACGCCGACCGCGTTATCGTCACCGACGACAATCCGCGCAGCGAAAACCCGGCCGCTATCCGCGCCGCTATTCTCGCCGACGCGCCGGGCGCGGTTGAGATCGGCGACCGCGCCGAGGCCATCCGCAAAAGTATTGCCGAACTTAAGAGCGGCGACGTGCTGCTGATCGCCGGCAAGGGCCATGAGACCGGCCAGATCGTCGGCGACCGGACGATTCCATTTTCCGATCACGAGGCGGTGGCCGCGGCGTTGCGGGGGCAGGTGGCATGAGCGCTCTCTGGACCCTCGATGCCATGGCGGCGGCGATGAACGCCGAGCGCTCCGGGACGCTGCCGGGCGAGGTGTCGGGCATTTCCATCGACAGCCGCAGCGCGGCCAAGGGCGAGGCTTTCTTCGCTATTCGGGGTGACAACCGCGACGGCCACGATTTCGTCGATGCGGCGCTGAAAAGCGGCGGCGGGCTCGCGGTGACCGCGCGCGCGCAACGCGCGCGCTATGCCGCCGATTTACCGCTGCTCATTGTCGACGACGTGCTGGAAGCATTGCGCGATCTCGCCCGCGCCGCCCGCGTGCGCACGCAAGCCAAGGTCATCGCCGTCACCGGCTCGGTCGGCAAGACCGGCACCAAGGAGGCTTTGCGGCTCGCGCTTTCGGGCGACGGCGAAACTCATGTCTCGGCCGCTTCCTACAACAATCACTGGGGCGTGCCGCTGTCGCTCGCCCGCTGTCCGCAAGAAGCGCATTACGCCGTGTTCGAAATCGGCATGAACCATGCCGGCGAGATTACGCCGCTGACGAAACTGGTGCGCCCGCATGTCGCCATCGTCACGGCGGTCGAGCCGGTGCATCTGGAATATTTCGGTTCGATTGAAAAGATCGTCGACGCCAAGGCGGAGATTTTCGCAGGCATCGAGCCGGGCGGCGCGGCCGTGCTTAACCGCGACAACGGTCAATACGCGCGGCTCGAAGCCGCCGCCAAGGCGGCGGGCATTTCCCGCATTGTCACGTTCGGCGAGCATGCCGACGCCGAGGCGAAATTGTTGCGGGCGTCGCTGCAGGCCGACTCGTCGACCGTCGAGGCGCGCATCCTGGGCGAGAACGTGACCTACAAGCTGGGCGCGCCGGGCCGCCATATCGTGCACAATTCGCTCGCCGTGCTGGCGGCCGCTGTGCTGGTGGGCGCCGATCTGGCGTTGGCTGCGCTCGCGCTGGTCAATCTCAAGCCGGCCGCCGGGCGCGGCGCGCGCGCTAAGCTGCGCCTGCCGGGCGGTAGCGCGCTGCTGATCGACGAGAGCTACAACGCCAATCCCGCCTCCATGGCCGCGGCCATCGCGCTGCTCGGCCAGGCGCCCGTCGGCAAACGCGGCCGCCGCATCGCGGTACTCGGCGACATGCTGGAACTGGGCCCGCCCGGCGCCGACTTGCACCGCGGGCTGGCCGCCCCACTCGCGGCGGCGGGCATCGATCTGGTGTTCTGCTCGGGGCCCTCGATGCGCGCGCTCTGGGAGGCTCTTCCCTCCGGCCGCCGGGGCGGCTATGCCGAGACCGCGGCGGCGCTGGAGCCGGCCGTGCTCGATGCCATCCGCGACGGCGACGCGGTCATGGTGAAGGGTTCGCTGGGCTCGAAAATGGGGCCGATCGTCAAGGCCCTGGAACGCCAGTTTCCTCGACAGGGCGCGCTTACGCCGCAGGTTTAACCCGATGTTCTACTGGCTGGCTGATTTTTCCGACAAGCTCTCGTTTCTCAACGTCTTCCGCTACATCACGTTTCGCACCGGCGGCTCCATCGTCACCGCGCTGGTGTTCGTGTTCCTGTTCGGCGGCCCGATCATCGATTTGCTCCGCCTCAAGCAGGGCAAGGGCCAGCCGATCCGCCTCGACGGTCCCAAATCGCATCTGGTCACCAAGCGCGGCACGCCCACCATGGGCGGACTGATGATCCTGTCCGGGCTCTTGGTCGCGACGCTGCTGTGGGCAAACCCGTCCAACCCTTACGTCTGGATCGTGCTCGGGGTGACGCTCTCGTTCGGAGCGGTCGGCTTCTACGACGACTACCTCAAAGTCACCAAGCAGACCGACGCCGGCATTGCCGGCCGCACCCGGCTCATTGTCGAAGCGGTGATCGCCGTCATCGCCTGCACGCTGCTCGCCCATCTCGGCAACGGGCCGATCGCGACCTCGCTGGTGTTTCCCTTCGTCAAGGAACTGGCGATCAATCTCGGCTGGGGCTTCTTCCTGCTCGGCGCCTTCGTGATCGTCGGCGCCGGCAACGCCGTCAATCTCACCGACGGGCTCGACGGCCTCGCCATCGTGCCGGTGATGATCGCGGCGGCGAGTTTCGGCTTGATCTCGTATCTGGCCGGCAACGCGGTTTTCGCCGAATATCTCCAGATCCATTACGTCGCCGGCAGCGGCGAGCTTGCGATCATATGCGGCGCGGTGATCGGCGCCGGTCTTGGATTCCTCTGGTTCAATGCGCCGCCGGCCTCGATCTTCATGGGCGACACGGGCTCGCTCTCGCTCGGCGGTCTGCTCGGCACCATCGCCGTCGCCATCAAGCACGAGATCGTACTCGCCATCATCGGCGGGCTGTTCGTGCTGGAGGCGGTGTCGGTGATCGTGCAGGTGGTCTCGTTCAAGCTCACCGGCAAACGCGTGTTCAAGATGGCGCCGATCCACCATCACTACGAGCAGCTTGGCTGGACCGAGCCGCAGATCGTGATCCGTTTCTGGATCGTTGCCGTGGTGCTGGCGCTGGCCGGGCTGGCCTCGCTCAAGTTGAGATGATCCTTGATCCCGATCACCACGTTCGCCGGCAAGCGGGTCGCGGTCTTCGGCCTCGGCCGTTCCGGTCTGTTGTCGGCACGCGCGCTTAGCGAAGGCGGCGCCGAGGTCGTCGCCTTCGACGACAACGCCAAGTCGGTCGGCGAAGCAAAGGCCGCCGGCATCACGACGCAAGACCTGCGCGAACTCGACTGGTCGGTGGTTACCGCACTGCTGCTGGCGCCCGGCGTGCCGCTCACCCATCCGGCCCCGCACTGGTCGGTCTCGCTCGCCCAAAAGGCCGGCGTCGAAGTCATCGGCGACATCGAATTGTTCTGCCGCGAACGCACCAAGTCGGGTGTAGATTGCCCGTTGGTCGCCATTACCGGCACTAACGGAAAATCCACCACCACCGCGCTCACCGCGCATCTGCTCAAAAGCGGCGGCCGCGACGTGCAGATGGGCGGCAATATCGGCGTGCCGGTGTTGGCGCTGGAGCCTTTCAAGTCCGGCCGCGTCTACGTGCTCGAGATCTCGTCCTACCAGATCGATCTGGCGCCCTCGCTGCACGCCACCGTCGGCATTCTGCTCAACGTGTCGGAAGATCACCTCGATCGCCACGGCAGCATGGACAACTACGCCGCCATCAAGGCGCGTTTGCCGGCGGGCGTCGAGCCCGGCGGCACCGCGGTGATCGGCGTCGATGACAGCTATACGCGCACGGCCGCCGAGCGCATCGCGCGCGCCGGCAAGAAAGTGGTGCCGGTGTCGGTGTCGGGACCGCTGCGCGACGGCTATTACGCCGACGGCAGTGCGATCTTGCGCGCCGCCGCCGGCCAGGCGCAGCCGGTCGCGCAGCTCGCCGGCATCGGTTCTTTGCGCGGCGCGCACAACGCGCAGAACGCCGCCTGCGCGATCGCCGCCTGCGCCGCGCTCGGGCTCGATCTGCCGGCGATCCAGAATGGGTTGCTGAGTTTCCCCGGGCTCGCCCACCGTATGCAGCCGATCGGGCGCAAAGACACGAAATTGGGTCGCGTGCAGTTCGTCAACGATTCGAAAGCGACCAATGCCAATTCCGCGGCGCGCGCGCTGGCGAGCTTCCACGACATCTACTGGATTGCCGGTGGCCGGGCGAAGACCGGCGGCATTACCAGCCTGGCCGAATACTTTCCGCGCATCGCCAAAGCCTATCTGATCGGCGAGGCGGCGAAGGAGTTCGCGGCCACGCTCGACGGCAAGGTCGCTTATGAGATCGTGGATGTGCTGCCGGCCGCGGTCGCCGCCGCCGCGCGCGACGCGGAAAGCTCGCCCGCCAGGGAGCCGGTGGTGCTGCTCTCGCCCGCCTGCGCCAGTTTCGACCAGTACCCGAATTTCGAGGTGCGCGGGCAGGCTTTCACCGACCTGGTGCTGGCGCTGCCGGGCGTTCAGCGCCTGCACGGCTGAGCCCGCCAAACATATCTGCCCGACCGACGTTGCAGCTTTGCGTTGCGCGAGTGCCGCAATAAGTGCGCGCTGCATAGATGGCGGTTATCGATGACCTTGCACGTTCTCGCGGCGCTTCATCTTGCGCGCGGAAAGGAAAGCAGGGATTATTCGCGTCCGGTGTGTCTCACGCACATCGGCTAAAAGCGTTTCGCTGTCGAAACACGACGGCGCGTTGCCACAACAACAAGAAATGTCATTCAGGAGGAATCGATGAGGGCTCATCTGGCCATGCTGGGCATGGCCGGCGCATTGCTGTTGCATTCGCCGGTCGCTCATGCCGAAGACTTGACCGCCGACACCATTCTCACTGGCGGGAAGATCGTCACGCTCGACTCCAAGGGCGACGTTGCCGAATCCATCGCGGTGCGAAACGGCCGCATCCTCGCGGTCGGAACGGCGGTCGACGTCAAGAAGTTCGCCGGCTCGCACACCAAGACGATCGACCTCAAGGGCCGCACCGTCATTCCGGGCCTGATCGACTCGCACATTCACGCCATCCGCGCCGGCCTCACCTATGCGAGCACGCTCGACTGGTCCGGCGTCAAGAACATCAAGGAAGCGCTGAACAGCGTGCGCGAGGCGGCGCACGATTCGCCGCCCGGCTCCTGGATCATGGTTCTTGGTGGCTGGAACAAGGATCAGCTCGCCGAGCGGCGCGCGCCGACCGCCAAGGAGCTTGCGGAAGCCGCGCCGGATCACCCGGTTTATGTACAGCATCTCTACAATTTCGCCATCTTGAGCCCGCTCGCCATGAAGACGCTCAAGATCACGGCCGAGTCCAAGGTGCCGCCCAATGGCAAGGTAGAGTTGGACGCTTCCGGGCAACCGACCGGCGTCATCACGGCCGGCGGCAACGTCCCGACTTTGGCGGGCATCGTGAAGCTTCTGCCCAAGCCGACCATGAAGGATCAGATCGCCGGAACCCGTAAGTTCTTCCGCGCGCTCAACCAGTCGGCCGTGGCAGGCATCATCGACGAAGTCGGCGGCGGCTTGACGTCGAAATTGTACCGGCCGCTGTTCAAGGTTTGGCAGAACGGCCAGCTCACCGTGCGCGTTCGCTTCGACGTCATGTCGCAAGACCGCCACCACGAGGTCTCTGATACCGAGAGCAAGCTGCGCATGATCCCGCCGCGCTGGGGCGATGACTGGCTGCGCGTCCTGGGCATCGGTGAATCGCCGATCCGCGGCATGCACGACGGCAGTGTGAGCGCCGTCAAGCCGTTCACGCCCAAGCCCGAAGCCAAGCAGGCGCTGCTCGAACTCGCCACCTGGGCCGCGGCCAACGGCTATACGATGCACTTTCACGCCTCGCGCAACAGCAGCGCGGAGGCGATCCTCGATATCTTCGAGCAAGTGAACAAGGTTCAACCCATCACCAAGCTGCGCTGGGCGATCGTCCACATCGAGGACGCCACCGACAAGACCCTCGCGCGCATGAAGGCGCTCGGCATGGGTTACGCCGTGCAGGACCGGCTCTATTTCGGCGGCAACGGCTATCTCAAGGCGCACGGCGCTGGGGTTGCCCGCCGCGCTCCGCCGATCATGTCCGCCATCCACGCCGGGCTCGTGGTCGGCGGTGGCACCGACGCGATCGCGGTGTCGCCTTATAATGCGTTTGTCTCGCTGCACTGGATGCTCACCGGCAAGACCTTGACCGGCCAGCTCACGCGCTGGCCGGACCAACTGCCATCGCGGCGCGAGGCGCTGAAGATGTACACCTGGAACAGCGCCTGGCTGAGCTTCGAGGAGAACGATCGCGGCTCGCTGGAACGCGGCAAACTCGCCGACCTGGCCGTGCTCGACCGCGACTATTTGACGGTTCCCGTCGATGACATCCCGAGCATCCAGTCGCAGCTGACCATGGTCGGCGGCAAGGTCGTCTATGCGGCGGGTCCCTTCGCCGCCTTCGAACAGCACTAGGCACGCGCGCCCGAACGGCGCGCAAGCTGATCCCATACGTCACACGGGGCCCGGCGCCAAAATCGCCGGGCTCATCTTTTTTGGTCGCAACTCCCACCGGGCTTGCCCACGCGACGTGCGCCGGCGCCCGCCACCTCGGCTATCCCCCTGGCAGGGCGGGCTCCGGTCGCCGCGTGATTGCGGGCGGCGTTCGCCCCGAATGACCACGAATTGTTAATTCGCGCTAAACCATATTCAGGCAGGAGTTGTTATGCCGCATCGGGGGGTGCGGCAGGGGACGCTTCGGCATGGTCTCGCGCGCGCAACGCACGCCCTTTAGCGAATGGTGGTGGACGGTCGACAAGCTCACGCTCGCCGCCTGCGGCGCGCTGATGCTGGCCGGGGTGGTGCTATCGCTGGCGGCGAGCCCGCCGGTGGCCTCGCGGCTCGGCCTAGACCCGTTCTATTTCGTCAACCGGCACATTCTTTATCTCTTCCCCGCCATCGCGGTGATGCTGGCGGTGTCGTTCCTCAGTTCGCGCCAGATCCGCCGGCTGGCCGTGATCGTCTTCGCCGTCAGCCTGGTCATGGTGGCGCTGACGCCGGTTTTAGGCGACGAGATCAAGGGCGCGCGGCGCTGGCTGATCGTGTTCGGCGTCAACATCCAGGCGTCGGAATTTCTGAAACCCGCTTTCGTCATCCTGGTGGCCTGGCTATTCGGAGAATCGGCTAAGCGGGCGGACATGCCGGCCAATACGATGGCGCTGGTACTGCTGCTCATGGTGGTGACGCTTCTGGTGCTGCAGCCGGATTTCGGCCAGACCATGCTGGTCGCGCTGGTGTGGGGCGCGCTGTTCTTCATGGCCGGCATGCGCGTGGTCTGGGTGTTCGGCATTGCCGGCATGGCGGGCGCCGGCCTGGTGGCGGCCTATTACACGGTGCCGCACGTGGCCCGCCGCATCCAGCACTTCCTCAATCCGTCCTCGGGCGACAGCTTCAACATCGACATCGCAACCGAGAGCTTCATGCGCGGCGGCTGGTTCGGCCGGGGGCCGGGCGAGGGCACGGTCAAGCGCATCCTGCCCGAGAGCCACACCGACTTTGTGTTCGCGGTGGCAGCGGAGGAATTCGGCGTCGTGCTGTGCCTGGTGCTGGTTGCGCTCTACGCCTTCATCGTCATCCGTGCGCTGGTGCGCGCCATGCATAACGACGAGCCATTCACGCGCTTTGCCGCCGCCGGCCTCGCCATCCTGTTCGGCAGTCAGGCGGCGATCAATATCGCGGTCAACATCCATCTCATCCCGGCCAAGGGCATGACGCTGCCGTTTATCTCTTATGGCGGCTCCTCGATGATCTCGCTCGCCTATACGATGGGCATGCTGCTGGCGCTCACTCGCGGGCAGCCGCGGGCGGCCATGCTGGCGCCCGACCTGTCGGCGGCGGAAAGCGTGGCTTGAAGCAATACAGTCATTCCGGTCCCGCTCGCTTCGCTCGCGTCCCGGAATGACGTAGAAAAGCCAATTCCCACACGGTACTTGATTGGCCGATGACAAGTCGCAACGACAACGCGCCCTTGGTCCTGCTCGCCGCCGGCGGCACCGGCGGTCATCTGTTTCCGGCCGAGGCGCTCGCGGTCGTGCTGGAAAAGCGCGGGGTTACCGTCGATCTCGCGACCGACACGCGCGCTGCCCATTTCAAGTTTCCTGCGCGCGCGATGCATCTCATTCCGAGCGCCACGTTACGCGGTCGCAACCCGGTCGCGCTGGCGCGCACGGCGGCGCTGCTCGCGCTCGGCACCATCAAAGCCTGGGCGCTGATCGGGCGCATCCGGCCTTCGGTGGTGGTCGGCTTCGGCGGCTATCCGACCGTGCCGCCGCTGCTGGCCGCGAGCTTGCGCTCCGTGCCGACCGTGCTGCACGAGCAGAATGGCGTCATGGGCCGCGCCAACCGGTTGCTGGTGTCGCGCGTCACCAGCATCGCCACCGGATTTCGCACGCTGACAAAGCTCGATCCGCGCTTCGAGAAAAAAATCACTTTTACCGGCAATCCGATACGCCCGCAGGTGATTGCGGCCGCCGCCAGCGGTTACTCAGCACCGGCGCCGGGCGAAAAAATCCGTCTGCTCGTGTTCGGCGGCAGCCAGGGCGCCCATGTCATGGCCGAGATCGTGCCGCTGGCGATCGAACGCCTGACGCCCGCGCTACGCGCGCGGTTGACGATTGTGCAGCAGGCGCGCGCCGAGGATCTCGATTCGGTACGCGCGGTTTACGCCAAGCTTGGCGTCGCGGCCGACTGCGCGCCGTTTTTTGCCGACCTACCGGCACGCATGGCGGCTGCCCATCTCATTGTCTCCCGCTCAGGCGCTTCCACCGTGGCCGAGCTCTCGGCCATCGGCCGGCCCGCGATCGTGGTGCCATTACCCCATGCGCTCGATCAGGATCAGCTTGCCAATGCCGGCGTGCTGGCGGAGGCGGGCGGGGCGGTGCGCATCGTGGAGCGAGATTTCACGCCTGAGCGGCTGGCCGCCGAGATCGCGGGCCTGGCGGGCGATCCGGCGCGGCTGGCGCGCATGGCGCAAGGCGCCAAATCCGCCGGCACCATCGACGCCGCCGAACGGCTGGCGGATTTGGTGATGAAGGTTGCCGACGGCCGATAAACCCTCATTTGTCATGCCCCGCGAAAGCGGGGCATCCAGTAATCCCGACCTTTCAATTTCAGATGCAGTGCCCTAAACGAAACGCCGTGAGTACCGGATCATCCGCCTTCGCGGATGATGACCGCACAGGGGCGCCGATCGCATGAAACTGCCGCGTAACATCGGCCCGGTGCATTTCGTCGGCATCGGCGGCATCGGCATGAGCGGGATCGCCGAGGTGTTGGTCAATCTCGGCTACACCGTCTGCGGCTCCGACGTGGCCGAGGGCGCCAACGTCAAGCGCCTGCGCGCCATGGGGATCAAGGTTGCGGTTGGCCACAAGGCTGACAATATTGACGGCGCCGACGTGATAGTTGTCTCCTCCGCCATCAAGCGCGACAATCCGGAACTCATCGCCGCCCGCGCCAAGCGCTTGCCGATAGTGCGGCGCGCGGAAATGCTGGCCGAGCTGATGCGGCTGAAATCTTGCGTCGCCATCGCCGGCACCCACGGCAAGACCACCACCACCTCGATGGTGGCCGCGCTGCTCGATGCTGGCGGGCTCGACCCGACCGTGATCAACGGCGGCATCATCAACGCCTACGGCACCAATGCGCGGCTTGGCACCGGCGACTGGATGGTGGTGGAGGCCGACGAATCCGACGGCACTTTCCTCAAACTGCCGGCCGACGTCGCCATTGTCACCAATATCGATCCCGAGCACCTCGACCATTTCCATACCTATGAGGCGGTGCAGGACGCCTTCTTTAGTTTCGTTGAAAACATTCCGTTCTACGGTTTCGCAGTGATGTGCACCGACCATCCGGCGGTGCAGACGCTGGTCGGCAGGCTGGAAGACCGTCGCATCTTGACCTACGGCGAGAACCCGCAGGCCGACGCGCGGCTCGCCGAGCTCACGCACAATAACGGCGCCTCGCATTTCTCCGTGCAGTTCCGCGACCGCGAAGGCAACCTCACTCATTCCATCGACAAGCTCACGCTGCCGATGCCCGGCCGTCACAACGCGCTCAACGCCACCGCGGCGGTGGCGGTGGCGCATGCGCTTGCGATTGGCGATGACGTCATCCGCAAGGCGCTTGAGAACTTCGGCGGCGTCAAACGGCGCTTCACCAAGGTCGGAACCTGGAACGGCGCCGTCATCATCGACGACTACGGCCATCACCCGGTCGAGATCGCCGCCGTGCTGGCGGCCGCGCGCGAGAGCGCCAAGGGCCAGGTGATCGCGGTGATGCAGCCGCACCGCTACACCCGCCTGCACGATCTGTTCGAGCAGTTCTGCACCTGCTTCAACGACGCCGACGCCGTCATCGTGGCGCCGGTCTATCCGGCGGGCGAGACACCGATCCCGGGTATCGACCGCGACGCGCTGGTGGCGGGCTTGCGGTCGCACGGCCACAAGCAGGCGATCCCGCTCGAGGGGCCGGAGAAGCTCGCATCGCAGATCAAGGAGCTGGCCAAGCCCGGCGACTACGTGGTTTGCCTCGGCGCCGGCTCGATCACGCAGTGGGCCTATGCACTGCCGGACGAACTGAAGGCGCTATGAGCTTTCCCGACATCGTCCCCGCGCTGAAAGCGCGCATGCCGGAATTGCGCGGGCGGCTGCTGGCCAACCAGTCGCTGGCCGAGCTCACCTGGTTTCGCGTCGGCGGCCCGGCGCAGGTGTTCTTGCTGCCCGAGGACGAGAACGATCTGGCTTATTTCCTGCGCAACGTCTCGCCTGATATCCCGGTGACCACGATCGGCGCCGGCTCCAACACCATCGTGCGCGATGGCGGCGTGCCCGGCGTGGTAATCCGGCTCGGCCGCGGCTTCAACGAGATCAAGGTCGAAGAGGGCTACCGCGTCGTCGCCGGTGCCGCACTGCTCGACGCAGTGGTTGCGCGCGCGGCGCGCGATGCCGGCGTTGCGGGGCTCGCGTTCCTGTCCGGCATTCCCGGCGCGATCGGCGGCGCGCTGCGCATGAATGGCGGCGCCTATGGCAGCGAGACCAAGGACGTCCTCGTCGAGGCGCGTGGCGTCGATCGGCAGGGAAACCTGCGCACCTACAGCAATGCCGAGATGGGATTTTCCTACCGCCATTGCGGCGTGCCCGACGACGTCATCTTCACCGCGGCGGTGTTTCAGGGCCGTGCCGGCGTGATCGAGGAGATCGCCGCCGAGATGGACGCGATCAAGAAAAAGCGCGAGCAAAGCCAGCCGCGCAATCGCACCGGCGGCTCCACCTTCAAGAATCCGCCCGACATGAGCGCCTGGAAGCTGGTGGACGAGGCCGGCTGCCGCGGGCTTACCGTCGGCGGCGCGCAGGTCTCCGAGTTGCACAGCAATTTTCTCATCAATCTCGGCGGCGCCAGCGCGACCGACATCGAGACTTTGGGTGAAACTGTATGCGAGCGGGTGAAAGAGCAGTCCGGCGTCGCGCTGGAATGGGAGATCAAGCGGATCGGCGTGGCGACGTCGGGTTGAACGCATGGCCCGGAACCGTTGGTTCATCCTCGCGCTGCTGTTTCTGGCCCGTACCGCTATGGGCTTCCAGTTCCAGAGCGTGGGTTCGGTCGCGCCCTTTCTGGTCGATTCCATCGGCATCCAATACGCCGCCGCCGGAACGCTGATCGGCCTCTACCTGCTGCCGGGTGTGTTCATCGCGCTGCCGAGCGGCATGCTTGGCGAGCGTTTCGGAGCCAAGCAAATTGTGGTCGTAGGTCTCGCCATGATGGCGGCGGGCGGCCTAGTCATGGGCGTCAGCCAATCATTCGCGACACTGGCGTGTGGGCGCCTGCTCAGCGGCACGGGCGCCGTGCTGATGAACGTGCTGCTGACCAAAATGGTGGCCGACTGGTTCGCAGGCCGCGAGATCGCCACGGCCATGGCCATTCTCGTCACCAGCTGGCCGTTCGGCATCGCGCTCGGCTTGCTCGGTTTTGTTCCGCTCGCCGCATGGCTCGGGTGGCCCGCGGTTATGACCGTAGCGGCGCTTGTCTGCGTTCCCTGCCTGCTGGCGGACGCAGTCACAGTCGAACCCGTCTCCGCCGCGAAATTCCCTGCTAACAGGGAAAAGAACAGGGAAATTTTCGGTTTAAGGCACCCTCCCCGTCTCAGATGGCTTATTAGCCCAATAGTTTCGCTGACTTAGAGCTAAGTTCTCCACTCACCAAAACAGGGAATAATTTTGGCAAAGCAGGGAATTCCAGCGCAAGAACAGGGAATTTTGCCAGGCAATACCGAAATCGTTGCCGGATGAGGTCTTCGGTACACACAGGGGTTTCGGAACAGAAATTGTCGTCTTTTCAAAGCCCGATAAACGGGCCGAACTTCATTGCCGTTTGCAAGAAGCAGCAACGGGATACCACCGCCACTTGTGCCGCTAATGCGCGCAGGCCTCCCGCATCCGCACAATGGATTTATGATCCAACTAGCCGGTGCTGCTAGGTGAGCTTGCCACGGCAAAATCTTACAACTAAACTTAGAAATAGCGCGGGACGGCGGATGTGCCGGACCCCCTTACAAGGGAGGGATGACCGTGGCCATTTTCAGGAATAAAACAAAAGAGGACATTCAGCACGAGATAGAGGAGTTTGGCGCTGAGCAGAAAGAGAAAAAAAAAGTGAAAGTGGCTGACTTTTCATACGAAAGTGAGGCCCTCGCACAAATGATCGTCGACGCGTGGAGCGATGATGGATTCAGAGGTCGGCTATTAGAAAAGAAAAACGCCGTAGGCCTGCTCGCGGAACGTGGCGTCTTTCTATCGAAGGCCCACGTGATCACGGAAGACGATTACAACAAAGGTCATACCTGCGACGATCCCGATGAAATCGTCCTTGTGCTGCCCAACCAAAACCGAGCCGATCTGTCGCGCAAGCCTCTTCTCGAAACAGCCAAATTGCTGATGGCCATTACGCCGAACGGAATTTAGCGCGGTTGCGAGTTGGTCTCAGGTCCTTGTTTGAAGCGAGTTTGGTCCGCATACCAGATCTCATCCTCCAAGACGATCGCGCGCGAGCACTCGGAAGTGGGAGGTTTCGAATGACACGGCTAGTCACGGAGTGGGTCAACGTCACGGACGATATTTCGATCATCGCTCGCGAGTCTGGAGAGGTTTGGTTTCATACTTCGAGCGGCACGAAAGAGGACGTAGATCCATTCGCGACGCCCATGACGGGCGTAGGCGCGGCGGGCAGCACGATCGGGCTCCTCGACGGCGCGCTAAATCTCGGATTTGCCGGAATTGAAAAGCGTCTCGCGCGCCCGGACCCGACGGTCGCCGGCTACATCGTCGCCTTGGTCGGCGCCTATCACACGTCTGTCGACACTCCTCGAAATCTCCGGCGCGCTGCCAGCCGCTTCGAGGAGCTGGGGAGACCCGAGGTCGCGGCCTACCTTGAAGAGCGCGCGCGCGAGGAGACCGGTCACGACCGGCTCGCGCTCAAGGATCTGCGTGCGCTGGGCGTGCCCGCCGAGCGACTGGTCGCCAACTTCATCCCGGAGGGCATCAAGCCGCTCTGCAAGCGCTTCGATGACCTTTGCGTCCAGGAATATCCGATCGGCTGCATTGGCTTTTCGTACTGCCTAGAGCGCATCGCCGCACTCAAGCAGAAGCCCGATATCGAGAAGGTGCGGGCGATGTGCCCGGATGGCGTCGATGCGACCCGCTTCCTCAGAAGTCACAGCTCCCTCGGCAGCGAGGCCGCGCACGTCGAAGAGACGATCCAGTTCGTCGCGTCCCTTCCTGCGAATGACCGTATCAGTGTCGTTCAGGAGACGTATGAATCGGCATTGATCATGGCGGAGGGATATAATCACGAGCTTCTCAAATCCGAGGCGGAGATGCTCGAGGAGATTCAGCAGGCGATCGGAGAGCCGCTACCGTATCGTCCCAGTTCATCTCCTTCGCACGGTGAAGAGCGCGGCGCTCAACCCGCGGCATGATCGGAATAACGCGATAGTCATCGCAGCTTGGCACGGCGTGAGGCACGAGAAACGGCGCGCCGGTTTCCGAGCGCGTACCAGAGGGTCGTAGCGCGGTAGCGATTTAAAGCGACAAGGCCCGCGTGGCTCTTCGCGATCGGCCGCCATGGTCAGCATGGTATTTCCTTGGGCTTGCCGCAGAACGGTGCGGTCACCAACCGCAGCTTAGCGCGACGACGCCCGCGGAAAGCGCGCGGGAACGAAAAGAGAACTGTTGGGAACGCCAAAAGTCGGCACCCGCGCAGCGCCAGGGTCACGCGTAACGCACCGAGTGACGATGCGTCAGCGTGATCGAGTAAGGCCCATCGCCTAATGTGATATCGGCAGTCGAACGAGTGCTCATCTGGTATTGTCTGTGGGAGAAGGTTCCCTGGTCTAAAGCAACAATGGCAGCCACATAGTGGATCTCAAGCCCGACTTCCTCCGAATGAACTACGGCAGTAGGTAAGGGCCTCTGCAATGGCGAGGACAACCACCGACTTGACCGAGTGGCTGGGCCGGCACGGTCTAGGCCAGTACGCCCAAACGTTTGCAGAAAACAACATTGAATACTCCGTCCTTCCGGATTTGACGGAAAATGATCTCAAAACACTTGGAGTTTCTTTGGGCCACCGCAAGAAGCTGCTGAGGGCCATTGAAGCGTTGACAGCAGAGCGCCAGCCCACCGGAAAAGCAACCGCGGCTTCGAACGCGACTGTGGCGTCATCCTCGCCCGTGCAACATCGTGACGCTGAATTCCGTCATGTCACAGTGATGTTCTGTGACCTTCTGGGATCTACGCAGCTCTCGGAGAAGTTAGACCCTGAGGATCTCCAAAAACTCATTGACGCGTATCGGGACGAGTGCAGCACCGCGATTGGGCGCTATGGAGGCGAGGTCGCCCGCTACTTCGGTGATGGCGTGATGGCATTTTTCGGGTGGCCCCGCGCACACGAGGATGACGCCCTTCGTGCTGTTCACGCGGCCCTGGAGATCGTTTCCGGAGTTACGAAGATTGCAGGGCCAGTTACCCTGGTTTCTCGGGTGGGAGTTTGCTCCGGGCCGGTAGTTGTTAGTGAAACTGGAGACAGCACTACCTCGTGGTCGATGGATGCGGTGGGAGAAACGCCCAATATTGCCGCGCGTCTACAGACCCTTGCCGCTACCAACACGGTACTCATTTCTGAGTCTACGAAACGTCTCGTATCGTCAGCTTTCGATTTACACGACCTTGGGCTACAGGAGCTTAAAGGCGTAACCGAATCTGTTCACGTGTACCGCGCACTTGCGGCCAAAAATGCCGCTAGCCGGTTCGAGGCTGCGCATGCCGAATCTCTCTCTCAGCTCATCGGACGTTCAAGCGAACTAGGCTTGTTGATCGATAGGTGGGCGAAAATCAAAGAAGGTGACGGTCAAGTGATTCTGCTTTCGGGTATTCCGGGAGTTGGAAAGTCACGACTTATCCACGAATTGATTTCGTATATTCAGGAGGAACCCCACTTCTTGTTGCGTCATCAGTGTTCACCTTATCACAGTCAAAGCGCGTTCTTTCCGGTGATTGAGCAGATCGAACAACGGGTCAACCTAACCGCTCGCGAGGCCGATGCGGACAAGATTGCAAAGCTTCAGGCGTACCTTCCGCGTGCGACCGATAGTTCCATAGAGCCACTCCTGCTGATTGCCAACCTGTTATCGGTCTCCACCGATAATCACCGCCAGCTGTCAGAGCTCACGCCACAACAAATAAAGAATAGAACGATAAGCGCGCTTGTCGACATGCTCTTAGCATTTTCCTTGCAACGCCCCACGCTCTGCCTCTTCGAGGATGCACACTGGCTAGATCCATCGACGCTTGAGCTGCTTGAGCTGATTATCAATTGGATTGGCCACGCTCGCGTGCTGCTTATTGTGTCGTGCCGGCCCGAGTTCCGCCCCACGTGGATAGCTCACGCGAACGTCACCTTTCACTCGCTTTCTCGATTATCGCATACCGAAGTGAAGACGATGATTCGAGACCTCTTGAGGGACGGGAGCATCCCCCAACAGCTGGTCGACCAGATTATCGAAAAGGCCGATGGCATCCCGCTATTCATAGAGGCACTGACAAGCAGTATGGTGGATGCGCATTTGCAAACTCGAGGCACTTTGGAGAGCACAGCACAACCAGCATTGCTCAGGGTTCCGGAGACGCTGAGTGACGCATTGATGGAACGGCTCGACCGCGTTGCGCCGAGTTCGCAGGCTTGCACAGATTGCGGCCGTGATTGGGCGCGAGTTTTCCTACAATCTCTTGTCGGCTGCATCGCAAATTGACGATGTCGATATGCAGTCGGGCCTCTCGCTCCTCGAACAGGCCGACATCATCTATCGAGTTGGCATTTCGCCCTTCGTCCGTTTCGCCTTCAAACATGTGTTGTTGCGTGATGCAATCTACGACTCTTTGCTTAGGAGCAAGAAGCAGCAGATCCATGCGGACATCGCTGCGATCTTAGAGCATGACTTTCCGGAGATCGCCGAAAATCAGCCCGAAGTCCTGGCCTATCATTATCAAGAAGCAGGCAACCACCAACTGGCTATTCGTTGCTGGTTCGAGTCTGGGCAACGCGCGTTCGCGCATTCCGCCAACGTCGAAGCGATTGCTAGTTTTCGAAAGGCCCTTCAGATGCTAAACGCTTTGCCGGAAACGGCTGAGCGGACCAACCAAGAGATCGACATTCAATTGGCGTTGGGAATGCCGCTTATCGCTGTTCAAGGGTATGTCTCCGCGGAAGCCCGCGAAGCGTTTTCGCGGGCTCGTACGTTATGCCTGCAACTCCGCAACATCCCCGGATATTTCCAAGCCCTGTTTGGGTTATGGGGGCACTCCTGGATGGTTGGAAAGAATGATGACGCGCTCCGCATGGCCGATGAGTTTCTCTCACGGTCACGAGCGTTGTCCGACCCCGTGCCGCTAATGATGGCTCATAGAGTGATGGGCAGCACGTTATTGACTATCGGGGACTTCCAATCGTCAGTGAACCATTTCGAGGAGGCAATCAGGCTTTCGATTAGCAAAGGAAAACAGCCGCTATACAACCTTTACATGGTGGAGCCCCAAGCGGCTTCACTGCTGCTCCTATCTTGGGACTTGTGGTTTCTAGGCTATCCGGATCAATCCCTTTCGCGCGTTTTGGAAGCGCTTGCCTTGGCTCAAGATCTTGGCCAACCATACACTGTAGCGTTCGCTCATTATATGACTTCTGTCGTGCACCTCCTGCGCGGGGATGCAGCTCGCGCCTTCGAAAGCGCCGAAAAAAGCTTCGCTATGTCACAAGAACAGCGGTTTTCGCTGTACGTGATTTTGTCGAGAATTTCTCGAGGCCGAGCAGTCGGCGGCCTGGGCCGACTTGAAGAGGCCCAGGCCGAAATAGCACTCGGAATCGAAGAAGCGCGACGTAATGGCGTCGGCTTCATGCTTCCAATGATGGATAGCTGGCTGGCGGACATGCACGCCAAGGCTGGCGACAATGAATGCGCGCTATCTATTGTCGAGGGGGCCCTGGCCAGTATTGGTGACGTGATAGGCAGATCATGGGAATCGGAATTGCATCGGCAAAGAGCACAAATTCTTGTAGCACTCAACCCATCGAAGGTTGGAGAAGCTGAGTCTCATCTTAAGAAGTCTATTGAAGTGGCGCGTGGTCAAAGCGCCAAATCCTTGGAATTACGCGCCGCCACAAGCCTTGCAGAGCTCTGGCGGGCGCAAGGAAGGTCTGATGAGGCGCGCTCGCTGCTAGAACCAATCTGTCGTTGGTTTGACGAAGGAGCCGAAACGGCTGACCTCAGGCGGGCGCGCGACACTCAAAGTACCCTGCACTGATCCTCACCCCTCGCAGCGTCGATTGGTTAGTTTGAATGCGCCTACTGTGCGCATTCATCGCTTGCCGCGGTAGGATTAAGTGGACCATTAATCGCAACGCCAACGTCAAAAATTTGGATATAACGCCGCCCTGTATATCAAAGCGTTCAAGAGCCTTGAAACCGCCATTGCGTGGCGCATGGTGGCAAAGCAAAACGGACAGCGCGAGAAAGCTTGCAACCATCAAGCGCCGAGAACCGTTTTCCATAATTTAATCCAGCGCCATTGGTCGCGAGTGTTCACGAACGGGTCTGCGTCTACCAGTGCGTACATTTCCTTCTCTACAGCGCGACAGGTGCCCTCCGCCGTCGCGAGCCATGAAATGTTTCCGCCTTTTCCAAGGAGCTTCCCATCAGTTACTGCGTACCAATCTTTATCAACCTTCTTTACATATATACTCCTGTTGCTGAGCTTGCGGAAGTACTAGGGTCTGTACTCAGATAAATGATTGAATAGTTTGAACGAACATGATTCACCGTGCGCGGAGGTGGGTCATGCGATTTGATCTGAGCGATGAGGACTGGGCGCTTCTTGAGCCACTGCTGCCGAAGAACCGAAAGAGCGCACGAGTTGATGATCGCAAGATTATGAATGCGATATTTTACGTGCTGCGCACCGGAATGCCATGGCGGGATTTGCCAGCACGTTATGGCCCTTACACGACGGCTTACAATCGCTTCAACCGTTGGTCTCGACGTGGCATCTGGAAGCGTGTTTTCGACCAACTGGCGTCGAAATCGTGCGACAGTCTTTATCTGATCGACAGCACGATTGTGAAAGCTCATCGGGCGGCAAGCGGCGCAAAAGGGGGGAGAAAAATCAGGCGATCGGCATCAGCCGTGGCGGCCGGACCACAAAAATCCATGCGGTTGTCGACAGCAAAGGCCGCCCACTGAACTTCACTCTGACGGGCGGGCATGTCCATGACAGCCAAGTCGTCGAAGAGGTGCTGGACACTCCCAAAGCACCGCTCGCCATTACTGCAGACAAGGCTTACGACAGTGAAAAAGTGCGCCAACAGATCAGAGATGAAGGGGCCTTACCTGTCATCCCCAACCGCAGCAACGCTAACAAGAAAGCCTATTGTCCCAAGCGCTTCTATCGGCGGCGACATGAAATCGAAAACTTCTTCTGCCGCATTAAGGATTGGCGGCGTATCGCCACCCGCTACGACAAGCTCGCTCGCAACTTCCAGGCCGCAACGATGCTCGTCGGCGCACTCTATTGGATCAAATTGTGAGTCCTGACCCTAGACTTGACGGCGCTTTTTATACCAACGAGATGGAGATTACCGCATCGACATGATCTCATTTAGGTAGTGGGCCGGGGGCGCGAATTTCTGCGGCGCCGGTAGCCTGTAGTTGAGTGCTGAGTGCGGTCTAATGTTGTTATCGTGGTTTCGCCATTGCTTGATGATGACCTGCACTTCCTTCAGGCTTTAGAAGATTTCGCCGTTGAGCAGATCATCGCGTAGTTTTACATTGAATGATTCGCAGTAACCATTCTCCGTCACGAGCTTAATCGCATACTCCGAGCGGAGCGAATAGGACAAGACTTTAACTCGCCTCAGCGACATGTGACGCCGCAGTATACCTTTGCCACATAGTGCTCATTCCGTATTTTCGTAAACGAGCCGCTTGAGCGCGCCCAGCGACAAAATTTTTAACCCTCCGCGTTCCAGCTTTACCCATCTTTGCCGCTGCCAGCTGCGCAGTTGTTTGTTCGCGCTCTCGCGAGACACGCCGATCAGTTGACTAATTTCTCGTTGAGTCACCTTCAGTTCTAACGTAGCTTTAGACGAGGAATGCTCGTAAAGGTACAGCAGTGCTTTTGCGAGGCGGGCTTTGAGTCCAAGAAAGACGATGTCTTCGACTTGTTCGCTGGTGCGCCGCAAGCGCCCGCACAAGATTTTCAGCAAACGTAACGCAAGTTCAGGATAGTCTTGCAGCAGCGGTAGAAAATCCCGACGTTCAATTACCATGAGCTCACCGAATTCGATCACCACCGCATCGGCTGTGCGTGGACCCCCGTCGAGAAACGCGATTTCTCCAAAGATCTCTCCAGGTACGATCAAGTTAAATACGGCATCTTTCCCTTGATCGGAAGGCGCGCTGACGCGCACCGCGCCAGCGCAGACAGCATAAAGTTTGGTCCCTACATCACCTTTGCGAAAAAGCAGGCTTCCTTTTTTTACTTTGCGCGTGAGGGCATGGGGTAGCAAGCGCTCAACGATCTGGTCGTCCAAGCCGCTGAAGAACGGATGAAGACGAAACAGGCGCCCCTTGTCGAGCGGATCTGGTAAAAATTGTATCTTGGCACCCATGAGAACTTGCTCAGCAACAAGGTCTGGCAAAGTCGCTGCTTATAGGCAGCTATCCTAAGGAGGAAATGCCTGCTTGGATAGGCAAATTCTAAGCGTGAAAACCTGCGACTGTTCGACCTTTGGCTGCTCCGCCGACTGAGCATTGGGGGCAAAAATCGCGCCTACACCTTTAATCTTCATAGTAAATTGCCGCTGCAGTTATCGGACTCAAAAAAATACATTCGACTGTGAAGCACTTCACAAGGGAAGAAGCTCGCCGCCCCTACCTTCGTGTGCATAAAAACGGACGGCTGAGAAGTGTCCGTCGCGCATGGAGGCGAACATGTCACGCTTTCCTATGATTGCTCACGTTCAGTGGTGCATCGTCCATTTTCTCGACGAGCGGCTGGATAAGATTCGTACCCGAAATGCGTTTACCGATGCGCGGCGAGCCCAAGCTGCCCGCCTGTTCGCCCAACAAGTCGGCCCGCCCTACGATCACTGTTGGGACAGAATGACACTACCGCGTAAAGGCCGAAACGTTTCGATTGACGGTTGATCGTCGAGGGCTCAACCGCCAGCCTGCATAGTATTAAAAAGACCGCGCGATGAGAAGCATCGTCGTGTTTTAAAAATGGAGTTTTGTGAGCGAGCTCACATTCGCCGGTAGCACACTGCTTTACAAAAGCCGTGATGAATAAGGGCTTTGTGCCACATGGAGGCATCCATGGCTTTCTCATCGTGCCCTCGAAAGCTCGAAGACAAAATCAACTCGGGGAAAAGTTTCGTCGGACTCGTCTGGCTCGTCGTCTATACCGTCATGATCATGATCTGTTTTTGGCGCGGTGCCGGCCCGCTGCTGGCTTCACTCGTCATTCGGGGCACTTTTGACGGGAGTTCGTCAATGCAAATGCAGCAAGTTCGATATTTTCTGGCTCTGTGCCAGGAGTGCAATTTCACCCGCGCGGCGCGGCGGTGCGCGGTCACGCAACCAACTCTGTCCATCGCGATCCGCCAGCTGGAAACAAAGCTCAGCAGCTCGCTTTTTCAAACGTGAGGCGTGAATTAGCACGTTATACAGTCTTGGCGTTGCCGCCCGGCCGCACCTGAAAGCGATAGTTGCCGCTGCTGGCGAAACCAAGCGCGCGACGGCGGCCTCCCTTGCGGCAACCGCAGCCGTGCCGTTTTTGTGGCCGGAGCCTGTCCCACTTATCAAACCTGAGGAGAATACCATGCGCAAAATCGCTATAGTCGTAACCGTCGCAATCGCCCCGTCCCTCGTGACGTAGGTTGCCATTCGTGTCCCGCATTCGGCCAACGGATCGCCGCCCGCTGCCGTCAGTGGCGCGACCGATGTCTACACAATTGAATCGACCGTCAATGTGTAAACGCCGCCGGCGATCGATCCATTGTCCGACGCCGAAGACTAATTAGCCGGCCGGGGCCCGGCTGATCGGGCTGGACGGGTACGGTCGGCGTTGAGACCTCCCTCACCGCCGTACCCGTCCAGCGTGGTTGCCGCGCAACGGTTGCCCGCTGGACGTCAAATGTTTAGCTGGCGAAGATCGTCGCGACCTAGGCATAAAAATGACGTTTCTCGGAGAGGCCTTGTGTGTGTGAGCTAGCTCATACAATTCGACGCCCGCTACCTCTATTAAAAACACGCGGACGTCATGCTCGGCGCCAGCAACGAGGCGAGGAGTAGACCAGCCGTTCCGTCAAAACAAGTGGAGAGCATCATGTTGCAAATTATCAAAAATCGGCCAAACGCATTGATCCTTTCAATCTGCGCTGTGGTCTTATCTGTTGTATTTCTGCTGGGCATCGTGACCGCGGCGCCCGGTAAACGGACTGCTGGGGCTTCGCACGCATCGCAGCCGAATGAGGCGAAAAAGGATCAGACGGTCGCCGCCACGCCGCCATCCGGCTTGCCGCTAGAGCAGTTTATCGACTACAGGGTCATTTTCCCGCAGGACTTCTTGTAAGTCGCAAGCGTCGGTATGCTCGACCGAACAACCCGCCGCCGCCGCACATGACACACTAGCGACCTGTCCTTTCCGAAAATCGTATCCGGACGTATTGATGATGCAGTCCGGCCAAGATCGGAATGGCGACAATGACACCGGACCGTTGGACTGCTCGATGCAAGGGTTGTGTGTACCGAAAACCTAAACCCGGACATTGTGGTGGCAAAGTCCTGCGTGTACCAAAAACCTAACCCCTGTGTGTACCGAAAGCTTTATCCGTATTGATTAGCTGACGGAATCGCCTAACGTCAGTGGACAATGTTGGCGCTGTTATCCTTTGTCCTGGCCGTTTTGACCTCGCCGTTCAAGTCCAAGAGCCGGCTTGAGGCAGAAAACGCGGCGCTTCGACATTAGCTGATTATCTTGCGGCGCAAAGTGCGGGGACGGGTCAGGCCCACGAACAACGATCGCTGGTTCTTGGTCCAGCTTTATCGATGGTTCCCATCAATCCTGCAGATCGTGACGATCATCCAGCGAGAGACCATCGTTCGGTGGCATCGGGCCGGCTTTTGCTTTTACTGGCGTTGGAAATCACGTCCGCGGGGAGGACGGCCGCAGGTCGAGGCGGTTCTGCGCGCCCTGATCCGGCGGATGAGCATCGAAAACCCGCTTTGGGGCGCACCGCGCATCCACGGCGAACTGCTCAAGCTCGGGTTTGAAATCGCGCAGTCGAGCGTCCACAAGTACATGGTCAAGCGATGTGGCCCGCCAGGTCAGGGATGGCGAACGTTTCTGCGGAACCACGCGCCGGACATTGCTGCCATGGATTTGTTCGTCGTTCCGACCATCAGCTTCGATCTGCTGTATGCCTTCTTCATCGTCCATCTGGATCGCAGGGAGCTGGTTTGGGTCAGCGTCACGACAAATCCGACGGCGGAATGGATCGCGCGCCAGCTAACCGAGGCATTCCCCTGGAATGAAGCGCCGCGCCACCTAATCCGCGATCGGGATCAGATTTATGGTACCGTTGTCACACGTCGACTTCGCGCCATGGGCATCCGGGACAAACCTATAGCGCCGGCCTCGCCTTGGCAGAATGGCTATGCCGAACGGCTGATCGGATCGATCCGGCGCGAGTGCGTGGATCATTTGATCGTCTTGGGCGAATCGCATCTTCGCCGCATCCTGCGAGCGTACGCTCGCTATTACAATGAAATCCGAACGCATCGGTCATTGGACAAAGATGCGCCAGTCTCTCGCCCAGTTCAGCGCACCGGAACCATCGGCTCACACGCGCTTCTCGGCGGGCTCCACCACCACTACGTTCGGGTTTAGGTTTTCGGTACACACAGGCTCCTGGTCTCGTTCGCGGGATTTGTATGGGCCACTTACAATGTCGGCTACATCGTTCTCGTCAGTTTTCTACCCGGCCATTTCACCGGCCAAGGCTATACGTTGACGCAGGCAAGCGCCGTGGTGAGTTGGCTGGGCTGGGCCCTCATGGTTTTCGTGCCGGTCGGCGGATATCTCGCGGACCGACTCGGTCGCCCCGATGCGGTCATGCTGGGCGGCTTCGTCCTAAGCGGAATCGCGGCCGCATGCCTTGCGACCGGCGCGTTACCGATGATGCTCGCCTTCGGCGTGATCGCATTTGCGATCGGGCAGCCGGCCGGGCCGATCATGTCGCTTCCGGCGTCCGCGCTGCGCCTGCACAACCGGGCAACCGGCATGGGCATCTATTTCACCTGGTACTACGCCATCATGGCGACGTTTCCCGCTCTTGCCGGCTTGGCGCGCGATATCACGCAAAATTCCGCCACGCCCTTGCTGTTCGCGGTTCTCATGATGGCCTTCGCTGTTGCGGGCCTGGTGGGCTTCCGTCTGGCCGCGCGCGTGTCGAAGCCGGCGGCGCCCATGCCTCGTTAGCACCCGTCCGCCATCAAAGCTTGCGGACGGGATCCTTGACGATGAGGTTGCGTTCCTTTAGCCACGGATCGATCGCCAGCGCGCGCTTGAGCGGCGCCTGTGCTTCCGCTTCCTTGCCCTGCTGGATCAGGATGATGCCCTTGCCGGCGAGCGCCGCATAATGCATCGGCTCAAGCTTCAGCGTTTGCTCGATCGCTTCCAGCGATTGGTCGTAGCTGCCGGCGAGAAACAAGACGTAGGCGAGCTGGTTCCAGCCTTCCGCGAATTGCGGCTGATGCTTGACCAGCGCTTCCATCGCAACGAGCGCACGGCCGTAGTCGAAACCCAGTTGCGCCTTTTGCGAGACCGCCAGCAGGCGCTGCGATTCCGCGTCGGCGAAACCGCCCCAGAACACCCACAACTTGTCCTCGACCGCGCGTGCCTCCGCCTCGTCCTTGGCGGCGGCAAGTTCTGCGAACAGCGCGGCGCGTTGCTTGGCAGCCGCCTCACTTATGCCCGCCATGGCCGGCAGCGGTTGCGGCTCGGCGGCGCGCAACGGCGCAACGGCCAACGCCAGCAGCGCCGCAAGGAATACGAAACCGCTCGCCCGCAGGGTCATGCGCCAAGCATGCCGGGCGGGCAGGGGCGAGGCAAGTAAGGCCGCGGAAGCCGGCCGAAATGCTCGACGGCGCGATCATTCTCGCTTCTATTAGGCGCCGAACGAATCAACGCACACCAGTGAGGGCGCCCGAAGCCGCATGAACAAGCACGTCGCCGTTCTGATGGGTGGCTGGTCGGCCGAGCGCGCGGTGTCCTTGCGCTCCGGCGCGGCCTGCGCCGATGCGCTCGAGCGCGGCGGCGGCTATCGCGTCAGCCGCGTCGACGTCACCCGCGACGTTGCCGCCACCTTGCGCGACCTCAAGCCCGACGTGGCGCTCAACATGCTGCACGGCCGGCCCGGCGAGGACGGGACCATTCAGGGCCTTCTCGAGATCATGGGCATTCCCTACACGCATTCGGGCGTGCTTGCCTCGTCGGTCGCGATGCACAAGGAGATGAGCAAGATCATCTTGCGTGCCGCCGAAGTGCCGGTCCCGGGCGGCATGGTGGTCACGCGCGGCGAAGCGGCGAAGCGCCATCTGCTGCGGCCGCCTTACGTGATCAAGCCGGTGGCGGAAGGTTCCAGCGTCGGCGTTTTCATCGTGCGCGAGGACCTCAAGCATCCGCCGCAGGAATTGACGCGCGCCGACTGGACCTTCGGCGAGACGGTGCTGGTCGAGCCCTTCATCGCCGGCAAGGAACTGACCTGCGCGGTGATGGGCGATCATGCGCTCGGCGTCATCGAGATCGTGCCGGCCACCAAGTTCTACGATTACGAAGCCAAATACGCCCCCGGCGGCTCCAAGCATCTGTTGCCGGCGCCGATCCCGGCCGACGTTTACGAGGAAGTCCGCCGGCTTTCGCTCGCCGCCCATCGCGCGCTCGAATGCCGTGGCGTCAGCCGCGCCGATTTCCGCTACGACGATACGCGGCCGGGAACAGAGGGCCTGTTCTGCCTGGAGATCAACACCCAGCCCGGCATGACGGAGACCTCGCTGGTGCCGGAAATGGCAATCCACGCCGGCATCAGCTTCGAAGAGCTGGTGCGCTGGATGGTCGAGGACGCCTCGCTCGACCGCTGAACGTGACCCCATTGCAACGGCCGGCCCTTCTTGCGCCTGAACCCGCGCAATCCCTCAAATTTTACTAATCGTTTACCAATAAGCCCGAAGACTAGGCGGACGCGGCGTTCCGCGGCGCTGGCGCGCCGTTGCACTTATGCGTGCGGGAGACCGCTGACGACGACCTTGAGCGAACCGTTAGGGACCGGCCACTCAAGGGCAACAGCCTACCAGGCATGACCGAAATCTCGTTCGTGCCGGCGCTCGCTGATGCCCAATGCGGGCATGACTTAAAAAGAAATGATGCGATGGACGGTCGCGGACGCTTTGCTCAATCGCTGAAGCCGAAAGCCGCGCAAGATGCGCCGCGGCGGCGCGTCCGGGCCTGGTCTTTCACGCTCGTGCGCTGGCGGCGCATCCTGCAGCGCGTGCTGGCCCCCATCATCGCGCTCGATCCGCCGCGCGGCGCCGGCGCCAGCGCCGCCGCGCTGCTGCTGCTGGCGAGTACCTGTTACGGCGTGGTCAAGGGCGGCCATTCCGAAGCGATCGCGGCGCAGGTGCAGGATATCTGCGACACCGCCGCCAACAGCCTGGGCTTCCGCATCTCCGAGATTGCGCTCGCCGGCCAGCACGAAGTCAGCCGCGAAAACATTCTCAGCCTTGCCGGCATCACCGGCCGCTCCTCGCTGCCGTTCCTCGACGCGGCCAGGACGCGCGCGCGGCTCTTGACCGATCCATGGATTGCAGACGCCACCGTGCTCAAGCTCTATCCCGGCCGCCTGCGCATCGGCATCGAGGAGCGCAAACCGTTTGCGCTATGGCAGAAGGACGGCGTGGTTTCGCTGATCGCCACCGACGGCACCGTGCTGGCGTCTTTCGTGCCGGCGCGCTTTTCCGCGCTGCCGCTGCTGGTCGGGCGCGGCGCCGAGCATGCCGGCCATTCTTTTCTGAACATGCTCAATCGCCAACCGGCTATCGCGCACCTGGTCGAAGCCTCGGTGCTAATCGCCGAGCGGCGCTGGAGCCTGCATCTAAAGAGCGGCATCGAGGTGCTGTTGCCGGAAAGCGGCCCGGAGCGGGCCTTGCAGACCTTGGCCGAGCTGAACCGCGCCAAGAAACTGCTCTCGCGCGACATCATTTCCGTCGATCTGCGGCAGGCCGACCGCGTCACCGTGCGGCTGACGGAGGCCGCCGCGGCGGCGCGCGAAGAAGCGCTGCATGCCGCCGAGAAGAACAAGAAGGCCAAGCGCAAGGGGGGCGAAGCGTGACCGTCCTGCGCTTCGGACTCACCCCCAAGATGAAGCCGGTATCGCCCCGGCGCGCTGCCGCGGTCGCCGCCCTCGACATCGGCACGAGCAAAATCGTCTGTATGATCGCGCGGCTCGAGCCGCAGGCGCCGCAAGACGCACTGCACCGGCGCAGCCACGGCGTGCGCGTTCTCGGTTTCTCGCACATCGCCGCGGGCGGCATGAAGGCCGGCAGCGTGGTCGATCTGGCACAAGCCGAGGAGATGGTCCGCCAGGCGATCGACATCGCGGAAAACATGGCAGGCGTGCAGCTCGAATCGGTGGTGGTCTCGCTGTCCGGCGGCCGCGTCGGCAGCGAGCGCTTCGTCGCCGATATCGAGCTTTCCAACGGCGTGGTGACCGACGTCGAGATCGCCCGCGTGCTGGCGGCTGCCAGCCGCCATTCGGTGCGTGACGGCCGCGCGGTGCTGCATTCGCTGCCCATCGGCTACGCGCTCGATCACGCCGCCGGTATCCGCGATCCGCGCGGCATGCTCGGCCGCCGCTTCGGCGTCGACATGCATATGGTGACGGCCGACGTGGCGACCGTGCGCAACCTGATGCTCACAATCGAGCGCAGCCACCTCTCGGTGGAGGCCATGGTGGCCACACCCTATGTGGCGGCGCTGGCGGCGCTGGCCGACGACGAAGCCGATTTGGGGGCCGCCACCATCGATATGGGCGCCGGAACGACCACCCTGGCGGTATTTTCCGGTGGAAGATTCGTCCATGCCGACGGTTTCGCGCTCGGCGGGGCGCACGTGACCATGGATCTCGCCCGCGGCCTCCATACTCGAATCGCGGATGCTGAGCGAATCAAAGCGATTTATGGCAGTGTTTTGACCGGTGGATCGGATGAGCGCGACATGATCACGATACCCCCCGTCGGGGAAGACGAGCGCGAGCCGCCGCAATTCGTTTCGCGGGCGGGGATCGTGCGCATCGTCAAGCCGCGCGTCGAGGAAATCCTCGAAATGGTGCGCGACCGGCTCAAGGCCTCGCCCTTCGCGGCCGAGCCGCGCGGGCGCGTGGTGCTGACCGGCGGCGCGAGCCAGCTCGCGGGCATCGCCGATCTGGCGTCTCGAATCTTGCAGCGGCCGGTGCGCATTGGCCGTCCCCTCGGCATCGCGGGGCTTCCCGACGCCGCCAAGGGTCCGGCTTTCGCGGTGGCGGCGGGCCTGCTGGTCTACCCGCAGGCGGCACATCTTGAACACTTCGAACCGCGGCGAACGCGGCAATTGATGACAGGAACGGGCGGTTACATGGCACGGGTCGGACAATGGCTGCGCGAAAGTTTCTGATCCCGATGACCAGAACGAGGCAACGGCCGGTGGCGGACCGGCTCTGTTCGGCGGCGTTCGTCTGCGTCCACACAAATCGTGCGCGCACGCGAACCTGCTGCCCGTCCAATTAAAGAGGCAAACCCATGACGATCAATCTGAAAATTCCCGATATTCGCGAGATGAAGCCGCGCATTACCGTGTTCGGCGTCGGCGGCGCCGGCGGCAATGCCGTCAACAACATGATCACGGCAGGCCTGCAGGGCGTCGATTTCGTGGTCGCCAATACCGACGCGCAGGCGCTCACCTTGTCGAAGGCCGAGCGCATCATCCAGATGGGTGCGCAGGTGACCGAAGGGCTCGGCGCCGGATCGCAGCCTGAGGTCGGCCGTGCGGCGGCTGAGGAGGTGATCGACGAGATCCGCGATCATCTCACCGGCGCCCACATGGCGTTCGTCACCGCCGGCATGGGCGGCGGCACCGGCACCGGCGCAGCGCCTATCATTGCCAAGGTCGCGCGCGACATCGGCATCCTCACCGTCGGCGTGGTCACCAAGCCGTTCCACTTCGAAGGCCAGCGCCGCATGCGCTTCGCGGAAGCCGGCATCGCGGAATTGACCAAGGTCGTCGACACGCTGTTGATCATTCCGAACCAGAACTTGTTCCGTGTCGCCAACGAGAAAACCACCTTCGCCGACGCCTTCGCCATGGCCGACCAGGTGCTCTATTCGGGCGTCGCCTGCATCACCGACCTGATGGTCAAGGAAGGCCTGATCAATCTCGACTTCGCCGATGTGCGCGCGGTCATGCGCGAGATGGGCAAGGCGATGATGGGCACCGGCGAGGCGAGCGGCGAGAAGCGGGCGCTGACCGCGGCCGAAGCCGCGATCGCCAATCCGCTCATCGACGACGCCTCCATGAAGGGCGCCAAGGGCCTGCTGATCTCGATCACCGGCGGCAAGGACCTGACGCTCTACGAAGTTGACGAGGCGGCCACCCGCATCCGCGAGGAGGTCGACCCCGACGCCAACATCATCGTCGGCGCCACGTTCGATGAGGGCCTGGAAGGCATCATCCGCGTTTCGGTGGTGGCCACCGGCATCGACCATGCCGCCATCAAGCAGAATCAGCCGAGCCAGGCGGAAAACGCCCTCAAGGAACTCGCCGGCAAGCTGCGCAACGATAGCCGCCGCATCGCCGACCGCATCGAGCGCAGCACGCCGCCGGCGCCCGCGCCCGCAGCCAAGCCCGCCGCGGCTCCGGCGGTCGCAAGTACGTCGATCGAATCGGCTGCTCACGCGGCCGTTGCCGCCGCCCTCCTGCCGCCGAGCGGGAACAGGGACGTCTCGATCCGGCCGATGCCGATGAAGCCGTCATTGTTCGAGCCGACTCCGGGCGAACAGGCTCCGGTCGAAGCACCGATGCCGAAAGCCTTCATTCCGCCGGAGCCCGAACGGGTGGCGCCGCGCGTTCCGCGCATGCCGCGCATCGACGAACTGCCGCTTCCGGCCCAGAACGAGCTCAAAGCGCAACGCGGGGAGCTCGGCGACGATCACCCTGAGAAGCGCCGCATGTCGCTGATGCAGCGGCTGGCCTCGGTCGGCCTCGGTGGTCGCCGGGGGGAGGACGCCGAGCCGCCGCCTGCGCCGCGTACCGCACAGCCGATGCCGCAATTCGAGCGGCCGCAGCGGCCGACGGCCCGCCAGCCGGAAGGCCGGCCCACGCCGCCGGTGTCGGATTATGCCCGCCGATCGGCCCCCCAGGGGCTCGATCCGCATGGCCGCCCGGCGCCTGTGCATAATCCAGGCGACGACGACCAACTCGACATCCCGGCTTTCCTGCGCCGCCAGGCCAACTGACGCGCACGTAAAAAACGGCACGGCCCCGGTCCAAGCGTTTGGACCGGGGCCGTTTGCCCCGCGGCGTAAATGATTAAGTCATTGAATTAGAGCATATTTTCTGGCGCGTGCTGGTATTGGCAGCCAGACCGTTGCAGGCTTGCGAAGCTGCCAATAGCCGTGAATTCGGCGATTGGGCGGCGCCTCACTGCGGCAATTACGGCAAAAAAGAGTAACAGTCGGTAAGAAAGCGTGAGTTGGAGAAGGCTGGGCGTATGGCCTAAGTTTCCGCCGTGCAAGGGACTTTTCGGTCCTTGGGGGCTGCCGTTCCGACCTGCAGGTAGTCGCTGAGCTGAGGGCCAAAGTGTGGCTCGGTTGGGGCCAGAGTAGGGGACCGTGTGGCTCGCTTGCGGGCTGGCGGTAACGGGTTCGATGAAGGGCGCTAAGCAGACGACGCTGCGCGACCAGATTGCCCTCACCGGCATTGGTGTTCATTCCGGGCGTCCTGTCACCCTCACGCTCAATCCCGCCGACGACGATAGCGGCATCATTTTCCAGCAAGTCACCGCCGACGGCTCGATCGCGCGCGAAATTCGCGCCGACGTGCGCGCGGTCACCGCCACCGAATTTGCGACCGTCCTGGGCGACGCAACCGGCCCGCTCTGCTCGACCGCCGAGCATCTGCTGGCCGCGCTGCGCGGACTCAACGTCGACAACGTCTGCGTCGAGATCGACGGGCCGGAAGTGCCGATCATGGACGGCAGCGCCGCGCCCTTCGTCGAAGCGCTCGATCAGGCCGGCCTGACCATGCGCGCGCTTCCGCGCCGCTACATCGAAGTCATCAAGCCGGTGCGCGTCAGCAAGAACGGCGCCTTCGGCGAGTTGCGGCCCTATGAGCACGGCTTCCGGGTCGAGGCCGAAATCGATTTCGCGCATCCGCTGATCGGCAAGCAGGCATTGGCGCTCGACATCGAACCCAACACATTCCGCCGCGAGATCGCGCGCGCACGCACCTTCGGTTTCATGAAGGACGTCGCCAAGCTGTGGAGCGCGGGCTACGCGCTTGGCGCTTCGTTCGAGAATACGCTGGTCGTCACCGAGGACCGCGTGCTCAATCCGGACGGACTGCGCTTCGCCGACGAATTTGTGCGTCACAAGGTTCTCGACGCCATCGGCGATTTGGCGCTGGCCGGCCAGCCCTTGCTCGCGGCCTATCGCACGGTGCGCGGCGGCCACAAGCTCAACCACGCGGTCCTGTCCGCGCTGATGGCCGATCCGACTGCCTGGCGGGTGGTGGAGGCGGCCGAGCCCGTGCGTCGCACGCGCGGTCATGCCGATGTCGCCACCGGCTTGGTGGCCCCGGTCTTCGGCCCGGATGTATCCTGAAAAACATCAGGATTTCAGCTTAACCTTCCGCCTTAATCCCGGCCGAATGTCGGCTTAAACGCTTGGCCAGTCCGCATTTTTTCGTCTACATCAGCGCGGACAGCGGCCGGGACGCGACGTTTGCGCGAGGCCTCTGGGGGGAAGCGGACACGCATGCTTGGGATGGGTTTTCGTGCAGCATTGCGTCGGTGAGGATATCGCGCCCATGGCATTGCCACCCATGACGCCGGCAGCCTCCGCACGGCCTCGCGCCGGCCGCTACGCGCGCGCGCTGGCGATGCTGTTGCTGGCGGCGAGCCTTGGCGCTTGCAGCAGCTTTACCGATAGCTTCGAGGGCTTCGATTTTTTCGGCAAGAAGGATGTCGTGGCCGACCAGCCCGCCGACCGCCTCTACAATGAGGGCCTCTACGAACTCAACGCAAAGAAAAATCCCGCGCAAGCGGCGAAGAAGTTCGAGGAGGTTGACCGCCAGCACCCGTATTCGGAATGGGCGCGCAAGTCGCTGATCATGTCGGCCTACGCCTATTACACGGCCGGCGAATATGACGAATGTGTCGGCGCGGCAAAACGCTACATCACGCTCCATCCCGGCAGCTCGGACGCCGCCTACGCGCAATTCCTGATCGGCTCGTCCTATTACGACGAGATACCGGACGTCACCCGCGACCAGACGCGCACTCAGAAAGCGCTCGCCACGCTGGATGAAGTGATCCGTAAATATCCGACCAGCGAATACGCCGAAAGCGCCAAGCAGAAAATTCAGGTGGCGCGCGACCAGCTCGCCGGCAAGGAGATGGAGGTCGGTCGCTACTACCTCAAGCGCAGGGACTACACCGGCGCCATCAACCGCTTCAAAGTCGTGATCACGAAATACCAGACCACCCGCGAGGTCGAAGAGGCGCTGGAGCGGCTAACGGAAGCCTACATGGCGCTCGGCATCACCGGCGAGGCGCAGACCGCGGCCGCCGTGCTCGGGCACAATTTCCCGGGCAGTACCTGGTACAAGCACGCCTATGCGCTGGTGAAGTCCGGCGGGCTCGAGCCGTCCGAAGACAAGAGTTCCTGGATCAGCAAGGCCTTCAAGTCGGTCGGATTGGGCTGACGGTCCACCGGCCGCGGCCGTTCACAGCGTCATGGCCGGTACGCGGGTCCGGCTTCGCCGGCCCGAGCATGGACCTTGTGCCGGCCATCCACGTCTTTAATGATGGCGAATCTGTAAGGCGTGGCTGCCCGGCAGCACGCCAGGCAGGCGCCTCATTGGACGTGCGAGTTCCATGCTCTCCCGACTTTCGATCCGCGACATTGTTCTGATCGACCGGCTCGACATCGATTTCGCCGCTGGGCTGTCCGTGCTCACCGGCGAGACCGGTGCCGGCAAGTCGATCCTGCTCGATGCTTTCGCGCTGGCTCTGGGCGCGCGCGGCGACCAGACGCTGGTGCGCCAAGGTGCCGAGCAGGGCCAGGTCGCCGCCGCCTTCGAGGTCGCAGCCCACCATCCGGCGCACGCGCTGCTGAAGGCCAACGATATCGCCGTCGAGGATGAGCTGATCCTGCGCCGCGTGCAGTTCGCCGACGGCCGCACCCGCGCCTTCGTCAACGACCAGCCGGTGAGTGTGCAGGTGATGAAGCAGCTCGGCGAGGCGTTGGTCGAGATCCACGGCCAGCACGACGAGCGCGCGCTCACCGATGCCGCCACCCACCGCCGCCTGCTCGACGCCTTCGGCGCCCTGGAGGCGTACGCCGCGCGGGTCGCGGCGCTGTGGGAAGCGCGCCGCGCGGCCGAAGCGCAAGCCGAAGCCCATCGCGCCGAAGTCGCGCGCGCCCGGCGCGAGAGCGACTGGCTGCGCCACGCGGTTGACGAACTCGATACGCTCAGCCCCCAAGCGGGCGAGGAAACCACGCTCGCCGGGCGGCGCAGCGCCATGATGCAGGCCGAGAAGGTGGCGGAGGATCTGCGCGACGCCCACGACGTGATCGCCGGCGCCAATTCTTCCGTTCCCGCGCTCGCCGGCGTCATCCGCCGGCTGGAGCGGCGTACCACACAGGCGCCGACGCTGATCGAGCCGACGGTGAAGGCGCTCGATGCCGCGCTTAACGCATTGGAAGAAACCCGCGGCCACCTGGAAGCCGCGCTGCGCGCCGCCGATTTTGATCCGTCCGAGCTCGAGCGCATGGAGGAGCGGCTGTTCGCCTTGCGCGCCGCCGCGCGCAAATACAACGTGCCAGTGGACGAGCTGGCGGCGCTGGCCGCGCGCTATCAATCCGACATCGCGCTGATCGACGCGGGCGAGGAGAAGCTGAAAGCGCTGGAGGCGGCGGCAGCCGCGGCCGCGGCCGACTACCGCAAGGCCGCCGATGCGCTCTCGCAGTCGCGTGCCAAGGCGGCCGCCGCGCTCGACAAGGCGGTCAACGGCGAATTGAGGCCGCTCAGGCTGGAGCGCGCGAAATTCTCCACCCAAATCGAGAGCGACCCGGCGGCGGCCGGGCCCAATGGCATCGACCGGGTCGAATTCTGGGTGCAGACCAATCCGGGCACGCGGCCGGGACCGCTGATGAAAGTCGCCTCCGGCGGCGAGCTCGCCCGCTTTCTGCTGGCGCTGAAAGTGGTGCTGGCGGACCGTGGCTCGGCGCCGACGCTTGTGTTCGACGAGATCGACACCGGCGTGGGCGGCGCCGTGTCCGACGCCATAGGGGTGCGGCTCGCCAAGCTTGCCCGCGGCGTGCAGGTGCTGGCGGTGACGCATGCCCCGCAGGTGGCGGCGCGCGCCGACCGGCACTATCTCATCAGCAAGGACGCGCTGGAAAAGGGCAGGCGGGTCGCCACCCGCGTGGTGGCGCTGGCGGAAGAGCGCCGGCGCGAGGAGATCGCCCGCATGCTGGCCGGCGCCGAGATCACCAAAGAGGCCCGTGCCGCCGCCGAGCGTCTGATCAAGCAGGCGAGTTGAGATCGTTCCGGTATGGCTAGTCGTGATGCGTCGAAAATTTCACCGGGCGATCTGACCGCGGCGCAGGCCAAGGCCGAGCTGAAACGGCTGGCCTATGAAATCGCGCTCAGCGACAAGCGCTACTACCAGGAAGATGCACCCAAGATCACTGACGCCGCCTATGACGCGCTGCGCGAGCGCAACGCCGCGATCGAGGCGCGCTTTCCACACCTGGTTCGCTCCGACTCGCCGTCGAAGCGCGTCGGCGCGGCGCCCACCGGCCGCTTCAAGAAAGTGCGCTATGCGGTGCCGATGCTGTCGCTCGACAACGCCATGGCCGAGCAGGACGTCGTCGATTTTGTCGCCCGCATCCGCCGCTTCCTCAAACTCTCCGACGACGAAAAGATCACCTTCAGCGCCGAGCCCAAGATTGACGGTCTGTCGATGTCGCTGCGCTACGAGAACGGCGACCTGACCACCGCCGCCACCCGCGGCGACGGCAGCGAGGGCGAGGACGTCACCGCCAATATCAGGACGCTTCATACCGTGCCGCACAAGCTCAAGGGCAAAAGCGTGCCTGCGGTCTGCGAGGTGCGCGGCGAGGTTTATATGACCAAGGCGGATTTTCTGAAACTCAACGAGCGGCAGAAGGAAGCCGGCGACACGATCTTCGCCAATCCGCGCAATTCCGCCGCCGGCTCGTTGCGCCAGAAGGACCCGTCCGTCACCGCCTCGCGCCCGCTCGGTTTCTTCGCTTACGCCTGGGGCGAGATGAGCGAGATGCCGGCCGACACGCAATCCGGCATGGTCAAGTGGTTCAAGTCCTGCGGCTTCGACACCAATCCGCTGACCAAAACCTGCCATTCGCTCGATGAACTGCTCGCGTTCCACCGCGACATCGAGCAGCGCCGTTCGCATCTCGACTACGACATCGACGGCGTCGTCTACAAGGTCGACCGGCTGGACTGGCAGGAGCGGCTCGGATTCGTCTCGCGCAGCCCGCGCTGGGCCATCGCGCACAAGTTCCCGGCTGAGCGCGCCATCACGGTGTTGAAAGACATCGAGATCCAGGTCGGCCGTACCGGCGCGCTCACGCCGGTGGGCAAGCTCGAGCCGGTCGGCGTCGGCGGCGTCATCGTGCAGAATGTCACGCTGCACAACGAGGACTACATCAAGGGCATTGGCGGCGATGGCGAGCCGATACGCGAAGGCCGCGATATTCGCAAGGACGATACCGTGATCATCCAGCGCGCAGGAGATGTGATCCCGCAGGTTGTGGATGTACTGACGGAAAAGCGGAAGAAGGACTCCAAGCCGTACCGTTTCCCGACAAAATGTCCTTGTTATTTGCACACTAAGGTCGAGCGTGAAAAAACGGCCACCGGTGAAGAGGGAGCTCGCGCTCACTGCACCGGCGAGTTTGCCTGCCCGTATCAGAAGATCGAGCACCTCAAGCTATTCGCCTCGCGCGGGGCCTTCGACATAGAGGGCCTGGGCGAGAAACAGATCGAGTTGTTTTTTGAGAAGGAGTGGGTGAAGGAACCCGCCGACATTTTTAAGCTGGAGAAGAAGCACAAGAGTGAATTGCTAGAAGAGGAAGGCTACGGCGAGACTTCAGTGCGTAACCTGCTCGTGGCCATCGACCAGCGCCGCGAGATCGCGCTCGACCGATTCATCTATGCGCTCGGCATGCGCCATGTCGGCGAGACGACAGCGCGGGCGCTGGCGCGCGGTTACGGCTCGTGGAAGGCTTTCCACGACGCCTGCCTGAAGGTGGCGAAGGGCGACGAGGAAGCCATCGCCGAGATGGATGCGCTCGACCAGATCGGCGACACCGTCATCGAGAGCATCAAGACCTATTTCGGCGAGAGCCACAACAAAGGCATCGTCGAGCGGCTGACCAGGGAAGTGACCATCCTCGACGTCGCGCAGCCCAAGACCGACTCCAAGATCGCCGGCAAGACGGTGGTATTCACCGGCTCGCTCGAAAAGATGACGCGCAACGAAGCCAAGGCCACAGCCGAGCGGCTGGGCGCCAAGGCTTCCGGCTCGGTATCGAAGAAGACCGATTACGTGGTGGCTGGCCCCGGCGCCGGCTCCAAACTCGCCGAAGCCAAGAAACTCGGCGTCCAGGTGCTCACCGAGGATGAGTGGCTGAAGCTGGTGAGCGGCTGACGCAGCGCCCGCGGTGGTCGCCACCGGCCTAGCCGATTGGCTCGACCGCGAAGGCTTGCGGCGGCATGCCCTTTTGATGCCGTTCCCAAATCGCCGTGTAAGCCGCCTCGATATGGCGGGCGGCGCGCGTGGTATCGAACAACGGACAGCGGTCGCGGTTGCGCGCGAGCTTGTCTTTCAGCGTCGCGAGGTGTGCCGGGTCCTGGGCGAGTTTTAGCGCTAATTCCTCATAGTCCTTTAGCGACGTTGTGATGAGCTCGGGCAGGCCGGCCGCCTTGAGCAGGCTTGCGGCGACACGCCCCGCGAAGCTCGTGCCAAGGCAGGTCACCATGGGCAGGCCGGCCCACAGCGCATCGCTCGCCGTCGTATGGGCATTGTAGGGCAGCGTGTCGAGGAACAGGTTGGCCTGCCGGTGGCGCGCCAAATGGTCCGCCAGCGCGACTCTCGGCGCGAACACCAGCCGGTCCGGTGTGATCTCGCGCTTGTCGGCTTCCCGGCGCAAGTTGGCCATGGCGTCAGGGCTTTCCCTCAGCAACCAGAGAATGCTGCCCGGCACCGCCTTGAGCAATCGCATCCAGCTATCGAAAATGTCAGGCGTGATCTTGTAGCTGTTGTTGAAACAGGCGAACACGAAAGCCATTTCAGGCAAGGCGCATTCGCCGCGCGTCGGCGTGCGTTCCGCGATGCGCCGCCGGTTGTCGTTGACTTGGTAACTGTCCGGCAGCCAGATGACTTTCTCGGAATAACAGTCGCGTTGATCGTCGGGGATGACGGTTGAATCGGCGAGAATATAGTCGATGAAATCGGCGCCCATCGTGCCTGGATAGCCGAGATAGTTCACCTGGAGGGGCGCGGGCCGCCGCGCAGCGATGTATGGCCTGGCGCCCGAGGTATAGCCGTTTACGTCGATTGCGATATCGATTTCCCGGTCGAGAATCAACTCGGCGATGTCCTGGTCGCTTTGCGCGCGGGCGTCGATGAAGTGTTCGAACGAGCCTATTATCCGGCGGCGCTGGTCCGAATCCTGATCCGGCCCCAGGGAAACACCCGTTATTTCGAAGCGTGACCTGTCGTGCTGCTCGAAGAGCCCGGCTATCAGATAGGCGATCGGATGTTCGTGCAGGTCAGCCGACAGATAGGCAATGCGAATGCGATCATGGGAATAGATTTCGCCGCGCGACAATGCGGCAAAGGACGGCTCCTTTGTGGTGTAGCATTTGGCAAATGTAAATTGATCGGCGGGCGAAGACGCGATGCTGAGAAGCTCGAACGGCCCCACAGCCAAGCGTTGATCTCTTACCGCCGCGACAAGGCGTGAGACTTCGCCGTCGTAGTCCGCCCAATCGCACATCCGTCGTTTTGCGTAATGGCGGCAACCTTCGGCGAATTGCAAATTCGGCTCGATCGCGAGAGCTTTGTCATAGGCTATGAACGCATCGTTGTATTGCTTGCGTTCGATCAGGATATTGCCGCGGGCAAACCAAGCGTCGGCAAAATCCGGCCTGAGCGCCAGCGCCTTGTCGTAGGCGGCGAGGGCATCGTCGCGCCGTTTGAGGGCGTTATAGATGCTGCCGCGCCCAAGCCATGCTTCGGCCAAATCTGGTTTCAGCGACAGGGCCCGGTCGAGGGCGGCCAGCGATTGATCGTACAACTTGATCTCGGCGAGAGCTTTGCCCTTGTTGCAATACGCGTCGGCGTAGTTGGGGTTTATCGATAACGCTTTGTCGAAATCGGCGATAGCTTCTCGGTATCGTTTCAATTCATTGAAGGCCGTGCCGCGGTTGTTCCAGGTTTCGGCCACCGCGGCATTGAGCGCCAGAGCCCGGGTGAACTGATCCAACGCTTCGGCTGGCCGCTTCAGGGCTTTGAGGATGATTCCGTAATTGTAGAAAGTGACGTCAGACGTCGCATTTTCCTTCAACGCGCGCTGCACAAATTGTTCGGCTTCCGCGAATCGGCCTAGCTGCATCAGCAGGATGCTGAGCAGGTTCAAACCGGCGACGTGGCGGGGCTGGGCGTTGAGAACCTCTTTGAACAACCGTTCGGCATCGGTTGCCTTTCCGGCCTGGAACGCTGCAATGGCACGCTGAATTGTCTCGTCGACCGAAGAAGTCACCTGGCAATGTCTCCGCGCTCACCGTAAGGATGCCGTACTTTCGCGAATTAATTGAAGATCGCATATCTCGACGATATTGACACGGGCAGACTATATGACCGCCTCCCGCGGCTGCCGCGCCATCACGAAAAACACCAGTCCCGTCGCCAGCACTTCGATCACCATCATCCAGGCCATCGGCATGGCGGTGGTGGCGCCGGTCAACGCCATCGTGACCGCTTGCGTTGCGGCCGCGCCGAGCGCCATCTGCACGAAACCGGCGACGCCGGAGGCGGCACCGGCGGCCTGCGGGCGCACGCTGACCGCGCCGGCGATGGCGTTCGGCAGCAGCAGGCCGTTGCCGTAGGAGATGACGAACTGCGGCAGGAAGATGATGGCCGGGCCGGCATCGGGCATGGTCGCCACCAGCGCCGCCGTGAGTGTCGCGCCGACGAATTCGGCGCCGACGCCGGCCATGATCATGGTGTCGACGCCGAGCTGCTGCGACAGCCGCGAGGCGGTAAAATTGCCGCTCATATAACCGAGTGAGGTGACCGCGAACCACACGCCATATTCGGCCGAGGTGCGGCCCATCAGCGTGACCACCACATGCGGCCCGCCGCCCAGGAAGGTGAAGAACGGCGCCGACCCGAGCGCGCCGGCCAGCACATAACCGTGGAATTTCACGTTGCCGAGCAAGGCGCGCCAATGCTGCCATAAGCTAACCGGCGCGTGCACGACGCTGACCGGTCGCGTCTCCGGCAAGACCAGCATCGCCCACACCAGCACGCCGCCGCCGAACAGCGCGATAAACAGGAAGATCGATTCCCAGCCGAATGCGGTGTCGAGGATGCCGCCGATCAGCGGCGAGACCATCGGCGCGATCACCATCGCGGTGGTGACCAGGCCGATCATGGCGGCGGCGCGGTCACGCTCGTAGAGATCGCGGATGATGGCGCGGCCGATCACGACGCCGGTGGAGGCGCCGATTGCCTGCACGATGCGCACCGCGATCAGCGCGTTAATCGATGACGCGGTGGTGGCCACGAGCGACGCGACGACGGCGAGCGCCAATCCCGCCAACACCACAGGCCGCCGGCCGAAGCGGTCGGACAAGGGCCCGAGCAGAAGCTGTGCGCTGGCGAGACTCAGGAGATAGAGCGACAGCGTGAGCTGCACGGTGCCGGTATCGGTGCCAAGCTCCTCCACCAGGCCGGGCAGCGCCGGCACCATGATGTTGAGCGTGGCCGGCCCGATGGCGGTCATCGCCATCAGCAGCGCCAGCAGCCGCCAGGGCGTGGCGGTGCGTTGTTCATCCTTGGTTTGAACGTCGTGCACGAATTTTCTAAAGCGGCGCCGTCGCCGCCTCCAGCCAGCCGCGCGTCGGCGCATCGAGCAGGGCCGACAGCACCTCGCGCACGCGGGCATGATAGCTGTCGATCCAGTGGCGCTCCTTCGCCGTTAGCATGCGCGTGTCGGTCAACCGCCGGTCGATCGGCGCCAGCGTCAGTGTCTCAAACGCATTGAGCGGCTTCTCGGCGCCTTCGGGTTCCGGCGCCGCGATCACCAGCACCAGGTTCTCGGTGCGGATGCCGTAGGCCGCGGTCTTGTAGTAGCCGGGCTCGTTGGACAGGATCATGCCGCGCCGCAGCGCCACGGTGCCGAGCTTGGAGATGCGCGCCGGGCCTTCGTGCACCGACAGATAGCTGCCGACGCCATGCCCGATGCCGTGGTCGAAATCCAGCCCCGCCTGCCACAGCGCCGTGCGCGCCAGCGGGTCGAGCTGGGCCCCGCTGGTGTTCTCCGGGAACAGCGCGGTGGCGATCGCGATGTGGCCCTTGAGCACGCGGGTGAAACGGTCGCGCATCTCCTCGGTGGGGGTGCCGATGACGACCGTGCGGGTGACGTCGGTGGTGCCGTCCTCGTATTGCGCGCCCGAGTCGACCAGGACCAATTCGTTCATGCCGATGCGCCGGTTCGACTTTTCGGTGACCCGGTAATGCACGATCGCGCCGTTCGGCCCTGCGCCGGCGATGGTCGGGAACGAAATGTCCTTGAGCAAGCCGCTGTCGCGCCGGAAGCTTTCCAGCGCCTTGACCGCGTCGATTTCGGTGAGCTTGCCCGTGGGCGCCTCGCGCTCGAGCCAGGCCAGGAACCGCGCCAGCGCCGCGCCGTCGCGCTTGTGGGCGGCGCGCGCGCCTGCGATCTCGGCATGGTTCTTCACGGCTTTCATCAGCGCAATCGGATCGGGCCCACGCGCCGGTTTGCCGCCGTTGTCCGCCACCAGCCGCGTCAGCGCGTCGGCCGCGCTCGCCTGGTCGAGCCGCACGGTCTTGCCCTTGAGCCCGCGTAGATCGTCCGCAAGCGCGTCGGGCGCGCGCACATCGGTGAATTCCTCCAACGCGTGCCGCACCGTGTTGTCGAGCTTGGCGGTGTCCACGTAGAGCGAGGGCCTGCCTTCGCGCGGGATGAGCGCAAAGGCGAGCACCAGCGGCGTATGCGGCACGTCGGCGCCGCGGATATTGAACGCCCAGGCCACGTTCTGCGGATCCGAAACGACCAGCGCATCGGCACGCAGTTTGTTTAGCTCGGCGCGAATGCGCTTGAGCTTGTCGTCTGCGCTTTCGCCGGCGAGCTTGATATCGCGGATGACGACCTTGCCCGCGGGCGGCGCCGGGCGGTCGCGCCAGAGTGCGTCGATCGGATTTTTGTCTATCGCCACCAGTTCGGCGCCGGCTGCGGCGCAGGCTTTTTTCAGTTTCTCGGCGCCTGCGGTGGTGTGCAGCCAGGGATCATAACCGAGCTTGCCGCCGGCTTTCAGGTTCTGCTCCAGCCATTGCTCCGGTGGGCTGTCGACGAAGTGCTCGATTGAAAAGATCGCCTTGTCGACCTGCGCATCGGCCTGCACCGTGTAGCGGCCATCCACGAACAGCACCGCGCGCTCGTTGAGCACGATCGCCAGGCCGGCCGAGCCGGTAAAGCCGGTGAGCCAGGCCAGCCGCTCCTCGCTCGCCGGCAAATACTCGTTCTGCTGGCGGTCGGAGCGCGGCACCACAAGCCCGTCGAGCCCAAGGTGGGCGAGCTCGGTGCGCAACGCGGCGACGCGGCTCGCACTTGCCGCGCGCTCGCTCACATCGTCGAAGGATTGGAACCGGGCCTCGAACATGGCGCGCACTCTAACGTGCCTGCCCGGCGTAGCAATGCAGGCACGCGCGCGGCGCCGGGCAAGGCATGGCTGTCATCGTATGAGGCAAATCGGCGGAAAATTTGCACCGCGCCGTCGCGCAATCTGGCAACGAATCGGGCGATTGATTCAAATTTGTGCATCGCAACAAATTCGCCATATTGCCGCCATCCATCACTCCCGGTGATCTAACTCATTTATGCTTATGCCACGGGGCTTCCATGCGTTGTCTCGGGGTGTTCGTCATTGCGGAATCGTTTATGTTGCGTCGCAACAGTGAGCAACGGCGCCAGGACGTTCGCTCGGCCCCGGTCATGAGAAGGAGATAGAGCATGGTTGCCGTTACTTATGACGTTGCCCGTATTCCCGCCGGCGAGACCGCCCCGACGGCCGCACGCGCGGCGGCGGCGGCGCGCAAGCCCTGGTACGTGCGCTTCATGGAGACGCTGATCGAAGCGCGCACCCAGCAGGCCAAACGCGAGATCGCGCGCCACATCCATCTGCTGCCTTATAGTTTTGACGAGCGCGGCAACCGGCTGGTCAAGGCCGGCCCCCGGGACATGCCATTCGGCGGTTGGTGACTGTCAGGCGTTTCACCAGCGTAGCCGCCCCGGTGATCCCCGCCCGGGGCGGTTTCGTTTTGTCTGCACAAGTCGTCCGAACGCGAGCGGCGGCCAGCCGCATGCTACAGTTGGCGCATGGCCAAACCCGGCTTGAGGCTCTTCGCGTTTGTGGTGGTTCTTCCCATCGCGCTGACAATTTCCTCGCTCGGTCATGCGCGCTGCTTCTGTGAATGCGTGGGCGGCCGGGTGGTGCCTCTGTGCGATAGCACCTCGGATATCCGTCCGGCTTGCGCACCATCGCTCTGTCCATCAATCGTCCCGGGCGCCGGCACGGACAAGCCCGACGTATCTCAGGCGCCAAAATGCGAGCAGCGTCAACTTTGCGATTCGCTTGGACGCTGCAGGCTGCGGGAGATTTGCCGATGATCTCGAGCGCCGCGCCGCAGCACCAGCGTCACCCAGCCGTCGAGCGTAATACGGCGTTCGAGCGCGAGCCCTTGCGCGCGGTAGATTGCCAGCACCGCATTGGCGTGCGCCGGTAGCAGGCCTGACAGGACGAGATGCGCGCCCGGGCGCTCGAGCGCGCGCAGCGGCACCGCCAGCCGCAGGATCGGCCCGAGCAGGATATTGGCGAAGATCAGATCGTAAGGCGCGGCAAGCGTGATGGCGCGGGTTTTGGCGCCGGCCGCGCGGACAGCCCTGACCATGGGGGCGACACGGTTGAACCGCGCATTGGCGCGCGCGGCCTGAACCGCAACCGGATCGATGTCGGAGGCGATGACGACTGTGCTGAACACTTTCGCCGCCGCGATCGCCAGTACGCCGGAGCCGGTGCCGAGGTCGAGCACGCGCCGTGCGCGGCCGCGCTTGGCCAAATCGTCCAGCGCCAGCAAACAGCCGCGGGTGGTGCCGTGATGGCCGGTGCCGAAGGCGAGCGCGGCCTCGATCTCGATCCCGATTGCATTGGGCGGCACGCGGGCGCGGTCGTGGGCGCCGTGCACGAAGAAACGGCCGGCGCGCACCGGCGGCAAGCCGGCCAGGCTCTGCGCCACCCAATCGGCATCGGCGACGGCTTCAAAGGTGAGGGCGCGCGCCGCCGCGTCGCCGGCGACAAGCGCAACCTGCGCCCGCACCGCCGCCTGGTCAGGGGCTTCACGAAAATGGATCGCCAGCTGCCACTGTTCGCCGGCGCGCTCGAAGGCGGAACAGACGCAGTCGTCGGCGTTCAGGCTTTCGCCGAGCGTGGCGAGCAGCCGGCGCGCGACCGGCTCGTCGCAGGCGAGGCGGGCTACGGTGGTGGACATGGCTGCAATCTACAGCGTTTGGTGAAACCGCTGGCAATGGCTATATCGGGTCCGCAATGAGCCTCGAACGTCCCACCGCAGGCGATAGCGAAACCCTCGACTTGGCCCGCCGCAACGGCTGGCCGGAGGACCTGCGCGTGCTGATGGCGCGTTACCCGCGCGAGCAATGGGCCGGCCACGCCAACCTGGGCGAGATGGCGCGCTTCTGGCTGTCGCGCCACGACATGTTCCGCGAACTGGCGGGCACGATCCAGGACATCGATACGCGGTTCCGCGGCGGAACGCTGGCGCCGGCGGAATTCCCCCGCCTGTTCGTGCCGCGGCTGCAGTTCCTGCTGTCGCAGCTCGAATTGCATCACCAGATCGAGGACCTGCACCATTTCCCGCTGTTTCGCGCCGCCGACGAACGCCTGGCACGCGGCTTTGATGTCCTGGAAGAAGACCACCATGTCATTCATGCCGACATGGCGCGTACGGCCGACACCGCCAACGCGCTACTGCGCGCGCTCTCCGGCGATGCCGACCGTCTGCGCCGCTGCGGCGACGATTATGCCGACGCCAGCGCCGCGCTGCTCAAGGGGCTGATCCGCCATCTCGACGACGAGGAAGACCTGATCGTGCCGCTCATCCTCGACCGCGGCGAGGCCGCGATCGGCGTGAAGCATTTCTGAGCGGTGCGACCCCCGTGGCGCGCGGGTCAACGTCTCACTGTCATGCCCCGCGAAGGCTGGGCATCCAGTCATCCCAGTCTGTCGAGTTCGGTAAAGCCTGCGTTTACTGGATCGTCCGCCTTCGCGGATAATGACAGCCGCAGACTCAATGCCTTTTGAAATACTGGATGTCGCGCTCGTGCTTGATCGCTGCGGTCTTGGTCGTGAAGGTGCCGAGATTACGCCGCCTGCCGGTCTTCGGGTTCACCTTACGCGAATAGAGCCGCCACTTGCCCGGTTTGAGCTTGCGGATCATCGCGCCGCACCCGCCTCACCAGAAGATGCCGCGCCCGGAACGGCGGTAGACGCGGTAGACCGGGCGGTAGACGCGCTGCACCTCGCGCGGGCCGGTCCGGTAGTAATAGGTGCGGCCGCCCTCGTGGTATTCGCGCCAGCCACGGCCGACGCGCGGGATATCGCGCACACCCTCGTCGGGCGCAGTGTCGTCGGGCGTCGCGTTGGCGACCTTCTTGTTAGCTTCTTTTTTGTCGGTGTCCTTCTTGTCGGCAACCTTCTTGTCGGCGGCCTTGTCGTCGTCCTGATCCTTGCCGGTCTCGCGCCGGGCCATCAGCTCTTGCTTGCTGGGGATGTCGCCGGTCAGTTCGACGCGGGTGTTGGCCATCTTGTGCTCTTTGACCAGCGCCCAGAGCTGCGCGGCGTGCTTGACCGACAGCCGCACGCAGCCATGCGAGGCGGGCGCGCCGTTGATCTTGTGGTTGGTGCCGTGGATGGCGTGGCCCTGCTTGGTGAAGAAGATGGAATAGGGCATGGGCGCGTCGTCCCACTCGCGCGAATAGTGCTCGCGCTCCATGCGGAACGGCTGGAACTGGCCGTCCGGCGTGTCGTAGCGCGCAATTCCCGTGGCCACCGGCCAGATGTAACGCGGGTCGCCGTCGACCGTGATGGTCATCTGCTGGGCGTTCTTGTCGACGGTGATGAGCAGGTTGGCGCGCGCAGGACCGGTCAGTGCCAGGCCCAACAGGCCGGCGGCGGCGAACGCGGCGAGCAAGCCGGGGAGACGACGCATGACAAACCTCCAACCCCGAACCCCTAACTTCTAACCCCCTTGTCAGAATAACATCTTGGCCGATAGAGAGAAGCGCCGATAACGGTTAATTCCGGGTGAGCGGTTATGCCGCGCGGTCATGGCCGCGCGCGCTCCGCGCCAATCGGTTGCGTTCGCTCCATCGACTTTGCCCGCAAAAGGGCGCACGCTACCTCACGACTGAGACGCCCGCGCGAAGCGGCCGGGCCTTTCCAAGCCAACTTACGACCGGAGCCCAACCGGGTATCCGTTGCCATCGCTCCGAACCCGTTTCGGACGAAAGGAAAACGCATGCAATTACCTCCTATTCTACAGGCTGAATCGCGCACGCGGCTCATGCAAGGTGCCGCCGCCGGCGCGCTTGTCACCGTGCTGGTCGGCTTCGGCTGGGCCGGATGGACGCTCGGGAGCACGGCCCAACAAAAAGCAGAGCTGAGCGCCACCAAAGCGGTGGTGGCAGCGCTGGCGCCGATCTGTGTCAACAAGTTTACGCAGGCGGCCGAATCCACTGCGACGCTGGTCGCGCTCAAGGCCACTGACTCCTTGCAGCAAGATACCTTCGTGGCCAAGGGCGGCTGGGCCACATTTCCCGGCAGCAAGGAACCCAACCGCGACGTTGCCGAGGCCTGCGCCAATATTCTCACCGCGCAGAATTAGCGGCGCGCTGCACGCTGTCGTTCCGGGGCACGCCCCGGAACGAGGCGCGCGTAAAAACGTACGACGGCTAATGCTTGCGCGCGTCGACGCGAAAGCCGACGATGGACTCTTCGCCCAGCGCCTTGGCGGCCTCCAGCCGGTGCAGGCCCTCCACCAACACGAAGCGCGCGCCATCCGGCCGCACCAGGATAGGCGTCTGCTGTCCGCTCTCCAGCATGCTTTGCGCGATGTCGTCCACGCGCGCCTGATCGAGCGTTTTGCGCCGCGCGATCGGCACGTAGATATTGGCGACCGCGAAGGTCTCGCGCTTCATCATGGCGCGGCAAGCCTAGCACGCATCGCCGCGATCAATTCCCCAATTCCAGCACCCAATACCTTTTCCCGTTCGCGCCGACCGCCGAAGCGATGCCGTAGCTGGAGACGCCGCCCATCAGCATGTTGCGGCGGTGACCGCCCGAGCGCGCCCATTGCCGGATGGCGCAGTCTTCCGTGGCGCAGCCATAGGAGACGTTCTCGGCCGCGGTCGAGGCCACCGCGCCCATGCGCTGGCGGAAGCCGCGGTGGTCGAGATGCTGGCGGCGCGCCAGATCCACAGCGTGGGCGTAGGCGATGCCCATCAGCACCCCTCTGGGCATGAGCGCCATGCGGCCGTGCGCGGCGCGGTAGCTGTTGAGGTCCATGGCGAGGGCGGGGGTGGCCGCGAGCAGAGCGGCAACCGGAAAGGCGAGGCGCAGCGTCAACCGCATGGAGGGGAGGTTACACCCGGCAGTGGCCGGAGGGAGAGGGGTGATTGCCGGGCTTTCACGCTTTGGGCCGCCCGACTTGTTTCTCGCCGGTCGGCGCCTCGGAGCGGAAGCCGATGCGGGTGTGAGTGCCGTCGCAGAAAGGCTTGTTACCGGAGCCGCCGCATCGGCAAAGGCGGGCATTCTCGGTGCGCGACACCGTCCGGCCGGTCCCGGAGCATATTTCGAGGTTTCCAACCACCTGCAGCGGTCCATCCACGACGGGCGTGATGCGAAGCGTCCCGTCGCGGGCCTCCAGCCGCCCCGACTCGAGCGTCGCCGGCTCGCCGGTCGCGCTGAAGCTGGCCGCGCGATGGCTGTTGTCGCAGAACGGCTTGTTGCGGGATTTGCCGCAGCGGCAGAGCGTCGCGCGCAACATGGGACCATGGCCGGCAAGATCGATCGCGGCGTGGATCGCGTAGGGACCGTTTTCGCGCACGCGCAGCACATTGACGGGCGGCGGCGCTTCTTGCGCACCACCGTCATGACGCTCGTAGGTAATGGCGCCGGACGGACAGTCATGAGCGATCGACACGCATCTCTCCACCGTCACTTTTTCCGGATGGAGCCACGCTCCGGCGACATTGGCGTGGAAAACGCCGGGGGCGCCCAGCACGCAACGGCGTGAATGGATGCAGCGCGCGCCGTCGAAGCGGAGCGTGATATCCTTGGTATGCGCGACGTTCGGGTCGTCGGTCGCTTCAGCCGGCGTCGGCACTTCGGCCGGCGCGGGTGGCGGCGGTGCGGCGGTAGCGACGGCGGCGCCGATGCGCCCCTCGAACTGCGCGTGCAACTCGGCGAAACTGTCGGCGACCGCCGCGAGGCGCTTGCCAAGGCCCGGGACAGCCATCACGCCCTCGAGCGCGGCCGCGGCGCTGGCGAGTTCGCGCGCTCGCTCGCTCAGGATCTGCGCGGCGCAACGCTGCACCAGCTGGCCGGCCGACAGCGGCAGCGCAAACGTCAGACCGGCGGTGGCGCCCGGCCGCGCCGGCCCGATCGGCAGCCGCGTCACCGCTTCGCCGACCAGCGTCATCGCGCGCATGATTTCGTTCGCCGCCAAGGCCAGTCCGACACGGAGCTCGCGCGGCAGCGGTGCCGGCGCAAACACCTGCGCGAAGGTGCGCATCATCAGCGCATAGAGGCTGTTGCCGAGATCGACGACCTTGGCGGTGCGCGCATCGCCGATGGGCATCACGTCCGTCCGGCCGCCGGGATTGATCAGGGTCGGATTGTCCGCCACCGGCCGCGCCGGCTCGAAATCCGGCCACGCTAGTTTCAACCGCGCGAATTCATCCTTGATCGCGACGAAGCGCTGATAGTGCGAGTCCTCGCGGCGCGCGGGCGCGCCTTCGCCCTGGTGGATGATTTCATCGATCGCGCGGCGCGCGGCGTCCAAACCGTCCACCTTGAACAGGCCGGGCAAGCCAAATTCGGCGGCGCCGACCTGGGCTTCGCCGTGCCCCACGAACACGTTCTTTTCGCCCAGCGCGTCGACCAGCCGGACCAGCCCGCGCAGCACGCTGTGATAGAGCTGGCCCTGGCTGGTGTAGTCCTGCGGCGTCGGCGTCAGCAGATCAGCGCGCGTGACGCGCGGATAGTGCGCGGGGTGATCGTAGCCGGCGCCGTCCACCAGCGTGATGCCTTCGGGCTTTTCGATGTAGACGAAGTGGTCGATGGTCGCCGCGCTGAAGCACGAGAGCCGCAACAGCACGTCGGCCGGAAACCGCCCCGGCTGCACCGGAAACTCAGGCCGCCACAGATGGGGCGAGGCGCCGATCGCCGCGAGAATATTGTTGACGAGCGCGAGGTGCAGCATCTCCTCGAGCGCCACCTGCCGGATCGAGCGCCGCCACCCCTCGATTGCCGCCAGCTCGGTCGCGCTCACGCCCTCGGCGACGTCGCTCTTCAGCGTCCACATCGTGAAGAGATAGGAGCACATGACCGAGTGCTCGAACTCGGCCGCCTCCGACAAGAGATAGTACAGCTCTTCGCGATCCTGGATGACGATGTGTTCGTGCATGGGGTCTCTGGAGTCCGCTCCGTTCGGCGGCCGTGATTCTGGCCGATGCGCCGCCGGCCATCCAGCAGCCGACAAAGGCCGGGTCAAGCGCCGGACTGCCGCGCGATCGTCCGCGGCATACGCGCGCAACCGCCGCTGCGGCCGATGCTGGCTTTTGAGGTTCAAGCGGCGGCGTCGGGCCCGGTTGCGCCAGCGCTGCGTTGCGCGCATCGGGCGATCCACCACCCGCGCGAACACACCAGCAAGCGCGGATGTTCCCGTCAGGAGCGCCCGTGTGTGCAGCCTTTTGCCCCGGCTCCGCCGTCGCCATATGCCCATGGCGCAGGCGGTGCCGTCAAGACGTCCGGGCTGCTTGTCGTCGTCAATTTCCCATCGCCTCGGCAAAAACGAGGCGAATATCCGCATTCAGGGGGGTTTTGTCTGCGCCGGCCTAGCGGAATTTCGAAAGGCTGCCGGTGCTCGGGCGGCTCAGCGTGCCGGCCGAGCGGAAGCGCGATCCTTCAAACGTGATGCCGAAGCGAAAGCGGCGCTGCCAGGCCAGCACACAGAAGCGGCGCACGCCGCCGTGCCTGAATTCGAATCGGTGCGGAAGCACGAGCAGCGTCGACGATTCCAGGCAGGCGCCGCCGGGCGAGAGGTCGACGATCTTGCATTCGATCGGATCGCTGCTGGGCGAAACGAAAAGCTGGCCGGTCTTCGAGACCAGGCCCTTCGGTTCGAAACGGTGCGTGCTGCGATGCTCCGGCATGTGCATGACTCACAAGGAATTCGCCGGTCACTATTTGCAGTTTTCTATTACCGCTCCCTTAACCGAACCGCCCGGCGGCCGCCCCGGCGGCCATTCACCCAGGAGTTGCCGCCTGTTAGGCCGGTTCAACCAGGACATGGTGCCGCCCTGGCTCTTGGCGCGCTTTGCCGGCGCCGCGCGGCCGGGCCGCGCCGCCGGTCGCCGCCAAAAAAGAATTGACCGCGCACGCGCGCGGCCATCGCCGGAAGCCGTTCTTACTTTAAATGACCCGGGGATCTCGCGCGCCAAGCTCCGCGCTCATCCCCGCAATCTCAACGCGCGGCAAAACGATGCCCGGCTCGCGAACAGCGCGAACCGCGCGTGACCGTCACCGCACGCACACATATTGCGCGCCGTTCATGCCGAGGCGGCGGGCGGCGCCGCGCGCCAGATCGAGCCGGGCGCCTTGCGCGTAGGCGATGCCGTAAGGCCCGCGGTCGTTGATGCGCACGGTGACCGAGCGGCCGTTCTTCGGGTTGGTCACGGTCAGCGAGGTGCCGAGCGGCCAGGTGCGCGCGGCCGCCGTGTTGCCGTTGGCGTCGAACGCTTCGCCGCTGGCGGTGTGCCGGCCCGATGAGTAATAGCTCGCCAGCACTTCCTGTCCCGCGCAATTGCCGGACGGTTTGACGTATTTATGAACCGAGCCCCATCCCGCCGCCTGCGCCGCCGTGAGCGTGAGCAGGCTCAGCGCGAGCCCGATGCTGAAATGCTTCATTGAATGTGTCCCCATTCATTTTGCGTTGGGGCCTGTAGGACGGCGCAACATGGCGAGAACGTGGCGAGAACGGCGCTGGCGGTACTGCGCTCCGCGCATGCCTGCGTTAATCACAGAAAGCGCTGCAATAGCGCGCCCGGCGCCGCCGCCATTAAGGTTATGCGGCAACGTTACGCACCATAAGTCGTGCCGGCGCGCTTTACCCGTCAGCGCTTGTGCCGCTCCGGCTTGGTCAGGGCCTCCGCCACCGTGTGCGGGCGCCGGCCGCCGATCACCTGGGCGATGCATCCCCTGTCGGGTTTGCAGGTCACGATGCAGTCGCTGCCCACGCCGCCCTTGCAGTTGGTGGCGCAGCCGTAGCCGCTGGGGTCCTGCGAGAAGCGGCCGCTGGCTTTATCGCACGCCGCTTTCATCTCCTCGGCGCTGATCTTGTGCAGGGTGATGTCGCGGGCGAAGGACGGCGCGCCGAGACCGAGCGCGCCGATCAGGATGAGCAGGACGGTTAGATTTCGCACGGCAGACTCCCCACGTTCCGCGTCGCATCCCCGGGGGCAGTTAAGCACAGGGGGCGGGGATGATGAAGTGGCTGCGTGTGCGGTCAACCTGAACTGGGGCAGACCTGCGGCGCGCCTTCATAGCGGCAGCGGCTCCCCGGCGGAGTCCCGCACACTTCGCGCAATGCGCGGTTCGACACACATTGTCCGTTCGGGCCGCGCCAGCCCGGTCCGCCCTTGCAGCCGCAGCCCCGGCACATGCATTCGCCGGCATAGGCAGCAGGCGCGTCGGCGCTCGACACACCGCTAACGCTCGTGTTCGGCTCGTCGCCGAACTGGGCAAAGGCGAGGAGCACGCCGACGATCAGTGTCCACAAAGCAAGATTTTTCAGCCGAATTCTCCCTTGAAATTTTGGAGACATTCTGCGTTGCCCGCGCTGGCGCTCGTCAAATGTCAGCGCCACTGGTGCGGACCGTGCCGGGAGCGAGGATAGGGCGCGGTCCCTATGTCCGGGTTAAAGTATTTGGTCGAATTTTGGCGACGGGCCGCGGCCATTGGCGGCGCCTGTGAGCCGCGCGTTGCTGGCGCGCTTAGCCCATGCGACGCAGCGGGTGGTGGGCAGCGGGGCACGTTGATGTTGGAGAAGAAGTAGGGGCGATTCGCTGTCGTAGTATGGAGCTATCCGGCTATCTCGATCAGACTGGCGGGGAAGCTGTAAAGTTAGAGTCAGATGTATGCCGCGCCAGACGAACAAGATTTTATACAAAAGCAGGAAGCGACAGTTGGCGCGTATCGAGGGGCATGACGAATTGATTTGCTCTAAAGGGCCGTTTTGACATCACGCGCTCGTGGTTTACCGTATTTTACATAGACCTCGAATGAAACTTTCTGACCTATGCGTAAATGTTTGCCACGCTCGATAAATGCATCCGACATTTTGAAATAATATTCGACGTGATGCTCGCCACCCCTGATAAATCCAATCCCTTTTTCATGATACAATCTTGCAACCGTGCCAATTTGACGCCTTGAGGCGCCGCTTCCCGGTCTCACAAGTTTTCCCACGTTCAATGCTTTACTTACGCCATAAAAAATTTCGTACTCAACTCCGATTCTAACTTTAGGAGCCATATTAGCGAGAGTTCTTTCTCTGAAACACCACCTAATAAAGACTTCTGCTGATTCATCTTCAGAAACATCTCGCTCTTTGTAAGAAATGACGTTTTGTTCGTACAAAAATTGCAGAAAACCATTTGCCGAATCGAAGAACTGTGGAAGTTGTCGGCCAGTTTCGTTACATTCTGCGATAAATTCGTTGAACGCTTCTATATACTGCTCATAGCTAAATTTTCGCTTGCCGCGTAAATGAGGAAAGAATTGCAAAAAAGATTGTATTCGTCTTGCGAGTAGTAAAAAAGTAACTGATCCCTGATTTCGCCCAAAAGGTATTCAGCATGCGCGTCGCGGAACGAAGGGTCATTGAAGTCCTCAGCTGTTATGTAATCGGCTATATCTTTTTTTCGCCGTACAAATTCTTGAATTGTTGCGATCATGCTGTTGATGTCGCGAGGCCGATAATAGCTAAACCGGAGGAAGGCGAGAAATGAATTTACGCCAGCTTCGCCAGATACATTGCGCGCGGTGACATTTTCTGCATAGAACGGAAAATAATAGTCCCACGCTGTGCCGATTTTTGGAGGGGCGGGAGCTTGCTGCGCGGAGAGCAATTGATCGGCAACTCTGAAAAGCAACGAACTGCGGTAATCTTTGTAAGTTGTAATCCAATTTAGGAAAACAGAATTGTCTCGAAGTTTGGTATTTATGTTGTGAAGACCTGTACGTAGAAATATGTCTGGGCGCACTAGGAGAACAATTCTAATTCTGCCTGGCAAGTCTTTGATGTTAGCCAGAAAACCGCTGTTTAGCATCCAAATCGCTTCGATTAAGCCTCGGACACATTCAAAATAATCTGAATAGGCAATATCACTTGGTCTAACGTCAATGCCATCTATAAATATCAGTACGTCATTGTCGAGCCTTAAGGCTCCAAGCGCCGCCTCAAATGCTTGTCGGAGCTTTAGAAGGTTCGTTTGAAAAGTAGCTACGTCATCGTGACGCTCTTTTCGAGTTTTAGCGCCGAGGTTGGCGCTTAAGCCCATATATTGTGCAATAAGAGAGGTCGCTGTTTCTGAAGACTCAACAAAGCTAATCATTTTGACAATTTCTGGAGCAAATGCATCTTGATAAAATTCGTCGATCGCCTTTTTAAGGGCGCCAAGTTTGGTAAACCGCTTAAGAAACTCAGGTGTTCCGGATTTTTCTAGAATGCTTGTTGCCGCTGTTATTAATAGGAGCGTTCGCCAGACTTCGGAATATTGGCTAAGAGCTAAATGGCCTTGCCTCTTTAGCTCAAGAAATTTTTGATATTCAGTCTGCCGAACGTCATATATAGAGGCTTTGTGATTTTTATAATCGTTGTTCGCGAGAAACGTTGCATATGCGGTTTTCCCCGTTCCCTTCTCACCAACGAGGAAATAAATGTTCGGATCAAGAAGGCGCTCTAAAAAAACGTCTCGGACGAAATACTTTTCCAGCAATTCTCTATTTTGACGGAGTCGTTAGTTTTCCGCATTGCTGAATCCAACATTCAACTCGGTAAAAGGTCGGGACATTTCACCCCCACTACAATCTAGCGGTAGAGTAAAGATTATACGTGCCGCAAAGAAATGTAACTATAAATTGCAGGATGTCATAGCCATCACACCCTCTCCACAAAACTATCCACCACCCGCTTTTCCCCCGCCTTGTCGAAGTGAATCGTGAGCTTGTTGCCGTCCACCGCCACCACATTGCCGTTGCCGAATTTCTGGTGAAACACGCGTTCTCCAACGGAAAAGGCGGAGGCCGCGCCGGTGGATTTGGCGATCAGCTCGCCTTCGATCGTTAGGGGCGCGCGCTTGGCCTTCGCCCCCTCACCCGCGCCGGAGCCTGCGCCCGGGCGCGCCTCCGGCGCGACCCGGGTGGTGCGACCTCTCCCACCAGGGGAGAGGTGACCGGAGTCTGCCTTGCCGTCCTCGTCTAACGCGTCGCGCTGGTCGAACACCCCGTCCGGCACATAGCGCGGCTTGCCGTCTTCGGAAAATCCGCCGCGCCCCTTCTGGCTCTGCGCGCGGCGCCAGCCGGGCGTGGTGTAGTTGGAGCCGAAGGCGGCCATCTCGTCGAAGCGCGAGGGACCGTAGCCCGACATGCCGAAGCCGCCGGCGCCGCCCGCGGCCTGCGTCACCTCCACATGCTCCGCCGGCAGTTCGTCGAGGAAGCGCGAGGGCATCGTCGAGGTCCACATCCCGTGAATGCGCCGGTTGGTGGCGAAATAGATGCTGGCGCGCTTGCGCGCGCGGGTGAGGCCGACATGGGCGAGGCGGCGCTCCTCCTCCAGCCCGGCGGGGCCGCTCTCATCTAAAGATCGTTGATGCGGAAACAGGCCTTCCTCCCAGCCGGGCAGGAACACGGTGTCGAATTCGAGACCTTTGGCGGAGTGCAAAGTCATGATGTTGACCGCCTGCTCGCCCTCGGCTGAGTCGCGGTCCATCACCAGCGAGATGTGCTCGAGGAAGCCGGCCAGGTTCTCGAATTCCTCCATGGAGCGCACCAGCTCCTTGAGGTTTTCCAGGCGGCCGGCGGCGTCGGCGGAACGGTCCTTCTGCCACATCTCGGTGTAGCCGGACTCGTCGAGCACGATCTCGGCCAGCTCGCTGTGCGGCGTTGAATCCTTCATCGCGCTCCAGCGCGCGAAATTGTCCATCAGCGCGCGCAGGGAGGCGCGCGGCTTCGGCTTCATCTCGTCGGTGGCGGAGAGCAGGGCGGCGGTTTCGGTGAGCGGGATGCGCTTCTTGCGCGCGAAGTCGTGCACGATCTGCAGCGCGGCGTCGCCGAGGCCGCGCTTGGGCGTGTTGACGATGCGCTCGAAGGCGAGATCGTCGGCCGGCTGCGCGATCACGCGCAGGTATGCGAGCGCGTCGCGGATTTCCATGCGCTCGTAGAACCGGGGCCCGCCGATGACGCGGTAGGGCAGGCCGAGCTGGATGAAGCGGTCCTCGAATTCGCGCATCTGGAATGAGGCTCGCACCAGCAGCGCGATCTCGTCGAGCGGATGATCCTCGCCGCGCTCGCGCGCCTGGCGTTGCAGGGTTTCGATCTGCTCGCCGATGTCGCGGGCTTCTTCCTCCGAGTCCCAGGCGCCGGTGACGGAGACTTTTTCGCCGAGCACGTCTTCGGTGCGCAGCGTTTTTCCGAGGCGGCCTTCGTTGTGGGCGATCAATTGGCTCGCCGCCGCCAGGATGTGGCCCGTGCTCCTGTAGTTCCGTTCGAGCCTGATGACCTTCGCGCCGGGGAAGTCATGGTCGAACCGCAGAATGTTATCGACCTCCGCCCCGCGCCAGCCATAGATCGACTGGTCGTCATCCCCGACGCAGCAGATGTTCTTCGGCGCGCGCGGGGCGTTCTCCCTCTCCCCATGCACGGCGTGCTCCCTCTCCCCGCTTGCGGGGAGAGGGTCGGGGTGAGGGGGCGTCTCCACCGCCTGAGCGTCTCGAACCGCCCCCTCACCCGACGCGTCTTCGCTGCGCGAAGCCGTGTCGACCTCTCCCCGCGCGCGGGGAGAGGCAGGGGCCGTGCTCGCCGCACTCTCCTTCGTCATTCCGGGGCCGGCCGAAGGCCGGAGCCCGGAATCCATAACCCCTGTCTCGCCTTCGTCTCCGGCGCCGGGCGTATGGATTCCGGACAGCCGCGGAGCCTGTGCTCGGACGGCGCTTTGCGCCGATCCGGGTGCGGCTTCCGGAATGACAGAGGAGGGCTGCGCCAGCAGCCGCAGCCACAGATACTGCGCCACGTTGGTGTCCTGATACTCGTCCACCAAAATGTATTTGAAGCGCTGCTGGTATTGCCGCAGCACGTCCGGGTTCTGCTTGAACAGGCGGATGCATTCCAGCAGCAGATCGCCGAAGTCGGCGGCGTTGAGCGTCTTCAGCCGCTCCTGATAGGCGAGGTAGAGCTTCTTGCCCTTGCCGTTGGCGAAACTGGCCGCCTCGCCGGCGGGAACCTGGTCGGGGGTGAGACCGCGGTTCTTCCAGCCGTCGAGGATCATGGCGAAAACGCGCGCCGGCCAGCGCTTGTCGTCGAGGCCCTCGGCTTCGAACAGCTGCTTGATCAGGCGGATCTGGTCGTCGGTGCCGAGGATGGTGAAGTTGCTTTTGAAGCCGACCAGCTCGGCATGCCTGCGCAAAATCTTCACGCCGATGGAGTGGAAGGTGCCCAGCCACGGCATTCCCTCGACGATTTGCCCCACCATCATCCCGACACGCTGCTTCATCTCCCGCGCCGCCTTGTTGGTGAAGGTCACCGCCAGGATATCCCCGGGCCGCGCACGGCCGAGGTTCAGGATGTGCGCGATCCGCGTGGTCAGAACGCGCGTTTTTCCGGTTCCGGCGCCGGCCAAAACCAAGACGGGCCCGTCCAGCGTCTCCACCGCCTCGCGCTGTTCCGGATTAAGTTCAAGCAGATAGGGCGTCGGCCGCGCGCCCAGCGCACGCGCGGCAATGCCGCCGGCCACAGGCGGCGGGCTGGTCGGGGCGGGTGAATATCGCTTGGGCTCGGCCATTTGTGCGTGATTCTTTCCAGCCCAAGATGGCACTCAAGCGGGCTGAATTCGAGGCCCGGACACCCGCCTTGCCCGCTGTTTTGCGCCGCTTTAGCGTGGTTTTCCGGCTTTTCAAAACAATTCAGGGGGGAATCCCGTGCGCCTCAAGGACAAGATATCAATCATCACCGGTGCCGGCCGCGGCATCGGCCGCGACATCGCGCTCGCTTATGCCAAAGAGGGCGCCCATGTCGTCATCAACGATGTCGATCCTGCTACTGCTGAAGCAACCGCTGCTGCTGCTGCTGCACTGGGCAGCAAAAGCCTCGCCGTCGTCGCCGACGTCGCCAAATCCGCCGACATCGCCCGCCTGGTCGACACGACGATTAAGGAACGCGGCCGCGTGGACATCCTGGTCAACAACGCCATGAAGATCGTGCCCGGCAAACTAGAGCAATTGCCGGAGGAAGCCTGGGACGCCACCATGAACATCGGCCTGAAGGGCGCGTTCATGACCAGCCAGGCTTGCGCCAAGCACATGATCGCGCAGAAGTCCGGCGTCATCGTCAACATCGCGTCCATCGCCGGCCTGTTTCCGTACAACTGGGCCAGCGCCTACAGCGTGGTGAAGGCCGGGCTGATCATGCTGACGAAACTGCAGGCGATGGAATGGGCGCCCTACGGCATCCGCGCCAACGCCATCACGCCCGGCTACATCCGCACGCCCGGCACCGAAGGCATGTATGCCGATCCGGAAATCTACGAAGGTCGCCGCAAGGGCGTGCCCATGGGCCGCGTCGGCTCGGGCGAGGATATCGCGGGACCCGCAGTCTTCCTCGCCAGCGATGAGTCGCAGTACACGACGGGCAGCATCGTCGGCGCCGACGGCGGGCAGGCGGTCGGCTATTTCCTCACCGTGCCGGGGCGAAGATTTTCTGGCGGCAGTATCGACTAGTCTTTCTGTGGCATTGCGATCCGCCGCCCGACGCCCTCCGGCACCGGCAGCTTCGCATGCGCAGCTTTCATCGCGGCGAGCGCGCGCATGACGCTGTCCGGAAACGGCGTCACTTTTTTCGCCGTCATGTCCACATGCAGCATCATGTTTTCCGAGGTAGCCGACAGCCAACCTTCCTCGGCGTGCAGGAGCTGCTCAAAATAGTAAATGCGCTTCTTGGCTTCCAAGATTTGTTTAATGAGCCGGATCTGGTCGTCGACGTCTAGAATCGTGAAGTTGCTCTTGAGCCCGACCAGCTCGGCATGCCTGCGTAAAATCTTGACGCTGATGGAATGAAAGGTGCCAAGCCACGGCATCCCCTCGACGATCTGCCCGACCATGAAGCTGATGCGGTTCTTCATCTCGCGCGCCGCTTTGTTGGTGAAAGTCACCGAGAGGATTTCCGACGGCCGTGCATGACCGGGGTTCAGGATATGGGCGATGCGCGTGGTCAGCGTCCGCGTCCTTCCGATTCCCGCGCCGGCCAGAACCAGCACCCGCCGTCCAGCGTCTCCACCGCCGCCCGCTGCTCGGGATTGAGGTCGGCGAGATAGAGCGCCGCTCGCTGCCCAAGCGCGCGTGCGGCAATACCGCCGGCGGCAGGTTGCTGGTGCACAAGAACAGGGTCGTTGCGCTTGGGTTCGGCCATCTCGTCCAAAGGGAAGCGGCGGCCGGCAGCGCCGCCGCGATGATCTTCTTCCCCCTAAAGATGGCATCCATGTGCCGCAAATTTGAGGGTGAAATGCCGCTTCTTCAGCGTCCTCGATCTTGCCCGGGGGCGTTCAGCCAGCAATTACCTTGGCAGCGTGCGCTTGGCCTCAGAGTTTTCCTTCGAATGCCGCGGTCGCGATGTCGTCGATCATGGCGTAGCTCTGTCGAGCGGCACCGGGATCGAAAGCGGCAATGCCGGGCGCGTCCGATTCCTCTTCGCTGAACGAGTGTAGCAAGCCGCCGAACACCAGCATTTGCCACTTGACGCCGCAGGCTTCCATTTCCGCTTCGAAAGCGTCGCGGTCTTTCTTGGGCACGATCGGGTCGCGCGAGCCGTGCAGCACGCAGATCGCCGCTTTGATGTCGCCGGGCTTGGCCGGCATCGGCGTCACGAGGTCCCCGTGCAGGCAGATGGCCGCCTGGATGTCGGCGCCGGTGCGCGCGAGTTCGAGCACATTGCCGCCGCCGAAACAAAAGCCGACCGCCGCCTGGCGCTTTAGATCGCCGATGCCGCGCTTGTCGCTTTCGCTGCGGAATGCTTCCAGCGCGGCCACGATGCGCCGCCGCCGCTCCGACACATCCGCTCGCACGCCATTGGCCAATTCGGCGGACTCCGGCGGTCCAGCACAGGTCGTGCCGCCGCCATACATGTCGGCAACGAAGACGATATATTTCTTGCCCGCCATCATGGCGGCGCGCTTGATGGCGTGCTCGTTGACGCCGAGCCAGTTCGGCGCCATCAGCAGCAGCGGGCGGCGCCCGGTCACGCTCTCGTCATAAACCAGCGCGCCGTTGCAGCCGAGGTTGCCGGCCTGGTATTCGATGCGTTCGACCGTCACGCTTCCCTCCGTCCTGCCGCCCGCTCACCCGAGGATGATCTCGCCGATCGAGCCGGCGTCGTATTGGGTGAAATAAAGCCGCCCGTTCGACAGCGCTGCAATGCAACGCGCGCCGCTCTTCGGCGTCGGAATGTCATATTCGCTGATCAGCGTGCCGTCCGGCATCATATGGGCGATCTTGTTGGCGAAGTTCTCGGTGGACCACAGATTGCCGTCGGGGCCGACCGTCACGCCGCGCAAGGACGCGTTCGGCGTCGGCACTTTGAATTCGCTGAAGGCGCCGTCACGGCTGAGGCGGCCGAGCGCATTGGCGCCGGTTTCTACGAACCAGATGTTGCCGTCGGGATGGGTGACCATAGCGCGCGGCTGCGGATCCGGACTCGGAATAGGGAATTCACTGACCGCGCCGTCGACCGTGATGCGGCCGACGCGGTTGCCGGCCGCCTCGCTGAACCACAGCGTGCCGTCGCGCACCACGATGGACAGCGGCTTAGCGCCGCGCGAAATGCCGGCGCCGAATTCGGTGATCGTGCCGTCCATCGTGATGCGGCCGATCTGGTCCGCTTCGGTCTCCGAGAACCACATATTGCCGTCGGGCCCGCGCGCCATCGCGTCCGGGCCCGCGTTTGCGGTCGGCACGGTGAATTCAGCCAAGTCGCCGCGCGGCGAAATGCGCCCGATCTTGTTGGCTTTCTTCTGCGCGAACCAGAGATTTCCGTCCGGCCCAAGCTCGATGCCGATTGGCGTTGCGCCGGGTGTCGGCAGTACGAATTCGGAGAATGCCGCGACTCGTGGATCGAAACAGCCGATCTTGGCTGAGCCGCTTTCGCAGAACCACAGATTTCTGTCAGGTCCCTCGACGCAGATATAGGGCCCGCTGTTGGCGGTGGGAATCGCGTGCTCGCGGATGCGAACAGTGACCGGGCGCGACGCAGCCTCCCCAACTGATGCCGTCATGTCAGCCCTCTACCGTTGTCCAATACGTTTGCGATGAAGGATGCAGATGCTAACGAGCAGAATTGAAAAGAGTCAATTGCAAGCGGCCGTTGCGCAGGCGCGAGATGTCGTCAGTTTTTGCCCGGCATCGCGATCCGCCGCCCGGCGCCTTCCGGCATCGGCAGATGCACATGCGCCGCTTTCATCGCCGCCAACGAGCGCATGACGCTGTCGGGAAACGGCGCCACCTTCTTCGCTGCCATGTCGACATGCAGGGTCATATTCTCGCTCGTTGCCGACACCCAGCCCTCGTCGGCGTGCAACAACTGCTCGAAAAGGTGGATACGCTTGGCGTCGTAGGCGAGCAACTGCACCGTGACCCGTACCGGGTCGGTTTCGCGCAATTCTCGCAGGTAACGCACATGCGCTTCGACAACCATGGTCGAGTGCTTGTGCTGTTCGAGATAGTTGGGCCCGAGGCCGATGAGTTCGTAAACTTCATCGACGGCGCGGTCGAACAGCACGTTGTAATAGGCGACGTTAAGATGGCCGTTGTAGTCGATCCAGGCCGGCTCGATACGCATCAGCGAGGAGACGAATGGCGCGTCCATGGACGTCGTCAAGCCGAAATCGGATACACCGCCTTCTCGCCGCTGAGCACGCTGGCCACGTCGGTGGCGCACTTGCTCTGCAATTCTTCGAGCGCCTCGATCGAATAGAAGCCGGTGTGCGGCGTGAGGATGACGTTGTCGCGGCCGAGCAGGGGCGAGTCCTTGGGCAGTGGCTCGACCGCCACTACGTCGAGCGCGGCGCCGCCGAGATGGCCGCTGTCGAGCGCGGCGATCAGGGCCGGCTCGTCGATCAGCGGCCCGCGCGCGGTGTTCACGATGTAGGCGCCCTTCTTCATCTTGGCGAAGGCGTCTGCGTTCACCATGCCGCGCGTCTGCGGCGTATGCGGCGCGTGCACGGAGATGTAATCGGAAGTCTTGAGCAACTTATCGAAATCGACGCTCTCGACGCCTGCGGCCTTGAACAGCTCGGGTTTGGCGTAAGGATCGAAGGCAATCACCTTCATGCCAAAGGCTTGTGCCTTCGGCGCCACTAGGCGGGGAATATTGCCGAATCCCAGTAGCCCCAGCACCGTGCCCTGGATGCGCCGGATCGGCACCACCACCGGCATTTCCCAGCGCCCGGCCTGCACCACCTTGTTGGACAGCGGGATCTTGCGGATCAGCGCCAGAAGCATGGCCATAGCGTGGTCGGATACTTCGTAAATGCAGTAATCCGGCACGTAATTGACCGCGATGCCTTTCGCCTTGCAGGCCGGCAGATCGATATTGTCGACGCCCAGCCCGAAGCGGCCGATCGCCTTACAACGGGTGAGCTGATTGATCAGGTCGGCCGTCAGCTTCGCGTAGGTGACCAGGATGGCGTCGGCGTCGCGCGCGACCTCCAGGATGTTCTCGGCGCTTGTGCTTTTCGCCATGCGCAAAGTCGGATTGAGGCGTGCCAGAGCGGCCTTGGCCGGATCGAGGGTCGGAAAAATGTTCTCTGTGATTGCGATGACGGGGCCGGCCATAGCGAACTCCATAAGCCTAAGCGGAACAGGACGCGGGGAAACCTACGCCAGCGGATTTTGCTCGTCCACGCGTTAACCAAAAATTAACTAAGGGGGCACCCGCACCATCTCCTCGGCTATCCTGACAAAAAGCAAGGGAGGCGAGGCGATGATCAGCAAGATCGCCCGAGGCGCGTATCTATTCATTCTCGCGGGAATGGTCGCTGCATATGCTCTATCGATCGCCAAGAGTGAAGCGCCCAAACCGCGGAACGACCAGCCGACCTGGACCATTTTCGCCTGACACGGCGCCGGTCCTGCTGGGCAGCCGCTAGTCGAGCCCGGCCTTGAGAAGCCCTTCCAGGTAATGCTCGCGCTCGGTGTCGTACCGGATCGGCATGTTGGCCGCGATCCAGGCACGCGAGACGTTCGGCTGCGCACGCTTGAGCTCGGCCAGCGCGCTTTTAGCGAGCGCCTTTTCGCCCGCCATGCCGGCCGCGGCGACCAGCACACGGTGGCCACCGACGAAGTCGCTACGCTGGCGAATGGCCTCGCGCGCTAACTTGATGGCCTCTTCGTAGTTGCGGCCGATGTATTGGGCATAGGCCACGATGCCGTAATAGACGCCCAGATTCGGGTCGCGCGGGCTCAGGCGGATGGCGCGCCGCGCGGTCTCGTCGGCTTCCTGCCAGCGGCCGCTGTAGGTCAGCGACAGCCCGTAATAGCCCTGTGCCAGCGCGAAGTTCGGATTGAGGCGCAGCGCCGTCTCCCACTCGGCCAATGAATTGTCGAAGCGGCGCGTGAACAGATAGACATGGCCGAGCGCGTGGTGCGCCCAGGGGTCCTCGCTGTCGGCGCGGATAGCGGCAAGCGCCGAGATTTCTGCCTTGGCCATCGCGGCCGCCATATCCATCCATCCCATATGGGCGGTGAACATATAGCTGGTGGCCAGGACGCCGAGCGCCTGGCCGTAGTTCGGATCGATGCTGATGGCTTTCTCCAGCAGCGCCTGCGCCACCACATTGTCCTGCCGCGTCACCCGCCAGTAGTGCGAGAGCGCGCGCATGACGAGGTCCCAGGCGTCCAGGCTGTCGGGAGCTTTTCGCTGTGCGTGGAAATTCTCCGCCGCGTAAAGCTGCGGCTCGATTGCTGCCACGATGGCCTCGGTGATCTCGTCCTGCACCGCGAATACGTCGGCCAGGTTGCGGTCGTAGCGTTCGGCCCAGAGATGGCTGCCGGTGACGACATCGTTGAGCTGGGCGGTGATGCGCACCCGGTCACCGGCCTTGCGCACGCTGCCTTCCATTACGTAGCGCACGCCGAGATCCTCTGCGACCTGCTTCAGATGGACCGCCTTGCCCTTGTAGATGAAGGAGGAATTGCGCGCGATCACGAAAAACCAGCGCAGCTTGGACAGCGCCGTGATGATGTCCTCGCTGATGCCGTCGGAAAAATAATCCTGCTCGGGATCGCCGCTCATATTGACGAAGGGCAGCACCGCGATCGACGGCCGCTCCGGCGAAGGAAATGCGGGCCGGGCGGGCTCGACAGGCGAAGGCGCCGGCTCGTCGCTTAACGTGCCGACAAAACGGAAGCCCTTGCGGGCGATCGTGCGGATAAGGACCTGTTCGTCGCCGCTGTCGCCCACCGCTTTGCGCGCCGCGTTGATGCGGCTGGTCAGCGTCGATTCCGAAACTACGCGGCCACGCCATACGGCGGCCATCAGGTCGTCTTTGCTGACCACCCGGGCGCGATTCTCGATCAGGAACACCAGCAAGTCGAATACCTGCGGCTCGAGCGGAACCAGCTCGCCGTCACGCCGGAGCTCGCGCGTTCCCGGGTCGAGCGCGTAAGCCTCGAAACAGTAAGCCAAATTCCCCTCCCGCTCGCCCCCGGGCGTTCGGGTGCATCTGGACAAATAATCAAGGCGATCTCAGGGGCAAATCAAGAGCCTGTCAAAGCCTTTCGCGGCGGCTCCGCTCATCCTGCGCCCACGTGACGCAGACAAAACCGAGGACATCCCTCAGGCGCTCGCGGATCAGCGGGTGAATTTTCAACTCAAGGAGGACACCATGACGCAATGGAATCTCAGCGGGACCTATTTCGAGACCTGCAACTGCGAAGCAGCCTGCCCGTGCGTGTTCACCAGTCCGCCGACCGAGGGCGAGTGCACTGTGATCGTCGCCTGGCACATCGACAAGGGCCAATACGGCGACGTCAAGCTCGACGGGCTCAATGTGGCGTTGGCGGTGCACGCACCCGGCCACATGCTGCAGACGAAATGGAAGGCAGCCGCCTATTTCGATGACAAGGCGAATGCCGCGCAAAACGACGCGCTGCACGCCATCTTCGGCGGCAAGGCCGGCGGGCATCCGGCCATGCTGGCATCTTTCATCGGCGAAATCGTCGGCGCCAAGAACGTGCCCATGAAGTACAAGGCGAACGGCAAGCAGGCGAGCCTGACCATCCCCGGCATCGCCGAGGCCGAGATCGAGGCGCTCGAAGGCCAGGGCGGCCAGCCGATCACCGTCGACAACCACCCGCTCTGCATCGCGCCCGGCCAGCCGGCGACCGTGGGTCGCTCGAAGCACTTCACCTTCTCCGACTTCGGGATGGACTGGAAACTCTCGGGCCGCAACGGCTTCCTGTCCGACTTCGCCTATTCGGCGTGAACGTCATGGCGCGGGTCAACATGCAAATCGACGCGGGGAGATGGCGCGGCCGTCTCCTCACCGTCGGCGGTCTCGGCGCGGTGGCCGCGCTGAGCTGGCTCTATCTGGCGCGCATGAATGCCGGCATGGCGCATATGGCCATGCCGGCGACGATGCCGGCGATGGCGCCTGGACTGCCGGAGCAACTCCTTGCCGCATTCACTATGTGGAGCGTCATGATGGTGGCGATGATGCTGCCGACCGCGCTGCCGGCCGCCACCGTGTTCGGTAATCTGGCGCGCCGGCGTAGCACGCACACCGGTTCGACATCACCAACCGCCTTGTTCGCTGCGGGCTATATCGTGGCCTGGACCGGCTACGCGGCCGTGGCGGCGGCGGGGCAGGTGACCCTGGCGCGGGCGGCGCTACTCACCCCGATGCTGCAAAGCGCCAGCATCATGCTCAGCGCTGTCATTCTTCTGGCTGCGGGAGCGTTTCAATTCACCTCACTCAAGGATGCGTGCCTGACCAAGTGCCGCACGCCGCTCGCGTTCTTTCTTGCCGAATGGCGGGACGGCAAGGCCGGCGCCCTGGTGCTGGGGCTCAAGCACGGCAGCTATTGCGTCGGCTGCTGCTGGGCGCTGATGGCGGTGATGTTCGTGGTCGGCGCGATGAACCTGCTCTGGATGGGGGCGCTCACGCTGTTCGTGCTCGGAGAGAAATCGGCGCCGGCGCGCTGGCGGCTTGGCTACGTCGCCGGCGGTGCGCTGATGCTGTGGGGCCTTGTCGTTGCTGCTTCGCTCGTTCGCTGAAGGGTCGACGCAGCCAGCCTGTTTCACCTCCGCGATCTCCTCTGCTAACGTTCGCCCGAAGGACGTAGCAGAGGATTTTTTATGGTCTTGGCCGCCGCCGCCGCCGAAAATCGCCGCAACCCGGCTGCCATTCAGAAGGCGGTCGCGGAACTCACCGCCGACTTCGGCAACCGCGTGGTAACGTCGCAGGCGGTGCGCGAGCAGCATGGCAATACGCTCACCTGGTTGCCGAACCAGCCGCCCGATGCGGTGGTGTTTCCGCAAACGACCGAGGACGTGCAGCGCATCGTGCGCATCTGCGCCGCGCACAAGGCGCCGGTCATCGCCTTCGGCACCGGCACCTCGCTGGAAGGTCACGTCAATGCGCCGTTCGGCGGCGTGTCGATCGATTTCCGCGACATGAACAAGGTGCTCGCGGTGCACGACGAGGATCTCGACTGTGTGATCGAGCCCGGCGTCACCCGCAAGGCGCTCAACGAGCATTTGCGCGACAGCGGCCTGTTCTTCCCCATCGACCCCGGCGCTGACGCGTCCCTCGGCGGCATGGCGGCGACGCGCGCGTCCGGCACCAATGCGGTGCGCTACGGCACCATGAAGGACAATGTGCTGGCGATGAAAGTGGTGATGGCGGACGGCGCGCTGATGACCACGTCGCGCCGCGCCAAGAAGTCGTCGGCCGGCTACGACCTGACAAGTTTGATGGTCGGCTCCGAGGGCACTCTCGGCGTCATCACCGAGCTGACGCTCAAGCTCTCCGGTATTCCGGAAGCGATCGCCTCCGGTGTCTGCCCGTTCCCGTCCGTCGATGCCGCTTGCACCGCAACTATCCTCACCATCCAGTCCGGCATTCCGGTCGCGCGCATCGAATTGCTCGACGCCCTTCAAATCAAGGCCAGCAACGCCTATTCCAAGCTCACGCTGCCGGAAGTGCCCACGCTGTTCGTCGAATTTCACGGCACCGAGCGAAGCGTCGCCGAGCAGTCCGAGCGCTTCGGCGAGATTGTTGCCGAGTTCGGCGGCGGCCCGTTCGAATGGGCGACCAAGGCGGAAGATCGCAGCCGGCTTTGGCAGGCTCGTCATGACGGCTATCTGGCGGCCTGCCGCCTGCGGCCGGGCACCTCCGCTTTCTCGACCGACGTCTGCGTACCGATTTCACGGCTGGCCGAATGCGTCAACGCGACCCAGCGCGAAGTCGCCGCGCTCAATCTGGTGGCGCCCATCCTCGGTCATGTCGGTGACGGTAATTTCCACCTCATCCTGCTGGTCGATCTCGGCGACGACGACGAAGTGCGCCGCGTCAATCTGCTGTTGGAGCGGCTGGCGGAACTGGCGTTGTCCATGGACGGCACCTGCACGGGCGAGCACGGCGTGGGGCAGGGCAAGATGAAATATCTGCTGGCGGAGCATGGGGCCCCGGCGCTCGCCGCCATGGCCGCGATCAAGCGCGCGCTCGACCCGCAAAACATCATGAATCCGGGCAAGATCATCGCGCTCGGCTGAGCGCGCGGGGCAGTCCTGGCGGCCGCGCCGACACATATTTGCCGACAAGAACGGGCAAGAATAGCCTACGTTCATAACACTAATCGCGCACGGGTTGGCCCGGCGGAACCGGAAGTTTACGCGTTGCAGACCACCCTTCTCGGATTGGCGATAGCGATCATCCTGGCGCTGGTGGCGGCGCTGGTCGGACCGCTGCTGATCGATTGGGGCGGCTATCGCGCGGCGTTTGAGGCGGAGGCAAGCCATCTCATCGGCCTCGACGTGCGCGTCGCCGGCAACATCGACGCGCGCCTGCTGCCATCGCCGCAATTGACCTTGCATGATATCGAGATCGGCCGCGGCGGCGCCGACGAGCTGCGCGCCCGCTCGCTCGACATCGAATTCGCGCTCGGCCCGCTGATGCGTGGCGAATGGCGCGCTGCCGAGCTGCGACTGGTCGGCCCGCAATTGCGCGTCGGCCTCGATGCTTCGGGCGACGTGCAGGCACCCAGCCTGGCCGTCGGTTTCAACCCCGACGCGCTCGCCATCGATCGCCTGAATATCCAGGACGGCAAGCTGACGCTCACCGACGCCGCCAATGGCGCCAGCGTCACGCTCGACAAGTTGTGGTTCAACGGCGAAGCACGCTCGCTGCTGGGACCTCTCAACGGTGAAGGCGCCACCAGCGTCGGCGGTGATCTTTATCCGTTTCGCATCACCGTCGGCCGTTACGGCGTCGACGGCAAGCTCAAGCTCCATGTCAATGTCGATCCGGTCGGCTACCCGCTCAGCATCGAAGTCGGCGGCGTATTGGCGCTCGCCGGCGGCAAGCCGAACTTCGAAGGCAGCTTGAATCTGACGCGGCCGGTCGCCATCGCCTCGCGTGGGACCGACAAGGTGAGTCAGCCCTGGCACGTGAGCGGCAAGGTCAAGGTCACGGCGGCATCGGCGCTGATGCAGAAATTTGAATTCGACTACGGCCCGCAAGACGGCGGCCTCAAGCTCACCGGCGTCGCTGATTTCAAGTTCGGCAAACGGCCGCGCTTCGACGGCGTGCTGTCGGGACGGCAGATCGATCTCGATCGCGTGCTCGGAGGCGAAGGCGCGCAAGCTCCGCCCGCTGCCGCCATCGGCAAGCTGGCGCACCTGGCCGGCGGCGTCTTCCGCCCCGCAATCCCGATTCAAATCGGCATCGGCATCGACCAAGTCACGCTCGGCGGCGACACCGTGCAGAACTTGCGCGGCGACATCAGCACGGGTGCCCAGGGCTGGAACCTGGACCGCTTCGAGTTTCGCGCGCCCGGCTTCACCCAGGTTCGCGTGAGTGGCCACCTCGCAATCAGTGATGACCGCGTCGCCTTCACCGGCCCGGCCGAGATCAAGGCCAATGACCCGAAGGCCTTAGCGGCCTGGCTGGAAGGGCGCGGCGGCGCCAAGACAGGCGACCTCAAGCCGCTCAGCTTGCGCGGCCAGCTCACGCTCGCCAGCGACCGGATCGCTGTCGAGCGGCTCAATGCCGAATTCGAACGCAAGACCGTCACCGGACGCTTCGCCTATGCCTTCGCCGCGGGCACCCGCCCCGCGCGGCTCGATGCCGCGCTTCATGCGCCGGTGCTCGATATCGACACGGCGCTCGGCTTCGGCAAAGCGCTGTTGGCCGGTTCCCATATCGAGCGGCCGCACGACATGACCATCGCCGCCGATATCGGCCACGCCACCATAGCGGGTTTCGATGCGCGCGATTTAAGCGCGCGGCTGAAGGTCGATGCCGACGGGCTGCAGATCGACAAGCTGTCGGTGGCTGATCTCGGCGGCGGCGCTTTTTCTGCGAGCGGGCGCATCGACACCGCATCGTCGCCACCGCAAGGCAGCATACGCGTCGATCTCGATGCGCTGGACATGGCGCCGGTTATGGCGCTGCTGGCGCGCATCGCGCCGAAGACGGCACAGGCGCTTCAGCGCGGTGCGTCGGCCATGGCACCGGCCAAGCTGAACGCCACGCTGACGATGGAAGGCACCTCACCGACGGCGCATGCCAAATTCGCCGTCGACGGCAGCCTCGGCAAGGCGCGCATCGCGTTCAACGGCGAGACCAATGCCGATCTGATGACTTTCAAGGCCGGCGACATGCATCTTGCCGGCAAGCTCACCGCCGACGACGGCAAGGCGCTGGTGACCATGCTCGGCCTCGACAGCGTGGTGGCGGTGGCGGCCGGTCCGGGCGCATTGACGCTCGACGCTAACGGACCCTTGCGCGGCGATTGGCATGTCGACGGCAAGCTGAGCGCCGGCGGTCTCGCGGCCAATGCCAGCGGCATCGCCCGTCCGTTTGGCGATCACCCATCCGTCGTTCTGCGTGCGGCGATCGTGCGCGCGGATGCCGCGCCCTTGCGCAGAACCGCAGGCGGTGCGCTGCCGGTCGCGTTTTCCGGGCGCATTGCGCTCGCCGGCAAGGATGTTTCGCTGAGCGATATTGAAGCGAGAATCGCTGGCGCCACGTTACGTGGAAAACTGAGGTTCACGCTGGCAACGCCGCATCGCCTGCGAGGCGATATCGAGGCCGATCATGTCGACGGCGCGGGCGTCGTGGCCGCGGCCATCGGCATGCCGCCGCCAGCCGAGCGCAAGGGCGCGGCCTGGAACTGGTCGAGTGAGCCTTTCGGGGCCGGGGTGTTCGGCGACTTTGCGGGCAAAGTCACGGTCAAGGCACAGCGGTTCGACCTGCTGCCACAACTGACCGCGCGCGAATTCAGCACGACATTCAGGTTCGACAAGAACGCATTTATCTTCGATGCCATAAGCGGCGACTTGGCCGGCGGCCGCCTCAAAGCGCGGCTGTCGTTCAATTCCACCTTTGACGGACTCAACACGCGCGCCGAGGTCAAACTGCTCGGCGTCGACGCGACGGCGTTGCTTGCTTCCGGCGCGCGGCCGGCGGTGACCGGTACGCTCGATCTTTCCGGCGAACTCGAAGGCTCCGGCCTGAGCCCGGTCGCGCTGATCGGCTCGTTGAGCGGATCGGGCAAGTTCACGCTCTCCGATGCCCAATTGGCCGGCCTCGATCCGCGCGCGTTCGATGCCGTCACCCATGCCGTCGACCAGGGACTGGCGATCGACGCGGTGCGCATCTCGGATGTGATCGACAAAGCGTTGCAGAGTGGCCGGCTTTCGGTCCAGCACGCGGAGGGAACTCTTGCCGTCAGCGCCGGGCAGGTCCGCTTGAACAAGTTCAGCGCCGACAGCCCGGATGCCCAGTTGTCGCTTGCTGGCAATCTTGATCTCACCGACGGGTCGATCGATGCCCGGCTCGTGCTTTCGGGATCGAACGAGCAAACCGGCGCGCGGCCGGACATCTTCATGGCACTGAAAGGCCCGGTGACGGCGCCTGCGCACAACATCGATGTCGCCGCGTTGACCGGCTGGCTCACGTTGCGGGCGGTGGAAAACCAGGCGAAGCAGTTGCGCGAAATCGAGCGGGCATCGCCGCGGCCGAGCGTGCCGCCGCCAACGTCGAAAAGCGGATCGCCGCTTAAGAGCGAGTTGGCGCCCAAGAGCGCGCCTGCGCCAGTCGGCAGCGCGCCGCCACCTGCGCCGAAAAGCGAAACCGCGGCAGTGCCGCGCAGCGAACTTGTGCTTCCGCCCAGGCGCCCCGCAATCCCGGTGCGTAAGCGCAGCCGCGCACCTGCTTTACCTGCGCCCGTCGAGATCGTTCCGCTGCCTGTGCCTGGTGGTTCGGTCAGGCCTGAGGCCTCAGCAGTCGGCCAGCATAACTGAACCTGCCGCGCTCGTGGCGCTCATCGCGCGGCCTGACTTGCGCGGGTCGAGATTTCCGACTTGCGTGCGATAGTGGTTGAGAACGAACAAACGGATCGCCGACGACAGGTTGCCATTGTGGCGATCGGTGTCGATCGTGCCCACCAGGTCGGCGAGTGTCATCTCCCGGTCGCTGGCGATGTCCTTCAGTCCCTGCCAGAACTCGTCTTCCAGGCTGACGCTCGTTTTATGACCGGCAACCACAATCGAGCGTTTGACAACGGGTGAGTTCATCAGGCTTCCTCCTTTTCTTTTTTTTGATCAGGTGCCGTTCGAGCTCCCGATAATTTTTTGCGCGCTTTGCGGCTTCGATCTGGCGCAGATACTTGGGCTGACCGTTCGCCAAACGATTGTCCCGGGCACGCGCCTCGTCTTGCTGCCGCTTGGCACGCTTGCGCGCCGCACGAAGGTTGACCACTTCAGTCATTCCAAGCCTCGCCATAGCCGAGTGCTATGGACCTTCCTTGCATTGCCGCTAGTTGCAACGCTCCGATGGCGCAGGGTGCAGCGGAGGCTTTGCCGACAATGCTGAAAGACAATTGTGCGAGGGTTGATTGGACTTGTCCAATACAGAGTCAATTATTGCAAGCATTGTTGTGCGCGAAGCCGCCGAATATTGCCGATCAAGCGCACTGTAATTGCTATGATAATGTCGGAGATTCACGCGTATATTTTATGCATGTAAAGAATTCTAGGGTAATGCGAAGAATTACCTTGTGATAATCTGATGACGATTTTCTCACAGGGCGAAAATTGCACACGGCGACGGTAATGTCATACCGAATTCTTATATTGAAATGCTGACATTAGACTTTGTACATGAGACTTTGTGCATGGTTTTTTCATTAGCGGACACAGCTTTTGGTTGAGTGGTGCGGCCGAGGGCCGCACAAAAAAAGCCAATTTCAGCGAGGCCGCACCATCTTCTCGGGCCGCACCAGACGGTCAAACTCGGGCCCGGTGATGAAACCGAGTCGCACCGCTTCCTCGCGCAGCGTCGTGCCGTTGGCGTGCGCGGCTTTTGCCACCTGCGCAGCCTTGTCGTAGCCGATGTGCGGGGAGAGCGCGGTTACCAGCATCAGTGAGCGTTGCATCAATTCGGCGATACGGGCTTCGTTGGCCTTGATGCCGACCACGCAATTGTCGGTGAACGATTTCGCCGCGTCGGCCAGCAGTCCGATTGACTGCATCATGCAATAGGCAAGTAACGGCTTGAACACATTGAGCTCGAAATGGCCCTGACTGCCGGCGACGGTGATGGTGGTGTGGTTGCCGAACACCTGGCAGCAGACCATGGTGAGCGCTTCGCTCTGCGTCGGATTGGTCTTGCCCGGCATGATCGAGGAGCCGAGCTCATTGCTCGGCAGGATCAATTCGCCTAAGCCCGAGCGCGGGCCGGAGCCGAGCAGCCTTATGTCGTTGGCAATCTTGAATAAGGCGGTGGCGGCGGCATTGATGGCGCCGTGCACGAACACATAGGCGTCGTGGCCGGCCATGTGCTCGAATTTGTTGGGCGCGCTGACGAACGGCAGCCTGGTCAGCCTGGCGATGCGTTTGGCAAAGGCCTTGGCGAATTGCGGCTTCGAATTCAGCCCGGTGCCGACCGCGGTGCCGCCCTGGGCGAGGGGATAAAGTTCGGCTTGCGCCAGCTTCAGCCGTGCGATCGAGGATTTCACCTGTGCCGCATAGCCGGAAAATTCCTGGCCCAAGGTGATGGGCGTCGCATCCATGGTGTGGGTGCGGCCGATCTTGATGATCGTGGCAAATTCATTTGTCTTATTGTCGAGCGCGGTCTGCAGGTGTTTGAGCGCGGGGAGCAAATGGTCGCGGATGGCAATCGCCGCCGCGATATGCATGGCGGTCGGGATCGCGTCGTTGGACGATTGGCTCATATTGACGTGGTCGTTCGGATGCACCGGCGATTTCGCGCCGAGTTCCGACCCGAGCGCGACATTGGCGGCGTTGGCGATCACCTCGTTGACGTTCATGTTGCTCTGGGTGCCGGAGCCGGTCTGCCACACCAGCAGCGGGAAGTGAGCGTCCAGCTTGCCGTCGGCGATGTCCTGGGCGACGGCGATAATGGCGCCCGCGCGCCGGCGGTCGAGTGAGCCGAGCTGGCGATTGGTCTCCGCGGCGGCGCGTTTGATCAGGCCGAGCGCGCGCACGATCTCGACCGGCATGCGTTCGCGGCCGATGCGGAAATTGTGCAGCGAACGTTCGGTCTGCGCGCCCCACAGCTTGTCGGCGGGGATATCGAGCGGACCAAAGGCGTCGCTTTCGACGCGGGTCTTGCCGGCGCGGGCTTTGCGCGCTTTTGCCATCTATTTCTTGCGAAAGCGGTCGAGTCGGACGACTTCGCCGCCGCCAGCGGGCTTGTCTGGCGCAGGCTCGGGCGCGGCCGCGGCCGGTTCCTGTTCCGGCGCGGCCACCACCGGCGGGCGCGCCGGAGACGCCGCGCGCGGGCTCTTGCCAGCGACCTTGTCTTGCGTGAGCGTCGGCACCGGCTGGGTCTCTTCGCCCTCGGTGACCTCCTCGAATTGCAGTCCGAACTGCACCGAAGGATCGAAGAAGCCGTTGATGGCCTCGAACGGCACCGTCAGCTTTTCCGGAATGCCGCCGAACGATAGACCGACCTCGAATTCATCGTCGGCGACCTTCAGATCCCAGAATTGGTGCTGCAGGATGATGGTCATTTCATCCGGGTATTGCGTGCGCAGTCGCTCGGAAATGCGCACGCCTTCGGCGCGGGTGTCGAACGAGATGTAGAAATGATGCTCACCCGGCAGGCCCTTCTTGGCGGCGTCGGTGAGCACGTTGCGGACCACGCCGCGCAGCGCCTGCTGGGTCAGGAGGTCGTAGCGGATTTGATCGGGCATGCGGGTGTTCGGCGGTTTTTCGAATTTGCCGACGATGCTAGCGCGGCTGGCGGCGAAATCCATCCCTGCGGGGCGTTTATGGCCCCTTTGTCACAAATGGAATGGGCAACTGGAAAGGAAAGTGGAGGCTTCTGTTGCCAGGTGCCTCCGAACCCCGCCTAACCGCTGCTAAGACGGCTAGGGCTTGTAGGCTTGGTTACTGGAACTGCTTACGCAGCCAAAGCAACCGGAGCATAGTTGTCGTTTGCAACTATGAAATGGCCCGATAACGGCGGTACCATGCCGAGCAAAAGTCCGTCCTTTACGCCCTCGTCGATCCTAGTTCGGCCCCGCCGAAACCCGTGCTTGCCGGGCAAATCGCGGGCTTGGGTGGAGCCGCCGGGTACTGCCCCCGGGTCCGAAAGGTTTATTGCGACGGCCGTTTATCGCCATAGCCGGGTTGCCCCGGCCCCCTGAATATAGGGGCTGAAGGTTACCGAAGATAGACCGCCGCGCGCGTTTCACGGGAAATAATTCCTATCACCGTGCGGGGATAACGGCCCCCGGCGCCGGTCCCGATTCCGCTGGACCGCCGCATGCGGGGTCCGCATGGCGGGCGGTTCATGCAATTAGAAGGTGCGAAGCTCGGGACCGAGCAGGGTGCAAGCGGCCGGTGAGGCGGCCGATGCTCGGCGCCAACTTCGCGATATGCGCGGAGCGCAGGCCGAAGCAGCGTTTTGCCCTCCATCGCCGCCTTGCGTGCTCGGTTCGGCCGGTCGCAATCGGGTTGACGGTCGGGTAAGCATTGCGCCCTAGGGTGCCGGGCTGGCGTCTCGCGAGTTCGGCCCGATGACCAGCCTCGATTTGACCACGACCGGCACTGCGGCGGCGCGCACGCGGCTTGCGCAATGGACGCGCGTGCTCTGCGTGCTGTTCTTCTTTTCCGGCTTTCCGGCGCTGATCTATCAGCTCACCTGGCAGCGCGCGCTGTTCCTGATCTTCGGCGTCAATATCGAGTCGGTAACCATCGTCGTCACCGCGTTCATGCTCGGGCTCGGCATCGGCAGCCTGGCTGGCGGCTGGCTGTCGAAACTGCGCAACGTGTCGCCCTTGCTTTTGCTCGCGGGAATCGAATTCCTCACCGCCGGCTTCGGCCTTCTATCGCTGCCGATCTTCGACAAGGTCGGCGAATACACCATTGGCCTGAGCCTGCCGGCGACCGCCGCCGCGGCGCTGGCGCTTGTGATCGCGCCGACGCTGCTGATGGGCGCGACGCTGCCGGTGCTGGTCAAGCACGTCGCCTACCGTTTCGGAAACACCGGCAGCGCGGTCGGCCTGCTCTATTACGTCAACACGCTGGGCGCAGGCGCGGCGTGCCTGGCTTGCGCGGCACTGCTGTTTCCGTTCCTCGGCATGAGCGGCGCGATCCATGTGGGGGTGGCCATGAACGGCGCGGTGGCGTTCGGCGCCCTGGCCGCCTATTGGTTCGACAAGTCCGACGCGGCGGCAGCAGCGCCGCAGCAAGCTTCGGCAAATCCCGACGCACGCGCACCAGCGCTTGGGCTGATGGCCGGCTGCGCGCTGGCGGCGGCCGGCGGCTTCGTCTCGCTGTCCTACGAGATCTTCTTCTTCCGCACCATTTCCTTCACCACCGGCTCGAGCGCCACCGCTTTCGCGCTAACCTTGAGCGCCTTTCTGGTCGGCATCGCTTCGGGCGCGCGCGAAGCCGGCGAGACTTGCGAGACTGCCACGCACGCCGAAGCGATGCGCCGGCAGATCGACGCGCTGTTGATGGCCGGGCTGCTCGGCATTCTGTTCCTGCCGCTGCTCGCGCATCTTGCCTGGCTCGGCCAGGGCCTGGTCGGCGTGGCGATCGTGGTCACCTATTTCGTCGCCCGCTTCTGGGGCTCGCTGCTGCCTTATCTGGCCGAACTGTCGATCGCCGCCGATAGCAAGGCGGGCATGCACACCGGCCTGCTCTATTTCGCCAATATCCTGGGCTCGGCGGCGGGCTCGGTGGTCACCGGCTTCGTGCTGATGGACCGCATGGGGCTGGTGGCGATCGCCAGCACGCTGGTGCTGGCGGGGCTTGCCTGCACGCTTGCCTTGATCGCTGCCGCCGCGCTGCCGTGGCGGCAAAAGATGCAGCGCGCGGCGCTGGCGGCGGCGCTCGGGCTGGTGGCGCTCGTCGTTGTTCCTGGCCTGTCGCAGCACGTGCTGGCAAGCCTGCAATGGAAGGGCCGCAGCTTCGCGCCGAAAATCACAAAGGTGGTGGAAGACCGCAGCGGCATCATCACGGTGGCCGAGGGCGGCATCGTGTTCGGCCACGGCATGTACGACGGCCGCTTCAACACCGATCTCAAGCACGACATCAACGGCATCGTGCGGCCCTATGCGCTGAGCCTTTTTCATCCGGCGCCGCGCGACGTGCTGATGATCGGGCTGTCGACCGGCTCGTGGGCGCAGGTCATCGCCAACAACCCGACGGTGCGCTCGCTGACGGTGGTCGAGATTAATCCCGGCTACGTCTCGTTGATCGCGGGAGAGCCGGAAGTGGCCTCGGTGCTGCGCAATCCGAAGGTCACGATCGTGACCGACGACGGGCGCCGCTGGCTGCGCGCGCATCCCGGGCGGCGCTTCGACGCGGTGGTGTCGAACACAACCTGGCACTTCCGCGCCAACGTCACCAACCTGTTGTCGGTGGAATTCCTCGCCATGGTGCGGCGCCATCTCAATCCCGGAGGCATCTTCTTCTACAACACCACCGAGTCCGACCGCGTGCAGCGCACCGCCTGCCGGGTCTATCCTTACGGCGCGCGCTTCACCAACCACATGGTGGTGTCGGATTCACCTATTGCCTGGGATTTTCAGCGCTGGCGGCGCACGCTGGAATCCTACCGCATCGACGGCGAGCCGATCTTCGACATGACGCGGGCCAAGGACCGCGCCGAGATCGACCACCTGATGCGCTGGCAGCGCGGCCTGAGAGTGCAGGGCGCGGTCGACGCGGACCGAGTGATCGAGCCCTGTCCCGACCTCATGCGCCGCACGGCCGGCAAGCGGCTCGTTACCGACGACAATATGGGTAGCGAGTGGCTGCATTTCTTCAGCCTCGACTAGGCGGCTGGCGCAAAACCTCAACGGTCTGAATATGTTGTTGATCGGCTGCGGCCGGTATCGGCGGCCGGTGGCGGCCTTGCCGCGCCGGCCCATGCGAATATTTCCGCCGTCACATTGCCGCCGCCTGATTCGGTCACAGAGCCGAGTGCAAGCCCGCCGCCGCCGGGCCTGATTTACTTGGACCGCTGCATGCGGGGCGCGCATGGCGGGCGGTTCATGCTCGTAGAAAGGGCAATGCTCGGTGGTGAGGTGGGGCGAGATGGCGCTGATCCGGGGAAGCTCGCCTTAACCGAGCGGGCGAAATCGGCGGCATGTGTGGCGCGCAGGCTTGCTGCCGACTTTCCAACCCTGGCGCGGGCCAGTAGGATTTTGCTTCTCCCACGACACGGGCGCTTCGCGCGACATGCGAAATTTTCGGCTCCTGTTTTGCCTCTGTCTGTTTGCCCTGTCGCTGTCGTTGGCGCCGGCGAGCGCGGCGCCTTCCGAGCAAAACGATGCGCGCATCGCGCTCGTCATCGCCAACGCAAACTATCCCTCCGCCGCGGTGCCGCTGCCCAGTGCGCTCAAGGATGCGAGTTCGATCGCGGAGGAATTCCGCCGGCTGAAGTTCACCGTCGATCTCAAGAAAGATCTCAGCAAGGAGGACATGCAAAAGACGATCGAGGACTTCACGGACCGGATCAAGAAAGGGACTGTTGCGCTTTTCTACTTCAGCGGCTTCGGGCTGCAGGTCGGCCGGCAAAGCTATCTGCTTCCCGTCAATGCGCGGATCTGGACCCAAGCCGACGTGCGCCGTGATGGCGTCGGCGTCCACGCGCTGCTTGCGAAGATGCAGAGCAAGGGAGCGGGTGCGAAGATCATCATCATCGATGCCGCGCACCGCAATCCGTTCGAGCGTCGCATTCGAACCGTGGCCGCGGGACTTGCGCCGCTCGAAACGCCCGTCGGCACGCTGGTTCTCTATTCGACCGCGCTCGGCAAGCTGGTCGACGACAAAAATTCCGGCGGCAACAGCATGTTCGCTTCCGAATTGCTCAAGGAACTCCGTGCCACGAGCCTGAGCGCGGAGGATATTTTCAACCGCGCCCGTGTCCGCGTTTCGCGCGCCTCCGCCGGCCGGCAGGTGCCGTGGGTGGCCTCCTCGCTGCTTTCGGAAATCTATTTCGCTGGCCACCCTTCGGCACCGCTGGCGGCATCCGATGCCTCGCTCTCGTCGACCATAGGCATCGATTCACGAACTGCCGATACCGCCGTGCGGGACGCGCCGGTGAAGCCTGTCGCGCCGCGCTCCTTGTCGTCACAAAACCAGACCGCCCCTGCACCCGTGCCGAGCGCGCCGCTACGCACGGCGGTGACGGTCAAGGTTGGCGAATCGCCCGAAAAACGCGGACTGCTCGGCATCAGAGTGGCGGAGTTGAATGTCGACATCGCGAGAATTCTCGACCTTGAAAGCGCGCACGGCGCCTTCGTCACCAGCGTCGTGCCGAGTGGGCCGGCAGCGCTTGCCGGCATCGCACCGACCGATGTCATTATGAATTTCGACGGCCGCGACATTTCACGCTGGACCGACCTGCTGCTCGTGACCGGCGCGACGCCGCCCGGCAGCAGCGTCCGCGTGACATTATTGCGGCTGGCCCGCAGCCCGGCTGAACTCGCCGCCCGGCTCCAGCGCCGTGCCGAGCAGGGCGACGACGATGCCGCCTACGGGGTCGCCTGGCTTTATTGGACCGATAACAACCTGCTGCGCGATGATGCGGTGGCCGCGCATTGGGCGCTGCAGGCCGCGGCCCACGGTCACGCCAGAGCCCTTAACCTGCTTGGACATCTTTATGCCGGCGGCCGCGGCGTGACGCAGGACGTGGCGCAGGCCGCCGATCTGTTCCGCAAGGCGGCGGAGAAAAACGACACGAACGCGATGTACGCGCTCGCCCGGATGTATGCGAGCGGCACAGGCGTCGACAAAAATCCGGCCGAGGCCGTTCGCTGGTATCAAAAGGCCGCTGACGGCGGTCATTCGCCAGCCATGGTCGCGCTCGGACAGCTTTATGCCAACGGTAACGGCCTCGCCAAGGACGGCGCGGCGGCGGTGGCGTGGTATCGCAAGGCCGCCGCGAAAAACAATCCGGCCGCGATGTCGTATCTCGGCTGGATGTACGAGACCGGGCAGGGCGTGGCCCGGGACTATGCGCAGGCTGCACGTTGGTACCACAAGGCTGCGGACCTAAATCATTCCGGTGGCATGTACCGGCTCGGTGTCATGGACGAGACCGGTCACGGCGTGGCGAAGGACGATATCGAAGCCGTGAGTTGGTACCGCAAGGCCGTCAACCGCGATCATCCCTATGCCATGGTCGCGCTTGGCTTGATGTATGAGCAAGGCCGCGGCGTTAGGCGCGATCTCGCCGAAGCCCTGCGGCTGTTCCGCCAGGCGGGCGACAAGGGCAATGCGGCGGGCCTTTTCTATGTCGGCCTTTCTTATGAGCGCAGCAAGGACTACGAAAAATCGTCAACCTATTACGCCTCCGCCGCGCGCCTGGGAAACATGCCCGCCATGCACAATCTCGCGATCGCCTACGACCGGGGCCGCGGCGTGGAGCAGAACCGGCGGCTCGCTGCGGAATGGATGTTCAAGGCCATCAAGGCGGGAAGCAAATTTTCAGTGGCGCAGATGATCGAAAATCCTGCCGCCTACAGCACCCAGTTTCGCAGGCAACTGGAAGTGTTGATGAGCGACGCCGGCATCTACCACGGCCCGGTCAACGGACGCTTCGGTCCCGGGTTCAAGTCGGCGGTCGAAGCGCTCGGCAAGCAGGGCAAAGCCACGCTCTAGGAAGTGGACTCAAAAACGGCGTGCCAGGTATTGCTTTGGATGCGTCGCTCGATGTCTGCTTATGGGCAAAAGCCGACAAAGGTGGATTTTGGCCATTGATGACTCGGTCGCGAATGACCCAAAGCGGACGTCTTCGGTCCGATCCACGCACTTGACTTGGTCGCGGCGGCCTTCGTGATCGCGCGGTGCGCGCCTGCTCGCCGTACCTTGCGCCCGCTCGTCAGTTCATGCTGACCCTCGGAGCAGCGGGTAGCTTTCGGAAGCGGTGACGCCTCGGGCTTCGATTGAGCGGCCAACCGAAGGCTATAGCTACCCGTCCGCCCAATTGACGGGCTCAGTTAATTTGGCGGCGAAACAAGCACTTAACTGCTTGGGTTGGTATATGTATCTCTTGTGGAATAGTTTTATTACAAAAAATTAATTTTGAGATTTTGTCCGAACATACAAAACTTACGTCGTGGCGCTCTGGGGTGAGACGGGGGATTTGTAATGAGTCTTATCAAGAAGACATTCGCGGCATTAGCACTGACGCTGGCAATTGCGGTTTCTGGGCCAGCATTAGCGGACACCTTTACACTCGCAAACGACAATGGGGGTGACGGCTTTGTAAACCTGCTTGCAAATGGGCCTGACCTGTTCGGTGCGAATAACGGAGACATAGAGTTTGGGTTTGCTAACTACACGACTTACACGGCCACGGCCCTTAGCGACCAAACCTTCAACTTAAACTGGGTTTACCATACGGAAGATGATGACCCATCATTTGACCCCGCGGGATACGTTATAAATGGCGTCTTCACCCAATTGACCAACGACGCTGGCCCCAATGACCAAAGCGGTTCATTTGCGGTCAGCGTTTTGACCAATGACGTTTATGGAATCTACGTTTTTTCCACCGACAGCTGCTGTGGTCGCGCAGACATTGCAGTCACATCGTCCGAAACCCCATTGCCGGCGACCTTGCCACTCTTTGCCACAGGCCTCGGCACGTTTGGTTTCCTTAGATGGCGCAGGAAGCGGAAGGCTGTGGCAGCCACCTAATCAAAACATCTGATCGGATTTCGGGGAGACCGCCGCGAGGCGGTCTTTCTTTTTTTGCGGTGCATGAATCCGCTATTGATGCTGTGGACGGCTCCTCCACCGGCACGTGAGTGCCATAGATGTGGGTGCTGTTAAGGCCCCACAATTTGGAGGAGCCAAACATGCACACGGTCACGACAATCGGTCTCGATATTGCCAAGTCGGTGTTTCAGGTCCACGGCATTGATGCCGCTGGCCAAGTGGTTATCCGGCGGCAGTTGAAGCGGCGCTACGTCCTGGCGTTCTTCCAGAAGCTGTCACCATGCCTCGTTGGCATTGAGGCCTGCGCCTCGTCCCATCATTGGTCGCGTGAACTCAAGGCGCTCGGCCACACCGTGCGGCTGATGCCGCCGGCCTACGTGAAGCCCTACGTCAAGCGGCAGAAGAATGACGCCACAGACGCGGAGGCCATCTGCGAGGCAGTCACCAGGGCCAATATGCGGTTCGTGCCAACCAAGACGCCTGAGCAGCAGAGTTGCCTGATGCTTCACCGCACACGCCATCTGTTCATCCGCCAGCAGACCGCCGTGATCAACTCGATCCGAGCTCAGCTTGCCGAACTCGGGATCGTCGCGCCGGTCGGACGCAAGGGTGTCGAGGAACTGCTCCATATTGTTGCCGATCCGGCCGACAAGCGAGTTCCCGGTATTGCACGCGAATGTCTTGCCGCTCTCGGGGCTCACCTACGCAGGCTCAAGGAGCAGATTGTTGCGTTCGATCGGATGATTATGGCCTGGCACCGGTCCAATGAGGCGAGCAAGCGCCTTCGTTACATTCCAGGCGTCGGCCCGATGCTGGCCACAGCCTTGGTTGCCAGCGTTGCCGATCCGAAGGCTTTTCGATCAGGGCGTAACTTCTCGGCCTGGATCGGTTTAGTGCCGAAGCAGCATTCAAGTGGAGGCAAGGACAGGCTCGGCAGTATCGGCAAGCAAGGTGACCGCTATCTGCGCGGCCTGTTCGTGGCCGGCGCGCTGTCCGTGATCCGCTATGCCAAGATCCACGGCACCAAACATCGGCCCTGGCTCACGGCATTGCTAGCTCGAAAACCGACTAAGGTCGCAGCCATCGCGCTGGCCAACAAGCTCGCCCGGATGGCCTGGGCCATGATGGCCAGAGGCGAGCGCTACAAGACCCCGGTCGCGCTGGCGGCGTAAACGAGATCGCGTCGGATACCCGGCGTGATGTGAAGGTTGGGAGGACGAACAGCACGTAATGCAGAGCCGGTCGATCCGGCGATCAGGGCAACCCACTTGTGCCAGCGCATTGTCGAATGCGTGCTTTTGACCGGGACCTGATCCGCGGAGGGCATTATGGCCAGCGGCCCTGTGTGCCGCACTTAAAGGCCGAACACATGGCTGCACCGACCAATGCTGCAAACGTGAAGAAAGCTCTTGCCAACTCGGAGCCGTCCACACATGGCACTAAGCGGACAACCCGACCGCGTTCGGTCTCGTCCGCTTTCGGACCATAGCGGACATGCGGCATGTTTAATGACTACACGCCCCAGATCGGACCAGGCGTTGCCGACCACCTCCTTGCCGATCGGCCAGAGCGAGACGCCGGCGCGCGTCAGGTGCGCCCAGCCGAAGGGAATGCCGATGATGGTCACCGGCGCGATCGGCGCGGCAATCAGTCGGCCGGCGGCTATTCGCAGGCCGCCGAAGATGACCCACCGCACGTTCAGCAGCAGGTCCATGGCCGACTTGGGTGACGGCCTTCAACGGCCGCAGTAAGGTCATTTCGCCGCTGTCACATTGATGCCGCCTAAATAGGCTCAGTGAACCGACCCGCAGGCCGGTGCCGTGCGCGCAGGAAAACGATATCAGCTCACAGATCAAGGCATTCCAAAGAGATGACGTTGAATTTCCGCGCCCGCACATTTTTTTCAGCTCTCTTGTTGCTGACAGTATTTGCCACCAGTGCGTGGCCGCAGACGCTGCCGGGGACCGCGCCGGCGAAAAACGAAGCGGCTGCCGCCAAGCCGGAGAAGGACCCGTTCGGGCGCGAGACGCCGCAAGGGATGGTGACCGGGCTGATGAACGCGCTCGCCGCCGCCGACTACGAGCGGGCCGTCCAATTCTTCCAGACCGACTCGGTGCCGGGCGTGCGGCAATGGTTCATCCTGTCCGGGCCCGCGCTGGCGAAGCGCTTTCAGGAAGTGCTTGACCACGCCGGCAACGTGGTCACTCCGGCTGAGCTTTCCAACGATCCCAACGGCAACGTCAAGGATGGGCTGGCGCAAGACGAGGAGCGCTTCGGGGAAATAAAAACGTCGGCGCGCCAAGTGCCTCTGCTGGCCAAGCGCATCACCCGCGACGGCAAGGCGCTGTGGCTGGTGTCCGACAGCACCTTGAACGAAATCCCGGCGCTGGCCCGTGCGCTCAAGGTCGGTTCGGCGGCCGGACCATGGTTGAACCTGATGCCGGAGGGGCCGACTATCGACGGCGCGCCGGTTTCGCATTGGCTGACGCTGCTCATCCTTGCGGTGCTGAGTTTCGGCCTGGCCTGGGCGCTAATCGCGCTACGCGCCCCGATCGAGCGGTTGCTCCGGCGCGGCGGCGAGGAGACCAAGCTGTCGCGCTTCATCGAAAAGTCGGCCGGGCCGCTGCGCCTGCTGATCATGCTGCTGATATTCGGGCTGGCGGTGCAGGCGGTGGGCGTTTCGGTGATCGCGCGCTACCGCGCGGTGTTCGTCGTGCAGATCGTCGGCTGGTTCGCATTTGCCTGGCTGCTGTGGCGCGTGGCCGATGCCGCCGGTGAAGTCATTCTCGGGACCATGTCGCGCCGTGGTCAGCTCACGGCCTATTCCGCCATCAGTTTCCTCAACCGTGCCTTCAAGGCGCTGCTCGTCATCGTGTTCGTGGCGGCGCTGCTGCGCGCCTTCGGCGTCAACGTGACCGCCGGCCTCGCCGCCCTCGGCGTCGGCGGCCTTGCGATCGCGCTCGGTGCGCAGAAGCTGTTCGAGAACCTGATCGGCAGCCTGACGGTGCTGGCCGACCGGCCGGTGCGCATCGGCGATTTCTGCCGCTTCGGCGACACGCTGGGCACCGTCGAGGAGATCGGCATCCGCTCGACCCGCATCCGCACGCTCGACCGCACCGTGCTGACCGTGCCCAACGGCGAGTTCGCCACGCTGCACATCGAGAACTACTCGCAGCGCGACCGCTTCTGGTTCCATCCCATTTTGAACCTGCGCTACGAGACCAGCACCGACCAGATGCGCTACGTGCTGCAGGAATTGCGCGCCATGCTCGACAAGCATCCCAAGGTCGATTCCACAAACGCGCGCGTGCGCCTGATCGGGTTGGCGGCCTATTCGCTCGACGTCGAGATCTTCGCCTATGTGACTGCGTGGGACTACGCCGGCTTCCTGGAATTGCAGGAAGAGCTGCTGCTTGCCTGCATGGAGATCGTGGAGAAAAGCGGCACCGGCTTCGCCTTCCCCTCGCAGACGCTTTATCTCGGACGTGACGGCGGCTTGAACGCGGCGCGCACGCGCGAGGCGGAAGAAGCGATCCGCCGGCAGCGCGAGGAAAAGCCGCCGGGCTAGCGCGTCACGCCGGCACACTTGTGTGCCGGTCGGCAAGAGCGAGATGCCGGTGAGGGTGAGGCGGGCCCGGGCGAGCGGGATGCCGACAATCGTGACTGTGAAAGGGAAATCTTCAACAGTCTGAATGCGTTCCGCCGCCGCCGCCGTCGTATGATCTAGATCATTGATGCCGGGGACCGACCTCAAGCAGATAGCGCGAGTTGTTTTCTTCAAAGTTGACATCATGCTTCGCTACGCAGCCAGCGAACTCGTGTTTCGCAGCGGCCGTTCGCTGGTGACCGCGGTTAGCATCGCGCTGGCGGTGCTGGCGGCCATGGTGCTGACCGCGCTGGCGACGTCTTACGCGCGCGCGCTGCGGGTGCCGATCGAGACGGTCGGCGCCGACGTGATCGTACAGCAGCAAGGCGACATCCCGCCCAAGCTCGAAGGCCTGGTATTTCCCCATCCCAACGCGCTGCTGCCGGCCAATATTGTCGGGCAGATCAAGGCGCTGCCCGGCGTCATCGCGCTGACGCGGGCCGTCTATATGTGGGACCTGGAACCGGACCGTTATGAATCCGTGCTCGGCATCGAGGACAGCGACGTGGGCCTCGGCGCGCTCGGCCAGCGCCTGATCGACGGCAAGCCAATCGCAGCCGGCGACCGCGCCGTCCTGCTCGACAGCGATTTCGCCGGCAAGAATAAGATGAAGGTCGGCGAAAGCATCAAAGTCGGCGTCGATGAATTTCCGGTTGCCGGCATCGTCGACGCCGCGCGCAGCGGCAAGCTGGTGCGTGCCGACGTCTATATGCCGCTCAAAGTGGCGCAAGGCCTGGCGACGGCGGCGCCGCAAGTGCGGGCGCTTTATCCGTTCGGCGCCGACGACGCCAATCTGGTGCTGGTCAAGGTCAATCGCGAACATTTGCAGGACGTGGTCGAAAAGGTCACGGCGCTGATCGGCAAGAAGGGCGTGGTGTCGAGCGAGCTGTCGATGCGCGACGCGCTCTCGGGCGTGCTGTTCCTGTCGCAGAGCATGGGTTTGATCATTGCGGCCGTCATCGGTCTGTTCGCCGCCGCTTTCGTGTGGCGCGCGACCGCGACATCGGTCGCCGAGCGGCGGCGCGAAATGGCGATCCTGCAGGCCATCGGATGGTCGTGGCGGCACATCGGCGAGCAGGTGCTGATCGAGAATCTGGCGCTGGTGGTCATCGGCACCGCGGCCGGCTTCGCGATTGCCCTCGTCGTCGTGCTGGCGCTGGGGCACGTTTCGGTCACCGTCGATCTGCCCTGGGACCTGAGCTCGACGCCGCACTTCATTCCGACGGCGACGATCAACCGCACGCAGACCATTACCGCGCCCATTACGATCTCGTGGCTGACCGCCGGCATCGCCACCGCCGGCAGCCTGGCGATCAGCCTGTTGGCGGTTCTCGCCGTTCTTGCCCTGCCACGGTCGCAACCGTGGTCGCTGCTGCGCGCCGAATGATGGAGCCTCGCATGAGCGACACAGCAAAATCCGCGCCGGCGTCCACGCAGGAAATCATTCGCGTGGAGCACGTCAAAAAACATTACGGCGACGTCGAAATCCTGAAAGGCGTCGATCTCACCGTTGGCGCCGGGCAATTCACCGCCATCATGGGCAAGTCGGGCTCCGGCAAGAGCACTTTGCTTGGCATCGTCGCGGGGCTCGAAAAACCCGACGAAGGCGAGGTCTTCGTCATGGGGCAGAAGCTTGCCGGCATGAGCGACAATGACATGGCAACCTTGCGCCGCCGCTCGATCGGCATCGTGTTCCAGGGCTTCAGCCTGATCCCGTCGCTCACCGCGCTCGATAATGTGATGCTGCCGACCTTCTTCGCCTCGGAGATGAGTACGGCGGAGCGCCGCCAGCGCGGCGTCGATCTGTTGCACCAGGTGGGCCTAAGCGAGCGGTTGCACTATCACCCCGCGACGTTGAGCGGCGGGGAGCAGCAGCGCGTCGCGATCGCGCGCGCGCTCATGAATAGCCCGTCCATCATCCTGGCCGACGAGCCGACCGGCAATCTCGACCAGGAGACCGGCGCCTCCGTGCTCGAACTGCTGCTCGATCTCGGCCGCACGCACAATACCGGGCTCTTAATGGTGACCCACGATCCTGACGTGGCGGCCAAGGCCGGCGATGTCGTGGAGATGAAAGACGGAAGGATCGGCAATGGCCACGCGTAGAGATGTTATCGCAGGCTTTGCGGCGTGCACCGCGCTCGCGGTTTTGGCGGGGCCGGCCTGGGCCGCGCCGCCGACGGTCGAGATCATCGCGTTGCCGCACGCGCCGGTGCAAGACGCGCTCAAGCCGGTGCGCGATATTCTCGGCACCCTGGGCGGACGCGTGAAGGTCGTCGAGCTCGATTCCGAAAGCCCGGCTGGCGAGAAACGCATCAAGGCAGTGGGCCAGAAAGGCCACGTGCCGATCCTGCTGCTGATCAATGGCAGCGACAAATTCAAGCGGGCGGACGGCACAGCCGTCGTGTTCAAGGATTTTCCCGCCGGCGCCGGCAACCCGCTCGGGCTCAACGGTTCCTGGTCGGTGGCCGATTTCGAGGCGGCGGTGAAGGCGGCGCTGGGGAAATAGCATGGCGATTCACTGGCGCTATGTCGGGAGTGAGCTGGCCTATCGCTGGAAGCGCACCGCGCTGCTGGTCGCCGGCATCGCGCTGGCGGTGACGCTGGTCACCACGCTCGACATTCTCAGCCGCGCCTTCGCCGATCTGGCGACGGTGCCGTTCCGCAATCTCGGCGCCGATCTGATCGTGCAGCGCAGCGCGACGCAGAACGAGGTGCCCAAACAGATGGGCATTATTCTTCCTTATTCGGCCGAGCCCATCACCACCGACGAATTGAAGCGCCTGGCGGCAGAGCCGGGCGTGAGCGAAGCGGCCGGCTTCGTGCTGCTGTGGAATCTGGGCAAGGGCCGCTTCGTCTCTATTACCGGCGTTCCGCTTGCCGCCGATGCGCCCGCGCTCGGCCCCGGCAAGATCCGCAAATGGCTGTTCAAGGGCCGGCTGCCGAACCCGGGTGCGCGCGAGGTGCTGGTGGAGCGGCACTACGGCGCCTTCTTCCGGCTTGAGCCGGGCTCGCACGTGGATATCGGCGGGCAGCAATATGCCGTCACCGGCGTGGTCGACATCCTGGAAGGCAGCCAGATCGTCGCCAGCAATTTCTACATGGACATCGACGAGGCACGGCGGCTCGCCAATCTGCCGGCGAACATGGTCAATCAGGTTTTCCTCAAGCTCGCCGATATGGGACAGACCGAGCAGGTGAAGGGCCGCATCGCCGGATGGATGTCACACGCTTCGGTGACGTCGCCTGGCACCATGCTGCAATTGTTCGGCGGCGTGTCGCAGACCATCGGCCGTTTCCGCATCGTGGCGGTACTGGCCGGCGCGCTGGCCGCGCTCGCGCTCGGCGCCACCTTCGTGTTCGGCAATCTGGTCGAGCGCAGTCGCGAGCTCGCCATCCTGCGCGTGATCGGCTGGGAGCAGGGCCAGGTGCGGCGCGAGATCGCGATCGAGATGGCGCTGCAAGGACTGGCCGCCGGCTTGATCGCGCTCGGCCTGCTGGCCGCCGCCAGCGGCTTGCTCGCTCATCTCAGCGTTAATTTGCCGGCGAGCCTGCCGGGCGAAAATCCGGCGAGCTTCGCCGCCGGCGGATTCAAGCTCGGCGCCAGCAAGGTCGCGCTGCCGGTGACGCTGACCGCGTGGGACTGGCTGTCCGGCCCAATCGTCGCCACCGTGGCGCTCGGCATTTGCGGCTGGTGGATGGCAGCGGACCGCAAGACCAAAAACCTGTGGGCCGCGATCAGGGGCTAGCAACCAGCGATTACCTTTTGGCGCCGCGGGGCCTGCCGCTTCGCTTGCGATAATAGGCATATTACACTCGTGCCAGCGTAGGGAGCCTGCCCGCAAGGTCCGCCACGATGAATTTCTCGCCCTGGCTTATGGCGGCGCGTCCGTTCTCGCTCAGCCTTTCGATCGTCCCGGTGGCGGTCGGCGGCGCGCTCGCCTTCGCGGCGCAGGACAAGATTGCCTGGGCGGCGGTGGCGGTGGCGCTTGCCGGCAGCGTGCTGATCCATCTCGGCACCAATCTGCATAACGATACGCTCGACGCCGCGCCCGAAGGCTATGGCGTCGAACGCCTGGGACCGCCGCGCGCCACCGCGCTCGGCCTTTTGAGCGCCGCGGCGGTGCGGCGCGGCGCGGTGCTGTGCTTTGCGTTGGCCGCGCTCGCCGGCATTTATTTGGTATCGATCGGCGGCTGGCCGATTCTGGCGCTCGGCCTGCTGTCGATCGCCGCGGGCTGGTTCTACGCCGGCGGGCCCCGCGCGATCGCCTATTCGCCGCTGGGCGAAGTGTTCGTGCTGGTCTTTTTCGGCCTCGGCGCGGTCGGCGGTACCTTTTGGGTCTCGACCTTGCACATCACCACCGCCGCGCTGGCAGGCGGCCTCGCGGTCGGCTGCTTCGCGGCCGCCGTACTCGTGGTCAACAACTACCGCGACGTCGAGATCGACGGCCAGGTTGGCCGCTTGACGCTGCCGATGGCGATCGGCGCGCGCGCCACGCATTTGGTCTATGCCGCGTTCATGCTGCTGCCGTTCGTGCTGCTGCCGCTGTTGGCGCAGGAACTTCCGCGCGGCCGGGTTTGGCCGGCGGCACTCGCGTTGGCGCCGGCGCTGGCGCTGATCGCCGGTTTCGCACGCGAACCGCGCGGCCGCGGCTTGAACCGGATCCTGATGCGCACCGTCCAGGTGCAGATTCTGTTCGCGGCGCTGCTCTGCGGCGGGCTGCTGCTGGCGCGGTGAGGGCGGCACTCAGCGCAACTGAGACGCGCTCCTCACACGCTCACGACCTCCTTGCCGATCGGCCAGAGCGAGACGCCGGCGAGTTTCAGGTGTGCCCAGGCGAAGGGAATGCCGATGATGGTGACGGCGAGCAGGATCGCCGTGATCAGGTGACCGAGCGCCAGCCACCAGCCGGCCAGCACCAGCCAGATCAGATTGCCGAGAAAGCCGAGCGGGCCGCTGCCGATCCCGCTCGGCCGGTCGATCACCGTGTGGCCGAAGGGCAGCAGCGTATAGACCGCGATGGTAAGCGCGGCGCGCGCCCAGGGAATGCCGATGATGGTGATCAGCATGATCAGCGCCGCGATCAGCCAGCCGGCGGCCATCCACAGGCCGCCGAATATGATCCACAACACGTTCAGCAGGAAACTCATGGCGGACATGGGTGCCGACTCGCAAAGGCTGAAGTAAGGCGTCAGCGCCGCCGCAGCACGCCGCCGAGCGTGCCGCGCACGATGGCGCGGCCGATCGAGCCGCCCATGGAGCCTCCGATCGACTTGCCGAGATCGGCGGCGACCTTTCCGGCGGTGCGGCTTACCACCGTGCGCGTGATCGAACGGGCGATCAGTTGTCCGGTGGTCAGGCGATCGCCGCGCTTTTGGCTGGTGCCGAAGATGCTGCCGACAATGCCGCCGAGTCCGCCGAGCAGACCGCCGCCACCTTGCTCGGCCTCGGCTTCCGCGGCGGCGGTTTCCTCGACGCGCTTCTTCAGCAGCTCGTAGGCGGATTCAGCGTCCACCGCGGTGTCGTATTTGCCTTTGACCGGGCTTTTTTCGATCACCGCGCGGCGCTCGCCGGCGTTGATCTGCCCGAGCCGCGCGGTCGGCGGCCGGATCATGGTGCGTTCGACCATCGACGGCACGCCGTTGTCTTCCAGGAAGGAGACCAGTGCTTCGCCCTTGCCGAGCTCGGTGATGATCTGTTCGGTGTCGAGGTTCTTGTTGGGCCGGAAGGTTTGCGCGGCGGCCTTCACCGCCCGTTGATCGCGCGGTGTGAAGGCGCGCAAGGCGTGCTGCACGCGATTGCCCAGTTGCGAGAGCACAGTCTCCGGCACGTCGACCGGGTTTTGCGTGACGAAAAAGACGCCGACGCCCTTGGAGCGGATCAAACGCACCACCTGTTCGATCTTCTCGAGCAGCGGTTTGGGGGCGTCGTTGAACAAGAGATGCGCCTCGTCGAAAAAGAACACCAGTTTAGGTTTGTCGGGGTCGCCGACCTCGGGAAGCGACTCGAACAGTTCCGACAGCAGCCACAGCAGGAACATGGCGTAGAAGCGCGGATAGGCGATCAGCTTGTCGGCGGCGAGGATGCTGACATAGCCGCGCCCGTCGCGGTCGGTGCGCATGAAGTCGTCGATGGTCAGCGCCGGCTCGCCGAAGAAGGACGTTGCGCCCTGGTTCTCGAGCACCAAGAGTTGGCGCTGGATCGCGCCGACCGTCGCGCCCGACACATTGCCGTACAGTTTTTGCAGCTCGCCGGCGTTTTCCGAGACGAACTGAAGGATCGCGCGCAGGTCCTTGAGATCGAGCAGCGCCAGGCCCTGTTCGTCGGCGACGCGGAAGGCGATGTTGAGCACGCCTTCCTGGGCGTCGTTGAGGTCCATAATGCGCGACAGCAGCACCGGGCCCATTTCCGACGCGGTGGCGCGCACCGGATGGCCTTCCTCGCCGAACACGTCCCAGAACATCACCGGAAATTCGTCGGGCTGGTAGTCGAGCCCCATGTCGGCCGCGCGCTTGACGAAGGCGTCCTTGGCTTCGCCGACCGCGGCGATGCCGGACAGGTCGCCTTTGACGTCGGCGGCGAAGACCGGCACGCCGGCTCTGGAAAACCCTTCCGCCAGCACCTGCAAGGTGACGGTCTTGCCGGTGCCGGTCGCGCCGGTCACCAGCCCGTGGCGGTTGCCGAATTTGAGATCGAGCACTTCGTATTTGCCGCTCTTGCCGACGACGATCCCATGGTCGGGGAGGGCTTCGGCCGGGGCCGGCGGTTTTTTGGCTTTGGCCGGGGCCGGTGGCTTCTTGACGTTCTTGGCCCGGGGTTTCGACGCCATCCTACGCTCCAAACTCAATAAATATTTTGTACCCAGATCGGCGCTTGGTCATTGATGGCGCATGGGCGCGCGCCCGGCAAGCTGCCCAAAGGTGACCGGATTAGCAACCGCAAATACCGGCCGGCGGGACGTGCGCAGGATGTCATGATGTCATGCGCACCATGAAAAGTCGCCCTCGCGCCGCCCGGGGCTCTTTGCTGGTCGTGCTCCGGCGCTCTTATTTCACTACGACCGTCCCGTACATGCCGGCTTCGCGGTGGCCCGGGATGAGGCAGCCGTATTCGAACGTTCCGGCTTTGGTGAATTTCCACAGCAGCTCGCCGCTGACGTAAGGCGTTAGCGTGATGGCGTTGGGATCGTGGTGCGCCATGTGCGGGTTCTTCTTCATGTCGGCGGCGTGCTTGAGATTTTCCTTGACCGTCGCCAGCACGAATTCGTGCGTTTCATTGCCGTCGTTGAAGAGCACGAAACGGATCTGCTCGCCCTTGCGCACGACGATGCGCGACGGCTCGTAGAACATCTTCTTGCCCTGTTCCTGCATCGACACCTTGATGGTGCGCGCCGGCTGTTTCGGGTTGCCGGGCTCGCCGGCGGAGAAATGGTGGGCGCTATGCGCGGTTGCCGGCAGGGCAGCGGCAATGATGAGCAGAAGCGCGGCCGCAACTGTATGAACGATTCTCATGGCGAATCTTTCCCTCCGCTAACGAGCCTTATGTCTATCGGCACCGTCCTTCGCAACAATTAATGCCAATGCGGGTCGGCGGATTTGCGACGCCCGCGTTGTGTCAATGTGACCCAGCCGGGCTCCACAAGAAAACTATGACAACTCAAAACGGGCGATGACCAGCAAGACCCGTGAGGCCGAACATCGGATAGGCCATGAACCGGATCAAGGCGGTTGTCGGCGCGGACTTGGCTATCGCGGCCAGCGGCCGTGCTCGAATGAGCCGACTCCATTCGCGGCTACAGCTCCTATTTGCTGTACCCGAAGCGACAGCCGGTCGTTTTGATCGTGACGAAATTGCACAAACCATGCAGCCTGGGTGTGGAGTTGAAGCAGGCGCCGATCTGGGCGGGGCAACGAAAGTTTCGCTGGACGGAATCGGCGAAGGTCAGATAGAATAATTTATATGTATCGTTTGAGCATATGGCTGATCGCGCTCACCTTCGTTTTCAACGGGGTGGCCGTGCATGCCTGGATTGATTTCCCGGCGGCGCCGGCGTTGATTGCTCACGACCATCATGATGCAGCGGTTTCCGCTGCTCACGATACGCATTCCGATGTGATCGTTGCCGCCGCGACGGATCATGGCCAAGCCCATGGTTACGCCCACCACTTCCTCAAGTGTTGCGGAATATGTAACGAGGCCAACTTGGCGCCCGACATTGTCGTGGTCCCGGTGACGTTTTCCTATGCGGCCGCTACTTTTCGCACCCTACAACACGATCTCGTCGCCCATCTCGTAGCCCTCGACCCCGACATCCCCAAGACCATCGTCTGAGCCCAACTGCATCGCCCGCGCGATGCGGATCATGGCGTTTGCTCCCGCATTTGGGCTGGCAAGCGCGTGTGCATTCCAGATTTGGAGACGATGATGTTTCCCTTAGTTCTTGGCGTTCGCCGAGCCCATTCATTCGTGGGTCTGGTGGCTCTCTGCCTGCTTGTGGCGGCATGTTCCGCGACGCCTGATCGGCTTACTGCCGGTCCCGATCCATCCAATCCCGCGATTCGCGTTCCGGCTACCAGCTATCGTCCTGTGCTCAGCGGATATGTGAGCCAGCGACCGGTCGAGCCCGCGCCTTGGCGCAATCAAAACGACACAGAAAAGCCGACCTCGAAATCCGACAAGTAGGGGGCTCGTTGATGCCAATCACGCAAAAGAAACTTTGTCTCGCACTCGTAGCGGTCGCTTTGATGGCTGCAGCGCAAATCGGCAGCGCCGAGGTATTCCATTCCGAACGGCATCGCGCGGAAGACCAGTCTTCGCCACTGGCGGATGTCGTCACATTTGTCGAACTTCACGGATTGCCCACCGATCTCGGCTATCTGTGCAAAAGCCTTTCGTTGACGGATGCCAGTCGCAAATGCCGGTTTTGGCAGATCGCGATCCATACCAAAAGTACTAAATGGGAAGACCACGGGTTCAGTGTTCCCGTCGACGAAGTCCCACCTCTGCATATCGTTATCTACCAATTCACGCCGCTCGCGGGCGAATTCTTCCTGCTATCCGTGGACGGAAAGCTTATGAGGGCGGTTCTCCGTGCGCGCGGTACCGATTTCATACCGATGTCCGATGAACGTGCTCGCGCGGAAGCTTCAATTGAACTGGCATTCTGGCAGAACAATCTGGTGGCAATCGAACGTGATGTAACGAGTGCAGGATCAAGATCAACTCCTTCATCGGGCGGACAACAATGAATATGTCAATATTCATGCATTCTTTGAGTTCGCCATGGACGACAATCTATGTGAGGCAGCTCGTCTGCCGAACTGTGCCGGCAACTGTTGCACTGAGTTTGTCCGCCTGTGCGACTTTCTCGCCTGACGGCGGCCTGAGCGTGGCGTCCAGGTTCGCTGACAAGGAACTCCACAAGGAAATCATAGCCTTGCGCACGCCGGCCGATGCATCCTCGGCGCGTGCAAAGGTCGAGCGTTTGCTCAGACGTCCCCTGACCGCCGACGCGGCAGTACAGATCGCGCTATTGAACAACCGCGGCCTACAGGCAGCCTACAACGAGCTTGCCATGGCCGAGGCCAGCATGGTCGGCGCAAGCCTGCCGCCCAACCCGACCATTTCTCTGTCGCGGATCGCAGGTACCGGAGAGATCGAGATCGAGCGGCGGATCATAGGAAGTATCTTGGCGCTGGCCACGCTGCCGATGCGGGCCGATATCGCGGCGGATCGCTTCCGGCAAGCGCAGTTGCAGGCGATCGCGGAGACGATGCGGGTCGCGGTGGACGCCAGGCGGGCTTACTACCGCGCGGTTGCCGCACGCGAGGCCGGCGATTTTCTAGAGCAGGCACAGGCGGCCGCCGGGTCGGCCGCACAGATCGCCAAGCGCCTGGGCAAAACTGGGGCCATGAACAAGCTCGACCAAGCGCGCGAGCAGGTGTTCTATGCCGACATCGCCACGCAAGTGGCGGCGGCGCGCCAGCGCGCCGATGGCGACCGCGAAACCCTGGTCCGCGCCCTCGGTTTGTGGGGCGGCGATCTGAGGTTCCGGTTGGCCGCTAAGTTGCCGACCTTGCCCGCGCGACCGCGCGCGCAGCCTGCGGTCGAGGCCGAAGCCATCCGCCGGCGCGTCGATCTGCAAATCGCGCGGATCGAAGTGGGGACGCTGGCAAAATCCTATGGCCTCACCCAGGCGACGCGCTTCATCAATCTGTTGGATGTGGCCGGCATCTCAAAAACAACACGGTCAGCCGGAAGCGAAACCGTCAACCAACGCGGGCCCGAAGTCGAGTTCCAAATTCCGTTGTTCGACTTCGGTGAGGTACGGGTACGCGAAGCCGAACAGATCTATCGGCAAGCGGTCAACCGCCTGATCCTGAAGGCGGTCAATGTCCGTTCCGAGGCGCGCGCCGCGTACCGCGGCTATCGTTCGGCCTACGACATCGCGGCACATTACCAACGCGAGGTCCTGCCGCTGCGCAAGATCATCTCGGACGAGACGATGCTGCGCTATGGGGCCATGCAAATCGACGTGTTCTCATTGCTGACCGAAGCGCGCCAGCGTGTCGCCGCCGCGACCGCCGCCATCGACGCCGGGCGCGATTTCTGGCTCGCCGACGCGAGCCTGCGTGTGGCCATCGTCGGTGGAAGTTTCGGAATGATGGCGGGTGAGCAAGTTGCAACAACAGTCGCTGCTGCGGCTAACGAATTGGCCGGTCACTGATTGCGACAGGAGTAATGAACATGCTGTCTCGCAGAGGTTTTCTAAGTTCGGCGGCGGTGCTTGCCGGCGCCGGCGCCGTGAGCGGGCGCGTTGCAGCCGCCGCTATCCCCGAAGCACCGATCATGGTTTCACCCGCCATGCAGCCACCGCTCTATCCGTCGGGCGGACCGGACTACCAACCGGTCGTCACACTCAACGGCTGGACGCTGCCATGGCGCATGAACGGCGACTGGAAGGAATTCCATCTGGTAGCCGAGCCGGTGGTGCGCGAGATCGCGCCAGGCATGAAAGCGCATTTGTGGGGCTACAACGGCCAATCGCCGGGGCCGACGATCGAGGCGGTCGAAGGCGATAAGGTCCGCCTCTTCGTCACCAACAGACTGCCCGAGCACACCACGATCCATTGGCACGGCATGCTGCTGCCGTGCGGCATGGACGGCGTCGGCGGGCTGACCCAGCCGCACATCAAACCGGGCAAGACCTTTGTCTACGAGTTCGTGCTGCAAAAGAGCGGCACATTCATGTACCACCCGCACGCCGACGAGATGGTGCAGATGGCGATGGGTATGATGGGCTCATTCGTCGTTCATCCGCGCGATCCAAAATTCATGCGCGTCGACCGCGATTTTGTCTTCCTTATTGGTTCCTACGACATCGATACCGGCAGTTACGTGCCCAAGGTCAACACCATGACCGACTTCAATCTATGGGCCTGGAACAGCCGCGTGTTCCCAGGAATCGATCATCTCGTCGTGCGCAAGGGTGATCGCGTGCGCGTGCGTATGGGCAATCTCAGCATGACCGCGCATCCCATCCATATGCACGGCTACGACTTCAAGGTGACCTGCACTGACGGCGGCTGGGTGCCCGAGAGCGCACGCTGGCCGGAGGTCACCATCGATGTTCCGGTCGGGGGCATGCGCGCGTTCGATTTTGTCGCCGACGTGCCCGGCGACTGGGCGTTCCATTGCCATAAATCGCACCACACCATGAATGCGATGGGCCATGAGGTAAAGAATTTCATCGGCGTGCAGACGCGCGATCTCGCCAAGGCAATCCGCCGACTGACGCCGGATTACATGCCGATGGGCTCGGCCGGCATGGCCGAGATGGGCGCGATGGAAATGCCGATGCCCGACAATACGCTGCCGATGATGACCGGGTTCGGCCAATTCGGCCCGATCGAAATGGGCGGCATGTTCTCGGTGGTGAAAGTGCGCGAGGGCCTCGCGCGCGACGATTACAAGGACCCGGGTTGGTACAAAAATCCGGCGGGCACCGTCGCTTACGAATTCAACGGATCGGCGCCCGTAGCGCCGAGCAGACGCGGCGACGCGGGCTCGGAGCCGGATGGCTTTGAAGTCACGGCGTCAAGAACACGACCGCTTATACACCGACAACGCTGACAAGGAGCAATTCAGAATGAAAACAGTCCCGATTGTCGCATTTGCCGCTGCGTTGGTGGGCTCCGCATCATTCATCGTTATGAACGTTACGTCTCGACCCGCCGCTGCGCATGACGCCCATTTTTCAGCGGGCGCGCCGGGTAATCCAAAAAAATCGGCGCGAACCGTCAGAGTGATCATGCGTGAACACGGCAAGAAGATGCTGTTCGAGCCTGCACATATCAGCGTCCGCAAGAACGAAGTCGTCCGCTTCGTTCTGGAAAATGACGGAACCGAAAGCCACGAATTCGTACTGGCAACGGTGGAGGAGAATCGCAAACACGGAGATATCATGAAGAAATATCCGAAGATGGAGCACGAGGATCCCAATGCCAAACGGCTCACACCGTTTACCACCGGTGAGCTCGTGTGGAAATTCACGAAGCGTGGCAGCTTCGAATATGCCTGCTTGATTCCTGGCCACTATGAAGTCGGTATGCACGGCATCGTGACCGTGAAGTGATAATCGACGTATGCACTCAACTACACATGCAATGGAGAGTGAAATGAGAAAGACAATTTCGGCAATAACGATTGCGCTGAGCCTTGTGCTGGCGCCCGCGGCTTTGGCACAGGCTTTGACCGACGGTCGGGTGACCAAGGTCGATACTTCCGCCGGAAAGATCACCATCAAGCACGGTCCGATGAAGAAATTCGACATGGACGAGGGCATGACGATGGTCTACGCCGTCAAGATTCCCGCCCTGCTGTCGGCCGTGAAAGCTGGCGACAAAGTCAAATTCGATGCCGAGAACGTAAACGGCCAGTTCGTTGTGACCAAGATTCAAAAGTCAAAATAGGGCAGCTATGTTGGAAAGTAGCCGACTCTGGCCGTGGCAACATGTAGTGCCGGAAGTGACAGGCCCCTGACTTGATCTCGGCGCGATTCCGCAAGTCATGCGACCCTCTTGCGGAGTTGAGCGAGATGCCCTCTGGGCAGGGTCCCAAAAGTATGCTAGAAATAATATATGTATCGTATGAGCATATGGCTGATCGCGCTCACCTTCGTTTTCAACGGGGTGGCCGTGCATGCCTGGATCGATTCCCCGGCGGCGCCGGCGTTGGTTGCTCACGACCATCATGATGCAACGGTTTCCGCTGCTCACGATACGCATTCCGATGTGATCGTTGCCGCCGCGACGGATCATGGCCAAGCCCATGGTTACGCCCACCACCATCTCAAGTGTTGCGGGATATGCAACGTCGCCAATTTGGCGCCCGACATTCTCGCAGTCTCGATGTCGTTTTCCTATGCGGCCGTTACCTTTCGCACGCTACAACAGGATCTCGTCGGCAATCTCGTAGCCCTCGACCCCGACATCCCCAAGACCATCGTCTGAACGCGACCGCATCGCCCGTGCGATGCGGATCACGGCGTTCGCCTGCGCATCTGTGCGGCGGACCCGCGCCGATGCGAATTCGACTACGACGATGGCTTCATCGCGTTCGGTCAACGACGACAACGCGATTCTTAAGGAGAACCACAATGCGCAAGATTCTTTTGCTCGCCTTCGCAGCGATGGCCGCTGCGGCGGCTCTCGGCGTCAATGCGACCGCATACGCCCAGATGATGGGTGGCTATGGCGGCGGTTACGGCCCCGGCTACATGATGGGTCCCGGTTACGGCGGCGGCTACGGCCCCGGCATGATGGGCGGCTATGGCCCGGGCTACACGATGGGTCCTGGCATGGGTTACGGCGGTGGCTACGGCCCCGGCTACATGATGCGCGGCTACGGCGGCGGCTATGGGCCCGGCATGATGGGTGGCTACGGCAACCAAGGCTACCAGGGTAACCTGAATCTGAGCACCGATCAGGTTAAGCAATATCTCAAGCAGATGATCCGCAATCCGAATCTGAAGGTCGGCGACGTCAAGGAAAAGGACGCCGATACGATCGTGGCGGACATCGTCACCAAGGACAAGAACGCGCTGGTGCAGCGCCTCGACTTCAACCGTCACAACGGCTTTGTGCAACCGGAGCAATGACCATGGGATACGGATACGGACCGCAATGGGGAATGATGGGCGGCTACGGTGGATATGGAGGGTTCGGCATGATCGTCTGGATCATCATCCTGATCGCCATCGTCGCGCTGGTCGTCTGGCTTGTGCGCTCAATGGCGTCGCCCAACATGCACAGCCCGCCGCGTCGTTCCTCCGGGCTAGATGTGCTCGAGGAGCGCTACGCTCACGGCGAGATCAATCGCGACGAATATTTACAGAAAAAGAAGGACATTGGCGGTTGATAAATGTCGAAAAGCGCTGAGGAGCGCGAAGCAAAATGCCCTTCGATTCACATCTTGCGAGCGGGCGCGACCATCCGATGTCGGGCGGTCGTCATGCTTTCAATCCGAGTGCATTGCCTGCGGCAGCGAGCAGTGGATTGCTCGCTGCCGTTTTCATGTTGAGTCTCTATTTCGGCATACTGACATTGGTATCCGGTTGGGAGTTCACGCTCGATCAGTTCAACACGTACTGGCCATTCGTCATCGCGCTGGCAATCGGTTTCGGCATCCAGGTCGGCCTTTTCATGTACCTGCATCGCGCCGCGCATGCCGCGGCGTCGGGCCGCGTGGTTGCCGCGACTGGAACGACATCCGGCGCCGCCATGATCTCCTGTTGCACCCACTATCTGGTCAATCTGCTGCCGGCTTTGGGTGCTACGGGATTGGTGAGCTTTATCGGGCAATACCAATCGGAACTGTTCTGGTTCGGCATCGCGGCCAATCTGGCCGGGATCGCCTATATCGGCAGCAGAGTCGTATCTTTCACACGGGCGATGTAAGCCATGCGCAAACGGACATTCTTGTTTTCAGGGCTCGTTCTCGCGGCGCTCTGCCTCGTTCCGGGGCCTCCGGCATGGGCGCAAACGAAGCCGCTGCCCAGCCGGCAGAACAACCAAGGCCAGGTAATGGTCTCGGTGACGCCTGTCAGTCTTCCGGACTCCGGCAATTGGCAATTTGCAGTGCAGTTCAACACCCATGTCACGCCGATCACCCAGGACATTGCCGCGGTTTCAGTGCTGAGCGACGGCAAAGGGCACGAGGAGAAACCGGTCGCTTGGCAAGGCGACCCGCCCGGCGGCCATCACCGCAAGGGCGTGCTCTTGTTCAAACCGATGAATCCGCGGCCCGATTCCATTACGCTCAAGATTCGGCAAGTGGGGTCGGTGCCCGAACGCGCATTTACCTGGAAACTCACCGGCCAATAGCGCAAACTTGCGGCTGCTGCCGCGAACGCGATTGGAATCTTCGAACGGAGACGGCCGGTGCTCGACGGCGTGATGCTTCTGTGGTTCCTGCTCACGGCGGCCTCCGTCGTGTTCGTCGCCGTCGATATCCGCACCACGCCCGAATCGCCGGTACTGAAATGGGGCTTTATTCTGCTGACGGCCTATACCGGGCCGATCGGTGCTTTCCTCTACGTGCTCGGCTGCCGCGAGCCGCTGCCGGGACTGCATGAACAATATGTCGCCGCGCGCTGACGCCAAGTGCTCGGCTCGACCATGCATTGCGTGGCCGGCGATGGCATCGGTATTCTGGCCGGAGCCGCGCTCGGGTCGATCCTCATGTTGCCGCATCTCGCCGACATTGCGCTCGAATACGTGCTCGGCTTTGGCTTCGGCTGGACGATCTTCCAGGCGCTATTCATGCGCGAAATGGCCGGCGGGTCCTATCGGCGTTCGCTTGTTAACACCTTCATTCCCGAATTCCTTTCGATGAACCTGCTGATGACCGGGATGGTGCCGACCGCCGCGCTCGGGCGGATGCTCATTGGACACCGGTTGAGCCCTCTGACGCCGGAATTCTGGTTCGTCATGAGCATGGCGCTGCTGGTCGGGTTCATCATTGCTTACCCAATGAACTGGTGGCTGGTCGCCAAGGGCCTCAAGCATGGCATGATGACCGTGCGTCCAGGCGTGTCCATGCAGAAAGCGCCGGCGGCGACGACGCGCCACGACCACGGCGTCGGTCACGGACCGCCACCGTCGCCGGCCCGGATCGCCGTCATGGCGGCGGCGTCGGTTGTGGTGTTCGGCTTGGCGATCTGGATCGCGCTGACGATTTGAGGCGTCTAGCCGCCATGCCGCCGCCGCATCGGTAGCGCGCGTTCACCCGGCTAGCCGCGCGGCGCGGCGCGGGATAAACACGCCGCCATGTCCGAATCCCCCGAACCAGCGCCCAATCTCACCGCGCAAGACCCGCATCCGTATCATCCGCCGCTCGGCGAGCTGTTCCGCGCCTTCATCGGCATCTCGTTGTCCGGCTTCGGCGGCGCGCTGGCCTGGGCGCGCATTATGATCGTCGAGCGCCGACGCTGGATGACCCCGGAGGAGTTCAACGAGACTTTCGCGCTGTCGCAGTTTTTGCCCGGACCGAACACCGTGAACTTCTCGGTGGTGTTCGGCACCCGCTTCGGCGGTGCCGCCGGTGCCGCGCTCGCCGTTACCGGAGTGATTGGGCCGCCGCTGGTGGTCGTGACCGGGCTGGCCTTCCTCTACGAGCGCTACGGCAACATGGCCATTCTCGGGCACATCCTTGCCGGTATCGCCGCCGCCGCTTCCGGCCTCATGGTCGCATTGGTCGTCAAGATGGCGAAGCCGCTGTTCATCACCAAGCGATGGAATTCGGCGCCGGTGGTGGCAATCCTCGCCTTCATCGGCGTCGCCATCATGCACTGGCCGCTGCCCTATGTGTTCCTCGGGCTGGCGCCGGTCAGCGTGACGCTCGCCTGGTGGCGGGTGTGACGCGATGAACGAAAACCCGCTGTGGTCGCTGTTCAGCCTGTTCGCGGTGCTGTCGCTGTTCTCGGTCGGCGGCGCCAATGCGGCGATCCCGGAGATCCACCGCGTTGTCGTCGACACGATGGGCTGGATGAACAACAGCCAGTTCTCCGACATGTTTGCCATCGCGCAATTGTCACCGGGGCCGAACGTCATCATCGTCGCGCTGATTGGCTACCACGTGGCGGGGCTGGCGGGCGCCGGCGTCGCTATCGGGGCGATGTGCGGGCCGACGTGCGTGCTGGCCTACCTGATGGCGCGCACCTGGGACCGCTTCAAGGATGCGCGCTGGCGCATCGCCTTGCAGGCCGGGCTGGTGCCGGTGTCGATCGGGCTGATCGGGGCGAGCGCCTTCGTGCTGGCGCGCACGACCGATCACAATTTCTATGCCTTCCTGATCACCGCCACGACCGCGGCGGTCTCCTTCGCGACGCGGGTCAATCCGCTGTGGGTTTTCCTGGTGGCGGCCGTGATCGGCTTTGCCGGATTGGTGTAGCCGCTCGGGCGGCGGGCTCATTCGCCGCGGCAATGCCCGTTATGGCCGCGTTGCGGCGGTAGCGGGGGCCTCCGGGACATTACGGATAGGACGATTCCTGAATTGTTCCGGCGCGCGCTTCAGCGCACTGAGGCACCATGCGCGAAGCATCACCATTAACCGTGCGCTCTTGCCCGGTCTGCCGGATGACAATGGTCCGCACCGACGCCGGCTGGCATTGTCCGCAATGCGGCAGCGCCATCGTCGTCGGTCAGCCGCCGAAAGCGGCGGCACCGCCGCGCGAACGGACTTCGGAATAAACCCACATAACGCCGCTCGCGGTCATCCGGCGCGTCTGCGCGGCGCGGTCACGGGGTCAGTTTCCAGATTACCCACATCCCGAGCACTATGCTGACGGCAAGGCCCACCATGAGCGCGCTTTGCATTGTGTTCTCTCCCCTCATTGCGGCGGTCGACGGAGCGAGAAAGCTGAATGGAAGCAATTGCGCGATTGCCGTCACCGCTGTTTCGTCCGATTTCAGCGGCGCGATCGCATTTGAGCTTTCACGCGAATGAGCGCGGTCCATTAAGCGGCGAGATTGCGTGATGATCACGGCAAGCCGCGGCTTCCACAGCGATAGTCGGGATAATGGTTAGCTTTCGCTGACCGCGGTCGCAGAAAGCGGGTCAGGAAGGTTGCGTGGGCGCAGCGCGCGTCGGCGGATGGCCGGTCAGGCCAGCACGCCGGACACCATCATGGCGAAGCCGAGCGTGAGCGCGAACACGATTGCGACCGGAAGCAACCATTCGAGCACCGGCATGACGATGAGCGGGCGAACCTGGCCGTTGTGGGGCAAGCAGTACCAAAGGCCCGCGGCGCCGCTGCCGGTGACGACCAGGCCGGAAACAAAATAGAGCATGACGATCAATCCTCATTCCGCGCTGTTTCGCGGAGCGAGGTCTCATTTAAGCGCGGCGGCGCGAAAACGGTGCAAAGTTTCGCGCCGGCTGCATAAATTTTGAATAAATCGCGTCGCACTGTGCCGCGTGCCGCCGCGGCGGACGCTGCCGGCGCGACGGCCCGATCAGTCGACGAGGCCGAAAATGATCGACGCCGCGCTGACGGCCAGCGCGATGGTGAGCGTGATCGGGATGGCGCAGTCGATCACGTCGCGTACCTTGCCGCACCATTGGCCGAAGGAACTTTCGCCCGCACGTGCCGCCATTGCCGACACTGCCGCCATCATGAGAAAACCCTCGCTCGATTGGAACGAGGGTCTTCATTGGTGAGTAGCTTAGCGGGCGGTCGTAATGTTTCGGCCCGCCGGCGAAAAATCGAAATAAATGCGCTTAAAGTCCGGTCGCCAATGTGCCCGCGGCCAGGATCACCACCTGGATCGAGAAGGCGGTGATGTTGACGTCCCATCGCTCGGCGATCACCGGAACCGGGGCTTTGAACGGCTGATAGCCGTTCTGGTCATAGGCTGCGCCGCCATAGAGCGGCATGGCGAGCAGCGCCGCGAAAAATGCCAGGTAGACGATCGCCGCCATGACGGCGACAAAATAAAGCCGTTCGACCGGGTAGGGGCCCGGCGCCCAGATCAGCGCCAGCGCCAGGACGCCGAAGCCGACATAGCTCAAGATTTGCCAGACCACGTGGAAGCGGGCATGCGGCGTCCATTGCGGATTGCTGGCGTGGGTTTTGTTGAAGTCGGCCACGACGGTGGCGAAGGCGTAGCCGGCTGTCGCCAGCGAAAACAGGATGCGGGCGAGCAAGATATGATCGAAGGCGATGGCCATGGCATTTCCCCCCTGCGGGCCGGGCAATGCTAGCAGGTTCTCCGCGGCGGTTGGGGAGCCCACGCCAATCGCGGCTTTCCGGAGGTTTTTGGGTGCCCCCGCGACGGGCCAGCGATTTCGGGCGTTGATAAGCGCCTGCCGCGCAGTTGCCGCCGCCGCTAAACTTGCCCATCTTCCAACTCACCACTGAGCGGGACCACGATGCGCCAATACCTCGACCTGATGGAACACATCCTCGCCGACGGCGTGGAAAAGCGCGACCGCACCGGCACAGGAACGCTGTCGGTGTTCGGCCATCAGATGCGTTTCGACCTCGCCGACGGCTTCCCGCTGCTCACCACCAAGAAACTGCACCTGAAATCGATCGTCTACGAACTGCTCTGGTTCCTGGCCGGCGACACCAACATCAAATATCTCAACGAACATGGTGTCCACATCTGGGACGAATGGGCCGACGAACGCGGCGAGCTCGGGCCCGTTTACGGCCACCAATGGCGCTCGTGGCCGGCCAAGGACGGCTCAGCAATCGACCAGATCAGTCACGTGATCGAACTGATCCGCCGCAATCCGGATTCGCGCCGGCTGATCGTCACAGCCTGGAATCCGGCCGACGTCGACAAGATGGCGCTGCCGCCGTGCCATTGTCTGTTTCAGTTCTATGTCGCCGACGGGCGGCTGTCGTGCCAGCTCTACCAGCGCTCGGCCGATGTGTTCCTCGGCGTGCCGTTCAACATCGCGTCCTACGCGCTGCTGACGCTGATGGTGGCGCAGGTGACCGGGCTGAAAGCCGGCGAATTCGTCCACACCTTCGGCGACGCACATCTTTATCTCAACCATCTGGAGCAGGCGAACCTGCAATTGTCTCGCAGCCCCCGCGCGCTGCCGGCGATGCGGCTCAATCCGGATGTGAAGGATATCCTCGGATTCCGCTACGAGGATTTCAAGGTCGAGAACTACGATCCGCATCCGCACATCAAGGCGGAGGTCGCGGTGTGAGCCTCTTGATCCGTGCGGCGCAGCCGGCGGATAGCGCGCTGATCTTCGCGCTGGTGCGGGAGCTCGCCGATTACGAAAAGCTCAGCGCGGACGTCGATGCGAGCGAGGCGCAAATCGCCGCCGCATTGTTTGGCGATGCGCCGCGGCTTTACTGCGACATTGCGGAATGGGCTGGTGAGCCAGCCGGCTTTTCAGTCTGGTTCCTCAATTTTTCGACATTTCGCGGCCGCCACGGAATCTACATCGAGGATATTTTCGTGAGGGCCGCCTACCGCGGGCGCGGCATCGGCAAGGCGCTGATGGCGCGGTTGGCGCAGCGCTGCGTTGAACAAGGCTACGCGCGCTGCGAATGGGCGGTGCTCGACTGGAACGCGCCGTCGATCGCGTTCTACAAATCGATCGGTGCGCAGATGATGAACGAATGGCGTATTTGCCGCATGAGCGGGAATGCGCTTGAGACTTTTGCGCGGCAGGGGGCGGCGTCATGAAAGCCGGCAAGAAACTCGTGCTGGTTGCGGCGATCGGCGAAAACGACGTCATCGGCCGCGAAGGCGCGCTGCCGTGGCGGTTGAAATCCGATTTGCAGCACTTCAAACGACTGACGCTCAACAGGCCGGTGATCATGGGGCGCAGGACCTATGAATCGATCGGCAAGCCGCTGAAGGACCGCACCAACATCGTGCTCACCAGCGATCTCGGCCTGGTCGCGCCGGGCGCGGTGCTGGCCACCAGCCTGCATGCCGCCCTCGACTATGCGCGCAAAGATGCCGATCGCCGCGGCGTCGACGAGATCATGGTGATCGGCGGCAGCGACGTGTTCGCCGCCACAATCGACGATGCCGACCGGCTCGAGATCACACGCGTGCATGCCCGGCCCGAGGGCGACACGCTGTTTCCCCCGATCGACCCGCAACAGTGGTGCGAGGTCAGGCGCGAGCCGCGCCCGCGCGGCCCGGATGACGACGCCGATTTCACGATTTTGACCTACGAACGCGTCCGCTGAGGTCAAGCGTGTGCTGCGGCGGCACCGCATCTGGCAATGTTGCCTCCGCATGGCCACATTGATGCGCACATCACGCGCAAATGCGCGGAAGGCGCGGCATGAGAGCGCGTTGTAACGAGGGGTCGCCTCGCTTATAACCCCATGCGAAACAGGCGGCCGGCTCGATCAGCCCCGGCGCCGGGAGATCAATTCAATGCCATGGACCAATCAGGGCGGCGGTGGCGGCGGTCCTTGGGGCTCGGGCGGCAAGGGCCCTTGGGGCTCCGGACCGCAATCGTCGGGACCCAAGCCGCCGGATCTGGAGGAAATGCTCCGCCGCGGCCAGGACAGGCTGCGGCGCGTGCTGCCGGGCGGCAGCATGGGCGGCAAGGGCTTCGCGCTTTTGGCGGTGGCGGCGATCGCGCTGTGGTGCGTTTCCGGCTTCTTCCGCGTCGAGCCGGACGAACTCGGCGTGGTGCTGCGCTTCGGCAAGGAAGTGCGCGAGGTGCAACCCGGATTGAATTACCACCTGCCTTATCCGGTCGAGACCGTGCTGACGCCCAAGGCGCTGCGCGTCAACAAGATCGACATCGGCATGCGCGAGATCAGCGCCGGCCGTGGCGGCGGCGGCGCGCGCGAGGTGCCGGAAGAAAGCCTGATGCTGACCGGCGACGAGAATATCGTCGACGTCGATTTCTCCGTGTTCTGGAAGGTGAAGCCGACCGGCGTCGGCGATTACCTGTTCAATATTCAGAACCCGCAAGGCACCGTGAAGGCGGTGGCGGAAAGCGCCATGCGCGAGGTGATCGGCCGCTCGGATATTCAGCCGATCCTGACCGGCGCGCGGCAGGTGACCGAAACCGCGGTGCACGACCTGATGCAGAAGACGCTCGATCATTACGGCGCCGGCATCGACATCACCCAAGTACAGCTGCAGAAGGTCGATCCGCCCAAGCAGGTGATCGACGCCTTCCGTGACGTACAGGCCGCGCGCATCGACCTCGATCGCTCGGTCAACGAGGCGCAGACCTATGCCAACCGGGTGATCCCGCAGGCCCGCGGCAACGTGGCCAAGATCACCCAGGCCGCGGAAGCCTATCGCTCGCAGACAGTGGCCGAGGCCACCGGCCGGACTGCGCGCTTCCTCAAGATCTACGAGCAGTACAAGAAGGCGCCCGACGTCACCCGCGAGCGCATGTATCTTGAGACCATGGAGCGTGTGCTCGGCCACACCAGCAAGATCATCGTCGACTCCAAGGACGGCACGCAGGGCGTGTTGCCCTACCTGCCGCTCAATGAACTGTCGAAACCGGCGAACACGGCCGCCCCATCCACGTCTGGAGGCCAGTGATGAGATTGAATGTCATCGGCGGCGTCATCGTCGTCCTCATCATCGCTGCGTTGATCGTCGCGTATTCATCGCTGTTCACCGTCTATCCGACGCAGCAGGCGCTGGTGCTCCGTCTCGGCAAGCCGCAGGCGCCGGTCACCGAGCCCGGCCTGCACGTCAAGGCGCCGTTCATCGACACCGTCGTCTATATCGACAAGCGCATCCTCGATCTGGAGGCGCCGGCGCAGGAAGTGATCGCCTCCGATCAAAAGCGGTTGGTGGTCGATGCTTTCGCGCGCTACAAAATCACCGATCCGCTGCGCTTCTATCAGACGCTCGGTTCGATCCGCGGCGCCAATTCGCAGCTTGCCATTCTGCTCATCTCGGCGCTGCGGCGCGTGCTCGGCGAAGCGACCTTCATCCAGGTCGTGCGCGACCAGCGCGCCGAGCTGATGGCGCGCATCCGCGGCCTGATCGATAGTGAGGCGGCCAATTACGGCATCCAGGTGGTGGACGCGCGTATCAGGCGCGCCGACCTGCCGGACCAGAACAGCCAGGCGGTCTACAAGCGCATGCAGACCGAACGCCAGCGCGAGGCGGCCGAGTACCGCGCCCAGGGCGCCCAGCGCGCTCAGGAAATACGCTCGCGTGCCGACCGCCAGGTGACCGTGCTGATCGCCGATGCCAGCTCGAAAGGCCAGCAGATCCGCGGAGAGGGCGACGCCACCCGCAACGAGATCTTCGCCAAGGCCTTCGGCCAGGATCCGGACTTCTTCTCGTTCTACCGGTCGATGCAGGCCTACGAAACCGGTCTCAAGCCGGCCGACACAAGGCTGCTGCTCAAGCCCGACACCAGCTTCTTCCGCTTCTTCAACAACCCGAACGGCAGAGGCAATGTGGGCAAGCCGTCGCTGCCGCCTCCGGCCGCGCCTCCGGCGGCGGGCGCGCCATCGGCCTCGGCCCGCTAGCGGGCAAGCGCCGCCGGCATGTCGGACTTCCTCGCCGCGCTCGGACTGGTCTTTGTGATCGAGGGGCTGGTGTTCGCGGCGCTGCCGGCGCAGGCCAAGCGGGCGATGATGAGCGTCATGGAAACGCCGGAGCCGACCTTGCGCGCGATCGGGCTCGGCTCCGCCCTGATCGGCCTGTTGCTGGTCTGGCTGGCGCGCGCTTAGCGCAACACCGGCCCGCCGCCAAAGCGGTCGCTTTTGCGGGCGAATCGGCTTCTCATAAGGTTGACCGGCATTGCCCTTGAATCGCCTTGAAGACAGGGCCACTTTCATGACCACCTTTTTCAGGAGACCTGACGCCCATGGGCGCACTCTTTGACCGCATGACGACACCTGTCCGCCGCCCGGCGGCGGTGATTTTATTAGCTGCCGCAATCGTTTGGCCGACGCTGACCGTTCCCGCCGCGGCGCGCGGGGGACCGGAGGCGATCTCCGACGTCGCCGAACAGGTGATCGACGCCGTCGTCAACATCTCCACCAAGCAGACGGTGGATATGAGCAGCAACGTCATGCCGCAGTTGCCGCCGGGCTCCCCGTTCGAGGAATTCTTCGAGGAGTTCTTCAAAAACCGGCAAGGCAAGAACGGCGCCAAGCCGACTCCACGTCGCGTCAACTCGCTCGGCTCCGGCTTTATTATCGATCCGGCCGGGCTGGTGGTGACCAACAACCATGTCATCGCCGGCGCCGACGAGGTCAACGTCATCCTCAACGACCACACCGTCCTGAAGGCCGAGGTCATTGGCCGCGATACCAAGACCGATCTGGCGCTGCTCAAGGTCAACCCGACAAAGCCGCTGAAGGCGGTCAAGTTCGGAGACTCGGACACGCTGCGGCTGGGCGAGTGGGTGATCGCGATCGGCAATCCGTTCAGCTTGGGCGGCACGGTGACCGCCGGCATCGTCTCGGCGCGCAACCGCGACATCCAGTCCGGCCCTTACGACAACTACATCCAGACCGACGCCGCCATCAATCGCGGCAATTCGGGCGGGCCGCTGTTCAACCTCAACGGCGAGGTGGTCGGCGTCAACACCGCGATCATCTCGCCTTCGGGCGGCTCGATCGGCATCGGTTTCGCGGTGCCCTCAAAGACCGTGATGCCGGTGATTGATCAACTGCGTGAGTTCAAGGAAGTGCGGCGCGGCTGGCTCGGCGTGCGCATCCAGCAGGTGACCGACGAGATCGCCGACAGCCTCAACGTCAAGCCTGCGCGCGGCGCGCTGGTCGCCGGCATCGACGACAAGGGGCCGGCCAAGCCGGCCGGCATCGAGCCGGGCGACGTCATCGTCAAGTTCGACGGCAAGGACGTCAAGGAGATGCGCGACCTGCCGCGCATCGTCGCCGACACGACCGTCGGCAAGGACGTCATGGTGACCATCATCCGCAAGGGCAAGGAGGTGGTGAAGCACGTCAAGCTCGGCCGGCTGGCGGAGACCGAGAAGAAAGAAGCCTCGCTGGAACCGAAGAAGGATACGCCTGAGGAAAAGCCGGTGGTGAAGAAAGCGCTCGGCCTCGGCTTGGCCGACCTCAACGAGAGCCTGCGCAAGCAGCACAAGATCAAGGACAAGGTGAAGGGCGTGCTGATTACCGAAGTCGATCCCAATTCGCCGGCGGCCGACAAGCATCTGGCGCCCGGCATGGTGATCGCCGAGGTGCAGCAGCAGCCAGTTTCGAGCGCGGCCGATCTGCAGAAGCGGCTCGACACGCTCAAGAAGGCCGGCAAGAAGGCCGCGGTGCTGCTGGTGGTCACCCCCGACGGCGACCCGAGCTTCGTGGCGCTGAGTTTGCAATAAATTTGCGCTGACGCGATGGTGCGGCCGGCCTTCGCGCCGGCCGTTTTTTAATCCAGCACGTGATTGACCATGCCGTCGGCGAGCTTGGGCTCGAACCAAGTGGATTTCGGCGGCATGATGGAGCCGGCATCGGCCACCGCCATCAGGTCGTGCATCTGCGTCGGGTAAAGCGCGAAGGCGACCGCCATCTCGCCCGAATTGACGCGCTTCTCCAACCCCTCCAGTCCGCGCGCGCCGCCGACGAAATCGATGCGCTTGTCGGTGCGCGGGTCCTTGATGCCGAGCAGCGGCTCGATCACGTTGCGGGTCAGCAGGGTGATCGGCAGCCGCCCGATCGGATCGTCCGGAACGAGATCGGGGCGCAGCGTCAGCCGGTACCAGTGGCCGGCCAGATACATGCCGTAGTCGTGCGACGACGCCGGGCGCACCGGCTTGGCGGACGGGGCAACCGTGAAATTCTTGGCGAGCTCGGCGAGAAACCGCTCAGGCTCACGGCCGTTCAGATCCTTCACCACGCGGTTGTAGTCGAGGATGGTCATTTCGCTCTCGGGGAACATCACCGACAGGAAATATTGGTGCCAGCCGTCGCCTTTTCGCGCGGCCGCCACGCGCGCCGCCGCCGCCGAGCGGTGATGGCCGTCGGCGATGTAGACCGCCGGCAGGGCATCGAAGGCCTTGGTCAGCTTGTCGATAGCGTCGGCGTCGGCCACCACCCAGAGCTGATGGCGTACGCCGTCGTCGGCGGTGACATCCACGACCGGCTTGCCCGCCGCCGCCTTGGCCAGCAGCGCACCGATGTCCGGCGTGTCCGGATAGCCGATCATCACCGGCCCGGTCTGCGCGTTGATCGCCTCGATCTGGCGCACGCGATCGTCTTCCTTCACTGGCGTTGTGAGCTCGTGCTTGCGGATGCGGTTGCTGGCGTAATCGGCGAGCGAGGCGACGCAGGCGAGACCCGTCTGCGTGCGGTCGCGCCAGGTCAGCCGGTAGACATAATAGCAAGGTTGCGCATCGCGCATCAGCACGCCGCCGTCGACCATGCGCTTGAGGTTGTCGGCCGCCTTGGCATAGACCGCCTTGTCGTAGGGGCTGATCGCCGGATCGAGATCGATCTCGGGCTTGGAGATATGCAGAAAGCTCCACGGTTTGCCCTTGGCGCGCTCGCGCGCTTCCGCGCTGGAGAGCACGTCGTAGGGCGGCGCCAGGACTTCAGCGGCGCGCTCTGGCACGGGACGCAGGGCGCGGAAAGGCTTAATGAGCGGCAATTTATTCTCCGTGACACGGGGGGTGCGCGTGCGGCTGTCAGGATCGCAACCAAGGCGGCAGGATGACAAGTGATCCGGCCAAGGCGGTGCTTATTGCAGGGCCGACCGCCAGCGGCAAGCCGGCGCTGTGCCTCGCATGTTGTCTCGGTTTTTCGCCATTGGATTCACGATGAGTTAGCCGAGGGCTGTTAGCACAAAGGCTCACGAGGATGCACCGTCATGCGCCGGATTCTCATCGGATTTGCCGCCGTCATCGGCCTGATCGTCGCCGGCCTTGGCGCAATTTTGGTCTTTCCGCAGATTACCGAACAACTCATCGCGCTGACCTGCTCGATGACCGCGCCGAGCGAGAACTGCCAGCGGCGCATGGTGGCCATGGGGCACGTCTGGTCGCGCAAAGGCAATCTGGCGCGGGCGGCGGACTGGTATGCGCGCGCCGCCAATGGCGGCAATGTCGCCGGCATGTTCCATCTGGCTTGGGTCTACGAGGAATCCGGCGCGCGGCGCCTTGCTGAAGGTGTGCGCGACATTCATGCGAGCTACCAAAATGACGGGCCGGTGGATTTCGGCAATCCGGCCGCGCAGCTGCTCGATCCCGATTACCAGCGCGCCGCCGATTTGTACCGCAAGGCCGCCGAACTCGGTTTTGCGCCGGCGGCGAACAACCTCGCCGAGATCTATCTGCACGGCCTGTTGGGTGACCGCGATCTCGAAATGGCGTTCCAGCTGCATCTCGCCGCCGCGCGCGCCGGCAATCCGGTCGCCGCCATGAACCTGGCGTTGGCCTATCGCACTGGGGCCGGCGTCACGGCTAACGAGGCCGAGGCGCGCAAGTGGGCGACGTTCACGCCGAAAAATGACAGCCCCGATCTCGGCACGCTCACCTTGTCGCGCACCAGGCTGTACGGCACGGCGATCGACGCCCACATGGTCGCGGTCATTCGCGCCTCGGCCAAGCAGCATTTGCCGGTCACGATCAATTACCAGCCGATGAAGCCGGATCCTCGGCTGCCGACCTTCCATCAGGTGCAGCAGGAACTGCAAGGCGCGCAGCGCTAAGTTCGCGCGCCGCCCGGCGCGGTTGATTTCACGAAGCCTGCTGGTCTACGCCAGAGACGTGATCAAATCCGCAGCCATCCTGATCGCCGGGCCGACCGCCAGCGGCAAGTCGGCGCTGGCGCTGGCGCTCGCCGAGAAGCTGAACGGCACGATCGTCAACGCCGATTCCATGCAGGTCTATCGCGACCTGCGCGTCCTCACCGCGCGGCCGACAGCGCAGGACGAAGCGCGCGCGCCGCACCGGCTCTACGGCCATGTGGATGCCGCGGAGAACTATTCGGTCGGGCGCTGGTGCCGCGACGTCGGCGCCGTGCTCGGCGAGCTCGCGGACGCGCGCCGCGTCGCTATTCTGGTCGGCGGCACCGGGCTCTATTTCAAGGCGCTGACCACGGGCCTCGCCGCCGTGCCGCCGATTCCCCCGGAGATCCGCGAGGATGTGCGCGCGCGTCTGCAAAGCGAAGGCGTAGCGGCGCTGCATGCCGAACTGGCGCGCATCGATCCCTCGACCGGCCAGCGGCTGATGCCGAACGACCGTTCGCGCATCTCGCGCGCGCTCGAGGTGATGCTGGCGACCGGGCGTTCGCTGTCGGACTGGCACCGCGAGGGAATGCCGCCGCTGATCGATGCAACGCGCGCGGCCAAGGTGTTCATCACCTGCGAGCGCGCCGAGCTGGTGCGGCGCATCGAGACGCGCTTTGCCGACATGCTGCAGGCCGGCGCGTTTGAGGAGGTGAGGCGGCTGGCGGCGCGCAAGCTCGATCCCGCATTGCCGGCGATGAAGGCCCATGGCGTGCCCTGGCTGATCCGCCATCTCAACGGGGAGATCACCCTGGCGGCGGCGACCGGCGGCGCGGTGATGGATACCCGCCGCTACGCCAAGCGCCAGCTCACCTGGTTTCGCAACCAGATGAAGGACTGGCCCTGGGCGCCGGCGGAGGAGGCCGAAAATGTGCTCGAAAACCAGCTCGCGGGCCTCTAATATGAAGTCTGCGCGCGCGAAAAGCGCTTGACCCCGGTCCGGGCCGGCCCTATAAACCGCGCAACGAAAGTTCGGGTAGACACAATGTTGCGCAATATTATTACTATAGTACAGGTTCGGACGCGGCCTACGCAGCCCTGATCAGGGCAGCCTAGGGAAGCGTCCGGACATGGCCCTTCACGGGCCTTTTTTATTGCCGGGCCAAGGAAGCGAACCAAACGGCAAGACGAAACGGGTAAATGAGTGAAGCGTAAGCAAGGACGACGACCATGACACGGGAAATGACCGGCGCCGAAATGGTGATCGAGGCGCTCGCCGATCAGGGCGTGAAGCATTTGTTCGGCTATCCGGGCGGCGCGGTGCTGCCGATCTACGACGCCATCTTCGCGCAGAAGAAAGTGCAGCACATCCTGGTGCGGCACGAGCAGGGTGCGGTGCACGCCGCCGAAGGCTATGCGCGCTCCACCGGCAAGGTCGGTTGCGTGCTGGTGACCTCCGGCCCCGGCGCCACCAATGCGGTGACCGGCCTGACCGACGCGCTCATGGACTCGATCCCGATCGTCTGCATCACCGGCCAGGTGCCCACCCACCTGATCGGCAACGACGCCTTCCAGGAGGCCGACACTGTCGGCATCACCCGGCCGTGCACCAAGTACAATTACCTGGTCAAGCGCATCGAGGATCTGCCGCGCGTTCTGCACGAGGCGTTCCATATCGCGGCGAGCGGCCGGCCCGGCCCGGTGGTGGTCGATATCCCGAAGGACATCCAGTTCGCCACCGGCATCTATTCCAAGCCGAAGGATAATCCGCACACTGGCTACAAGCCGAAGGTGAAGGGCGACATCGAGAAGATCAAACAGGCGGTCGAACTGATGGCGCACGCCAAGCGGCCGCTGTTCTACACCGGCGGCGGCGTGGTCAATTCCGGCAAGGCCGCGTGCGAGCTGTTGCGCGAACTGGTCAGGCTTACCGGCTTCCCGATCACCTCGACGCTGATGGGGCTTGGCGCCTATCCCGGCACCGACAAGCAGTGGCTGGGCATGCTCGGCATGCACGGCACGCTGGAAGCCAACATGGCGATGCACGACTGCGACGTGATGGTCTGCATCGGCGCGCGCTTCGACGACCGCATCACCGGCCGCGTCGACGCCTTCTCGCCCGGCTCGAAGAAGATCCACGTCGACATCGACCCGTCGTCGATCAACAAGAACATCCACGTCGACGTGCCGATCGTCGGCGACTGCGCCCACGTGCTGGAAGACATGGTGCGGCTGTGGCGCGCCGAAGCGCGCCACACCGACAAGAAGGCGCTGGGCGACTGGTGGAAGCAGATCGACAAATGGCGCGCGCGCAAGTCGCTCGCCTACCGGGGTTCGAACGAGGTGATCAAGCCGCAATACGCCATCCAGCGGCTCTATGAGCTGACCAAGGACCGCGACACCTACATCACCACCGAAGTCGGCCAGCACCAGATGTGGGCGGCGCAGTTCTACAGTTTCACCGAGCCGAACCGCTGGATGACGAGCGGCGGGCTCGGCACCATGGGCTACGGCTTGCCTGCGTCGGTCGGGGTGCAGCTCGCGCATCCGGAATCGCTGGTCATCGACATCGCCGGCGAGGCGAGCGTGCAGATGACCATGCAGGAATTGTCGACGGCGGTGCAGTACCGGCTGCCGGTCAAGATCTTCATTCTCAACAACGGCTACATGGGCATGGTGCGGCAGTGGCAGGAATTGCTGCACGGCGGGCGCTACGCCGAGAGCTATTCGGAGGCGCTGCCCGACTTCGTCAAGCTGGCGGATGCCATGCATGCGGTCGGCATCCGCTGCGAGAAGCCGGGCGACGTCGACCACGCCATCAAGGAAATGATCGAGGTCGACCGGCCGGTGCTGTTCGACTGCGTGGTCGATCCGGCGGAGAACTGCTTCCCGATGATTCCGTCGGGGCGCGCGCACAACGAGATGCTGTTGAGCGGCGCCGCCGAGGACATCGAGGAGGCGATCACCGAGGAAGGCAAGGTGATGGTGTGATGAACGCTCCCACGACAAGCCACTATCCGGCCGCGCCGACGGCGCAGAAGCCGGAAACCCATACGCTCTCGGTGCTGGTCGACAACGAGCCGGGTGTGCTGGCGCGCGTGATCGGCCTGTTCTCCGGCCGCGGCTACAATATCGAGTCGCTGACGGTGTCGGAGACCGAGCACCGCGCGCATCTGTCGCTGATCACCGTGGTCACCACAGGGACTCCCATGGTGATCGAGCAGATCAAGAACCAGCTCGACCGGCAGGTTCCCGTCCATCACGTGGTGGACATGACGCTCAGCGGCCATTCGATCGAGCGCGAGCTGGCCATGGTCAAGGTCAAGGGCAAGGGCGACCACCGGGTCGAGGCGCTGCGGCTGGCCGATGCCTTCAGGGCCCGCGTGATCGACGCTACCACCGAGAGCTTCGTGTTCGAGATCACCGGCAAGAGCGACAAGATCGAGCAGTTCATCGAGTTGATGCTGCCGCTCGGCCTGGTCGAGGTGGCGCGCACCGGCATCGCGGCCATCGCGCGCGGGCCGGAGGGGATGTGAGCGCGGCAATCGCCGGGCTCTGACGGTGGCGGATGCAAGCCGGTTATTTCGTCAAGGCGAGCCTTGCGGCCGTCACAACCGGCCTCGCGGGGCCGACGCTCTATGATGTCTGCGACCCGGTGTTGCACGATCCGCCCGAGGGGACCGGCAACGCGCATCTGCGCAAGTTCTACCACACGGCATTGCGAAACGCCGCGCTACGGCCGCTGCTGGCGCGCGCCGGCTTGCCGCAGCTGCGCGATCCGGCGCGCCTCGGCGCGCTGCGGCAGGCGCTGACAGCGGCGCGTGACGCGCCCGACCCCGGCGCGCAGGATTGGCGGGCGATCGGGGCTCCGGTCGCGGCCTTGATCGACGAATTTCCGCAAGTGCACCCACAGCCGCCGCCCGCCGCGACCGGCGCGTCCGCGGCGGTGCCGCTGGCGCGCATCGATGTCATCATTCGCGCCTGCGCGGCCGATCTGCTGCGCTCGTTTTCCCGCAACGGCTTCATTCCCGCCTACGCAGCGTTCAATCTGACAGGAGACCCGGATATGCGCGGGCGCGATCTGCTTACCGCGCTGACAGGCCTCAACGCGCGCAGCTATCGCAATGCCACGCTGCTGTTCAATCTCGCCCGCGTCTTCATCCTCGCCAATCCGGCGCTCGCCGCACTCATCAATCCGCCCTGGCGCGGGATCGCCGAGCCGCTGTGGGAGCCCGTGCAGATCCGCCACCGCTCGGCCTACTACGACGCTTTTTTTGCGGAAGCCTTGATGGATTATCTCAGCAGCGGGCTGGCGGCGACGGACGAAAGCGCCCGCGCCAACGGTGTCGTCAAGGAGCTGATCGCGTTCTGCCTGGAGCAGAGCCGCGAGCAGGTGCGCGGGCCGGAGAACGGCGCCCCCTTCGATGTGGTGACGGCGCTGGTGCAGCCGCCGCACGTACGGCTGAGCAAGTTCTTCTGGCGGATCAAGAGTGAACTCGGATTCGGCAGCTATGTCCCCGATTGCGACACCACCGCCTGCTCGCTCTCGGCGGCGACGCAATTCGGCGCGTGCGATGCGATGCTCGATCAGCCGCTGCTCGACTTCTATGCGCAATACCAGGTCGGTCACGACAACAACCACAATCCACCGACGGTCGCGCTCAACGACAACATCGCCTACGACGGCGGCATCGTGACCTGGATCGAGAACGAAGCCGGTGAGCGCCCGTTCGGCAACGATCTCGATCCTACGCTCAATCTCGACGTGCTGGAGGTGGCGTTCCGCAATCACGCGCGCTGGCAGATCGCCGAAAATCCCAAGCGGCTCGAAACAGTGCGGCGCATCGTCCGTTTTCAGGGGGCGCTTATCGACAGCGGCGCCTTCGCCGATCCGCGCACACACATCTACTATTTGCCGGAACTCTATTGCGCCTATGCGGGGCGCTGCGCAGCCGCCTTCGACGCGATGCCGCAGGCGACCCGCGCCGCGGTCGATCCCGACGGGGTTTTTGCGCGCCTGCGCGCAGGCGTGCTCGACTATGTCCGAGAGGTCATGCTGCCCGCCGCGCTCAACCCGTTCGATGCCGCCCTCGCGCTGCTGGCGCTCGCCAAGCTCGATGCCGAGCCCGCCGCCTTCGCGCCGGCGCTGTCCTGCCTCGACGCGAATTTCGGCGAGGGCAGGGGCCTGTTCGCACGCTCGCCCTACAAGGCCTATGAGTGGAACAAAATGAAGACGCCGACCCGCATCCTGGTCGGAGGCCCGGAGGTGACGTCGGCTTTCGTGCTCTCCGCGCTGGTTCACGCACGCAAAGCTCTGGCTGTGGCGGGCGCAGCAGATCCTCCGGCGTGAGCGGCCATAAACCCGATCAAGAGAGCACCAAGACGCGCGAAATCCCTGTTCCCATCGGGTAAATTCCAAGCTAGAGCACGGCCGCAAAGGGAGACCGAAGTCATGTGTGTCTTCTATGATCGCGGCGCTGGTCTCAATCTCATCAAGGGCAAGAAGGCCGCGGCCATCGCGCGGACCGGAGAGCACGTAGGCCCGCCCGCCATGCTGCGTGATCCATGAGCTTTACGCCCACATTTCCGAGCACCAGCCGCGTCGAAGCGTTCAGCGATGGGGTCATCGCCATTATCCTGACGATCATGGTGCTCGATCTGCGGCCGCCGGGCCATACGATCGATCACGAGCAGTTGCACGGTCTGGCGAATTATCTGACGCCGAAGCTCACGATTTATGCGATGAGCTTCGTCATCGTCGCCCGCATCTGGGTCAGCCACCATCAATTGCTCTATGCGGCCTCGCATACGACGCCGCGCCTGATGTGGCTCAACCTGCTGCTGCTGTTTTTCATGTCGCTGATCCCCTTTGCCACCGGCTATCTGGGCGAGGACCTCAACCGCCAGCTCGCGGTCTCGACCTATTCGACCGTGATGTTTTTCACCGCCTCGACCTTCACTTTGCTGCGCCACTACGTCACGCACCATCTGCGGCACGAAGAGCATTCGGCGCATCTGCACCCGAGCCTGATGACGCGCAGCTACCTCGGCATGGCGCTTTATGGCCTGGGAATCCCTTCTGCCTTTGTTTCGGTGTACGTGTCCTATGTGCTCTTCGTCATTGTCCCGGTCATTGCCATGCTGAATGATCTGCAGCCGCGCAAAGCGCCGGCCGGTGCGGGCGCGGACGCCAAGAAGCCGGAATAAGAAACAGATACATCCGCAATGCCGCTCGATGTCTTCCTCGCGCTCGTCACCTTCGCGTTTGTCATAACGTTCACGCCGGGGCCGAACAACATCATGCTGGCCGCCTCCGGCGTGAATTTCGGCTTCGCACGCACCGTTCCGCACATGGCCGGCGTGTCGATCGGCTTCCTCGTGCTGGTGCTCGTCTGCGGCACCGGGCTCGGCCTGGTCTTCGCCGCGCTGCCGTCGCTGCAACTCGCGCTCAAGATTGTCGGCGCCGTCTATATGCTCTGGCTCGCCTTCAAGGTCGCCACTGCGCACCAGGCGCGCGACAACGGCAGCGGCCCGGCGCGCCCTTTCACCTTCTGGCAGGCGGCGGCGTTCCAGTGGGTCAATCCCAAGGGGCTGGTGGCCGCGCTGAGCGCCATCGCCATTTATGTGCGTCCCAGCCATGAACGCCAGGACCTCGCCGTGATGCTGGCCGTGTTCGCACTCGTCACCGCCGGCTCGGTAATGACCTGGGCCGGTTTCGGCGTCGCCCTGCGCCGGCTGCTGCGCGATCCCGTCCATGCCCGCATTTTCAACGCGGCGATGGCGCTGCTGCTGGTCGCCAGTATCGTGCCGATGGTGATTTGAGCGGCTGAAAAGCCAGTTCGCGCGGGACTTGTCGGCGGTCCTCAAGCGTCCTAGAAGCGGGGCCGAACCTTTGGGGTGAGCGAGGAAACCATGCGTGTTTATTACGATCGCGACGCCGACCTGAACCTAATCAAGGGCAAGAAGGTCGCCATCATCGGCTACGGCAGCCAGGGCCACGCCCACGCGCTCAACCTGCGCGATTCCGGCGTCAAGGAGGTCGCGGTCGTGCTGCGCAAGACCTCCGCTGGCGTGAAAAAGGCGGAAGGCGAGAAGTTCAAGGTCATGGACGCGGCGGAGGGCGCCAAATGGGCCGACGTCATGATGATGGTGACACCGGACGAATTGCAGGCCGATATCTATAACGACCATCTCGCCAAGAACATGAAACAGGGCGGGGCGCTGATGTTCGCGCACGGCCTCAACGTGCATTTCAACCTGATCGAACCGCGCGCCGACCTCGACGTGATGATGATCGCGCCCAAGGGGCCCGGCCACACCGTGCGTTCGGAATACCAGCGCGGTGCCGGCGTGCCCTGCCTGCTGGCGATCCACAAGGACGCGTCCGGCAATGCGCACGATCTGTGCTTGTCATATGGCGCGGCGATCGGCGGCGGCCGCGCCGGCATCATCGAGACCACTTTCAAGGAGGAATGCGAGACCGACTTGTTCGGCGAGCAGGCCGTGCTGTGCGGCGGCGTGGTCGAGCTGATGAAGGCGGGCTTCGACACGCTGTGCGAGGCCGGTTACGCGCCGGAGATGGCCTATTTCGAATGTATCCACGAGATGAAGCTGATCGTCGACCTGATCTACGAAGGCGGCATCGCCAATATGAACTACTCGGTGTCGAACACCGCGGAATACGGCGAATACGTCTCCGGCCCGCGCGTGATCACGCAGGAAACGCGCGCCGAGATGAAGCGTATTTTGGCCGACATCCAGTCCGGCCGCTTCACAAAGGACTGGATGCTGGAGAACAAGGTCAACCAGACCTCGTTCAAGGCCACCCGCGCCAAGCTCGCCGATCATCTGGCCGAGCAAATCGGCGCCAAGCTGCGCGACATGATGCCGTGGATCAAAGAGCGGGCGCTGGTGGACAAGAGCAAGAACTGATCCGTGTTGCGAATTACCTTCATTGCGGCGGCCGTCCTCATCGGGGCGGCCGCTTTTGCATGGGCGGCAGACGAGAAAGAGAAAGAGTGCTACGGCAGCACCTACGATATCGTCATGTGCCAGAAGGCCAATCTCGCCGTCCTGGAAAAGCGGCTGGCGGCCGCTTACCGCGAGGCACTCAAGTTCGCGCAAGGCAAAGAACGCGCTCAGCTTGAGTTGGCGCAGCAGGCGTGGCTGAAATTCCGCGATGCCGACTGCGACTATTATGAACTAGGCGAGGGCACGATTGCCCGCATCCGGGGCGGCAACTGCATGCTGGACCTGACCCGCGCACGGGCGAAAGAACTCAAAGAGGCGGTGGAGCCGTAGCTCTATTTTCTTTCTTTCTGAATCTTCCCCCACAACCACTTCGCCACCGCGTCCGGCAGCACGTCGCCACCGGCGGCGCGCAAATTGGCTTCGCGCATGGTCTTCACGTCGATGGCGCCGATCAGGGGTTTCAGCGCCGCGATCAGCTTTTGGTCCTTGGCGTCGTCGGGCGCCAGCAGCAGGATCGCATCGTAGGGCGGGATGGCCTGCTTGGGATCGCTCAGCACCTTGAGATCGAATTTGGCGATGCGGCCGTCGCTCGAAAACGCCGAGATCACGTTGACCTCGCCGGTGGCCGCCGCCTGATACATGAAGGTTGCCTGCATGCTGCGCTGGCTGGCGAAATTGAGTCCGTAGGCGGCGCGGATCGCCTTCCATTCCGGGCGGTCGAAAAACTCGTAATCGCCGGCGATTGACATCTGCGGCGCGTAGCGCGCCAGATCCGCGATCGACTTGATGCCGAGTTCTTCCGCTTTCTTGCGCGGCATTGCCAGCGCATAGGCGTTCTCGAAACCGAGATCGCCGAGCATGCGCACGCCGTAGCTCGTCTTCAGCCATTGCGCGACTTCCTTCAGCACCTCGGCGCGCGGCTTGACGTCTGTGCGGTGCATGTAGTTGGCCCAGATGGTGCCGGAATAGTCGACATAGATGTCGACGTCGTTTGCCTTGAGCGCGTTGAAGATCACCGCCGAGCCGAGCCCGTCGCGCCGCTCGCTTGTGAGGCCGCTCGCCGCCAGCCGCTGCTGGATCAGCGCGCCCAGGATATATTGCTCGGTGAAGCTCTTGGTGCCGACGACGTAAGTGTTGCGCGTGCTGGCATTGCCCGGCACCAGCGCCGCCAACACCACCAGCACCAGGCCAATGCCGCCGGCGGCGACGCGCATGCGGCTGCGGGCGGCGACGCCATGCTCCATCAGCGCCAGCAACTGATCGACCACCAGCGCCAAGACCGCTGCGGCGACGCAGCCGAAGATAACGAATACCCAGTTCTGCGTCTGCAGGCCTGCGAAGATATAGTTGCCGAGGCTTGTCTGCCCGACCGGCGTCGACAGCGTGGCGGTGCCAATCACCCACACCGCCGAGGTGCGGATGCCGGCCATGATCACCGGCATGGCCAGCGGCAGTTCGATTTCTCTCAAGGATTGCGCCGGCTTCATGCCGACGACGCGGGCGGCATCGCGCAAGGACGGGTCGAGGCCGTTGAGCCCCGCCACGGTGTTGCGCAGCACCGGCAGCATGGAATAGAGCGCCAGCGCCAGCACCGAGGGCAGAAAGCCGAGCGCCGAAAAGCCGACACCGAACAGCTTTTCCGACAGCGCGGAAATCGCCAGCAGCAGCGGATAAAACAGCGCCAACAGCGCGAGCCCGGGGATGGTCTGCACGACGCTGGCGACCGTGAGCAGGCTGCCGCGCAGCACCGGGCGGCGGATGGAGGCGACGGCGAGCGGCAGGCTGATCCCAAGCCCGATCGCCAGCGCCGTGATGCTCACCAGCACATGGCTGCCGAGATAGTCCGGCAGCCGCGCCCAAGCGTCGGCCAATCGCGCGTCGATATTCATTGCGGCGATGATGGCATGTGAGCACCGTCAGCGGAACCCACGCGCGGTGGTTTGCAAGCCTCGCGCGAGCCGCCAGATTGCGGCGCAGATGGCCGATCATGGAAAATCCGGGTTTCGCTGCGGGCCTCGGTGACCTTATCCAGCGCACGGACGGCGTGTTCGGCGTCGCCGGCTTGTTCGCCGGCATGTTAGTGCCGGCGGTGATTGTGATCGTGATCGATACACCGGTAACGACTGGCGAGCGCAACCCGCGCGCCGACATTTATTTTTTTCCCGCGCCTTTAACACACTCGGCTACCAGCGAACGGCAATGATGTGGCTGCGCCGCGCGCGTTGAACGAATTGTCGGCAGTTGCAACACGGTGCATTAAGGACATGAACTGGACTCTGTCAGGGCGTTAAAACGATTCCAGAAGAGTTAGGCGTAGGCCTTAGCGGTCGCCGAAGTTTGGATTTTGATATGACCGCGCAGCAACTTCTGAGAGCAATAGAACGCAAGCTGGATGATCCGAATGGCTCGGGGCGAAAGCCTTTGGCCTCTGCGCAAGCCGAAGAGGGGGCGGCCATAAGTCCGGCGCCAATACCGGCGACGACGCCTGACAGCCAGCGTATGACGCCGGGAAAAACCTACGCGTTTTTTCTCGACCGGTTCGTGCGCGCCGGCGCCTTCCTGATCATCGCCATAAGCGTCTCCGTCATCCTGGGCTGGTTCATGGACATCGCGCTGCTCAAGAGCGTGTTGCCTGGTCTGGCGACAATGAAGATGAACACCGCCCTCGGTTTTCTTGCCGCGGGTGTGTCGCTATGGCTAATCCATGTTTCGCCACCGGGATCACGGTCGGTTTATGTGGCCCGAGCCCTCGCCATTTTTTTGCTTATCCTTGGCGTCATTACATCGGCTCAGGACCTCTTCAATCTTCATCTCGGCATCGACGAACTCGTAATCCGGGACGACTATTTGGCGATAGACACGCCGTCGCCCGGCCGGATGTCGCCGGCCACTGCGTTCAACTTTTTCTTCATCGGCATCGCTCTGCTTTTACTCAAGGCGCGCCGACCGGGGCTCGCCTTTTGCGCCCATTGGATCGTGGTTCCGCCGCTTTTTGTCGCAGCGTTAGCCGCCGTTGGCTACACATACGGTGTCGATGACCTTTACCGCGTGGGTCTATATACCTCGATGGCCTTGCATACGACCGTGTCGTTTTTCGTTCTTGCGCTGTTGCTTCTGGCCGCAGATACCGAATACGGGTTCGCGCATATTGCGAGCAGCGACACCGTCGGTGGCGTTGTTTCCCGCTGGCTACTTCCAACCCTTCCAGTCATGCTGTTCCTGCTCGGTTGGGTGCGTCTCAAAGGCGAGCATGCAGGCCTGTACGAATTCAAATTCGGGCTTGCTTTGATGGTGCTGCTTAGCATCGTTGTTTGCGTGATTGCGGTCGCATCGACGGCAATCATGCTTCATAAAATAGACCTCACACGACTTCGGGCCGAATCCGAGATCAGGAGCCTCAATGAAGGGCTCGAATCGCGGGTGCAGGAGCGCACCAAGCAACTCGACCAGTTGTCCGCGGAGCTAAAAGCCGCCAATAAGTCCCTCGAGCGGCTATCGCTACACGACGGACTGACCGATCTCGCCAACCGGCGCTTCTTTGACAGGTATTTGGACAAACAGATCGCCGGCGCGCGCCGTCACAAACGAATGTTGGCGCTTGTCCTATGCGATATCGATGCCTTCAAGGCCTACAACGATCACTATGGGCACCAGGCGGGCGACGCGTGCTTGAAGCGCGTTGCCGGTGCGATCAGTTCCTGCTGCCGCCGTCCGTTTGACATGGTCGCGCGATACGGCGGCGAGGAATTCGCCATAATTCTCCCAGACTCCGACCTGACGGGCGCAATCAGGATTGCCGAGTTGGCACGCCATGCCGTGGCGCAATTGAACATTCCTCACGAGGATTTGCCCGCGTCGCCTTGCGTCAGCATTAGCGGCGGGGCCGCAGCCCTGCTCATCGATGACTCCAGTAACGCGGCGCAGTTGATCACCGCGGCCGACCAAAATCTGTACGAAGCCAAGCGCAGCGGGCGCAACCGAATCGTACCGATGAAAGCGGAGACCGCTGATCCGCAGCGTCAAGCGCGCCGCCGACAGCAGGCCTGATAGCGTGGCGCAGGCGGCGTATCCGCCGCGAGTGCCGCGCCGTTCGCTCGACGGCACGACGTTGCCAATTGCCGCTTGACGTGCTTAAGCGAGTGCTTCGCGAAAGTGGCCCCGAAAGGATAGATGGATTGCGGTTGCCGCGCGCTGGCGTTTCGAAGAATGGCTGAGCGTTTGATGAGATAGCCACCCTCGATTTTAAGACACGAAGGCAGCACGGCGGCGCACATCCCCGCCGTGTCTGTTATTATGCGCCAATGAATATTCTCTCCATCCAGTCCCACGTCGCCTACGGCCATGTCGGCAATTCGGCAGCGGTGTTTCCGCTGCAGCGCATGGGCGTAGAGGTCTGGCCGGTGGATACGGTGCAGTTCTCAAACCACACCGGTTACGGCCAATGGCAGGGCCGGGTGTTCGATGCCGGCATGATCCGCGAGGTGGTGGCGGGCATCGAGCAGCGCGGCGTGCTGGGCGAATGCGACGGCGTGCTGTCGGGTTACATGGGCGGGGCCGATATCGGCGCCGCCATTCTCGACGCGGTGGCGACCGTCAAGCGCGCCAACCCGTCGGCCAAATATTGCTGCGACCCGGTAATCGGCGACGTCGGCCGCGGCATTTTCGTGCGCGAGGGCATTCCCGAATTCATGCGCGACAAGGCGGTGCCGGCCGCCGACGTCATCACGCCCAACCAGTTTGAGCTCGAATACCTGAGCGGCCGCGACTGCAAGTCGCTGGCGACGACCTGCGACGCCATTAGAGCGGTGCATGATCTCGGCCCGCGCGTGTGTCTGGTCACGTCGCTGCACACCGAGGACACGCCGGAGAATTCGATCGATCTCATGGTCTCCGACGGCGAAAATCGTTTCCGCCTGCGCACGCCGAAATTGCCGATCATGGTGAGCGGGGCGGGCGACGCTATCGCCGCGCTGTTCCTGGCGCATTACTTGCGCGAAGGAAAAATCGATGTCGCGCTCTCGCGCGCGGCCTCGGCGATTTTCGGCGTGCTGACCAAGACCGCGGAGGTCGGCGCCCCGGAAATCCAACTGGTGACGGCGCAGCAGGAGATCGTCGAGCCGAGCCAGGTGTTCGAAGCCGAAGCTATTTAGCCGATTGCTTGTTTGCATATGAAACATTGACTAGTCGCGGGCGCCGCCATCGTCCATAAGACGCCGGTCAGGGCGGGAGATCGCCAGCCATGAAAAGACGCTTCATCACGCTCGACGTTTTTACGGAACGGCGTTTCGCCGGCAATCCGCTCGCGGTCGTGCTGGAGGCGGACGGCCTCGACCTGGCCGCCATGCAGGCGATCGCCGGCGAGTTCAACCTGTCGGAGACGGTATTCGTGCTGCCGCCCGAGACGCCCGCGCATCGCGCGCGCCTGCGCATCTTCACGCCCAAGCGCGAGCTGCCCTTCGCCGGACATCCGACCGTGGGGACGGCGGTGCTGCTCGCGTGCCGCGACGGCGGCAGCGCGGCGCGCGCCATGGTGCTTGAGGAAATTATCGGGCCGGTATCGTGCCGCGTGACGCCGGCCGGCGACGGTGGTGAGGCGTTCTTCGCTCTGCCGTCCTTGCCGGCGGAGGCCGGCGCGCCGCCGGCCAATGATGCCTTGGCGGCTGCGCTTGGCCTTGCGGCCAGCGACATCGGCTTTGACGCTTTCATTCCCGGCTGCTGGTCGGCGGGCAACCCGTTCGTCTTCGTGCCGCTCAACAGCCTGGACGCAATCGGCCGCGCCAAGCCCTCTGCGCAATTTGCCGTGACCTTCGGCGACCGCGCGGTCTATGTGTTCAGCAACAAGACCGCCGAGCCCGGTCATGATTTTCATGCCCGCATGTTCGCACCGCATCTCGGTGTGGCCGAGGACCCGGCGACCGGCTCGGCGGCGGCGGCCTTCGCCGGTATGGTGGCGCGCTTCGCTGGCCTCAAGGACGGCAGCCATCAGATTGTGATCGAACAAGGCTATGAAATGGGGCGCCCGAGCCTGATCACGCTTGCGATGACGCTGGCGGGCGGTCAGTTGACCGCGGCTTCGATCGGCGGCGGCGCGGTAATCGTCACCGAGGGCACCATCGAGGCTTGACGGCGCGCCCGCGCTCGCGTCGATTGCCGGCGATGAGCGAGCCCGCAATCTTTCCCGTCGAGCGGCTGGATCTGTCCTTTTCGCCCAAGCCGTGGGCTTTCGCCGTCGAAAAGCGCGCCGAGATCGACGCCTATTTCGCCGGTTTGCAACGCGAGAAGCCGCAGATCTGGAACGGCCGCGTGCTGCTGTTGCATCATCAGCTGGTGAGCGGCGGCGTGTTCGAAGGCGACTATCTGGAGACCGACTATGCGAGCTTTGCCGCCTGGGTCGCCTGGGGGCGGCCGCATGCGGGCGTACGCGATTGCTTCGGCGCGGCGGCGGTCGTCGCCAGCGACGGCGCGGTGCTGCTCGGCGTCATGGGCGGGCACACCTACAATGCCGGCTGGATCTACTTTCCCTGCGGCACGCCCGATCCCGACGACATCGTGGACGGCACGGTCGATCTCGATCACAGCGTGCGGCGCGAGCTGAAGGAAGAGACCGGGCTCGACGCGAGCGAGCTTGCGGCCGAGGCCGGCTGGACCACGGTGGTGGACGGCGCGGCGATCGTGCAGATCAAGCTGCTGCGCGCGAACGAGAACGCGGAGGCGCTGCGCGCGCGCGTGCTCGATCATCTCGCGCGCGAAGCCCAGCCGGAGCTTGCCGGCATCCGCATCGTGCGCGGACCGGCCGATTTCGACCAGGCGATGCCGCGTTTCGTCACGACCTTCCTAGCGCATCATTTCGGCGGCGGTTAGTCTTGGAAAGTCTTGCCAAGGGTGCCGTGGTGGCGTGAACTCAAGCCCATGAAGCTCGAACACATCGCCAAGCGTTTTCGCATCGACAAACCCGACACATTCCGGCTCGCCGATCACGACCCGGCCGAATGCTGCGACCTTTCCATCGACAAGAGCGACGCCAAGACCATGCTGGATGACGGCCTGGCGCGGCTGTCCGAACTGCAACAGGAGCTCTACGCCGACGACCGCTGGTCGGCGCTGATCGTACTGCAGGCCATGGACGCCGCCGGCAAGGACGGCGTCATCAAGCACGTCATGACCGGTCTCAATCCGCAAGGCGTCGAGGTGCATCCGTTCAAGCAGCCGAGCGCCGAGGAGCTCGACCACGATTTCCTCTGGCGCGCGGGCAAGCGGCTGCCGGAGCGCGGCCGTATCGGCATCTTCAACCGCTCGCATTATGAAGAGGTGCTGGTGGTGCGCGTGCACCCCGAGCTGCTCGCGAACCAGAAGCTGCCGCCGCGGCTTGCCGGCCGCGACATCTGGCAGCGGCGTTTCGACGATATCCGCTGCTTTGAGCACCATCTGGCGAACAGCGGCATGCTGGTGCTGAAATTCTTCCTCAACGTGTCGCGCAAGGAGCAGCGCCAGCGCTTCCTCGACCGCATCGACGAGCCGGACAAGCGCTGGAAGTTCTCTATGAGCGACGTCACCGAGCGCAAGCTGTGGCCGGAATACATGGCGGCCTATGAGGACATGATCCGCGCCACCAGCCGGCCGGAAGCGCCCTGGTACGTGGTGCCGGCCGACAACAAATGGTTCACGCGGCTGGTGGTGGCGGCGGCGATGGTCGAGGCGCTTGACCGGCTCAAGCTCGATTACCCGAAAGTCGAGGGCAAGGCGCTGGCCGAGCTGAAGAAAGCCGGCAAGGCGTTGAAGGCGCAGAAGGGCTAGGGGCTCTACTCGTAATAGTATAGTTCGCTAAGGACCAAAAACGGACATCAACGGCTTGTCCGCTCTACGTTCGCTTTACGCCTGAAAGCAGACGTTAGTAGGTGAAGCGGGAAATATTGCTGCCCTTTTATGAGTCCACGCTCGCGTGCTCACCAGACGCCCGGGATCAGCCGGTAGCGCACGCGCCGGCAATAGTCGGCATAGCCGGGAAGGTCGCGCCTGAGCACGCGCTCTTCGTCGGTGAGCCGCCAGACCAGGACCGGAACGACCAGGATCCACAGCAGCAGGCTCCAGGAGGACCCGAGCGCCAGCGGCATGCAGACCGTCAGCAGCAATGCGCCCGAATACATCGGGTGGCGCGCCACGCCATAGAGCCCGGTCGAAATCACAGGCTGCTCGGCTTCGACGCGCACGGTGGCGGCGGCGTAGCTGTTCTGCTTCATCACAAAGAAAAAGATGACGAAGCTTGCAACGATGGCGGCGTTGGCGAGCAGCGCCAGCCAGGGCGGCACGGCCGACCAGTGCCAGCGGCGGTCGAAGGCGGGCACCATGACCAACAGCAGCAAGCCGGCCATCAGCAGCGCGATGATGATCTTCTGCGCCGGCTCCTGTTCGGCTGCGACGCCGCCTTGCATGCGCCGCTCGACCAGGGCCGGATCATGCCGCGCGAAATACAGGCCGAGCGCGACGCTGGAGCCAATGAACGTGACGAGGAACAGCCACCCCTGCCAATAGCGGAGCGTGCCGGCAGCCGCGAACATGAGCGCCGCCAGGCCCAGCGTGAACACCGCCTGGCGGGGCAAGGCTTGGCGCATCAATGCACGTGATCGTTCGTCCATGGCGTATCGCTTGCGGGGTAAAATGGACAGCAATGCTGGCCTATCCCGCGCTTGATTTGCGCTGCCCCCTTCCGCTAGAAGCAGGGCGTCCCATATGGCGGTTAACGCGGGTTTTACCTAGTTCCGCGATGCTGACCGCAGACGACGAGAGTATTTGAGAGCCATGACGACGCGCCAAAATATCTGCGCGATCGGGCGGGCGGCCACCACGGCCGGTCCCGCGGCTACCCTCATTCTGGGCACGCTCCTTCTCCTTATCCGCCCCTGAGGGCCGGCTGGGCATTTGCGCCTGGGCATTCGGGGGATGACGGAAGCCATCACAACCCCATAGAGCGCCCCAAGCGGCGCATTTGATTGAGAAGGACCGACTGCCATGACTGCCAAGAAACCGCCCAAAGAAAAACCGTCCAAAGAGGACCGCGTCGTCATCTTCGACACGACGTTGCGCGACGGCGAGCAATGCCCCGGCGCGACCATGACCCATGAGGAGAAGCTCGAAGTCGCAGCCCTGCTCGACGAGATGGGCGTGGACATCATCGAGGCCGGCTTCCCGATCGCCTCGGAAGGCGACTTCGCCGCCGTGCACGAGATCGCCAAGCGCGCCAAGAATTCCGTCATCTGCGGGCTCTCGCGCGCGGCCTTCAAGGATATCGACCGTTGCGCCGAAGCTATCACGCCGGCGAAACGCAAACGCATCCACACCTTCATCTCCACCTCGCCGGTGCACATGAAATACAAGCTCCAGAAGGAGCCGCACGAAGTCTACGAGATGGTGATCGGGCAGGTGACCCGCGCGCGCAGCCACACCGACGACGTGGAATGGTCAGCCGAGGACGCCACCCGCACCGAGCACGATTTCCTCTGCCGCTGCGTGGAGGCCGCCATCAACGCCGGTGCCACCACCATCAACATCCCCGACACCGTCGGTTATTCGGTGCCGGAGGAATATTTCGCGCTGTTCGAGATGTTGCGTACGCGCGTGCCCAATGCCGACAAGGCGGTGTTCTCCACCCATTGCCACGACGATCTCGGCATGGCGGTGGCCAATTCGCTCGCCGGGGTGAAGGCGGGCGCCCGCCAGATCGAATGCGCCATCAACGGCATCGGCGAGCGCGCCGGCAATGCGTCGCTGGAAGAAGTCGTGATGGCGATGAAAGTGCGCAACGACGTACTGCCTTATGCGGTTAACATCGACACCACCATGCTCACACGCGCCTCCAAGCTGGTGTCAGCGGCGACCTCGTTCCCGGTGCAGTATAACAAGGCCATCGTCGGGCGGAATGCTTTCGCGCATGAGAGTGGCATCCACCAGGACGGCATGCTCAAGAACGCGCAGACCTACGAGATCATGACGCCGGAGACGGTGGGCGTGAAGCAGACCTCGCTGGTCATGGGCAAGCATTCCGGCCGCCACGCCTTCGTGCACAAGCTGGAAGAGCTCGGCTATCAATTGGCCGGCAACCAGCTCGAAGACGCCTTCGTGCGCTTCAAGGCGCTGGCCGACCGCAAAAAGCAGATCTACGACGAAGACATCGAGGCGCTGGTGGACGAGGAGATCGCCACCGCCCACGACCGCGTCAAGATTGTCTCCATGACGGTAATCGCCGGCACGCAAGGTCCGCAGTCGGCGACGCTGACGCTCGACATCGACGGCAAGCAGATCACCACGCAATCGACCGGCAACGGCCCGGTGGACGCGATCTTCAACGCGATCCATGCGCTGGTGCCGCACGAGGCGGTGCTCGAGCTCTACCAGGTGCACGCGGTGACCGAGGGCACCGATGCCCAAGCCGAAGTCTCGGTGCGGTTGGGAACGGACGGGCGATCGTTTACGTCGCGGGGTGCCGATCCCGACACGTTGGTCGCTTCAGCCAAGGCCTATCTCGGCGCGCTCAACAAGATGGCCAGCCGGCGCAACAGGGCGCCGGGGGTCGAGCGGCGGATTCATTCCACCGACGTCGGTTAACGGCCGGCCGCGTTCCAATGCCGCGCTCCGAAAAAGGGGCGCGGCATTTTCCATATTCGCGCGCTTGCGCGAACAATCCGAAAAAATCACATTTCGACCGCAATTCGCCCCGTTGACGGCGAAATTACCGGCTATCCGCCCGTAACATCATTAGAACGGCGGGGACTTTCCGAAATGAAGAAGACCATATTCGCGGGCGTGTTGGCGCTCGCGGCGATTGCCATGTTGTCTGGAACTTCAGGGGCATTTGCCGACGATCTGACCGGCATCACCGCGGCACAGCCGCGGCAGGCGGCCACAGTTGATATTGCGCGGGTCAAACGCGTTCTCATGCTCACCCCGGACCAGGAGACCTATTGGCCGCCGGTGGAGGCCGCGCTGCGTGCGCTGGCGCGTCGACATGCCGCGGCCGAGCCGGCGGGCCTGGTGCGCCGGATCAGCCACCGGTTCGTGTCGATCGTGCTCGACGGCGCCGCCATCAAGCGTCTGGCCGCTGCGGCCCGGCCATTGATTGCAACCTTGCGCGACGACCAGAAACAGGTGGCGCTCGCCATGGCCCAGGAAATGGGGCTCGGACCGGTGCTGGCGGCGCTGAATTAAGGCCGGCGGCAACCGCCCGCCACCCAGGCATTTTTCGGCTTGACGTTGGCCCCGGCCAATGCTGGCTTTATGGCCAATCGCTGACAGCTCGGTTTGATGTCGATCAATACGACCTAAAACCAGATAATATAGGGCTTCCTCGGCGTAATCTTGGAGGGAAAGAAATGCGCAAATGGGTACTCGCGGCGGCCGCGGCCGCCGTTTTTGCTGTTCCGGCTACGGTTAATGCCGCGCCGATGGTCCTGAAATTCAGTCACGTGGTCGCCGAGAAAACCCCGAAAGGGCAGGCGGCGCTCAAGTTCAAGGAACTGGCCGAGAAATATCTTCCCGGCAAGGTGAAGGTCGAGGTCTATCCCAACTCGTCGCTTTTCGGCGACAAGCAGGAGATGGACGCGATCGCGCTCGGTGACGTGCAGTTCATCGCCACCTCGATGTCCAAATTCGGCAAGTACACCAGGAAGCTTGGTGTGTTCGACCTGCCCTTCATGTTCAAGGATACGAAAGCGCTCTCCAGCTTCGAGCACAGCAAGGTCGGTCAACAACTCCTGCACTCGATGGAGAACCGCAACTATCTCGGCCTCGCCTACTGGCACAATGGCCTGTCGCAGATGTCGGCGAACAAGCCGCTGTTGATGCCGTCGGACGCTAAGGGCCTGAAGTTCCGCATCCAGCAGTCCGACATCATCGAGGCGACCTACGAGCAGGTCGGCGCCAATGCGCAGAAGCTTGCCTTCTCGGAAGTCTATCAGGCGTTGCAGGTCGGCACCGTGAACGCGCAGGAGAACACCTGGTCGAACATCTATTCGAAGAAGTTCTACGAGGTGCAGAAGGATTTCACCGAGTTCGAACAGCCGCGTGATCGACTACATGGTGCTGGTCAATGCCAAGTGGTGGAACGGCCTGCCGGCCGATATCCGTGCCGGGCTGTCCAAGGCGATGGAAGAGGCGACCGAGTTCGAACAATCAGATCGCCGACAAGCTCAACGAGGAAGCCAAGAAGAAGATCATTGCCTCCGGCGTCACCAAGATCCATGAGCTCACGCCCGCGCAACATGCGGCGTGGGTCAAGGCGATGCACCCGGTGTGGCAGAAGTTCGAAGGCAAGATCGGCAAGGACATCATTGACGCTGCCGTCGCCTCGAACGGCCCGGCCACCAACTAAAGACGGTTGGCGGCCGCGGTGGGGAACCGCGGCCGCCACTTTACAACAAGCAAAAATCTGGGGGACTGCTGGTGGCGCTGCGGGAGGCGGTGCACCGCATCGAGGAGGGGCTGATCGCCTTCATCCTCGGCGTGATGACGGTGCTGACGTTCGTTCAGGTCGTGCTGCGGTACGTCTTCAACTCGGGCCTCGATTGGCAACTCGAGTCGAATTACTATCTCTTTGCTTGGCTGGCGATGATCGGCATCTCCTATTGCGTGCGGGTGCGCGCGCACATTGGGGTGGATGCGGCGGTGCGGCTGCTGCCGCCCATTCCCCGGCGCGCGATCGGCATTTTGGTGCTACTGCTGGCGCTCACCTACACATTGCTGATGATGTACGGCTCCTTCGCGTACATCCACCGCCTTTACATCGTCGACGTCGAGGCCGAAGACATTCCGATCGCGACCTGGAAACTGAGCGTCTGCCTGCCGCTCGGTTTTGTTTTCCTGTTCATCCGGCTGCTCGAGATGGGCTGGCGCATCTTCACCGGCCAATCGCCGGGCTATGAACTCGCCGATGAGGCGAAAGAGGCGGTCGAAGACGTCACCCACGACAATCATCCCGACGCGACGACGGTGCAGCGATGAACACGGTCTTTCTGTTCGCCTCGCTGCTCTCCATGCTGGCGATTGGGTTGCCTGTCGCCATGTCGCTCGGGCTGGCGTCGGTGCTCACCGTCCTGTTCTTCGAGAGCGACAGTTTGGCCTCGCTGGCGCTGAAGTTCTTCCAGACCTTCGAGCATTTCACGCTGCTGGCGATTCCCTTCTTCATCCTTGCCGGCAACTTCCTGACCACCGGCGGCGTCGCCAAGCGCATGATCAATTTCGCCATCTCCGCGGTCGGGCATCTGCCGGGCGGCCTGGCGATCGCGTCGGTGCTGGCCTGCATGCTGTTTGCCGCGGTGTCGGGCTCTTCGCCCGCGACCGTGGTGGCGATCGGCTCGATTGTGATCGCTGGCATGGTGAAAGTCGGCTACACGCAATCTTTCGCCACCGGCGTCATCGTCAATGCCGGCACCCTCGGCATTCTTATCCCGCCGTCGATCACGCTGGTCATTTATGCCGCGGTAACCGAAACCTCCGTTGGACGCCTGTTCATGGCCGGCGTCATTCCCGGCATTCTGCTCGGGCTCAGTCTGATGGTGGCGATCTATCTGGCGGCCCGGATCAAGAAGCTGCCGCGCCAGCCCAAGGCGTCGTGGTCCGAGCGCTTAAACTTGTTCCGAGAAGCGTTGTGGGGGCTGTTGCTGATCGCCATCGTGCTTGGCGGCATCTATGGCGGCGTGTTCACGCCGACTGAAGCTGCGGCGGTGGCGGCGATGTATGCTTTCTTATGCGCGGTGTTCATCTACCGCGACTTGCACATTTTCGAAGTACCGCGCGTGCTGCTCGAACTCGTCGCGGGTAACGGTGATGCTGATGTTCATCATCTGCAACGCCTTCCTGTTCGGCCATGTGCTGACCACCGCGCAGATCCCGCAGGAAATCGCGCGCATGATCGTCGAAGCGGATTTGTCCCCGTGGCATTTCTTGTTGGTCGTCAACATCATCTTGTTGATCGCCGGGAATTTTATGGATCCGGCTCCGATCGTCCTGATCACCGCGCCGATCTTTTTTCCGACCGCGGTCAAGCTCGGCATCGACCCGATTCATCTCGGCATCGTCTATGTGGTGAACATGGAGATAGGACTGGTGACGCCGCCGGTGGGGCTGAACCTGTTCGTCGCCTCAGGCATTACCGGCATGCCACTGACCGAAGTCGTCCGCGCGGCGGTCGGGTGGCTGATGATTCTGGTCGGCTTCCTGATCGTGATTACCTATATTCCGGAAATATCGCTCTGGCTGCCCAATCTGCTGTTCGGCAAGCCGGTTTGACCACCCAATTCGCTGCAACGCGCGAGCGTCCGATTTCCTGCGCAATTATATTTACAATGTCCGAAAATCTTCATTGCACGCGCGCAATCACCTTTCCAAACTTTAACTTGCTAAGGCAAGGCCGCGTTCCAAGATTGCACTATCCGAAATGCCATTGGAGGTGGCCATCATGTGGAAGACAGTTCTTGCCGGAACGACCGTGCTTGCGATCGCCGGTGCCTCGTTCGCCCTCGCGGACCAGGGGCCCGCCCAGCCCGACCGCGCGCACCACTGGCGCATGAGCGCAGCCGATATGACCGCCTTTGCCGACGCGCGTATCGCGGCGTTGCACGCCGGGCTCCAGCTCAATGCCGAGCAGGAGAAGAATTGGCCGGCAATGGAAAGCGCGATGCGCGGTCTCGCCAAGCTGCGCACCGAGCGGTTCGAAGCGCGCAAGAACGCGCAAGCCCCGGCCGATCCGATCGAACGCCTGAGCCGGCATGCCGATGCGATCGAGCAGCGCGGCGCCGCGCTCAAGAAGCTCGCCACCGCCGCCGGCCCGCTCTACCAGAGCCTGGACGACGCGCAGAAGCACCGCTTCGACGTGCTCGCGCGCCTTGGCGCCGAGCGGTTTGGTCACTGGCGCGCGCGCCACGGGTGGCGCGGACACGACGGCTGGCGCCAACACGACCGACGTGGGCCCGAGCGCGGCCCGCAGCCGCTGTAAGTTCGCTAGCAGGCGGCGGGCCAGCAGCCATCCCTGGACGCTGAGCGCCGCCGTTCGAGAAGCCGCCGGGTCAGCCCGGCGGCTTTTTCTTTCGGCCGTTCCATGACTTGGTCCGTGGGCGCGGCTGGACTTACCCGTATCGCTTTGCTAAGGGACCGGCGCCGGCATACATCGCGGATGCTGGCACTTCGGGCGCATAGCTCAGTTGGTAGAGCAGCTGACTCTTAATCAGCGGGTCCAAGGTTCGAGTCCTTGTGCGCCCACCAAAAACTTCAAAAGATCAAAAGGTTATAAGACAATCGACGGACGCTGCTGGGCGCGGAAAACTCGGCATCACCGAAAACGCTTTGGGCGGTTTTTCGCGCATACAGCGTTGGAAAACCCACGGCCATCAAATGAACTATGGAGAGTGAAGCCAGATGACGATACAAGCTCGCATTGCCGAATTGGAGCAGCGGCACCATGCCCTTGAAAAGGAAATCGCCGAGGCACTGAAGCATAATTCCGTCGACGATTTGGAGATTGTGGAGCTGAAACGTCAAAAACTGCTGTTAAAGGACGAGATCGAACGCCTGCAACACGGCGGCGCCGGCGACAACAAGTAGCCTGTTTTTCGAACGGCAGGGGACGCAACCACAATGGAGCGACAGTGAGCGACGACACGAAAAAACCGAAAGATCCGTCGGCCAATGTTCTTGTGACGAAACCAAAAAATGCATCAGCCGATGTTTCTGCAACGAGACCAAAAAACCCATCGGCTAATCTTGTGCCGTCCGACGGCTATTACCTCGAGATCGATGGAAAAATCAAAACCGAATACGAGACTTCTGACGATGCGTTGAAAGCGGGCTTGGAGCTCAAAAAGAAATATCCGAATATCCAGGTGATCGTGTATGGCGCAAAGGAGCGAACGCGAACGCTGGTTGAGCTTTCTGAGTGACTTGGCATTTTTGAATTAAACAAGGACGCTCAGGCTTCAATCTAGCGGCTCTCGGTCCATATGCGCCAGTGCGTCGGCTGGATGTCGATGCGCTTTTTCGTGGCAGCATCGACCCATTCGGTCCCGTTCTTGCGGCACGGAAATACCAGCGTGTGAATTTCATGACTGTCCATGACGCAGACTTCAAGGTTGGCGCCGGATGGCGCATTTGAAATCGGCAGCCATTGGTCGGGCCGCGTTTTCGCAAGGGTCATGCCGCATGCCCCAGAGTATCTCAATAAGCGTCAGTGCAGGAGTCTGTTACCAGCCGCTTCATGACGGAACCGATTAATCTCGTCTCTCAGGTGAAATATGCGTCGCTTGAGATCGGCAATCATCAAGTCATCAATCGAGTACTGGAGCAGAGCTTTGGAGAGCTCTTCCTCCAGCACCCGCTGGCGCTGCTCCAGATCCCCGATATGGTAGGGCTTCGCCACGAAATCCTCGGAGCCATGGATGCGAATGCTGGGAAAAATGAGCGGGCGCTTTCGGGACAAAGGTCAGAGGCTGCTCTTTTTCCGAGGGTGATGCCTCACACACTGCCCGAATGCGTCCACTCATTTTGCGCATTGTAGAAGCCGAAATTCATCGCGCATTTGGCTTCTGCAACGCTTAAATGAAGCAAAGCCGAATCGTGCGTAAAATCATTGACGTGGATCAGACAGTGCCACTGCCCCATTTTTTATATTTGGCTTGAAGGGGTTAGGTGGGGCTGTGGGGCCGTCGAAATCCCCGCCGAACCAATCTTGCCTGTACTGGCGGGGCATTGATCCGTACAATTTTGCCAGCAGAACAAACGACGACGGGGCGAATGCTAGCAATCAATTTGAAAAATTGAGGTGAGAATCATGCTTCGGAAAAGCGCTGTAGACGCAGAGCTTCGTCGGTCACTGGGGCTGACAATGAAGGAGATCGCGCCAATCTTGGCCGCCGGTGGCGATCCCGCCGAACAACAGTTTATGGAATGCTGCTGGTGCTTATGGAAGGCTGAGGGAATTGAATTGGTGGAGCCGTTTGTCGATGCAGCATTCAATATATTGCCTGAGAAGTCCCGTTCCGTCCTTTTCCAGAGGATGTTGACGATTGTGTATGTGGCGCAGAACAGTGAAAACAAGAGCCCGAGCGTTTCACCTGACGGTGTTTCCTGATCAAAAAGGGGAGCGGCACGTGCCGCTCCCCATTGCCCGGCTATCCGAACGATTTACGCGACCAGCAACGACGGAAAGAACTCTTCCAACACCTTACTGTCATTTTTCGACTCGGCGTCGTCCGGGGCAAATACTTCGGTTTCGAACCGATTGCCGCAGTTCTCGCAGGACCAGAGATTGAGTATTAGGTGCGCCTCACTAAAGTACTCTGACCAGTCGGGGGCGATCAGCGAATTGCCGCACTTGTCGCAGATCACTTCGTGAGCAGAGCCCCGCAGAGATGCTACCGTCGTCATGGCGACCTCCTTGGTTTCCTTGGCTTTATTGTTTGTTGCCGCTTTGAAAGCGGGAGAGTCTCGAAATAATTGAGGGGACACTCTCACCTGGGGCCTAGCCCGAGAGCGTCCCCTCAATTTTCACACCGAAGAAAGCCCCTAAGCTCCTCAACTAAGAGCCTCTTCTAGTGCCAAAAATATGGTTACCAGAATATTTTCTTGTGCCATTGACTTAGATCAAACAGCGACCCTGACGCATTTTTAAGCGCGGCTGGTCGGTTGAGGGAGCAGAGCGGCTTATGCTGGTGCCCCCGCGATCCGGATAGCGTTGCACTGACATGAAAATAATGACGGGTTACGTCGGCGCCACGAATCGTTTTTGGAAGCCATTGACCAACCGGCGCGCTTCTTGGCCCCAGCCGGCGGCTGCGCGGCGCCCCGTTGACCTAAATCAATGCTCACAAAGGGGATTCTCCCAGTATTCGCCGGTGCGCTGCCGGGTTTTTCAGGTTCTTGGCTCGGTAGAACTTGAGGGTCGCCAGGGACGCCAGCCAGCATCGGGACGCGAGTGGCCAGAATGCAAAATATGCTCGAGCGGGCCGTCCCTCGCTATACCTCCTATCCGACCGCGCCGAATTTCGGCGCGGCGGTCGATGCGAATGTCTATCGCTCGTGGCTTGCCGGACTTCCCGAAGGCACCAGGCTGTCGTTCTATGTTCACGTCCCTTTTTGCCACGAGTTGTGCCTGTATTGCGGGTGCAACACCAAAGCCACGCGGCAACACAAACCGATCGAAACCTACGCGAAACGAATTGCCGAGGAGATCGCCATCGTTGCGTGCCATACCGGTCGGCTCAAAGTCACGCAGTTGCACTGGGGCGGCGGAACGCCGTCCATCCTCGGCGCCGAATTGCTCGCATTCTTAGCCGGTGAGCTCGGCCGTCATTTTGATCTCAAGGCAGTGCGCGAACATGCGATCGAATTGGACCCGCGTCATCTCACGCCGCCGATGGCGCAGACGCTGCGGGAACTCGGCGTCAACCGTGCAAGCCTTGGTGTGCAAGACTTTGATCCCGAGGTGCAGCGCGCCGTCGGTCGAATCCAGCCGTTCAACATGGTCAAAGACACAGTCGCGGCGTTGCGGGAATCCGGCATCGACAAGATCAATTTCGATTTGATGTACGGTCTGCCGAAGCAGACCGTTGCCGGCGTACGGCAGACTGCGCTGCTGGCCCACGAATTGAAACCGCAGCGCATCGCGGTGTTTGGCTATGCGCATGTGCCGTGGTTCAGGCCGCAGCAGCGTTTGATTGAAACATCCGATTTACCTTCCGCGCCCGAGCGGCTGGCGCAAGCCGAGGCCGCGCACGCGACGCTCGTCGAGCTCGGCTATCAGCCGATCGGCCTCGATCATTACGCACAACCGGACGATCAATTGGCGCTTGCGGCGAGGACGGGGCGGCTGCACCGCAATTTTCAGGGCTATACGGTCGATGACGCGGATGCGCTGATCGGCCTGGGTGCCTCGGCGATCAGCCGGCTGCCGCAGGGGTTCGCGCAGAATGCTCCGGCGGTCGGAAATTATTCGCGCGCGATCGCGGCCGGGGATCTCGCCGTGATCAAAGGAGTTGGCATTTCCGACGATGATCGTATCCGCGGTGAAATCATCGAGCGGTTGATGTGCGATATGGCGGTGGATTTGGCCGCGGTCGCGAAGGAGCCCCAATTTGAAATCGGCCGCAATTTTTCCGATGCGCTCGATTCGCTAAGGCCGCTGAGCGATAATGGCAGCGTGCTGATCGATGGCCATCGCATCCAGATCACCGAAAAGGGCCGCCCTTTCGCGCGCCTCGTCGCATCTGCTTTCGATACTTATTTGATGCCGAGCGGCGCCAGACATTCGCCCGCCGTTTGATGTCACGCCCCTTCAAAACTGGCTAGAGATTTTTGCGTGACGCGCCGGGAAGGCGCGGAGCCGGAGGCAGGACCTTGCCGCGCGGGCGTCCGGTCTATGCCGTTCGAAGGTCATGGGGTAATCTTCGCAGGCTTGCCTTGCCGGATTTCGATCCGTCTTTTGGATGATTATTCAAGGCGTCGGTGTAGCGTAATGCGCATGGCGATTTGACGGAGGCGTTTGAAAGGAAGCGATGGCGATGCGGTTCATGACACATGGTGGTCTGGCTTTCGCGGGCGTTGTTGTCGGTGGCCTTGCAGTCGTGGGGATGACGGCGCTCATGCCGGTTCGTCAGGCATGCGCTCAGCGCGGACAGATGAGTTACAAGGAAGACATCGTGCCTATCTTCAAGGGGTGGTGCATTTCCTGCCACCAGCCGGGCGGGCAGGGCTATAAGGCAAGCGGCGTCGACCTCACGAGCTATGCCGGCCTGATGAAAGGGACGAAGTTCGGAACGGTCGTCATTCCGAAGGACCCCGACAGCAGCACGCTCGTTGCGCTCATCTATGGGCGGACATCGCCGGAGATCCGCATGCCGTTCGGGCACAAGCCCTTGCCGAATTGCCTTCGCACCAACATCAGGCAGTGGATTTTCGAGGGCGCGAAAGACAATTGACGGACTGAGGCCAAGATCGTGCTTCGCGCGTTCCGCAAGTCGTACCGCGATTCCAATTCAGCGCCTGAGTCCGGCTGAAGGGCGTCTTCGCCTTTTCAGCTATTCATTGATCTTAAAGCGCTTAAGGGCCTCGTTGAATTCGGCCAACTTGGCCGGATCGCCGGCGAGCGCGCGACGCCCGTCATTAATGGCTGCCGTCGCTTTGTCCTTTTCGCCGAGGGTCAAATAAGATCGCGTCAGCATCAGCCAGCCTTGCGGATCGGATCCGGACTTCTTCAGGCGCTCGGCGAGGTGCTCGACCATGCTTTGCGCGTCCTGCTGATGGCCAGGCGCCGTACCGGCGTTTGGCATTGGCGCGGGGGCGGGCATTGGCGCCGAGGCCGCCGTTTTGCCGGCATCGAGGTCTTTGAGCCCCGTCTCGAACTGTTTCAGCTTGGCGGGGTCGCTGGCCAGCACCTGCCGGGCGTCGGCGGCGGCTGCGGTCGCCTTGTCCGGCTCGCCGAGCACCTTGTAGGAGCGCACCAGCCGCACCCAGCCGTCGGGATCGGAGCCGTCTTTTTTCAGGCGTGCAGCGAGACGGTCGACCATGCCGCGGATCATGTCGGCTTGCTGGGCGGGCGGTTGCTTCCCGGCCGCCGCCATTTGCGCGGCGTTGGGGCTGGGCGCGGGGGCAGGGCTAGGGGCCGGAGTGTTTTCGGCGGCGAGGTCTTTGAGCGCCGTTTCGAGCTGTTGCAGCTTGCCGCTGTCGCCGGCCAGCGCTTTCCGGGCGTCGGCAGCGGCTGCGGTCGCTTTGTCAGGTTCGCCGAGCACCTTGTATGAGCGCACCAGCCGCACCCAGCCGTCGGGATCGGAGCCGTCCTTTTTCAGGCGCGCGGCGAGGCGGTCGACCATGCCGCGGATCATGTCGGGCTGCGGCGCGGGCGGCTGGTCGGATTGCTGCCCCGGTGGCTGCTTGCCGGCCACCGCCAGTTGCGCCGCATTGAGGCCGGGCGGCGTTGCCGGCGCCTTGCCATCGACGCGCGCAAGCGCGGTACGCACTTGACTTAGCCAATGCGCGCCGGGTGGCGCATCGGCAATAAGATCGCGCCATATCTTGGCGGCCTTGTCGCGCTGCCCATCCTGCTCGGCGGCGATGCCGAGATAGTAGCGGGCGCTGACCGTGGTGCTGTCGAGCGTGACCGCGCGCACGAACGCCGCTTTGGCGTCGGCGGTCACGATGCCGTTTGCTTCCGCCATCAAGGACTCGCCGAGATTGGCGAGGCGATCGGCGTTCTCGCCAAGAAGCTGCAAGGTATTGCGCCAGGCGTTTACTGAATCGGCGTAACGGCCGATCTGAAGGTAGACCGGCGCCAGGACCTCCCAGCCGCGGCCATCCTTCGGATTCTGCTGGAGGTGCGCCTCCACCTTGGCCACCATGGTGGCGACCGAAGCCTCCTGACCGGGCGCAACAGTTTGCTCGGCGGCGACGGTCGCTGACGCAAGGTCCGGCGAGCCGATACGAAGATAAAGAGCGGCGGCTCCGGCTGGCAGCAAGACCAACGCAACAAGAACGACCGCGCGCCTGCGCCACGCGGCCGCCACCGGGCTCGAAGCCGCCGGCGCCGCCTGGGCGGCGGCGTCGGCGGCAAGCAGGCGCCGGGAGATCTCGACCCGCGCCGCTTGCGCTTCTGTCTTGCCGATAAGGCCGGTCGCCAGGTCGCGGCCGACCTCGTCAAGCTGATCGCGATAAACGGCAATATCGCTGCCCGAACGCGCAGCCGTCCGATAGCGGACAAGCGGCCAGACCACGGCGAAGACCGCTGTCGCCGTCATCAGCCCAAAAATCACCCACAAAGTCATTGGATTTACTGATCGCTCGTTACGTTACAGCCGTCTCGGCAGCGCGCAATACCGCGCCGCCCGGACGGCAACCGAAGGTCTGCGGCAGCTCCATGGATCAGTTTATGCAGGGGCTCCGCGGAACGAGCAAGCGGGCCTACTTCACCTTATGGCCGTTGGCTTGGAATTTCTTGCCGAAGGATTTGAGCGCACCTCCGCCCGCCGGATTGACGTGACATTTCCCGCACGCCAGGTGGGTCTGAGCCGCATATTCCGGCTTCGCGCTCGCCGGGCTCGGTGTGAGAATTGCACCAGCAGCGCTGATCAGTGCCACGGTACCGATGACGACAGCTATTCGCGGCGCGACTAGGTGTATAAAATTATACATGCTGTGTGCTCGCAATTGAATTATCAATGCACTCTCCCCTGCGGCGGCACCGATGCCGGCAGCTATTCGCGGCGCGACTAGGTGTATAAAATTAGACATGTTGTGCGCTCGTGATTGAATCATCATCATTGCACTCTCCCCTGCGGCCGCCCTTAAAACCTACTGTTGCCGCATTGTCGCACAAGTGCAAGATCGACATAGCAGCCCGCTGAGCAAGATAGTTGCGCAGCAAAACTAAGCCGCGGTGAATTTTCTAAAGCGGAGGAAAAAGTCAAATTATTCAGACAAAATCACGCCTTGCCAATAATCAATCCTCGTCCGGTTTGACCTTTGTCAATGCTGCATTTTCTCTTGAACTATGGAATATTTCTCTTGAGAGTCAGAACAATTTGATGACAATAACATTGAGGGTCTGGGCTCGGGGGTTGGAATGCGTCGTTCCGTAAGTGGTACCGGTTACCGCATTTCGCGCCATCGTCAACTGATCTCACTGGCGGCCGTTGGCGCGGTCTTTTGGTTGGTGATGGGTTCGTGGGTTGCGACGGCGAATGCCGTTGAAGCGAATGGGGCAGGCAATTCATTTGCTTCGTTGCGCGACTACGTTCAATTGATTGCCGCGGCGCCCGCGCCTGCTGGCGCCCAGAACTCCGATCGCGACCTCACCAAATCCGCTCAGCGTGAATCCGAAGATGGCGCTTACGGTGCACTGCGCTCGTTCGCGCGCCGCGTTGGCGCCGATCAATCGCCGCCGAGCAAAAAAGGTGCGCAAAAATTAGCAGCGGCCGAAACCCTTATGGAGTTTCTGCATCAGCTTCAAAACGGCAGTCTGCCGAGCGCCGCTCCGCCTGCGAATACGCCGGCGAAGCCGCGCGGACCGGACGTCGCGGCCACTTTTATCGGCTCGAAGGCTTGCGCGCAGTGCCATGGGCCTCTCATCGCAGCGTTCAATAAGACTCTGATGGGCAAGATCGGCCTGAAAGAAAAGGGCAAGTTCGAATGCGAGAACTGCCACGGTCCGGGTTCGGCGCACGTGGCGGCCGGCGGCGGGCGTGGCGTCGGCGGCATCTTGTCGTTCGAGAAAGACGATCCGCGACCGGTCGTAGAAAGAAACGGCATCTGCCTTAACTGCCACCAGCGCGGCGGGCGAACTTACTGGGCCGGCAGCGTTCATGAATCGCGCGGGCTCGCCTGCACCAACTGCCACACGATCATGAAGGCCGTGTCGCGTAGACACCAATTGAAGAAAAAGGTCGTGGCCGAGGTTTGTTATCAGTGCCACCAACTTAAGCGGGCGCAGATGCAGTACTCGTCCCACATGCCGGTTCGTGAAGGCAAGATCACTTGCACGGACTGCCATAACCCCCACGGCACCGCGACCGAAAAGATGATCATCGAAGCGTCGGTCAACGACAATTGCTACAAGTGTCATGCCGACAAGCGTGGGCCATATCTCTGGGAGCACGCGCCGGTGCGCGAGAACTGCCTGAACTGCCACAAGCCGCACGGTTCGAACTACGAGTACCTGCTGCAAGTGGCGCGGCCGCGGCTGTGCAATGAATGCCACACCTCCGCTCACAGTCCGACTGCCGGCGGCGGATTCGGGTTCCCGAACACCCCCTATGTATTGGGTCGCGCTTGCGGCAACTGTCACAGCAATATCCACGGCTCCAATCATCCGAACGGAGTGTATTTCCTCCGCTAAGAGGTGGGCTTCGAGAGCTGGCGTTCTTGCTGAAGGGGCTAAAAGGTTAGGGGCAAAGGCAATGAAAGTGCGGGCTGGACTACTGGCAACATGCGCGGCCCTGGTTATCGGTGCTGGATTTGCGTCACCGGCGTTCGCTGAGCCGCCGACGCTGCCGGCAGCCGGTCCACTGTGGGTGTACGACGGCTATGCTGAAGTCGGCGGCCGTTTCGACCTGAACAACCCGAACAAGACTACGTTGGGAAAATTCTACGAATACCGTGATCTGCGGCCCGGCGTATTCGGCAATTTCTTTTTCGGCGCGCACCGGAGCGACGGTCTGTTCGATATTGAGGCGTGGGGAAAGAACGTCGGCTGGGATGACCAAGCTTACGGCCTATATCTTGCAAACCCAGGCATGTACTACTTCACGTTCGGGTGGGACGAAACGCCCCACGTATTCTCGAAGAATGCCAAGACGCTTTATAGCGGCGTCGGAACCAACTACCTGACTATACAAAAATTCTTGGCGGCCCCTCCGGGCGCCGACGATCAAGCCGCGATCACGGCTAACAGCAGGACGATCGACCTAGAGTTTCGCCGCGACACCGCGAGCGCGACTGGGCGATGGACCCCCAGCGATAATTGGGATTTCAACATCGACTACAGTCATGACCACCGCCACGGCACGCAGGGAACGGGTGCGGTGTCGTTCTCCAATACCAATACGCGATCGACCTTCGAGATCCCCAAGCCGGTCGATGACGTCACCCAGAATGCCCATCTTAAAGGTGAATATTCCGGCTCCACGCCGTGGAATACCCCATTCAACATCTCGGTGGCCGGCGGGTACTCGACCTACGAGAATTCTTTCAATTCGGTGATCTTCCAGAATCCCTGGAATCCGGTGAATAAGAATACAGCGCCGCTGAATAACCAGTATTCGCTGGCGCCGGATAATCAGGCGAGTTCAGTGAACGTTTCTGGCGGCGTCGGCCTGCCATTCAACAGTCGCTACATGGGCACTTTCCAATACACGAAGATGACATCGGATCAGGCAAATCTGCCGTTTTCGATCAATCCGTTTGTTTTGGCGCTGAATGGCAATGCGTTCTCGGCGCCGAGCCGCGAGACGACGACGATCTTGTCCAACAACGTCCTTCATACCCAGATCACGTCTAACGTGAAGTCGACGCTGAAATACCGCTATTACGACTACAGCGCCCAAAACATGCCGGCCATTATCTTCAACCCGCGGGCGCCAAATCCCGATTCGACTTCGGGTTTTCCGGACGAAGAGTCGGCAATTCGCTACCCGACGAGCTACAATAAACAAAACGCAGACGCGCAGCTCGTTTACAGCCCGTGGCAATGGTTGAGCGTCGGCGCGCTGTATGATTGGGAGCGCTGGAGCCGGAAAAACCGCGACACCTGGGTCACTAAGGAAAACACCGGGAAGATCTTTGCCGACGCCAAGTTTGGCTGGTCGACGTTACGTACCAGTTTGCAATACGGCGAGCGGCGATACGATCAATACCGCAACCCGCCTATCGCTGGTGGGACGGACCCTGCCGCCCGGATGCGGGACCTTGCCAACCGCGATCGCACCAAGGGCCAGGTTTCCTGGGCCATCGACGTTACCCACGAGCTCACGGTCACGCCGAATGGCGGCTTCCTGTATGATGACTACAAGACCAACGTCAATTTTAGCGCACCGGGCGCAAGCGAAGTCGGTATGAAAAAGAATGAATTGTGGAACGCCGGGGTCGATGCCACGTTGACTATAAATCGCATGGTGGCTGTCTTCTTTTCTTACAGCTACGAATACGGCTTTCGTGACGTCTACCTGAGAGACGCCACTCCGGACTTGGAGTACCAAACGACCGACCGGAACAACACCTTCATCTTCGGCACCAAGATGACGCTGATTCCCGAAAAGCTGTTTCTGGACACCAGCTATACCGTTGCCAATGGCACATCGAAGTGGGTCTCGAACTGTACGCCATTTGGCTGCAGATACGGCCCGCCGCTGGCGACGTTCCCGGACATTCACAACAAGTTGCAGCGTCTCGACACGCAGTTGAAATACGTGTTCGATGACTCCGTCATGCGCAGTGCGGGTTTTTCCGGGAAAGCCTACATGAAGTTTCGTTTGCTGTGGGAGAAGAATTCGAACGACTCCTGGCAATCGCTGCAGAACCAGTTTGGCTGGCTGGTCAATCCGGGCAACGCCACGACGGCCTACTCGATCTGGTTTGGCAACGGCAATCCGAACTACGATGTGTTATTGGGCCAGGTGGCGCTCGGCTTGGAATGGTAAGCACGGTTACCTTCTACAATGTACGCGACCGAGGTGCGGCCAGTTGGCCGCGCCTTTGGTTTGAACCGCATCGTCAATCGGTCGCGAACCGACTGACGGCGCTCGGTGCGGGCAGTTACGCGCCCTTCGCAAAGGCGGTTTGTGGCCGCGTTAATAGTCGACGCCGGCCGTAAAATTTCAACAACTGGCCGAATTTGATCTCAATCAACTTGTGTTTGCGCGACATGGCTATTTGAAACAAGATATAATGATCATGGTTTGATTGCCCGGAAACACTGCGGGCGCCAAGTGACGGCAGCTACGGAGAAGCGCCACGATGCGAAGGGGATCCATGTTTCGCAGCCCCCTGAGGCAGGTGGCCACCACTCCATCGACCGGATCAATCATGGACGAGGCGAACAAAATCGCCGCAAAGCAGCTTTCACACAATCGATTGCACCGGTCGAAGCAGGCCCGCCGTTTTCGCCCTGCTGCTTGGATCGTGGCGGGGTTGATCTGTGCCGCCGCTGCGGGCCTTTGGGGATCCGACGCCGGGGCGCAGACGCCGGCTCCCGGCGCACCGCCCGCGGCCGCGCCGAGCACACCACCGGCGGCCGCCCCGGCCGCGGCTCCTGCGAAGCCGGCCGAGCAAGCCAAGGGGCCGGCGCTGACCAATGAAACCTGCCTGGGCTGCCATGGGGTGGAGGGGCTATTGCCGACCGCTCGGGCACAGCGCGGTGGCGTGCCGGGCCTCATGACGGACCGCTTTGTTGGCAGCGTGCATGGCAGTCTGAAGTGCGTCGATTGCCACAAGAACATCACGCAGATTCCGCACCCTAAAACCACCGTTCAGGTGGGCTGCGTCGAATGCCACAAGGATCTGTATGAGACCGCCAAGGACGAAGGCAAGACCAACACCGAGCAATTTGCGAAACTGGGCAAAGTGGTCACCCAGGTCGACGAATACCTGAAGTCGATCCATGCGCGGCCAAATATGAAGGATCAGTCGCGCACCAACGCCACCTGCTACAACTGCCACGATGCGCATTACGTTTATCCGGAGGGCACCGCCAATTATAACTGGTGGCGGCTCAACCTGCCTTACACCTGCGGCAAGTGCCATACCGAGGAGCTCAAGGTCTACCGCAATTCGGTGCACGGAGAGGAAGTGCTGAAGATTGGCAATGCGAACGCGGCGGTGTGTTCGGATTGCCATACCGGGATGAACATCCAAGATCCGTTCAAGCCCGCGACGCAGCTCGCCATCACCAGGAACTGCGGCAAATGTCACAAGGAGGAATGGGAGTCATATCTCGACACCTATCACGGCCAGGTCAACAAGCTGGGTTTTGCCTTCACCGCCAAGTGCTTCAACTGCCATGGCAGTCACAACATTCAGCGCGTGCGAAATCCGAAATCGAGCGTTTTCCCGGCCAACCGTTTGAAGACCTGTCAGAACTGCCACACCGACGCGACGCCCGGTTTCCTGTCGTTCGAGCCGCATGCCAATACCTATGATTTCGCGCGCTACCCGTACACGTGGCTCGCCTCGAAGTTCATGCTGCTGCTGCTTGGCGGCGTGTTCTCGTTCTTCTGGACACATTCAGCGCTGTGGTATTACCGGGAATTCAGGGATCACCAGCAGAAAAAGCACCGGCCGCACGTCAATATTTCCGAGCTGCCGCCGCCGGAAAAGCAGGTCTATTACAACCGGTGGCCTCTGATCTGGCGCACCGCTCACCTGCTGTTCGCCATCAGCGTGATCTTCCTCGTGCTGACCGGCATGACGCTGTTCTATGCCAACTCGTCATGGGCGCCGCTGATCAGCAAAGCACTGGGCGGCCCGCGGGTAACCGGCATCATCCATCGCGTCGCCGCGGTCTGTTTCCTCGCGATCTTCATCTGGCACTTGTGCTATCTCGCGCTTCGCATTGGGCCGAAATGGCGCAAGTTCAAGATATTCGGGCCGAATTCGCTCGTGCCGAACCTGCAAGACGCCTATGACATGATCGCCATGTTCAAATGGTTCTTCGGAGTTGCGCCGAAGCCGAATTTCGACCGTTGGAGCTATTGGGAGAAATTCGATTATTGGGCGCCGTTCTGGGGCGTCGCCATCATTGGCGGCAGCGGCGCCATGATCTGGTTCAAGGATATCACGGCCACCTACCTGCCGGGCTGGGTCTTCAACGTTGCCTTCATATTCCACGGCGAGGAAGCCGTATTGGCCGCCGGCTTCCTGTTCACCGTCCACTTCTTCAACAATCACTGGCGGCCCGACAAATTCCCGCTCGACATATTGATGTTTACCGGCCGCATGCCGCTCGAAGAGTACAAACGCGAGCACGCGGTCGAATATCAGCGTCTGGTCGAAACAAAACAGTTGGATAAATATCTGGTCGATGCGCCGACACATGAGATGACCGTAGGATCCAAGATCCTCGGGTTCACCCTGATGGCGTGCGGTCTGATCCTTTTGTATATGGTGATCTCAGGTTTCATCGGGCGACTGGCGACATGAACTTGATGGACTGGCAGAGGGTTTGCAATGCGTCTCGTTTGCCATCGTCTTCTGAAGCTAGGGGGCCTGACCAGCATCCTCCTGGCGGCGATGCTAGTTGGATGCTCGGACAACAAATCTGCAGGCGACAAAGGCGGCGCTGATAAACCGGCAGCCGTCGATCTTGCCGCCGGCAAGGCCATTGCCGAGAAGACTTGCGCGCCCTGTCACGGTCTCGACGGCAAGGGCAAGGCTCCCGGCATCCCGAATCTGGGCGGGCAGTCCGAGCACTACCTGATCGCCTCGCTTAAGGATTACAAGGACGGCACGCGCCTGCATGGCGCCCTGCGCGACATCGCCGCGCACCTGAGCGAGGACGACACCCGCAATATCGCCGCCTATTTCTCCAGCCTGCCGCCGGTGCCTCCGGCGCAGGGGGTCGTCTTCTCGCCCTATGACCACGGCAAAACTCTGTCGCCCGCCTGCACCAAGTGCCACGGCGAGAACGGCATCAGCAAGATTCCCGGCACGCCCAATCTCGCCGGCCAGCAGCCGCATTATTTCGTGAATGCGATCCAGGAATATCTCAACGGCACGCGCGAACACTCACCGATGCATGCGCTGATCCGCGGGCTCAACAAGGTCGACATGGACAGCCTGGCGCTGTTCTTTGCCTCGCAGACTCCGGTCGAGCGCCCGCCGCCGCCATTCGGCGACCCGGCCACCGGCGAGCGTAAGACCATCCTGTGCGCCGGCTGCCACGGCTTGCGCGGCGTGAGCTCGGATTCGGGTACGCCGTCGCTGGCGAGCCAGGATCCGGTTTATCTGGTCAATGCCATCAAGGCCTACCGCGCCAAGCGGCGCAACGAGCCAATGCAGCGCGCGGTCGCCGCGCTCAGCGACAAGGATATCGACAATATCGCGGCCTATTATACCGTGCAGAAATCCAGGCGCGCCGAGAATGGGCCGGCGCTGGTGAGCGAGATCACCGAGAAATGCGACCGTTGCCATGGATCGGCAACTCCCGGCGCCACTGTGGCATTTCCCAGGATCCATGCGCAGGACAAGGATTACCTCATCATGGCGCTGCGGGCCTATCGCGATGGCCGCCGCCACAGTTCGGTCATGCACAACATGAGCGTGCCCTACGGCGACGCCGTCATCGAAAGCCTGGCGTCGTCCTATGCGACCAAGGCGGCGGCGCCATCGAAATAGACGGTGAAAGCGCGGCGCTTTTGTCGGCTGAATGCATGCCAGGAGGCATGAATGAAGACAACGTATTCGGTGAGGCAATTGATTGGCCGAAGGGCGCTCAAGCCGGCGGCGGCGTTGCTGGTGCTCGCGATCGGTGTCGGCACGGCGGCGATTGCCGTGGCGCAGATCACGCCCATTACGCCGGGTGCCGGCGCTGAAGATTTCAAACCGCTGTTCGCCAAACAGCAGGATCTGGTCGACGGCAAGCGCCTGGCTGAAACGACATGCGTCGGCTGTCACGGTGAAAATGGAATCAGCACGACCGAAGGCGTGCCCCACATTGCCGGCCAGCGTTCGGTCTATCTCTACGTCGAAATGAAGGCCTATCAGTCGGGCGCGCGCCGCCAGACGATCATGGGCAATGTCGTCAAGTATCTGAACGACGCCGCGCTGGTCGACGTTGCAGCCTATTACGCGACCCTCGATCCGCCGCCGCCGAGCACCAGCGCCGCCGCGCTCAAGCCCGATCCGGTACAGGCCGGCAAGTCGGCTGCCAAAGCCTGCGGCGGGTGCCACGGTGAAACGGGCGTCAGCAAGATCGCCGGCATACCGAACCTGGTCGGGCTCTACCCGGATTACCTTGTCGGCGCCATGCAAGCTTACAAGTCGGGTCGGCGCAACCACAACGTAATGAAAGCGATGCTGGCGAACGTCAGCGACGAGAACTTCAAGAATATCGCGCTTTTCTATGCCCTGCAGAAACCGGAGCGCGCGGCAACGCCGTCGCCGGGCGATCAGGCCGCGGGCATGGCGGCGGCCGCCGCCTGCGCCGGCTGCCACGGCGATACCGGCGTCAGCGCTTCGCCCACCAATCCAAGCCTTGCCGGACAGGACGCGCAATATCTGGTCGCGGCGCTGGCCGACTATAAGAACGGCAACCGCACCGACGATACGATGAAGGGCATGGTTTCGGGGCTCGACGATGCCGCCCGAAAGAATCTTGCAGCCTTCTACGCCAATCAGCAGCCGGCCGCGCCCAACGTGCGCAAGCCGCTAACCGCGGCCGAATGGTCGCAGCGATGCGACCGCTGCCACGGCATCAAGGGCAACAGCGTCGATCCGCACATTCCCGCGCTTGCCAGCCAGCGGCCGGAATATATCGTCAAGGCCTTGCAGGAATATCGCAGCCGCACGCGGCACAATAACGAGATGGCCGCGATGGCGGACGCGATCGGCGCAAGCGACATCGATAATCTGGCGGCTTACTATTCGCGCCAGAAGGCGCGTCCGGCCCTGTACATCGTCGTACCGGCGGCGCAGCCGAGTAAGTGATGTGGGACGGTCCGGAAACATCTCCCGGTCACGCCCGCAAGGTCGCCTGCCAATAGCGCGGAATGCGATCGTTCCGTGCAAGTGTAATGTAAAGCGCCTAATCGAATGGAACCGACCATGAGTGACTTGCCTCTGCACCGGCACTACCTTCATTTTTCAGAATTGCCGTACAGCCAGCGCGTGCTTTACACGGCGGCGCTGCTGATCCTCAGCATGGGTTATCTGTTTGCCTTGCTCAATATGTATTTCACCTATGCGGGTAAAGCCGGCGGCAATCCGCTGCTGCTGACGCCGCAGGATCTCATCGTCGCCTATAGCGGAACCGGACAGGCTTCGCGTCTGGAATCAGCGTTGCGTGGGCCGATGTCGACGATGCTGCCGCACGATGAAGTCACCGTCGTCGTCGACTGGGTGCAGGCCGGCATCAAGCGAGCCGCCTACGACAAGAATATTCGGCCGATCCTCGAAAAGCGCTGCATGGCCTGTCACGACGGCAGCAACCCGCATCTGCCGAACCTCAACGGCTATGACAATCTTAAGAAGGTGACCGAAAAGGACAGCGGCGCGACTATCCCGACTTTGGTGCGCGTCTCGCACATTCACCTGTTCGGTTTGACGTTCATCTTTTTCCTGGTCGGGCTGATGTTCAGCCACGCCTATGTGCGCCCGGTCTGGCTCAAATGCGCGATCGTCGCGCTGCCCTTTGCCGCCATCGCGGTCGACGTAAGCTCTTGGTATGTCATTAAAATCTTCCATCCTTTCGTCTACGTGGAAATCGCGGCCGGTGCCCTGATGGCGGCATGCTTTGCGGTCATGGTGCTGGTGACGCTCTATCAGATGTGGTTGTCCAAAGCGCCCTCCGCGGTCAAGCTGCGCGAGCCAGGCGATCTGTCGGTGACGTGACGTGGCGGCGCGCCGAGCACGCATGAACCGGCGAAGGTTTGGGCGGCGGTGAAGTGCGCTAGTCGCGCCGGCGCAGCGCGGCGATCTGGTCGGCAAATTCGTCGACCGCGCTCCACGACGTGTATTCGACGCGCGTGTTCGGATCGGTCGGTCCGCCGGTCAACAGCATGATGAAGCGGATGATCTGCCGATCGCGCCAGTTATAGCGTCGGTAGTCGAGCCGGCCGGCGAAGGCGACGGCCAGCGCGGGGGCGAGGCGATGCCGCGCGATCGTCTTGCGCAGATAGACATTGCCGCTACGGGTGGTCCTGCCGACTTTGCGTGCGCTGAGATTGACCGATGCCAAAGCCAGCGGCGGCGGCGCGGGCAGGGCGCTGTAGGCGTTCAGAAAAGATTTTACTTCGGGCAGATGCCTGCCGTAACGGACGGCCGCCACCAACACGATCAGCTGTGCTTGGGTAAGCTCGGTAGGTGTGGGCAGGTCCGGCCGCAAATCCCGCGGCGCTGGAAGCGTGCGCGCGTCACCCAATCGCCGCCAAATATGTTCGGCAATTCGCCGCGATTGTCCGTCGCGCGTCGCGTAAAAGACTGCAACCATGTCGCCGCGCACGCTTTCGAAATTCCCAGTATCAAACCCCCAAAGTGACGAGCGCGCGGCAAATCATGCCGCGCGTCCGCCGATTGGGTTCGAAAAACGATCGTGCTCGGTGCCAACAAACGGCGCCGTTGTTTACATCTTATGGCCGTTCTTCTGGAACTTCTGGCCGGCCGACTTGAGCTTGCCGCCGCCAGCCGGGTTTGCGTGACAGTAGCCGCACGCCTTGCCGGTCAGCTTTGCATATTGCGCCGTGGCCTTGGCCGTCGGTGCGGTGACGATAACTGCCCAACTGGCAGCCACTACCACGAACGCGGCAGCGGTCGAGGTCACGATCAGCTTTGCAAGGGTCGTCATTTTCGTTTTCTCCGCCGATAACGAAGGGACTTTACATATAGCGCAACGCACTTCCCTAAGCCATCGTTGCACAAAATTTCCACCCTCATAGGCAAAAATTCAGGCTTGATCAATATCAAGGGGCGAACCGGAACGGTTGGCCGGGGCGGTTTCAGTTTCAATTGCGACCGGTTGGCAGGATCGGCCGGGCAGCCAGCGGTCAGAGGATGCTGCCAGACCCTGTGGCCATCATGATCAGCAACGTCAAGCCGATGAACATGAGGCTGAAACCCAGGACCTTGGAGCTGAGCGTCATCGGCCGCGATGGCGCATCGACCAGGTAACTCTCGAGCTCGCCGCTTTCCTTCAGGCGGTCGTATTCGACGCCGTATTCGCGCTTGAATTCCTCCAGCGGCATCGAACCGGTGAAGATGACGATGTCGAGCGGGAATTTGTCCGGCCGCCAGTGATTGACGAAGAAGTGGATGGTGAACAAGTAGACCGTGGCGAGCACGACTTCATGGCCATGGACGAGGGCCGCGACATTTAAGGTCCAGCCCGGCAGCACGGCGCCGGTCAGGCTTTTGAACCACAACATGGCGCCGGTTGCGGCCAATATAGCGACGCCCCAGAATGGCGCCCAGTAGTCGACCTTCTGCTGGTAATTCCAGTGGTCGAACACCGGCCGCGGCGCGACGCCAAAGAACCATTTGAGCATGGCGACTATATCCTTGCCGTCCTGCCAGGTCGGCAGCAGCGAGTAAGGCCCGAACAGGCGGACGCTCTTCCAGTTGCGCCAAAGGTAGACGACGATATAGACGAGATGTCCGGCAAAGACCGCGCACATTACGAGCGCGGAAATCCGGTGCAAAATGCCGGCGATTTCCGGTCCGCCCAGAATCCGTATGAGCACCGGCGCCCACGCCGATTGCGGATAAAGCAGCGGCATGCCGGTTATGATCAGCGCGATGACCGACAAGGCAAAAGCCAGATGCGTCCACCGCCAGGCGGCGCTCCAGCGCTTGACATATCGCTCGCCTTGCTTCGGCAAGGCCTCCGCCCGCACATGCGGGCGCAAGCGGCGCTGCTGGCGGTCACGCAGTTCGCGATAGAGCCAAAGCAGCGAATGCAGCCAGAAGATTCCGATGGCACTGATGATCAGCGCCAGCATGAATTTCGAGGCGAGCCAGACATAGGGGTAGCGCGCGAAATCGTCGGCGGTCGCGTGCGCCTCGAAGGTGGCGAAGCCGGCGGTCGCGTCTTGATGGCAGTTGCGGCAGGTGCCGAGCCGGTTGGCCATCGACACGCTCGAAGCCGGATCGCTCGCCGGCAGGATTGCGTGCCCCTTGTGGCAGTCCGCGCAGGTCGCGACATTGGCGTAGCCGAGGGCGAGGATCTGGCCGTGATAGGTTTCCGTGTAGCTCGCCATGGCACCGGCGTGGCAATTGCCGCACTGCTCCGTGATGGCGAGGCGCGCGGCGGCCGATTTTGGGTGCGCGACGGCGTGCGTCGTGTGGCAGTCCGTGCAGACCGCGGCACTGACGTTGCTGCCGTTCATGACTTGCTTGCCGTGAACGGACTTCTGGTAGTCGGCGAGCGCCTGGGTGTGACAGCTTCCGCACAGGGTGGGGATATGCTGGCGCGACGCGGCCGGTGTCCGAGGGGCGATTTTGTGCGGTACCTCGGTAATTTCCGCATGGCACGTGGTGCACGGCAGCGAACCATGCACGCTGCCGGCGAGCTGGTTGGCTGGCACGAACAGCGCGTGCGCCTGTCCATCGGCGCCGGTTGCTGCAAATCCCGGCGTGCCGTGGCAGCCAAGGCAGGTCGTGTTGTCGAGTTTGGCGGCTTGAGCGCTGGCGGCCTGGATCCCGCCGATGATAACCAACGCGACGGTGATTGCCCGCAATAATGAGATCATGGATACGCCTCGCGGTCGATTTGCAGGTGGCGCAGAATTCGCCCGATGCGCAGAGTGCAATGCAACAACAGCTGGCCACGAGCGGCATTGATTCAGGTCCACGTCAAGCACGCGTTACGGCATTCAAAAAACTTGGCAGGCTTTCATGGTTCGGCGGCATGGGTTGCTCATTCATGAAATACCCTCTTTTGGCAATCGACCTTACGTGTTAATCAGATTGCATTGACTTACGTCAAGCGGGCGACTGGCCGGGGCTTGGCGCTGCCGTCAGGTCGGACGTTGACTAAAATCAAAGATATGTCGCTGCGGCCTATGTATTCAATTGCCTTAGGCCATGGCAGAGGCGTCTTTGCCTGCAGGTTCATTGGCTTCAACGCGGTAGGTTCGCATGGACATCTCAACGGATTTATTGGAAAGGGAAAATCTTCGTTCCCTGCTTTTTGAGGAAACCTGGCGGACCTTGATCCCGGAAGTGTTTCGGGACGTGCCGACCTATTACGATCAAGGCAATGCAGTCGCATCGCTTGGAAGTTGTTCACGGTGGAGCAATAAATTCGCTACTGCAATCGGCAGACATATGCCGCGCGGAGCAAAAGTGCTCGACGTTTGCTCCGGCACGCACGACATACCGCTAAGGCTGCTGACGATCGATCCGTCGCTTGAGATTCACACGGTGGACGGCAGCGAGCATATGACGGCCGAGGGTCAGCGCCGCGCGCGCGAGCGCAATTTGACGATCCAAGCACGCGTGTGCGACGCCCATGTCTTGCCGTTTCCCGACAATTCATTCGATGCCGTGACGCTGCAATTTGCGTCACGCCACCTCGAGATCATCAGGGTATTTAAGGAGATCAATCGCGTCCTCAAACCGGGGGGCATCTTCTGTCATAACGATATGCTTCGCCCCGAATCGAGAATTATCGAGGTCCCATACCTGATCTATTTGCGCTTCTCGGTGTGGTTCACGGCAAAACTGTTCGGAAGTTCCGCCGAGAGCATGAAATGTATCGGCTACTTCGCGAAAGCTATTCGCCAATTCTATACGCCGCGCGAATTGGCCGCGCTTCTCGAGGGCGTTGGTTTTGCCGGTATTGAAAATCGTGATTTTCTCACCGGCATAATGTCGTACCACATCTCGCGTAAGCCGCCAGTTTAAGACAAATAATATCCGGTGCTTGCGGTAGACCGGACCTGGCGCGGACATCGCGAAAGTCGCGAGATTGAGCTATTTCGATTGCTTGCGCCACTGCAACATCGCGGCTGCTGGGAGGGCGCATTTGACCTAGCTCAATGCGGTTATAATCCTTTCGGATAATGAGCAACTAAGACAACAAGCAAATCTGCGGACGCTGGGACCCTGACACGAGGGGCGAGCCGGTCCTGAGGTTGCGGTGCTGGTCTCCACAGGAAAAATGTCCGAGGAGACGCCCAATGAAAACGGAAAGTAATTATCAGAGGGACAAGCTGAGCGACGTAGCTGGATTACTCGTATTGTTGGCCATAGGGGTAATTGGAGTGTTGGTGCTCGCGGCCATGTTCTATGCTTATTGGTAGTCAATGTTTCGTCGCGCCGGCGTGAGGAAATCGAGACGGCCGATGGCCGGCGGCGCGCCGATGCCGCAACCGTCGGCAATGTGCTTTTGAAGGCCGGTGACGGGTTCAGCTTGGCATAGGGTTCAGTCAATACGCTGGATTTCTGCACCTCCTGCCGCGAAATGCGGGACACCGTGTATCGGGAATTTCCGCAGACGATTTACCGCTATATCCGCGAAGGGCGCGGGAGCGGTGTGCCCTGGGGCAGGGGCTGTTCGTATTCTGTGCCGCTCATGTTCGTTGTTAAAAACGCTTCTTACAAGCGCTCAAGAACAGACGCTGAAAACGGAGAATTGCATGTGGCCGTCGCGGTGATCGTTCGATCGTCGCGGTTCTCACAAATTCGCCAGCGGCGCGCGCATGCGCGCCATGTATTTTGCTTCCGCCGAACCCGTGGCTTGGGCGCGGCCGCGCTTACTGTTTCGCCTTCAGCAGCGCGTCGAGGGTAAAGGCATTGGGGCAATATTCGCGGAAATTATCGACGAGTTCCCCTTTCGCGAGATCGAACTCGCATTGACGCTTGTAGCCGCAGGTAATGCACAGTCGTTGGAGATCGCGCATGACCAGTGGATCGTCATTGGCGAGCCCGTTCGGATCGACGCCAAGCGCAATCAGCAGTTTTTGCAAAAGATCGGCGGCATTTGGCCCCTGTTTGGCAAGGGTCGCGAGTTCGGTCGGGGTTATCTTGAGTTCGCGCGCGATTCCCGCAACATCGTCCGCGCTGCAGTTCATCAATTCATTACGGATGCCGCGTGCATAGCGGTACTTTGCGATCCATTGCGCGATCGCATTCGAGATCCAACGCAGGCTTTCATAGTCCGGATGCGGCTCGTGGGTCTGGGTCATGGCCTGCCCCGATTTTAGACATAAAAATCAGGTGCGAAGCCAATTTGCATTGATTTTTGTCAAAAGGGCAGATAGGTCGAGCCGTTGGCGGTCGGGTGCTTCCAATCGTCAATGAGCGCATTCGGTTTGGCAAATTCCGCCAATACTGATGCATTTTCGATCACGATATGGGGCCCCGAATTCCGAACGCCATATTTTGTCAGCAGCGCCAGGTTGCGGGACAAGTTCTCGGGCGTCATCCCCAGGCAAGACGCCAGGGTGCGTTTGTCGAATTCCAATTCGATCCATCCGTCCTTGCCCTGGATTGTGCCGGTACGTAGAATCCAGTTTGCCAAGCGTTCGGCGCTAGAGCGGAGTTTAATATTTTTGAGCGCGCGGACTGAGCAGCGGCACCGCTCTGCCAATTCGTTGATGATGGCGCGGGCAATGGCGTTATCGCGTCCACAAAGATCATGAATGTCCTGCGCCGGAATCGTAAGGATCCGGCAGGCCGTAAGCGTGCGGGCCGAGTTAAGATACACGCTGTTGCGCATGACCGCGGCCAAATACATGACCGACCCCGCGCCTACGATTTCGGTCGTCGTTTCCGCGCCGTCGTGGCTGCCGCACAGCATGACCAGGCCGTCGACGACGATATGCAGGAAATCCGCCGGCGCCCCTTCTCGCACAATGCTCGCTTGTTTCGGGAAGCGGCGCTGGCGCGCGGTGGCGAGCAGCGCGTTGGTGCTCTTTTCGTCCAGGTCGCAAAACAAGGGCCACCCCCGACTACACGACCAATTCGGTTGAATCGTCATAATATTCAATCCCTTAAAAAACATACTGCATTGCAGCAAAATGACATTGACGGGCGTCAATCATTTGCACACAAACGATATTCGGGGAGCATTGCCGGCCACGCGCATCGCGCTTTGCGCCTTCGGGCTCCCGGCTGATGAGGGCTTTGCAAAGTCGCGAAAGCGAGAATGCGACGGGCAGCAAAATCAATTGCTGTCCTCTATCCTGCGCTGAAGCCCGAGACGGAACGAGTTTGTCCGCGAGGTGCGCCGGCGACATTTACCCCCTGCCGCGGCCTTGACGACTGTGGCCGTGCGCTTATGCGCTTGACGGCCGAGGTGGTACGTCGCCTGTCCGCTCCGGGCCCTCGATTTGACCCGGCGCGGATTCACTGCTGGTCGCGCGCACGGTTCGTTTGATATGGATCAACGCGGCGTATTACAATGCGACCACGATTTAACATTAGAGGGCGCGCGCGAGCAGACGCTCGCATAAGAGGTACATCATGAGAAAGCGCAGTCTTACACTTGTGAGCATCGTCGCCGGCGGGCTTTCGCTTGCGGGGGCGACGGCCCTCATGCCGGTCGAAAAAGCATGCGCGCAGCGCGCGACGATGAGTTATTCCCAAGACATCGTACCGATCTTCAAAGGCTGGTGCGTCGCCTGCCATCAACCGGGCGGGCAAGGTTATGAGGCAAGCCGGGTCGACCTCACGAATTACGCCGGATTGATGAAAGGCACCAAGTTCGGCCCCGTGGTGATTCCAAAAGATCCGGACGGCAGTACGCTCATCGCGCTCATCTATGGGCGGACGTCGCCGAAGATTCGCATGCCGTTCAACCACAAGCCGCTGCCGGATTGTCTTCGCACCAACATCTGGGCCTGGATCTTCCAAGGCGCGAAAGATAATTGAACGGCGTCGAGAACCGGGTTTTCACAGTTCGATAGGTCTCCTCCGCGTCGGGATTTTTAACACCGCGTCGCGCAGGACCTGCGCGCGGAGCCCTCAGGCGTCTTTTTTCGTGAATCCGATGGCGCCGCAGCGCGGGCTCGCTTGTATCCAGGCGGGTCGTGAGCGCGGCCGCATTGCAAGTGTGATGATGTATAATACTGCTTATCTGATGCTTGACATATTAGTATAGCTGCTTCAAATATAGAATTCTCAGCATTATACGGTTCGAGATCAGACCTTATCCCCATGATTACCGCCGCGCAGTTGCGGGCCGCACGGGCATTGCTTGGTATTGACCAGCGCGAACTGGCGCAGCGCGCGGGCCTGTCGCTGCCGACCATTCAGCGCATGGAAGCAAGCGACGGCGTGGTCCGCGGCAACGTGGATTCGCTCATGAAGTTGGTCGATGCGCTGGCTGCCAACGGCATCGAGCTGATCGGCGAGGGCACCGCCAGCAGTGCCGGCGGCCGCGGGGTGCGGCTCAAGGCAGGGCCGCCGCCATGATGACTGTCTACGCGCTTTATGGGGTGGCGGCGTTGCTGGCTCTTGCCCCCGTCGCGGTCATGCTCGCAGCCTCGCCGCGCGCCACCGGCATTATCTATGGCGCCAGCCTGGTGGTCACGCTGATGCAGGGCGTGATCGCGCTCATGAGCCTGATCGACCAGCCAACCTCCGCCGTGACCTTGCCGCTCGGTCTGCCGTGGCTGGGCGCGCATTTCCGCATCGACGCACTGGCGGCGTTTTTTCTGGTCGTGGTCAATCTCGGCGGCGCGGCGGCCAGTCTGTTTGCGCTCGGCTACGGGCGCCACGAACATTCGCCGCAACGCGTGCTGCCGTTCTATCCCGCCTATCTCGCCGCCATGAACCTAGTCGTGCTCGCCGACGATGCCTTCAGCTTCCTGGTGGCGTGGGAGTTCATGTCGCTCACTTCCTGGGCGCTGGTGATCGCGCATCATCAAGACCGCGAGAACGTGCGGGCAGGCTATATCTATCTATTGATGGCGAGCTTCGGCACGCTGGCGCTGCTGCTCGGCTTCGGCCTGCTCGCCGGCTCGGACGGCAACTATGCCTTCGCGGCCATGCGCGCGTCGCATCTCTCCGCTGCCTTTGCGGCGCTGGTGTTGATCCTCGCCGTCATCGGCGCCGGTTCGAAAGCGGGCGTCGTGCCCTTGCATGCCTGGCTGCCGCTGGCGCATCCGGCGGCACCGAGCCATGTCTCCGCGCTGATGAGCGGGGTGATGACCAAGGTCGCAGTCTACGGTTTCGTGCGCATCGTGTTCGACCTGCTGGGGCCTCCGGAATGGTGGTGGAGCATGGTGGTGCTTGGCGTCGGCGGCATCACCGCGGTGATGGGTGTGCTCTACGCGCTCATGCAGCACGACCTGAAGCGCTTGCTCGCCTATCACACGGTGGAGAACATCGGCATCATCTATATCGGGCTTGGCCTCGCGCTCGCCTTCAAGGCCAACGGGTTGGCCTTCGCGGCGGCGCTGGCGCTCACCGCGGCGCTGTTCCATGTCTTCAACCATTCCGTCTTCAAGAGCCTGTTGTTCTTCGGCGCCGGCAGCGTGCTCACCGCGACCGGCGAACGCGACATGGAGCACCTCGGCGGGCTGATCCATCGCATGCCGCAGACCGCCTTCGTGTTTCTGGTCGGCTGCGTCGCGATTTCGGCGCTGCCGCCGCTAAACGGGTTCGTGTCGGAATGGCTCACCTTCCAGGCCATCCTGCTCAGTCCGCAACTGCCGTCCTGGGGCCTGAAATTCATGGTGCCGGCGGTGGGCGCGCTGCTGGCGCTGTCGGCGGCCTTGGCGGCGGCGTGTTTCGTCAAGGCTTTCGGCGTGAGTTTCCTCGGCCGCGCGCGCACACCGGCGGCCGCCAACGCCCAGGAGACCGACAGCAATTCGCTCGCCGCCATGTATTTCCTGGCCGCGCTCTGCCTCGTGGCCGGGGTGCTGCCCGGCTTGTTCATCGACGCACTGGCGCCGGTTGCCCAGGCGCTGGTCGGCGATACCATGCCGCACCAGTCCGGGCTCGCCTGGCTCACCATCGTGCCGATCGCGGAAAGCCGCAGCTCCTATAACGGGCTGCTGGTCTTCTTCTTTGTGGTGCTGTCGGGCTCGATCGCGGCCTTCGCCATCCACCGCCTGGCCTCCGACCGGCTGCGGCGCGCGCCGGCCTGGGATTGCGGCTATCCGGATGCAAGCCCGGCCACGCAATACACCGCCTCGAGCTTCGCGCAGCCGATCCGCCGCATTTACGGCACATCCGTGTTCCGCGCGCGCGAGATCGGCGAAATGCCGCCGCCTGGGTCGACGGCGCCGGCGCGGCTGACGGTCGAGCTGCGCGACCTGATCTGGGACGGGCTTTACGCGCCGGTCGCGAGCTTCGTCGGCTTTGCCACCGACCGCCTCAATATCCTGCAATTCCTCACCATTCGCAGCTACCTCACGCTGGTGTTCGCGGCGCTGGTGCTACTTTTGTTGGTGCTCGCGATATGAGTTTTATACGCGATTACGCTTTCCAAGGCGCGCAGATGCTGCTGGTGCTGCTGCTTTCGCCGCTGCTCACCGGCTTCGTGCGCAAGGTTAAGGCGCGGCTATTGCGCCGGCGAGGGCCGCCGCTGTTGCAGCCCTATCGCGATCTGATCCGGCTGATGCGCAAGGACGTGGTGCTGGCGGAAAGCGCCTCCTGGCTGTTCCGCGTCATTCCCTACATCGTATTCGCCGGCACCTGGGTGGCGGCGTCGCTGGTGCCGACCTTTCGCGGCGGACTGTTGTTCTCGTGGTCGGCCGACCTGATCGCCATCATCGCGCTCATTGGCAGCGCGCGCTTTTTCCAGGCGCTCGCGGGCCTCGACGTCGGCACTGCTTTCGGCGGCATCGGCTCCAGCCGCGAGGTGATGATCGCTTCGCTGGCCGAGCCCGCGATGCTGATGATCGTGTTCACGCTGGCGCTAGTCGCGGGTTCGACGCAGCTCTCCACCGTCGCCGCCTATATGCTGTCTTCCGGTGTCGGCTTGCGCGTTTCGTTGGGACTGGCCCTGCTCGCGCTGATCATGGTGGCGATCGCCGAGAACACGCGCATCCCCATCGACAATCCGGCGACGCACCTGGAACTCACCATGGTGCATGAGGCGATGGTGCTGGAATATTCCGGCCGGCATCTGGCGCTGATCGATCTGTCGTCCGAGCTCAAACTTTTGCTCTATGTCTCGCTGATCGGCTGCCTGTTCACACCCTGGGGCATCGCCGGACCCGACGCCGGGCCGGCCGTGATCGCGATCGGCGTTGTCACCTATCTCGCCAAGCTCGCGGTTGGCGGTGTGCTGCTGGCCGTGTTCGAAACCGCCATCGCCAAGATGCGCGTGTTCCGTGTGCCGGCCTTCCTCGGCGCCGCGTTGATGCTCGGCCTACTCGCGACCCTGCTGTTGTTCGTGTCGGGGAGCCTGTAGGCGGCATGCACAGTCTTAATTTCGATATCGCCCATATGCTTGCCGGCTCGCTGGTGCTGGTGAGCTTCATGCAGCTCTACCAGGACCGGCTCTACGCGCTGCTCAATATATTTGCGCTGCACGCGCTGGTGCTGGCGGCCTCCGTCGCCTGGCAGGCCTTTGTCCAGGACGCACCCCATCTCTACGTCACCGCCGGCATCGCGCTCGTCTTCAAGGCCATCGTCATTCCGATGGCGCTGCACCGGATCATCGTGCGGCTCGGCATCCACCGCGAGATCGAAACCGTGGTCGGCGTCGGGCCGGCCATGCTGCTCGGCATGGGGCTGGTGGCGCTGTCCATGGTGGTGATGCTGCGGGTGACCGCGGAGGCCGATCCGCTGGCGCGCGAGGATCTCGCCTTCGCGCTGTCGGTGGTGTTGCTCGGCCTGTTGATGATGGTGACGCGGCGCAACGCGGTCAGCCAGGTGATCGGATTCATGTCGCTGGAAAACGGCCTGGTGCTGGCGGCGACCGGCGCCAAGGGCATGCCGCTGGTGGTGGAGATCAGCGTCGCCTTTTCGGTGCTGATCGCCTTCATCGTGATCGGCATCTTCCTGTTCCGCATCCGCGAGCGCTTCGACACCGTCGACCTGCGGGCGCTCGACAAGTTCCGGGGAGAGCGGCAATGACGCTCGACGCGCTCACCGGCATTCTGCTGATCCCGGCGGTTGCCGCCGCGCTGCTCGCGGCGCTGCCCGGCTATCGCTTGACGGCGCGGCTCAACGTGCTGGCGACGCTGGCAACCTTTCTGACCGCCGTTTCGTTGTTCGTCGTGCAGCCCACGACCGGGCCTTATCTGCTGGTGGACGACCTCAACAAGGTCTTCATCGTGCTCACGACGTTTGTCGGCTTCACCACCAGCGTTTTCAGCGCCAGCTATATCGGCCATGAGATCGAGACCGGCCGGCTCAGCCCGCGTTTCGTGCGCTTCTATCACGCCATGTACCAGGCACTGATGTTCGCCATGAACCTCGCGCTGGTCGCCAACAATATCGGGCTGATGTGGGTGGCGATCGAGATGGCCACGCTCACCACGGTGCTGATGGTCGGAATCTACCGCACCCACGAAGCGCTGGAAGCGGCGTGGAAATATTTTATCCTCGGCAGCGTTGGCATCGCGCTGGCGCTGTTCGGCACCATCCTGGTCTACATGGCGGCGCGGCCGGTGATCGGCGAGGGGCTCTATGCCATGGTGTGGACCGTGCTGGTGGCGCACGCCGCCAAATTCGATCCCGCCTTGCTCAACGTCGCTTTCGTGTTCCTGCTGCTCGGCTACGGCACCAAGGTGGGACTCGCCCCGCTGCATGCCTGGCTGCCAGACGCCCACGCGGAGGGCCCGACGCCGATCTCGGCGGTGCTCTCAGGATTGCTGTTGAACGTCGCGCTCTACGCGCTGCTGCGTTTCAAGATGCTGCTGGCGCTCAACCCGGCGGCGATCGCGCCCGGCCCGCTGATGGTAACCATGGGGCTGATCTCCTGCGTGTTCGCGGCCTTCATGTTGTACCGGCGGCGCGACATCAAACGGATGTTTGCCTATTCGTCGATCGAGCACATGGGCATCATCGTGTTCGCCTTCGGCATGGGCGGCGGGCTCGCCAATTTCGCCGGGCTCCTGCACATGACCATGCATTCGCTGACCAAGTCGGCGATCTTCTTCGCGGTCGGCCACATTTCGCAGGTCAAGGGCACGCAGAAGATCGCCGACATGGGCGGGCTGACGGTGACCAATCCGCTGCTCGGCTGGGGCCTGGTGCTCGGTGTGGTGGCGATTGCCGGCCTGCCGCCGCTCGGTATCTTCATGAGCGAGTTTCTGGTGGTGTCATCGACGTTCGCGCGCCAGCCCTGGCTGGCGACCATCCTGGTGCTCGGCATCCTGGTGGCGCTCGGCGGCCTGTTCCTGCGCCTCAACACCATTGCTTTCGGCGAGCCGCGCGGACCGACCGCGCCGGCGCAGGCCTCCTACGTGCCGATGTTCGCCCATCTCGCCATCGTGTTCGTGGCCGGTCTCTATATGCCGCCGACGCTCGTTCTCGGCTTCGAGAACGTCGCCAAGCTGCTGGGATAGCGCCATGGCATTGTTCGACGGCATCAAGCATCGCGACACCGCCAAGGCGCATCGGCCATGGCCGCGCGTACTTGTCGCCGATGAGGGCTGGATACAAGCGATCGGTCTGCTGGCGCGCGGTCGCTGCACGCTGGTCGGCCTGTGGGGAGACGCGGGCGACGTGCACATGGCGCTGCTCGATGAAAAAGCGGGCGATATCGCCGTCATCAGTTACGCCTGCAAGGACGGCCAATACCCGAGCGTTGCCGCCAAGCATCCGCCGGCGCTGCGGTTCGAACGCGCGATCGGCAGCTTGTTCGGCCTGGAAGCGGTAGGCACGCCCGATGCGCGGCCTTGGCTCGACCTCGGCTTCTGGGACGTGCGCCATCCGCTCGGCAAGCGCGTGCGCGCGCAGAAGCCCGCGCCCTACGCTTTCCTGCCGGCGGAAGGCGAAGGGCTGCATCAGATCCCGGTTGGGCCCGTGCATGCCGGCATCATCGAGCCCGGACACTTTCGCTTCACCGCCAATGGCGAACACGTGGTGCGGCTGGAACAGCGGCTCGGCTATGTGCACAAGGGCATCGAGTCCTTGATGGATGGCGCCACGCTCGATGCGGCGGCCAAGCTTGCCGCGCGTACCTCCGGTGACAGCACCGTTGCATATTCTTATGCGTTCGCGCTGGCCGCCGAGGCCGCCTTGCAGCTTGATGTGCCGTCGCGCGCCGCTTACCTGCGCGCGCTGATGGCGGAACTGGAACGGCTAGCCAACCATTTTGGCGACATCGGCGCCATCTGCAATGATGCCTCGTTCGCGCTCATGCATGCGCAAACCGGCATCCTGCGCGAGCGCGTGTTGCGGACTGCGGAATCCTGTTTTGGCCACCGGCTGATGATGGACGTGATTGTGCCCGGCGGTGTGGTGCGCGATATCGCTCCAGAAGGCCCGGAAATTTTGCGCGCTTTGCTGGCCGATATCCGCAAGGCATTCCCGCGCCTGATCGAGCTTTACGACAACACCGCTTCGCTACTGGACCGAACCGTCACCACCGGCATTGTCAAGCCGGCGCTGGCGCGCCAATTCGGCGCCGGCGGCTATGTCGGGCGCGCCTCGGGCCGCGGCTTCGATGCCCGCCGCCAGCCCGGCTATGCGCCCTATAACGAACTCAAGTTCGAGGTGCCGGTGCTGGATGCCGGCGACGTCAACGCCCGGGTCTGGATTCGCATACGCGAAGTCGAGCAGAGTCTGTCGCTGATCGAGCAGATCCTTGGCGCGCTGCCGGAGGGCGAGACGCAAACGCCGGTCAACGCAAGCGCGCGGGCTTGCGAAGGCTTAGGGCTGGCGGAAGCCTTCCGCGGCGACGTGCTGATTTGGCTGCGGCTCGACGGCAAGGGGCGCGTCGCGCGCTGCCATCTGCGCGACGCCTCCTGGTTCCAGTGGCCGCTGCTGGAAGCCGCGATCGAGGGCAACATCGTCGCCGACTTTCCGCTCTGCAACAAATCGTTCAACTGCTCGTACTCAGGACACGACTTGTAATGCGCCGCACGCTGTTCGAAAACATCACGCACCGGGTGCTGACTGAGCCGGCGCCGGCGCCCGACGAAACCGGGCTCGCCGAGCTTGCCAAGAGCCTCGACCGTGCCGCGCGCGCCAAGCTCGGGCGTTCGCTCGCCATCCGCCAGGTCGACGCCGGTTCCTGTAACGGCTGTGAGCTGGAAATCCATGCACTGAGCAATGCCTTCTACGATCTCGAGCGCTTCGGCCTGCGCTTTGTGGCGTCGCCGCGCCATGCCGACGTGCTCATGGTGACCGGGCCGGTAACCAAGAACATGCGCGAAGCCTTGCTGCGCACCTACAACGCCACGCCCGATCCGAAATGGGTCATCGCCGTCGGCGCCTGTGCCGCGGACGGCGGCGTCTTCGCCGGCAGCTATGCCGTGGCGGGCGGCGTCAAAGACATTATTCCGGTCGATCTGCACATTCGCGGCTGCCCGCCATCGCCGACGGACCTTTTGAAGGGCTTGCTCGCGCTGCTGAAAGTGCGCGCGTGAGAAAGCCGGCCGGAGGGGGAGCACAGCAAAGTTGTATCGTTTTGGACATGCCGGGGCGCCCTGGTTGGCCGACTGCGCCGTTCTGTCGCCCCATTCCCGCGTCACGCGATGTGCTATATTGGATTTGATTCAGGGCGACGTAGCAGCGGGCCATCGGGGTCCGCCGGCGCTTCCCCAAACCGAGTATAACTGGCTCATGACGGCTTTCGACAAAACGCGCGCGGCTGAAGGCGGCCACGATGACCACAGCGACGTTGTCTATCCAACCGCGATTCCCTTCGTGTTGGTGCATCTCGCTTGCCTGGGCGCGATCTGGAGCGGGGTGACCTGGCAAGCCGTCGTCCTCGCCGTGGTGCTGTACTGGGGTCGCATCTTCGCCATCGGCGCCGGCTATCACCGTTACTTCTCCCATCGCGCCTATTCGACCAGCCGCGTATTCCAGTTCATTCTTGCCTTTGTCTGCCAAAGCACGCTGCAGAAGAGCGTGTTGTGGTGGGCGGCCAAGCACCGCCACCATCATTTGCATTCCGACACCGAGCTCGACGTGCATTCGCCGCGCCACACCGGCTTTTGGTACAGCCATGTCGGCTGGATCTTCGCGCGCCGGCACGACTCCTTCGACATGGTGAAGGTCGACGATCTTGCGCACTTCCCCGAGCTGATGTGGCTGCACCGCCATGAGCGCTGGCCGGCCTATGCGCTCGCCGTGCTGTGCTTCGTGATCGCCGGCTGGCCGGGGCTGTTCGTCGGTTTCTTCTTGAGCACGTGCCTGGTATTCCACGGCACCTTCTGCATCAATTCGCTGGCGCATGTGAGCGGACGAAAGCGCTACGTCACCGGCGACGATTCCCGCAACAACTGGCTGCTGGCGATCGTCACCATGGGCGAGGGCTGGCACAACAACCACCACGCCTGCCAGAGCAGCGTGCGCCAGGGCTTCTTCTGGTGGGAATACGACCCGACCTTCTATCTGTTGAAGGCGCTGTCGTGGACCGGGCTGGTGTGGGACCTCAAGTCGCCGCCGCAGGCGATCCTGCGCAATGAGCAGCAGCTCGGATCGCGGGTCATCGACCGGGCCGCCCGCCAGCTTGCCGCCAGCTTCAACTCAGAATGGATCGCTGGCGCCATGGCCTCGGCCCTCGGCAGCGGCTCGCTGGTGGCTCTGCAAGAACGGCTGGCCGCGGCTCAGCATCAGGCGGTGGAAGTGCTGGCCAACGCGCATCTGCCACATCTGCCGACCCGGGCCGAATGCGCCGCCCGCGCCCGCGCCATGTTCGCCCGCACCCCCAGCGTCGACGAGATTGTCGACCGGGCCTACGGTCTGGTCCTCGACGCCATCAGCGCGCGGCTGTGCGCGGTCCCGGTCCAGGCCTGACCGGCACCCCCCACACGACATAGTTGCGTGCCGGTCGCAGCGAAAATTCCATATTTATCAACAGGGCTGGAAGGAGCGCTGGGGGGCTTGCTGAGGGGCAAAAAAATACCTTCAATGCGCCGGAACTCTGGCCATTCGGACCAAATGAGACTGACATGCGAGTAATTTTGGCTCAGCCACGGGGATTTTGTGCCGGCGTCGTGCGGGCCATCGAAATCGTCGAGCGGGCGCTGCAGGCTTTCGGCCCGCCGGTCTATGTCCGGCATGAAATCGTCCATAACCGCCATGTGGTCGAAAGCCTGAAGGCCAAGGGCGCGCGTTTCGTCGAAGAGCTCTCGGAAGTCCCGGCCGGGGCGGTCACCATTTTCAGCGCCCACGGCGTCGCCCGCGCGGTCGAGGAGGACGCCAAGCGACGCGGCCTCAACGTCATCGACGCCACCTGTCCGCTGGTCAGCAAGGTGCATAACCAGGCCAACCGCTATGTGCGCGACGCTCGCGAACTCGTTCTCATCGGCCATGCCGGGCATCCGGAGGTCGAGGGCACTAAGGGCCGCATTTCGGTGCCGGTGCACCTGGTGCAGACCGAAGCGGATGTCGCCAAGCTCGACATCCCGCACGACACACCCATCGCCTACGTCACACAAACGACTTTGAGCGTCGACGACACGCGCGGCATCATTGCCGCGCTGGAAGCCAAATATTCCGACGTGGTCGGGCCTGACACCCGCGACATCTGCTATGCGACGCAGAACCGGCAAAGCGCGGTGCGCGAATTGTGCAAGCTGGTCGACGTGTTACTGGTGGTGGGGGCGAGCAACAGCTCCAATTCCAACCGGCTGCGCGAGATCGGCGCCGATTCCGGCATCCCCAGCTATTTGATCGCTGACGGCAGCGAATTGCAGCCGGAATGGGTGAAGGGAGCCCAAACGGTCGGAATCACGGCCGGGGCCTCGGCGCCCGAGACTTTGGTCGAAAACGTCATCGACGCGCTTGCGCAACTTGGCAAGGTTGATATCTCAACCATGGTGGGCCGGATCGAGGACATCGAATTCAAGCTTCCCGCTGCCTTGGCGGATTGGACCCCGTCCAAGGCGGCAACCGCTTAGGGCATTGCCGGAGAAGCGCTGAACTGCTTTACAAAGGGCGCCGTCAGATCACGGGAATTGGCCCGAGCCATTTCCGCCATGATCGCGTTTCAAGGATTTCCGTAATGGGCATTCCGTTGCTGCAAAAGGCTTATGTCGGCGGCTATGTGGTCCGCCAGCATCTTATGGGGCGCAAGCGCTACCCGCTGGTGCTGATGCTGGAGCCGCTGTTCCGCTGCAATTTGGCCTGCGCCGGCTGCGGCAAGATCGATTATCCCGACAAAATCCTCAACCAGCGCCTCAGCGTCGCGCAGTGCCTGGAGGCGGTCGACGAATGCGGCGCGCCGGTGGTTTCTATCGCGGGCGGCGAGCCGCTCATCCACAGTGAATTGCCGAAGATCGTCGAAGGCATCGTGGCGCGCAAAAAGTTTGTCTATCTGTGCACCAACGCGCTCTTGATGGAAAAGAAGCTCACGCAATACAAGCCGAGCCCGTTTTTCGTGTGGTCGGTGCACATGGACGGCGGCCGCGAGATGCACGACCGCTCGGTCTGCCAGGACGGCGTCTACGACAAGGCGCTGGCCGCCATTCGCAAGGCCAAGGAGCGCGGCTTCCGTCTCAGCATCAATTGCACGCTGTTCGACAATGCCGATCCCGGCCAGGTTGCGGACTTTTTCGACAGCGTCAAGGACATGGGCGTCGACGGCGTCACGATTTCGCCCGGCTACGCCTATGAGCGCGCGCCCGACCAGCAACATTTCCTCAACCGCACGCGCACCAAGCAACTGTTCCGCGATATTTTCCGCAAGGGCCGCGGCGCGCGCAACTGGTCGTTCAATCAGTCCAGCCTGTTTCTGGATTTTCTCGCCGGCAATCAGGAATACCACTGCACGCCGTGGGGCAACCCGACGCGCAACGTATTCGGCTGGCAGCGGCCTTGCTACCTGCTGGGCGAGGGCTATGTGCCCACCTTCCGCGAACTGATGGAAGAGACCGACTGGGACTTGTACGGCACCGGCAACTACGAGAAATGCGCAGATTGCATGGTGCATTGCGGCTACGAGGCGACCGCCGTCAGCGACGCCGTGCGCCATCCGCTGAAAGCGCTGCGCGTGGCGCTGCGCGGCGTCGAGACCGAGAAGGCCATGGCGCCGGACATCCCGCTCGACAAGCAGCGGCCGGCGCAATACGTCTTCGAAAATCACGTCGAAAAGAAACTAGCCGAAATCGGGCAGACCGAACCCGCGCCCAAGGCCGTGGCGCGCGTGGGCTAGCGCGCTTCGCGCCACCCAGGCGTTGCGCGCGACGCTCGGCATGCTGGCGATGTCGCCCGGCCGGCGCCACAGCGCGCGCAACACGGCCATCGGATCGAGCGAGCCGTCGGCGCGCATGCCGCACAAGGCAGCCTCCGGTATGCGCTGCCGGGCCGGATCGGCCACCACCCGCAACACCGCAAAGGGCAGGCCGTGGCTGTCGGCGATCGACGCCGCAATGTGAGATTCCATATCGACCGCGGCGGCGCCGGTCTGGCGGAACAGGCGCAGCTTGTCGTCGGGCTCCGTCACGGCTGCGTCGACGCCGAGGACCGGCGCATGCACCGCAGACGGGCGCGACTGCAACAGGATTTGCGACCAGCGCTCGTCGGTTGGCAGCGCGATGCGCACGCCGTTGGCGCCGATCACGGAGGAGGCGACGATATGGGTGCCGGGGCGCAGCTGTGGATCGAGGCCGCCGGCGATGCCGAAGCTGACGACGCCGGCGCAGCCGGGCCCGACGGCGGTGGCCAGCGCCACGGCCATTTCGCTGCCGCGTCCGCAGCACACTTTCGCTACGCCTTCGTCACGTGCGAGCCGGGCCTCGAAATCGAGCCCGACGGCGACGACGACAAAGGGCTTATGCGCGCTCATATACCGTACGCGACGGTGCTGCTGTTGGCGCTCTTCAGGTTGCGGTAGCGCGCCAGCGCCCAGAGCGGGAAGAATTTCGGATAGCCGTGGTAGCGCAGGTAGAAGACGCGCGGGAAGCCGGTGCCCGTGTACAAGCGCTCGCTCCACAGCCCGTCGGTCTGTTGCGTGGCGAGCAGATAATCGATGCCGCGTGCAACGGCCGGGTGCCCGGCTTCGCCGGCGGCCATCAGGCCGAGCAACGCCCAGGCGGTTTGCGAGGCCGTGCTGGGGCTGTGTTCGTGGCCGCGATAGTCGAGCTTGTAGCTGGCGCCGTCCTCGCCCCAGCCGCCGTCCTCATTCTGGATCGAGACCAGCCAGGATGCGGCGCGTTTGATTTCGGCGGCGTCGTGCGGGAGGCCGGCAGCGTTGAGCGCGCAGAGCGTCGACCAGGTGCCGTAGATGTAATTGATGCCCCAGCGGCCGAACCATGAACCGTCGCGCAATTGGGTGCGGCGCAGGTAGTCGATGCCCCGCTGCATGGCGGGCGAGGTGGCGGGCGTGAAGCCAAGCTGGGCCAGCATGGACACGCAGCGCGCGGTCAGGTCGGGCGAGGGCGGATCGAGCAGCGCGCCGTGGTCGGCGAACGGGATGTTGTTGAGAAACTCGCGGGTGTTGTCGGCGTCGAACGCCCCCCAGCCGCCGCCGCTCGATTGCAGTCCCTCGATCCATTCGCGGGCGCGGGCGATTGGCTCGTCGAAGGCCGGCGTCTCGCGTTCCTTCTGCGCCCGCGCCATGCCCATGACGATGACGGCGGTATCGTCGAGATCGGGATAGTGCGGGTTGGCGTATTGGAAGGCCCAGCCGCCGGGCCGAACGTTTGGGCGCTTGAACGACCAGTCGCCCTTGATCGTCAACTCCTGCAGCGGCAGCAGCCAATCGAAGCCGCGCTGGGCCGCCGCGATATCCTTGGCCGTGCCGGTTTCGAGCAAGGCATGGGCGGCGAGCGCCGTGTCCCAGACCGGTGACACGCAGGGCTGGCAATAGGCTTCGTTTGTTTTGACGATCAGCAGCTTGTAGATCGATTTGCGGGCGTTGGCACGGTCAGGATGCTCGGGTGGGTACTCAAGCGCGTCGAACATCATGACCGAATTGGCCATGGCGGGGTAAATCGCGCCGAGTCCATCCTCGCCGTTGAGGCGTTCCGTCACGAAGGCGACTGCCGCGTCGATGGCGCGCTTGCGGGTGGCGCGCGGGAAAGCCGGCTCGGTTTTTTGCAGGACGATGTCCACTAGGCGGAAGAACTCGTACCACAGCCGCTTCTGATGCGGTGCCTTGCGCTGGCGGCCGATGTCCTGCGGCGGCGCGCGGAACAATTCGTCGACCCGTATGCCCCGTTGATTGCGCGCGCGCGGCTTGAGCGCCTGCAGCACCAGCATGGGCACCAGCACGGCGCGGCCCCAATAGGAAATCTTCGCGAGGTGGAACGGAAACCAGGCCGGCAACAGCATGATCTCGACCGGCATCAAGGGAATGGCCGACCACGGCAGGATGCCGTAAAGCGTCAGCAGGATGCGCGTGAATACGTTGACGTTGGCCGCGCCACCGCGGGCAAGGATCGCGTCCCGCGCCGTGCGCATGTGCTCGGCTTGAGGATCGTCGCCGATCATCTTGAGCGCGAAATAGGCTTTCACACTGGCGCTGATGTCGAAGGCGCCGTTGTGGAACAGCGGCCAGCCGCCTTCGGCCGATTGCCGGCTGCGCAAGTAGACGCCGATCTTGCGCTCGAGCTCCAGGTCGGGCTCTTCGCCGAGATAATGGGTGAACAGCACGTATTCGGCCGGAATGGTGGCGTCAGCTTCCAGCTCGTACACCCAATGGCCGTCGACGCGCTGGTCCGAGCGCAAGGCGGCGCTGGCGGCGGCGATGCGTTCCTCGAGCAGCGGCAAAGCGGGCGCTTTCGGTTTCAACGGCTTGATCTCGGTGGTATCGCTCATGGTCGGTCAGCGATTCAAGCGGCGGCGAGCTTGGCGGCGTGCTCGCCCGAACGAATGGCGCTTTCAATGGTCGGCGGCAGGCCGGTGGCGGTCCAGTCGCCGGCGAGGACGATGTTATCCCATGCTGTCGGCGCCGGTGGACGCAAACTTTCCTGGTGCGGATCTGTGGCGATTGTTGCGCGGCGCTCGCGCACCACTTGCCACGGCGGCAGGGCGTCAGGCAAGCCGGCGACTTTCGCAACCTCGCCCCAGACCGTGCGGGCGAGTTCCTCGCGCGGCAACTGCATGAGGGCGTCGGCGGCGCTGATGGTCACCGATAGCCGCCCTGGATAGGTGAAAATCCATTGCGTGGTGGCGTGCACCACCCCGGTCATGGCCGGCAGCGTGACGTCCTCGTCGACGCGGTAGTGCACATTGGCGATGGCGCGGAATTCGTTGGGCGTTTGCAGGCCCGGCAGCAGGCGGGCGGCGACATTCGGCGGCACGGCAAGAATGATGGTGTCCGCAGACGCAAGCTGGATCGTCTCGCCGCCGAAATCGAGGCTTGTCGCGCGGCTATCCGCGAAACCCATGTTGTGCAGTTCATGCCCGAACTGCACGCTTGCGCCATGCGCCGTGAGGTAAGCGAGCGCCGGGTCGACGAAAGCGCTCGACAAGCCCTCTTGCGCGATCAGCGGGCGGCAGGTGCGCCCGCCGGCGGCCAGCGTCTCGCGCATCAGCGTAGCGGCGAGGCGGGCGGAAGCTTCCGGCGGGTCGTTGTTGAGGGTGGCGAGCAGGATTGGCTCGATCAGCCGCTCATAAAGCGCGCCGGAACAATCGATGGCCTCGCCCACGGTGCCGTTGCCCGGCCACCACATCAGGCGCGCCAGCACCAGATAGTCGCTGGCGCGCGTGTTGGGCACGCGGCGGGCGTCGCTAAAGATCCACCACGGCAGCAAACCATCGCCGAGGCGAAGCTGCCAGCGCTCGTTGGTGGCGAGATCGACGAAATTGAAATCCGCTTCGTCGGGGCCCCGCATGCGTTTCGTCGCGCCGATGATGTCGAGATAGGCAAGTGCCGAACGGTTGCCGGACAGGATCACGTGATTGCCGTTATCGATCGTCATGCCGAGCGCAGAATCGTGATAGGAGCGGCAGCGGCCGCCGGCCTGCGCGCCGGCTTCGTGCAGCGCGACATGTTCGCCGGCTTGCGAAAGGCGAATGGCGGCGGAAAGACCCGCAACGCCGGCGCCGATGACGTGGACCGTGCGGGGCATCACGAAACGAAGCTGCGGATCAGGATCTGCGCGATTTGCCCCTTGCCGAGCTTGACCCGCGCGCGTGGCGGCGTCCAGCCGCGCGCAATCAGCCGGCGCAGGATGCGGCGGTAGGCTTCGGCCATGATGCGCGGCGCGCGCACCGCGGCGCGCGGGCTGCGTGCCATGATGGTGTCGGCGCGCTCGAAATGACCGGTGGCGAGTTCGGCAACCGAAGCACAGACCCGGCCGAGCGCCGGGTTCTCCAGAACGGCGCGCGGCTCGCTGATGGGCACGCCTTCCCGCTCCAGGAATTCGCGCGGCAGATAGAGGCGGCCGATGGCGGCGTCCTCGTCGAGGTCGCGCAGCGTATTGGCGAGCTGCAAGGCGCGGCCGAGATGATGCGCCAGCGCGATGCCGTCTTTTTCCACCATGCCGAAGATGCGCACGCTGAGCCGGCCGACCGCACTGGCGACCCGGTCGCAATAGAGATCGAGCGTCTTCAAATCGGGGGCACGGATGTCGGCGCGCACGTCCATTTCCATGCCATCGATGACGGCGAGGAAATCTTCGCGCGCGAGCCCGAACGCGCGCACCGCCTGCGCCAGGTCGGCGAGGTGGGGCGGTGCGGCACCGTTGTAGACCGCGTCGATATCGCGCCGCCATTGCGCCAGGCGCGCAAGCCGCTCGCCGCGGTCGCCGGCTTCGTCGGCGATGTCATCCACTGCGCGGCAGAACGCGTAGACATTAAACATGGCGTTGCGCTGCTCGCGCGGCAGGATGCGCATTGCCGCGTAGAACGAGCTGCCCGAGGCGGTGGCCGCGGCATTGGTTGCGCCATTCGTTGCTCCGGCGCCGTCAGCGCGCTTGCCGTTGCGCGCGAGTCGACGCGAGGCGCCCTGCACAATGCCGAGCAAGGCAACTCCTGCGACTTCGAGGCGCCCGAGGTGAACGCGCTCGGACAGCGGATCGTGCGCCTGCAACGTGTGTATCAGCCGCTCGGCCAGCCGCTGAATGACGGCGACCTCGAGGCTCAAGCCACGGTCGGCGATCTGCCCGGAAAAACCGGCGCTTTGTTGCAGCAGGCCCGTCACCCGGACGCACATGTCGTCAAGGCAGGCGCGCAGTTGCGGCGTGGCCGCGGGCTTTTTCAGGTCTTTGACGCTGCTGCCATGGGCCGCCAGCAGGTCGAGCGGGATATAAACGCGATCGAGGTTGCAATAGTCTTTGCCGCAGTCCTGCATGTGATTGATGATTTGCAGCGCCGCGCACAGCGCGTCGTTGGCCGGCCACGTCGCATGCGGCTCGCCATGCACGTCGAGCACGAAGCGGCCGACCGGCATGGCCGAATAGCGGCAATAGTTCATCAGGTCGTCCCAGTCGCGGTAGCGCAACTTGGTGACGTCGAGCCGGAAGGCGGTCAGCAAATCCCTGGCATGCTGGGGATCGATCGAACGCGCCGCCAGCTCTTTGCGCAACGCGACGCCTTCCGGTTCGGCTTCGCTCTGCCCGAGCAGCGTCGCTTCCAGACTGTCGAGCAAACTGAGCTTTTCGGGCTGCGGTAGTGTGGGATGATCGGCGATGTCATCGGCGGTGCGCACGAAATCATAAAACGCCATGATCGGCTTGCGATGGCGCGCCTGAATGAGGCGCGAGGCCACCGGGAAGTTTTCGCCCCGGTGGTCCTTGCCGCTGCGCAGGTCGGCGGCCAGCGTCATCGCGCGCCTCGCGGCGCCGCCTGGACGCGGCCTTTCCAGGCGCCGTCGCGGCCGCGGGCGTATTGCAGCGCGGATTCGATAGTCCAGATCATATAGGCGAGTGCGATCACTGGCGGGGCGACGCCCCAAAGCGGGCCGAGGCCATAAAGGCGCAACGTCGGCCGGAAGGCAATGATCATCGCGCCCCACGTGGTAAAGACAAATAAGGCAATGATTTCAAACATTAAAGGCCTACCCCCGGCGCGGCGCGCCCGTCATCCGGCCTCCGGACAATCACGTAAAACAGGCGCCAACATGGTAAGTTCCAACAAGGCCGCCATCGGCGCAAGCGCAGTGGAACGACAGGCCGAGCGAGGCTTGAATTCCGCGGGGCGATCGGTTTGGCTGCAAAACCAATGAGTTTGACGGGAAAAGCGCTCGTTACCGGAGCCAGCGGCTTTGTCGGTTCGGCCGTGGCGCGCTTACTGGTCGAGCGCGGCTTCTCGGTGTGCTCGCTCGTGCGCAGCAGCAGCCCGCAGCACCATCTTGCCGGCTTCGACATCGAATTCTTCCAGGGCGATCTCCGTGACGCCGACTCCGTCCGCCGGGCGATGGCCGGCGTGCGCTTTGTCTTTCATGTTGCGGCCGACTATCGGCTGTGGGCGCGCAATCCGGCGGAAATCATCGACAACAACGTGCTGAGCACCCGCGTCGTCATGGAAGAGGCGCTGCGCACAGGCGTCGAGCGGATCGTCTACACCAGCAGCGTCGCGACCCTGAAAACCGGGCCCGCCGGCGATCCTTCCGACGAAACCATCTCGCTGGAGGAACATCGGGCGATCGGCGGCTATAAACTCAGCAAGCTGCTGGCCGAGCGCTTGGTGCTGGCCATGGTGGCGCGCGGTCTGCCGGTGACCATCGTCAACCCGTCGACGCCGATCGGTCCGCGCGACGTGAAGCCGACGCCGACCGGCCGCTTCATCGTCGAGGCGGCGGCCGGACGCGTACCCGCCTTCGTGGAAACCGGGCTCAACATGGTGCATGTGGACGACGTCGCGGCCGGCCATCTCGCGGCGCTGGAGCGCGGCCGCGTCGGCGAGCGCTATATTTTAGGGGGCCAGAACGCGTCGCTGTCGGAAATTCTGGTGACGATCGCCCAGCAGGCCGGCCGGCGGTCGCCGCGCCTGAAAATTCCGCGCGCGGTCGTGTTTCCGGTCGCTGTCATGGCGGAAGCCATGGCGCGCGGCACCGGGCGCGAGCCTTTTGTCACCGTGGACGGCTTGCGCATGTCGAAGAACCGCATGTATTTCACCGCAGCCAAGGCCGAGCGCGAGCTGGGCTTTCGGGCACGGCCATATGTGGAAGGCATCAGAGATGCCATTAAATGGTTTCGGGAAACGGGGCATCTGCCGGCGCGCCGGTTGAGTAGCCCACTCGAAGATCGATAGGAAGGAGACCGGGGATGGCTTTCGCATCGGCCGCACGACCGTCGCAAGGCGGGCGCAAAGACGCGCAAGAAGCCTTCGTCAAACGGCTGGGCGAAATCGCCAATGACACCGAGAACCTGCTCGACCGGCTGCTGGCAGAACAGCCGGCGGAAGGCGAGATCGCGCGCCCGGCGCGGCTGCGCGAGGCCATGCGCTACGCCAGCCTCGGCAGTGGCAAGCGGTTTCGGCCGTTTCTGGTGGTCGAGTCGGCAGCGCTGTTCGATGTGCCGCGGCAAGGCGCGCTGATGGCCGCCGCCGCGCTTGAATGCGTCCACTGCTATTCGCTGGTGCACGACGACCTGCCGGCCATGGACGACGACGATCTGCGGCGCGGGCGGCCGACGCTGCACAAGCAGTTCGACGAGGCGACCGCCATCCTTGCCGGCGACGGGTTGCTGACCATCGCGTTCGACATTCTCGCGCGCGAGGAAACCTCGCCCAATGCGTCCGTGCGGATCAACCTGGTGGCCGCGCTGGCGCGGGCAGCCGGCCTCGGCGGCATGGCCGGCGGGCAGATGCTCGATCTGGCGGCGGAGGGGCGGTTTGCCGATGCGCCGAAACCGGCGCGCGAAGCCGACGTCCTCATGTTGCAGGCGATGAAGACCGGCGCGCTCATTCGTTTCGGCTGCTGCGCCGGGGCCATGCTTGCCGACGTGCATGACGAGCGGCGCGCTGCGCTCGAGCGCTACGGCGCGGCGCTCGGCCAGGCCTTCCAGATCGCCGATGATCTGCTGGACGTCGAGGGGGATGCGGCCACCGTCGGAAAACAGACCGGCAAGGACGCCGCCGCCGGCAAGGCCACCATCGTTGAGCTTTTGGGTGTCGCGAACGCGCGCACACGCCTCGCGGGGCTGGTCACTGAGGCAACGGAAGCGCTGTCGGTCTTCGGTCCGAAGTCGTCGACGCTAGCGGCCGCGGCAAGCTTCGTGGCGGAGCGAAAGACCTGATCAGCCGACTTCGGCCAGCCGCGTGCGCGGCGCACCGACGAAGTCCGAATAGCCGCCGGCGTGATACGCGCATCGACCCAAACTTCTGATCACCCAGGGGTCGGTGAGGGCGGCCAGTTCCTGGGTGTAGCGGTAGCCCGGCGCATGGCCGGAAAACGCGTCCGCAGTCGCCGGGTGGGTGTAAATTTCGTTCAGGCCCTCAGGCAGGTGCTCGATCAGGGCGCCAAGACGCGGGGCCGTCATTTGTCCCGACCAGCGCAAGCCGAACACGGTGTCCGGCGTCAGCAGACGTGCGCGCCGCGCTCGCGAGCGTAACATCCCGGTCCACGCCGCAATGTGCGCTTGAGGCGACGCCGCTCCCTCGATACGCGCCACGATGGATGCCGGCTCGCTCGGCACCCGCAGCGCCACGGCGGCATAATCGAGGCAAGCCGCCACCACCTCGCCCGCCAGCATTGGATGAACGTGGAAATGACCATGGGCATTGACATGGTCGAGCGGTAACCCGGTCCGCCGGAAGGCTGAAAACTGTGCGGCGATCTCGTGCCGCAGCTGGCGCCGGACCGAAGGGCGCATAGCCAGCTCGAAAGCTAACCTGAACTTGTCGCGGCGCAGGTGGCCGCGGCTGTCGACCAGATCGGGAATCTCTTCCGGTGGCGCGGCCGGTTTGTCTTCCAGGAAAGTGAGGTGCAGCCCGACCCGCAAGAGGGGCAAGCGCTTGGCGATGGCCACAGCATGCGCGGCAGCCTTGCCCGTGACCATCAAGCTGGCCGCGGTCAACACGCCTTTGCGGTGGGCATATTCAACCGCCTCATTCACTTCGGTCGCGAGACCAAAGTCGTCGGCGGTAATGACAAGACCGTTCAGAATCTCACCTCGCGCCACTCGTAACGGAATCCGAAAAAGGCCACACACCCCGCGCAATCAGCGCTAGGGCAATTCCGGCTGCACGCCATCTCCGCCACAAATCGAGTGCCGCCACAATTGGGGCGATACTAGGTACGCGAAGAAAGATGCGGCAATAGAAATCCACGACGGAGTGAACGATTTCCAAATGGTAGTGCAGAGATGTCACGCAGAGGCCGTCCAACCAATAAAATTGAGTGTTATCAATACCGCGATCGAGCCAGCTGTACGCGGCAATTGTGGATAACGTCCCATGGCTGCACGTCCCGGCCCCGTCAAGGCAAGTGCGAGGGCCGCGCGTTTCGCCCAAATTGAGAGAGCTTCCGGACGTAAATCCGGAAGCTCCCGAATGTCGAAGATGGCGAAATGGTGCCGGACTCAGGCCGCCTTCAGCGCCTGGTCCAGATCCGCAATAATGTCATCGATGTGCTCGATGCCGATCGACAGCCGCACATAGGCGTCGGTGACGCCCGTCTTCTCCTGCTCTTCCGGCGTAAGCTGCGAGTGCGTGGTGCTGGCCGGATGGATCGCCAGCGAGCGGGCGTCGCCGATATTGGCGACGTGATAAAACATTTTCAGGGCTTCGATGAACTTGCAGCCGGCCTCGCGGCCGCCCTGCTTGAGTTCGAAGCCGACCAGCCCGCCATAGCCACCCTTGAGGTAGGCGTCGGCGCGCCGCTTAAGTTCACCGCTCATCTTGCCCGGATAAATGACCTTGGCGATTTTGGGGTGCTTCGAGAGGTAGTCCGCGACCGCCGCCGCGTTTGCGCAATGCTGACGCATGCGCAGCACCACGGTCTCCAGTCCTTGTATGAACATGAAGGCGTTGAACGGCGACATGGCGGCGCCGACGTCGCGCAGCAGCGTCACGCGCGCCTTGATGATGTAGGCGATGGGCCCAAGCGGCTTCACGGCCTGCGTCCACACCGCGCCGTGATAGCTCGGGTCCGGCGTGTTGAGCATGGGGAAGCGGTCGGCGTGCTTCTCCCAGTCGAAATTGCCGCCGTCGACGAGGATGCCGCCGATCGAGGTGCCGTGGCCGCCGATATATTTCGTGGTTGAGTGCATGACGATAGCCGCGCCGTGCTCGAGCGGCTTGCACAGCACCGGGCAGGCGGTGTTGTCCATGATGAGTGGAATGCCCATCTCGCGCCCGCTCTTGGCGACCTCGGCGATCGGGAACACGGCGAGCTTCGGGTTGGGCAGCGTCTCGCCGTACCAGCAGCGCGTGCGGTCATCGCTCGCCTTGCGGAAGTTTTCCGGGTCGGCGGGATCGACGAAGCGGCATTCGATGCCCATGGTGCTCATGGTGTTCTGGAACAGGTTCCAGGTGCCGCCATAGATGTCGGTCGAGCAGACGAAATTGTCGCCGGCGTGGCAGATATTCTGCACGGCAAACAGCGAGGCGGCCTGTCCAGATGCGACTGCCAGCGCGCCGACGCCGCCTTCGACCGCGGCGACGCGCTCCTCCAGCACCGCCTGCGTCGGGTTCATGATGCGCGTGTAAATATTGCCGAGCTCCTTGAGCGCGAACAGATTGGCGGCGTGCTCGGCCGAATTGAACTGGTAGGATGTGGTTTGATAGATCGGCACGGCAACCGCGGTTGTCGTCGGGTCGGACGCGGTAGCCCGCGTGCAAAGCGATGGTTTCCGGATGTTTGCTGGTCGTCGGCATATTCTCTCCCCTGGCGGTCGCGGTTTATTGGCGGCAGCGTAGACGGCCGGCAACTGGGGGTTCAAGCCCGCAACTGGCGGCTGCGGTGCGACTTATTCGGCGGCTTGTGGCTTGAGCAGCGACTGGCCCGGCTGCACCCGGGTGAAGGCGACTGGTGCGCTTTCGACCTGCGGGCGGTCATCGACCAAACGCGCGGTCGTGTAGGCCGAGGCATCAAGGTCGGAGATCTGCGGGAAATCTTCACGAAAGTGCGCGCCGCGGCTGTCACGGCGGAATTCGGCCGCCGCGGCGATGGCGCGGCTGACCAGCGTGAGGTTTTCCAGGTTGATCCGGTCCATCCAGGTCAGGTTGTAGCGGCGGCTTGAGTCCGAAACGCCGCAGTCTGCGATGTCTCTCGCCAGGGCATCGAGCGCCGCAGTGCCGCGCGCCAGGCTCTCGGCGGTGCGCAGGATGCCGACGTCGTTCCACATGATGCTGTAGAGCCGCTCGCGCATCTCCGGCAGAGGACCGGGCCTGCGCCCAAGCGGCGCGAAGGCGCGTTCGCGTGCGGCGTCGATCGCGGCCTTGTCGGGCTCGGGCAGGGCGCTTGCAGGCTTGGTGCGCGCGCCCATGACGTCGCCGGCGATGCCGCCGAACACGGTGGAATTAGCGACGCCATTGCCGCCCAGCCGGTTGGCGCCGTGCACGCCGCCGGTATCCTCGCCGGCGGCGTAGAGGCGGGCGAGCGGCGTGGTGCAGTCGGGTGCGAAAACCACACCGCCCATCATGTAGTGCGCGGTCGGGATCACCTCAACGCGGCCGGCGGCCAGATCAAAGCCGCAATCAGCGCAGCGCTCGACCATGCCCTTGAACTCGCGCCGCACGCGCTCGGGTCCAAGATGACCCATCTCGATATAGACGCCGCCATGCGGGCTGGCGAAACCTTTGCGGATGCGGTCCATGATCGAGCGGCTGACGATGTCGCGGGTAGCGCGCTCGCCGCGCTTGTCGTAGTCGAACATGAAACGCTTCCCCTGCGAGTCGGTGAGATAGCCGCCGGAGCCGCGCAATCCCTCTTCCAGCACGGTGCCGGTCATGCGCGTGCCTTCGCCCGCCAGCAGGCCAGTTGGGTGGAACTGCACCATCTCGATGTCGCGTAGCGGTACGCCGGCGCGCAGCGCCATCGCCAGCCCGTCGCAGGACTTGTCGCCCGACGGCGTATGATAGCGGTACATGGTGGGCCCGCCGCCGGTCGCCAGCAGCGTCGCGCGCGCGCGCACGAAGAGCTCCTCGCCGCTGCGCATGTCGAGCATCAGCACACCGGCAAGCTCAGAGCCGTCGGTCGACGGGATGAGGTCGAGCGCGCGGTAATCCTCCAGACGGTGCACGTCGCGGCGCCAGACCTGCTCGGCCAGGCGGTTGATGATCTCGATACCGGTCAAGTCGCCCTTGTGCACGGTGCGGTCGAAGGTTTGTCCGGCGAAGGCCTTCTGGTGCACGGTGCCGTCGGCATTGCGGTCGAAGAAGCAGCCAAGCTCGGTTTCCAATTCGCGGATGCGGACCGGCGCGGTTTCCACCAAGAGCCAGGCGAGGTCCTGGTTGTTGAGCCAGCCGCCGCCCTCGATCGTGTCCATGAAATGCCGCTCGACCGAATCCGCGGGCGAGAGCGCGACGTTGTAGCCGCCCTGCACCATGCGGGTGCAGCCGCATTTGCCGAGCAGTCCCTTGACCGCGATGGTGACGTCGAGATCGGGATTGGCCTTCTTGGCGTGCAGCGCCGCGAACAGGCCGGCGCCGCCGGCGCCGAGGATGAGAATGTCGGTCGTCAGCGTCTGCACGTTCACGCGCTGCCGATACTTGCGAGCACCGCGGCGCGGCGGGCCGCCGCTTCGGCGTTGACCTGCGCATGCAGGGAATTGCCGTGGGAATCCATGGTCACCAGCAGCGGGCCGAAGCCCTTGATGCGGAACTTCCACAGGCTCTCGGGGTGCAGGTCGTCCATGTCGACCTCCTCGATCGTCTCGATCCAGGTGGTCTCGAGCGCGGCGGCACCGCCGACCACGGCGAGATAGGCGCCGCCGAGATCGCGGAAAGCGTCAAGCGTGGCCTGTCCCATGCCGCCCTTGCCGATGATCAGCTTGACGCCTTCGCGTTCCATCAAGGGACGGGTAAAGCGTTCCATGCGCATCGAGGTGGTGGTGCCGATGCAGAGCGGCTCATAGCCGGACGAATTGCCGGGGCGCGGATCGACCTTGCGCACATTGGGCGCGGTGTGCACCACCGCGTGGCCCTTGAGATCGAAGCGGGTGGTGCGGCCGCGGTCGAACATGGCGATCAGCGTGGCGTCGCGGATACCGAACAGAGTTTTTTCCAGCGTCACCGTGTCACCCACCTTCAGCGCGCGCGCCTGCGCGTCGGTGATCGGCATCTCGATCACGTAATGAGTCATGGGCGGCTACTCGAAGGCGATGCCGCCGGGCGTGATGATGGCGCTGGCCCGGCGCGCGGAATGGCATTGGATGTTCACCGCCACGGGGTTCATGGTGATGTGGGTGGCGGCGACTTCCGCATGCACGCGGAACGCGGTCGCGCGTCCGCCCAGGCCTTGCGGGCCGATGCCGAGTTCGTTGACCGCCTCGCTCAACTGCGCCTCGATCTTGGCGCCTTCCGCATCGGAACAAGTGGTGCCGAGGGGCCGCGTGGCTGCCACCTTGGCGAGATGCATGCAGACGTCGGAGGTGCCGCCGATACCAACGCCGACGATGGTGGGCGGGCAGACGCGGCCGCCGCATTCGATCACCTTGTCGATGACGAAGCGCTTGACCGCGGCGACGCCGTCGGCCGGGATCAGCATTTGCAGGAACGAGCCGTTTTCGGAGCCGGAACCCTTGGGGATCATCTCGATCTCGACGGTCTCATCGCGCTCGTCAAAATCGACATTGATGACCGGCACGCCGATGCCGCAGGACGTCTGCTCGTTCACCCGCGTGATCGGATGTACGACCGAGGAGCGCAAGGGGTGCTCCTTGGTGGCGCGTTCGCAGCCGCGGCGGATCGCTTCTTTCATGGCGGCGCCGTCGAACTCGACATGGCGGCCGATGGTGACGTTGTAGATCGGGATGCCGGTGTCCTGGCACAACAAATTCTTGGTGCGCTCGGCGACCGCGATGTTCTCGACCATGGTGCCGAGGATGGTCTTGCCGGTTTTGTTGGTCTCCTCGGCGATCAGGCGCTCGAAGCCCTGCTTGATGTCGTTCGGCAACAGCTTGAGCGCGCGGATATAGAGCGTCTTTGAGAGCTCCTCGACTTCCTTGAGATCGAGCTGCATGGCTTTTTGTTCCCGACTAAAACACGAGCGTGGCGCCCGAGGCGACCAGCAGCACGGCGAGGGCCTGGCGAAAGCGCAGGTCGTTGAGCCTGCCGTACAGCCGCCAGCCGATCCAGGTCCCGAGCAACAGCGGCGGCAGCACCATGAGCAGCATGATCATGGCGGCGCGGTCGAACGCCACCCACAATATACCCGCTAACGCGACGCCGTGCATGACGATTACGTATGGCTGGTAGACACCGCGCGCCTTTTCCTTCGGCCAGCCGCGCAACTGCGTCCAGATCGTCGGCAATACGCCGGAATAGCCGCCGAGCCCGCCGAGGACGCCGCCTATAAAGCCGACGCCGGCGTCGGCGGCGCGGCCGCCGGCCTTGACGGTATGCAGGCGCGGGGCGGTCAGCGCGTAGGTCCCGAACGCCAGCAGAAAGACGCCGAGGGTGACCTTCAGCGTAGCGGTGTCGGTGTGGGCGAGGAAATGCACGCCGATCGGGATGCCGGCGAGGCCGCCGGCGACAAACGGCCAAAGCCGGCCGGGGTCGATATGGCGGCGCTGTTGCCAGATCGTGGTCAGGTGCAACAGCACGCCGCAGGCGGTCACCAGGATGGCGGAATGCACCGGGTCGATGCGGTGCAGCCAGATCGAGGAGGCGGCGAGCCCAAAAGCAAAACCGGTACCGCCGGCGGCAATGCCGCCGAGCAGAGCGCCGAGCCAAAGGACGGCGAGGGTGTCGAGCGACAGTCCCAGAACCATCGCGTCAGCTCAGATTGAGCATGAAGATGAGGCCGATCGCGAATACGGCGGCGACGCATACGGATAGCGCCGCCAATGTTTTTTCGTGGAAATCGAAAAATTCCACCGCTAGCACGCGCAGACCCAGCGTCATGTGGATCGCCAGTACGACCACGATGCCCCATTCGAAGAAGGCGACCACCGGCTGACGCGTCAGCGCGAGGAAGGAATCGAGCGCGTCAGCGCCGTTGAGCGCCGTTCCGAGCGCGAGGAAATGTAGCGGCAGGAAAATCGCGAGCGCGATGCCGGACAGCCGGTGCAGCATGGCCGCCACGAAGCCGCGTTGCCTGTGTGCCGCGCGCATCATGACGTAAAGACCGCGAACACGGCGCGGAAACCGAGCGCCAGCAGAAGCGCCGCGAACAGCGCCAGTGCGACATCGAGCGATCGGCCGCGCCACGCGGTCCATTCACGCAGAATGCTACGCAATCCGCTGGGCGCGTGGATCGCCACCGCGATCACGAAAAAGCCGTAGAACAACAGGAAAGCCACATTGCCGTGGGTGCGCGCGAGGATGTCGGCGGCGGTCAAACCGCCGCGCACCGCGTAAAGGATAATGGCGAGATGTACGGCGACCGCGGCCGCCAGCACGAAGGCCGTCAGCCGTTGGGCGGCGAACAGTTTGGCGCTCACGGGCCGCCCCGCAGACTTCGCCGCACCACCGCCCGCTTCAAGCCGGCGATCGAATAGGTCGGCGCGATCGCCTTCGGGCAAAATTCCGTGCAGTTCATGTGGGTGTGGCAGGCCTGGCAGCCATTGCTGCCGGAGACGGCGGCAAGCCGTGTGCCTTGCCCGTGGTCGCGCACATCGTTGACGAGCGTCCAGGCGCGGTTAAGCGCGGCCGGTCCGAGATAATCTTCATCCCAGGCCACCACGTCGCAGGCCGAATAGCAGACGCCGCAACCGATGCATTCGATGCCGGCGTCGGCGGCTTGGCGTTCGCGGGTATCCGGCGCCACCACGGCGAAATCTTTTTCGGGCTGCGAGCCCGGCTCGAAGAACCCTTGCGCCTGTTGCCACTTGTCGAAGAACTGCGTCATCTCGACCGCCAGATCCTTGACCACGGCAAAATTTTTCAGCGGTTCCAGCCGCAAGCGGCCGCCGGCCGCAACCACCTCGCTGACGCGGGTGCGGCAGGTCCAGCGCGGCCGGCCGTTCACCACCATGGCACAGGAACCGCACATGCCGACCCGGCATGCGAAGCGATAGGAGAGGGTGGCGTCGTGCTCGCGCTGGATCTCGGTCACCACGTCGAGCACGGTCTGATGGGTGCGGCGCGGAATCGCGAAGCTCTGGAAGTGCCCGCTCTCGGTCCCGCGCCAAATCTCGACACCGAGCGTGGCGTCCTCGGCGGTTGCCGTCATCGCTGCATGCCCCAGGCGTTGACCGTGCGATTCTCGATGGTGCGAAAGATCACCGACTCGACCAGCAGGCCGATGATGATGACCATGAGCAGCCCGGAAAACACCCGCGCAGTATCGAGATCGTTGCGCGCCTCGAAAATGTACCAGCCGATGCCACCGGAGCGCGACGACACGCCGAACACCAATTCGGCCGCCACCAGCGTGCGCCAGGCGAAGGCCCAGCCGATCTTCAGCCCGGAAAGGATCGAGGGGAATGCCGCCGGGATCAGGATGAGCGCCACGTAGCGGGCGCCTTTCAGGCCGACATTGCGGCCGCTCATGCGCAGGGTTTCCGGCACGGCGCGGAACCCGCTCAGCGTGTTGAGCGCAACCGCCCACAGCACCGAATGGATGATCACGAACACCAGCGACGGCGTGCCGAGTCCGAACCAGATCAGGGCCATCGGCAACAGCGCGATCGCCGGCAGCGGATTGAACATGGCGGTCAAGGTCGAAAGGATGCGGGTGCCGATTTTGCTGATGACCGCGAAGGTGGTGAACGCCGTCGCGATTGCCAGGCCGCACCCGTAACCAATGGCTAGGGTCTGCAGAGAGGTGATGGTGCGGTTGAGCAGCAGCCCGCTTTGCATATCGCCCCAGAACATGGTCGCGGTCTGGGTGAAGCTGGGGAACAGCAGATCGTCGTCGAGCCAATAGGCATAGACCTGCCAGATCACGATCAGCGCGACGAGGATGTTGAACCGCTGCACGGTCTCGTTCTGCATCAGGCGCTCGGTGGCGCTCAGTGGGCGCTCGACGTCACCGATGGTGCCGGAATCGACAAGCTTGCGCTCGAATTCCGGGCGTTGGGCGTCGCGCGCCAGGGGATCTTTCTGGGCGACGCTCATGGACTAGCCGTCTCCCGGGCGCTCTTTGCGCTGGCGCTGCGCAACGCTTCATCGCCGAACAGCAGCGTGTGAATTCGTTTCGACATGGCGCCGAAATCGCTCTGGTCCAGATTGGCGAAATTGAAGCGGGCTGCGTCGAGCTCGGCGCGCACACGGCCCGGATGCGGCGTCAGCACCAGGATGCGCGAGCCGATGAGGATCGCCTCCTCGATCGAATGGGTGACGAACATCACCGTGAAATGCAGCTGATCCCACAGCGACAGCAATTCCTGCTGCATGGCGCGCCGCGTGAGCGCGTCGAGCGCGGCGAACGGCTCGTCCATCAAGAGGATATCCGGCTCGAGCGCCATCGCGCGCGCAATCGCGACACGCATCTTCATGCCGCCGGAGAGCATGTGCGGGTAGATGTCGCGGAACTGGGTGAGTTCGACCTTCTCGATCGCGGCGTTGGCGCGGTCGGCGGCCTCGGCCGAAGAGAATTTCCGCGTCACCTTCATCGGAAACAGCACGTTCTGGTAGACGTTCTTCCAGGGCATCAATTGCTCGAATTCCTGGAACACCATCATGCGGTCGGGGCCCGGCGCCTCAACCTCGCGACCGCGGATGCGGATCGTGCCTTCGACCGGCGCCATGAATCCCCCGACGGCCTTCAGGAGCGTGGACTTGCCACACCCTGAAGGCCCGAGGATTACATAGCGGTCGCTCTGGTGAACGGTGAAATCGACCTGGTACGTCGCCGTCACCAAATGGCGCGGCGTCTTGTACTGGAGCGTTACTCCGTTCACCTCGAGCAGCACGGACGTCATCAGTCGGCGTCCGTCAGCTGCCCGGCATGTCGTGGACTTGGTCGATGAACAAGTCTTTCCAGGTCGCCGGCCGGTTCGGCACCATCTTGGCGTCGGCCATGTAGTTGGCCACCACCGTGGTCCGCTTCGGCACCAGGGTGAAGGTGTTCTCCGGCTTCAAGACGATGGCCTCAACTTCCGCCGCCGGCAGCTTCGAGTGATTGGCCTTGACCCACAGCGCGGCCGAGCCTTTCGGATCGTCCTTGATTTCCTTCATGGCGATCTTCAGCGCCGACAGGAAGGCCTGCACGATCTTGGGATTTTCCTTGTACATCTTACCCATCGCCCACACCACGTTGAAGGTGTGCGGGCCGCCGAACACGTCGTAGCTGTTGACCACGCGGTGCACTTTCGGGTTCTTGAGCTCGATGTACATGTACGGCGCCGAGGTGAAGTGGCCGGTGATCTCCGACTTGAAGCTCATCATCTGCGCAAGCCCGTCGGGATGGCTGAGCGACACGGTGTATTTGTCGAGGTCGTGCTCATGGCCCTTGCCGAACATTTTCAGCACCGCCATTTGCAAAATCACCGCCTGCATCGACACGCGCACTGCCGGCAGGGCGATCTTGTCCTTGTCGCTGAAGTCCTTGAGCGTCTTCACCTTGGGGTTGATGGTGTTGAGATAGAGCGGCATCGTGTTGAGCGCGCAGATGCCCTTGATGTCCTGCTTGCCCTTGGTGCGGGCCCAGGCCGTAACCAGCGGGCCGACGCCGCCGGAGGCGAAATCGAGATTGCCGGACAGCAGCGCGTTGTTCATCGCCGCGCCGTTCGAAAAATGCGTCCACTCGGTCGTCAGGTCGAGGCCGAGCTTCTTGCCTTCCAATTCCAGCAGGTGCTTCTGCTGTACGATCGTCAGCGGCAGGTAGGAAATGCCGAACTGCTGGGCGAGGCGAACGGTTTTCGTTTCCGCGTTCGCGGCGGTGGAGGCGAAGGCCAAAGCGGCCGCCGCGGCCAATAGCGGTAGGCGCCACAGGTTTCGACGATCTTGTCTCATTTTATCCTCCCGGTTGGGTTTTAATTTTCGATTTTTCGCTTCACCCATCGTGCGTCACTTTGCGATAGCGTGGCAACTGACAATTTCACTAAGGAGCCGCCGATGTCTGAAGCCGTCCAAACCATCCGTAACGCGCTGTACGAGCGCTTCGGGGAGCGCTTCGACGTCGATCCCGCCTTGCCGGGGCTCGACGAATTGGCCCGAATTGCCGCCCGCCGCGTGCATCGGCGCTATCTCGCCCGCGATGTGGCGCCGGAGCTCTTGCGTTTGCTGTGCGCCTGCGCGCTCAGCGCGCCGTCGAAAAGTGATCTGCAGCAAGCTGACATTCTCATTGTGCGGGAAAGTGAACGGCGCGGGGCCATTGCCGATCTGCTGTCCGATATGCCGTGGGTGCGCGAGGCGCCGGTTTTCCTGGTTTTCCTCGCCAACGGCCGCCGCATTCCGGAAATATCGCAGCTGCGGGACAAGCCGTTTCCTAACGACCATCTCGATCTTTTCTTCAATGCAACCGTGGATGCGGCGATCGTGCTCGCGACCTTCCTGCGCGCCGCCGATGCGGCCGGCCTCGGTTGCTGCCCGATCAGCGTGATCCGTGATCACGCCCGCGCGGTGAGCGAGCTGCTGGCGTTGCCGGAGAAGGTCGTGCCGGTGGCCGGCATGTGCGTGGGCTGGCCGGCAGATGAGGGTGGGATTTCGCCGCGCCTGTCGCTGGCGACGACGCTGCACGAGGACCGTTTCACCGAAGGCGATCTCACGGCTGAGATCGACGCCTATGACCGCCGGCGCGCGGCCTTGCGCCCTTATCGTAATCAGCGCGCCGCCGTGCGTTTCGGCCGCGCGGAGTTTTACGGCTGGTCGGAGGACAAGGCGCGGCAATACGCGGTGCCCTTGCGCGCCGATTTCGGCGCATTCGTGCGGGCGCAAGGTTTTCGGCTCGATTGAGCGCATGCCGTCTATCTCAGATCAGACCAATAGTGCATCGTATCGGTGCGGCACAGCGATAGCCGCCATTCCGCCGGCCGGCCGTCGGCCGCGATCGCGGTGCGGTCGATCGACAACAGCGGCGCGCCCGGCTTCAAACCGAGATGCTTGGCTTCCCGCCGCGTGGCGGCGACCGCTTTGAGCTTTTCGGACGCGCGCACCATGGTGACGCCAAAATCGGAGCGGTAGAGTTCGTACAGATTGTTGGGCAGCGCGCGTTTCTCGATTCCCGGGAACAGTGCGCGCGGCAGCAAGATGTGCTCGACAATGCCGACCCGGCCGGCGAGCGAGCGCAACCGCTCGATGCGCACGATGCGCGTGCCGGGGCGCAGCGCGAGCGCCGCAGCCGCGCGCTTATCGGCGGTGGCGGCCTCGACGCTTAAGATCTGGCTTTCCGGAAACTCGCTGTCGCCGCTGTCGGGAATGAGCTTGAAGAATTGAAACAGGATGCGAGCTTCATCGTGGCGGGCAACGAAGGTGCCCTTGCCCTGGCGGCGGACCACGAATTTTTCGGATTCCAGTTCGTCGAGCGCCTTGCGAACCGTGCCCTGCGATACGCCGAGATCGACGGCGATTTCGGATTCGCTCGGCAGCGCGGCGCCCGGCGGCCATTCGCCGTCGACGATGCGTTTGACCAGGAGATCGCGAGCCTGCCGGTAAAGCGGGCGGAATCCGAGCGGCTCGCGCGTTGCCGCGCGCGGCTCCCGCGGCTCGATCCGTGGCTCGTCCATGCTCGCCATCTCTCCGCGTGCCGTCCCGGCCCCCCACGGGGGCTCCCACATTGACTCTTCTCTCTTATGTCTTATAGAGGACTTTAGCAAGAAAGTGAAACGAGGGACGTACCATGGGCATTCCGCAATTCCTGGTGCACAACAAGAAAGACACGGTCGGCGTGATCGTGATCGAGGGGCTCAAAGCCGGCACGCAGATGATGGGTGTGAACACCTCCAACAATTCGACGCTGCGGCTGAAATCCAAGGCCAGTATCCCGATCGGCCACAAGGTCGCGCTCACCGACATTAAGAACGGCGACACCGTCTGGAAATACGGCCAGGACATCGGCAAGGCGGTGGCCGATATCCCCAAGGGCGGACACGTACACGTGCACAATCTCAAAACCAAGCGGTGGTGACATGGCAAAAACGCGCAAATCGAATTTGACGTTCCAGGGCTACCGGCGCGAGAACGGCCGCGTCGGCGTGCGCAACCACGTCATCATCCTGCCGCTCGACGATATTTCCAACGCCGCCTGCGAGTCGGTGGCTAATCAGGTCAAGGGCACGCTCGCCATCCCGCACGCCTATGGGCGCTTGCAGTTCGGCGCGGATCTCGATCTGTTTTTCCGCACCATCATCGGCACCGGCTGCAACCCGAACGTCGCCGCGGTCGTGGTGATCGGCATCGAGGAAGGTTGGACCAAGCGCGTTGTCGACGGCATCAAGAAAACCGGCAAGCCGGTCACCGGCTTCGGCATCGAGCGCACCGGCGACCTGATGACGGTGGCGAAGGCGAGCCGCGTCGCCAAGGAATACCTGCAATGGGCGTCGGAGCTGACGCGAGAGGAATGCGACATTTCCGATTTGTGGGTGTCGACCAAATGCGGCGAAAGCGACACCACCACCGGGCTCGGCTCGTGCCCGACCGTCGGCAACATGTACGACAAGCTGATCCCCAAGGGCATCACCGGCGTGTTCGGCGAGACCTCCGAGATCACCGGCGGCGAGCATATCGCCAAGGCACGTGCCATCAGCCCCGCGGTCGGCGAGAAATGGATGAAGGTCTGGCAGGCCTATGAGGACGAGGTCATTCAGGCGCACAAGGTCGACGATCTGTCGGATTCGCAGCCGACCAAGGGCAACATTATTGGCGGTCTCACGACCATCGAGGAAAAGGCGCTCGGCAATCTGGAGAAGATCGGGCGTAAGTGCCAATTCATCGACGTGCTGGAGCCGGCGGAGACGCCGCGCAAGGGGCCCGGCCTTTACTACATGGACACCTCGTCGGCGGCGGCCGAATGCGTGACGCTGATGGCGGCGGCCGGCTACGCGGTGCACACTTTCCCGACCGGGCAGGGCAACATCGTCGGCAACCCGATCGTGCCGGTGATCAAGATTTCCGCCAATCCGCGCACCGTGCGCACCATGTCCGAGCACATCGATCTCGACGTAACCGGCATATTGCGGCGGGATATGACCATCGCGGAAGCCGGCGATGCGCTGGTCAAGATGGTCCTGCGCACCGCGAACGGCCGGCTGACTGCGGCGGAAACGCTCGGCCACCGGGAATTCGTCATCACCAAGCTCTATCGCAGCGCCTGACAAATTTGCGCGGGCGATGGCCGCGATCGTGATTTGCGAGTTCATGGACGAGGATGCCGTCACCGGCATCCTCGCCGGCCACGACGTGCTCTACGACGCTGGCTTGGTCGACCACCGCGGCGACCTGATCGCGGCGCTCTCCGAGGCGCGCGCGCTGATCGTGCGTAACCGCACCAAGGTCGACGCCGAGCTGCTGGGGCAGGCGCCAAAACTGCAAGCCGTCGGCCGCCTCGGCGTCGGCCTCGACAATATCGACGTCGCCGCCTGCAAAGCGCGCGGCGTCGCCGTCTATCCGGCGACCGGCGCCAATGACGCCGCGGTGGTGGAATTTGTCATTGGAACGATGCTGACGCTGCTGCGCGGCGCCTTCGCCGCGACCGACGCGGTGCTGGCGGGGGAATGGCCGCGAACCAAGCTGCTGGGCCGCGAGGCCGGCGGTAAACGGCTGGGGCTCATCGGTTTCGGCGCCATCGGCCGCAAGACCGGCGCCGCCGCCGTCGCGCTCGGTATGGAGATTTGCGCCTACGATCCGCATGTCTCCGTCGACGACCAACCCTGGGGCAAGGTCGTGCCGCTCGCGCTCGATGCCTTGCTGAAGACGAGCGATGTCGTGTCGCTGCACGTGCCGCTCACCGATGAGACCCGCAACCTGCTCGACGCCAAGACAATCGCCCCCATGAAACCCGGCGCCGTGCTTATCAACGCCGCGCGCGGCGGTGTGCTCGACGAGACCGCGGTGGCAGCCGCGTTGAAATCGGGCACGCTCGGCGGAGCCGCGCTCGATGTGTTCGCGCAGGAGCCGTTGACGAAGGAACGCGGGCAGGTATTTGCCGGCTGCCGCAACCTGATATTGACGCCGCACATCGCCGGGCTGACCGTGGAATCGAATGTGCGCGTGTCGCGCCTGGTGGCGGAAAAGATCCGCGACCATCTGGCAGGAACAAGCTGATGCCGACAATGACGCTGGCCGAGGCAGAGGCACTGGTGACCGACACGCTGACGCGCTGCCGCACCGACGCGGACAACGCCAAAAGCGTCGCGCGCGCGCTGGTCGGCGCCGAGGCGGAAGGGCAGAAGGGCCACGGGTTGTCGCGGCTGCCGACGTATGCGGCGCAGGCCAAGATCGGCAAGGTCGACGGCTTCGCCAAACCCACGCTCGCATGGCGCCGGCCGGCGGCGGCGGTGGTGGACGCCAACAACGGCTTTGCCTATCCGGCGATTGATTTGGCGCTCGGTACGCTGCCGCAGGCCGCTCAAAAGAACGGGCTCGCCGCCGCTGCGATCACCCGCTCGCATCATTGCGGTGTGGTCGGTCATCCGGTCGAGCAGCTGGCGCAAGCGGGCCTGATGGCGCTGATGTTCGCCAATACGCCGGCGGCGATCGCGCCTTGGGGCGGCGCCAAGGCAGTGTTCGGCACCAACCCAATCGCCTTTGCGTGTCCGCTGCCGGGCAAGCCGCCCATTGTTGTGGACCTGTCGCTGTCAAAGGTCGCGCGCGGCAATATCCTCGCCGCCAAGCAGAAAGGCGAAAAAATCCCCGACGGCTGGGCGCTCGACGCACAAGGAAAGCCGACGACGGACCCGACTGCCGCGCTCGCCGGCACCATGCTGCCGCTCGGCGACGCCAAGGGCACGGCGCTGGCGCTGGTGGTGGAATTGCTGGCCGCCGGGCTCACCCACGCGAATTTCGCCGCCGAAGCATCCTCGTTCCTCGACGCCAAGGGTCCGCCGCCGGGTACCGGACAACTGCTGGTCGCTTTCGATCCGCCCGCTTTTGGCGGCACGCTCGATCATTTCGCGGCGCTCGCTGCGTCGATCGAGGCGCAAGCCGGCGCACGATTGCCGGGCACACGCCGTCTCACGGCGCGGGAAAAGGCCAAGCGTGAAGGTGTTACAGTGACGGAAGCGCTGCTTGCGGAAATCGCGGCCGTCTGACGGAGGCACAATGACTCAACCGACCATCATCACATGCGCGATTACCGGCGCGCTGCCGCGCAAGGCGCAAACCCCGGCGGTACCGGTCACTCCGGCCGAGCAGATCGAATCGACGCATGAAGCCTATGAGGCTGGCGCGGCGCTGGTGCACATCCATGTGCGCAAAAAGGACGAAAGCCCGTCGTCCGATCCGGAACTGTTCGCGCAAGTACAAGAGGGCGTGAAGAAGCATTGCCCCGGCATGATCATCCAGTTTTCCACCGGCGGGCGCGGCCGCGACCAGAACGAACGCGGCGCTTCGCTTAGCCTCAGGCCCGACATGGCCTCGCTCGCCACGGGGTCGGTCAATTTTCCAAAGCAGATCTACGAGAACGCGCCCGATCTGGTCGAGGGGCTGGCGCAATCCATGCTCGACTACAACGTCAAGCCGGAAATCGAAGCGTTCGACCTTGCCATGCTCTACAACGCGCGCGATCTCGCCGAGCGCGGGCTGATCAAGAAGCCGCTGCACGTGCAATTCGTCATGGGCATCCCCAACGCGCTGCCGGCGCGGCGCAAGGTGCTGGAGTTCCTGGTGTCGGAGCTGAAAGACATCATGCCGGACGCGACCTGGGCGGCGGCCGGCATCGGCCGCCACCAGCTCGAGATCAATACGTGGACGCTGGAACTTGGCGGCCACCTGCGCACCGGGCTGGAGGACAACATCAAGTTCGACCGCGACCGGCTGGCGAAAAGCAATGCCGAACTGGTCGGCCGGCTGCGTGATCTCTGCGGTAAATACGGCCGTCACGCCGCGACCCCGCAGGAAGCGCGAGCCATTCTGAAACTGACGCCGGCCTGACCTGACCCGCGGCGCCGGGCCTGGGCGGCTTGACTCCGGCCGTATAATTCAATAATCGTTGAAATATGGAAACGACAGACACCGTCGCGGCTTTGGCCTCGCTGGCGCAGGAGCATCGGCTGGCGATCTTCCGCCTGCTGGTGCAGGCGGGACCGGAGGGCTTGCCGGCCGGGCAGGTTGCCGAACGCTTAAGCCTTGCGCCCAACACGCTGACCTTTCATTTCGACCGGCTGCGGCTTGCCGGCCTCGTCACCGTGCGCCGCGAGGGCCGCTCGATGATTTACGCCGCGCAGTTCGAGACCATGAACGCGCTGCTCGGCTTCCTCACTGAAAACTGCTGCCAGGGCTCGCCGGAAGAATGCGCGCCGCAAATCTGCCAGCCGTCCAAATCCAAATCCGCAAAATCGACGCGCGGCAAAAGCCCCGTGTCCTGAGGAGCGCGCCATGAAGCGTATGCACGTCCATGTCTCGGTCACCGATCTCGATCAAGCGGTCGGCTTCTATTCGGCCCTGTTCGCCATCCAACCGGGCGTCCTCAAGGAGGACTACGCCAAGTGGATGCTCGACGACCCTTGCGTCAACTTCGCGATCTCGACGCGCGGGTGCGAACCCGGGCTCGACCATCTCGGCATCCAGGTCGAGAGCGCCGACGAGTTGAAAGACATCTATGGGCGGCTGCGCGAGGCGGGCGGCGCCGTGCTCGAGCAGGGCCAGACCACCTGCTGCTACGCCCAGTCGGAAAAATCCTGGATCGACGATCCGGCCGGGATTTCCTGGGAGGCGTTCCACACCACGGGTGAATCGACCGATTACGGCATTAGCGTGCAGCACGGCGCGCAGATCGCGCACGCCAAAGCCTGCTGCGCACCGCAAGCCAAAGTCACCAAGCAAACCGCTTCATCTTGTTGCTAGTTGTCAGGGTGCGATCATGACGCCACGCAATGTCCTGTTTCTCTGCACTGGCAATTCCGCGCGCTCGGTCATGGCCGAGGCGATCCTCAACCGCGCGGGCCAAGGGAAATTCCGCGCTTTCTCCGCCGGCAGCCAGCCCAAAGGAAAAGTACATCCCTATACGCTCGACCTGCTGCGCAAGCTGCATTACGACGTGAGCGGCGTGCGCTCGAAGAGCTGGCTGGAATTCGCGCAACCGGATTCGCCCAAGCTCGATTTCGTCTTCACCGTCTGCGATAACACCGCCGGCGAAACCTGCCCAATCTGGCCGGGCCAGCCGATGACGGCGCATTGGGGCGTGCCAGATCCGGCGGCGGCGACCGGCACCGATGCGGAAATCCGCTTTGCCTTCGCCGACACGCTGCGCATGCTTACCAACCGCATCAATATTTTCGTCAACCTGCCGCTCGCCAAGCTCGACCGCCTCAGCCTGCAAAAGAAGCTCAACGAGATCGGCAAGACCAAGGATGCGACCACGCCGGAAACGGCGGCCTGATAAGCGATTGAGCCAGCGGATTTAAACCATGTCGACCTTCGAACGTTACCTCACCCTCTGGGTGGCGCTTTGCATCGTTGTGGGGATCGCGCTCGGGCACGTCTTCCCGGCGGTGTTCCACGTCATCGGGTCGGCGGAGATTGCCAGGGTCAACATGCCGGTGGCGGTGCTGATCTGGCTGATGATCATTCCAATGCTGGTGAAAATCGATTTCGCGGCGCTGTCGCGGGTCAAGGAGCATTGGCGCGGCATTGGGGTCACGCTCTTCATCAATTGGGCGGTGAAGCCGTTTTCCATGGCGTTTCTCGGCTGGCTCTTTATCGGCTGGCTGTTGCGGCCCTATCTCCCGGCGGATCAGATCAATAGCTACATCGCGGGGCTCATTCTGCTGGCGGCGGCCCCCTGCACGGCCATGGTGTTCGTCTGGAGCAACCTGTCGGACGGCGAGCCGCATTTCACCCTGAGCCAGGTCGCGCTCAACGACGTGATCATGGTGTTCGCCTTCGCGCCCATCGTCGGGCTGCTGCTCGGCCTGTCGGCGATCACCGTCCCGTGGGAGACCTTGCTGCTGTCGGTCGTGCTTTACATCGTCGTGCCGGTTATCATCGCACAGATCGTCCGGCGCAGCGTGATCGCAGGCGGGGGAGCCGCCGCGCTCACGCGGCTCCTGGCCACACTGCAGCCGGTCTCGCTGGTGGCGCTGCTGGCCACGCTGGTGCTGCTGTTCGGCTTCCAGGGCGAGCAAATCCTGGCACAGCCGCTGATCATCGCGATCCTGGCGGTGCCGATCCTCATCCAGGTCTATTTCAACGCCGGGCTGGCTTACCTGCTCAATCGCGCCGCGGGCGAAGCGCATTGCGTCGCCGCGCCGTCGGCGCTCATCGGCGCCAGCAATTTCTTCGAGCTGGCGGTCGCCGCCGCCATCAGCCTGTTCGGCTTCAATTCGGGCGCGGCGCTGGCGACTGTGGTCGGCGTGCTGATCGAGGTGCCGGTGATGCTGTCGGTGGTCAAGATCGTGAACAGCACCCGCGGCTGGTACGAGGCGGGCGCTTCCGTGCGCCGCGTGGCGGGCGCCCCCGTTACCACAGCCCCTTCAGCCGCCCGCCGTCGGTATTGAGCGACACGCCGGTGATGTAGCTCGCTCGCTCCGAGCACAGGAACACGGTGGCGTTGGCAAGCTCCTCCGGCTTGCCCATGCGGCCGAGCGCGTTCTTCTTCGCCGCCACCTTGCGCGCTTCTTCTTCCGACTTCACGCCGAATTCCTGCTTCATGCCCTCGGTGTTGCGCACCCACAGGTCGGTAGCGACCCAGCCCGGGCAGATGGCGTTGACCAGCACGTTGTCTTCCCCGAACTCGGCGGACAGCGACTTGGTCAAATTGAGCAGCGCCGAATTGGTCATGCCTGAGCCGAACATGTAGGGGTCGGGTTCCTTGCCGGCGCCGCCGATGGTGTTGACGATGCGGCCCCATTTCTGCGCCTTCATCATCGGGTAAACGAGGCGGATGGCGCGCAGGAAGCCAAACAGCTTGGTGTCGAGCTGGTTCTTCATCTCGTTGTCGTCGAGCACTGCGAAGCGGCCGGAATACATCTGGCCGGCGTTGTTGACGAGGATGTCGACGCCGCCGAGCCTCTCGCGGGCGGTCTCGACCATTTTCGCGATATCGGATTCCTTGGTCATGTCGGCGACCACCGCATGGACTTCGCCGCCGATGCGCTTGGCGAGGTCGTCGCGCGCCGCGTTGAGCTTTTTCTCGTTGCGGCCGGTGATCAGCACCCGCACGCCTTCCTCGAGGAACTGGCGCGCCGTTTCAAAGCCGATGCCGCTTGAGCCGCCGGTGACGATGGCGCGGCGGTCCTTGATTCCCAGATCCATGGATGTCCTCCCCGTGACGGCTTTTGCCGGCGCTCATAGCAGACAAGCCGAAGGGGAAGAAGGGGCGTACCGCGCTAGCGGCCCTGATAGGACGGCGTGCGCACGACCAGGCCGTCGAGCGCCTCCGTCACCTTGATCTGGCAGGACAGCCGCGAGGTCGGCGATATCTCGAAGGCAGTGTCGATCATGTCTTCTTCTTCAGGCGAAGGGGGGCCGACCACCGGGAACCATTTCTCGTCCACATGCACCAGGCAGGTGGCGCAGGTGCAGGAACCGCCGCATTCGGCGACGATGCTGGCGACGTCGTTGCGCTGGGCCGTTTCCATCACCGTGGAGCCAAGCTCGGCTTCGACCGTATGCACGGTGCCGTCGTGCTCGATAAAGGTGATCTTCGGCATCGTATTCAGGCGACGCCGAGCTTCTTCTGCAGGCTGGTCGAAGAGGTGGTGTATTGGAACACCAGCTTCTTGTCGGGATAGACGTAGTGGTAGGCCTGTTGCGACATCAGCGCCGCCTCGTGGAAGCCGGAGAGGATGAGCTTGAGCTTGCCCGGATAGGTATTGATGTCGCCGATGGCGAACAGGCCGGGGACATTGCTCTCGAAGGTGCCGGTATCGACCGGGATCAGATTGTCCTTGAGATCGAGGCCCCAGTCGGCGACCGGGCCGAGCTTCATGGTCAGGCCGAAGAACGGCAACATGGCGTCGATCTCGACGCGCGCGGTTGCGCCCGCCTTGTCCTTGATGCTGACGGCGGTGAGCTTGCCGCCGTCGCCTTCCAGCTCGGTCACCTGTCCGATCTTCAGGTCCATGCCGCCGGCCGCCACCAGCTCGCGCATCTTATTGACGCTGTCGGGCGCGCCGCGGAATTCGTCGCGCCGGTGCACCAGCGTCAGCCGCTTGGCGAGCGGCTGCAGATTGAGCGTCCAGTCGAGCGCGGAATTGCCGCCGCCGACGATCAGCAGCCGCTTGCCGCGGAAATTCTCCATCTTGCGCACGGCGTAGAACACCGATTGTTCTTCGTAGGGCTCGATGCCGTTGATCGGCGGCCGCTTGGGCTGGAACGAGCCGCCGCCGGCGGCGATCACCACGCATTTCGCTTCGAAGGTTTTGCCGGCGTCGGTGCCGACGCGGAAGCCCGGCTCGCCGGTCTTCTCCAGCGTGGTCACCATCTCGCCGAGATGGAAGGCCGGCTGGAACGGCTTGATCTGCTCCATCAGCGCCTCGGTCAGCCCGTGGCCGGTGATGTAGGGGATGCCGGGAATGTCGTAGATCGGCTTTTCGGGATAGAGCTCGGCGCACTGGCCGCCGACCTTGTCGAGAATGTCGACCAGGTGTGCCTTGATGTCGAGCAGGCCGAGCTCAAACACCGCGAACAGGCCGACGGGCCCCGCGCCGATCATCAGAACGTCGGTCTTGATTGTCTCACTCATTCGCTTTGCCCGGCGCTGGCCGGCTCCTTATGCACGTGATCCGGGCGTCATGCCGGCTCGCGGGTCGGGGTCGTGGAAGCCGGAATGACACGCATGAGCTCTGCCAGATTCTGCTCGGGCGTTTTGCCGGTGGTGACGAGGGAAGCCTCCGCCTTGGCGTAGAGCGGCTCGCGGCTCTTGAGAATGGCGATCAAGTCTTCCATGGCGCGGGTGCTGTTGGCCATCGGCCGCATGTCGCCCTGGTCGATGACCCGTTTCATATGCTCTTCCGGTTGCGCGCGCACCCACACCGTGAAGCACGATGACAGCAGGAGCTCCATAGTGCCGGGATCGGTTACGATGGAGCCGCTGGTTGCCATCACGAAATGACGCTGCTCGCGCAACACGCTGTCCAGCGCTTCGCGCTCGGCACGGCGGAATGTCTCCTGGCCGAACATCTCGAAGATTTCGCTCAACGATGCGCCGCTGCGATTTTCGATCTCGCGGTCGAGCTCGATGAAGGGCACGCCGAGCCCGTCCGCCAGCAGGCGGCCGAGTGTGGACTTGCCGCCGCCGCGTAGGCCGATCAGCGCGATGCGCCGGCGCCGCAATGCCTCCGTCGGCTCGCCGAAATGCTTGAGCAGCAGATCGCGCGCTTGCGCCAACGCCGGCGGTTCCAGCCGCTCGAGGAATTGCGCCAGCAGCGCACGGTCGAGCGGCGGCTCGGCGCCTTCCTGCACGATTTGGGTGACCGGCAGGCCGATGGCACGCGCAATCCGCCGCAGCAGCACGATCGAGCAGTTGCCCTTGCCGGTTTCGAGCTGAGCCAGATAGCGCTCCGAAACCCGCGCGTGCTGGGCCAGCGCCTTGCGCGACATGCCGCGCTGGTGGCGAAGGTTGCGCACGCGTTCGCCCAGGCGGCGCAGATAACCGTCGCTGTCGCGGGGCGTGGGTGACTTGGCAGGTTTCATGGTAATCGGCTAACATGCAATATAATGCCAAGGCAATAGGGCCGGCGATTTGGCTCTTCTTGTGGCCACGCGATTGAAATGTTAGGTCTATGCAAAATAATGCATAGCGGTGGGAAGGCTGCGGGCGGTGTTATGCCCGGCGGCCCAAGGCAGGCGCAAGACTGAGCCTATGACTTTTATTGATTATCACACCGCGCCCGCGCGCTACCGCCACTGGCGGATCGAGACCGACGGCGAGGTCGCCTATCTGATCATGGATGTTGATCAAGCCGGCGGGCTTGGCGATTACGAGCTTAAGCTCAATTCCTACGACCTCGGCGTTGATATTGAATTAAACGACGCGGTGCAGCGGCTGCGCTTCGAGCATCCGGAGGTGCGCTGCGTGGTGATCAAATCCGGCAAGGACAATGTGTTCTGCGCCGGCGCCAATATCCGTTATCTCGGCCAGGCGACACACGGGCAGAAGGTGAACTTCTGCAAGTTCACCAATGAGACGCGGCTTTCCATCGAGGACGCCTCCGAGAATTCCAAGCAAATCTACATTTGCGCGATCAACGGCAACGCGGCCGGCGGCGGCTATGAATTGGCGCTGGCCGCTGACCGCATCATGCTGGTGGACGACCGCCGTTCGGCGGTGGCGCTACCGGAGACGCCGCTGCTGGCGGTGCTGCCGGGCACCGGCGGTCTCACGCGCGTGACCGACAAACGCAAAGTGCGTCGCGACCGCGCCGACGTGTTCTGCTCAACCGAGGAAGGTATCCGCGGCAGCAAAGCGATGGATTGGCGGCTGGTGGACGAGGTGGTGCCCAATTCGAAATGGCAGGATACGGTTGCCGCGCGCGCCCATGAGATTGCCGCGCGCTCCGACCGGCCCAAGGATGCCAAGGGTATTCAATTGACACCGCTCGATCGCAAGATCGACAGTGAGCGCGTTTCCTATTCGCATGTGGATGTCGAGATCGACCGCGCGCGTGGGCTCGCCACCGTGACCGTGCGCGGACCATCAGAAAGCGTTCCGGTCTCGGTCGAGGCGGCGCATGAGTTGGGCGCCAAATTCTGGCCGCTCACCGTGGCGCGCGAACTGGAAGACGCCATATTGCACTTGCGCACCAACGAACAGAGCATCGGCGTGGTGCTGTTGCGCACCGACGGCAATGCGCAAGCCGTGCTTGATCACGACGACTTCCTCGCCAAGGCGAACGGCGACTGGCTGATGCGCGAGATCCGCCATTACTTGAAGCGCGTTCTCAAGCGCGTGGACGTGACGGCGAAAAGCTTCATTGCGTTGATCGAGCCGGGCTCCTGCTTCGCCGGCACGCTGGCGGAGCTCGCCTTTGCCGCCGACCGCGCATTGATGCTGATCGGCGCGCGCGAGGGCGACAACCGGAAAGCCGCCGCGATCACGCTGGGACAAGCGAATTTCGGCTTCTATCCCATGGGCAATGGGCTGACACGTCTGCAAACGCGCTTCCTGGGCGAGCCGGAGACGCTCGCCACGCTCAAGGAAAAAATCGGCGATCCGATCGAAGGCGAGCAGGCCGCCGAGCTCGGCCTCGTCACCATGGCTTACGAAGATTTCGACTGGGACGACGAATTGCGCGTCATGTTGGAGGAGCGCTTGAGCTTCTCGCCCGACGCCATGACCGGCATGGAAGCCAACCTGCGCTTCGCGGGCCCCGAGACCATGGAAACCAAGATATTCGGGCGTTTGACCGCTTGGCAGAACTGGATCTTCCAGCGGCCGAACGCCATCGGCGAGCAGGGCGCGCTCAAGCTCTACAGCAGCGGCGTCTCGCCGACTTTCAATAAGGAAAGGGTTTAGCCATGAGCATGACGGCAGTCGACTACGACGGCCTGATCCCCAACAACGTCGCGCTCGGCGGCGACGTGCGCGTCAAGCGCGCGCTGGAGAAATGGCACCCCGGCTATATCGACTGGTGGAACGACATGGGGCCGGAGGGCTTCCAGACCGCTCTGGTTTACCTGCGCACCGCCATCGGCGTTGATCCCAAGGGATGGGCCAAGTTCGACTATGTGCGCATGCCGGAATATCGCTGGGGCATCCTGCTGGCGCCGCCGCGCGAGGACCGCAAGATTCCCTTCGGCAGCCACAAGGGCGAGGACGCCTGGCAGGAGGTGCCGGGCGAATACCGCGCCATGCTGCGCCGCCTGGTGGTGATCCAGGGAGACACCGAACCGGCTTCGGTCGAGCAGCAGCGCCATCTCGGCAAGACCGCGCCTTCGCTCTACGACATGCGCAACCTGTTCCAGGTCAATGTCGAGGAGGGCCGCCATTTGTGGGCGATGGTCTATCTGCTGCAGAAATATTTCGGCACCGACGGCCGCGAGGAGGCCGAAGCGCTGCTGCAGCGCCGTTCCGGCGATCCCGATACGCCGCGCATGCTGGGGGCCTTCAACGAGAAGACACCGGACTGGCTGTCGTTCTTCATGTTCACTTACTTTACCGACCGCGACGGCAAGATGCAGCTCGAGGCGCTGGCGCAATCCGGGTTCGATCCGCTGTCGCGTACCTGCCGCTTCATGCTGACCGAGGAAGCCCACCACATGTTCGTGGGTGAGACTGGCGTCACCCGCGTCATCCAGCGCACCTGCGAGGCGATGAAGGAGGCTGGCATCAGCGATCCTTACGAGATCGGCCAGGTGCGCAAGCTCGGCGTCATCGACCTGCCGACCATCCAGAAGAAGGCGAACATGCACTTCTCGCTGACGCTGGACCTGTTCGGCAACGAGATCTCCACCAACGCCGCCAACGCCTTCCACGCGGGGCTCAAGGGCCGCTTCCGCGAGGACCGGTTGAAGGACGACCACCAGCTCCAGAGCGGCACCTATCCGGTGCTGCGCTTGATGGACGGCGCGATCAAAAACGACGACGCGCCGGCGCTGTCGGCGCTCAATATGCGGCTGCGTGACGATTACGTTGCCGACTGCCAGGTCGGCGTCGACCGCTGGAACAAGGTGATCGCGGACGCCGGCATCCCGTTCGCGATCAAGCTGCCACACGTCGCCTTCCACCGCCACATCGGTGAGTTTTCACGCACCAACGCCGATGTCGACGGCAACATCCTCGCGCCCGCCGAGTGGACGAACCGGCGCATCGATTTTCTGCCCTCGGCGGCGGACAAGGATTTCATCGAAAGCCTGATGCAGCCGCAATTCGAGACGGGCCAATTCGCCGGCTGGATCGCACTGCCCAAGGTCGGCATCGACAACAAACCGGGCGACTTCGAATACGTAAAGATCGCGGACGCCTAGGCGAGATTTTTGCGGGCGAACCGCAGCCGTTCGTCCCCGCGAAAGCAGGGACCCAGGGATGAACATCGCTGCATCGCTTTAAGCTGGGTTCCCGCTTGCGCGCGAATGAACGGAGTGTAGCGCAGCGCCATGCCACTTAACCGAACTTGGCGATCACCTGGGCGGGAATTGGCGCTGTCTTGATCGTGTCGGGATCGCTTGGGTCGCGCACCGTCCAGACGCGGCTTTCGCCGCCCTCGACCGCCAGCGCGCCGTTGACCGACAGGCGGTGCTCGACGTCAAAGCTGGTGCGGCGGAATTCGCTCACCCTGGAGACAATTTCGACCGCGTCGCCAAATTTCACCGGCTTGAGGAAATTGGCGCGCGCATCGACCAGCGCGATGCCGACGATGTCAAATGTCGTGGCGAGGTCCTGCGCCTTCACCCCGAGCGCAGCCTCGAACAGCAGCCACGAGCTGGCGTCGAAGAATTCGAAGAAGCGCGGATTGAACACGATACCGGCCGGATCGCAATGGCCCCATTCGATCGTCAACTGCCTGCGCAAGGTGAAACTGGTCACGCCGCGGCTCCCGGTCCAGTCACTTCGTGCGCGCGACCCGGCGCGAGCGCGGCACCGGCCATTCGGTCACGTCCTGCGATTTCAATTCGACCCGGGTCATGCGCCGGCGTTTGCGTAACGCATGCGCCGGCGCCAGCGGCACGTGCGGCGAGAGCTCGAGCGCATAAAGCAACCAGTCGAGATCGTCGGGCGCGATCACCCAGCGGCTGGGCGCGTAGCGCGTGAGCGAGAACGGCCGCGAAAAGGACAACATCGATTTCTTGCCGCCGTTGAGATTGTATTCATGCGCGTAGGTCATCGCCAGCTCGCGCGCGCTGGCGTAGATCGGATCGCGCCAGCGCAGCACGGCGTGGTTGGTCTTGCTGATCGCGCCCCACAACCCGTGTTCCTTGAACAGCGTGACGATGTGATCTTTGTCGCTCGGCAGTGCGACGATATCCATCAGCCAGGCCGGCTTGCCGTGATAGGCGAGTGCGGCGGCGGCAAAGAAGGCGGCTTCCGAGCAATGGCAGGTGTTCGCCTTCAGCATGGTGCGCGGCGACATGCCGGTGTCGCCCTTGAGTTCGAAATTGGGCGGCATCTTCTCGATGAAGGTCTGAATCTTCTGCGGCGTGTCGAGGCGTGCGAACACGCGGTGCTCGGCGGGCGTCAACAGCGCGCGCAAGCGCTTGCGGTAGGCCGGACTGGTCATGCTCGGCGCAATCTAGACGCATCGCGGCGGCGACGGAGGCGCTAGGCGGCTGGTTCCACAGGTTTGGGCGTTCTCCAGCGGGTGTCCGCAGAGAGAATTTGGTCTTTCGGTTTGGCAAAATACGAGTAATTTATTCTTATTTTGTCCCGGTTATTGCCTTGAAACAGAATTAGTTTCTATTTAGACGCCATGTCGTCCGCTTTTGCCGCCATCCCCAAGACTGCGCCATTTTCCGAGGAAGATGTCGAACTGCTCAACCGCGTGGTCGCCCCGGCGAGCCCGGTGCAGCGCGCCTGGTTGGCGGGCTTTCTGGCCGGCGTCGAGCACGCCTCGGGCGGCGCGCAGGCCGCGGCGCCGCCGAAGGCGGCCGAACCGCTCACCATCGTGTTCGCCAGCGAGAGCGGCAATTGCGAGACACTTACCGGCGACGTGGCCAAGCAGGCACGCAAGCTCGGCTTCAAGCCGCGCGTGATCGACATGGCCGATCTGGAGCTTGCCGATCTCGCCAAGGCCAAGCGGCTGGTCGTGGTCGCCGCCACCTGGGGCGAGGGCGAGCCGCCGGCGCGCGCCGCCCGCGTCTATGGCGAACTGATGGGCGAAGGCGCGCCGCGCCTCGACGGCGTCGAATACGGCGTGCTGGCGCTCGGTGACACCGCCTATGCCGAGTTCTGCGCCATCGGCAAAAGAATCGACGAGCGCCTCGCCGCACTCGGCGCCAAGCGCGCGGTCGAGCGCGTGGACTGCGATCTCGATTTCGCCAAGCCGGCGGCGGATTGGATTGGCGGCGCGCTGAAAGTTCTGGCGCCGCCCGACGCTAACCGCGGCCGCGTGATCGAGGTCGATTTCTCGAACAAACCGTCCGTTTCACCCAATACCGACGTGGTCGAGGCCGAGATCATCGAGCACGTGAACCTGAATTCCTCGCGCTCGGCCAAGGAGACCGTGCATCTCACGCTTCAGTTCGACGGTGCGGCGCCCGCATACGAGCCCGGCGCCTCGCTCGATCTCTTTGCCGAGAATGACCCCGCTTACGTCGATGAGTTGCTTAAGCTTGCCGGCGTCAAGGACGGCGCACTGCGCGACGAATTCGTGAAGACGCGCGACGTCACCACGCTGTCGCTCAAGACGCTGGAAACTTACGTGGAGAAGACCGGCCACCAATACGTCAAGGCGCTGCTCGCGCAAGGCGAAGCGCCGCAATGGATCGCCGGCCGCCAGCTCATCGACCTGATCGCTAACTTCCCGATCGCGCTGACCGCCGATCATCTGCGCGCGCTGACGCGGCCGCTGGCACCGCGCGCTTATTCGATCGCCAGCTCGCGCCGCGAATTCGAGGACGAGGCGCATCTGTTGATTTCCGCCGTGCGCTACGACGCCTTCGGCCGCGCTCGCAAGGGCGTCGCCTCCAATTTCGTGACCGAGCGGCTCAAGCGTGGCGATCGCGTGCGCGTGAAGCTCAAGCCCAACAAGCATTTCGCGCTGCCCGATCCCGGCCGCGACATCATCATGGTCGGCCCCGGCACCGGCGTGGCTCCGTTCCGCGCCTTCGTGCAGGAGCGCCGCGCAACGCAAGCCACCGGCAAAAGCTGGCTGTTCTTCGGGGACCGCAGCTTCACCCACGACTTCCTCTACCAGCTCGACTGGCAGGAGGCGCTGGCCGACGGCGCGCTCACCCGCATGGACGTCGCTTTTTCGCGCGACACTCCCGAGAAGGTCTACGTCCAGCACAAGATTTGGGACCGCCGCCGCGAGCTGGTTGCGTGGCTCGACAACGGCGCGCATTTCTACGTCTGTGGCGACGCCAAGGCCATGGCAAAGGACGTGCGCGCAACGCTCACGCGCGCCTTCGCCGACGTGAAGCAGCTTGCGCCCGAAGCCGCCGAGCAGGCGGTCAGCCAGTTGGAGCGCGACAAGCGCTACCTGCAGGATACGTATTGAACCACGGCGCCCACAAATTCTGTGTCATGCCCCGCGTAGGCAGAGCATCCAGTAAACACCGGCATGTCGGATTGCGAGGCAGGGGTTACCGGATCGTCCGTCTTCGCGGACGATGACGGACGGAGATGACGGCATGACCGACGACGTCTCGCGCAACGAGCGCATCAAGGAAGCAAGCCGCTATCTGCGCGGCACGCTCGCGGAAGGATTGGCCGAGGAAATCACCGGCGCCATCGTCGAAGACGATCAGCAGCTGGTCAAATTCCACGGTATGTATTTGCAGGACGACCGCGACCTGCGGCCCGAGCGCACGCGCAAGAAGATGGAGAAGGCCTTCGCCTTCATGATCCGCGTGCGCGTGCCTGGCGGTGTGCTCAGCGCGCAGCAATGGCTGGCGCTCGACGAGGTCGCCCGCACCTATGCCAACGGCACCATGCGGCTGACCACCCGGCAGACGGTGCAGTTGCACGGCATCATCAAATCCAACCTGAAGGCGACCATGCGCGCGATCGACGCCGCGCTGCTCAATTCGATCGCGGCCTGCGGCGACGTCAACCGCAACGTCATGTGCAACGTCAATCCCGAGCAGCGCCGGGCCCACGCGTCGGCGATCGACCTGGCGCGCGCCATCTCTGAGCACCTGACGCCGGCAACGTCCGCCTACCGCGAGATCTGGCTCGACGGCGAGCGTATCGCCGGCGGCGAGGACGAGGTGGTGGAGCCGATCTACGGCAAGACCTATCTGCCCCGCAAATTCAAGACCGTGGTGGCGGTGCCGCCGGTGAACGACGTCGATGTCTTCGCCCACGATCTCGGCTTCGTCGCCATCCTCGGCGCCAGCGGAGAGGTCGCCGGCTGGAACGTCACTGCCGGCGGCGGCATGGGCATGACCCACGGCGAGCCTGACACTTATCCGCGCACCGCCGACGTGCTGGGCTTTTGCGCGACCGAGGACGCGGTGAAGATTGCCGAGGCGATCGTCACCGTGCAGCGCGATTGGGGCGACCGCAAGAACCGCAAGCACGCGCGGCTGAAATACACCATCGAGGACCGCGGGCTTGACTATTTTCGTGCTGAAGTCGTACGCCGCGCGGGTGTGCTGTTGGAGCCGGCCAGGCCCTTCAAATTCACCGCCACCGGCGACCGCTATGGCTGGACCGACGGGTCAGACGGCAGGGCGCATCTGACGCTGTTCGTGCAGAACGGGCGGCTCGCCGACCGCGCCGGCGCGGCGCAGCTTTCGGCCCTGCGCCAGATCGTGCAAATCCACGACGGCGAATTGCGCATCACGCCCAACCAGAACCTGATGGTTGCCAATATCCCGGTTGAACGGCGGACAGAAATTCACTGGATGGCGAAAGAGGCCGGTCTGCTGGCGCCCTGGTCCGGCCTGCGCCGCAATGCCATGGCCTGCGTGGCGCTGCCGACCTGCGGGCTGGCGCTGGCTGAAAGCGAACGCTATCTGCCCGCGCTGCTCGACGCGCTCGACGAGCGGCTCGCGGCCCACGGCCTCTCCGTCGACGACATCGTCATCCGCATGACCGGTTGTCCCAACGGCTGCGCGCGGCCCTACCTCGCCGAGATCGGTTTGGTTGGCAAAGGGCCGGGCCGCTACAACCTCTATCTCGGCGCGGCATTTAACGGCGCCCGTCTCAACAAGCTCTATGCCGAGGATCTCGATCACGCCGGCATCCTCGCCGCGCTCGGACCTATTTTCGCCGCCTACGCCGCAGGTCGCGACAAGGGCGAACGCTTCGGTGACTTCACCATCCGCGCGGGCTTTGTGGCGGCGACCGGCAACGGCCGCGATTTCCATGCCTCCGTGGGCTCGGGCGCCGCTACGATTTAGGTATCAGAGTGTACCGCAATCGCGCGGACGAATGCGTCAGTGATTAGCGTGCTGGCTGAAAAGCAAAATCAAAATGGCAATCAACAATATCCCGGAGAGGCCTTTCCAGAACATCAGCGGATCCCGCTCCATCAGCGGCGTCGGCGATGTTTGCAGAAAGTTCTTATTGGGATGGCGAAGGTCGAACATGAATTCGGATAGTTCGGGATACCGCTGGTACGGATCGGGATGCACGGCTTTCTTGAGCGCGCCGTCGATCCAGGCTGGGATCGCGCGCTGGTCGTCGAGCGCGGATTTGTATCGCAGTTTCCGTTGCTGCGACTTCGTTCTCGCTCTCGACGCCTGCGCGCCATAGGGCAGCCGCCCGGTCAGCATCTGATAGGCGATAACCCCGAGGGAGAAAATGTCGGACCGTGTCGATCCCCCGTCGCCGAGGAAATATTCCGGCGCTGTATATTGCACCGTTCCGAGAATTTCGTTGCCGACAACGAGATCCGTATCGTCGGCGATGCCGCCAATTCGCGTCGAGCCGAAATCGATGATCTTCGCGGTGCCGGCTGTGTCGATCATGATGTTGTCCGGCCTGAGGTCCTGATGCAGCATCTCCATCCGGTGGAACGCCTGCAGGCCGTCGGCAATCTGCTCGACAATGTCGCGTACGGTTGCAAGGCTTGGGCTGGGGTTGTCGATCATCCACTGGGTCAGCGTCTGCCCTTCGATATATTCCGTTACGACATACAGGTAACTTCGCTTTCTCGACTGGACGAGCGGCTTCAACGCGTGCGCGCTGTTGACGCGCCGCGCGACCCATTCTTCCATCCTGAATTGCTGCAGATAGGCCGGGTCGTCGCGCAGGTCGAGCGACGGCGTCTTGATGGCAACCAGGGCGCCGTTTGCGCTGTCGACGGCCAAATAAATGTGGCTGCGGCTGCTGGCGTGGATTTCCCTGACGATCTGATAGCCGTCGACGATCGCTCGTGCTTCCCACAAGGGAGGACACGGCAAGCCGGCCTCTTGCCCGATGATGTCGCTCGCCTCGCTGGCCGGCAATTCGTCGATGCGGACGACCTGCACGGTCAGGTTGTCGCGGCTGCCGTGCCGGAAGGCCTCCTCGCCGATGGTCCTGGCGGCGCCGTCGAAATCATGCGCGCCGCTATTGATCGTGTTGGCAATAAAGCGCGCGCCGACGTGCTCATAAACGCCGTCGGTGGCGAGGACGAAGGTGTCGCCTTTTTCGACCGGGATCGGCCGGTAGTCGATCTCGACCTGCTGGTTCACCCCGAGGGCGCGGCCCAGATAGCTCTGCTCCGACGAGACGACGACCCGATGATCTTCGGTGAGTTGTTCGAGGGCGTTTCCCATAATCCGGTAGATGCGCGCGTCGCCGACATGAAAAATGTGCGCCGTGGTGGATTTAATCACCATCGCGCTGAGCGTGCAGACGTAGCCTTTGTCACGGTCGTAGAGGTATTGGCTTTGCCGGGTTTGCGCGTGCAGCCAGGAATTGGTCGCCGCGATGACGCGCTGCGCCGACATTTTCACCGACCAGGTATCGGACGTGCAGTAGTAGTCGGCGAGAAAGCCCTTGACGGCGGATTTGCTGGCGATGCGGCTGACGTCGCTGCTGCTGATCCCGTCCGCCAGGACGATGGCGATGCCTTTCAGGCTCAAGAGTGGCTCGTCCGGAATCATCGCGCCATGGAAGTCTTGATTGACCTCCTTTCGGCCTTTGTCGGAGTACTGCCCGATCGATATGGCGAGATGGCCTGACATGCCGGGGACCAAAGAAAAGAGCCTCAACCCGGGTGGGTTGAGGCTCCATGGTAGCAGGCAAATCGCCTTAGGCGACGCGCTTGAGGGAGGCGCGCTTCGGCGCGGTCTTCACGTGGGTGGCATAGAGGGTCAGGCCAGTGAACGTCAGGCCGCCGGCCAGGTTGCCGAGCACGGTCGGAACCTCGTTCCAGATGAAGTAGTCCAGGATCGAGAAGGGGGCATGGAGCATCAGGCCCGCCGGAAACAGGAACATGTTCACGACGGAATGCTCGAAGACCATGTAGAAGAACACCAGGATCGGCATCCACATCGCGATGACCTTGCCGGGCACCGTCGTCGAGATCATGGCGCCGACGACTCCGGTCGAAACCATCCAGTTGCACAGCATGCCGCGCATGAAGAGCGTAACCATGCCCATCGGCCCGTGCGCCGCGTAGCCGAGCGTGCGCGCCTCTCCGATGTTTCCGATTACGGTGCCGACTTTGTCGGGTGGCTGCGTGAAACCGAACGTCGTCGTGAACGCCATGAAGAACGCGACGGTGAGAGCGCCGGCGAAGTTGCCGAGAAAAACCAGGCCCCAGTTCCGCAGGATTCCCATAATCGTTACGCCCGGCCGCTTGTCGAGCCAGGCCAAGGGCGTGAGCACGAACACGCCGGTCAAGAGGTCGAAGCCCAAGAGGATCAGCATGCAAAATCCAACCGGGAAGAGAACCGCGCCGACGATCGGCTGGCCGGTCTTCACGTTGATCGTGACCGCGAACCAGGCGGCCAATGCCAGAATGGCGCCGGCCATGTAGGAGCGGACGAGGGTGTCTCTGGTCGACATGAAGATTTTCGACTCGCCGGCGTCGATCATCTTGGTGACGAATTCCGAAGGGACGAGATAAGACACGAGACCTCCTTTTGCGTTCGTTGCGAACTCGACACGGTCCGGAGCAATAGACATGCCAACTGCGGACGCGTTGTGCACAAACGCGCGCGCTCTGCGCTTTCAGCGAAAAGATGCTTGCTTTGCGGGTTGGCGCTGACGTCGGCGATCATCCGGCGCAAATGGCCCGCTCCCTCCACTCTATTGCGTTGCACAAAATTCTGTCGCGAGTGGCTAATTAGTAAGCAGCGGCCTCTGTGGATACAGAAAACACACGCAATATCAGATGTTTGGGTTTGGCATGGTCATTGCTGACATAGCACTGAGGCGCGTCGAAGCGGGCGCCAAATGGATGAGGACGGAAGCCGGACACACGATGCAGTCAGGTAGCGAGACGGCCGCGGGTGACTTCGAACCTGAGCAAAAGCGATATCTCGAAGGGTTCGTCGCCGGTCTGCAGATCGCCAAGACGGCCAAGGGATTGGCCGGCGCCGGCGCTGCTGCGCCCGGCGTTGCCGGCTCGTCTGCGGCCGAGCCGATCGGTCCCGATGCAGCCGCGCTGAAGGCGCAGGATCGCGTGCTCGCCGCTGGCGGCAAGCTGTCCGACCCGGAAAAGTTCAAGCGCGAGGAAAATCCGTTCGACACCTACGAACGGCTGAAGGATCTCGGGTCGCGCAACGAATACCCCAAGCCGCCCGACAATTTCCGCTGGCGTTTCCTCGGCCTGTTCTATGTGGCGCCGAATCAGAACTCGTATATGTGCCGGTTGCGGATTCCGAACGGGATTCTCAAAGCGGCGCAGTTTGCAGGGCTTGCCGACCTCGCCGAATGCTACGGCGGCGGCTACGCGCATGTCACCACGCGCGCCAATATCCAGATCCGCGAGATCGAGGCCAAGAACACGGTCGCCATGGTGGAGGCGGTGCAGGACTTAGGCCTGTGCTCGCGCGGCTCAGGCGCCGACAATATCCGCAACGTCACCGGCACGCCTACCGCCGGCATCGATTCCCAGGAACTGATTGACACGCGGCCTTACGCGCGCGAATGGCACTTCCATATTCTCAACGACCGCTCGCTCTACGGCCTGCCGCGCAAATTCAACGTCGCCTTCGACGGCGCCGGCATCATCCCGGTACTGGAGGACACCAACGATATCGGCTTCCAGGCGGTTGAGGTGAAGGACGGTTTCGGGCTCGAGCCCGGCGTCTGGTTCCGGCTCTGCCTTGGCGGCCTCACCGGCCACCAGAGCTTTGCCGGCGATACCGGCGTGCTGGTGAAGCCGGCTGATGCGAGCAAGGTGGCCGATGCTGTGGTGCGCGTGTTCATCGATCACGGTGACCGCAGCGACCGCACCAAGGCACGGCTCAAATACGTGCTCGACCGCATGGGCGTCGAGCAGGTGCTCGCACTCATGGAAGAAAAACTCGGCCGCAAGCTCGACCGCGGCGTGCCGGGCGCGCTCGCGCCTCGTCCGCAGTTTTCGCGCACCGCCCATCTCGGCGTGCACCCGCAGAAGCAGGCGGGTCTCAACTGGATCGGCGTTTGGGTGCCGGTCGGCCGCATGACGGTCGCGCAGATGCGCGGCCTCGCCGATATCGCGCGCGAATTGGGCGACGGCGATATCCGGCTGACGGTCTGGCAGAACCTGCTGATTTCCGGCGTGCCCACCGAGAAGGTGAAGGCCGCGCAGGAGAAAATCGAGGCGCTCGGCCTTGCGATCGAAGCCAATCCGATCCGCGCCGGCCTGGTCGCCTGCACCGGCAATACCGGCTGCAAGTTTGCCGCTTCCGACACCAAGCGCCACGCCGAGGAGATCGCCAGCTGGTGCGAGACGCGCGTTCAACTCGACACCCCGGTCAATATCCATCTCACGGGCTGCCATCACTCCTGCGCCCAGCATTTCGTGTCCGAGATCGGCCTGCTCGCCTGCAAGGTTGAGGTGTCCGAGGACGGCGATCAGGTCGAGGGCTATCACGTGCTGATCGGCGGCGGTTTCGGGCCTTTCGCCGCTCTTGGGCGCGAGCTCTACCGCGACGTCAAGGCGGAGGACGCGCCGCGCACCGTCGAGCGCATCCTCAAGGCCTATGTCGGGCATCGCGCGTCCGAGGACGAGAGCTTCATTGATTTTGCCCGCCGCCACGAGATCGACGCGCTCAAGGTGATGACCGAAGAGGTGGAGGTGGCCGCATGAGCATTACACCACGTCCGCAGATCCCCTCGTTCCTGCCGGAAACCGCGCCGTTCACGCCGCAGCAGCGCGCCTGGCTCGATGGGCTGTTCGCCGGCGTGTTCGGGCTGGAAGGCGGCGTCACGCCGTTGTCCAAGCAGGACGTGGCGAAGCTGTTGCCCGGCCTGATCGACGCACCGGACGAGGCGGAGGAGGAGGTCGACGACGGCGCGCCCTGGCACGACCCGACGACGCCCTTGCCCGAGCGCATGAAACTCGCCGAAGGCCGGCCGCTGCCGCGCCGTTTAATGGCGGCGATGGCGCAGCAGGACTGCGGCCAGTGCGGTTACAACTGCAAGGACTACGCCGACGCGCTATTCGGCAAAAAGGAAAAGCGCCTGAACCTGTGCGTGCCGGGCGGCAAGGACACCTCGCGAATGGTCAAGCAGCTCTATCAAGAGCTGGAGACCGGAGCGCCCAAAACCGATGGTGCGCCCGCGGAGGAAACGCCCGCGCCGCTCGGTGAGCCCGGCCGCTCGCGCGACAACCCGCTCACCGCCACGCTGCTGTCGCGCTACCGGCTCAACAAGGAAGGCTCCGAGAAAGAGACCTGGCACATCGAAATCGATCTGGCCGAATGCGGCCTCGACTACCAGGTCGGCGACTCCTTCGGCGTGTTTCCCGCCAATGATCCGGGGCTGGTCGACGCGGTGATCGCGGCGCTCGACGCGCCGCCGGATTTTCCCATCGGCGGCCGCACGTTGCGCGAAGTGCTGACCGACGGTGTCTCGCTATCGCCCGCGCCTGACATACTGTTTCAGCTCATTTCCTACATCACAGGCGGAGAGCGGCGCAAAAAAGCGCAGGCTTTAGCCGAAGGGCGCGATCCCGACGGCGATGCCGGTGTGCTCGACGTGCTGGCTGCGCTGGAGAAATTCTCTGGCATCCGCCCGGATCCGGAAGCCTTCATTGAATCGCTCGAGCCCTTGCAGCCGCGGGTCTATTCGATCTCATCGTCCTTGAAGGCCAGCCCGGGGCGCGTTTCGCTCACCGTCGATGCGGTGCGCTATGAAGTGGCCAAACGTACGCGGCTCGGTGTTGCCTCCACCTTCCTCGCCGGCCGCGTCAATCCCGGCGACCAGATCGGGGTCTATGTGCAAAAGGCGCAGCACTTCGCGCTGCCCGCCGATCCGTCGAAGCCCATCATCATGATCGGCCCCGGCACCGGCATCGCGCCGTTCCGCGCCTTCCTGCAGGAACGCCAGGCGACAAAGGCGCCGGGCCCGAATTGGCTCTATTTCGGCCACCAACGCAGTGATTTCGATTTTTTCTACGAGGACGAGCTCAAGGCCATGCGCACGGCTGGTCATCTCACGCGGCTGACGCTCGCCTGGTCGCGCGACGGAGACGAAAAAATCTATGTCCAGCACCGCATGCGCGACGACGGCCGCGACCTTTGGGCCTGGCTCGAACGCGGCGCGCACATCTATGTCTGCGGCGACGCGCTGCGCATGGCCAAAGACGTCGAGCGCGCGCTGATCGATGTGGTGGCCGCGCACGGCAAGCGCAGCCCGGAGGACGCGGCGCGCTACGTCGAGGACTTGAAGAAGAACGACCGCTATCAGGCGGACGTTTACTAGAGGAACACAATGGAAACCGTCTCCCGCACGCCTGCCGAAACACCACCTGGACGCATGGGCCCGCTGGCGCGGCTGCCGGTGTTCTTCGCGCTCGAAGGGAAACGCGCGCTGCTCGCCGGCGCCAGCCAAGCGGCGGCCTGGAAGGCGGAACTGTTGTCGGCTGCCGGCGCGCGCGTCGAGGTCTACGCTCATGATATTTGTGAAGAACTGCGTCAGCTCATTGCCGATCCGCCGCGTGGCGCGATCGTCCTGCGCGGCAGCGCCTGGACGCTCGGCGATTTCGACGGCGCCGCGATCGCTATCGGCGCCTTCGAAGATGATGATGGCGCTGCCTCCTTCGCCAAAGCCGCCCGCGCCGCCGGCGTACCGGTCAACGTGATCGACAAGCCGGCCTTCTGCGATTTCGCCTTCGGCGCCATCGTCAACCGCTCGCCGTTGGTGATCGGCATATCGACGGACGGCGCCGCGCCCGTATTCGCTCAGGCCGTGCGCGCCAAGCTGGAAGCAATGCTGCCCAAAGGCTTTGCCGATTGGGCGGCTGCCGCCGCGCGCTGGCGCGCGGCGGTCAAGGAGTCGGGCCTCTCTTTCGCCGGACGGCGCAAGTTCTGGCAATTATTCACCGCCCATGCGGTTGCCAATCCCGACAGCGAGCCGGGCCAAGACGATTTCGATCGTTTCGTCGCCGAGGTGGCGGGGCAGGGCGCGGCGGTGGAAAACGGCTCCGTGACGCTGGTCGGCGCCGGCCCGGGCGATCCCGAGTTGCTTACGCTGCGCGCGGTGCGCGCGCTGCAATCAGCCGACGTGATCCTGTTCGACGATCTGGTTTCGCGCGAGGTGCTCGACTTCGCCCGCCGCGAGGCCAAGAAGATGCTGGTCGGCAAGACCGGCTTCGGGCCGTCCTGCAAGCAGGACGATATTAATGCGCTGATGGTGGCGCTCGCCAAACAAGGCAAGCGCGTGGTGCGGCTCAAGGGCGGCGACCCGCTGATCTTTGCACGCGCCAGCGAAGAGATTGCAGCCTGCGCCGCCAACGACATTCCGGTCGAGGTGGTGCCCGGCATCACCGCGGTGCAAGGGGCGGCCGCCAAGCTTGGCCTGCCGCTCACCGACCGCAATTACGCCCGCCGCCTGCAATTCGTCACCGGCCACGCCAAGGACGGCAGCCTGCCCGGCGACATCGATTGGCGCAGCTTGACCGACCCCGCCACCATCACCGCGATCTACATGCCGACCCGGACGCTGGCCGCGCTGGTGCAGCGCGCGCTTGCCGAAGGCCTCGATCCGGCCACGCCGGCGCTCGCCATTTCGCGCGCCACGCGACCCGATCAAGCGGCGGTGGCAGCACCCGTTGCCGAACTGCCCAACCGCCTGGCGCGGGCCGGCTTGCCCGGACCGCTGCTGGTGGTGCTCGGGCGTGTGGCCGCCGTCAAGCGCGGCGCGCTCAGCCTCGACTCCGCGCGCCGGCACGGCTGAGCGAAATATCAACGCATGTTGTAGCGGATTGGGACCACGATCGCGATCCGCCCGCCGCGGATTTCCGGCGGCGGCGGCGGCAAGGGTTGCGCGAGCGCGACCAGCGCCAGCGTCGCACGGTCGAGCGTCGTCGAGCCCGATGAGCGCACAATGCGCGCATTATGGACGCCGCCGCTACGGTCAACGCTGAAGGCGAGCTGCGTCACGCCGTGCTCGCCGCGCGCCTGCGCCGCGGCCGGGTAGCGCTTGTAGCGCTCGAGCCGGGCGACCAGCCGCGATTTCCAGTTCGACACTGCGTAGGGATTGCCAGCGGACGCGCCCGGCGCCGGCGCTGCCGCACGTTCCGCCCGATGCGGAGCCGTGCTCGGCGCGCTGGCCTGGCGCGCCGGATTGGGCGTGTGTTTTTTCGGCTGCGGCTTTTCCGCCGGCTTTTCCGTCGGCTTGGGCGGCGGCAGCACGGCCACCGGCTGCTCCGCCTGCGGTGTCGGCGGCATTGTCACGGTCTCGGTTGTCGCGACCGCCTGTACCGGTTCCGGTTCAGGCTTCGCATCAGGCTTCGCGGCCGGCGTCTCCGGCGGTGGCGCGGCCGCCGTTTGCGTCTGCTGCGGGCCAGGCGGCGCCTGGCTCGGCAGCTCCGCGGGCGCCACCGGCAGCGGCGCCAGTTCGATCAGGATCAGCGGCGCGCCCGCCATTTGGTCCTCGTCCGGATGCCAGTACTGCAGCAAGGCCGCCGCAACCGCTCCATGGAAAGCGAGCGCGAGCGCCAGACACGCCGCCCAGCGAAGCCATTCCGGCCGCCGCCGCGGCAGCGCGTCGCGCGCGGCCGCTATGGTGGGGCGGGGCGCAGCGCTGCCGTCGGATCTCACAACATCAAATGGCACGACATTGCCGACGCGCAGGACCACCGGCGGCGCCTTGTCGCCGCCGGTTGTGTCATCGGTCGCCGCACCAAGCGGCACCCGCGGCGGCGTCGGTGGAATTCGGATAATGCGGTTTTTTGCGTCCATTGCGACCTGCAAACGTCGGCCATTGTAGTGGCTTTGTGCGCGGCCGGCAGGGCGCAATTGCAGGCGCCAACAAAAAACCGCCCCGCCGCCTTGCCCGGCGCGGGCTGCCCCGGAGCCGGAGCGGCAAGATATCGGTGAAGCGCTCGATTCGACCCGATTTTATTCTTTTAGTTTTTCAGTCGCGCCAGCGCTTCCTTCACCAGACTGAGATCGGCGTGCTTGCTGATGTCGACGCGCGTCTTGACGAAGCCGAGATCCATCACGGTGTCGACGTTGCGTTGCAACGCTTCCAGGTTCGGGATCAGGTCGGGATTGCGATAGGTGTCGTTCTTGGTGAACAGCCAGCCGAAACGCTCGGGCGGCGCCTTGGTGATCTTCGATGCAATCTTCGCCACTTCGGCGTGGTTCTTTGGATCGAGATACCAGCGCGTGATGATCAGCATGTCCTCCATGAAGTCGACCATGGCGGCGCGGTGCTTGTCGATGAACGACTTGCGCGCCGTCCACACGATCATCTGCGTTACGCCGAGCGCCTCGCGCTGCTCGAACAGCACCTTGGCACCGGCGCGCAGCTTGGGATTGAGCGCGAACGGCAGCACGGCTGGAATGAGGTCGGCCTTCTTCTCCAAAAGCATCGCCGGCATTGCCGGCAGCGGGCCTTCGACGATGGTGTAGTCGCGCTTGTCCTCGAGACCGTGCTTGCGCAGCATGGCGCGGCTGGCGATATCGACCGCGGAGCCGGCCGCGTTGGTGCCGACCACTTTGCCCTTGAGGTCCTCGACCTTGTTGATGCCCGAAGTCCTTGCGGACATAGTACTGCTCGCTGAAATAGCCGGGCACGCCGTCCTGGAATTCGTCGGCGATGACCATTATGTCGTCGAGGCTGGCATTGTTGATGGCGATGGCGAGCGTGGAGTAGGCGAGGTTGGAGACTTCCAGCTCGTTGTTGGCGATCGCCGTGATCATCGGCGGCGTGCCGCGGAAGCGGATGGTCTCGAGCGTGTAGGACTTGCCCATGTGTTTGGCGAGGTCCTTCTTCTCGAGAATGATCGAGGCCCAGTTGGCGACCGGGGCCACCCAGGACATGCGGATCTTCACCGGCTCCGCTCTTGCGGCGCCAAGACCGAAAAGGCCGAGCGCGCACACGCCGGCCAGCGCGAGTTTTAATAAGCGCATCGTTCCCTCCCTGGGTTCGCCGGGCTTGCGCTTTGCCATGGCAAGCGTCTCGTCGCGAACGCGAAGATTGTGGGGACTCCAACGGTTTTTGGCAAGCCTCGCCGCGCTTTGAATGCGCTGCAGCACTACGCCGTGCTCGGCGCATTGGCTTCCTGGTGCCAGATCAGCAGCCGGCGGCGGATCAGTTGCATCGCCTTGACCAGGACGTACCCCACCACCGCGATCTCCACAATTCCCGCGAACACGCCGGTAGAATTGGCGAAGCGCGAGGCCGTCATCATGGCACCGCCGAGGCCATAGCCGCCCATCAGCATCTCCGCCACCACCGCCACGATCAGCGATAATGGCAGCGCCACCTGCAGGCCGGTCAGGATCTGCGGGCTTGCCGCCGGCAGAACGATTTGGGTCAGCAGTTCGCGGTTGCTCGCGCCCATGTTGCGCGCCGACCAGATCAATTCCTTTTCCACGCCGGCGATGGCGATGACGGTAGCGGCGATGACGGGGAATATGGCGTCGATGACGATGATGGTGATCTTGGAGACGTCGAACACGCCCAGCCACAGGATCACCACCGGCAAGAAGGCGATCTTCGGCATCGGAAAGCCTACCGAAATGATCGGATCGAAAAACCAGTTGGCGATCTTGTTGCGCGACATCGCCATGCCGATGGCGACGCCGCCGACGGCGCAGATCAGGAAGGCAGTCAGCGCGCGGTAGAGCGTCAGGCCGGCATTGATGGCAAGATCGCCGGAAACGCCGTCGTCCCAGATGCGGACCAGCACTTCGCTCAGCGCCGGCAACTGGAAATGCGTGAACACGCCGCTGCGCGCCAGCAGCTCCCACGCCGCCAGCAGCACCAGAATGGAAAATATCCGGACAAAGCCGGACAGCAGAAGTTGCGCTAGTCGCGCCATGCCAGCGTCCTCCGGGTGATAACGAGGTAGACGCGGTCGGCGGCGAAGCCGAGAAAGGCCACGGTCAACACCACCGCATACATCGCGTCGTAGGAGCCGTTGGCGCCGAGAAAGCCGATCAGGTAGCCGAAGCCCTGGCGCGCGGCGATCAATTCCGACGACACCAGCAGGATGAAGGAAAGCGCCAACGCAGTGCGGATGCCGTTGAGCAGTTCCGGCATGGCGCTCGGCACCACCACGTCCCACAGCATGCGCGTGCGGCTGGCGCCCATGCTGCGCGCCGACCAGACCAGTGCCTGCTCGCTGGAACGCGCACCGTTGAAGGCGCCGATGGTCACCGGCAGCATGCAGCCGAGGAAGATCAGCAGGATCTTGGAGCCGTCGCCGAAGCCGAGCCAGATCACCGTCACCGGGATCAGCGCCGATTTCGGCAGCGGATAGAAAATCTCCACCAGGGGGCTGAGCAGCACATTCGCCGTCTTCCACCAGGCCATGACGATGCCGAGCGTGGCGCCGACCAGGATCGCCAAGGCTAAGCCGGCGGCGGCGCGGTAGAGCGAGGACGCGCCGTTGCTCACGAGCTCGCCGTCCTTGATCATGTCGATCCAGGCCGCCACCACGCCGGACAAGGGCGGCAGCGCGTCCGACGACACCAGATGCAGGCGCGCCGCCAGTTCCCAGGCGACGGCGAGCAGCAGCAGCGGGGAATAGCGGATGAAAGTTTTCACGGCGCGCGCCCTTGCTGCGCCTTGATCGCCTCCTCGCGCACCAGGTGCCAGATTTCGTCCGCCTTTTCGATGAAGGCTTTCTCCTTGAAGATGTTGAGATCGTCCTTCTTGAACTTGGTGTCGACGATCGTCTTGATGCGCCCCGGCCGCGCCGACATCACCGCCACCCGGTCGGCGAGGTAGACCGCCTCCTGCACGTCGTGGGTGACGAAGATTACGGTCTTCGGCGTGTGCCGCCAAATTCGCAGCAGCTCGCTCTGCATCAGGCCGCGCGTCTGCGCATCGAGCGCGCCGAACGGCTCGTCCATCAGGAGAATCTTCGGATCGAAGGCGAGCGTGCGTGCGATCGCGGTGCGCTGCTTCATGCCGCCGGACAATTGCGATGGATAGCTGTCCTCGAATTCGTTCAGGCCCACCAGCTCGATGAAATCCATGGCGCGCTTTTCGCGCTCGTTTTTCGCCATGCCTTGGCGTTCGAGCCCGTAGAGGATGTTGCCGCGCACCGTCTTCCAGGGAAACAGCGCGAAATGCTGAAACACGATGCCGCGGTCGGGGCCGGGGCCGGCAACGCGCTCGCCGTCGATGCGGATGGCGCCGCTTTCCACCGGGAGAAAGCCGCCGAGCAGGTAGAGCAGTGTGGACTTGCCGCAGCCGGAGGGGCCGAGCAGCGCGACGAATTCGCGATTTTGTACCTCGAGTGACACCCGGTCGAGCGCCAGCAGTTCGCGCCCGCGCGGCGGACGATAGGTGTGGCTGACGCCGTCGATGACGATTTGGGCGGACCCGGCCATGGCCGCTGCAGCCTCCCTAACGGATGCAATCTGTCAAGCGCCATCGGCGCTGTTGCCGAGCGGGGCTTGCCCTATAATGCCGGAAAACAAGCCGACTATGTTCGAGAGGAAACGCCGTGACCGATCTTGCCGAAGCCCGCCGGGAGCTCGCGCTCGCCAACAATATTGTCGCCTATGAGGGCGTGCTCGACGCCTTCGGCCATGTCAGCTTGCGCCATCCCGATTACCCTGACCGCTACCTGTTGTCGCGCTCGCGCGCGCCTGAACTGGTAACGGCGGATGATTTCATCGAATACCATCTTGACTCGCGGCCGGTGCGCGGCACAAACGTTGCCCAGTATTCCGAGCGGGTGATCCACGGCGAAATTTACAAGGCGCGGCCGGACGTGAATTCGGTATGCCATCACCATGCGCCCGCTTTCATGCCGCTGCTCGCCACCCGCACCGATTACGTGCCGGTCTTCGCGCTCGGCACCATTGGCGGCAGCAAGCCGCCGTTCTGGGATCAGCGTGACGAATTCGGCGATACCAATTTGCTGGTGGTCAAGCCGGAGGAGGGCGCCTCGCTTGCCCGCGCGCTTGCGCACCATTGGATGGTGTTGATGAACCGGCACGGCGTGACCGTCGCCGGCACCAGCGTGCGCGAATGTGTCTTCCGGTCAATCATGGCTTCGCGCAACGCGGAATATCAGGTGCGCGCCATGGCGCTCGGGTCGATCGAGCCGTTCACGCCGGGCGAACTGGAACTCTGCGCCAACATCATCGGCGTCACGACCGGGCTGACCCGCTCATGGGAATACTGGGCAATGCGGGTCGCCAAGGCCGGCGGCACGCCGCCCCAGCCCAAGAAGGCCGGCGGCGGGCTGCCGCCGCTGCCCAAGAAGGCGGCGCGTCGACGCGCCGCCAAGACTCGCCAGCGCGCCAAGGGCAGGCGCCGTTGATGCGATGAAAAAATAACACCGGCGGCAAAGCCGCATCGAACGCGAACGGGCCGCTGCCTGGCAGCGGCCCGCTTCTTTATTCATATGCGCGATGAAGCGCGGCTTACTTCTTCATCTCTTTTTTCGCAGCCGGCTTTTTCATCGCGGCCTTCTTTTTCGGCGCCGGCTTCTTTTTCATCGCGGGTTTCTTGGCGGCTTTCTTCTTGGCTTTCGCTTTATGCACCTTGCAGGCGCCCTGGTAGGCGACCTTGGCGCCGTTCTTGGCCGCGAAGCAGGCGTTGGCCCACGTGGCCTTGGTTTTGCCCTTCACGCCGCAGACCGGCCTATAGTCGAACATGCAGATGACTGGCGGCGGAGGCGGCGGCGCGGCCGCCTTCTTCTTGCCTTTGGCGTTGCCGGTCGCGGCCGAACCGACAACGAATGCGGCGGCGGCGACTGCGATCAAGGCAGCGTATCCGAGTTTCTTCAGCATCGTACGTTTCCCCCATGAGTTGATAGACGCGCGACTGTACGGGGCGCCGCAGGTTACCGCCAACAAAAAACGCCCTACGCGCGTTCATAGCCTTGAGCGTACGTTCGCGCAGGGTGCCGAACTATCTGTCTTTGTTGTCTTTCTTCGCCGCGCTGATGGCCTCGAGCATGGCCGCGCGGCCCTGGTCGAGCGACGCGCGCACGGAGGCGTCCTTGCCGATTAAGCCCATCTCGCGCTGGCGTTCGACGGTTGCGTCCGCCATCAGCGGATCGAGGCCGAGCTCGCGCAGGGTCGCCGCCGACTCTTCCATTTCGGCGGCACGCCGCTCGCCGTGGCTGGCAATGCGTTCCAGGTTGTATTCGGACATGGTCGGCCAATCGAGGCCGGGATAATTGTTCTTCAGCGATGCCGTCACTTCGTCGAGCAGGCCGGCGCGGCTGGCGGCCAGAAAGCATTCGAGCGTGAGTGCCTCGATGCCCTTGATCATCACGCTGCGGATCATCTTGATCGCGGCAGCGGCGCCCACCGTATCGCCGACGACACGAAGCTGCATTTCCAGCTCGCGCAACAGCGGCGCGGCGCCTTCCGCGTGCGGGCCGGCGATCAGCAGCGGCGTGCGATGGCGCTTGGGTTGGATCGGCGCCACCACCGCCACGTCGACGTAGCGTGCCTTGTCGCTCAGCAATTCGGTGGTCGCCTGCTTGCGGCCGGGCGAGACCGAATTGATGTCGAGGTAGTAGGGGTTGCCCGCCAGATGCGGTTCGACCGAGCGCGCGGCCTCCAGGCTGGAGGCGGCGGTCACCGCGGAAATGATCATATCGGTTCCAGCGACCGCGTCCTGGGCGGAGGCCGCGCAACGCACGCCAAATTTCTCGCCCGCCGCCTTCAGCCGCTCGCCGGCCGGCTCCGGGAACAGAATGTCCCAGGCGGCGATGCACTCGATACCGCTCTCGCGCAGGCCCGACGCAATCGCCTGGCCGGCCTCGCCGAAGCCGATAAAGGAGATACGCGGGGTGTTGCGGCGGCTCATGGGTGAAATCTAGATGGTTTTCACCGGCGCGTCCTGGCGGGTGGTCTGGAAGCTCACCGCCATCAGCCATTGCCCGCCGCGCTTGACGAAAACGCGGGACACGCGCGCCGCCTTGCCGTGGAACGGCTGGTGTTCGCAGCGCATCACGATCGCGTCGGGGAAATCGAACAGTTCGGCCCAAAGTGAGCGGGGCGGGTGCGGAATTGGCGTTAGTGCGCTGCTGCTCTTCGACTACCGCCTTGCGGTCGGCCTTGCTGTGGCGGCGCGCGGCCCCGACCACCATGAATTCGTCGGCAACGTGGCGCGCCCATTCGTCGGGTTCGTGCGCCATGACCGCGACCTCCAGCGCCTGCCATGAGGCGAGGCAGTCGCGTTCATCCTGGTTGCGCGGCGCATACGGAATGGTGCGGCAGGGATTATCCCATTCCTTGCGGCCGGCTCCATGCGGCGCCGGCGGTCCAGCCTGCGACACCTCGTGATAGGTGAGCAGGCGCCAGCCGTCGGCGCGCTTTGCCCAAATGCGCAGCACGAAATGCTTGTCGCGGCCCACCGAGACGGTGGCGACGTCGCCGTAACGATGGATCGCCGGCGTGAGTCCCGCTTCACCGCCGAGCGGAGGCTTGCTCTTCACGAACTGCGCGTTGGTAAGGACGCGGCCATTGGCGTCCACCCAATTGAAATCGTCATCAAGCAGCGCCGCCGCGGCCGTGCCATCGCCTTTGGCCAAAGCGGCGACCAGCGCGCGATCGGCATCCTGCACGTCGCCGCTCATGGCGGTCACGAATCCGGCACGCCCGGCACCGGCGGCGTGCCGCGGGTGTGGAACGACTTGATGGTCTGCAGGCCCCAGGCCTGGCCCTTCTTGCGCTCGGCTTCGGTCCAGGTGATCGGCTTCCAGTCCGGCGCCAGCACCAGCCGCGCGCCGGCGCAGGCGACCTCCACGCGGTTGCCGCCGGGCTCGTAGACATAGAGGAAGAATGTCTGCTGGACCGCGTGCTTATGCGGACCGGTTTCGATGAACACGCCGTTCTCCAGGAAAATGTCGGCGGCGCGCAGGATGTCCTCGCGCGAGTCGAGTGCATAGGTAATGTGGTGGAAGCGGCCCTTGGCGCCGGTCAAGTCGCGGGTATAGGCGAAGTCGTAGGACTTGTTGGTGGCGGTCATCCACAGGCCGGCCTCGGTGCCGTCGTCGAGCACGATCTGCTCGGTCAGACGGAAGCCGAGATAGTTTTCGAAAAATTCGCGGTTGGCCTTGATGTCGGCGGCAAGCCCGTTGAAGTGGTCGATGCGCCGCACGTTGCAGCCGCGCGCCGGATAGCGCTGCGCCTGGTTCTTGAGCGCGGGCTTCTGATCAGGCGGCGGATCGTACCATTCGGTGTCGTAATAAAGTTCGATGACGTGGCCGTCCGGGTCCTTGCACACGAACGTTTTGCCGTGGCCGAGGTCGCCGTCGCTCCAGCCGACATCGAAGCCGGAACCTTTAAGCGCGGCGGCGCGCCGCTCCAGTGCCTCTGGGCTGCGGGTGCGGAAGGCGACATGGGCCATGCCCGACGTTTTCGACGCGGTGAGCTTGAGCGAATAGCGCTCATAGTCGTCCCAGCCGCGCAGATAGACGCTCGATCCCTTCTCGCCGCTCTGGGTCATGCCCATGACGTCGACGAAGAATTTGCGGCTCGCCTCGAATGTCGGCGTCAGCAATTCGAGATGGCCGAGATGGGCGATGTCGAGGATGGGTTCGTTTGGTTTTGCCATGGATCAATTGTGCCGAACGTCGCGCCCGAAGGCCAGAACCAGATTGTTGGCCGGCATCGCTGTGATTTCAGCCCGCGAAAGGCCGGCCGCCTGCGCCAGCACATCGATGTCGTGCACGTCGCGCACGCCCCAATCCGGGTTCTCTGCTTGCAGGCTCACATCAAAGGCGGCATTGCTGGGCGCGGTATGCGCGCCGTCGCGCTTGAACGGGCCGTAGATGAACAACCGGCCGCCGTCGCGCAACAGCCGCCCGGCGCCGGCCATGAGATTCTGCGTGACCTGCCAGGGCGCGATGTGCAGCACGTTAATGCACACAATGGCGGTCAGTTTACCGCTGTCCCGCCAACGCCAGTCCAGATCATTGAGATCGATGCGTTGCGCTTCGCGCAGATTGGCGAGTTCGGCAGCGCTGCGCCAGGCGGCGATGCTGGCGAGATGCGCCGGCACGATATCGCTCGGCCACCAGGTCAGATGCGGCGCGCGGCGCGCGAATTCGGTCACGTGCTGGCCGGTGCCGCTGCCGACCTCCAGCACGTCGCCGGTCGTTGTATTCAAATATTGCGATATCGCGTGCCAGATGGCGTCGTGGTTGCGCCGGAAGGCCGGACCTTCGAGTCGGCCGTCGGGCTGCGCCGGCGTGCTGAGACTGCCGAAATCGATGACGAATTTGGGCATGGTTACATTCGGGCGCATCGCGGCAAGTGGCTGCAACTAGCCATGGTACGCCCCTGCGGTCAAAGGCGAATTGCCGCAACCGGACTAAGGGACCCGGCTTCGTTGTTTTTACCGGAGGGATGGGGCAAAATCCCATTCGGCGGGACGGTTGCGGCCTGCCCGAAACAAGGATGAAACGCCGGCTGCAACGTCAAGCGCGGCTTATGCATCGTTCGGCTTGGTCCGGGGGTGCCGCCGGGCCGAAAGCCGATAACGACGAAAAGATCTAGGGAGGATCATAATGCGCAAGACCACTCTGATGCTGGCGGCGTTGGCCACCGGCGCGCTCGCTTTGCCAAGCGCGAGCTACGCGCAAACCAAGCTTACGGTCGGTATGCCGACCACGCCGCCGAACATCGTGCATATGCCGGTGCTCGTCGCCAAGGATCTCGGTATTTTCAAGAAGAACGGCATCGATGTCGAAACCGTCGCGCTCGAAGGCGGCGTCAAGGTGTTCCGCGCCATGCTGGCGGGCAATCTCGATATCGCGCAGTCGCCCGCCACCGTCACCTCGATCGCGATCTCCAAGGGCTCGAAGGTCAAGGCTATCCTCGGCACGCTGTACAAGTTCGAGGCCTCGATGGTGGTGCGCGACAACGTCAAGAACATGGCCGATCTCAAGGGCAAGCGCATCGGCATTCAGCAGCCCGGCGGTTTCGCCGACATCCTGAGCAAGAACGTATTGCGCGCCGCCAAGATCAACCCCAAGGACGTCAACTTCGTCAGTATCGCCAGCGAGGACGTGCCGGCGCTGGTGGCCAACCAGGTCGACACGGCCATTCTGCATGTCGAGCAGGAAATGCTGGCCAAGGAGAAGGTCCCGAGCCTGCACGCGGTCGCACGCATGTGGGAATTGGCGCCGAAGCAGATGTACACGTATTACGCGGTGAAGGACGAGATCATCAAGCAGAACCCGGCCGCGCTGCAAGCCTTCGTCAATTCCGTGATCGAAGCGACCCGGATCATGTACACCGACAAGGCCAAGGTGCTGCCGATCATGGTCAAGCGCACCGGCTATCCGCCGAAGATCGTGGAGCAGACCTACGACTTCCTGGTGAAGAACTGCATCTGGGACGCTAACACCGGCTTGTCGCCGGCGCGCGTCGACTTCACCGCCAATCTGATGACCAAGGTCGGCAATATCGCAAAGGGTAAGACCCCGACCTACGACCAGATCGTCGACAAGGAATTCGCCGACAAGGCGATTAAGAAGCTCGGCGTTTGGAAAGGCCCTGTCTGCCCGACGGCGGCGTTCTAGGGCACGTGGGCTGACAAATCGATCAGGGCGCGGGCGCCGCCAATTGACGGCGGTGCCCGCCCGCGATCTCAAGTAACCGCACGAGAAAATGGGCAGGGCGCCCAGGAGACAACGCGATGAGCGTCGCCAACGAGGTCCACGCCGGCGGAATGGCTGCCGGGCAACATGCGGTGCCGGCGGTGAAAGCCGCGCCCTGGTGGGAGCACCGCGCCGTCTTCCGCTACGGCTTCCTCGCCCTGATCCTGATCGTTTGGCAGATCGTCGGACCGTTCATCAGCCCGATTTTCTTCACATATCCGAGCCAGATCGCCGTCGCCTTCTATGAGCTGACCGTCAGCGGCGAGCTGCCGTACTACCTGGCGCAAAGCCTGGAGGTGATGTTCTACGGCCTGCTCTCGGCCATCGTTGTCGGTATCCCGCTCGCGGTGCTGATGGCGCGCGTGCGCTGGCTCGACTGGGCGCTCGATTTTCCGATCAACGCGCTCTACGCCACGCCGCTGGTGGCGATCGTGCCGCTGCTGGTGCTGTGGTTCGGCATCTATCTGAAAGCCAAAATCATCGTGGTGTTCCTGTTTGCGGTGTTCCCGATCCTGATCAACACCTATCAGGGCGTGCGCGAATGCGACAAGAACATGCTTGAGGTCGCGCGCTCGTTCCGTTCCAGCGAGCGGCGTGTGTGGCAGGACGTGCTGCTGCCCTTCGCGCTGCCCTATATCGCGGCCGGCGTGCGGCTCGCCATCGGCCGCGGCCTGGTCGGCATGGTGATCGCCGAGTTCTACACCACGATCACCGGCCTCGGCTACATGATCACGCGCTACGCCAACAATTTCGAGATGGACAAGACCTTCGTGCCGGTGATCGTGCTGATGACGCTCGGCGTTTCGCTCACCTCTGGCCTGAAATGGCTGGAGCGCCGCATTGCGCCCTGGAGCCACGCCAACCGCTGAGCGCGCCGCGCCCAATGCGTAGATTTTCGCTGGTCCTCGCAATCATACTCGGCGTTGCCGCCTCCACCGCGCGTTCGGCGCCCGCCGACGATCCGCTCGCGCTGATCCGATCGATTTATCGCACCTATCAGGGCGGTTCCGACGCATCCAGTCATTCCGGCCTCTATAGCCGCCGCTTGCAGGGCCTGATCGATGTGGCCGAAAGAAATACGCCTAAGGGGGAAGTGGGAAAGATCGACTGGGACGTGTTCGTTGACGGCAATGATTGGGCTCTCAGCAAGCTGCAGATTACCTTGGAATCGAAATCAACGAACCGTGCCCGGGTGCGGGCGCGCTTTTTGAATTTCAAGGAGCCGCGCGACCTGGCATTCGATCTGGTGCGCGAAGACGGGCGCTGGGTGATCGACGAGACCGCGTCCGTGCGCAAAGGCGGCCGCTGGACCATGTCGAAGATCCTGGCCGGCGCCCCCGACGCCTTTCCGGACGAGAAGAGATAGACCGCCGCCCTCCGGCCGTATTGTGTTTGTCACGACCACGCGCGAAACTGCGCGCACCGGGTGAGTGAAACTCATGACCGATCCCCCGATTGCGCGAGGTTTCCGCGGACGCCGCGGCAGTGCGAGCGTGAACACACGCTTGCCGCCTGGCCAACACCTGGTTACCGACTTTCCGGTGCTGTCCGCAGGGCCCACACCCGAGCCCGACCTCGCCAGCTGGCAATTCACGCTCGAAGACGCTGCCTCGCCGCTCGGCCAATGGAGCTGGGTGGAATTCAACGCGCTGCCGCAGACTGAACTCATCGTCGACATCCATTGCGTCACCACCTGGTCGAAATTCGACACGCGTTGGCGCGGCGTTTCCATCGACACGCTGCTGGAAGCCGCCGGCCTCGCTGAACCGCCTGGCCCGTTCGTGCTCGCCCATTGCGACGGCGGCTACACCACCAACCTGCCGTCCGAGGACCTGGTCGACGGCAAGGCGATGATCGCGACCACGTTCGACGGCGAACCGCTCGACCCGGAACACGGCGGCCAGGCGCGGCTTTTGGTGCCGCATCTTTATTTTTGGAAGAGCGCGAAATGGGTGCACAGCCTGCAATTCCTCGACGAGGATCAGCGCGGCTTCTGGGAAGATCTTGGCTACCACAGCTACGGCGATCCCTGGCGCGAGCAGCGGTATGACGGCGATTGAGGCCGTCGCTGGAACGAGGCCCGCTCCGTTGCGCCGCCTGCAATGGCTGACCGCAACGGTGCGCGACGTGATCGACGAGACGCCGCGCGTGCGCAGCCTCCACCTCGACGTGCCGGGATGGCCCGGGCACCGCGCCGGCCAGCACGTCGACGTGCGGCTTACCGCCGAAGACGGCTATCAGGCGCAGCGCAGCTATTCGATCGCCTCGGCGCCGGAAGCGGCGGGCGTGACGTTGACTGTCGAGCGCATCGCTGACGGGGAAGTCTCGCCCTATCTGGCGGGCGAGGCGCGCGCCGGCGACCGCTTCGAATTGCGCGGCCCTATCGGCGGCTATTTCGTCTGGACGGCGGCGCTCGGCGGGCCGCTGTTCCTGGTCGCGGGCGGCTCCGGCGTGGTGCCGCTGATGGCTATGCTGCGCCACCGCGCGGCGGCGAAAAGCGACCTGCCGGCGACGCTGCTTTTTTCCTCGCGTACCGCCGGTGACATTATCTACGGCGCTGAATTGGAGCGGCTGGCGGGGCAGGGCGGTGGGCTCAAGGTCGTGCACACGCTCACGCGCGAAACGCCGGCGGGCTGGCGCGGCTTCACCCGACGCATCGACCGCGCCATGCTGGACGCTGTCGGCTTTGCGCCCGACGCCGGTGCGCGTTGCTTCATCTGCGGACCAACGCCGCTGGTCGAGGCGGTCGCGCGCGCGTTGCGCGTTCTCGGCCATGCACCGCATTTGATCAAGACCGAACGGTTCGGACCGACGGGATTATTATAACGAGGGACGCAGGATCATGAACACGGATCACCAATCCGACCTGACGCTCGACGGCAATGCCGCCGGTGGGCTGCTACGCGAATTATTCGCAATCGACGTGACCGCCGCGGAAATTACCTGCGGCGGCTGCGGCGCGGTCGCCACGGTCGGCAGCGTGCCCGATTATGGCGGTACCATGGGCGCCATCCTGCGCTGCGCCCATTGCGACACCGCCATGCTCCGCATCACGCATACGCGGGCCGGACTGTGGCTCGATATGCGGGGCGCGCGAGTGCTGTTCGCGGCGGCGGTCGATCCGTAACGCGCCAGCGGCATAAAGTATGAAACGGCGCCCGTAGTCAGCCGGCTGAAATCGACCTAGCATTGCTTTGCGCCAAGGCGGAAGATCGCAAGTCTCAAGATCGCAAGGCTCTGGGGGAGCAGGATCATGATTCTCGGGCTATCGCTTGCCAATTTCACGGTGCTGCACGTCATCATCAGCCTGATCGCGATTGTGAGCGGCCTGGTTGTGCTGTTCGGCATGCTCGGTTCGCGCCGGCTGCCCGGCTGGACCGCGCTATTCTTGATCACCACCATCCTCACCAGCGTCACTGGCTTTCTGTTTCCGATCCACGGTTTCACGCCGGCGCTCGCTGTCGGGGTGGTGTCGCTGCTGGCGCTGGCGGTCGCGCTGATTGCGCTTTACGGCAAGCGCCTTTCGGGTGCCTGGCGCTGGATCTACGTCGTCATGGCCGTTAGCGCGCTCTGGTTCAACGTGTTTGTGCTGATCGTGCAGGCGTTCGAGAAGGTGGCGCTCGTAAATCCGCACGCGCCGCAGGTCGGACCGCCGTTCCCCGAACCGCAAAATTTCCAATTCACGGTGGCGCAAGGCGTCGCGCTGGTGCTCCTTCTGGTGCTCGGCATCATGGCGGCGGTCAGGTTCCGTCCCGGCCCGTCGCTACCGGCTTAGCGGTAACGCGCGCACGCGCCGGACGCCAAAACGTCAAAAGCCGCCGTTGCCGGCGGCTTTTGACGCATATCGGCCGACGTGTCGGCTCACGCTGACGGATCGCAAGGATTATGCGTGGTCCGGCTTGTCGACTTGCAATTCAAACAGGATGTCGGCGTTCGGGCAGAATTGCGGGGCGAAGCTCACTGACAACGGCGTGCTGTCGAGCCAATGGCGGCAAGCCCCCTTGGCGCGGCAGCTTTCGCAGCGGTGCAGCGCGGTCATGTAGGCAAGACTGAATTGCGGTAAAACGCCGCTTGCCGGATCGATGCCCAGCAGCTGCATCATTTCTTTGAGGTAGCTTGTGTCTCGTGGCTTCTCCGCCATGCGCAATCCCTTTGAATCAAAATAGCCTAGGGATCTCGTCACATGGCGCCATGATCTGGATCAAAACCGCAAGCCTGCGCGTGCCGCCTGCCGACTGTTTGGCTCGACCGGCTTACACATCCTCCGGGTTGTCGACGTAGCGCAGGCCCGCCTTCTTCAGTCCCTCGCGCATGTTGTACATGTCGAGGCTGAGCGTGCCGGTTTCGAGCTGCTTGCGCTTGCCGTCTTCGTCGTCCATGCGCGTCTGCGCTTTCTGCGCGGTCTCGACTGCCAGCTTTTTAGGCACCACCACCACGCCGTCGTCGTCGGCCACCACCACATCGCCGGGCTCGACATTGACCCCGGCGCACACCACCGGGATATTGACCGCGCCGAGCGTGGATTTGACTGTGCCCTTGGCCGAGATCGCGCGCGACCAGACCGGGAAGCGCATCTCGGTGAGCGGCTTGACGTCGCGGCAGCCGGCGTCGATGACGAGGCCGATGACGCCGCGCGCGCGCAAGGCGGTGGCGAGCAATTCGCCGAACATGCCGTCGGTGTTGTCGGCGGTGCAGCCGATCACAACCACGTCGCCCTTCTGGCACTGCTCGACCGCGACGTGGATCATCCAGTTGTCGCCGGGCTGCGCCAGCACGGTCACCGCCGGCCCCGCCATCGACGCGCCGGGATAGATCGGCCGCATGTAGGGCTTCATCAGCCCGGAGCGGCCGAGCGCTTCATGCGCGGTGGAGACGCCGGCGGCGCCGAGTGTGCCGATGGCGTTGGAATCGGCGCGTTTGATGTTGCGGACGACGACTGGTTTCATTGTGTTTCCTCCGAACTCAGCCGAGCGTTTCTGCGACGCGCGGGAACAATGTCTGGTATGCCTCGCCATAAGTCATCGGCACGCCGGTGTTGCGCGACCCTTGCATGCCGCGGTTGATGGCGACCCGCTCGTAATAGCCCCACAGGTGCTTCTGCGCGGCGAGGATCTGGAAGGCCTTGTATTTCGTCTCCCACACTTCGTCGATCTTCAAGATGAGATCGGGCTTGTAGTTGCACATTTCGGGCTGGTGCGGCTCGAACAGATAGACCGGCGGCGCCGAATATTTGTACTGCGCGCCCCGCTTGTGGCCCATGGCCTGCGCCACCACGCGCGTTTCCTGCGCGAAATGGGCGGCGTTGGGGTGATCGAAATTGTAAGGGTCCTCGAGCGCGTGGGTGAGCACGAAGGCTGGATTGGTCTCGCGGTAGATGTCGACCATGCGGTCGAAATGCTCATCGGTTGTTTTGAGCGGATAGTCGCCGGCGTCAAAGAACTCGATCTCGGCGCCCAGCAGCTTGGCCGCCCGCTCGGCCTCGTCCTTGCGCCCGGCCTTGACCTTTTCCAGCGTGGCGCCCGCCTCCTTCCAGGCGAACTGGCTCTCGCCACGCTCGCCGAAAGACAGGCACACGATCTTGACCCGATAGCCGTGTTTGGCGTGCAGCGCGATCGCGCCGCCCGCGCGCCAGACGAAATCGCCCGGATGGGCGGTGATCACAAGTCCGGTTTTCTGCTCAGACATATTCGGCTTCCTGATCAATCGGAGGCTAGAAGTCATACAAGCGCGCGGGATTGCCGGCCAGTATGGCGCGCCGGTCCTGCTCACGCGAGGTCCAATCGAGAAAGACCTTCAACAATTGCGCTGCATTGGGCGTCGGTCCTTCCGGGCGTGGATGCGGCCAGTCGCTGCCCCAGACGAGATTTTCGGGATTGGTGGCGAGCAAGGCGTCATGAAAAGGCTTTGCCTCGATGTAGTCAGGCGGAGTCGCACCGAGCCGATAAGTACCGGAGAGCTTTGCCCACAATCGGCCTTCGCCTACTCCCCGCAGCAGCGCCTGGAAGCCGAGATGGCTTGTCCCGTGGTGATGCTCCATGCGGCCCATGTGGTCGACCACAATCGGAACCGGCACCCGTGCAAGCGCCGGAGCCAATTCTGGTAGGTCGTGTGCATCGATCCACAACTGCAGATGCCAGCCAAGCTCGGCCATGAAGCCGTAGAGCGGTTCGAGGTCGGCGAGCCGAACACCGTTTTGGTAGTAAGGCTTGCCATCGCGTCGGAATTCGTTGGCGCGCAAGCCGCGTATGCCGCCCGCGTGCCATTCTTTCAATGTTTCCCGGGAGAGCTCTGCGCCACCCACCGCCACGCCGCGCAGGCGCGACGGCGCGCGTTCGAGCGCATCAAGCATCGCCCGGTTGTCGCGGCCATAGGCACTCGGCTGCACCAATACGCCACGCTCGCAGCCGAGCCGGTCGAGCAACGCGAGATAGGCGTCAAACGGCGCATCGTCCGGCGTATAGCTGCGCGGCTCCGCGTAAGGGAACCGCGCAGCTGGACCGAAGACATGGCAATGACAGTCGCAAGCACCCGGCGGTAGGGCATCACTCATGCAAACTGACCCAATTCATTGTTACAGAGTGCCACCCGTCATCGTTCAATGCGGAATATGGGCTTCCTCGATCGCCTTCAGGGCGCCCGGGTGGTACGGGATCTTATGCTTCGGCGCGAAGTCCTTCGGCCCGGAATTCCGGAAGGCTGCGAACGTGGAAGCCAGTTCCGGATAGTGCGCGAGCAAGGTTTTGACGACGGTGTAAACGAGCTTATCCGGCGTGTTCTTGTTGGTGACCATGACCCACGGGATTGCAACGATATTGGTCGTGGGTTCGATGAGGCCGGGCAGCTTCGGATTGGCCTTCAATGAGATGATGCTCCCGGACGGAAGCTTGTTCTCGAAATTCGCAAAAGCTTTTGGCGACGAATCGAGCGAAACGTAGCGGAAGCCGCCGCGCGATTTCAGCTCTTCATTGACCTTGCGCCCGCCCGCCGATCCGAGCGAGATCAGCGTGATGTCGACCCGGCCATCGCCAAGCGCCTTGATGCCGTCGACAAAACCGGACACCGGCACGCGCTTGAAATCGTTGTATGTCATTCCGCCGTCGGCGAGAGCGCCCTCGATATAATACGGGATGATGTTGGAGGCTTTGTATTCGGACGCGATCCGCAGTTTTCCCTTGTGGGCCGCTAGGTCCTGGATGGTCTTGATGCCGGTATCGGCGACCACAGCAAGGCCGGTGCGCAGCGGGAACATCATGCCGGCCATGCGCAGGTTAGGATTTGGCTTGCCGGCAAAATTACCCGTGCCGCTCTGCGCATAGTAGGCTTCGGTGGCGTTGCAAAAGCCGAAATCCATCTCGCCGCGATTGATCAGCGGTAGATAGGCCGCAGTCCCCGCCATTGGTTGCGTGCGCACCTTCAGGTCGGTTTGCAGGCTGAGTACCTTTGCCACGGCCTGTCCGGTGTTGAACCCGAGACTGCCGGGTTGATCGGTGGCAATACCGACGACTTGCGCCGATGCAGGCATACAAAGCGCAACCATTGACGCGATCATCGCCGCGCCTGCGAATACGACCTTCTTCATGATGGCCTTCCTCCCTCTTTGGATCGGATGACAGTTACAATTGGCGACTAGACCTCTCATAGTGCGGCTTGACGCTGCCGCGATCTTTCTAAAACCGGACCGCCAAACTGCGTTACAGCCGGGATCGCCGTCAGCGCCAGTCCAACGACGCTGAAAAGCATGACATGATCGTGAGTGATGAAACTTGCGAACAGCACGAGACCGCCCAGCACGGCGAACAGGCGTTCGAACAACCGCAGCTTTGTCCGCAGGTACCCAATTAGCGCTACGGATATGATGATGGTGCAGATGAGGGCGCGGATGCTGCTCGATGCGATCGCCAGCCATTCACCCTTCATCAGAAGTTCCGGTTCGTAGATGAAGAGGAACGGGACGACATAGGCGACCCATCCGAAACGCATCGCCATGAAGCCGGTGGACATCGCGCTTGCGCCGGTCAGCGAAGCGGCGGCGAATGCCGCCAATGCGATCGGCGGCGTTATCATCGACATCATGCCGAAATAGAAGATGAACATGTGCGCCGCCATGCGCTCGACGCCGGCTTCAACCAATGCGGGCGCTATGAGCGCCGCCAGAAGCAGGTAGACGCCGGTCGTCGGCATGCCCATGCCGAGCACAATGGAAACAGCCGCTGCGACCAGCAGCATCAGCAAGAGGTTGTGACCTGCCGCCTTGAGAATGGCCAAGGTCAGCGCAAATCCAAGACCGGACAAATTCAACACGCCGATCACATATCCGGCAGAGGCGACGATTGCGATCAGCCCCATCGTTGCAAAGCCGGTTTCCCAAAGCGCGACGACAAGAGAACCCGGCGTCAAGCGCTGCTTCTTGTAGCTGCGCATCATGCCGACCAGGAAAACGGTCGCTGCCGAGTAAAGCGCCGCGCGCTCCGGCTCGACGTCCGCGAAGACAAGGGCGCCGATCAAGACGGCAAATGGCACCAGGAGATGCCAACCGTCACGCAGCACGGTCGCAACTCTCGGCAATTCGCCCTCGGCATTCCGGATATTGTCGCGCGCCGCGATCAGATCGGCCTGAACGAAAACGCTCAGATAATAGAGCAGCGACGGCAGCAATGCCGCCACCATGACCTCGGTGTAGTTCACCTCGAGGAATTCTGCCATCAGGAAGGCGGCGGCGCCCATGACCGGCGGCATCAATTGACCGCCGGTGGAGGCCACCGCTTCGATGGCGCCGGCCGCGACCGAGGTGTATCCGGCGCGTTGCATCATCGGGATCGTAATAGTGCCGGTCGTAACGACGTTAGAAACGGCGCTGCCGGAGACCGAGCCGAAAAGGGCAGAGCCGACGATCGCGATCTTGGCCGGTCCGCCCCGCGTGCGCCCGGTCAGCGCGAATGCCAAGTCGGTAAAGAATTCACCGCCGCCGGCCTTAAACAGGAGACTGCCGAAGAACACGAACAAGACGACGATCGAGGCGCCGACGCGCATTGGCACACCAAAGCCGGCGCTCGGGTCGATGCCGAGATACTGCGCCAGCATCTCAAGCGTGATCTTGCGGCCGGTGAATTCGCCCGGCACGAGATGCCCAACAAGCGCGTAAATGATGAACAGCCAGACGATGCCGTAGAGCACCCAACCGGTTTCGCGCCGCACGCCTTCGAGCACCAGCACCACCAACATGCCGCCGAGCAACACGAGATAAAGCGGACGGAATGCAAGTTGATCGAGAGCGGCAGGAAACCGAAAAACGAGATAGAGACAGCCCAGCAGCGCGGCGGCGGCCAGGAGAATGTCCCACCAGGGCGCCTTGTCACTTTTTGCACCGGAGATGCGCCGCGAGAGGAACAAGGCGCAGAGGCTCAAGCCCAGGATCAGCGCCAAATATTGCTCCGTCAAATAGGCAACGCCAAACCACGACGGAACATCGGCATTCCAAAGAATGCAAAATATCGTCGCGAGTGCCGCGGCGACGCGTGCTGCCCACTTGGTATAGGTCACGGGCGCCCAACGTGGCGATGAACAACGGTTTAGTTGTCCGCCCGCCGTTCGCGATATTGCGCGCTGGCGCTTGCAGTGCCGACCCCTCCACCATGGAGTTCCCCCGCTTGTCCTGGCGCGTAGCCGGTGCCCCACCGCACGGCCAGGATCACCGCATGGAACGGCGATCCATGACGCACCCAGGTTTTGCCCGCAACACTAGGAAGGGCTTCTCTATTTTCAAAATTGATATTAAAGATGCAAGACATTCACGCCGCGAATGCCTGCCGGTGAGCTGCCATGAATCTCAGCAATGTCGATCTCAATCTATTGAAAGTACTGGATGCACTGATCACTGAGCGCAATGTGACACGTGCCGGCGCGCGGCTGGGACGATCGCAGCCCGCCGTCAGTAACGCGTTGCAACGACTACGCGTATTGTTGGGTGACGATTTGCTCGTGCGCGTACCGAAGGGTTTCATGCTGACGCCGCGCGCCGAGGCGATCCGTGAACCGTTGCGCGAGGCCATTGCGCTGGTCGAAGGCTGCCTGGCCGAGGAACCTCAATTCGATCCAGCCAGTGCAACCGGCGTATTTCGGCTGAGTACGCCTGACCGGCTGAGCCTCTCGGTCGTACCGCCATTGTATGCGCGGTTGCGGAAGCTGGCCCCGAACATGGCGCTGCAAGTGCTGACGGCCGACCGCAAACAGGCGCTCGACCTGCTCGACGAGGACCGCACTGATCTCGCACTCGGCTGGCTGGACGAAAAACCAAGCCACCTGAACGCCGAATTCATGATGGACGAGAACCTGTTCTGCGTTTTCCGGCGCGACCACCCCATATTGAAACCGCGCACGAAATTTAATATTGCGTCGGTCCTTTCTTTCCCTCACCTCATTGTCAGTGCCACGGGCCAACGGACGGCGATTTTTGACGATCTGCTGCTGCGGCACGGACTGCGGCGCCATGCGCTTGTGGCCGTAACGAACTTTACTGCTGTGCCACACCTGCTCGTGCGCAGCGATATGATCGGCGTGTTTACCGAGCTGGCCTCTGACGTGTTCGAGAATTCTTTCCGGCTGGCAAAGCGGCCCGTGCCCATCAACGTTGGAAAAATATCCACCAACATGGTTTGGCAGGCACGCAACGACAAGGATCCAAAGCACGTCTGGCTGCGTAAGCAAATCAAGGCCGTCTATCAGACGCTCTGATCCGTCCGCGCGCTGCTATGAATTGGCAATTGCAGCCGTGGTCAACCGGCGGCTTGATGCTGCTTGTTCAGGAAGTCGAGCGTGCGGCTGCGTGCCGTCTTAGCCGCCGCTTCGACATAGGCCGGTCGCACTTCGTTGGCGAAGGCATGGCCGGCCTCGTAAATGCAAGTCTCAGCCGCCGGAAAAGCCTTGCGCACTTGTTCGATGATTTCCGGCGTAGAATTGGGATCGGTCGCGCCAAAGTGGAACAGCAGCGGGCATTTCGGCTGATGGTGGAGATAAGTCGGCAGCCGCGTGCCGTAGAAGGCAATCGCACTTCTGAGGTCGAGCTCGGCGGCCGCGCGCACGATCACGCCGCCACCCCAGCAGAAGCCCAGGATCGACACGCCGTGGTCGTTCTGAACCTTCTGCACGGCTGCGGCGATGTCGACGATCACTTTGTCGAGCGGCAGGCCATAGGCCAAATCACGGCCGCGGTCGGGCTCGTTGAAGGGGACGGCGGTGCCGGGCGCCACGCGGTCATACAGGCAGGGAAAGATCGTGTCGTAGCCGTCGCGCGCATAAGAGCGCACGACGCCTTTGAGCTGATCGGTCAGGCCGAAGATTTCCTGCAGGACCACAAGGCCGCCTTTGCTGCCTTGCTTGGGACAGGCATGGAATGCTTCGAGCGAAAAGCCGTCCGCCGCCGTCAGTTTGGTCGTTTCTTCGACAATATTGTTCATCTCTGCCGCCATTGCTCTCTTGCTTGTCCGCGGGTCGCGCGCATCGGACAAGTCCGAACCGCGCAGCGCGAAGAGTCATAGGCAGTCGTCGACTATCCACAAAATTGATATTCAATATGATCTTTATTTAGTTCGTGAATGGGGCTTACGCAGAAAATCTTGACCCGATAGCCGTGTTAGGCGTGCAGCGCGATGGCCCCGCCCGCGCGCCAGACGAAATCGCCCGGATGGGCGGTGATCACAAGTCCGGTTTTTTGCCCCGTCTTCTCTCCCGGCATGGACGCAGAACTCCCTTGTTTCCGGCGGGTTTTCTAGACTAGGTGGTGGGCACAAAGAAGGCCATTCCCCATGCCGGACCCCGTCACCCTGCGCCTCGCCATCGGCGACTATCCCCACACGCTGCCGCTCAAGCGCGGCGAGATTTCTTCGCCATGGCTGAAACTCGATTTCGAGGAGGTGAAACCGCTGCACAAGGCGTTCAAGCCGATGGTGCGCGAACATGCCTTCGACGCCAGCGAAATGGCGCTGGTCACTTACTTTCAGGCGAAAGTCTACGACAAAGGATTGCAGCTGCTGCCCGCAGCCATGCTTGCGCGCTTCCAGCACGAGGCGGTGCTCTGCAATAGCGAGCGGGGCCGGCTGACACCCGCCGACTTGCCGGGCAAGCGCATCGGCGTGCGTTCCTGGAGCCAGACCACCGGCGTGTGGATGCGCGGTATTCTCCAGAACGACTACGGCCTCGATCTTTCCGGCGTGCAATGGGTCACCTTCGAGGATGGCCATGTCGCCGAAGTCGGGGACCCGCCCGGCGTGATCCGCGCCAAGCCCGACCAGGACATCACCAAAATGCTGATCGCCGGCGAGCTCGATGCCGCGATCTATGGCGCGGCGCTGCGCGACGATCCGCGGCTCAAAAGCGTGATCGCCGACCCGGACGCGGAGGCGCGAGCCTGGTACGCCAAGCACCATCTGGTGCCGGTCAATCACATGGTGGTGGTGACCGAGCAACTGGCGCGCGCAAATCCGCAAGCCGTGGCCGAGCTCTATCGCCTCTTGGAAGCCGGCAAGCAGGCGGCCGGCCAACCGGGGCCAATCGACACCGCCCCATTCGGCAAGGATGCCAACCGGCCCGGTCTCGATCTGCTCATCTCATACGCTTTCCAGCAGGCGCTCATCCCCCGCCGGCTCGATGTTGACGAGCTTTGGTAGCTGTCACATTGCGTTCATCGCTTGGAAAATTATCAAGCATGCCGCCTAATATTTAATCAGACGGGCTGCCCACAAGATCGGCAATCCACAGGCGGCATGCGAGAGACTCCCGCATTCTCAAGTACTTACCGCAGGCGCGCGGGCTTGGCACAGGGCTTGCGAAACCCCTGGTGCGCCGACGTCGCCGGGACGGAGAGCGCGTCAAACGCAGGGGTCTTTGCACATGATCAAATCAATGCAGGCGGTCGCCAAGCGGCCGAATGCCCGTCGGTGGCTTTCGGCCGCTGCGGGCTTGGCGTTTGCGGCTACCGGGGCGGTCCACGCCGCCAAAGCCGCCGACACCATCAAGATCGGAATTCTCCATTCGCTCTCCGGCACCATGGCCATCAGCGAGACCACGCTGAAGGACGTGATGCTCATGCTCATTGACCAGCAGAACAAGAAGGGCGGTCTGCTCGGCAAGAAGCTTGAAGCGGTGGTCGTCGATCCGGCCTCGAACTGGCCGCTGTTCGCCGAAAAGGCGCGCGAACTGATCTCCAAGGACAAGGTCGCCGTCGTGTTCGGCTGCTGGACCTCGGTGTCGCGCAAATCGGTGCTGCCGGTGTTCAAAGAGCTCAATTCGATCCTGTTCTATCCCGTCCAGTACGAGGGCGAGGAAAGCGAGCGCAACGTGTTCTACACCGGCGCCGCGCCCAACCAGCAAGCCATTCCCGCCGTCGACTATCTGATGAGCAAGGACGGCGGCTCGGTGAAGCGCTGGGTGCTGGAAGGCACCGACTACGTCTATCCACGCACCACCAACAAGATCCTCGAAGCCTATCTGAAAGCTAAGGGCGTGAAGGCCGAGGACATCATGATCAACTACACGCCATTCGGCTTCTCCGACTGGCAGACCGAAGTGTCGAAGATCAAGAAATTCGGCTCCGCCGGCAAGAAGACGGCGGTGGTCTCCACCATCAACGGCGATGCCAACGTTCCTTTCTATAAGGAGCTCGGCAACCAGGGCATCAAGGCCACCGACATCCCGGTGGTGGCGTTCTCGGTCGGCGAGGAAGAACTCGCCGGTCTCGACACCAAGCCGCTGGTCGGCCATCTCGCCGCCTGGAACTACTTCGAATTGATCAAGACCAAGTCGAACGCCGCCTTCATCAAGGAATGGCACGCCTTCACCAAGAAGCCGAAGCGCACCACCAACGATCCGATGGAAGCGCACTACATCGGCTTTAACATGTGGGTGAAGGCGGTCGAGAAGGTGAAGTCGACCGATCCCGACAAGGTGATCGCCGCGCTGCCGGGCATCAAGGCGCCGAACCTGACCGGCGGCATGTCGACCATGCTCCCCAACCACCACATCACCAAGCCGGTCTTCATCGGCGAAATCCGCGACGACGGCCAATTCGAAGTGGTGTGGAAGACCAAGGGGCTGGTGCCGGGCGATGCCTGGTCCAACTACCTGCCGGGCTCAAAGGATCTAAAGTCCGACTGGGTCAAGCTCAAGTGCGGCAACTACAACACGGTCACCAAGAAGTGCGGCGGGCAGGGTTCCTGACGCGCGTTGGCTGACAAGACATGCAGGGAGGCGGCGGCTTGCCGCCGCCTCCCAACGACAACAGACGACGCCGGGGATTGATAGCAATGCGTAGCTTCTACGATCGCATCTTGGCGCTCGTATGCGTGCTCGGCTTGCTGTTCGGCGCGGTGGCAAGCGCCCGGGCCGGCGCCTACGAGGACGCGCTCCCCGGATTCACCGAAGGTTCGCTGAACGACACCGGTGAGGCGATCAACAAGGTCGCCAGCAGCGGCAATCCGCTGGCCGCGCCCTTGCTCGAGGCCGCGCGTGATCGGCGCCTGATGTTCAGCGCCGAGAAGAAGCAGGTCTTCATCCAGACCAAGGACGACAAGCTGCTCGATGCTGCCACCGGCGAGCCTTTCACCGGGACGCCGCCCGAGGACATCGACACCGTCGTCGTCAACAACCGGCTGCGTAACGTGATCGGCGCCGCCCTCGGCGGCCTCACCTTGATGGCGGCCGATCCCGACAAGCGCTTCAAAGCCGCGCAGGCGGTGTTCCGCTCGCGCGACCAGAGTGCGCTGCCGACGCTGGAAAAAGCGCTGGTGAAAGAAACCGATCCGCGCGTGAAAAAAGCGCTCAACGAAGCGCGCGCCGCCGTCATCCTCTCCTCGCCCGAGGCCAAGCCCGAGGCCAAGGTTGCCGCCATCGCCGTCATCAGCGAACGCGGCGACCAGGACGCGCTCGGCTTGATCCAGGGGCTGCCGCCGAACGAGGCGCCCGCGGTCCGCAAGGCCGCGCAAGTCGCCGTCGCCAAGATCAAGCACTCGCTGGCGCTCTGGAACGCGGTGCAGAACGCCTGGTACGGGCTCTCGCTCGGCTCGGTGCTGCTGCTGGCGGCGATCGGGCTTGCCATCACCTTCGGCGTCATGGGCGTCATCAACATGGCCCATGGCGAGATGGTGATGTTGGGCGCCTATACCACCTTCGTGGTGCAGGAAATTATCCGCACCAGCTATCCCGGCCTGTTCGATTATTCGTTGCTGATCGCAATTCCGCTCGCCTTTTTGGTCGCGGGCGCGGTCGGCGTCGCCATCGAGCGCGGCATCATCCGCTTCCTTTACGGCCGCCCGCTGGAAACGCTGCTCGCGACCTGGGGCCTGTCGCTGATCCTGCAACAGGCGGTGCGCACTATTTTCGGGCCGACCAACCAGGAAGTCGGCAATCCGACCTGGATGAGCGGGGCCTTCGAGCTCGGCGGCATTACCATCACCTATAATCGGCTGTGGATCGTCGTCTTCACGCTTGCCGTGTTCGTGGCGCTGCTCGCCATGCTGCGCTTCACCCGGCTCGGCCTGGAAATGCGCGCGGTGACACAGAACCGCGCCATGGCCGCCGCCATGGGCATCCGCACCGCCCGCATCGATGCGCTGACTTTCGGGCTCGGCTCCGGCATTGCGGGAATTGCGGGCGTCGCGCTCTCGCAGATCGACAATGTCAGCCCCAATCTGGGGCAGGGCTACATCATAGACAGCTTCATGGTGGTGGTGTTCGGCGGCGTCGGTAACTTGTGGGGGACGCTGGTCGGCGCCTTCACGCTCGGCATTGCCAACAAGTTCCTCGAGCCTTACGCCGGCGCCGTGCTCGGCAAGATCGCCATTCTGGTACTGATCATCCTGTTCATCCAGAAGCGCCCGCGCGGCATGTTCGCGCTTAAGGGCCGGGCAGTGGAGGCGTGATGAGCAAGGCCTTTCCGCTCACCCGCCTGATCGATCGGGGCGCCACCATTTTCCTGGTATTGCTGGGCGCCTTTGCCATCGCCATTCCGGTGCTCAACCTGCTGGTGCCGGAAGGCACGACCTTCCACGTCTCGACCTATCTGGTGGCGCTGTTCGGCAAATATATCTGCTACGCGCTGCTCGCCCTCTCCATCGACCTGATCTGGGGCTTTGCCGGCATCCTTTCACTTGGCCACGGCGCCTTCTTCGCGCTCGGCGGCTACGCCATGGGCATGTATCTAATGCGGCAGATCGGCACTCGCGGCGTCTACGCCAATCCGGTCCTGCCAGACTTCATGGTATTCCTGAACTGGCACGAATTGCCGCTCTACTGGCATGGCTTCAACTGGTTCGTCTATGCCGCGCTGATGATCCTGCTGGTGCCGGGCCTGCTCGCCTTCGTGTTCGGCTGGTTCGCCTTCAGGAGCCGCGTCACCGGCGTGTATCTGTCGATCATCACGCAGGCCATGACCTATGCGTTGATGCTCGGCTTCTTCCGCAACAATTTCGGTTTCGGCGGCAATAACGGCCTCACCGATTTCAAAGACATCCTCGGCTTCAACGTGCAGGCCGAAACCACGCGCAATGCGTTGCTGGTCACCTCCTGCGTTGCGCTGGCCATCGGCTTCCTCATCTGCCGCGGCATCGTCACCTCCAAATTCGGCAAGGTGCTGATCGCGATCCGCGACGCGGAATCGCGCACGCGCTTCCTCGGTTATCGCGTCGAGAACTACAAGCTGTTCGTGTTCACGCTGTCGGCCTGCATGGCCGGCGTCGCCGGCGCGCTCTACGTGCCGCAGGTGGGCATCATCAACCCGAGCGAGTTCACGCCGGCAAACTCGATCGAAGCCGTGATCTGGGTGGCGGTCGGCGGCCGCGGCACGCTCACCGGCGCGGCGCTCGGCGCCTTCGTGGTCAACTACGCCAAAACCTATTTCACCTCCGGCTTCCTCGCGCCCTATTGGCTGTTCATGCTCGGTGGCTTGTTCGTCGCGGTCACGCTGTTGTTGCCGCGCGGCATCATCGGCAGCTTGAAACACGGCCTCGACCTGCGCGCCGACGCCAAGTCGGTGGCGGCCGAGGAGGGGACCGCCCTCGAACTGGCGCCGCCCAATGCCGCGCCAAACGCGGCGGAGTAGCGCCATGACCGACCAGCAAGACCCGCTAACGCCGCAAACGACATCCGCCTTGCTCTATCTCGACGGTGTCACCGTCTCGTTCGACGGCTTCAAGGCGCTCAACGAATTGTCGTTCGTGATCGAGCCGGGCGAGATGCGCGCCATCATCGGCCCCAACGGCGCAGGCAAGACCACCATGATGGACGTGGTCACCGGCAAGACCCGGCCTGACGCCGGCGACGTCTATTTCGAGGAGGGCGCCTACGACCTCTCCAAGCTCGACGAGACGCAGATCGCCGAGCTCGGCATTGGCCGCAAGTTCCAGAAGCCGACCGTGTTCGACATGCACACGGTGGAAGACAATCTGCTGCTCGCGCTGAAGAACGACCGGCGCGTGCGCGCCACGCTGTTGTGGGAGAATTCCGCGTCGCAGGAAACGCGCATCGACCAGATCCTCGACACCATCCGCCTGAAGGCGGTGCGCTCGCGCGTAGCCGGCAGCCTGTCGCACGGGCAGAAACAATGGTTGGAAATCGGCATGCTACTGGCGCAGGAACCGAAGCTTCTGCTGGTCGACGAGCCGGTCGCCGGCATGACCGACACCGAGACCATGCAGACCGCCGAGCTGTTGAAAGAGATCAACCGCGACAAGACCGTGGTCGTGGTCGAGCACGACATGGCCTTCGTGCGCGAGCTGGGCGTCAAGGTGACGTGCCTGCACGAGGGCTCGGTGCTGGCGGAAGGCACCATCGACCAGGTCTCGCAGAACCAGCGGGTCGTGGAAGTTTATCTGGGACGATAGCGCATGATCCCGAAAAGTGGGTACCGGTTTTCGGACAAGATCGTGCACCACGGAAAATGACATGTTGGATGTTCACGCCATCGATCTGCATTACGGCGCGGCGCAGGCGTTGCGCGGCATCTCGATTCATGCCGTGCCCGGCAAGGTCACCTGCGTGCTCGGCCGCAACGGCGTAGGCAAGACCAGCCTGTTGCGTGCCATCGTCGGGCAACATCCGGTCAGCAAGGGCACCATCACCTTCGACAATACCGACGTCACAAAGCTGTCCACGGTCGAGCGCGCCCGCAGCGGCATCGCCATCGTGCCGCAGGGGCGCGAGATCTTCCCGCTGCTGACGGTCGAGGAAAACCTGGAGACCGGCTTTGCGCCGCTGCCACGCGACCAGCGCACCGTGCCCGACGACGTGTTCTCGCTGTTTCCGGTGCTCAATGAAATGCTTGGCCGGCGCGGCGGCGATCTCTCCGGCGGGCAGCAGCAGCAGTTGGCGATCGGCCGCGCGTTGGTGATGCGGCCCAAGCTGCTGCTGCTCGACGAGCCGACCGAGGGCATCCAACCCTCGATCATCAAGGACATCGGGCGCGCGATCAGCTATCTGCGCGACTTGAAGGAAATGGCCATCATCCTGGTCGAGCAATATCTCGATTTTGCGCAGGAGCTTGGCGACCATCTGGTGGTCATGGACCGCGGTTCGATCGTCTATTCCTGCGACAGGGACACCATGGACGAAGGCGCGCTCAAGCGCGCGCTGGCGATATGAGGACGGGAGGCGCTATGGTTGCCGCCGTCGTCGCCGGGGAGGCAGCGTCCGTGACCGCGGCCGCACGCAACGAGATATTCGCCGCCAACCGCGCCAGCGGCACCATCGCGCTTACGGTGGCGGCGCAAGGCGGCGTCACCTGTCGCGCCCGCGTGCATGAGGCGGGCTCATTGCGCGTGCGCTTTCCCAATGTGGCCGGCGAGGCGCTAGAGGCGGTGATCGTCAACACCGGCGGCGGCATGACCGGCGGCGACCGTTTTTCAATCGACCTGACGGTGGGCGAGGGCGCCCGGCTCGTCGCCGGCACGGCGGCGGCGGAAAAGATCTACCGCTCGACTGGGCCGGCCGCCGCGATGACGGTGCGGCTTGCCGTCGGCACCGGCGGTAGGCTCGCCTGGCTGCCGCAGGAGACTATCCTGTTCGATGGCGCCCGGCTTCAGCGCCGCATCGATATCGAACTCGCCGACAGCGCGTCGCTGGTCATGGCGGAAGCGGCGGTGTTCGGCCGCGCTGCCATGGGCGAGACGGTCGCCGAGGGGCTGTTCTCCGACCGCTGGCGCCTGCGCCGCGGCGGGCGGCTTGTCTTTGCCGACGCAGCGCTGCTCGACGGCGCCATCGTGGCCAAGCTGGCCGAGACCGCCGTAGCGGCCGGCGGCATCGCGCTTGCCACCGTGCTGGTGGCGCCGGGAACGGATGCCGCGCTGGCTGCGGTCCGCGCGCTCGATTTTAGCGGCGAGGTCGGCATCTCGGCCTGGAACGGCATCGCCGTGGCGCGGCTGGTGGCGCGCGACGGCATGGCGTTGCGCCACGATCTCGTCGCCATCTTGAGCGCGCTTGGTACCAGCGTGCCGCGGCTCTGGTTGCAGTGAGGCTTCCATGAATTTGACGCCGCGCGAAAAAGACAAGCTGTTGATTGCGACCGCCGCCATGGTGGCGCGCCGCCGGCTCGAGCGCGGCGTCAAGCTCAATCACCCGGAAGCGGTGGCGCTGATCAGCGACTTCATCCTGGAAGGTGCGCGCGACGGCCGCACCGTCGCCGAGCTGATGGAGGCCGGCGCCCATGTGCTTACCCGCGCCCAGGTGATGGAGGGGATCGCCGAGATGATCCACGACATCCAGGTGGAGGCGACGTTTCCCGACGGCTCAAAGCTCGTCACCGTGCACAATCCGATCCGCTGAAAGGACGACAACAATGAAAAAAATCATCGCGCTTGCCACGCTGCTCGCTGTCACGGCGAGCCCGGCCTTTGCCCATGTCGGGGTCGGCTCCACCGCCTCGTTCGCGGCCGGCGTTGCGCATCCGCTGAGCGGGCTCGACCACATCACGGTCATGGTGGCGGTCGGCCTGTGGGCCGCGCTCAAAGGCAAGCGCGCGCTGTGGGTGTGGCCGGCGACCTTCGTCGGCGTCATGCTGATCGGCGGGGTCCTCGGCATGGCGCAAGTGCCGCTGCCGTTCGTGGAGCCCGGCATTCTCGCGTCCGTGGTGGCACTCGGGCTGCTGGTGGCGCTGGCGGTCGATCTGCCGGTGGCGGCGGGCGCCGCCATCGTCGGGGTCTTCGCGCTGCTACATGGTCACGCCCACGGCACCGAAGTCGCGGAAAGCATGATCGGTGCCGAATACATGGCGGGCTTCGCGCTCGCCACCGCCACGCTGCATCTCGCCGGCATCGGCTTTGCGCTCACCATGCAACGCGCCGCGTTGCGACCGGCGATCCGCGTCGCTGGCGCGGCCTGTGTGTTGGTCGGCGCCGGCCTCATCAGCGGAGCGATCTGATGATCCCCGGCGAACTGTTCATCAAGGATGGCGAGATCGAGCTCAATGCCGGCCGTAAAGTCGAAACGCTCACTGTGTCCAACTCGGGCGACCGCCCGATCCAGGTCGGCTCGCACTACCATTTCTTCGAAACCAACCCGGCGCTCACCTTCGAGCGCAAGATGGCGCGCGGCATGCGGCTCGACATCGCGGCGGGCACCGCGGTGCGCTTCGAGCCGGGGCAGACGCGCGAAGTCACGCTTGTTGCGCTCGCCGGCAAGCGCACCGTCTACGGTTTCCGCCAGGCCGTCATGGGCAAGCTTTAGGATCGGATATGAAGCAGACCTACACGGGCGGCTGCCAGTGCGGCAAAGTCCGTTTCGAAGCGCAGGCCGACATCGGCAAGGTTGTCTCTTGCAATTGTTCGCGCTGCGGCAAATGGGGCGCGCTGCTGTCGGCGGTGCCGGCGTCCGACTTCAAGCTGTTGTCGGGCGACGACGCGGTCACCGACTTTCAATTTAACAAACACCGGGTCCATCACCCGTTCTGTGCGGCTTGCGGCATCCAATCCTTCGCCTATGGCAAGGGGCCGAGCGGCGCGGACATGGTGACGATCAATGTGCGCTGCCTCGACGGGATCGATCCGGGCGCGTTCGAGGGGATGACATTCGACGGACGCAGCCTATGACCGGGGCGCTTGCCATGAATCGGGGCCCTAAACGCCATAACGGGCAGACCGTCGTCTGCCCGTCACAAGCTCCCGGTTCCAAACCCGGCGCAAGCTTGCGCTTGCGGCACGGGTACCAGCTGCTGAGAGCCAGGGCCGGCAGTCATGGACCACAAATGCAGCAAGCTGCACCCACGTCCCATGGCCGATCCGGTCATGGCGGTTCACCCGTGTCCGGCAGAGCCAGAGATGGATGACCTGCGAGAAAGCGTACGCCGATCGGCCTAGGTGGCAAGACCGTTGAGACGGCTGTTGATAACTCTGAGGACGAAACATGGCGGTCATAATCGAGCGGGCGCGGCGTCGAAATTGTGATTCGTCAACGCGTTGCATCTGCACAGACGGAGCCTGAGCCATGGCGATCAAAGTCAAACGCGCGGCCTATGCCGACATGTTCGGGCCCACCACAGGCGACCGCGTGCGGCTCGCCGACACCGATTTGATCATCGAGGTCGAAAAGGATTTCACCGTCTACGGCGATGAGGTGAAATTCGGCGGCGGCAAGGTGATCCGCGACGGCATGGGCCAGTCGCAGATGACCAGCAAGCAGGGCACCGCTGACACCGTCATCACCAATGCGCTGATCCTCGATCACTGGGGCATCGTGAAAGCCGACGTCGGCTTGAAGGACGGGCGCGTCTTGGCCATCGGCAAGGCCGGCAATCCCGACATCCAGCCCGGCGTTTCAATCGTCATCGGTCCCGGCACCGAGATCATCGCCGGCGAAGGAAAGATTCTCACCGCCGGCGGCTTCGATGCCCACATTCATTTCATTTGCCCGCAACTCGTCGACGAGGCGCTGATGTCCGGCGTCACCTCCATGCTCGGCGGCGGCACCGGTCCTGCCGCCGGCACAAACGCCACCACCTGCACGCCCGGGCCGTTTCACATCGGCCGCATGATCCAGGCTTCGGACGCCTTCCCGGTCAATCTCGGTTTTTCCGGCAAGGGCAATGCTTCGCGCCCGGCCGCGCTGGTGGAGCAGGTCAAGGCCGGCGCCTGTTCGCTCAAGCTGCACGAGGACTGGGGCACCACGCCGGCGGCGATCGACTGCTGCCTCAAGGTCTGCGACGACATGGACGTGCAGGCCATGATCCACACCGACACGTTGAACGAGAGCGGCTTCGTCGAGGACACCATCAAGGCCTTCAAGGGCCGCACCATTCACGCCTTCCACACCGAGGGCGCCGGCGGCGGTCACGCCCCCGACATCATCAAGGTGGCGGGCTTGAAGAACGTGCTGCCGTCGTCGACCAACCCGACGCGGCCGTTCACCCGCAACACCATCGACGAGCATCTCGACATGCTGATGGTGTGCCACCATCTCGACCCGTCGATCCCGGAAGATCTGGCGTTTGCCGAAAGCCGCATCCGCAAGGAGACCATCGCGGCCGAGGACATCCTGCACGACATCGGCGCGCTCTCCATGATGTCGTCGGACTCACAAGCCATGGGCCGGGTCGGCGAAGTGATCATCCGCACCTGGCAGACCGCCGATAAAATGAAGAAGCAGCGCGGCTCGCTGCCGGAAGAGAAAGGCGACAACGACAATTTCCGCGTCAAGCGCTACATCGCCAAGTACACCATCAATCCGGCCATCGCCCACGGCATGTCGAAACACATCGGCTCGGTCGAGAAAGGCAAGCTCGCCGATCTGGTGCTCTGGGCCCCGGCCTTCTTCGGCGTTAAGCCGGAGATCGTTATCAAGGGCGGTTCCATTGTCGCGGCGCAAATGGGCGATCCGAATGCCTCGATCCCGACGCCGCAGCCGGTGCATTACCGGCCCATGTTCGGCGCCTTCGGCAAGGCACTCACCGCGTCGTCGCTGATGTTCGTGTCGAAAGCGGCGGCGCGCTCGAGCTTGCGCAACAAGCTCGGCGTTGAGAAGAAATTTGTCGCGGTCGAGAACACGCGCAAGATTTCCAAGAAAAACATGATCCACAACAGCGCCACGCCGCAAATCGACGTCAATCCCGAGACTTACGAGGTGCGCGCCGACGGCGAATTGCTCACCTGCGCGCCGGCTGAAGTGCTGCCGATGGCGCAACGGTATTTTTTGTTTTGAGGTGTTCTTTGCGCGTGCCGCACGCTCGCTTCCCTCTCCCCTTGTGGGAGAGGGTGCCCGAGCGGAGGCGAAGCCGAGCGAGGGCGGGTGAGGGGGGAATTCAACCTCGATCCGCACTTCCCCCTCACCCGGCTCGCGCTCCGCGCTCGCCACCCTCTCCCACAAGGGGAGAGGGGAAAAGAGACTACCTCGCCGTGTCGACGAACCTGTTAAGCTCAGCGAATGCACCGGGTGACGGCGATCAAACATCCAAACGACTGGGACGCAGCAAGCGCCTGCGACCGCGTTGTGCTCGACGCCGGCGACCGGACGCGCCGGCGCATCGTGCTGACAGGCGAGAAGGGCACCGAATTCCTGCTCGATTTTGCCAGGCCCGTGAGTCTTCGCGACGGTGACGGGCTGTTGCTCGACGATGGCTCCATCATTCTCGTTGCCGGCGCGCCCGAGCCGCTGGTCGAAGTCTCCGCGCATACGCCGCTGGAGACCGTGCGGCTGGCCTGGCATCTCGGCAACCGTCACACCGACGTGCAGATCGCTGGCGACAAGATCCGCATCCGCCGCGACCATGTGTTGGAGGATATGCTGCGCGGCCTCGGCGCGCATCTGACGCCGCTCGACGCGCCCTTCGATCCCGAACCTGCTGCGCCGCACGAGCATGAGCGTTCCCATGGCGCGTAAGAGGCGCGCCAGACTCGGCTGTCGTCCACGCGAAGGCGGGGACCCAGTAACCCCGGTGTCGATTGTTGCGGAAGACGAGAGACCGGGGCTACTGGATGCCCCGCCTTCGCGGGGCATGACACCTGGAGGTAGAGCGTTCGCTCCCGCCGCCCTCTACCGCCTCATGGCCTGGCTGTCGCCGGCCTATCCGGTCGGCGCCTTTTCCTATTCCAGCGGCATCGAATGGGCGGTGGAGGCCGGCGACGTGCACGATGCCGATACGCTCAGGCGCTGGCTCACCGTCATGCTGGCCGAGGGCGGCGGCTTCTGCGATGCGGTGCTGTTCGCGCACGCCCATCGCGCCGTTACTAGCGAAGACGGTAGCGCTTTACGCGCCGTCGCCGAGCTCGCGTCGGCGTTTGCACCGTCAAAGGAACGCCATCTGGAAACCACCGCGCAAGGCGCGGCCTTCGTGGAGGCAACCCGCGCGGCCTGGCCTTGCGCCGCGCTCGAAAAACTCAAGGACGCCTGGGACGGGCCGGTGGCCTATCCGGTGGCGGTCGCGGTCACAGCCGGCGGCCACGGCATCGCACTGGAGCCGGCGCTTGCAGCCTTCCTGCAGGCGCTCGCCGCCAATTGGGTCTCCGCCGGCGTGCGGTTGATCCCGCTCGGGCAGACGGACGGCCAGCGCGTGCTGGCCGCGCTCGAACCGGTCATCGCCAAGACCGCCGCGCGCACGCTCGCAACCAGCCTCGACGACATCGGCTCCGCCGCCTTCCGCGCCGACCTGGCCGGCGCGCGGCATGAGACGCAGTACACCAGGCTGTTCCGGTCGTAGGTGGGGCTTGACCTTAAACCCGAACTAGGAACACATTCCTATTCGCTGATCCGCTTTCGAGGCGCCGTCGACGCGCCGCCGGAGGCAGAGCGAGCACGGTGCGCCGACAATGCGCACCGCAGTCGAGCTTTGCGCAGATTGCGCGAGCATGACGGATGAAGCGCCGGGAGGCGCAGCACCCCGATCGCAAGGGGTGCGCGCGCCTTCGCACGGCGCGCGGGCGGCCCGATCGCAAGGGCGGCCCAAAGGGGCTTTCGCCAAGCCCCTGGCGCCATCGCAAGTCGGGTTTACCCGACTTGCGCACTAAACATGCCCGATCTCGGGTAAACCCGAGATCGGGTGCGCCCCATTCCCCTTTTGGGGAAAGGAAAAGGGGAACCCGGCGCCCCCGCGCCGTCAAAGAACAGGGGCGATGGCGCTTGCGCGAACGCTGCCGGGACATGAAAGTCGAACGATGACGAACAAAAACCCCCACGCCCCCAATTTTCATGGACCTTTGCGCGTCGGCGTCGGCGGTCCGGTCGGCTCCGGCAAGACCGCGCTGATGGACGCGCTTTGCAAGAAGTTGCGCGGCACTTACGAAATCGCCGCCATCACCAACGACATCTACACCAAATGGGACGCCGAATACCTGGTGCGCTCGGGTGCGCTCGATGCCGACCGCATCGCCGGCGTCGAAACCGGCGGCTGCCCGCACACCGCCATCCGCGAGGACGCCTCCATCAATCTCGCCGCGATCGCTGACATGCGCGCCAAGTTTCCCGATCTCGATCTGGTGCTGATCGAATCCGGTGGCGACAATCTGGCCGCCACCTTTTCGCCGGAACTCGCCGATCTCACCATCTACGTCATCGACGTCGCCGCCGGCGACAAGATCCCGTCCAAGGGCGGGCCCGGCATCACCCGCTCGGATCTGCTGGTGATCAACAAAGTCGATCTCGCGCCTTACGTCGGCGCCTCGCTCGAAGTGATGGAGCGTGACGCAAAAAAGATGCGTGGGCAACGCCCATTTGTGTTCACCAATCTGCGCACCGGCGATGGCGTCGACGAAATCGCCAAGTTCATCGAAGACAAGGGTGGATTGCGCGCATGATCCCGAAAAGTGGGAACCGGTTTTCGGAAAAGATCATGCGCAAGGAAAGGCGCGCATGAGGGCGTCCGCGTGTGAAAGGCTCGACGCCGCGTTGGCGCGCATCGACGATCCGAAAGGCGAGGGCGCGCGCGCCTGTCTCACGGTTTATCGCGAGGCGGCGCAGGCTGCCGCCGAAGCCGCCGACGCCCGCGCCAAGTCGGGCATCTCGCTCGGGCCGCTCGACGGCGCCATTGTCAGCATCAAGGACCTGTTCGACGTCGCCGGTGAGGTGACGCGCGCCGGCTCCAAGCTGCTGGCCGAAGAAGGCCAGCCTGCCGAGAGCGATGCTCCGGTGGTGCGCCGCCTGCGCGGCGCCGGTGCGGTGATCGTCGCCAAGACCAACATGACCGAGTTCGCCTATTCGGGCGTCGGCGCCAACCCGCATTTCGGCACGCCCGGCAATCCGGCGGACCGCGCGCGCGTTCCCGGCGGCTCCTCGGCCGGCGGCGCGGTCGCCGTCGCCGACCGCATGTGCGAGATCGCCATCGGCAGCGATACCGGAGGCTCGACCCGCATTCCGGCCGCGCTCTGCGGCATCGTCGGCTTCAAGCCGAGCCGGCAACGGGTGCCGACCGACGGTGTCTTTCCTTTGTCATTTACGCTCGATTCCATCGGTCCCATGGCCGGGTCGGTGGCTGAATGCGCGGCCGCCGATGCCGTCATGGCCGGCGAAGCGCCGCACGCCCTGGAGCCGGCGCCGCTTGCCAATTTGCGCATCGGCGTCGCGCAAGGGATGCCGCTCGACCGCCTCGACAACAGCGTGGGCAAGCGTTTCCCCGCTGCTCTCGACCGGCTGGAAAAAGCCGGCACGCGCCTGTCGGAAGAAAAACTCCCGCTGCTCGACCGGATGGCCCAAGTCAACGCCAAGGGCGGCGTCCTGCCGGCCGAAGCCTACGCCCTCCACCGCGACCGGCTGGCGCGCCGCGGCAACGCCATCGATCCCAATGTGCGCGTGCGGCTCGAGCGCGCAGCCAAGATCGTGGCGGCCGACTATATCGACATGACACGGGCACGCGCCGAACTGGTGCGCGCCATGGACTGCAGCGCTTGCCGATCTCGATGCGCTTGTGATGCCAACCACCCCGATCGTGGCGCCGCTCATCGCAGAAGTGGCGGCGCCCGAAGAGTTTGCCCGCAAGAACGCGCTCTTGCTGCGCAATACCTCGATGTGGAATTTCTTCGATTGCTGCGCCATTTCGCTGCCGCTGCCGCTGCCGCTGCCGCGCGACAGCGGTCTGCCGGCCGGTCTGATGCTGGTCGCGCGCAACGGCCACGACCATCGGCTGTTGCGGATCGCCGCGGCGGTGGAGCGGCTGTTCGCGGGCTAGTTAATTTCCGTTCGTCCCCGCGAAAGCGGGGACGGGAATGAACGGAGTTAGTGGCTGTAGCGCCACTTACTTCAGCGGCGGGCCGATCGTGACCGTCAGCTTGCCGACGCCTTCGGCTTCGCACTCGATCTTGTCGCCGGCGACGGTGGCGGCGACGCCCGAGGGCGTGCCGGTCATGATGATGTCGCCGGCTTCGAGCTCGACCATTTCCGACAGCTTGGAAATGGTTTCCGGCACGTTCCAGATCATCTGGTTGAGGTCGCCGTCCTGGCGGATTTGGCCGTTCACTTTCAGCGTGATGCGGCCCTTCGCCGGGTGGCCGATTTCGCTCGCGGGCTTGAGCGGCCCGCAGGGCGCGGAATGGTCGAACGCCTTGCCGACTTCCCATGGCCGCTTCAGGTCGCGCGAGGCGATCTGCAGGTCGCGGCGGGTGAGATCGATGCCGACCGCGTAGCCCCAGATGCAATCATTGGCCTTGGCGACCGGGATGTTGCGGCCGCCGCTCTTGAGCGCGACCACCAGTTCGACTTCGTGATGCATGTCCTTGGTGAGCGAAGGGTAAGGCACCGTGCCGCCGTCCGGCACGATGGCGTCGGCGGGCTTGGCGAAGAAGAACGGCGGCGCCCGCTCGTCCTGACCCATCTCCTTGATGTGCTCCATGTAGTTGCGGCCGACGCACCAGATGCGGCGGACCGGAAAAACCTTGGTCGTGCCGGCGACCGCGATGGTTGCATGCGGCGGCAGCGGAATGACGTATTCGCTCATGATGAAATGCCGTTGGATAGGGTTTGCAAAAAGCCCGAGCGCGGGACCGTGGCCGGGCGGGAAAGGCGCCGTGGCGTATCAGGTGTGGTGCGCCGCCGTCAACCGCCCGCCTGCCTCACGAGGAGGCGACGGCCGCGACCGGCGCGCGGGTTTCCTGTTCCTTGAGCTGCAGACGGTAGAACGAGGCGTAGCGCCCGCGCTCGCGCAGCAACTCATCGTGCCGACCGGATTCCACGACGCGCCCGTCCTCGACCACGTAGATACGGTCGGCGTGCGAAACCGTGTGCAGCCGGTGCGCGATGGCAATCGATGTGCGACCGCGGCAGAGATATTCCATGGCCTCGCGCACCTGCAATTCCGATTCCGAAATCGAGCGCGGCGGTGGCCTCGTCGAGCAGGATGATCGGTGCGTTCTTGATCAGCGCGCGCGCGATGGCAATGCGCTGCCGCTGGCCGCCGGACAATTGCAGGCCGTGTTCGCCGACCGGCGCGTCGTAGCCGCGCGGGAAGGACATGATGAACTCATGCGCATAAGCCCCCTTGGCGGCGGCCACGATCTCGTCCTCGCTGGCTCCCGGTTTTCCGAACGCGATGTTTTCCCGGATCGTGCCGCGGAACAGGAACACGTCCTGCCCGACATAGGCGATGTGATCGCGCAGCGAGCGGCGCGACACTTTGGTGATGTCCTGCCCGTCGATCAGAATAGTGCCGTGCTCAAAGTCGTAGAAACGCATGATCAGATTGAACACGGTCGACTTGCCGCCGCCCGAAGGCCCGACCAGCGCGGTCAGCTTGCCGGCCTCGGCCGCAAACGTCATACCGCGCAGCACCGCGCCGTCGCTGCGATAGGCGAAGTGAACGTCGTCGAACGTGATGCGCGCGTTCTCGATCTGCAGCGCCGGCTTGTCGTCGTCGGCCGGCTCGCTGGGCGGCGAGTTGAGAATCTCAAACAGGATACGCACGCCCACTAGTCCGCTGTTGAGCTCGATATTGAGGCGGGCGAGCCGCTTGGCCGGCTCGTAGGCCAGCAGGAAGGCGGTAATGAAGGAGAAGAATTGCCCCGGCGTCGCACCGGTCACCACGACGCGGTAGCCCGCATAGATGAGCGCGATCGCGATGGCGCAGCCGCCGAGCGTCTCCATCAGCGGGCTGGCGCGGTTGGAGACGCGCGCCATCTTGTTGGCCTCGTGCTCGACCGCGGCGACGTTGCTGTCGAAGCGCTCCCGCATGACGCCCTCGAGCGTGAAGGCCTTGACGATGCGGATACCTTGCAGCGTTTCCTGCAACGTTTCCACCACGCGGGTATTGCCGTGGAATTGGCTGCGCGCGATGGAATAGATGCGGCGGATCAACCTGCGCAGCACGAAGAATGCCGGCGGTGCCACCACGAAGCTGAAGAACGACATCAGCGGATCTTGCCATACCATCACGGCGACGAGGCCGATCAGCGATAAAAAATCGCGTCCGACCGAGGTGATCAGCAGGTTGAGAATCTGTGTCACGGCGGCCGAGCCGGTGGTCAAGCGTGCGATGAATTCGGTCGAATGTCGGTCGGAGAAAAAGCCAAGACCTTCACTGAGCAGCTTGGCAAACACCGCGCGCTGATTGTCGGCGATGATGCGGTTGCCGATGCGCGACAGCATCACGCTGAAGCCGTAAGTGGCGAGCCCTTTGCTGGCGAACAGCGCCACCGTCACGCCGCCCAAAAAGACAATGCCGGGGAAATTCCGGCTGACATAGGCTTCGTTGACGACGGTTCCGATGAGATAGGCGCTGGCCGCGGTGGCGACGGCGGCGACCCCCATCAGGAGGAACGCGGCCAGGTATTTGCGCCAATGCTGCAGGCCTTGCTCGGTGAGCAGGCGGCGGACAAGCATATAAGCGCCGTAACGGGCGTCATCGGCCGGTGGCAGGATGTGTTCGTTCATTCGCCCTCTGTCGGGCTCGATTATGGCACGTTTTGCAGCGGGCCGCGTTTCCTTGCCCGCGCCCGCGGAAATTTTCAAGCCAAAACGTGCTTAAAATGATGGAGAACCGGCCCGTTCCGCCCGCTTTCAGGCGGGGACGCCGGTCCGCTTACCCGGCAGGCGCTTCTCCCAGGCCAGCGCGTGGGCCACGATCGTGTCGAGGTCCTGGAATTGCGGGCGCCAGTCAAGCGTGGCGCGGATGCGATCGACATTAGCCACCAGTTCGGCCGGATCGCCGGGGCGCCGCCCGCTGATCTCGACCGCAAAATCGCGGCCGCTCGCGCGCCGCACGGCGTCGATCACCTCGAATACCGAGGCGCCGCGGCCATAGCCGCAGTTGAATGTGGCGCTTAAGCCGCCGCGGTGGAGATAAGCGAGCGCCGCCGAATGCGCGCGCGCCAGATCGCTGACGTGGATATAGTCGCGGATGCAGGTGCCGTCGGGCGTCGGATAGTCGGTGCCAAACACGTCGATCTTCATCCGCTTGCCGAGCGCGGTCTCGCAGGCGACCTTGATCAGATGCGTTGCCTGCGGTGTCGACTGTCCGGTGCGTCCCTTCGGGTCGGCGCCGGCGACGTTGAAATAGCGCAGCACCACGAAGCGCAGCCCGTAGGCTTTGCCGGCATCGTGCAGCATGATTTCCGACATCAGCTTCGACGAGCCGTAGGGCGAAATCGGCGCGGTTGCGGCGTCCTCGCGTATCGGGACGTCCGTTGGATTGCCGTAGACGGCGGCGGTCGACGAAAAGATGAATTGATTCACGCCCGCTTCGGCAGCGACCTCGAGCAGGGCGCAAGTATTCATCGTGTTGTTGCGGTAATAGCCGAGTGGATCGCGCACCGAGTCCGGCACGACGATCGAGGCGGCGAAATGGATGATGGCATCGACGCCGTAGCGCTGGATGGTCTTGGCCACTAGTTCGCGGTCGCCGGTGCTGCCGGCCACGAACGGAACCGCGCTGGGAATCAGGAAGCGGAAGCCAGTCGATAGGTTGTCGAGCACCACTGCGGGCTCGCCGGCGTCGACGAGCTCATGCACCATATGGCTGCCGATATAGCCCGCTCCGCCGGTGATCAGGATTGTCATGCCCCTGCCTCGTATTCCCGGCGGCGGTGTAGCGGGCGACCGTGAAGGCGCGATTTAAGGCGGCGCCACTCGGCCTTGGTTATGGCGGCCATGCTTAATGATCGGTATATGAGGGCCGAATACAAGTCATGACCGACATTCTATTCATCAAGACATCTTCCCTTGGCGATGTGATCCATCACATGCCGGCGGTGACCGAGGCGCGTAAAGCGCACCCTGAGGCGCGCCTTGCCTGGCTGGTGGAAGAAGCTTTTGCCCCGCTGGTGCGTCTGCATCCGGCGGTCGCCGAGGTTATTCCGGTAGCGTGGCGCCGCTGGCGCAAATCGCTTCTTTCGCCGGCAACGCTTACCGAGATTGCCGGCAGCCTGCGCGCCATTCGGGGGCAACACTATGACGACATCGTGGACAGCCAGGGCCTGTTGCGCTCCGCCATTATCGCGCGCATGGCGCACGGACGGCGGCATGGTTACGATCGGGCGAGCATCCGCGAGCCGCTCGCCGCCGCATTCTACGACGTGCGTTACCGTGTCAGCCGCGATTTGCACGCGGTCACGCGCAACCGGACGCTGAGCGGCCTGGCGCTGGGCTACATGCCGCAGGGTGCGCCCGACTACGGGCTCGACCGCGCCCGATTTGGCGTTGCGGACGGGCGTTACGCCGTGCTGCTGCACGCCACGGCGCGCGCCTCCAAGCAATGGCCGGAGGAAAATTGGATCGCGCTCGGCCGAGCATTGGCGGCGCGCGGGCTCGATCTGGTGCTGCCCTGGGGTACCGCCGACGAGCAGGCGCGCAGCCAGCGCATTGCCGCCGCCTTGCCGCGCGCGCGCGTTCCCGAGCGCCAGCCGCTCGACGTCGTGGCCCGCCTGCTCGCGGGCGCAGAATTCGTCGTCGGGGTCGATACCGGGCTTCTGCATCTCGCCGCCGCACTCGGTGTTCCGCTGGTCGCGATCTTCGCCGGCAGCAAGCCCGGCTTGACCGGCCCGGTCGGAAGCGGGCCGCTCGCGGTGCTCGGCGCCGAAGGCGCGCCGCCGTCGGTGGAAGAGGTGAGTCAAGCGGTAGAGAAGATCGCGCGCTGATCGGCGCGCTACGCCGCGCCGGCGCGCAGCAGGTCGTGCACGTGAATGACGCCGACCGGCTTGCCGGCTTCCACCACGAACAGCGCGGTCACTTTCGTCGAATTGAGGATTTCCAGCGTCTCGCTGATGAGCTGGTCGGGCCGTACCGTCTTCGGGGAGCGGGTCATTACCTCGTCAACGCTGGCGTCAAGCAGATCGTTGCGCATGTGACGGCGCAAGTCGCCGTCGGTGATGATGCCGACCAACAAGCCGCGCGGGTCGATAATGCCGACGCAGCCGAAGCCCTTGGTGGTCATTTCGATGATGGCTTCCGACATGGCCGTGCCGAGCGGGGTCAGCGGGACCGACGGCCCGGAGTGCATCAGTTCGCGCACCATCTTGAGCAGCGTCCCAAGTTTGCCGCCCGGATGCAGCAGGCCGAATTGCGCCGCCGTGAAGCCGCGGCTTTCCAAGAGCGCGATCGCCAACGCGTCGCCGAGTGCAAGTTGCATCAACGAGGAGGTGGTGGGCGCCAGATTGTGCGGGCAGGCCTCGCGTGCCTGCGGCATGGCCAGCACCACGTCGGCCGTCTTGGCCAGCGTCGAATCCGGACTGGCGGTCATGGCGATGAGGCCGATGCGGTGGCGCCGCGAATAATCGGTGAGGTTCTTCAATTCCGCCGTTTCGCCCGACCAGGACAGAGCGACGATGACATCGTCCTTGGTGATCATGCCGAGGTCGCCGTGGCTGGCTTCGGCCGGATGCACATACAGCGCCGGCGTACCGGTGGAGGCAAAGGTCGAAGCGATTTTGCGCGCAACATGGCCGGACTTGCCGATGCCGGTGACGATCACGCGGCCCGATGCGGCGCGGATCAGTTCGACGGTGGCAATAACGGCGGTCCCCAGGTGATCACGAATAGCGGCCGCAAGCGCATCGACGCCGCTGCCCTCGGCTTCGAGAGTGCGCAACGCCGAATTGATGATGGTTTGCGCGCGCTCGCTGGTCGCGTCGCTCGGCTGTGGCTTGGCCATCGGCCCCGTTGGTCCTCGTTCGATAGCGTCGTTTAATAGCATGGAAACCGGCGGCGCGTCAGGTTCCGGGGCGCCCATTCGTTAACGCTCGCCTTTTCCCGCGTTTTGCAGGCATTTTTCGACGAATTCCGCGAGGTCGCCGCCGCCGAAAAGTTTGCCCTCAATGCCGGCTGCGCGCGCCGCCTGCATGTCGATGTCCTTGTCGCCGATGAAGAAGCTGCGCGTGCGGTCGACGGGCCAATGCTGCATCAGGTCGAGGATCATGCCGGGCTTGGGCTTGCGCCAGTCCGAGACCTTGCGATAGGCGGCCACCTCCGCTTCGGGATGAAAGAGGCAATAGCGCACGTCGTCGATGCGGGCACCCTGGGTTGCAAGCTCCGCACGCATCCAGGCGTCGAGTTCGCTCAATTGCTGTTCGCTGTAGCGGCCGCGCGCGACGCCCGACTGGTTGGAGGCGATGAACACCAGATAACCCGTCTCGTTGAGCCGGCGGATGGCGGCGGCAGCACCCGGGATCCAACGGAAACGGTCGCGCGTGCCGACATAGCCGTCGTCGAAGTTGATGACACCGTCGCGATCGAGGAAAGCGGCAGGGCGGGGCGCGTCGGTCATGGCAGTACGTTGCGCACCGCAGCCCGCACGGTCTCGACTGCGACATCGGCGGTGCGGCGATGCTTGACGGCGTCGTTGCCTTCGCTGCGCGCGCGCTCCCGCGCGGCCTCGTCGCCCGGCGGTTCCAAGATCGCCGAAACGGGATTGAGCGGCTTCCAGTGCCACGGGCTGGTGGGGCCGAAGATGGCGATGGTCGGCGTGCCGATGGCCGCCGACACGTGCATCAGTCCGGAATCATTGGTGACCGCGACATCGGCGGAGGCCAGCGCCAGAATCGCATTGCGCAGGTCGCTGCCGGTGAGATCGCGCACACGTGGCCCGGCGGCGTCTGCGATCTGTTTTGCAATGGGCGTTTCGTTCGGGCCGCCCAGCACCCAGACCGACATACCATCCTGCACCAGTGCGCGCGCCAGCATCGCGTAATGCTCCGGCGGCCACGCCTTGCCTTCGCCGACGGCACCTGGCGACAGCGTAATGATGGGCGGGTCGTCGTCCGCCAAGCCTTGCCGCGTGCACCAGGCATCGACCTCGCGCGCCGGCACTTTCAATTCCGGCAGTGGCCACTCGTTCGGAAGCGTGGCGTTCGCGGAAAAAGCCAGCGCGCCCATCTGATCGATCATGCGCGGCAACGCGCGCTCGCCGGTGCGCACGTCGTTGAGCAGGCCGTAGCGCCATTCGCCGATGAAACCGGTGCGCTTTGGGATGCCGGCGAGCCAGGGTGCCAGCGCCGCCTTCCACTTGCGCGACATCACCAGCGCCTGTCCGTAATGGCGTTCACGCAAGTCGGCCGCCAGTGCGCGCTGCTGCGTAAGACCAAGCCGCCTGCGTGGCAGGTCGGCGATAATCGCGGCCCGTAACCCAGGCATGTAGTCGGCCAAGGGCGCGCATAGCGTGCTGGACACCATGTCCACCGCGCGCTGCGGCGCCTGCGCCTTCAGCAGCTTCACCACCGAATGTACGCGCACGAAATCGCCGATCCAGACATAGGGGACGATGACGACCGGCGCGGGGTTCTCGTCCTGGCTCATGGGCTCCCATCTACGCGATTCCGGGCCGGCAGGCGTCACCCGGCGTGTTCCGGTCACGATATTTAACCTTTCCCGCACCATTTTTGCGGTGTCGCCGGGTCCCATTTGCGCCCGTGCCCGGACTGGGGCAAATGAAGACCGCGAGGGCAGGGCATGTTTTTGGTCACCGGCGGGGCCGGCTTCATCGGGTCGAACGTGGTGGCAAGCCTCAACGAGGCGGGCGCGACGGATATCGTGGTCAACGACGCGCTCGGCCATGACGATGCCAAATGGCGCAACCTCGCCAAGCACAGGATCGCCGACCTGGTGCCGCCGGCCGAATTGATGCACTGGCTCGACGCCCGCAAACTCGACGCCGTCATCCACATGGGCGCGATTTCCGACACCACGGCCACCGACGGCGACCTGGTGATGGAGAACAATTTCCGCCTGTCGCTGCGCCTGCTCGACTGGTGCACGCAGACCCGCACGCCCTTCATCTACGCCTCATCGGCCGCCACCTACGGTGACGGCAGCCACGGCTTCGACGACGACTGGACGCCGGAGGCCTTGCGTCACTTGCAACCGATGAATCTCTACGGGTGGAGCAAACACCTGTTCGACCTCGCGGTCGCCGACCGCTACGTCAAGAAGGAGAAGCTGCCGCCGCACTGGGCCGGCTTGAAGTTCTTCAACGTCTATGGCCCGAACGAATACCATAAGGGCCACATGATGAGCGTGCTGGCGAAAGTGTTCGACGGTGCCAAGACCGGCCAGCCGGTGCGGTTGTTCAAGTCCCATCGCGCAGGCATCGCCGACGGCGACCAGCGCCGCGATTTCATCTATATCGATGACGCCATTGCGGTGCTGCGCTGGCTGCTGGATGCGAGTTCGGTCAACGGCATTTTCAACGTCGGCACTGGCAAGGCGGAAAGCTTCCGCGACATGATGACTGCCATGTTCAAGGCGCTCGGACGCGAACCGAATATCGACTATATCGACATGCCGGAGGCGATCCGCGGCCAATACCAGTATTTTACCCAGAGCAGTATCGAGAACCTGCGCCGCGCGGGCTATAATGCCGACTTCATGCCACTCGAGACCGCCGTCGGCCAATACGTCACCGGCTATCTCGACCGCGCCGACAGGTATCGCTAGCTCATGTTCGATTTCGAGAAACAGCTCTCCGAGCTTAGCCGTCAGACCGTGCTTTGCGTCGGCGACCTGATGCTGGACGAATTTGTCTATGGCGAGGTGTCGCGCATTTCACCGGAAGCACCGACGCCGGTGATCGCGGTCAAGCGCACGGAGCTGATGATCGGCGGCGCCGGCAACGTCGCGCGCAACCTGGTCTCGCTCGGCACAAGCTGCATCTTCATCGGCGTGGTCGGCGCCGACGATGCCGGCCAGGCGCTCTCCGGCGCGCTCGAGGCGCATCCGTTGATCGAATTCGAACTTGTGGTCGATGCCGCGCGCCAGACCACGCGCAAGGTGCGCTTCGTCTCCGAGCATTTCTCGACCCATCTGCTGCGCGCCGACTGGGAAATGGCGGTCCCGATCGATGCGGAACGCGAGGATGCCCTGATCGCCCGCGTGGTCGCGGCGATGCCACGGGCCGGCGCGGTCGTGCTCTCCGACTACGCCAAGGGTGCGCTCACCCCGCGCGTCATCCGCGCCGTTATCGATGCCGCCAATGACGCCGGAAAGCCGGTGGTGGTTGATCCCAAGGGCCGCGACTATTCGATCTACCGCGGCGCCACGCTGATTACGCCAAACCGCCAGGAACTCGCCGACGCCACCCACACGGCGGCGCAGACCGACGACGAGATCGCCGATGCGGCCATGGCCTTACGTGACACACTCGAAGCCGGCGCCATGCTAGTCACCCGCAGCGAGGACGGCATGACGCTGGTGGGCGACGGCGGCGCGGTGCACGTGCCGGCCTATCCGGTGCGGGTGCGCGACGTCTCCGGCGCCGGCGACACCGTGGTGGCGGTGGCCGCCGCCATGCTCGCCATCGGCGCCGATTTCGACGACGCCATGCGCGCGGCTAACGCTGCCGCCGCGGTAGTGGTGGGAAAACGCGGTACCGCCAGCGTCTCCGTCGCCGAATTGCGCTCGCGTATCCTGCCGGCGGCGACGCTGGCCGCCGAGGAGAAGATCGTGTTCGACTGGGACGAGCTCGACGAGCACCTCGCCGAATGGCGGCGCCAGGGCCTGCGCGTCGGCTTCACCAATGGCTGCTTCGATCTCTTGCATCCCGGCCATATCAAGCTGTTGGCCGGCGCGCGCGCGGCCTGCGACCGGCTGGTGGTGGGCTTGAACGGCGATGCCTCGGTCACGCGGCTGAAAGGCGCCGGCCGGCCGCTGCAGCCGGTCGAGGCGCGCGCCGAGTTGCTGGCCGCGCTGGAGGCGGTCGATCTGGTGGTGGTGTTCGACGAGGACACGCCGGAAAAACTTATCAGCCGCGTAAAGCCGACGGTGCTGGTGAAGGGCGGCGACTACACGCGCGACGAAGTGGTCGGCCGCGAGATCGTCGAGGCGCTAGGTGGCGAAGTGATCCTGATCGAGCTCGTCCCCGGCCATTCGACCAGCGCCATGGTGGAGCGCAGCCGCGCGTCCAAGGCGCGCTGAGCGAAAAGACGTGGCGCGCGTTCCGCCCGATCACGAAATGCAGCTGATCGCGGCTTTTCGCGGCTTTCTTCCGCGATCGCAAGGGCTCCTTCGTCGAGGTCGGCGCCAACGAGCCGCGTGAACGTTCGCAGACCTGGCAACTGGAGTAGGCGGGCTGGACCAGCGTGCTGATCGAGCCGCAGCCCGAGCTTGCCGCCAAGCTGCGTGCCGCGCGTTCGGCACAAGTTTTCGCGGTCGCTTGTTCCTCAACCGCCGATGCCGGTCAGACGCTGCCGCTGCACGTCGCCGGTCCCCTGTCGGCGCTCGACCGTGACCGCATGGCGCCGGGGGACAGCCCTGAAACCGTCATCGACGTGCCGGTGCGCACGCTCGACAGTGTGCTGGAGGAAGCAGGCAGCCCGCCGGGCTTCGATTTTCTGTCGATCGACGTGGAAGGCAATGAGATTGAGGTGCTGCGCGGCTTCGACATCGCACGCGGGCGCCCGCGGCTGATCCTGCTCGAGGATCACGTCGGCGATCCGTCCAAGCCCCGCTTTCTGACAGCGGCCGGTTACCGCATCACCCGCCGCTACGAGAACAACGCATGGTACGTGCCGCGCGAGGCTGCCGACCAAGGCGGCCTATCGGACCGCTGTGAGATCCTGCGCAATATTATCTGGCGCTGCCATTCCGCCGGCTGCGCAATGCGTTGCGGCGGTTGCGTAAACGTCGTGTCGAAAATACTCTGACAGGATAGCTGCACCGGATCGGTCAGTGCCCGGCCGGCCAATTCTGTTCAGCCAGACTTGCAATAAAACGAGATGTACGATGTCAAGTCGGATCGATAAATCGTGGGTCGTCCTCAACAGCATCGAGAACACCGAAGGAACGCACTGCGTCGATCTGTTTTTCCGTCCTGACGGTACATTTGGTTTTGAGGAATTTCGCAGGGATCCCGAGGATGCTGGCGCATGGACTCCAGTCCAGTATTACTCGGGTGCGGTCTATGCCTCGAGGGAGGCCGCTCTCTCTGCCGCCACCGGCGCGGTGACCTGGCTGGCCGCGAAACTCAGCGTTCGTTGAGTTAACGTAGGTTTCCGCAATTTTTCAATTACGGTTTCGTTGGCGGACCGACTCTAGCCGGCGGGGTCCCGCCGGATCGGTTTGCTCTCCGGCGGCTGCCAATCTTGCGTTTCCTCGTAGCGCTTGGCGTAGCGGTAGAACGTGCCTTCGAAATTGCCAAAGGCAATGACAAAGCCGGCCCAGCCGTCGATGAAGCCGCGCTTGAAGATGTAGTGTTTGAGGAACGACCAGATGCCGTGGCCGAGCGCGCTCGCCATCGACACGCGCTTGCCCGCGAGCTTCGGCGCGCCAAGCGAGGAATAGCGGTTCATCTTCTTGATGATCTCTTCGAGATTGCGGAAGGGGAACTGCCAGATCGCGTTGTTAAGCGTGCCGAGTGGTTTGCCGCTCAGGTTCTCGAAGCCTTCGTGGACCGGCTCAAGCGTGTAGTGCATCGCGCCTTTGCGGAAGAGCTGCGGCTGGCGGAAGTTCGGGTACCAGCCGGAGCCGCGGATCCAGCGCCCCATCATGTAGCTGCGGCGCGGCACACGATAGACGTCGTGTGCGGGGGAGCCGGCAAGCAGCGCCATGATCTCGTCGCGCACCGCTTCGGTGCAGCGCTCGTCGGCGTCCAGGCTGAAGATCCAGTCGTGCTTGCAGGCTTCGATGGCGCGGTTGCGCAGATCGCCGAAGCCGTTGAAAGGCACCTCGACCACGCGCGCGCCTAGCGCGGTGGCGATCTCGGCGGTGCGGTCGACGCTGAACGAATTGATCACTACCACTTCGTCGGCCCACAAGACGCTGGTGACGGCCGCCTCGATCTTTTCCGCCTCATTATAAGTGAGGATATACGCTGATATCTTCGGCATGGTCTTCCGGCCGCCTGTACAGGGCTTTTGAGCGCGTCCGCTTAAGTTAACATTGGCGGGCGGGCGCGCCCTAGGGGTTTGTCGGCGCGGGCGACTTCGGCTAAAGCCTTGCGTTCAGAGGACAACGTGGCCGAGCTGATTTCCGTCATCGTCACCACTTATAACCGCGAGGACGCGCTGGCGGCGGTGCTGCGCTCGCTTGCGCGCCAGAGCGACCGGGATTTCGAGGTGGTGGTGGCCGACGACGGCTCGCGCGCCACCACCGCCGAGACGGTAGACGCCTGGAAAGACAAGATCGGGCAGCGGCTCGAACACGTCTGGCACGAAGACCGCGGCTTCCGCGCCGCCGAGATTCGCAATCGCGCCATCCTCGCTTCGCGCGGGACCTATTGCATCTTCCTCGACGGCGACTGCATCGCGCGCCCCGACTTCGTCGCCACCCATCGCCGTTTGGCCGCGCCGGGCCGGTTCGTCACCGGCAATCGCATCCTGCTTTCTCCGGAACTCACCGCGAAAGTGCTGGGCGAGAAGCTCAGCCCCGAGCGCTGGAGCTTGGTGTGTTTTGTCGCGCAGCGCCTGCGCGGCGGTATCAATCGCGTCTCGGCGCTGCTGCGCTTGCCGCTCGGACCGCTGCGGCGCCTGCGGCAAAAAGATTGGTGCGGGGCGCGCTCCGCCAATCTCGCAGTCTGGCGATCGGATCTCGCCCGCGTCGACGGCTTCGATGCCGGCTACAGCGGTTGGGGCAAGGAGGATTCCGACATCATCGTGCGGCTGTTACGCGCGGGCGTCCGGCGCAAGGACGGGGTCTTTGCGACCGGCGTGTTGCACTTGTGGCATCCGGAAGCCGACCGGCACCGACTGGCGGAGAACGAGCGTAAGCTCTCCGACATCATCGCCAGCGACGAGATTCGCGCACACCGCGGCCTGTCCGCGCTGCAAGCCGCGGCCGCGGCTGCGGCTGCCGTAACCGCGGAGTGACGGATGGCCGGCTCTTCTCTTGCAGGCCAATTCGATCGGGCCAAGGTCGCGCGCATCGCCGATGGGTTGGTCGTCGGCATTGCCGTTGTGCTGCCGTGGTCGACGTCATTGACCAGCATTCTGCTGGTGGTTTGGCTCATCGCGCTGATCCCGACGCTTGAATGGGCCGAGGTACGCCGCGAGCTCGCAACACCGGCAGGTGGACTACCGGTGCTGTTGGTTCTGCTCGGTGTACTCGGCATGTCCTGGGCGGACGTGAGCCTGATTGAGCGGTGGAGGGGGCTCGACGGATTCATCAAGCTGCTGGTCATTCCGTTGTTGATGGCGCAGTTCCGCCGCTCGGATAACGGCAACCGCGTCTTCATTGGGTTTTTAGCGGCGTGCGTCGCGCTGTTGATCGCCTCTTTCGTCCTGGCGATTTGGCGGGGCATTCCCCACGGTTCGACCGATTTTGGTGTCGCGGTCAAAAGCTACATCGTGCAGAGCGCCGAGTTTACGATCTGCGCGGCGGCCTTGCTCTACCTCTCAGTGGCGGAGGCCCGCGCCGGTCGGTGGGCCCAAATGGCGGCGCTGCTCGTCCTTGCATTGGCTTTTCTTGGCGACATTTTTTTCATCGCCACCAGCCGCACGACGTTGGTCGTTATTCCGCTGCTGATCCTTCTTTACGGCGCCTGGTATTTTGGCTGGCGAGGATTTTTCAGCGCGGTTTTGGCGGGCCTCGTTATCGCGTCCGCGCTATGGGCGACTTCGCCGTATTTGCGCCACCGCGCGACCGCCGTTTTCACGGAAACCGAAAGATTCGAAAGCAAGAATGCTTCGACGCCGACCGGTGAGCGGATCGAGTTCTGGGCGAAATCCCTTGGCTTTATTGAGAATGCGCCGCTGATTGGCCACGGAACCGGCTCGATCACCGAGATGTTCCAGCGCGCCGCCGTTGGGCAGAAGGGCGTGCGGGCGGAAGTTGCTTCCAACCCTCATAACCAGACCTTCGCGGTCGCCATCCAGCTTGGCCTGGTCGGCGCCGCGGTGCTGTGGGCGATGTGGATATCCCATTTTCTGCTGTTCCGAGGCGGCGGCCTGACGGCCTGGACCGGGCTGGTTGTGGTGGCGCAAAACGTCATCGGCTCGCTGTTCAATTCCTATTTGTTCGACTTCACGGAGGGGTGGCTCTATGTCGTCGGCTTCGGCGTGGCCGTGGGGATATTTCGCAGGCAGCGCGATGCAGCGCATGCCGGCGCTTCCGATGGCGCCGCCACGACGGTTGCCAAGACATGACACCGCTCAAGCTGCCGCAACGGCCGAAAATCCTGGTCGTCGCCTTGCGCCGTCTTGGCGACGTGCTGCTGACCACGCCTTTGATCCGCAGCCTGCGGCGGGCCTGGCCCGATGCCACCATCGACACTTTGGTGTTCGCGGACACGGCCGGAATTCTTGCCGGCAACCCCGATCTCGACAGTGTCGTGACCATGCCGGTGCGGCCGTCGGCGGCGCAAAGTCTCGCGCTGGCGGCCCGGCTGTGGCGGCGCTATGCGCTGGCCATTTCGACCCAGTGCGGCGACCGGCCGAGCTTCTTTGCGTTCGTCGCCGGCCGCGTCCGCGTCGGCCCGGTCGAAGATAATTTCGACGGGCGGCTCAAGCGCTTCGGCTATCGGCGCAGCGTTGCCTATGCGCCCGGCGTGCACCGGGTGGAAGAGATGCTGCGGCTGGCGGACGCGCTCGGCATCGCGCGCGTTGCCGAGTTGGTCGCCCCGCGCGCGGCTGACTCAGCACTCGTGCCCGACGGCGACTACGCGGTGATCCATGCCGCGCCCATGTTCCGCTACAAGCAATGGACCGAAGACGGCTGGCGCGCCTTGGCAGCCGCGTTGACCAGGCGCGGCCTGGCCGTGGTCGCGACCGGCGGCCCGGCCAAAAGCGAGCGCGACTATCTCGACGCGGTGTGGGACGGCGACGGTTCGATCCGCCGCCTCGACGGTCAGCTCGGCTGGCGCGAGCTTGCAGGGCTGTTGGGACAGGCGCGAGTTTATATCGGCCCCGACACCTCGGTGACTCATCTTGCCGCCGCTGCGGGATGCCCGACGGTCGCGCTCTACGGGCCGACTGATCCGCGGCTATGGGGCCCATGGCCGGTCGGCGGCCTGGACCCGTCCTGGGCAGCGGCCGAAACGATCCAGCGGTGCGGCAATGTCTGGCTGGTGCAGAATCCACTGCCATGCACGCCATGTCAGCTCGAAGGCTGCGAGCGCCGGCTCGGCAGCTACAGCTGCTGTCTCGACGAACTATCGCCGCAGCGGGTCATTGCCGCGGTGGAGCAAGCACTTGCCGATGCAGCCGTCTGAGAAACAAGGACTGAACTCCGCATCGCGAATTTTTGATTTTTTTTGATTTTTAATCAATTTTTTGGCTTCGTTTTGCAAAAGCAGCAGTTCATAGGTATTTATTCGTATTTTGAATGTAGCGTTTTGTAATTGCTTGTGTTTTTCTCCTAACCGGCGGCCTTCCGGACATGGATTCTGACCTTGAATAACCCAACGACCGGGGTCCGGGGGTAAATTGACTTGGAGGGCCTGCCGCGGGGCAGGGCTCGTCTTCGTTTTGCATGCAAGGCTATCTCCGCTTTTTTGGTAGCTGTCGCTTGCGAAGCCGTACTCCGGGGCCGCCACCGTTCTCTTCGATGAATTCGATGCCCGCTTTTTCGAGAGCAGTTCTGATCTTCTGAGCTGTTGTTTCGCGGCCGCCGAGCAGACCTTCCGCCGCTTCCAGGCGCTTTATGGTCGGGTGAGAGATATCTGCGGCCGAAGCGAGTTTCTCTTGCGACCAGCCGATCAACATGCGTGCGGCCTTTAATTGTCTAATTGATACGTTTCGTATTGACATGCCATCGCTCCTGATAGATACTAAAAGTATCGAACATAAAGAATGGGGCAAATACAACCGGTCGATTCGCATGGATAGTAATGGAGTTTGCAATGAACCTCGAATTCGCGGCCATCACATACCGCGCTCTCCGCGACCGCATCCGAGCGCAGGACCCCGAAATCGACGAGCGGACATTGGCAGATACGGTGGAAGGCCTGACTGACCTGCATCAGATCATTGAGGCCATCATCCGCTCGGCTCTGGAAGACGAGGCCCTGGCCACGGGGCTGAAGGGTCGGGTCGCTGAAATGGAAGACCGGCTTGCCCGGCTGCAGGATCGCGCTTCCAAGCGCCGCCAGATCGCCAAGGACGTCATGGTCGAGCTTGACCTGAAGAAGCTCTCGGCGCCGGATTTTACCGCCTCGATCCGGCCCGGGATGCCGTCGCTCTTAGTGATCGATGAGGCGGCGGTCCCGAGCATCTATTGGGAGCCGCGCGAGCCCCGCCTCAACCGGCAAGGCTTGGTTAGCGATCTTAAACAGGGTGCCGAAATCACCGGTGTCACCCTCTCCAACCCGGAACCAGCTTTGAGCGTGAGGACACGATGATGGGCTTCTCAGCAAAGCAACTGCAGGCGCTGCGGCGGCCGCCCAACCGTTCCCATATCCGAACCCGCCAGGTGCATGGCCGCGAATTGACCTACCTGGAGCGCTGGTACTCCATCTCGGAGGCCAACCGCATCTTCGGCTTTGATGGTTGGAGCCGCGAAACGCTCGAATCCCGCAGTGTGCTGGCGCGCGAGACCCGCGGAACATTCCTCGCGGTCTACCTTGCGCGAGTCCGCGTCACCGTGCATGCGGATGGCGCGACCATTATTCGTGAGGGCCATGGCACCGGCGAAGGCCGCGGAACCTCCCCCGGCGAGGTCCACGACATCGCCCTCAAGGCCGCGGAAACCGACGCCACCAAACGAGCGCTGGCAACATTCGGGAAACCGTTTGGTCTTGAGCTCTATCGCGGCGGCAAGACGGCGGCGCCTCAGAAACCGCTGCTCCCAGCCCCAGTTTCCGCGGACGCCCGCGTTGGCTTTCATCCGGATGACACGACCCCTATTCCGCGGCCGTCCCGCTATTACGGCCGGCGTCAAAACCCAGTGGCCGAACATTTTCGCGGTGAGCGGCGGCAAGTCGAACGGAACGCGGCGCCTCCGCTGGCACCGTCCAATCTGCTTCCGGCCAAGATCGACAAAAGCCAGCTTGTCATCGCCGAACCCAAACGGCTGCGCGACAAGGCCCATCTGAAATTTGTTGCCTCCCAGCCCTGCCTTGTCTGCGGGCGGCAGCCATCTGATCCGCATCACCTGCGTTTTGCGCAACCGAGAGCGCTGGGCATGAAGGTCAGCGATGAATTCACCGTGCCGCTCTGCCGAGGTCATCACCGGCAGCTGCATCAGGCTGGCGACGAGGTCGCCTGGTGGGCACGCCTCAACGTCCATGCGCTTGAGGTCGCCAAAGGATTCTGGGAGCAAACGCGTTCAAAGCCCACGACGGCTACCGATACCCATCAATCAAATTTCGCCGCGCAGACGATGCCCGAAAATTGACAGCGGCCCACCAATTGCTGGGAATCGCAAAAATAGAGAACACCGGTGATCTGGCCGGCCAGGCCGATCTGTCCAATGACGAAACGAACCCAATTTTTCTAAGTCAGCACCAATGAGCAATCTCAAGCAGATCGAAGCCAACCGTCGCAATGCGCTCAAAAGCACTGGACCAACGACGTCAGAAGGCAAACGGCGTTCGCGCTGCAATGCCTTGCGCCACGGCCTTACGGCCGAAACAGTCATTACTGTACTCGAGAACTCAGAGGATTACGAAGCATTCGAATTGGCCGTGATTTCTGACTATGACGCTGAATCCGCGGTGGAGCGTGAACTTGTTCTTTGACTGGCGAGCGTGCTCTGGCGACTTCGCCGCGCAACAGGGATAGAGACAGCCATTTTAAGTTCGATGACCGGAGAACCTGCCAAGGCTAAGCACGGTCACTCACCCCCTATCCTGGTCGGCGCAGCCGATATTTTAGATCAAAATCAACTTCGCTCCATAGCGTCGCGGCAATCCGTCGCGGCGAACGGAAACGACATTGGTTTTGATTCGAAAAATGCTATCGCAGATAGTTTCTTGCGCTTAACGGCCATGCCGAATTGCGCACTGGATCGTCTCAGCCGCTATGAACGCCTCCTGTGGCGACAAACCCGACAGATTGTGTTTACGCTGGAATCAATGCGCCGTCGTAAGCGACAGCCAAGCCGCCCAACCTTTCCATTCTCGTTTCGCGCAAGTACCTGGTGATGGCCGTGCCCCGTGTATGTCATCGGTCTTTCCGGAAAGCGAAAAATGCGAACATTTTCTTCCCTCTCGGGAGCCGCTTAACGTGCATTCATTTTTTAGCTTGTCGATCTAATATTTTTTGCTCTCAACTACGAGTGCGCGCCCTTGAAAGTCCACGGGCAGTCGCGGGCGTGATTCACGAACCTTACCTCTATGATTAATGTTTTCTCGCGCGCGCGGGGTGAATTGCACCTGGAAACTTGTTTCAATTGATCCGCGTCTGTCGGTTTCTTGACATCGGTGCCAATTCGTCATGCGGCCGATTAACGCAATGCTAAGCGTGCAATTCCCTAATCCCACCGCCGTAGGCGCAGCGCGTTGGTTAAAAATTGGTCGGCGAATTGATACCGCACTTGGTCCATCCCCGAGATGCCATTGATAGTAAACCGATCGATAAGTATCGGCACCATTAACCGCCAATTTTAGCATTTTTCTTTCATCAAAGCATAAACCAATTTGGTTTCATGCGGCCTCCGGACAAGCCCGAGTAGCGGCTTGAGGGGGATCATCGTTGCACGACACCGACAAAAAATTTCAACGCACCATGGCCGGTATCCTGGATCGCTTCCGGGATCGGACTCATCGGATCGTGTCTAACGACACGCCGATCGAGGGGATACCCGTGCCATGAGTAAGCCCGTTGGTACGACTGCGGATCTGGCTGATTGGCTGCTGACCGGCTTTTGGCAATACGAAGGGACGAGCGGCCATCACTGGGGCAGCAATACGATCACCTACAACATCGACGGGCTCAATGCGGCGGAACAATTCCTCGCGCAATCCGCCCTCAATGCATGGCACGAAGTTGCCAACCTGACCTTCGTTCAGACCAGCGGTTCGGCAAACATCACGTTCGCGAATACCGGCTCCATGTCCGCCTACGAGTACGACGGTTACAACGGCGCGGGCGTCATGAGTTACGCCTACATCAATATCAGCTCGGACTGGATCACCAAGGACGGCGGCGCAAACGACGGCAAGACGGGAATCGACAGTTACGGCTACCAGACCTACATCCACGAGATCGGTCACGCGCTCGGCCTCGGGCACCAGGGCCCCTACAACGGCGGCGCCAATTATTCCAACGACGCGCTCTACGCCAACGATACCTGGCAATACTCCGTGATGTCGTATTTCGGGGAGAATGCTTACAGCGGTAGCTCTTATCGCTACGTCATCACGCCGCAGATGGCCGATATCTATGCGGTGCAGGAGCTTTACGGCGCGGCGACGACCCGCACCGGCGACACCACATACGGCTTCCATAATACCGCCGGCTCGATCTTCGACTTCAGCGCCTACACGACGGCGCCCGCGCTGACGATCTATGACAGCGGCGGCAACGATACGCTCGATTGCTCCGGCTACGCCAACAACCAGACCATCGATCTGCACGCCGGCGCGTTCTCCTCGGTCGGCGGCCTCGTCCACAATATCGGGATCGAAACCAACACAATCATCGAAAACGCGGTCGGCGGCAGCGGCAACGATACGCTGATCGCCAACGATGCCGGTTGTACGCTTGCCGGCGGCGCCGGGGCGGATACCCTGACCGGCGGCGCCAGCGCCGACCGGCTCGTCGGCGGCACCGGCAAAGACACCATGACCGGCAATGGCGGCGCCGATATCTTCGCGTTTGCGGCCGGGGACAGTTCGGCCGCCGCCGGCGCGCACGACCTGATTACCGACTTCACCGCCGGCACCGACAAAATCGATCTCACCGGTATCGACGCCGATACCAGCAGCGCTGGCGTCTTCGACGCCTTTTGGTTCCTCGCCACCGCGGCATTCAACGGCGTTGCCGGAGCGCTCGACTACGCCTTCGATGCGATCCGCGGCGTCACCGTTCTACAGGGTGACGTCAATGGCGACATGGTGGCCGACTTTGCCGTCGATTTGACCGGCAACCTGACGCTGACGGCGGACGATTTTACGACGGGCAGCCTGCAAACGGCGACGCCGGTGACGCTGACCGGCACCGCGGGCGACGATTCCCTGACCGGAACGGGCCTCAACGATCAACTGTACGGCCTCGCCGGCAACGACACGCTGACCGGCAATGGCGGCGATGACCTTCTGGACGGCGGCACCGGCGCCGACACGATGATCGGCGGTACCGGCAACGACACCTACGTCGTGGACAATGCTGGCGACGTGGTGACGGAGCTGAGCGGTGAGGGCACCGATACGGTGCAGGCCTCCATCGACTACACGCTGACCAGCGAGGTCGAGAACCTGACGCTGACCGGCAGCGGCAATCTCAACGGCACCGGCAATGCCCTGGATAACGTGATCACCGGCAACAGCGGCAACAACGTCCTCACCGGCGGCGCCGGCGCCGACACCCTGACCGGCAATGGCGGCGATGACCTTCTGGACGGCGGCACCGGCGCCGACACGATGATCGGCGGTACCGGCAACGACACCTACGTCGTGGACAATGCTGGCGACGTGGTGACGGAGCTGAGCGGTGAGGGCACCGATACGGTGCAGGCCTCCATCGACTACACGCTGACCAGCGAGGTCGAGAACCTGACGCTGACCGGCAGCGGCAATCTCACCGGCACCGGCAATGCCCTGGACAACGTCATCACCGGCAACAGCGGCAACAACGTCCTCACCGGCGGCGCCGGCGCCGACACCCTGACCGGCAATGGCGGCGATGACCTTCTGGACGGCGGCACCGGCGCCGACACGATGATCGGCGGTACCGGCAACGACACCTACGTCGTGGACAATGCTGGCGACGTGGTGACGGAGCTGAGCGGTGAGGGCACCGATACGGTGCAGGCCTCCATCGACTACACGCTGACCAGCGAGGTCGAGAACCTGACGCTGACCGGCAGCGGCAATCTCAACGGCACCGGCAATGCCCTGGACAACGTCATCACCGGCAACAGCGGCAACAACGTCCTCACCGGCGGCGCCGGCGCCGACACCCTGACCGGCAATGGCGGCGATGACCTTCTGGACGGCGGCACCGGCGCCGACACGATGATCGGCGGTACCGGCAACGACACCTACGTCGTGGACAATGCTGGCGACGTGGTGACGGAGCTGAGCGGTGAGGGCACCGATACGGTGCTCTCCTCGATCGATTATACGCTGACCAGCGGGGTGGAGAACCTGACGCTGACCGGCAGCGGCAATCTTACCGGCACCGGCAATGCCCTGGATAACGTCATCGCCGGCAACAGCGGCAACAACGTCCTCACCGGCGGCGCCGGTGTCGATATCCTGACCGGCAATGGCGGCGCCGATATCTTTGCATTCGCCAGCGGTGATACCGGCGCGAGCAGCGGGCAGCGCGACCTGATCACCGACTTTGCGGTGGGGACCGACCAGATCGATCTCAGCGGCATCGATGCCGACACGACGGCGACCGGCCAGGATGCCTTCCGCTTCCTCGGCAGTTCCGCCTTCGACGGCGCGGCCGGTGCGCTGCACACGACCTACGATGCCGTGAACAACGTCACCATCCTGGAAGGCGACATCAACGGCGATCAGGTGGCCGACTTCGGCATCGAGCTGGCCGGCAACAAGACGCTGAGCAATGCCGACTTCACCGCCGGCAGCCTGCTGCTGCCGCTGACGCTGACCGGCACCTCAGGCGCGGACACGCTGACCGGCGGCAAGATGGGCGACACGTTGTCGGGCCTTGGCGGTGCCGACACGCTGACCGGCAGTGCCGGCAACGATTACCTGGACGGCGGCACCGGCGCCGACACCATGATCGGGGGCAAGGGCGACGACACCTATGTGGTGGACAATGCCGGCGACGTAGTCACCGAGGTGAGCAGCTCGTCCTATACGCCGCCCACGGGCTTCACGATCAAGGGGACGGCGGATCTAAACGGCGATGGCGAACTCGACGTTCTGCTGGTCAATACGAGCACGCATGCCACCGTGCTGCAGCTTATCGAGAACGGGGTCGGTCAGACGCCGGTCAAACTCCCGAGCTGGACGACCAACATGGCGCAGGGCTTTGTGGATGCCAACGGGGACGGCCACGCGGACGTTCTGTACCAGTCGTCCAGCAAGCAATACGTGGTGTACCTCGATGACACCACGCAGATCGGCGCCGGGAAGGTCTCCGGCCAGACGGTCGATGCGGTGCAGCCGCTGACCACCGTCAACGAGGGCAACGATACGGTGCTCTCCTCGATCGATTATACGCTGACCAGCGGGGTGGAGAACCTGACGCTGACCGGCAGCGGCAATCTTACCGGCACCGGCAATGCCCTGGATAACGTCATCGCCGGCAACAGCGGCAACAACGTCCTCACCGGCGGCGCCGGTGTCGATATCCTGACCGGCAATGGCGGCGCCGATATCTTTGCATTCGCCAGCGGTGATACCGGCGCGAGCAGCGGGCAGCGCGACCTGATCACCGACTTTGCGGTGGGGACCGACCAGATCGATCTCAGCGGCATCGATGCCGACACGACGGCGACCGGCCAGGATGCCTTCCGCTTCCTCGGCAGTTCCGCCTTCGACGGCGCGGCCGGTGCGCTGCACACGACCTACGATGCCGTGAACAACGTCACCATCCTGGAAGGCGACATCAACGGCGATCAGGTGGCCGACTTCGGCATCGAGCTGGCCGGCAACAAGACGCTGAGCAATGCCGACTTCACCGCCGGCAGCCTGCTGCTGCCGCTGACGCTGACCGGCACCTCAGGCGCGGACACGCTGACCGGCGGCAAGATGGGCGACACGTTGTCGGGCCTTGGCGGTGCCGACACGCTGACCGGCAGTGCCGGCAACGATTACCTGGACGGCGGCACCGGCGCCGACACCATGATCGGGGGCAAGGGCGACGACACCTATGTGGTGGACAATGCCGGCGACGTAGTCACCGAGGTGAGCAGCTCGTCCTATACGCCGCCCACGGGCTTCACGATCAAGGGGACGGCGGATCTAAACGGCGATGGCGAACTCGACGTTCTGCTGGTCAATACGAGCACGCATGCCACCGTGCTGCAGCTTATCGAGAACGGGGTCGGTCAGACGCCGGTCAAACTCCCGAGCTGGACGACCAACATGGCGCAGGGCTTTGTGGATGCCAACGGGGACGGCCACGCGGACGTTCTGTACCAGTCGTCCAGCAAGCAATACGTGGTGTACCTCGATGACACCACGCAGATCGGCGCCGGGAAGGTCTCCGGCCAGACGGTCGATGCGGTGCAGCCGCTGACCACCGTCAACGAGGGCAACGATACGGTGCTCTCCTCGATCGATTATACGCTGACCAGCGGGGTGGAGAACCTGACGCTGACCGGCAGCGGCAATCTTACCGGCACCGGCAATGCCCTGGATAACGTCATCGCCGGCAACAGCGGCAACAACGTCCTCACCGGCGGCGCCGGTGTCGATATCCTGACCGGCAATGGCGGCGCCGATATCTTTGCATTCGCCAGCGGTGATACCGGCGCGAGCAGCGGGCAGCGCGACCTGATCACCGACTTTGCGGTGGGGACCGACCAGATCGATCTCAGCGGCATCGATGCCGACACGACGGCGACCGGCCAGGATGCCTTCCGCTTCCTCGGCAGTTCCGCCTTCGACGGCGCGGCCGGTGCGCTGCACACGACCTACGATGCCGTGAACAACGTCACCATCCTGGAAGGCGACATCAACGGCGATCAGGTGGCCGACTTCGGCATCGAGCTGGCCGGCAACAAGACGCTGAGCAATGCCGACTTCACCGCCGGCAGCCTGCTGCTGCCGCTGACGCTGACCGGCACCTCAGGCGCGGACACGCTGACCGGCGGCAAGATGGGCGACACGTTGTCGGGCCTTGGCGGTGCCGACACGCTGACCGGCAGTGCCGGCAACGATTACCTGGACGGCGGCACCGGCGCCGACACCATGATCGGGGGCAAGGGCGACGACACCTATGTGGTGGACAATGCCGGCGACGTAGTCACCGAGGTGAGCAGCTCGTCCTATACGCCGCCCACGGGCTTCACGATCAAGGGGACGGCGGATCTAAACGGCGATGGCGAACTCGACGTTCTGCTGGTCAATACGAGCACGCATGCCACCGTGCTGCAGCTTATCGAGAACGGGGTCGGTCAGACGCCGGTCAAACTCCCGAGCTGGACGACCAACATGGCGCAGGGCTTTGTGGATGCCAACGGGGACGGCCACGCGGACGTTCTGTACCAGTCGTCCAGCAAGCAATACGTGGTGTACCTCGATGACACCACGCAGATCGGCGCCGGGAAGGTCTCCGGCCAGACGGTCGATGCGGTGCAGCCGCTGACCACCGTCAACGAGGGCAACGATACGGTGCTCTCCTCGATCGATTATACGCTGACCAGCGGGGTGGAGAACCTGACGCTGACCGGCAGCGGCAATCTTACCGGCACCGGCAATGCCCTGGATAACGTCATCACCGGCAACAGCGGCAACAACGTCCTCACCGGGGCAGCGGGCGTGGACACTTTTGTGTTCAATGCCAGCTTTGGAATTGACACGATTATGGACTTTCATGCGGGCGAGGATTTTCTCCAGTTCGACCACACGAGTTTTGCGGACGCTGCCACCGCGCTAGCGAGCGCGATCGATGATGGCAGTGGAAACACGGTGCTTACTGTCGACGTCAACGACACGGTCACGCTGCATAACGTGACAACAGCGGCGCTGCATCTCAACGACTTCCATATTGTCTAATTGCGCTGAATATTATGCGGGGCCCGATGACTGGAAAGCACTCAATTTCCACTCCGGGGCGCCAGCCCGGCGTACACGAGGGTAAATTAAAGCAATTTGGCGGTTTGCACATGACGGCAACTGACGCACTGAGGCGGTCCCGGCTATCTTAACAGATTCTCCGCATCGAAAAGTGTGATCGGCCTGCAATGACGACGATGCGCTTGCATGACCGGTTCGCCACTCACAAGCCTGCGTACAAACGTAATATTGGCGTCTGCTAGATAGTAGAGCGGCAGCAGCAAGGCCGCGATAATGTCTGGCTGGTGCAGCGTCCAATCCCATGCGCGCCATGCCAGCTCGAAGGTTGCGAGCGCTGGCGCGACTGTTGCAGGCAATACCTCGATGAGTTGTCGCCGCGGCAGGTCATTGCCGCGGTGAGCAAGCGTTCGGATGATTTGGCGACGTCGCTAATTAGGCGCTTCGGCCTTCTGGCGCGACGCTTGCCAACTGATGCCGGTGCGGAACGTAGGCAAGGGACGCACCTAGCAACAACCAGAACGCTCTTTGATACATGATTTCATGAACGTTCGCGACGACGGCGAATGCCGTAATGATTAGCACCAATATCCGACCGGCAATGTCGGTTTTTCGGTGCTGCATTTCGCAACAGAAGATACGGACGATAGGCGCCAACATCACCAGAAGCCCGAGCAGACCCATTTCCGCCAAAAGCCAGAGCGGCGTGGAATGGATGACAAGCGGCGTACCCTTCTGGATTTCTTGACTCATGAACGCGCCCAATCCCGCGCCGAAAATCGGATGCGACACAAACATCGCCCAGCCGTCGATTAAACTCGTCATGTGCTCGGTGTCGGATCCCGGCGACACGACGGCTAAAACATTTATTAAAGCATCGGTGTCGATCGGAGTCGCGTTTGTCGCGGCAAGATATTCCGCCAATTTCGGAATAGCGCAGATGAATGCAGTAACGGTGATTGCAAGAACAAAAGCCAATAATGTCGCCCGCAACGGCAGGCAGCGCAAATACGCCGCCACGGCCAGCACGACAGGCAGGGCGATGACGCCGGCGCGCGAGCCGGCAAACCAAATGCCCACGAAGACAATGCCGAGCAGTGCGGTCTGGTTTTTCCAACGCGCGGCAAGAATTGCGCAAACTGCAAAGATGAGTTGCAAAGAATAGGCGTTCTTATTGACTGAAAATCCGACGAAGGGAATTTGCACCAGCGATTTCAGGAATTTCGCTCCAAAAACGTATAACACCAGCAGCACGAGTTCGAACCCGACGATTGATATGGCGGCAATAACGAAGGTTCGAAGCAAGAGGTCCAGTCCTTGCCGGTGCGCCCGGTGCACGATCAAGGCGCCGGTCGCCCCGTACGCCAGCAGCACAAACCAGCCAAGCAAACGATTTGTGAACGCCCAATTTGTCCAGCCAAAGCGATCAAGGCCGTGCAAGAAAGCAGTGACGATGAGCAGGGTAGTCAGGCCGACATAAATCTCGAAATGGGAAATCCGCCAATGCGGCCAACCCTTTTTCAAGTTGTGGAGCACGAACAGACATCCGCCGAGGATCACGGCCGGATCTGCGAGGTTCACGCTGATCGCGCCTTTGTTGACCGGGACGAAGACTTGAAAGAATACCGCGGTGGCGGCAATCAGCGGCAGCCCGTAGTCGAGCAATACCCCAAAATCAAATCTTAGCGCTTCCGCGCGCGGATGAATCGGCGCGGGTTGATGGTGATGATGAATGGCCGCAACGGTCATCAGGCCGACGACCAAAATCGATATCACGCCGACCATGGCGGCCACGGCAAACGCGGCGTCGGCCGCGACGCCGATTGTACCCATGGCGATGATCGCGCTGAGTTCGCGCATGCCCCAACCCGAAAAACTGATCGGCAAGCTCGCCGCAAACATAACTAGCGCCGATGCGGCGCTGAGGCGAAGCACGGGGATTTCCGGAACGATGGCTCTCAACAGCACTACATAGGCGGCCATTGTCGCAAGCTGGATGAGCAAGGAAAGGCCGATGTTTCGGCCGAGCTTCAAGACGGTCGCGGTATTCAGTTGTGGGACATTCTTTGCAACCAAGCCGCCCCAGCAAAAAATCGCGCCGCAAATGCCGACCGTGAGCAGCCCCAAGAATATCTTGATGACGGGGATGCCGCCCTCGGCCGTATTGATCGAAATTCTGCCAAAAATGAAAATTGCGCCTAAGGCGGCAAGGACGAAAGAGACCGCCAGCGCGACCAATCGCTCATAACCGGTGACGACGATCGTTCCCGACACCGGGATACGCCGCCGCGACAACAATAATCCGCGCGCCATGAGTTGGCCGGCGACCTGAAAAAAGAGGATACCGGCCAGGTGTCCCAGACCGAGCGCCGAAACCGCATCGCGGAAACTCAATCGGTAGCCAAGGTCGCCGGCGATCAGCTTCAGGCGCAGGGATGCGAGCAGTCCGCCGGCGAGCATAAGAGCAAAGGCAGTCGCGATCGGCAGCCATGAGAGCTGCGCGAGCCTGGCGGCAACGGCCGTCCAGTCACTGCGTGTATAAACTACTGCCGCGGCCCCGAAAAGAAGGACCACGGATAGTGCGAGTAGTATCGCCTTCGTAAGATACGGCGACGAAAAATTGACGCGATCAAGCAAATGGCGAATCGGCGACTTGGGAGCGACAAATTCCGCCGCGATCGACTTCGCCATTCTTCATCCCATGAAGTGTAGCCTGTGGACTATTTGAGTCGTCCTGCTCTTGCAATATCTTGGCGGCTGGCGATTTAAATCACTGGTTCGATTCTTCGGCCGCACCGAAAAATTGATGTGACAATCAGGTTGATTTCGAATATTGCGGCCGTCGCAAATCAGTCGGCAAGAATTGCGCGCGCTAGTGCAGGGAAATTTGCGCAGAAAGGTAAAACGATAGCGCGCGTGGCACCGCTCGACGTTATGCGGACTCAATTGTTGAAACGAAGCCGGCCATCAAGATTTAACAGCAACGCGCACACCATGATACCGGCAAGCGATAAAGCTATCACTTGCGTGCCTGCCGATCCGTTAGCGATTGTGGCAGCCGCGAGCGCGCCAAGCAGGACGTTCACGATGAAGACGCGCCGCACGATCTGGATAACGCTGAAGCTGTGGTCCAATGCCCGCTGATAGAAATGGCTGCGGTGTGCCTGCGTGATCGGCTCGCCGCGTATCAGGCGCCGCAGCACCGTGATCGTCGCATCGATGAGATAGTAGAGCGGCAGCAACAGGGCGGCGACCAAGTGTCCGCGGCCTGCCAGCAAGACCAACAGCCACCCCAGCAGCAGGCCGATCGGCAGGCTGCCGACGTCGCCGAGAAACAGCTGTGCCACCGGGCGGTTGAATGGCGCAAAGCCGATGATCGCGCCGCACAGCGCGAGTGCCGCGACCGTGGCGTCCGGCGGCAGCGCGCCCATCAGGCCGAATATGGCCAGCGCCGCCGTGACCGGCACGACCTCGACCACGGTCATCCAGTCGATGCCGTCCATGAAATTGGTGAGATTCACAAGCCAGACGCCGCCGATCAGGATGCACAGGCGTTCGATCAACCATGGCAATACGGGGAGGACGCGCAGCTCCGCCGGCAGGGCCGCGATTACCACGCCGACGGCGGCAGCCTGCAGGACCAGCCGCGGCAGCGCCTCCATGGGACGCACGTCATCGGTGACGCCGACGATGGCGAGCCCGATCGCGGCGGCAAAGACAATCAAAAGTTGGCGCTGATCCTTGACGACCTCCGGCGCAAACACGACCGCGCAGGCGACGACGATGATCGTGGCCGCGATCACCGCAATGCCGCCGCCCTGCGGCGTCGGCCGGGCGTGTGAGGAGCGGGCATTGGGCCGCGCCAAGGCGTAGCGTGCAAGGAGCGGCCGCAGCACGACGATAAGCGCCGCGCTGATAATCGCGGCCAACGCTGGCAGCACCGCGAGCTGCGCCGAAATTGCCATGTCGTTCACGCCGGGTTCATCGATTGAGGCGCGTCACGATAGCATGGCGCGATACAATTTCACCGTCTCCGGCCCCACGCGCGTGCTGGCGAACTCACGTTCCACGAGCGTACGGCCGGCAGCGGCGAACTGCGCCCGCAGGCCGGCGTTGTGCGCCAACTGCTGCACCGCATCGGCGAGCGCCTGCGCATCGTCAACGGGCACCAAAAGCGCGTTCGCGCCCGCGCGCGCTATCTCTCGGCATCCCGGCACGTCGGTGGCAACGATAGGGCGACCGCAGGCGGCGGCTTCCAGCAGGCTTTTCGGCAATCCTTCGCGCCGTGAGGGCAGAACAGCGATATGTGCGCTGGCCCAGATGGTGGCGATGTCGGGCACGTGGCCGAGCACCTCGATCATCGGCCGCGTGCGCCAGCTGTCGATTTCCGACGGCGGAATCGACGCCGGATTGGCCGGATCCGCTTCGCCGGCAATCAGCAGCCGGATATTGTCACCACGCGCTACCAGCAGCGCCTGTGCGGCAACCAATGTGCGCAAGCCCTTGTCGTCGAGCAGGCGGCCGATATAGGCCATGGTCATGGGCCCCGCGGGTTCCGGCAGGACGCGCAAATGCTCGGTGTCGACGCCGGAACCTGGGATGAAAAATATGCGCGCGCGCGGGATTCCGAGTGCCGTCATGGCGGCATAATCGTCGGGGTTTTGCACCAGCACGGCCGCGCGGTCTCCGCTGAGCAGCGGCCGTAGAAACGGCCGCAACACTGCGCGGACGACACGCGCTTTGAGCGTGTTCGACGTAAAGGCGAAGCCGAGGCCTGCCAGCGCCGACACACGTTTAACGGCAAGCCCCACCGCCGCAAGCGAGCCGACGATCGAGGGCCAGAACGCAACCTGATGAACGAGGTCGGGCGCGAGCGCGCGATAGACGCGACGTACTTCGGTAACGGCTTTGATAAAATCGATCGGGTTGGTGCTGCCGCGCCGCCAATGCAGCGGATGGAGCGCAAAACCTTCCGCATTGATCGCTGCGCCGCCGTCGACCACGCGCGTGGCGACATGGACTTCATAGCCGGCCGCGCGCGCCGCACGCGCCATGGGCAGCCGGTGCGAGAGAAAGTACCAGTCTTCCGAAACGAGATAGAGCAGCCGCGGGCGCGACGCCATCTCGGAATTGGTCGGTTCGGGTGGGCTCATGGCCGCCGGTTTTCGAGTCATCGCCCGGTCGAGGGGTCAGCGTTTAAGCCAGCGCTCCGACCAGGCCCGCAACATGATGATATTCCATAGAGCGGTGGCATTTTGCTCGGCGTCCGACAAGTGCCGCTGCCACAGCGCCTGCACAGCGCCGGCGTCGAGCAGGCCTTCGTTGGCGAGCTTGGCGGGCGACAGCAGATCTTCCGCCCAGCTGCGCAGCGGTCCCGACAGCCATTGGCCGAGCGGCACGGAAAAGCCGCGCTTCGGCCGGTCGACCAGCGCCAGCGGCACATAACGCCCCAAAACCGATTTAAGTAACGCTTTCGGTTCGCGGCCGCGCCGGATCGCAAGCGGCAACGACCAGACGAACTCGACAACGCGGTGATCGAGCAACGGCACGCGCGTTTCGAGCGAAACCGCCATGGCGCAACGGTCGACTTTGGTGAGGATATCGTCGGGAAGATAGTTGATCATATCCTCCGCCTGCATGCGCGAGCCGAGATCCGGCAGCGAGGTGGCCAGTTCCGGCATGCGCTCGAGCCGCATCGATCCCGCCGCGCCCGCAACCAAGCTGGCTTGGTCGGTGCCGACGATATTGAGGGCGGCGGCCGCGTCGTCGCCGTTCTGCGCCGCAATTGCCGCGGCAAGACGGCGGGTCTTTTCGCCGATGCGCTCGGCGCGGCCGGGATCGAGCACGATTCCCGCCGCCGTGGTGAGAGCCGATTCCGGCACACGGCCGAGGCATCGCCCGGCCAACGCGCGCATGCCATGGGGTAGGCGGCCAATTCGCCGCCAGGTGTTCTCGAGCATGTCGTATTTCGGATAGCCGCCGAACAGTTCGTCGCCGCCGTCGCCGGACAACGCGACCGTCACATGCTGGCGCGTCATGCGCGAGACGAGATAGGTCGGCAGTTGCGAGGAATCGGCAAAGGGTTCGTCGAACCAGTCGGCGATATCGCCGACCAAGGCGAGGGCGTCATCGGCACCGAGCGAGACTTCGGTGTGTTCCGTGCCGAGGCGTCCGGCGACGTCACGGGCATACGGTGCCTCGTCATAGGCCGCTTCGCGAAAGCCGATTGTAAATGTGCGGACCGGGCGGTCGGTACAAGCCTGCATCAAGGCGACGATCGTCGCTGAATCGGTGCCGCCGGACAGGAACGCGCCGATCGGCACATCCGCGATCATCCGTCCGCGCACCGCCTCACGCAATCGATCGTCGAGTGCGCTGGTGGCCTCGTCGGCCGATAGGCTGGCGTGCGGTGCTTGAGCGAGGACGCTGCTCAGGCGCCAATACGGCTTGATCGTCGGTTCGCCGCCAAGGCGGACGGACAGAATACAGCCAGGCCGCAGCTTTTGAACGCCGCTGAAAATCGTCGCCGGCGTGGGGACGTAGCTATAGCGCAGGAAGGCGGACACGGCTTCGCGGTCGATCGCTGCGCTGAAGTCCGGGTGCGCCATCAGTGCGCGCAATTCCGAGCCGAACAGCAACTGCCCGTCGGCCATCGTCCAATAAAGCGGCTTGATGCCGAGCCGGTCGCGCACGAGATGCAGCATGCGCGCCTGCCTATCGAATACGGCGAACGCGAACATGCCGACGAAACGCTCGACGGCGCGCTCGAGGCCCCATTCGCTGAAGGCGGCCAGCATGACTTCGGTGTCGGAACTGCCGCGGAATCCGTGGCCGCGGGCTTCCAGCTCGCTGCGCAACGCGCGGAAATTATAGACTTCACCGTTGTAGCTTATGACGTAGCGGCCATCGGCCGAATGCATGGGCTGGGCGCCGGTTTCCGACAGATCGATGATGGCGAGCCGGCGGTGGCCGAGGCCGATGCCGGCCTCCGGGTCGCCCCAGGCGTCGGCGCCGTCGGGGCCGCGATGGACGAGTGTGTCGGCCATGCGGCGGGCGGTGGCGGCAAGGTCGGCGTCCGCGTGCGCCCCGCCAAGCTCGAATAAGCCCGCTATTCCGCACATTTTCGTGGCTCCGGCCCCGACGCATCCAGGTCGCGCGGCGGCCGGGTTACCCGGTCGGCGCGTGACAACGGCCCATCGTTCATGTTATGAACACTACACACATTCAGTGGCGGCGAAAAGCGATGGCCAACAACGAGAACACGTCGGCCGAGGCGCGGCGAGAAGATGTCCTGCTGGGGGTCCTCACGGCGATTGACCGGGACTCCAACACCTCCCAGCGCACCATCTCGCGTGAGCTCAACGTCGCGCTCGGGCTCGCCAACGCTTACCTGAAGCGCTGCGTCCGCAAGGGACTCATCAAGATCAAGCAGGTGCCGCGGCGGCGCTATGCCTATTACCTAACGCCGCAAGGTTTTGCCGAAAAAAGCCGGCTGACCGGACAATTCCTGTCGGCCTCATTCACCTATTTTCGCCGGGCGCGCGACCAGATTTCCGGCCTCATGCGCGACTGCACCGAGCGTGGCCTGCCGCGCATTGCCTTCGCCGGGGTGTCGGACTTGACCGAGGTCGGTACGCTGTGCGCGCACGATCACCCGGTCACGCTCGTCGGCATCGTCGATTCCGATTGCGCCGGCGGGGAATATTACGGGTTGCCTGTGCGCGGCAGCCTGAAGGAGTTGGGGCCCGTCGATGTTGTCATCGTCACGAGTCTCGTGAAGCCGGATTTGATGTTCCGCGCCATGGAACAGGCGCTCGGTCGTGGCCGCGTCCTGGCGCCGCAGATGCTTTCGCTGACCCCCAAGTCGGCTCAATCGCGTCAAACGATGCGGGCGGCAGAATGAAGAACTGGTTCGTCGTCTACACCCAGCCGCGCAACGAGGACCTGGCCGCGGAGCATCTCGCGCGTCAGGGTTTCGACGTCTACTTTCCGCGCTATCGCAAGGCACGCAGTCACGCGCGCCGCGTCGATGTCGTGCTGTCGCCTTTGTTCCCACGCTATATCTTTGTCGGCTTCGACGTCATGGACGCGGCCTGGCGTTCTATCCGCTCCACCCGCGGCGTCATCGATCTTGTTCGGAACGGTATTGATCCTGTTCCGATGCCTGAGGGCACGATGGAGGAGATCAAGGCGCGTGAGGATGACAGCGGGTTCGTTGTGCTCGGCAAGCATCTGCGGCTTGCGCGCGGTGATCGCTTCCGCATCGACAGCGGGCCGTTCGCATCCTGTGTCGCGATCTTCGAATCGAAGAAGGACGAGGCGCGTGTGATTGCGTTGCTATCGTTGCTGGGTCGCAAAGTTTCTGTGGAGTTGCCGATCGCCGCGGTGGCGCCGGTCACGTGATCGGGGCCGTAGCGTGCGCCAGTTAACGAAGGCGCAGCGGCCAATCTTGACAGCTATGTTCAATTCGTGAACACTAAAATCGCTTTGCTGCGGAGAAGCCGGCGCGCAATGGCCAAGGCTAACTCCTTGACTATACAGGAAAATTAGACGGTCTGGGTGGACGCTGTCACCCGGACTGCGGTAGCAACCGCAAGAGGCCCTTCGCGTGGGTCCCGCGCTGACCGCAAACTGACCGCAGCAAGTCGCACCCATACGAGCCCAGTCGAGTTTCCAAACGGTGACCCCATGGCACGAGAACTGACCGTTGACGGCACGCGCATCTTCGATGGCGGCGACTGCTACGTGATCGCTGAAATCGGCCACAACCATCAGGGCAATCTCGAACAGTGCAAGCAGATGTTCGACGTCGCCAAGCAGTGTGGCGCGAATGCCGTCAAGCTGCAGAAACGCGACAATCGTACGCTGTTCACCAAGGCGATGTACGACAGCCCGTACCTGAATCGGAACAGTTACGCGCCGACTTACGGCGAGCACCGCGAGAAGTTGGAATTCGGTCGGGCGGAATATGAAGAGCTGATCCGCTATGCCAAGACCATCGGAATTACGTTTTTCGCTACCGCCTTCGACATTTCGAGCGCCGATTTCCTCGCCGCGCTCGACATGCCCGCCTATAAGATTGCGTCCGGCGATCTCATCAACCTTCCGCTGCTGCGGCACGTCGCCAAGATCGGCAAGCCGATGATCATCAGCACCGGCGGCGCCAGCATGGACGACGTCGTGCGCGCCTACCGGACTATCATGCCGATCAATCCAAATCTCTGTATCCTGCAATGCACGTCCGGCTATCCGGCCGAGTTCGATGAGCTCAATCTCAAAGTAATCCAGACCTACCGCGAGCGCTTCCCCGACGTCATCATCGGCCTGTCATCGCACGACAATGGCATCGCCATGGCGCCGGTCGCCTATGTAATGGGTGCCGGCGTCATCGAGAAGCACTTCACGCTCAACCGCGCGGCCAAGGGTACCGACCATGCCTTCTCTCTGACGCCGGAAGGATTGCACCGCATGGTGCGCGATCTGCGCCGCACGCATGAGGCGGTCGGTGATGGTGTCAAGCACACCTATGAGAGCGAGAAGGCGCCGCTCCACAAGATGAAGAAGAAGCTGGTAGCGGCCCGCGATCTGCCGGCCGGCCATGTGCTGACCGCGGACGATGTCGCCATGAAATCGCCGGGCGACGGCCTGCCGGGCTTTGAGTTCGACAATGTGGTCGGCATGCGGCTCACGATGCCGCTGAAGGCCGACGATAATATTTTGTTCGAGGCGCTCGAAGGGGCTGCGGCGCCGTTGCAGGCCGCGGGCGCGCGTACCCAGTAACGCTCGGCTCCGATCCACTACTGGATAATCGGTGAGCCGTCAGTGAGCATGGGGCAGGATCCGCTGTTCTCCGTGGGTGGCCGCTGCTTCGTCATCACCGGCGGCGCCGGGCGCCTAGGTGCGCAATTTGCCCGGACGCTGCTGGCCCGCGGCGCTAAGGTCGCAATTTTCGATAGCGTCGATGCCGCCTCGTTTCGCGCGCGTCACGGCGCGCTTGCCGCCAACAACGCGCTGCGCTTCGAACAGGTGAACGTCACCGATCCTGGCTCGATCGGCGCCGCGCTCACGCGCATCGAGAAGGAGTGGGGCACGCCGCAAGGCCTAATCAATGCGGCTGCGATCGATGCACCGCCCGATGCCCCGCCGGCAGAGAACGGGCCGTTCGAGAGTTATCCAGCCGAATCTTGGGACAAGATCATGGCGGTCAACGTGAAAGGCACTATGCTTTGCTGCCAGATAATCGGCGGCGGCATGGCGAGCGCTGGCCGCGGCTCGATCGTCAATATCGGCTCGACCTATGGCATGGTGTCGCCGGACCAAGATCTTTACGACTACCGCCGCAAGCGCGGCGAGACGTTCTACAAGCCGGTCACCTATTCGGCCTCGAAGTCCGCGATCTACAATTTGACGCGCTATCTTGCGACCTATTGGGGAGAGAAGGGCGTGCGCGTCAACGCGCTGACCCCGGGCGGCGTGTTCGCCGGGCAAGAGGCGGAGTTTCTCGAGGGCTATGCCCGGCGCACCCCCATGGGCCGCATGGCGCGCGAAGACGAGCTTGACGGTGGTATGCTGTTCCTTCTTTCCGATGCGTCGTCGTACATGACCGGGGCCAATCTCGTCATCGACGGTGGCTGGACAGCGTGGTGAGAACGCCAGGCGATGGCCGATTACTGTTATTCCGATCTTAGCGAAGCGATGAGAGGCCTCGGAATCGTACGCGGCGACGTGGTCGTCATGCATTCGAACATCGCCAATTTCGGCGTGCCGGAAGGCAGTCTCGAACGCCAGCGGGTTTGCGAAGGAATTGTCCGCGCCGTGCAAGATGCAATCGGCAGCGGCGGCACACTTGTCATGCCCACGTTCAGTTATTCCTTCGGGCGAGACAAGGCTGAGAAAGTCTTCGATATGGCCAGCACTCCATCGGCCTGCGGTGTTTTGACCGAACATCTGCGCAACCTCAAAGGCCCGCGGCGCTCCCGCGAGCCGATGTTGAGTGTCGCGGCGCTTGGCGCCAAGGCCGAAGAATTGACCGACAACATATCAAATATCTGTCTCGGTGCGGGAAGCGTCTGGGAACTGTTGCATGGCGCAAAAGCCAAGATCTGCAACCTGAATCTCGATCCTGGATCCACATTCATTCATTATCTCGAGCGCCTGATGAATGTGCCATATCGCAAAGATGTTCGGATGGATGGCTTTTGTGTCGATGATGGCAAGAGCGTCCCACATCACGTGATTTATGCTGGCCGCGATCTCGATGATCCGGCGGCTGCAAATTGCCGGGACCGTTATTTCGAAATATCTTATGCGCGCGGTGTGGCGCGCCGTTGCAGCGTCGGTCGCGGCTTTGTCTCCGTCATGTCGTTCGATGACACCGCCAGTTTGCTTGAAAAAGAACTTCGGGCCGATCCTTGGCTGCTAACGGTGGCGGGCCAGAAAAAGGCGGCTCGCTCGTTCGCATGAAAGTGATGCCGGCATCGCTGGGGCAGGTGAAGCGCGCGGGCAAGGGCGACACCTGGCAAGCAGATCGTCTTGGTGCGGAAATCGGCATGCGAGCCGCACGATTGCGGGGCCTTCAGATTGGGGTTCGCGATAAGGTCCTGATCGCCCACGGCGGCACGCCGGAGTTTTTCGCCGACCTGCTGGCAGTTTGGGAGGTCGGCGCCTGCGCGGTCTGCGTCAATCCGATGCTGACCTTGTCGGAATTGAACACGATACTGGATCTGACCAGGCCGCGTATTGTTATTTCCTCGTCTGCCGGGCTCCGGCAGGGCAGCGTCGCAACGCCTATAGCCTGCATCGGTCATCGATCTTTGATGTCGGTGGACGATTCTCGTGGCGATAGCGGAAGCGCGCTCGACGATCCGGCTCTCATTATGTTCACGTCCGGGACAACCGGTGCGCCGAAAGGCGTCGTGCACAGCTTCCGTTCCCTGCTGGCGCGGCTGGCATTGAACCGCGAACACATCCCGCGCGTCGAGCGGCAGGTGTCGTTATGCCCGCTGCCGACGCACTTTGGACATGGGCTGATTGGCAACGCGCTCACGCCGTTGCTGGATGGCGGGCACCTCGTGCTCGTCACCGGCGATCTGCAAACGGCAGCCGTTCTGGGCGACCTGATCGACGAGCACAATGTCACTTTCATGAGCTCGGTACCGACCTTTTGGAAAATTGTTGCTAAGGTTGGCCGTAGTCCGCGCAAAAGCAGTCTTCAGCGAGTGCATGTCGGTTCGGCACCGCTTTCGGGCTCGCTGTGGTCGGAAATCATCTCGTGGAGTGGTACACGGAATGTCGTCAACATGTATGGTATGACCGAAACTGCGAATTGGGCGAGCGGCGCGTCGGCCGCGGAGTATGCACCGGAAGACGGTGTCGTCGGTCGGCCCTGGGGCGGACAGTTCGCAGTGCTGGGGGCCGTCGGCGGCTTGCGTTCGCAGGGATCGGGAGAGATCCTGGTCCAGAGCCCCTCGCTTATGTCCGGGTATTACGATCAGCCCGAATTGTCGCGTGACGTTCTAGTTGGCGGATGGTTCCGGACCGGCGATCTCGGGGAGATCGATTCGCGAGGCGCGCTGCGCCTGACCGGCCGCGCCAAGCATGAAATCAACCGCGCCGGATTGAAAGTGTATCCGGAAGAGATCGAGATGCTGCTCGAGCGTAGCGGTATGGTCGCTGACGTCTGTGTCTTCGCAATCCCCGACGACTTATCAGGTGAGACGGTTGGTGTCGCTCTGGTTCCCGCCGACCCATGCATGTTCAAACTGCAAGAGCTGAAATCGTGGTGTACGGAACGGCTTGTACGCGAGAAGCAGCCGCAGAAGTGGTTCGTCGTCGATCACATTGCGAAGAATGAGCGCGGCAAGCTCAATCGCGCCGATGTCATGCGGGCCTGTCTGGCTCAGCATACTCACTGAGGTCGGAACTATGATGTCCTCTGCGGAACGGGCGAAGCAGTTACTCGGCGAAATCCTCGATGTAGATGCCGATATTTTGCCTGACGATGCGTCGATGGAGACTTTTCCGCAATGGGATAGCCTCAATCACATTCGCCTGGTCAGCCGGATCGAGGAGGAATTGAGGCGGCCGATTGACGGAGATGAGATCCTGGCGATCACCAATCTTCCAAATCTCGCGGCCATGCTAGATGGCGCAATCCAGCCGAAATGATCGTGAAATGCGCGAACGCGAGGATGTAGTGGCCAGTCAACCGATGGTGCTTGCTGTGATTCCCGCGCGCGGCGGCTCGAAGCGCTTCCCGCGCAAGAACATTTTTCCGCTCAAGGGGCGCCCGTTGATTGCCTATACGATCAAGGTCGCCCAGGATGCAACGAGGTTGACGGACTGGCTGGTTTCGACCGACGACGAAGAGATTGCAGACGTCGCACGGCGCTATGGCGCGCCCGTGCCCTTCATCCGTCCGGCGAATATCTCGGGCGACAGCGATCGGAACAATTCGGTCGTGCGGCATGCCATGGAATTCATGGAAGGGCGCACCGGCCGCCGCTATGACGTATTGATGCTGCTGCAGCCGACCTGCCCGATCCGTAGCGCTTCGCATCTCGACGAAGCAGTCGACCTGCTCTGGGCTTCTCCGCTGGAAACGCTGGCCAGCGTGCGCGGGCCGATCAAGAAGCGTGATCCCTACATCAAGGCCATTCGAAACGGCGTGCTCGAGCCCTATAACCCAGCTGAAGATCCGCGCGATTTCGAAGGCTGCTACCTATACAATGCGGCGATCTATGCCATGAAGCGGGACTTCTTTCTGCGCGAGAACTCTTTCGTCTCACAGCGTTCGGTGCCGTTGGTCATGGACCGGTTTCACTCAGCCGATATTGACGAGAAGGTAGATGCGGAAATCGCGGAAGTGTTCTTCGATTATCTCAGCTGGGACCCGTTCAGCGATCGAAATAGCGGCAAGACAGCCGTGGTGGTTTCATCGTAATTCGGAGTTGGGGAGAGAAGGTCATGATGGCGTGCAGACAATTAAGAGGCGTCATTCCGGTCGTGCAGACGCCGGTCCACCGGGACGGCTCGATCGACACTGAGGGGCTGAAGCGGCTGATCGAATTCCTGACCGGAAAGGGCGTTGGCGGTTTCTGGGCGCTCGGCACCGGTAGCGAAGACATGAACCTTTCGTTCGAAAAACGACTGTCCGTGGCGCGCACAATCACGACGGCAAATGCCGGACGGCTGCCGCTCATCTTGGGCTCCGGTTTTTTTGCCATGGACGACATCTTGGCCTTCATGGATGCGACCAAAGAGCTTAATTTCGACGCCTATCACGTCATGCCTTATCACCCACTGATGGGGCTCGACGGCATGGAAAAATTCTATCGTGATATCGCTGATCGCGCGCCAAAGCCACTCTGGATGTATACCAGCGCGAATTGGTGTCGTGCGTTTCCGCCGGAATTCTTCGAGAAACTCAAAGGCCATCCCAATATCGCCGGCGTGAAATTCTCGACGAGCCGCACCACCGACCAGATCAAGGTGATCGGCCTTGCCGAGCGGAATTTCCAGGTCATTACGGCTGTGGCATCGCAATTTATCATGGTGCTTTCGGTCGGAGTGGCGGCCAGCACCACGAGCCAGGCTGGCGCCTTGCCGGAGCCGCTTATGGATATTTACAACCTGTATCACCAGGGCAAGCGCGACGAAGCGCTTGCTGCGCAGCGCAAGTTCAATGACTTTCTGAGGCGCATGCCGAAACGCGCGAAGGCCTGTAATTTTCTCACCGGCGCGGATGAGAAATATATCTTGTCTCTGCGGGGGATCTGCCAGCCCTACATGACCTCCTATTATACGGAGCTCACCGAGGACGAGCAGGTGCAGGTGCGCATGGCACTTCAGGAATTTGGCTACCTTGACCTGCAGGAGCGGGCTGCCTAAGCGGCCTGCCCGCCACATCTTGCCGCATACGCAACGAGGCAGTCTGTGATGCCGGCTCCTGAGCCAATCGCAACGGCGTTGGAAGGGCTACGCGTTCTCTTCCTGCCCAAGAACAGCCGTGTTCCCTATTTCAAGGCGTTCATTGGGGCGGCCAGTCATGAATACAATTGGGTGATCGACATTGTATGCCCGGCGATTTCCGAAAGCATGTGGCGGCGAACCGTCGCGGGCACACCATCGAATTTCGCACTGGTACCCGATTTCAACGTGGCGTCGGAGTGGGAAAAGGATGTCTCAGCCGTCGCGGAGATTGAGAGCTTTATCACCGAGTGCGAGCGGGCCACAGGGATTCCCACGTCACGAATTATTCTTGCGGGCGAACGCGATATCGGCCGCGGCCTGTCGATCAGGAATTATTACTGGTTCCACAATAGAATTGCGTGCCGTGTGCTCTCCGACAACGAGATGCCTTTCCAGATCGTGCGCCGAATGTTCGCCTTCGCGCGCAACACGCTCAGGAAATCAAAGCCGGACCTTATTATTGCCGGCGAATGGGCAGACCCCTTGTGCTTCACGTTTTATATCGTCGCGCAGCAGATGGGCATTCGTTGCTTTGTGAACAGGCCCTCGAAGGTGTGGAGCGGGCGCTGCTTCTGGTCCGACGAGGCTTTGATGTATAACGCGCCGGCCCGCAGCAATGCAGCCACTCGCCGCGAGAGCAATGCTCCGATCAGCGCAGAGGCGCAAGAACGGATCGCGGCCTTCCGCGCGAGGCCTTCCACGCTTGGCTATGTCCGTGAGAATTGGAACACTCTCGACAGCCGTGGCTGGCTTGCGCATCATGGGACGCTGGCCCGTGCCTGGGCCGTCGAACTGCGTCACTATTTGCAGCGGCGAAGTGGGCCTGCGCCCAAGCCCGCTCTGCAGCTATTTCTGGAACATTATCGCCGGTTGCTGTTGCGCTGGCGACAATCGGCTCATTTCCGGTGTATGAGCGAACAAGAGCTGCGCGACAGCCAATACATCTACATGGCCATGCATAAGGACCCGGAACAGGCGCTCAACTATCAGGCGCCATTCTGGTCGAACCAGTACAATACTGTGACTTTGCTGGCGGCCGCTCTGCCCTCTGGATTCCGGCTACTGGTGCGGGAGCATCGCAACAATCTCGGTCGGCGGCCGACACGCTATTACAAAGAAATGTCGCGGCTTCCCAATGTTACCCTGATTCATGGGCTGGACGATCAGTTCAAGTACATCAGGAACGCCGAGCTTGTTGTCACCGAAAATGGCACGACCGGCTGGGAAGGGCTACTTCTGGGCCGACGCGTCATCACGTTGGCTGACAATTTCTTCGATGCGACCGAACTGGCGCGCCGTGTGCGCGACCCAGAACGGATCGCAGCCATTGTCGTCGAGATGTTGAAGGAACCGCCGGTCAAGGATGCGGCGGCACATGACCGCGCTCTCGGCTGGATTATTGATGCAGAGCAGGAAACGACGGTTCCTCTCGCCGCCGCGGATCAAAAGCAGACTTTCGAACTTCTGGCCGATTTGCTTCAAAGACGCGCCGCTTCATCGGCCAAATCCGAGTTGTCTCCCGCATGACCGAATCTCTCTATTTCGTGCCCGTGACCGAATTCGCGCGCGTGCGCTCCCTCAATACCGGGCAGTTCGAGCGCGCCGCCTTATTTGCCGATTTGTGCCGGCTCAACACACTGTCCATGATCGCCTTTGCCGGGTCGGGCCACATCGGATCGAGCTTCAGCTCGCTCGATATCATGACGTGGCTTTTCCTAAACGAGATGAAACCTCCGGCTGGCCAGAGCAACGGGAGCGGGGACCTTTATTTCTCGTCCAAAGGACATGACGCGCCGGGCCTTTATGCCGCGATGATTGCCTGCGGGCAGCTGCCCGAGGAAAAATTGCGCAAGCTGCGGCGGCTTGGCGGGATACCCGGGCATCCGGACGTGGGCACCCCGCACATCGTCTCCAACACCGGCTCACTCGGCATGGGGATTTCGAAAGCGAAAGGCATGATCAAGGCCGATCACTTGCGCGGGCTCGACCGCCGTATTTTTGTGATGACCGGTGACGGTGAATTACAGGAAGGGCAGATCTGGGAATCCCTCGTTTCGGCCGCCAATCACCGCACGGGACGGATCACCGTCATCGTGGACCACAACAAGCTGCAATCGGATTTCAGTGTCGATGAGACGAGCGACCTCGGCGATCTGGAAGCTAAGTTTGCCGCCTTCGGGTGGCACGTGTCGCGCTGCAACGGGCACGATTTTGCGGATTTTGCTGGAACCCTCGATCGTATCCGGGATGTTGTGGATAAGCCAAAGGTCATCATCGCCGACACGGTGAAAGGCAAGGGTGTTTCCTTTATGGAATTCGACGACCTTCGGGCCGCGAGAGCTCTACCGCTATCATTCCGGCGCCCCCTCGGTCGAAGATTATGCGCGGGCCGCCGACGAATTGATCGACCGCGCGAACAGAGCGCTGGATGTCGCCGGCGCGGAGCCGCTATGGCTCGATAAGACCGATCGGCCGAGCCATGTCGTGCCACGCGCCCCGGAGAAGCTCGTTGCCGCCTATACAAATGCGTTGATTGCGCAGGCCAAGCGCGATGACCGGATCGTCGCGCTTGACGGAGACCTCGTGCTCGATACCGGCCTCATTCCGTTCCGCGAGCAGTATCCGGATCGTTTCTTCGAATGTGGCATCGCCGAACAGGATATGGTGAGCCAAGCCGGAGGCATGGCCTTGCAGGGCCTCGTTCCGCTTGTTCACTCGTTCGCCTGCTTCCTCGCTTCGCGTCCGACCGAACAGATCTACAACAATGCCTCGGAGCGGACGAAAGTGATCTATGTCGGGTCGCTCGCCGGCATTCTGCCGGGAGGGCCCGGGCATTCGCATCAGGCCGTCAACGATATCGCCGTGCTGGCTACGATTCCGGGGCTGGAGCTCGTGGAACCTTGCTGTGCGGCGGAGGTTGCTCCGCTTCTCGACTATCTGGTCAACACTGCGAAGGGTAGCGGCTATCTCCGGCTCGTTTCGATCCCGTGCGAAATCCCCTATAGTTTTCCGAAAGATTATCGTGCCGTCGGCGGGCGCGGCATCGAACTACGTCCCGGCAAGGATGTGACAATCATCGGTTATGGTCCTGTGCTTTTGCCACAGGCCTGGCACGCCGCTGAGTTGCTGAAGGAGCGTTACGGCCTTGACGTTGCTGTGGTGAATTTGCCCTGGCTGTCGTACGTGGATCGCGAGTGGTTGCGCGCCGCGATCGGCAAGTCGCGCGCGGTTTTCCTGCTCGACAACCATCTCGTCGGTGGCGGGCAGGGCAAGACTGTCGCCGTCGCTCTCGCGGGGCTGAAATTTGACCATCCGATTCAGGTCCGCCAAATCGGAATCACGGACTTTCCCGTCTGCGGTCAAAAAGACGAAGTGCTGCGTGCGCATGGGCTCGATGCCGAAAGCCTCGCTCAAACGATCGCGAAGACCCTACAGGCGTGAAGTACCCGGAGGCGGCGATGAACACGCAGGACAACACTATGACCGCGGATGAGGTGTTGAGGGATTTATCCGTGCTCGTGATCTTGCCGCCGAGCAAGAAGGATCGTACGCAATTTCTGGTCGCTGTCCTGGAAGCCGCAAAAAAGCGCTGGAACTGGCAGATCAACGGCGTCGCGGCCAATATCGATCTGAAACCCTTCGAAAAGCTCGTGGCGCCCAACGGTCGCCTATTTTCGCCGCCGTGGCTCCTGCGTGTCACCGACCGGGAGAACGACGCGTCCGCGAACGCTGAAACGAACCGGCGTCTGCGGGAAGCAGAGAACAAGTCCAATCTACCGCTCGGTCGCGCGATCTTATCCGGTGCTCATAGCATTGGCCGCGCTTACAACGTCGCGGTGCGCCATGCCAACCAATACCCGTTAATCCGGAAAGTGCTGAAGAACAATTCGGAGCCTGCCCGCATTTTCCGCCGACTGTTCCAGTTTGCGGATGACGCGATGGAAGCATGCAGCCCGGATATGATCATCGCGTTTGACTGGGCAACCCCGCAGCACTTTTCAACTTACCTGGCCGCAAGCCGGCGCAGCATTCCATGCGTTGCGATCCGCAACTCAAAAATCATGCATGACCAGGGCTTTTGGACGATCGACCGGCTACTCTTCAACATTGCCGCTCTCGAGGAGGCGGCGGCGCGACGGCGTGAAAGGATGCCGGTGAGCGAAGAGGCATTGAAGCGGGTGCGGGCGTTTCGCGATCAGCCGACCACGATCAAATATATAGCCAACCGCTGGCGTTACCGCGCTCAGCGCAATTTTCTTCGGTGGCATTGGCAGTTCGGCGGCATCGTCACCCGCGAATTCGTCAATACATTGCGGGGTCAGGACAACGCGTTGCGCGAGCGGTGGCTTGGCCGCTTTGTGCGGTTCTACCGCAGGACGATCTATTCGTACTATCACCAGCTCTTCATTAAGGTTGTCGAGGACGAAGACTTGACGAAGATGAGGTACGTTTATTTTCCAATGCATAAGGAAGCCGAACTTGCGCAGAGTTTCCAGGCGACGTTGTGGAACGATCAGCGCAATACGATTCGTATTCTCGCTTCCAATCTGCCGTTCGGCTACCGCTTGCTGGTTCGCGAGCATCGGCTCAATTTTGGTGTACGTCCGACGCGCTTCTATCGGGAAATGGCGAAAATCCCCAATGTCGTCATGCTGGACCCCTTCGACTCGCAATTCAAATATTTGCGCCACGCCGATCTTGTGGTCACCGAGAACGGTTCGTCCGGCTGGGAGGGTCTGCTGCTGGGGCGGCGCGTTTTGCTGCTCTCCAACACGTTTTTCGATGGAGCCGGACTTGGTACGACAGTGACGGACCCCGACAAGATCGGCGCTGCGATGGTGGAAATTGTGTCCAAGCCTGCAGTCGTCGACCAGGAAGCGCATGACCGTGCACTGGCCACCATGATCGACGCCGAAAGGCACCACGCTTTTCCGATGACCTGCGGAACTATCCCGGTCGCCCTCGATCACCTGGCGAAGACCTTGATGCCGGCCATGCGCGCGCGCCGGAAAGCTGCAACCCGGGCGGCTTGAGCAATAAATTGCTACGGTACTATCTCGCCGGGCCGGCAGCAGCGGGGCGCAGAAAGACATGAACCGCGCAATAATCCAGTGGATCAGGTCTACAACCACACAGCATCGCGCGCCCAAATGGACGCCACAAGTGGTGCGCAACCTTGCGCGCGGACTGAGCCAGTATCTCTACCGCCGGTATCATCTGCGGTCGCTAAAGCAGGCCCTGTCCGGCAGGATCGCCAATCTTGATGACGCGGAGGCGTTCCTGCTTGACCATGCGATTCCGATCAAGGCGCCGCTCGTGATTATTTCCCAGGTTCAGCGTTCGGGCGGCACGTTGCTTAGCCAGTTGTTCGATGGTCATCCGAAGATTTGTGCCTATCCGCATGAGGTCAAGTTCGATTTTCCACATTCCGACAGCTGGCCGCAACTTGATCCGGGTCGCGGCGCGAAGTGGAATTTCATTAAATTGTTCGACCTCAATTTCCCGCACCAAGTGCGTCGCGGCTTCATTAAAGGCGACCGCAATCCGAAACGGCATAGCTTCATGCTGATGTCGCGCCTGCAATATAATTTGTTTAGGCACCTATTCGAGGCAAAGAAGGCGATTAGCGCCCGCGAGATTCTGAACCGGTTCTTCACCTCTTTCTTCAACGCCTGGCTGAACTACCAGGGTGACCTCAAGAAAAAGCATTGGGTCACGGCGTTCGCGCCGCGTCTTGCGCATCATAATGTCAATATGGACAGGTTCTTCGCGGATTATCCGGACGGGCGGCTGATCCAGATCGTGCGCAATCCGAAGGACTGGTATCCGTCGGCAAAAAATCACGTCCAATCCGGTTTCGCAACTAAAAAAGCCGAACAGGTTCTGAAGCACTGGCGCACCTCCGCCGCGTCGATGCTTCACAACCGCCGTCGCTATGGCGATAAAGTGATCATCCTGCGCTTTGACGATATTGTCGGTCGGACGGAGGCAACCATGCGTGCGCTTGCCAACAAGTTGGGTATTGAATGGGATCCGATTTTGCAGGTACCGACTTTCAACGGCGAACCGATGCATGCCAATTCGAGTTTTTCGGTCGAGAGTTCCGGTGTTATCCAGGCGCCGCTAGAGCGCAGCGCGATGCTGTCAACGGGAGAGCGGGATCTAATCGATAGCCGTTGTGCGGAGCTCTATCGTCAGGTTTGTGAACATGCGTTTGTGATCGAAGTGCACAGCTCGCTGCGCGCGGCGGCAGGCCAATGAGGCTCCAGCGCACCCTTATCAAAAACATCCGGTCGCTGGCGGTACGGCACCGCGCATCAAGCTGGGTACCGAATATCGTTCGGCGTCTAGGCCGTAACACGGCGGAGCAGTTGCAGCACCGTTACCATGTGCGAATGGTGGAAGATGGCATTTTAGGCCGAACCGGCGCGCTCAAGGATATAGTTTTCTTCTTGTCCGAACGACCGGTTTCGATTCGCGCGCCAATGCTTATGATCTCGCAGGCGCAACGTTCAGGCGGTTCGCTGTTGAGCCAGCTTTTCGATGGTCATCCGCAGATCGCGGTGTACCCGCATGAATTGCGGCTGGGCTATGTCGAGGCGGACCGGTGGCCGCAGCCTGACCCAGATCTGGGTGTCGGTGCAAATTTTCACATGCTGTTCGACTTGAAGTTCCCGCGCCTCGTACGTCGCGGCTTCACCAAGGGCGACCGCGATAAGCAGCGGCATGCGTTTTTCCTGGTGCCGCGTTTGCAATATGCAATCTTTAAGGCGTTGTTCGATTCGACACCGCCGCGTTTGCCCCGCGAGGTGCTCGATCTTTTTTTCACCGCCTTCTTTAATGCTTGGCTGAACTACCAAGGTGATTTGGAAAAGGTTGCCTGGATCGGGGCGTTTGCGCCGCGGCTGGCGCACGATGAGGAGAACGTCACCCGATTTTTCGAATGCTACCGGGATGGCATGCTCGTGCAGATCGTCCGCGATCCGGCGAGCTGGTATCCGTCCGCCAAGAATTATCGCGAGGCAATAAAGGCAGGCAGGGGCCCGGAAGAAATCGTCGACATGTGGGTTGCGTCGGGGCAATCGATGTTACGCAATCGCGAGAAGCACGGTGCGCGCGTCATTATCTTGCGGTTCGAAGATTTGGTAGGCTCGACTGAAAAGATCATGCGCCGGCTCGCGCACGAGCTTGGCATCGCGTTCGATCCAATTTTGCTAAAGCCGACCTTTAATGGTCGGGTCATGAGCGCCAATTCGAGCTTCGCTGTTGAACAGTCCGGCGTCATCAGCGCCCCGCTGTCGCGTAAGGCCTTGCTTCTCGACGATGAGCGCACGCTTATCGAACGGAGCTGCCGCATGCTTTACCAGCGCCTTTTGGGAGAGTGCCTAGCCATTGATGGGTCGCAGCCGCAGGCAGCGTCGGCCTATAAAGAAATGAAATCACCGGCATAATGCGGCATTGAACGAATCCTGCGCTTGATTGCGCAGTCTCGATATTCGCGGTAAAATAAATCATTAATGTGTGGTATCTCTTAGTTTGGAGTGTGGGCATGGATTTCGAAAGTCGCCTTTACCACTATGGCCTCGGGGTGGGCGTGCCGTACGGAGCGCTAAACTCGGTTGCCAACATATTCGATGAGACCCGCCATGTCGGAGAGTTAAGCCGGCGTCGGCGGCTGGCTCAGAAAATAACAGAAAATTCGCGTTTTGTCGGTTTCATCCCCAAGGATCGTGGGTTTGCGTTGGTCGGTCACGACACGCTGCCTTATACCACAGAAGCCATCGAAGCCTCCCGTGCGATCATTGAAGATCGTCGCACGATCCAGAATTGGAAGGCGCGGCGCAACAATCCGTTCTTCCAATGTGAGCGGCCCGAAGATTTGGTGAATTATCCGGAGCTCATGAAGTTCGCACTCAGCGATGCAGTGTTGCAGATCGTCAGCGACTATTACGGGCTGTTGCCCCAGATCAAAGAAATCGGCATCTGGGTTACGCCGCCGCAAAGTCATCAGTTCAGCAGCCAGCTTTATCATCTTGACAAGCCGGAAAGCCAACTGGTCAAGCTTTTCCTTAATATCGATCCAACCGACGACGATAGCGGGCCGCTGACGCTGTTGCCCGCTGACGTGTCGCGCAAGGTGCGGCAGGCTACGAATTACGAGGCGCTGTACTTCCGTGGCGACGGCCGACTGACTGACGAAACGGTCTTCTCGATTTGTTCAAAACCCGATCAGGTCATGCTCGGTGGCGCATCGGGCACGGGTGGCTTTGCCGACACGTCGAACTGTTTCCATTTCGGCAGCCGGTGCCAATCGGGCGAGCGCAAGATGCTGACCGTCGCTTTTATGTTGCCGCACAAGGCGCGTAACCGGCGGACGCCCCTGTTCGATTTGGTCCCAAAGCCCGAAGACGAAGTTCGTCGCTTCGTGCTGAGCGGCGTGGCACCACGGCTAGCTGACGCCTAGAATTCGATAATGACCGACAGGTTGCCGATCTTTCATATCGGTGCGAACAAAGCCGGTTCCACGACGATGCAGCGGGCCCTGTTCGCGCGGCATCCTGAAGTGTTGAACCTTGGCAAGCCGTCGTTCGACCCCGAGCTTTGGCCTGCGATCGATTCCATCCGAAAAGAGTTCTCAAATCGACACCCGGATTGGCCGCGCCTCGGACTAAAAGAACTCAGGGACGCCTGGGGTTGTGCCACCGCCTCGTCTGGAGGCCGCGTCCCGGTCGTGTCGTATGAAGAACTTATTCGCTCATACTTTTATGGCGACCCAGACCAGGCGCGTCTTCCGAAAGTCATAACAGAAATGGCCGGCCCTGTGCGTGTGGTGATCATCACGCGGCACCAAGTGCGACTCATAGAATCTCTTTACATCCACAAAGCCAACATGGCGAACTATCTGAGTGTGGATCAATGGCTGGCCACGCAACCGGAGTGGTTTACCTACGGGTATCGCTTTCACGAAATCGCGGAAGTGTGGGCTAAGGTGGTCGGTGACGAAAATGTCGGTGTGTTCATGTTTGAGGAACTCGTTCAAGACAGCAGTTCCTTCGCGCGCAAGCTTTGCAATTTCATTGGTATCGATAGCACGCTAGGCGCAAGTCTGCTTTCCCACCGGCATGAGAATGTGCGTAAGAGCCAACGCATACAAACGTATGTGCAACTGCGGACCGCATTCTTGCCGAGAGTGTCACTAGGGCCTCTTCTGCCGGCCGGGTTGCGGCGGGTATGGCGAGCCTACCTGGAAGGCGGGCCTCGTTCTGATGCCAAGCTGCCCACCGAATGGCTCTCGCGCATCGAAGAATATTATCGGCACGACAATCGCAAGCTCGCCGAGCACTTTCAGCTTCCTTTGCAGAGCTTCGGTTATCCAATTTGATCGCATTGGGATGCGTCTCAATCGCTGAACTACTATTGTCCGCGGTTCTCTTTCGCAACACCGGCCAATTGGTCTGTGGCAGTTGTCCAAATACCTGAAAGGCAAGCAGCTATACTTTCTGGATTAGAAGCGACAAAAAATATTTGTGGTTTCGCGCGCAGCAAGATGGCCACGTTTAATAGGATGCGTAGAGAGGAATCATTTGTCCCCAAGTTTCCGAGGTTCCGAATCGCCGACCTCGCGTGGGGGATGGCAGCCAACATGCCGCATCGCGTGGTTGCAATTCGTCTAGGCAAAAAATTGCACGAGTTAACGACCAAGTTCGACAATCGGGATAAAGGATGATCTCGCAATCGAGCCTAAGTTCACTTCAAGATGGCTATAGATCTAGAGAGTTTCCGCGCATTTTCGGAAAACTTCCACTAGGGAAACGATAGTAACGTCGATTTCTTCAGCATTCAGGACATTCTTTCGCTCCTGACGCAAGTCTCGCCAAAGCCCGTTCAAAGAATGCTGCCTTACCGCCAGTAATGCATTGATGTGTAAGCAGCCAAATACGGCCATGACCCAGCGCTCATCACTTGTGATCCATCTCGGATATGAACGGACGAGCACGACGATGCATCAGAAGCACGTTTTTGCAAATCACGAGACGATTCACTATTTGGGGAAGCCATTTGCGGACCCTGGCATGCGCAACGCCTTCTATGAACTCGCCTGCCATGATTTAGTGCATTACGATGAAGCTGTCTGCCGCGAGGCTCTACTCGCAAGTCTTCGATCATCGGGCGGCTTCTCTGCAATCTGTAATATTCTATCCGACGAGGTCATGCTGACTCCGCAGAGCGTAGATATCGAAGTTCTTATCAGGAGGCTTCAGGCAGTGTTTGGAGACTTTAAAGCGCTTATCACTATCCGAGAGCAATCTGAAGTTTTCAGATCATGGTGCGAACACGTTTTGTTTAAGCACGAGTATGGGTCGTTGGAAACTATCATTGCATATCAAATCAAGTTTAAATCTCGACGAGATGGTTTGCTGAATTCTTTAGATTACCACAAGTACTATAGCTTCCTCTGTGATAAGCTCGGCCGTGACCGGGTGCTTATGCTGCCATACGAGGTACTGCGAAGACAGCCTGAAACCTATGCTAATTTGCTTGGCAAATTTCTTGGTATCTCTGCCGATTTGTTAATCGAACGCATCAGTTCTGCACCTAGGGAGAACTCTAGACGGGGCATCAGTGATATTGCTTACTGTGATTTCAAAAAGAGGCACGTGTCAGATCGACGCCATCGGTTTTGTGATCGTGCGGGCAAAGTGGTATTTGGGCTTCTCCCTATTAATCGGCGACGCGTGGATCGGATGATGACGGATATTCAACGCACGGTAAGCGATGAGTTTGCAGCAAAGAATATTCCGCTGCGCAAGGCCTTGCTCGATCATCTCAAAATCGACATCGCCGAACTGGGGTATTCACTGCCGCTCAACTCAAGATGACTTACTAGCTCAGTGTAGAGTGTTCGTAGTCATGCCGCCGCAAACTTGTTGTTTCTAAATATTTCCATTTATCCTTGATGGCCAAGCCTGAGGCAGGCGCCGCATGCCAGCCGGAGAGATCCGGTACGGGCACGCACCGTGGCCAGAACCGGCGCGCGTGCGAAGCACGATTGCGCGCCGGGACCGCGGCTCCTCCAGAGCCGTTAGCTCATTGGGCTGAAGCAGGGCGGCGAGAGCTTATTCACGCGATCTGCGTGCGAGGTACAGACGGACAATGACGGGCAGCGAGCATATCAAGGTTTGGGAAGGCATCTTTCCCACATTTGATGATGCCAGCCGTCATGCCGTAGGCGACGGATTTAGCAGTAACTTGTGGATCGAAAGGGCTAGCAAAAGGCTGTTCGAAATCGTTGGCGACCCAGCAGAGGAATTGCTTGCTACATCCGCTTATTTGCTGCCAGTCGTCGCCGCAATGACCGGTGCATCGAGCGAGCCACTCAGAATCCTGGATTTTGGTGGTGGTCCTGGAAGCGGATTTTTGTCGCTTGCCGCAGCGCCAGGAATGAACCGCGAATTTGAATACCACATCGTGGATAATGCTGCAGTGGTCGACCTGGGTTGTAAACAGTTTGGTGATGATCATCGTCTTATCTTTCATCAGGTGCTGCCGAGCCCGTTTCCGATCGATATTTTGCATCTTGGTAGTTGCATTCAGTATATTGCGAATTTTGAAGAGCTTTTGATTAGGCTCGCTGCGTTCGAGCCTCGTATAATGCTATTTTCCGACGTGTTTGCGGGCGATATCCAGGGCTTTTGGACGCTTCAAAATTTGTGGGGAAGTCGTATACCGTTCCACTTCATGAGCGGCGCAAAGTTCGTCGACACAGTCGAGCGTCACGGATTTAGACTGCTATTGCGTGTGCCATATGCCGCTCGAATCCTCGGGAGGCCAAGTCCTCTGCCAATGCCGAATTTCCCGACAGAACGGCAGCTGACGCGAGCGAGCCACTACTTGTTTAAAAGCGTTTAAACTCAATGTTCACCGTTCTCGGAAGCACGGGTCAAATCGGTAGCGCGCTCGTCGCTCGCTTGCGGAAGCAGGGCAATAAAGTGTATGCGCCTGCACGTCACTCAAACGAGATTTATGATCGTCAACTCGGCGACGTGATATATTGTATTGGCAACGATCGGTACGACTCGGAATCATTGGCCGTTGTTGAAACTCACGTCTCAATCTTGTGTGATATACTCAATCGCTGCAATTACAACAGTTTCGTTTACTTATCGACCACCCGAGTTTATGGAGCCAGCGGCAACACGCACGAGCAGGCGGTCATATCAGTGAACCCGCTTGACCCGAGTTATCTTTACAACCTGACCAAACTTACTGGCGAGTTCGATCTGCCTTTCTATTGCAGACGAGCGGGTCCGCATAGTCCGCTTGTCGAATGTAACGGGGGTCAACCCGCAGTCGCATTATTTCTTGCCGACCCTTATGCGGGATGCCTTGACCCTAGGCAAAATTGATCTTTATTTATCGCCTGCTTCGCAAAAGGACTATATCTTAATCGATGATGCTGTTGATCTTATCATAAAGATCAATGGGTTTGGAAAAGAACGCTTGTACAACATTGCGGCCGGAATAAACATTTCGGCAAATCAGATCGTAGAAGTTCTTCAGCGCGAGACTGGCTGTCGGGCGCGCTGGCAAAAGACGGCGCCAAACATAATTTTTTCGCCAATTGATATTACACGAATACGTTCGGAATTTGAATTTCACCCAAAATCGGTGCTTGACCACTTACCTGATATCATCAGGCAAGCGCGCGAAGTCTTGGCAAACGCGAACGAATGTGCGAGATAATGAGGCGATTAAATTTCATCTCCGTCAACTAGAACAGTAATATCTAGTGTCAGGAAGACCAAAAATTCTGACAATGACGGAAGGGTTCGGGCGCAAAATCGTGCGTGCGATCGACGACGCTTTCGTTCACGTATATAATAGATATTTTAATGTGGACAGTGATGAAATTCTGATAATTGTAAGCGTGCCGAAATCCGGAACGACTTTTCTCCGATATATCATAACCAACTACTTGCGATTGCTGCGGGATCCAGATTCTCTCCCCGTGACCTACGGTGAAATGCACGAACACCTCTTTCCAAATCGGAAGCGCTTTAGGCCGCCGTTGAAATATCGGCCACAGTCAATTCTTATGAGGGCCTTAAAATACCGTGATATCTATAATACGCACCGAGGCGCAGAATTTATGCGCTTTACGAAGGCGGATATCATCTTTTTGTATCGAAATCCGCTGGATAACATGATCTCACGTTATTTTTATTTTTACAAATATAGACCATCCCGCGCCCAAGAAGTCGAATGTCCACAGGAAGTAATCGACATCGAACTGCCAAAATTTATCCAGCAATACGCGGCGATGAAAAGCGTGTGTCATAGCAAGAGACGAGCCATCGCTATTAGTTACGAATCCCTAATGAAGGCGCCTTTCGAGACAGCGTATCTTGTTTTGAACTGGCTAGGTGCGCCCATGCGCGTTGGTTTGTTGCGCAAGGCAATCGAAAGTTCCAGTTTCGATAAAATTCGGAAAGAAGAGGAGCGCCTTGGCCCAATAGGATCGCCCAAGAATTTCCAAGGCCTCTTCACGCGAAGCGGTAAAATTGGTCAATGGAAGGAGCATTTTAGTGAGGACGAGGTTGCGCGCGTCAAGAGTATGCTTGAAAAACATAATATCTGTTTGGAAGAATTTATTCTGGAATGATCGTTGTCATAAGTTGTCGTGAATAGAATCACCTGATTGCAACGGCAAGCAATTGGCAAATGCCGCTAGGGTCACGATACAGCAGGAACGAGACCATGAGTTGGCGCATTTTTCTGTCCGAAGCCTTCGTAATGCGGAGATTGCGCGGCCAGAATATGTTTCTTATCGGCGCGTAAGGGACCGCGGGTACCATGCAATTGTTGAACGCAGTACAATCCATTCTGTATCGCGCCGGCTTGGTTGTGGTACGGCGCGTTAATCGACCTTGCGTAATTGATGACGAGGGAAACGGGCTTGTTGTGAGCCCCGTCCGTGCTTTTCAGGGCCTTTATACTGGCCATCAGGTTGAAGATCTTTATGAACCAAAATTCGAAGCGGCATTTCAATCTGCGATTACACATAATCCCCACACGCGCGGGGAGCGCGTGCGTGCGCGGCTTTACTTTGCAACCAAGTTCGCGGAGATGACTGCCGGTCTGCCTGGTGATCTTCTTTTCGTCGGTGTGGCTTTCGGGCAGGCGCCCCATTGCATCTTGAGCTATTTGAGATCACGACTCGGTGGAAAGCGTCTCATTCTCATGGATCCCTACACGGGAGCGCGCTCCCGCGATAATGACGAGATTTCAGATCAATATACAACGGATGCTGATGCAGTTGCGGCTTCATTTGGCCGCGCACCGGTTGACATGGTCATTGGCTATGCGCCGGACGCCTTGAGTGGTATCGCCGGCAGGACGCTCTCGTTTGTTCTTCTCAATACTGGTGATAAGGAGGCGGAGGCTGCATCAATTCCAATACTCCTTGAGAGGCTAACGCCGGGTGGAGTGTTGTTAATTAGTGGATGCGGCAAGCTCCAATCAGAAGTGCTTTGCACTTTGCCGGGCGTGCGTCTCAGCGTTCTCAATGGGATGTGCGCCTACATCAGGCCGCTAAACTAGGGCCAAAACTCATAAATCGAAAAAGGGCCTGATTTTGGCTTGCTCTTCATGTCGCGGTCGAAACGCGACAATCGGTAAACGCGAGTTGTTTCAACGGGTTCGATTTTATGAGTTTGGACCCTAGAAACCTTCGGAAAGTTCTTAATTCGATCAGTCCCGCGCGAGTGATTTGAACAGCGAGCTATTGCGCATCTCTTGACATTTATGTTCATATGCCGAATGTTCATTTTGTGAACGGCGTTCCTGGGATGTCTTTTGTTTTCAGGCCGTTAGATTGATCTTGGGTGGCTATTCACCCGAGATGCGGTAGCTTTTGAGGGCGACCAAAGTTCTCCTCTCCGCGGTTTTTGCCACGCAACGTAGACTGTGAATTGAATGAATGTTCGGCGTCTGATCGACAACACGGTTGAGGTCCATTCAGAAATGCCTGCCTTAACGCAACCACTTCAGCATCATAGCGTGCCGCCCGCGCCAAGCGATAAGTACCCGTTGGTTTCTGTGATTCTTCCTACCTACAATGGTGGGGACACTCTGGAACGGTGTCTTGAATCAATTATGGCGCAAGAATATCCAAATTTTGAGGTTTTAATTTCCGACGATTGCTCCGCTGATGCAAGTGCGAGCATTGCTGCGACTTTTGCGAGTCGCTATCCGAATGTGTCATTGACCATTAATGCGGAACGCTTGGGGGTGTGGCTAAACCCTTGCTCGGCTGCTATGCGCGCCCGCGGGCGTTATATGCATTTCGCTGAGCAAGATGATCTTATATTGCCATCTTTTCTCTATAAGCTTACGGATTTATTTTTGAGTCACCCGCAGGCAAGCGCTGTTACGTGCACACATGTTGTTAAAAGACGACAAGGGGTGCATCGATATAACATGCGATATCAGTATAACTTCCGAAATCCGCTTGTCAGAACGTATAATATACTCACCGATATTGGTAGATATGGGACGTCGGATGCAGAAATTTTCCTTACCGGTCTTATAAAGAAGGATATCTTTATCGATGCGATAAGCGAAATTGGAGACGATTTTTCTAGTCGCGTATATGTTGCGTACTTCGCGATGGCCGGTTCGTTAGAATTTCTCGATGAGCCTCTTAAGATCAAATTCAAAACGCCGGGCGGTTGGATCCGCCACGGCGTTTTGAGGAAGCGAAAAGCGAGATGGTTTTACCCATTTGTGGTTAGTGCCACCCTGCTTCGGGCAGCGATGAGGTCCCGCCATTTTTCAACAGCAACGAAGTTAGGGTTGCCAATCGCGCTGTTGTTTTTTGTGGCATCACGTATTCCGCAAATTATAACAGCCCAGCTGCATCGATTGCGGAAACACGGCCCAATTGCCTAGCCAGGTGATGCCCTTGTCATGTCATCAGCCGCAAAAGATTACTTAGGGTCCAGACTCATAAAATCGAACCCGTTGAAACGACTTGCGTTTGCCGATTGTCGTGTTTCGACCGCGACACGAAGAGCAAGCCAAAATCAGGCCCTTTTTCGATTTATGAGTTTTGGCCCTAGTCTTTGCTGAAAGTCGAAATATGCCTCGGAATGTACCTGCTGGGGCGCAAGATTTCATCGAAGCTGAAATAATGGGGGCGCGAAGAGGCACCTAGAAAACTGTGGTCGCTATCGCCATTGTGACAAAATAAAAGGATTGAGCCACCAAATGCGTGTGCAAATGACGCCTCTTCCTGGTGTATTAGTCATAGAGCCAGACTGCTTTCGTGACCGGCGAGGTTTTTTCTTTGAGATTTTTCAAAATGAGCGATATCGTACAGTAGGGATTAGCGATAAATTTGTTCAAGACAATATCTCGCGTTCCCTTCGACACGTTTTGAGAGGCTTGCACTTCCAGGTGAGGTTTCCGCAGGCGCAGATCGTAAGCGTTGTACGCGGCAGAGTGTTCGATGTAATTGTTGACCTCCGGCGGGATTCTCCTACCTTTAAAAAATGGTTTGCAATCGAGCTGTCCGACGAACATGCCATGCAAATGTATATGCCTCCCGGAACCGCGCACGGTTTCTGCGTCCTAAGCGATGCCGCAGATCTGCACTACAAGGTTAGCCATTATTATAATTCTTCAGATGAGGGCGGGCTCGTTTGGAATGACCCAGACATCGGTATTAAATGGCCGATTGAACGGCCATGCGTATCTGAGCGAGATTCAGGATATCCAATGTTGCGTGATATTCAGCCGGAGCAATTGCCCGCATGCACTTCAACGTCGAGCTCATAAAAACTAATTGGGCTGGCGCGCCACGGATTTTGAATTCTCAATGACGCTTCGCTTGCGTGGCTTAGGTATTCCGAAATGCCGTCATTGAGTGGCGTCGTCCTCAAGCCGTTGGTTCGGCACATCAGTCGCGAGGGTGAATTGACCGTCGTTGAGGTAGGGAAGGATGTACCGTTTAAGATCATGCGGTCGTTTACAATCCGAGCCACTGGCGGAGTGATACGCGGTCAGCACGCACATAAGCATTGCGCGCAATTTATGATCTGCCAAGCCGGCGTAGTCGAAGTTATATGTGATGATGGAAAGAAACAAAAACAATTTATGCTTGATCGCTTCAACTTAGGGCTACTTGTGCCACCTGGAATTTGGGCAAGCGAACGATTTTTGGGCGACCATACTATTCTTGATGTCCTTTGCGACAGGCTATACGACGAAAATGACTACATCAGAGATTATGCCGATTTTCTAGCTTGGAGAAATACCAGCCAATGAGATTGAGTTAGTGAAGATCGTCGTGACCGGTGCCTTGGGCCACATCGGCTCCCATCTCATCCGAAAATTACCCAGTTATTTTTCGGGAATGGACATCGTTATGTTGGATAACATGATGACGCAGCGATATCCGTCGTTGTTTAATCTTCCCGCGATCGGACGCTATCGTTTTATTGAAGCTGACATCAGATTTATCGACTTGCGCCCTATTTGTGATGGTGCTCACGCGGTTATTCATTTGGCCGCAATTACCGATGCAGCAAGCAGTTTTGAACGAGCGGCCGAAGTAGAATCGAATAACTTTGAAGCCACTAGTCGGGTAGCAGAAGCTTGCGTTAAAACAGGTGCTCGGCTGATCGCGGTTTCATCAACAAGTGTTTATGGAACGCAAAAGAAAATCGTAGCGGAAGATTGTCCGCGCGAAGAGCTAAAGCCTCAAAGTCCCTATGCTGTGACGAAACTGAAGGAAGAGGAACTTATAAAAGATATTACCGAAAAAGATGGTCTTCGTGCAATTTGCTGTCGATTTGGAACAATTTTCGGGATATCACACGGGATTTGGTTTCATACTGCGGTCAACAAATTCTGCTGGCAGGCAGTGATGGGTCAACCGCTAACAATTTGGAAGACTGCATACGAGCAAAAACGCCCCTATCTGGATATTGATGACGCAAGCAAAGCATTATTGTTTATTATCGAGAAGGATCTTTTCGATGGAAGGGTTTATAATTTAGTGACGGCGAATGCGACAGTGCGAGCGATCGTCGAAATAATAAAATGCGAAGTGCCGGATTTGCAGGTCAGTTTTGTGACAAGCCCTATTATGAACCAACTATCATTTGAGGTATCGCGGCAACGGATCGAACAGCACGGTTTTGAATTCACGGGCGATTTACGGCGGGCGATTGGTGAGACAATTTCGTTATTGCGGCAAGCGAACCACCATTAAAAGCAGCTGCATTTCCTTCCAATGGTGAAATGTATGCGCCTGATCTGTTCCAGTTCCTGGTATCCAATATGTCAACATCACTGCGCGTGAGAGCTTGCCGGGTTTGTGGTTCGTCGATCGAACCGTTCATGAGCTTTGGCCGAATGCCGATTGCCAACGGCTTTCTTACCGCTGACATGATCGAAAATGAATATTTCTTTGAGCTGGCGCCCTGCCATTGTGGGATCTGCGGCATGTTTCAGCTGATCGAACAGCCCGCTCCGCAGAAAATGTTCCATGAAAACTATGCGTTTTTCTCTAGCACATCCCGCTATATGCAATCGCATTTCGAAGGCTTCGCAAACTCGGTGGCGGATACGTATTTGGCTACCCGTAATGATCCTTTTGTCGTCGAACTCGGGAGCAACGATGGGATCATGTTGCGACATTTTAAGAAGCGGCGGATTCGTCACCTCGGCATTGAGCCGTCGGCCAATGTTGCACAAGCAGCAAGCAAGTATGGTATTGAGACCTTGGAGGCGTTCTTTGACGCTGCTCTTGCTGATAAGGTCGCGCGCGATTATGAGCTCGCAGATGTAATTCTTGCGGCCAACGTCATGTGCCATATCGCTGACCTTCAATCTGTTGCGGAAGGGATTGCGCAGTTGCTCAAGCCAGATGGTATCTTTGTATTCGAGGACCCCTACCTTGGGGATATGATCACTAAAACGTCATACGATCAGATTTACGACGAGCATGTTTTTATTTTCTCAGGAATCTCAGTATCCAACGCCTTTGTGCGCCATGGTTTGGAATTAATAGATGCAGTTCCGCAGCCGACGCATGGCGGGTCGATGCGTTACGTTTTTGCTCGCACTGGCAGACATCGTATTTCTTTAAACGTTGCGCAATTGCTTGCTGCAGAGAAGGCGCAGGGTCTGGATCGGATTGAAACATTTTCAAAATTCAAAATGAATTGTGAAGCATCGCGACGTAACTTGCTGGACACTCTTGAAGAGGTGAAAAGAAAAGGAAAGCGCGTTGTCGGGTACGGCGCGACATCGAAAAGCACAACAACGATCAATTATTGCGGGATCACAAGAGAGCATATCGAGTATATTTCTGACACAACGCCGATCAAACAAGCAAAATTGTCTCCAGGGGCACATATTCCGGTCAGATCTTACGAGGCGTTTTTGGCGGCCTATCCAGACTACGCACTGCTGTTTGCCTGGAACCATGCGGCAGAAATACGTGAAAAAGAGACGAAATTTACTCAATCCGGTGGTCGATGGATTGTTTACGTTCCTAAAGTCGAGATCCAGCCGTGATTTCCGTAGCCTCACCCGGAGCGCAATATATAAAATACAAACGTGAGCTTGATGCGGCGATTGCACGTGTCCTCGTTAGCGGGACGTACATTCTTGGCGGTGAAGTCGACACTTTCGAGCGATTTTTTGCAGACTATTGCGGGTGTAAATATGGAGTGGGGGTGGGCAGTGGAACAGATGCTCTGTTTCTCTCCCTTAAAGCACTTGGGATAGGATCGGCGTGCGAGGTGATCACCGTTTCACATACAGCGATTGCGACTGCGGCGGCGGTTTTGGCTGCCGGAGCTACTCCGGTATTGGTTGATATCGATCCGATATTTTATACACTGGATGTTGCAGCGCTCGAAGGCGCAATAACCATCAACACCAGAGCGATAATTCCTGTCCATATTTATGGACAGTCAGCTCAGTTAGACGCGATAGGCGATTTCGCAAATAAGCATAATTTGGCAATAATCGAGGACTGCGCACAGTCGACGGGCGGATTTTTTGCAGGCAAGCGGGTAGGCGGCTTCGGCGACGTTGGCTGCTTCAGTTTCTACCCAACTAAGAACCTAGGTGCGATCGGTGATGGCGGAATGGTTGTCACGAATAGCAAGGATATCGCCGATAAATTACGACAACTCCGACAATACGGGTGGGATGCGGAGCGGCATCCACATTGCGTTGGCTTTAACTCGCGTCTTGATTCGCTTCAAGCTGCGATCCTGGCTGCAAAACTGCCCTCGTTGGATGCAGACAATGCCAGACGAAACGAACTTGCGCGGCGTTATGAAGAAGGATTGCAGGATATCCCCATAATCCTACCGCAAACGCGACCAAATACGAAACATGTTTTTCACCTATATGTTATTCAGTGCGAACAGCGGGACGCTCTGAGGTCCCATTTGGCTGCCGCTGGTATAGAAACAGGCGTTCATTATCGGGCGCCTGTTCATAAGCAGGAGTCCTATAAACAATTCATTCGGATGCACGGAACCTTAGCTCGAACAAATTGGCTACAAGCTCGAGTTCTGACGCTGCCACTCTATCCAGAGCTTGATGAGCAGCACGTCGACTGCGTGATAGAAGCTATTCGAAAATTCTATAAATCGGACGTTTCAAACGGAAGCGTAAAAGCGGAGAGCGTGTTAGCGAGAAAGCGGATCGATTCGCGATCTCGTGGTTAGTGCGGAAAAAACGTGAGCGAGCCTCGCCGGGCGCTGAAAGACGCAAACGCATTAACCGCTCGCGAATAGCGTATTCAAAGCGCGATCCAAAAAGTGATGGTGAAAACTACACGATGACGCAATTCGTTCAGCGGGCTTGGGCATTCGGAAGGCTTCTTGATCGCCTTCGTGAAGGACTTGTAGTTGCGCGGCGCCTGCATTTTTCTGCGCGTACTATTGCCACTCTTATCGCCCTGGATATTGTTGCAATTGGCTTCGAGGCGGTTGGGATTGCTCTTTTCTTGCCGATCATCGAGCTGTTGCGTGCCGGGAACGCGACGGGCACTTTGGAACCAGCAGGGCGGCATTGGGATATTATTCGGCAGATCGCAGGTCATATCGGAATCCCGGTGACGCTGGGCGTGCTACTTGGGATCAGTTTCGGCACTTTGCTGCTGCGTCAATTTTTCAGTTATGTGAAAGTCATTTACGAAAGCGTCACGAAACGCAGTATCGCCGCCGGGATCCGCAAAAAAATATTTAGCGACTTTCTGAGAGCGCGCACTGCGACTCAGCATGAAATTCGGGTTGGTGATCTCGCCAATGATCTCACGACAGAGCTCGCGCGCGCCAACGGGTCGCTGTTTGCGCTGGTGGGAACAATCGGTATTGCAGTTCAAATGCTGATTTACGTCGGAGGCTTGTTTGTTTTGGCGCCCGCGATGACGTCAATCTGTATAGGTCTTTTCGCGCTGTTAAGTTTCCTCGGGCGTGGCTTAATGGTCGGAGTTCGTCGGACGGGCGCGGCGATAACGGCGGCGAATTCAGAGTTGACGGCTTTTCTTGTGGAGCGGATGCAGCGAGCCCGACTTATCCGACTTTCGGGGACCGAGAAGGCTGAGAGCTCCGCCTTCGTCGCTCTAAACCGGCGGCAAATGAATGAGCAGGTGCATCAAAGCATAATCGGCGCGCGCGCTTCACTTCTGCCGGAACCAGCCGTGATCGGTTTCGGTTATCTTGTACTCTACTTTGGTAATGAATTCTTCGGATTGAGTTTTGCAAAGCTGGGGCTTTTCGTCATTATTCTGATTTGTTTAATGCCGCTCGTAAAAAATGCTATCAGCGACTACAACAAAATTGCTGGTAATTGGGCGGCGGTTGACAAGATCAATCGGCGATTGGAAGAAATGGCTAATGTGCGTGAGCCGCCGGGCGGAGGTAAAGTTTTTGAGCGTTTGGACGCTAGCATTACATACAAGAATGTCTCGTTCACCTATCCCGGCAGTGGCGCGCCGGCTCTTTTTAATATCAGCGTCACTGTTCCTGCGCATCGTATATCGGCGTTGGTCGGCCCTTCTGGTGCAGGGAAGTCGACGTTCGTGGATTTGCTGCCGCGCCTGCGTGACCCATCCGCCGGCCAGATTCTTTTCGATGGCATATCAATTGCTGAGTTTTCGCTGACAAGCTTGCGCGAACGCATGGCTTACGTTCCGCAGCAGCCGCAGATTTTCAATGTGACAGTGGCGGAGCACATACGGTATGGAAAAGAAGATGCTACGGATGAAGAAGTGCGTGAGGCAGCCCGGCTAGCGGGAGCGCTTACATTTATAGACTGGCTACCGCAGGGTTTCGATACGCTAATAGGAACGGACGGACTCCGTCTTTCTGGCGGGCAACGGCAACGGCTCGACATTGCGCGGGCGATGGTGCGCCAAGCGCCGATCTTGATTCTTGATGAGCCAACTAGTGCCCTTGATGCTGAAGCTGAACTAGCGTTCCGAGAGGTGCTGCGAACGTTGCGAGCGGAAACTCGCTTCACTGTTGTCGTGATTGCGCACCGTCTTTCCACAATTGCCGATGCGGATCACATCGTGGTTCTGAAGGAAGGGCGACTGGAAGCGAGCGGCAACCATGATGAGTTAATGGGAGCAGGCGGCTGGTATGCTAATGCTTATCGGGCGCAGAGCAGATCAACAACTAAGATGCTATTCGCGCAGCCACTGGATTAGAAAGAGTGCTTGATATCATTTTCATGCAGTTTGGTGAGATGCGAGTGGTCGCCCAGCCGCCTTGGTGGATCGCGTCGCCTGATGGTACGCAAATGTATATTGCAAGCAGGTCCGCGTTGCTTGGAAACAGTCGAGTCTTGTAAGTTGTTGAGGGCCAGATCTTGAGTTATCAAGCGACGAATTTTGCCCGTGAGGATATCAATCTCGATAACGCCTCGATTTTGATCACCGGTGGCACCGGGTCGTTCGGCCGCCAGATGGTGAAGACCCTGCTGTCCCGCTACAAGCTGCGCCGGCTCATCGTCTTTTCGCGCGACGAGCTTAAGCAATATGATATGGCGCAGGAATTCCAACTGGCGCAGCACAGCTGCCTGCGCTATTTCATCGGCGACGTGCGCGACGCTGGACGGCTGGAAATGGCGTTGCGTGACGTCGATTATGTCATTCACGCTGCCGCGCTCAAACAGGTTCCGACTGCCGAATATAATCCATTCGAATGCATTAACACGAATGTCCATGGCGCTGAAAATATCGTGCGCATGGTTCTGCGCAGCGACGTTAAGAAGGTTATCGCGCTTTCGACTGACAAGGCGGCAAGCCCCATAAATCTTTATGGAGCAAGCAAGCTTGCTTCCGACAAGATATTTGTCGCGGCGAACAATCTGTCGGGGTCGAAGCGCATGCAGTTCTCGGTGGTCCGTTACGGGAACGTGATAGCCTCGCGCGGCAGCGTGGTGCCGCTTTTCGAAAAGCTCATCCGGGCCGGCGCGCCAGATTTACCGATTACTGACGCACGCATGACCCGTTTTGTTATCAGTCTCCAGCAAGGCGTTGATTTCGTGCTCTCGGCGCTCGATAGGATGCGGGGAGGAGAGATCTTTGTTCCGATGATACCGAGCTTCCGGATCGTCGATCTCGCGCGCGCAATGGCGCCCGAGATGCCCCATCGCATCGTCGGAATTCGCCCAGGTGAAAAATTGCACGAGTTGATGATCACGGAAGATGATGCGCGCACGACGATCGAGATGAAAGATCATTATGTGATCGAACCCGCGTTCGGTCCCGGTTGGCTTCGCCAAAGTTACAATGCGGAGGAATTTCCGCGTGTGCCGGAGAGTTTCCGCTACGGAAGTGACATCAATCCTGAGTTCCTTAGCGTGGCCGAGATTCGCTCTCTGCTGACGCAAGTGTTTCCGGATACTGTTCGATGATCCTGCCTTACGGGCGCCAATATATTGACGACGACGACGTAGCTGCCGTCGTCGCGGTCTTGCGCAGCGATTATTTGACAACAGGGCCCGTCGTCGAGAAGTTCGAGACCGCTCTCGGTGCGCGTGTGGGGGCGAAATACGCGATTGCATGCAGTAGTGGGACCGCCGCGCTGCATTTGGCGGCGATGGCGTTGGGCCTGGGAGCTGGCGATACGACGGTTGTCCCGTCGATGACGTTCATGGCGACGGCCAACGCTGCGCGTCTGACCGGTGCGGAAATAATCTTCGCTGACGTCGATCCGGAAACGGGGCTGATGCAGCCGGGCGACCTGGAGCGTGCTTTGAAGAGTAGAAGCGGTGGAAAGCTGCGGGCCGTATTCCCGGTACATATCAATGGCCAGACGGCTGATGTGGCGCGGCTCGGCGATATAGCGCGAGCCTGCGGATCGGCTGTCGTTGAGGACGCTGCGCACGCCATCGGCACGAGCGTCGAGGACGCCGCCGGTCTCGCGGTCCCCGTCGGTCGCTGCCATCATTCGTCGATGACGGCGTTTTCCTTTCACGCGATCAAAACCGTCACGCAGGGCGAGGGAGGCGCGATCACGACCAACGATGACGCGCTTGCCGCGCGGCTGCGGCGGCTTCGCAACCACGGAATCTCGCGGGAACCAAATGACATAATAGATGTCGCCGCGGGCTTCGACTCCCACGGCAAGCTCAATCCCTGGTACCATGAGATGAAGGAGCCGGGAACTCAATTACCGCGCCAGCGATATCCACTGCGCTTTGGGCCTGAGCCAGTTCGGAAAGCTCGACCATTTCGTTGCTCGGCGCCTAGCGCTGGCTGAGCGGTATGACGCTTTGCTGAAGGATCTCGCCCCGGTCGTCCGCCCAGTGCCGAGGGTCGGCAAATGCGCGCCGGCCTGGCATCTATACTCGGTCCTTATCGATTTCGGCGCGCTCAAAATCGAGCGCTCCAAGGTGATGCAAAAGCTGCGTGAGAAGGGCATCGGAACGCAGGTCCATTACATTCCGGTGCACCGGCAGCCTTATTACCGGCAGCGCTACGGCGCTCTCGATCTGCCGGGTGCGGACGCCTATTACCAGCGACAGCTTTCGCTCCCACTCTTTCCGGCGATGAAGGATGAGGACGTGGAGCGCGTCGTCGATGGTCTGACATCAATCGTGCGGCAAGTGTAGCGGGCCCTCGATCTAACCTTGTCATATACCGGTTGAGCCGCGGCGACGAGATGCCCCCCCTCTGCTTGTTCCGTGCAGATGCCGATCCCACCATCGGCGGCGGCCATGTGCAGCGGTGTCTTGCGCTCGCAGAATGGCTTTCTGATGCAGGTTGGCACTGCGCCTTCGTGTTCCGCGAGCCGACGCTTGCGACTGTGCCGCTACTTGCGCGCTCGTCGCACCGACTGATGCCCCTTGATGGCCCGGTCGACGGCGAGGCGTCGGAGCTTGCCGGCCGTGGCGAGGCCTGCGATCTCTTCGTTGTTGATCACTACGCACGGCCGCGTGAATACGAAACGCAATGCCGTACTTTTGCCAACCGCATCCTCGCGTTCGAAGACCGTCCGACGCGCGCGCACGATTGCGATTATCTGCTCGATGCAACGCCTGCTCGGCGGCCAAGCGATTACACGAGCATCGTTCCGCCTTCATGCATACAGCTTGTAGGGCCCCAATATGCAATCCTGCATCCACGTTTCGCAGCCGCGCGGCCGACCGCCTTGGCGCGTCGAATTGAGACTATTTCGGCAGGCAGGGTGCTGGTGAGCATCGGGATGACCGATTCGAGCAATATGACCGGCATCGTCCTCGAGGGGATTGCGCAAAGCGGTCTGCCACTCGACATCGATGTCGTGCTTGGTTCTGCAGCACCTCATTTGGCATCCGTACGGGAACGCGTTCAGTCCCTTGGCGCCCGGCTGCACATCGATACGGCGGACATGGCCGCGCTGATGAGCGCCGCCGACATCGCCATCGGAGGCGCCGGAACCTCGAGCTTCGAGCGCTGCTGCCTTGGACTGCCGGCCCTGATCATCCTTGCCGCGGACAATCAGCAAGATATTGCCGACGCGTTGGTTGCCGCGGGAGCCTCGCAATTGATTGCGACGGCCGGATTGCTGACTCCGTCGCATGTGGCAGAAGCCCTCGCGCGCATTTGCGCGGATGCGAGTGCGCGCGCGAAGATGTCAGATGCGGCAGCTCGCTTGTGTGACGGCCGCGGGGCTATACGCGTGCTCGCCGCGCTCGCCGGTTCGGTGCTGGCGCGCAATGGCAGCATGGTTAATCTGCACGTCGCAGAAACTTCCGATCGCGACATTTTGCTCGAATGGCAGCAGCACCCGTTGACGCGGCGCTTTGCGCACAACCCGCAAGCACCGAAGGCGGTTGAACATGCGCGCTGGTTTGCGGAGACGATGGCGGATTTGACGCGGGTCCTACTCATCGTTATGCAGGACGGCGAACCTGCGGGCATGCTGCGGCTTGATTTGCTTGAGGTGGGTATTCATAAGGTTTCGATCCTGACGGCGCCCGGGCAATACCGTCGTGGAATCGCAAGCGCGGCACTCGAATTGGCACGCCGGTTTTATCCGTCCGGCGAGTTGCACGCCGAAGTGCTTGCCAGCAACATCGCGTCGCACGCGCTCTTCCGCGGTGCCGGCTACCGCGAACGTGGACCCGCTCTTTACGTGAATTCCTCCGAAGCCTCGGCGTTTGGATCACGACCATGACGGCATCGATCACCATCAATGGACGCAAAATCGGACCGGACCATCCGCCCTATATTGTTGCGGAGATGTCCGGCAACCATAACGGCAATCTACAGCGCGCTTTGGACATCGTCGCGATCGCCAAGGATGCCGGCGCCGATGCGGTCAAGCTTCAGACCTACACCGCTGACACGATCACCATCGATTATGATGGCCCGGGCTTCCGGGTCGGGAAGGGGCTCTGGGAAGGACGCACACTTTATGACCTTTATCAGGAAGCGCACACGCCGTGGGATTGGCAGCAAGCGATCTTCACCAAGTCGCACGAGGTCGGCATCACCGTATTTAGCAGCCCGTTCGACGCGACAGCTATCGGCTTTCTCGAGGACCTTGGTTGTCCTGCCTACAAGATCGCCTCGTTCGAAGCGATTGACCTGCCGCTGATCGAACGGGCCGCCGCGACCGGGAAGCCGCTCGTGATCTCGACGGGACTTGCCAGCGAGGCGGAGATCAGTGAAGCCATCGCTGCTGCCCGCAAGGCAGGAGGCAAGGATCCCGCAATCCTTCACTGCATTAGCACCTATCCGACAAAGCCGGACGACTGCAATCTGCGGGCGTTGCCGCAGCTTGCTGACACATTCGGGACGGTGGTCGGCTTTTCCGATCACACAGTCGGCACCGCCATCTCGGTCGCCGCGGTCGCGCTTGGCGCTTCGATCATCGAGAAGCATCTCACGCTCGCGCGCGCCGATGGCGGTCCCGATTCCGCGTTCTCGCTCGAGCCGCACGAACTGAAGACCATGATTGCGGATTGTCGCGAGGCTTACGTGGCCCGGGGCCACGGCCGCCTCGAACGGCCGTCTTCGGAAGCTGGGCAGGCGGTATTTCGGCGCTCGCTGTATGTGGTTGAGAAGATTGCCGTTGGCGAGCCATTCACGTCACGCAACGTGCGTTCGATTAGACCAGGCTACGGATTGCCGCCCAAACACCTTGGCGAGGTTCTCGGACGGACGGCCAAGCAAGATCTCGAGCGCGGCTCGCCGCTGTCCTGGGACGCGGTCAATCCTAGATGAGCCGCAACCAACTCGTTTTCATGCGATGAGCGCGCACAAACAGACCATTGGTCCCCGCGAAAGCCTGAGCGACATCGAAAGTCATTTCGATCGCCTGTGGCCGCTATTGCGTTCTATATCTGGACAGGGTGTCCGCCAGACCCACGATATCCTCGGTGAACTGGTCCCTTTGCGGCGCATCGAAGTGCCCTCCGGCACGGCGGTGTTCGATTGGACCGTGCCCAAGGAATGGGCGGTGCGAGAGGCCTACGTGGTCGGTCCGGATGGCCGCCGCAGGTTCGATATTGCGGAAAATAATCTGCGGTTACTGAACTATTCCGTGGGATTTCGGGGGATGGTCTCGCGCAAGGAGCTCGATGCGCACCTGTACAGTCGTCCGGATCTGCCCGACGCCATCCCCTACGTCACGAGCTATTATGAGCCACGCTGGGGTTTTTGCGTCACCGAACATGAGCGGCGTTCGTTGCCCGATGGCGATTACGACGTAGTCATTGACGCAGATCATTTTGACGGCTCGTTGACGATTTCTGAAGCGGTGTTGCCGGGCGAGGAACTTGGTGAGGTACTGCTGTCTGCCTATACGTGCCATCCTTCGCTGGCCAACAACGAACTCTCCGGACCGCTGGCGACCGCTTTTCTGCACCGGCGCATCGCTGCATGGCGGGAGCGGCGCCTAACCTACCGGTTCGTATTCTTGCCCGAGACGATCGGCGCAATCGCTTATCTCAAGATGCGCGGGGGCGAGCTGCGCGAAAAGCTGCTTGCGGGCTATGTCGTCACTTGCGTCGGGCTAGACGCTCCGTTTACCTATAAGCGTTCGCGCCGCGGCGACAGCCTTGCCGATCGTGCGGCATCGCACGTGCTTCGTCATTCTGGAATTGATTATGAGTTCCGCGATTACGTACCGCGCGGCAGCGACGAGCGCCAATATTGTTCTCCGGGGTTCAATCTGCCGGTCGGTTCTTTGATGCGCGGTGTTTATGCGGAATATCCACAATACCACACTTCGCTCGACAACAAATCTCTGATCAGTTTTGCCGCTTTGCAGCGGAGCATCGATACCTACGAGGAGATGTGTCGCGCGCTTGATTGCAACGTGACATTTCGCAATCTGTTTCCCTATGGCGAACCGCAATTGGGACGTCGCGGACTTTATCCCACTCTGGGCGCGGTTGATGAGAGCCGCAGCGCCAACGCGCTAATGTGGCTGCTGAATCTTGCTGACGGCAGTCACGATATTCTGGCGATGGCTGACCGCAGCGGGCTGCCGGTCGAGCAGCTTTGGCAGGTCGCAATGGTGGCGGAGAAGCAGGGCCTTCTCGAACGGTGTCGGCATTGATGGTGACAAGTGAGGCTCCGGGCCCGGTCATTGCTGTGGTTCAGGCCCGCATGACATCCACGCGCCTGCCGGGGAAGGTTATCAGGCCGCTTGCCGGTGCGCCGCTTATCCGCCGCATGGTCGAGCGGGTTGGACGGATCGATGGGGTCGACCACGTTGTGATCGCCCTTGCCGAAGGTACGCAACACGACGCAGTTATTGCCGCGCTCGATGGGCTCGACGTGGCTGTTGAGCGCGGACCGGAAGCCGACGTGCTCGCGCGTACGGCGAAGGCCGCAAGGAAACATGCGGCCGGAACGGTGATGCGGATAACATCAGACTGTCCGCTCATCGACCCCTCGGTAAGCGCGGGCGTCCTGGCAGCATATTCTGCCACCTACGGCTCCGGCATCCGCTATGCGCGCACCGCATTCGAGTTCGGATTCCCGATGGGCTTCGACACCGAGGTGATTAGCGCGACAGCGCTGTTCGAGGCAGAAACCCGCAGCGCAGACCCCTATGAGCGCGAGCACGTTACGCCGTATATCTGGCGGCGGCCGCAAGTATATCCGGCGGTGCTGGTCGACGCGCGGCCGAACCGCCGGCACTGGCGTCTGGTCGTCGACACCGAGGACGATTATCGCCTCGCATCGGCGGTATACGAAGCCCTTTACCCGCAGAAGCCGGACTTCGGGGATGCGGATTTGTGCAGGCTGTTCGAGACGCGCAGCGACCTTCTGGCGATCAACGCACACATCGTCCCGCATCGATATCATGGGCTTCGCTAGCAAATCCGCCGTTCTTGTCGCGGACGTTCCCGCGGATATCGACGCTGCCTTGGCGCAGCCCGATTGGCGGGATCGCCTGATATGGCCGGTCAGCCTGCTTGAAGCGCAGCGGATCAGCCGGGAGCAGACGCGAGATACGCTTATCTTTGTCGGGCGCATCCAGGATGCAGCGGCGCGGGACACGGCATTGCTGGCGCTCCCCACGGTCCTTGCCTATGCGCGCGCTATCGTGCTGGCGGCCCTGGCGGTAAATCGTGCAGCCTTGGGCGGAATGCGGCTTGTCGGCGTCGCGCCGGAATTTGGTTACCTGCAAACCGGTAAGGAGTTGCCGGCGGGTCGTGAGGAACTCATTCTGCTCCCGGTGAAGGTCCGTCTGGCGCTGGCACGGCGTATCGCGCGCATTCATAGCTGGAGCGGAGTGGGGCGGCTGCTTCGCTCCGTCGTGCGCTCTGACGTCCTCGCGGTCGGACATAATGAGCTTCTGCGCGCGGCCGCGGCGCAGGAGAAGCGGGCGGTCGGATTTCAGTATCCGGAGATCATCCTTGATACCGCACGCCGAAACAGCGCAGCTACGCCAGATTTTGATGGCATGGTATCCGATTTCGCGGACGCGCTGCTAGGGACTGTTATCGCCGATGACCCTTATCGCGCACGCGCGCGCGACCTTCTGCAGGCCGTCACTTCGGTCCAGGTTCGCAAGGCGGCGCGGGATATGGCGGCGCTGCGGCAAGTGGCGCTGCCCAACGAAATCTGGGCCGGCTCCGGCGGCGTCCACGCTTCGCGGGCCATTGGCCTCGAAGTGCTGCGGCGTGGCGGAACGGTTGTGCGTTTCGATCATGGCAAGCCGCGCGGCTTTGTCGAGCGGCGCGAGATCGATACGGTCATCGAATTTTCCGTTTGCTCCGAGTTTGTCGTGTCGACCTCGGGTGTTGCCCGTTTGACGGAGCTATATAGCGACCGCGATTTGATCACGTGGCGTTCACATCCACAAATCCGCGGCATGGGCGGCGATCCCGTGTTTGCCCGCGTCCCGCCCGGGCGGCGCGACAAGCCGGCCTCTCACAGGCTGCGTGTGGTCTATGCACCGACTCACATTCTTGGATTTCGGCAACTCATTCCAGCACAGCTTCCGGACCCGCTGCAGCTCGATTGGCAAATGCGCGTCGCCGAAGCGTTGAAGCGGCTGCCTGTCGGTCTCGTCTGTCAACCTCACCCGGAAGGGGTCTTGAAGGGCCGCCCGCACCCGCTTGAGACGGTCGCCGCAACCACGCGCGGAAATTTTGATGCCGAACTCAGGCTGGCCGACGTCTTCGTGTTCGACTCGCCGTCGACAACGACGCTCTGGCAGGCCGTCTGCACGGGTGCGCGCATCGTTTTTCTGGATATTGGGAGCGGTGAACTGACCCCGGCGATCGCGGAACTATTTCGGCAGCGGGCCCGAGTCATCGATGTCGACTACGACAAATGTAACCGGCCGATTCTGCCATTCGAAAGACTGCGGGACGCCGTGCTCGATGACACGACGCCGGTCGACAATATGCCGCTGCGCCGGCTGCTGGCGGGAGCGCATTAGACGATGTGCGGTTTGGCCGCCTTCTTCGAGCCGGGACGGACGTTCCCGGACGACATGCTCGCCGGCGTCGAGCAGGACCTGTTTCATCGTGGGCCCGACTCGGGCGGGCGTGTTGCCGAGTTCTGGCTGGGCGCTGGTGTTCCGGCGCCTTGCCATCATGGATCCAGGACATGGCGCCGACCAGCCGATGACCGACGAGAGCGGCCGCTGCACTTTGGTCTTCAACGGAGAGATCTACAACTTTCGTTCCTTGCGTGATGAGCTTGCAGCGAACGGTGCGCGCTTCCGCACCGGCAGCGACACCGAAGTCATTCTGCAAGCCTATCTGCACTGGGGCGCGCAGCGCCTCCTTGACCGCCTCGAGGGCATGTATGCCTTCGTCCTGATCGACCGGCGCGAGGGCGTCGCCATCGCCGCGCGCGATCCTTTCGGCATCAAGCCGCTTTATCTGTGCGAGCAGGGCGGCCGCGTCGCGCTGGCGAGCGAGATGCGGCCGCTCACCCGGCTGGCCGCGCCGCGCGTCGACGAGGCGGCGCTGGCGGAACTTTTGACCTTCAACTGGGCAGCCGGATCTCTCAGCAATATCAAGGGCATCGAGCGATTGCCCGGCGGCACCATGCTGACCATCCCGCTCGACGGCGGCCCGCTCAGGCGGCGGCGTTTCTGCGATGTGCTGGCGACGCTGACGCCCGATGAAACCATGAGCGCGCAAGCGGCCGAGGCGCAGACAGAAAACGGGCTCGAAGTATCGGTCCGCGCCCACTTGATGAGCGACGTCGGCTACACCCTGCAACTGTCGGGCGGCGTCGACTCCAGCCTGGTGGCGGCGCTGGCAAGCCAGGCCGCCGGCCGGCGCGTCGCGTCCTTTGCCGTCAGCCTCGGCGACCACCCCTACGACGAGGGCAAATACCGCAAGCTGGTGGTTGAGCGCTATGGCCTCGACCATCACGAAGTCGCGGTCGATGGCCGCGCCTTCGCCGACGCGCTGCCGCGCGCGGTTCGCCATATGGAAGGCCCGGTACCACATGGCGGCTGCGTGACGCTGATGCTGCTCTGCGAGCAGTTGCGCTCGACCTCGAAAGTGGTGCTGACCGGCGAGGGCGCGGACGAGATGTTCGGCGGCTATCTGCGCTATGGCAACTGGCGCAGACTCGCCTGGCAGAACCGCATCTCACGCTGGTTGCCGCCTGCGCTGTTGCCACCGGTGTGGCCGTTCCTCGGCGTGCGTAAATATGCCGGCTTCGACACTGCTGTTTATTCGTCGATCTATCACGACTTTCCCAGGATGCACCGCCTATTCCCCGATCTCATCCCGCAGCCGGGTGCGCGGGAGGCGGCGAGCGCGCGTTTCTCCGATTTCCGCGACCGGCTCTTTGCGTCCGACCAGATCGGCTATCTGGAATCGCTCTTGGTGCGGCAAGACAGGATGTCGATGGCCGCCTCGGTCGAGGCGCGCGTCCCTTTCGTTCATCTGCCGCTGGCGAAGATGGTCAATCGTCTGCCGCGCGACGTGCGCGCGCCCGGCGGCGATACCAAACCGCTGCTCAAACGCATTGCCGAAAAATATCTCGACCGCGACGTTATCCATCGGCGCAAGATCGGACTCTTGCTGCCGTATGATCAATGGCTCGGCGACGCGCGTGGGCTGGGACGCTATCTCGATGTTCTCACCGCGCCGGATGGCCGCTTGCGCGGCTATGCGAAAACCGGTGCGCTCGACCAGGTGGTGACGCGCTACCGCCGTGGCGAGCGCAAGGACCTGCCATCGATGTGGACGCTGGTGAACGTAGAGATGTGGCTGCGCAGCCTGAGCGAGCGCGGCAACGCCACGCCGGCAAAAGAACCCGCTTATCAGGCCGCCTGACCATGCATGACACCACCATGGCCGTGCCGCGCCTCTGTGACGTCGCCATCGACGAGGCGTTCGGGTGGAAGCGCTATGGGAGCGGCGAGGTTACCGTCTGGTTTAACGGCTGGATTCACGGGCTCGATGGCGCGGGTATCGCGGCGCGGCTGGCATCCGAAGCCGCGCCGAACTATGCGCAAATCGGCGGCTGGTTGCGCAAGATCGATGGTCATTTTGCTTTCGTTGCCACCGGTACCGGCTGGGCCATGGCGGCGGTCGATTGGATCCGCAGCATTCCCTTGGCGGCGTGCCGCATCGGCGGCACCTGGACCATCGACTCCCAGCCGGAGCGCTTGCGCCGGGCCGCGGGGCTCGGCGCGCGCGACCATGATCCCGACGCGACAATTTCTATTGCGATGGCCGGCTACACCATCGATCACGCCGCGCTTTATCGCGGCATCGAACTGTTGGCGCCGGGGGAGCTGTTTTTCATCAGCGCCGACGGGAAGGGCGCCCGCCACCGCTATCACGCGTATCGGCCGTGGCAGGTGCACACCGAATCGCCCGAGGCGCTTGAAAAGGAACTGGCCGAAACCACGCTAGCGATCATGGAGCGTACGCTCGCCTCGCTCGACGGCCGCCCGCTGGCAATACCGCTCAGCGCGGGCCGCGATTCACGGCTCATCGCCAGCGTTGCGCACCACCTCGGCTATAAAGACGTCGTCTGCTTCAGCTATGGCGGTGTCGGCAATTTCGAGGTCAAGGCCGCGCGGGCGATCGCCGCAAAGCTCGGTTATCCGTGGCACTTCGTTCCCGCGACCATCGCCGACCAGTGCGCCTTCTTCGCCAGCGACGACTACAAGAACTATCTCGCATTCGCCGACAGCGGCGCCTCTACGCCCTTCGTGCAAGACATGGCGCCGCTGATGCAGTTGAAACAGAGCGGTGCCATTCCCGACGACGCGGTCATCATCAACGGCAATTCGGGCGATTATATCAGCGGCAACCACATCCTACCGGGTTTGCAGAAGCCGCCCGTCGGCCTGGATGCCGAACAGCGTTTCAAACGCATCATCGATGCGCTGACCGCGAAGCACTTCACCCTTTGGCAATCGCTGCTGACGCCGCCGAATTGCCACCGCATCGGCGTGCTGCTGCGCCAGTCGTTGCAGCGTGCCCGCGCCACGCTTGACGATCCGGCCTGCGATCACGGGCTCTATGAATATGCCGAATTCCAGGACCGGCAGTGCAAATATGTCGTCACCGGCCAGCGCATCTACGAATTCCTCGGCCACGCCTGGCGCCTGCCGCTGTGGGACAACGACTATTTGCGCTTCTGGGAGAGGGTTCCGCTCGAAGAGAAAGTGGACCAGAACCTCTACGCGCGCATGTTGAACAATGCGAACTGGGGCGGCGTCTGGCGCGGCATCCCCGTCAACCGCAAGCGCGTGCGGCCGCTCTGGATGGTGCCGCTGCGGCTCGCCGCCAAGGCACTGCACATACCGCGTGGCCGCGAACGCTGGCACGCCTACGAGCGGCAGTACCTGCAATATTGGATGGAGCCGACCTGCAGCACCGCCTGCGTGCCTTATGCGCAGGTGCGGCGCGACCGTCGCGGCGCGCGCAATCATATCGCCTGGTTGACGGAGCAGTATCTCGCGCGTCACGGCATCGATATCGATGAATTCGGAGTGCCGCTCGGGTGAGGGCGCCGACGCAATCACGAACCAAGGTGTTGTTCCTGGCGCGGCTGTTCGGTGGCCTGAAGAGCGGCCTTGCCGCCGGTCGCTGGGAGCCGCGCGGCGTGCCCGCGATCTATCGGCTGCTCGAAGGTCTCGCCCGCGATCCGGAAATCGATCTGCTCACTGTGTTCGCGGACAAGGAGCCGGATGCGCGCTTTCCTTCGTATGTCCGGCGCGATGTCGCGCCGCTCGGCGATACGGTCATCTTGCCCTGGCGCCGATTGACCGGCGGCCGTTTCCGCCGTGTTGAATTGGCGCTCGCTGAAGCGGAACACACGACGCGCATTCTCGCCCTAGCCAAAAAAGTCAAGCCCGACGTTATCTACGCGACTTACGCCAACATTCATGCCGCCGCCTTGCTGGCGCGCGCCGGCTACAGGGTGGTGCTGAGGCTGATGGGCGTCGTGCCGCACCACCGCCAGATTGTCGAAGGTCGCGCGCCGCTGTTCCGCTGGGACATGCGCGCGCCTTTCGCGGAAGTCGTTTCATCCGAGGACGGCAGCGATCCTGCGGCCGTCATGGAGAAGCTCGTTGCCGCCGGGACGCCGTGGCGCGTGCGCTTGAACGGGTGCGATTCAATCGTCGCGACGGAAGAAGAAATCACGCAAGCGCGTCGTGAAGTCGGCGGGACGCGGCCGATCGTCGTTTTCCTTGCCCGCCTGGAGCCGGAGAAGGGCTGCCTTGAATTCGTCAATGCCGCCATCGCACTGCTGCGACGAAAGCCCGATTGCGCTGATGTTGTGATTGTCGGCGACGGTCCGCTGCGCGCTGAAATGGAATCGCTGGTGCAGGAGGCGGGTCAAACGGCGCGCGTCCATTTCCTGGGCTCGCAGACCCATATGCAGGCCGCGCGCTGGCTTGCCGCCGCCGACATTTATGTTTCGGTCAATCTCTACGGCAATCTGTCCAATGCCAATCTGGAAGCCCTCTCGGCCGGCGCCTGTCTGGTGCTGCCGACGTCCGACCCGGACGTGCCGCTCGACACCGCCACCGACCGGCTGATCCCGGGCGATGTCGCGAAGCGCTATAACCGAGCGCGCATTCCCGATTCGCTTGTCGATGCGCTGACCGAGCTGATCCAAGCGCCGGATGAAATCGCGCGCCGACGTGGGGCAACCCAGGCGCTTAAGGGAAAACTCGTTAAGGCATGGGACGACGTCATCGCCGACGACATCGCGCGCCTCAAGAAAATCGCCGTGGGCCGCCCCGAGCCCAAGTCAACACCAGCAAGCGCATCGTAAAGCATTGAAATGAAACAACAATTATCATTCGCGTTGGTCGGCTGCGGCCGCATCGCGCAAAAATATTCCGACATCTTCGCCGCCAACCAGATTCCGGCGGCGCGCCTGGTTGCGGTGTGCGACGCCCGCAAAGACCGCGCCGACAAGCTGGCCGCGCGTCACTCCGTGCCGGCCTACACCGACGCTCGCCGCATGATGGACGAGCAGGCCGCCGGCTTCGACGTCGTCTGCGTGCTCACCGAAAGCGGCCACCACGCGCGCGACACCATTGCGCTGGCGCCTTACGGCAAGCACATCGTGGTCGAAAAGCCGATGGCGCTGACGCTCGATGGCGCCGACCGCATGATCGCGGCTTGCGATGCTGCCGGCATCAAGCTCTTCGTCGTCAAGCAGAACCGCTACAATCTGCCGGTGCGCAAGCTGCGCGAGGCAGTTGACGCCGGCCGTTTCGGCAAACTGGTCATGGGCACGACGCGCGTACGTTGGTGCCGCCGCCAGCCCTATTACGATCAGGATGACTGGCGCGGCACCTGGGCGCTGGACGGCGGCGTCTTTGCCAATCAGGCCAGCCACCACGTCGATCTGCTGCAATGGTTCCTCGGCGAGCCGACATCCGTTTTCGCCAGCGGCCGCACCGCGCTGGTTGATATCGAGACCGAGGACACCGGCGCGGCGGTCGTGAATTTCGCCAATGGCGCGCTCGGCGTGATCGAGGCGACGACGGCGGCGCGGCCCGTGGATCTTGAAGGTTCGCTGTCGATCCTCGGCGAGACCGGCATGGTCGAGATCGGCGGCTTCGCCGCCAATCAGATCAGGACCTGGCAATTCGAAAAGAAGATCGCAGGCGACGAAGAAGTGCTCACAAAATTCAATCAGAACCCGCCATCCGTCTACGGCTTCGGCCACGTCGCCTATCTCGAGCACGTCATCGACGCGATCCTGAACGGCAAACCGTCGCTGGTCGATGGACTGGAGGGACGCCGATCGCTCGAACTGGTCACGGCGATCTATGAATCGATGGCGACGGGCGCGCCGGTAACCATGCGTTTCCGCGCGCAGCGCAGCCTGCTCGGACGCGGAACATGAGCGACGCGATGCCGCACAAGACGGCACCGGCCGCGGAGAAAATTCCGCTGGTCGATCTCAATGCCCAATATCAGCGTTATCGCGACGAGCTCGACGCGGCGGTGGCGCGCGTCGTGCGCGATTCAAGCTTCATCGGCGGCAGCGAGCACGCGGCGTTCGAAAAGGAGTTCGCCGCCTTCTGCGGCGGCGGCCATGTCGCGCTGGTCGGCAACGGCACCGACGCGCTCACCCTCGCCATCGTCGAAGTGCTGGGTCCCGGCGACGGCAGGGGCGAGATCGTCACCACCAGTTTCACTTTCGTCGCCACCGCCGAAGCGATCGTCAATGCCGGCTATCGGCCGGTGTTGGCGGATATCGATCCGGCGACCTGCCTGACGCCGCCGGCCGCGATGGAGGCGGTCATCACGTCCGCCACGCGCGCCCTGATGCCGGTGCACCTCTACGGCCAGATGGCCGATATGCGGGCCTTGCGTGCGCTCGCCGACCGCAAGGGCCTCGCCATCATCGAGGACGCGGCGCAGGCGCATGGCGCGCGCCATGACGGCGTGTGCCCCGGCGAGTTGAGCGAGGCCGCCTGCTTCAGCTTCTATCCCGGCAAGAACCTGGGCGCCTGGGGCGATGGCGGCGCCGTGTTCGGCAAGGACGCAGGCCTGATCGACCGCATCGACCGGCGCGCCAATCATGGCCGCAAAACCAAATATCTTCACGACACACAGGGCGTGAACTCGCGGCTCGACACGTTGCAGGCCGCTGTGTTGCGCGCCAAGCTGCCGCATCTGGCGGAGTGGAACGCCGCGCGCCGCGCCGTCGCCGCCCGCTACGACGAATTGCTTGCGGGCGAAAATCGCGTCCAGACGCCAAGTGTCGACGCGCGCGCCGAGCACGTGTTTCATCTCTATGTCGTCCAGGTCGATGATCGCGACCGCGTGCGGCAATATTTAAATGACCGGGGCATCGGCGCCGGCGTGCACTATCCGGTCCCCGTTCACGAGCAGCCGGCCTTCCAGGAGCTCGGGCTTTCGCCGGACGACCTGCCGAATGCGAGCCGCGCCGCCAAGCGCGTACTCTCGCTGCCGATCTTTCCTGAGATGACAGCGCAACAGATGGAACGCGTGGCGCGAACAGTGATCGAGGCCGTGCGCGCATGAGCGGCTATGTCGCCCACGCCAGCGCCGAGATCGCCGCAGGCGCATCCGTCGGGGAGGGCACGCGCCTGTGGCAGCATTGCATCGTGCTGGCGGGCGCGCGCATCGGCCGCGATTGCAGGCTCGCGCACAATGTGTTCGTGGAAGGCAAGGCGGCGATCGGCGACCGCGTCGTGATCAAGGATAATGTCTGTGTCTATGACGGCGTTGAGATTGCCGACGATGTTTTCATCGGCCCCAACGCGGTGTTCACCAATGTGCGCACGCCGCGCGCCTTCGTCTCCCGCAAGGGTGAATTCGAACGCACCATCGTCGGCCGCGGCGCCACCATCGGCGCCAATGCAACAATCCTCTGCGGCCATGCGATCGGCGACTATGCCATGATCGGCGCCGGCGCGGTCGTGACCGCCGACGTCGCGCCGCATGCGCTCATGGCCGGCAATCCGGCGCGGCGTATCGAGTGGGTCTCAAAAGCCGGCGAAGTGCTCGGCGCCGATCTCGTCTGCCCGCGCACCGGCGAAAAATACGTCCTGTCTGAGCGCGGCTTGACGGTGGCCGGGTCATGAACCGCAACCGGCGGCAAGGCGCGTAGGCGTGGCTCCCCCGCCCCGGATTAGCGTCGCATTCTTTCTGTCTGATCTCGACGCCGGCGGCGCGCAGCGGACCATCGTCAACTTGGTCAATAGCCTGCCGATGCATCGCTATGCCGCCAGCCTTGTTGTGGGCCGCAATTCGGGGCCGGCGCGGGACTGGCTTGAGCGGGGACACGAAATCGTCGATCTCGGCTGCGCGCGCACCCGCGACGCACTGCTGCCGTTGCGCCGCTATCTCGCCGCAGCGCGTCCCGATGTTCTATTCGCGACCATGGTCGACGCCAATATTGTGGCCGCGCTGGCGACGCGGCTGGGCGGCCACCGCCCGCGCCTGATTCTGCGAGAGAGTAATCCTCACCGCGCCCGCAATGATCTTGGGTTCTTTCGGCGCTGCGCCGTGCGATGGGCCTATGCCCGCGCCGACGCGCTGGTGGCGTTGTCGCACGGCGTCGGCCGTGAATTGATCGCCGACTATGGGCTCGATCCGGCCCGCGTCGTGACCATTCACAACCCGGTCGATACCGAGCACTGGCGCCAGGCTGCGCAAGCGGGGTGGCAGTCCGGCGCGCCCTGGGGCTCCTTTGGCGGCGACGGGCCGCTGCTGGTCGCCGTCGGCCGGCTCATCCGGCAGAAAGGTTTCGACCTGCTGCTGCGTGCGCTGGCCCAATGCGAAGGCGCTGGACGCAAATCGCGGTTGGTCATCGTCGGCGAAGGTCCGGAAAGGAGCGCGCTCGATGCGCTGGCTCACGAGCTTGGTATCGCCGATCGCGTGCTGATGGCCGGCTTTGTCGCCGATCCGGCGGCCTGGTACGCGCATGGCGATATTTTCGTCTTGCCGTCCCGCTGGGAGGGCTTCGGCCACGTCATGGTCGAGGCGTTGGCCTGCGGCTTGCCGGTCGTGGCCTTCGACTGCCCGTATGGGCCGGTAGACATTCTCGGTGACGGCGAGGGCGGTGTTCTCGTTCCGCCCGAAGACGTGGGCGCGCTGGCGGCCACGCTCGACCAAATCCTTGGCGATGCGGGCCGGCGCGCGCGCCTGGCCGCCGCTGCGCCGCAAGTTGCCGCGCGCTTTTCGGAGCCGCGCATCGCAATGGACTACGCTCGCCTGATCGATCGGGTCGTCGACAACACGCCATCATGCCCAAATTGACCTATCTGCTCAGCCTGACGCCGCTCGAGACCTGGCGCCTGTTGCGGCTGCGCCTGCCGGTGCTGCGCAATGGTCCGGCCTGGACGGCGGACGAATTGCTATCATCAGCCAAGCACGGACGCGGCATTCACTTCGCGGAATTGCTGCTGCGCCAGGAAGCGGTGGTTCGCCGGCACAGGCCTTGGGAACCGCTCGATTTTTCCGGCAAGCGCGTGGTCGAGGTCGGGTGCGGGCCGCTGGCCGGTTACGGTCCGCTCGCCGTCTTTTGCGGCGCCGCCGCGTTCGAAAGCGCGGAGCCGGAATGGAATGCAGGTCTGTTCTTTTCGGAGCCGGTCAGCGAGCGCTACTTGCGCATCTTCCACGCCGACCTGACGGCGCTTTACGGGCTGCGCATGGATTTTGCTTCGTTTTGCAAGGCGCTGAGGGAGCGGATGATTATTCATCGCTGCGGCTTCGAAGCCGCGCCGCTGACCGGTGCGGCCGATATCGTGCTGTCGCAATCATGTCTCGAGCATGTGTTCCCGCTCGAAGCGACCATCGAAAAGCTGGCGGCCATCCAGAGCCCGCAAACGCGATTTTTGCACCTCGTCGACTTCGGCAATCACTATCCCACCGGCAATCCGTTCGACGGATTATACGACCAGCCGCGCGACGACTATCTGGCGCGGCGCGGCAAGGCCATTAACCTCCTGCGCGCGCCGGATGTCGAAAAATTGTTTGCTCAGCGTGGCGTCCCGGCCGATTTGATCGCAACGCGCGTGGTCCGGGAATCCTATCGTGGTGTCATTCATCCATGGTGGCACGAGCAATACGACGACACGATATTGTTTACCCAGCTCGCCCTTGTCGTCAGTTCCGCAACATGAGCGATGTGCTGCACATCATTACCGGCCTTGGCGTCGGCGGGGCCGAGACGATGCTGGTTCAGCTCGCAGCCGCGCTGCGTTCGCGCGGATTGTCCCAGCATGTGGTGAGCCTCACCGCCCATGATGCGCGAGCGCCTGATCTGCGGGCTGCCGGGGTCGGCCTGACAATGTTGGGTGTCAAATCCGCTGGATCGCTGCCGGCTGCGATCCCAGCATTGGTGCGCGCAGTCAATCGCGTCCGCCCGCAAATTATCCAGGGCTGGATGTATCACGGCAATTTTGCGGCGACGCTCTGCCACTACGTCTGTGCCGGCAGGCGTAGCCGCAGGTTGTTCTGGAACCTGCGCGCCTCCAACATGGATGAGGAGCGTTACGGCCGTCTGATCTCGTGGAGTGCGTTGTTGTCGCGTTCGGTGGACGTCGTCGTCGCGAATTCCGAGGCCGGCGCTGCCTTTCATCGTGGACGCGGCTTTCGTCCGAAACGGTTCGTGGTGATTGACAACGGCATCGACACGGAAAAATTCAGGCCGGACCCGGCGGTCCGCAAACAGACGCGCGCCGAACTCGGTATTGCCGACGACGATGTCGTCGTCATTGACGTGGCCCGGGTCGATCCCATGAAGGATCACGAGACTTTCCTTGCCGCGATGGCGCAGCTGCCGTCGGTTGTCGGCATCGTTGTCGGACATGGCACGCAGGACTTGCCGTTGCCGCCGAATGTGCGGGCACTGGGCGTGCGCCACGACACGGATAGGCTGATGGCCGCCGCGGACGTCATCGCCTCCGCATCGGCCTTTGGCGAAGGATTTTCCAACGTGATCGCCGAGGGCATGAGCGCGGGGCTTGTTCCGGTTGCCACCGACGTCGGCGATGCGCGCCGCATTGTCGGGAACGTCGGCTATATCGTCCCGGCACGCAATCCGGGCGCATTCGCGCAGGCGGTTGCCGCCGTGGCCGCGTTGCCCAAGGACGAGCGTTTCCGTAGAGGGGCGTTGGCGAGAGATCGCATATTGTCAAATTTCACGCTCGATTTGGCGGTCGATCGGTATTTCGAATTGTATTCTGCAAGCGATCTGGTAGGCCGGTCGCGGGGGGTGGTCGGTGCAGGCGCTCGTTAAAAATCTCAAGTCAAACAAATTGTTCTGGCTGTTGGCGATCGCGCTGCTGGTCCGCGGGGCCGTACTGATATTGTTGCCCGATCAACATTTTCCCGATGCCGGCGCCTATCGCGCCGCGGCCGAGAAGTTTCGCCATCTCCAGTTGATGACCGACAACGTTATCATGCCGCTCTATCCGCTGCTCATCGCCTTGGTCGGCGATGGTTGGGGACTGAGACTGGCTGATGCAGCATTTTCATTGATCAGTGTCTGGCTTGTCTACGCGATAACGTTGCGAATATACCGCGACGAAACGATCGCGCTGATTGCCGGGTTGTTCTGCGCGAGTTGGCCGCATTTCGCATTCTTTGCCGCGGCCGGACTGACCGAGACGTTGTTTATCGCCTTGGTGCTTGCGGCTTTCCTGTGCTGCTACGACCGCCGCTATGCGCTTGCAAGCGTATTTCTTGTCTTGGGCATCTTGACGCGGCCGGCGATTGACTATTTGGCGCCGATCTTGATTGCGCTTTTTTCAATCGGGGTTCATCGAGAATCTCTGCGGGTCGTCGCCAAGAGAGTTGCCACATACTTCATAGTCTACGTTGTATTGATGACCCCGTGGTGGGCGCACAACTATGCGCGCTATGGTGAGTTCGTCCGCCTGGATCTTGCCGCGGGGATGGTTCTCTATACCGGCAACAATCCGCTTAATAAGAGCGGTGGCGGCATTACGGCGAAGGACGTCGACTTCAGCGAGCTTCCAGATTCCAAGCATCCCGTGCAACGAGACCAGGCGGCGTTACGCGCCGCGGTTAAATTCATAAAGGCCGATCCGGGGCATTTCGTTGCAATGATGCCGGTGAAGTTTGCGCGGCTATGGCGACCGTGGCCCTATACCGATGAATACCACAATCCCTTGATCGTGCTGGTATCGGTTATCAGCGCGGTACCGACGTTTATTCTTGCCCTGGCAGGTCTCGCGCTGACGTTGCGATCGCATTTTGCCCGGCTGCTGCCGTGCCTTGCCTACGTGGCATACCTTACCTTGGTGCATGTCGTCACCTTCGGTTCGGTGCGCTATCGGGTCCCGCTCGAGCCATTCGTGCTGATTTTGGCGGCGGCCGGGCTCGTCGAATTATTGCGACGGGTCGAGGCCGGTCGACAGCTGCTTGCGCCGCTGTCGTCGACGCGTTGAAGGATTTTCCGCGCGCGGATGAAAATGGCATGACTCACCAACGCAAAATCGCGGTCATCGGCCTCGGCTATGTCGGCTTGCCGGTCGCTGTCGCATTCGCACGATCGGGCGCGCCGGTGATCGGCTTCGATATCGATCGCGGACGCGTTGAGGAGCTGCGCGCGGGCCGCGACCGCACGCGTGAAGTCGAGCCAGACGATCTGCAACAACCGGCGCTGCGATTTGAAAACGATCAGAAGGCCTTGGCTGGGGCCGATTTTTACATCGTCACCGTGCCGACGCCGATCGACAGCGCGCGGTCCCCTGATCTCGGCGCCGTGCTTGCGGCATCCGAGAGCGTCGGGGGGGTGCTCAAGCGGGGCGACATTGTCGTCTATGAATTGACGGTCTATCCCGGTGCGGTCGAGGAAGTATGCCTGCCCGTGCTCGAAAGAAAATCCGGCCTGGCGGGCGGACGCGATTTCACCGTCGGCTATTCGCCTGAGCGTATCAACCCGGGCGACAAGAAGCACCGCTTCGAAAGCATCATTAAGGTCGTTTCGGCACAGGATGCGCGCACCCTCGATATCGTCGCCGACGTCTACGGTTCGGTGGTGACCGCCGGCATTCACCGCGCGCCCTCGATCAAGGTCGCCGAGGCCGCCAAGGTGATCGAGAACACGCAACGCGACCTCAATATCGCGTTCATGAACGAATTGTCGGCGATTTTCCACCGGCTCGGCATCGACACCGGCGACGTGCTGGCGGCGGCGGCGACCAAATGGAATTTCCAGAAGTTCGAGCCTGGGCTGGTCGGCGGTCACTGCATCGGCGTCGACCCCTACTATCTGACGTTCCGCGCCGAAAAAGCCGGCTATCACCCTGAAATCATCCTGGCGGGACGCCGCATCAACGACGGCATGGGCGAGCGGGTCGCGCGCGAATGCATGCGTGCCTTGCTTCAGCGCGGGGCGCGCGAGCCGACGGTGACAATCCTTGGCATGACCTTCAAGGAGGACGTTCCCGACATCCGCAACTCAAAAGTGATCGACGTGGTGCGCGAACTGGGCCGCGTTGGGATTGCCGTGCAAGTCCACGATCCGCTCGCGCTGTCGAGCGATGTGCAGCAGGAGTATGGCGTCGCCTTGTGCCCGCTCGATGCGCTGAAGCCGGCCGACGGCGTCATCCTCGCCGTCGCCCATGGCGATTATTTGGCGGGCGGTTGGCCGTTCGTCACGAAATTGCTCAAGGGGGGGCAGGGCATCGTCCTCGACGTCAAATCGCGGCTCGATCGGGCGCAAAAGCCGCAAGGGGTCGAGCTATGGCGGCTATAAGCAACGGTGGAACGAAGCGCGCCCGGAGCGATCCCCATGGCTGACGATCCCATCCTGGTGACCGGTGCGGCCGGTTTCATCGGCTATCATGTCGCGCGGCGGCTTCTGGAAAACGGCCGGCAGGTTGTCGGGCTCGACATCGTGAACGCCTATTACGATCCCAAGCTGAAGGAAGCGCGCCTCGCCGAACTGTCGAAACTCAAGGGCTTCCAGTTCGTCAAGCTCGACCTTGCCGACCGGGATGGGATGGCGGCGCTGTTCAAGGATCACCGCTTTCCTTTTGTGGTGCATCTCGCCGCGCAGGCCGGCGTGCGTCATTCGCTGGTCGACCCTTTCGCCTATGTCGACGCCAACCTCGTCGGCTTCACCAATATTCTGGAGGGCTGTCGGCACAATGGTTGCCGGCATTTGCTCTACGCATCATCGTCTTCGGTCTACGGCGCCAACACGCGGATGCCGTTCTCCATCCATGACAATGTGGATCATCCGCTCAGCCTCTACGGCGCGTCAAAGAAGGCCAACGAGTTGATGGCCCACGCCTATGCAAATCTGTTCGGCCTACCGACGACGGGTTTGCGCTTCTTCACGGTCTATGGACCGTGGGGCCGGCCGGACATGGCGATGTGGCTTTTCGCCTCCGCCATCATCGAAGGGCGGCCGATCAAGCTTTTCAATCACGGCAACATGCGGCGCGATTTCACTTATATCGGCGACGTGGTCGAGGCGGTGGTGCGGCTGGTCGAGCACGCGCCGCTACCTGATCCGAACTGGTCGGGTGAGACGCCTGACCCCGGCTCGAGCGGCGCGCCTTGGCGCGTTTACAATATCGGCAACAACAATCCCGTCGAGGTTTTGGAGGTGGTTCGTCTGCTCGAGCAGGCCATCGGCAAGAAGGCGAAGCGCGAATTGCTGCCGATGCAGCCGGGCGACGTCCCGGCGACTTTTGCCAATGTCGATGGTCTCATGCGCGAGGTTGGCTTCAAGCCATCGACGCCGGTCGCCGACGGTATCGCCCGCTTTGTCGAGTGGTACCGCGCCTATCATCGCCTCTGAGGCGAGCGCGCCGCAGCCGTCACTCGTGCGGAAGAATGCTGGGCGCGATTTCGCGCTCGGCGCGGGGGGTGGTCAGGGTCCAGACCAGGCCGCCAATGCCGCCGACCACCAGATAACTGGCGCCAAACAGCAGCGAGACGATCAAGCCGTCGCTTGGCGGCAACCCGGCATAGCCGAACGCCGCGACCATGACGCCTTCGCGAACGCCCCAGCCGGCGACCGAGATCGGGACGATGGCAATCAGGATCACGGGCAGTACCAGGAACAGCGCATAAGCGAGCGACAGGTCCGCGCCGACCGAGCGCGCCGCGCACCACGCGAGCACCACCGTCAGCAGATGGATGATGAACGACAGGCCGAATATGCGCGCAAGCGCGCGCGGCGAGCACAGGATTCCAAGAGCCACGGTTGCAGTGGCGGCGAGGTGCCGTGTTGGAGCCCAGCGTTGCAGGATGCGCAAACGCTGCCAAGCCAGGCTGACGAAGAAGGCGCCGGCGGCAAGGCAGCCCAACCCGATCAGCAATAACGCGCTGCGGCCGACTGGATTACGGACCAGGCTGAGTGTCCATGGCAGGCAAGCCGTTACCACAATCGCGAGTGAGACCACGCCAACCACGCGATCGATGAGCACCGAATAGGCCGCGATACGCCAGTTGGTTTGCTTGCCGGCCAGCCAGATTCGCATGGCATCGCCGCCCACGCTCGATGGCAGCGTCTGGTTGAAGAACAATGCGGCCATGCAGAAGCGGAACATTTGTCCGAGCGGCAAGTCGGCGCCGCACTGGCCGATGATTTCTCGCCAGCGCATGGTCAGCAGAAGCGTCTGCACCAGCGGCAGCAGCAATCCGAAGGCGACCCATCGCGGGTCGATCTGGCTCAGGCGGCTGGCAACCGTCCCGATATTGACCCAGTTCAAAGCCAGATACAGAAGCAGGCCGGAAATGGTAAGCTTGATGAGAACGGAAAGCGCCCTGCGCATTGCCTGGTCCTAAAGTCGCGCCGCGGTTCCGTCGGCAGGCCGCCTTTATTTGCGGTGGGATTTGGGCTTCATGCGCGGGCGGCACATTGGACCACGCCAGCGGCGACCCTATAATGGAACGCCACGAAAATGGAAGCTAGGTATCACGCCATGACCGCCCCGACCTTGAAAGACCTGAAAGTTAAGCTTTTCACGGATGGCGCCGACAAGGCCCAGATCGTCGAGATGGCGAAGCGGTCGTGGATTGCCGGCTTCACCACTAATCCATCGCTGCTTAAGAAAGCAGGCGTCAGCGACTATGAAGGCTACGCGCGCGACCTCGTCGCCGCCGTGCCCGACCGTCACATCTCGTTCGAGGTGTTCTCCGACGAGATCCCGGAAATGGTGGCGCAGGCCCGCGTCATTACGGCGTGGGGCGACAACGTCTACGTCAAGCTGCCGGTCACCAATACGCGCGGCGAGCCATTGTTCGAGGCGGTGCGCTCGCTCTCGCACGATGGCGTCAAGATCAACATGACCGCAATCTTCACCGGTGACCAGGTTTCACGCGCGGTCGCGGCGCTCGACGGCGGCGCGCCCGCCTGCGTTTCGGTGTTTGCCGGACGCCTTGCCGATTTCGGCATAGACTATCGCCCGCTCATGCAAGATGCCATTGCCCGCGCGCGCCAGACCCGCAATATTGAGATCATCTGGGCGTCGACGCGCGAGGTGTTCAACGTCGTCGAGGCAGACAGTATGGGCTGCCACATCATCACGGCGCCCGCCGACGTGCTCAAGAAGCTCCCCAGCCTCGGCAGCGAGACCGACGCGGACCTTTCACTCGCGGCGGTGAAGTCTTTTCGTGAAGATGCCGTTTCGGCCGGCCTCCAGCTTGCCGTCCCGGCCTCGCGGGCGGCGGAATAGCGTGGCCGCGACGGCCGATCTAGCCCGCCGAGGCCGCGCTGTAACGCTTTGAATCAAAACGTGTTCAACCTGTTTTCCAGGGACAGTCGCACGCCCGCGCACAGCATGCTAGGGATGACCGGACCGGGCGTAGCGGTCTGGGGGACTGCGATCAGGCCATGACTCAAGCGGGAAATCCGGACACGGAGCGTTCATTGCGTGTCGGCGTGATCGGCGTCGGCGTCATGGGCAGCAATCATGCCCGCGTGTTCGCCGGGTTGCAGGGCGCCGAGCTGGTCGGCGTCGCCGATCCCGATCGCAGGCAGGCCGATTTCGTCGCCCGCACGCTCGGCTGCGCCGCCGTCGCCGATGTCACGGAGTTGCTCGATCTCAACATCGATGCCGTCACCATCGCGGCGCCCACCCATCTGCATCACGATATCGCGCTCGCCTGCATCGCGCGCGGGGTCCACGTCATGGTGGAAAAGCCGATCGCTTCATCGGTCGAGGAGGGGCGCGACATCATCGAGGCGGCGCACCGCGCCGGCGTCAGCTTGATGGTCGGTCATGTCGAGCGCTTCAATCCCGCGGTCGAGACGATCAAGGAAGCACTGCGCGACGAGGATATTCTGTCGATCGCCATCACCCGCGTCGGCCCGTTCCCCCCGCGCATGTCGAATGTCGGCGTGGTGATCGATCTGGCCGTGCACGACATCGACCTGATCCGCTGGTTCACCGATTCCGAGATCGTCGAGGTGCAGCCGCAGCTCTCCAGCGCGGTTGCCGAGCGCGAGGACATCGCGCTTCTGCAGTTCCGCACCGCCTCGGGCGTACTTGCGCACATCAACACCAATTGGCTCACGCCGTTCAAGGCGCGCAACGTCACCGTCGCCACCCGCGGCAAGTACATCATGGCCGATCTGCTCACGCGCCAGGTGACCGAATGCTTCGGCTTCCAGCCTGACGGCAGCTATTCCATGCGCCATCTCTCGGTTGGTCACGCGGAACCGCTGCGCTCGGAACTGCTGGCGTTCCTGCGCGCCATCCGCAACGGTACGCCGCCGGCGGTGAGCGGAGAGGAAGGTGTAGCGAGCCTCGAGATTGCCGCCCAGTGCCTCGCCGTCCGGCCCTGGGCTCAGCCCGCGGCCGAGCGGCAGGCGCCGCGCGTGGTTGTCGGCTGAACCCGCGACATTGCTTGGCCGTTCGATGAACCAGCACACCAACCTGCCGCCTATTCCGTTTATCGACGTGGCGGCGCAGCGCCGCCGTCTCGGCGGTGCGATCGACGGCGCGGTCGCGCGCGTGCTCGCACATTGCCAGTTCATCCTTGGTCCTGAGGTGCGCGCGCTCGAGGCCGAGCTCGCGAAATTCTGCGGCGCGCGCCATGCCATCACCTGCGCCAGCGGCACCGATGCGCTGATGCTGGCGCTGATGGCCAAGGGCATCGGGCCGGGCGATGCGGTGTTCTGTCCGTCATTCACGTTCTGCGCCACGGCCGAAGTGGTGGCGCTGCTCGGCGCGACGCCTGTGTTCGTCGACGTCGAGGCCGATAGCTTCAACATCGATGCCACGTCACTGAGCGCCGCGCTCCCCAACGCCAAACGCCTCGGCCTCACGCCCAAGGCGGTCATTCCGGTCGACTTGTTCGGGCTGCCGGCCGATTACGACGCCATCGCCGCTGTCGCGGATTCCGCCAGTCTGTTTGTGCTGGACGATGCCGCGCAGGCGTTCGGCGCGACCTATAGAGGCCGCGCGCTCGGCACTTTCGGGCACGCCACCGCCACCAGCTTTTTCCCGGCCAAGCCGCTCGGCTGCTACGGCGACGGCGGTGCGGTGTTCACCGACGACGACGCCTTCGCCGAGACAATTGTGAGCCTGCGCATGCACGGCCAGGGCAGCGACAAATACGACAATGTGCGCATCGGAATGACCTCGCGGCTCGACACCATCCAGGCCGCGATCCTGAGCGAGAAGCTGAAAATATTTCCCGAGGAGATCGTCGCCCGCAATGAAACCGCACGCCGTTATGCGGAACGGCTTGGCGACCTCGCCATTGTTCCCAAGGTGCCGTCCGGCTCCACCTCGGTCTGGGCGCAATACACCATCCGCATTGCCGGCGGCCGGCGCGACAAGGTCGCGGCCGCACTCAAGGCCGAAGGCATTCCCACGGCGATCTACTATCCGATCCCGCTGCACCGGCAGCAGGCCTACCGGCATTACCCGGTGGGCGAGGATGGCTTGGCGGTGAGCGATCAGCTTGCCGCGGAGGTGCTCAGCCTGCCGATGCACGGCTATCTCGATACGGCCACGCAGGACCGCATCATCGATGCGGTGCGCCGCGCCCTGTCGCGGTAACCAAACGGGGATAAATTTTCCCGTTACGCCCGCGAATTTGAAATACCGGTATCTCGCGCGACCAGTGGAAACGACGTAACCCTGTCGGGCCTTAAGGGGGGCCAGACTTGTCCGATGAATTGGCGTGACAACCATATCCGGCTGCGGCGGCTCGAGGCCGAAGCCATCTATATTATGCGGGAAACCGTGGCGACTTTCGGCAATCCGGTCATGCTCTATTCGATCGGCAAGGATTCGAGCGCAATGTTGCATATTGCGCGAAAAGCGTTCCATCCGTCGAAACCGCCATTTTCTCTCTTGCATGTGGATACGACCTGGAAGTTCAGGGAGATGATTGCGTTTCGTGACGAGACCGCGGCGCACATCGGCATGGACCTGCTAGTTCACGTCAACGAAGATGGCCGTGCGCGCGGCATTTCGCCGGTCAACTCCGGTTCGGCGATCCACACGCAGGTCATGAAGACTGAAGGTTTGCGCCAGGCCATGGACAAATGGCGCTTCGACGCGGCTTTCGGCGGTGCCCGTCGCGACGAGGAAAAGAGCCGTGCCAAGGAGCGCATTTTCTCGCACCGCTCCGCCAGCCACGCCTGGGATCCTCGCAATCAGCGCTCCGAGTTGTGGCGGATTTTCAATACCCGCATCAAGACCGGCGAATCCATGCGCGTTTTCCCGCTATCCAATTGGACCGAGCTGGACGTATGGGAATACATCCGCGCCGAAAATATTCCGGTCGTGCCGCTTTATTTCGCCAAGCTGCGCCCTGTGGTGATACGCGACAGCATGCTGATCATGGTCGACGACGAGCGCCTGCCGCTGTTGCCGAACGAAGCACCGCAAATGATGCGTGTGCGTTTCCGCACCCTCGGTTGCTATCCACTGACGGGCGCGATCCAATCGGACGCCGACACGCTCGATGCCATCATCGAGGAAATGCGCGACTCAGCCAGTTCAGAGCGGCAGGGCCGCCTCATTGATCATGACGAATCCGGCTCGATGGAGAAAAAGAAGCGCGAGGGTTATTTCTGATGAGCGGTCCCGTCCAAATTACCGTTCTGGAAGCCGAACGTGTCGCCGGCGCGGAAACGCGGCCGGCCTTGCGCATTCTTACCTGCGGCTCGGTCGACGATGGAAAATCGACGCTGATCGGCCGGCTGCTCTTCGAGCAGAATCTGATCTTCGAGGATCATCTGGCCGCGCTCACGCGTGATTCGAAAAAGCACGGCACCACCGGCGACGATGTCGATCTTGCCTTGCTGCTCGACGGGCTAGAAGCTGAGCGCGAGCAGGGCATCACTATCGACGTGGCCTACCGTTATTTTGCGACCAAGCGGCGCTCCTTCATCGTCGCCGACACGCCCGGTCACGAGCAATATACCCGAAACATGGCGACCGGTGCGTCAAATTCCGAGCTGGCCGTGTTGCTGGTGGACGCACGCAAGGGCTTGCTCCCGCAGACGCGCCGCCACGCCATCATCGCCAGCATGCTGGGCATCCGCTACGTCATCTTGGCGGTCAACAAGATCGACCTCGTCGATTTCGATCGAGCCGTATTCGAGCGGATATCCGAAAGCTTCTGCAGCTTTACGGCCGAACTCGGCTTCAAGGACATCAAGTGCATCCCGATCTCCGCGCGCTATGGCGACAATGTCTCGGCGCACAGCGACCGCACGCCGTGGTATGCCGGCCCGCATCTGCTCGAACATCTGGAAGCGGTCGATGTCGAGGACGACCGTGCGGGCAAGCCGTTCCGTATGCCGGTGCAATGGGTCAATAGGACCAATTCCGATTTCCGTGGGCTGGTCGGCACTATCGCCAGCGGCGGCGCCAAGCCCGGCGACGAGATTGCGGTACTGCCGTCCGGGCAGACAACGACGATCAAATCGCTGATCGGCGCCGGCGGAGAATTAAAGTCCGCGCAAGCCGGCGACTCGGTGACCATCACGCTGGCCGATGAAATCGATGCCGCGCGCGGCGATATGCTGGCGGCGGCGCGTGACCGGGCGCAGACCGCCGACCAATTCGCCGCCCACTTGGTCTGGATGTCGAACGAGCCGCTGCTGCCGGGGCGTTCCTATCTGATGAAGATCAATCATTGCACCCTGACCGCGACCGTGAGCGAGCTCAAGCACCGGATCGACGTCGATAGTCTTGCCAAACTCGCCGCAAAGACGCTGACGCTGAACGAAGTGGGTGTGTGCAATGTGTCGCTGGCCCACGCGGTGGCGTTCGACGCTTACGCCGACAATCGCGAAACCGGCGCGTTCATTCTTGTCGACCGCTACACCAACGAAACGGTCGCCGCCGGTATGGTCGATTTTGCGCTACGCCGCGCGACCAATATCCACCTCCAGAACATCACCATCAGCAAGGCCGAGCGCACCGCGCTCATGCATCACAAGCCGGCGGTGTTGTGGTTCACCGGCCTCTCGGGCGCCGGCAAATCAACCATCGCCAATCTGGTCGAAGCCGCGCTACACGCGCGCGGCGTTCATACCCTCCTGCTGGACGGCGACAATATCCGCCATGGGCTCAACCGCGACCTCGGCTTCACCGAGGGCGATCGGGTCGAGAACATCCGGCGCATCGGCGAGGTGGCCAAGCTGATGACCGATGCCGGTCTGATTGTGCTGTGCTCGTTCATCTCGCCGTTCCGGGCCGAGCGCCGCATGGTGCGCGAATTGGTCGATGACGGCGAGTTCGTGGAGATTTTCGTCGACACGCCGATTGCGGAATGCATCGCGCGCGATCCCAAGGGTCTCTACAAGCGCGCGCTGGCGGGCGAGATCAAGAACTTCACCGGCGTCGATCAGCCCTATGAAGCGCCGGAAAACGCCGAGGTCTGTCTCCTGGCCGGCGCTAAGGATGCCGACCGGCTTGCGCATGAGGTGATCGAGAACCTGAGGCGGCTGAAGATCCTGTAATAACCGCGTCGATTTACCGGCGGCGTTGGCAGCTTCTCAGCGCCTTCGCGACGCTCCTCTCCCGGTTTCTCCACAAAGATACGTCATTGCTCGCGTCGGCAAGCTTCGACTCAAGCGCATCGATCCGACTCTGCATCTTGTCGGAGTTCGCACACTGAGGTGATACGGCCTCTTGCGTGTTGACGGCAGCTAGCTTGGCCTGCAGCCCAGCGATCTGCTGCTCGGCGCTCGCAGCCTGACTCTTCCATGTGGACGCCTCCTTGCCGGCCGCGGCCAGCTCGCCCTCAAGCGCGGCGATCCGCTGCGCGGCGTTCGCGGCCTGGCTTTTCCATGTGGAAACCTGGGTTTTCCACTGGGATGCGTCTTTGTTGGCCGCCACCAGCCTGGCCTGAAGCGTATCGACTTGCTTGTCGGCGCTCGCTGTGCGGACCTTCAGCGCGGCGACTTCTTCGTTGGCGTTGGCCAGAGTCGTCCGCAGCGTGGCGATCTCCCCTTTCATCCTGTCGGCACGCACCGCCTGGGTTTTCAGCAGAAATGTTTCCTTGTTGGCGGCGTCCAGTTTGGTTTCAAGAAAGGCGATCTGCTGGTGCGCCTTGTTGGCGGCTGCCGCGCGGACAGACACTTCTTGGCGGGCGTCGTCCAGTTTGGTGTCAAGACGCGCGATTTGCTGCCGCGCCTCCTCGACGGCCGCCGCCCGGATTTGCAAGGTGGATACTTCCTTGCGGGCATCGGCCATTTTCGCCTGCAATGCGTCGACCTGCTGTGCCAGTTGCACCGCTTTCGCGCCGGATGCTTGCGCCGCCACGAGCTTGGACTGCAGGCTGGTAATGTCCGCGTAGGAATACCAGACGTATCCCGCGACGGCGCAAACGACGACGCCGGTCACGGCGAGCATACGCCAGAGCGCCGCCCGGCTTTGCTGGGCAATCTTGTGTTCCAGATCGTCATAGGCGCTTTTCTGCGGGCTTGCATCGGTCATCGCGTCACCCCAACAAACGTTTTTCGAAGAGTTGTTCGATCAGGCTTTTAACCCAGGCAGCGTCGGGACCCGGCGAATTCGGGTCCGCTGCCAGTTCTTCACAGCGCCTCTTGAGCGTCAGCAAGGTGGTGACGCGCTCGTGCCGCGCCAGGCACTTTTCGAACGGGAGCCCGCTCAAGATCGCCACGACAAATCCCGCCGATTTGAAAATCAAATCGGGTGTGCCCGCGACAGAGGAGGTGAAGGTCATAGCGAGGACGCCGGCCGCGATAATGAGAATCAGCAGGCCGGTCATGAGATAGACCGAGAACGCACGCCGGTCCATCGCGATGAAATTGTCTACGTTCGGCACACCGCCCAGCATGGTGCACGCCGCCTACCGTTGAAATTATGAATCAGCCTATCACAGTTCGGCGCCCGTCGCGACCGTTTGTGTGCATCGGAGCGGCGCGCGGTCTGCCGCCGATCGACAGGTTTTCAGCGCACTTTCGCGCAGGCCGGCGGTAAGCGAAGCCGTAAGCGAAGTGGGCTTACTTTGTTCTTATATCCGGCAACGCTCCGGTCTCCATCCATGATTGTCGCGTGCGCTTTGTCGGCCGTCGCGCACGATGCGTTTCATCGGACACTGGCGCACCCGTCGCGGAGGCGCCGGACACGTTAAATCATTCAAGGCCACGAGTTGCTGCGAAAAAATACTGGCTATCCGCGGATTGCCTTTAATTTATTGAGAAAGCTGGAAAAATCGGCATCCGGGCGGAATCGCGCCGACATTGGCGGCCTCGTCGTACAGTTGTATGATTTGGCGCTCGATTGTGCCGGTTAAGCTACGCGTTGTGGCGCGGGGCCTTGGGGGCATGCCGTGAAGGTAAGTTTAAAAGCGCCGTTGAAGTTAGGGTGTCCACAATCGTTTCCGTTGGTATCGACGCGCATATTCAAAATCGCACCTGCGCTTGTAGCGCTGGCTATGTTTTGCGCGTCGCCGGCGGGCGCGGTGACATTCGACGCGTTCTATGGCTTCGGCGACAGCAGCATCGATAGCGGTTGGTGGGCTGGCGCGTTGAATGGGCAGTGCGGGCCGGTCGCAAGCCCCTGCGCGACCGGCAACATCAACAAAGACGGCCGGATTAGCGCCGCCATCGCCAATGGCGGCACCGGCAAGCCGGTCGGCGTCGGCTTGATGGATTCAGAAATTATCGCACAGCATTTTGGGCTAGCCGCGCTGCCGGCCAACCAGCCCGGCGGCACGAACTATGCCATCTCAGGATCGTTAAGTGCCCGCACTGGCGGCTTTGGAAACTTGAATCCGAATGCGAACCTGCCCTCGACGGCCGAACAGATCTCGACCTATTTGCTTAACAATGGCGGTGTGGCGAACCCGAACGGGCTCTACATGATTAGCTCGGGTGGCAACGATTCGACTTATGCCGCCGACAACTTCGTGATGCTTGCAGATGGACAAAATTTCTTAGCAGCTCAGGCAGCGGTTCTGGCAAATGAAATTTATAATCTTCAGGCGGTTGGCGCGAACTACCTTGTCGTCAACGGACTCCAAGGCGAAGGCCTTTACTCCCAATTTTTCACGGAGACGCTCTGGCAAGACCTGACAGATTTGGGGGTTAATTTTGTCGCGCCCTATATAAGAACGTCGGTCGAAACGGTCATCGCAAATCCGGAAGTGTACGGGTTTACTGCGGAGACCGTCGTTCGCGGAATTAACGGCCCGTTGACGGGTTCCGCTTGCGTTTCCGGCGCCGGATCAGGATGGGGTCAGTGGTGCGCCGACACGACCACTGCGAGTTCGGATTATTCGCATCTTCGATCCGACGACGCGGAGCAAACCAGCTTCTATTCCGATAATTCGCATTACTCCGCGGCGGGCCAGAACATCGTAGCGCAGTATGAAATCGGCTTGATCGAGGAGGCGAATACGAATGCTACGCCACTGCCGGCGACTTTGCCGCTCTTTGCCTGCGGTCTTGGCGGGCTCGGTTACCTGAGTTGGCGGCGCAGGAAGCGCGCGGCTCGTCAGCTGCGCTTATAAACGTCCTCGATGCGCTCGATATCGTCCTCACCGAGATAGCTGCCGGTCTGTACTTCGATCAATTCGAGCGGGATCTTGCCCTGGTTGGCGAGGCGATGGATGCTGCCGATCGGGATGAAGATCGACTCGTTTTCATGCACCGCTTTGCGCTCCTCACCGATTGTGACCTCGGCGGTGCCGCGCACCACCACCCAGTGCTCGGCGCGGTGGCGGTGCTTCTGCAAGGACAGCATGCCGCCGGGGTTGACGACGATGCGCTTGACCTGGAAGCGCTCGCCCATGTCGATCGACTCGTAATAGCCCCAGGGCCGGTGCACGCGCTTGTGTACGCTCGCTTCCGGCCGCTTTGCGGCCTTGAGCTTGGCGGTCAGTTCGCGCACCTCCTGCGCGCGCGCCCGCGGCACCACCATCACCGCGTCGGACGTGCTCACAACGACGAGATCTTCGACGCCGATCATTGTGGTAAGCCGCCCGTCGGAATGCACAATGCAATTGCGTGCGTCCATGGTCACGACTTCGCCCTGCACGACGTTGCCTTGCGCGTCGCGCGGCGTGATCTCGAACAGCGCGTCCCAGCTGCCGATGTCCGACCAGCGGAAATCGCCGGCGATTACGGCGGCGCGGTCGGTCTTTTCCATCACCGCATAGTCGATCGATTTCTGCGGCGCGCTTGCGAAGCCCGCAGGGTCCAGGCGCAGGAAGCCGAGGTCGTCGGTCGCATTCTTCACGGCGGCCTCGATCGCGTCCGCCATCTCAGGCTCGAGCCGCGCCAGTTCGGCGAGCAGCACGTCGGCGCGGAACAGGAAATTGCCCGAGTTCCACAGATAGCCCTCGCTCACATATTTCTTTGCGGTGGCTGCGTCGGGCTTCTCGACGAAACGCTTGACGCGGTGGACCGGACCGCCGTCGATCGCTGCGCCCGGCAGGATATAGCCGTAACTGGTCTTGGGCTCCGTGGGCTTGATGCCGAAGGTGACAATGTTGCCGGCCTCGGCAGCGGCGCGGCCGGCGAGACAAGTGGCGCGGAATTGCGGCACGTCCAGGATGATGTGGTCGGCGGCCAGCGCCAGCACCACCGCCTCAGGGTCGCGCCCGCGGGCGACCGCGGTCGCCGCCGCGATCGCCGGCCCTGAATCGCGCCGCAGCGGCTCGATCACCACGGTCGCTTCGACGCCGACCTCTTCGGCTTGGCGGCGCGCGAAAAAATGAAAATCCGGGCCGGTGATGACGATGGGGGCGGCAAACATCGGGTCGGCCACGCGCAGCAGCGTTTCCTGGTAAGTCGAGCGTTCACCGACCAGGGGCAGAAACTGCTTGGGCAGGGCGTCGCGCGAAACCGGCCAAAGCCGCGTCCCGGCGCCGCCGGCGAGCAGAATGGGAATGATCGGCGAGGGCATGGCTATCGGCCGGGCTCGTCCAGGCTATGTTCAGGTCAAGAATCGTCTTAAGGCAGTTCGGCCGGCGTGACTATCGCTACTGCTACCAATAGTTACCGCGCAAACCGGCAGATCCGCGGCGTTTTTGCCTCATTCTGGTAACACAGGGCGATGATTGAACGCATCCTCACGGTCGGCGGCTTCACGCTGCTGTCGCGGATCACCGGGTTTATCCGCGATATCGCCCTGGCCGCCATCCTGGGCGCCGGGCCCGCCGCCGACGCCTTTTTCGTGGCGCTGCGCCTGCCCAACCATTTCCGCGCGATCTTCGCCGAAGGCGCCTTCAACGCCGCTTTCGTTCCGGCCTATGCCCGCATCCGCGAGCAAAGCGGGGCGCAACGCGCCGGCCTGTTCGCCGACCGCATCTTCACGCTGCTGCTCGCGAGCCAGATCGTTCTTTTGGCCGTGGCATTAATATTCACGCCGGCGGTGATCGACGTGCTGGCGCCGGGCTTCTCCAGCGATCCGGAACGCTATGCGCTCGCGGTCGAGCTCACCCGCATCACCTTTCCCTATCTGCTGCTGATCACGCTGGTCACGCTCTATGGCGGCATCCTCAACGCGCTGCAACGTTTCGCGGCTGCGGCGGCCGCGCCTATCCTGCTCAATTTGTCGATCATCGCGGCGCTGTTGCTGGCGGCGTTCTTTCCCGATGCCGGACACGCGGCGGCCTGGGGTGTGCTGGTCTCCGGCGTGTTGCAGGCGCTGCTGGTCGGCGGCGACGCTTTCCGTGCAAACGTAGTCGCCGCGCTGCGCTGGCCGGAGCTCGACGCCGACGTGCGCAAGTTCTTCCGCGCGCTCGGCCCCGCCACCCTCGGCTCCGCCGGTGTGCAGCTCGCGCTGTTCGCCGACACCATCATCGCCAGCTTCCTGCCGGCCGGCGCCATCTCCGCGCTCTATTATGCCGACCGCCTCAACCAACTGCCGATCGGCGTGATCGGCATCGCCGCCGGCACCGTGGTGCTGCCGGAAATGTCGCGGCGCATCGCCGCCGGCGACGATGCGGGCGCGGCGGGTGCGCAGAACCGCGCGATCGAGTTCACCTTGCTGCTGGCGGTTCCCTGTCTCGCCGCCTTCGTCGTCATTCCGGAGCTGATCATGCGCGCGCTGTTCATGCGCGGCGCCTTCACCGCGGCCGATGCGCTCGCCGCCGAGCGCACGCTCTCCGCCTACGCTGTCGGGCTGTTGCCGTTCGTGCTGATCCGCAGCGCGGTGGCGACATTCTTTGCCCGCGGCGACACCGCGACGCCGGTGAAGGCCGCGCTCACCGCCGCCGCCGTCAATATCGCGTTCAAGGTGCTGCTGATGGGGCCGCTGGCGCAGGTAGGCCTGGCGCTCGCCACCTCGATCGGCGCCTGGATCAATCTCGGTCTGGTGTTCTGGTTCGCGTGGCGGGCCGGGTACGTGCGCATCGACGAACGCCTGCGCCAATCGGCGATCAAGCTCGCGGGTGCCGGGCTCGCATTGGCCGCCGTCCTGTGGGTTTGCCGGGGCCCGGCCATGAATTTATTTGAAGGTTGGCATCAGTTCCGCGACCTGGCCACGCTGATCGCGCTGATGGCCATCGGCGGTGGCGTCTATGGCGCGTTCGTTTTGGCCATATTTGGCCGCGATTGGCTGAAAAGATTTCGTGCCGCCATGCGGCGCTGAACGTTTATTTCACGGTAATGTGGCGGCCAGCGGCCGGTGGACATCGTTCGGTCCCGACGTTATGGGGACGGGCTTGGCAATCCGGCCCGGCGTCGCCATCTAAGCAAATCCATGAAACTGCGCCTCCCTCCGGCATCCGCCCAAACGATCCGCGTCGCCCTGGTTCTGGCGCTTGCAACTTTAGTTGTGAGCTGCGGCGAGCGTCAGCAGAAGAAGGCCGCTGCGCCGCCGCCGCCGAAGGTGACCGTTGCCACCCCGGTCAAGCGGACGCTGACAGATTACGACGAATATGTCGGCCGCTTCACCGCCGTCGATTCGGTGGAAGTGCGCGCACGCGTGTCCGGCTATCTCGACAGCGTGGATTTTAAGGACGGGCAGATGGTCAAGACCGGCGATCTGCTGTTCACCATCGACAAGCGCTCTTTCCAGAATGCGGTCGATCAGGCCCGCGCCGCTCTGACACAGGCGAAATCCAATCTCGCCTATACCAAGTCCGATCTCGAGCGTGGCCAGTCGCTGGTGCGCCAAAAGACCATCACCGAGCAGACCTTCGAGCAGCGCTCACAGGCCTTCCGCAACGCGCAAGCCTCGGTGACAGGCGCCGAGGCGGCGCTGCGCCAGGCCGAGCTCGATCTCGGTTTCACCGAATTGCGGGCGCCGATCAACGGCCGCATCGGCGACCGCCGCGTGTCGCCGGGTAACCTGGTGACCGGCGGCACCAGCGGCAACACCACGCTGCTGGCGACCATCGTGTCGACCGACCCGATCCATTTCGAGTTCACGTTCGATGAGGCGTCCTATCTGCGCTATGAGCGGCTCGCCAAGGACGGCCGCGACGTCGCCAGCCGCGGCACCGACGTTCCAGTCGCTCTCGAGCTGATTGACGAGCCCGGCTTCGCGCACAAAGGCCACATGGATTTCGTCAACAACGTGATCGACAGCGGGACCGGCACCATCCGCGCCCGCGCCTTGTTCGACAATCCGAACGGCGTGTTCACGCCTGGCATGTTCGCGCGCGTGCGCGTGCCGGCCTCGCCGCCTTACGAAGCCCTGCTCGTGCCCGACGCGGCGATTGGCACCGAGCAGACGCGCAAATATGTCTTCGTCGTCGGCCCCGATGACAAGGTCAGCGAGCGCTATGTCACGCTCGGGCAAACGACGCCCGACAATCTGCGGGCGATCAAGTCGGGCCTCAAACCCGATGATCGTGTCATCGTCAATGGACTGATGCGTGCGCGGGCAGGCGTGAAGGTCGCTCCGGAGGAAAAGGGCGCCAAGCCGGCGCCGGCCAAAGGTGCGCCGGCCAAGGCTGCGCCAGGCAAGCCGGGCGCGCCATCGTCCGCCTCGAAATAGCGGCGGCATCACGGCATGCGTATTTCGCACTTCTTCATCGACCGGCCGATCTTTGCTTCCGTGGTCTCGATCGTTTTCGTGATCCTGGGCGGCGTCGGGTTCTCACGCCTGCCGGTCGCGCAATACCCGGAAATCGCGCCGCCAACCATTACGGTGAACGGCACCTATCCCGGCGCCAGTTCCGACGTGGTCGCCGCCACGGTGGTGGCGCCGATCGAGCAGCAGATCAACGGCGTCGAGAACATGATCTACATGACGTCGAATTCGACCAGCGACGGCAGCTTCTCGATCTCCGTGACCTTCGATATCGGCACCGATCTCGATACCGCCCAGGTGCAGGTGCAGAACCGCGTTTCCGTCGCTCTGCCGCGGCTGCCGGCGGACGTACGCGCCATCGGCGTCACGGTTGACAAGCGTTCGCCCGACATCATGATGGTCGTGCACCTCTATTCGCCGGACAAGTCGCGCGACACGCTGTTCATGTCGAACTATGCGACGCTGGAGATCACCGACGCGATCTCGCGCATCGACGGCGTCGGCTCGATCATCGTCTTCGGCAGCCGCGACTACGCCATGCGGGTGTGGCTCGATCCCGACCGGCTGCAGTCGGTCGGCCTGACGGCGAGCGACGTGGTGGTCGCGTTGCAGGGGCAGAACGTGCAGGTCGCATCCGGTGTGCTCAACCAGCCGCCGGTCGATAAACCGCGCGCTTTCCAGATATCGGTGCGGACGCAAGGGCGTCTGAAAACCGCGGCCGAGTTCTCCAATATCGTCGTCAAGCAGACCGCCGACGCGGTAGTAAGGCTGAAGGACGTGGCCACGGTCGAGCTGGCCGCGCAGGATTATACGACAAATTCCTATCTCGACCTCGATCCGGCCATCGCGCTCGGCATTTTCCAGCGACCCGGCTCGAACGCGCTGTCGACCGCCGACAAAATCAAGGAGACGATGGAGACGCTGTCGCAGCGGTTTCCGCCGGGGATGAAATACACCATCGTCTACAACCCAACCCAGTTCATCCAGCAGTCGGTCGATGCGGTGGAACAGACCATCGGCGAGGCAATCATCCTGGTCATCTTGGTGGTCATCTTGTTCCTGCAGACTTGGCGTGCCGCCGTCATCCCGATCGTCGCCATCCCGGTGTCGCTGATCGGCACGTTTTTCGTGATGTCGATGTTCGGTTTCTCGCTCAACAATCTGTCGCTGTTCGGCCTCGTGCTCGCTATCGGCATCGTCGTCGACGACGCCATCGTCGTGGTGGAGAACGTAGAGCGCAATATCGAAGCGGGGCTCAGCCCGCATGACGCTTCGGTCAAGAGTATGGACGAAGTCGGTGGCGCGCTGATCGCGATCGCGCTGGTGCTGTCGTCGGTGTTCATTCCGTCGGCCTTCATTACCGGCATTTCCGGCCAATTCTACCGGCAGTTTGCGCTCACCATCGCGGGCGCCACCATCATCTCGCTTGTCGTTTCGCTGACGCTGTCACCGGCGCTCTGCGCGCTCCTGCTCAAGCCGCATAAGAGCGAGGAAAAAGACCGTTGGTGGGAAGTGCCGATCCACGGCTTTTTTCGGATTTTCAATCGCGGTTTCGCGGACTTGACGCGCGGCTACGGCTGGCTTTCCGGTAAGCTGGTGCGGATCGCGGTGCTGATGCTGGTGGTCTACGCCGTCATCATTGGCTTCGGCCTCAACGAGTTCCGCAAGACGCCGGTCGGTTTCATTCCGGATGTCGACCGTGGTTATCTGATCATCGTCACCCAACTGCCGCCGGCCGCTTCGCTTGCCCGCACCGACGAAGTCAACCGGCGCGCGGTGGAGATCGCGCTCAAAGTACCGGGCATCGCCCATGCGGTGAATATCGTGGGCTTCTCGGGGGCCACGTTTACGCGAGCGCCGAATTCGGGCGCGATTTTCGTCACGCTCGATCCGTTCGAGAAGCGGGCAAAGGATCCCCGCCAATCTGCCGGCGCCATCGTCGGCCAACTGTTCGCGCGCCTGTCCGCGATTCAGGACGGCGCCATTTTCGTGGTTGCTCCGCCGCCGGTCTCCGGCATCGGCAATGCCGGCGGTTTCCGCATGATGATCGAGGACCGCGCCGGGCTTGGTTCGGAGGCCTTGCAGGGCGCGGTTTTCGCCATGATGGGCGCCGCCGCCAAAACGCCCGGTGTCTTCCGTGTGTTCTCGCTGTTCGAGACCAAGACGCCACAGATCTATCTCGATATCGACCGCACCAAGGCGCAGCTCCTCGGCATCCGCATTCCGGAGGTGTTCGCGGCGCTGCAAATCTATCTCGGCTCGGCCTATGTCAACGACTTCAACCTGCTCGGGCGTACGTATCGGGTGGTCGCGCAGTCAAAGAGCGATTACCGCAAGGACACGAAGGACATTCTGAACATTCGCGTACGCAACAGCAGCGGCGGTACCGTACCGCTCGGCGCTTTCACGACCGTGCAGAATATTTCCGGTCCCTACCGCGTGCCGCGCTACAATCTCTATCCCGCCGCCGAGCTCGATGGGGCGGCGGCGCCCGGCTATTCGCAAGGGCAGGCGATCAAGATCATGGAGCAGCTCGCGCAGCAGGTGCTGCCGGAAGGCTTCTCCTACGAATGGACCACGCTCGCCTTCCAGCAAATTCGCGCCGGCAATACCGCGATCTTCGCATTCGTGCTGGCGGTGGTGTTCGTGTTTCTGGTGCTGGCCGCCCAGTTCGAGAGCCTGACCTTGCCGCTGGCGGTGATCATGATCGTGCCGATGTGTCTCATCGCTTCGATTGTCGGCGTGGTCTTGCGTGGCCAGGATAACAATTTGCTGACGCAGGTCGGCTTTATCGTGCTCATCGGCCTGGCCGCCAAGAACGCCATTCTGATTGTCGAATTTGCCAAACAGCTCGAGGATCGCGGCAGCGACCGCTTCGCCGCCGCGGTGGAAGCCGCGCATCTTAGGCTGCGGCCGATCCTGATGACGTCTTTTGCCTTCATCCTCGGCGTCACCCCGCTGGTCTGGGCGGTGGGCGCCGGCGCCGAGCTGCGGCAGACGCTGGGCACGGCGGTGTTCTCCGGCATGATCGGTGTTACGACCTTTGGGCTGATTTTCACGCCGGTGTTCTATGTGATATCGCGCTGGTTTGCGGCGCGCTTCACGCGCCGCAGCCGGCGGCAGCAGCCGGCCGAACAATAAAACCAGCGGCACGCGCGAAAGGCGGCGATGAAATTCGGCGTAGGCCAGGCGGTCAGGCGCAAGGAGGACGACGCGCTGCTGCGCGGGCAGGGGCGCTACGTCGCCGACGTCGCGCCGCAGGCCGCCTTGCATGCAATGATGCTGCGCTCGCCGCACGCGCATGCGCGCTTTCGCATCGTCGATCTCGACCGGGTGCGGGCGATGCCGGGCGTTCGCCTGGTGCTGGCGGCGGCCGACGTCGCCAAGTTGCAGCCGTTGCCGACCCCCGGTGTCATTCCTGACGTCGAAATCGACGTTCCGCCCTATGCGATCCTGGCGCGCGACGTGGTGCGCCACGTCGGCGACGCCATCGCCTTTGTGGTCGCCGATACGCTCGAAACGGCCAAGGATGCGGCCGAGGCCATCACCGTCGACTGGCAGCCGCTGCCGCATGTGATCGGCGCGGTCGCCGCGCTCGCGGCCAATGCGCCGCGGGTGTGGCCGGATCGGCCCGGCAATCTTGCCTTCGAAGTCGAGGCGGGTGACGCAGGCAAGACCAAGGCCGCTTTCGCGCAGGCCGCGCGCACGGTGGAGCTCACCATCGTCAACCAGCGGCTGGTGACCAATTATCTCGATACCCGCGGCGTGATCGCTGAATTCGACGGCGAGCGGGTGACGCTCACGCTCGGCAGCCAAGGCAGCCATATCATCCGCGACATCCTGTGCGCAGACGTATTCGAAGTTCCGCCCGATCGCATGCGCGTGGTGACGCCGGATGTCGGCGGCGGCTTCGGCACCAAATTGTTTCCTTACCGCGAATACGCGCTGGCCGCGGTCGCCGCCGAGCGGCTCGCCAAGCCGGTGAAATGGGTGTGCGAGCGCTCAGAGCATTTCCTCGGCGACAGCCATGGCCGCGACAACGTCTCGACCGCGCGGCTGGCGCTCGACGACGAGGGCCGTTTTCTGGCGCTCGATCTCGACATTGTCGCCGACATGGGCGCCTACCTGTCCTGCTACGCGCCGTACATACCCTGGCTCGGCGTCGGCATGGCGACCGGCGTCTACGATATTGCGGCCGCGCATGTGCGCCTGCGCGGCGTCTATACCAACACTGTTCCGGTCGACGCCTATCGCGGCGCCGGCCGCCCTGAGGCCGCTTATCTGATCGAGCGGGCGGTGGAAGCGGCAGCGCGTGAACTCGGTGTCGCGCCTGATGCACTGCGCCGCAAGAATTTCATCAAGCCGAAGGCGATGCCGTACAAGACGCCGACCGGCAAGATTTACGACACGGGCGATTTCGCCGGCACCATGGCGCGCGCGCAGGAACTGGCAGACTGGGGCGGCTTCAACAAGCGCGCCGCGCAATCCACGCGCGCCGGCCGGCTGCGCGGCATCGGGCTCGCCAGCTATATCGAGGCCTGCGGCGGCAACGGACCGGAAACCGCGACGGTGCGGCTCGACTGCGACGGCGGCGTGACCGTGCTGATCGGCTCGCAATCCTCGGGGCAGGGCCACGCCACGTCCTACGCACAGATCGTCGCCGACAAGCTCGATCTTCCTCCGGAGAAAGTGCGCGTGGTGCAGGGCGACACCGATGCGATCGCCTCCGGCGCCGGCACCGGCGGATCGAGCTCGATTCCCGTCGGCGGCGTTTCCGTCGATCGTGCCAGCAAGACACTTGCCGATCAGATCAAGCACATCGCCGCCGAGGCGTTGGAAGCGGCGGTCGGCGACCTGGAGATCGCGGCCGGCACGGTGCGCGTCGCCGGCACCGACCGCGTCATGTCCTTTGCCGATCTCGCCGCGCATCCGCAGGCGAGCCCTGAACGACTGCGCGCGGCCAGCGATTTCGCGCCGGACGAGCCGACCTTTCCGAACGGCACCCATATCGCGGAAGTCGAGATCGATTCCGACACCGGCTTAACCGCCATCCTCAACTACATCATCGTCGACGACTTTGGCGTCACGCTCAATCCGCTGCTGCTCGCAGGGCAAGTGCACGGCGGCACGGTGCAGGGCATCGGCCAGGCGCTAATGGAAAACACGGTCTACGAGGCGGCGTCCGGCCAGCTGCTCAGCGCCAGCCTGATGGACTACGCGATGCCGCGTGCCGCCGACGCGCCCTGCTTCGTGTTCGAAACCCGCAACGTGCCTTGCAAGAACAATCCGCTCGGGGTGAAGGGCGCGGGCGAGGCCGGCGCCATCGGTTCCTGTCCCGCGGTCATGAATGCCGTGCTGGACGCGCTCTGGCGCGGCCACCGCATCCGCCATCTCGACATGCCGGCCACCCCCGAGCGGATCTGGCAGGCGATCCAGCAGGCCCGAAAAACCACATAGATTTCAGGTAATTTTGCTCACGAATTTGTGATTGGCCGCTCGGCTGTGCCATTCGGCCGCAGGCCCGACGCCGCGTGGAATAATGGAATTGCACTAGGGTTTTTGTGTTACCGAAGAAAAAATCAAAGGTGCAGGTCCATGAATATCAGAACAACGCTTGCTGCCCTCGCTGTAGTTCTCGGTGTCAGCGCCGCCGTCGCCCAGTCCGATCCGGTGAAGACACGCGAAGATCTGATGAAAGCGAACAACAACGGCGCAAAGTCCGTCGTGCAGATGGTGAAAGGCCAGAAGCCTTTCGACGCGAAGGTAGTGGAGGCTGCGTTCACGCAATGGGCGGACACCGCCAAGCAACTGCCGAACTTGTTCCCCGATAATTCCAAGACCGGCGGCGACAACCGCGCCTCGCCGAAGATCTGGGAGAACAAGGCGGATTTCAACGCCAAGATCGCCGACTTCGCCAAGGTCGTCGCCGACAATAAGGCCAAGGCCGTTGCCTCGCTCGATGGCCTTAAGGTTGCGGTGGGCGCGGTCGGCAAGAGCTGCGGCGATTGCCACGAGACCTACCGCCTCAAGAAGAATTAATCGTCGCCGGGCATCCGGCATGATGAAGGGCGGCCGCCGGGAAGGGCGCGCCGCTCTTTCGCTTTCCTGGACCGGGCCGAGCGAATAGGATGCCCGGCCCGCACGTAGGGAAAGGGTCATCATGCTGCGTAAGCTCGTCGTCGCCGCGGTTGCGGTCGTCATTCTCGGCCTCGCCGCCTTCTGGGTGCTCACCATTCCGCAGACGGTGAGCGCCAGCGCGCTCGATCCGCACACGCCCAATCTCGCCAACGGCAAGACGCTGTTCAACATCGGCGGCTGCACGTCGTGCCACGCCACGCCTGGCCAGAAAGACCGCACCAAGCTCGGCGGCGGCCTCGCGCTCCAATCGCCGTTCGGGACGTTCTATCCGCCCAATATTTCGTCCGATCCCGACGACGGCATCGGCGCCTGGACCGAGGCGCAGTTCGTCACCGCCATGACCAAAGGCACCTCGCCCGCGGGCGAGCATCTCTACCCGGCTTTTCCGTACACGTCCTATCAACGCGTCAGCTATCGCGACCTGCGCGACCTGTTCGCATTTATCAAGACGCTGCCGGCGGTGCAGGGCCGCGCGCCCGAGCATGAGCTGGGCTTCCCGTTCAACGTCCGGCGCCTGGTCGGTCTCTGGAAGCTGTTGTTCCTCGACGGCCAACCGTTCCAGCCCGATCCGTCGAAAGCCGACGACTGGAATCGCGGCGCCTATCTGGTGAACGGCGCCGGCCACTGCGCCGAGTGCCACTCACCGCGCAATTTCCTCGGCGGCATCATCAAGAGCGAGCGCTTCGCCGGCGGCCCCACTCCGGACGGCAAGGACTGGGTGCCCAACATCACGCAGAAGGGCCTGGCGAAATGGACGGTAAAGGACATCGCCTATCTGTTGGAAACCGGTTTCACGCTCGACGGTGATTTAGTCGGCTCCACCATGAGCGAGGTGGTGCGCAACACCGCGCTGATCAGCGACGACGACCGGCTGGCGATCGCGACCTATATCAAGTCGCTGCCGCCGGTCGAGGGTCCGACGCCGCCCAAAAAGAAATGAGCGGCGGCTCAGCGCGCGACCGCGATCTCCAGCGGAAACTGGTCGACGATCTCGTGCCCGCTCTCGTTCACGATGAAGGTGTGGCCGAGGAAAATGCCGAATAGGCCGTCGGCGGTGATCGGGTTGGGCTCGGCCATGATCACCATGCCGGGCTTGAGCACCATGTCGACGTCGAGACCGCGCACGTGTTCCGCGGACACATGCGGGTTGTCGGTGACCAGGTCGATGCCGTGGCATTGCGTCGGCCGCGACTGCACGCCGTGGTCGCGGAAGAATTTGGATGCCGTGCGCATCGCCTCGGCCGGCTTGCCGGGCGCGATTTCTGCGACGATCTTGTGATAGCCGGGCAGCGTGATGTCCTCCCAGAACCGGCGCACCATGTCGGTTGGCTCGCCGAGAGTGATGGGAGAGCCGATCTGCGCGGTGTAGCCGCGATAGCCAGCGGCAAGCTCCATGTTGATGATGTCGCCCTTTTGCAGCACGCGCTGCGACGGCGCCGGATTGCCGAAGATCATCGCGGGGTTCGCCATCGGCGTCGAGCCGATGATGAGGAAGTCGATGTCGCCGCCGCCTTCGAGGATGGCGCTGCCGGCGGCCGCGCGCAGTTCGTATTCCATGGTGCCCGGCTTGGCGCGCGCGATCATCGCTTCCATTGCCCGCTGGCACAAAACGCCGGCCTTGCGCACACAGGCCAGTTCTTCCGCGCTATGGATGACGACCAGCTCATGCAGGAAATTCTTGGTGAACACCAGCTCGGCGTCAGGCAAGCCTTCGCGCAGCGTGTTGTACTGATTGACCGGCATGTAGTCCTGGTGGCGCGGGTCGATCTCCATCAGTCCGATGCGCCCGCGCTCGAGCTTCAGTTCCTTCAGCCGTTCGACCATCACCTCGGCATAGCGGCCGCTGCGGCTGTGGCGCACGTCCTTGACGGCGACCTCGACTTTGCGGCGCACGGCTTCGGCATGAGTGCCGCCCATGGAGTAGATCATGGTCGGCTCGCCATCGAGCGGCACCAGCACGTAGCAGGCCAGCGCGTGCCATTCGAAGTGTCCGGTCAGCCAGAGCATGCCGGCGCCGAAGCTCCAGTGGCTGGGACCGCCGGCGGCGATTACGCAATCAAGCTTGTGCTCCTTCATCTTGGCGCGCAGCGCGGCGTAGCGGCGGGCATATTCCTGTGCGGAAAACTGCTCATAGACCGCGTCGCGGTAATAGGGCGTGCCGCGCATATTGGCGAAGGGCAAGGCCTGGTCGAGCTTGCTGCGGACGACGTCCCACGGCTGCGGGCCGATTGGCTTGGGCGTTTGGATATTCATGGGAGCACCTCGGGTACCGGAAGGGGGAAGCGGCGCGGTCAATTCAGCCGCGCCGCCTGCTGTCGTTTACTCGCTGCACTTGCCAATCTTGATCGGCCCGCCCAGCTTCTTGACCGCTTCGTTGGCGATGTCGGGGTTGAATACCTGGTCCACGGGCGGCTTCTTCTTGATGTAGCCGACTTCAAAGTCGTGCTGGACGGTCCAGGCGACGCGCTTGGCATCGTAGCCGGTGTTCACCGTCCAGACGCAGTTGTCGGTGAGCGTCTTCCAGGCGTATTCGACGGCGTCTTTCGGCCGGCCGGTCGCCTTCATGATGATCGGCACCACCTTGGCTTCGTCCTTGTAGATGGTGCGGCTGGCTTCGATCATGGCGGCGACGGCGTCGACCATCATGTCATGGTTTTTTTCGATCCAGGCGATCTGGCCGCCGTAGGCGTTGTAGTAGAAGTCCGGCATCAAATCCGCGAGTTGCACGAGCACGTGCAGTCCGGGGTTCTTCTGCTTGGCCAGGAACACGCTTTCCGGATGCAGCGACACGCCGTTGATCTGACCCGACACCAAGCCTGGCAGGCGGCCGGCGGTGGCGCCGGCGATGAACTGTACGTCGTCGACCTTGAGGCCGGCGGAGAGCAACACTTGGCGGCCCATGATCCAGTTGAAGCCGCCAACGCCGCCGCCGACGGCACTCAGCTTCTTGCCCTTGAGATCCTTGGCGGTCTTGATGTCGGCGGAGACCATGTAGGACTGCGGCAGGCGCGGGGCCAGGCCCCAGATCTGCCGCACCTTGACGCCGCGGCCGATGGCGACCGGCGTCACGGCGACCAGAGCGGTGCCTTGCGCGGCCGCCGCCTTTGCTGCCGGCGAAGAACCGCCTTCGAATTGGATGATGCTGACGTCGAGACAGCGCTTGGCGAAGAAGCCCAGCTCCTTGGCCACATAGGGTGTGGTGTGCACCACATTGGGCGGCGACACGGAGACGCCGATATTCATCTTGCGCATCGTCTTGCATTCGGCCGCTGCGGCCGAATTGACGACGGGGCCGGCGATCAGCATGCCGCCCGCCAGCAGCAACGGAGCGTACCAGAGCTTCGTCAATTTCATGTCTTCCTCCCCTTGGTTTTCACGATCCAGCAGCCTTCATTCCTGGTCGCCCGCCTTGGTCCATGGCGCCACGCGGACCTCAAGAAACCGCACGCAGGCGGTCAGCGTGACGCCCAGCAGGCCGAGCGTCACGATCGGCACGAACATCTTGTCCACCTGATAGGTGCTGGCGGTACGCACGATCAGATAGCCGACGCCGGAAATGGCGGTGTAGAGGTCGGCCAGCACCATGCCAATCAGCCCGCGCCCGACCGCCAGCCTTAAGCCCGTGACGATGAAGGGCAGCGCGCCGGGCAGCACGATGTTGGTCCACAATTGGCGCTCCGAGCAGCGGAACGAGCGGCCGACCTCGAGCAACTTGTGATCGACATTCTTGACGCCCTGATAGGTGTTGATGACCATCGGGAAGAAGGCGAACAGGAACAGGATAATCACTTTGGCCGTAAGGTCGAAGCCGGCCCACAGCACGATCAGCGGCACCAGGGCGACGCTCGGGATCGAATAGAGAAACGTGATGTAGACGCCGAGGCCGACGTCGAGCACCCAGAAACGCGCCAGCACCAGGCCGATGATGACGCCGATCACGGCGGCCAGCGACAGGCCGATCGCCAGCACGACAAGGCTGGACGACAGGTAGTACCACAATTCGCCGCTCTCGATCATGTCCACGGCCGCGAGCGCGATCTTGCTCGGCGTCGTGAACAGCGTCTGATCGACCTGGCCGCCGAAGATCTGCCAGATCACGAGCACGGTACCGAGCGACACGATGCGCACCGCGATGTTCAACAACAATTGCCGCCGCCGCCGGGCGGCTGCGACTTTCTTGGCGCGCTGGCGGTCGTCGAGCTCCGAACGCTCGGCCATCGCGATCATGCTGCTGTCTTGGGTTTGAACGCTCATGCTCGTGCCGCCTCCGACACGCGCGCCTGCTCGGGACGGGCGGTGTGAAGCTGACGCCAGATATGGTTGCGCAACTCGGCGAAGCGCGGATCGGCGCGCATGGTCTCGACGTCGCGCGGATGGCCGAAGGGCATATCGATCATTTCCTTGATGCGCCCGGGGCGCGCCGTCATGATCGCGACGCGGTCGCCGAGCAGGATCGCCTCGTCGATCGAATGGGTGATGAACACCATGGTCTTGCGCTCTTCCGGGCGCTCCATCAGGTGCAGCAGCTCTTCCTGCAGGACTTCGCGGGTCTGCGCGTCGAGCGCGGCGAAAGGCTCGTCCATCAGCAGGATGGAAGGATTGATCGCGAGCGCGCGCACCAGACCCACGCGCTGCTGCATGCCGCCGGAGAGCTGATAGGGATAATGCTTCTCGAACCCGGTCAGGCCAACGAGATCGAGATAATGCGCGACGCGTTCCTTGATACGCGCCGCCGGTGCGCCGGCCATGGCGAGGCCGAAGGCGGCGTTGTCGTAAACCGTCTTCCAAGGCAGCAGGCCGAAATGCTGAAACACCATGGCCACGCCCTCGGGCGGGCTGGTCACCGGGCTGCCGTTGACCAACAGCTTGCCGTCGCTGATGTCCGTCAATCCGGCGATACAGCGCAGCAAGGTGGTCTTGCCGCATCCGCTCGGACCCACGACGCAGAGGATTTCCTGGTTGCGGACGGCAAGCTGAAGCTGCCGGAAGGCAACGACGGTTCCGTCGAGGAACAGCTTGCTGGTATTTTCCGCGACGATCGCGAAAGCGCCGTCCGGGCGCGATGAAACCATCGTCCTGCACTCCTCCCTACGGCGCAGTCCTCATACCTGATCTTGCGTCAGGCTTAGGCAAGAATTCCGCTGCCCGCGGCGCGGAGTCAAGCGAATTGGCGGGCCGGTTGAATGTCAGGCAAGGGCGGTGGTTCCAGGCCACGTCACCATTGCGCGTGTTTCAGGCCTGGAACGCCTTGAAGGTGATGATAGTGTAGGTATCCCGAATTCCAGGAATGCACTGCACCTTCTCGTTGACGAAGTGTCCGATGTCGGTGCCGGCATCGACGTAGAATTTCACCAGCAGGTCGTAGTCGCCCGCGGTCGAATAGATCTCGGAGGCTATTTCCGCTTCGGCCAGCGCATTGGCCACCTGATAGGATTTGCCGAGTTCGCATTTGATCTGGACGAAAAAGGGGGTCATCGCGCCTCTCCCAAGGTTCTTCAATCCAGCAAAAACAAGCGGCGCTGGCAAGGCGGCCTTGCCTTGTGCCCTGGTGCGGCCTAGCTAGGGATCAGCAATCTCGTGGGGTGTCCGGCTTGAAACGCGCCGGGCTGAGAGGTCAAAGCCAACCCAACGAACCTGATCCGGGTCATGCCGGCGGAGGGAGCAGAGATGCAGCATCCGGCAATCGCGCTGACCGTCGCCGGCTCGGATTCGAGCGGCGGCGCCGGCATCCAGGCCGACCTGAAGACTTTCGCCGCGCTCGGCGTCTATGGCGCCAGCGTCATCACCGCGTTGACGGCGCAGAACACGCAAGCCGTGACCGCCATACACGACGTGCCCGCCGATTTCATCGCCGCGCAGATCGACGCGGTGTTTTCCGATCTCGACGTCGGCGCGGTGAAAATCGGCATGCTGTCGCAGGCGGCGAGCATCGAGACCGTGGCGATCGGCCTCGACCGCCATCACGCCAACAATATCGTGCTCGATCCGGTCATGGTGGCCAGCTCCGGCGACCGCTTGCTGGCGCCAGATGCTGTTGCCGCGTTGCGTCACGCGCTTTTTCCGCCCGCGCTGGTCATTACGCCGAACCTGCATGAAGCCGCTGCGCTGCTCGATACGGAGCCGGCGCGCGACGAGCGCGCGATGGAGCGCCAAGCGCGCGCGCTGCTCGACCTCGGCGTACGCAATGTGTTGATCAAAGGCGGCCACGGCGAAGGCGACGAGAGCGTCGACCTACTGGTGGGGCCGGACGATGTACACCGCTTTGCCGCCAAACGCATTGCCACGAAGAGCACCCACGGCACCGGCTGCACGCTGTCGTCTGCCATTGCAGCCGGGCTCGCCAAGGGCCTCGATCTCGTCGCCGCCGTGCAAACCGCCAAAGCTTACGTCACCGCGGCCATTGCCGGCGCCGATGCGCTTCAGGTCGGCCACGGCCACGGCCCGCTGCATCACTTTTACGCTCATTGGAAAGAGCGTTGACCACAAGCCCGCTATCGGCGGGCTTTTTCATGGTTAACCCGGCATTAACGATTCGCGGCCTCTGATGGCGGCAGCGCGATTGCGCATGCGCGTGCGCGCGTCCGAATAGCGTTTCCCAGTACCGCTCCAGCGTCGCCGAAACCGGGTAGGTCAGCATGATTGCCCGCTTGCATCTTTCATCTAAAAGTCAAAGGGCCGATACAATGAAGACCAGAATAATCCTCACCGGCATCGCCGCCGTCGCATTATTGACGGTGCCGCTGACCGCGCGGGCGGCGGATATGGCGCCACCAAGCTACGAGGCGCCGGCCTATGTCGTGGCGTCGTCCAACTGGACCGGCCTCTATGTCGGCCTTAACGGCGGCTATATGTGGGGCAAATCAAAATGGAGCGGCGGCGCCGGCACTTTCGAGGTGTCACCCGATGGATTTATCGGCGGCGGTACGATCGGTTACAATCTTCAGGCTGGGTCATGGGTGTTCGGCCTTGAAGGCGACATTGACTACGTCGATGCCAAGGGCACCGCTAACGCCACAATCTGCGCCAGCTGCACCTTCGAGAATACATGGCTCGGAACCTTGCGCGGCCGCGTTGGCTATTCGTTTGGTCAGTGGCTTCCCTACCTGACCGGCGGCGGCGCTTGGGGCAATGCCAAAGTGCAATCCGCCGGCGGATCCGTCAGCGATACCAAGGGCGGCTGGACCGCGGGTGGTGGCGTCGAATATGGCTTCGGCCAGTGGTCGGCGAAGCTTGAATACCTCTATGTCGATCTTGGCTCGGCGACCTGTACCGCGGCGGCCTGCCTGCTGCCCGCCGACGCGACGATTGACGTCACGGCCAACATTGTCCGCGCTGGATTGAACTACCGCTTCTGATCTCCGCGGCACTATCGGCCAAGCGACGAAACCCCGGGCAATGCGCCCGGGGTTCTTCGTTCAGCGCGGCGACCACCGCAAGGGTGGCGTCCGCGCCGGTCATGCATTAAAACCCTGCCCGAACCGGTCGACGGCGGCCGGCCCAGCCGAAGAGGCATTTTCAACGTCATGCGTATCGCAGCAATACAAAACAAGAAGGGCAAGATTTTCGGAACCATCCAGGACGATAGCTTCCGCCCATTTTTGGTCGGCGGTGCTTCGGTGGGCGATTTACGTCACGTCATCAAGCTGGTGGGCGAGGGCAAGACCGCGCCTGACTACGGCCCGCCGCAAGCGCTCGGCAGCGTCAAGCTCGCCGCCCCGGTCGGGCCGCTGGCCAAGAACGTCATGGCGGTCGGCAAGAATTATCACGATCACGCCCAGGAATTCGCGCGCAGCGGCTTCGACCAGTCCGGTGACAAAGTAGAGGTGCCCGAGTTTCCCGTCGTCTTCACCAAGGCGGTGACCTCGCTCGGCGATCCGGGGCAGGGGTTGCCGGCCTCGGCCGACCCGAGCAATTCGACCGACTATGAAGCCGAGCTCGGCGTCGTCATCGGCCGCCGTTGCGAAAACGTGAAGCGCGACGATGCCTACAACTTTGTGTTCGGCTACACCATCGTCAACGACGCCACCGCGCGCACGATCCAGCAACGCCACAAGCAGTGGTTCCTCGGCAAGAGCCTCACCGGCTTCTGTCCGGTCGGGCCAGTGCTGGTCACACGCGACGAATTCGGCGTGCCGGACGCGCAGGAAATCGCGGCTTACGTCAACGGCGAGCGCCGGCAGTTCGCCCGGCTGCGCGACCTGATCTTCGACGTCCCCACCATCATCGAGACCATCAGTGCCTATGTGCCGCTCGATCCCGGCGACCTGATCGCCACCGGCACGCCGGCCGGCGTCGGCATCGGCTTCAACCCGCCCCGTTATCTCAAGCCCGGCGACGAGGTGCGCATTTCCATCGGCGGCATCGGCGAACTCACGAACCCGGTGGTCTGAGCCGCCGGCACCCTCTATAAGGGCCCTGTGCCATAGGGAATTTTCGCCGGATCTTGCGAAATATCAATGTTTCCAACGGTGAAAGCGATCTTCTTCTTGTGACCACCCTGGCTTGGCCGGCTCGGAAAAACACCGCAAAATCACCTCCATAACCGCATGCGAGAGGAGCAAAGGATGGCAAATACACCCTGGAAGACGAACGACTGGTTCGTCAGCGAGTGGAACTACGCGCCGGAAGTCACCAAGGACTTCAAGTTCGCCAAGAACATCAAGGTGCACGACGTCACGCTGCGCGACGGCGAGCAGCAGACCGGCGTGATCCTCTCCAAGGACGAGAAGATCCGCATCGCGGAAGGCCTGGCGGAAGCCGGCGTGCACCGCATCGAAGCCGGCATGCCGATCGTGTCGCCGTCCGACAACGACGCCATCAAGGAAATCGTCAAGCGCAATCTCGGCCCGCAGATCTTCTCCTTCGCGCGCTGCATGAAGGAAGACGTGAAGCGCGCCATCGACACCGGCGTCAACGGCGTGGTGATGGAAATCCCGTCGTCCAAGCACATGGTCGATCTCGCCTACCGCTGGCCGATGGAAAAGGCGATCGAGACCTCGATCGAGGCCACCAAATACGCCCACGACAACGGCCTCGAGGTGGTGTTCTTCCCGATCGACTTCTCGCGCGCCGAACTGAAATGGGCGCTCGACCTGATCGAGAAGGTCGGCAAGGACGGCCACATGGACGCGCTGGCGCTGGTCGACACCTTCGGCGTGCTCTCGCCGCACGCCATGAAGTACTTCGTCACCGAGGTGCAGAAGCGCATCAAGAAGCGGCTGGAGGCGCACTTCCACCAGGACTTCGGCATGGGCGTCGCCAACACCATCATGGCGCTGTCGCTCGGCGTCGAGGTCATGCACACCACCGTGCTCGGCGTCGGCGAACGCTCCGGCAACGCGCCGATGGAAGACGTCGTCATGGCGCTCAAGACCATGTACGGCGTCGACGTCGGCATCGACACGACGAAGCTCACCCCGCTCGCCAACCTGGTGCAGCGCCTCACCGGCGTGGTGGTGCCGTCCAACAAGGCGATCGTCGGCTCGGGCCTCTACCAGATCGAGTCCGGCATCATCGCCTCGTGGTTCAAGAACTGCGGCGAGAAATACGCCACCGAGCTGTTCCCGATCCGCTGGTCGGCGGTCGGCCAGCCGCCGGCGGAAGTGGTGATGGGCAAGGGCTCCGGCATCGACTCGGTCAATCTGTGGCTGCGCGAGGCCGGCCTGCAGGTGTCCGAGGAGGACGCCATGAAGATCATGCAGGCGGTCAAGGCCTACTCGCTCAAGAACAAGAAGATGCTCTCGCGCGGCGAGTTCCGCGATCTGGCCAAGAGCGTGGTCGGCAATATGCAGGAGGCGGCGGAGTAGGCTCCGCTAGGCCGGCAACGGCGAACGAACGCAAAGCCCCGGGCGAAAGCCCGGGGTTTTTTCTTTCTTCCCTCGCCCCGCTTGCGGGGAGAGGGTGCCCTCGCGAAGCGAGGGCGGGTGAGGGGGGCCTCACCTCATTGCGTGACGGCGACGCCCCCTCACCCGACCCGCCTTCGCTAAAGCTTCGGCGGGTCGACCTCTCCCCGCAAGCGGGGAGAGGTGAAGCGCGCTTGCCGCAGATGCGGAGGAATATAATCCTTGACAGCGTGACGCTGGTATATTAGCCTCGCGGCAGGCTGGGCGTGACGCGCCGGCCGTTTTTTCCAACATCAGAACTCGATGGAGCGCCATGATGGCGAAACGCCAGCGCGGGCGCGCCGGCGGGTGTGCGCGCGCCTCTGCGCCTGCGCAATTGCCGGTGTCGCGCCGCTACCGCTACACGCCCGAACTTTTGGCCAGCGGCCGCCGCCGCTACGAAGAGAGCGGTGAAACCATCACCGCGATCGCCGCCGACTTCGGCGTGCACAAGACCACCTTGCAGCGGCTGGCCAAGCGCGAGGGCTGGATGCGTTACGTCGCCCCGGCGCGCGATCTGCCGGCGGCCGCGCGGCTCGCCGCTGAAGTTGAGGCGTTGGCCCCGGTGCCGGATGCGCCGCCGGATCAGGCGGCGGCAGACATGGCGTCGGTTTCCGGCACCGTCTCCCGCCTGCATGCCGCCGTGCTCGCCGAACTCGCCAGCGTCGAGGCCATGCGCGCGGCGCTGAATAAGGTGCCGCAACACCCGCAGGACGCCGCGCTGACCGCGCGCACGCTCGCGTCCCTCACCGACACGCTCAACAAGCTGCAACGGCTGCAATGCGCGCAGCCGCAATCCGGAATACCAAACGATGACATGCCCGCCGATGACCTGACCTGGCTTTTTTAGACCAAGCGATGTGAGAAAGTAGCTTGGAAAGGAGTTTGGGTCATGCCGAAGAAGAGGTTCAGCGCGGAGCAGATTGTGACGCTGCTTCGTCAGATTGAAGTGTTGATGGCACAGGGTAGATCTGCGCCTGAGGCCTGCCGGGAGGCGGGCATATCGCAGCAGAGTTTTTATCGCTGGCGCAAGGAGTACGGGGGCCTTGAGATCGACCAGGCGAAGCGGATGAAGGACCTTGAGCGTGAGAATGTTCGGCTGAAGCGTCTTGTTGCCGATCTGTCGCTTGAGAAGCAGGTGCTCAAGGACGTTGCCTCGGGAAACTTGTAAGCCCCGAACGGCGCCGGCAGGCGGTTGAACGCATTCGAGGGAAATACGGTCTCTCGGAGCGTCATGCCTGCCGGATTGTCGGTCAGCCACGCGGAACGCAGCGTTACACCACCATTGTTCGAGCTGACGAAGATGCCCTGACGCAGGCTATTGTCGCGTTGGCATCGCAGTACGGCCGGTACGGCTATCGTCGGATCAAGTCATTGCTGGACGAGGCCGGGTGGAATGTGGGCTGCGATCGTGTACAGCGGATCTGGCGCCGTGAGGGGCTCAGAGTACCCAAGAAACAGCGGCCGCGAGGCAGGCTCTGGCTCAACGATGGATCGTGCATCCGGCTGCGGCCGGAACGGCGCAATCATGTCTGGTCCTACGACTTCGTGGAGGCGCAGACCCATGATGGCCGCAAGCTCCGGCTGCTGACCCTGATCGATGAGTTCACGCGCGAATGCCTGGCGATCCGGGTGGCGCGCCGGATCAACAGCTTCGGCGTGCTTGAGGCGATGGCCGATGTCATGCTTACGCGCGGTGTGCCGGAGCACGTCCGATCCGACAACGGCGCTGATATGACCGCAAAGGTCGTGCGTAACTGGCTGACGCAGGTCGGAGCCAAAACACTGTTCATTGAACCTGGTAGCCCCTGGGAGAACGGCTACTGCGAATCCTTCAACGGGAAACTACGCGATGAGCTGCTAAACGGAGAAATCTTCTACAGCCTGAAAGAGGCCCAGATCGTCATCGAGCAATGGCGAAAGCACTACAACACGATCAGGCCGCACTCAGCGCTCAACTATAGGCCGCCGGCGCCGCAGACCTTCGCGCCCTCGGCTAACCACCTGGATGAGATCATGCCAATGCAGTAGTCTCTCATCCGCTGGTTCAAAAAAGCCGTCAGGTCAGACCTATTCAAAAGAACATTGGTAGAGGCTGAGCCGAAATACAAGGACCGCCTGATTTTTGTTGAAATGGACAAACCCAAGCCGGACGGCCGTCCAGACGACTGGACGGAAAAGCTCAAATCCGAAATTGACAAAGCGCTGGGCGGTCAATCAGCTGTCGAACTCATTTGGGCGTGGGATTCGTTGGTCAAAGATGCCAGTGCTGCCATAAACGCCAGTCTTACGACAGTTGCCGCTGAACAAGCCGGTACAGACCTTAAAAACAATCTTAAGTCCGCACTCCAGCGCCTTACAAGAGCTCAGGGAGAAAACGACCTGTCACCTGATATAGCGCCCAGGCACTTCGTCACTGTACTCGCGGATTTACTTTCAGACCAAGTTGAGCAAATGGATGGTGCCATCCTGACGCCACATGGCGCTTGGCTCGCTGCCGATCCAGCAACCGCTGCCACCGCTGGCTTTGCCGCGCAAATGAATGGCCTTTTGCTGACTGCGGGGGTGTCTAACGAAGGCATTCGGTTTGAACCAGGCACGGTTTATCGCTTCATGCACACTAATGCATTTGCCGCACATTTCGGCAATTCGGTTTCTTCGCTTGTAGAAATGCTCTGCAATGCGGGGCCCCAAAGCGAAAAGCGCCAAGTGTGGCGCGCCGCGGTAAAACCGGTGGTAGTTGAAGTATCGCCCATCTGCGATGTCGCACAGAATCATCGCGTGACCAGTTTCCTAGTTGCCGGGCTCATCGTTCCGGAAGCCAACAAGAATGAAATAAAGATGGGAGATGCATTCGCGAAGCTACCTGTATTTCGATTGAGGTGGCCCGCCCAAGATTTCCCGGTACAGGATGCGATTCTGGTTTTCTGCCACCGATACAAAGCGACATTCCCAGTATCTTCAGCCCCAGTATCTTCAGCACCGGATTGGCTTCAGCCGTGGTTCCGACTTCGAGAAATGCCGACCGCCTCGCTGAGAAACGCGCAGTCGGGGCATGGCTCGCGCGTAGGTTTTGTCTCGCTACACGACTAAAACAGAAAAATCTAATTCGGGCGGACAGACCCGAAGCAATACGCCCAAGTGCCTTGTGCTGCCAACATGTTGCAGCGCGCTTACTTCCTAAACGCCACCACCTTCTGCCGCTGCACCCCCAGCCCCTCGATCCCCAGCTCCACCACGTCGCCCGCTTTAAGCCACACCTGCACCGGCTTCATGCCGAAGGCCACGCCCGGCGGCGTGCCGGTGGCGATCACGTCGCCCGGCTCCAGCACGAAAAACTGCGAGCAGTACCAGACCACATGCGCCACATCGAACACCATGGTGGCGGTCGAGCCGCGCTGGCGCGGCGCGCCGTTGACGTTGGTGTACATGGTAAGCTTCTGCGGGTTCCTGATCTCGTCCTTGCTCACCAGCCACGGCCCCAGCGGCCCGAAGGTCTCGGCGCCCTTGCCCTTGCAGATGGTCTGCCCGTGCTCCATCTGGAACGCGCGCTCCGACACGTCGTTGGAAATGCAATAGCCGGCCACCGCGTCCATCGCCTTGTCCTTGGCGAGATAGCGCGCGCGCTTGCCGATGACGACGCCGAGCTCGCATTCGTAATCGAGCTTGGTCGAGTCCTTCGGGATCATGGTGTCGTCGTTCGGCCCGCAGATGCAGCTCGGCGCCTTGTTGAACACCACCGGCTCCTCCGGCACCGGCACGCCGCTCTCGGCGGCGTGGTCGGCGTAGTTCAGCCCGATGGCGAGAAAATTGCGCACGGCGCCGACGCACGGCCCGAGCCGCGGCTTGCCGGGGACGAGTTTGAGCCGCTTGAGATTGGCCTTCCTGATTTTGGTCAGCCCGCCCGCTTTCAGCATGGCGCCGTCGATGTCGGGCACGATGCGGGAGAGGTCCCTGATCTTGCCGTCGGCGTCGATGATGCCGGGCTTCTCGCGGCCGGGCGCGCCATAGCGGACGAGCTTCATTGCAGGGTCTCCCTCGGGCGTTTTTGGTCGGGCTGACTGGACGGCGGGCGGGCGCCGATCATGCGATGGCCGAGGGGGAGGGAGCAACCCCCTAGTACAGGTGCGTATGCCGGCTGCGCACGAGCGCGAGCATGGCGACGTAAAGCAGCACCCCGCCGCCGATGAGCCACATCCAGTTCTGGCCGCTGAAGCCGAACAACTCGAAATTGCCAACGAGCCAATTCAGCATCGGACGAGCTCCAGGAGCGCGCGGCGGCCACGGCCGCGTGGTGGCATTGTAGGGCCGGCGGCGCGCGCACTCCCGTAAAATGAGTGTAAATTGGGCCCGCTTGCGCCGCACCGCACCGTCACCGCGGCGCCCCGCCGTCCTTAGCAAATGCTAACGAATTCCCGCGTATTTAGAGGAGCACTTGCACGGCTGGCTAAAATATCAAGCCTATGCTGCCCCATCGGTCACACCGTCTGAGCCTTCCGGCAAGGACGCGCTTTGGGTCCGCGCCCGCCGGAGGAGACGGGAGGATGCCATGGATGAAAAACGCAAAGCCCAACGCCATCGCACGCTGAAAGGGGGCAGCATCAGCTTCAACCGCGACAGCGGCATCGACTGCCGCGTGCGCAACCTCTCCCCCGCCGGCGCCTGCCTCGAAGTGGCGAGCCAGGTCGGCATTCCGGACGAGTTCGTGCTGGTGGTCGAAAACGATCACCTGCATCAGCCGTGCCACGTTATCTGGCGCACGGCGACGCGGCTCGGCGTCGAATTCCGCGCGGGCGGAAAACCTTAAAACGCGCCGTTGAAGGTGCCGCCGTCGATCAGCAAGTTTTGTCCGGTGATGTAGCTCGCCTGCGCGGAGCAAAGAAACGCGCAGGCCGCGCCGAATTCGGCCGGATCGCCGAAACGCCTGGCGGGGATCGTGTTGATCCTGTCGGCGGCGACCTGCGTCACGCTTTTGCCCTTCAGCTCGGCGGTCCTGCTCAGCGTTCCGCGCAGGCGGTCGGTGTCGAAGGCACCGGGCAGGATGTTGTTGATGGTGACATTCTTGTCCGCCACCGTGCGCGCGACGCCGGCAAGAAACGCGGTTAGCCCCGCACGCGCGCCGGACGACAGATCGAGGCCGGCAAGTGGCGCCTTCACCGAAGCCGAGGTGATGTTGACGATGCGGCCGAAGCGCCGCTGGCTCATGGGTTCGATCACCTTCTGAATCAATTCCACCGCCACGATCATGTTGGCGATGACGCCGTCGATCATCTGCTGCCGCGTGAGCTCGCGGAAGTCGCGCATCGGCGGTCCGGCATTGTTGTTGATCAGAATGTCGGGTTGCGGGCAGGCGGCTAGCAACGCCGCCTGGCCCTCCGGCGTCGCCACGTCGGCGGCCACCGACGTGACCTTGGCGCCGGTGACACCGGCGATTTCGGCGGCGGTCTCCTTCAGCTTCTTGGCGTCACGGCCGTTGATCACCACTTCGCAGCCGGCTTCCGCCAGCGCGCGGGCGCAGCCCTTGCCCAAGCCGCGGCTCGACGCGCAGACGATGGCCTTGCGGCCGGCAATACCCAGATCCATGGACTCCCTCCGGCGTAACGCTTGTTGTGGCGCGAGTTTTGGGGCCGATGTCGCCGAGCGTCAAGTGCGCGCCATGTCTGCGCGCCATGTCGCCTGACTGTCGCACTCGCTTGCTACGCGGAATTCCGGCAACGCAACGTGATTTGCGAGGGGGCCCATGCTGCGCGATCCCGACCGCCAGGTGATGGAAAAAGCCTATGCCCGCTGGGCGCCGGTTTACGACGCGCTGTGCGGTCCGTTCTTTCTCAATGGACGGCGCGCCGCGGCGCTGGCCGCGCGCGCGGTCGGCGGGCGCATCCTGGAAATCGGCGTCGGCACCGGGCTGTCATTCGACGATTATGACGAGACCACCGAGATCACCGGCATCGACATGTCGGAGCCGATGATCGCGCGGGCACGCGAGCGGCTGGCGAGCGGCCGCTACCCGCACGTCAAGGAACTGTTGGTGATGGACGCGCACGACATGGCGTTCCCCGCCGCGTCGTTCGATTGCGTGGTCGGCCAGTTCGTCATCACTTTGGTCGAGGATCCCGAGCGCGTGCTGGGTGAATGCGCGCGCGTGCTCAAGCCGAATGGCCAGATCATCCTGGTCAACCATCTCTATTCCGAGCGTGGACTGGCCGCCGCGGTGGAGCGCCTGCTGGCGCAGAAAGCGAGGCGGCTGGGCTTGCGGCCGGAGTTCCCGTTCCAGCGGCTCGCCGCCTGGGCGCAAACCCACGGCGGCGCCGAGCTGATCGACCGGCGCAAAGTGAAACCGTTCTTCACGCTGGTGCGCTTCCGCCGCGCCGAAGGCCAAAGTGCCGCGGCTTGAAAAAGCATGATCGGAAAAGACCTTGCCTAGGCGTGTACCCACAAATTAACGCGGTGAGCATCGATTAGCCAATGTCCGCTGCTGTTCTAATAGCGAACATTTTTTAGTGCCGGAGGCATGTCCGCTTTGTGCCATAACGCGACATAGCAGCACGCCCGCACCACTTCCGATCTCCCCCGACGCGACGGCTCAATTCTACAGGTCAGACCCGCTCGAGAATGTGTAGTCCACGGGTGCGGTCGACCAAATAGATCAGGCCACGATCGTCAAGGCAGAGATCATTGCTCTGCACCCGTTTTTGCCCTGGCGGAATGGGAGGCACAAAGTGGGCCACTTCGACAGGGCGATGTGGATTCGAGACGTTGACCACACGCAAGCCCTCGCTAAACCAAGCGACAGGAATGTCATCGCCTTCGAATTCCTCGACCGGCTGATGGCATCCTGACATTAGCGGCCGAGGCGTTTCGTCAACGTAGTCGAGCTGGAATGTCGAAATTGGCACGGGGTTGGTCTCATCCTTGAGATCCATGAACCAAATGAAGGCGCCCGGGTAATCCGGCGGACGGGCAACATCCTCATCCGCAACCATTAAGACCGACCGGCCATGCGGCCGGTTCGGCAGGGGCAATACTGTGTGTGTCGGGTACGGATAGGCATTTCGCCGATCAAGTCCAAAGATACATTTCGGCTTCGACATGTCGGCAATGTCGAGGATGAAATAGCCGCCATGCCAATAGCTGACGTAGAGCCGGTCACCGCGTCGGATGGGATGGTGGCACCGAACGTCAGTGCCATTCCAAATCGGCTGCTCGCCGCCAGCAGTCCATTGGCCCGGTACCCACCAGCGCCCGACTTCCTCGGGCTTGCTGGGATCTTGGAGATCCAGGATGGCAACGATATTGCCGACAAAGCCCTCCATTTCGGGCGAGATATAGGCGTGGCGCCCGTCAAAGGTGAAACGGTGCACGCCTGATCCGGCACAGGGCCAGAAGGAGATTTGTCTCGGCTTGCTCGGATTGGCGACGTCATACACAAAAAGCCCACCGACGAATTCCGGATCGGGTTTCCCCGCATAATGCTTGGATTCATAGTTGGTCAGCATTAGTCCGTCTTTGACACGAACTTTGTGGGAGTGAACGCCGCTATGCGGGCACATAAGCCGGGCAATCTGTCTAGGATTCGCCGGATCGCTGACGTCCAGAATAGTCGTAGCTTCCGGCCCATTGGTGTGACCGACATATAAGGTCGAACCGTCGACCACGACTTGGCCGCCACCGGGACAGTCGACATAGGCGATTTCCCGTATCCCTTTGGATTGAGACAACTCAGTTACTCCCACCGTATTTGAACCGGTTCATCGCGCTCGCCGCTCCCGGATTACGGAAATGCTGCGGCCAAGCACGACCAAAAGACCGAGGGAAATAAACGCCAATGCGACCGGACGATGCAAGAAGATGCCACAGCCGTCATCCGAAAGAAGCAGCGAACGACGAAGGGCGCCCTCCGCGCTACCTGCCAGGATGTATGCGATGAGGAATGCTGGCGCGGGGAAATCGAATCGGCGCATCAAGAATCCGACCACCCCAAAAACAAGCATGACAACGACATCCATAAAACTCGAGCGCGCGGAATAGGCCGCGATGAATGCTGTGACGAAAATGAATGCGAAGATGCCCCGGGGCGGCAATTTGGCAATCATGCGTCCGACGATGGGGCTGCCGAAATAACCAATGATTCCGTACAGAGCGATGCCGACCAAGCCAGACGCGAATAACCCGAATACAAGGTCGTGGGAGGTCTTGAAAATCTGCGGCCCCACCTGAATGCCGTGTATAAGGAAAACGCCGATCAGGATGGCCGAGATCGTACTTCCTGGAACGCCCAGCGTGAGAAGCGGAATCATGCTGGGGCCCGAAACGGCATTGTTGGCAGATTCCGGCGCGGCGACGCCTTCCACCAACCCCGTTCCCCACTGGTCCTTATTCTTGGCGCGTCTCTTTTCCTCGTTGTAAGCGACGAAACAGGCGACCGGTGAACCCAGCCCCGGGAAGATGCCAATGAGACAGCCAATCAAGGTCGAGCGAGCCATCACCGGAATACAGCGTTTGAATTCGGCCCATGTCATGTGGTCCGCATCTGGCGAGTCCGATTTGTTTTCGACCAATTCGCGGGAGTAGCTCGCGAACTTCGCCTCCGCTTGCACGAAGACCTCTGACATGACAAACACTCCGATGAGGAGCGGCACCAGCGACATGCCAGCTTCGAGTTCTGTCATCCCCATGGTTAAGCGCGGCTCAGCTGTGATCGGATCGAGGCCAATAACCGATACCATCGCTCCCAAAGCTGTTGCGATCAGCCCGCGTATAACGGATTTGCCAACGACGCTGCCAATCACAACAAACGCCATCATGTAGATCGCGAAGAATTCCGGCGGCCCGAAGTTCTCGGTGAACGTGGCGATGGTCGCCGCTCCGAAGATAAGCAGCAATTCGCCCGAAGTGTCGCCGATAACGGAAGCTATCGTTGCCGTTTTAAGCGCCTTCCCTGCCTTGCCCTGTAGAGCCAGCGGGTGACCATCGGCCATTGTTGCAGCCGAAGCGGTGGTGCCGGGCGTGTTAAACAGGATCGCGGAGATGGAGCCGCCGAACCGGCCCGACTTCCCGATAACGTAGAGAAAGGCCAACGCGGAAAGTGGCGACATGTGGTAGGTCACCGGCATGAGCAGCGCTATCGCCGTTGGCGCGGTAAGACCCGGCAAAGCACCGACCACAATGCCGAGCAGGGCTGCGAATGCCACGAAGAACAATGTGTCGGGCTGGCTGAAGAGAAAAATAAATCCGTCAATGATCCCCATGATCTTTGTTCCATTCAGGCGTCAAAAGGGTAGCAAGGACGAGAAATCGAAGATGCTACCGGCGGGGTCATAGACGTGCATCAATCGAACGAAAACAAAGTAATAGGCAAAGGCGCCGACCAAGGCGGTTGCCGCGATGTGTAGCGGATTGCGGACGCCAAACGTGAAAAGCACGATGGCTAAAGTGATTGCCGTTGCAACCAAGTAGCCAAAACCGATGAACAGGAACAGGTAGGCCAGCCCGATAAGACTCACACCCGCGACCCAAAGCGCGGACCTGACCGGAAACACGATCTTTTCAGCGGCATTCTGTCCTGGCAGCAGCATGGCAACAGCCGTGGACAGAACGCCCAGGCCGATGAGGAGCCATGACAAGATGCGCGGGATCAGGTCCGGACTGAAATTGTCGCTGCTATGGGGCGGGATCAAATTGGTCTGGAAGAGAAAGAAAACGCCCAGAGCGATTACTCCGAACGACACCGCGGTGTCGCGTTGCCTGATGGTCAAGGTCACCGGTCTGGTCTCCTCGCCTACGGTTATGCGGCGTAATTCGCCGTCATAAAATGGTGCCGCCTGAATCATCAGGCGGCACCAATGCTTCTTGCGCTATCCGTCCTCGCGGGTCTTACTTTTGTTCCTTAAGAGACTTCACGATCGGCGTGAACTTCTTCTTCATATCGTTCATAGCCGTGTTGATCTCTTTAGGCGAAATGTAGAACCCGGCGGCGCCCGCACGTTTCATCATGTTGTGATAGCCCTTCAACTCCGCCACCTTCTTGATCGCAGCGACAAGTTTGGCGACAACATCGGGCGGCAGATCCTCCGACCCCCACACCACCATCGGGCCGGTGACGCCAAGAGCTGGAAGGCCAAGCTCCTTAAATGTCGGAACGTCCTTGAACACCGGATCGCGTTCGACGTGGCTGAGGCCGAGAACACGGGCCTTGCTTTCAAAACCGGCCAGGTTCTGGATGCTGGTGAAGGCGAAATTTACCTCGCCGGAAATTGCCGCATTTCGCGCGCCTGGCCCACTGTTGAAGGGAATGTCCTTCGCGGTAACGCCGTTCTCCAGCAAGAACAACTCGCCCGCCAACATATTGATTGATCCCCGGCCTGGATGGGCCCAGCGCAGCTTGCCTGGATGGGCCTTGGCGTCGGCAATCACGTCCTGAGGCTTCTTGTAGGGGCTGTTCGTGGCAACGAACAGGCCGGTGATGAACTGGCCAATTCCACCGAGCGGCTGCATGTCCGTCAGGGGATTAACGGGCGACTTGTCTCCCTTCATCATCGCGTTGGTCAGGAACGTGCCACCATTGACAACGAGCAGCGTGTATCCATCGGGCCGCGCATCCTTCACCGCTTTGGCAGCGATCATGCTGGCAGCGCCGGGCTTGTTCACGACGACCATCGGCTGACCGATATATTCGTGCATAAAGCTGGCAAGACCGCGCGCGTAGGTGTCGGTCCCACCTCCAGCCGAGTAGCCGACCATCGCGGTGATTGGCTTTTCGGGATACTGCGCCAGAGACTGCTGTGGGATCGCTGCCAGCGCACCGGCAGCAATCGTAAGGGCAAGAACTGCACGACACAGCCTGCGAGAAACGCCCATGATATTCCTCCCATTTTTTGATTATCGATTGCCGTTCAGGCCAGACGGTAACGGCTTGCTTCTATTAGCGATAGGTGTAAATCTTTGATGGTGGTATAAGCTAAAGCTAATGGCTGAAAATCAGGACTGGGAAAAGAAGATCGGTCGCCGGCTGCAGCTTCGTGACCTCCATGTCGTCTTCGCTGTGGCCGATTGTGGCAGCATGGCGAAGGCGGCCGAGAGCCTTCGGGTGACACAATCCGCGGTCTCTCAGATGATTGCCGGCGTGGAGCAAGAACTCGGCGTGCGGCTCTTTGATCGAAGCCGCCGCGGCGTCGAGGCGACGATCTACGGTCAGGCGCTGATTAGGCGGGGCAAGGCGGCTTTCGACGAGCTGCGGCACGGCATTCAAGAGATCGAGTATCTCAGAAACGAAGGCATAGGCGAGATCCACATCGGCTGCCCAGAGACGCTCGCCGCTTCCGTGCTTCCAAAAGCGATCGACACCTTTGCAAGCCGATGGCCGGGTGTCCTACTCGAAGTAGAAACCTTTGCTGGAGATGCTGCAGCAGCCAAATTACGGGACCGGAGCGTCGATCTAGTATTTGCTCGAGACGGCCCCGAACTCAACAGCCTAGCTGCCTCCGAGGACTTCAAGATCACGAAACTTTTCGAGGATCGGTTGATTGTTGTCGTTGGATCGAACAGTCGTTGGGCAAAACTCCGGCAGGTCGATCTGACTGACCTGGCGGACGCGCCATGGATTGTCCTGCCTTACGGGTGGGGTCAAGAGGTGCTCCCAAAAGCGTTTGGGTTGCGCAGTCTACCGGCGCCCCGGATCGTTCTGAAAACGTCTTCAATTCACCTGCGCCTCCATCTCTTGGCGACGGGGCGGTTCGTGAGCGCTCTGCCTGCATCTGTGCTTCGCCTGCACCGACAACACTTTAACTTGAAAGAGCTACGAATTGAGCTTCCAAAAACCCCGTATGCGGTAGCAATTGTAACCCTGAAAAATCGGACTCTCAGCCCGTTGGAAGAACATTTCATTCGTTCTACGTCAGCTCTATTTGAGAAGCGTTTGCGGCGTGAAGCTAAGTCGAGCGCTCCCCCGATCTAGTTGACGGGACGTGGATTTCTTGAACACGGGTCGCCCACAATGTCCGCATCGGGTCATTAGCGGACAAACTGTCCCCGGCTAAAATCAATTTTTGTCCGCTTTCGTCCAAAATCGACGGCGCATCCACACCGATATTTAGCTGCCCTTTTTTAAGTCCAGGGCTTACTCAAAAAGGTAAACAGCGCTGTCATAAAACCGCAATGAAGGCCTGCTAATGCTTGCCGACATGAGCAATAGCTTGGAGATCTCCGCAGCGTGACGGAAGCCGCCACGAAGCGATATCGCGCGCTTTTCATATCGGACGTGCATCTGGGAGCGCGCGGCTGCCAAGCCGATAAGCTGCTCGACTTCCTCCGCCATCACGAAGCCGAAACGATCTATCTGGTCGGAGACATCGTCGACGGCTGGGCGCTGCAATCGTCCTGGTACTGGCCGCAGGCGCACAACGACGTGGTGCAGAAACTGCTGCGTCAGGCGCGCAAGGGCGCGCGCATGATCTACGTGCCGGGCAACCACGACGAATTCCTGCGGGGCTATTACGGCACTCATTTCGGCGGCATCGACGTGGTGGAGAACATCGTCCACACGGGCGCCGACGGCCGCCGCTATCTGGTCGTGCACGGCGATATTTTCGATCTGGTGGTGACGCAGGCGCGCTGGCTGGCGCTGCTCGGCGACAAGGCCTACGAATTCGCGCTCACCGCCAACCGCGTCTTCAACGGCTTCCGCCGCGTGCTGGGCGCGCCGTACTGGTCGCTGTCGAAATGGGCGAAACTGAAAGTGAAGAACGCCGTCAACTATATAGGCGCCTTCGAGAAGGCGCTCGCCACTGAAGCGCAACGGCATCAGGCCGACGGCGTGATCTGCGGCCACATCCACACCCCGGCCATCCACGACGACTTCGGCATCCGCTACATCAACTGCGGCGACTGGGTGGAAAGCTGCGCGGCGGTGGGCGAGACCGACGACGGCCAATTCGAGATCATCACCTGGACCAGGACCGGCTACGAGCCGGCCGCGGCCATCAGAGAGCCGCAAGCCGCTTGAGCGAAATCCCTCCCATGAAAATTCTCGTCGTCACCGACGCCTGGCATCCCCAGGTCAACGGCGTGGTGCGCACGCTCAGCCACATGGCGCGCGAGGCGCGCGGGCTCGGCTGCGAGATCGAATTTCTGGCACCGGGCGAGTTCTTCACGCTGCCGATGCCGAGCTATCCCGAGATCAGACTGGCGCTGCCGCCGCCGGGCGCGGTCGCGCGCCGGCTGGACGAGGTCAAGCCCGATGCCATCCATATCGCGACCGAAGGCCCGCTTGGCCACGCCATGCGCCGCCTCTGCATCAAGCGCGGCTTGCCGTTCACCACCAGCTTCCACACCCGCTTTCCCGATTATCTGTCCGAGCGGCTGCCGTTGCCGGAGCGCTGGACGCGCGCGCTGGCCTGGGCTTGGCTGCGCCGTTTCCATGGCGCAGGCGCGGCGGTGATGGCGGCGACGCCGACGCTGGCCCAAGAGCTCATCGATCGCGGCTTCAAGAATGTGAAGATCTGGCCGCGCGGGGTCGACGCGCAGTTGTTCCATCCGCGCCGGCAGACGGTGTCCGATCTGGCGCGGCCGATCTTTCTCACGGTCGGGCGGTTGGCGGTGGAAAAGAACGTCGAGGCGTTCCTTAAGCTCGATCTGCCCGGCAGCAAGCTGGTGGTCGGCGACGGGCCGGCGCGCAGCTCCCTCGCGCGGCGATATCCTAAAGCGGTGTTCCTGGGCGCGCGGCAAGGCGAGGCGCTGGCGAAAATCTATTCGAGCGCCGACGTGTTCGTGTTTCCGAGCCGGACTGACACTTTCGGCCTGGTGCTCTTGGAGGCGCTGGCGAGCGGGGTGCCGGTCGCGGCATATCCTGCCGCCGCGCCGCGCGACGTAATCGGCGACGCAGCCGTCGGCGTGCTCGACGAGGACCTGCAGCGCGCCTGCCTGAAAGCGCTGGAATGCTCGCGCGAGGAATGCCGCGCCTTCGCGCTTAAAATGACCTGGGAAGCGAGCGCGCGCATCTTCCTCGAACATGTGGCGCAGGCGAACGAGGTTGTGCGCAAGCGCCGCATGTGGCTGCGGCGTCGCCGCCGGCCGGTGGAACCGGTCGAAGAAGCCCCTTTGGCGGACGAAGACCGCGCGCGCGTGAGTAGGCGCTGAACGGGTCTTGCCGCGCGGCTTGCGGCGGCGCTAGCGTGCCGCCATGGACGCCATCGACACAACGATTCTACCCGACGCGGCCGATATCGCGGCGGCGCAGAAGCGTTTGGCCGGTGTCGCGGTGCGCACGCCGCTGATCAACGCGCCAGTGCTCGATGAGCGCTTGCGCGCGCAGGTCTTCCTGAAGCTTGAAACTTTGCAGCGCACCGGCTCATTCAAGTTCCGCGGCGCCTACAACAAGATCGCATCGATCCCGCACGACAAACGCGCCACCGGCGTGGTGGCCTATTCGAGCGGCAACCACGCGCAAGGGGTGGCGGCGGCCGCAGCGCTGTTGGGAATGCGCGCCACCATCGTGATGCCGAGCGATGCCCCGCGCGCCAAGCGTGCGCGTACGGAGGCGCTCGGCGCCGAGATCGTGCCCTACGACCGCGACACCGAAGACCGCGCCGCAATCGGCGAGCGCATCGCGCGTGAGCGCGGCGCCACGCTGGTGCCGCCCTATGATGATCCGCTCATCATCGCCGGCCAAGGCACCATTGGCGCCGAAATCGTCGAGGACTTGCGGTGGCTGAACTTGCGGCCACAAATCGTGCTGATCGGCGCCTCCGGCGGGGGGCTCGCCGCCGGCATCGCGCTCGGGATCAAGGCCAAGGTGCCTTCAGCCGAACTCTACGCCGTCGAGCCAGAAGGCTTCGACGACACGCTGCGCTCGTTTGCCAGCGGGCAGCGCGAGTCCAATGCGCGCATGAGCGGCACCATCTGCGACGCGCTGATGAGCGCGACGCCGGGCGCGCTGACTTTTCCGATCACGCGTGAATTGATCGGGCAGGGCTTCACCGTGACGGACGACGAGGTGGCGCGCGCCGTGCGCTACGCTTTCGAGGAGCTCAAGCTGGTGGTGGAGCCGGGCGGCGCCGTCGGCCTCGCCGCGCTGCTGGCGCGCAAGCTCGATGTCACGGGCAAGGTGGTGGTCGGCGTGTTGTCCGGAGCCAATGTGGACGCCGAGCTGTTTGCGAAGCTGATTACCTCCTAGGGCGTGTGCTCATAAACGGGCAGCCAGAAACCATTGTCGGCGCGCCGCTCAATGTCCGCTATGGGAGTAACAGCGGACAAATGCCGTTTTTGGCCGGGGATGGCTTGTCCGCTAATGACCCGAAGCGGACATTCAAACTTACAAACTTACGACTTACCGGGTCATTTGCAAAAGCGCTCATATTCCTTTTTTAAATTACTATATATCAATACTTTCGACTCTAATCTAACGCTCATTTGCAAAAGTGCCCATATTCCCGTCGGGTTTGCTGGTGCAAACGTCGACACTAATCTAACGTTTCTCCAGCCGGAGGTTATCGAAAATGTGGGCAGTCCTGGGCTTTCTCGTTGCGGCAGCGATTGGTTTGGTGACGGTGCTCGTCGCCGGCCACCGCAGGTCAGGTCACCCTGGTGACTACCCTGGATCGTCGACAACCTGACGAAGGGACACGTAGGAATTATGGCAGGCCTTGACGGCTTCGCTTTCACTGGTGTCGTGCTAATCTTGACCTTTGCTCGCGACCAGTTTGGCATCGCCGCGATCTCCCTCGACACCGTCTTCGTGACGCTTTTTGGTGGCCTACCAGCGGATGAGAGACTACTGCATTGGCTGATGATCCTCATGCCGCATGGTGGCTTGAGCGGCGACTGGTGCCGCGAAGGTCCTTGCAGTCTCGCCGCGGCTATAGTTGAGCGCGTGCGGCCTATCGTGTCCTGGTTCGTGCTTGCGCCATTGCTCGAACGATCTCGGGCCTCTTTCCCACAGGCTCGTAGAAATTCTCTTTACAGCTCATCGCGCGGCTAGTTTGTCGCCGTTGCGGGTACTGGTGAAGCATTTTCGTCAGTGCCGTTCTCCCAGCTGCGGCTACCGAGGTTCAATGAACAGTTGAGCCTTTTGGCTTCTCGACCGCCGCGACTGCGTCAGCCAGTTGCGTTGGATCAAAGCATCTGGCCAGGCGCAAGCGTAAAAGATCTTAGCAACGATCCGTTATAGCAGTGTTTTTCCATGCGTCCTTTCCCACGCGCGGCTCTAGTGGCGTTCGCACTTTCACTCACGCTGATGTCTCCTGCCGGCGCGGCCGATCAGGCGACCGTGAAGGTCTCTCTGATTGATATGACCGCAATGTTTGGTCCGGGCGGTGGACCCGGCGCTAGCTACGCGCCCGGCAACGGCATGCGCATCGCGGTTCCAAGGCTATGGTCAGGGCTACGGTATGATGGGACCGTGTTACGGCTATGTCTATGGGTCAGTTTATGGTCCAGTTGATGGGTCAGGCTACGGCCCTGGTTACGGCATGATGGGCCGCGGCATGATGGGCGGAATGTCGGTCCGCACCAATGTTACGTCGGTCAAAGCCGCAAGGTCACTTTCGAGGTGACCAACCTGTCCCGCAGCGTCGTGCACGAGATGATTGTCGTGGCGGTCGAAAATCCCAACGCGCCGCTACCTTATGACTACAACAGCTGGCCAGATTCCGGAAAAGCAAGTCAAGATGCTGGCGAGACGGAGGAGATGCAGCCGAACGCCGACGACCTTTGCGGTCGATCTCACCGCGCCTTGTCGGATCGGATGTGCTCCGGCACATCCGCCGCATAAGATGACATCGCTCGCCCACGGTTACCCAATAACGGCGTCTTCGCTTTTTTTTAAAAGCTGCTTTTATTCACGTCGTCAGAGGCCTATCATCGTCTCAAGCATCGCCGCAGTGCTTGATCCGGCCGTTCCACCCGATCGCCACTTGAGCATTCGCGCGTCGAACTCATACGATCAGGGTCAGCAGCCGGCAGCTTGCGGCGTGCATCATGGGCGGAGGCTGGGGATGGGGGATGGGATACGGAATGGGCTTATTCGGAGATATCGGCTTGCTTGTATTTGTCTTGCGCCTCCACGAAGTCGTAGGACCAGACATGATTGCGCCGTTCCGGCCGCAGCCGGATGCACGATCCATCGTTGAGCCAGAGCCTGCCTCGCGGCCGCTGTTTCTTGGGTACTCTGAGCCCCTCACGGCGCCAGATCCGCTGTACACGATCGCAGCCCACATTCCACCCGGCCTCGTCCAGTAATGACTTGATCCGACGATAGCCGTACCGGCCGTACTGCGATGCTAACGCGATAATGGCCTGCGTCAGCGCATCTTCATCAGCACGAACGATGGTGGTGTAGCGCTGCGTTCCGCGTGGCTGACCGACAATCCGGCAGGCATGACGCTCCGAGAGGCCGTACTTCCCTCGAATGCGTTCAACCGCCTGCCGGCGCCGTTCGGGGCTTACAAGTTTCCCGAGGCAACGTCCTTGAGCACCTGCTTCTCAAGCGACAGATCGGCAACAAGACGCTTCAGCCGAACATTCTCACGCTCAAGGTCCTTCATCCGCTTCGCCTGGTCGATCTCAAGGCCCCCGTACTCCTTGCGCCAGCGATAAAAACTCTGCTGCGATATGCCCGCCTCCCGGCAGGCCCCAGGCGCAATTCACCCTGTGCCAGCAACACTTCAATCGGACGAAGCAGCGTACATTGCTCCGCGCTGAAGCCTGTTCTCGGTCGCTATGACCCAAAGCGGCCAACAAACTTACACAAGCCCTACTTTCTTGACATCGCATAAAAATACTATGCAGTCTAATATAGCCTGTGGCCAGTTCTCGATGGGGGATCGAATGAAAACGCGCATTCTTGGCTTGGCAGTGATCGCTTCGATCGGACTGCTGGCATGCGGCGGTGCTCAGGCCCTTGCGGCCACGTGCTCAGGCTCGGTCACTTACGCAAGCGCTGGTAACGGCACCAACGAAGGTGCTCAGACATTTCCTGGCACCAATGTAGGAACGGTCGGCTGCGGTTCGAGCGAAATTGGTCAGATCGGTGACCTCAACAACTATAATGGCGGAGCAAATTCGGGCGGCGCATATGTAGGCTCTGGTCACGATCCGTCGAACTACTACTTCTATTTCGCGGGGGGCTCTCTCCTCACCATCACCTTCATGGAAGGAAACAATGGCACCAATGCACACATCGGCGTGAATTTGTTTTCTTATGACAATAACAACAACACGTATGATCCCACTCCTTTAGGTTCGCTTTCTGGCATTGATAATACCAACACTTTTACAGTATTTACACTGCTCTCAAACGGCGCCCTGACAGCCGGTTACTACATTATCAACACATATCTCGAAGTGGCCGGCGACCCTAATTATCAAATCAATTTCTACAGCGAAACCCCGATCCACGACGACAGCGCAACCCCGCTTCCGGGAGCGCTGCCGCTGCTCGCGTCCGGACTTGGCGCACTAGGTCTGCTCGGCTGGCGCAGGAAGAAGAAAACAGCTTTAGCTTCGTGATCAAAGTACCAGATCGAATTTTCGAAAGACCGCCGCGAGGCGGTCTTTCTTTTTGCGATGCGTTGTCGCCTATTGGCACAAAGCGGACAATCCAGCCGCGCCTGCGTTTGACCGCTTTTGGGCAGTAGCGCACATGCGGCCTGTCTTGTGAGCACACGCCCTAGCCGTCACGCCCCGCCTCCGCCTTCGCGGGGGCAGGCTCCGGGGGGACATCCAGTGCGCCGCAGCCGCTCTTCAAAATTGCGCGACAGTGGTTACTGGTTCATCCGCTTTCGCGGATGATGACAGCCGAGTTGGTGGCGGCTCAGGTAAACAGCGCGATCCGCTCTTCTTCGCTCAGCATCATAATCGCCGCCAGCGGATCGGGCGGCGGCGGCGCCAGTTTGGCATCGGAGAGCTCCCATATCTTGGCCTCGTCGGGGGGGACAGCCGCCGTCGGCGGTTTGGGCGTGGGTTCGCTCAACGCAGCGACCTTCTCTGTCATGGTCGGAGACAAGGCGCTCGGTTCGTCGTCGCTATCGTCGAAGGCGGCCGAACCCGGCGGCGGGCCGTCACACCAGGTCACCCCCGGTGTGCTCTTGGCAGCCCCCGCCTGAGGCGTTGCGGGCACGGGCGCGACCACGATCGGCGGCGGTTGGGAGGCGGCCGGCGAGGGGATCGGCAGTTCCGGTTCCTCGGGCGGCGGGACCACGGCAAGACGGGCGCGCACCACCTCAGCCGTTACATCCAGCGTCGCCGGCATGGGCGCGGGCCCGGCCAGCGCCGCGATGCGCTCTTCCAACAGGTTGAGCAGCACGGCGAGCTTGGCCGCCCGCGTCGGCAGCTGGCTTGCCTCGATCTCCGGGCGTGCGTTGCGGATCGTCATGAGCAGCGCGCGCAGCTCCGCTCGCGCAACATCAGCCTGGGCGGCTGCATTGGCCCGCACCAGCGCCTCGATCCGCGCCAGGGCGGCGAGCAGCAATTCGGTGTCGGCGGCGCGGCTGCGCCGGGCATGTTCAGCCAGATAGGCGCGGCCGCGTGCGCTTGCCGCCAGCACCTCGTGAAACATCTCGTAGTCGTCTGCGCCCGACGCACTTGCCTGCGGCGGCCTGGCCAGCACCACGGGTTCATTCGCCATGGGCAATCCCCTCTGGCCAGTTTATCAATCAGGCCGGTTGATTCGGCCAGCGCATGATCCCGAAAAACGGCCGCGGACTTGATCCGGGTTGGGACCCGGTTTTTCGGAAGAGATCATGCGCTACAAAAAGGGGCCAAATGGCCCGGTTTTCCGTATGCAAATCGGCTTCGCGACCCGGCTGGCGGCGCTCTATGGCGCCATGTTCATCGTCCTCGGCATCCAGCTGCCGTTTTTTCCGGTCTGGCTGAAGGCCAAGGGGCTCGACGCCGGCATGATCGGGGTGGTGCTGGCGGCGCCGATCTTGGTGCGCGTGTTCTCCATCACCTTGGCGGCGCGCGCGGCCGACCGGCGCGACGCCTTACGCGCGGCCATCGTGGTGACGAGCGCGGCGAGCGTTGCGGGCTACACGCTGGTCGGGCTCGCCTCCGGACCGGCGGCGATCCTGGCGGCCTACGCGGCGGCCGCGCTGGTCTTCACGCCGGTGATGCCGCTGGCCGACACCTACGCCCTCAAGGGCCTCCGCGAACGCGGGCGCGCCTACGGCCCGGTTCGGCTATGGGGCTCGGCAGCCTTCATCCTCGGCAGCTTCGTCGCCGGCGTTGCCACCGACACTATTCCGGCGCGCCATCTCATCTGGCTGATCGTGGCGGCGAGCCTGGTCAGCGCGCTGGTTGCGACCTCGCTCGCCCCGCTTGCGCCAAGTGCGCCGCCGGCCAGCGATACGCGCATCGCGCGCAGCCGCCTGCTGCGCGATCGCGCCTTTATTGCCGGGCTGGCGGCTGCCAGCCTGATCCAGGCGAGCCACGCGGTCTATTACAGTTTCTCGGCGCTGCAATGGCGCGCCGCCGGTTTTGACGGCACCACGATCGCAGGACTGTGGGCGTTGGGTGTCATCGCGGAGATCGTGCTGTTCGCGTTGCAGGGCCGGCTACCGCCCTTCGTCACGCCGACGGTGCTGCTGATAGCCGGCGGGTTCGGCGGCGCCGTGCGCTGGGGCGCGATGGCGTTCGACCCGCCGAGCATTGCGCTGCCCTTATTGCAATTGCTGCACGCGCTATCGTTCGGCGCCACCCATCTCGGTGCGCTCGGCTTCGTCGCCGGAAAAGCGCCGGCGGGCCAAGGCGCCACCGCGCAAGGCTATCTTGCGGTCGCGCTCGGCACCGCGATGGCGGTGTCCACGGGAATTTCCGGATTGCTGTACGGAAACTTCGGCAGCCTCGCCTACGCGGCCATGGCGCTAATGGCGATCGCTGGCGGCGTTGCCGGCTACGTAGCGCAGCGGTCGCTGCGTGACGGGGCGGTGCGAGTTGGGGCGGTCTGAGTGCGCGCGGGCTTCCCGCGCGGCGGGGGTACAGCGCTGCACGATGCTGTCAAGCTCTTTGCCTTGCAGGAAGATCATTTTGCGCGACAGGCCGCCGTGGCGGTTGATCCAGTGCCGCACTGAGGCCGGGTAGATTTTCCACAATGCGCGCGTGCCCATGGTGCTCGTCACCGGACGGCCGTTGCCGTCCGGCATCCAGGCGGCGTGAAAACCGAAGCGCGCGCGCGCCGTCGCGCAGATGTGGTTATGCGGGATCACGCCCAGCACCAGCGTACAGGCCGACAGGCAGTTGCCGTCGACGACGACACGCTCGCCGCTCGAGCGCACCATGGCGAAGGTTTGCAGGTAATGGCCGATCTGACCGCCGCGATCCTCGGCGATGCGCATCTCTGCCGATGCCGGCGTTAAGCCGGCTACCAGCAAGGCGGCGCACAGCACCAAGCCGCGAATACGCATGGACCCCCGTCCCCGCTATTTTTTTGCCTCCCGCCACCGGCGGGGCAATTCTGACGGAAGTCTACGCCAAGGCTAGGGGCTGCGGAAAGACTTGGTTAACCAAAAAGCTGGGCATAATTGGTGAACAAAGTCAGATAGATGTCGGAGTTTGGCAGCGGCTTAATGCCGCGACGGGGACGCGGTGTCGTGCCCGGGCGCAACCTGGGCGGCCGTGCGGCTGCATTCCTGCGCCATGCGCTTGAGCTTCTCGGCGGTCACTTCGTTGCAGCACTCACGTGCAATCTGCTCGCAGAGATGGGCATGGGCGAGCAGGCGCTGGGCGATGGCCGAGTACTTCAGCGTGGGCTGAAATCCGGGATTCGTTGACATGCTCCCTCAATGCCCACGACCGCGCATGTTCGCATTGATCAGGGTCAATTGTTCAGGGCCAATTGGGGGGTCCCGTCAGCCCCACAGCGCGGCCGTAGGCGGCTCCACCAGGCTGTCGTGGTAGCTGAGGCCATTTTCACGGTCTTTGGCCAGCAGCAGAGGGCCGTCGAGATCGACATAGCGGGCATTTTGGGCGGCAAGCAGCGCCGGCGCCGCGGCGAGCGAGGTCGAAACCATCGAGCCCACCATGACGATCAAGCCGAGCCGCTCGGCTTCCTCGACCATGGCCAGGGCTTCGGTCAGGCCGCCGGCCTTGTCGAGCTTGACGTTAACGGCATCGTAGCGGCCGGCCAGCGCCGGTAACGACGTGCGGTCATGCGCGCTCTCATCGGCGCAGACGGCGATCGGCCGATCCATCTCGGCCAAGGCCTGGTCGCGCCCTTCCGCCAGCGGCTGCTCGATCAGCTTAACGCCGGCCTGCGCGCAGGCTGCGATATTGGCTGCCAGATTGCGCTCGTGCCAGCCTTCATTGGCGTCGACGATCAGGGTCGCGTGCGGGGCCGCGGCGCGCACCGCGGCGATTCGCTGCGGATCGCCGCCGTCATGGTCATTGCCGCCGAGCTTGATTTTGAGCAACGAACGCCAAGCGGCTTTCAACGTGGCCTTGGCCATGTCGTCCGGCGGTCCGAGCGAGATCGTATAGGCGGTGGTGAGCGGGCGCGGGGCGGGCAGGCCGGCGAGTGCGTAGGCCGGGCGCCCGGCTCGCTTGGCTTCGAGATCCCAGAACGCGCAGTCGAGCGCGTTGCGCGCGGCTCCCGGCGGCATTGCCGATTGCAGCGCGGTGCGGGTCAATCCGGCGGCGAGGCGCGGGCGCATCATCTCGATGGCCGCCCTGACGCTGTCGACGCTTTCGCCATAGCGCGCATAGGGCACGCATTCGCCACGGCCGCGATTGTGCCCGTCGGCAAGTTCGGCCACCACCACGACCGCCTCGGTCTTGGCGCCGCGGCTGATGGTAAAACTGCCCGCGATCGGCCAATGCTCGACGCTGAGCGCAAGGGTCAATGACCTTGGGATATCCATGGGCGGCGACCCTCGACAGGTTCGCATGCAATGGTCAAGTATGGCACGCCCCCGCTTTCAAGGGGGAGGCAAGCAAATTAAGAGGCCACGCGCGTGAGCGAAACATTGATCGAAGGCACGGCCGAAGACGGGCGGCTGCGGCTCGCCGCCGCCGGCGCATGGATTGCCAAGAATGCGCGCAGCCTGGAGGCGCAAATCGACGCCGCGGCCGGGCAGCGCGGAACCATCAATGAGGTCAGGATCGATATGGCCGGGGTCGAGCGCCTCGACACCTTCGGCGCCTGGCTGCTGGAACGGCTGGTGCGCGCGTTCTCGGCGCGCGGCTGCGCCACCGAAGTGGCGGGGCTGAAGCCAGACTATCGCTCGCTGGTCGACGAGCTGCACGCAGTTACGCCGGAACCGGCAGCCAAGCGCGGCCCCAGCCAGCTCGCTTACGCGCTCGCCTCCATCGGCCAGAGCGTCGCCGCGGTCGGCACCTCCTTCGGCGCCTTCGTCAACCTGCTTGGCGCGCTCACCGTCGCGCTGGTGCGCGTCGCCATGCAGCCGCGCCGGTTCCGCTTCACCTCGCTGGTACACCAGCTCGACAATGTCGGCTGGCGCGGCCTGCCGATCATTATGCTCATCACTTTTCTGGTCGGCTGCATCATCGCGCAGCAAGGCATCTTCCATTTCGGCAAATTCGGCGCCGACATCTATGTGGTCGACATGGTCGGCATCCTGGTGCTGCGCGAGCTCGGCGTGCTGATCGTGTGTATCATGGTCGCCGGCCGTTCGGGCAGCGCCTACACCGCCGAGCTCGGCTCCATGAAGATGCGCGAGGAAATCGACGCGCTGCAGACCATGGGCTTTGACCCGGTCGAGGTTCTGCTGCTGCCGCGCATCGTGGCGCTGGTCATCGGCGTTCCAATTCTCACGTTTTTCGGATCGATGGCCGCGCTCTACGGCGGCGGACTGGTCTGCTGGCTCTATGGCGGCATCGAGCCGCACGCCTTCATCGAGCGGCTGAAGGAATCGATCTCGCTCGACCATTTCGAAGTCGGCATCATCAAGGCGCCGTTCATGGCGCTGATTATCGGCGTGGTGGCCTGCGTGGAAGGGCTGGCGGTGAAGGGCAGCGCGGAGTCGCTTGGGCTGCAGACGACCGCCTCGGTGGTGGAATCGATCTTCCTGGTGATCGTGCTCGACGGACTGTTCGCCATATTCTTCGCCTCGATCGGGATGTGAGCCATGGCGAAGGCGCGCGGCAACGGCAAGGAAGTCGTCATCGAGGGGCGTGACGTAGTGGTCGGCTTCGGCGACCACGTCGTGCTCGACCACGTCGATCTCGACGTCTACCGCGGCGAGATCCTCGGCTTTGTCGGCGGTTCGGGCGCCGGCAAAACGGTGCTCATGCGCACTATTATCGGCCTGCTGCCGCGCCGCGAGGGCAGCATCCGGGTGTTCGGAGTCGATTTGAAGCGCGCCTCCGACGCCGAGCGCCACGCCATCGAGCAGCGCTGGGGCGTGCTGTTCCAGCAAGGCGCGCTGTTTTCCTCATTGAGCGTGCGCGAAAACCTGCAATTCCCGATCCGCGAGTTTCTCGACCTGTCGCCACGGCTGCTCGACGAACTGGCGGTCGCCAAGCTCGAAATGGTGGGGCTCGACACCAGCGTGCTGGATAAGTTCCCCGCCGAGCTTTCCGGCGGCATGACCAAGCGCGTGGCACTCGCCCGCGCGCTGGCGCTCGACCCGGAAATCGTGTTCCTCGACGAGCCCACCTCAGGGCTCGACCCGATCGGGGCCGGCGATTTCGACGAACTGATCGCCACGCTGCAACGGACCCTGGGCCTGACCGTTTTCATGGTCACCCACGACCTCGACAGCCTGCACACGGTCTGCGACCGGATCGCGGTGCTGGCCGACCACAAGGTGATCGCGGCCGGCACAATGGACACCATGCTGGCGTCCGAGCATCCCTGGCTGAAAGCCTATTTCCGCGGCAAGCGGTCAAGGGCGGGCGGGGCCACGCACGCACATCCGTGAGGCGCGGCGGATGTGAGAAGGAAGCGCGCGGGCGCTCCCTTCGCGTCGATCTTATATTCAGTTCATATGGCCGAGCGCGGCGCCGCCGGCAGGCGAGGGCGCCATCGACGAATCGATCTCGACCACTTCCGGTTCGGTATCCGCCACGATCTTGCGGCGATAGACGAACCAGTAGGTGACGATCGCAAGCACCCCGACCGAGACGATGTCCGAGGCTATATCGTTGAAGGAGAACAATATATAGAGCGACATCGCCGCCAATACACAGCGCACGCCCAGGTCCACCGCGCGCGTCTCCGAGTAGGTGGCCTGCAGCGTGAAGGTAATACCGACGGTCGAGACCATGACCAGATAGGCGGCGCCCATCTGCTCGAAACCGGGCTTGATCACCAGCTCAGGATGGACGAACACGGCGACCATCAGCGTGAACAGTGAGACGCAGATTTGCACCGAGCGCCAGAGTGTCGTGTAAAACGACGCACCGGCAATCTTTGACGTGATTGCCGCGGTAATCGAGGTCGGCGGCGTCAACTCGCCGAACACGCCGATGAAGAAAGCAAAGAAGTGCACCACCCACGGATTGACGCCGACCTTGATGAAGGGACCGGCGATCACGATCGCGACCAGGATGTAGACCGGTGCCGGCGGCAAGCCGGTGCCCAGGATGACGCCGAAGATGAATGCCATTCCAACCATGGCGGCCATGTTGATGCCGGCCGCATCCACCAGCAGCGAACCGAGTTTGGTCGGAACGCCGGTGATCACCAGCGCGCCGGTCATGATCGACAGCGTCGCCAGCAAGAGCGCGATGTCGGTGATCATGTCGATATAGGAATCGAGGAAGCGGTGCAGCGGCGCGATGAACTCGCGGATCGACCATTGGCCGGCGATAACTTGCCCCGTCACATGAATGGCGAGGATTCCGATGAACGTTAAGACGAACATGTAAAGCGCGGCGAACATCGGCGTGAGATGAATCGTGGCCATCAGCGTAATCAGTCCGCCAACGACAAACACGAAAGCGCCGATATTGGCCTTGTCACGCCAGTCGAGCCCGCGGGCGTTGCGATCGACAACCATCTTGGTGTGATAGAAGGTGGCCAGCAGATAAACCGACAGCGAAACCGACGTGAAATAGATGAGCGCCGGAACCCAGCCGCGCGCCACCACGTCGAAATAGTCGACGCCAAGAAATTCGGCCATCAAGAAGGCGGCGATGCCCATCACGGGCGGCATCAATTGCCCGCCCATGGAGGACGCATTCTCAATGGCGGCCGCGGTCGCCGGCGGCAGGCCGGCCTGGATCATGGCCGGGATGGTGGCCGAGCCGACCGTGATGGAATTGGCCGCGCCCGAACCGCTGATCGTGCCGATCGCCATCGAGCCGATCACCGCCGATTGCGGGATGGCGTGGGGCGAGCGGATGGCGATGCGCTTGGTGGCGCGCAGCAGCGAGTCGACGCAGCCGAAGCCGCGAAGCAGGCTCAAGACCAGCAGGAATGAGCCGATAATGGTGAGGGCGATCTGCGGCAGGTTGGAGAAGATGCCGGTTTCCATCTCCACGCTGCTGGCGCTGATGACGCGATCCCAGGTGACGCCGGCGTGATAGAACAGGCCGGGCACCATATAGCCGTAGACGGCGTAAAGAATGAGCGCAATATTCAGGATAAACAGCGGCATGTGGCGCTTGCGCGCATATTCGATGACCAGTAGCGACATCACGCCGCCGATGATCAGGTCCGTGCTATTCCACGCGCCGTTGCGCTCTTCGCCGAGCGAAACGAAATTGGTGTGCATGTAGTAGGCGCAATAAAAAGAAAACAGGCAGTAAGCCGCCCCGATTGCGTAGTTCACGCTCGCCGGCAGCTTTGGATAGAGGTCGTTCTGGCGCAATCCCTGCAATGTAAACAGCACGAACGTGATGGGGATCATCGTCATGGCGAGCACGACGGGTCCGTCATTGCCCGTCCAGTAGTAGTAGACCATGTATATAAAGAACGCGATCGAGATTGCGTAATAGAGGTAGTCGAGCACGAACGCCGGCCGGCGCTGCGATGTCGTGTCGCTCATGGCGGACCTATCTGAAGCTGAATTCAAGCGAGGCGGGCGCATGGATGCGCCCGCCTCGAAGGATCAGTCGGTTGACCGGTCGGGCCTTACATCTTCGCTTTGGCGACGTGGGAATCCCATGACGCGTCCCACATCTTGCGCTCTTTCAGGAACTTGGCGAGGCCGGGATGGATCGGCACCATGTCCGCGGTCGATTCCAGAGCCGCCTTCTGGAACGCGGCCATCTGGCCGCCGCTGATCTGGCGGAAGCTCGGGTCAAGCTTGGCCAGTTCGTCGGCATGCTTTTCGATGACGGTGAGTATCTTGTACATCTCGGGTTCCGAGACGGTCATGCCGAGGTCGAAGCCCCAATAGGTCGCCACCAGCGTGATCTTTTTGCCCGAGGTGTCTTTCCTGTGGAAGTTTGTCAACGGCACCGTCATCGCGGAGAATTTTTTGGCCTTGAGCTGCTTCAATTCGTCGGCGCTTGGGTTCAGACCCACCCAATCGACTGACAGGGAAGCTTCCGAAATCCACGGTGCCGGGGTTTTTCCGCCGGCGGCGTAGACGATCATGGCCTTGATGCGGCCTGAATCGAGTTGCGAGCCGGCGGTCTTCATGTCGACCGCTTTGTAGATGTGCTTGACTTTGAGCGCTTTCAAAGCGTTCTCAAGCTGCTTGCGGGTGTCGAACGGCAGCGGTCCGGTAAAAACGTTCTTGCCGGTCAGGTCGCCCCAATCCTTGATGCTGGTTGCGTCGGTACTCTTGATGGCGACACCGACATCGAGTGTGTAGGCCCAAAACGATTGCACGGGCGTGACTTTGACTTTTTCCTTGAAGCCTTTGAATTGCTCGTCATCATTGGCGAATTCGTTCAAGGCCACATCGGAGCCGTAAAAGCCGTCGAGGTCACCGGTTGCAAAGCTCTTCACCGTGCCGACGGCGCCGGGATAGGGCAGCACGCTGATGCGGAGTTCCGGCACCTCTTTGTTGAGCAAATCCGCCAGCACGACCAGCGCCTTGTGGCCGGACGAGCCGACCGGGCCTGTGCCCCACTTGATGTCTTTCGGCGCGGACCAAGCCGTCGTGCTCGGCAGTCCGATCAATGCCAACGTCGATGCGGCCAACAGTGCAGCCGTCATCCCGCGTACAACAAGTGCACGCGTAATAGGTGCGCGATAGCGCATAGGATTTTCCTCCCGTAAAGATAGGTTTTAATGGCATAGGCACCGCACGATGCCTGATCAACGACATCGCGCCGGCCTTTATGCCGTTTTTACGGGGGGCTATTGTAAATAAACGGCTTGTTAATCTGGGCGCCGAGCTGCTCCCTTCGGGTGATGTCCGTTCAGCTCATATTGCGGAGCGACGCGCTGCCGGCCGTGGCGGGCGCCAGTCCCGCCTTGTCGTCGATCACGACCTCTTCGATGCCAGTCTCGAATTGGCGCCGGCGTATCAGCAACCAGTAGGCAATGCCTGCCAGGACTGGAATCGTGGCGAGGGTGCCGATGTATTCGTTCGTGCTGAACAGCGCCACCAGCGCGAACGCGGCCAGCACGATGCGCACGCCACGATCGAGCAAGAAGTTTTCGAAATAGACGCCCTGCAGACTGAACGTGATGCCCAGCGTCGACACGCCGATCAGATAGAAAGCGGGGATCTGTTCGAGACCGGGTTCGGCCACCAATCCGGGATGGACGAAAATGCCCGCCATCAGCGTGAACAGCGAAACGCAGATCTGCAACGAGCGCCAGAGCGTGACGTAGAACGATGTGTTGGCGATTTTCGACGTGATCGCCGCGGTGATCGAGGTCGGCGGCGTCAATTCGCCGAACACGGCGACGAAGAAGGCGAAGAAGTGCACCACCCACGGATTGACGCCGGCCTGCATAAAAGGCGGCGCGATCACGATGGCGACCAGGATGTAGACCGGCGCGGGCGGCAGACCGGTGCCGAGCACAACGCCGAACAGGAAGCCCATGCCCACCATGGCAGCCATATTGATCCCGGCCGCCTCTACCAGCAGCAAGCCGAGCTTGGTGGGCACGCCGGTGATCACCAGCGCGCCGGCCATGATCGACAACGTCGCCAGCAGCAGCGTCAGGTCGGTGATCATGTCGGTGAACGAATCGAGGAAGCTCTTCAGCGGTTTTACGAACTCGGCAAACGACCATTGCCCGGGGCGCAACAGCGCCACCACGTGGAAGAGGAGCATCCCCGCGCCGACGACGCAGAACATGTCGAGGGCGGCGAATTGCGGCGCCAGGTACAGCGCTGCCATCAGGGCGACCAACCCACCGACGGTGACGACGAAGGCTCCGAGATTGAAGATGTCGCGCCAGGTCAGCGGCTGCGCATTACGGTCGATCACCATGCGGGTGCGGTAGTGGATCGCCAGCAGATAGACCGAGACCGACACGGACGTGAAGTAGATCAGCGCCGGAACCCAGCCGCGCGCCACCACGTCGAAATAGTCGACGCCGAGAAACTCGGCCATCAAGAAGGCGGCGATGCCCATGACCGGCGGCATCAATTGCCCGCCCATGGAGGACGCATTCTCGATGGCGGCCGCTGTCGCCGGCGGCAGACCGGCTTGGATCATGGCGGGGATGGTGGCGGAACCGACGGTGATCGAATTGGCCGACCCCGAGCCGCTGACGGTGCCGATCATCATCGAGCCGATCACCGCCGATTGCGGAATCGCATGATGTGAACGGATAGCGACGCGCTTGGTCGCGCGCATGAGCGATTCGATGCAGCCGAAGCCGCGCAGCACGCTCAACACCAACAGGAACGAGCCGATCAGCGTGAGCGCAAGCTGTGGCAGGCGCGCGAAAATGCCGGTCTCCATCTCAACGCTCGCGGCTGCAATCACGCGGTGCCAGGTCAGCCCGGCATGGTAGAACATGCCCGGCACCAGATAGCCGTAGACGGCGTAGAGAATGATAATGACGTTGAGGATGAATAGCGGGACGTGGCGCTTGCGCGCGTATTCGATGATCAGTAGCGCCATCAGGCCGCCGGTGACGATGTCCTGGGTATTGTAGAAACCGTTGCGTTCCTCGCCGAGCGCCAGGTAGTTGGTGTTCATGTAGTAGGAGCAGTAAATCGAGAACAGGCAGAAAACGAGCGCGATGGCGTAGTTCACGGTCCGTGGCAGCTCCGGATAGAATTCGTTGTCGCGCAGCGCCCGCAGCGTGAACAGGCCGAAAGTGAGCGGCACCATGGTCATGGCGAGCACGACCGGGCCGCCGGCGCTGGTCCAATAATAATAGAACATGTAGACGGTGTAGGAGACCGCGGACACGTAATAGATCGCGTCGAGCGCGAACGGTGATCGGTGCGCCGGATGGTCGGCCATGGCGGACGCGGTCGCGAGGGATTCGGACATAGCGGGCCTGTCGTTCTGGCTGAATGCGGTGAGGCGGGCGCGTCGAAGCGCCCGCCTCTCGGATCAGGTCACAGGACCGTTTCCCTTACATATTGGCCTTGGCGATGTTGGCGTCCCACTTCGCGTCCCACTGGCCCTTTTCCTTCAGGAATTTGGCCAGGCCGGGATGGATCGGAACGAGATTCCAGGTGCTTTCCAGGGCGGTGTGCTGGAATTTGGCGAAATTGCCACCCGCGATCTGCCGGAAGCTCGGGTCGAGCTTGGCCAGCTCGTCGGCGTGCTTGTCGATGATCGTGAGCATCTTGTACATGTCGGCTTCCGGCACGTTGAGGCCCAGGTCGAAGCCCCAGAACACCGGCAGCAACGTGATCTTTGCGCCGGTCTTGTCGCGCTTATTGAAGTTCTTGACCGGCACCTGGATGGGGCCGAAGCCATCTTTCTTGAGCGCGGCAAGTTCCTTGGCGCTCGGATTGAGCGGGGCCCAGTCCACCGAGAGCGTGGCCTGCGACAACCACGGCGCCAGGGTCTTGCCGCCGGCGCCGTAGATGAGCATGGCCTCGATGGTGCCGTTGTTGAGCTGCGAGCCGGCCGTTGCCTTGGAGACTTCCTTGTAGATGTGCTTGACGCCGAGCGCGTGAAGCCCGTTCTCGACTTTCTTGCGGGTGTCGAACGGCGCCGGACCGGTATAGGTCGGCTTGCCGGTCAGGTCGGCCCACGACTTGATTTTGCTGGCGTCGCTGGCCTTGATCGCCAGGCCGCAATCCAGCGTATAGGTCCAAAGCGACTGCACCGGCATGTGCTTGACGTGAGCCTTGAACCCCTTGAAGCGTTCGTTGTCGTCGTGGAACTCCTTCAGCGCCACGTCGGAACCGTAGAAGCCGTCGAACTCGCCGGTGGCGAAGCCCTTCACCGTGCCGACGGCGCCGGGGGTCGGCAGCACCGTGATGCGATATTCCGGCATGTTCTTGTTCAGAATATTTGAAAGCACGATGAGCGCCTTGCCGCCCGACGAGCCGGCAGGGCCGGTGCCCCATTTGATGTCCTTCGGCGCCGACCAAGCAGTCGAGCCCGACATTCCGATTATCGAAAATGTGAATGCTGCAAAAAGTCCGGCAGCAAGACCGCGTGCAGCAAGTGCACGCACTGAAAGAGAGCGCTTACGCATGGCTTTTGTCCTCCCAAAATAGCCTTCGTTCTCATTGTGGCGTTGTTCACGCCAGCGAAACACCTCCACTCCGCCTGTTTGCTTTTGTTGTTAGCGGAGACAAGTAAACTCATCCGTTGGCATCATTCGATATGACAGCGGAGGACCGTACTATCCGATAGATAGCGGCCGGTGGCAAATCGAAATTTCGCCCCAGGAACGGCTGGTTAACAGTGGAGTGGGGCCATTATTCCCAGTTACGCCTAAAATTTGTTCAGCCGCGACGAGCGGACGCTTCAGTCAAACCGTCCCGCCGCGTGCGCCAGCATGGTGTAGACCTTACCGGTTTCCGAGGTGAGATAGGTGCGCGCCACCAACTGCCCACGATCGTCGTGCGAGACCTCCTCGAGCAGCCGCTCGAACTCGCTGATATAGCGGTCCACGGTCAGTTTGAATTCGCGGTCGGCGCGATACTTGCGGCGGATCTCGTCGAACGCTTTCTGCCCCTGCAAGGTGTAGAGCCGCCGCGTGAAAACGTTGCGCTCTCCGCGCTTGTAGCGGTCCCAGAGGTCGGCGGCGGCGTCGTGGTCGATCATGCGGGCAATGTCGACCGACAGTGAATCCAGCGATTCGATGGTGTGGCGCGGCGTGCGCTCCTCCGGCCCGCGCGCGCTCTCGCGCGGAAAGTCACGCGGCTCATCGTCCTCGCGCGAAGCGCGGGTGAGCAGTTCGCTGAGCCAGCCGCGGCTGGTGGCGCTTTGCGTCGGCGACAGCGAAGGCGTCTCGGCGCGGCGCGCGGCCGGCGCAAAGCCGCCGCTATCGCTGCGCGGCGGAGCAGGGGGCGGTGGCGGTGGCGGCGGCGCCGTGGCGCGCGGCGGCAAAATATCGTTACGGCCGCCGACGACGGCCAGGGTCGGCTCTTCGCGCACCGAGCGCCGCATCGGCTCGGCTGCGTCGAGGCTGCGGCCGTGGCGGGCGACGATGCGGTTGAGTTCAGCCAGGGCCTCGATCTGGTCGACGATGACGCGGCGCATTTGCGCGGTGCTCTCGGTGGTCTCGCGGGGGAGCTCGAAGATGCCGCGGTGGAGCTCGGCGCGGGTGGCTTCCAGTTCCCGCTGCATCTCGCTCGTCATTTGCTTCATGCCCTTCACCAGCTCGGCGAAACGCTCGTTGGCCTCGCGGAACAGCGCCTGGGTGTCGCCGACGCTCTGCTCGTATACCGCGCGCATTCCTTCGGCGGCACGCTGGCGCTCGTCTTCGGCATATTCGCGCGCGCGCTCGTATTGCTCGCTGATCGCGCGGCCGCCATCGGCGCTCGACTCCGAAACCACGCGGGCGACTTCGCGCGCGCGAGCGGAGGCGGCTTCCAGCGACTCATCGAGCAGGCCGCCAAACCGTTTGAGCCGCTGGTCGAGATCCTCGGTGCGGATATCGAGCGTGGACACCAGCGAATCGAGCTGCACGCTGCGCTCGTTGATCGAGCTGGTGGCGCGCTCGTTGCTGCTGTCGATCATGTCGACGGCCTTGGCGAGTTCGCGGCCGTGGCTGTCGAACTGGTCGGCTAATTGGCCGAGATCGGTGACGACGCGCGTGGTGATGTCGCCGAAATCATGAATGGTCGATTCCAGCCGCGCGCTGACATCGCCGGTGGACGTGGTGACCTCATTCATGGAGCCGACGAATTCCGACACGCGCAGCATCAGCGTATTCTCAAGCGCGCTCATGTTCTCGTGCGCGCCCGAAAGAACTTCCTGCAGCATGATATTGGCTTCGCGCAGCCGCTCGAACAGCGCGGTTGTGTCGGAACGCACCATTTCGTGGGTTTCCATCATCTCCTTGACGGTGGAGGTGGTGGTGTCCGTCGAACGCTCGATTGCCCGCTGCGAGGTGTCGTGCAACTCGTTCATGGTACGGGTGACGGAGTTGGACGCGGTCTCGCCGGCGGTGTTGATCATGCGCGCGATTTCGCTGCTGTTGTCGAGCATCGCGCGCGTGAACGTGAAGCCTTTCTCCTCGATCGTCCTGACGGCTTGATCGGTGGCGGTGGTAATGTCGCTGGCGAACTGCTGGCCCTTTTCGGTAATGGACGCGAGGACGCCGCCGCTCTTGTCGGACAAGATCTCGGTGATTTCGCTGGTGCGCTGCATGATCGTGTTGGCAATTTCGTCGGCCTTGCCGGTGAAGCCCTTCGCCACCTCCTGGCTCACGCCCAACAGAGTGCGTTCGGCTTCGCCGGCGCTGGCGCGGATGGCTCCGCTGGTGGCGATCGCGAGCTGGCCGAGCGAGCGCTCGGCTTCGGTCGAATTGATCTTGATCGACTGGCTGAGCTGCTCCATGCGGGCGTTGAGCACTTCGGCGGCGGCCTTGGTGCGGGCCTCGATCTGGCTGGTGACATTCTCGGCTCGGCCGACCAGCAGTTGCTCGAAGCGGTCGATGCGGCTGTCGAGATTGCTGGCGACCTCGAGCGCGCGGTCGCCCAGCCTCTTGTTGAGCTCGGCGGTCTTGGCGCCGATCGAGTCGGCGACCTCGCTGCCGCGCGCGTTGATCGTATCGGCGACCCCGCTGATGCGCTGGTCGAGCGCATCGATGACGTCCTTGCCGCCGACCGTGAGATTGCGGGTGAGGCCTGCCACGCGCGTGTCGATCTCCTGTTCGAACTGGGTCAGCCGTTCGTCGACCGAAGACGCGAGCGCGTCCGAGCGGCTGGTCACACGCTCGTCGAATGTATCGACGTAATTGCGCATGGCGTCGGCCAGGTTTTGCGTGCGCTGGCCGAGGCGCTCAACCAGCTCGCCGCCATAGGTTTTCACCGTACGGTCGAACTCGGTGATGTGGCTGGTGATGAGATTGCCGAGCGTGCTGGAGTCGCGCGAGATCTTCTCGGTCAGCTCCGTTCCGCCGTGATTGAACATGTCCTCGAACGCCTGCAGGCGCGTCGCCAGCATGTCCTTGACCGCCTCGCCGCGGCTGTTGAGCGCCTGTGCCAGCGCTTCCGCGTTCTCGCGGAAGCTCTCGGCGACGGTATTGCTGCGGGTGATCATGGTGTCGGTGATGCGCTGGCCGGTTTGCTCCAGCTTGGACACCACGTCGCCGCCGCGCAGCGAGAGATCGAGCACCAGCGAGTCGCCGGTCGAGCGCAATGTCGAATTCACTTCCTCGGCGCGGGCGCCGATGGTTTCGGCCATTTGCGTGCCGGTCTGGGTCAACGCGTCGGTGAAGGCCTGCGAGCGGCTGCCCATGGTCTCGATCGTTTGCGAGGCATTCTGGGCGAAGCCCTGCGCCACGGAATCGAGCCGCGCCGTCATCATCTGTTGCAGGTTGGCGGCAAGCTCGGCGAACTCGTCGTGCACGTGCTCGGTCTTGAAATCGAGGCTGTCATTGAGGCGTTCGCTAGCCGAAGAGATGGCCGTGGTAGCGCGGTCGCTGGTGGTTTCCAGCCGGTCGAGCAGGGTCGAGCCGCGTTCGCTCAAGGCATCGATCATGGAATTGCCGGCGTGTCCCAGCGCCAGCGTGATGTGCTCCCCTTTCTCGGTGAGCGAGCGGGTGACGCGGTGCGCCACTTCGTTGACTTTGTCGGCAACCAGGTCGCCGACCGAGCTGATGTCGTGGGAGAGATCGAGATGGACGCTGGCGATGGCGTTGCGCACGTGCTCGGCCTGGGTGACCAGGGTCTCACGCTGGTTGGAGAGCTCGCTCAGCAGGTCGCGGATGCGTACTTCGTTGTCGTTATAGGCACGCTCGAGCGCGGACACCTCGTTGTGCACCAGCGCTTCCAGCTCGGCGGCGCGCGCAAGCGCGCGCTCGACACCGTCGCCCATGGCGGCGACCTCGCGGCGGATGGCGTGGCCGACGGTTACGATCGACTCGCGCGCCGCGCTTTCCGGCTCCGCCAGCCGCATCGCCACTTCGGCCATGGATTCGGCGACCAGCCGCAGGTCCTGCGAGCGGCGGAATATATGGGCGAGCACGAAGAAGAAGATCGCCGGCAGGGCGATGGCGCCGACAATGCCGAGCGTGGCGGCAAAGCTGGTCCGCGGCGCTGCCAGCACGCTTTGCAATTCGGGGCGGAACAGCAAAACGGCGCCGATGCCGGCGGCAACCCACAGGGTGGCGGCGGCGCCGGCGACGATATAGGGCAGGCGGGCGTGGCGTCCGTGCAGGGCCTGCAGGATCTGGCCGATGCTGGCGCGGTCGTCATTGGCGGCGCGGCGCGGCGCACTTTCCTCGGCATTCCAATCGCGGGCTTGCGTGTCTTCCTGGAAAAGGTCGGCGCTGCCCGGCGCGCGGACGTTGTCGCCGTCGTCCGTTTCAAATGCGGGGCGCAGGTCCTGCTGGCGCATGCTGAGCGCTTCCTGGATAGCGGTCAGCGCCTCTTCCGTCGCGTCCTTGCTTTTCTGCGGGATGTTCGCCATTGCGGTCGTCGCCTCGTCGTTACGCCGGGACTGCTGACGCGGGCCCAAACCTCGATATCGTCGTGGGCAGCGCCACGAGCACGTGATCGGAGATTGCAGGCGCGTTAATTATGCCCCATCGCCCCCGATGGTTAATCCTATCGCCTTGGCAAAACGAAAGAAACCACGCTGGTGAGGACTTTTTAATCATCGTTAACTTCTGATTAACCATGATTTTTCAGCGGTCTCGCGGCTGCCGCCCGTCTCATAGGCCGGGCCGATTGCGGCTGCGCTGAGGCCGACGCGCCATGCCCGCTCCCGCGATTAGACGGCCATTAACCACCGATCCGCTCTTCGGGCGATATTGGCGTCCGGACCGCCCTGGATTTACCTGGATTTTGTCCTGCGTCGGCCAAACTCGTCGGCAACAAAAGGGACGGGGCCGCTTCCAGGAGGCGCGCGATGGCGCAAGCTGCAATTCTGACCCCAGGTCCGGCGCCCGCCAACGCGCCGGTCATCGATCAGGGTCATCTCAAGCGCATGACCTTCGGCGATAGCAGCCTCGAGCGTGAGGTGCTGCAATTGTTCGACCGGCAAGCCGAAATTCTGATCGCGCGTATGCGCGCGAGCGATCCTGCCGCCGTTATGACGCTAGCGCACACGTTGAAGGGTTCGGCCTCCGGCATCGGCGCCGGCAACGTCGCGCAAGCTGCCGAAGCCGCCGAGCTCGCGGCCGGGCACTCGCCGGCGGAAATTGGCGTCGCGCTTGATGGCTTGTCGAATGCGGTGGATGAGGCGCGTGCGCTGATCGCCACGCTGCTGCGCGCGCATTAGGCGGAAATCCGACTTTCGGCGGACTTGACCGCGCACGGCGGCCGCTCTGGCGCGCCTGGGCGAATGACTATATAGAGGCCGCGCGGCGCCAAGTCCGGCCGCGCCTTTTCCCGCATTTTGTCCGCCATGCCGAAGATCACCTACATCGAATCCGATGGGACCGCCCGCACAGTCGACGCCGAGGTCGGCTCCACCGTGATGGAGACGGCGATCCGCAACAGCATCCCCGGCATCGAGGCCGAATGCGGCGGCGCCTGCGCCTGCGCCACCTGCCATGTCTATGTGGATGAGGAATGGCGCGCCAAGACCGGCGAGCCGTCACCAATGGAAGAAGACATGCTCGATTTCGGCTACGACGTGCGGCCGAATTCGCGGTTGTCGTGCCAGATCAAGGTCAGCGAGGAACTCGACGGCCTTGTCGTGCGCACGCCGGAGAAGCAGGCGTAAGGAACGAAGGAGGGGCGCGTGGCCGCGACGCACGGAACCGACCGGGCGATGTGGCCTTAACCGGAAAAGGGAGGCCCCCGTGTCCGAGACCTCGATCAAGACCACCTGCTGCGTCGTGGGCGGCGGGCCTGCCGGCATGATGCTCGGCTTTCTGCTGGCGCGCGCCGGTGTCCCGGTGACGGTGCTGGAAAAACACGCCGACTTCCTGCGCGATTTCCGCGGCGACACCATTCATCCCTCGACTTTGGAATTGATGCACGAACTCGGCCTGCTCGATGAATTTCTCAAGCTGCCGCATTCCGAGGTGCGCCATTTGACCGGCGAGGTTGGCGATAGTTCGCTCACCATCGCCGATTTCACCCATCTACCGGTCCATTGCCGCTTCGTGGCCTTCATGCCGCAATGGAATTTGCTGAATTTCCTCGCCGACCACGGCAGGAAGTATCCCGCTTTCGATCTGCACATGAAGACTGAAGCAACCGATCTGATCGAGGAGGGCGGCCGCGTCGCCGGCGTGCGCGCCAAGACACCGGACGGCGAAATCGAGATCCGCGCCGATCTCACGGTTGGCACCGATGGCCGCCATTCGACGGTGCGTGCGCGCGCCGGCTTCCAAGTCGATAATCTTGGGGCGCCCATGGACGTGCTGTGGATGCGATTTTCCAAGCGGCCCGGCGATGGCTTCGAGACGCTCGGCCATATCGGCGCCAGCCACGTCTTCGTCATGCTCGACCGCGGCGACTATTGGCAATGCGCGCTGGTGATCGCCAAGGGCGGCTATGACGGCGTGCGCGAGGCGGGGCTGGACGCGCTGCGTCAGAAGATCGTGGCACTGGCGCCGGTGCTGCGCGACCGCATCGACGAGATCAAGAGCTGGGACGACGTCAAGCTTCTGACGGTGGCGGTCGACCGGCTGCCGCGCTGGTACCGGCCCGGACTTCATCTGCATCGGCGACGCGGCCCATGCCATGTCGCCCATCGGCGGCGTCGGCATCAATCTGGCCGTGCAGGATGCGGTCGCCGCCGCCAATATCCTGGCGGACCCCTTGAGCCGGCATGCGGTCACGGTCGATGACCTCAAGGCGGTGCAGCAGCGGCGCTGGCTGCCGACGCGGGTGACGCAAAGCATCCAACTGTTTCTGCAAAAACGCGTGATCGCGCCGACCCTGGCACGAAAGACCGAGCCCAAGCCGCCGCTGCCGCTGAAGATGCTCAACTGGTTTCCGCTGTTGCAACGGCTACCGGCGCGCCTGATCGGCTTAGGGATCAGGCCCGAGCACGTGCAGACGCGGGAAGCGTCCGCGCTGCGGCGTGCGGCGGAGTGAGTTACGTTTGCCGGTCTAATGCTACGGCTGCGCCGGTGCGTCGTCGATGAACACGACGCGACAGTCCGTGGCATGCTTGCTGCAAAGGTTAAGCGCGTTAGTCATGGCCTCATTGGTCGTGCGCCGCGCGCTTTGCCAGCCGAAATTGCCTTTGGGCGATACTGCGAACGCTTTGTGCAGGCCGCTGCGTAGATAATTTTCAAAAGACAGTCGACCGCGGGCGTTCAGCTGTGGCGGAGGTTTGAGGTCGGGCGGAGCTGGCAGCGGCAGCAGCGGACTGCGCCGTGTCAAGCCGTGCTTGACCAGGAACGCATCGACATAGCCGGTCCAGATCGGAATGCCCGCCAATGAGAAAAGCTGGTGTCCATCCTTTCCGAAGGGTGCGGCCTTGATGAACTCGGCATTGCCGCCGGCGGCCTCGAAGGCGTCGTACAGTTTTGCCGCCACTGCCGGTCCGAAGAAGTGATCATTTTCCGAATAGACCCAGAGCATCGGTACCCGCGAGGTCTCGCCAAAAGTGTGGAACGCGGCGATCAGGCGGTCTTCGCGGCATACCTCGAAATTACGCGGCGAGCCGCGGCCGCCAGCGAAACTGATTGCGGCGACGACGCCCAGCGGGGCGTCCGCGGTCAAGGCGACGGTCGCAAAACCGCCGGCGGAAATGCCGACGGCAAGAACGCGCGTGACATCGACGTCGGGGCGCCGCGCCAGGCCGTCGATCGCGGCTTTCAGATCGCGCGCCGAGTTCTTGCCCGACTTTAAGTAATCCGGATTGCTGCACGATCCGGCGCTTTCAACATATTGTCCGCCGGAGTCGCCATAGCCGCGCCGCATCACCACCACCGCGGCCCAGCCGCGCCGTGCGAATTCGACCGCCTGCGGATAGAGCGACCACGGTGTCTTGTTTTTCCGGTCGTTCGGTTTGCGCGGGGTGCCGTGGCTGAGCAGGACGAGTGGATATTTCCCAGGCGCGTCGGGCCGCACCAGCAACGCCTCAAGGCCGCGCGCGCCGGCGGCTGCCACCGGAATGCGCAGTTCCTCGCGATGAAGCGTCTCGGCACGCGCCGATGCCGCGCACAACACCAAGACGGCCGACAAAGCGATGCGATGGACCAAGCCCGGCATCGCGCCTCACCTCGTCAGGGTTTCATCCCAGCCGGCGCCACCGTCGAGGCCTTCAGCCCCATCTCATCGAGCGCCTTGCGCACCATGCCGGCGGCCTTGGCCTCCTCGATGAACTCGCTCACATATTCAAGCGCCGCCGGCCGGCCCTTGGGGATGCAGACGGCGGTCGAGGAATTCAGGAACGCGTCGTCGAGAATGCGTGAGCCGGGGATCTTGGGGGCCAAACCGGTGAGCGACTCGCGCGACAGCGCGATCGCCTGGATACGGCCCTCACGCATGGCGCTGGCCGCCGCATCGACCCCGGCGAAGTCGATGTGGGTGGCCTTCGGCGTCGCCCGCTTGGCGGCACGGAAGGTCGCGGTATTGGCGACGCCGCCGATGCCCACACCCTTGGCGTCGGCGTCCTTCACCGCGGCGACCGTCGCGCCGGGCGCCACCAGGAAAGTGCTCTGCAACAGGTGATAGGCGTTGCCGAATTCGACCAGCTTCTTGCGCTCATCGTCCACGGGCAGGAAGGCGACGTCCCAGCGGTTGGCGTCGGCAGAGTTCTGGATTTCGCCCGAGCTCTGGTGCGCGATGATCTCCAATGGCACGCCAGCCTTCTGCGCCAGTGCGGTGCCGAGGGTGACGGCGACGCCTTTGTAGCTATCGCCGTCCTTGATGGCGAACTGGGCCGAGGGCGAGGGCGCCACCGCGATGGCCAGGCGAAGCTTTCCGGTGGGTGCAAGCTCATTGATTACAGCGGCGTCGGCCATCGGGACCCCCTCTAATGAACGGCAAAAGGGCGGCGCGTGCCGCCCGTTTTTCGTTTCTCAGTGTGGCGCGCCACGTTCGGCCCTGCAAGCCGGGGGTTTCGGCTTCAACTTTTGCGTTGGCTGCTTGACGGGGCCGCGGTGAGAGGCGAATTCTGAACCCATGTTCGTCACATTTTTCCACGACCTCAAAGCCGCCGGCGTGCCGGTAACGCTGCGCGAGTATTTGACGCTCATGCAGGCGATGGAGGCCGATCTCGCCTCCCGCCGGGTGGAGGACTTCTATTATCTGTCGCGCGCGGCGCTGGTGAAGGACGAGCGCAATCTCGACAAATTCGACCGCGTCTTCGGCCACGTGTTCAAGGGGCTCGACCTTTTGAGCGATGCGGTCGAGGTCGAGATCCCGGCCGAGTGGCTGAAGAAACTGGCCGAGAAATATCTCACCGAGGAAGAAAAAAAGCAGATCGAGGCCATGGGCGGGCTCGACAAGCTCTTGGAGACTTTGCGAAAGCGCATGGCGGAGCAAAAAGGTCGCCACCAGGGCGGCAACAAATGGATCGGCACCGCCGGCACGTCTCCTTACGGCGCTTACGGTTACAATCCGGAAGGCGTGCGCATCGGCCAGGAGTCAAATCGCAACTTCCGCGCCGTCAAGGTGTGGGACAAGCGCGAGTTCAAGGACCTCGACGACGAGGTCGAATTGGGGACGCGCAACATCAAACTTGCATTACGCCGCCTGCGCAAATTCGCGCGCACCGGCGCGCCCGAGGAGCTCGATCTCGACGGCACCATCAAGGGCACGGCGCATAAAGGCTATCTCGATATTCTCATGCGGCCGGAGCGGCACAACGCCGTGAAGGTGCTGCTGTTCTTCGACATCGGCGGCTCGATGGACTGGCACATCAAGGCCACGGAAGAACTGTTCTCGGCCGCGCGTACTGAGTTCAAGCACATGGAGCATTTCTACTTCCACAATTGCGTCTACGAGAAAGTGTGGAAGGAGAACCGCCGCCGCTTCCAGGAGACCACGCCGACCTGGGACGTGCTGCACACCTATCCGCACGACTACAAGGTGATCTTCGTCGGCGACGCCTCCATGAGCCCTTACGAGATCACGTCCGCCGGCGGCTCGGTCGAGCATTTCAACGACGAGCCGGGCGCGGTGTGGCTGGAGCGCGTGGCGCGCACTTATCAGGCCTGCGTGTGGCTCAACCCGGTGCCCGAGCGCGAATGGGGCTACACCCATTCGATCCAGATGGTGCACCAGCTCATGGGCGGGCGCATGTATCCGCTGACGCTGGAAGGGCTCGATCGGGCGATGCGGGAGTTGGTGCGGTGAGGGCCGCCGCAAAAGCCCTTTCGAATCGCAGAAACGCCTCTATATTGGTCCCACCGTTAACAACCGAAAGGAGGTGATCCAGTGTCTCATTGTCTATCGCCGTCGTCACCGGCATCCGTGAACTGGATCCTCGCCTCTGCCGAGGTCCAAGCCTAGCTGACCTAATCCGTCAGCCAGGCTCACGCGCGCATGGCAGGCTATCCGCCGGCGCAACCGGGCCACGGCCTGACAATGGAAGGGTCGTCCGTATAGGGCGGCCCTTCTTTGTTTCGGGCGCTAGCGCGGAACCCAGGTGTCGCCGGCCTTGGCGTAACTTCGCTTCACCGCGGCCCAGGCGATCATGTGCGCGCGCCGCTCGCGGTCGGCCTCGCCGGCATGGGCGCGATAGGCGTTGTTGAACGCTTCGCGGTATATGGCTTGCGCGTGCGCGGGCAGGTGGCTGCGCACAGAGGCCGGCAGATCTTCATTAACGTCATAAGGCATGACGAACCGCTTCCGGCCCCGCCGGGATCGTGTGAACGACTAGCGCGGCGGCCGCTTTTTGCATTGCTGTAAATCAATTACCGCCGCGGTTGTTCCTTTCGGCCCCGATAAACAGCGTCGCCGGGCACAGGGCCCGGCGATACGGCAATTTCCTGCTATGGCTTTCAGGCGGCGTTGGCGGCACGTGGCTGGACGCCCGGCTCCTTTGCCGCTTGGTCGCGTTGTAACGCCATGACATCGCGCATCACCCGGGCGAGGTCCTTGCGCGCGGTTTCCAGCGCGCCTTCGGCCACCGCGCGTTCGAGCTTTTCGCGGCGCAGCGCCGCGACCAGTTCCTCGTTGGCATCGGCGCCGGTCTGCTTTTCGGCGGCGAGCGTCTGTTCGAGGGTGCCGACACGCTCGTTGAGCGCGCCGATCGTATCTTCGGCGCGCTCGAGCGCCGCTTCCTTGGCGGTGAACGCGCGGGTGAGGGCGCCGGTGCGCTCCAGCATAGTCGCGCGTTGCTGGGTGAGCTCCTCGATAGTCGAGTCGCGGTGGATGCGATCGGCGTCGAGATCCGCGAGCCGCGTACGCAAGGTGTCGCGCTCAAGCGTGAGCTCGCGCATCTGCCGGTCGCAATCGCGGAATTCCTCGGCGCGGGCGAGCAAGTGGCCGCGCGCCTCGCCCAGCAACCGCTCGGTCGCGCCGGCGCGCGCCTGCAAGGCCTCGAAGCGCGTGCGCTGGTTGGCGCGCTCGTGCTCGTTGCGCTCGTTGGCTTCCTCGAGCGCCCGCGCCAGCCGGGCACGTTCGATGTTCAGCTCGGCGAAATTGGCTTCGACGTGGCGCAGCCGGCTTTGCGAGGCATTCAGGCTCGCCTCCATTTCGGCCAGCCTGCGTGACAGCCGCGCTGCTTCGGAGCTCGCCTTGTCGAGCAGACCTTGCTGGGCACGCTTTTCATCCTCGGCGATCAACAGGCGCTGACGCCCGCTGTTGAGATCGGATTCGAGCGCGATGATGCGCTTGTCGGCGGCGGTGAGGCGTTCGTCGAGGCTGTTGTTCTCGTCGCGCAACGCCTTGCTCTCGCCAATCTCCTGCGCGAGCTGCCCTTCCAGATCGGCGACCTGTGCCCGGCGCGCGGCGATATCGATGGCGATTTCGGCCCGGGTCGCTTCCGCCGTGCGCAGCAGGTTTTGCGTGTTGGCGAGATCGTGACGCAATTCGCCGCATTGCTGCTGCGAATAAGTCAGCTTTTTCTCCAGCTCGGCTGCCTCGTTGCGCACCTTGCCGTATGCGGTGCGGGTATTGCTGAGCATGGTCTGCAGCGCGGCCTTTTCGGACTTCTCGGCCTCGATTGCGCGTAGCGCCTTGCTGACCGGATCGACCAGTCTGCCGACCGCATCCTTGATGAGATCGAGTTCGCCGACCTTGGCGTTGGCGTCGAGCAGCAATCCGCGCAACGCTTCGTTCTCGCCGCCGATCTGGGCGCCGATCGCGGAGAACAGTTCCTCGTCGAGTTCGAGCGGGTTGTCGGCGGGCGCGGCGTTGGCCAGGGATATGGCTTCTATTGCGGTGTCGGGAGCGGCGGTCTTGCGGGCGAGGAAGGCCCCGAATTTTCTCATTAGTGACCCCTTTGCGCCGATCCGCCCGGCCGAAGCGACGCCGAATCATCACTGAACCAATTCTTAACAGATTGTGGATAACTGTGGGTAAATCGAAATTTAACGACTGAAAATCTTTTTATATCAATAGGTTATTCAACGGCAGCCGCAGCAGGCATTCGATTTTTTCGCACCGCTGCCGGCCCAGCGCGGCGCAAGCCGCCATGGCGATTAGAGTAGCGCCGGCGGCTTTGCTTCAACTGAGCCTTACGCCCGTTTGGCGATGAACAGTCCTTCGCATAGGCGGAAGGTCAGTTCGGCGCCATCGCCTTTCGGCTCCAGCACGTCCTTCACCGCCGGCGTGACTTGCGCGAGCATGGAACGAAGGAAATTCTGCATGTTGGCGTCGTGACGCGCGGCCCAGCTCTTGAATTCCATCTGTTTAGCGATCTCTTCCTCGTGCGCGACCGAAAAGCCGTGGGCTTTGAGCGCGGCGCGCCATTCCGCCATGGTCCATGAGCGCAGATGACTTGGGTCGCGGAAACGCTCGAAGGCGTTGACGTAATCGCCGACACTGCCTTGCGGCACCACATTGTCCACCAGCGCCAGCATGCCACCCGGCTTGAGCACGCGGTGGACCTCGTCGAGAAAATCCGGGATCGACTCGAAGTGATGCGGCGCGATGCGGCAGGTGGCGAGATCGAAGCTTGCGTCCTCGAAGGGGAGCGCCTCGGCCTTGGCATAGGCGGTGCGCACATTGGCGAGGCCGCGCTTCTGCGCCTCGGCCTTCACCATGTCGAGCATTTCCTGGGTGATGTCGGTGGCCCAGACCCGCTCGACATGCGGAGCAAAAGTGTAGGCGACATGGCCGCCGCCGGTGGCGACGTCGAGCGCGCGCCAGGTCTTTTGCGGGGAGGTGAGGGCGACGAGCCGCTCGAGGCTCGCGCCTTTGGCGTGCGGCTTGCTGGTAAGGTACTCGGCGTGGGTTTTGCCGAACTGTTCCTGGACGAGAGTTTTGCTCATGGCTGCCTTCTGAAAGCGCCCGGCGGGCGCCCCTTGATAGCCAATCCCGGACCCCGGCGATACCGTCCGTTTGCGCAGGACACCTTTTCCAAAACTGTGAGTCGGCTATTTTCGGCCGCCGTCGCCGCCGCCGAAGTCGTCATAGCCGTGGCGGTTCGAGTAGAAAACTAGGGCCATTAGCCCGCCGCCGACCAAAAGCGAGAACACGACACCGCCGGCAATGGCGAACCAGCCGTAAATCGGGATGGCGGCGCCGGCCAGGTGCACCCAGGAACCGGCGGCGAACCAGACCGCGCCCGCGAGCAGGGCGAACAGCGGCGTGAAGACGATCCATTTGCGCATGACGGCCATATAGGGCAGGGCACCACGCTTGTCATGGGGCGCGCGCCCCGGGGACGCAAAACGACGCCCGGCCGAAACCGGGCGCCGCCGAGCGCCGTTACGCGCTCGTCTTTTTACGCGTTACTTCTTCGACTTAGTGTGGTCGGTCATCGGCCCCGCATTCAGCGGCTTCATGCCGGTACCGGCGCCCGTGGTCTCAGGCTTGAATGCATCGTAATAGGCGAACTTCGGTGCGTTTTTCAGCTCTTCCTTACTGAAGCTGACGGTGATCTTTTCGATCGAGCTCGAATCCGCCTTGCGCTTTACGTTGAGCGCATCGAACGGGATCGCGACGTTTTTCTCGCCGACGCCCAGGAAACCGCCGACACCCACAACCGCGGCCTCGACGCTGCCGTCGCTGGTGAGGACCACGTCGTTGACGTCGCCGATCGCCTTGTCATCGGGACCATAGACGCTGGCGCCGATCAGCTTGCTGGCGCGCCATTCCATGGCGGTCTGGGTCTGGATGAAGCCGGCCCAATTCTTGTGCTCCAGCGCCGTGCTCGATTTAGAAGCCGGCATGGAATGCTCGGAGTTTCGCGCGTCGGTGGCCGGCGCCAAGTTCGGCGACGGCTTCTTGTTCATCTGAGTTTGATTCATCGGCGACTTGGCGGTAGGCGTCTGCGACTGTGCAAACGCAGGCGTGGCCATCACCGCGGCGAGCGCCGCTGCAGTCAAAGTATGTTTGAACATCAACTATCCCTCCTCTTTTCCGGATTGGCATCGCGAACAACGCGGCACGGTTTGCGCTGCGTCTCCGGTGTCAACGCGGAACTCAGCTTCCGCGTTCCGAAAAATTGAGGAATGTTTTTGTGAAGGTGCGACGCAGTGTCGCTCGTGATTCAGGCCTTGTTGTTGGGAACCGCGGACGCTATTTCCACGCTCTTGCCCCGCTTCGCCTTGCCCGTAGCGTCAGCGTTCTCACTGTCTTTGTCTTTCGACGCCAGCATTTCCTCGAGCGGCACGCCGCGCCGCAGCGTCGAGCGCAAGCCGGCGACTTCGTGTTGCAGCCGCGAATTATCCTTGCGCGCGGCCTCCAGTGCGCCTTCCACGACCGCGCGTTCCATGCGCTCGCGTTGCAGCGCCGCGTGGAGTTCCTCGACCCGTTTCTCGATATTGGTGCGGCTGACTTGGACGTCCGCCTCCAGATGCGCGTTACGCTCGCTGAGCGAGGCGATCTTCTCCTCGGCGCGCGTGAGCGCGGTTTCGCGCGTCTTCAGCGTCTTGGTGAGCGCGGTGTTGCGCTCGCTCAGCGCCGCGCGCGCCGTTTCGAGATCCTTGACCTGGCGGTCGCGCGCCTCGTGCGAAGCCTCGATCTGGGCGAGCCGCTTTTCCGAATTGTTACGGGCGATGGTCGCTTCCACCGACTTGCGGTCGAAGGCGCGCACTTCCTCGGTGCGCGCGATCAGGTTCTGCCGCGCCTCCGCCAGCAGCCGCTCGGCGGTGGCGGCGCGCGATTGCAGCGCGTCGAGCCGCATGTTGAGGGTGTTGCGCTCGGCCTGGTGTTGTTCCTTGGATTCATCGAGCGCGGCGGCAAGCCGGCCGCGCTCGCCGTAGGCTTCGGCGAAACTCGCCTCGACCTTGCCAAGCTGGGCGCGGGTGGCGGTCAGCGTGTTTTCACTCTCGGTCAGGCGGCGGGTGAGGCGGGCGATCTCTGTGAGTGCCTGGTCGACCGCAATCTGCAGCGAACGCTTCTCGTCTTCGAGCAGCGCCAGCTTCTCGCGCGCGGCCGCAAGCTCGCCTTCGAGTTCGACGACTCGCTTCTCGGCGCTGTCGAGCTGGTCCTGCAGCGTGCGTCGGTTCTCGCTCAATGTGCGGCGCTGGCTTGTCTCTTGGGCGAGCTGGCGCTCGAGCTCGGCGATCTGGGCGGCGCGGGCGGAAATTTCGTTCGATAGCTCGACGCGCGTGCTTTCCAGCGAACGGGCCTGCTCGCGCGACAATTCGAGATCTTCACGCAGCCGCTCGGCTTCGCCTTCGAGTGCTGTCGACTTTTTCTCGATCTCGTAGAATTCTCTGCGCAACGTCTCGTAAGCCGCGCGCGCCTCGTCCAGCATGTTGGACAGGCTCATGGTCTGCGATTTTTCCTGCTCAAGCGCGCGCAGCGTCGCGTTGAACGGAGCGACCAGCTTGTCAAAGGCCTGCTTGAGGTCGTCGAGTTCGCCGATCTTGCGCCCGGTATCGGTCAGAAGGTTGCGGAGTACCTCGTTTTCCTCGCCCATGCGCGAGCCGACGTCGGAATAACTCTCGATGCTGATGTGACGGCCGCCGTTGCCATTTGTGCCCGGGCGTTGAGCGGGGCTGCCGTCATCACCCGATTCGCCCTTGCGCCCAAACAAGTCCGACAACTTAGCCATGACAAACGCCTCCCGCCCCAGACGCCGCGAAAAAGCCCCCGCGTCTTGTGGTTAAGATATTATATACCGTTAGCGATTGGAACCTATGGAACTTGTGGCGCGCTCGGCCGCATTTGCACTGGCTGCCAACATTGTTAACGGCCCAAATCGTGCCGAATTCCGGTGCAGCGGCGCGATTGTGGCAGGAAAGCTGGACATGGGCGCCGACGCCGACAATCTGGCCTACACCTACCGGCCATCGCTGGTGGGGGCGCCGATGGAGTTTCGTCTCACCGGTGACGCCATTGCTTGGGCGTCCGGGCCGCGGTCGGGCCATGTTCCGCTGCGCAACGTGCGTCTGGTGCACATGTCCTTTAGGCCGGCCACCATGCAACCCAACCGCTTCGTCACCGAGCTCTGGGCTGACGGCGCGCCCCGGCTCGAAATCGCCTCCAGTTCCTGGAAAAGCATGACCGAACAGGAACGGCTGGATGCCCGCTACACCGCCTTCGTCACAGAACTGCACCGGCGTCTCGCGCTAGCCGCGGCGCCGGCGCGCTTTCAGCAGGGCAAGCATCCGTTGCTGTTCTGGCCGGGGCTCGTGTTTTTCGTGTTGGTGGCGCTTGCCTTGGCTGCGGTGGTGACACGCGCCTTGCAGCTCCATTTCATCAGCGTCGCCGCTTTCATGGCCGCGTTGCTGGCACTGTTTGTCTGGCAGGGCAGCAATTTCTTTCGCCGCAACAGACCAGGTAGCTACCAGCCTGATGCGCTGCCGCCGGAACTGCTGCCGAAAGGCTGAGCAAATTCACCGCGGCGAAACTGTGGCGTTTTCGCAGCAGGTTACACACGCCGCAATGCCGTCTGCGTGAACGGCGCGGCGTTTCCTGTGACTTGAATGTGGATTGTACGTCATCGGCCGGCGCCGCATATCCCGTGTCAACAAGAGCGTCGCTCTTGTCCAACACGGAGTTGCAACGATGAAGACCGTTACCAAGTTTGCCGCCGCTTTCGTTCTCGCGCTGTCGGCCGTCGCGCCGGCGCTGGCTTCCGACTTCGAGGGTCAGACGCTTGCCGAGCGCAATACCTATCTCTACACGGCGGACGGCCGCATGAAGCAAGCGCCGTACGTCCAGGCCGACGTGACCCGCGGCACCGATGCGTTTGCGCAGGCGCCGGCTCCGCGCGCCCAGATCAACGATCCGGCCGCCGACATCGCCGACAGCAATTGATCGCTTCGGCAGGATCAACGCCTTGCGAAGAGGCCGCCCTGCGGGCGGCCTCTTTCACGCCCGCTTGGAGGGCGCGTTTTCGTCGCGTACCACCAACACCGAGCATTTGGCGTAGCGCACCACGTGCCCGGCGTTGGAGCCGAGAAAATAGGTGCGCATGGCCGGCCTGTGTGAGCTCATCACGATCAGATCGGCATTGATCGCTTTGGCCTCTTCCAGCAACTCGTGATAGATGCCGCCCTGCCGCACGGTGGAGGAAACGTGCGCGGGATCGAGTCCGCATTCGCGCGCGACGATGGCGAGCGCTTCTTCCGAGGACTTGCGCTGCTGCACGTCGAAATCCGGCGGCACATATTCCGCCAGCATTACCGGCGTCATCGGCAGCACGTTGACCAGCCGCACCGATCCGCCCGAGCTTTTCGCCAGCGTAACCGCGGTCTCGATGGCGGGTTTAGCGAGCTCAGTATCGCTGAGATCGACCGGCACCAGGATCTGCTTGTACATGACAGCGCCCCACACTTCGCTGCAACGGCGCGATCATGGCACGTTTTTGCCGGCGGGTAGAGGGCCTAGTTCGCCGCGGCCTCCAGAGACTTCGGGCTAATGAAGCGCTCCAGCCGGCCGGAGGCCGGATGCAGGCGGTTCCAGTCGTCGAAGGCGAATTCGATGATCACCAGTCCCGAGGTCGGCAGCTTCTCGCGTAGCCGCTCACGCGCCTCGACGTCGCCCGAGGCGATCAGCATCAGGGCAAGCTCGTGCATGCCGGGGTTGTGGGCGACCACCATCAGCGTGTGGACTGAGGCGGGCGCATCCTTGATGACGCCCAGGATGGCGTGCGGCGTGGCGTCGTAGAGCTTTTCAACAGACATCGCCCCCGGCTCGGGCTTCATTTCCTTGGCGACGTATTTCCAGGTCTGCTGGCAGCGCGCGGCTGGCGACAGCACCGCCCGGTCGGGGACCAGATGGTGGCTCGCCATATAGGCGCCGATCTTTGCGGCATCCTTGTGCCCGCGATCGATCAGCGCGCGGTCTCGGTCGGGCGTGCCGGGAATGGCGCGTTCGGATTTGGAGTGGCGAAACAAGAGGAGGCGGCGCATGGGTGGTTTCGGCACCTCGAATTGCGGGGGTGGCTGGATTCGAAAGCGTCGATTTCGAATCTCGGGCAGTCTAGCATGCGCGCCGCGGTGACCCCACAGCCGCATCGCCGCAATGGAACGTTATGAGTAAAACTGACGCCACCACAGAGAGCTGGTACGAGGCAACCCGGGTTGCAACCCCGGACCGCGGGCGCCTGAATTTTGACCTCGACGTCGACGTCTGCGTGATCGGCGCCGGGCTGGCCGGCTTGACGGTCGCGCGCGAGGTCGCGAAACGCGGCTGGTCAGTGGCGGTGCTGGAAGCTGGCCACGTAGCCTGGGCCGCATCCGGCCGCAACACCGGTTTCGTGCTGCCCGGGTTCCACGAAGACGCCGATACCATGGTCGAGCGCATCGGGCTCGATCATACGCGGCAGCTCTGGGCGTTGTCGGAGCAGGGCGTCGACTATGTGCGGCGCGCGATCGAAGAGACCGGCATGCCCGGAGTCGATCCGGTTCCCGGCTGGCTGCACGTCTCCAAGACCGAGGACGACGACCAGGTGCGCGCCCAAGTCGAGCGGATGCGCTGGATGGGCGCCGAGGTCGAGGCTTGGCCGACCGAGCAGGTGCGCGCGGTGCTGCCGAACCCGCGCTATTTCGGCGCCATCCATTATCCGGGTGCCTTCCACATTCATCCGCTCAACTACGCGCTCGGCCTGGCGGCCGATGCGGAAGCGGCCGGCGTGCGCATCTTCGAGGATACGCCTGCGCTCTCGATCGATCCCGCCGGCGTGCGCAAGCGCATCGCCACGCCCAACGCGCGCGTGCGTGCGCCGCAAGTCGTGCTCGCCTGCAACGTCCATCTCGGCGACTTGATGCCCGAGCTCGCCGCCACGCTGCTGCCGATCACCACCTATGTGATGGTAACCCAGCCGCTCGGGCCGTTATTGTCCGAGGTGGTCCGCTATCGCGGCGGCGTCAGCGATACCGACCGCGCCGACAACCACTACCGCATCGTCGGTGGAGACCGGCTGCAATGGTCGGGGCGTGTGCGGGTGTGGGACGCCGATACGCGCTGGATCGGGCGCGGGCTGGTGCGCGACATCCGGCGCAGTTTCCCCGACCTCGGCAAGGTCGAGATCGCGCATCTATGGGGCGGCACGTTCGGCCGCGCCATCCACCGCATGCCGCAGATCGGCGAGATCGAGCGCGGGTTGTGGGTGGCGAGCGGCTTCGGCGGCCACGGGCTCAACACCACGGCCATGGCCGGCGAACTGATTGCGCGCGGCATTGTCGAGAACGACGATACCTGGCGGATGTTTGCGCCTTACGAACTGGTGTGGGCGGGCGGCAATATTGGCCGCGCGGTCGCGCAAGGGCTCTATTGGAGCAGCCGGCCGTTGGCGCGGGCGGAGGAGGGCCTGGCGCGCTATCGCGAATATGCGCTGGCGCGCAAGACGGCGCGGCTGGCCGCGCGCGCCGACGCTCAGGCCAAGGCGCAAGCGAAGGCGGCGGCGGACGAGGCGGCGGCGCTGGCGAAGATTGCGGAGCTGGCGGAGGCCGAGCAGCGGCACGCGACCATGGCGCCGGTTTCGGGCGAAGTCGCCGTTGCCGAAAAGCCCGCCATGGCGCCTCAGTCTCCGCGCGAGATTGCGCCCGCTAACGCAACCGTCGAAGCGCTGCCGGTCGATGTGGGTGAGGGCACTTCGCCAGCGAGCCCGCTCGCCGCGCTGACCAGGGTCTTCGGCCGTCGCAAGCGCAAGCCGCAAAGGCCGCAGGATGCTCCGCCGGAGTGACGGCGGCTTACCGCCCCTCTCTGCGCGCCATGAACGCCAGCCGCTCGAACACATAGGGCGCTGCTTGTCAGCGCCCGTCGCGTCTCGCCATAAATGCGAGACGCTCAAATAAATGCACATCCTGCTCGTTCTTCAGGAGTGCGCCGTGCAGGGGAGGGATCAGTTTCTTGGGATCGCGTTCGCGTAAGATTTCCGGGCCGATGTCCTCGACCATCAACAGCTTCAGCCAGTCCAGCAGTTCCGAGGTGGAGGGCTTCTTCTTCATGCCCGGCACCTCGCGGATCTCGTAGAACAGTTTCAGCGCCTCGCTCACCAGCCGCTTCTTGATGCCCGGGTAGTGCACCTCGATGATCGCCGTCATGGTGTCGGGATCGGGAAAGCGGATGTAGTGGAAGAAACAGCGGCGCAGGAAGGCGTCGGGCAGTTCCTTCTCGTTGTTGGAGGTGATGACCACGATCGGGCGGCGCCGCGCCTTTACGGTCTCACCGGTTTCGTAGACGAAGAACTCCATGCGGTCGAGTTCCTGCAACAGGTCGTTGGGAAATTCGATGTCGGCCTTGTCGATCTCGTCGATGAGCAGGACAGGGCGCTCGTCGGCGATGAAGGCGTCCCACAATTTGCCACGCTTGATGTAGTTGCGGATGTCCTTGACCCGTTCGTCGCCGAGCTGGCTGTCGCGCAGGCGCGAGACCGCGTCATATTCGTATAGGCCCTGCAGCGCCTTGGTGGTGGACTTGACGTGCCACTCCAGTAGCGGCGCTCCGATCGACTGGGCGATCTCCAGCGCCAGCACCGTCTTGCCGGTGCCGGGCTCGCCCTTGACCAGCAATGGCCGTTCCAAGGTAATCGCCGCGTTGACCGCCACCTTCAGGTCGTCGGTCGCGACGTAGGCCTTGGTGCCTTCAAAACGCATGCTTTCTCCTTGCTCCGGCGCGCGACACTAGACAGCGTCACGCCGTGCGGCAAGACGCCGACGCGCAGGCCATCGAGGCGCCGCTTGACGCTGTGATTTATTGCTGCGCCAATGCGAAACGTTGCGATGGATGGCAGGGTGGGGCGCTCTCGTGAACCGACGCGATTTTCTCGTCAATACGGCGGGCGCTGCTTTCGCGTTGACCGGGCTCGTGCCGGGTGCGGCCTTCGCGCAGGCCGATGCGCGCGCGCGCTCGATCGCCGGCTGGAAAAAACGCATCAACGAAATTCTCGCACGCGGCGGCTTGCCGATCATCGATTCACAGGCCACCTATGTCGCGGGCCGCACCAATGTGATGCGCATGCTGCGCAACATGAAGCAGCTCGATGTCGCGCAGATCGCATTCGCGGCGGCGAACGCGCCCAACAGTTCGCCGTCGCTGGAATTGCACCGCCGGCAGCCGGAATTTTTCATCCCGACCACCAACAGCGGCGAGTTCAAGCGCTGGCCCAGGAATCCCGGCCGGTTTCTTGCCGGCATCGAACGTGATCTGAAATCGGGCGCCTATTATTTGATGGGCGAATACGAGTTTCGTCATCTGCCGTCGCCTGAGCAGGTGGCGGCGGGGCGCAAGGATCGCGACGTCACGATCGATATTTCCGGCCCCGCCGGCCGCAAGCTTTTCCAGCTCAGCGCGAGCTACAATACCGCGTTCCAGATTCACTACGAGATCGAAGACCGCCTGTTGCCGCCGCTCGAGTCCATGCTGGCGCGCTATCCAAAGGCGAAAGTGATCTGGTGCCATCTGGCGATGATCCGCCATCCGGACCGCGCCAAGAAATACGCCCCCGCCTATGTGACGTCGTTGATCGAGCGTTTTCCCGGGCTGCACTTTGACCTTGCCATGCCGGCGGCGAACCACGTCTACAAGCCGACAGGCGCGCACGATTCGACGCTCTTCGCACGCAATGGCGCGATTAAGCCGGAATGGCGCAGAGTGATGGAGCGCCATCCGCAGCACTTCCTGGCGGCGAGCGATTACCGGCCGCCTATCGAGCAGAAGTACGCCGACAATATCGAGCGCCAGCGCAAGATCCTGAGCCAATTGTCCCCGGCCGTGCGCCGGCAGGTCGCCTTCGGCAACGCCTGGCGGCTTATCACCGGAACGCCCTGGCCCGCATAGCGGCCCGCCGGGCCAGGCCCGCAAAGGCCGTTTTTAGCCGTTTGGCAGGCAGGACGCCCGTCCCAAGCTCTCACAACCGTGATGGCCGGGTGATGCCAACGTGAGTGGCTATTATGCGCAAACGCTATATGTCAGGGCGCGAGACACAACGATTTCGGGAGGCCCGGATGCCCCGCCTGCTGCTGAGTTTGATCTTTGCCTTTGCATTCGCCGGCGCGGCCGCTGCGCAAGGCACGGCGCCCAAGGCGGGCGACACGCCCAAGACGGCGGTGGCGACCTTCGCCGGCGGCTGCTTCTGGTGCGTGGAAAGCGATTTCGACAAGGTCAAGGGCGTGATCTCGACCACCTCGGGCTACACCGGCGGCCACGTCAAGAATCCGACCTATCATCAGGTTTCGGCCGGTGGAACCGGGCATGCCGAGTTGGTCGAGATCGTCTACGACCAGAGCAAGGTCACCTACGCGCAGCTGCTCGACCATTTCTGGCACACCGTCGATCCGACCGTGAAGGATCGCCAGTTCTGCGACGTCGGCCACCAGTACCGCACCGCGATCTTCGTCCATAACGACGCGCAGCGGAAATTGGCCGAGGCCTCCAAGAAGAAGGTCGAGGCCGAGCTGAAAAAGCCGATCTACACCGAGATCGTCGCGGCCGGCACGTTCTACAAGGCCGAGGACTACCACCAGGATTATTACAAGAAGAACTCGGTGCAATATCATTTCTACCGCTGGAACTGCGGCCGCGATCAACGGGTCAAGCAGATCTGGGGCGCGCATAAGGGAGATAGCTGATATGATCAACCGACGTACCCTGTTGATGGCGGGCGCAGCCATTGGCGCGCTCGCGGCCACGAGTAAATTCGGCGAGGCGGAGACCATGACAACGGCGACCACGACGCAAGATATCGACTGGAAGAACCTGTCCGACGCCGAATGGCGCAAGCGGCTGACGCCGATGCAGTACAACGTGCTGCGCAATCACGGCACCGAGCGTGCCGGTTCCAGCCCGCTCAACAACGAGCACCGCAAAGGCACCTACGCCTGCGCCGGCTGCGACCTGCCGTTATTCGCGTCCGAAACCAAATTCCACAGCGGCACCGGCTGGCCGAGCTTCCATACGCCGTTGCCCGAGGCGGTGGCGACCACGACCGACCGCTCGTTCTTCATGACCCGCACCGAGGTGCATTGCAGCCGCTGCGTCAGTCATCTCGGCCACGTGTTCGAGGACGGCCCGCCGCCCACCGGCCTGCGCTACTGCATGAACGGCGTGGCGCTGAAATTCGAGCCGGCGGCGGACGCCAAGGGCAACAGCTAAAGGACAGCACTCGCGGTGGCGGCGCCTTTCCCGCGCCGCCGCTTGCGCATTTTCACCTCTGGACGACTCAGGCGTACTTTTCTACCTCTCGGCGTCAGGTCATTGCCGAGATGCCGCAGCCACTCCCCAAAGCTCCATCCCTCGACGTTGCGCAAGCGCTGACGCAGGCGCTGCAGTTCCACCACCAGGGGCGGCTAGCGGAGGCCGAGCCGCTCTACGCCGAAATCCTCAGAGCCCGCCCCGACCATTTCGACGCCTTGCAGATGATGGGGCTGATCAAGCTCGTCAAGGGCGAACCGGCCGAGGCCCTGGAATTGGTCTTGGCGGCGATGCGCGGCCGCAAGCCGTCGCCGCAGATCCTGCTCAACCACGGTCTCATCCTCAATGCGCTCGAGCGCCACCAGGAAGCGCTCGAAAGCTTCGACCAGGCGCTGAAGCAGAAATCGAAATTCGCGGAAGCGCACAATAATCGCGGCGCAGCGCTGTCGGCGCTTGGCCGCGATGAGGAGGCGCTCGAATCGTTCCGCAAGGCGCTCGCCCTTAAGCCCGACTACGCCGAGGCGCATTACAACAACGGCTCGTCGCTGCGCATTCTCGGCCGCTACGACGAGGCGCTGAAAAGCTTCGACCGCGCGCTCGCGCTGCGTCCCAACTATGGCAAGGCGCACAACAACCGCGGCGCGGTGATGGAGGCGCTGACGCGCCTCCCCGAGGCGCTGGCGGGCTACGACCGGGCGCTGGCGCTCGCGCCGGACTTCACCGAAGCGCGCAAGAATCGCGGTCGCGTACTGATCGGCCTCGACCGAGCCGATGAAGCGATCGAGAATTTCACGATAGCGCTGCGGCTTGATGCGCGCGATGCCGAGGCCTGGTACCAGCGCGGCCGATATCTGTTGGAAGTTAGCCGCAATGAGGAGGCCGCGGCCGATCTCGCGCAGGCGCTGGCGCTGCAGCCCGGTCACGCCGAAGCGCGCGTTGCCGCCTGTTTCGCCGAACTTCCAGTCGTTTATGCCGCTGAGAGTGAAATTCCGCGCCGGCGCGCGGCCTATGAGCAGAAGCTGCGCGAGTTGAGTCGCGACGTCGACGCCGGGCTCCTGAAGGGCGATCTAATCAATGCCATCGGCGCCCGGCACCCCTTTCTGCTCGCGTATCAAGGCGGCAACGACCGCGAGTTGCAGCAGATTTATGGCGAGATGATAACCCGCATTGTCGCGCGCCACTATCGGCCCGCCCCGCTGCCGCCGCCGCCCGCGCCCGGCGAGCCGATCCGCGTCGGCATCGTCAGCAGTTTCTTCTACCGACACTCCAACTGGAAGATTCCGATCAGGGGCTGGATCAGCCAGCTCGATCGCAGCCGCTTCCGGGTGACGGGCTACCACCTCGGCATGATCCACGACGAGCAGACCGACATTGCGGCGGGCATGTGCGACCGCTTCGTGCATCGCACGCTCGACACCGACGGCTGGCGGCGGGAAATCCTCGCCGACTCGCCGCATGTGCTGATCTATCCCGGGCTGCTCATGGACACGTCCTCGCTGCAACTCGCGGCACAGCGGCTGGCGCCGGTGCAGTGCAATTCATGGGGCCATCCGGAAACGAGCGGGCTATCAACGCTCGACTATTTCCTGTCAAGCGATCTGATGGAGCCGCCGGAAGCGGAAACGTATTACACCGAAGAACTGGTGCGTCTGCCGAATCTCTCTATCTATTACGACCCGGTCGAAAGTGAGCCTGTTGCTGTCACGCGCGAGGAACTCGGTCTGCGTCCCAAGGCAACCGTGTTCTGGAGCGCGCAGTCGCTTTACAAATACCTCCCGCAGCATGATGACGTTTTCGTACGCATCGCGCGCGCGGTCGGCGACTGCCAATTCGTGTTCCTGCGCCATTTCGGTGCCCCGAAGGTCACCGAGATCATCCGAGAACGGCTCAATCAGGCCTTCGCGGCGGCGGGTCTGCGAGCCGACGACTATTGCGTTTTCCTCAACCGCCTGAGCCAGAGCAAATTCGTGGCCGCAGCCGGACTTTGCGACGTGTTCCTCGACAGTATCGGCTGGTCGGGCTGCAATTCCGCGCTCGAGAGCCTACCGCACGATCTTCCGATCGTGACCATGCGTGGCATGCTCATGCGCGGGCGTCACAGCGCGGCGATCCTGGAGATGATGGGCGTCGAAGACACGATCGCCGACACGATCGACGATTACGTTGCGGTCGCCGCGCGGCTGGCAAGCGACCGCCAGGCCCGCGCTGCGCTCAGCAGCCGCATGGCGGACAACAAGCACAAGGTCTACCGCGACCGTGCCTGCGTTTCCGCGCTGGAGGACTTCCTCGACCGCGCCGCGCGCCGCCCGGCCGGCTGACTCGCCGTCGCGGCGCGCACCTTTCGGATCTCGATTATTCGGCAAAATCTGCCGGTTCAAGGCAGAAAGGACCTTGTGCGGCTACGCATACGGACCGGTAAAGTTGTGTAAGCAATTGAAAATATTAGATTAATTTATTGGCATGGTGATTGCGATGGCACTGTTCGCCAGTTCGTTCGTGGCGCCCCGACGGGGGCCAAGTCTCGTTTGTGGAGATAAAGTCATGGGTCTGTTCGACGCTCTTACCTCGGCCGTGAGTGGTTTGCAGGCGCAATCCTTCGCGATGCAGAATATATCCGGCAACATCGCGAACTCTCAGACGATTGCCTATAAGGGCATCGATACGAATTTCCTGGATCTTATTCCGGGAGATTCGTTGCCATCGAAACAAATTGCCGGCGGCGTCATAGCGAATTCCGTTTCGACGAACACGGTTCAAGGCACGATCCAGACCACCACGTCCGGTACGGACATTGCCATCAGTGGTAACGGCTATTTCATTGTGCAGTCGGCAGCCAGTTTCACCGGCAGTACGCCGATTTTCAGCGGCGTTAACAGCTATACACGGCGCGGCGACTTTCAGTTGGATGCCAACGGTTATTTGGTCAACGGGGCCGGCTATTATCTCGAAGGCATTCCAATCGATCCAACGACGGGCAACCCGTCCGGCAGCGTTGCCGCACCGTTGCAATTTAACAGCAACTTTTTGCCTGCCAGCGCGACTACGACAATAACGTATGGCCTAAATCTTCCAACAATACCGTTTACGAATTCGTACAACGCGGCGTTACCGGATTCCGAACTGCTTAACGCCGCGGATTTCGGCACAGACCCCACCATCGCCGGAACAGGAACGGTTGTGGGGAGTGACGTAACCACCTTCGTCAACGAAACCATCGACGGTGGATCGGTCACGGCTTATAACGCGACCGGCACGCCGGCCAATGTCCAGATTCGATGGGGCAAGGTCGACAGCGTCGCCTCCGGCGGCACCGATACTTGGGAAATGTTTTATCAGACCGACTCTACCGCGGCCGGCGCCGCGGTCGGTTGGATAAATTCAGGTACCAGTTTCGCATTTGGCACGAACGGGCAACTAAGTCCCTCGATATCGACTTTCACGCTCACCGGCGTGACCGTCAACGGCATCTCGCTCGGCAACCTCGCGGTGAATAGCCCGGCAGGCTCCATCACTCAATATGCCAGCACGAACGGGATCTCGACCGTCAACAATTTGCAGCAGAACGGTTATGCGGCGGGCCAGCTGGAATCGATCGCCGTCAATGATACCGGCAATATCAGCGGCACTTTCTCCAATGGGCAAACTGTTGCGCTCGCCACTGTGCCGCTGGTGCATTTCAACAGCCCGAACAATCTCAAAAGTCTGGATGGCGGCGCCTACCAGGTAACGGATGCTTCCGGCGTGGCGCTGGCAGGAGCGTCAGGCAAGATCATCGGACAATCGCTGGAAGCCTCCAATACGGATATCGCGACCGAGTTCACAAAGCTGATCGTGACCCAGCAGGCCTATTCGGCAAATACAAAAGTCATCACCACGGCAAACCAGATGTCGCAAGATCTGCTGAACGTCATCCGGTAGCCGCGCGCGAGCGTCCGACATGAACGTGTATCGCGAGTGATCGGGATTGGCACATGAGTCTGACGCAAGCGCTCTCGTCCGCACTCTCGGGTCTGCAAGTCAACCAGGCCAGCCTGGCGCTGGTCTCGTCCAACGTCGCCAACGCTGACACCCCCGGCTATACGCGTAAGACTGTCAACCAGGTCGCCGCCGCTGCCAACGGTACCAATGTCGGCGTGCGCATTAGCGACGTCCAGCGCCAGCTCGATCTATACGTGCAGCGCCAATTGCGGACGGAGTATTCCGGCGCCAATTACGCCGACACGCGCGCGCAATTCTACAGCCGGCTCCAGGATATCTATGGCCAGCCGGGCTCCGCCGACGCGCTGGAGACGGTGTACAACAATTTCACCAATGCCTTGCAGGACTTAACGACCAGCCCCGACAATTCCGCGGCGCGCTCGACGGTGATCAGCGCGGCCCAGTTGCTGGCCCAACATCTCAACCAGATGAGCAACAATATTCAGGGCTTGCGCGGTGACGCCGAGCTCGGAATTTCCAATGCGGTCACGCAAGCCAACATTGCGATGAGCCAGATCGCCGTGCTCAACCAGAAGATCGCGGCGTCCACCAAGGCCGATAGCGCGACCGTGACGCTGATGGATCAGCGCGATTCCTATATCGATCAGCTATCGCAACTGATGGACATCAACGTCATCAAGGGCGACCAAAATCAGCTCAACATCTTCACCACGTCCGGTGTCCAGCTCGTCGGCGCCCAGGCCGCGGTGCTTTCCTTCAATGCGCAAGGCACGGTTAACGCGGCCTCTCAGTGGAGCGCCGACCCTTCGCAAAGCACGTTGGGCACGATCACGCTCACCACGTCCGCCGGCAATTCGGTCGACCTGATCCAAAACAAATCCATCCGCTCCGGCACCATCGCCGCCTATCTCCAGATGCGCGATCAGGATTTGGTGCAGGCGCAGAACCAGCTCGACGCGATCGCCGCGGCCATGGCCTCGGCGCTCTCGGACAAGACCACCAGCGGCACGGCTGTTGTGGCCGGGGCACAGAGCGGCTTCGATATCGATATCGGCAGCCTTTCGGCCGGCAACACGATTGCGGTCAACTATACGGATGTTGGAACCAGTACGTCGCACACCCTGACCCTGGTGCGGGTCGACGACCCGGCGGCGCTGCCGCTGTCCAACAGCGCCACCACCGACCCCAATGACACGGTGGTCGGCATCGATTTTTCCGGCGGCATCGGCTCGGTCATCACGCAGATCACTGCCGCATTCGCCGGAACCGGCATGACGGCCACCAATCCGTCGGGTACGACGCTGGAAATCCTGGACGACGGCGTCGCGAACACTGTGGACGTGGATTCGGTCAGCACGACGACGACAGTGACCTCACTCGCCGGTGGCAGCGCCGAGCTGCCGTTTTTCACCGACGGCGCGGCACCCTATACCGGCGCGATCACGACGCTGGGTTCGCAAAGCATTGGTTTTTCCGGCCGCATCACCGTGAATGCGGCGCTGGCGGCCGATCCGTCCGGCCTCGTCGTCTACCAGGCCGGCACAGCTTCGGGCGATAGCACGCGGCCGGATTTCATCTACCAGCAGCTCACTGGCACATCGCTGACATTTTCTCCGAAAACCGGTATCGGCACGAGTGCGGCGCACATTCTCCGCCTCGCTCAACACGTTCCTGCGCCAGGTCATCAGCCAGCAGGCCGAAGCGGCGAGCACCGCCAACAGCCTGAAGCAAGGCCAAGACATTGTCCTGTCGTCGTTACAGCAGCGCTTCAACGATAGTTCCAGCGTCAACGTCGACGAGGAAATGGCCCACCTCCTGACCTTGCAGAATGCCTACGCCGCTAACGCACGCGTGCTGTCGGCGGTCAAGGACATGCTCGACACCTTGTTGCAGATATGAGGACGGCATGAGCGTCTCAGCGATCGGAGCGCAATCAGGGCTCGCCATCCAGCAACTGGTCAATATGCGCAAGCAATTTGACGATTTGCAGCGCCAGCTCAGCAGCGGCCAGAAGTCGCCGAACTATGCCGGCCTCGGCCTTGACAGCGGGATGACCGTCAGCCTGAACGCCCAATTGTCGGCGATCAGCGGCTACAACGACACCATCGCGAATGTGATGACGCGCATTAATCTCATGAATGGTGCGCTGGGCGGCATGTCGGATCTTTCAACCGCGGTGAAAACGGCACTGGTGCAGGCCCCGAACGGCGCCAACGGCAGCAGTGCGGCCCTGGCGCAGCAGACAGGGCAGTCCTCGCTCGATCAATTACTCGCTATGCTCAACACTCAAGCCGGCGACCGCTACTTGTTTTCCGGCCGTGCCACCGACCAGCCGGCCGTGGAGACGCGTGATCACATCCTCGATGGCGATGGCGCGCGCGCCGGGCTCAGGCAGCTCATTTCAGAACGCAATCAGGCCGATCTCGGCGCCAGCGGCCTTGGCCGCGTGGTGCTCAGCACGCCGACCGCGACCTCGCTCCAGATGGATGAGGATGCGGTGTCACCCTTCGGGTTCAAGCTCGCCTCGGTCACCTCCGGCCTCACCAACGCGACGACCAGTGGCCCGAGTGGGTCACCTGCTTCGCTCACGGTTGATCTCACCGGCGGCAATCCGAATGCAGGCGATACCATCACGTTCCGCTTCACCCTGCCCGATGGCAGCAGCGAAAACCTCACCCTCACCGCCACGACCGCCTCGCCGCCCGGCACCAATCAGTTCACCGTCGGCGCAACCCCGGCTGCGACGACCACCAATCTGCAGACCGCGCTCACGACCGCCCTTGGCACGCTTGCCGGGACCGCGCTGACGGCGGCATCGGCGGTGGCCGCCTCCGACGAATTCTTCAGCGCCGATGCGAGCAATCCGCCGCAGCGGGTGAACGGCCCACCGTTCGACACCGCGACCTCTCTGGTCGCCGGGACCGCCGCCAACTCCGTGATCTGGTATACCGGCGAAAGCGGCAGTGATCCGGCGCGCGCGACCGCGACCGCGCGCATCGACCAATCGCTGGTGGTTTCGTGTGGCGCGCGCGCCAATGAGGATGGCATTCGCACCCTTGTGCAAAACTTCGCGACGCTGGCGGCCGTGACCGTTTCTCCCTCCAATCCGAATGCGATATCTCTAAGCGCGGCGTTGAATCAGAGGCTAACGGCCAACCTGAGCGAGCCCGCCGGTACTCAGACCATCACCGATATCGAGACCGAGCTTGCCAGTGCGCAAACCGCGATGAGTACCGCGAAGAGCCGGCACCAGCAGACCACCGCGACGTTGAGCGATTTCCTGCAGCAGCTCGCAGGTGTATCGAACGAGGATGTCGCGGCAAAGATTTTGGCGCTGCAGACGCGAATGCAGGCATCGATGCAGACCACCGCCATGCTGTTCCAGACCAGCCTGGTCAACTACCTCTAATCGCCGCTGCCGCGCGCCCTGCCCGCGCATGAAAAAAAGACCGCGGTCTCGTCCGCGGTCTTTGATTTTTCCGGTTGCGTTGGCCGCTCAGGCGCGGCCGAGCAATCCCGCCGCCAGCTCACGATTGATGTTGATGAGCGTACCGAGGTTTTCCGGCTTCCGATCAGCCAGGACCCGCAGCGTCTGCTTGAATACGAATAGCCCGATGTTGGCGACGTTCTGGCGCACGGCGACCGGCAGCGGATTTTCCGGGCTGGTCGCCGAGGTTACGAAGATCGACCACAGCTTGCGATTATAAAGCAGCGCGGCGTCAAGCTCGGCGGACTTGCTGTCCCAGCCGTCGCGAATCGTCTGCAGCTTCGCCGCCGCGCTCAGAAGCAGATCGGCTTCCAACTCACGCGGATTTGCGGTCTTGTTGGCGACCGCGCCGTAGGTTTGCGCCGCGTGTTGCATGATCGAGCAACTCCTTTTCGTAAGCAATGAGGGCCTTGGCGCTCTTGAGCGCCTTATACATATCGCCGGCCATGATGTGGTTGCTAACCGCCACCATATGCGGCCATGCGCTCGGCACCGCCTGCACCAGGTCGTGCATAAGCGAGAAATAGGCCGCGTGATGGTCGCGCGGATCGCGTGATGTGTACATCAGCTGGACCGCCAGATAGATGCGCTTGGCCGGTGTATCGGCCTGCGCGGGCAGCATGATGTCCTTCTCGCGCAGGATCGGTGCCTGGCCCTCGATGAGCAGCCGCGTGCGCTGATTGCCGTTGGTGACGAGGCACTCCCCGAGGATGAGGCGTTCACCCGGCTTCAGTTCGACCTTGAGGCCCATTCGGTTCGGTTCCTTGGCGGCTGCCTGTCGGTGCTGATGTGGCGCAAGGCGATCATCCTGCAGCCTGTCAGGCGGCTGGTGTTACCTGAATAGGCGCAGGACGTTCTGATCGGCCTGTGCGGCGAGAGATAGCGCAGTGGTCGATAATTGCTGGCGCGTCTGCAAGGCAAGAAGGTTCGCGCCCTCCTCGTTGCTGTCGGCCAGCGTGAGATTGTCGGCGCCGGTGTTGAGCGTGTTGATCATCGACTTGGTGAAATCCTGGCGGATCTGTATGGTCGCCAGGTTCGAGCTCAAGGCCTGCGATTCCGAACGCAGCGTCGTAAGCGCGGCGGTCAGATCGCCCGCAGCGGCCGTGATGTCGGTATTCGCGGCCCAGTTGTTGGCCGCGGCAGCGATGGCCAACTGACCGGTACCTGCGGCGCTGGCATTGGTGTAGTCGATGCCGCTAACCGTGACGGTCGACGTGGCCGTTTCGTTCAGGTTGATGGTCAGATCGTCGCCACCGAGCAGGTTGATGCCGTTGAAGCCCGAGTCACTGGCCAGCTGACCGATCTGCGTCAGAAGGTCGCTGTACTGGCTCGAAAGCGTTGCTCGCGTTGTGGTATCGGCGGTCTGCTGCGCCTGGCTGACCAGGGACTGCGCAGATTGCACCAGCTTGGTGATTGCCGAGATGCCATTGTTAGCGGCTTGAATCGTGTTGATGCCGGAAGACATGCTGTCGAGCAGTGAATTGAGGTCATTGGCGCGCACAGACAAGCCTTGGGCCGTGAAAAAGTTGATCGGGTTGTCGAGCGCCGAATTGACTTCTTGCCAGTGGCAAGCCGGGTCTGAGTTTGCGTAATCAGATCCGAAGTTTGCTGCAATTGCAAAAGGTTAGAACGGACGCCCGGCGAGAGTACAATGTCACTCATGTCAGACTCCTAGCTTGCAAAAGGAGAGTTCAATTCCGGGCGATAATGATTTGTTATGGTTGATGGATGGTTAAGATGCAGGCGTTAATAATTCATTAACCATAAATGGAACGGACACAAAAAAACGGCGGCCCGGAGGCCGCCGTTTCAATGCGATTGGCTGCCTGATTAGCGGAACAGCCGCAGCACATTCTGGTCGGCCTGCGCGGCGAGCGACAGCGCGGTGGTCGACAGTTGCTGGCGGGTCTGCAACGCGAGCAGGTTGGCGCCTTCCTGGTTCGTGTCGGCGAGCGTGAGCGCGTCAGAACCGGCCTGCAGCGTGTTGATCGTGGCCTTGGTGAAGTCCTGACGGATCTGAATGGTCGACAGGCTGGAGCCAAGGGTCTGAGACTCCGAACGCAGCGTGGTGAGCGCGGCGGTCAAGTCGCCCGAAGCAGCCGTGATGTCAGCGGAACCGGCCCAGTTGTTGGCCGCTGCAGTGACGGCCAACTGACCGGTACCTGTAGCGCTGGCATTGGTGTAGTCGATGCCGCTAACCGTGACAGTCGACGTGGCCGTCTCGTTGAGGGTGACGGTCAGATCGTCGCCGCCGATCAGGTTGATGCCGTTGAAGCCCGAGTCACCGGCCAGCTGACCGATCTGGGTCAGAATATCGCCGAACTGGCTCGAAAGCGTCGCCCGGGTTGCGGTATCGGTGGTCTGCTGCGCCTGGCTGACCAGGGACTGGGCAGACTGCACCAGCTTGGTGATCGCCGTGATACCGTTGTTGGCGGCCTGAATAGTATTGATGGCCGTGGACTCCGAGTTCGAGCAGGCTGCTCAGATCGTTGGCACGGTTATCGAGGCCCTGGGCGGTGAAGTAGTTGTTCGGGTTGTCGAGAGCAGAGTTGACCCGCCTGCCGGTGGCCAGCCGCGTCTGGGTCTGGTCGATCAGGTTCGCAGTCTGCTGGAGGTTAAGCAGGTTCGAACGCACGCCTGCTGAGAGGACGATGTCAGACATCTTACGCTACCTTTCTGGTCTTGAGTGCCGTACTGGCATCCACATGTGTCGATCCAGAGGATCGGCGCCTGTCATCGCATATGCCTCCAAACGTGCCGTAAAAGGACGTGGTTAACGAGTTATCGATTTGTTTTTTCCGGCGGTCGCATTCAATCTAGTTTGGAATTCTGGTTGATCGTTCCGTGCGGTCTATTGAAACCGATACTGCACAGGCAGTCATCGCCGTCTGAGGATGCGGCGGTGTTTACGATTTGGAAACTTTCAGACTTTGTTAATCCCGTTCGTATATGGTTTCAGCGTCCAGGAATGTGCGTATGACGTCAATTACCAGTGCAGGTTCGTCCGCCGACTATTATTCCTCGGTATTTACCGCGGGGTCGAGCCCGGACTGGATCGGCGAAACGATCACCGCGATCCAAAATTCGGCCAACTTGGGCGGCATTCTCGGCGCGCTGGCAAGCTCCGGCGACGGCAGCATCGATTCTTTCCTGGGACAGAACGCGACCAACGCTAGTAATTTCGCGCTCATTTCGCAAAACAGCGTCACCAATGCGTCGAGCTTTTACGCGCAGATCGCGTCGCAGAACCAGGACCAGCGCGGTCAGGAGCTCTTGAAGAAGGTGTTCGCCGACCTGAAGCGGTCACAGAACCAGGTTAAACCGGAAAATGTGCTCGATCCGGTGATCTATTTTTCGGACGGCACGACGATCGATACCGAAAACAACATCATGACCAAGCCGGACGGCACGCAATACGACACCGTCACCGGCGCTCTATACGTCGATCCGAGCTATATCATTCAGTTGAGTGGCGGTTCCTATCTCGACACCAAGAACAACATCCTGACGCTTGCCGACGGCACCAAGATCGACACGGTGACTGGGTTGAAGATTTCGACGACGGCCTAGCGGCGGCACGGCTTCCAAAAAATTCGCTGAATCCGAATGGGGCGGTCAGCCGACGGCCCCCGTGTATGATGCTAAACGTCTGCGATCGACGCCAGCCTACGACACGGAGCATTACCCGTGCTTAATGACTTTTGAAGCCGATTCTAACGCAGCCCGTAGCAAATCTATTCACTCCGTTCTTTTCAGGTAACCGTCCGGTGACCCGGTGAGAACGATCTTGGATTCGATGAAACGATCGATTTCCCATTTCATCGGCTGCCCCTGTAACGAAAGCCGGCCTTCCGATTCCAGCCGCCTCAAATATTCCCACACTGCGCTCTTGGGGCTATTGCCCTTTCCCCACGGTCGTTCGGACGTCATATACGAAGGAGCGTCCTCGATGATGGTATCTCCGACCATGCAATAGCTGCCGGGCGTTGCCATCGGGGCGTACGCCTCGAGTTCAGCCAGGACATGGTCGTGGGTATGGTTGCTGTCCAAGCAGACCATGACGCGCTGGTGCTGCAAGGCAATCTTCTTCACTTGTTCCACGATTGTCTGATCGATGCTCGATCCCTCGATCAGGGCGATCTTTTTTGCCAACGGATGAGCCTCGATGGCTTGTTTGTTGTGAGGGCGGATTTCGATATCTATGCCCACCACTTTGCCGCCGCTGATTTCGCCGCAGTTCTCAAGTATGGCGAGCATAGAGGCACTAAAGATCAGTGAGCCTCCCCAAGCGATGCCGGTCTCGATAATTAGGTCTGGTTTCACTTGCCAGATAATTTCTTGCAGAGCCTGAAGGTCCTGGGGGATTTGTACGACGGGTACTCCCAACCAGGTGAAATTGTATACGTAGTTGGCTTTGCCGATGCCGATCTCGTCGAAGAAACGACGCGCCGCCGCCTGCAATTCGGTTCGATTGGGGTAATCGGCGACTCGCTGGACGATGTCTTGCCGATATTTGTCCAGAGGGGTCACGGTCCTACTGTCGCCTTTCGTCTTTGCGTCATCAGACCGAGCAATAAAGAACGAAATCGCCAAAAAGCGGGGCGTGCTGTCTGAGGCTGAAGCGATATTCCGGCACCAAATCCCGAACGTATTCGGCCATTTCATAGAGGTGGCTTGGATAGTGATAAACGCACAGCGCCATCTTCGGCTTGCAGGTCCGAATGGTGTGTTGGGCGCCGCGCAAAAGCTCCATTTCCATGCCTTCGACGTCCGCCTTGACAAAGCTGGCCTGGCGGCCGTCGAGATAGCTGTCCAGGGTAAGAACTTTGGCGGAGGTTGGCTCTTCTTTGTCCACCGCGGTTTCAGACCCAAAATTCGAAAGCCCGTGGCGTAGAGGTGCATCATTGAGGAAGGTGCAGGTCATCCGCCCCGGAGCATCAGAAAGACCGGCGCGCACCAGAGACACGCTGGCACGGTCAAAGGCCCACTCGGAGGCGAGCCTCTGCACGCGTTGTTCCATGGCCTTGAACTGGCGATAGCCGGGCTCGAAGGCATAGATATGCCGAAACGTTCCCAGGTTTTCCCAGATGAAGCGTTCCAGCGTGTCGCCAACGAACGCGCCTGCATCGACAAAGGCTTCGTCGAAGTTGCCCGCGAATTCGGGCAAGCAGAAATACATGTCCTTTTCCATGACGTCGCGGCACGGCGCGACACTGCCGGTCAGCATGGACATGAGCAAGGCGTTGAAAACCATCACCGACCGGTCGTCGGCGAGCATCCTATCCCTGACGGCGGTCAAGCGACGGAAATTCCGTACCACGAAATAACCGTCGAATGACATGGTTGCCACACCATGGGGCGCCAGGGCCTGTTCCACCTCGCGAATGGCATGCCGTGCGGCGATGAAGACGGCAGGCACGGTTGCCAACTGGTCTGCCGTCGGGCCGGCAATGGGGATGCCGTCGATCTCGCCGCCGATCTTGCGGCTGTCCTTGTCGAAGAATTTGGTGGCTTTCACGCCGAGAGATTGCAGGTAGCTGCTGGCCCAAGTCCCGAGAAATCCCGCGCCGTAAATAGCGACGCCTTCGGCGAAACACTTTTCCATCGCGCCTGCGACCGCGGCCTGACGCTCGCATTCGGCTGCGACCAGATTGCTGGCATATTTCGCGTATATGTCGTTTTTCATGCCAAGGTCACTGCAGCAGGTACAGCGCTTCTTCGGGCCAGCCAAGCTGTTGGGCGGCTTTCTTGATCGCTGTTCGATGGAGGTAGGGCGCGATAACCAGCATGCCCTCCACGGGCACCGCGGCAGGGTCTTCGATGGGAATTCCCTTGTAATGAGTCGATTGCTTGAGCTTGGAGGAATCGCAAATCCGTATCTCGCTCGCATCGAGCAAGGGCAATAGGCTGAATATCTCGGCCGAGCATCCCCAGATCGTCATTCTTTTATCTGCCGCCAATGCCGAGATTTGCTCGGCTTGGTGCATCAATGCCTCTCGCGACACGCATGCGAAATCCGCGATATCGGCCGTGGCGGGCATCTTGAGCGATGGCGATGCCGTACTTTTCTGCGCCAGGATCATGAGGGAGGGGTAGGCAAACTCGGGTGTCTCCAACATTTGGCGGGAGATGTCCTGAACGGCAAATCCATGAGCTTCGAGTGCTGCCGCAAGCGCCTTCGCCGTAAAATGATTGATGTGCTCGCGGATGGAGAACCAGAATGCCGAGCCGACGGGCGTGCCGACGTAGTTTTCCGCATCGGGCACTTCGATGAGGATGTGCCCGCCCTCAACCAAGACCCTGGCCGCCTCCGTCAGCAGGCTGGACAGATCACGAATATGCTCAAGGACGTGAAAATAGGTCAGCAGTTCCAGTCTGCCATCGGCGAAGGGTAAACTCAGGCAGTTACCGTCATGGAAGGATACATTCGCGCGAGACTGGGTACTATCTGGAAGGCTCCGCGCATCCACATCCACGCCACAGCATTCCTGCTCCCATCCGTCTTGAGCCATCCAATTAACGAATCCGCCACGACCGCAGCCCACATCTGCCATTGCGCCGGAGCCGATCCCGTGGCCGCGCAGGAACTGCATGTAGAAAGTGTATTTCTTTTGATTGGCCGGCGAGTTCTGGTCGAAATGCGCCTTTTCGAAATAATTGCACTCCTCGACGTAGAACCGTCGCAAACCGGTATCGGTTACGTTTCGCACATATACCAGCCCACAGTCCGAGCAGACGTGAAAGTCGGCGGTGTAATTGAACACAGAGTCACCGAGCCCGCTGAACTTCCAATCCAACAGATGGGCCGATGTCGAGCCGCAGGCCGGGCAGCGATTAGTGCTCACGGATCAGGCATCCCCATCGTGCGTTGCCAGGTTGAATTCTGATGCCTCCAGTTTTGCGAGCAGCCGCTCACGGTAGGGATCGATATTGTCGATCTGGGCGTATTTGATATGTCCGCAGGTGCGGCAAACAGAGTTCTCGCGCCGTCTTCCCTGCAGGTGCAGCCGCCGCAATTTGTTCATTTCGGGCGAATGCCAAATATCGCGCAAAGTCTCGTTGTTCAGGTCGCCGACGACCAGTTTTTGATCCCAATCCGGGCAGCAGGCGCTGACGGTTCCGTCGGCGTTGATGGCCATCGCGTAGAAAATATAAGTGCAGACGTCCTTGTCCTCTAAGGTTTCCCGATATTGCCCCTCGGTTTTCGAGGCCGTTACCCCGGCCCGATTTTCCAAGTCGAACTCGGGCCAAATAGGCGAAAGCTCTTCGATAAAGATGCGATCGCAATAATCGCCAAACAAATCGAAGAATTTTTCCCGGTCTTCCGCGCTGAGATAGTCTCCGGCCACCTTTATGGTGACCTCGCAATTGCCACGGCGCGGATAGAGCCAGCGGATCTGATCGACGAGCTTGGAAAAGTCGAAGTCAACCTTCGCATGTTCGACATATTGTTCCTTGCTCACCCCCTCCAGCGAAATGTTCAGGCGATCCAGGCCGGCATCGACGATGCTCATCAACAGGTCCGGCGAAAACACGGAGGCATTGGTGGCGAAATCGATGTAGCGGACCCGGCTGCTTTCCTTGGCCAACCTGATCATCGTGGGCAGGTTCTTGTTGAGAAGGGGCTCGCCGATTTTGTTCATACGCATGACCCTCAGGGCCTGCGGGAAGGCTTCCAGATCCCTTATGAGCTTTTCGAACAGGGGGAGGCCCATGACCCGGCGTTTGTATCCCGACGCCTTGAGAAGATCGATGTGACCCGTAGGGCAGAATTGACAGCGAAAATTGCACGCGCTGGACGGGTCTACATACAGCAGAAACGGTGTTTCCAGGGGAATGACATCTTGAAGGGCCGTTCGCTTCTCGAGATTGAGCTTCGATTTTACCTGCGCCTTCATCCCGTCCTCCAGTTAGACCCGCACCCGTCGGCCGGATGCCCGGTCGAAGCGATCAAGCGCAAAAACATTAAACTCCAACTCGGATCAGTTGACGTGTCATCGCTGTTGTTCATGCAGAGATCAAAGATAAGCCGGCTGTCTGTGGCGTATCGGTTCATGCGCGCCCCGTGCGTTCATTCGGGATGGCGTAGACCACGGCGCCGGTGCCGCACCAGGAATGGACGCGGAACAGAAACCGGTAGTCGGGCAGGGTATCCATGAGCCAAAGCGGCGTTTTCCAGATGCCGTCCGCATTGTGATAGACGGTGGCGGCGACGATCGGACGGTTCGCCAGCAGCGTTTGCCGGGCGCCTTTCAAGGCCGCAAGCTCGCCTCCTTCGAGGTGAAGCTTGACGAAAGTGGGCGCGAGACCGAGCGCATCGAGCTTGCGTGTCTCGACGCGCATAGTGCCGGTCGGTGAAAGCTGCGAGGCGTAATCGAGACCGGGATGGAACGGCGCTTCACCATCGCCATCCGAGAGCGCGCAAGTAAGCACCGTGACGCGTGCATCCCCCGGCAGCCAGGCTCGCAGGTTCTCTAGAAACCGCGCGCGGTTCTCCGCGTCCGGCTCGATGGCGACGATCTGCCGGAATGCGCCGTTGGTCTGCTTAGTGAAGGCTTTTATCACCTTACCATGATGGGCGCCGGCATCGACCAGGATTTCATCGCCGCGCAAGACGCACGTGATTTCCGGAATGAAAAACCGGATGTCGTTCACCGGCGGCGCGCGCTCGAATGTCCATTCCTCGCGCAGCCGCCGCCAGGCCAGGAATTGCAGATGATGGGCGCGCGACACATCATCGGCCCAGAGCGCCAGCACCTTTGCGGCGTTGGCTTGATCCTGTGCGGTCAAAAGAGGCGCGAACCAGCCGTTCGATAAGGGATGGCGGTCGCGGAAACTCTCGGCCAGGTCGTAGAACGGCACGATGTCCTTAAAGCCGCGCTCGGCAAGCGCGCGCTCGAGCGGGACATAGGGCGTGGTGACCACGCTGACCGCCACGCGGACATCATTCTTGGCGGTTTCGCTCACCTCGTCGGGATGAGCCAGATGCACGCCGGCCCAAGCCGGTTCCAGCGCCAGTGCCTTGGCGTCGCGGTCGATAGCCATGACGAAGTCGCGTCCCACTGCCTTCAGATGGCCGCGCGCCAGCCGGCCCAGATCGCCGGCGCCATAGAGCGCGAGCGGCGCATCGCCCGATGCCGGCGCAAAGGCGCATGGCGCGCTCGCGATTTCGGCCAGCAGCGCTGACGCTCGGTCGGGGGCGGGCAGGGCGGTGAACGATCGGGCCTTGTGCGGCAAAGCGTCTCGCTCCGGCGACGAATCGGTCCTCGAATCAGTTTGCACCGTTTGTGCCATCGCTTGCCGGCGTTGCCTAGGGTCGGCAGCGCCCATCAGCGGCCGCGAATCAGCTAAAATGCCGCGGGTCGGCATTTGCGGCGCTTGGCCGAATTCACGCGGCGCGCTGTTCGCCGCCATCAACTGGCGGTGAAGCTCGTGAAACTTTCCATCTTGCTGCCGACCCACCGCCATAGCCTGCTGGCCTGTTCCAGGATCGCCCAGGCCTGTTCCTGGGCCGGCCCGGATATCGAGGTTGTCGTCCGCGACAATTCGGGTGACGCGCGCAAGCGCGAGCTGTTGGCTAATTTCAGCCGTGACAATTGCAAGATCGTCACGGTCGATCCGTGCGAGCCGCGTGAGAACTATTCCGAAATCCTGCGGCAGGCGACCGGAGAATTCGTCTTCTGCCTGGGCGACGACGATTTGTTTTTTGACCATGCCATCGGCGACCTGCCGGGCGCGATCGCGCAGATCGGTGCGGATCCCTCGATCATCGGCATAACCGGCACCTACGCGGTCGAGACATCGAAGGGAACGTCCCTCGCCAATTATCAGGACATCGATTCCGAAGATGCCCGTGCACGGGTGACCGGATATCTGAGCTATCCGGGGCCGAATGTCTTGTTCTATTCGGCGGTGCGACGAGAACTGGTCAACCGCGTCTTCGACTTCATGAGTGCGATGCCGTTCTCCTTCTCGTTCCACGACCAGATTCTCTGCATGCTCTACCTGCTCAACGGCAAGTTCTTCCGCCTGCAGCGGCTGATGTATCTCTACGAGATGGGCGCGTGGGAGAAGGCCGAATCTGCGCAGAAGCGCGACCTCGATTTCTACAAGGACGCTGGCCTGGACCCGGCAATCAACAGGCTGCATTGGATTCTGTGCGGGTTCGAGGGCGCCTCCTTGATCGTGAACTCGGACCTGTTGGCGATGCTTGCGCCGGCGCAGCGCCAGCCGATCGCGGATGTGTGGTTTTCCATGATGTTCACCCGCTTCAAGCGCGACAACCGCTCGGCTTTCGGCTCGCCCCACGCGGAAGACGCCGAGCGGTGGCGCAAGAAACTGCAGGAGTCGACGGGACAGCTCACCTTTCAAAAAATCCTCGCGGAAATCAGCGACTTCATCGCCTTGTCGTCCAAGGCCAGTGCGCAGGACTATTTCGATTTCTGGGATGCGGTCATCAACAAACGCCAGCCGCTTCCGCGCCGTCCGGACGCCCCGAGGCGGGCGGCGGTCAATGAATCCTAGGCGGCCCGGGCGTCGCCGGCCGCAATGGCGCTTCCGAGGCGGGTTTACTTGGGGAAATAAGCGCAGCTACTATCCCACCACAGCGAATCAGTTGATGGCGTGGTGGTGGGCGTGGCGACCGGGCTAGTGGCGCCGGCGCGTTGAGCGATTCCGAAACCAGCGCATCAAGATCTTCCATGAAAGTCGTCATTCTCGCCGGCGGGCTCGGGACGCGCATTTCCGAGGAGAGCTATCTGAAGCCGAAGCCGATGATCGAGATCGGCGGCAAGCCCATCCTCTGGCATATCATGAAGATTTATTCGGCGCACGGCGCCAACGATTTCGTAATCTGCTGCGGTTACAAGGGCTATGTTATCAAGGAATATTTCGCCAACTATTTCCTGCACATGTCCGACGTCACCTTCGACATGGCGGACAACAGCATGATCGTGCACCAGCAGAAGGTCGAGCCGTGGCGGGTGACGCTGGTAGACACCGGCGAGGACACGCTCACCGGCGGGCGGCTCAAGCGCGTGGCCGACCACATCGCCAATGAGAAATCGTTCTGCTTCACCTATGGCGATGGCGTCGCCGACCTGAACATTCGCTCGGCCATCGACTTCCATCACAACCACGGCAAGCTGGCGACGGTCACCGCGGTGCGTCCGCCCGGGCGCTTCGGCTCGTTGGAGCGCGACGGTGATGTGGTCACCGCCTTCAGCGAAAAGCCGCGCGCCGGCGGCGGCCACATCAATGGCGGTTTCTTTGTGCTGTCGCCGAAATGCCTCGAGTTCATCGACGACGACGATATGAGCTGGGAAAGCTCGCCGATTGTCCGGCTTACGGCCATGGGCGAGATGATGGCGTTCGAGCACCGTGGCTTCTGGCAGCCGATGGATACTCTGCGCGACAAGAACATGTTGGAAGAGCTGTGGGCATCCGGCAAGGCGCCATGGAAGATCTGGCAGTGACCGCCGCGCCAAATGCTGCGTTCTGGCGCGGCAAGCGCGTCGTGCTGACGGGCCATACCGGCTTCAAGGGCTCATGGCTGACGCTGTGGCTGCACCGGCTGGGCGCCGAAGTGACCGGCATCAGCTTGCCGCCGATGACAGAGCCCAACCTCTATACTGAAGCGAAAGTCGACGCGGCGTGCCAGAGCCATTTCTGCGATATTCGCGATGTCTCGGCGCTCGCCGCACTTATCAAACAGGCGCGGGCGGAAATTATTTTCCATCTGGCCGCCCAACCGCTGGTCTATGAGAGCTACCGTGCGCCACTGACGACGTTCGAGACCAATGTCATGGGCACGGTTCATTTGCTGGAAGCACTGCGTGACCTCGAAAGTGCGCATGTGGCGGTGATGGTAACGACCGACAAGGTCTATCGCGATGTGGATGCAGGCGAACCTTGTCGCGAAGACGAAGCCCTTGGCGGCTACGACCCATACAGCGCAAGCAAAGCAGGATGTGAGATCGCTATCGCAAGTTATCGCGATTCCTTCCTGTCGACTCAAGGCATGGGCGTCGCGAGCGCGCGGGCGGGAAACGTGATCGGGGGCGGTGACTGGTCGCAGGACCGCCTCATTCCCGATGCGGTGCGCGCCTGGCAGGCGGGCCAAACGCTGGCGGTGCGCCGGCCGCAGGCGGTTCGGCCCTGGCAACATGTCTTGGAGCCACTCTTCGGTTACCTGACCTTGGCGCGAAAGCTTTGGGAGCGGCCGGCGCTGGCCGGCGCCTATAATTTTGGCCCCGACGCCGGCGAAGCGGTGGCCGTGCGCGATCTGGTCGAACTGGCGCGCGCTGCTTACGGCGAGGGCGAGGTGTATTTCGGCGACGGCAACGACGGTCCGCATGAAGCCGCTTGGTTGGCGCTGGATAATGCCAAGGCGCGAAATGTGCTCGGCATTGCGCCCAAGTTGACGCCGGTGCAGGCCGTGCAGCGAACGATGGCATGGTACCGCGCCCACAAAGACGGCGCCGATGCGCGGCAATTGTGTCAAGCGGATATCGATAATTTCGAGGCGCGCATGCTGCCGAAGGCGAAGCCGGCGGCGGCCAAGAAGCAGGCTGGCTAGCTATGCCTATTACGCCGACGACTTTGCTCGGGCTCTGTCGCACCGGCATCCCCGCCTGCGAGGCTTTGGCGTGAGCCGCTTCGCGATCACCGATCTGCCTTTGCCGGGCCTCAAATGTGTCGAGCGCCGGCGTGTAGGCGATGCGCGCGGCTACCTTGCGCGGCTTTTCTGTGCCGACGAGTTGCGTGTGGCGGGATGGATTCGCCCGGTCGCGCAGATCAACCACGCCTGCACCGCCACGAAAGGCACTGTGCGCGGGCTGCATTTCCAGCATCCGCCACATGCCGAGATGAAACTGGTGAGCTGTATCCGCGGCGAAGTCTTTGACGTCGCGGTCGACATCCGCAGTGGTTCGCAGAACTTCCTGCGCTGGCACGGCGAGCGTCTTTCAGCCGGCAACAATCGGGCCTTGCTCATACCCGAAGGTTTCGCGCACGGCTTCCAGGCGCTGAGCGACGACGCTGAATTGATCTATTGCCATTCGGCCCCGTACGACGCTGCCGCCGAGGGCGGCCTCGACCCCCAGGATCCGAAGCTTGGCATTCATTGGCCGCTGCCCATTGCCGGACTGTCCGCGCGCGACGCGCAGCATCCGCGGCTCGACGGCGGCTTTACGGGCTTGTCGCCATGAACTGCCGCCATTGCGGAGCGCCGCTCGCGCAAATCTTCATCGATCTTGGCATCGCGCCGCCGTCTAATGCCTATCTGACCGCGGCCGAGCTAAGACGGCCCGAAAAACGGTATCCGCTGAAGGTGATGGTCTGCGCGCGCTGCTGGCTGGTGCAGACCGAGGATCACGCCGCCGCGGACGAGCTGTTCGGCGCCGACTACGCCTATTTTTCGAGCACGTCCTCGGGCTGGCTCGCCCATGCCAAACGCTATGCCGACAAAATGATCCGTGCTCTCGCGCTGACGCGCGCGTCGTTCGTCATCGAAATCGCCTGCAATGACGGTTACCTGCTCAAGAATTTCGTCGCGGCCGGCATCCCCTGCCTCGGCATCGAACCGACCGCGAGCACCGCGGAAGCCGCCGAACAGCGCGGCGTCCCGGTACTGCGCGAATTTTTCGGTGAGGCCCTCGGCCGGCGGCTGGCCGCAAAGGGCAAGCAGGCCGATCTGATAGCGGGCAACAATGTCTTTGCGCATGTGCCCGACATCAACGACTTCACGCGCGGACTGAAAGCGGCGCTCAAACCCCGTGGCACCGTCACGCTGGAATTCCCCCATGTCATGCCGTTGATCGAACACGCCCAGTTCGACACCGTTTATCACGAACACTTCTCTTATCTGTCGCTGTTCACCGCCGCGCGCATCTTCAAGACAGCGGGCTTGCGCGTCTTCGACGTGGAGGAATTGCCGACGCATGGCGGCAGCCTGAGGCTATACGGCTGTCATGAGAACGATAGGCGCGCGACGTCCACCGCCGTTTCCGTGCTGCTCGCCGAAGAGAAGCGGCGCGGGTTGCAGACGCTGGCGGTCTATCGCGCCTTTCAGACGCGCGCGGACGCGATCAAGGACGATCTTCTCCGGTTTCTTCTCGAGCGGAAGAGCGGGGGGCAGTCGGTCGCCGCCTATGGCGCAGCCGCCAAAGGCAATACGCTGCTCAACTATGCCGGCGTGACGCCAGATCTATTGCCATTCGTCTGCGACGCCGCCGCCGCCAAGCAGGGCAAGTTCATGCCGGGCAGCCACATTCCTATTTTGCCGCCGGCCGCGCTCAGCGAACGGCGTCTCGATTACGTGCTGATCCTGCCTTGGAACATCGCAGAGGAAATCAAGGCGCAGCAGTCAGCGCTTGCCGCGTCCGGCACGAGATTCGTCACCGCGGTGCCGCGGCTGGAGATCGCATGAAGGTTCTGCTCACAGGCGCGACTGGCTTTGTCGGTCGCCAAGTGCTCAACGCGCTGCGTGAGCGCGGCGTCGTGGTGCGCGCCGTGATCCGCGAAGGAACGGAGGCGCGGCTGGCCGCGACCGCAGAAGACATTGTCGCGACTCCGGACGTGTTTGCCGAGAGCGCCGCGTGGTGGGCGAGGGCCTGCGTGGGCATCGATATCGCGGTTCACGCTGCATGGTTTGCCGAACCCGGCAGCTATTTGCATTCGCCGAAGAACAAGGCGTGCCTTGCCGGTACGCTGGAATTGGCCGAGGGCGCGGCACGCGCCGGCATCCGCCAATTCGTCGGCATCGGCACCTGCTTCGAATACGATCTCGCTGCCGGCGCGCTTTCGGTTGACACGCCGCTGAACCCCGCCACGCCCTACGCCGAAGCCAAGGCGGCCGCATTCACGGCGCTATCGCGCATGTTCGCTGAGAAGCGGACCGCGTTTGCCTGGTGCCGGCTTTTCTATCTCTACGGCGAGGGCGAGGACGCGCGGCGGCTGGTGCCCTATTTGCGCGAGCAGCTTGCCGCCGGTACGCCGGCCGAACTATCGAGCGGCAAACAGGTGCGCGATTTCCTCGACGTGCGCGAGGCCGGTCGCATGATCGCTGACGTTGCCTTGGGGGATGCCCAGGGCCCCGTCAATATTTGCTCGGGAATCCCCGTCACCGTTCGCGAATTGGCGGGTCGGATTGCCGACGAATACGGCCGCCGCGACCTGCTGCGTTTCGGCGCCCGGCCTGACAATGCCTTTGATCCCCCGCGTGTGGTCGGCGTGCGCGCCGCCGGTTAGACCTCGCCGCTTCGTTAACCCCTGTTAACCATTGTCCGGTAGGACTTGGGAGCAAGCGCCGCCCGTTGCAGGAAAACCCATGAAAGCCCGGCTCGAACCGCGAATCAATCTTGAGGGGCGCACTCCGCTGGAGACGGTGATCCCGCTCGCGACTCCCTTTGTCGTCTTCGTCGACCCGGCGAGCTCATGCAATTTTAAATGTACGTTCTGTCCGACCGGGCACCGCGACATGATCGCCGAGACCGGCCGCTTCCAGGGCGTCATGAAGTTTGAGGTCTTTCAGAAGGTGATCGACGGTCTCGGCGATTTCGACAAGCCGATCAAGGTGTTGCGCATGTATAAGGACGGCGAGCCGTTCCTCAACAAGCGCCTGGCCGAGATGGTCGCCTACGCCAAGAAATCCGGCCACGTTGACTACATCGACACGACGACAAACGGGACATTCCTCTCGCCCGCGCGCGTCGGTCCCGTGCTAGAGGCCGGCATCGACAAGATCAACATCTCGGTCGACGGCATGACCGAGGAGACCTACCAGCGCTTCACCGGCTTCAAGTTCGACTTCGCGACATTCATCGACAACGTGAAATGGCTCTACGCCAATCGGGGTAATTGCGAGATCGTCGTCAAGATTCCGAGTGAGCTCATCACCGAGGCGCAGCGGCAGCAATTCTTTGACACCTTCGGCGATCATTGCGACCGCATCTTCGTCGAGAACTTCGCGCCCTGCTGGCCCGAGTTCGACATCGAGGCGAATACCGGCGTCAAGATCAGTAGGGGCATCTACCAGCAGGAGATCGGCGACACCGACACCTGCCCTTATATCTTCTACGGCTATTCGGTGAACGCCGACGGCCTGGTCAGCTCCTGCTTCCTCGATTGGGGCCGCAAGCTCATCATCGGCGACGTGCGCAAGCAGTCGATGAAGGAAATCTGGAATTCCAAGGCGATGAACGCGCTGCGCCTGCAGCATCTCGAGGGCCGCCGGCGGCAGAACGGCGTCTGCGGCAATTGCGGCCAGCTCAGCCATTGTCTGCCCGACAATATCGACGCCCATCGCATCACGCTGTTGGCGAAATTCAAGACGCTCGTGCCGGTCGATCCGGACGTTGAGCCGCCGGGCGGGCAAAATCGCAAATTCACTTCCGTGGCGGCGGAATGAAGATCCTGCATGTGACGCCGCATCTGGGCGGCGGCGTCGGCAAGGCCCATGCTGCCCTGAGCCCCGTTTTGCCCGAGGTGGTGGAGCAGACCTTCGTTCTGCTCGAGCCGCCGCGCGACCGCCGCTACTTGGAAGCGATCGAGGCCGCCGGCGCACGGATCGTCGTCGCGGGCGATCTTGCCGAGGTTGCACCTCTGGCCCGCGCGGCGGACATCGTCCAGTTCGAGTTCTGGAACCATCCGCGCCTGTTCGAATGCCTGGCACGCTGCAAATTCCCCGGAATGCGCAGCGTGTTCTGGTCGCATATTTCGGGGCTGTACCGACCGTTGATCCAGCCGGGCCTGATGGCGGAGGCTGCGCGCTTTGTCTTTACCAGCGAGGCGTCGCTGTCGATCCCGTGGGCGGCCGCGCCGCGCGGCAGTGTCAAGCCGAAGCTCTCCGTCATCAACAGCGGCTTCGGCTTTGCCAAAGCGCCGCAGCGCAAGCCTGAGCCCGGACGGGTGCCAACCATCGCCTATCTCGGCACCGTCGATTTCGTCAAAATGCATCCGGGATTTTTTGACGCCGTCGATCAACTGGTCGGCGGCGATATCCGTATCTCGGTCTGGGGCGCCGCCGATGATGCGGTGGTGGCGCGGGCGCAGGCGATGCGCCATCGCGAACGTGTGCATTTTTGTGGCGAGACCGCCGATCCGGCGGCCGCGCTCGCCGACGCCGATATCTTCTTCTATCCCCTGCAGCCCGATCACTTCGGCACTGCCGAGAATACGCTGATCGAGGCGATGTCGCTCGGGCTGACGCCGGTTGTGCTGGATAATCCCGCGGAACGGGCGATCGTGCGCGACAGCGAGACCGGTTTTGTTGCGCACAACGTCGCCGAATGCGTTTCGCTGTTGCAGAAGCTGCTGGTGTCGCCGGACCTGCGCGATCGGATTTCAGCCAACGCCGTTCGTTGCGTCGCGGAAAATCTGACGCCGGCGCGGTCGGCGCTCGAATTCATGATCCTATGGCTGGGGCTCATTGGCGATCCTGCGAAACAGTGCGACTTCCGTGCCGTGATCGGCGACAGTCCGGCCGATTGGTACCTGGCGACCCAGTGCCTGCCAGGCGCCGCCTGGGTGCCGCCGGCCTGGCAGGCCGATGAACGGCCCGCGAAGGGGTCGCTGGCGCATTTTGAAAGTGTCTTTGCCGGCGATGAATCATTTGGCCGGCTGCGGCGGCTGCACACGGCCGACCAGCAGCAACCCGCCCCCAAGCCAGAGCGGATTCGCGCCTAGAGCGTGCGGCTGAGCGCCAGCGGCTGGCTGGCCTTGGCGCCCGGCGCGTTGGCGCGGCCGGAGGCGCCATAAGTCGAGGGGGTCTGCTTGCGGGCGAGTTCGTCCGATACGCCGCGGATGATGCCTTCGGAGACTGCATGCGCGGTGGCCAGCACCGTCAGATTGTTTTGCAGTAGGGCCTGGAAAACCTCGTGCCGCGCGCGCAGCGCATCGAGCGCTTCGGGCAGCGAATGTGTGATCAGCCCGCGGGCACTCTTCACGCGCTCGCTTTCGGCGGCATAGAGACGGGCGAGCTCGACCTTGGCGTCCTCCAATTCAGCGGTGGCGAGCAGTCGGCCGGCGCGCGCGCGGGCGCTCTCTTCTTCGATGGTTTCCACCAGGCGGTCCATGATCTTGTTCAAATTGGCGACCGCACGCTCGGCCTCACTGGCGCTGGCGATCGGGGTGGGAACTTCCGGCGTGTGAACTTCGGCCGCCTCGCTCATGATCCGCTCTCCTGGTGGCTTATCAAGCTGCGATAGACCTGATCGGCAATGCCGATGCCGCCGGCCTTGGCGAACGACTTGGCGTAGGCGTCGGTGAGGAACGAGCGCCACACGCCGGTCGCGCCGTCGCCGCCGAGTGGGCCGTCGCCTTTGATGCCGGCGAACATCTGCTGAAACATGTTGTTGAGGAACACCGCCTCGAAATCCTCGGCCGCCGCCTTTGCCTTGGCCTTGTTGCTGGTGGGGGACGGCTTGCCGGCTGCGCCCGCCATCATGAGATCGATTGGTTGCAGGCCCGGTGCGGGCAGGGCAAGGGCGCTGTTCATCACATCACCTCGATGTCGGCCTGGATCGCGCCGGCGGCCTTGATCGCCTGCAGAATCGCGATCAGGTCGCGCGGGCCGATGCCGAGCGAATTGAGCCCGTTGACCAACTGCTGCAGCGACACGCCGCTCTTGACCACTGCCAGTTTCTTGCCGTCTTCCTGCACGCCAATTTGCGTACGCGGCACCACCGTAGTCCTGCCACCGCGCGAGAATGGCGTCGGCTGGCTGACCTGCGGTTGCTCGGTAATGGTGACGGTCAGGTTGCCCTGCGCCACCGCCACCGTGGAGACGCGGACGTCGTTGCCCATGACGATGATGCCGGAGCGCTCGTCGATCACGATCTTGGCGGCCTGGTCGGGATCAACCCGCAGTTGCTCGACCTCGGTGAGCAGCGAGACCACGTTGCCGCGATACTGCTTCGGCACCGTGATGCCGATGGTGGAAGGGTCGAGCGGCTCCGCTGTCGGCGCACCGATATAATCGTTGATGGCGGCGGCGATGCGCTTGGCGGTGGTGAAATCGGGATTGCGCAGCGCCATGCGCAGCTGGCTCTGGCGGTTGAGGTTGAAATCGATCTCGCGCTCGATTAGCGCGCCGTTGGCGATGCGGCCGACGGTCGGCACGCCGCGCGTGATCTTGGCGGCTTCGCCTTCGGCCTGGAAGCCGCCGATCGCGACCGAGCCCTGGCCGACCGCATAGACATTGCCGTCGGCGCCGAGCAGCGGCGTCACCAGCAACATGCCGCCTTGCAGGCTCTTGGCGTCGCCGAGCGAGGAGACGGTCACGTCGATGCGGGTGCCCTGGGTGGAAAAGGCCGGCAGGTTGGCGGTCACCATCACGGCGGCGACGTTGCCGGTGCGCAGCGTTTGACCGCGCACGTTGACGCCGAGCCGTTCCAGCATCGCGGTGAGCGACTGCTTGGTGAAGGGGATATTGTTGAGCGTGTCGCCGGTGCCGTTGAGGCCGACGACCAGGCCGTAACCAATCAGCTGGTTCTGGCGCACGCCCTCGACATTGGCGAGGTCCTTGATGCGCGACGTCGCCCCGGCGTTCACCGGGACGCACAGCGCCAGCAATATGGCCAGCAACGCGGCCTGAAACGTCTTCGTCATCACTGCTCCCCAATGTGACGTGCGACTTGCCTTCTCCTATGCGAAGGCCGTGCCAACCCAGGTAGGCGTGCCAAGACTCTGGCAATGCAGCTGTTTTCATTTCAGCGGGCAAAGAACGGGTGGTGTAAAGGCCGGCACGATCGTCCAGGGCGGTAATTTTTGCCGGGGTCTTTACCGGCGATTAACCATACCGGCCCAGGCTTGCGGGGGTATTCGGAGACCGACGACCGCGTCGACTGGGATTTTCCGCCATGCGCATTAACGGACCGAACGGAGCCGCGCTTGCCAACGCGCCGGCGGGCGCGCGCCGCGCAGCAAGCGGCACCTTCACGGTCGGGGAGCAGGAGGCGCCGCGCAATGCCGCCGCTGCCGGCTCGCTGCGCGCGATTTCGACGGTCGACGCGCTGATCGCGCTGCAGGGCGTCGAAAACCCGACTGAGCGCAAGAAACGTGCGGTCGCCAAGGGCCGCAATGCGCTCGACGTGCTCGATACGCTCAAGCTCGGGCTGCTCGACGGTTCGGTCGATCAGTCCACCCTCGCGCGTCTGAAAGTCGCGGCCGAGGGGCTGACCGAGACCACGGGCGACAGCGGGCTGGACGTGGTCCTGGGCGAGATCGATTTGCGGGTGGCGGTGGAACTGGCCAAAGCCGGCATCCGCTAGGCCGGGAAACCGGGCGGCTGGGGCTGCCAGGCCCCTTAAGTCACTGAACCGTCATATTAATCACGCCGCTAAGCCGACACTACTCGGATGTTGTCCACGCCGTGGCGCGCGTATATAAGCCTGCCGCACTGGGAGGGCGACTTCGCTTCCAAGAAAAAAAGGATAGGGAGTTCAGTGGGATGTTGGCCAAGACCAAGAATTATCGGCCGTCGGACAAGGAGCCGTTCATGAACGAGCGCCAGCGGGAGTATTTCCGCGCCAAGCTGCTCGCATGGCGGGAGGACATCCTCAAGGAGGCCAAGGAGACGCTGCTGCATCTGCAGGAAGAGAATCAGAATCATCCCGATCTCGCCGATCGGGCGTCCTCGGAGACCGACCGCGCCATCGAGCTGCGTGCGCGCGATCGTCAGCGCAAACTGATTGCCAAGATCGACGAAGCGCTCGGCCGCATCGAAGACGGCACCTACGGTTATTGCGAGGAGACCGGCGAGCCGATCTCGCTGCGCCGCCTGGAAGCCCGCCCGATCGCGACGCTGTCGGTGGAGGCGCAGGAGCGGCACGAGCGGCGCGAGCGGGTCTATCGCGACGATTGAGCGGAGCTTTCGACGAGATTCGTTGCTCGATGCCCGGCCCTGCGCCGGGCATCGCCGTTTTCGGGTCACCAATCCTCGCGCCGCGGAATGTCCGGCACGCGGCGGCCATAAACGCGCTTGCCGTGGTCGCTCCAGAGGGTGATGCGCGTCTGCTCGCCGCCCATCAGCTTTGAGAGAATAAGCGCGAACAGCGCGCCGAAGGCGAAACCGCCGATATGCGCCCACCAGGCCACGCCCGCGGCCATGCTGGGCCGCACAAGTTCGGACGAGCCTTGCAGCACCTGCAGGCCGAACCAGAGTCCGGCGAACAGGATGGCCGGGACCGGTATGAACAGCGGAATGAAAAAGATCGGCACGATGGCGATGACGCGCTCGGTCGGATAAACCACGGCATAGGCCGCGATCACCGCGGCGATCGCGCCCGAGGCGCCGAGAACCGGTGCGGTCGAATTCGGATGCGCGACGATCTGCACCGCGCTCGCCACCAGCGCGCCGCCGAGATAGAGCGCGATGAACCAGACGCGGCCGAAGCGCGCTTCCATGGCCGGGCCGAAGATCCAGAGAAACCACATGTTGAAGATGATGTGCATCCAGCCGCCGTGCAGGAAGGCGTCGGTGATCAGCGGCCAGAAATTATTCGGATTGAGCCCGACCGAACGCGCAAGATCGGGATGGGTGTAGCGCACCGGGACGACCGCGTATTGCACCAGCACCACATGCAGCAGATCGCGCGGCAGGCTGAGCGTGATCAAAAAGACAAGCGTATTGGCCGCGATCAGCATGAGCACGATGGCCGGGAAGGCGGCACGCGGGGCGGTGTCGGTGAAGGGAAACACGCGGCGGCTCCTCGCAATGCGGTCCGGCGGGCCGCAATGGGCTCAGCGCTCAATGTCGGGACAATGCGCGGCTCGCGCAAGGCGTTCCCAGCGGGCGGGAAGCAGCCAAGGTCCTTCGATGTCGGGCAATCAAAACATACGCGGCCCCCGGCTGGGGAGCTGCCGGAGGCCGCGTCGTTGACGCCGTTTCCGCTCGCGCGATGCGAATACGGCGCGGGAGGTCGCTAAGTTACGCTACAGACTGGAAAACTCGCTTCATCCCCCTAGAACGGCAGAATCACGTCCATCACCTGTTGGCCGTAGCGCGGCTGCTGCATGTCGGTGAGTTGGCCGTGCCCGCCATAGGCGATGCGCGCCTGCGCAATCTTGGTCGAATCGATGGTGTTGTCGCTCTCGATGTCCTCCGGCCGCACGATGCCGGCGACGATCAGTTCGCGCATTTCGAAGTTGACTCGCATTTCCTGCTTGCCCTCGATCACCAGATTGCCGTTCGGCAGCACCTGCGTCACCACCGCGGCGATGTTGGTCGTCAGGGCTTCCGACCGGTTGACCGAGCCCTTGCCGTCGGTCGAGGTGGTGGAATCGGAGGTGAACACGGGCGTCGGTACCGGCGTGTTCATGATCGGCACCTTCTTTTTGCCAAAGAAATTTTCGATGTGGGAATCGTCCTCGGCAATCCGGCTGCGCTTGGTCTCGTTGTCGATGATGGCCTTGTCGGTGATGTTGACTTTGACCGTGAGAATGTCGCCGATTTGGTGCGCGCGCTGGTCCTTGAAGAATGCGCGCGAGCCGTTGCGCCACAGCGAATTCGGATTATAGGAGGCGGGCTGCGCCGCCGGCATCGGCATCTGCACCGGTTTGTAGCCGGGTCGCGCGGTCGGATTGTTGACCGCGGTCAAAGGCGGCGGCTGGCCGATGTCCCGGATGCGCTCGAGCGCGGCGCAGCCGCTGAGCAGCGATGCCGTCAGCGCGGCCAATACCGCAAGACACGTGAGCTTGGTTACATTCATCGACATCACTTTCACAAATGGCGCGGCTGGCGCCGTGCCGTTTCGGACTGACTTAGGCGGTCGGCGTGGCGCTTGGTTTGCTCCTCGCTTCACATTGTTTGAACCCATGCGTCAGCGGGCCTTGCCGTCGGTTGCGGGTGCGGCGGATGTGGCATTGGCGGCAACCTGCGGCGCGCTGCTGTAGATGATGACGCGGCCGGGACCGGCGATGATGCCTTGCAGCTTGCGCTTGGACTGCTCGTTGAGCACCGTGATCGTGTCGCCCTTGGCGCCGCTCTCGATCGCCTTGCCGCGCACGGTGAGCGAGATGCCGGGGATCTGGTAGATCAGCGTCACGTCCTCGTTGCGCTTGATCGTCATGGGCTTCATGAGCATGTCGGCGCGCAGCATCCGGCCCGGCCGCAGCGCATTGCGGGCAGCAAGGCCGATTACTTGCGCGCGCTCGGTGATGTCGTCGCGTCCGACGCGGGCACGCGGATGCCGTTCGAGCACCACGTCGTCGTCCCTCAGGATGGCGCCGCGCTCGATCGGGTGCGCCACCGTTGCCACCTCCACCGTCGCGATGGCGCGGCCCGATAGCCGCAGCGGCGCTTGGGTCGAAGAGCCGGTCGGGATGTCGAGCGTGGCCTCGAAGCGGCTGCTGTAGGCGTCGTAGGTGATGCGCGCGAGCTGCGGCTCGCCCTCGGTATTGGGCTCCACGTGCAGCGGGCGCAATCCGCCGTCGAAATTGAGCGTGATGTCGGCGGGCGTCCCGAGCTCGAATTGGCTGGCCAAGGCCTGCTTGACGAGGTCCGCGATGTCTTTCGACGCAATGGTCCGGCTCGCCCGCGTCACTGCCACCTCGCGGAGGCCGCGGGTATCGAGACCGATCAGCGCGTGGGCGCGCACTGCTTCGACCACCATATTGGCCGGTACCGTGCCGGTAGTGCCGAGATCGGGTGCGCGAAAGATCGGCACCTTGGCGACGATACCGGCATGCTCGACCAGGTCGCCGATGCGCACGAGGTCGCCGGTAATGACCGCCTCGGCTTTGAGCCGCGGCCGTTCCTGATCGAGCGTGCTGGTGACCTGCGCCATGGCGGACGCGCTGAATGCTATCAGCGCTGCGAATGCGGCAATGACGGTGCGAGTCATGGCTCTTCCTCAACGCATCAGGTTGGAGGTGGCCGACAGCATCTGGTCGGCGGCGGAAATCACCTTGGCGTTCATTTCGTAGGCGCGCTGGGCAGCGATCAGGTCGGAGATCTCGCTCACCGCTTCGACATTGGCTTGTTCGAGACTGCCCTGTTGCAGGTTGCCGAAACCGTCAACGGCCGGCGTACCGTCCTGCGGCGTGCCGGAGGCAGGTGTTTCCAGATACATGTTGTCGCCAATGCCCTCGAGGCCGGCTCTGTTGACGAAAATCGACAGCTGGATCTGGCCGATGATGCTTGACGCCGTGGAGCCGGGCAGCGTCACCGACACCTGGCCTTGCGAATTGATCGATACGGAGCTCGCGTTCTGCGGAATCGTGATGCCGGGCTGCACCACGTTGCCCTGCGCCGTCACCAGTCGCCCCTGCGCGTCGAGCTCGAACGAACCGTCGCGCGTATATGCGGTGCGCCCGTCCGGCAGCAGAATCTTGAAGAAGCCGTTGCCCCGGATGGCGAGATCGTAATCCTTGCCGGTCTGCACCAGTTCGCCCTGGCTCATCAGGCGCGGGGTGCCTACAGCCTTGACGCCGGAGCCAAGCTCGATGCCGGCCGGCAGGATATTGCCCTGCGAGGAGGTCTGCGTGCCGACGCGGCTGACGTGTTCGTACAGCAAGTCCTGGAATTCGGCGCGCTGACGTTTGTAGCCGGTAGTGCGCATGTTGGCGATGTTGTTGGAGATGACCTGGACATTGAGTTCCTGGGCCATCATCCCGGTCGCCGCGGTGTGCAATGCTCGCATAACTCAAATCTCCCACTACTGCTGCCGTTCAGCTCGTCGGAACGGCGGCCAGCTTTTCGATCGCCGTTTGCTGCAGGTCGGTCTGCTTCGCCAGCATGTTTGCGATCTGGGTGTAGCTGCGCGTGACCTCGATCATGCGCGTCATCTCGGCCACGCCGTGTACGTTGGATTTCTCGAGCGTGCCCTGGACGAAGCGCGAAGTGGTATCGATCTGCGGAGTGACGCCGTCCGGAGGCATGAAGGTACTGCCGCCGTCCTTCTGCAATTGTCCGGCTTGCGCGAAGCCGGCCATGCGCAACTTGCCGCGCTGCGACTCGGTCTTGTTATTGTCGCCCTCGCGCACGCTGATGGTGCCGTCTTCGCTGATCGTGATATTGCGATCCTTGGGCTGAAAGGTGATCGGGCCGGAGTCGCCCAGCACCTGATAACCCGCGCTGGTCACCAGTTCGCCGTTGGCGTTGATTTGCAGCGCCCCGTTGCGCGTATAGCGCTCGCCGCGCGGCGTTTGCACCACCAGAAAGCCCGAGCCTTCGATCGCCACGTCCAAGGAATTGCCGGTGCGCTCGAGCGGGCCCTGGCTCAGGTTGATCCAGGTTGCCCGGTCTTGCACGAAGCTCACCTGGCTGTCGGTGCCCGGCAGGTTGCCCGAGCGCGCCGTCTGTCCGATGTATTCTTCGAACACCGCGCCGTCGCCTTTGAAGCCGACGGTGTTGAGGTTGGCGATGTTGTTGGCGACCACGTCAAGCTCGCGGCCGAGCGCGACTTGGCGCGATAGTCCGACGAGAAGTGCATTCTGCATCGGTGTTCTCCCCTTCAAATCCCGCAAAAGCCGGCCCTCCCGAGGCCGAACTGTGCGGACAGCACTGCCGCGGGCTCTCCCAAGCCAGCGGCCGCCATTGTCATTGCAGCCACCGTGCCAAGTGATAAACAGCAGTTTTATCAATTAGTTATATAAAATCAGTGGGGTCGCGGCGCAGGCAAAAACAACCCTGACTCGGCAAAAGATGCCGCACCCGGGACCCGGAGCAATGATCTGTTAACCATACCGACCTACCTTCGCTGCAGGGGAGCGCGGGGTCTGCGCATCCGCGGCGTTTCGCTTCAAGACGCCGCGCGCGCACCCCATCACCACGGTGCGATCGGGGCAGTCATGGCAGCCAAGGCGAAACAGGCGGACGCTGAAATCGAAGACAAGCCGGAAGAAGAAGAAGGCGAGCAGCCGGCGACCAAGTCGAAGCTAAAACTGAAACTGCCGTCGATGAAGGTGATGATTATCGCCGCGGCCGGCCTGCTGGTGATCGGCGGCGGCGCCGTGGGCGCCTATCTGTTCCTGGGCGGTTCCGATCACGACAAGATGGTGAAAACGGAAGCCAAGCCGGCGACCTTCGTCAATATGCCGGACGTACTGGTCAACCTGGCGAGTGCTGGCGGCGACCGCACGCAATATCTCAAGGTTAAGATCGTCCTCGAATTGCCCAGCGCGAACGAGGTCGAGCAGATCCAACCGCTGATGCCGCGGGTGATGGATGCTTTCCAGACTTATTTGCGCGAGTTGCGGCCGACCGATCTCGACGGTTCCGCCGGACTCTATCGGCTCAAGGAGGAATTGACCCGCCGGGTCAACGCCGTCGTTGCGCCCAACCATATCACCGCCGTTCTTTTCAAGGAGATCGTCGTCCAGTGACGACGTAATAAACAATGGCGGGCAAGGACCAAATCGACCAAGACGCACTGGCAGCCGAGTGGGGCGTGGCGCTGGAGGAAGAGTCCGGCGCGCCGGCGCCTGACGCAGCGGCGACGCCTGAGCCCAGCGCCGACGAGGCCGCCGCGCAATGGGCGGCGATGGTCGACGACAACGAGTTCCAGGGCACCAAGGGCGGCGCCGAGCGCATTCTCAATCAGGATGAAATCGACAGCCTGCTCGGCTTCAGCCTGGCGGACGTGACGCTCAACGACAATTCTGGCATTCGCGCCATCATCGACTCGGCGATGGTGTCGTATGAACGCCTGCCGATGCTGGAAATCGTCTTCGACCGCCTGGTGCGGCTGATGACGACGAGCTTGCGCAACTTCACCTCCGACAACGTCGAAGTCTCGCTCGACCGCATCACCTCGGTGCGCTTCGGCGATTATCTCAACTCGATCCCGCTGCCGGCGATTCTGGCCGTGTTCAAGGCGGAAGAGTGGGATAATTTCGGCCTTGCCACCGTCAATTCGGGCCTCATCTATTCGATCATCGACGTGCTGCTCGGTGGCCGTCGTGGGCAAAGCACCGTGCGCGTCGAGGGGCGTCCCTACACCACCATCGAGACCAACCTGGTCAAGCGCATGATCGAAGTGGTGCTGGCGGACGCCGAGCTTGCCTTCAAGCCGCTGTCGCCGGTCAAGTTCAACATCGACCGCCTGGAAACCAATCCGCGCTTCGCCGCCATCTCGCGGCCGGCCAATGCCGCGATCCTGGTGCGGCTGCGTATCGACATGGAAGACCGCGGCGGCAATGTCGAGCTACTGCTGCCCTACGCCACCATCGAGCCGATCCGCGCCGTCCTGCTGCAGATGTTCATGGGCGAGAAGTTCGGCCGCGATCCGATCTGGGAAGGCCATCTCGCGACCGAAATCGGCCAGGCGCAGATCGGCGTCGACGCCGTGCTTTACGAGCAGCGGCTGCCATTGCGGCAGATGATGAACCTCAATGTCGGCGACACACTCACCCTCGAGCTCAAACCGGACGTGCTGGTCAGCGTGCGTTGCGGCGACGTTACGCTGACCGAAGGGCGCATGGGACGGGTCGGCGACCGTGTCGCTGTGCGTGTTTCCAAGGCCCTGCGCAAACCACGGACGACGTTCGCCATGTTCGAGAAGGCGGACGAGCCCAACAACCGGATGGATGCGCCATGAGCTTCAACTTCGGATACCTGGTCGAGATCATGGTCTCGATCCTGCTGCTGCTGACGATCCTGTATTGCGTGCGGCTCAACAATCAGATTCGCCTGCTCAAGGCCGACGAGCAGACGCTACGCGCCACCATTTCCGAGCTGATCACGGCAACCGAGATCGCTGAGCGCGCCATCGCGGGGCTCAAATCCACCATGCGCGACGGCGAGCAGAATCTCAGCGAGCGGCTGGAGCGGATAGAGCGCGTCACCGGTGAGCTCGACCAGCAACTCGCCGCTGGCGAAGAACTGCTGGGCCGCGTTGCCAGCATCGCCAACGTCGCACAGCCGGCAGGCCATCCGAAGGCCACCGCTCCCGATGCCAACGCGGTGGCGGCCGCCGCCAAAGCTTTCACCGATCGGGCGCGCGCGCGCACGCGCGGCGTCGCGGCATGATCCGCTTTGCGCGCGATTTCAGGCTGATCCCGATCGTGCTGCTGGCCACGATCGCCCTGTTCGCGCTCAAAGTGTCCGGCCTGGTGTTCGACGGCGGCTATACGCTGGCCGAGCGTATGGAAAACCGTACCAAGCCCACCCTGCAGATTGCCGCGCCCGAGAGCGTGCCGCCCTATCCGAAAATCGTGGTTAAAGGCGACGCCCGCGTTCCAGGCGCACGTGTTGCCAAGGAGCCTTGGGCGCAGGAGATGTTCAACTTTAACAACGGCGGAGACCGCGACGTCACCGGCTCGGTCGATAAGAAGGACAAGGAGGCGGAAAAAGAAAAAGGAGCCAAGGAAAATACGGAAAGCGAAGACAAACTCAAGGTGACCGACAAGCCGGGGCCGCCCAAGGTCAAAGCCGCCGGCGAGGAAATCCAGATCCAGCCCGGCCACATTAATTCGGCCGGCGAGCGTGCCATCCTCGAAAGCCTGCATGACCGCCGGCAGCAGCTCGATGCCCGCAACCGCGAGCTCGACATGCGCGAGAGCTTGCTCAAGGCGACCGAGAAGCGGGTCGAGGCCAAGGTTTCCGAGCTCAAGGGCGTGGAATTGCGCGTCAAGTCCGAGATGGGCAATATCGACATGGCGGAAGCGAAGCGCTTGAAAGGCGTCATCACCATGTACGAGAACATGAAGCCGAAGGACGCCGCGCGTATCTTCGACCGTCTCGAAATGAATATCCTGGTCAAGGTTTCAACCCAGATAAATCCGCGCACGATGTCGTCCATCCTCGCGCAGATGACCCCAGAGGCGGCCCAGCGGCTCACCGTCGAGCTCGCCAATCGCGCCAGTGGGGAGCCGACAGCGCAAAATCCAACGCAGCTACCGAAGATCGAAGGCAAACCGGCCGGCCGGTAATGCGCATTGCCGGAATGTGCAAGACCTTCGATTTCTGAACGCAAAAAGAAAGACCGCCTTGCGGGCGGTCTCTCGTTAAATCCGATCAGGCGCCTTGGTCAGGCCGCGGTCACTTGCCGATTTTTCTTTCTTTTCCGCCAGCCGATCAGGCCCAATGCGCCGAGCCCGGTCGCAAAGAGCGGCAATGCGCCAGGCAATGGCGTGGCACCGACAGTCGGGGTGTCAAGAACTACACTGGCGATAACCGTCGAAGGAGCAGCAGCATAGCCAAGGATCTGGAACGAGTTCGAACCAAGGTTGTTTTCTAGGCCGTTGTTGGGCGATATTCGGCTTGCGGAAGAAGCACCATCGCTTTCATCCCAAAGGACCCATTTGCCGTTATTTGTAATGGCGTTCTGCAGCACGAGATAATAGGTGCCGGCCGTAAAAAAGAGATCGGGGACCGAGAAACTATCAGTGCCTACAGCGAGTTTAGAAGACAAGGCGGAGATGCTGGCAGCGCCGTTAGTTACAGTCGCCGTGCCAGTGACGGGGAAAGTGCCGGGCGCGGTCGCGAATCCGTAGTCCAAGGTCAACACGCTCGTACCGGTATCGGAAAAGGTCATAGCGCCGAAGGTGACGCCCATTATGTACGAATCCTCCGTCAACGTGAAGGAATTCGATACGGCGTAACTTGGAAATATTCCGTAGCCGTCGATCGCGCCGCTGACTGGACCGTTATCGTATAGGACGGCGGCTGAGACGGGCTGAGCCAGGCTGAACAATGCCGTGGCCGCAATGGCGAGCAAGTGAGAAACACGGCCCATGATTAGGACCCTCAAAAAAACTGTCGCGCCACGAAGCAAACAGTATCGATCCTTTAACCTCCAGTCAACCATTTCCATGTTCTTGTTTCTCTTGATGTTTTTGGCGCTAGACCGGCTCGCGGCTCAGGCGCCGAGGTCTAAGGCCCTGTTTTCTCTTGGGTTTTAGGCTCTGATATTGGCGTTTGCGGATCGGCCCAGCGCCCGCCCCGCCACGGCGACAAGAGGTCACGGTTAACGCCGCCTTAAACGCCAATCCCTAGGCTGTTGCGACCGGCAGTCTCGCCGGTTGGAACGGCTTCATGGCGACTTCGTCCCGCAGCAGGAAGAAGAAGATGTGTCCCCGACTGGCGGCGGCCTTCGTCGCGCTGCACGCGCTGACGCTGCTGGCGTTGAGCGGGCCTGCGCGCGCCGACGATCCGGTCAGTGGCGAGGTCAAGGTCTTCGCCGATCACGGCTATGCGCGCTTGGTGTTCCGTCTCAACGAGGCGGTGCCGGCCACAATCAGTTATAATTTTCCGATCATTGTGGTGACCTTCAAGAAGCCGGTCGCCGTCGCCGTCGATCGTCTCAATGAAAATGCCCCCGGCTATATCAGCGCGGCACGCCTCGATCCTGACGGCACGGCGGTCCGCATTGCTTTGGCCAGGAAGATAAAGATCCATTCCATCTCCGCAGCCGAGCGGCTTTATGTCGATCTGTTGCCGGAGCCTTGGGCGGGGGTGATGCCGGGCTTGCCGGAGGAGGTAATCGAAGACCTGGCCAACCGCGCGCGCGAGGCCGAGCGCCTACTGCAGCGCCAGCGCTTTGCCGCCAAGGACAGAAAGCCGCCGACGATCCGGGTCAGGGTGGCGAGCCAACCGACTTTCGTCCGTTACGTGTTCGATCTGCCGAACGGCGCCAACGTCGTTCCCGACCGCCACGACGACCGGCTCACGCTTAGTTTCGACCGGCCGATCAAATGGGATCTGGCCGACGTGGTGGCGACCCTGCCGCCGACGCTCAAATCGGTCGACACCGATATCGACTACGAGTTGGTGGCCATCAATTTCGTACTCAACGGCACGCCGAAAGTGCGCACCTTCCACGAGGACAACAGCATCGTGGTCGATATCGGCCTCGTTGACACCAAGCCCAAGCACGCGGCGGCAGCGGGCGCCGGCGCCTCCGCCGCAGCGCCGGCGATTGCGCCGCCCGACACCGTGCCTGCCAAGATGGAGGCCGCGCCGGCGCCGCCGGCCGATCGAGCCAAGAGCGCGGACGCCCCGCCGCTGGTCGATATGGCGCCGCCGCCGGAAAAGGCGGCCGGCAAGCCGCGCGCTGCGCCGGCTGCCGCCAAGACCGCTAATAACAACGCTGCCAATAAAATGCCCGCCGTGCCGCCGCCGGCGAAGGCCAAGGACAATCCCTCTCCGGCACCGAAACACGCGAGCGATGCCGCGCCGGCACCGAAGGCTGCCGACAAAAAGCCGGCGGCAAAAGCCGCAAGCAATGCTGCGCCCGCCGCCGCCCAGGCTGCGCCCAAAACAAACGCACCGCCTGCGCCGAAACTTGCCGCCATCGCCGAGCCGCAGAGCGCGGCGCAGCCCGCGCCGAAAGAGGCCGCGGCCAAGACCGTTGCGCCAAATGCCGTCGCGCCCAAGACCATGCCGAAACCCGCGCCCAAAACCCCGTCCAAGGCGGCGGTGGTGACGCCAAAGGCAGCGCCGAAATCCGTCGCCGCCAAACCCGCCCAACCGGTGCCCGATCCGAGAGCGCCGGTCGTCGCCGAGCTGCACCGCGCCGGAGAGGGCTTGCGCCTTGAATTCCCATTCGCGATCCCGACGCCCGCCGCAGTGTTCCGCCGTGGCGATTTGCTGTGGCTGGTGTTCGACAGCGCCGCCCGCATCGATCTGGCGGCGCTGACGCACGACCCGGACAGCGGCATCCGCAATGCCGACGTTGAACGAGCCGAGGACGGCGCGGCGATCGTGCGCCTGCGGCTGGCGCGGCCGCGCCTGGCGAGCGTCTTGGCCGACGGCGCGTCCTGGATCGTCACGATCGGCGACAGCGCGACGGTGCCGACCAAGGCGCTCACCATCGCCCGCAGTATCGTCGGTAAGAACCGCGCGAGCATCGCCATTCCGTTCGACAATCCGCGCGCCATCCACCGCATCACCGATCCCGCAGCCGGCGCCCGGTTGATTGTGGTCACCGCGCTCAAGCCCGCACGCGGCTTCCTCAAGCCGCAGGAATTCGTCGAGCTGCGCGCGCTGCCTTCCGCCCAGGGCGTGGTGCTGCAGCCGCTGGCCGACGACCTCAGCGCCAAGCTTGCCGCCGACAAGATCACCGTCAGCCGGCCGGGCGGCCTCGCGCTGTCGCCGACCGCGATCGGCCAGCAGCGGCTCGCGACCAGTTTCCGCGCTTTGACGTTCGACACCCAGCTCTGGGGGTTCAACCGGCAGGCCAAGTACAACGCCCGGCAATCGGATTTGATTTTCCGCGCCGCCATGGCGTCGCCGCCTAAACGCCGTAAGGCGCGGTTTGATCTGGCGCGCTTCTATCTTGCCCGTGGCCTGTCGGCGGAAGCGATCGGCGTGATCGAGGTTGCGCTGTCCGACGAGCATGGCGCCGACGACATCACCGGCACCGTGCTAAAAGCGGTCGCCAACGTGATGCTTGACCGGCCAACCGATGCAATCAAGGATTTGTCCAATCCGCAGGTCGGCAACCAGCTCGACGCGCCCGTCTGGCGCGCGATCGCCTTCGCCCGTCAGGGCAGGTGGTCGGAGGCGAACGAGCGCTTCAAGGACGTCGAGGCCGCACTGGGCGCGCTGCCAATCGAATTGCAGCGCATGGCGCTGCGCGAACAGCTACATGCGGCGATCGAGGTACGTGACTTCAACAGCGCCGACCACGTGATCAACGAGCTCGAGACCCTCGGTGTGCCACCGGAGATGCAGGCTTCGATCGCCGTGCTGGTCGGGCGCCTGAACCAGGGGCTCGGCCGCAACGAGGACGCGCTCACCAACTATCGCGCCGCCGCCGTATCGCGCGACCAGCGCGCCGCCGCGCAAGGGCGCCTGCGCGAGATCATGCTGCGCTTCGCCATGGGCGACATGCCGCGCAAGGACGTGATCGACCAGCTCGAAACGCTCACCACGGTCTGGCGCGGCGACGAGACCGAGGTAGCGGGGCTCAAGCTGCTGGCGCACCTTTATACGCAGGAAAACCGCTACCGCGAGGCTTTCCACGTGATGCGCGCGGCCATGCTGGCGCATCCCAATTCCGATCTCACCCGCCAAATCCAAGACGAGGCGGCGGCCACCTTCGAGAAGCTGTTCCTGGACGGCAAGGGCGATGCGTTGCCGCCGATCGACGCGCTCGCGTTGTTCTACGACTACCGCGAGTTGACGCCGATCGGGCGCAGCGGCGACGAGATGATCCGCAAGCTGGCCGACCGGCTGGTCTCGGTCGACCTGCTCGGCCAGGCGGCCGAACTGCTCCAGCATCAGGTCGACCACCGGCTGCACGCCGCCGCACGCGCGCAGGTCGCCACTCGTCTTGCCGTCATCTATCTCATGGACCGCAAGCCCAAGCGCGCGCTCGCCGCCTTGCGCACGACCCGCACCGAAGGCATATCGAATGAATTGCGCGACCAGCGGCTACTGCTCGAGGCGCGCGCGTTGTCCGAGACCGGCCGCCACGATCTGGCGCTGGAAATAATCGCCAATATCAAAAAACCCGAGGCGGTTCGCCTGCGCGCCGACATCCAGTGGGCGGCCAAGAACTGGCGCAAGGCGGCCGAGCAGATCGAATTGTTCTACGGTGAGCGCTGGCGCGATTTCGCGCCCTTGAGCGAGGCCGAGCGCATCGATATCTTGCGCGCCGCGATCGGCTATGCGCTCGGCGACGAGCCGATCGGGTTGGCCCGCTTCCGCGACAAATACGCGGCCAAGATGGCGGACACCCCTGACCGGCACGCCTTCGAGGTGGTGACGTCGCCGGTCGGTACCTCGGCTGTCGAATTCAAGAACGTGGCGCGCACGGTGGCGGGAGCGGATACGCTCGATGAATTTCTGAGCGACATGCGCAAGCGCTATCCGGATTCAGCCCCGCTATCGCCGGACGGCGCTGCAGCGAAGGGCAAGGCGGCCACCGCACCGTCGCAGGCTGCGAAGGTGCCGGCGGGGGCGGCTAAGCCAACCGCCAAGCAAGCCGCGCCGGAGAACGCGGCCATCAATGCGAAAGCGAAAGCCAAGCCCGATCCCGCCGCCGCGTCCCCGCTGCCGGCAAAGGTGCCGGCCGGCGTGCCGGTCAAGCCGGAACCGGCGACGACCGGATCGATCCCACGGTTGCCGAAGCGGCACGCGGCCGGCCGCTAGGCACGCCGCCTTACGTCCCGTAGCTCTGGATCAATGAGCCGGCCACCAGGCTCCAGCCGTCGACTAGCACGAAGAAGATCAGCTTGAACGGCAGCGAGACCACGACCGGCGGCAGCATCATCATGCCCATCGACATCAAGACCGATGCCACCACCAGGTCGATGATCAGGAACGGCAGAAACAGCAGGAAGCCGATCTCGAAGGCGCGCTTGAGCTCTGAGATCATGAAAGCCGGCACCAGCACGCGCAGCGAAAGATCTTCCGGTTTTGACGGCTCGGCCTGCTTGGACATGTCGACGAACAGCTTCAGGTCCTTTGCGCGCACGTTCTTTTCCATGAAGGCGCGCAAGGGCTTGGAGCCGCGATCGAAGGCCTGCTCGGCGGTGATCTCGTTGGCGACCAGCGGGCGGATGCCGGTGTCGTAGGCCTTTTGAAAGGCCGGGCCCATCACGAAAGCGGTGAGGAACAGCGCCAGCGACACGATCACCGCATTGGGTGGCGCGGTGGCGGAGCCGAGCGCGGTCCGCAAAAGCGACAGCACCACCACGATGCGGGTGAACGACGTCATCATGACGAGGATAGAAGGCGCGAGCGACAGCACAGTGAGCAGCGCGATCAGCTGCACCACGCGTTCGGTCAGCCCGCTGCCTTGTGCGAAATTGATGCTGACATCCTGCGCGCCGACCGGTGTTACCGTCAGCGCCATCAGCCCGGCTACTCCGGCCGCCACCGTCACAAGACGGACACGGCGGCCGGAAAGGCCTGTCAAGATCGATCCGGCGGACGGCCGAGCAAGCTGGCCATCTCCTCTTCCAGATTGTCGTAGATGTTCTTGTCCGGGGCGGTGGGCGCCTCCGACTTGGGGTCGGCCTCGAACTTGAACTTGGGCTCGGCCTTGGTCTCAGGCTTGGCATCAAGCTTGGGTTCGAACTTGGATTCGAACTTGGATTCGAGTTTCGGCTCAAGCTTGGACTCTTGCTTGATCTCGGTCCGCATCTCCGGCCGGCGTTCGGGCGGGGGCTCGAACCTGGGTTCGCGCTTCGGCTCGAATTTAACATCGGGCCGCATCTTGAATTCGCGTGGCGCGGGGCGCGGTGGCGCGGGTTTGGGCGGCGGGGTTGCGACCGCGAGCGGATCGGTGACCGGCGGCGAGCGGCCCTCCGGCGCCGGCGCACGGCGCAAGGCGGCTTCGAGCTGCTGTGCCATCTCGGCCAAGTTGTGATCGTTTTGCGCCGCGGCCGACGGCGGCTCCGGCGAAACCGGAGGCGCGGCAGTGCGCGGCGGCGCAGGAGGTTCAGTGCGCGCGGGCGGCGGCGGGACAGGCTCGGGCGTATGAAGCTTGGCCGAAAGCTCGGCGGCGAGCCCGGTGAGACTGTCGGCGGGACGTGCACGCGCGCCCGGCTCGGGGGGCAGCCATGGCTCCTCGGTTGCCGGCGCGCGATAGGAAAGGCGCGGCGGCGGAGCGGGCGGTGCCGGCGGCTCGCTTGGCGGCGACTGCCAGGATGGCTCGGCCGGCGCAAGCCGCGCCGTGGTCTCGGCCTGCATCGAAATGCGTCCCGGCTCGCGCGCCGTTTCGCGCGCACCGGTCGCGCGCACGATGTTGGGTTCGATCACCACATCGGTGGGACCGCCGATCATCAAGAGATGTTCGGTATTGTCGCGGCGGATCAGCACCAGCCGGCGGCGGCCGTCGACGCTTGCCGCATCGATCACCGCCAGCCGCGGCTGACGTCCGCGCGCGGCGCCGCCCAGGCGGTTGGCGCCGAAGCGGCGGACCAGCCAAGCGGTGACCCCGATCAGGGCCAGCACCACCAGGAACGCGATGAAGAAGCGCACCGCCAGCGGCATGGTTGAGCCGAACAGGGCGTCCATCAATTCACTCCATGCTTCATGCCGCGGCGCATCGGGCGAGAATCGCCCAAATGGTTAACTCCGTAGGCACAATTTGCCGCCCCGAATACTAACAGACTCTTAATAAATAAAGAGCCATTTCGTATCCAGCCGGTTTTTGCTTCTACGGCGGGCCGAACCGCCATGAGCCAAAACTAACGGCCATCCGGGCCATTCCGTTCCATCCCTATCCCTTTACCCGCCATTAACCATACTCCCGGCAAAGTCTGCCTAGTGGCCGCTTTCGGCCGCGGGAGCGGCTTAGCAAGGGGGGACATCATGGCCATTACCGATATCCCGATCCTGTCGATGCTGCGCACCCGGCTGCAATGGGCCCAGGAGCGCCAGCGCGTGCTGGCCGAGAACGTCGCCAATGCCGACACCCCGCGTTACCAGGCGCGCGACTTGGCGCCAGTGAAATTCGAGGCGGCCGGCGAGGCTGCCCCCGCCGCGGCTTCCACGGTCGTGCTGGCAACCACCGAGCCCGGCCACATGACCGGTTTCGGCGAGAGCCGGTCGTCGTTCCGGAGCGAGCGCAAGGACGGCTACGAGGTGCGCCCGACCGGCAACGCCGTGAACATCGAGGAGCAGATGATGAAAGTCGCGGCCAACCAGATGGACTACCAGGCCGCGACCGCGGTCTACATGCGCAGCCTCGGCCTCATCAAGATCGGGCTCGGCAAGAAATAGCCAAAAGGAGAGCAGCCATGGACTTCATAAAGACTTTGGCGATCGCCGCATCCGGCTTGCGCGCGCAGGCCGGGCGCATGCGCATCATCTCCCAGAACATCGCCAACGCAGATTCGACGCCGTCCTCGCCCGGCGCCGATCCCTATCGGCGCAAGGTGCCGACCTTCCACACCGAGCTCGACCGCTCGCTCGGCGTGCAGGTGGTCGAGCTCGGCAAGGTGCAGACCGACCAATCCGACTTCCGGCTGAAATACGAGCCGGGCCATCCTGCGGCCGACCAGAACGGCAACGTCAAATATCCCAACGTCAATTCGTTGGTGGAAATGACCGACATGCGCGAGGCGCAGCGCTCCTACGAAGCCAACATCAACGTGGTCACCGCCACGCGCCGCATGCTCATGCGCACCATCGATATTCTCAGGGCGTAGAAGGAAAAAGCCAATGGCCACACCGATCAGCGCCGCCGGCGCCTATGCGGCAATCGCGCGCCTCACCGCCAATCCGGCGCAAGCAGTAGCCGCGTCCGCCGATCCCAAGAGCGCGAACAGCTTCACCTCCATGCTCAAGGAGGCGATCGGCTCGGTCAACGAGCTCGGCCAAAAATCCGACACGCAGACCCGCGCCATGGTCAACGGCAAATCCAACATGGTGGACGTGGTCACCGCGGTGTCGGAGACCGAGGTTGCCATCGATGCGGTGGTGGCCGTGCGCGACAAGATCATCGCGGCCTACGAAGACATCATGAAGATGCCGATCTAGCACATTATCCCAAAAAAACTTGTCCTCGAAGCGATCGGGGATGGGAGCCGGTTTTCTGAAAAGATCATGCGCAAACCAAGGGTATTTGAAAATCAATGACCGGACCGGAAGTACTCGATATTGCACGCGAGGCGATCTTCACGCTGATCGTGGTCTCAAGCCCCGTGATGCTGGTGGGCTTAGGCGTTGGCGTCGCCATCGCGCTGTTGCAGGCGCTCACCCAAATCCAGGAAATGACCATCGCCTTCGTGCCGAAGATCCTGGCGATCTTCGTCTCGCTGATGATCGCGCTGCCGTTCATGGCCGAGAGGTTGCACGCGGAGATGATCCGCCTCGCCGCCCGCATCGCCAGCGGCACCTAGGCGTATGATCGCGCAAAACATGGCCCAGACTTGATCAGGGATGGGAGCCGGATTTCGGACAAGATCATGCGCAAACGAAAAACAACCTGAATGCATGTCGATATCTCGTTCCTGCCTGGGCTTGCCGCCGCATTCCTTCTGACGTTTGCGCGCATCGGCACCATGGTCATGCTGCTGCCCGGCGTCGGCGAGCAGAACTTGCCGTCGCGGGTGCGGCTCACCATCGCGCTGGTGCTCACCGCCGTGCTACTGCCGGCGCACCAGAAGGCCTACACCGTCGATCTCACCGCGCTCGGGCCGGTGCTGGTGATGCTGTTCCAGGAAATCATCATCGGCGCCGTGCTGGGGCTAACCGCGCGGCTGGCGATCTCGGCGTTGCAGATCGCCGGCTCGGTCGTTGCGCAGCAGATGGGGCTCGGCTTCGTCACAGCCATCGATCCGACGCAAGGCCAGCAGGGCATGCTGGTCGGCAATTTCCTCACGCTGCTCGGCATCACGCTGGTGTTCGCCACCGACCTGCATTACCTCGTGATCGAGGCGCTCAACGACAGCTACACCTTGTTCCAGCCGGGCGAGATGCCGCTGGTCGGCGACGTGGCCCAGCACGTGACCGCGATCGTCGCTACCGCCTTCCGCATCGGCATCCAGCTCTCGGCGCCGTTCCTGGTGTTCGGCTTGCTGTTCAATCTCGGGCTCGGCGTGCTCTCCCGGCTGATGCCGCAGATGCAGGTATTCTTCATCGGCCTGCCGCTCTCGATCATGCTTGGCATGTTGCTGCTGCTGCTGGTGGTGGGCGCGATGATGGGGACCTTCGTCGGCTATCTCGAGGGCGTGCTCGGCAACCTGGCGCCGCACGCCTAGCGCATGATCCCGAAAAGTGGGAACCGGTTTTCGGAAAAGATCATGCGCAAGAAAAAGATGTCAGGGACGCGATGAGTCAGACTAAGTCGATCGCCTTCTAAGAGCGCCGCATGGCCGAAGAACAAGACGATACCGAGAAAACAGAAGATCCGACGCAAAAGCGCCTGGACCAGGCGCTCGAGCGCGGCGACGTGGTCAAGAGCCAGGAGGTCAACACCTGGTTCGTCATCGCCGCCGCCACCTTGGTGCTGATCACCTTCTCCGGCAGCATGGCGAAGGGCGTCAGTAGCATGCTGCGCGGACTGATCGCCAATTCTTACCAGATCAGGGTGGATGGCCCGGCCTTGCCGCATCTGTTCGAGAAGATTGGCGGCGAGCTCCTGGCGGCGGTCGCCGTTCCGTTCCTGCTGCTGATTCTGGCAGCGCTCGCCGGCAACATGATCCAGCACAGATTGGTGTGGTCGTTCGAAAAGATGGCGCCGAAGCTGTCGAAAATCTCGCTGGTGGGCGGCGTCAAGCGGCTGTTCTCCACGCAGGCGTTGGTCAATTTTGCCAAAGGCGTGGTCAAGCTGCTGCTGATCGGCACCGTGCTCACTGCGTTGATGTGGCCCGAGCGCTACCGCTTGATGACGCTGGTCGGCACCGATGTGGCTGCGGTGCTGCCGCTCGCGCTCACGCTGGCGCTCAAACAGCTCGGCGCGGTGGTCGCCATTCTGGCGGTGATGGCGGCAGCCGATTACTTATTCCAGTACCGCACCTGGTATGAGCGGCAGAAAATGTCGCTGAGAGAATTGAAGGACGAATTCAAGCAAACCGAGGGCGATCCGACCATCAAGGGCAAGATGCGCCAAATGCGCATGACCCGCACGCGGCGGCGCATGATGGCGGCGGTGCCGAAAGCCGCGGTGGTCATTACCAATCCGACGCACTACTCGATCGCATTGCAATACGAGCGCGGCATGGACGCGCCGGTTTGTGTTGCCAAGGGCGTCGACGCGGTGGCCCTGAAAATCCGGGAAATTGCCGGCGAGCATTCGATACCGATCGTCGAGAACCCGCCGCTGGCGCGCGCGCTCCATGCGACGGTTGAAGTCGATCAGGCGATCCCGCCCGAGCATTACAAGGCGGTCGCCGAAGTGATCGGCTATGTCATGCGGCTACGCCGGGCGGTTCCGCGCTCTTTTAACCGGCCATGATCTATTCCGAATCCCGGTTCCCGGCCCCCGATCGAGTTGGGGGCAAGCGTTGCGGGATCAGGCCCTAATTATCCAAAGCGCGGGATTGAGGCGCCTTGGCTCTTGCGTCCCCGGGCCGGGTTAAGGCACTTGGATGACGCAACAAGCGCGCGCCGCGACGACGAAAAGGCTTAGCACCGTCATGGCAGGTCAGGATCGGGCAAAGCAGCCGCCGCCGCAGGACCACAGCGAAGGGCAGGGGCGGCAAGCATTTGACCGCAGCCAGAGCGCGCCGCGCCGCGGCTCGATCGGCAAAGTCCTGCTGGTCGCGTTGCTCCTGGTGGGCGCGGCCGCAGGGCTAGTCTATGTCGGGCGCGAACATTCGGCAGCCTACATCCTGGTGCTGCTGGCGGTGCTCGGCACCATCGGCGTATTTGCGCTGTTCGCGCTCGCTGCCGGCATCTTGCGTCTCGCCAGCAAAGAGGCCGGTAACCCGGTGCTCAAGGCGGTGGTCGACAATGCCTTTTACGGCATCGTGGTCACCGACACCGCGGGCCGGGTGTTCTACGCCAACACCGCCTATCTCGACCTGATCGGTCCAGCGGACGCGAGCGACGTGCGGCCGATCGAACGGGTGTTCATCGGCGATCCCGACGCCTCCGAATCGATTTACCGCCTGCTCAAGGCCGCGCGCGAGGGCCGTCGGCTGCAGGAAGAAGTGCGCGTGTCCGGCGGCAAGACAGGCCGCTGGCTGCGCATGTGCGTGCGTCCGCTAGGGGCAAGCAAACACGAGGCGCGGCTGACGGTATGGTCGATCGCTGACATTACGCGCGAGCGCGAGCGCCAGGAGAATGTGTTCAAAGAGCTCCAGCACGCCATCGACTATCTCGATCACGCGCCCGCCGGCTTCTTCTCGGTCGATGCGGCCGGCGACATCATCTATCTCAACGCCACGCTGGCGGATTGGCTCGACCACGACCTCGCCCAGGTTGGCGCCGGCTCGCTCAAGCTCACCGACATCGTCGCCGGCGAAGGCGCGGCGTTGCTGACCACGTTCAATGCCGCGCCCGGCGAAGTGAAAACCGAGGTGCTCGACCTCGATCTTAAGACACGCGGCGGCAAGCCGGTTCCGGTGCGGCTGTTCCACAAGGTGGCGTTCGGCGCCGACGGCACGCCAGGTACCTCGCGCACGCTGGTGCTGAACCGGGCACGCGACGACGGCACCGATCCGCAGCGCGCCGCGGAAGTGCGCTTCATGCGCTTCTTTCAGAACACGCCGATGGCGATCGCGACGGTCGATAAAACCGGCCGCATCGCGCGCAACAATGCGCGCTTTGCGTCCGCCTTCGAGGACCTGCTCAAGGGCGAGCGTTCGATCTACACGGTGGTGGCCGAACGCGACCGCGCGGCGCTGGAGGCGGCGATCGCCAAGGCGGCCGCCGGGCAGGGCGACATCGCGCCGGTCGAAGCCGCGCTCATCGGACCGGGCGAGCGCTGGGCGAGCTTCTTCGTCTCGGCGGTCGAGGAAGAGGAGCGCGACGGCGAGGCGGCCATCGTCTATGCGCTCGAGACCACGGCGCAACGCACGCTGGAAAACCGCGTCTATCAGCAGCAGAAGATGGAATTGGTCGGCCAGCTCGCCGGCGGCATCGCGCACGACTTTAACAACGTGCTCTCCGCCATCATGATGGCGACCGACTTCCTGCTCAACGCACACAAGCCGACCGACCCGTCCTTCAAGGACATCATGCAGATCAAGCAGAATGCCAACCGCGCCGCCGCGCTGGTGCGGCAGTTGCTGGCGTTCTCGCGCAAACAGACATTGCGCCCGCAGGTGCTCGACCTGCGCGAGACGCTGAGCGACCTCGGCATGCTGCTCAAGCGGCTGATCGGCGAGAAGGTGACGTTGCAGGTAGTGGACGGCCGCGACCTGTGGCCGGTGCGGGTGGACCTGTCGCAGTTCGAGCAGGTGATCGTCAATCTGGCGGTCAACGCGCGCGACGCCATGCCGAACGGCGGCAAGCTGACCGTGCGCACCGCCAACGTTACCGCCGATGAAACGGGCAAGTTCGGCTACAAGGGCATGCCGCCCGCCGACTACGTCTTGGTTGAAGTGACCGATACCGGCGCGGGCATTCCCGCCGACATCATCGAAAAAATCTTCGAGCCGTTCTTCTCGACCAAGGAGGTCGGCAAAGGCACGGGCCTCGGCCTTTCGACTGTCTACGGCATCGTCAAACAGACCGGCGGCTTCATCTACGCGGACTCGCAGCCTGGAAATACCACTTTTCACATCTTCCTGCCGCGCCACGTGCCGGGCGTAGAGGATCAGCTCACGCAGATTCCTGCCGTCGACGCGCCTGAAATCGCCGGCGCCATGTCGGCCGCCGAGGAAGTGGCGCGTGCGGCCGCCACCGATCTCACCGGGCAGGGCACCATCCTGCTGGTCGAGGACGAAGAGGGGTTGCGGGCGCTCAACGCGCGCGGGCTCCACTCACGCGGCTACACCGTGCTGGAAGCTGGCAATGGCATGGAAGCGATAGAGATCTTCGATCGCCAAGGCGACGTCGACCTGGTGGTGTCCGACGTGGTGATGCCGGAGATGGACGGGCCGACGCTGCTCAAGGAGCTGCGCCAGCGCAATCCGAACGTGAAGATCATCTTCGTCTCCGGCTATGCCGAGGAGGCCTTCGCCAAGAACCTGCCGAGCAATGAGCATGGCAAGGAACAATACGCATTTCTGGCCAAGCCCTTCACGCTCAAGCAGCTGGTCGCCGAAGTGAAGAAGACGATGGCGGGCTGAATGAGCCGGACGCGCGCGAATGTTCAGTCGCAGGCTTGCGCGAAGCGCGGCGGGCGGCCGAAGACGTGCAAGCGCACGCGGCAGGGAAAGATGCGTCCGGCGCCGGCCGGCGGCTCTGGCGCGCGAAAATAATCGGATTCGAGCATCGCACCGACCGGCCCAAGATAGAGCGCGTCGTCATCGACGGCGGACACCGCCGCCGATGACGACGCGCTCTATCTTGGGCCGGTCGTCATCGGCGGCGGTGTCCGCCGCCTTCGGTTCGAACGGCGACGGCATGGCCGCCGCGCTTGTGGCGAGCGCGGCAAGCATGGCCACGGCAAGCAAGACTTTCATCGGGTGCTCTCTCAATTCTCGGCAGGCCAATAGATTCTCTCAATTCGCCGCAAACTAATCGTTTGTGTCGCGGTTAGGTTCCAGATGCGCCGTGACATTCCCGTGACCGGTTGCGGAAAACTTCGCTCATGCGCAAGCCTTAGGAACTTTCGGCCGGCGCGCGTTCGGTTGGCGCGGTATCGCTGTCCGGATTCGACTCTTGGGTGGTCTGTTCGGCGGTGCCCAAGCGCGGTTCGAATTTCACACCGATTTGTTGCTCGTCGCGCCACACCACCCGGCAGGTGCGGCGCGCAGCACCGTTACTCGACAGAAACAATATGAAATGATCGGGAAGAGTTATGTCGGCTTCCACGTCGATGCGTGCGCCGGCCGCCGAAATGTCGGACAGCCTGCAACCGCGCAATTCGCCGGGTCCGAGCGCCAGCCATGCTGCGCGCCGCAACGGTTGCCGCCGTGTCTTGCGCTTTTCCATATTCGTTGTCCCTCGCTGCCTTCGCATTGGGCAGCGCCGCGCAGCGTTCAGGATTTATTAATGTCCGCCGTCCGTTGCGCCCAACGATAGCGGGCGGCCATTACCAATTCATAAAGGGTTATATGAGGCGTGCGCCTTGTCCGAAGATTGCGGCCTGGCCGTTGACCTTGCGCCGAAATCGGTTTATTTGGCCGCCCGCAACCTGGTTTTCGGCTTCAACTTGCTGCCACGCTCCCGGCTTTGGGTAAGCTGCTCAAGTGATCTCCCAAAACTTGGATTGTTGCCGTCCACGCGATGAGCGCGCGGGCGTTCAACGAGAAGCGTGAAAGGAAATCTGATGGCGACCGGAACTGTGAAGTTCTTCAATACCCAAAAAGGCTACGGCTTCATCCAGCCGGATGACGGCTCCAAGGACGTGTTTGTTCACATCACCGCGGTGGAGCGCGCCGGCATGCGCTCGCTGGTCGAAGGCCAGAAGCTGAGCTTCGAGGTCGTCACCGAGCGCGGCAAACAGGCCGCCGGTAACTTGCAGGTGGTCTGACGCCACGACAGGAAGAACTTCGCGAAACGGAAGCCCGGCGGCGACGCCGGGCTTTTTTGTTTCATCGACTGCTCGAGATCGGTAGTCTGCGCAAAACAAAGTCAGGGAGGAAGAAATCATGGAAATCATTGCTTGCGGATCGCGGCCCTCGCGCCGGATGGGAGCGCCGAGCTTCACCGGCACGGTGTGGCAGGACCCCATCATCCAGGCGCCCGACCCGGCGCTGTTGCGCTCCGCCTGGGTGCGTTTCGAGCCGGGCGCGCGCACGGCCTGGCACACGCATCCGCTCGGCCAGACGCTGCATATCACCTCCGGCATCGGCCACGTGCAGACCTGGGGCGGCCCGATCCAAGAAGTGCGCGCCGGCGACACGGTCTGGATCCCGCCGGGCGAAAAGCACTGGCACGGCGCCACGCCCAAGGTCGCCATGGAACACATCGCCATGCAGGAGCATCAGGGCGGCGAGCACGTGAAATGGCTGGAGCCGGTAACCGACGAGCAATACGGCAAGGCGCCGGGCTGAACCTGCATCGCCGCAGGTTTCGGCCGTCTGTCGCGTTTGGTTGGAATAGCCGGGCTCAACCGGTGTTGATCGATACCAGCGGCGGGCGTTGGGCTTCGCCGGTTTGTGGAGGAAATCCAATGACTGCAGTTCGATTGGGCGTGCCGTTGGCGGCATGTCTGGCGTTGTTCTGTGTGGCTCCGGTTGCAGCGCAGCAGGCCAATATGAGTTTCTTCGTGACCAGCGCCGGGCCCGGCAAGGGCGCCGACCTGGGCGGGCTTGCCGGCGCCGACGCGCATTGCCAGGCGCTGGCTGCCTCGGCAGGGGCGGGCTCCAAGACCTGGCGCGCCTATCTGTCGACGCAAGGCGCCGGCGCCGTGAACGCGCGCGACCGTATCGGCAAGGGGCCCTGGATGAACGCCAAGGGCCTCGTCGTCGCAGTCAGCGTCGAGGATCTGCACAGCGCCAACAATAAGCTCAACAAGCAGAACAACCTGTCGGAGAAGGGCGAGGTCATCAATGGCCGCGGCGACAAGCCCAACCGTCACGACATCCTGACCGGCTCGCAGACGGACGGTACTGCGTTCCCGCCGGACAAGGATATGACCTGCAAGAACTATACGAGCAGCACGCAAGGCGCGGTCATGCTCGGTCACAACGACCGCCAGGGCCTGAAAGACGACGCGCCGTCGAAATCGTGGAACTCCTCGCACGCCTCGCGTGAGCCGAAGGACGGCTCGACGCCCGGTCAAGGCTGCACCCAGAAGGCGCTGCAAGGCACCGGCGGTGACGGGCTGTTTTACTGCTTCGCGATCAACTGATTGGCGTAAGACTTTTTGCGGCGACCGGACTTGTTCCGGCCGCCGCTTTTCTGTTTGCTGGCGGCCAGGGGGCTGGCCCCGCTAAAGGTGTGCCATGCGTTACCAATTTTACTACTGGCCGACAATTCAAGGCCGCGGCGAATTCGTGCGGCTGGCGCTCGAGGACGCGGGCGCATCCTACGACGACGTCGCGCGCAAGGCGGGCGGCGCGGACCGCATGCTGGCGATGGTGCAGGGCACGCGCGAAAAGCGTCCGCCCTATGCACCGCCGTTCCTGAAGGCTGGCAAGCTGGTGATCGCGCAGAGCGCCGAGATTCTGTTCTATCTCGGCGCGCGCCTCAAATTGGCGCCGCGCGCCGAAGCCGACCGGCTGTGGTTGCACCAACTGCAATTGACGGTGACAGATTTCGTCAAGGAGATCCACGACACCCACCACCCGCTCGGCACGGCGTTCTATTACGAGGACGCCAAGCCGGAAGCCAAGCGCTTCACCGACAATTTTCTAAAAATTCGGGCGCCGAAATATCTCGGCTATTTCGAAAACGTGCTGAAGAAGGGCGGCGCCTATACGCTCGGGCGCAAGGTCAGCTATGTGGACCTGTCGCTGTTCCAGCTCATCGAAGGGCTGCGTTATGCCTTCCCGAACGCGATGACGCGCATCGCGCGTGAGGTGCCGCGCGTCGTTGCCGTGCGCGATCATGTGGCCGAGCGCGAGCGCATGAAGAAATATCTCGCCTCGCCGCGCCGCATCCCGTTCAACGAGCACGGCGTGTTCCGACATTATCCGGAGCTCGACGAATAGTCACCCTTGCGCGTTCAGCGTCTTGCCGCCGGCGCTGACCGGCTTTGACGAAATCAGCACGAAGGCGATGACGCACGGCACCGTGCCCTTGTTGACCCAGTTGTGGATGGTGCCGCGCTGTACCAGCACGTCGCCGGCTTTCAGGTGCACGCTGCCGACGTCGAGCTCCATGGCGATCTCGCCCGACATCACCACCGCGTAGTCGATCGAGTTGGTGCGGTGGTTGCGCGGGGTTACGCCCGGCCCGAAGCTGACCACGCGGAACACCGAACCGTTGGGGACGGTGGTGCCGATTTTTTTGCCCGACGGGTCCTCGTTGCCGTCATTGTCGACCGGGAAGCCTTCCGTCGTCCAGATCACGCCGTATTCTGCCCCCGGCCGGTGCGAGGAGACGTTGCCGATGGGCTGGTCGATGATCACTTTGGCGCGGCCCTGCTCGTCATGGCCGGTAACGACGCGGCGGAATGTCAGGCTCATCGTTGCATCCTCCCTTGCGATTTATTTGCGCTGCCGGCGCTAGTCGACGGCGGGCGGCACCTTGCGGCCGCTCTCGTGCCAGAGCAACACCAGGCCGGAACCGACCACGACGGCGGAGCCGGCGAGCAGCGTCAGCGACGGCACGTCGCCCCAGAACAGGAAGCCAAGCACCATCGCCCACACCAGCGTGAAATAATAGAACGGTCCCACCGCCGCCGGCGGCGCCAAAGTCAGCGAGCGCGTCCACAGATATTGTCCGACGCCGTTGAACACGCCGTTGATCAGCATCGCGGTCAGGTCGCGGTTGTCCGGCCAAACAAAGCCGAATAACGGCAGCGCGAGCACGAAGAAGACGGTGAGCAGGACCATCTGATACATGGTCAGCGTCTCCGCCGATTTGGTGGCGCTTAATCCCCGCACGGCGGCGGTGACGCTGCCGTAGAGCACCGCATTGGCGATCGCGAACAGGGCGCCGATGCGGAATGCGTCGGCGCCGGGGGCGGCCACCAGCAGCACGCCGAGAAAGCCGACGACCAGCACGGCGCCGCGCAGGCGCCCGATCTTTTCCTTCAGCCACAGCGCGGCGGCGAGCGTGGCAAACAGCGGTGCCGAGAAATTGATGGCTGCGGCGCTGCCGAGCGACATCATGCTGATGGCGATGGTGATGCAGCTTTGCGCCACCGACTGGGTGGCGTTGCGCCCGACATGGGCGGCCAGCCGCCTGGTGCGGAACACGGCCCAGCCGGTGCGCGGCAGGATCAGGGCCGCGCAGACGGCGAGCGAGCCGAAGGATCGGAAGGCCAGCACCTCGGCGAAGGAATAGCTCGCCACCTGCCATTTCGAGATGGCGAACGAGCCGGCGAACAGCAGCGTCGCCGCCACCATATAGAGGATGCCGAGCGGGACGTGGTCGCTGCGCGCGCGAGTGTCGAGGCTGTCGGAACTCACCGGGGCGGGGGCTCAGGGTGGGAGGGGGCGGGCGCGGCTCACCTAGCACGGCGCAGCCGGTGCGGGCAGGGGGCGCGGCGAATGGCCCCCGCCGCGCCCGCGCATGGCAGGCGCCGGGAATAATGCGCGTTATCGCTGGCCGGCGGACGCGGCTACGGCAGTTCGGCGACGATTTTCATGAAGTCTTCCACCGGCCAAGCGCGGCAGGTGCGGCTGCGCACATTGCCGGTCGCGCCTTGCGCCAGCGCGAACTTGGCCATGTTGTCGCCGTTTGCCGTCTCGACGAAGACCATGAGGTCTGATTCGCCGGATGTGAGATAGACCTGCTTGATCTCGCAGCCGCATTTCTTGGCAAGATCGCGTGCCGCTTGCGCGCGCTTGGGCGCGTCCTTGATGCCGCGGATGCCCTGCTCGGTGAAGTTCATCGACATAATGAACAGCATGATTGTCCTCCCATGGGAAAACGGTGTCGTCCCACGGCCGGAAGCATCCGCCAAAGCGGGTGGGGGGACAAGGCGGGGCCGACGGTGATGCGCGGCTGCGCCCTAGCGCTTGCTGCGCCGCCTGGCGCGGCGTTTGCGGGCCAGCCGGGCTTCGCGGCGCTTCTTGAGGCCACGCATTTCGCGCGCGCGCTTGGCCCGGCGCCGGCGGCAGCGCGAGCATTTGCAGTTCGAGCGGCCGATCACGTGTTTCAGGTAATCGGTGCCGTAGTCGTAGACGATCTCCTCGCCCGGCTTGATATGACGCAGCGACTTGATGAAGACGCGGCCGCGCCAGACCACGGACTCCGCGTTGGGATTGCAGGAGTGGTTGGCGTAACGCGCCACATTGCTGTGCGGGGTGCCGTCGATGGTGCGGTGCTTGGAAACCTCGTAGAGATAGCGGTTGCCACGCCGTTCGGCACGCTCGGCGTCCTCGACGTCGAGAATCGGCCCTTTGTATTCGACGATGCGGGCGTACTTCTTGATCGGGCGGGTGGCGAACAGGCCGAAGCCGGTGAGCGAGCGGCCGATGCGGAAGGGTCTGCGGGGCATTTTTTAGGGAACGTCGCTGCCGATGCGGAGCGCGGCAATTGCCAGATGCCGCGCGGGGCGTCAATGCAAACGGCGACGCCTTGCACAGAAACCGGGCTCAGAAGCCGTGCATTATGACGCTGACCGCGAATAGAAGGACGTTAGTCCAGTTGAACAAAGGCGGCAGGCTGGCGAAAAGGCCGGCCCAGGCCAAATGCCGGCCATGCAGCGCCAGGCCGGCGCCGACCAGCGCACCCAGCGGAAAGATCACCTCGTGGGCGAAGGCGTCCACGGTGCCGTAATATTGGTCGGGCCTGAATCCGAAGCCGTGGATCACGATCGACCACACATCGTCCAGCGCCCAGCCCATGAACGCGAACGCGGCCAGCGCCAGCACGGCGGGGCGCAGCCAGCCGAGGACGGCGAACACGAGCGCGGCGCTTGCGGCCAGCGGGGCGAGCGCCAGCTTGACGTCGAGCAGGGTCTGCGCGAGGCGCAACAATTCGGTTGCGGGGTGGGTATCGGTGAAAATGGTGGTGAGGCTGGCGAGCGCGTCCATCAACTCGAGCGCGGCGACCACCATGAGGCCGATGCGCAGCCAGTAATGATGTGACAGCGCGTGCGTGCCTTCAGCGGCGGCGGTCATCGTCCCCTTGCCCCCTCATCCCCGCGCGCGATTATAGGCGGAAAGCGGGCGGGCGCGAAACAGATCGGTTATTGTTGCCGCGGAAAGCGAGACCTCATGCCGACGCCGTCGAATACCGAACGCTGGCCGGAGCTGCCCTATGCCGCCTGGAAGGACACGGCGGAAACGCTGCAATTGTGGACGCAGGTCGTGGGCAAGGTGCGGCTGGCGCTCGCGCCCTGGCTGAACCATTCCTGGCACGTGGCGCTCTACGTCACCGCGCGGGGCATGACCACCTCGCCGATCCCTTATGGCGCGCGCGACGTCCAGATCGACTTCGATTTCATCGACCACGTGCTGTGGCTGCGCACCAGCGACGGCCATTTCCGCCAGCTCATACTGGCGTCGGTGCCGGTGGCGGAATTCTATCAAAACTTGACGAGCGCCCTGCGCGAACTCGGCATTGACGTGTCAATCCGCACCATGCCCTGCGAGATCGCCAACTGCATCCCGTTCGATCAGGACATGGTGCACGCATCTTACGATGCCGAATACGCCAACCGTTTCTGGCGCGTGCTGCTGGCGGCGCAGGAGATGTTCGCGCGCTTCCGCACCGGGTTTCTCGGCAAGGCGAGCCCGGTGCATTTTTTCTGGGGCAGCTTCGACCTGGCGGTGACGCGCTTTTCCGGACGGCGCGCGCCCAAGCATCCCGGCGGCATTCCGCATTTGCCGGACGCGGTGGCGCAGGAGGCCTATTCGCACGAAGTGTCCAGCGCCGGCTTCTGGCCCGGCGGCGAAGGCGCGGACGCGGCGTTTTATTCTTATGCCTATCCGGCGCCGACAGGTTTCAGCGATGCGAAAGTGCAGCCGGCCGCAGCGGTGTGGTCGCAGGAACTGGGCGAGTTTCTGCTTCCCTATGAGGCGGTGCGCAAGAACCACGATCCCGACGCCGCACTGATGACGTTCCTGACCAGCACCTATGAGGCGGCGGCCGACCTCGGCAAATGGGACCGCAAAGCGCTGGAGTGTGCAATCGGCGAGCCGGGACGTGTGCGCCCTATGTAACTCTGGCCCGTTCGCTCAGGCAAAATTGCGAGATCATCCAGCCGATGTACCAGTGCAGCGTCCACGGGATCGGGATGATGAAAACGCAAGACAAGACGAACAGCAGGCTGCGCCACAATACGCCCCAGCCGCTGGCAATGAAGCTCAATCGCAGGCTCGACCATTCGACGTTCCGGCGGAGCCAGCGCGTCATCGCTGTCATCACCCACGCCCACCCGATGACGGTGATGAATGAAATCGCGAACAGCACGGCCCAGCCGAGCAAACCCCAATAGCTCCCGGAGAACGCGAGCGCCGCGCTGCGCCGCTCCCAGGTCAGATTGGCCAAGAACCAGCGCATGATGAAGAGGTAGAACAGCATTGTGAGCGGAATGATCAAGAATTGCAGCCAGTCGTTGACGTAGCCGACATAGCTGCACAGCGCGAGCAGCATGAAGATGTACCAGATGTCGCCTGGCTGGCCCTCGAATCTGGCCTGCTTGCCGTAGGGCAGCTGAATGTGGTCCACGAACCAGCGATAGAAGCTCGTCGTCGTCCACGGGCTCGGGATCACCAGCGCCTGGCCGATCGCCACCAGCAGCGAACGGCCCAGCAGCGGCCAGATGCCGCCGGTAAACGCCAGCGGTTGTCCGGCTTCGCCGCCGGGATAGTCGTGCACGTCGGTCATGATGACAGTCACCCCTGCTGCCGCGATGCCGAAGTCTAGCGGTTATTTTTGACGGCGAGAATACGGGAGCCGCGGCCGCGCGTTCTGGCCCGTCCCGGCCTACTCGATGAACGTCGCCTGGCCGGCGTCGGCGTTTTTGCGCGGCGCGCGCCCGACATATTCGACTTTCACCTTGGCGAGGCCATGGTCGTAGAAGCCGAGCAGCTTGGCGGTCTTCGCCGACACGTCGATGACGCGGTGGCCGACATAGGGGCCGCGGTCGTTGACGCGCACCACGAGCGAGCGCCGGTTGGCGAGATTGGTCACCCGCACGTTGCACGGCAGCGGCAGCGTCGGATGCGCGGCGGTAAGCGAATTCATGTCGAAGGTTTCGCCGTCGGCGGTCAGGCGGCCGTGAAAATCGCCGCCGTACCAGGATGCCAGGCCGACGGCGCTGTAGCCTATGCCCGTGTGCAGGACGCTGGCGCGCGCCGGCGCGGACTTGGGCGCGGGCGCGGAACCGGTGCGGGGAGCGGAGTTCGCCGCCTGCGCCTCCGGGCGGGCGTCGAAGGCGACGCCACGGTCGGCATTGACGCGGGTCGCCATGTTGCCGTTGGCGCAGGCGGCGAGTGCGAAAGTGGTGGCACCCGAGGCCATGAGATGCGCGATGCGGGCCCATAGGGCGTTACGCTGGAACACATCCGTCATCGTGCCTAACCCCGGTTTGCCCCCCGGGTGCCTGAGATGACGCTAGTCGAGCTTGGCGGGCGGAAGGCGGTACGGCAGGAGGTGTGGAGGAACTCGTGCGCGATTGCGGCGGGGTGTGGCGGCGGCGCTACACGGTATTGGCGGACGCGCGGCGCGTGCGCTGACGAATGCTGCGGGCGCCAGCGGCAATAACGTTCCTGACCGCGCTCGGGCTGCGATTGCTACGATAGGGCTTGATCGCAATGACTGCGATGGGGAGGGAAGGGCGATGAGCCAAAAGGCCGAGTTCCACAATCTGGCGAAACCGGACGACGGCTTGTTGCGCGAACTGGCGCCGGGGCTGACGACGCGCATCTTCGCCGGCGAGCACGCCATGTTGTCGGTGGTGACGATCGCGCCCAACGCGGAAGGCACGCTGCATCATCACCCGGAAGAGCAATGGGGCGTGTTGCTCGAAGGCTCCGCGGTGCGCTTCCAGGGCGGCGAGGAAATCCAGGTGAAGAAGGGTGACTTCTGGCGCACGCCCGGCAACGTGCCGCACACCATGCGCGCGGGTCCCGAGGGCTGCTGCGTGCTCGACATCTTCAGCCCGCCAAGGCCGGAATATAAGAAGCCGCGATCGGGATTCGGCAGCGCGTGATGAAACGCTTCGTGACGATTGTTAATCGTCGCGGGCGCTCATGGTCTAGCGGTAGCGCCGGCGGTAATGCGAGTAAGCGACGGGGCGGTCGTCGAAGGGATAATGGTAGACGTAGCCGTATTCGGCATAGAGACAGTAATAGCCGGCATAGGCGCAGCGTTGCAGCCAGTTCCATTCCGTCCGCGACGTCCTGACGTGCCTGGCGCCCGGCTCGTAGCCCGGCCCGAGATCCGCCGCGTTTGACGCGGCCGGTACGCCGCCGAGAACGGCTGCGCACAATGCGGCCGCGGCAATGCGCTGTTTCGCGGCAATGCGCTGTTTCATGGTGAGGCGAAAACCAAGGATCACGTGCAGCCTCCATCGCAAAATTTCAAGGCTTCCGTTTCCATCAGGCGGGACGCGATGGCAAATCAAGACGGCAATCTTGGTTAAGTGCCCGCGGACAGAGTCGCTAAATCTCTTAGCCCGGCGTTTGTTTTTGCGCGGATGATCGCAGTGGCCGCTATCAACGAACGCCAATATTCCTAATTCAAAAACTGTTCTAAGCGAATATCAGAGTGTGCCCGTACCTCGAGCAAAAGGTTGTGTCTGATGAACGCCCCCGTTACCCCCCCCCCCCCCCCCCCCCCCCGCCGTCCCGCCCTATCACCACTCGCCCCTGTTCCCGCTCGGGCCTGACGAGACGCCGTACCGCAAGCTCGACGTTGACCGAATTGGCAATGCAGTACTGACTATCGTTTTGCGCCGCCAAGGCGCTTCAAGAGCAGCGGTGAGTTGACGTGAAAGCCCTCGATCATCCAAGTACTACCGGTCTTGCTAAGCGCAATCTGGATATCAGCATCGCCATTTCGAAAATGGCCCTTGCCCGCGTAATTCGCGGTTATCGAAGATTGTGTGCCGACAAACGTAATTGAATGACCTTTGCCGCCGTCGTATTCGATGAGTGGGCCGAGGGCATTGTGCAGCGCACCGAAAAACCTACTCAGATCTTGCTTATTCGTGTTCTGGCGCAACTTGGAGCTAGCACGCTTCCACAGCTCGTCTACCGACCAATCCTTCGCGATAGCGAGTACGCTTTCATCGCCAAAGGCCGTACTCTCCTTGTCCAGTTCGGAGCCTTGCCAAGCCAGAATGCCAAAGGCGATGGAGAGGACGACGATGACAATGGCCGTCACAATACCGAGGCCGAAAAAGAACTTGCGCATGACCGTCGCCTAGTGTCGGAACTATGCCCGCGTTTCGATAGATTAACACTTCAACCCACGGTTAAAACCGCCGAAATGGGATTGGGACAGGGCCGGCCAAGAGCGTTAAATAGTTGCCAAATCCCGTAGTACGAGGCTCCCATGAACGCCCCCGTCACACCCCCCACCACGCCGCCCTATCACCACACGCCCCTGTTCCCGCTCGGGCCCGACGAGACGCCTTACCGCAAGCTCGATATCGGCGGCGTCAAGGTCGAGAAGGTCATGGGCCAGGACATGCTGGTGATCGCGCACGAGACCCTGCGCGCGTTGGCGGAAGCCGCCTTCACCGACATCAATCATCTGCTGCGCCCGGCGCATCTGAAGCAGCTGCGCAACATCCTCGACGATCCCGAGGCCTCCAGCAACGACAAGTTCGTCGCCTATGATTTCCTCAAGAACGCCAACATCGCCGCCGGCGGCGTGCTGCCCATGTGCCAGGACACCGGCACGGCGATCATCATGGGCAAGAAGGGCCGCCTGGTGTTCACCGACGGTTCCGACGAGGGCGCGCTGGCCGAGGGCGCGCGCAACTCCTATCTGAAAAAGAACCTGCGCTATTCGCAGCTGGCGCCGCTCTCCATGTTCGAGGAGCGCAACACGCGCAACAACATGCCGGCGCAGGTGGAGATCTACGCGGAGGGCCAAGGAGAAAACGAAGCCGCCTACAAGTTCCTGTTCATCGCCAAGGGCGGCGGCTCGGCCAACAAGGCCTTCCTGTTCCAGGCCACCCCCTCGATCCTCACGCATGAACGGATGCTGGCGTTCCTGAAGGAGAAGGTGCTCACGCTGGGCACCGCGGCGTGCCCGCCCTATCATCTGGCGATCGTCATCGGCGGGACGAGCGCCGAGCTGACCATGAAGACGGTGAAGCTCGCCTCCACGCATTATTATGACACGCTGCCGACCGAAGGCTCGGAGGACGGCCACGCCTTCCGCGATCTCAACATGGAGGCGGAGGTGCTGAAGATGACGCAGGCGACCGGCGTCGGCGCGCAGTTCGGCGGCAAATATTTCTGCCACGACGTGCGCGTGATCCGGCTGCCGCGCCACGGCGCCTCATTGCCGATCGGGCTGGGCGTGTCCTGCGCCGCCGACCGCCAGGCGATGGCCAAGATCACCCGCGACGGCGTGTTCCTGGAACAGCTCGAGCAGCACCCGGCGCAATATCTGCCCGAGGTCGATCAGGAAAAGCTTGGCGGCGACGTCGTCAAGGTCGATCTCAACCGGCCGATGAAGGAGATTCTCGCGCAGTTGTCCAAATATCCGCCGAAGACGCGGCTGTCGTTGACGGGGCCGATGATCGTGGCGCGCGATCTCGCGCACGCGAAACTGCGCGAACGGCTGGAGGAGGGGCTGGGCCTGCCCGACTATTTCAAGAACCACCCGATCTATTACGCCGGTCCCGCCAAGACCCCGGAAGGCTATGCCTCCGGCGCCTTCGGGCCGACCACGGCGGGGCGCATGGATAGCTATATCGAGCAGTTCCAGGCCGAGGGCGCCTCCATGATCTCGCTCGCCAAGGGCAACCGCTCGGCGCAGGTGCGCGACGCCTGCAAAAAGCACGGCGGCTTTTATCTCGCTTCCATCGGCGGCTCGGCCGCCAAGCTCGCCGAACTGTGCATCAAGAAGGTCGAGGTGCAGGAGTATCCCGAATTCGGCATGGAGGCGATCTGGCGCATCGAGGTCGAGGACTTCCCCGCCTTCATCGTCATCGACGACAAGGGCAATGATTTTTTCAAAGAGCTGAATCTGGGATAGGGCGGGCGCCGGCCCGCCAGGCGTCCCATGCGGCCCGACACGCGCAAGTTGCTTTGCGCGCAAAGTATTGCCGCGTCCGCCATGTGGTTTGATACCCAACCATTCGGACCGGCCGCCGCAATTCACCCTTGCCGACTCAGGGCGGCGCTGTCAGCCTCGGCGGGTCGCTGTGTGACGCGACGCCGGGAAGCAAGAAAAAACGCGGATAACAAACTCACGAAAGGGGAAGGCTCATGGCAAGCGCGCCAACGGTCAACTTCGATGCGCCCGATCTCGCGCGCCGCATCGAGCAACTCAGCCAATCCGAGCTCGACCAGTTGCCGTTCGGCGTCATCCTGCTCGACCCCAAAGGCACCGTGCTGTTCTACAGCCAGACCGAGGCGCGCCAGTCCGGCTATGGCAAGCTGCCACTCGGACAGAATCTGTTCGAATTGTCGCGCTGCTTGGGCAGCGACGATTTCCGCGGCCGCATCATGCGCGCGCAGGAAGAAGCCGGGCCCGTCGATCTTGAGTTCGGCTGGTCGGGCGACTTCGCCGATCCCACGCGCGACTTGCGCATCCGCGTGCAGTCGGCGGCCCGGGGCGGGGTGTGGATCATGGTCGAGCGCGATCCCGCCGCAAACGCGTCCGTCGCCTGATCGTGTGCGCGTCCGCCGCGGCGGCGTAGCTCAGACCGACGCGACCGCCGCGATCAGAATCGACAACCCGACATATTTGGCGGTTTGCACCGGATCGGGAATCTGATCGGCCAACCCGATCAGCCACAACACGGTGGCGACCGCGATCAGCGGATATTTCACGGCCGGTTTTGCCGCCCATTTACGCAACGCCACTACTGCCTTGAACATGACACTCACTTTCGCGCCGCCCGGCTTGCGGCGCGCTGATGACGCAAACGCAACTTTTTGCACTGCAACAATACCTGTTGCGTTGCAGGGAGGCAAATGCCGGCTGCGCGCGGCCGGATTCCGCCGGCTCGTCAATGCGCCGGCGAGTCGCCGGTCAGGGCTGCGGACGCTTGCGGATGTTATTGGCAAAGGCGCCGCGGCTGATGGCGCGCGCCACGGATTGCAGCGGGCAATCGGTGCCGGCCTTGCAGCAACCGCGTCGGACGGTTCGGCGCTCCCGCTTGTCGAGGAACGCCGGCGCTAGCAATGCACCGGCGAAATGCCAGGACGGTCTGCGGGCCTAGTCGTCACACCGGACCGAGGTCGGGCCGCCAGGACACGCTTTCGCGTGCGCTCGTTCCGGCGCTGTGGGCCATCGCAGTCTGGTGCGTGCGCATGCTTTCCAGCACGAAGACGCGGATGGCCGACGACAGATTGCTGTTGTGCCGGGCAAGATCGATTTGGCGCAGGAGGCTGGAGACGCTCATCTCCTGGGCGCCGGCGATGTCGCGCACCGCGTTCCAAAAGGGCTCCTCCAGGCTCACGCTGGTCTTATGCCCACCTATAACAACGGAGCGTTTCGTGATGGTCGATTTCATGGTTACCCCCACATTACGGGCCACAACCGTCGGGGATGGCTGCCGCACGCAATCCGAACGCCCAATGCGGCGAAGGGTTCCTGATTTTTTTATGGAACCTGCAACAATCTTCAGGGGGCAAAGTTCCACTGCCGTTCGTCCGCCGCCCGGTCCGTAATCCAGGCCCGCGGCTTGCGCCCTAGCAGGTTCCGTTCTCGCCGGACGGGGCCGACTTCCGCTCGCTGATCGTGGTCTGGCAGGTCAGGCACCGGAAGGTGTCGACGTCTGCAAGATCGTCCCGCGACTTGCTCGCCTGCATGGCGACGCCGCAAAGCGGGCAGGGGCGGACGAGAAGGCGTCGGCGGGCTGTCATCGAAAAATTTTCGATGGTTTCCGGTGCATGGTGGTTGATCCAGATCAATGCCGGTGCCGGCCCGCCCGGCCGGAATCCTGCGCAGGCGGCATGAATTCTTCTGATCTATCTCAATGCCGGATTGCCGATGCCGCGCAGACTGACGCGCCATGTGGGAGCGCATATCGACCGCGCCATTCGACCGCGATCTTGAAATCGCGGTCATCGATGAGGACGGGCCGCACGCCTTGGTGTTCGCGTGCCGGCGGATCCTCGACGGCTGGATGAAAGCAGAAAACAGGGAACGGCTGGACGTGCACCCGACCCATTGGCGCGATTGGCCGGACGGCCGCTAGGGCAGGGTGCGTTTCGTTTTCGTGGGCTTGTCCGTGGGTTTTGGATCGGCGAGCTTGGCCTCTTCCTCGGCCAGCAACCGCAGGACGGTTTGCCGGCGCGCTTCGTCGGTTTCATTGGCGAGCAAGCGCCGATAATGTTCGATGTTCAAACGAGCCACCGCCCGGTCCATGGCGCGCGCTCCGTTACCCATATCGATTTTTGAATGTTAACCGGGTTCGGTCGCTTTGCGAAGTGCCCGGCTGCGCGGCGGCGGGTGGCTTATTTCGCTGCGGCTGGGGTCGCGGCTTCGGGCGCGGCGACCGGCAGCATATAGGTGCGGGTTTGATTGCAGACGAAGCAGACAAAGGTGTTGCGCTGCATGGCCGGCACCACCGGATGCGGCGTGACCGTCACAAAGGTCATGCCAACGCGGCACTTCGGGCAGGGCACGAATTCGGCTGGAGCGGCCATGGCCTGCAGGGGTTGCGCGCGCCGGGGTTGACGCAGCGTCAACATGCGCTGGCGATGCCGAATAATGGGTTTCCGGGCGGCAATTAGGGGAAAATTGGAGGCCCGGCCTGTAATTGAACTGGCCCCTAACATCATGATAACGCGACGAATTTTTAAACCGGCCGCACAGCTACCGTTAAAAATACCGTAAAATAAAAATGCTAATTTTTTACGTCCTCTGATGCCCGCAACCGCCCGCGGATGTTTCTGATGAGTGGCAACGCTTCGTGCAATTCGTCGATGCTGTTGAGGTCGATGAGAGTCCTACTGCCAAACTTGTAGGCTCGGATGTGGCCCGCGCTGATGAGACGGTAGCATTTCGTGCGCGCGAAGCAGCCGTAAATACAGGCGCTTTTGACTGACGTCAGGCGACGACGCGGAATGGGATTCGTTTCAATCACGCTGCTTCTACGCCCAAACCCGTTGCCTTCATTCATTGTCGTACCGAAAGGCATCTTGAATACTATAGTCTGTAGCACTTTAGTATTCAAGTCAACATTATTGATGGGTGAAGGACGTAAATGGCGCTTTTGGGAAAATAATCAGCGATCTCAGAAAATCCGCTGAGATATCGCAGGAGGAATTGGCTGACCTGTCGTCTATTCATCGAACTTACGTCAGTCAGATAGAACGCGGACTGAAGTCTCCGACGATTGTTATTCTGTTCAAGCTGGCAAAAGCGCTGAACACGACTCCGAGTAAAATTATGCGCGCGCTCGAAAGTCGGGACTAGCTACTGACCAGCTAACGCCCGCCTCTCAAGCTCATCAGCTTCTTTTTTCATGGGTTTTACAAGGCGTCCGGCATCCCACCAGAGGACAGCGAGGGTGATAGGGGCCGGGAACAACGAGAAGAACACTATCAGTGTGATCGCCCAATCCATCCCGTTGTCAACCTTTGTATCAGCGAAGAAGGCGATCAAAACGAGCACCGCAGCGAGCGCTACTGCAACGCACGAGTTGGCAACTATGTATTTCTTGTATTCGTTGAATAGCCGGATCTTGAAAATTTCGAATCTGTTCTCCAAGCGATCTAGAGCCTCTTCTGTCGCCTTCGGCGGCCTCTCGGCTTCTGGCGCGGCAAACAGACTTCTTGTCCGTGCGATGGTGCGTACAAGGGGCTGTACACCTATCTCGCCATAGAGCTGCAGTAGGGCGGTCCCCAAATGGAGGCCTACCCCAAGTTGCACCAAACTTGAAAAATCTCCATATTTCATTTGAAAGCCGTTCGATCGAGGGGACGATTCGTGGCCTACAATCCCAACATTCTACGTGAGGCTCTTAAGGCCCGCTCGCTTACACAGAACCAGCTCTCACAGCGTCTCGGCGTCAATATCTCGGCTCTCGAACGTGAATTGCGCCGCGACCCCGAACCAAGGCAGGGGCTGCTAAACAGTATAGCGAAGGAGCTGTCGCTTCCGCCATTCGTGTTTTTTATGAAGCGAAGCCCTGCGCTTCATGAGGTGATTCCCGACTTTCGGTCGGCTAATCCGGCTCCGAAGGCCAAATCGCGGGAAACCATTCAGGCGATCCAGTTCGCCGAGGGTGTGCAAAGGGCGGCGGAGCAAGACAGCGAAATCGTTTCGGGCCTTCCCAGTTTCACGGCGACCAAAAATGACGAAGTCGACGCGTTCGCAATTCTGGCGCGGCAGTATTTCAACATTACGATACAGGATCAGGCCGATGCCAAAGACGCGCGAGCTTTTTATATCATTTGCCGTAAGCGCATCGAGGACAAGGGGATATTCGTACTGCACGAGACGTTTCCGGAGCAGGACGGAAGTGGTTTCTGTCTTTCACATCCGAAGTATCCTGTCATCGTAGTCAACACAAAAAGACAAACACGTGGTCGTCGCCTTTTCACGCTTATTCATGAACTTGCGCACGTGCTCATGCGCAAGAGTGGAATCTCTGACCCGTTTGTACGAGAAAATGCAACCGAGCGGCTCTGCAATCGCTTTGCCGGAGCGTTCCTTGTGCCAGACGCGTACGTCAGTTCACTATTACGATCACCGGTTACAAGCAGCCCTGATTATGAGGACGTACGTTGGGCCTCGCGTAAGCTAAAAATCAGTCAAGAGGCGACGGTTCTTCGGCTTGAGCAGCTACGTCTTTATAAGCCGGGGAGCTACGAGAGATGGAAGGCGATTGTTCACAACAGCAACCCTGATTATTTCGAAAAAGGTGGAGGGCCGCCGGATGGCAAGCCTCCTCCGCAAGAAAAGGTAAAGCTTGCTAAATACGGCTTCCGTTTTGCTCGGACCTTCGACAGACTGCTTCGCGAAGGTCTCATTACAGAAGTAAATCTTTATCGTACGACCGGTCTCAAACCGAAATACCAACGCGCCTACTTCGATTTCGCGAAATCGATAGCCGCGAACGAGCTCCAAACATTAGAGCTCGACGATGACTGATTCTCCGTCGCAGTGTTCATGCATCGTGGACACAGACGGCCTGCATGGCATTGCGACTGCTTCGGCTAATCTCAGGGGTATACTTCTCGATCACCTCAAGGGCGGTACTATTGGCGTACCAGTATGCGCATGGCAGGAGTTCGAGGAATTGTATGGAGAGGAAGCTAAGGCGCTTAAGCCTTTTGTCTCCAGACGGATTAATATGAAGCGGGCGTACTACGTTGGTGCAGCTAGTATTGCTGACAAGCTAAATTCAGGTTTCCCGCGCGGTGCGTATGATGACAACGTAGAGCTCATTACCGCTTCCATCGCTTCGACAAACGGATACCGTATTCTGACATCTTCGACACAAGTCGCGGTCTACGAAGAGATGGACTGTGAAGCGCTAGAGCTTGAGGATTGGATTGACGAACTAGGCGGACAACCTGCCACGACCGCCAAAAAGTAGCATAATATTAAATTAACCACTTTAGATTGTGGAGGCCCGGCCTGGAATTGAACCAGGATAAGGGACGGTGCCCCGTCCCCGCGTCGACAGCCATTCCGCCACCGGGCCGGGGTCGAGCCTAGGCTCTCGGGCAGGCATGGCAACGCCCGATGGCCGGATAAGGTAAACGCGCCGCGCGGGGCCGGGACCGCGCGCGGCGGCCGCCCCTCACAGCTTGGCGCAGGTGATCACCACCACCGTTTCCGGCTGGCCGGGCGTGACGCATTGCGCCGTGCGCGGCGGCGTGATCTGCGGGGTCTGCCGGATCGGCGTTTTCGGATTGGAGCAATAGGCGCTGATCAGCGCCTCGTCGGCGCCACAGGAAATCCGCGTCGGACTGCTCTCTATGCGCAGCGGGGCGGCGGCGGACTTGCCCGGCGCGCCCGCAGGTCCGGCGGGTCCAGCCGGACCAGGCGCGCCTGCGGGTCCCGCGGGCCCCGCCGGTCCGGCCATGCCTTGTGGACCGGGCGGGCCGCGCTCGCCCTGAGGGCCGGCTGCGCCTTGCGCGCCGGCGGCGCCTTTGGCGCCTTGCTCTCCTTTGGGGCCTTGCGGCCCGGGTGATCCTTCGAAGCAGCCTGCCAGCGTGAGCGACATGAGGCAGGCGATAGCGACCGTTGCAACCCGCATTGGTTTTCCCCCTTTTTTATGACGGCTTGCGGCCAGTGTGGGCCCTACGCGGTATCAGTCAACCGGCGGACGCGCGAAATGGCGGTGATGCGCGCGCCGGGCTTGCCGGGCGCGTACGCAGGGAAGGGTCAGATTGTGGTGGTCCGGGACGGGGAGGCTGCCGCAAGACCCGGTTGCGGGCGCTGGGCGAGGCCGGTGGCGGCGGCCGGCGGCAATGTCAGAAGCGCCGGCTCATCTGGATATTCCGCCGCAGGCTGTGAATCTCGTTTTCCATGCGCTTCATTTCGCGGGCGAGTTCGGTAATCGCCCGGATCAAGCTGGAGTTGATATCGATTTGCGAATGCTGCTGCTTGGCGAGCTGCAGAAAGGTGTCGGTTGTGGATACGGACATGACGCAAACCCGCAATTGTCGGCGATCGGCGCTGAGCTTGCCCGCGAGAAGTGAATATTTTTCGACGGTTTTCGCTGCAATTTAGTCAATTGTGGCAAGGACTGGTCTGCCAACCGAGGCGGATTTATTCTGCTGGCGCCGGCGGTATGGCGCGCGCTTTCTCGATGGCGCGCGCTTCGTCTATCAATTCGAAACTGAGCTTTTCCAGGGCCTCATGAACGCCGCTGCTGAACGCCGTTTTTGACAGGCGCAAAAACTTCCACGCCTGTTTCCGCAGGCATTCGCCGGAGCCAGGGATCAATTTGCAGAGCGCGCATTGTTCGGGCGTGCAGGAAATCATCATTTTGCACCGCGGCGGTGATCCCCGGCTGGCCGGAGTGACGCGTTTAAGCCAGCCGGGGCTCAGACATCGGGATCACTCAGACATCGGGATCACTTGGGCGGGTATCTATCGCTGCAAGTGCTAACGATTGCTCAACCGGTGTTGCAGGAAACGCAGAGCTGCAATCTCCGCGCGAATAGGCCAAAACGGCCTCATAGGGAGAGGAGGGCCGTCTCGATTCCAATGGGGGCGAAAGCGGGCACCGTACTCGGCGTTAAAATGAAGGGCGCGCCAGTTGAGGCGGCCTCAATCTTCGTCCTGATCAAATAAGTCGTCGAACGGTTCGAATATCTTCGCCATGGCGGCGAGCCACAGGTCGTTGATCCAATGCAGCACCGGCAGCAAGCTTATGCCGGCAGTAAAAGCCACGGTCAGCGATAAAATCTGGCTGGCATGCATGCGGGACACATGGCGGCGCCAGTCGGCCAAAATTGCGGCACCCGCGCATACGCCGCATAAATTAACGTGCTGATATCGCTAAATTATAGCAAAGAGCGTGCGGCTCTTGCGTTGGTCGCGGTCTGAATTAATCGTGACCTCTCAACTGGACGATACGCGCGCGCCGATCGGATGAGGCGACGCCCAGTTTCAAACGAGGCCACGAGGGTCAAAACAGGCCAGTGCCCCGTGTCGCCGTCCGACGAGGGAAAGAAGCCCCAGAGCGTGTCGGCTCTGGGGCCTCCCTGTTGCCCCAGGCTCAGACAACCTAAAAGCCCGGAACGGTATCAGGCTATTCCGCGCCTCTTACCGAGACCTAAAAAGGACCACTCACAATTTCAAAAAGGGGCTACCTCGATCCGGGAGCGGTCGAAGGGGCCAGTACCTACGCCCCGTGATATGGCAGTGAACCCGTCCGTCGAAATCTCCGGCGAGCCGATCACGCGCTGGCGTAGGTCGTGCGATGAAATCGTCCGTGTTGCCGCTGTCGCGCTTGCCGATGCGATAGGAGACGATGGCGCTTCTGGAAGCGGCCAAGCCAATGATAGGTGTATTGGTCGCCCACGGCTGCAGCAGCTAATTCATTCTTGCCGACGCGCTTTTGCTTTTTGCCGACGAAGGTCCATAGCTCGTCTAGTTCGAGCCGGTGAACGCCGCAGGCCGACCATCATGCGGTCGTGCAGTTCGGCAGCAGCCGCGCCCGACTTTAAGCGCAAGGCCGGCGACCGTATCGCGATTGACGCCGGTTATACGGGTCATAGCGCGTACGCCGAGGCCTTCACAGAGGGCGGCAATGATTTCGATTTGCTTTTCGCGGGGAAGGATGTTCATGGGCTCAATCCATGTCTTGGAAAGGCCCGAAGCGGTGACTTTAGAAAAACAGCGTTGAATTTGCTATATTAGTCCTGAGTGGTCATTGCTTCGGGGCTCAATCCCGGGGTTTTGATCCGGACCGGCACCCCTTCCAACGGTGTCGGTCCACTAGGTTTGATGGTTCGGGGCGTCGGATTTGGACCGACATTTCCTCACTTGTACGGGCGGGTGTCCTACCGCTTAGACGAGCCCCGAGATACTTGAAGCCGATTGCGAGGCCGCTTTTCCCTGGTTTTCAGCTCTGGGAAGGCGGCCTCTCCTTATTCCAGGCCCCCTTTGCTCGGCTAGCGCGCCGGGGGCTAAAACCCCCCAAAAGAACATATTGCGAACTGAGAACAAACAGTGTACAGTGCTGCTTCCAGTCGATTCCGGCAGGTAGGCCAAAAGGTGGCCTGCGTTGTCGGAGGGTCGAATCCCCGCCATAAGGAGCGCACACCATGAGTCAGCCTGCCCTGCGTGTCGTCGAAGGATCCTCCATGGACAAGTCGAAGGCCCTGTCCGCGGCCCTCAGCCAGATCGAGCGCCAGTTCGGCAAGGGCTCGATCATGCGGCTTGGCAAGAACGACAAGTCGATGGACGTCGAAGCCATTTCCACCGGCTCGCTCGGGCTCGATATCGCGCTCGGGGTCGGCGGCCTGCCGCGCGGCCGGGTGGTGGAAATCTACGGGCCGGAATCCTCCGGCAAGACCACGCTCGCTTTGCACACCGTCGCCGAAGCCCAGAAGCTTGGCGGCATCTGCGCCTTCGTCGACGCCGAGCACGCGCTCGATCCGGTCTATGCCCGCAAGCTCGGGGTCAATGTCGACGACCTGTTGATCTCGCAGCCGGATACCGGCGAGCAGGCGCTGGAAATCGCCGACACGCTGGTGCGCTCTGGTGCCATCGACGTGCTGGTGGTGGATTCGGTGGCAGCGCTGGTGCCGCGCGCGGAGCTGGAAGGCGAGATGGGCGACGTGCAGCCGGGTTCGCAGGCGCGGCTGATGAGCCAGGCGCTGCGCAAGCTCACGTCCTCGATTTCGAAATCGCGCACCATGGTGGTGTTCATCAACCAGATCCGCATGAAGATCGGCGTGATGTACGGCTCGCCGGAAACCACGAGCGGCGGCAATGCGCTGAAATTCTACGCCTCGGTGCGCCTCGACATCCGCCGCATCGGCGCCATCAAGGAGCGCGACGAGGTGGTCGGCAACCAGACCCGCGTCAAGGTGGTCAAGAACAAGCTGGCGCCGCCGTTCAAGCAGGTCGAGTTCGACATCATGTACGGCGAAGGCGTTTCCAAGGTCGGAGAATTGATCGACCTCGGCGTCAAGGCCGGCGTGGTGGAGAAGTCCGGCTCCTGGTTCTCCTATGACAGTCAGCGCATCGGGCAGGGCAGGGAGAACGCCAAGCAGTTCCTGAAAGACAATCCCGACGTCGCCAACAAGATCGAGGCGCAGGTGCGCCAGAACGCCGGCCTGATCGCGGAAGCGATCCTGCAGGGCGAAGTGGAAAAGGATGACGACGAGGAGGGCGATGCGGCCGCCGAGGCTTGAAAGGATGCGGGCACGCCGGCCGCTAGCGATTCTGAGCTAGCGCCCGGTGCCGGTCACGGCGAGGCGGGTGACGCCCCTCGGCAAGGACCGGCGCAGGAGCGGCAAGAGGAGCGGCAAGAAGCGCCGCAAGAAGCGCCGCAAGCGGATAGACAACCGCCGCCTGTACAGCCCAAGCCGGCCAATCCCGATGCTGCAATGCCCGAGGATGCGCCAAGCTCCGTGATCGCGCTTGCCGCCGTGACCACGAAACGAATGGCGGCTGAGGTGACAGCTGTCCCGCGCGAAGGCGATGGTCTTGTGACCGTTCGCCCGAAGCCTGAAAAGCGCAAGAACGCCAGAGAAAGAGCAAAGGAAAGAGCCAAGGAGAAGCACGCCAGGGATGGGACCACGCCGGATACGACTGCAAAGGCAAAATCCACGGCGGCGACCAAGCCGAAGACCAAGGCCAAGACCAAGGCCAAGACGAGCAACAAGAAGAGCAAAGCGACCCGGTGAGGCCGCACCGGTCTTAACAGACGCGTCCCGCGTATCGCCCCCGTCGGCACCCGGCTGCGTAAAGCGGCCGCCACCGAGGACGGGGGCGATCGCGCGTTTGGGGGCGGCGCCAAGTTTTCGCCTGTCATCGCCCGCACTCGGGTCCGGCTTCGCCGGCCCGAGCACAGGCTCCGGCGGGCGATCCAGTCGCCCCCCGCATGTCCGTGATGACTGGATGCCCCGCCTTCGTGGGGCATGACACTTTGGGGGTGGCAGCCCCGCCTTCCTGGACTTAAGGACCCCCCATCGCTAAATAGCCCCTGAAAACATCAAGCCGGACGGGGATTTAGCCTTTCCGGACCGACCCAAACGGGATGGCAGCGAGCGGCAAAAGCGATGAGCGGCGTCAACGACATCCGCAAAGGCTTTCTGGATTACTTCGCGCGCAACGACCACCAGGTCGTGGCGTCGAGCCCGCTGGTGCCGCGCAACGACCCCACGCTGATGTTCACCAACGCCGGCATGGTGCAGTTCAAGAACGTGTTCACCGGCCTGGAGACGCGGCCTTACTCGCGCGCGGTTACCGCGCAGAAATGCGTGCGCGCCGGCGGCAAGCACAACGACCTCGACAATGTCGGCTACACCGCGCGCCACCACACCTTCTTCGAGATGCTCGGCAACTTCTCCTTCGGCGACTACTTCAAGGAGCGCGCCATCGAATTGTCCTGGAACCTGTGCACCAAGGAATACGCGCTGCCCAAGGACAAGCTGCTGATCACCGTCTATGTCGACGACGACGACGCCTTCAACCTGTCGAAGAAGATCACCGGCCTGCCGGAGTCGAAAATTCTGCGCATCGCCGGCGCCGACAATTTCTGGTCCATGGGCGAGACCGGCCCCTGCGGCCCCTGCGCGGAGATTTTCTACGACCACGGCTCGCACATTCCCGGCGGCCCGCCCGGCTCGGCCGACGCCGAGGGCGACCGCTTCATCGAGATCTGGAATCTCGTCTTCATGCAGTACGAGCAGCGCGAGGACGGCACGCGCGTCGATCTTCCGCGCCCCTCGATCGACACCGGCATGGGGCTGGAGCGTATCGCCGCCGTCCTGCAGGGCACCCACGACAATTACGCCATCGATTTGTTCGCGACCCTGATCCGCGTCATCGCCGAATTGACCGGCGTCGATTCCAACGGCCCGCACAAGGCTTCGCACCGCGTGATCGCCGATCACCTGCGCGCGTCCGCCTTCCTGATCGCCGACGGCGTGCTGCCCTCCAACGAAGGCCGCGGCTACGTGCTGCGCCGCATCATGCGGCGCGCCATGCGCCACGCCGAACTGCTCGGCGCCAAGGACCCGCTGATGTGGAAGTTGGTGCCGGCGCTCACCCGCGAGATGGGCCAGGCCTATCCGGAACTGATCCGCGCCGAGGCGCTGATCGTCGAAACGCTCAAGCTGGAAGAGACGCGCTTCCGCGCCACGCTGGTGCGCGGGCTTGCCATCCTCGACGAGAAGAGCGCGGGCTTGAAAAAAGGCGCGATGTTCGACGGCGAGACCGCCTTCACACTCTACGACACCTATGGCTTCCCGCTCGACCTGACGCAGGACGCGCTGAAGTCGCGCGGCATCTCGGTCGATCTTGCAAGTTTTGAGGATGCCATGGAGCGTCAGCGCGCCAAGGCGCGCGCCTCGTGGGCGGGCTCGGGCGAGGCGGCGCAGGAAACCGTCTGGTTCGCGTTGCGCGAAAAGCTGGGCGCCACCGAATTCCTCGGTTACGAAACCGAGAGCGCCGAAGGCATCGTCGTCGGCCTGGTGCGCGACGGCAAGGAAGTGGCCGAGCTCAAGAAAGGCGAGAGCGGCGCGGTGCTGGTCAACCAGACGCCGTTCTACGGTGAAAGCGGCGGCCAGGTCGGTGACGAGGGCGAGATGCGGCGCGAGGGGTTAAGCCTTGCGGTCACCGACACCCAGAAGAAGGCCGGCGACCTGTTCGCGCATTTCGTCACGGTGCGGAAGGGCACGGTGCGGGTCGGCGACCCGCTCTTGTTGGAAGTCGATCACGCGCGCCGCGCCGCCATCCGGCAGAATCATTCCGCCACGCATCTGTTGCACGAGGCGCTGCGCCAAGTGCTGGGCGATCACGTGGCGCAGAAGGGGTCCTTGGTCGCGCCCGACCGGTTGCGCTTCGACTTCTCCCATCCCAAGCCAATGACGGTGGAAGAGATCGGGCGCGTGGAAGATATCGCCAACGACATCGTCTTGCAGAATTCAGCCGTGACCACGCGCCTGATGGCGCTCGATTATGCCCGCGCCTCCGGCGCGCGCGCGCTGTTCGGCGAAAAATACGGCGACGAGGTACGCGTGGTGGCCATGGGCGAGGGCTCGGGCAACACGCTCGGCTGGTCGGTGGAATTGTGCGGCGGCACCCACGTCAAGCGCACTGGTGATATCGGCCTGATCAGCGGCCTGTCCGACTCCGGCGTCGCCGCCGGTGTCCGCCGCCTGGAGGCGCTGACCGGCCGGGCCGCACGCAAGGCCGCTGAGAAACAGGTTCAAGTCGCTAAAGTGGCGGCTGCGGAACTAAAAGTTCCACTGGAAGATATGCCGGCGCGCGTCGCCGCGCTGCTCGACGAGCGCAAGAAGCTCGAGCGCGAACTGACCGACGCGCGCAAGAAATTGGCCATGGGCGGCGGCGGCAAAACGGCGGGCGAGGCTTCCGACGTGCGCCAGGTCAACGGCGTGAAATTGATCGCGCGCACCGTCACCGGCATTGAGCTCAAGGACCTGCGCAGCCTGGCCGACGAAGGCAAAAAGCAGGTCGGCTCCGGCGTGGTCGCCATCGTCGGCCTGAGCGAGGACGGCAAGGCCGGCATGGTGGTTGGCGTGACCGAAGATCTCACCAAGCGCTTCAACGCCGTCGACCTGGTGAAGAAGGGCGCGGCCGTGCTCGGCGGCAAGGGCGGCGGCGGCCGTCCCGACATGGCCCAGGCCGGCGGTCCCGACGGCTCCAAGGCCGAAGATGCCTTGAAAGCGGTGGAAGCGGCGCTCGCGGGGTGAGTGCCCCGGGGTGTCGTCCCGGCCAAGCAAGCGTTTACGAGCGCGAGCCGGGACCCGGTAACCCTTGCGCTCATGATGCGGACAAACCGGGGTTATTGGGTCCCCGCTTTCGCGGGGACGACTGCATTGGCCCCTTGATCGACCGCAAGAGCCCCGCGCCGGAATTGGGCTATGCGTCCCGAAGCGGGATCGCCGGGAACAAGCCCGGCGATGACGGGCGAGGACGGAGCCGCCAACCGTGTTGCACGCCGAAGGCCTGAAGGGCCTCATCATCTTCCTGGTCGTCGCCGGCGTGATCGTGCCGCTGTTTCATCGCGCGCGCATCGGCACCGTGCTCGGCTTTCTGATCGCCGGCGTGGTGCTGGGGCCGCACGGATTGGGCCGCCTCGCCACCACTTATCCCTGGCTGGGCTACGTCACCTTCGACGATTCCGGCCAAGGCGCGGTGCTGGCCGAGTTCGGCATCGTCACTTTGTTGTTCCTGCTCGGCCTCGAGCTGTCATTGCAGCGGCTGTGGCAGCTCAAGCGCTATGTCCTCGGCGTCGGGCTGGTGCAAGTCCTGCTCTCCACCGTCGCCATCGGCGTAAGCGTGCGCCTGTCCGGGGCATTGCCGCCGGCCGGCATCGTGCTCGGCCTCTGCCTGGCGCTGTCCTCCACCGCGATCGTGATGCAGCTTTTGATCGAGCAGCATCGCAGCGCCAATCTGGTCGGACGCATCGCGCTGTCGGTGCTGCTGTTCCAGGACCTCATGGTGGTGCCGATCCTGATCGTGGTCGACATCCTGGCCGGCGGCGGAAAGAGCGGCATCGGCGCGCTGGTCGAGCCCTTCGTCGGCGCGCTCGTCGCCGTGATCGCGATCATGCTGGTTGGCCGTTTCATCGTGCGCCCGCTGTTGCGCTCAGCCGTGCGCACCGGCAGCCGCGACCTCATCATGGCGATCAGCTTGCTGATCCTGGTGGTGCTCGCGGTGGCGACCGGCCTGGCCGGCCTGTCGGTGGCGCTCGGCGCTTTCCTCGCCGGCCTGCTGCTCAGCGACAGCGAGGTGCGCCACCACATCGAGGTCGATCTCGAGCCGTTCAAGGGATTGCTGCTCGGCATCTTCTTCATCAGCGTCGGCACCAATATCGACATCGTCGCTGTTGCCGGCGACGCCGGCTGGATCCTGCTTGCGGTCGTGCTGTTGATGAGCGTCAAGGCGGCGATCTTGTTCGGCGCCGCGCGCAGCTTCGGCGTGCCGCGGGCGGTGGCCGCCGAGGTGGCGCTGCTGCTGGCGCAGGCCAGCGAATTCGGCTTCGTGGTGATCGGGGTGGCGCAAGCCGGCAACCTGCTGCCGCCGCGCTTCGCCGGCGGCGCGGTCGCGGTCGTGGGCCTGAGCATGCTGGCGACGCCGCTGATGGCGGTCGCGGCGCGCGCGATCGCGCTACGGCTCGACGCCGCCGACCACGGCAAGCACGCGCCCGGGCCGGATCTGGCCGAGCTCGACAATCACGTCGTCATCGGCGGGTTCGGCCGGGTCGGCCGCCTGATCGCGCGCACACTTGATGCCGAAAACGTGCCTTATGTCGGGCTCGACGCCAATGGCGAGCTGGTCGGGCGCATGCGGATCGAGCACCGCCCGGTGTTTTTCGGCGATGCCGGCCGGCCCGAGCTGCTTACCCGGATCGGCGCACAACGCGCCCGCGCCTTCGTGGTGACCGTCAACAACGGTCTGGCGGCCGAGCGCATGGTCGCCGCAGCGAAGCAGATCAATCCGCGCGCGGTGGTGTTCGCGCGCGCCTCCGATCGCCAGCATGCCGAACGGTTGATGGCGCTCGGCGCCGTCGGCGTGATCCCGGAAACGGTCGAGGCGAGCCTGCAGCTCGCCGCCCGGCTGCTCGAAGGGCTCGATCTGCCCGAAGAGGCGATTTCCCAGCGCGTGGCCGCTTTGCGCGCCGCCGAGTTGGGCCGGCTTGCCGAAGGGACCGCGGGCAGTGAGCGCGCCATTTGACCGGGCGCAAACCGGCGGCCGCAAAGCATTGTATAAGTACAGCTGATTCCGGCAGGAAGGCCACGATGGCTCGCGACAAGATCAAGGAACTGCGCCGGCGTGTCTATCTGGTGCTCGAGCAGGGGCCGGTGGGCGACGAGCTGAGCCTTTGGGTCGACCGCTTCTTGATCGGGCTCATCCTCATCAACCTGGTGGCGGTGGCGCTGCAATCGATACCAGCGGTCGACGCGCATTATGCGCTTGTCTTCGACGCGATCGAAATCTTTTCGCTCGTGGTGTTCAGCGGCGAATACGTGCTTCGCCTGTGGGCTGCGGTTGAGCACGGGCCGCACCGCCATTTGCATCCCGTTCGCGCACGCCTGAAATATGCGCTCAGTCCCGCCGGCCTCGTCGATCTGATCGCAGTGCTGCCGTTCTGGCTTGCGTTGGTGCTGCCGGCCGATTTTCGCGTGGTGCTGGTGTTCCGCATCGTGCGCTTCTTCAAGATCACGCGCTATTCGCCGGCCATGCGCTCGCTGCTCGACGTGCTCTACCGCGAGCGCCGCGCACTGATCGGTTGCCTGGTGATCACGCTCGGCATCGCGCTGGTGGCCGCCACCGCGATGCACCTCGCCGAAGGTCGCGTGCAGCCCGACAAGCTCGGCACCATTCCGGAAGCTTTTTGGTGGGCGATCGTCACGCTCGGCACCATCGGTTATGGTGATGTGGTGCCGGTGACGGGGCTCGGCAAACTGATCGCTACCTGCACCATCTTTTTTGGCTTGATCGTTATCGCGTTGCCGGTCGGCATCATCGCTACTGCATTTGCCGACCAGATTCACCGCCGCAACTTTATCGTCACCTGGGGCATGATCGCGCGCGTGCCGCTGTTCGCCGAGCTCGATGCCGCCGCCATCTCCGACATCATGGGGCTGCTGCGCGCGCACGTGGCGGAGGCCGGCGAAGTGGTGGTGCACGCCGGCGACCCAGCCCATTCGATGTATTTCATCGCCTCCGGCGAAGTCGAGGTGGCGCTCAAGAAGGAGCGGCTGCGGCTCGGCGTCGGCCAGTTCTTCGGCGAGGTGGCAGTGCTGCGGCGCGCGCGCCGCTCCGCCACCGCCGTCGCCACGACCCGCACGAATTTGCTGGTGCTCGACGCCCAGCATTTGCGCGCGCTGATGCAGCGCGACCCGCGCATCGCCAAACGCATCAAGGACGTGGTGGAAAAGCGCGTCGGTCGCGAGGTGATCGGCCGCAAGGGCGACATCGTGGCGGAGGAGATTGCGCCGGCGGAGAAGTAGCGTTACTTTATTTTCCCCGAAAGGGGAGTGATCAGCCCATCGCCTTCTTCAAATTCTCGTCCACTTATGGCCTCAGAGACGTCCGCCGCCGCCGGACTCCGTGTCAGAGCGCGGCGATCGCGGCGTTTAGCGTGGCACTCGGCCGCATCGCGGCCGATGCCTTGGTATCGTCCGGCAGGTAGTAACCACCGACGTCGACCGGCTTGCCTTGCGCGCCGATCAGTTCGGCGTTGACCTTGGCTTCGTTCTTGGCGAGTGTCTCGGCCAGCGGCTTGAAGCGGGCTTGCAGCTCCGCGTCCTTGGTCTGCGCCGCCAGCGCCTGAGCCCAGTACAGGGCGAGGTAGAAATGGCTGCCGCGATTGTCGATTTTGCCGACCTTGCGCGCAGGATTGCGGTTGAACTTGAGGAACTTTGCGATGGCCGTGTCGAGTGTCTCGGCGAGAACCTGCGCCTTGGCGTTCTTGTAGGTCTGCGCCAGATGTTCGAGCGACGCGCCGAGGGCGAGGAACTCGCCGAGCGAATCCCAGCGCAGATAGCCCTCTTCCTGGAACTGCTGCACGTGCTTGGGCGCCGAGCCGCCCGCACCGGTCTCGAAAAGACCGCCGCCCGCCAATAGCGGAACGATCGACAGCATCTTGGCCGAGGTGCCGAGCTCCATGATCGGAAACAGGTCGGTCAGATAGTCGCGCAGCACGTTGCCGGTGACGGAGATCGTGTCCTGCCCCTTGCGGATGCGCTCGAGCGAAAACTTGATCGCTTCGACCGGCGGCAGAATGCGGATGTCGAGCCCCGATGTATCTTGCTCCTTCAGGTATTTTTCAACCTTGACGATGACCTGCGCGTCATGCGCGCGCTTGGCGTCAAGCCAGAACACCGCCGGGGTGCCGGTGAGGCGCGCGCGGCGCACGCCGAGCTTGACCCAATCCCGGATCGGCGCGTCCTTGGCCTCGCACATGCGGAAGATGTCGCCGGTCTCGACCGGACGCTCCAGCAGCACCTTGCCGTCATCGGCGACGACGCGGACCGTCCCGTCCGCGGGAATTTCGAACGTCTTGTCGTGCGAGCCGTATTCCTCGGCCTTCTGCGCCATCAACCCCACGTTCGAAACCGAACCCATGGTCCGGGGGTCGAACGCGCCGTGGGCCTTACAGTCCTCGATGGTCGCCTGATACAACGTCGCGTAGGCGCGATCCGGGATCACGGCCATGACGTCGTGCAGCTTGCCGTCGGCACCCCACATGCGGCCGCCTTCGCGGATCATCGCCGGCATCGAAGCGTCGACGATCACGTCGCTGGGCACGTCCAGGCACGTGATGCCCTTGTCGGAATTGACCATGGCGAGGCCGGGCCGTTTCGCGTACTCCGCCGCGATGTCGTCCTTGATCGCTTTTTTCTCGGCTTCCGGCAGCGTCTCGATCTTCGTTAAGAGATCGCCGAAGCCGTTGTTGAGATTGACGCCGAGACGCTTCAGCGTGGCGGCATGTTTCTCGATCACGTCTTTGAAGAATACGGAAACGACATGGCCGAACACGATGGGATCGGCGATTTTCATCATGGTCGCCTTCACGTGCAGTGAGAACAGCACGCCTTCCTTCTTGGCGGCGTCGATCTGCTCGGCAAAGAAGGCGCGCAGCGCCTTGCGGCTCATCACCGCCGCGTCGATGATCTCGCCGGCATCAAGCGGTGTTTTCGCCTTCAGCACCGTGACCTTGCCGTCGGCGCCGACCAGCTCGATGCGGGCGTTGGTTGCCGACGGGAGGGTGGTCGCAATTTCCGAGCCGTAGTAATCGCCGGCCGACATGTAGGCCACATGCGATTTGGAGCTGGAACTCCAGGCGGCCATCTTGTGCGGATTTTTGCGGGCGTATTGCTTGACGGCGCCGGCCGCGCGGCGGTCGGAATTGCCCTCGCGCAATACCGGGTTGACGACGCTGCCGAAAATCTTGGCGTAGCGGGACTTGATGTCCTTCTCGGCTTCCGTCGCGGGGTTGTCGGGATAGTCCGGAACGTTGTAGCCCTTGTCTTGCAGTTCCTTGATCGCGGCCTTGAGCTGCGGGATCGAGGCGGAGATGTTGGGCAGCTTGATGATGTTGGCCTCGGGCCTCAGCGTGAGCGCGCCGAGTTCGGCGAGTTCGTCGTTAATTCGCTGCGCCGGGGTGAGCTTCTCGGGGAAATTGGCGAGGATGCGACCGGCCAGCGAGATGTCCTTCAGCTTCACGGAAATACCCGCCGCGCCCACGAAGGCTTCGACGATCGGCAGCAGGGAATAGGTCGCGAGCGCCGGGGCTTCGTCGACCTTTGTCCACACGATTTCGAGATCTGGCATGCTTGCACCTCTAGTCGCCGTGCTTGTTTGGGCCGAGCGGAAACTGAACATCGATGGGCGCGGGGGAATGGCTTCTCCCGCGGGCCCTCAAATGAATTGTTTTCGGCGCGGACACCGCCAACCGGGAATTCGACTGACGGAGAGTGCGGCGCGCGCCCTATAGCATCCGCACTGCGCTGGTGAAAGCCTTGTTAGCAGATGCGAGATACCCGCCGGCGCCGGAGGACGCGGCGCGGCTTGACGTGCCCTGTTGGCTTGGGCAGGGGCTGCGCCTGCGGGACCCGGGCGGTCCTTGAGGAGTATTCCATGCCGGGCGCCGGAACTGACAAGACCAAGCGCTGGATCGAGACCCCGGCGCCGATCGTGGTGCTGGTGGAGCCCCAGCTCGGCGAGAATATTGGCGCCGCCGCCCGCGCCATGGCCAATTTCGGCTTGGCGCGCTTGCGGCTAGTGAAACCGCTGCAAGGCTGGCCGAACGAGAAGGCGCGCGTGATGGCCTCGGGCGCCGACCGCGTGCTCGACGCCGCCGTGCTCTATGACAGCCTCTCAGACGCAATTGCCGACTGTACGTTCGTACTCGCCACCACCGCGCGCGGCCACGACCAGGCCAAGCCGGTGATCGGCGCCGATAGCGCCGCCGGCGAGATGGCGCCGCGGGTGGCCGCAGGCGAAACCGTCGCCATCGTGTTCGGGCGCGAGCGTATCGGCCTGGAGAACCACGAGGTCGCGCTCGCGGACGCAATCGTCACGCTGCCGGTCAATCCCGCTTTCGCCTCGCTCAATCTGGCGCAGGCGGTGGCGGTGGTCGCTTACGAATGGTTCAAGATCGCCAGCGGCGGCGACTTGCCCTTCACCATGCCGGAGAAATCGCCGCCGGCCGCCAAGCAGCAGCTTGACGCCTTCTTTGCGGACCTGGAGCGCGAGCTGGAAAAGGTCGAGTTCTTTCGCCCGGAAGAAAAGCGCGCCACCATGCGCATCAACTTGCGCAACATTTTCACGCGCATGATGCCGTCGCAGCAGGACATGCGCACGCTGCACGGGGTGTTCATGGCGATCGCGCAAGGCAGAAAAGGGCCGGCGCGCGGCGGCGTGCTCGACGCCGACGAAGCCGTGCGCCTGCGCGCCTTGATCGCCGAGCAGAATTCCGGTGGGCGGCAGGGGCGCAGTCCGGCACGCGGGCTGGCGCGGCTGCTGCGGCGCAATCCAACCGAGGCCGAGCGTATGCTGTGGCAGGCGCTCACCAACGACCGCCGCTTTGCCGGCCGCGGCTTCAAGCGGCAGGTGCCGGTCGGCCCGCACATTACCGATTTCGTCTCGTTCCCGCTTAAATGCGTCATCGACCTGGTGCCGCCGGACGAGAGCGTCGACGCGCAATCGGGCCGCGCCGACAAGCGCGCTTATCTCGCCGAGCGCGGCTACCGGGTGGTGGAGGTGAGGGCGACGGAGGCGGAGCGCGATCTTGCGGCAACGCTCGAGACGCTTGCTGCCGCGCTTGCGGCCGAATGACGGCGCACAGGCCCTCATTCCGTCATGCTTTGCAAATAGTAAACCCGTAGCCCGCGACTTGGCCGACGCCCACAACCGTTCTGAAATTCTTAGCCACTAGCCTTGCGCCGCAATCGAGGAGACAGCGAATGTTCCGCAAGATCATGCTGGCCGCACCGCTCGCGCTCATGGCCGTTGCAATGGCCGCCGGCACCGCCGGGGCGCAACAGCCTGCCGCACGCACGTTGATCCCGAACATGATGCACGGCGGCGACGTGCGCGTGCAGGTGCGCGTGACGTTTTTCGTGCCCGGCACCGTCGACGACAGCGAGGCTTCAATCAAGGCGCAGGAGCAGGCGCGCCGCAGGCTCTACGAAAGTGCCGCGCGCGAATGCGAAGTGCTGCGCGCCGCCATCGCCTCGCAATGCCGGATCGAATCGATCAACCTGAGCACCTCGCGCTATTTCGGCGGTCAGCAGGGCGAAGGCTTCAACGCCACCGGCAATTTCAATTTCCGCGTGACGTTGAAATAAGACCGGCTAGCCGCGCAGCGCCTTCAAAATGCCCGCCGCGCCCTCGCGCATGATGGCGAGATCGCTGCCGATGGTGATGAATTTGAACCCGCGCTTGGCCATTGCCAGCGCACGCGCGGCGTCGCGGCAATAGATGCCGGGAATCTTGCCGGCCTTGTTGGCCGCCGCGCAGATCTTGTCGATGGCGCGCTCGACTTCCGGTGCGGTCACGTCCTGCGCGCGGCCGGCCGACAGCGCGGTCGACAAATCGTAAGGCCCGACGAACAATGCGTCGATGCCGTCGGTAGCGGCGATGTCGTTGACGTCGTTGAGTGCGGCGGGCGTTTCGATCATCGCCAGCGTCAGCGTTTGGTCATTAGCGTCGCGCAAATAATCGACGCCGCCGCTGTGCCCTTGCAGCGTCACGGCGCGCTGCGGGCCGTAAGAGCGCTCGCCGAGCGGGGGAAACTTGGCGACGGCCGCGAAGCGGCGGGCATCGGCCGCGCTGTTGATCATCGGCGCGATGATCGCCTCGGCGCCGAAGTCGAGCGCACGGCTCACAAACGAGAAATCCTCGAGCGGCACCCGCACCACCGGCGCGGCTCCTGCGTGATGCAGCGCGCCGACGCCGGCGATCAGCGCGGCGGTGTCCCATAGTCCGTGCTGGACATCGAGCACGACCGCGGCGAAGCCTTCGCGCGCGACCGTCTCGGCCGCCAGCGGCGAGGCCAGCGTGCACCAGGCCGAATAAACGATTTCGCCGGCGCGCAAGCGGCCGGCGAGCGTGAAGGCGGCCACCTCAGCCGCTCTTCTGGACTTGCGCGACCGCCTGCTCCAGCAACTGGATCATTTGCGCGCGAATCTGCTGTTCGCTGGCCTTGCCCTCGAGGTCGGCCTTGAGCTTGCGCACGACGTCCTCGTCGCCGTTTTCTTCCAGGTCGGCGATCACGACCTCCCTGGCGTAAGCGTCCGCGTCCGGGCCGCTCTTGCCGAGCAGCCCCGCGGCCCACAGGCCCAGCAGTTTGTTGCGGCGGGCCAAGGCCTTGAAGCGCAACTCCTCGTCGTGCGCGAATTTCTTCTCGAATCCTTCTTCGCGCTTGTCGAAACTCGTCGCCATACCCGCCCTCGTTGTTTCGAATCACCGCTTGCGGCCGGCCGGCCACTTGCACACACAGGCCGCTTCGCTTGCATATCGCCAGCCAAGCGTCAAGGCAACATCCAGCCTTCGGTTTGCGGCGGAATTGCGAAGTGGAAAACCGCGGGGTACCTCGATTGTGCTGCCGAAACCGATCGGCTAGGTTGACGTTCGTGTCCGGAGCGTTTGCGCCACGCCGCGACGTGTCCGGTCCCGCCGCCGCGGATCTTTAGGACTTTATCGAACAGGAGCCACGGCAAATCCGATGGACTTTCACAAACCACGGTACACGCCCATGAGCCGCCGTCGCCGAATCTATGAAGGCAAGGCGAAGGTCCTCTACGAAGGCCCGGAGCCGGGAACGCTGATCCAGCATTTCAAGGACGACGCGACCGCTTTCAACGCCAAGAAGCACGAGGTGATCGAAGGCAAGGGCGTCCTCAACAACCGTATCTCCGAATACGTGTTCCAGCACCTCAACGATATCGGGGTGCCGACCCACTTCATCCGCCGCCTCAACATGCGCGAGCAGTTGATCCGCGAGGTGGAAATCATTCCGCTCGAAATCGTGGTGCGCAACGTCGCGGCCGGCTCGCTCGCGCAGCGTCTCGGCATCGATGAAGGCACCCAGCTGCCGCGCTCGATCATCGAGTTCTACTACAAGAACGACGCGCTCAACGATCCGATGGTTTCCGAAGAGCATATCACCGCATTCGGCTGGGCGAGCCCGCAGGAGATCGACGACATCATGGCGCTGGCCATCCGCGTCAATGATTTCCTCTCTGGTCTGTTCCTCGGCGTCGGCATCCGCTTGGTGGACTTCAAGATGGAGTGCGGCCGGCTGTGGGAGAACGATGTCATGCGTATCGTCGTCGCCGACGAGATCAGCCCCAACTCGTGCCGGCTGTGGGACATCAAGACCAACGACAAGCTCGACAAGGACCGCTTCCGCCGCGACCTCGGCGGGCTGGTGGAGGCCTATACCGAAGTCGCCAAGCGCCTCGGCATCATGAACGAGGGCGAGCCACCGCGCGGGGCCGGCCCGGTGCTGGTCAAAGGCTAGGCAAATCGCGGGCTTTTCTTGCGTTCAGTCATGTGAATTACCCTGCGCCCGGCCTTGTGCCGGGCGTCGGCGTCTCTAGGTTAGGCGTGGACAGGCGGGCAAATGGCCCGCGACTCATGCATAAGCGGCCAAAGATGAAAGCCCGCGTCACCGTCACCCTGAAGTCCGGCATTCTCGATCCGCAAGGCAAGGCGATCGAAGGCGCGCTGCGCTCGCTCGGGGTCGAGGGTGTGACCGCGGTACGCCAGGGCAAGGTGTTCGACATCGAACTGGAAGGCGCCGACCGCGCCAAGGCCGAGACTCTGCTCAAGCAGGCCGCCGACAAGCTGCTCGCCAATACCGTGATCGAAAACTACCGGGTGGACGTGCTGGGATGAAATCCGCCGTCCTCGTTTTCCCCGGCATCAATCGCGAGCGCGACATGGCGCGCACGCTCAAGCTCATTTCCGGCGTCGAGCCGGCCATGGTCTGGCATACGGACACGAAGCTTCCCGCTGGTTGCGACCTAGTGGTGATCCCGGGCGGCTTTTCCTACGGCGATTACCTGCGCTGCGGGGCGATCGCGGCGCGCTCGCCGGTGATGGACGCGGTGCGTGCGTTTGCCGCCAAAGGCGGGCTGGTGCTCGGCGTCTGCAATGGCTTCCAGATTCTGTGCGAGGCCGGGCTGCTACCCGGCGTGCTGATGCGCAACGAGAACCTGCGCTTCATCTGCCACGAGGTCTTCTTAAGGGTCGAGCGCTCCGACACGCCGTTCACGTGCGGCTACAATGCCGGCCAAGTAATCCGCGTGCCCGTGGCGCACGGCGAGGGCAACTACATCGCCGACGGCGAGACTATCGCCAAGCTGGAAGGCGAGGGCCGGGTGATCTTCCGCTATTGCTCGCCCGACGGCATGATCGACCCGAACTGGAACCACAACGGCGCCATCAACGCCATCGCCGGCATCGTCAGCGACAAGGGCAATGTGCTCGGCATGATGCCGCACCCGGAAAACCACGTGGAAGCGTGCGTCGGCCCGACCGACGGACGCGGGCTGTTTGCGGGGCTGGCCGAGGCGCTCAAGCGCGCAGCGTAACAGGATGAGCGGCCGGTAACGGCGCGCCCATCCTCGCATTGCTATCGCTCAAGCGTGTAGACCACCTCATAGAGTCCAGGTGCCGCCACGCCAAGATGCCTGTTGCGTTCGAGGAAATTGCCTTCGTGCAACCGCGCCATGACCGACTTCCACGATGCGTGGTCGCGGCACTGGGCGTAGTTGACGACGCGCTTGCCGTCGAGACTGCGGTGCAGGCTCGCCGAAATCCATCCGTCGATTGGACGAGCCCAGTTTGCTGCCTCTTTCAGCAGCTCGATCAATTCTTGCTGGTGCTCGGTGGTGAAGACGTTAATCTGGGTCACGACGCCGCTGGCGGCGATGATTTTTGGCATGCTGCTCTCTCCTGTTGTGCGCGAGGCAGGGAGAGCGTCGAAGGGGGTCAACAAGGACCGCGGTCCCGATGTCCATCCACGAACCCGCCAAGCCCTCGCGCGATTGCGACAAGTGCTTGCCGTGGGTTCGCGTTACGACGCGACACAGGACTCCCGAAGGAGCGCCGGGCTTACCGGTTCCGGCAATGTCCTTTTTCGACACCGGGTAAGCTACAGCAAATCGCCTGCGGCGCAAGAATTCGCGGGAAAGCGGTAGTGTCTCAGTTTGAATTTTCCCGTGCGTGTTAGTCGGAACAGGGATTTTCCCCGACTTCATCCACTGTATACTTTGCCCTCAATAGGGGCGGCCTATGGCGTGGTGGAGGCGACTATTCTCGCGAAGGGCGGGTAAGCCGCCAGAGTATAGGGTAGCGTTCTGTCTTTACGCTGCGGACGGGAAACGAAGCGTAGAAGTTCGCGAGCGTCGTGATGGCGGAGCTTACTACGTCGAACGCGTGTGGGTCGAAGGAACCACTTTTCGGGACCGGACCGGCGAGGAGATAGGTCCCTACGAAACTCCTGAAGCAGCCGAGGCGGCAGCTGTATCCCGTGGCTGGTTCTCGACTGGCAAGGATTCAAACTGAGACACCACCGGGAAAGCCAGATTTTTCCGCTAGAAACCGACGACAATCGGTCTATTCCGCCGGGAATTTGTGCTAGTCAACCGCCGCTGGGAAGCCCCCGGCGCAGGACGCAAATGACCCCCAACGCCGCCCCCATCACCCCGGAACTGATCGCCGAACACGGCCTCAAGCCGGACGAATACCAGCGCATCCTCGAGCTGATCGGGCGCGAGCCTTCGCTCACCGAGCTCGGCATCTTCTCGGCCATGTGGAACGAGCACTGCTCGTACAAATCCTCCAAGGTGCACCTGCGCACGCTGCCGACCACCGGTCCGCATGTCATCCAGGGCCCGGGCGAGAACGCCGGCGTCATCGACATCGGCGATGGTCTGGCGTGCGTGTTCAAGATGGAGAGCCACAACCACCCGAGCTACATCGAGCCCTATCAGGGCGCGGCCACCGGCGTCGGCGGCATTCTGCGCGACGTGTTCACCATGGGCGCGCGCCCGGTCGCCTGCCTCAACGCGCTGTCGTTCGGTGATCCGCAGCATCCCAAGACGCGCCATCTCGTCGCCGGCGTGGTCGCCGGCATCGGCGGCTACGGCAATTCGTTTGGCGTGCCGACGGTCGGCGGCTCGGTGCGCTTCCACGCCCGCTATGACGGCAACTGCCTGGTCAACGCCATGGCGGTCGGCATCGCGGCCAAGGACAAGATTTTTTATTCGGCCGCGTCCGGCGTTCATATGCCGATCGTCTATCTCGGCTCCAAGACCGGCCGCGACGGGATCCACGGCGCCTCGATGGCCTCTGCCGAGTTCGGCGAGGACTCGGAAGAAAAGCGCCCGACAATGCAGGTCGGCGATCCGTTTTCCGAAAAGCTGTTGCTGGAAGCCTGCCTGGAGATCATGGCCAAGGGCTGCGTCATCGCCATTCAGGACATGGGCGCGGCCGGCTTGACCTCGTCGTCGACGGAAATGGGCGCCAAGGGCGATCTCGGCGTGACGCTCAATCTCGATCATGTGCCGTGCCGCGAGGAAGGCATGAGCGCCTACGAGATGATGTTGTCGGAGAGCCAGGAGCGCATGCTCATGGTGCTCAAGCCGGAGAAGGAAAAGGAAGCGGAAAGCGTTTTCCGCAAATGGGGCCTCGACTTCGCGGTGGTGGGCGAGACCACCGCCGACAAGCGCTTCATCGTGCGCCACGGCGGCAAGACCATGGCCGATCTGCCGATCAAGGAGCTCGGCAGCGAGGCGCCGGTCTATCACCGGCCGTTCGTGCAGATGGAGAAGCCGCCGGTCGTCGATGCGGCTTCGGTGCCGGCGCCGGAGAGCATCGCCGCCGCGCTGGAAACGCTGATCGGAACGCCCGATCTGTGCTCCAAGCGCTGGGTGTGGGAGCAATACGACCACATCATTCTCGGCAATACGGTGCAGCGCCCCGGCGGCGATGCCGCGGTCGTGCGGGTGGAAGACGGGCCGAAGGCTCTCGCGCTTACCACCGACGTGACGCCGCGCTATTGCGAGGCCGATCCGTTCGAGGGCGGCAAGCAGGCGGTTGCCGAATGCTGGCGCAATCTTACCGCGGTGGGCGCCACCCCGCTCGCCATCACCGACAATCTCAATTTCGGCAATCCGGAGCGCCCGGAGATCATGGGCCAGTTCGTCGGCTGCGTGCGCGGCATCGGCGAGGCCTGCAAGGCGCTCGACTTCCCCGTCGTCTCCGGCAATGTCTCGCTCTACAACGAGACCAAATTCCCCGGCGAGGACATGGGCCGCGCCATCCTGCCGACGCCTTCGATCGGTGGCGTCGGCCTCATCGACGACTTTACGAAATCCGCGACGCTGGCCTTCAAGCGCGGCGGTGAGGCCATCCTGCTCATCGGCGAAACCATTGGCTGGCTCGGCCAGTCCATGTATCTGCGTGAGACCTGCGGGCGCGAGGAGGGCGCGCCGCCGCCGGTCGATCTGATCGAGGAGCGCGAGAACGGCGACTTCGTGCGCGCGCTCATCCGCGACGGCGCGGTAACCGCGGTGCACGATCTCTCCGATGGCGGACTGGCGGTCGCGCTTGCCGAAATGGCGATCGCCTCCGGCATCGGCGCGGCGCTCAGCGAAGCGCCGGCCGACATCCCCGCGCACGCCTATTGGTTCGGCGAAGACCAGGCGCGCTATCTGGTCACCGTGCCGGCCGCGCAAGCACAGGACGTTGTCGCGCGCGCGCAAGAGGCGGGCGTGCTGGCCGCCTCCATCGGCGTCACCGGCGGCCCCGCCTTGGCGCTTCCGGGCGAGCGGCCGTTGCCGCTCAAGGCGCTCGGCGAGCGTTTCGAAACCTGGCTGCCGCGCTACATGGCCGGCGGCGTATAAGTCACGCCCGCCCGAAGGTGACGACAGCGACCTTTCGCTTATTGTCATTCGTAAAATTTTGGGCGCAAATGGCAGGCTATAGTGCTGCCGGAGCCGCCCAGGGCGGCCCGGGCCTCGAGGAGTTTCGCCATGCCGATGGACGCCCGCGAGATCGAGCGCCTGATCAAGGCGCGCATCCCGGACGCAGATGTGACCATCCGCGATCTCGCCGGCGACGGCGACCATTACGCCGCCACGGTGATCTCCGCCTCGTTCAAGGGCAAGTCGCGGGTGCAGCAGCATCAACTGGTCTACGAGGCGCTGAAAGGCCAGATGGGCGGCGTGCTGCACGCGCTCGCTTTGCAAACCGGCACGCCCGAGAGCTGATGGCCGAAGTCAAGACGCTTGCGCCTGCGGGCGCCATCAAGCCGACCGGAACCTGGAGCCTGGGCGCGCGCGCCGGCGATTTCGTCTTCGTGGCCGGCATGCGTGGAATCGACCCGGCGACGAATACGATCGTCGGACCCGAGGAAGCGCGTGTTCGGCAGGCTTATACGAACATGAAAGTGATCGCGGAGTCGGAGGGCGCCAGCCTGGCCACCTGCGTGCGCACCGTCGTCTATGTCACCGACATGGCCCGCCTGCGCCCTCTGGTGAACAAGATTCAGGAGGAATTCTGGGGCCTTGGGCCCTATCCGCCGCGCACCATCGTGGAGGTCGCCCGCCTCAATCAGGACGATATTGTCGAGGTGGAGGGCACGTTTTACGCCCCGAAAACGGCCTGATTCACGGCCATTTCATTTGGGGTGACGCCGCAATCTGCGCTACATATATCGGGAAGCGAAGCGGCCGGCCGGTGACGGCGCCGCTCAAAAGGACTTGAATCCATGGGCATCGAGCAGTTCATCGACAACGAAGTGAAGGCCAACGACGTGGTGCTGTTCATGAAGGGCACCCCGCAGTTTCCGATGTGCGGATTTTCCGGCCAGGTGGTGCAGATCCTCGACCATCTCGGTGTCGCCTATAAAGGCGTCAACGTGCTGGAATCCGACGAGATCCGGAACGGCATCAAGGCCTATTCCAACTGGCCGACCATTCCGCAGCTTTACGTCAAGGGCGAATTCGTCGGCGGCTGCGACATCATCCGCGAGATGTTCCAGGCCGGCGAGCTGCAGCAGGCGCTGCAAGACAAAGGCGTCACCGGCCGCCAGCCCGCCTGAGCGCGCGAGCCAAGGGGGCGAGCGCGGCGTGGCCGGGAAAATTTTTCTCGCCCTCGCAGGCGTCGTCGACCTTGCCATCGCCGCGCTGCTGATCGGCGTTTCCGGCTTCGTGTTCGGGAGCGGCCCGGAAAGCTACCACGGCGGCATGTTGTTCGCGGCGGCCTACATCGCCGCCGTCATCGCCTGCGTGGTCGCACCGGCCACCGGCTTTATTCTCAATGCATCGGGACGACATAGCGCCGCGCAGGCGGTCGCCTGGCTGCCGGCGGCGGTCGCACTGGTAGTGCTGGTGATCCCGGCGCTCTAGCCAAACCGACATGCGGCGGCGCCGTGCGAACCGGCACCCGCCATCACCCTCTCGCGTCGGCGCGTCACTCCCGCGCCCGGCCGCGCGTGCCACCGCTGGGATTGAGCCGGCGCATGGCCAGATAAATGATCGCCAGCACCAGTACGATGCCGAGTATGCCGGAACTGGCGCCGGCGGAGAACTTGGTCACGTTGTCGGCGACCGAAACCACATAGCTGCCGGCGTCCTTCCCGAGCAGCAGGAAGATCAGCACCAGCGAAAGCACCGCCAGGAAGGCCAGCTCGACAAACTCCCACAAGACGCGCTTGGCAGTGGCCGCGAATTTCCACATGGCACAAACCCCAGGGTGGCGGGGAGCCCCCGTAGCGGGGGTCTACAAATGAACTTGATAAGGTGGTGGGGAGCGTTGCGACCCCCCACCAGACGCCTCAACGGTTTCAGCATGAAGCCGGCCGCGCACGGCCGAACGCGTCAACGTCAGTTGAGCTGCCGGTTCTGGAACAGCCAGAAAATGATCCCAAGGGTGATCAAGCCAACCAGGCCGTTCGAGCCCAGATCCTTGACCCAACCCATGAGATTGTTGGTCACGGCGCCGAAGAAGGGGAGGTTCGAACCCACGAGAATGGCCAGCACGATTGCCAACGCAAGCAACATCAACCCTAACTCGGTCAACGCACCGACCCAGTTCTTGATGGTATCGATCGCTTTCATCGCGAATTCTCCCTAGACAGGCCCCCAATTCGAGGACGCGCAAAACTACCGCAGCGCGCCCACTAAATGTAGGAAAAAGTAAGGAGCCAAATACCAAACTGTGTGTATTCCCGGGTTTTTTGGCGCTCCATGGCGGTCGGCGCGGCCGCGGCGGATTAGCCATTTTTCGGCAGGAACGGCCGCAAAATCAAAATCCCCCGCCGGCGGGCGAGGGATTTTTCGCGTTTTAGGGTGATCGGCCGGCATGGGTGGCCGGACCGCGGGTCAGCGCGAGTAATATTCGACCACCAGATGCGGCTCCATCTGCACCGGGTAGGGCACGTCGGAATAGCCCGGCACCCGTGACAGCTTGGCGGTCATATTGGAGCCGTCGACCTCGATGTAATCGGGCACGTCGCGCTCGGCCAGGCTTTGCGCCTCCAGCACAAGCGCGAGCTGTTTCGACTTCTCCTTGACCTCCACCACGTCGCCGATCTTGACCCGGTAGCTCGGGATGGTCACGCGGCGGCCGTTCACCTTGATGTGGCCGTGGTTGATGAATTGGCGCGCGGCGAACACCGTCGGCACGAACTTGGCGCGGTAGACGACGGCGTCGAGCCGGCGCTCCAGCAGGCCGATCATGTGGGCGCCCGAGTCACCCTTCATGCGGATGGCGGTGTCGTAGATGCCGCGGAACTGCTTCTCGGAAATGTTGCCGTAATAGCCGCGCAGCTTCTGCTTGGCCTTGAGCTGCACGCCGTAGTCGGAGAGCTTGCCCTTGCGGCGCTGGCCGTGCTGGCCGGGGCCGTATTCGCGCCGGTTCACCGGGCTCTTCGGGCGACCCCAGATGTTCTCGCCCATCCGGCGGTCGATCTTGTACTTGGATTCCATGCGCTTGGTCATCGCGTCCTCAAATCTTGGTTTGTTGGTGAGGATCGCGCCCTCCTTTGCCCCGGGAGACCCCGGGACCGACAGGAAAAGCCTCGAAAGCGCAAGGCCTTACCACGGGTCGCGAAACTTGACCGGCGGGCAAAGGCCCGCCGGACGCGCGTATTTAGGAGGTGAGGGCGGCCCTGTCAAACGGCCCCCGGCAGTCTCGCGGCAGGCGAGACATTAGGTCGCCGCCTGCTCCGGCTGGTCGGTGACTTCGCCGTCCGGCAGGTCCGGCACAATGCTGGGGAACAGCCGGTCGCTGTCGCCAGCATAAGGGATCTCGCCGGCCTGGAGTAACGCATTGTTCTGCATGCGCAGGGCGGCATCGGCCTCGCCATAGAAGAATGGCACGAAGGCATAGCGCTTGCCGTTGGTGACCGGCGCGACCTGATGCAGCGCGCCGCAGGAAAACACGATGGCGCCGCCGACCGGCGGCGCATAGCTGCGACGGCCGAATTCCGGGAACGTCAGCGTGCCGCCTTCGTAGTCGCTGTTCAAGTTGATCGAGGCGGCGAAGCGGCGGTGGCGTGCGCCGGCATTGACGTTGTCGCGGTGGCGGGAGAAATGCCCGCCGCGCGTGGCGTCGTAGCAGGACACCATATAACGGTCCATGCGCGTGACGTTGAACTGGAAATACCGTTCGATCTCCGGCACCAGCCGGAGCGCGATACGGTCGCGGATGGCTTCGCGCAGATTGGGTTCGACGATCACGAGGTCCTGGCGGCTTTTGTAGCGGTGATCGACGAGAGTCTGGGTCTTGCCGTTGCGGTCGAGCAGGAAGCCGGATTCCGTGCCGCCAATCTCTTCGTAGAACTTCACCAGCAAGTCGCAGAACGGAAATTCGAATACGCGCGGCACGATCAGGGCCGGTGCGAACAGCGGGACACCTGCCGAAGCGTCGATCTCAGGCAGGCTCTTGATCAACTCGCCAACCATGGTGGCGTGGCCGTCGGGATGATCGAGCGGGATATTGGCGATTGCGCGCAGCATCGGGTCAAGCGCGATGGTGCGTGGCGCGCCATAGCCGCCATACGCCCGGCTGATTTCGCCATTCTGGTCGAGAACGAATTTGCAGGCCGGTTCGCTCATCGCATTGATCGCAGCCATGTCCCCCGGCAGTTCGTTTAGCACGGCGATAAAAACCAGCCGGTCCTCGTCGAGCAGCGCCGCATTGGCGCGTATGATCTCCAACGCCGCGGCCGCGCGCGCGTCATCGAGCGAACCCAGGAACATCAGCACGACCCAGCGGCCGGCATCGACATGAAGTTCGACCGCCTGGCCGGTCACGGTCTTGGCGCTGAACCATGGAACGGGATTTCCCAGTCCGATCGTCGGCTGAGTCCGGGCATCGAGCATCGAGCACATTCCTTGTACCGATGCCTAACATTCGAATGGTGCAATTAAACGCATCTAAACAAATGAAACCGCCAGACGACGCGTTCAAGCCGCGGTTAATGGGGGCTTTTTATGCGCAGTTAATAACGGGTTGGGACGCGTGGTTAACCGATTGCGCTCCGCGAGGCGTCTTGCATGCGAAAGAAGACGCTGCTCATGCCGGCAGCAAGTTGAAGCGGCCAATCGCTTGCTTCAATGCGGGCGTGACGGTCCGCCCCGACGTAAAGACGATCTGCGGCGCGGGCGAGGACGCGGCCGGTGGCCGTTCATGCAAAAGGTCTGCGACGCGGCGCGCAATCGCCGATGCCGGGTCGACCCAGTCTACCGGCCAGGGCGCGAGCTTGCGGAAGCGATCGAGCAACAGCGGATAATGCGTACAGGCGAGTACCACGGTGTCGGTGCGCCGGCCGTCCTTGTCGATGAAGCAGGGGGCGATCTCGGCGGCGATGGCTTCGTCGCCGACCGGCTTGCCGGCGAACTCGGCTTCGGCGAAACCGGCGAGCCTCGGCGAGCCGGTCAGCGCCACGTCGCAGCCGTTGGCGAATTCACGGATCAGCGCGCGGGTATATTCGCGCGACACGGTTGCCTGTGTGCCCAGCACGGCGACGCGCTGCGTCTTGGATTGCGCGCAGGCCGGCTTGATGGCCGGCACGGTGCCGACGAAGGGCAGCGTGAAGCGCGCGCGCAAGGCTTCAAGTGCAAGCGTCGACGCGGTGTTGCAGGCGACCACGATGAGATCGGGTGCATGCTGCGCGATTGCACCGCCGAGCACTTCCGTCACGCGCGCGATCAGCGCGTTCTCGCTTAGGTCGCCGTAAGGAAAGGCGTTGTCGTCGGCGAGATAGATGAAGCGCGCGTCGGGCCGCGCGGCCGCGACCGCGCGGAATACGGTCAGGCCGCCGAGACCGGAGTCGAAGATGAGGACGGTGGCGGGATCGGGCGCGGACATGCGGCAGCTAAAACATGGGCGGCGGCGGGTGACAATGGGTCGCAGCCGGAACCTTACGGCGCCACGCGTTTAAAGCATGAAAGCGAACCACGGCGTTCGTCAACCGTTTGATGACCTGGGTGGGGCGAAAACAACGCAAACCACGGATGGAACCATAGCGTGCGATTGACACAATTTGCGCTCGCCGCCGGCGTCTTGCTGGTGTCGGTGAGCACGGCTGCGGCCGCGATCGTCACTAATCCTCTCAATTTGCGGCGCGGACCCGGCACGGGCTTTGGCGTCATCACCACCATGCCGCCGGGTGCGCGCGTCGACGTGATCGAATGCGGCGGCGACTGGTGCCGCGTGGCGTGGCGCGGCATCGACGGCTTCGCCAGCGCCGGCTATCTCGCAGGCGGCAGTGCCTATGCCTACGCCCCGGCGCCGGTCTATGTGGCACCGCCACCGCCGGTGGTCAGCTTCGGCTTCGGCTGGAGCCCGCGCTGGCGCGGTCATTGGGACGGCGGGGGCCGCGGGCACTGGAACCACGGCCATCACGGGCGTCATCACTGACGCGGAACGGCAGGCGCGCATTCAACCTAGCGCGCGGCGCGCGCCAACAATTGCCCGAGCATCAGCAGGCCTTGCGGCCAGAACCCGAGCCGCGAGTCCGCGTTGATGTGGCCGAGTTCGCCGACAAAGCCGAAGTCGGCGCCCCAGTTTTCGGCAAATTCCTTGGCGCGCGCCAGCGTGACGTAAGGATCGTTGGCGCTCGCCACCACCAGCGTCGGCACCGGAAACTTCGCCGAGGGCATGGGAGCGAATTGGCGCACGGTCGGCAGGTGCTCGGGCAAATCAACATCGGTCGGTGAAACCAGGAAAGCCGCGGCGACACGGCCGGGGCGATTGCGCTTTGCCCAATGAGCGGCGAGCGAACAGGACAGGCTATGGCAGATCAGCACCGTCGGCCGCGTGCCGTCGGCAATCGCAATCTCAAGCCGCTCCAGCCATTTCGGCAGAGCCGGCGCATCCCAGTCGTCCTGCAAGACGCGGGTTGCATTGCGGAAGGCGAGGCACCAATAGGACTGCCAGTGATTGATGCCGGAATTGCTCAGCCCCGGCAGCACGAGAAAATCGAAATCTTCCGTGACGTCACGCACGGGTCAGGTGTTCCCGAACACGCGGGCGAAGATCGTATCGACGTGCTTGAGATGGTGGTCGAGGTCGAAATTGGCCTCGAGCTCCTTCTCGCTCAGCTTGGCGCGGACTTCCTTATCGGCCTTGAGCAGGGAGAGGAAATCGTTCTCGTCGCCATTCCACACCTTCATGGCGTTGCGCTGCACCAAGCGGTAGGCGTCCTCGCGCGCCACGCCCTTCTGCGTCAGCGCGATCATCACGCGTTGGGAATGGATCAAGCCGCCGAGCTTGTCGAGGTTCTTCTGCATGGCGGCGGGATAGACCACCAGTTTGTCGATGATGGAGGCGAGCCGCGCCAGCGCGAAGTCGAGCGTGACCGTCGCGTCGGGCCCGATCATGCGCTCGACCGACGAATGGGAAATGTCGCGTTCGTGCCAGAGCGCCACGTTCTCCATCGCCGGCAGCGCATAGGCGCGCACCATGCGGGCAAGTCCGGTCAGGTTCTCCGACAGCACCGGGTTGCGCTTGTGCGGCATGGCGGAGGAGCCCTTCTGCTTTTCGGAGAAGAACTCTTCCGCTTCCAGCACCTCGGTGCGCTGCAGATGGCGAATTTCCGTCGCAAGACGTTCGATGGAGGACGCAACGACGCCGAGCGTGGCGAAATACATGGCGTGGCGGTCGCGCGGAATGATCTGGGTGGAGATCGGCTCGACCCGCAAGCCCATGGCCTTGGCAACATGCGCCTCCACACGTGGGTCCACTTGCGCGAAGGTGCCGACCGCGCCGGAAATCGCGCATGTTGCCACTTCCTCGCGCGCGGCATGCAGGCGACGCCGGGCGCGGGCGAATTCGGCATAGGCATAGGCAAGCTTTATGCCGAACGTGGTCGGCTCGGCGTGGATGCCGTGCGAGCGCCCGACGGTCGGCGTCATTTTGTGCTCGAGCGCGCGGCGTTTTAAGGCGGCCAGCAGCGTGTCTACGTCGGCAACGAGGATGTCAGCTGCGCGCACCAGCTGAACGTTGAAGCAGGTGTCGAGCACGTCGGAGGAGGTCATGCCGGCATGCACGAAACGCGCTTCCGGGCCGACAATCTCGGTCAGGTGGGTGAGGAAGGCGATGACGTCGTGCTTCACCTCCGCTTCGATGGCATCGATGCGGGCGACGTCGAACTTGGCGGATTTGCCTTTTTCCCAGATCTTCTTGGCGGCGTCCTTCGGGATAATGCCGAGTTCGGCCATGGCGTCGGCGGCGTGCGCCTCGATCTCGAACCAGATGCGGAATTTGGTTTCCGGCGACCAGATCGCGGTCATCTCGGGGCGGGAGTAGCGCGGAATGGTCACGCCGCTTCCCCGCGTGCCAGCGCCGCCGCGTTGCGGATGGCGTCGATATTGGTCTTGTAATTGCCGCCCACATTACCGCCTTTGAATACGGCCGAGCCCGCGACCAGCACATTGGCGCCGGCGCGCACCACGTCGGCTGCGTTGGCGGCGGTGATGCCGCCGTCCACTTCAATATCAATGGGACGCGCGCCTACCATGGCGCGCAACGCACTGATTTTGTCGAGCGCGGAGGGGATGAAAGCCTGGCCGCCGAAGCCGGGATTGACCGACATCACCAGAATAAGATCGACCATGTCGATGACGTGCTCGACGGTTTCCACCGGCGTGCCGGGATTCATGGTGACGCCGGCCTTCTTGCCGAGCGCACGGATCGCCTGCAACGAGCGGTGCACATGGGGACCTGCCTCCACATGCACGGTGATGATGTCGGAGCCGGCCTTGGCGAAGGCTTCGAGATAGGGATCGCAAGGCGCGATCATCAGATGCACGTCGAGGGTCTTCCTGGTGACCGGGCGGATCGCCTTCACCACCTCGGGGCCGATGGAGATGTTGGGCACGAAGTGGCCGTCCATGACGTCGACATGGATCCAGTCGGCGCCGGCTGCTTCGACCGCGCGCACCTCTTCGCCCAATTTGGCGAAGTCGGCCGCAAGGATCGACGGCGCGATGATCAGCGGGCGCATCACACTCTCCGGACGCCGTTCGCGTAACACGGGGCGCGCCGCCGGGCAACGCGTCGGGTGCGGCGTTCCCCAAGACGCGTTAACCGGCACCGACCCGGCAAGGTCGTTCGGCGGCCCGGCAAAAATTGCCCGCTGCGTGGTTCGGCGCACGAACGGTACGCAATCGGAAACTGTGGACAACCCCAATAACCATGCGGTTTTCCGGCGGCGCGCCGGGACTGGCGCGGCTTTTGCGTCGGTCGTTGCCGTGGGCGACGTGCGCCGGCGCGGCCGGCGTCGCGAAGGAGCGTATCGAGTTCATGTTGTCGTTAACCGCAGCCGCGGGCGCGCTGTCCTATTTGACATCGTTCCTGCAGTCCTCGACGGCCAATATCGGCGCGTCGTCGAGCAGTGATCCGCTGTCGGGGCTCAGCCAGGCCTTGACCGGCGGCGATGCCGATGTTGATGGCGATCAATCGGCAGCACCATCGACGGCCGCCGGATCGGGCGCTTCCAGCCCGGCGTTCAACCCCGGCATGCTGGCCGCCCTGCTCGCGATCCAGAGCCAACAGCAGGCCGGCGTGAGTACAGGGGGGACCGGCGCGCCTGGTCTGTTATCGAAGCTCGACACCAATGGTGACGGGCAGATCGACAAGACCGAATTCGAAAGCGCGCTTGGTTCGGCCGGTGTCGATACCTCAAGCGCCGATGCCTTGTTCAGCAAACTCGACAGCAATGGTGATGGCGCCGTCAGCCAGAGCGAACTCGCTGCAGCACGACACGGCCACCACCATCATCACATGGCCGGCGCCGGGCAGGGCGGCGGCTCGGGCGGGGGCGGTCTATCGGCGCTGTTGAATGAAACGAGCGTCGACGGCTCGACCACGCAGACGGCAACCAATGCCGACGGCTCGACCACCACGACCATTTCCTATGCCGACGGCTCCACAGTTGACATGACGATACCGGCGGCGAGCCAGGCTGCCGGTTCCCCCGGTGCGAGCGCCGGCACGCCGAGCCAGAGCAATCTGATCGAGCAGTTGATCAAGCTGCAGTCGCAGCTGGTGGCGCAAACGCCGTCCGCGCTGGCGACGGTCGCCTAGTGTGACGCATCGCGCTGAAGCCGCAGAGCGAGCGGCTTCAGCGGGTGCGGCGAAAGAGAACGCGCACGCTGTGCCGCCCGGCTGGCAAGGATTGCCGCCGCGCGGGGCCGCATGCTAATGAACGAGGAAGAAAGCCATGTTCGGTTTCGGCTCGATCGGTCTCGCGCTAAGCGCGGTGTCAACGGTCTCGTCATTGATCGAGGCCGCCGCTGACGGCATCAGCCAGGCGGCCGGCAAGACGCAGGCCACGACCGGACAGAGCTTCGATTCGGCCACCACCGCCGCCTCCATCAGCTCTGCCGCGCAAACTTACGGCGCGCCGAAAGAACCGGGCGTTGTGCTGCCGAAATTCGATGAGCGCACCCAAGCGACGCTGCTTGCCTATCAAGAGATGCACCGCGGCGCCTAGCCGCTCGCGCGATGGCCGAGCCGCCTGGCCAGCGGCTGCAGAAGCACCGGCATCAGATAGATCGGGAACTGCACGAGCGCAAAATAGAACCAGGCGAGGTCGGAGAGCGAGGCTCCGAGCGTCGCCATGACCAAACCGATATTGCGGAAGCCGGCGAGCAGGCCGATCACCAGGCCGCGGTCGATGCCGGTACGCCAGAACACCAATATGCTGAGGCCAATCTGTGCGCCGGAGACGAGAATGGCGAGCGCGAACAATTCGAGCGCGAAGACAGGATCGGCCATGACATTGCGCGGCACGCTTTCCATGGCCGCGATGGCGAAAATAAAGACCGCAATCACATTGAGACCGTCGATCGGCTCCTTCTGGCGCTCGATCCACGCCTGACCGGCGATGCGCCTGATCGCATAGGCGATGGCGCCGGCGCCGGCGAAAAACAGAAACAGCTTGATGCCAAGCTCGATCGGTGAGAACAGCGAAGAGCCGAGAAAGAAGTAGCTGAATGCGACCGTGGTCAGCGGCGACAGCGCGTTGCAGATGATCATCGCCACCAGCGAAAAGGCAACGTCGAGACCCATCAGCGCGGCGAAGGCCGCCGAGGAAGTGATCGGCGTAATCGCGATTTGTAAAATCATGATCGTGAACAGCGCCGGAATTTCCACGCGAATGCCGGAGGCCACATAGGCCGCGCCGAACAGAAGCGGCAATGCCACCATGATCCAGAACGCGGCCGCCAGGGCGAGGGCGGGCGATCTCAGGTAACGGCGAAAAGCGGTGGGGTCAGTTCGTAGGTAGGAAAACAGCAGCAGCACGAAGACCGTCTCGCCGAGATAGGGCTTCACATAGGCCGCAAGCGGCGGGACGGCGAGGCCGAGAAAGATCGAGGCCGCCAGCGCGCGCGTGCCCTGCCGGCCGAGCCACGCGAGCGCGGTGGTCAGGCCGCTCAAGATCGGCATGGATCAGGGGTCTCCGGCGCGGGGTGTGGCCGGTGGGGGTTATAGCGAGCGCGGCCGATCCATTCCATATAAAACCCCGGTGGCGGATTCGCCGCCGGCGAGGGCCTCTGAATGGCACGCACCGATGCGATCGTTCTCGGCGCCGGTATCGTCGGCACCTGCGTGGCGCTGCATCTCGCCAAGCGCGGGATGGCGGTCGCACTGGTCGACCGCGCCGGGGTGGGCGAGCAGACGTCCTTCGGCAATGCCGGCATCATCGAGGGCAATACCGTTTTCCCGCCGGCGTTTTCGTCCGATCTCGCCGCGCTGCTGCGCATCGCGTTCAAGCGCGCGGGCGAGGCCAATTATCACCTTTCATTTTTGCCGCAGATCGCGCCCTGGCTGCTGGCCTTCCGCGCCGCCTCGCAGCCGAAACGGCTGATCGAGACCGCGCACCTGATCCGCCCGCTGTTTGGCAGCGCGGTGCGCGAGCACGAAGCCTTGCTGAGCGAGGCGGGCGCTACGCATTACCTGCGCAAGACCGGCTGGCTCAAGGTCTATCGCAAGGCGCGTAGCTTTGCGGGCTTGCGTCGCGAATTCGATCTGGCCGCCGAATTCGGCCTGCCGTTGCAGGCGCTCGACCTGGCTGGCGCGCAGGCGCTGGAGCCGTCGCTCGGTCCGGTGTTCGAGCACGCTGTGCTCTGGCCGCAGGCGGCGAGCGTGAGCAATCCTTACGGCGTCACGCGTGCCTATGCGGCGAGTTTTCGCGCGCTCGGCGGCGTGATGGTGGCGGGCGACGCGCGCTCGCTGCACCGGAGCGGGCAGCACTGGCGGGTGGAGACCGACGAGGGCGGCCTCGACGCGCCGCAAGTGGTGGTGGCGCTCGGACCCTGGGCCGGCGATTGGCTGACAAGCGTCGGCTTGCGGCTGCCTTTTGCCGTCAAGCGCGGCTATCACCGGCACTTCGCCGCGCAAGGCAATGCGGCGCTGACGCGGCCGGTGCTCGATGCCGATGTCGGTTACGTGATCACGCCGATGGAAATGGGCATCCGCATGACCACCGGCGTTGAGTTCGCGCCGCGCGATGCGCCGCCCACGCCGGTGCAGTTCGACCGCGTGATGCCGCGCGCTCGCGAATTGTTTCCGTTCGGGCCGCGCGCCGATGAGACAACCTGGATGGGCTGCCGGCCGTGTTTTCCGGATTCGCGTCCCGTCATCGGCCGCGCGCCGGGCTTGAACGGCGTGTGGATGGCGATCGGCCACGCTCATTGGGGGCTGACGCTGGGGCCGGCGACCGGGCGGCTGATTTCCGAAATGATGGCGGGCGAGACGCCGTTCGTCGATCCGGCGCCGTATCGGGCGGAAAGATTTCTCTAAGGCTGGTCGGTTCTGCGTTCATCCGTTCGGGAATGAGCGGAAGTATCAACGCCCGAACTTGTCCTGCCAGCTCGGCAATGCGCCGGGGAAGGGCAGGGCCGTCGCCTCATAGACGGCGCGGGCCACCGCGCGCGCCATCGTATTGGCCGCCAGCATGCCGAGCGCGGCGAGACCATAGGTTTGATCGGCGAGCGGTTTTGCGCCCATCGCCGCCGAAAAGACGGTGTCGCCGTCGAGCGGTGTGTGCACCGGATAAATCGCGCGCGCCAGCCCATCCTGCGCCATCACGGCGAGCCGGTTGCACTGCGCTTTGGTCAACTTGGCGTCGGTGGCGATGAGCGCAATGGTGGTGTTTTCGTTCGGTCCCCCTTTGGCACGGATTTTCAGATCGGACGACGAGAACGCTTGCGGCCAGCCACGCCGGCCGAATTCTTTGTCCTGCTCGAACGGTGCCGCCCAGAAATGCGGTCCTTCGCCGACGATCGTGCTGCCGACCGCGTTGACTACCACCAGTGCCCCAACCGTAATGCCGTCGGCTGTCGTCGCCGAAGCGGAGCCGACTCCGCCCTTGAGCGTCGCGGTGGTGGCGCCGAGGCCGGCGCCTGCGCTGCCGAGCGCGAAGTCGCGGCCAGCGCTTTTCGCGGCCTCGTAGCCGAGCTCGCGATACGACGGATAGCGGCCCCAGTCTTTGTCGCCGCCATTGAGCAGGTCGAACATGATCGCCGCCGGTACGATCGGCACCACGGCATCACGGATGCGAAAGCCGCGCCCTTGCTCGCGCAGATAGGCCTGCACGCCGGAGGCGGCGTCGAGCCCAAAAGCGGAGCCGCCCGATAACACGATGGCGTCGATGCCTTCCACGGTCTGGGCCGGGTCGAGCAGGGCGGTCTCGCGCGTGCCCGGCCCGCCGCCGCGCACGTCCACGCTCGCCACCACTGCCTTGTCGAACACCACCGCGGTTGCGCCGGAGCCGAGCTTGGCGTCGGCGGCATGGCCGACCCGCACGCCGGCGATATCGGTGATGAGATTGCGCCCTGTCGTCATCGCATCACCGCTTATCACATCCGCGCCATTACGGTCAGGGGCACCTTGCCATCGCCACATTGGCACGTGCATGTAGCCGCCATGCACGGTGACGTTACCCTCCTGGCCGCCCTCATTGCAGGGCTGGTCAGTTTCCTTTCCCCTTGCGTGCTGCCGCTAGTGCCGCCCTATCTGGTGTTCCTGGCCGGTACCTCGCTGGAGCGCTTTGCCGACCAGGAGCCGGAGCCCCGCGTCAAGCGCGAGACTGTGGCGGCGGCGCTGCTATTCGTGCTCGGCTTCTCCACGGTGTTCGTGGCGCTCGGCGCCAGCGCCAGCGTCATCGGCTCGCTGATCCGCGCTTATTCGGGCCCGCTTGCCACCATTGCCGGCGTGGCCATCATCGTGATGGGATTGCACTTCCTCGGCATCACGCCGATCGCGTTGCTGCACCGGCAGAAGCGGGTGGAGGTCGCCAAGCCAGTCGGCCTGTGGGGCGCCTATGTGATCGGGCTCGCTTTCGCTTTCGGTTGGACGCCGTGCATCGGGCCGATCCTGGCGGCGATCCTGGCGGTGGCGGCGTCCGAGCAGACGGTCGCCAGGGGCGCCGGCCTCTTGGCGGTCTATTCGCTGGGCCTCGGCATCCCCTTCATCATCGCAGCCTTCGCGATCGAGCCATTCGCCGCGTTCCTCGCGCGCTTCAAAAACTATCTGCATCGCGTCGAGCAGGCGATGGGCGCTCTCTTGGTGCTCACCGGCATCGCCTTTTTAACCGGCAGCATCAACCAGATGAGCGTGTGGCTGCTTGAAGCGTTTCCGGTGCTGGGCAAGATCGGGTAACCGAAAAGAAAAAACCCGCCGCGGAAACCGCGGCGGGTCGAAACGGTGACACAGGCGCGAAGCGGCTATTCCACCTCGGCGTATTTCCCGTCCGTGCCCCACTTGTAGAACACGTAGTCGAGGGTCTTGATGTCGCCCTTCTTATTGTAGGAGACGGGCCCCAGCACGGTGTTCCACTTGCCGGCCTTGATCGTCGCGGCAACCTTCTTCGGGTCGGTGGTCTTGGCTTTCTTGACGGCCTGCGTCCAGACCTGCATGGCGGCGTAGGTGTAGAGCGTATAGCCCTCCGGATCGATGCCCTTGGCCTTGAAGCTCTTGACCACCTTGGCGGCGGTCGGGCGCTTGCGCGGATCGGGGCCGAAGGTGAACAGCATGCCGGCGCCGGCTTCGCCGGTGATCGACCAGAACTCGTTGGTGGCGATGGCGTCACCGGAGATCATTTGGCTCTTCATGCCCTGCGCGCGCATCTGGCGCAGGATCAGGCCGGCTTCGGTGTGGTAGCCGCCGATATAGACGACATCGATCTTGGCCGCCTTCATGCGTGAGACCAGCGCATTGAAGTCCTTCTCGCCCGCGGTGTAGGCCTCGTACATCGCTTCCTTCAGGCCGGCCTTGTTGATCGCCTTCTTGGTTTCGTCGGCGAGACCTTTGCCGTAGGTCGACTTGTCGTGAAGGATGGCGACTTTCTTGCCCTTGTAGTGCGAGGCAATGTACTTGCCGGCGACCGCGCCTTGCTGGTCGTCACGGCCGCAGACGCGGAATGTGTTCCACATGCCGCGCTCGGTGAACTTCGGATTGGTCGAGGCGGGCGTGATCTGCAGGACGCCGGCTTCGGCATAGACGTCGGACGCGGGGATCGACGAGCCCGAGCAGAAGTGTCCGTCGACGAACGGCACTTTCATCCCGACCAGCTTCTCGGCCACGGCGTGCGCCTGCTTCGGATCGCAGGCGTCGTCTTCCATGACCATCTTGAGCTTCTTGCCGAGCACGCCTCCGGCGGCGTTGATATCGGCGACGGCGAGCTCGGCGCCGTTCTTGAATTGTTGCCCGAAGGTGGCGTATTGGCCGGTCATGGGCCCGGCGACGCCGATGGTGATATCCTGCGCCGATGCCGCGCCGCCAAGGGTCAGGCAAAGGCCGGCCGCCAATCCAGTGAGCCGCAACATTTTCATGATCTGCTCCTCTCCGCAGCTAATAACGATTTCGGCGAGCCGGGGCGGCTCGCAGAGATGGGAACCCTTGGGCATTATTTTCTAAAGAATTGCACGGAAGCCACGCGCCCGCCAGTCGTTTCCGGTGGATTTTTATCCTTGCGGGCGTCGCTCGCGCCAGCTGAACGGTCCGGTCTGCTCATAGAGCCAGGGGTATTGGCGCGCCAACTGGCGGGCACGGGTCATCCGGTAGGAGATCGAGCTGACCGCCATCACATAGAGCGTGTCGGCCAAATACGAGGGCAGCGACAGGAGATCCGCCTGAAACAGCGCGTAGTGCAGGAAACGTACCCCGGCACCGAGCAACACCATATAGGCGAGCGCGTACCAATAGGGCCGCCAGGTCGCGGAAATGGCTCGACCAGCCAGCAACGCGGCGCCGCCGCCGATGACCCCGGTTACCATCACGACCTGCAGCCAGGTCTCCGTTGCATATAGTCCGGTCATCTCATGCCGTTCCAATCGTCATTTGCGCCCGCCTTCCAGGTAGGCGGCGCGCACCTCCGGCCGCTGCAACAATTCTCGTCCGGGCCCTGACATTGTGATCAGGCCGTTGACCATGACATAGCCGCGATGCGCGAGCCTGAGCGCGTGATAAGCGTTCTGCTCGACCAGGAACACGGTGAGCTTCTCGCTTTCATTGAGCTCGCGGATGGCGCCGAAGATCTGCTTGGCCAGGATCGGCGCCAGCCCGAGCGAGGGTTCGTCGAGCAGCAAAAGCCGCGGCCGGCTCATCAGCGCGCGCCCGATTGCCAGCATCTGCTGCTCGCCGCCGGACAGGGTGCCGCCGCGCTGATTGATGCGTTCCTTCAGGCGCGGGAACAGCCGGAATACGCGCACGAGGTCTTCGTCGAAATGGGACTGATCGGTAACGGTCGCGCCCATTTGCAGATTTTCCAGAACCGTCATGCGGCCAAAAATGCGGCGGCCTTCCGGGGCCTGCGCAATGCGCATGCGCGCAATTTCGTGTGCGTGCAGGCCGGTAATGTCGCGGCCCTCGAACAGGATGTGGCCCTCGCGCGGACACGGGTCGCCGAAGATGGTCATCATCAGCGTCGATTTGCCGGCGCCGTTGGCGCCGATCATGGCGACGATCTCGCCGGCGTTGACCTCGAGGTCGACGCCTTTGAGCGCGATGATGTTGCCGTAATAGGTCTTCACTCCGCGCACCGCGAGCATGGGGGCCGCCGAAGCCGCCTCTACCGGCGGCAATGGAGACGGGTTCACGCTCACAGGCCGACCTCCGCGTGGGCTTCGTCGATCTCCTCGTCGTGCACGCCGAGATAGGCGGCGATGACCTTGGGATCGTCGCGCACCGCCTCCGGTCCGCCGTCGGCGATCTTGAGGCCGTAATCGAGCACGACGATATGGTCGGAGATTTCCATCACCACCGACATGTCATGCTCGATCAAGAGGATCGACGTGCCGTGCTCGGCGCGGATGAACAGCAGAAGCTCGTTGAGCTCTTGGCTCTCATGGGCATTGAGCCCGGCGGCGGGCTCGTCGAGACACAACAACACGGGGTCGGAGCACATGGCGCGGGCGATCTCGAGCCGGCGCTGGGCGCCGTAGGGCAGCGCGCCGGCTGCGTCGTCGGCGCGATCAAGCAGGCCGATGCGATCGAGCCAGTAGCGCGCCTTGTCGGTGGCCGCGCGCTCGGCGGCGGTGAAAGTTGCGATCGCCAGCATGCCGAGGAAGGTCATGCCGGACGCGCGCATCAGCGGATTGTGCTGCGCCACCAGCAGGTTTTCGAGCGCGGTCATCCCTGCGAACAGGCGGATGTTCTGAAAGGTGCGGGCGACGCGGGCGTGCTTGGAAATGCGGAAGTCGAACAGGCGCTCGAGCAGGTAGGTCGTGCCGTCTGCATGGGCGAGGCGGATCATGCCGACGCTCGGTTTGTAAAAACCGGTGATGCAGTTGAACACCGTGGTCTTGCCGGCGCCGTTGGGGCCGATTAGCGCGGTGATCTCGCCGCGCCGTGCGGCGAAGGACAGGTCGTCGACCGCGACCAGGCCGCCGAAGCGCATCGAAAGATGCGCGACCGTGAGAACGGGTTCGGCCGCAGCGTCAATCATGGCGGGCGCGCCTCCATGACCAGGTCTTGGTCCGGGCCCGCCGGACTAACTCGGCGTCGATGTCCCTTTCCCGGTTCAGGAAGATCGAGGGCGTGCGCGTGGCCACCAAGCCGCGCGGCCGCCAGATCATGATCGTCACCATGGCGAGGCCGAACACCAGCATGCGGTATTGCGCAAACTCGCGGAAGAACTCGAAGCCGCCGAGCATGACCGCCGCGGCCACGGCCACGCCGATCTGCGAGCCCATGCCGCCGAGCACGACGATGGCCAGCACCAGGGCCGATTCCGTGAAGGTGAAGCTCTCGGGGCTGATGAAACCCTGGCGCGTGGCGAAGAACGAGCCGGCAAACCCTGCGAACATCGCGCCCATGGCGAAGGCCGTGAGCTTGGTATTGGTGGTGTTGATGCCGAGCGAGCGGCAGGCGATCTCGTCCTCGCGCAGCGCTTCCCAGGCGCGCCCGATGGGCAGGCGGCGCAATCGGATCGTCACCAGGTTGGTGACCAGCGCCAGCACCAGGATCAGGTAATACAAAAAAACGATGCGGTGGAGCGGCGACCATTCGAGGCCGAACGTGTGGGCGAAGCCGCCGTCATCGTTGTTGAACGGCAGTCCGAAGAAGCTCGGCCGCGGCACGCCGGTGATGCCGTCGGGACCGTGAGTCAGGCTCTGCCAGTTGATCAGCACCAGCCGGATGATCTCGCCGAACGCGAGCGTCACGATGGCGAGATAGTCGCCGCGCAGCCTTAAGACCGGAAAGCCGAGCAGGATTCCCCAGAACGAGGCGAGGATGCCGGCGAGCGGCAGGCAGAGCCAGAACGAGAAGCCGAAGTTCTCGGCCAGCAGCGCGTAGGAATAGGCGCCAACCGCATAGAAGGCGACGTAGCCGAGATCGAGCAGGCCGGCCAGGCCGACCACGATGTTCAGGCCCCAGCCCAGCATCACATAAGTGAGGATCATGATGCCGAGATCGAGCAGGTATCGGTTATGGTAGAAGACGATCGGCAGCAGAATAGCGAAACCGAGTAATGCCAGCCCGACGAATTTGTTCAGCGCCTGCGCCCGCGCCAGCAAAGCGGGAGAGACAAATTGCGCGAGCGCGATGTTGCGTTCGCCGATGACTAGCTCACGGACAAAGGCGCCGGCGAAAACCAGGCCCACGATGATCGCCAGCACCTCGGGCCGGCCTTCCAGCACAAGCGCGCCGGCCGGTCCGGTTTTGGTGCGGATGCCGATCAGAAGTGAGAACAGCCCGAAGGCGATCAGCGCGGACAGCAGCGCGCGCTTGAGCGCGGTGATAAAATCCAGGCGGCGCCCAGTGCTTTGATCGGAAAGAACTGACACGCCGGTTGCGCTCTCTTCAGACCTTCTCGACTTCCGGCCGGCCGAGGATGCCGGTCGGCAGGAAGATCAGCACGATGACGAGGATGGAGAAGGCGGCGACGTCCTTGTATTCGACGGAAAAATAGGCCGACCACATGGTTTCGATCAGGCCGATCAGCAGGCCGCCTAACATGGCTCCCGGCAGCGAGCCGATGCCGCCGAGTACGGCGGCGGTAAACGCCTTCACGCCGGCGATGAAGCCGATATAGAAATCGATGACGCCGTAGTAGAGCAGGTGCATGACGCCGGCGACGGCGGCGAGCGCGGCGCCGATCACGAACGTGTACGAGATGGTGCGGTCGACATTGACGCCGAGCAGTGAGGCCATCTTGAGATCCTGCTCGCAGGCGCGCATGTCGCGGCCGAGCCGGGTGCGGGCGACCAGCCAGGAGAAAATCGCCATTAGCACCACGGTCGTGACCACCACGATGATCTGCACGTTGGAAAGCTGCACCGGGAAGCTCGGGTCGTTGATCAGCGTGAAGCCGCCCGGGATCAGCGGGGGCAACGGCTTGACGCGCGCGCCTTGCACGATCTGCACGTAGTTCTGCAGCACGATCGACATGCCGATGGCCGAGATCAGCGGCGCCAGCCGGAACGAGCGGCGTAAGGGCCGGTAGGCGAAGTGCTCGACCGTCCAGCCGTACAGCGAGGTGAGCGCCATCGCGATCAGTAGCACAAGGAAGAGCGCGAGCGGCACCGCGGTGACGCCGATCGCGACCAAGGCGAGGAAGGCAATCAAGGCAAGAAAGGCGCTGACCATGAAAATGTCGCCATGGGCGAAATTGATCATGCCGATGATGCCGTAGACCATCGTATAGCCGATGGCGATCAGGCCGTAGATCGAGCCGAGCGTGAAGCCGTTGATGAGCTGCTGGAAAAAATAGTCCATGCGTCTCCTTCGCCTTGCGCATGGCTGCCCGGCCGACAACCGTGGTCCCGTGTAAAGGCTTAACAGGGCGGGACGGGAGCGGCAACGCTTGACCAAGACATGTTATTAAGCCGTTGGTCGAAAGGAGCGGCGCCTTGTCCCCCAGCCTCGAACTCGCAATCCGCGTCGGCGGTGCAGCGGCGGTTTTCGCCGCCATGGCGATCTGGGAATGGTATGCCCCACGCCGCAGGATGATCACGGGCCGCGCCCCCCGCTGGCCGGGTAATCTCGGCATCCTGGCGATCGACATTGTTGCGGTGCGGTTGCTGATCCCGACCGCCGCGGTCGGCGTGGCGCTGATTGCGGCCGAGCACGGCTGGGGCCTCTTCCGCCTGCTGGGCGTGCCGTATTGGGCGGCGCTGGTGACGGGCGTGATCGTGCTCGACCTGGTGATCTATCTCCAGCACGTCGTGTTCCATCACGTGCCGGTGCTGTGGCGGCTGCACCGCATGCACCACGCCGATGTCGATATCGACGTAACCACCGGTCTGCGTTTCCATCCGCTGGAGATCCTGCTGTCGATGCTGATCAAGATGGCGGCGGTGGCGGCGCTCGGCGTGCCGGCGGTGGCGGTGGTGATCTTTGAGGTGCTACTCAACGCCACCGCGATGTTCAATCACTCCAACGTGGCGCTGCCGCCGTGGCTCGACCGCATCGCGCGCTGGGTCGTGGTGACGCCGCAGATGCACCAGGTGCATCATTCCATCGAGCGCGAGGAGACCGACAGCAATTTCGGATTCAATCTGCCATGGTGGGACCGGATGTTCGGCACCTATCGGGCAGCACCGCGCGCCGGAGAAAAAGGCATCGTGATCGGTTTGCCGATCTTCCGCGATCTTACCGAGTTGCGCATCACGCGCCTGCTGACGCAGCCGTTCCGCAGCGACAAGAGCGCCGAGCGGTGATCAATTCAAGCCGCCGAAAATCCAGATCAGAAGCAGGATTGGAAGCGGAATCCCCAAGAGCCAAAGCAGTAGATAGCGTCCCATGATCGTCCTCCGTCGCGTTGGATGCGACGAGGAACTCCCAGCACGCGCGACGGTTCCCTCGCGGCAATGCGTGGAACGAGTTGCCGTGTTGGCGCGTTATCAGGGCCATGGAGATGGGAGGAGCGAAGCATCTTCGCGTTAACTTTGGAGAGTCAAAATGAGCCAACAGAATCAGAATCCCAATCAGCGGCCAGGCCAGCAGCAGCAAGGTGGCCAGCCCGGTCAGCCGCAGCAAGGCGGCCAGAAGCCCGGTCAGCAGCAGCAAGGCGGTCAGCCCGGCCAGAAGCCCGGCCAGCAGCAGCAAGAGCAGCCGTCGCGTCCCGGCCAGGGCGGCCAGAACCGCTAACGCACTGCAGCGAATGAACGGAAAGCCCCGCCGCGACGGCGGGGCTTTCTGCTTTTAGGCATGCGCGGGCTCGCCTATGCTCGTGCCTCATGAGCATGACCGCGCTGCCGCTGTTTCATCTTTACGGCGACCCGCCGGACGATAGCGCGTTCGACTTCATCCACATCGAGACAATTCGCTCGCGCTCCTCGCTGCACGAATGGACCATCCGCGCGCACCGCCACCGCAACCTGTTTCAAATTCTCCTGATCGAGAAGGGCGGCGGCGAGTTGAGTTTCGAGACCGCGACCATGCCGTTTTCGGCACCGGCTGCGATCCTTATTCCTGCCACCACCGCCCACGGCTTCCGCTTTACCCCGCAGGTAACCGACGGCTGGGTGGTGAGCTTCACCGAAGACGTCGCAGACGCGTTGGGTGATCAGTCCGGTGAGGCGCTGGCGCGGCTGAAAGCGGTGGCGGCCGATCCGCTGGTGCCGCTCAAGAGCGCGGCGGAAGCAAAGCGCCTGTCGGCGCTGTGCGCCGATCTCGATGAGGAAGCTTCGCTGGCACGCGAAGGTTTCCGTTTGGCGATGCGCGGCCTGCTGGCGCTGATCGCCATCGAGGTGGTGCGCCTGGGCGTGAGCCGCGCGCGCAGCGGCGCGGTGACGCTTGAGTCCGCCGATCCGCGCGTCGATGAATTGCGCCGGCTGATCGACGCGCATTTCCGCAAAGAGCGGCTGATCAGTTTCTATGCCGAGAAACTGGCGATGACCGCCGACCGGCTCAACGATCATGTCAAACGCGCAACCGGCGTGACGGCCGGCCACCTGATCCGCCAGCGCGTGCTGACCGAAGCCAAACGCCAGCTGGTGTTCACCGGCCAGCCGATCCACGAGATCGCTTATGATCTGGCGTTCTCCGACCCGTCGCACTTCACCCGGTTTTTCCGCAAGCAGACCGGCACCACACCGCAGGCGTTCCGCGAGGGCAGGGGCGGCTAGAACGTCGGTGCGGAACATCGGCCGCGCCATGGTTAAGCGCCTAACAAGTAAGGTAAAGAATTGGTTTGTTTTGAATTTCGCATTTGAAGTGCTTACGCCTGCGAGCCTGAGCAAGGAGGAATCCATGCGTAAGCTTTCAGTCGCTGCCGTTGCCACGATCCTGGCGATCGCATTCTACTTCACCCTGTTCTGGGGCTTCGATGCATTGCGCATGCTTACCTCGCCGACCTACGGCCTCGACGAGGTTTGGCGCTCGCAATACGTGTTCGGGATTGGCAGTCTGTTCGGCCTCACGCCGCTCGGGCTGATCAAGCTCGCGGCCTTCTTCGCCACCCTCAAGCTCGCGGTCGCCGCGATTTGCGCGGTGCACATCATTGACCGCCTGCGTAATTTCACCAGCGGCAAGGCCAATACCGAAATTTTCGAGGCCGGCCTGATGCTGGTGGTGCTGATCAGCATCGCCTCGGTCGGTCCGGCGATCTGGTCGCATAACGCCGATCTGGTGCGCGAGCAGACCATTCAGCTGGTGCTGGCGGGCATCGCCGCCGGCCTCGGCATCCTCGAGCGCCGCTACCGCCGCGCCAGCGAGACGGCCGTGGCTGGTAACCGCACCGCCCCCAAACCCGCCGTGCCGGTAGGCGCGACCTGGTTCTCGCCGTTGCGGCGCTGAGGGCTATTTCGGCTGCGCCTCATGCAGGCCGCGATCCGGCGGCTGCAATTTCCCGCTGCGACGATCCTTGACCGCCTGCATCAGCGCGCGCGCGGCGTTGCGCACGTCCTCCTGCAAGCCCTCGTCCTTGTCGAGATCGTCGTGGCTGGTGGCGTAAGGCGTGAGATACCCCACATAGCGGTCGATCAGGCTGAGATGGCCTGACGGGATCATGCCGATATCGAGCAGCCAGTCGGTCAGGATACGGCGCAGGTTCTCGGTGCCGGCGGCGTCGCCGTGCACGATGACCGAATAGACGCGGCCGGCGAGGTGGCGCGGATAGGGCCAACCCTTCAATTCGAGCTGCTTGGCCTTGACCGGGTCCTTGCCGCTGGTCGAGGTCTGGTCCGGATTGCCGCCGTCGGCGCAGACCAGGCGGTCGATCATCAGCTTGAGCGAGGAGGGCGCCTGGTACCAGTTGACCGGCGTGACGATCATCACACCGTGGGCGGCCACCCATTTCGGATAGATCTCCGCCATCCAGTCGCCGGCTTGTCCAAGCGCGTGATTGGGATAGCAACTGCACGGCCAATGGCAGAGCGGCTGCGCGGTGGAGACGCAGGCCTTGCACGGATAGATGACGCGGCCGTATTCGGAGGCGAGTCTCGAAAGATCGAGCACCTCGACCTCGAAACCGCGCGTCTTCTCGATGGCCTGCTTGGCGAGCGTGACGAGACGGAAGGTCTTCGACATTTCGCCAGGGCAGGTGTGCTCGCTGCGGGTGGAGCCGTTGACCAGCAAAATGCGCGACGGCGATTTCTGATTCTTCTGCCGGCGCTCGGCGGCATGGATATTGGCGCGGGTCTCGAGCCATTCCACCGCCAGCTCGTAGTTGGGATCGGCAAAGCCGGCCCCGGCTTTCCGCGTGCGTGGGGTCTTGTAGTATTCGTGGTAGCCGATCCAGGCGGCATCGGCGATCTTGTCGATCTCCGGCTTCAGCGGATCGAAAACCGGATCGTAGAACCTCGCCAGAAACCGCTTCTTGAATTCGCGCTTGTCGAGCTGGACGCTCGGCATGCCCTTGCGCACTTTGACCTTGGCCATCGTCTCCCCCCACGAGCATGATCCCGAAAAGTGGGAACCGGTTTTCGGATCAGATCATGCTCCAACGAACCAATGCGTGGTCCACGGCTAGCATTGAAGCCCTTTCAAGTAGAAATGACGAGAGCGCGACTGGAGCGTGATGAGCGTTACTTGCCCTTGCCCAGTTCGGCGACGATCTCGGCCGCCTCCTTGAAGGCGTGGTTGGCGGCCGGCACCCCGCAATAGATCGCCTGCTGCAGGATGGCTTCCTTGATGTCGTCCGGCGTGAAGCCGCCCTCGCGCAGCGCCGCCCCCACGTGCAGGCGAAATTCGTCCCATTGGCCAAGCGCGATCATGGTGCCGATCACCAATACGCGGCGCGTGCGCTCGTCGAAATGCGGCCGCGTCCAGATCTCGCCCCAGGCGGCGCGGGTGATGAAATCCTGGAATTCTTCCGTGAACGGCGTCTTCTTGGCGTTGGCGCGGTCGACCCATTCATTGCCCAGCACCTTGCGGCGTTGCGCCATGCCGCGCTCGTGGCGTTGCTTCTCATCCATCGCGGCCTCTAACCCCGCAGGAAATTGAGCACGGTCTCGGTATAGACCTTCGGCTGCTCGGCATTGGAAATATGCGCGGCGTCCAGGACGGCGAGCTGGGCCCCGGGAATGCGCTCGCGCATGCTTTCGGCCATCGCCGGCGTGGTGGTGGCATCCTGGCGGCCGGCGATGATCAGCGTCGGCGCTTTGATCTTTGGCAGCAGCGCGCGATGGTCCATGTCGCGCACGGCCATGCCGCAGGCGATGTAGCCGTCGAGCTTGGTGGCGAGGAACATTTCGGTAAAGCGCGCGATCACTTCCGGATGTGTGTCGCGGAAACCCTTGGTGAACCAGCGCTCCATATTGCCGGACACGATGTGGCTTAAGCCGTTTTCTGTGACGACCTTGATGCGGTCGTTCCACGGTCCTTTGTCGGCATAATAATCGGTGCAATTCGACAGAATGAGCTTGTCGACCCTGTCCGGGGCATTGGCGCCCAACCACTGCCCGACCATGCCGCCCATCGACAGTCCGCACCAATTGGTCTTCTTGACCTTGAGCGCATCGAGCACGGCGAACACGTCGCGGCCGAGGCGCTCCATCGTATAGGGCCCTTGCGGCACGCCGGATTGGCCGTGGCCGCGGCGGTCGTAGCGGATGAGCCGGAAATGCCTGGCGAATTCAGCTGCCTGGTCGTCCCACATATGCAGATTGGTGCCGAGCGAATTCGACAGCATCAGCGCCGGCGCTCTCTCGCTTCCGTCGACCTCGACATGGATCGGGCAGCCATCGTCGGTCTTGATCGTGGGCATGCGCTCCCCCTGATGCGGCTTATTATTATCGGCGATACCCATAAAGGGCTTCCGTATGCCCTGCAAAGCCCTTTTCAGCGGGCTTTCGAGGGCTTAAGTCGGAGCGGGCCGGCCCTTGAAGGCCGCGCGCGACAAGGAGACCGGCGATGGCGATGACGATGCAGGGCGAGGTTCAGCTTGCCGCCAGCCGCGAGGTGGTGTGGGCAAAGCTCAACGATGCGGAGGTGCTGAAAGCCAGCATCCCGGGTTGTGAGGAGCTCAACAAGAATTCGGATACCGAGTTTCAGGCGGTTGCCGTGACCAAGATCGGGCCGGTGAAGGCGCGCTTTAAAGGCAACGTCCATCTCACCGATCTCGACCCGCCCAACGGCTACAAGATATTCGGCGAGGGCGACGGCGGGGTCGCCGGCTTCGCCAAGGGCGGGGCGACGGTGGTGCTCAGCGAAAACGACGGCGGCACGCTGCTCACCTACAATGTCGAGGTGCAGATCGGCGGCAAGCTGGCCCAACTCGGCCAGCGCCTGGTCAACGGTGCGGCCAAGAAGGTCGCCGACGATTTCTTCAAGAATTTTGCCGCACAGGTTGCATCGGTCTGAGTGGGCGGCGGGACGCAATTGCGGGGCTTTCGCCTTTGGACTCCCTTGACCCGGCCTGCCGTGGGGGTTCAAAGTTAAAACAGTTTCAAGGCGCATCCGGACCGAAATCGGTTCGATTTCGCAACCGAGCGGCCGCCGCCCTAGCGGGGCGAGGGGAAAAGAGGGCTTTGGGCCCCGAATATGGGAGGAAGGTCATGCCTGCCGTATCCATGACGGTGAACGGCAAAGCTGTCACCGGCGATGTCGAAGCGCGCACTCTGCTGGTTCAATTTCTGCGCGAAACCTTAAGGCTCACCGGCACCCATGTCGGCTGCGACACCTCGCAGTGCGGCGCCTGCGTGGTCCATATCGACGGTATCGCCGCCAAGGCCTGCACCACGCTGGCGCTCCAGTGCGAGGGTGCCGCGATCACCACCATCGAGGGCTTGGCGGAGCCGGGCGGGCCCTTGCATCCGATGCAGGAAGCGTTCCGCGAAAATCACGGTCTGCAATGCGGCTACTGCACACCGGGCATGATCATGGCGGCGCTCGACATCGTGCGCCGCAAGGGCAACGACCTCGACGAGCACACCATCCGCTCGCAGCTCGACGGCAACATCTGCCGCTGCACCGGCTACCACAACATCGTCAAGGCGATCGCGGCGGGCGCGAAAGCCATGGGCCAGGGAGGGCCGGCACGGCAAGCGGCTGAGTAATCGTTTTTAAAAAAATCACCACTGGGAGGAGACCGCCATGAGCGCGACCGGGATCGGCGCGGCGGTGCGCCGCAAGGAAGACTTCCGCTTCATTACAGGCAAAGGGCAATATACCGACGACGTTGTCCGGCCGGGCGAGACCCGCGCCATTTTCGTGCGCTCCCCACATGCACGGGCCAAGATCAAGAACATCGACGCCAGCGAAGCCAAGAAGATGCCGGGCGTCGTCGCCGTACTGACCGGCGCTGAGCTCGCCGCCGACAAGGTCGGCAATCTGATCTGCGGCTGGATGATCACCTCCAAGGATGGCACGCCGATGAAGATGGCGCCGCATCCGGCGCTGGCTGCTGACACGGTCAATCACGTGGGCGATGCGGTGGCGGGGGTGATCGCCGAGACGCCGGCGCAAGGCCGCGACGCGGCCGAGAAGGTCAAGGTCGCCTACGAAGTGCTGCCCTCGGTGACCGATCCGGCCAAGGCGAAATCGGGCCCGCAGATCCACGAGGTCGCGCCCAAGAACACGATCTACGAATGGTCGATCGGCGATCAGAAAGCGACTGATGCGGCCTTTGCCGCCGCCAAGCACATCACCAAGCTCGACATCGTCAATAACCGCCTGGTGCCCATCGCGATCGAGCCGCGCGTGGCGCTGGCCGAATACGACGCCGGCAATGATGCGCTCACGCTCTGGAACACATCGCAAAACCCGCACGTCGCCCGGCTGGTGATCTCGGCCTTCGTCGGCATCGCGCCCGAGCACAAATTACGGGTGATCGCGCCCGATGTCGGCGGCGGCTTTGGCTCCAAGATCTTCATCTATCCGGAGGAGGTGGTCTGCCTGTGGGCCGCGCGCAAAGTGCACCGGCCGGTGAAGTGGACGTCGGAGCGCTCGGAATCCTTCGTTACCGACGCCCACGGCCGCGACCACGTTACCCACGCGGAGCTGGCGCTCGACGAGCACGGCAAGATGCTCGCACTGCGCGCGCGCACCATCGCCAATCTCGGTGCCTATATGTCGACCTTCTCGTCCTGCGTGCCGACCTATCTCTACGCCACGCTGATGTCAGGGCAGTACGCCATCCCGCAAATCTATTGCGAAGTGGACGCGGTCTACACCAACACAGTGCCGGTCGACGCCTTGCGCGGCGCCGGCCGCCCGGAGGCGACCTTCGTGGTCGAACGACTGGTGGAGGTGGCGGCGCGACAAACGGGCATTGAACCGACGGATCTGCGCAAGCGCAACTTCGTTAAATCGTTCCCGCACCAGACGCCGGTGATCATGGCCTATGACGCCGGCGACTATAATGCATCGCTCAAGAAGGCGCTGGAGCTCGCCGACGTGAAGGGCTTCAACAAGCGCAAGCGCGAGTCGGCGCGCCACGGAAAGCTACGGGGCATGGGTTACTCGACTTATATCGAGGCCTGCGGCATCGCGCCTTCGAAGGCGGTCGGCTCGCTCGGCTGCGGCGTGGGCCTGTGGGAAAGCGCCGAAGTTCGGGTTAATCCGACCGGCTCAGTGGAGGTGCTCACCGGTTGCCACGCCCATGGCCAGGGCCACGAGACCACCTTCGCGCAAGTCGTCTCCGAGCGCCTCGGAATCCCGATTGAGAACATCACGGTCGTGCATGGCGACACCGACAAGGTGCAGTTCGGCATGGGCACCTATGGCTCGCGCTCGGGCGCGGTCGGCATGTCGGCGCTGGTGAAGGCGCTCGATAAGGTCGAGGTCAAGGCGAAGAAGGTCGCTTCCCATGTGCTGGAGGCGGCGGAGGCCGACATCGAATTCAAGGACGGCAAGTTTACGGTGGCCGGTACCGACAAGACGGCGGCCTGGAGCGACGTGACGCTGCAAGCCTATGTCGCGCACAAGATCCCGTGGCAGGATGTCGAGCCCGGCCTCTCGGAAGGCGCTTTCTACGATCCGGCCAATTTCACCTTCCCGGCCGGCTGTCATATCTGCGAGGTCGAAGTCGACGCCGACACCGGCAAGACCGAGATCGTGAACTGGACCGCGGTTGACGATTTCGGCACCGTGATCAATCCGATGATCGTGGAAGGCCAGGTGCACGGCGGCGTCGCCCACGGTATTGGCCAGGCGCTCATGGAAGGCGCGGTCTACGACAAGGACGGCCAGCTGGTGACCGGCTCACTCATGGACTACGCCATGCCGCACGCCCACGACCTGCCGTCGTTCAATGTTGGGTTGACCGAGACCAAGTCACCGTCGAACCCGCTCGGCCTCAAGGGCTGCGGCGAGGCCGGCGCCATCGCGGCACCCGCCGCGGTGATCAACGCCATCACCGATGCCATCGGTACCGAAGAATTGACCATGCCGGCCACCGCCAATGTGGTGTGGCAGGCCCTGCAACGCGCGCAACCGGCGCGCCTGGCGGCTGCGGAATAACGGAGAGAGCGATGTATAATTTCACCTTCCATCGTCCCACCACGGTTCGCCAGGCGGCCGGCCTGTTGTCCCGCAATCCCGAAGGCAAGCTCTTGGCCGGCGGCCATTCGCTGCTGCCGGTGATGAAGCAGCGGCTGGCACAGCCCTCCGCGCTGATTGATCTGTCGCTTGTCGAGGGGATGAGCGGCGTCGAGCAAAAGGGCCGCTCGATCGTTATCGGAGCCATGACGCGCCACGCAGATGCCGCCAATTCAGCCGTCCTGCAGCAGATGTTGCCGGGGCTCGCTGCGGTGCCCGACTCGATCGGCGATCCGCAGGTGCGCAACCGCGGCACCATCGGCGGCTCGGTCGCCAACAACGATCCCAACGCCGACTATCCAGCGGCCTGCCTCGGCCTTGGCGCCACCATCATCACCAACAAGCGGCGCATCGCCGCCGACGACTTCTTCACCGGCATGTTCTCGACCGCGCTGGAAGACGGCGAGATCATCACCAAGATCAGCTTCCCGATCGCCAAGAAGGCGGCCTACGAGAAGTTCAAGCACCCGGCCTCTGGCTTCGCGCTGGTCGGCGTATTCGTCTCCAAACGCGGTTCCGACATCCGCGTGGCGGTGACCGGCGCCGGCGCCAACGGCGTGTTCCGGGTAAAGAGCTTTGAAGAGGCGCTGAAGAAGCGCTTCGCGGCCAAGTCGCTCGAAGGCATGAGCATTCCCGCGACCGGCATGAACGCGGACATCCACGCCAGCGCCGAATTCCGCGCGCATCTGGTGGGTGTGCTGGCGCGGCGCGCGCTGGCGAAGGCTTAAGTCGAGCTGCCGGCTTTTTAGTGGGAACCCACCGCGCGCGGCGGCGTTGAGGAATTGTCCTCAACGACGGGACGCGTGGGGGTGTTTCATGCTTGAGCCGATTGTCGTGGTGACGATCGTATCGATTGCCGGCGCGATGGCGTTTGCGCGCGTATGGGCGCAAGGGTGGCCGCGGCGGTAACGCCGACTGACGCTCTATTTGCCAGCGCGGTCCAACTCCGCCAGCAGGTCGTGCAGGTCGAGCGGGTTGGTGTACATGCGCAAGGAGCCGTCCGGCTTCTGCGGCCATTTTTCCTTGGGCCGGTCCCAGTAAAGCTCCACGCCGTTGTCGTCGGGGTCGCGCAGGTAGAGCGCCTCGGAGACGCCGTGGTCGCTGGCGCCCTCGAGCGGGATCTTGGCGACGATCAGCCGGCGTAGCGCGTCTGCCAGCAGCGCCCGGGTCGGGTAGAGAATGGCGGTGTGGTAGAGGCCGGTGGCGCCCGGCGGCGGGGCTGAGCCGCCCAGGCTCTCCCAGGTGTTGAGCCCGATATGGTGGTGGTAGCCGCCGGCCGAGATGAAGGCGGCGCCGGGGCGGCTGGTGGTCATGGTGAAACCCAGCACCCCGCAATAGAAATCGAGCGCGCGCTGAAGGTCGGCGACCTTCAGATGGACATGGCCGATGCGCACCCGCGGGTCGATGGTGGGCAGCTGAAGGGCTTGTTTTTCAAGCGTTTCGGGGTTTGACATGGGGAAATCCTTGGCTGGCCGCTGTCGGCCGGACACCCCACATGTAAGACATTGCCGCGATCTGCTAAAGTGTCTTCGAGGTTACCACCGCATGTCCATGACACCGCTTCCCGACAGCATCGACGCCACACTCGCACTGCTGGGCAAGGCCGACTACATCGCCGACCGCTCGCTGTCGACCGTGCTTTACCTGGCGCTCAAGATGGGGCGGCCGCTGTTCCTGGAGGGCGAGGCCGGGGTCGGCAAGACCGAGATCGCCCGTGTGCTGGCCAAGACCCTGGGGCGCAAGTTGATCCGGCTGCAATGCTACGAGGGGCTCGACGTCTCGGCGGCGGTCTATGAGTGGAACTACGGCGCCCAGATGATCGCCATTCGTCTCGCCGAAGCGGAAGGCGAGGGCGACCGCGAGCGCATCGAGCACGACGTGTTCTCCGAACGCTTCCTGATCAAGCGGCCGTTGCTGCAGGCGCTTGAGCCCGAACCGGACGGGCCGCCGGTATTGCTGATCGACGAGATCGACCGCACCGACGAAGCCTTCGAGGCGTTCCTTTTGGAAGTGCTGGCCGATTTCCAGGTGACGGTGCCGGAGCTCGGCACCATCAAGGCGCCGCATCCGCCGATCGTGGTGATCACGTCGAACCGCACCCGCGAGGTGCACGACGCGCTTAAACGCCGGTGCCTCTATCACTGGGTCGGCTACCCCGACGCCAAGCGCGAGCTGACGATCCTACGCGCCAAAGTGCCGGGCATCGCCAAGATGCTGTCGCAGCAAGTGGTCGCTTTCGTGCAGGCGCTGCGCAAGGAGGACCTGTTCAAGGTGCCCGGCGTCGCCGAGACGCTGGATTGGGCCGGCGCGCTTACCGAGCTCGATGTGGTGGCGCTCGATCCGGCGATGGTGTCGGACACGCTCGGCGCGTTGCTGAAATATCAGGACGACATCGCCCGGCTCGACGGCAGCAAGGTGAAGGCGTTGCTGGATGAAGTGAAGTCGGAGCTGAGGGCGGCGGAGTAGCTTACGCGGAACGTGCAACACACTCCGCTCATTCCCGCGCAAGCGGGAATCCAGTTCTGGGTCCCCGCTTTCGCGGGGACGAGCGGGGAGAGGTCAGATGGCTGAAAACCAAAACTCGAACCAAGGCCGCCTTGCCGAAAACATCCTTTACTTCGCGCGCGCGTTGCGCGCGGCCGGCCTGCCCGTCGGACCAGGCGCGGTGCTCGATTGCCTGGAAGCGCTCAGCGTCGCGCGCATCGGCGACCGCGAGGATTTCTACTGGACGCTGCACGCGGTGTTCGTGAAGCGGCATGAACACTCAATCCTGTTCGACCAGGCCTTCCGCCTGTTTTTCCGCAAGCGCGGCTATATCGAGCAGTTGATCGCGACCATGTTGCCGGAGGCGGCGAAGAGCCAGCCGAAAGCGCCGCCGCCGGGCGCGCAGCGCATCCAGGAGGCGCTGGGCGGCGGGCTGCAAGAGCGCGAGGAGAAGCAGGAGATCGAGCTCGACGCCCGGCTCACGGTGTCCGACCGCGAGGTGCTGCAGAAGAAGGATTTCGCGCAGATGACGGCGGCCGAGATCGCCGCCGCCAAGGAGGCAATTGCCAAGCTGGCGCTGCCGCTCGATCTGGTGCGCACGCGCCGGCTCGCCACGGCGCGGCGCGGCCATATGATCGACATCCGCCGCACCTTACGTTCGAGCATGAAAGCGGGCGGCGCGGTGATCGACCTGAAATATCTCGGCCCGCGCCTGAAGGAGCCGCCGATCGTGGCGCTCTTGGATATTTCCGGCTCCATGAGCCAGTACACGCGCCTGTTCCTGCATTTCCTGCATTCGATCACCGATGCGCGGAAACGCGTGACTACCTTCCTGTTCGGTACGCGGCTGACTAACGTCACCCGAGCCATCCGCCAGCGCGATCCCGACGAGGCGCTAGCCGCTTGTTCGGCCCATGTGGCGGACTGGTCGGGCGGCACCCGCATCGGCTCGTCTTTGCGCGAGTTCAACAAGAAGTGGGGACGGCGCGTGCTCGGGCAAGGCGCCGTGGTGCTCTTGATCACCGACGGGCTCGAGCGCGACGCCGACGGTACCTTGGCCTTCGAGATGGACCGGCTGCACAGGTCGTGCCGGCGACTGATCTGGCTCAATCCGCTCTTGCGCTTTGACGGCTTCGAAGCGCGCGCCAAGGGCGTGCGCGCCATGCTGCCGCACGTGGACGAGTTGCGGCCGATCCACAATCTGGATTCCATGACGGAACTGGTGCGCGCATTGTCGGGCGCGCCCGCCAAGGGTTACGATCCGAAACTGATGCTGAAACAGGTGGCGTAGCCACGGAGGCGCACGATGCTGACCCGCGATGAAGACATTCTCAAAGCCGCCGAGGACTGGCGCAAAGCGGGGCGCGACGTGGCGCTCGCCACCGTGGTTGAGACCTGGGGCTCGGCGCCGCGCCCGGTCGGCTCTAATCTGGTGATCGACAATGAGGGCAATTTCCTTGGAAGCGTGTCGGGCGGTTGCGTCGAAGGCGCGGTGGTGACGGAAGCCATGGACGTGATCGAAAGTGGTAAACCGAAGATGCTGGAATTCGGCGTTGCCGACGAGACCGCCTGGAACGTCGGGCTGTCCTGCGGCGGCACAATCCGGGTCTATGTCGAAAAGGTGAGCTGACTTGCAACTCGATATTCTCCGCACGCTCAATGCCGAACGCGAAGCGCGCCGCGCCGCGGTACTGGTCACGGACGTGGAAAAAGGTACGCAGCGGCTGGTCAAGGCCGCCGACGTCGGCAAGGATCCGCTAAGGGCCGTGCTGGAAAAGCGCCTACGCATGGCCAAAAGCGGCATGGAGGAGACGCCGCAGGGCCGCGCCTTTCTCACCGTCTACGTGCCGTCGCCCAAGCTGGTCATTACCGGCGCGGTGCATATCAGCCAGATACTGGCGCCGCTTGGCGCCATGCTTGGCTATGATGTCACCATCGTCGATCCGCGCACGGCGTTTGCGTCGATCGAACGCTTTCCCGACGTGAAGCTGATCGCGGCGTGGCCGGACGTGGCGCTGCCGCCGCTCAATGTCGATCAATACACCGCCTTCGTCGCGCTCACCCATGATCCCAAGATCGACGACCCGGCCCTTCAGCACGCGCTGGCGCGCGACTGCTTCTATATCGGCGCGCTCGGTTCCAAGAAGACCCACGTCAAGCGTGTGACGCGGCTGAAGGAGGCGGGGCTCTCCGACGCGGCAATCGCGCGCATCAATGCGCCTATTGGCCTGCCCATCGGCGCCGTGTCGCCGGCCGAGATCGCGCTCGCCATCATGGGCGAGATCACGCAGACGCTGCGCCTGAAAGCCGACAAGGAAGCGGAGGCGGCATGAAGTTCGGCGCCGTCCCGGTCAAAGATGCGCTCGGCGCCACTGCCGTGCATTCCATCCGCCAGGGCGATCTCGTGCTCAGGAAGGGCACGCTGATTGGGCCGAAAGAGGTCGCGGCGCTGAGCGCAGCCGGCGTCAAGGAAATCGTGGTTGCGCGCGGCGAGGCCGGAGATGTGACCGAAGACCAAGCGGCTGCCGACATCGCCGCCGCCATCGCCGGACCCGGTGTTCGCAGCGACCGCGCCTTCACCGGGCGCTGCAATTCGTTTGCCGATAGTGCCGGCATCTTGGTGGTCGACAAGGACGCCATCGATCACCTCAACCGCATCGACGAGGCGGTGACGCTGGCGACGCTTGCCGCCTATAAACCGGTGGTCGAGGGCGAGATGATCGCCACCGTAAAGATCATTCCCTTTGCGGTGGCTGCACATGCGCGCGATTCCGCGGTCGCGCAGGCGGCCAAGGCCAAGCCGGTCGTTCGCATCGCGCCCTACAAAGTGAAAAAGATAGGGGTGGTCTCGACGCTGTTGCCGGGGCTTTCGCCCAAGGTGGTCGACAAGACGCTGAAGATCACGCGCGAGCGCATTCAGCCGGCCGGCGCCACGATTGTGGCCGAGCGCCGCGTGCCGCATGAGCAGGAAGCGCTCGCCAAGGCTATCGACGAGGTGCTGAAGGAAGGCGCGGAGCTGGTGATTGTGTTCGGCGCTTCCGCTATTGCCGACCGCCGCGACGTCATCCCGGCGGCGCTGGAGGCGGTGGGCGGCACCATCGAGCATTTCGGCATGCCGGTCGATCCCGGCAATCTGCTGCTGATCGGACGCTTGCGCGGGCAGGCGGTGCTGGGCGCGCCCGGCTGCGCGCGCTCGCCGAAGGAAAACGGTTTCGACTGGGTGCTGATGCGGCTGCTGGCGGGATTGCCGGTGTCGCGCGCCGACATCACCGGCATGGGCGTCGGCGGGCTATTGATGGAGATCGTCACGCGGCCGCAGCCGCGCAGCGAGCCGCAGCCGGAGAAAGGCCGCCGCATCGCCGCTGTGGTGCTGGCGGCCGGGCGCTCCACCCGCATGGGTGCGGTCAACAAGCTGATCGCCGAGATCGGCGGCAAGCCGCTGGTGCGCATCGCTGCCGAACAGGCGCTGGCTTCGCGCGCGAGCCCGGTCATCGTCGTCACCGGGCACGAGCGCGAGCGCGTGGAGCAAGCGCTCAACGGATTGCCGGTGAAGGTCGTGCACAATCCCGACTATGCCGAAGGGCTCGGCACCTCATTGAAGGCCGGCATCGCCGCGGTGCCGGACAACGCCGACGGCGCCATCATCTGCCTCGGCGACATGCCGCAGGTGAACGCGGCGCTGATCGACAAATTGATCGCGGCTTTCGATCCGGCGCACGGCGCGCTGGTGGTGGTGCCGAGCATCGCCGGCCGGCGCGGCAATCCTGTGGTGTGGTCGCGCCGGTTCTTCCACGATCTAATGGCAATCAGCGGCGACATCGGCGCCCGCCACCTGATCGGCAGCTATGCCGAGGCGGTCGCCGAAGTGCCGGTCGAAGGCGACGCGGCCTTGACCGACGTGGATACGCCCGAGTTGTTTTCCGCGGTCAAGGCCGAAATCGAACGCGCCTGAGACTCGAATCATTGATCGGGTTTCCCGACTCACCCCTATCTGGCGGCGATGCTTCGGGTAGGGAAGGGGATGACGGACAGCTTCATGCCGCTCATGCGCGCGCTGGTGGCCGCGGCCTTGCTGCTGGCGACCGCGACGCTGATGCTGGTCGCGGTCAACACGGCGCGCGCGGCCGGCGCGCTGGCGATCGGCAAGTGCGGCGCCTTCGGCGAATCATACGATTTCCATAGCGCCGAGGCCGCGCGCCAAAACGCGTTGGCGAAATGCTCGGGGCAAGGCTGCCGCGTGGTGGCGAGCGTCATGCGCGGCTGTGCCGCCTTGGCGGTCGACTACGTCAATCCGTGCGGCCCCCATGGCTGGGGCAAGAGCGCCGAGCTCGGTCGCGCCCAGAACGCGGCGCTGCGCTCCTGTTACAAGGACGGCGGCAAGGAGTGCGTCATCCGCACCTTTTTCTGCGACGGGACGGGCTGATGCCCCGGCCGCAAGTCTAAGCCCCTGACTAAAAGACATATTTTCAGGCCCTTGCGGCGGAACATTTATAGCGCTAAATATGACTGACCAGTCAGTCAGGTTTGGTTAATGCCCAAGCGTTCCCAGCAAAGCCGATCGATCGCCCGCCGCATGCGGGCGCTGCGCGGCACGGCATCCGGCGTCAAGCCGGCCCGCGCCGGCACCCGCGAGGCCCGCAGCGCCGCCCGCCGCGAGGCGATCCTGGCCGCCGCGCTTGATGAATTCTCCGCCCGCGGCTTTGCCGCCACGCGGCTCGACGACGTGGCGCAGCGCGCCGGCGTCGCCAAGGGCACCATCTATCTCTACTTCCGCGACAAGGAGAGCCTGTTCCAGGAACTGATCCGCACCATGCTCACCCCGCTGGTCGGCACCATCGAGGCGATGGGCAAAGCGGACCTGCCGATCAGCGCGCTCGCCGAACATTTCGTCGACCTATTCGTGCGCGAGGTCTACGAGACGCGCCGCAAGGACGTCATCCGCCTGATGATCGCGGAAGGCCGCCGCTTTCCCAATCTCGCCGAATTCTATTATCGCGAAGTGCTGTCGCGCATTATCGCGGCGGTGCGCGCGCTCATCGCCCGCGCCGCCGCGCGCGGCGAGGCGCCCGCCGGCCTCGTCGAGTTTCCGCAAATCCTTGCCGCGCCCGGGCTGGTCGCCATTGTCTGGTCGGGCCTGTTCGAACGCTTCGAGCCGCTCGACGTGCGCGCCATGATGAAGACCCATCTCGCGCTGTTGTTTGCACCCAGGAGTACGCCGTGAAGACGAAGTTTGTCGGCTTGGCGTTGGTGGTACTCGCGGCGTTCGCGCTCGCGGCTTGCGACAAACGCAACGAGCGGGAAGTGCAGGGCTGGGTCGAGGCCGAACTGGTGTTTGTCAGCCCCGACGAGCAGGGGCGGGTCGAGGTGCTCAAAGTCCGCGAAGGCGATCGGGTGAAGAAGGGGGATCTATTGTTCACCCTCGACGACGATTTGCAAAACGCCGACGTGGTGGTGCGGCAGGCGGCCGTGTCCACGGCGCAGCAGGGTTTCGACCGCGCCGAGGTATTGCTCAAGTCGAAGTCTGGAACACAGAAGGCGCTCGACGACACGTGGGCGGCATTGCGCCAGGCGAGAGCCAATCTGGAATGGTCGAAGACGCGGCTGGCGCGCCGCCGCGCGGTGAGCCCCGCCGACGGCACCATCCAGGAAGTTTATTACCGGCCAGGCGAAACCGTGCCGCCGGGACGCCCAGTCGTCGCGCTGCTGCCGCCGGGCAACCTCAAGATTCGCTTCTTTGTGCCGGAAGGCCTGCTGCCGGACGTTAAATACGGGCAGACGGTCCATGTCAGCTGCGACGGCTGCGAGCAGGGCCTGACCGCGAAAGTCACCTTCATCGCCAAGAGCGCCGAATACACCCCGCCGGTGATCTACAGCCGCGAGGAGCGCGCCAAGCTGGTGTTTCTGATCGAGGCGCGGCCTGCGCAGCCGGAGAAATTCCGCGTCGGCCAGCCGGTCACCGTCACGCTGCCGGAGCCGTCCAAATGAGCGCGCACAACGGGGCGAACGACATCGTCATCGACGTGCACGACCTCACCAAGAAATTCGACGGCCGCGCGGTGGTGCGCAACCTCTCCATGCAGGTCAAGCGCGGCACCATCTACGGCTTCCTGGGGCCGAACGGCTCCGGCAAGACCACAACTATCCGCATGCTGTGCGGCCTGCTGACGCCAGACGAGGGCGCAGGTACCTGCCTCGGCTACGACATCCGCAGCGAGGCCGACAAGATCAAGCGCCAGGTCGGCTACATGACGCAGCGCTTCAGCCTTTACGAGGATCTCTCGGTGCGCGAGAACCTGGAATTCATCGGCCGCATCTACGGCATCGCCAAGCCGGTCGCGGTTGCGCGCGCGGCGATCGAGCGGCTCGGGCTGCAGGGCCGCGAGGAGCAACTCGCCGGCGAATTGTCCGGCGGTTGGAAGCAGCGCCTCGCGCTCGGCGCCTGCACGCTGCCGAGCCCGCAATTGCTGCTGCTCGACGAGCCGACAGCCGGCGTCGATCCCAAGGCGCGGCGCGATTTCTGGAACGAGATCCACGCACTCGCCGCCGAAGGCCTCACCGTGCTGGTGTCGACCCACTACATGGACGAAGCCGAGCGCTGTCACGAGATCGCCTATATCGCCTACGGCGAACTGCTGGTGCGCGGCACGGTCGAGGAAGTGATCGCGGCGTCTCATCTGACCACCTTCATCGTCAGCGCCGCCGAAGGCGATCGACTCAACGGCCTCGCCGAGGAACTGACCGGCAAGGCAGGCGTCGACATGGTGGCGCCGTTCGGCAACAGCCTGCACGTGTCGGGACGCGACGCCGGCAAGCTCGAAGCCGCGATCAAGCCCTATCGCGCCCGCAAGGACCTCGAGTTGAAACGCTCGGAACCTTCGCTCGAGGACGTGTTCATCGACCTGATGAGCAAGGCGCGGGATAATTTCCAATGACTCACCTGCTGCCGACACAAGCACCGCGTCGCCTTCCCGGCGGCGGCTTCTGGCGCAAGACCTGGGCGGTGCTGGTCAAGGAGTTCATCCAGCTCAAGCGCGACCGGGTGTCATTCGGCATGATCATCATGATCCCGCTGATCCAGCTGATGTTGTTTGGTTACGCCATCAACACCAATCCGCGCCACCTACCGACCGCGGTTCTGCTGCAGGAGCACAGCGATCTGTCGCGCTCGATCCTGGCTGCGCTCAAAAATACCGGGTATTTCAAAATCACCGAGCTGCCGCGCACGGAGCGCCAGCTCGACGACCTGCTGGCGTCCGGCAAGGTGCTGTTCGGCATCGAGATCCCGGCCAATTTCGAGCGCAGCGTTCGGCGCGGCGACAAGCCCATAATGCTGGTGACCGCAGACGCCACCGATCCGGTCGCCTCCGGCTCCGCGCTCGGGACGCTTGGCAAGGCGGTGCAGGTCGCGCTGATCCATGACCGCGCCATTCCGGTCACCACCGAAATGCCGTTCGATATCCGCACCCATGCCCGCTACAACCCGGCGGGTTTAAGCCAGCTCAACATCGTGCCGGGGCTGGTCGGCACCATCCTCACCATGACCATGCTGATCTTCACCGCGCTCTCGGTCACGCGCGAGATCGAGCGCGGCACCATGGAGAACCTGCTGGCCATGCCGATCACGCCCACCGAGATCATGCTCGGCAAGATCCTCCCTTACATCGTGGTCGGCTTCGTGCAGGCGTCGATGATCATCGGCGTCGGCGTGCTGCTGTTCGGCGTGCCGATTCTTGGCAGTCTCGCGGTGCTGGCGGGTTTGAGCACGCTGTTCATCGCCACCAATCTATCGATCGGCTACACGTTTTCGACGGTGGCGCAGAACCAGCTGCAGGCGATGCAGATGTCAATCATGTTCTTCCTGCCGAACATTCTGCTGTCCGGTTTCATGTTTCCGTTCGCCGGCATGCCGACCTGGGCGCGATGGATCGGCGAGGCGCTCCCCCTGACGCATTATCTGCGCATCGTGCGCTCGATCATGTTGAAGGGTTCCTCGATCGCCAATCTGCATTACGACGCAGCGGCATTGTTTGTGTTGATGCTGGTCGCCATGACCATCGCGGTGACCCGCTTCCGCCGCACGCTGGACTAGCGCGCGCGTGACTCCGAAAAGCATGTCCTCGACTTGATCGGGGATGGGAACCGGTTTTTGGAATATGTTACGCGCAAAAATTTCTCACCGCCGCTGCATGACGCCGAGCCGCAAATAGGGGCTGGAGCGGTTATCGGTATCGAATGCCCAGCCGGCGGCGGCCGACCATTTGCTGTTGCCGGTTTTGAAGCCGGTAAGATGCACGCCAAAACGCAGCTGGCGGTAACCGTCGCCGCCATACACTTGCGTTTCCGGCCCGGCATAGAACCGATCGAGCACCCGCCAGCCGAAAGCGGCGCGCGCCGAATAATTGGTGGCGATTGATGACAGGGAAGCATCTGCGGACATCATGGTTGTCGCCGACGGCTCGCTCCAGAACTCGACCGCGAAGCGCAAGCCGAAATTGCTGCCGCGCAAACGGTTGCCCGGATCGTCCGGCCACAGCCGGTTGCGTTGGATTTCCGGCCCGATGAAAACCTTGGTTTCAATATTGCCGCGCTTGATGCGCCAGCCGGGCAGCAGCTGGCCGGCAAATTCGGTGCCCACCACGCGTTCGCCGCCGAGATCACCGGCCTTGTAGCGGTAGAGCCCACCCGAGATCAGCGCCTTGAAGGTGAAGCCGTCGCGGTCGAGCCGCCCGGCGACCAGAGCAGGCCACCATGGGCGAAGGCGCCATCGCCCCAGAGATCGCTGCCGGAAAACAGGATGAGCCGCGCCTCGTCGCCATCGCCGGCCCTGGCAGGACCGGTCGAAACGCCGACGCAACAAACGACCAAGGCCGCGGCGATGACGATCGCCGCGTGAACGCGCCGCCACCCACGCATCGAGGCCCCCTGAGCCCCTCAACAATCCGGCAGATACGCAATACGCACCAGGATACCACTGCAACTAAATCGATGTGGGGTTGCGCTGTCTACAACCAAAAATGCAACTTGAGATTGTATCGATATGTAATCAGGCCGGCGTCCGCGCCAGCCGCCGCGGCGGGCTGCCAAGTGTGCGGTGGATCATGGCGGAGAACGCGCTCGGGCTCGCATAACCAACCGAGGCCGCCGTCTCGGCGACGGAGGCGCCGTCCGAAAGCCGCGCCAAGCCATCGACGGCGCGCAGCCGGGCGCGCCACTCCGCAAAGCCGAGGCCGGTCTCGCTGCGGAAGATGCGGGCGAGCGTGCGCCGGCTGGCGCCAGCTGCGTCGGCCCAGCGATCGAGATCGTGGTCGATGCTGGAATCGTCCAGCAGCGCGCGGGCGATGCGCAAGGCGCGCGGGTCGCGCGGCATCGGCACTTCGAGCCGGCGTTCGCGCAGGCGCGTGAGTTCGGTGAGGATCAGCCGGGCAACGATGCCGCCGCGGCCGCTCTCGTCGTATTCGACCGGCTCCTCCAGCAAAGCGAGGATGAGCTCCCGCAACAGTCCGGAAATCTCCACCAGCACCGGCTGCTTCGGCAGCGTCTCGCAGGCGGACGCGGCAATATAGATTGTGCGCATCTCGAGACGGCTGCGCATCTTGATGTGGTGCGGCAATTGCGGCGGCAGCCACAAGGCGCGCGCCGGCGGGATGATCCAGGCCGCCTCGGCAGTCTCGACCCGCATGATGCCGGTGACCGCATGCAGGAGCTGACCGCGGCGGTGGATGTGAAGCGGGATATGCTCGCCGACGGCCCAGGTCTTCGCCATCGCCGCGACCGGGCGCGGGGCGTCATCCATGTTTCGGCGGTATTCTGGTACGATATCGGTCATGGCCTATATGCGACGAAAATCGACCGAACATCGCAAAAAGGCAAGGGCTATATCGCTAGAGCAATCGGGTAGAATCGAGCGCCCATGACCTCGACCAGCCATCCTGCCGTCCCGGACGCCGCGGCGCGCCGCTCCATCGCCTTTCTCAATCTGGCGCATGCACTCGATCATTTCGTGCTGCTGATCTATCCGACGGTGGTGATCGGGATGGAGGTGGTCTACGGCCGCCCCTATTCGGAGATGATCGCGCTATCGACCGCGGCCTTTGTCGCCTTCGGCGTGTTCTCGCTGCCGGCCGGTTGGCTCGCCGACCGCTGGAGCCGTCGCAACATGATGACGCTGTTTTATGGCGGCTGCGGCCTGTCGCTGGCGGGCGCCGCCTTTTCCCCCAACCTGCCGATGCTGGCGGTGGCGCTGTTTGCGCTCGGCATGTTTGCCTCGATCTACCACCCGGTCGGCATGGCCATGCTGATCGAAGCGAGCCAAGCGCGCGGCCGCACGCTTGCCTTCAATGGCGTCTGCGGCAATCTCGGCGTCTCCCTGGCCGCCGGCATCAGCGCGTTGCTCGCCACGTGGCTCGGCTGGCGCGCGGCCTTCCTAATTCCGGCGGTGGTCCTGGTCGCCGTCGCGGTCGCCTATGTGTGGCTGACGCCGGACGACGGCCATCACGCCAAGAACCGCGTGTCGAAGCCGGCGGTTCCGCTGACGACGCGCGGCGCGGTCGCCATGTTTGGCCTGTTCATCGTGATTGCGCTCACGGCCGGGACGACGTTCAACCTGCTCACCATCGCCTTGCCAAAGATCGTGGACGAGCGGCTGGCGGCACATGTACCGCTATTGCTCGCCGGCGGCGTCGCGACCGCGGTGCTGGTCTGCGGCGGGCTCGCACAGCTCTGTGTCGGCCGGCTGGTGGAGCGGTTTTCGGCGCACAGCCTGTTCGCCGCCATCACCGGCCTCGGCTTTCTCGGCAATCTGTGGGCCGCGATTGCCGACGGCATTCCGCTGATGTTCGCGCTCGCCGTCGCCGTGGCGGCGATCTACGGGCAGGTGACGGTCAACGACATAGTACTGGCGCGCTATACCGCCGACGCCTGGCGCGGGCGGGTCTATGCGGTGCGCTATTTCCTGTTGTTTATCAGCGCCGCTGTCGCCATCGCCATGATCTCGCTGCTGCACGAGCGTGGCGGTTTCGCGCTGGTGCTGGCGGTCAACGCGGCGATCGCGCTCACGATGTTTGTCGCGACGGCCGGGCTTGCTTTGTTCATTTCCAATATCGAAGCGCGCCACGCGGCGCAGCCGGCGGAGTAGTTTTTTCAAAACAGCGGCGGGATCAGATCTTCGACCTTGACGCGCATGCGCTTCTTGACGTTCGCGGTAATGCGGCTGCGGTGGCAGGCGTTCGGATCGCGGCAGTAGCAGAGCAGGGCGACGCGCTTGCCCGACTTGATGAGCGCGACCAATTCGTCGAGCGTTTCTTGCGGCTCGGCTTTTTTGATGTGCTTGTCGTAGATGCGCCAGAGCGTGTCGTAATCGCCGGAGCGCGCGGCGGCGCGCCCTTCTGCCGGCGTGCCCAGTTTTTGCAGGTGCAGGTAGGCGATGCCGGCCTCGTCGAGAGAAGCAGCGAACTGGCGCTTGGAAAAGCCGGGCCTTCGCGAAGCCGCCACCGCGCGGGTGTCGACCAGCAGACCGATTTTCGCGCGCCTGAGCTCATTCAGCACCGCCGCGGGCTTGGCTTTCTCATAGCCAATCGTAAACAAAGTCTGCATGCGGGCGTCACGGGTTTGACACAACGACTCGCTATATAAGCGGCAAGTGGCGGACGGAAAGCTTCAACGCGCCGTTCGTCCGGACGACCACCTGAGACGCTTGGCGACGCCGGAAGTAAGCGCGCCTTTCGTCGGTGGTCGTTTTCATTTTTTGCCTAACATTTAGGCGCATTATGCAGCACCGCGGGCAAATGTCGCCTTGCGTGACAAATTCGCAAACGATAAATTTTTGACGTGGCGTTGAAATGCGAGGCGTACCGATGAACAGATTTTTGATTGCGCTGGTCGCCGCTTGGGTGGTGGCGAGCACAGGATTGGCGCAGGCAGTCACGCTGCTGGATACGACTTACGATTGGAGCAGTGACGGATCTGAGTCAGACCAGACTGGACGGCTTACCCGGAATGGAATTCAGTCGACATGGGCGTTGCCCAAATCAAACCCAGGTCTGTTTAGTCCCACTCTTCAGGACTACGTCGTGTACACTATCGGCGCCCTCACCTTTGACCATATCCAGGTTACGATCTTCCAATTAAGCGACAGCAACGTCTACAGCGCCGCCTATTCGGCGTTCAATCCTGCCGACCCCACCGCAAATTATCTGGCCGACGCCGGATTGAGCAGCGGCGAACCGCCGGAGGACCAATTCTATCAATTCGTCGTTGCGCCAAGCAGTTTCTTCGACGTCACGATCAGCACGGTCAATGGCACGGCGACTGCGGCTAATGGCCAGACCCGAATTCTGGTGGAAGGATTCGACGGTTTACCGGGACAAACGCCGCTTCCGGCTGCCGCGTGGCTGTTCGGTAGCGGTCTCGTTGGCCTCACTGCATTGGCCCGGCGTCGGACGCGGCGCGCCCCCGCGGCATAGGCCTGAGCGACAAATCGCCCAAGCCTCGCGTTCGCCACGTCAAACACGATAAACGAAAGGCCCGGGATTGCTCCCGGGCCTTCGCATTTTAGCGTTTGCGTTGAGCGAACGGATCAGAAATCCATTCCGCCCATGCCGCCGCCGCCCGGCATCGCCGGGGTCGCGCCTTGCTTCTTCGGAATCTCGGCCACCATGGCTTCGGTGGTGATCAAGAGGCCCGCGACCGAGGCCGCGTTCTGGATCGCCGCCCGCACCACCTTGGTCGGGTCGATGATGCCCTTGGTGACGAGGTTGCCGTACTCGCCGTTCTGGGCGTCGAAGCCGTAGGAGTACTGGTCCTTGTCGAGGATCTTGCCGACCACGACCGAGCCGTCAGCGCCGGCATTGTTCGCGATCTGGCGGGCAGGGGCCTGGATCGCCTTGCGGACGATATCGACGCCGTGCTTCTGGTCCTCGTTCTCGGTCTTGACGCGCTTGAGCGCCTCGACCGAGCGCAGCAGGGCGACGCCGCCGCCCGGCAGAATGCCTTCCTCGACCGCGGCGCGGGTGGCATGCATCGCGTCATCGACGCGATCCTTGCGCTCCTTAACCTCGATCTCGGTGGCGCCGCCGACACGGATCACCGCCACGCCGCCGGCGAGCTTGGCCAGCCGCTCCTGCAGCTTCTCCTTGTCGTAGTCCGAGGTGGTTTCCTCGATCTGCGCCTTGATCTGCGCCACGCGCGCCTCGATGTCGGCCTTCTTGCCGGCGCCGTTGACGATGGTGGTGTTTTCCTTGTCGATCATCACCTTCTTGCAGCGGCCGAGCATGTTGATGGTGACGTTCTCGAGCTTGATGCCGAGATCTTCCGAGATCGCCTGGCCGCCGGTCAGGACGGCGATGTCCTGCAGCATGGCCTTGCGGCGATCGCCGAAGCCCGGCGCCTTGACGGCAGCGACCTTCAGACCGCCACGCAGCTTGTTGACCACGAGGGTGGCGAGCGCCTCGCCCTCGACGTCCTCGGCCACGATCAACAGCGGCTTGCCGGTCTGCACCACCGCTTCGAGCAGCGGCAGCAGCTCCTGCAATCCCGACAGCTTCTTTTCATAGATCAGCAGGTAGGGGTCTTCCATCTCAACGCGCATCTTGTCGGCGTTGGTGATGAAGTAGGGCGAGATGTAGCCGCGGTCGAACTGCATACCCTCGACCACGTCGAGCTCGGTCTCGAGCGACTTGGCTTCCTCGACCGTAATGACGCCCTCGTTGCCGACCTTCTGCATGGCCTTGGCGAGGAAGTTGCCGATCTCGGTGTCGCCGTTGGCCGAGATGGTGCCAACCTGGGCGATCTCTTCGTTGGAGGTGACCTTCTTGGAGTTCTTCTGCAGGTCCGCCACGATGGCCTCGACGGCGAGATCGACGCCGCGCTTCAAGTCCATCGGGTTCATGCCGGCGGCAACCGCCTTGGAGCCTTCCTTGACGATCGAGGCGGCCAGCACGGTGGCGGTGGTGGTGCCGTCACCGGCGAAGTCGGACGACTTCGAGGCGACCTCGCGCACCATCTGCGCGCCCATGTTCTCGAACTTGTCCTCGAGCTCGATCTCCTTGGCGACGGTGACGCCGTCCTTGGTGATGCGCGGGGCGCCGAACGACTTGTCGAGCACGACGTTGCGGCCCTTGGGGCCCAGCGTAACCCTCACCGCATTGGCGAGGATGTCGACGCCGCGCAGCATGCGGTCGCGGGCATCGACGGAAAATTTGACTTCTTTCGCAGCCATAGTTGCAGTCCTCTGTTTTCCTCAATCCTCATCCTGAGGAGCCCGTCCGCGCTCATTGAGCTACGGCGCGCCGTCTCGAAGAATGAGGCCATGATGATTCTTTGCCCTCGTCCTTCGAGACGCCGCGCGGCTCGCGCGGCTCCTCAGGGCGAGGTTCGCGCTTTACGCGGCCTTTTTTCTCTTCGCCGTGGCGCCGCCTTCGATCACGCCCATGATGTCGCTCTCCTTCATGATCAGGAGATCCTGGCCGTCGATCTTGACTTCGGTGCCCGACCATTTGCCGAACAAGACAGCGTCGCCGACCTTGAGATCGATCGGGATCAGCTTGCCGCTCTCGTCACGGCCTCCGGGGCCGACGGCGACGATCTCGCCCTCGCTCGGCTTCTCTTTGGCGGTGTCGGGAATGATGATGCCGCCGGCAGTCTTTTCCTCGGCATCGATGCGCTTGACGACGACGCGGTCGTGAAGCGGGCGGAACTTCATGGCAGTCCTCCTAAATTATTGAACGGTCTAGCTTTTTGGGTAGCTGGCGAGGTTCTTCTGGCCAACACCTGGCGCTGAGATGGCGCGCGCAAATTTGGCCGCAAGGGGTAGCGGAAAAATTTTTAGCACTCATCGGCACGGAGTGCCAACGACATAAAAAAGTCAGCGGGTTCAATGGTTAACGCGGGCGCGGGAAAGCATCGCTAGCCGGCGGTGTTGGCTTCTCGGCCCGCGCCCAACGGACGCTGCGGCAGAGCTGTTAGCAGGGCCGGGGGGTTGCTGCTAACGCCTTGATTTTAAACATCTTGTTTACCTTTTCGGCTTGCAATGGGCGGTGCCGGGCATGGAAACTCGATATCCGACAGACGGAGGATTCGATGATTTCGACGGTCTCGAATGATTTCGTAAAGCAGGTCAACGGTTACGGCCTTACGACCGCGCACATCCTGTACCGGCGTCCCGACCACCACTGGCTGCTGCAGTCCTACGTCTGGCAGGCCTACGACATGTTTCCCGAGTTTCCCGAGCTGCAACGCTTTCTGGCGTTCTGGCAGGAGAAGCTGGAAGGCCCGCTGCATTCTGTGCAGGTCGCGCACTGCAAGCTGATCAAGCCGGCGGAGCTGAAACCGATCAACGGCGAGTTCAGGCTGCACTAAAGCGCCGCGCCTGCCTTTTCGCGGTCATTGCCGCGCGGCGCGCTGAACCAGTTCCTCGACCTGCGGCAGCATGCGTCCGACCAGGATCGCATAGCCCTCGGCGTTGAAATGGGCGCCGTCGCGGGCGCGGTATTTTCCCGACGGCAGTTTCCATTCGACGTAGAGGGCGTCATTTGCTTTCGCGAGTTTGGAGAAGTTCAGGCCGCCGGCGCCGACCAGCAGAACCTGGATGCGCCGCGCGTGCAGCGCGCGAATAATCTCGGTGAGCCGCGCTCGTACCTGCGCCAGAGAGGCGCCGCTGCGGCGGTCATTGATGCCGAATTCGACAATGCAGATATCGGTGCCGGGGTCGATCGCAAGATCGAAGCGCTTGAGCGCATGCGCGGCGGTGTCGCCGGCAATGCCGGCGTTCTTGACCGCGACGTCGTAGCCCTTTTTGCGCAAGCGGGTCTGCAATTGCGCGGGATAGGCTTTCTCGCGCGCCACCAGCCAGCCCGACGTCAAGCTGTCGCCGAAGGCGACGATGTGGACGGGCCGGGCCTGCGCAACGTTCAGCGAAGCCAGAAGCAGCACGCCGGTTAGGATGGGTCTTATTCGAAGCATCTCTCTCCCCAGCATGATCCCTTGCCAAGCGCCGCCCGCTCATGAAAATGCGGAATCGCCGGGTGCAACGCAACGGGAGGCGCTCTTGAGCCGCATCCGCTTCGATTTCGGTGATCTGACGCTCGACGCCGAATTGTTCGACACCCCGACCGCCCAGGCAATCGCCGCCGCGCTGCCGATCTCGTCCTCGGCGCTGACCTGGGGCGAGGAGGTCTATTTCGACACCCCGGTGGAGGTTGCGCGCGAGCCCGATGCGCGCGCCGTGATCACGCCGGGCGAGATCGCCTACTGGCCGCAGGGCACGGCAATCGCCATCGGCTTCGGCCGCACACCGATCTCCAAGGGCAACGAGACGCGGCTGGCGAGCCCCTGCAACGTGTTCGCCAAAGCGCTCAGCAGCGTGAAAGTGCTGGCCAAGGTGAAGACGGGCGCCAAGGTGACGGTGAGCGCGCTCGACTGATGCTCAGCCGCCGGCGCGCTGCCGGCGGGAGGCGAGGAACCAGAACAGGCCGAGGAGCGCTGCGATCACCACCAGCCAAATCCAGGCGTGGCTCGAGCCGTTCCAGACCTGGTCGCCGGTGACCACCAGCAGCGTGGTGATCGGCAGGATGCCGAGCCCGGTGGTCCACAGGAAGGTCCACCAGGAAACCGGAGTGAGGCCGGCGGCATAGTTGATCACGTTGAACGAGATCAGCGGCATCAGCCGGCTCAAAAGCAGCACAGCGATGCCCTGGCGTTTGGCCCAGCGGTCGATCGCCGCACGATGGCGCTCGTTCATCAGTGCATCGACGAAAGGATGGCCGAACCAGCGCGCCAGCGCGAAGGCGAGTACCGCACCGAGCATGGCGCCGGTCCAGGTGATGGCGACGCCCCAGACCGGGCCGAACAGCATGCCGTTGGCGAAGGTGACGAACTCGGCCGGGAACGGCATCAGGCTGTGTGCAACCATCAAGCCGATGGAGGCCGCCACCGCCCAATGGCCCCAGGAGCGGATTTCAGCTTCGATGCCTTTGGAGGTCGGCGCAACGCCAATGGCGTGATAGTGCCAGGCGAGTACGCCGAGCCCGATGATGAGCAGGAAGACGAGCGCGGCGGCGACGCGCTTGAGGCCGATCCGCCTGGAGGACGTTATTTCGTGCAACGGATGATCCCGGTCTGGCGCCAACAAAGCGCCGGCGCGGGCAGTCTATATCACCCCCGCCCCACGAACGGCATGGTGTTCGCCATCACCGTCATGAACAGCACATTGGTGTCGAGCGGCAGGCTTGCCATGTAGACCACGGCGTTGCCGACGTGCTCGGCCTCCATGCGCGGCTCGATTTTCTTGCTGCCGTCCGGCTGCAGGACGCCGTCGCCCTGCACCATGCGCTCGGTGAGCGGCGTCGCCGCGTTGCCGATGTCGACCTGGCCGCAGCAGATATTGTATTGCCGGCAGTCAAGCGATGTCGATTTGGTCAGCCCGGTGACCGCGTGCTTGGTCGAGGTATAGGCGACCGAGAACGGTCGCGGCGCGTGCGCCGAGATCGAGCCATTGTTGATGATGCGGCCGCCGTGCGGTTTCTGCGCCTTCATGATCTTGATGGCTTCCTGGGTGCACAGGAACATGCCGGTCAGGTTGGTCGCGACCACGTTCTGCCAGGTCTCGAAAGGCAGGTCCTCGAGCGGCACCGGCGGGGCGCCGATGCCGGCATTGTTGAACAAGACATCAAGCCGGCCGAAAGTCGATTTGACCTTGTCGAACAGCGCCAGAATCTGCTCGCGCTTGGACACGTCGGTGGGCGCGACCAGCGCTTGCGAGCCGGCGGCATTGACCGCTGCGGCGGTTTCTTCGAGCGGCTCCTTGCGCCGCCCGGCCAGCACCAGATTGTAGCCGGCCTTGGCGAGCGCAATCGCCACCGCTTTGCCGACGCCGGTTCCGGCTCCGGTCACCAGCGCGATTTTGGTAGACGCACTCATAGGATGCCCTTCCCCTGACGGATTTTCGAGCCGACGCCATATCATAAAGGCGTGCGCACGTCATAGGCAGGACAGAAATCGTCACATCTCGCGGGCAGGAAGTTTTGGATTGAGAACCTTGCGGGCGCTTTCTGCGCCCACCACCGGCAGCCCTTTCGGATCAAGCAGTCCGATCTGCGCTAAAACGGCGGCCTGGTCCCAATAGATGTGCTCATGGGAAATCTTGCCATCTTTGAAGCCGACAATGACGGCGAGAGCCACTTCAACGGGCTTTCCGGTGGGCGCGACACCCGGCAACATCCAGTCAATCGGGACTGTGTGCGTAAAGCTGATGACGACCTCATCGACGATTTGAGTATCACTGACGGTGTTGGATACACTCATCATCTTGACGTCCGGCGGGAAGAACTTGCCGACCAAATGGTCTTTGTAAAAATTGCGCACGCCCGCGCGGCCGACACCGCCGATCATGGTCGGCACGTTGTGGAGATGGGGATCGGCCGACATCGTGGCCATGGTTGTTTCCAAATCTCCGGCGAGTTCTGCGTCCACATGCTTGTGAAAAGTATCGATCATCGCTTGTTCTGACATTTGGACGTTTCCCTTTGCTGAAGCATTGGCTCTGAACAAGACAGTCAGGGCAGAGACCGACAAAGCCGCGATCCCCCAAATGTGCGCGATGAAAGTTCTTCGGCTTGTCATGATTGGTTCCAACCAATATTTGCGAAGGCTGCCGCCGAATGGAGATGGCGGAAACGATCGGGCGACAACGATTGCGGTCGCGACGCCAGGCCGATTGATGCCCTGAGCCTAAAAGTGAAACGAAGTATGAAAAAAGCCAGAGCCGGCGGCGTTTCGGTGGCGGCCGGTCGCGCGGCCACTACCGGAACACCGTGGCCCTGCCTAAACTTGGCTGTATGGGGTGGCTAGCTCGCCAGCGCCGTCGGCTCGACATACTCGATGGGCTTGAACGCGCCGGGCGATTGCAGGCGCCGCGTAATCTCGGCGGCGGTTACCGCCTTGCCAAAGCGGAAGCCCTGCATGGAATGCACGCCAGCCGCGCGCAGGAACAATTGCTGGTCGGCGGTCTCCACACCTTCCGCCGTCACTTTCATGCCGAGGCCGCGGCCGAGGCCGACCACCGCGTGCACGATGGCCGCGGCGTCGGCGGCCTTTTCGATCGAGCGCACGAAACTGCGGTCGATCTTGAGCTTGTCGAACGGAAAGCGGCGCAGATAGAGCAGGCTGGAATAGCCGGTGCCGAAATCGTCGAGCGCAACTTGTACGCCCAGTTCCTTCAGCCGCAGCATGGCTGCTTCCGCGCTGTCGACATTGCCCAGCAGCACGCTTTCGGTGAGCTCGATCTCGAGCCGGGCGGGATCGAACCGCGTCTCGGCCAGCGTGCGCTCGACCAGGTTGTAGAAGTCGTTGCGGCGGAACTGGAGCGGCGAGACGTTGACCGCGACGGTCAGGTCTGGCCAGGAATTGCCATCAAGGCAGGCACGGCGCAGCACCCAGGCGCCGAGCTCGATGATCAGGCCTGAGTGCTCGGCGACGGCGATGAACTCAGTCGGCGGAATTTCACCGCGCGTCGGGTGGGTCCAGCGGCACAGCGCCTCGACCCCGACCAGGCTCTCGCCGCTCTTGTTGACGATCGGCTGGTAGAGCAATTGCAGGCCGTCATTCTCGATCGCGTCGCGCAGGTCGGCTTCCATGAGTTTGCGGTTGGAGAGGTCCGCGTCCATGACCGCGTCGTAGAGACAGGCGCGGTTGCGGCCTTCGTTTTTGGCGCGATAGAGCGCCATATCGGCGTAGCGCATGATGTCGGCGGCGCCGGCGCAGTTCTTGTCGATGACCGCGATCCCGATGGAGGCGCCGATGACGATGTTGTGGCCACCGATCGCATAGGGCGCGCAGATAGCTGCGATGATGCGCTGGGCGACCGCCATCATCTTGGCGGTGTCGTCGCCAAGGGCGGAGATCACCGCAAACTCGTCGCCGCCAAGGCGCGCTACCAGGTCGTCGCCGCGCAGCGTGTGCGACAGCCGCAGCGTGACGTTGCGGATCAGCTCGTCGCCGACGTGGTGGCCGAGCGTGTCGTTGACGTCCTTGAAATGGTCGAGATCGATGTAAAACACCGCGGCCGGCGATCTGCCGCTGCATACTTCCTCGATCACTGTTTCCAGCCGCTCGCTGAAGAAGATTCGGTTGGGCAGGCCGCAGAGCGGATCGTGCATGGCGAGATGGCGCAGCCTGGATTCACCGGCGGCGATGGCAATGGCGGTGCGCCGCATGTAGCGCAGCACAAAGGCAGCCAGCAGCGCGAAGCCGGCAAGCGCGACGGCGATAAAGGGGATGACGCTGTGCACGATTTCGGCACCCGGCTGCTTCGGCGTCCAGGCGAAGCGCGCGATGACGTTGCCGCGTGGGCCGGTGAAGTCATAGATGAAATCGCCTGCGGGCGCCGCCGCAGTGGCGTCGATCGTGCGCAGATGCGTCAGCTGCAGTTGCCCGGCAATTTCGGCAAGCACGTCGCTGTCGATGAATTTCACCGCCAGCAGAATCGGCGCCGTCTTGTCGAGCGCCGGTGGGATATCGGTTAGCGGACCGACTGCGGCCGCCGCCAGCACCGCCGGCTGGTCCATAAAACGGCGGATCACGACGGCATTCGGGTGGGCGCCGCCTTCGGTGAGGCTTGTTGCGCTCAGGTTGATAGCGCCCCGCAGGGCCGGTTCGCGACCGCGCATGTAGTCGATCACCGTCTTCATATCGGGCCAGGCGGCGGCGAACCAGGACGCCGGTGCCGGGTGGCTGCCGATGAGCGAAAAGACCGGCTTATCTGCGGCATTGAAGACGAAGACATAGTCGTGATCGAAATAGGTCTCCAACCAAAGCCCGGCGCGCTGCTCGGTCCAGGTGGGATCGTAGTTGAGGCGGATGTTGTTGATCGCTGCGTCTGAGGAGGCAACGCTTTCGACCTCGCGCAACACGCGCTCGCCAAGATTGTCGAGTGCACGCGAGAGCAATTGCTTCTCGTGCTCAATGGCGACCTCGTCGGCGCGCTGGGCCGAGGAAAGAACGGCAACGACGATGCAGATGATGGCGACCGCGACGATCACGCCGATCGGGACCACGACGCTCAATCGCGCGCGATCCCAACTCGTGTATGGCCGTTCCTCGACAACGCGCGGGCGAGTGGACAACGTCCAAGTCCCCTAAACTATCCTACCTATTGGACTTTTCGTGCCGACCTTAGGCTGCGAAAGCTTGCCATTCGCTTTGCATTCTAGCGTTTGGCTGGGCTCGCGGCCCGCCGCAGCGGCAATTCGCCCGGCGCCGTTAATCAAAGGTAAATGGGAAGCTTCGAATTGCCCGCATATGCGGCCACGCCCTCGGCGCGGCCAACGAACACGGCAAACGCTTAGCCCGGGCTGCGATAGGGCGGGCGCGGGATCGCCATATGGGCGGCGCGCAGTGCCCCCGACCAGCGCTCGCGCAGATCCTGGAAATAAGGCTCGCCCGGCTCGATGCGGTAATTCACCTCGGGGCTGTAGACGTCCCGGCGCGTTACCAGAATGTCGATCGGCAGCCCGACGCCGAGATTAGAGCGCATGGTGGAATCCATGGAAATCAGCCCGATCTTGAGCGCGTCGTAGAGATCGGTATCGAAGCTGATGGCGCGGTCGAGCACCGGCTTGCCGTATTTGTGCTCGCCGATCTGCAGATAGGGTGTGTCGGTGGTGCATTCGATGAAGTTGCCGGCTGGGTAGATCATGAACAGCCGCAGGCGGCCGCCCTTGATCTGGCCGCCGAACAGGAAAGAGACGTCGCTGTCGACGTCGGCGGCAGCGAGCATTTTGCCCTCGGCGCTCTGGATATTGCGGACCACGCGACCGATGCGCTGCGCGGCCTGAAACATGGTCGGCGCGTTCATCAGGGTTTCGATCTCGCCGGTCTCGTGATTTTGAACGCCTTCGGTGAGTGTCGAGCGCACCGTCTGGCTGAGCGACAGGTTACCGGCGGAGGCAAGCGCCATGATGCGCTCGCCCGGCTCGGTATAGACGTTTAGCTTTCGGAAGGTAGAGACGTTATCGAGGCCGGCATTGGTGCGCGTGTCCGCGATCATCACCAGACCGTCGCGCACCAGGATTCCGCAGCAATAGGTCATGGCTTGGCGTGTCTTTCCGTTCTTGCCGATCGCCGGGTTATAGCGGCACGCGGGCGGGTCGGGCAACGTTCATGCTGGCTGCGCATGAACTGCGCCTAGTTCTGCGCCTGTTGGCGGGCCTGATCGACGTGCACAGCCACTTTCAGGGTTTCGCCGCCGCCGCCGAAGCGGGTTCCGCGCACCGGCGCGGCGCCGAGATAGTCGAGGCCGACCGCCACCCGCACATGGGCGTCGGTGGTCGAAATTCCGTTGGTTGCATCGAAGCCGACCCAGCCGAGGTTCTCGACATGGATTTCCGCCCAGGCGTGGCCGGCCTCCTGCGCAGTCACGCCGTCGACGCGGTAGAAATGGCCGCCGACATAGCGCGCCGGCACGCCGAGCCGGCGCGCCGCCGCAATGAAAATTTGGGTGAGGTCCTGGCAGACGCCGCGGCGCAGCGCGAAGGCTTCCGCTGCGGTGGTGGCGGTGTGGGTCGGATCGGTGTCGAAGGTGATTTCGCGGTTGAGCTCGCCCAGCAGCGAGTGCATGAGTGCCAACGTATCCTTGCCGTTGCCGGCGCGCGCATTCTCGGCGAATTCGATGATGGCGGCGTCGGCTTCCGTGAGCGGCGTCTCGCGCAGGTAGAGGCTGGGCGGAAAGCGCTCGACCGCGCCGCGCACCACGCCATGGGTGTCCTGGGTCTCGACTTCGCCCTCGACCGCGATCGACAATTCCCCGAACGGTCCTTCGGCGGTGAAAGAATGGATGATGTTGCCGAAGGCGTCCTCGTGCTGGTGCAGCAGGCAGTCCTGCGACAGGTCGATGCGCCAGTCGCACACATATTGCCCGTCGTGATTGCGCGGGGTCATGCGCAACAGCTGGGTCACGCCGGAGGGCGGCGTGTCGTAGCGGTAGGTGGTCGCGTGCGAAATGCAAAGTCGCATGGGGTCCGGCGCTGTTGAGGGGAAACCCTAACATAGGCCGCGGCCCGAGGGCTGCGCACTCATGTGAGGAATTGCTGGGTGATGGCGGCACCGAGCTGGTTGTTCTCAGTGATGAACTCGCCGATGAATTCGTGCAGCCCGCGCTGGAAAATGCCGTCCATGCGGCTGTTCTGCAAGCGGGTACGGATACTGCGGGCTTGGCGCTGGGCCGGCCCCTGCCGGCCATAGGCGCCGGCGACCTGGTCGAGATTGCGCACGACCGCTTCGTAACAGGAGGCAAGCGAGCGCGGCAGTTCCTCGCGCAGGATCAGCAGGTCGGCAATCAGCCAGGGTTTCAGGCTGTCGCGGTAGACCCAGTGATAGGCGGTGAGCGCGGAAACCGAGCGCAGGATCGCGGACCATTGGAAATAGTCGAGTGGCCCGCCGACGCGCGCGTGCTCCGGCAGCAGCAGGTGATATTTGACGTCGAGGATGCGCGCGGTGTTGTCGGCGCGCTCGAGATAGACGCCGAGGCGCGAGAACCAGTAGGCGTCGTTACGCAGCATGGTGCGGTAAGCGGAGCCGTCGTAGCGCAGCGAGGCCTCCTGCACCCAGCGCAGGAAGCGCGAGAATTCCTCGCGCGAGGTCGGGCCGTTGCCGTATCGTTTCAATTCGAGCCAAGTGCCGTTGATCGCCTCCCACATCTCGACGGTGAGCGCGGTACGCACCGCGCGCGCGTTGCTGCGGGCCTGCTCGAAGCAGGAGCGGATCGAGGAGGTGTTGACGGTGGAGAAGGCGAGGAAGTCGGTGACGTTTTCCTCGTTGGCTTCCTCGTAGGCGCGGAAGAATGCGGCCGAGCATCCGGCGGTGGCGACCGCCAATTCCCATTCGTTGGTTTCGCCGACATAGGCGAGCGGCAGCGCCGACAGCCGCTGCGTGGCGTCAAGAATGCGCGCGAGATATTCCGCGCGTTCCACGTAGCGCGAGAGCCAGTACAGATTATCGGCGGTGCGTGAGAGCATCTTCTACCCGTCCAGCACCCAAGTGTCCTTGGTGCCGCCGCCCTGGCTGGAATTGACCACCAGCGAGCCCTCCTTGAGCGCGACGCGCGTAAGTCCGCCCGGCACGATGCGGACGCGGTCGCGGCCGGTGAGTACGAAGGGACGCAGGTCGACGTGGCGCGGCGCCACTCCTTGCTCGACGCAGGTCGGTGAAGTGGATAACGCCAGAGTCGGCTGCGCGATGAAATTCTTTGGCGCGGTCTTGAGCTTGGCGCGGAACTGCTCGATCGCGACCTTGCTGGCGGCGGGGCCGATCAGCATGCCGTAGCCGCCGGAGCCGTGTACTTCCTTGATTACCAGCTCGGGCAGGTGGTCGAGCACATAGGCGAGATGCTCTTCCTCGCGGCAGCGCCAAGTCGGCACGTTCTTCAGGATCGGCTCCTCGCCGAGAAAGAATTTCACGATGGCCGGCATGAAGCTGTAGACCGCCTTGTCGTCGGCGATGCCGGTGCCCACTGCATTCGCCAGTGTGACGTTGCCGGCCTGATAGGCCGACATCAGGCCGGGCACGCCGAGCGTGCTGTCGGGGCGGAAGGTCAGCGAATCGAGAAAATCGTCGTCAATGCGGCGGTAGATCACGTCGACCCGGCGCGGTCCTTGCGTGGTGCGCATGTAGACAATCTCGTCCTTGACGAAGAGGTCGCGGCCCTCGACCAGCTCTATGCCGAGCTTGTCGGCCAGGAACGAGTGCTCGTAATAGGCCGAGTTGAACACGCCAGGCGTGAGCAGCACCACGGTCGGGTCGTGCGCGGCGGAGACCGGCGCAACAGACGACAACGTCGCCAGCAAGTCGTCCGGGTAGTTCTCTACCGGCGCGATGCGGTAGCGCGCGAACAATTCGGGAAACAGCCGCATCATGATCTCGCGGTTCTCCAGCATGTAGGAGACGCCGGAGGGCGTGCGGACATTGTCTTCGAGCACGTAGAAGGTGTCGGCGTCCACGCGCACCACGTCGATGCCGGCGACGTGCACGTGGATGCCGTGCGGCGCGCGCTGCCCGCTCATTTCGGGGCGGAAGGCCGGATTGCGGAAGATCAGGTCGTCGGGCACCACGCCGGCGCGCAGGATCTCGCGCGCGCCGTACACGTCGGCGATGAAGGCGTTGAGCGCGTTTACGCGCTGGGTGAGGCCGGCCTCGAGCTTGCGCCATTCGACGCCGGACATGATGCGCGGCAGCACGTCGAACGGGATCAGCCGCTCCTGCGCGTCGGCCTCGCCATAAACCGCGAAGGTGATGCCGATACGGCGGAACAACAGCTCGGCTTCGCGCCGGCGGTAGTCGAGCACGTCGGGCGGAATCTCGGCGAGCCAGCGCGCGAGCTCGCCATAGGCGGGTCGCACGCCGCCATTGGTGCCTTTCATTTCGTCGAAGGCGGCTACCATTTCGGATCCCCAGCTCGCCACCGTTTACGCCAACGTATTTATCCTCAAGGCCTCGTGCCCTTTGCTATCCGGAGCGGCCCCTCAAAGGCGGCCGCCCCTTGCCTTGAGGGTTGCAAGCTTCAGGCCAAGGCAAAGCCCCGAAAATTGCAATGTTGGCGCGTGTCCCGATGGCACACGGCCCAGCGGCTGCCTATTATTTAGGCGAATTTGCGGGGAAAACGAGAGGTTGCCGCGGGCGCCGCTTGAGCGGCCTTCGGCTTAACGCTAGGTCTTCGGCGGGGCCGGTAAGGGTGTCATCCGCTATGAGCGCCAAGCCTGAGATCGTCACCGCGGGGCTCCTGGTCATCGGCGACGAGATCCTGTCCGGCCGGACCAAAGACAAGAACATCGGCTACACCGCCGACTATCTCACCGCTATCGGCATCGACCTGAAGGAAGTGCGCGTCATCTCCGACGACGAGACCGCCATCGTGTCGGCGCTCAACGCGCTGCGCAGCACTTACGACTATGTCTTCACGACCGGCGGCATCGGGCCCACGCACGACGACATCACCGCCGACTGCGTGGCCAAGGCCTTCGGCGTGGCGCTGCCCTATCACCCCGACGCGGTGGAGATTCTGAAGCAGCGCATGGCCAAGACCGGCGGCGAGCTCAACGAGGCGCGCCTGCGCATGGCGCGCATACCCGAGGGCGCGCAGCTCATCGTCAACAAGGTGTCGGGCGCGCCCGGCTTCTGGATCGACAATGTGATCGTAATGGCGGGTGTGCCCTCGGTCATGCAGTCGATGCTCGACGAGGTGGCGCCGAAACTGAAGACCGGCGCCAAACTGATCTCGGTCACCATCCGCGCCGACGCCAAGGAAGGCGATGTCGGCACCGAATTGGGCGCCATCGCAAAGGCGCATCCGGAGACGATCATCGGCAGCTATCCGTTCTTCGACGAGAAGCTCGGGCCCAATACCAATATCGTGGTGCGCGCGCGCGATCCGGACAAGCTCAAGGTTGTGAAAGAGGCGGTGGAAGAGATGCTGGTGATGGTGCACAAGCAGACCGCGATCGCCGCGCGCTAGCGCACGGAGCTGTCCATGGCGAAACCGAAACCTGCGACCGCGCCGAGCCCGGAAAAGATTTTCCCGGTGTCGTGGGATCAATTCCACCGCGACGCGCGCGCGCTCGCTTGGCGGCTGCACGCGGCGGGGCCGTTCGAAGCGATCGTATGCATCACCCGTGGCGGGCTGGTGCCGGCGGCGATCGTGGCGCGCGAGCTTAATGTGCGCATCATCGAGACCGTGTGCATCTTCAGCTACCAAGACTACAGCAACGAGGGTGAACTGAAGGTGCTCAAGGGCATCGCGCCGGAAGTAAGTGCGATGCGCGTGCAGGGTAAAGGCGTGCTGATCGTCGACGACCTGGTCGACACCGGCAAGACCGCGAAGGTCGTGCGCGACCTGCTGCCGGCCGCGCATTTCGCTGCCGTTTACGCCAAGCCCATGGGGCGGCCGCTGGTGGACACCTTCATCACTGAGGTTTCGCAGGACACCTGGATTTATTTTCCCTGGGACACCGGCTTGGCCTTCCAGCCGCCGATCCGCGAGGGCGGGGACTGATCGCAAAATCCGGCGGGATCGGCTAGGATCGCCGCAAAGGGAGCCAAGGAGAAACGCCATGACCGCAGCCGCCGCCCAGAAGGCGTCCGCCGACGATCTGCGCTCGCGCCATCTGCGCCCGGCCGACATGCCGTGGCAAAAGACGCGCTTTCCCGGCTGCGAGTTCAAGCCACTGCTGGTCGATCCCGAGAGCGGGCTGGCGACGCTGCTGTTTAAGATGGCGCCGGGCGCGGTGCTGCCGGATCATGAACACGTTCTGATCGAGCAGACTTACGTGCTGGAAGGCTCGCTGGCGGACAAGGACGGCCCCGACGCCGGCGTCGAGGTCGGCGCTGGCGAATTCGTCTGGCGGCCGGCCGGCAGCCGGCATACGGCCTGGGCGCCCAAGGGCGGCACCTTTATCGCCATCTTTCAGATTCCCAACAAGTTCTACGAGGCCGACGGGCGCGTGACCGATGCCGCCGGCAAGGAGTGGGACGAGGTCTGGGGCGACTTATTACCGAAGTAGGTTGATGCACCGCCCGCGTGGCCGACACCCGCGCGCGGTGTCGAGTAAGCCACGCGGACGTGGCGGAATGGTAGACGCAAGGGACTTAAAATCCCTTGGGAGTAATCCCGTCCCGGTTCGAGTCCGGGCGTCCGCACCAAAGCACTTGTAATCCCCCGCTGGATCAGCAAGTTACTGGAAAACCTGAGACTTCCGAACAGCCCAAAGTACAAAAGGGCTGTACGAATGGCGTTTGTAATGGCCGCACTCACCCGCGCGAAATCAGGGGCATACACCGCCCGCAAAGCCATCCTCAAGGACGTCCAAGAGGAGTACGCGCGCCTTTATGGCCAGCGGTGGGAGGTCAAGCTCACGCTTGCCGCCAGCCTCAGGCCACAGGAAGCCAAGGCCCGCTACGGGGAGTGGTTAGAGGAGGTCGAGAGGCGCATTGACGCCATCCGAGCGCAGCAGCGCGGCGATAGGCAGTCGCTAAGCCAGAAGCAGGCCATGGCACTGGCCGGTGAATGGTATCGGGACTTTGTCGGACGGCACGAAGACAACCCCGGATCACCTGATCGGTGGAATGAAAACTTCTGGGTGCTTGTCCACCACCTGATGGAACACGCTCCTGCGGAGATTCACGCCCTTGATCAGAAGGACCTAGACCGGATCGTGCGTGACCCTGAGGTTCGGAACGGCATTAGGCCCGCGATGGCCAAGGAGGCGAGGGCGGACCAGTTCTTGGCTGACAAAGGCCTCTCCCTGACGCCGGAGGCCTACGACCAGTTCATAGATTGTATTTTGGACGACTACCTAGCGGCTGTACTGTTGCTTGAGCGACGAGCGCGCGGCGACTTCGAGAAAGACGAACGGCTAGAACAGTTTCCAAAGTTTGATGCAGCACTAAAGCCCCACAAGGACCCCACGAGCCTGACACCGTGGAGTTTGTTCGAGATGTGGGTGGATGCGAAGAAGCCAACACCCGCCACAGTGAACCGTTGGCGCGACGTGTTCGCCGGCCTTCAGAAACATTTCGAGGGGCGAACGGCAGGCTCGATTAGCGCGGAGGAAGCGCAAGTTTGGGCTGAGAGCTTGGTAACGCCAAAGCGCAGTGCGGGCGTCGTCCAACATATCTGGTGCAATGCGGCGCGCGCCGTCTTCGGGTGGGCTGTAGACACTAAAAAGCTCAGCACCAATCCGTTCCAAGGTGTGAAGATTGCGGTGCCGCGCAAAATTAGAACCCGCGAGAAGGTTTTCAGGTCGGAGGAAATAAGACTAATCCTGAAATCATCACTGACATTCACCGAGACTGAGCGGGCTTTCGACGCGGCGCGCAGGTGGGTACCTTGGATTTGCGCCTACACCGGAGCGCGAGCAGGCGAAATAACTCAGTTGCGCGGTCAGGACCTCGTCAAGCGAGAGGGGCAGTGGGCCATCCAGATCACGCCCGAAGCAGGCACAGTGAAAACTCGCGAGGCCCGTACCGTTCCGCTGCATGAGCATTTGCTTGAGCAAGGGTTCGTCGAGTTCGTACAGGGCAAATGTGAGGGTCCCCTGTTCTACAATGAGGATACGGCGCTTAAGGCAACAACAAGTGATCCCACAAATCCCCGCAGAGCGCGATCAGTCAAGACGCGAGAGCGCGTCGGTGCTTGGGTGCGCGAGGTTGGTGTGACCGATAAGGGTATTCAGCCCAACCACGCTTGGCGGCACACTTTCAAGCAAATCGCCGACCGCGCTGGCGTCTCTGAAAAGATGTCTGATGCCTTCACCGGCCACGCGCCAGCGAGTGTCAGCAGGTCAATATGGAGCGCCCACGGTTGGGGACATGGCGAAAGCGCTGACGAAGTTTCCTCGCTATGAGATAGGGTAGGGCAAACCGCGCCTAAACCAAAGCAGTCGCCGAAGGTTTACTCGGGTTTTTAGAAACGTCGTCTGCGGAAAAATCACCGGAAATTTTGCGCAACAGGAGGCTCATTTCGTTCAGCTCAGGTGTGTCTGAATTGGAGGGCGAACGGACGCGGACGTTGGTGAGCATTGGGATAACGAATGGCCCAAAAGCGGACGTGCCGAGCGCATTGGCGAATGTCCGCTTATGACCCATAGCGGACAAGCGCGATTGGAAAAACACAACTCGGCCAATTAGTTTCCATATATAATTATGCGGGACCCAAGCACTTCTTCGTTAGCTAAAGCTTTAGCAAGCCGGCTTAAAAATTGCCGGATGTTAGAAAAGGCAATCTGCCCAAAGTGCCGAAACTCACTGCTTTATGTGACGGCTTTGCCGCATCCAAAAGCTCCTCAGATGCGTAAGACGACATTCGTTTGCCATCGGTGCAATCGGACGTGGACATATCCACTCGTGGCTGAGATAGCCGAGCTTTACGCCGCCGAATCTCAATTCGAGGCGAGCGCGTAGGTTTGCATCAGTTTGCGGCCTCGCGCTCCCGAATGTTCGCTTTCAGGGGCAAAGCGGACATAGAGCGGACATGCCGTTGATGTCCGCTAATGGCCCAAAGCGGACAACCCAAAGGCATGGGCTATCCAATGATCTGAAGCTGTCGGGGTCTAGCGCGCGTTTCTATTTTTTAGTTTTTACTGCTTCCGAGTTCGGTATCTGCCGCGCGTCTGGCGATCCCTGAACAAACTTTAGTCCGACGCTGAATCCCCTGCGCCAGGTCACTTTGCAGCGCCGCGTCAGTGACGACTTATCGTCCAACCGCAACGTGAACTCATCCGGTAAGGCCACGTTTGCCGCGCGCAGTCGTGCGCCATTGACCGTCATATCGACTACCACGCAATCCAGCAGGTCTTTATGCTCGGACTCAACCCAAGCAGGGAACTGCACGTGCTTTCTACGCGTCTTGCGACGGTCTTGATTGGCAACAACCACCTTCATATAGAGATCGTACCCGCGCTAGTTGAAAAACGGGTTTAGATGTGTGCTTAACCGGAGGTTTCCAAAACTTAGTCGAAGAGTCAGCTCACGCATCAAAAATTCGGTTTCTGAACAAATTGGACGTGACCTCGCTCGTGGTTCACAATTTTTTAACCATAGTTAGATTAATATTTTAGCCGCTAAGCCTTTCTTAAGATCATCTCGGGTGTCGACAAAGCAACAAATGGATTGGCTTCGAGAGCGCATGCGAAATCACATGGCAGACGATAGTTGGGCTGAGCCGGCAGATAACGTTTTGAGTTTCAGGCGTCCGCCAGATCCCACAACGGATAGGGGCACTGCAGCTCTAGAACTTATCAATCAAGTAGCTGACCTTATCAAAAATGCCGATGACTATGCCCATGAAAGACAAACTCGCGCGGAGACGCTTGCCAAGCTAGCAATCGAAAAGTTGAAAATTGCCGATGCCCGCGTCGATTCTGCAGAATTGAATTGGCGCGCAGCCGAGGCTGAGATTAAGACGCTTAAGGACAGGGTGGAGAACGAGTTTAGCATTAAGGTGCAAGAACTTGAGAAGCTTATGGAGGGCGCGAACTCCCGGGTGGTTGCCGCTGAAGCACAAGTATTAGCTGCTGAGCAGCGGGCAAAAGCCGCTGAAATTCGAGCAAACAAAACGGAAAATGTGCTCAAGCGCGTCGAGGAGGCGCTTCGCACCCAAATCTTGCAGCAAAGATCGGGCGTGCCCGACATAATGACAGCCGTAGCGGCCTGATCCTCTTCTTATCGAATTACATAATCGAATTTTGGGAAGACCGCATTGCGGTGGTCTTTCTGTTTGCGTTGAAAATTCAAGGTGAAAATTTGGCTAATGTCTGCTTATGGCACTTCGCTGCGTTCGCTGCGCCGCAAACGTTTGTCGGCTATTGGGACAACAACGGACAAACATCGGCGCAGGGCCTCAACGGCTAGGTCGCGAATGACCCATAAGCGACATCGGGTAGATCACCAGCCCACAGCGACACAGTGGCGACGCGTAGTCCACACTCGGACGCACTCAACCGTCACGTCTGAGGCAGAGCCGGCGTGAGGCCATGACGTCGCATGATTTCCGCCATCTTTGCTCGGTCCGGCGGGCCACCAATCGCCGCGTTGATCACATCGGCCGCCTCGCGGAAATACTGCGGACCTATCGCGGCTGGCGAAACCACACAAAGCACCTTTACGTCCTGGCTTCCGTTGTTATCGAACCGGTGAACGGCGCCGCGCGGAATGCATAGCGCCTGCCCAGGCCCGACGTCGAATTGTTTTCCATCGACGGTCCAGGTCAACACGCCGTCAATGCCGTAAATCGTTTCTTCGTAATGGTCGTGGCTATGCGCCGGAGCCGCCAGGCGCTGCGCGGCCGGGACACCGACCTCAAAAGCCGCGACGCTGCCATTCGAGTTCTCGCCGGTGATCAAGAAGCGCACCGCGAGCGGCCCGAGACGGATAGTCTCGTCGGAAGGATTAACGTGGAGGCCGCTCCCTTTCAGTTGCATCGCCATCTCCTTAGGACTGACGTGAAGACCGAAATCATGCTGTTGCATTGCCGCCTCCTCGATGGTAAACGCCATTTACTTTTTAAGCAGTAAATGCCATTTACTGGAATGTCAATGCCCTCGTCGCAGACAAATCCACCGGTCAAAATGGAGGATATGCTCATCGGCGCATTGCTGCGCGTCCCGGCTCAGGCAATCCATCGCCGTCTCATCAAGGAGCTCAACGCCGCCGGTTTTGAGGAGCTGCGCCTGCCGCATATAGCGGTGCTGCAGTTTCCTGGTCCGGACGGGGTTCGCCCGGGCACGCTCGCTGAACGCGCCGGCATGAGTAAACAGGCCATGAACCAGCTCCTCGGCAGCCTCGAAGGTTTTGGCTATATCGTCCGCTCCGACGCAAAGGATGCTGGCAGCGCGCGCATGATCCGCTTTACCAAACGCGGACGCGCCGCGTACTCGAAAATGGTAGATGTACTCCGCGACATCGAGCGCGAATGGAGTACTGAGCTCGGGCCCGCACGTTTTGCGCAGCTCAAAGAGCTGCTATTCCGCGTCTGGAACAGCCCGTTGATCCGCTAGCCGGCGGAATGGCGTATGAGACTAGAACGGTCCATGGGCTCGATCGTTCGCGGCCTTTTTTGACTTCCGGATTTGGCCCAAAACGGACATGGGTGAGTGCGCCGCACATGTCTGCTTTTGGCACAAAGCGGACATTCGCGGCACCGCAAAATTTGTTCCGCCTCTTTTCGGGGGCAAAACGGACATTGACCCACCGCCACTCACCAACCTTCATTTATCATTATGTGGCCTAAGCCGAGCAGGCTCGGCGGGCTTTAGTCCCTGTTTTTCAAGTCGGGGGTGAGGGGGTAGTTTCTAGGCGACTGATGCGTAATAGGGGACCCGTGCGGTACGACGCGGGTTAGGCACGAAGCCGCGCCAGCAGCCGAGCGGCAGACGTTGGGTGCCAAGAGCGTTCAGTTTGGCGGCTATGGCTCGACGTTATCAGGCACGACAATCTGAGGCGGCCTTTGAACGGAAAACTAGGGCGCGGACTCATTAACGCGCAGCCATAGCCGGATTGACGCAAGCTGGATGAAGGCAAGGTAGTTGGCCGCGAGCTTGTCGTAGCGTGTCGCTACCCGCCGACACTGCTTGATCTTGTTGAAGAACCTCTCCACCAGATTACGAGCGCGGTAGAGGTGGGGGCTAATGCAGATTGGCTCCGTCCGGTTCCGTTTCGGCGGAATGTTCGCCCATGCACCTTGCTCGCTCACAAATGTCCTGATCCAATCGGCATCAAACCTGCGATCAGCGTGCAGCATTGCTCCCGATTTCAAGGCAGACAGCAGAGTCAGGACAAGACGGTTGTCGTGCGCTTCGCCAGTAGTCAGCGCGAGACGAACAGGTAGTCCATTTGTATCGACGACTGCATGAATCTTGGTCGTCAATCCTCCGCGCGACCGGCCCATCAACTGTTCACTGTTACCAGCGATACAGGCTCCGTGCTGGTGCACGCGCACAATAGTCGTATCAATCATTTGCACTGCCGAATCATGGCCTGCGGTCAGCGCACTCATAAGCTGATCCCAAACGCCAGCCCTGCGCCAGCGAACGAAACGATTGTAACAGGTGGTATATGGACCAAAATTCTTCGGCAGATCACGCCACGGCGCGCCCGAACGCAGGACCCAAAAGATGCCGTTGAGCACGCGGCGGTCGTTCACACGCGGCACACCGCGCGATTTATTCGGCAGAATTGGGTTGATGGAGGCCCATTCATAGTCGGTGAGCTCGTAGCGCATGATTTGAGGCTCCGGTTTGCGAGCTTGAATCACGTGTCAGGCGACGCCATCAACCCACAAAGGCCCATCGCAGCAGATGCAAGTGCTCTAATATTGCGTCCGCTTTCGGGGGCATAGCCGACACGGCGGGGTCTGCTGCTAGGCTCGTCCCGGTCGAAAATAACCCAGAACGAAAGTCAGCGACCTACCACAACTGTGATACCAAGGCACCCTGATGTCTTCCAAATGTCCAGTTTGGACGGCCTCAGCCTGATAGGCACGGCCGCGTTCAACCTTGGAGAATTCAGTGCAGTTTAAATTACTTGCGTATCGGTCACTCGTATCGCTACTCGCTTGCACATTGGCTCCGATAGGGCAGATGACGGCGCAAGCCTGCACCCGCCTCGTCTATCTCGGAACGGATGGCAATGTCATCACAGCCCGATCTATGGATTGGAAGTCCGAGATGCCGACAAATCTCTGGATTCTCCCGCGAGGGATTGAACGAACCGGACAGGCGGGCCCGAACTCGATCAAATGGACTTCGAAATACGGAAGCGTGATCGCCTCTGCCTATGACCTTGCTACATCGGACGGCGTCAATGAGAAAGGTCTTGAGGCTAACCTGCTGTGGCTGGTGGAATCCCAATATCCCAAGTTGGAGAAGGGCGGCAAACTCGGTCTGACGATTGCGGCATGGGCGCAGTATGTGCTCGACAATTTTGGCACAGTCGACGAGGCGGTCACGGCGCTGCAAAGCGAGCCGTTCACGATCGTGACGGATAAAGTGCCGGGCGAAGAACTTTTGGCGACGGTGCATTTGTCGCTGTCGGATGCTTCCGGCGATAGCGCGATCATCGAATATATAAACGGCAAGCAGACGATCCATCATGACCGGAAATACCAAGTCATGACAAACTCGCCAATTTTCGAGCAGCAGCTGGCGCTAAGCGCCTATTGGACGCAGATTGGCGGGACGGTCATGCTTCCGGGGACAAATCGCGCGTCCGATCGATTTGCGCGGGCGACCTTTTATGTAAATGCCATTCCAAAAAGCGACAATCCCAACCGCGCTCTCGCGAGCGTCTTCAGTGTAATCCGCAATGTGTCTGTACCTTATGGCCTCACCACGCCCGAAGAGCCAAACATCTCCTCAACACGATGGCGCACGGTGTTCGACCATAAGCGCAAGCTATATTTTTTCGAATCTGCGGTAACGCCAAACACTTTCTGGGTTGACCTCAAGGCCATCGATTTTTCATCTGACAAGGGCAAGGTCAGGAAACTTGATCTGGGTCAGGACCAAGACCATATTTATTCCGGCGATGCGACCGGCCGATTCAAAGAGACGACGCCTTTCAGATTTCTGGGTGTGGACCCTTCCAAATGATGGATAAGCCGATTTCACAGTAGGGTATGGTTGACAATAAAGGGGCGGCCAACACTTCCGGTTTTGGCACATCGCGACATTTCGCGGCGACTCAGCAATTCGGTCGCTTTTTGAAGTGAAGCGGACATTCAGAGAGCGGCGCTTACAACACTGAATTTATGAGTACGCGCCCTAGTATGTGAGGTCCTCGGTCGCCGACAAGCAGCCGTCTGAGCCTCGGATTTACTAATGGTCAATGCGAGCGGATCGGCCGTCGCAAATTGAAGTGAAAATCTTAAACTGCGATTTACCAGCGGCGCTTCAAAAGCCGCGCACAGCATTGCTGTTACCAAGCGACGTTGTCAGGATTTCCCGCACAAGTAACAGCGGAGAAAACCAGTGGAAACATTATATCAAATCGGAAAAGACCTTGAGAAATTGAACGCTCGAGTTTTGTCACTGGAAGTGAAAGGCAAATGCAACTGCCATTCGGAGTTGAGCGGTATCCCGATTTCTGACCTGCCCGAAGGACAACGGGAAATTCTCTTGCAGCTAAGGAAAAACCATAAGGAGATTTTTGCCAAGTTAAATGATGTGCTTAAGCAGTTTGGCTTGGGCGGGAAGGGCAAGATAAGCGAATTTCATCTGGTGGACATTAATCGTCCAAGGCCAAGCGTCGGTGCAGGTAGCGACGATTGCTGCTATTGTTGCTCGAACGAAGGCGTAAGTGGATACGATATGTGTTGCAGCGATGACTGCACCCCTTGCTGCGCGTAATGCCGGTAGTGCCTAGCGGCAGTCGCACCTAGTTGTTTGGGTTCGTGGTCCCAACTGATTGGGTCGGCTTCCGGTCGCGGAACGTGGCGGTTGATGCCGCACAAAATGCCTCGGTCGGGCAGGCGAGCGTCGCTTAATCCAACGCGCTAGGCGGCGACCGTCATCAAGGCGGCGTCAAGCAGACGCTCTGGATTGCGCTCGCCTGCTGCTGCGGACTTGAGGATGCCTTCGGCCAACAGGGTTCGGCTCGTTGTCGCTCTTTGCTCCGGCCGCAGGCAGGCCCACGCGTCATCGAGGATTTCGCGCAACAGCAGGACGGTATCGAGGTCAAAGTAAATAGGTTCCTCGCTCTCCATGACGACCTTCCGCACGTTGCTCTTGGCTCTTTGCAAAAGTTTGCATACGTAATTGGACAACCGTTTGACGATAAAGTGACAGCTTGCCGTTTCAGCGCTTTCCGCGAGTACAAAAGCGGAGTACAAACGATGACAACGGGCTGTTCAAAAACTCAAGTGTTTTAGGCGCATTGGAGAGCGCAGGCTGTCTCCGGGCGTCCGCACCAGTGCATTGGCGGCCCATTAACAATTTCAGCGCATTAACTTGCGCTTGGGCCGCCGGCGCAATGCCGTCACAATGTCGAGGCTTGGTCGACGCGCATCAACGGTTGAGACATTCCGCAGCGATGACGGCGCGACATCGATCCCATAGGCACACGCTTGCCGCCGCGCTGGCGGCGTTGACGCTTGCTGCCTGCGCCGGCAACGACGATCAAACCGCGCATTTTCTGGTGGCGCCGGGCCGGTACGCGCTGTTCAACTGCAAGCAGTTGGCGCAGGAAGCGGCGGTGAAGGTGACGCGCCAGCATGAGCTGGAAGGCCTGATGGCGCAGGCCGGCACCGGTTCGGCCGGGCAAATGGTCAGCGCCGTTGCTTACCGGCCGGAATACCTCACCTTGCGCGGCGAACTGGAGGATATGCGCCAGACCGCCGCCGACAAGAAATGCAAATTCGTGCCGGGCGAGGCGCCCGCCGGCATGGCCACGAGCGATGGCGCGATCCGTTGACTACGCGCTCTACTGCGCGCGCTCGACCAGCACCAGCGAACCGTCCGCCAGGCCGAGCGCGAGCGCCGGCGCCGTTCCGCCCTTGATGAGGCCCAGATTGGTGACGGCCTTGGCCGGCAGCTTGACGGTTGCGATCGCGCGCGCATTCGGCGCGAACGACACGATGCGCAAGCTGCGGCGGTCGAGCGATGGCACGGCTATATCGGTGATACCGTCGCCGTCGAAATCGGCCACCGCGTGCATGGCGATGGCGCGCGTGCCGGCAATGTGATTGGCGGTGCCGGGCAATTCGGCCGCCTTGCGCAGACGGTGCTCGCGCCAGCTCCACACTTCGAGCGCGCCGATCACGTGCGGTTGGCGCACCAGCGCGATATCGGCCTTGCCGTCGCCGGTGAAGTCGGCGACGCCGACGGGATCGAGCCAGCGGTGCGGGCCGCCGAGCGGCGGCGTTTCGGCCACGATCTCGTATTTGCCGCGGCGCTCGGAGATCACGGCCAGCGCGGAGCCGCGCTTGAGATAGGACTTCACCACGATGACGTCGTCATGCCCGTCGCCGTCGAGATCGGCGATGCGGGGTTCGAGGTCCTCGAACACGGCGTCGCTTCTGAGCCGAACGCTGTGTTGCTTGCCGTCGCGCGTTTCGATCACCACGCTGCCTGCCTCGATCTTGTCGCCGAGAACGCCGTGGTCGTAGCGGTCGGTCGGCTCGGCCAGCCAGGCGCGGGCGATGTCGTGGGCGCCGGTGGCAACGCGGCCGTCGGGCAGGGCGCCCTCGGGCAGCTTCGGCTTGGCCGGCCGGTCGATGAACTTGAGCGACACTTTTCCGCCCGTACGCATGACGTCGTACCAAAGTCCGCCGGCATTGGCGCGCACCTGACCGCCGACCGTGTCGATGGCGGTCACGCGCGCCGGCGCGTCGACGCGCTGGACGCGCCATTCGGCGGCTTGGGCGGCGCTGGCGGTTGCCAGCGACACAGCGAGACAAACAAGCAGGGCGGACCGCATGCGACGGCTTTCTATCGGTTCACTTGGCGAGCGTTACTTGAGTGCCACTTATTTGAGTTTTGTATGGCGCAACCGCAAGGCGTTGCCGACGACGCTGACGGAGGACATGGCCATGGCCGCGGCGGCAATGACCGGCGAGAGCAAGAGCCCAAAGGCCGGATAGAGCACGCCGGCCGCGATCGGCACGCCGAGCGAATTATAGATGAAGGCGAAAAACAGGTTCTGCCGGATATTGTGCATGACCGCCTTCGATAAGGCGCGCGCCTTGACGATGCCGGTGAGGTCGCCATGCAGCAAAGTGACGCCGGCGCTTTCGATGGCGACGTCGGTGCCGGTGCCCATGGCGATGCCGACTTCGGCGGCGGCGAGTGCGGGTGCGTCGTTGACGCCGTCGCCGGCCATGGCGACGACACGGCCTTCGCCGCGCAGTTTCTCGATCACTTTGCTTTTCTGGTCGGGCAGCACTTCCGCTTCGATCTCGGAAATGCCGAGCTGCTTGGCGACGGCTAACGCTGTGGTGCGGTTGTCGCCGGTGAGCATGACGACTCGGATACCGTCGGCGGCGAGCGATTTCAGCGCGTCCGGCGTGGTGGCTTTGACCGGATCGGCGATGGCGATACAGCCTGCCGCCTTGCCGTTGACGCCAAGGAACACGGCGGTGGCGCCGTCGCAGCGCAGGCGCTCGGCGTCGCCGTCGAGCGCTGCTGTATCGATGGCGAGCTCTTGCAGGAACTTGGCAGTGCCGAGCGCCAGCCGTTGCTTGTCCACCATGCCGACGACGCCCTTGCCAGCGGGTGCGTCGAAACCTTCGACCGGGGATAGTTCGAGCTTGCGGTCCTGCGCGGCGGCGACGATTGCGGCCGCCAGAGGATGCTCGCTGCCGCGCTCGACGCTTGCCGCGAGCTTGAGCACTTGAGCCTCGTCGAAGCCGGGCAGGGCCACGACGGCGACCACTTTGGGTTTGCCTTCGGTGAGGGTGCCGGTCTTGTCGACGACGAGGGTATCGATCTTTTCCATTCGCTCCAGCGCTTCCGCATTCTTGATCAGCACGCCCTCGTGCGCGCCGCGGCCGACGCCGACCATGATCGACATCGGCGTGGCCAGCCCCAGCGCGCAGGGGCAGGCGATGATCAGCACGCTCACCGCCGCCACCAGCCCGTAGGCGAAGCGCGGCTCCGGTCCGAACGTCGCCCAGGCGGCAAACGCCAGAAGCGCTACCGCGATTACCGTCGGCACGAACCAGCCGGCGACCTGGTCGGCGAGCCGCTGGATCGGCGCGCGGCTTCTTTGCGCCGCTGCCACCATCTGCACGATCTGGGACAGAAGTGTGTCACGGCCGACCTTTTCCGCGCGCATCACAAAGCTGCCGCTGCGGTTGAGGGTGCCGCCGATGACACGCGCATCCTTTTCCTTGGTGACCGGCATGGATTCGCCGGTGACCATCGACTCATCGAGGGCGGAGCGGCCTTCCAGCACGATGCCGTCGACCGGCACCTTGTCGCCAGGGCGCACGCGCAATTGGTCACCGGCCTGCACGGCGTCGAGCGATATCTCTTCGTCGCCGCCGTCATCGCGCACGCGGCGCGCGGTCTTGGGCGCGAGATCGAGCAGCGCCTTGATGGCGCCCGAGGTCGCTTCGCGCGCGCGCAATTCCAGCACCTGGCCGATCAGCACCAGCACGGTGATCATGCTGGCGGCCTCGAAATAGACCGCCGGCGCGCCGGTGCCGCGGAAGGCCGGCGGGAAAATACCGGGCGCGAAAGTGGCGACCAGGCTGTAGACGTAGGCGACGCCGACGCCCATGCCGATCAGCGTGAACATGTTGAGGTTGCGCGTGAGCAGCGACTGCCAGCCGCGCACAAAGAAGGGCCAGCCCGCCCACAGCACCACCGGCGTGGCGAAAGCGAATTGGATGTAGTTCGACATCGTCGGCGTGAACCAGTGCGCCGCGCTGACAAAGTGCCCGCCCCATTCTACCGCCATGACGGGAAGCGACAGCACAAGGCCCATCCAGAAACGCCGCGTCATGTCGATGAGCTCGGGGTTCGGGCCGGTGTCGGCGGTGGCGACTTCAGGCTCGAGCGCCATGCCGCAGATCGGGCAGGTGCCGGGCCCGACCTGCTGGATCTCGGGATGCATGGGGCAGGTATAGATGGCGCCTTCGACCACCGGCATCTCAGGTCGGCTATTGCCGACTTGCGCAGTTGACGACCGATCTCGGGTAGACCCGAGATCGGGTTCGCGGTTTTTGAGATATTTCTCGGGATCGGCGGCGAATTTGGTGCGGCAGCCGTTGCAGCAGAAATAATACGTTTGACCTTGATGTTCGGCGCGGTGCTTGGCGGTCGCCGCGTTGACGCTCATACCGCAGACCGGGTCGGTCGCGCCAGCCGTTGTGGGCGCATCATGATGGTGATGCAGATATTTCTCGGGGTCAGCGACAAATTTGGTGCGGCAGCCGGCGGAGCAGAAGTAATAGGTTTCGCCGGCGTGCTCAGCCTTATGCTTGGCCGCGGCCGGATCGACGGTCATGCCGCAGACCGGATCGACGGCGCCGCCAGCGGCGTCATGGTGATGATGGTGCTCGTCGGCCGTGCTCATGGTCCCTTGCCTTCTATACCCCCTGGGGGTACATAGCGGTCATGAAACGAAACAGCAAGGCATCAACGCTCAAGCGGCTCAACCGCATCGAGGGCCAGGTGCGCGGGCTCGCCCGCATGGTCGAGAACGACCGCTACTGCATCGATATCGTGACCCAAATCGCGGCAGTGCGGGCGGCGCTGCGCCGGGCCGAGGAGGAAATCTTGCGCGAGCATGTGGGGCACTGCGTCGCCCACGCGATCAGCAGCGGCGACAAGGCCGATCAACGCCGCAAGGTCGCCGAATTGATGGACGTGATGGGGCGGGCGGGGCGCTAGCGGGTCGAAAGCCCGAACAGGCTGTAGGCCGGGCAGACGCCGAACAGCGCGGTCAGAATCGGCACCACGCCGATCCAGCCGACCCAGGCCCAGTTCGTGCCCGGCGCGATGTAGCCGAGCGCGAAGGCAATCAGCGCCGCCCCGACGACGATGCGCGCGATGCGGTCAAACGTTCCGACATTGAGGGACATGACGTGTTCCTTCGACACGGTTGATCGGAAAACACGATAGCCGTGTGTGCAATTGCAGCTTTGATCAATATCAAGGCATCCTAACGCCGCTTGTGCCAGCGAAAACTGGGCGGGGGAAATCAGCCAAACTTCTTGCGCGCCAGCGCAGCGCCGGCGCCCAGCGCCATCAGCTTGGCCTCAGCCACGTCGCGCCGCATCGGCGCCATGCCGCAATTGGTGCAGGCGACGATGCGATCCTTGGGTACGTGCTTCATCACCTCGCCGATGACATTGGCGATTTCCTCCGGCGTTTCGACAGTATCGGTTGCGACGTCGATCACGCCGGCGAGCACGTCCTTGCCTTCGAGCAACGACAATAGTTGTAGCGGTACGTGGCTGTGGATGCACTCGATCGACACCTGGCCGATCTTGCTCTTGGCCAGTGCTGGGAAAATCTTTTCGTATTGCCGCCACTCGCTGCCGAGTGAATTCTTCCAGTCGATATTGGCCTTGATGCCGTAGCCGTAGCAGATGTGCACGGCGGTCGTGCATTTGAGCCCGTCGATGGCGCGCTCCAGCGCCGCGATCCCCCAGCCGGTCACTTCGTCCATGAACACGTTGAAGGCCGGCTCGTCGAACTGGATGACGTCGACTCCGTCTTTCTCGAGCGCGCGCGCCTCCTGGTTCAACAGCCCGGCGAAGGCCATGGCCATCTTCACTTTGTCGCCGTAGTGGCGGTCGGCGATGGTGTCGGAGATCGTCATCGGCCCCGGCAGCGTGACCTTTAATTGCCGCTTGGTATGGGCGCGGGCATAGCGCGTCTCGGCGGCATGCACGCGGCCTTTCAGTTTCAATTCACCGCGCACCTGCGGCACCATCGCCTTGTAGCGGTCGGCGCGAATGCCCATTTCGACCTTGTTGACGAAATCGATGCCGTCGACGAATTCCAGAAAGCCGTGCACGAAATGCTGGCGCGACATCTCGCCGTCGCAGACGATGTCGATGCCGGCGTCTTCCTGCAGCTTGATGGCGAGCAGCGTGGCGTCGAGTTTGCCTTGCGCGAGATCCTCGCCCGCCAGCCGCCATTGCGGCCACAGCTTGTTCGGTTCGGCGAGCCACGACGGTTTCGGCAAACTGCCGGCGACGGTTGCGGGAAACATCATGCGCGGGTGCTCGCGGCTCAGGTGAATTCGGGCGGGTGCCAATTATAGAGCCAATCGTAACGTTCGCGCAGATTTTCTCCGCCCATCAGGCGCATGCCGAGATTGCGGATGACGGCTTCCGGCCCGCTCAGCCCATAGATACGGCCCTGCTTGCGCGCGACCTGCTGCACGCGCGCGGTGCGGTGCCGGCGGGTGCCTTCATAGCCGCGCAGCGCGTCGGCCGGGTCATCACGATAGCGTCCCAGCATGGCGGCGAGCACCGCGGCGTCCTCGATCGCCATGGCGGCGCCTTGCGCGAGGAACGGCAGCATCGGGTGGGCGGCATCCCCGATCAGCGTGACCGCACCCACCCCGCCGCGGAACGGCGTCTTGCGATCATACAGCGCCCACTTCAGCCACTGCTCGGGCAGCGCGATCAGGCCGCGCGCCTTATCCGCCCAGGACCAGCGGGCGAAGTGGCGCAGGATCTCATCGCGGTTACCGGTCGCCGACCAGCCTTGTTTGTTCCATTCGTCGTGCACGATGCCGACGATGTTGATGAGGCGGCCGCCTTTGACCGGGTAGTGCACCAGATGGGCGTCAAGTCCGAGCCACAGATGCACCACGGGGGCGCGAAATTCCGCCGGTACGCTGTCTGCCGGCACCAGCGCACGCCAGGCCGTGCGGTGCGCAAAGCGAGGACGTCGCTGTTCGCGCAGCCGCGAGGCGACCGCCGACCATAGCCCGTCGGCGCCGATCAGCGCGAAGCCGCGCTCGTCGCTGATCTCGCTGGCGCCGCGCGCGAGCACGGTGATGCCGTTGGCGTGGCCGGTGAAATCCACGACTCGCAAGCCGAGCTTGAGCGTGACGTCGTGGGTGGCAGCCACGGCGGCGGCAAGCGCCGATTGCAGGTCGCCGCGGTGGATCGTCCAATAGGGCGCGCCATAAGTCCGCTCTGCCTTGTCCCCGAGCGGAATGCGCACGATCTCGCGGCCTGAGCCGCCGGACATGACGCGGATCGCCTGCGGCGCCATCACGGAGGGGGCAAGCCGCTCGCGCAAGCCGAGCGCGATTAGCACGCGTGTCGCGTTAGGCGACAGCTGGATGCCGGCGCCGGTTTCCGCAAGTCTGTCGGCTTGCTCGATCACCGTGACGCGCATGCCGGCGCGCGTCAGAGCGAGCGCGGCGGTCAACCCCGCAATGCCGGCGCCGGCGACGATGAGATGACGCGCGGCCGCCACGATTGGACTCCGGCGTTGATCAGGCGATGGCGGTAAACGGCAGCGCGCACTCTTCCGGCCGGGCCGCGTGCGGATCGAGCTCTGGATCGAAGCGATAGAGCGTCGAACAGTAGGGGCAGACGATCTCGTCTTCCTCGCCCATGTCGAGGAACACGTGCGGGTGATCGAATGGTGGTGTGGCGCCGACGCACATGAATTTCTTCGAGCCGATCTCGATCATCGGCACGCCTGGATCGTTGTGGAAGTGGGGGATAACGTGCTCCGCCATGGGAACCCTCAGGGCTGCCGCGCGCCGCGGTGTTTTCGGGGCGCACCATAGCGGGACGACCGCAATCTGTCACCGTAAACCCTGCGGCAGCGGATTTGGACCACTGCGGAAACGCCGGGTTGTCAAATGGCAAGGACGAGGCGCGGCAAGGTTATCCCCTAGGCCGTTGTTCCGCCGCCTTTCCATCGCAGGCATATCCCATACGCGCTGCGCGCGAGATAGCGCCGCTGGAACTGCGGGAAAAATTCATGCACTGCCCGAGCCTCGGACCCGCGTTGTTGACGGCCGCCGTGCTGGCGGCGCTTGCCGCCTACATCGTGCCGCGCGGGCTCGATGCGCGCGCGCAGCTCACCATTGCGGACGATCCGACGCGCATTGCCGAGCGAGCGCTCGATGAAAAATTCAACGCCGGCTTGGCAGAGCGCGAGATCGATGCCGCGCTCGACGCCGGGGACGCCGATCTCGCCCAGAGCTTCATCGAACTTGCCGCCACGCGCCATGTCGCGCTTCCCCCGGCGTTGATCGACAAGGTGAAGACCGCCATCGCCGAAGACAATTCGGTAACCCACACCGCGACCCGCGCCGCGCAAGGGTTCATCACCGGTGAGCCCGACGACATGGCGAGCCTTGCCGGCACCACCCTTGGCGACCTGTTCGTGTTCGGCGATGTGCGTGATGCGGCGCGCGAGGGCATCCGGCTGGCGCTGGGCGAGAGGGCTGACACCACGATCCTCGGGCTTGCCTTTGTCAGCGTCGCAATCACCGCTGGCACCTATGCCACGTTCGGCGCGGAAGCGCCGGTGCGCATCGGGCTGTCGCTTGCGAAGGCTGCGCGCAAAACCGGGCGGCTCTCGGCCAAGCTCGCGGGCTCGGTCCGGCACATGATGCGCGGCGTCGTAGACTGGCGCCGGCTGAAGTCTGCGATCAAGGGCGTTTCTATTTCCGAACCGGCATTGGCGGTCCGTGCTGCGCGCGAAGCGATTAAAGTCGAACGTGCCGGCGCTATGTTGCGTCTCGCGCGCGACGTCGGCCGCGTCGAGGCCAAGGCCGGCACGCGTGCCGCGCTTGATGGTTTGCAGGTCGCGGAGAGCCCGCGCGAGATGTCGCGGATCGCCAAACTTGCCGAAAAAGAAGGCAGTAAGACGCGCGCCATTCTCAAGGTGGCCGGCCGCGGCGCGATCATGCTGTCGCTTGGCGCTTTCGATCTGGCTTGGTGGATCGTCGGCGCGCTGATCACCGTATTCGCTTTGGTGTCCTCGCTCAAGAATGCGACCGAACGCGCGACGCTGCGCATCGTTCGCCACCGCAAGGAGCGCCGCCGGCGCAAGCTACTCACGCGCCTGACCGCCTTGATCGCTGTGCCCGGTTAGGGCGGCGCCTCCTTCCACAATGTGAAATACCGGTCGTGGCGTGCAATGTGTCTGTACGCTTACGTCGCATCTGCCGATTGCCCAGCGCCGGGCCAGCCGATAGGCTGCCAAGTGAAGTCTTATAACGCTTGGGTCTCAAACAAACATAAAACCCGTAAGGCGCGTTGTAAGCTTGGGAGGATGAGGTGAGCCGCAGCGACCTTGCCACACCGGCGGCCGCCCGGCCGCGCAGCGCGGGCGCGCCGGCGATGACGGCACAGCAAGACGCACCGTTGGTGGTCGAGAACGCGTGCCTGCGCTACGGCGAGCTCGACGTGCTCTCCGGCCTCAGCCTGAGCGTCGGTGGAGCCGAGATCGTCAGCATCGTCGGGCCGTCCGGCTGCGGCAAGACCACTTTGCTGCGCTGCGTCGGCGGCTTGAACCAGCTTAACTCCGGCGAGATCCGCATCGAAGGGCAGCGGGTCGAGAAGCCGCTGCCGAGCGTGTCGATGGTTTTCCAGCATTTCGGACTGTTCCCTTGGCGCAACCTCTGGAACAATATCGCCTACGGGCTGAAGCTGCGGCACACGCCTAGGGAAGAGGTCGAGCGGCGCGTTGCCGAGGCGATCGAACTGGTGGGCTTGAAAGGTTTCGAGAAAAGCTATCCGCACCAATTGTCGGGCGGTATGCAGCAGCGCGCCGGCCTTGCGCGCGCGCTGGTGATGGAACCGAAACTGTTGCTTATGGACGAGCCGTTCAGCGCGATCGACGCGCAGACGCGCGAACAGCTGCAATTCGAAATGTTGCGCATCTGGGATGCGCGGCCGACAGCCATGATGTTCGTCACCCATTCCATTGACGAAGCTGTGCTGATGGGCGACCGCGTGGTGGTGCTGGCAGGACGCCCGGCCCATGTGCGGGCGGTGCGCGAAGTCAAGCTTCCGCGTCCGCGCGACCGCAGCGTCGTCTCGACTCCGGCTTTCATCAATCTGCGCGAGCAGGTCTGGCACGACTTGTTCGATCAACCGGCAGCAAACGGAGCACGAAAGCAATAACAAGCGTGCTCAACATAAGGGAGGAACTGACAGATGCTTAAGAAGTCGCTCTTCGGCGTCGTGACCGCGCTGTCGGCCATGACGTTTATGATGCCCGGCGGAGCAAAAGCCGCCGACATCAAATTGACGGCCACCGCCATCGGCCGCCCGCCGATCTTCTCCAACACCTTCGCCGACGTCGGCGAGGCCATGGGCTTCTGGAAGAAGGCCGGCCTCGACGTGACCTTCCGCTGGTTCCAGCGCGGCACCGACACGGCCAAGGCGGTGGTGACGGGCGATGCCGCCATCGGCTTCACCGCGACGCCGCCGGCGGCGAACCTGATTGCCTCCGGCGCCAAGATCAAGATCGTGGCCGGCATGCCCAACCAGGATTGGACCATCGCTTCCGACGAGGCCAAGGACTGCAAGGGCCTCAAGGGCAAGACGGTGGCCGCAGACGGGATCAACAACACGCGCTACCTGTACCTGCAATCTTATCTGGCAACCTGCGGGCTGAAGATTTCCGACGTCAAGGCGATCAACCTCGCCAACACGCCGCTGGTGAAGGCCGGTATCGCCGGCCAGGTGCATAGCGGCGTGTTCCACATCGACGAATTGGCGCAGGTCGAACACGCCACCAAGAAGTGGAACATCATGGATGTGCCGGCCTCGATCGCGGAAGGCCTGCACTACGCGGTGCTGGTCGCCAGCGACAAGGCGATCAAGGACGACCGTGAAGGCCTCGTGCGCTTCCTGGTCGGCTGGATCGAGACCCAGAAGATGATGGCCAGCAAAGATCCCAAGACCATGGAGAAGTTCGCCGAGATCGCCGCCAAGGGCAAAAAGATCGACACGTCGGTGGCGATGGCCGCGGTCAAGGCGTTCCAGGCCAAGGATTACTGGGTCGACAATAACGGGCTCAACGAGAAGCAGGTGATGAGCCAGGTCAACGAGCTGGTGAAAGTCGGTTCGATGAAGGCCAAGCCCCCGACCTACGCGCAGCTCGTCGACACGTCGCTCTACGCGGAAGCAGCCAAGCGCGTCGAAAAGATGGGTATGATGAAGAAGTAAGACGGCGATGACGGGCGGAAGCGGGCAGGCGCGCATGGCGACTAGGGAATCGTTTGCCAGCCGCGTGAACCACTTCCGCGCCGTCAATGCCTGGTGGATCCGGATCGCCTGCTACGTGTCGAGCATCGTTCTCTTGCTCGCCGCGTGGCAGGCGTTCGGCAACAGTTTCGGCGTCCTGTTCGTTCCCTTCACCGTCACCATGAAGCGGCTGTGGGCGATGCTCGTCGAGGGCGAACTGCCGGCGGCGCTATGGGTGTCGGGCCAGCTTTATCTGGTGACGCTCGTCTTCAATATCGTGGTCGGCGTCACGGTCGGGCTTTTGCTCGCGCGCAACAAGCTGGTTTCAGCGGCGTTCGAGCCTTACGTCTACATCCTTTACGCCACGCCGACGATCTCGCTGGTGCCGTTCGTGTCGGTGATGTTCGGCTTCGCGTTCTGGCCGCGCGTGCTGGTCTCGGTGCTGATCTCCATCTTTCCGATTCTGCTCGGCACCCTGGAGGGCGCGCGCAGTATTCCGCGCCAGCACCTCGACGTGGCGGCGATCTTTGGTTCCAACGAGCGCCAGCTCTGGCGCGACGTGATCATTCCCTACGTGACGCCTTATGCGATGACCGGCATCAAGCAGTCGGTTGCGCTGTCCATGGTCGGCACGCTGGTGGCGGAATTTTTCCTCAATCCCGACGGCGTCGCGGCGGTGATGCTGGAGGGCACGACCGTGGTCGATTCGGCCAAGGTGCTGGCGATCACCGTGTTCGTGGCGGCGATCGCGGTGGTGCTGGTCGGCGTCGGCGAACTCATTGAATGGTTTCTGGTGCGATGGCGACACTCAGCAGTGGGGTAGAGGCGGGGACGGACCGCCGCCAGCGCGCGCTGCCGCGCTGGCTGACGCGCGAGCGCGTCGCGCCGGTGATCGCCGGGCTGGCGATCCTGGCGATCTGGCAGGTGGTGGTGAGCACGCAACTGCCGAGCTTCGTGGCGCGGCCGAGCGGCATTATCCTGGCGATTCCGGAAACAGTGGCGAGCGAGGAGTTCTGGGTCGATGCAGTCGTCACCCTGGGCTCGATCCTGGAGGGAGTGGCCATCGGCTCGGTGGCGGGCATCCTGGTCGGCGTCGCCATGGGCCGGGTGCGCGAGCTCAACTGGTTCCTGTCCACTTACATTCGCGCGCTCTACGCGCTGCCGCTGATCGCGCTGGTGCCGATCGTCATCATCTGGGTCGGCTACAGTCCGGCCTCGCGGCTGGTGATCGTGATCATCTCGGTGTTCCTGCCGGTGGCGGTGACAACCGCCGATGGCACCCGCGCCATCTCCAAGGACTATCTCGACGTCGGCAAGATGTTCGGCGCGCGCACGCACAATATTTGGTTCGGCATCGCGCTGCCGTCCGCCATGCCGCATATCGTGGCCGGCATCGAGCTCGGCTTTGCCCGCGGCATCACCAATGCCATCGCTGTCGAAGTGCTGGCGAGCGTGCCGGGCATGGGCATGTCGGTGTTCACCAAGTCGAACGAGCTCAACGAAAACGGCTCGATGGTCTACGTGGTGTGCCTGGCGATTTTCGCGATCTCCGTGCGCACGGGCATGGTGCGCTTCCGCCACTGGCTGGCGCCGTGGTATCGCGGAACGTGAATGCCGAGTTTCCGCAACGGTGACGTAGAAATCGCATATATCGACGCCGGCGAAGGCGAGCCGATTGTGCTGGTGCACGGCTTTGCCTCCAACAAGGAAACAAACTGGGTCAATCCCGGCTGGATGGGGACGCTGACGCGCGCGGGGCGGCGCGCTATCGCGCTCGACAATCGCGGGCACGGCGCTTCGGGCAAACTCTACGATCCGGCGGCCTATCACAGCGCCACCATGGCCGACGACGTGCGCGCGCTGCTCGATCATCTCCAGATCGAGCGCTCTGACGTGATGGGCTATTCCATGGGCGCGCGCATCTGCGCATTCCTGGCGGTCACCCATCCGCAATGCGTGCGCTCGGTTGTGCTGGGCGGGCTCGGCATCAGGTTGGTGGAAGGTGTCGGCTTGCCCGAGAGCATTGCCGAGGCGCTGGAGGTGCCATCGCTTGACGGCGTCAGCGATCCGATTGGCCGCACCTTCCGCGCCTTCGCCGAGCAGACCTGGTCTGACCTGAAGGCACTCGCCGCCTGCATGCGTGGCTCGCGCCAGGAATTGAGTCGCGAACAGGTGGCGGGAATCACCGCGCCCGTCTTGGTCGCGGTCGGAACCAGGGATCCGGTTGCGGGTTCGGCCCAAGCGCTGGCCGCCCTTATTCCGGGCGCCCGCGCGCTCGATATTCCGGACCGCGACCATATGTTGGCAGTCGGCGACAAGGTGTTCAAAGCGGGTGTAATTGAATTCCTTAACCAACGTCCCTGATCTCAGCGCCCGAGCCATGCGTTGCCTGCATTGCCGGTCTCGTGGCGGGAACCAATATATGCTAAATAGCGTGTGAGGGATTTGGCGTTGAGAGGCGCCGGGAGAACGACAAGCCATGGCCCACTATCAGACAAAGCATGCAAAGGCCCTCGACAAGGTCGACCCGGTCTGGGCACGCATCCGCGGTGAAGCGGAGGAGATCACGCGCCGCGAGCCGGAGCTCGCCAGCTTCCTCTATGAGAACATCCTGCATCGGGACTCGCTGGAAACCGCGGTCGCGCATCGCGTCGGCCAGCGCCTCGACCATGCCGACGTGTCGAGCGATCTGATCCGCCAGGCCTATCGCGATGCGCTCGACGACCAGCCTTCGCTTGGCGAGGCGTTCCGCGCCGACATCGTCGCCACCTTCGACCGCGATCCGGCAACGTTGCGCTTCATCGAGCCGGTGCTTTACTACAAAGGCTTCCATGCCATCCAGACGCATCGCCTTGCGCATTGGCTGCTCGGCAAGGGCCGCAAGGATTTCGCGCTCTACCTGCAAAGCCGTTCCTCGGCCGTGTTCCAGTGCGACATCAATCCGGCCGCGCGTATCGGGCGCGGCATCTTCCTCGACCACGCCACCGGCCTGGTAGTGGGCGAGACTGCGGTGATCGAGGATGACGTCTCGATCCTGCACGACGTCACGCTCGGCGGCACCGGCAAGGAGCACGAGGACCGCCATCCGAAAATCCGCCACGGCGTGATGATCGGCGCCGGCGCCAAGATCCTCGGCAATATCGAGGTCGGTCAATGCGCGCGCATTGCCGCCGGCTCGGTTGTCATCAAACCGGTACCGAACAATGTCACGGTCGCCGGCGTGCCGGCCAAGGTGGTGGGCGAGGCCGGCTGCCCCGAGCCCTCGCGCGCCATGGACCAGATGCTCTACGGCGTCATGCTCGACGGCTAAGGCTGGTTGCGCGCGCCGACGCGGCTTGCGCTCGCGCGCGCAATCGGGCAAGGAGGCGCTGCCCACGACCTTTAAGGAGCCGCCCGTTGGACGTCCAGGAGATCAAGCAGCTCGACAGCTATTTGAAGAAGCTGTTCGGCAACGCGCAGATTCGCGTGGTGCCGAAGACGGCGGATTCCGCGGAGATTTTCATCGGCGAGGACGATGCCGGCGAATTGACCGTGGACGACGAAGAGGGCGAGCGCTCCTATAATTTCCGCATGGTGATCCAGCTCGGTCAGGACCCTTCCATCCAGCCGGTGCCGGCACTCAACGCTTACCTCAGACGCAAATTCGACAACGAGAACCTTCGTGTCGTGACGCGGCCGAAGAAGATGGATTCGCTCGAGCTTTATATGGGCGAGGAATTCATCGGCGTGCTGTTCATCGAGAACGAGCAGGGCCGTCGCTCCTACATTCTCGAATTGCCGATTCTGGATGTCGATCTGGTCGACTGATCCGCTATTTGGTCGCCGCCGGATGCAGCCGCGCCAATAATTTGTCGATGCCGGTGGCGACGCTCTTCCAATCCTTCAGCCAGTTGCGTGGGAAGCGGAACGTGACGTCGGCATTGCCGATGCGCCGCTCCAGCAGGCAGGTGCCGGAATTGACGACGCCCTGGCGCGAGCAGCGCGCCAGGAAATGCTCGGGGTTCTGCTGCTCGAACACCAACTCCTCGCGCTGATAGGGCGTGCCGTCGCGAAAATCGCGCAGCGTGAGGCCGTCCGGGCCGGTTTTCGGCTCCGGCACCAAATAGCGCGGATAGATCTGCTGGACCCGCTCATTCAGCGGCAAGGTCAGATCGCCGGAAGCGATGGTGACGAACAGCCGCTTGTTGGGATCGACCGGCGCGCCCACCGTCGGTTTGGCGGCGGGATCGGGCGGCACCAGCGTGGGCCACAGGTAAACGAGGTCAACGCGCGCCTGCGTGCCGGGCTTGCGCTCGATCGCCTCGCGGATTGCCGCCGGCTCGACGTTGAAATTCACGCCGGACACGACGATCGGCAGCGACGGCGCATCGGGCGAAACCTGCGCTTCCGGCCAGCGCGGCCACAGCACATAGGCGACGTAGAGGCCGGCAATGACCGCTACCGCAGCGAACACCAGCAGCGGTGCAGCGAGCGGATTGTGGCCGGCATGTCGCTTGCGGTGGGCGCGGCGCTGTTGGGTGAGATGGGCCATAGGCTCCCCGAATCGATAGCGATTATGCCACGCGCAGCGCGGCCTTCTGGCTTTCGGCGTTAACCAATCGTTAAGGATTGGCTGGCGGGCGCGCGAGGCCTTTGCCACAAGGGCCTTTGTATTGCGTTGAGGCCGAAATGCCGCCGGAATCCGTGCAAATGTTGCTTGCGCTTGCGCTCGGTTTTGCCGTCGCTGGCCTTAGCTGCTCGGGCTACCAGCTCGCCACCAGCCGATTGCCGAGCTTCGGTCTGCTCACGACGGGCCCGAGCGCCGCTGCCATCGCGGCGGTGCCGCTGCTGATGCTGTCGGCGCCGTTCCTGATTATGCGCAACACCGTTCGCGGCCGCCGCCAGGAAGGCCGCCGCTTCGAATTCGTGTTTCTGGCCACGTTGATCGCTGGCTTCTGGAGCTTGATGTCGGGCTTGGTACTGGTGATGACCTTGCAGGCCTGCGGGCTGCTCACCGCCTAAATTCCTTCCAATTTTCTGCGTTCGTTGCGATTGTCGGCTTCGGAAGGAGGCGGGAATGCCGATCTATGAGCTCGACGGCCAAGCGCCGGAGTTTCCCGGCGAAGGCAACTATTGGGTCGCCGAAACGGCGACGCTGATCGGCCGCGTGCGGCTGAAGAAGGACGCCAGCGTCTGGTTCGGCGCGGTGCTGCGCGGCGACAACGAATGGATCGAGCTCGGCGAGCGCTCGCAGATCCAGGACAGCGCCACGCTGCACACTGATCCCGGCTTTCCGCTCGTAATCGGCAGCAATTGCGTGATCGGCCACAATGTCATCCTGCACGGCTGCACGGTCGGCGACGAAAGTCTGATCGGCATGGGCGCGATCATGCTCAACGGCGCCAAGGTCGGGCGCAATTGCCTGGTGGGCGCCGGCGCGATGATCACCGAGGGCAAAATATTTCCGGACAATTCGCTGATCGTCGGCGCGCCCGCGCGTGTCATCCGCACGCTCGACGAAAAAGCCGCCGACATGATCCGCCGCGGCGCCGACATTTACGTGCGGCGCTGGCAGCAATACGCCAAGGGCTTGAAGCGGATCGGCTGAGCGGGCGGCTCACGCGCCGCGGCACCGGCGATCGCAGCGCATGCCGTACCCCTAATATGGGTGCGGCCGACTCTTGGGGGAGAGCCGGCCGCTCGCGAACCCGGTCTGGGGACGGGGAGGGGTGGAGAGCGAAGGATGATCGGCCCTCATCGGTCGTCATCGAAATCCCATTGAACTATCAACATAATTCGAACATCGCCTCTTTACCCATCGGCTGCCATCGATCAGAATCGACGATCGATTTGTGGGTAAATCGTGGGTAGCGAGTTGTGGTTAACTTGTGGGTAGCAATTTACAGGTCGCAATATGGGAACACTAATCGGCAAGCTTAAAGCGCTGACGGTCGCGCGTGTGAAGCAGCCGGGCATGTATGGCGACGGCGGTGGCCTATGGTTGCAGGTCACAAGCGCGGGTGCCCGCAGTTGGATATTCCGATACTGGGCATCGGAGCGCGATCCCGCCACTGGCCAGATAATCCGCGACGAAATGGGGAAGGCGCGCGGCTGTTCGCGAGAGATGGGGCTCGGCTCATTGAGTGTTGTGAGCCTAGAGCAGGCCCGAGAGCTCGCCGGCAAATATCGGCAGCTTCGCAGGGAAGGCATCGATCCGATCGAGACTCGCCAGAAAGCGAAGGCCGAGGCCGCACTCAACGCAGCCAAATCAATCACCTTCGCGAAATGCGCGCAGGACTACATCAAAGCGCACCGAGCCGGCTGGCGAAACACCAAACACATCCAGCAATGGGAAAACACCTTGGCGGTCTATGCCGAGCCGGTGTTCGGCGCATTATCGGTGCAGGCGATCGACACCGGCCTGGTGCTCAAGGCGATCGAGCCGATTTGGGCGACAAAACCCGAAATGGCTTCGAGGGTTCGAGGCCGGATCGAATCAATTCTGGATTGGGCCAAGGCGCGCGGTTACCGCGAAGGCGAAAACCCTGCCCGGTGGCGTGGCCACCTCAATCACTTGCTTCCCGCCCGCTCCAAGGTGCGTAAGGTCCTCCACCATGCGGCGCTGCCCTACACCGAAATATCAGCGTTCATCGCAGAGCTTCACAAACGAGAGGGCATGGCCGCGCGCGCGCTCGAATTCGCAATACTCACGGCCGCGCGCTCGGGCGAGGTACTCGGGGCCCGATGGGAGGAATTCGACCTTGACGCTGCGGTGTGGACGGTGCCGGCCGGGCGCATGAAGGCCGGCAAGGAGCACCGCGTTCCCTTGGCGCTGCGGGCGCTGGAAATCGTCAAGGACATGGCTGGAATGAGCGACGAGTTTGTTTTCCCTGGCGACAAATCCAGCCGGCCGTTGTCGGAAAAGGCGCTTTGGAAGGCGCTGCATCGCATGAAGGTCGAGAACGCGACAGTGCATGGTTTTCGATCTGCCTTCCGCGATTGGGCAGCCGAGCGAACCAATTATGCGAACCACGTTGTCGAAATGGCGCTCGCGCATACGATAGGCGACAAAGTTGAGGCCGCATATCGTCGCGGTGACTTGCTCGACAAGCGACGGTCGCTAATGGACGGATGGGCGAATTTCTGCTCAAGCTCTGCGACATCCGGTGCGGTGTTGCCGCTTCGGCGTCGCCATGGGTGACGCCGCCCCGCTTGACTTTCCAATTCCGGGTTGGGTGCCGGAGTATATCGCACGCAAGGCCCGCGAACTGAACAAGAAGCATCGCAAGTCGCCCATAGCGGTCGCTGTGATCGAGCGCCTAACAACTGATCCCAAAATGAAGCGCGTATGGAATGAATTAGCCAAGCAAAGTCGAAGTCCGGAACCTCCCCACCGATCAACAGGGTCGCTCTATAAAGTAGCAAAGAGATTCGAGGGCATTGATCAGCAAGCCGCGATTACCGATTTATTTGAGCAGGCCGTAAGACTTGGCTGGCTGACACTGAGCCTTCCGCAAGCCGATGACCCGGCTCGGCCATTTAAAGAGCTAGGGAAAAAACTTAGGGCTCAAGCCGATTTGTTGCGCAATAAGTGCCCGTTTGGAATAGGCGACAAACTTGCGGACCACGTTCTAATAGCAGCGGTGGGTTGTGAGGATATTTCCGTTGCCGCCTGCAATCCAGATGAGAATATTGCCCGTGAAATAGCCGCTTATTTGGAGTCTGTTTTTGGAAAGCCGATGTTCAACACGACCGCAACCATTGCCAGCGTTATTACCAAGAAGACGGTCACACCAAGGAAGGTACGCACTTGGGTGAGCGCTTTTCGCCTGCCAATTTCTTAAAATCAGACTCTGCCAGAAACTGCGCGACCTGCTGCAAATTGGCAGACTACGAAGCAGGATCGATTTGGTCGATCATCCTCGGCACACATTCAACTGCGTCGAGGTTAAGCGATGTCCATCAGCAACCCTTCCGAAGGCTGCGTTAAACCGCTTGTAGTGCGGCCGCGCGTGGCGCGGCAGATGTACGGCGATTGTAGCAACGACACGATTTACGACAAGATCAAGTCGGGCGCGGTCGAGTCATATCTCGACGGCGCACGCCGATTAATCGTGGTCGCTTCCATCGAAGCCGACATCGCGCGCAACGCCGCCGCTGCCGCTGCTAGCGGCTTCCACGCCCTGCGAAAGCCTAAGCAAGCGCCGCATCAAAGGCGCCGGCCGCGCATAGCCGGAACCACATCCGGAAGCGCCGCCTAACGCAAAACGCCGACCCTGATTAAAGGGCCGGCGTCATTACGGGGGTGGCGAGACGGTCGCGGGGGCAGCGCCCAACAAGCAAGGCTCCGCGAGGGTTCGAAGCCCTCCACCTCCACCGCGGGCTTTATCGATACGGTTGACGCCATCGATGTAGCCCACCGCCGAATCCCGTGCAAGCGGCTCTATCCAGAGGGTTACATGGCCTCCACCAACACCACCGGCGCCAACCTGAGACGGCATCATGCCGCCTGACCTGCGTGCCCTACAGCGTGCGCTCGGCGGCGAAATCTCGGGCGCCCAGCTTTTATGTCCCGGGCCGGGCCACAGCCAAGGCGATCGATCGCTAGCGGTGCGACCGTCAGGCGACAAGCTGGTCATTTACACATTTTCTCCCCGCGACAACTGGCAGGACTGTCAGGACTACGTGCGCGCCCGCTTAGGCGAGCCGCAATGGCAACCGGGCGTAGGGCAGGCAATTGATCGACGTCGAGATCGACCCCGAGGTGACGCTGGCGATGACCTGGCGCGCGCCGAAGGCGCGCAGGCAATTTGGAATTCGGCAGTCGATCCGCGCGGCACGATCGCCGTCGAATACCTCGCGGCCCGTAAGCTCGATCTCCCGGCTGAATTGTGCGGGGCCGTTTTGCGCTTTCATTCGGCTTGCCCATGGGAAACCGGAACGGTGCCGTGTCTGGTAGCCGCATTTCGCACCATAGCGGGCGACGACATCACCGGAATTCACAGAATTCGGCTCGATAGACCGGGGCTCTGGCCGAAGGCTGAGCGTCGAATGCTAGGCCGCGTCGCCGGTAGCGCCGTCAAGCTCGATCAGGCCGACGACTGCCTCGCCATCGGAGAAGGCGTCGAGACCTGTTTGGCGGCCCGGCAGCTCGGGTTGCGTCCTGTCTGGGCGCTCGGCAGCGCCGGAGCCATCGGCAAATTCCCAGTTATCGCTGGCGTCGAGGAATTGACGATTCTTGGCGAACGCGATGTCGGGGCGAGCCGGAAGGCCGCCGACGAATGCCGCGCGAACTGGCGGCTACAGCGCGTCGCGCTTTTGCTGCCAGCGCGCGGTGCAAAGGATTTTAATGACATTCTTTTGGAGACAAGCGAATGAGTGCCAAGCCGAAACTCACATTGCCATCGTCGATTGCGGAATTCGTCGAACTACACGCCGAGCCGCCGCGTTCGCTGATCCGGGAATTGCCGCCCGCCGACCCGTTCCCGGTCTATGCGTTAGACAAAATCCTTGGCGATGCGGCTAACGGCATCAATGACCGAGTGCAAGCGCCGATGGCGATTTGCGGACAATCGGTTCTTGCCGTGGCGACGCTTGCGGTGCAGGGCCACGCGGACATCCAGTTGCCAACCGGGCAGTCTAAACCGATCTCCAACTTTTTTGTCACGGTGGCGGAATCCGGTGCGCGAAAAACGGCAGCCGACAATGAGGCCCTTTGGCCTATCAAGAAGCGCGAAGCGGCACTACGCGAAGTCTATGTCAACGAACTGGTGGACTACCAAAATTCCAAGCTTGCTTGGGAGGAAGCGCAAAAGTACTCCATCAAGCGAGGGAAGGGCGACCGGGACGCCATCCGGCACGAACTCGATAAACTTGGGCCGCCGCCCTCGCCACCGGTGGTGCCGCTGTTGACCTGCCCGGAGCCAACTTACGAGGGCCTGGTTAAGCACCTGGCCATCGGACATCCGAGCGTCGGAATCTTCTCAAGCGAAGGTGGGCAGTTCATCGGCGGCCACGGCATGAGCGATGACGCAAAGCTACGCACCGCCGCTGGGTTGTCGGATTTGTGGGACGGCGGCGAGATTAAGCGCGTACGGGCTTCCGATGGCTCAATTATCCTGCCGGGGCGCCGCGTCGCAATGCACCTATTGGCGCAGCCGGGCGTCGCCGCAGCGATGCTCGCTGATCCCAAATTGCTGGATCAGGGGCTGCTGTCGCGCTGTCTCGTGACGGCGCCGGAATCGATCATCGGAACCCGGATGTGGCATGAGCCAGTGATTAGTTCGGAGACGGCGATTAAGGCCTACGGCGCGCGTATGCTCTCGATCATGGAGCGCAGCTTGCCCCTGGTCACCGGGAAGCCAAACGAGCTTGCGCCGCGCGTCCTGCCGTTAGCGCCCAATGCGCGAAAGGTGTGGATCAAATTCGCGGATAGCATTGAGGTACAAATTAAGTCCGACGGTCCGCTCGCGCCGGTCAAAGGACTGGCGAACAAACTTGCCGAGCACGCGGTGCGTCTTGCGGCGACGCTCGCGCTCGTCGCCGACATCGAGGCGTCGGCGATCTCGGCTGAACACTTGGCGCACGGGATCATACTCGCACAGCACTACGCTGCGGAAGCGCTGCGCTTGTTTGAAACTAGCCAGGCGGACGCCGACTTGCTGCTGGCGAAAAAGCTGTTGGTGTGGCTGACCGGCGGCGCCTGGACCGAGGACGCGATTTCGTTGCCGGACATTTACCAAAATGGTCCCAACGCGATCCGTGACCAAGCCACGGCCCGCCGCCTCGTCGGCATTCTGGAGGACCATGGTTGGCTCCGCCGAATTGAGGGCGGTGCTGAAGTTAACGGGCATCGCCGTCGCGATGCATGGCAGATCGTGAGGGGCTGAGTCATGAGCGCCTTTGTGAAGTTTGACCCTTGGGCGTCGCTGAGAACTGAAAAGCCGACGCCAGCAGAGAACAAGCCGAAAACTTTAGCAGCTTTAGCAACTTTAGCGGGGGTGCCCCGCGAAAATGAAAAACGCCAAGCTGGAGATTCTGGCCAAGGCATTGGGCAGCATCCTCTTGGTGGGATTCAGGAATGCAGGGCTACCCCTGCTAAAGTCGCTAAAGTTGCTAAAGTTGCGCCGAGCCAATTGGCTGAAGCTCTCGCGGCCCTTGCGGCGAGGTGCCCGGATTACGTGGAACCGGAGCGCTGGCACCAATGCCTTGAGGACGGCGGGCGGTTCCTGGCGGATTGGGGGGACCAGCCCCAGGCGCTTGGCTGGACCGCCGGCGACCTATTCGGGCTCCATGAGCCCCCGGCAAACCCGCACCCTAGTTATCACCGCCTGAGCCGCTATGACGCCACCGGCCTGATCTGGCTGCTGCGCGGCGCCCGCGTTGTGGCGCTGGCCGAGACCACCGCCGCCATCAAGATGCCGGCCGGCGCCGTGCTGACCTATCGGAAACTCAATAAACCGGCGCTAGGGCCGCTTGGGGATTTGTCTGACGATTTCGGTGTTTAGTCGCAATGCGAGCGCGCAGGCACCAGTGATTGATTTGTTTTAATTCGCGAATTAGGTTGCATCTAGTGCCCGGATTTCGGGGGGCCTAATGTTAAAAAAAGATACTTTTAGCGTCGCGTCTTGTACGCTAGCGAGAAATGACATTATACCATCTAATCATATGGTTAAAGAAGGCTTGTTGCGTATTTTAAATGACCGAGACCCAAAGGCCATATGGAAACTTGCAGACATCAGAGATAAAGACCTTATTTCTGGTGATGAAGTTGGGAAGGCGCTTTTAACTGGAGCAGGAAGGCGATCTTGGCCTGGGACCCTACTTCTTAACGACCAAGAGACCATGGATAGGTTCTTCGGCTACATAGCAAAGAAGTTGGCTAAAATAGAAAAGAAGTTGGCTAAACCATGAGGCACACAAAACACCGTGATCCTGAACTTGGCGGCGAGCTTTTCTCTGTTGATGAGCAGACAGGAAAGAAAACTGACTTCTCATCTACATGACGAAATATTGCAGGGCATTCCCCCTGAGGTTGAGATGCAGATAAGGAACGCCACTAGAGAGTCAGCCAAGAATAAATATAAATGGTCTACGGAAATACTTGACGCTATGTACGGACCAGTAGGGGGCACCTCCGGAGAGGCTACTATGGCCTCAGGCGGCGCGCCCAACGTAGAAAATATGGTTATGCGCGGGGCGTCCTCCACCCTTCACCACCAAGGAATGATACGATCCTCGATTCCTGGACGCACCGACAAGCTGCACATGAACGTCCCGGCTGGGAGTTATGTCCTGCCAGCAGACATTCCTAGCGCTCTTGGTCAAGGAAACTCAGCCGCTGGCGGTCAGATTTTAACTCAGATGTTCTCAAGCGGTCCATATGGCTTGCCGACCATGCGTGGTGGCGGGAGCGGCAGGTCACACACTCATGTTCGCTTCAAGAAAAAAGCAGATGGTGGAGAGATCGAGGATTCCGGTGAAGAGGATCAGCATGTTCCCATCATAGCTGCTGGCGGGGAATTCATCATTCATCCTGATGTCGTTAAGGCGCTTGGCGCTGGTGACATTGGGAAGGGACATAAAATCCTAGACCAGTTTGTGCTTCATACACGCAAAGAGCACATCAGGACACTTAAGAAGCTTCCGGGGCCGAAGAAATGACTTGTGCATCAGTAGTGCGCGTTGCGCATCGTGACGACTACCAAGAGGTTTGGAGATTATTCCTCCAAGGCCACAGAGAAAATGGCATTTTCGCTCTAGCGCCTGACAAGGTGCAGTGGTTCATGAACAGAGTGATGTTCCCTGAGAGCATCCCACCAGGAGATACCGGAGTTCGCGGCGTCATAGGCGTAATTGGACCTCCAAGCAATTTTGTCGGCATCACTTAAAGTTCGATATTTCGGAAAATCCGCAAGCCACTCTCCGCGCCAATCGCCACTCCCATCTTCGGCCATTTCTAAAATCTGAACAAATTGTTTTGCCTCTTCGCGATTACGTGGGGCCAACGCGTGGGCGGGGGTAGTCCATATTTGCTCATGTTTATCAAATAGCGGCGACCCAATTTCTGGGGCTGCAACCGAATACCAAAAGTGTCCTTCCGGGCATTCAAACCAATTAGCATCATGTTCAATTAATGCATTATCCCAGAGCGCTAAACGAAGGCCACTTGGAAGAGTCGGCATATACAACTCCCTTTAGAAGTTCAGCTGTTCTCGGATTTAGTTTGGCACCACTTGGCATGGGGCATTCTATGTCAAAAAAACCAAATGAGGACTGGCAACCTAGTTTCTCACAACTGATCGCTTTTCTTCAGTCTCCGCAATGAAGCGCTGGACGTAGCTTGCGCCGATGCCGAGGCTACTCCTGACAGATAGTCTCGTTTCAGTTCCTACCTACTAACGGTGACTGACAGATAGTCTCGTTTCAGTTCCTACCTACTAACGGTGACCTAGTCCTATGGTGCGTCGCATTTAGCCTTACCAAAAAATTCATTCGTCTCGCCGAGCCGTCTGACTGGCGCTTTGCACAGGCGGATTTCGCCAGCGAGCCTATCCAGTATCCAAATATACAAGAGGCCATTAGTTGGTCCGGACGCTACTTGTGAGGAGGAGTACCTGTTACCGAATAGGCCAACGATTAAGATCGCTGCGGCAATCAACGCTGCGCATAGCACTAGGTCCATCCGCATTGTTTCCCTCCAAGTGTAAAATTCATATGTGAGTTTTTGCGTGGCGTGAGCGTAGAGTATCGGAGAGGAAGGAAATAATCTTCATCATCCTTCGATCCAATAGCGGGGAGGCAGGGGTTTACCCCCGGACCCAGTTTCAGGAATCGGCGGCACAATCCGGCCAATAGCTGGCGCTCATCTCGATGGCAGCCGCGGTGGCGCGCAGGGACTCAGCGAAGGCCGCTGGTGAGCTTGTTTCAATGGCCTGGCCATGCCCGATGAAATACTTCCGGCGCGAACTGCCTAAAGTCCTCGTTCATCCGGCTAGGATGTTCGTCGAAATACTTCACAAACACACGCGCCAACTGGGACGTAGTAGAGCGAATGTCAAAGGCCTCACATCAGAGGCGGCACTTATTGACAGTTGGTCGTGCGTCTCCAATAGGGGCCAGTCGTGGTACAGAAAGACGGCGGCGGCGGTGTAGTCGCCATTTGCGGCGGTGTAGCCGCCATTTGACCGCCCGCTTGGATTAAAGCGCGCGACATTGCTGCCCGATTAGCGGTGGCTGTTTGGGCTAACTGCATTCGACAGTTATAGTACAAGTCCGTTCCAGGTACGGCGCCATAGCTTCGGCACTGTGCGTCTTGGGCTGCAGCGATTTGTTGCGAGTTAGCGCATCCGGCGAGCACTGCCGCGCTCATAATCAAAACAATGACAGCGGCCCACCGAGCCATTTAAGTTCCCACGGAAAAGCCCTTGGCTAGCGCGATATAATTGCACAGGTAACACCCCGACACCAGGAGGCATTCCGCGCCACCGGCTCGCACTAAGTCAGAGACAGCCGCTGGTGAGTCCGCTGGGCTTGAAGGTGTTCGGATAGGGCAAGGCCTGGAAAACGATTCCCTGAGTCCGCCGCTGGCAAATAGAGGCACCCTAGCGCCGGCCGTCGAAGGCACCGACAGCGGGGCGCTCATTCCAATTCGGCCTCACATCGGCACCACGCTGGCCACATCGCTGGCAGCGCATACGCAGTCCGAGCGAAGGTACCGGCACGTCATCACCGAGCGCATCGACGTTCACGATGGCCTCGTGGCGGCAGGTGACATTCGAGCAATAGACGATAACTGAGCGCACACCGTTGGAGCGCATGTTGCCGAGGGTCATCGGGGTTGGCGTTGGCGTCGTCTGCATGTGCCGAGCGTATCAGCGCGCAAGAAAGATTCAAAACAACTCCAAACAACGAATCGATGTTGCGCTGAATTAACTGCCGGACTGTCCGTATTCCTGTCAGTGTTCGGAAAGTGCAACTTTACAGAGGCAGCAATCACATGATCAAAGCAAAGCTCAAACTGATATCACCAGCGAAGGAAAATCGGACAGTCACCCCGTTACGCCGTCCGAATGCCGAACTCAGACCGCGTGAGCACTTAACCGAGCGCGAGGTCGAGAAGTTGATCGCCGCCGCCAAGGGCAATCGTTGGGGCCAGCGGGATGCCACGATGATCCTGATTGCTTTCCGGCATGGCCTGCGGGCGTCAGAGCTATGCGGGCTCCAATGGTCCGATGTGGAATTTGAGTCCGCCACGCTGCACCTGCGCAGGGCCAAGGGCGGGGCAACGGCGACCCATCCGCTGTTGGGTGATGAATTGCGGGCGCTGCGAGTCCTCAAGCGTGAGGCTAGTTCGCCGTTTGTGTTTGTGACTGAGCGCGGTGCGCCGTTCTCGGTCGCCGGCTTGGCAAAGCTGATCGAGCGGGCAGGCATTGAAGCCGGGATGCCGTTTAAGTGCCACCCGCACATGCTGAGACACGCGACCGGCTTCGCGCTGGCGAACAAGGGCACCGACACCAGGACCCTGCAGGCCTATCTAGGCCACCGCAGCATCCAATCGACCGTGCGCTACACGGAGCTCGCGCCAGGGCGGTTTAAGAACCTATGGCGGTAGGGGGCCGGGTGCCACGGGAAACCTCTGTACGAACTCCGCTGAGTTATCGCGGGCCTATTCCGACCCTGGCGGCGAGGCTAACAAAGGTTAACATTCGAGTTCAAACCTTTGCTTTGGCCGACGACTGTTTGAGAACGGATCTTCGTAGCCCCATGGCGCGAGTTTTTTCCCAAGTCGGCACAAGTTTTTATATTTCCCGCGCACCGACGCCGAGGCTGTACTCCAGCCGGGGGGCGTGGTGTGGCTCGGGTTATAGCTTTTGTGGGTAGATTTGTGGGTAGCAAGCTTTGATCAAATTTGTTCTTTCAGCGTTCCCTTCCTATTGCAACCAATCGATACAGCGAAAAGTCAATTAAACCAAAAAGGTGCGGCCGGCCTTGGGGGAGGCCGGCCGCTCGCGAACCCGGTCTGGGGACGGGGAGGGGTGGGGACGTGACCGGGAGCGCGATTTCGATATTTGTTTCCTTCGTGCTGTCAGCGGCCCGAGACCGTGACGGGCGCGACGTGCGGCTCGCCCAACGTGACCCAGGTGTTCGGATCGGACTGCGACTGCCGCTTCACGAAGCGGTAGCCGGACTTGTCCCAGGGCAGGACCTGGGCCTGCTGATTATCGAGAACGAACTCGCCGCGATTGGTCCTGACCGTGAGCACGGCATGGCCGGCGCCCTTCTTGTCGCGTACCACGGTGATCAGCAGTGCCGAGCGCGGCCAGCCGGCCTTGATCAGCATGCGCCGCTTGAGCAGCACGTAATCCTCGCAATCGCCGTAGCCATCGTCGGGATAGTTCCAGCGCTCGACCACGCCCCAATGCTCGAGGTCGGTGACCGGCTTGACGTTGTTGTTTACCCAGTCGTTGACCTTGACGATGTCGGCCCAGGCCTTGGATGTAAGGACGACATCGCGCGCCGCCGACGGTTTGACGTTGCACTCCTGCTTGTATTCGACGCAAAACTCGATCCAGCCGATCGGTGCGCGTGTTGTCGCGCCGACTGCGGCATAAACCGCGTGGCCGTGCGGTGCGTAGCCATAGGCAAGTTTGCGCTCGCCTGCCGCGGCGCCGCCCGCGGCGGCGGCCAATGCCGTCGCGCAGGCCACGACCAGCAAGCCGCCGGTCGAAACATGTTTGATACGCCAGCCCATCTGTTGCGGTCCCTTCCCGTCTTGTTGGGACCACAATTCGCACAAAGCTTTTGCGGCGCGGCTAAGTCAGGCAAGTCATTTTAAGAAGAACAAGAATAAAAGAAGAAGCGAATACAGTAAAACTTGAAGTCGAATTCGCTTAAAATCTTATCGAATACCATTTAGCTAAAATTGTCGACATTAACCGGGCAAACGCAGCATTGGCGCGCTCGCGCGGGGCTTGCGCGCGCGTCGCTTTACCTTGCCAGGACGGTGCAGAAAGTTCCCATGATACCGGCGAACGGCCGCGCCAGGCGCGCCGGGCGGGTTCACGACGCGCGCAATTTTACGCAGCCGGTTTACCGGCGAGTGACTCTAGCGCGTGATTGCGAAAATTGCCGACTCTGGATGGGTTGCAGTTTGCGGAAAAGACCACGCGCAAACACTATTGGCCGGTGAGGTTATCTTCGAGGAAATCGGGATGCTGCAGACGAGTGAATTCGATGGCGAAGCCTTCATCGATGTGACGGACCACGCGCCCCTGCGTCTTGCCGATGGTGACCATGGCGCCGACTGCGGGCCGCAGGTTCGCCGCGATCGCGATCGCCGCGCCCGACTGCGACAGGTCGATGATGCGGCAGGCGATGTTGTTGCCGTTCGGCAGGATCAGCCGCGCCATCGGATTGCGCGGCGTAAAGCGGCCGTGCCGGCGGTCTTCCGGCAGGTTGAGGATGTGCCGGTTTGCAAGCCAGGTGAGTTGGGCGGCGAGCTTTTCGCGCTTGCGCGAACTGGCCGCGATCGTCATGGCGAAGCCGTTTTCGAATGTGCGAGCGATTTTGCCTTCGATCCGCCCCAAGTGATCGACATAGGCGATGACCCGTTCGTCCGGATGGCCGGTAACAGGCGCGATCAGCGCCATGCCGCCCGGCGACATATTGATGACCTGGCACGGGAATTCACGCCGGTCGGCCAGCATATAGCGGCCGAGAAGGTTGATCTTGACGCGCTGAAAATGCCGTCGTTCTTCGGACAGCGGCAGATATTTGCGCTTTACTTGCGGCATTGACATAGCGTGGCTGGGGCCTTCGGGCGAATTTGCCCACGACCTAGGACACTATGGAGGTATCGTTAACGCGCCGTTAGCCGGTCCGCTCGCCGGGCGGGGTTTCGAGCCCACCGCTATAGACCACAAAGCCATGGCGCATGCGGCTAGCCTCGGCCGCCCGCCCGAAGTGGGGAGCGCTGCGGCTTTCCACCTGCGGCCCGATATGGCGCAAGCCGACAAGCTCAAGCGCGGTGACGGGCCTGGCGCCCAGCCAATAGGGCGGGACCGTCGGCACCAGCACACCGAGCGCGCGGATGCGGGCGCGGCTATTGTGAGCAAGCGGTAGCAGCAGCATTTCGATTTCGGTTCCGGCGCCCTCTTCAGTGCGTCCGGTGAGGCCGGCCACCGCACCGGCCGCCTCGCCGATCACGATACTCACCAGATCCTCGATCGTCTGGCGGCTCGGCGCGTCCCAAAGCGCCGTGAAGACTTCGCCCTTGATCTCGCGGCCGAACATCGCGCAGACGCGCGTGCCGGCGAGACGAAAACGCAACTGACCGGCGAAGTCCGCCGCCAGCATGACGGTGTCGCCGAGTGCATAGCGGATGGTGGCTGGATCGATATCGCTGCGCTCGGGGGCGGGGCGGTTTCGCCGTTGCCGGTTCCAGTATTCGTACACGGTGCGCGTGGATACGTGTTTCATGGACGGCCACCTGTTCCGTCGCGGGACGCTGCCGGCGTTCTCGTTGTCCCCGATCGGGACATCGGCGCCGGCTTTTGGCCGCGACGGTGCAGGTGGAGCAGGGCGCATGCCGGATCGGCGCGCCGACGACTGCCGAAGCAAATTAGTGTTAAGAGTGGAAGCGAATTGGCAGCGCGCCGACCCTTGGCTAAGGTCATCGGCAATCCACACTGGCGCCGTTTTGAACCTTCAGGCGTAACTCGAAAAGAGCCACGGGGAGAGGTGGGGAACGTGACCGGCGCCGCACAGGCGCGAAAACGACCCCGCAGAGCGCGGCTCAAGGGAGGGCGAAAGCCCTCCTTTTTTCTTGTCCACTGCGGCGATCTGTGACTTGTGGCGGGCGGGCTGGCAGCGTAACTGGCCTGCTACCGGACTGGCCGACTAGTGAAACGCGAACCCGCGCTCAATATCCCTCCCGTCATCGTGGCCGTGCTCGCCGTACTGGCGCTCGTCCATGCTGTGCGCGTGTTCGCTCTGACACCGGATCAGAACAACGATGTGCTTTGGCTGTTTGCATTCGATCCGGTGCGTTACGCGACAGGAATTCTACCGGCGGAGGCTTTGCCAGGGGGGTGGGGCGCTCAGATTTGGACATTCGTGACCTACGCGCTGCTGCATGCCAGCTGGCTTCATCTTGGCGTCAACGCCATCTGGTTCCTGCCGTTCGGCTCGGCGATCGCGCGCCGCTTCGGCGCGTTGCGGTTTTTGATATTTTTCGCCGTCACGGCGGCGGCCGGCGCCCTCGCGCATCTGCTCGCCTATGGCGGGCAGAATTCGCCGGTGATCGGCGCTTCGGCCGCGATCTCCGGCACCATGGCGGGGGCGATGCGGTTTGCGTTTCAGCGCGGCGGGCCGCTGAGCTTCTGGCGCACCGGCGGAGAGGCTGACTTTCGCGTTCCCGCGGCTCCGCTTTCCCAGACGCTGCGTCAGCCGGCCGTGCTGGTCTTCCTGGTGATGTGGATGGGGATCAATCTGCTGTTCGGTTTGATCTCGCTGCCGATCAGCGGCGTCGGCGGCGGCGAGGTTGTGGCCTGGCAGGCGCATATCGGCGGCTTTCTGGCCGGTTTGTTGCTGTTTCCCTGGTTCGACCCGGTCGCCGGTGTTCCCCAATTCGGTGACGGTGGTGCAACGCGGCATTAGCCAATGCGGTAGCGCGGTGCTTGCCACGCCGATCTTCTCTTGACGGAACCCGGTGCGCGGCAGGATCGTTCTCTCCAGTCCGGATTTGCCGCTCCCCGGCGGGCTCGGGCGCTAGGGAGGCTGCCATGAACGTCAAGACGATTCTGGCCGCCAAGAAACGCAACTTGGGCGGCGACCTCATTGACATCGAGCCTGCGGCGGATCTCGCGGCGGCGGCGAAACTGTTGGCGGCGCACCGCATCGGCGCGGTCGTGATCCGCGGCGCGGGAGGGCGCCTCGCCGGCATATTGTCCGAGCGCGACATCGTGCGCGCGATTTCCGAACACGGCGCCGGCGCACTCGCGCTGCCGGTCGCGCAGGTGATGACCCGCGAGGTCGAAACCTGTAGCGAGGACGACACCGTAGCTGCGATCATGGAACGGATGACGGCGGGAAAATTCCGTCACCTGCCGGTGACGAGCGACGGCAAGCTGGTCGGGCTGATTTCGATCGGCGACGTGGTCAAGGAGCGCGTCGGTGAGATCGAGCAGGAGACCGAAGCTATACGGGATTACATCCGCAGCGCTTGAATTTCGAGATTATTTCGCTGGGCCCTCGGGGTCGCATGGCTGCGACAGCGCGGTGACTGCCTCGGTCACCGCGTCGATCGCTTTTTCTGCGGCTTCCGCGCCGATCTTGATGGCATCCTCGCCGCGATGGAAGTCGAACCAGCCGACCTGGCCGAGGCGCGGGCTGATCAGCACGTCGGGCGGATCGCCGGCCAGCCGCGCTCGCGTGATGCGGTCCTGCATCACGTTGAAGGCTTCGATCATGACGGCCGGAATGCTCGGGCGGCCGCGCCGGCCGATAAACTGGCGGCGCAGCATGCGCTCGCGGCTGAACATGCCGAGCAGCCCGTTGAGCTTGGCCTGCGCGTGGGCCGCATCGTCTTCATCGTCGGAACCGTGGCTGGCGATGATGGTGCCGCGGCCGAACAGGTCGGAATTGAGGTTGACCGCGATCACCAGGCGGGCGCCGAGCGCGCGCGCGGCCGAAACCGGCACCGGATTGACCAGCGCGCCATCGACCAGCCAGCGTCCGCCGATCAGCACCGGCGGGAAAATTCCCGGCAGCGCATAGGAGGCGCGTAGCGCATCGGACAGCCGGCCGCGGGTGAGCCAGATTTCGTGGCCGGTATTAAATTCGGTGGCGATGGCGGCAAAGCGCAGCGGCAGATCGTCGATACGGCAGTCGGCCAGTGCTGCTTCCAGCTTCCTGGCAAGGTGTCCGCCGTGGATGAGGCCCGAGCCGGAGAGGTTAAGATCGAGATGGCCGAAGATGCTGCGCACGGTGAGGCTGCGCGCCCAGGTTTCCAGGGTGTCGAGCTGGCGCGCCGCATAACAGCCGCCGGCGACCGCGCCGATCGAGGTGCCGACGATGACGTCCGGGACGATGCCGTGAGCGACGAGCGTGCGGATCACGCCAATATGGGCGAAGCCGCGCGCGGCGCCGCCGCCGAGCGCGAGCCCGATGGTCGGGCGCGCGGCGATCGGTATGATCGGCGCGGTGGTGGCTTCCGCCGAACGGTCCCCATTGCGGGCGCGTGCGAAAAGACCCTCAAACACCAAATAATTCTCCCCTGACCCGATGATCGTATCGGGCCATCCCCCCGACAAGCATTTCACCGCGATATGGTGAAAACTGCTGGCGGAGTCTTGTGACCGAAACGTGACAGGGAGCGTGCGCTTCGGTGATTACATTATGGTTAAACGCGGCAGGGCGCGCAAAGCTCAAGAAGTCGGCCGCTGCATGGAGAACACGCTTTCGACCACGGCATATTGGTCGTAGCCGCAGCGGGCGATCGGTTTCATGGCGGCGGTGTCGAGCTTGCCATCGACGATGAAGCGGTCGTCGATATGCACGCCGATCACATGGCCGATGACCACGTGGCAGTCGACCGCCATGCCGCCGGCGCTCTCGATCGGCACGATCTTGATCAGTTTGCATTCGAGCGCACAGGGGCTCGCGGCGACGCGCGGGGGCTTGACCAGCCGCGACGGCGCTGGCGCCAGCCCTGCGCGCTCCATCTCGTTGACCCCGCGCGGCAGCGGTGCCGAGGTGGCGTTCATCTGCGTGCGCAGATCCCAGGTCGCCAGATTGCAGACGAACTCGCCGGTCTCGCGGATGAAGCTCACCGAGTCCTTGAGGCCTTCGCTGGAGAACATCACCAGCGCCGGGCGGCTGGAGATACCGTTGAAGAACGAATAGGGCGCGAGATTGATGTCACCCTGGCCGTTCATGGTGGTGACCCAGCCGATCGGGCGGGGCGCCACGATCGCCTTGAAGGGATCATAGCGCAGGCCGTGATCGTTCTTGACCGCGTCGTAGAACATGGAGGATCAGGCGCCAAAACGTGTGACGATGTCGGCAAGCTTGGGCCGCTCGCGTTCCTCGGGCGGCTTGGCCGGGCTCCCGATATGGACGAAGCCGGCGACGCGCTCATTCGCCGCGATGCCGAGCTTGTCGAGCACGCGCCGGTCATAAGCGTACCATTCGGTGATCCAGCTTGCGGCGTAGCCCATGGCGTGGGCGGCCATGACCAGGCTCATGGCGGCGGCGCCCGCCGACAATTGCTGTTCCCATTCCGGAATTTTCACGTGCGCCGCGGCCCGGCTGACCACCGCAATCACCAGCGGCGCGCGTGCGAGCCGCTGGAGCTCGAACGCGACTTGGTCGGGCGTGGCTTCGGGATGGTCGGCGCGGAAGACGGCGGCGATGGTCTCGCCGGCTTTTTCGCGCGCGTCGCCCTCGAACAGGATGAAGCGCCAGGGCGTCAGCTTGCCGTGGTCGGGCACGCGCGTCGCGATGGTAAGCAGTGTCTCGATTTCGGACGCATTCGGGCCGGGCCCCCCCAATTCCATCGGTTTCACCGAACGGCGGGTCTTGAGCAGTTCCAGGGCGTCGGACATGGCGACCTTGCCGGTTTGCGAAAAAGATCATCCGTGAAAATCGTGCGCTTGCGCCTAGCATAGGGTCGAAAGAGTGACAAACCAGGCTGCTTGGCTTGAAATCGCCGCGATTTAAGCCGAAAAATGGCCGGTCATGCGCAACGCACCCGCAAACGCCGCCGCCCGCGGCCGGCTATGGCCGGGGCTTGCGCTTATCCTTGCCTTGCTGATCCCGGGCGCGGCATTGGGGCAGGCGTCTGGGCAGAACTCATTGTTCTCCGCAACGCCGTCGACCGGTCTGATTACGCCGCAGCCGGTCACACGCGGTGAGGTCTTCAGCCCCGGTGGTGCGCTGGTGTCACCATCGCAATGGCCACAGATTGCACCGCCGCGCACAACGCCGAATTCCCCCACGCTGATGGTGCCGGCCGGCAAAGTAGCGCTCGCACTCAGCGCCCGCTTCGGCAAGGACGCGCCGGCCATCGAAGGCGGCCTCACCTGGCGGGTCTATGCCGCCAAGCCCGACGCCAAGGGAAAATTCCGCCTCGTCAAGGAAGACAAATCGCCGACGCCGACGGTCGTGCTGCCGGCGGGCGCGTATATCGTGCATGTCGGCTTCGGGCTTGCCACCGCGGTGCGGCCGGTGACATTGCGCGGGCCGACCGTGCGCGAGCATTTCGATCTCCCGGCGGGCGGCCTGCGCATGGAAGGCCGCGTCGGCGACGCGCGCATTCCGTCCGGGCAGATTTCGTTCAACGTGTTTAAGGGCAGCCAGTTCGAGCCCGGCGACCGCCGCCCGATCGCTGAGCACGTCATGACCGGCAACGTGGTGGTGGTGCCGGAGGGGACCTATTACATCGTGTCGAACTACGGCGATGCGAATGCCGTCGTACGCTCCGACATCCGCGTGCAGGCCGCCAAGCTCACCGACGTCACCGTCACCCACCGCGCGGCCGCCATCACACTCAAGCTGGTGACCGAGAAGGGCGGGGAAGCGCTTGCCAATACTGCCTGGTCGGTGCTCACGCCGGGCGGCGACGTGATCAAGGAATTGATCGGCGCCTTTCCGCGCGTGATCCTCGCCGAGGGCGACTACCGCGCCATTGCGCGCAACGAGGGCAAGGTCTTTGAGCGCGAGTTCAAGGTCTCCACCGGTGTGGACGGCGACGTCGAAGTGCTGGCGCGGTGACGGCGCGACTCTGCTAAACACCCAAGCACCGGAAGGACGATGGTGACGCAGCCCCTCGCGAATCACGCGGCTATTGACGATTTCGCCGACATCGATACGCGGTCGATTGCGCTGCTGCTCGACGTCGACGGCACGCTGATCGATATTGGCCCGTCGCCGCACGAGGTGCACGTGCCGAACGAGTTGTGCCGGTCGTTGGAGCGCCTGCTCGAACTCACCGGCGGGGCGCTGGCGCTGGTCAGCGGGCGCCCGATCGTCGATCTCGACCATTTGTTCTCACCGCTCGCGCTGCCGGCGGTCGGCGGCCATGGCGCCGAGACGCGCGTGCGCGCCGGCGAAGTGATCCCCGCTGCCAAGCCGCTGCCGCAGGCGCTACGCAAGCTGCTGGCGGAGGCGGCGACGCCGGGCTCCGGCATCGTGGTCGAGGACAAGGGCTATTCGCTCGCGCTGCATTACCGCAACGCGCCGCAGCAGGAGGCTCGCTTGCGCGCGCACATTGCGGCCGGCCGCGCCGCCTTTCCCGGCGAAACGGTGGAAGTGCTGCTGGGCAAGGCCATGTTCGAGGTCAAGCGCCCGGGCGTGAGCAAGGGCGAGGCGGTGCGCGCATTGATGACGCACGCGCCCTTTGCCGGCCGCATGCCGGTGTTCGTCGGCGACGACGTCACCGATGAGTTGGTTTTCGTGCTGCTGCCCGAACTGGGCGGCAAGGGTTTTTCGGTCGGCCGTCATTTCGACAACGTCAGCGGGATATTCGAATCCCCCGATGAAGTGCGCGACGCCTTGCGGCGACTGGCGTCCAAGGGGCGGGCGCGCGGCCCATGACCGACTACGGCCTCGACCTTGCGGTCGTCGGTAACGGGCGCACGGCGGCGCTGCTCAATCCATCCGCGCGCATCGTCTGGTGGTGCCTGCCGCGCTACGACGGCGATCCGGTGTTCTGCCGGCTGATTTCGGGCGATGAGGAAAAAGGCTTCACCGACGTGGTGCTCGACCGCATGGTCGAGACCCGCTCGGACTATGTACGCAACACCGCCATCGTAGTGACCGAGCTGATCGACGACGGCGGCAACGCGGTGCGCATTACCGATTTTGCGCCACGCTTCCAGATCTACGGCCGCACCTTCCGTCCACCGCAGCTGATACGCATCATCGAACCGATCGGCGGCATGCCGCGCGTCACCATCCGCTTCCGCACCACGCATCATTACGGCGTGCCGGTGGCGTCGCGCGCATCCGGCAGCAATCACATCCGCTACTGGCGCGATGACGTGCCGGTGCGTCTCACCACCGACGCGCCGCTTTCTTACGTGGAGAACGAAGCTTCGTTCGTGCTCACCCGGCCGGTGCACATGGTGTTCGGCACCGACGAGCCGTTCGAAGGCGCGCTCGAGGCCACCTGCCGGGAATTCTGCGACCGCACACGCAATTACTGGCTGGAATGGGTGCGCCGGCTTGCGTTCTCGTTCGACTGGCAGGACGAGATCATCCGCGCCGGTATCACGCTCAAGCTTTCCAATTTCGAGGAAACCGGCGCGATCGTCGCCGCGCTCACAACCTCGATCCCCGAGGGTCCGGGGTCGGGGCGCACCTGGGATTATCGCTATTGCTGGATGCGCGATGCTTTTTTCGTGGTGCGCGCGCTCAACCGCATGGGCGCCACGCGCACGATGGAGGATTTCATCAACTACATTCTGAGCATCGCAGCCGGTCACGCCGGAGCGATCCGCCCGTTCTACGGCGTGGTGCCGACCAATCCGGTCGAGGAAAGCCACGCTGAGGCACTCGCCGGCTACGGCGGCGACGGGCCGGTGCGTATCGGCAATGCTGCGGCGCTTCAGGAGCAGCACGACGTCTACGGCAGCATCATCATGGCGGCGACGCCGATGTTCTTCGATCGCCGGCTGCCGCGGCCGGGTGATGCCGCGCTGTTTCATGTGATCGAGCCGCTCGGCGAGCAGGCGGCGCGGCTGGCGCTGGAGCCGGATTCAGGGATTTGGGAATACCGCGGCAAAAAGCGCGTGCATACGCATTCGGCGGCGATGAGCTGGGCCGGCTGCCAGCGGCTGGAGGCAATCGCCAACCGCCTCAATCTCACCGAACGGGCGCGCTATTGGGGCGAAACAGCCGCGCGAATCGGCGAGGAGGTGCTCAAACGCGCATGGAATCCCAAGCTCAACGCCTTTGCCGCCGCTTTCGAAAGCGACGATCTCGACGCCAGTGCATTGCTTTTGCCCGAACTGGGGCTGATCGCGCCCGACGACCCGCGTTTTGTCTCCACGATCGCCGCAATCGAGCGTGAACTTCGACGCGACTTCCACGTTATGCGTTATGCGGCGGCGGACGATTTTGGCCTGCCGGAGACGGCTTTTTTGATTTGCCGATTCTGGTTGATCGATGCATTGTGGGATAGTGGGCGTTGTGAAGAGGCCCGAGATATGTTCGTCGACGCGCTTCGGTTGCGAAACCGTTATGGCCTGTTGTCAGAGGACATGCACCCCGCCACCGGCAAGCTGTGGGGCAATTTTCCGCAGACTTATTCGATGTCGGGCTTGATTTTGACCGCGATCAAGTTGTCGCGGAGCTGGGGAGATCGGTATTGGCGCGGCTCGTCGTAGTGTCGAACAGAGTTGGCGTGCCTGACGGCAGCGCGCGGGCCGGCGGGCTCGAAGTGGCAATCCGTGCCGCGCTCAAACGCCGCGGCGGCCTTTGGTTCGGCTGGAGCGGGCGCGCCGCCGACAACGATCCCGGCTCCGCCAAGATGGTTACGCAGGACAATATTTCCTACGTCACCCTCGATCTACGCAAGGACGACTACGACGAGTTCTACAACGGCTTCGCCAACCGCGTGCTGTGGCCGATCTTGCATTATCGGTTGGACCTTGCGGAGTTCACCCGGCGCGATCTCGGCGGCTATTTCCGCGTCAACGAATATTTCGCCACCCATCTGGAAAAACTGCTCAAGCCCGACGATGTGATTTGGGTGCACGATTATCACCTGATGCCGTTCGCCAAGGCACTGCGCGACCGCGGCCACAAGAACAAGATCGGCTTTTTCATCCATATTCCGTGCCCACCGCCGGAAATCCTGACCGCGTTGCCCAACCATGAGCAGCTGATCCCAGCGCTCGGGCACTACGACCTGGTCGGCTTCCAGACCGAGACCGACGTCACCAATTTTTCGCGCTATCTCGTTAATGAATGCGGCCTCAAGCGCGTCGGTGACGACAGCTTTGCCTATGAAGGTCGCATGGTGCGGATCGGGCAATTTCCGGTCGGGGTCGAGACCGAAGCCTTTTCGCGACTGGCGCGCCGCGCCATTGAATCCGGTTTCGTACGCGAGGTGCTGGAGAGCCTGTCGGGACGCGCCATGATCATTGGCGTCGACCGACTTGATTACAGCAAGGGAATTCCCGAGCGCATGGATGCGTTCGAGCGCTTCCTGACCAATTTTCCGGACTGGCGCGGCAAGGTTACCTATCTGCAGATCACGCCGCGCAGCCGCAGCGGAATCCCTGAATATGCCGACATTAGCCGCAAGGTGGGTGAGGCGGTCGGCCGCATCAACGGCACCTTCGGCGAGGCGTCGTGGACGCCGCTACGCTACATCAATAAGGCGCATAGCCGCACCGCGCTCGCCGGGCTCTACCGCGGGGCGCGTGCGGCGTTGGTGACGCCCTTGCGCGACGGCATGAACCTAGTGGCCAAGGAATACATCGCTGCCCAGGACGCGGCCGATCCCGGCGTGCTGATCCTGTCCCGCTTTGCCGGCGCCGCCCGCGAATGCGGGGCGGCGCTGCTGGTCAACCCTTACGATCCCGAAGGCGTCGCCATCGCCATCAACCGGGCGCTGTCGATGCCGCTGACCGAACGGCGCCAGCGCCACGACCAGAATTACCGGGTGCTGGTCGCCAACGACATCACCCACTGGGCGGAACGCTTCCTGGCGGCGCTCGAAGACCCGCCGGCGGCGGCCGCCGATCCGCCGGTCGCGCGCGCGGCTGGAGGCCGCTGAGTTCCCCCACAGAGATCAAGTCGGATGAGACGCGCGCTGCGCGGCTGTATATGATCGCGCCGATCCTCAACCCCCTGCGAGACCCCCCATGAAACGAACAATCGCCGCGCTGTTGTCATTGACCTTTTTCACAAGCCTGACGGGCGTGGCGTCGGCGGCCGATACGGCCAACGGCAAAAAGCTGGCCGAGCGCTGGTGCGCGTCCTGCCATGTGGTCACATCCAGTCAGCAGCGCGGCAATACGCAGGCGCCGCCGTTTTCGGAAGTGGCGAAAAAGCCGCACATCGACGCGCCCATGATCGCGCTGTTCCTGCTGGTGCCGCATCCGAAAATGCCGGATATGAATTTGTCGCGCTTCGAGGCGGGCGACATCGCGGCTTATATCGCCAGCCTGAAGTAGCGCGCGCTTAAGCCTTCATGCGCTTGACGCCGGCCGCCACGGCTTCATTGTCCGGCGGACATGCCTCGTCGATTGCTCGTCTAGTATTTCTTTTTTCTTTTTGCGGATCGTTTTTTGATCGCCTGCGGCTCGCCGTAGATAAAGTCGTCCATCACCGCGACATCGCTGTTGGGCCCGTCGTCGGGGCCGAGCGTGGCGCTGCCGTATTCGATGCGAACGCGCGCGACCACCGGCTTCTCGAACACGACACCGAGGAATGAAAAGCCTTCATTCTGGATCGGCACCGGGAAGTGGCCCAGCGACTTGCCGGTGGGATCGAAATATTCGAACGAGGTGTGCGGAAGATCGACGTCGACGTAGACCGCGCCGAAGCCGCGCACCGTCGCCGGCGTGTCGGTGCCGGGAATCACGAAAGTGAGCTCCACCACGTTGCTGCCGACTGGCGAGAACATCCGCCCGCCGCTGAACGGCTTGAATATCTTGGTGTAGCTCGCGTTGATATGGCCGAAATGCGGAGCGACGTGATCCGGGTTGTCGGGCCTTGCGCTGGCCTGAATGCCCTTGCCCGGCGTTTTGAGGATCGCGCCGCGCGCCTTGAACACGTCGGATGGCAGGAAAGCCGGCGCCGCCTTGTTGTCCGGGACGCCGTCCCAGTTGATCTCGCGGCGGCCGGATCCTTGCGAGCCATGCTTGTTGCCGTTGTTCGGCTCGCCGAGCAGCTTGCGATACTGAGCGACCACCGGCTTGATGTCGCCGGCGCCGAGCACGACAATAGGCTGTTGCTCTGCCCGTGCCGGGATGCCGGCTGCGAAAATGCAGAAGACGAATGCGGTGGCGACGGGTGCCGCGCGATAAAGGCAGGTCTTCATGGTATTCCCTCTTTGTTGAACGAGGTCGTTTAAGGGTGATGTATGCCGTACCGTCAGAATCTGAAATTCACGCCGATGCGGCCGGTATGAAAATCCAGTCTGCTGATTCCGTCCCCCGATTCCGGCGTTGACGCACGCAGCCGTCCGCTGCCTCGCAACTTGAAGCGGAACTGGCGTTTTCCGGTTGAACGGGATTCCCTTGAATTTGAACTATTCGAACAATTGGGACTATTTGTTTGTTATGTTGCTGTCCGGCCACGCTTATCTGCTGCGATGATTTGCCCGTCCGCCCTGAAAATTGCACTAATTTCCCAGCGCAATGGTGTTAGTATTCAAGCCAGCCCGGAATTTTCGCGCGCTTGGTCGCAGCGATAAACCGAGTGGATTGCCGCGCGCGAGGGCGCATGAAGCGGGTCATTTTCTCTTCCGATGAGTTGCCGGCGACGCTCGACGACAGCGCGCGCTTTAGGCTTTGGCGCGACCTCTACGTGGCGCATCATGGCGAAGTCGACATGACGCCGCAGACCAACCAGCCGTTCACGGCAAAGGCCGAGTTTGTCGGCATCGGCGCGATTATGCTGATGCGGTTCGACGCTGCGATCCGCGGCACCGCGCGGACGCTTCGTCAGGTTGCAGCGGATGGCCGCGATCATTTCCTCATCAGGTTCAATCGCGGCGGCGCCCTGTCCTATGCTCAACACGGTCGCGAGGTCGTCGACAACGGCGGCGGCGGCGTGTCTTGTACAGCAGCGCCGAGCCGGGGGAAGGCCGTGCCGGGGGCCGCATCACGATCCTCGGACTTTCGGTGCCACGCGCGCGCTTGCTCGATCTCGTCGCCGGTGCCGAAGACTTGGTGGGCACTCCACTTGATTTAACCAACCCAGCGGCGCGACATTTACGGCGCTACCTCGATTTTCTGCTGGATAGCGACGATCTCGCGATCGACGTGGGGCACCGGGAGAGAGTCGCGACGGTGCTCCTCGACCTTGTTGCACTGACCCTTGGTGCACGGCGTGAGGCGACGGAGCTCGCGCGCATGCGAGGCCTGCGCGCTGCGCACGTGCAGGCCATCGTCGCCGAGATCAGGGCGAGTTATTCGGGCCCCGACTTCTCCGTGCGCGACGTTGCGCTGAAGCTGCGGCTTGCACCGCACTATGTGCAGAATCTCCTGGGTGAGACCGGCACGAGCTTTACCGAGCGTGTGCTTGAGTTGCGACTGCAGAAGGCGCGCGCGATGTTGAGCGATCCGCGCCATGATCGTCTCAAGGTGAGTGAACTCGCCTATGTCTGCGGCTTCATCGAGGTATCGTATTTCAACCGCTGCTTCCGCCGCCGCTTTGGGGCCTCGCCGACGCAGTATCGCGGCAATAACGGCGGCGATTTATAACGGCTTATAACGGCTTCGACTGAGCCATCGCGGCGGCCGTCATCGCTTGTGATCATGCTGGCTTCGTCGATCCGTACGCGGCAGGCCCAGGTTACGCCGCCTTGGCGCGCTTGAGGTCCGGCGGCACCGCTTCGGCGGCGAGCGCATGAAGCGCGTCGTCGAGCGGCATGACTTCCTGCTTGTCCTGGCCGAGGCGGCGCACCGAGACCGTGCGCTCGGCGGCTTCCTTCTTGCCGACCACCAGCAGAGCAGGGACCTTGGCGAGCGAGTGCTCGCGCACCTTGTAATTTATCTTCTCGTTGCGCAGATCGCTTTCCACCCGCAGGCCCAGCTTGCGCGCCGCCGCCGCCACCTCGGTCGCGTAGTCGTCGGCATCAGACGTGATGGTGGCGACGATCGCCTGTTTCGGCGACAGCCACAGCGGCAGGTGGCCGGCATAGTGCTCGAGCACGACGCCAAGGAAGCGCTCCATCGAACCGCAGATGGCGCGATGGATCATCACCGGCGTCTTTTTCGAGCCGTCGGCGGCGATATAGAAGGCGTCGAAGCGCTCCGGCAGATTAAAATCGACCTGCGTGGTGCCGCATTGCCAGTCGCGGCCGATGGCGTCGCGCAGCACGTATTCGAACTTTGGCCCGTAGAAGGCGCCTTCGCCGGGATTGATCGCGGTCTTGATCTTCTGGTTATGGCTGCGCGCTGCGATCTGCTTGAGCACGTCCATCATGATGTTCTCGGCGTGGTCCCACGCCGCATCGGAGCCGACGCGCTTTTCCGGCCGCGTCGACAGCTTGACCGTCAGCTCGCCGGTGAAGCCGAAGTCCTGATAGGTCGACAGGATGAGGTCGTTGATCTTCAGGCACTCGTCGGCCATCTGCTCTTCGGTGCAGAACACATGGGCGTCGTCCTGGGTGAAGGCGCGCACGCGCAACAGCCCGTGCAGCGCGCCCGAAGGCTCGTAGCGGTGCACCACGCCGAATTCGGCGAGCCGCAGCGGCAGATCGCGATACGACTTCAGGCCGTGCTTGAAGATCTGGATATGGCCGGGGCAATTCATCGGCTTGATGGCGTAGACGCGCTCATCTTCGATGTCCTCGCCGGCGGATGTTGCCTGGAACATGCTGTCGCGGAACCAGCCCCAATGGCCGGACGTCTCCCACAGCGACTTGTCGAGCAGTTGCGGCGCATTCACCTCCTGATAATCGCCTTTCAGGCGACGCCGCATGTAGGCAACGATCTCCTGGAAGATGGTCCAGCCGCCGGCGTGCCAGAACACGGTGCCGGGGCCTTCCTCCTGGAAATGGAACAGATCCATTTCGCGGCCGAGCTTGCGGTGGTCGCGCTTCTCGGCTTCCTCGAGCTGCTTGAGATAAGCATCGAGTTCGTCCTGCTTGGCGAATGCCGTGCCGTAAATGCGGGTGAGCATCGGATTGTTGCTGTCACCACGCCAATAGGCGCCCGCTACCTTCATCAGCTTGAAGGCGTTGCCGATCTTGCCGGTGGACGTCATATGCGGGCCGCGGCAGAGATCGAACCAGTCGCCCTGCTTGTAGATCTTGATCTGCTGGTCTTCGGGAATCGCGTCGATCAACTCGACCTTGAATTCCTCGCCCATGCCGCGGAAGGCTTTCTTGGCCTGTTCGCGCGACCACACTTCCTTGGTGAAGGGTTTGTCGCGCGCGATGATCTCCTTCATCTTCTTTTCGATGACGGGCAGGTCTTCCGGCGTGAACGGCTGGTTGCGGAAGAAGTCGTAGTAGAAGCCATTCTCGATCACCGGACCGATGGTGACCTGCGTGCCGGGCCACAACGTCTGCACCGCTTCCGCCAGCACGTGCGCGGCGTCGTGGCGGATCAACTCGAGCGCGCGTGGATCTTCGCGCGAGACGAATTCGATCTTGGCATCGCGCTCGATCGGATCGCTCAAATCGGCGAGCGCGCCGTCGAGCGCCATGGCCACCGTGCGCTTGGCGAGCGAGGGCGAAATGCCCTTGGCGATGTCGAGCCCCGTCGTGCCGGCGGGGTAGAGCCGCAGTGCACCGTCCGGGAATGTCAGCGTGATGGAGGCGGCGGATTTCGACGGGGCTTGGGCACCCGCCATGCCGGATTCGGCCATGATCTCAGTCTCCTTGCTCACTCGCTGCCTACGAATGCAGGTAAGCGTCAATTCGCAGGGATATAGCAGCCGAATCGGGCGATGCAACTAGCCCGGCGGCACCTCGTTCGTCCCCCGCCAGCGGCCGTAGCGCCATGGCGCCCACCAATGCGCGTGCTTGGGCAGCTCTGCCGGCACAAAATCAAGCCCGGATGTGCCGAACGAATGGCAACGTAAAATGCGCGCGAGCGCCATCCAGCCGCCCGCCCAAAGACCGAAACGCGCGATCGCCTCATCGGAATATTCAGAGCAGGTCGGCAGATGGCGGCAGCGCGGACCGATCAGGCCCGCCAGCGTGTAGCGATAAAGCAAAATCAGCCCGTGGCCGACGCGCCGCGGTAGGCCGGCGATCATGGTCCTGGCTGTCAGGGGTGCGCGCATGGCGTCACCGGATTCCGTCAAAAAGTTCCAACACCATGGAAATGTTCGGGCATTAAACATTAAACCGGGCGGAGAGCGAGCTTTTTACACTGGACCTGAATCTGGCCCCTCATTAAGTTTACAAATGACACATGCGGGGGTGATGCCGTCGAACCCGATTCAGAACGTGGACCAACCACGCGCAACAAGAAAACGCAGGCGGCGAAAAACGGGGGTCAGATGAGTCGCTTTGTTGCGGCTGCATTAGCGCTTGTTGTGACGACACCGGTCCTGTTGTTACCGGCGACGTCGCGCGGCTCCGACCGCACACTGCCGATGCAGTTCAGCCTGCGCCTGCAGGGGCCGGGCGACGCCTGTGCGCCCAATTGCCGGACCTTGATTTCGGCGAGCGGCGCCATCACCGCCGACACGCCGCAAGATTTTAAAACTTTTGCGCGCGACCGCGATCTCACCGGCGCCGCGGTCGTGCTCGATTCCGACGGCGGCTCGGTGCACGGCGCCATTGCGCTCGGTCGCGAAATCCGCCGCCTTGGCCTCGACACCACGGTCGGCCGCCTCGCCGATCTCGACGGCGCACAACGTGGTACGCCGCGCGCGAAGCTCATCCCGCGCGCCGAATGTGAATCGATGTGCGCCTTCGTGCTGGTCGGCGGCGTGCACCGCACGGTGCCGCCGGACGCGCGCGTGATGGTGCACCAGATCTGGCTCGGCGACCGCCGCGAGGATCCGACCGCGGCGAATTATTCGGCCGAAGACCTCGTCCTGGTTCAGCGTGATATCGGGCGGCTTGCGCGCTACACCGCCGACATGGGCGCCAGTATCGAATTGCTCGATCTGGCGCTGCGCATTCCGCCGTGGGAGCCGATGCACGCTTTGACGCGCGCGGAAATCCGCCGCACGCGGGTCGAAACGCCGGCACCGGACGCCGCCGGTGCAACGGTTGCCGCTTCGCCGGGCACGCCGGCGGTATCGCCATTGCCGCGCGTGACCAATGGCGTAGGCGCAACCGCGATCAGCGAGCAGCGCTGGGTCATGATCCATCGCGCCGGCTCCGCGGTGCTGGCGCGCCGCCATCCGCTCACCATCGAAGGGGAAGACATCGGCAGCTTCGATCTGATGGTCGCCTGCGGCGCCGACCGCGACCGCTATGACGTGAGCTATGTCGAGCGGCGCCACGGCGGCGTGCGCGCGCCGCTGCAAGGCAAGGTCGGTGCTGTCACCCTGGCCGCCGGCCGCAGCGTGGCCAAGCTCAAGGTGGTTTCGTCGGAGCGGCGCCCGCGCCTGGGCGAGCTTGTCACCTATGCAAGCGGTATCGTGCCGACCAAGCTGATCGGCGCCTTCGCCGGCGCCGGCAAGCATTCGATGCTGATCACGACCAGAAGCGCCGCGACCGCAACTGCGATCCGTCTCGGCAATACTGGCGTGCGGCAGAACTTGCCGCGGCTGAGCGCGATTTGCGGCGAGGGGGACCGCGCCGCGCTGCCGCTGCGCGTAGGCCACGGTTTGGCCTTGGCGAACGAGGTGGCTATTCGGCCGCCTGCGCGCCTTTGCCCTCGATCTGGTCGACGGCAGACACCACCGCATCGAAGGTGAGCATGGTGGAGGCGTGGCGCGCCTTGTAGTCGCGCACCGGCTCGAGCACCGCGATGTCGGCCCATTTGCCGGCGGGCGGCGGGCCGTTTTCCTTCAGCATCTTGCGCACGGTCTCGCGCAGTTCGCGCAATTCGGCCGGCTTCGCGCCGATGACATGGCGGGCCATGATCGAGGAGGAGGCCTGGCCGAGCGCGCAGGCTTTCACGTCATGGGCGAAATCGACGACCGCGCCGTGGTCCATCTTGAGGTCGACGGTGACGGTAGAGCCGCACAACTTGGAATGGGCCGTGGCGCTGGCGTCGGGCGCGGGCAGCCGTCCCAGGCGGGGGATATTGCCCGCCAGTTCCAGGATTTTGGCGTTGTAAACGTCGTTGAGCATTGCGTTTTTACCGGCCCGGCCCGCGGCGCATTTGCCTAAGCCGCGCAAACGAATATATAGAGGCTGATCCGGCGGCGCGAGAAGGGGTTCTTGCGCCTGCCGGGAATGGCTGAAGCCATACCGGCTTTCTGCCATGCGAAATGGGAATGCGGCGTCCAGGCGCGGATGGGACAAAATAGGCCCGCCGCGCGTTAACAGACGCGGCCACCCCGGTGACACTCCCGGCGCCGACGAGCGCCGGTCGAACGGAGAGACCCGTTATGGACGCAAAGAATACCAATATTACGCCTTGGCCCAAGCAGGGCCTGTCCGAGCACGTGCGGGCGGCGCCGACGCCGGTCGAGCCGCGCCCGTCGCGCGAGCAGGCGGAAGCCGCCGTGCGCACGCTGATCGCATACGCGGGCGATGATCCCATGCGCGAAGGCGTGCTGGAAACGCCGAAGCGGGTGATCGACGCCTACGAGGAGCTCTACCAGGGCTATCGCGAATGCCCGGTGGAAGTGCTCGACCGCACGTTCAGTGAGACCGGCGGCTACGACGATTTCGTGCTGGTCAAGGATATCGCCTTCAATTCGCATTGCGAGCACCACATGATGCCGTTCTACGGCAAGGCGCATGTTGCCTATATGCCGGTGGAGCGGGTGGTCGGCCTCTCCAAGCTGGCGCGGCTGGTCGACGTCTATGCCCGGCGCCTGCAGACGCAGGAGCATCTGACCTCGCAGGTGGCGACCGCGATTGACGAGATTCTGAAGCCGCGCGGCGTGGCCGTCATGATCGAGGCCGAACACATGTGCATGTCGCTGCGCGGGGTGGAAAAACCCGGCGCGCTGACAGTGACCACGCATTTCACCGGCGCCTTCCGCGACGACGCGAATGAGCAGGTACGTTTCATGACCATGCTGCGCGGGGCGCAACGCTAGCTCCCCGCGTGAGGCAACGCGAGGCGGGTTTGGCTGATCAATCGGCAATTGAGGAAAGTTTAGGCTTCGCGCCGCAATTCGGCGCGGATGGCCTGGTCACGGCCGTCGTTACCGACGCAAAATCGGGCGACGTGCTGATGGTCGCGCACATGAACGACGAAGCGGTGCGCAAGACCATCGAGAGCGGCGAGGCTTGGTATTACAGCCGCTCACGCAAAAAGCTTTGGAAGAAAGGCGAGAGCTCCGGCCATGTCCAGCGCGTGATCGAATTGCGCGTCGACTGCGACCAGGACGCGCTCTGGCTCAGGGTCGAACAGCTTGGCCCCGGCGCCTGTCACACCGGGCGGCGCTCCTGTTTCTATCGCGCGGTGCCGCTCGGGCGGAAGGGTGCGGTGACGCTCGAGTTGCGCGACGCCGCGAAGACTTTCGATCCCAAGGCGGTCTACGGCAAGCCATGAGCGATGGCGCCAGCGTCGACCTGCGGCTCGATGCGCGCGAACAAGGCTGCATCGCCACGCTCACCGTCGACAACCGCGCCAAGCTCAACACGCTCGACGGCGCGCTGATGCGCGAGTTCATCGGTACGGTCGAAGCGCTGGCCGCGCGCGAGGACCTGCGTGTGCTGGTGCTCAGAGGCGCCGGCGACAAGGCGTTCATCGGCGGCGCCAATATTCCGGAAATGGCGGCGCTTGATCGCGCAAGTGCCAGGAATTTCATCACGCTGATGCACCGCACCTGCGATTGCTTGCGCAAGTTGCCGGTGCCGGTGATCGCGCGCGTCGACGGTTACGTGCTGGGCGCTGGTCTTGAAGTGGCGGCGTCCTGCGACCTGCGGGTGGCGACGTCGCGCGCCAAATTCGGCATGCCGGAGGTCAAGGTCGGCCTGCCGTCGGTGGTGGAGGCGGCGCTGATTCCGCGCCTGATCGGGTTCGGGCGCGCGCGCGAATTGATGATGCTGGGCGAAATCATTGATGCCGACACGGCCTTGCGCTGGGGGCTGGTCGAGCGTGTGGTATCGCCCGACGCGCTCGATGCGGAAGTCGAAAAAATTATCGCGGCGCTGCTTGCCGCCGGGCCGCAAGCCGTGCGGCAACAGAAGGCGCTGATGCAGGCTTGGGAAAGCTTGCCGACCGACGCCGCCATCGCCGCCGGCATCGACGCTTTCGTGCGCGCCTACGAGATCGACGAGCCCAAGCGCATGATGGCGGCTTTTCTCAAGCGCGAGCGGGATTAGCGCAAGCGAATACCCAACCGTTCGTCCCCGCGAAAGCGGGGACCCAGGACCAAAACTGATGGCTTCGTGCATGCAGCCCTGGATTCCCGCTTGCGCGGGAACGAACGGCGTATGCGGCGGGCCTATGCCTTAGTCTTTACGCTGGCGAGCAGCGCCTGCGCTCGCAGCAGATGCGGGCGGTCGTACATCTTGCCGTCGATGCCGACCGCGCCGGCGCCGGGCTGCGCCGCAAACGCAGCCACCACCGCTTTGGCCTTCTCGATCTGCTCCGGCGTGGGCGTAAAGACCTCGTTGATCACGGGCACCTGTGCCGGATGGATGGCCAGCCGCCCGGTGAAGCCGTCGCGGCGCGCGGCCTGCGTGTCACGGCGCAGGCCCTCGCTGTTGCGGAAATCCACATAGACGGTCTCGATGGCCGGCACTTTCGCCGCCGCCGCGCCGTAGAGGCACATGGAGCGCGCCAGGCGATAGGGCTCGGTGAGCGTACCGTCGGCGTCGCGATTGGCTTCGGCGCCGAGCTCGGCCGACAAATCCTCCGGGCCCCAGGTCAGCCCGATCAGCCGCGCGCTGGAGTCGCGGAATGTGCCGGCGAGAAACAGTCCGGCCGCCGATTCCACGCCTTGCGCCAAAATCTTGGTCGAGCCTTCGTGCAAGCCGGCGATGGCCTCGCGCGCGGTGAGCTTGGCGTCGAGATGGGTGACGGTCGCGCCGCCTTCCGCTTTGGGAAAAACTACCGCGTCCGGTCGGCCGGCAACGATGGTGTCGAGATCGGCGTCGGTCATGCCGGTCTCGAGGCCGTTGATGCGGACCAAGAGGCGCGGGCGGTCCTTCTTCGCGTTCATGCTTTTGAGAAAATCGAGCGCGAGTTTGCGTGCGGCGTCCTTGCGCTCGGGCGCAATCGAAATCTTCCAAATCGATGATGACAGCGTCGGCGCCGCTGGCAAAAGCCTTGTCGAGCTTGGATCCACCGTCGGCGGGGACGAACAGCAAAGAACGCATCAGGCACCGGCCACGTCTGATATCGCGTGCCGCACGGCGGACACGAATGTTACAAGCAATTGGCGTTTGCCGCTGCGCGTAAGGTCGGCCCGCAGCATGGCGGAAATTTCCAACTGCGCGCCTTTGCCGCGCCGTCCCCGGTTGCAGAGGTTTTTCGGGCTCATGCCTTGCAGATGCACGCGGCCGCTGCTTTCGGAGCGGAAGCCGGCGCTGACCAAGGCACCATCGATGCGCGTTTTCAAAATGTCGTCGAGCCCGCCCATATAGATCAGCGGCTGCTTGCTGCCCCAGCCATGGATGGCGACAACATAATCGGAAGCCGCCACCAGCGCGACGCCCGTGGGCTCGTCAAAATGCGTGGAGGTGAGGTGCAGGCGGTGATTGTCATGCGTCTTCAAGCCTTCGAAGCAATAGAAACTGTAATTGTCGCCGGCGATCGCCTCGGCAAGTTCGGAGGTCCCGGCTTCGATTTTGCCGCCGTGCGGCGCGATGATCGCGACGGAAACGGTGCCGCGGCGAAATCGGATACGGTAATCGACGTCCTGCCGTTCCGCACGCTGCAAATCCGCGAATCTGCCGTAGTTGTCCTTGCGCCGCGCAACCGTCATTTCGGCCGCATGCGAATGAAGGCGCTGCGGTGGCATTCGGCTACCAGCGTGCCGTCCTGCTTGAAGGTCTTGTGATGGAATTCGACGATGCCGGCGCCGGGGCGGGACTTCGACTCGCGCTTGCCCACCACGACAGTTGTGCAGTTCACCGTGTCGCCTTCGAACAACGGCGCGGGGAATTTGACGTCGGTCATGCCGAGATTGGCGATTGTCGTGCCGACCGTCATGTCCGAGACCTGGATGCCGATCATCAGGCCAAGCGTGAACAGCGAGTTCATCAGCGGCTGGCCCCATTCGGTCTCCTGCTCGCAGAAGTGCCGGTCGATGTGCAGCGGCTGCGGATTGAGCGTCATGTTGGAGAACAACATGTTGTCCATCTGCGTCACCGTGCGGGTGTAGCGGTGCTCGTAGGTCTTGCCGACCTCGAAATCCTCGAAATAAAGCCCGCCGCGCTTGTGCCGCTGGACCGTTTCCTCCATCGCTTCCTCCGCTGGACCGGCCGCGTTAACCGGTCGTTTACCATAATTACCCATGGTCAACAGGGCGCGTGACAGCCTTAGCCCAGTTGGCCGAACCCGCGAAAGCCCCGGCAGGCCCGCACCCCCATGTCGATCGATTCCATCAATGTCGGTGCGGCGTCCAAGATTGCGGGCGCCATCCGCGACGCGGCGCAATCGACCGGCGCCAGCTTCGAATACCTGCTCACCACGGCGCAGATCGAATCCAACCTCAATCCGGCGGCGCAGGCAACGACCTCCTCGGCAAAGGGGCTCTATCAGTTCATCGAGCAGACCTGGCTTGCCACCCTGAAACAGGCCGGGCCGGCGCTCGGGCTCGGTGACTATTCCGCGGCCATCGTGCAGGGCGCGGACGGGCGCTATGGGGTGCCCGATCCGGCGGCGCGGGCGGCGGTCATGCGGCTGCGCGGCGACCCCTCCGCCAGCGCCAAGGTGGCGGGCGTCTTCACGCGCGGCAACGAGGCCCGGCTTGCCGCCGCGCTCGGGCGCGCGCCGTCGCAAGGCGAACTCTACATCGCGCATTTCCTTGGGCCCGGCGGTGCGTCTCGGTTGATCGGCGCGGCCACCAGCCAGCCGCAGACAAGCGCCGCCGCCATGTTTCCGGCCGCCGCGGCGGCAAACCGGTCCATTTTCTACGACCACTCGGGCAGCCCGCGCAGCGTCGCGGCAGTCTATGCCAAGTTGACCGGGCGCTACGAGGTCGCCCGCGCGCTCGCATTCAACTCGCCCGCGCGGCAAGTGACGGCGCGCGCGGATGTGCCGCGTCCACCAGCGCCGATTCCCATGCCACCGATTCCACCGACGCCGATTCCGACACCGCCGGTGGCTGACACCGCCGGCGTGACTGAAGCCTACGCGCAGGCCCGCACGCCCACGCCCGTGCCCGTGTCCGTGCAACCCCACAGCACCCGTCCGGTGCAGGATACCCGACCGCTGTTCCAGGCCATGTTCACCGACGTGCCGCGGCATGGCGTGTCGCAGGCGGTCAACACACTGTGGGCGTCGGGCAGGCGTGAGCCGCAACCGGCCGGCCAGCCGTCGGGGCTGCTCAACCTGTTCAGGGACGTTCCTCCCGGACTGCGCAAGTCGCCTGACGGCAAGGTCTGACCGGCGCGCGCGGGCGCGCCGCGTCGTTAAAAGCTCATCAATTTCTATGGTGAACGGTTTATTAAGCCTCGTCGGTTAGATTTTGCGTGCCGTCGCTATGGCGGTGCTGTGGTCGCGTCCGGTCGTGTCATGATTGTCCGTCAATTCCTGCAATGGTTGCGCTACGCTCCGCCCGGCGAACGGGCCGAAGCCACTTCGGCGATGGCGCGCGCCTATCTTCACTCCGAATTATCCACCGATGATCTCGCCGCCGCCGAAGGTGCGATGATCATGCTGCTCGACGATCCGTCGCCGCTGGTGCGGCGCGCGCTTTCCGAGGTGTTCGCCTCCGCGCAGAATGCGCCGCGCGTGGTGGTGCACGCGCTTGCCACCGATCAGCCCGAGGTCTCAATTCCGGTTCTGGCGCACTCGCCGCTGCTGCTGGAGGACGATCTCATCGACCTCGTCGCCACCGGCCATCCCGAAGCGCAGGTGGCGATCGCCACACGTGCGCTGCTGCCGTGTTCGCTTGCCGCGGCAATCGCCGAAGTCGGCGCCGCGCAGGCTTGCCTGGCGCTCCTGGAAAACCCCGAGGCCGAGATCGCGCTGTTCTCGGTCGACCGCATGATCGATCGCTTCGGCCATCTGGCGCCAATTCGGGAGAATCTGCTGGCGCGCGACGATCTGCCGATGGCGACACGCCAGGCGCTGCTGGCGAAGCTGTCGCAGACGCTCGCGGGTTTCGTCGCCGCCCGGCACTGGATGGGTCCGGAGCACGCGAAATTTACGGCCCGCGATGCCTGCGAGAAGACGACCGTCGCGCTCGCCGCCGAGACCCCTTACGAGGAAGTCGGCGAATTCGTGCAGCATCTGCGCCAGAGCGGCCAACTGACGGCCGGCATGATCCTGCGTGCGCTGCTCTCCGGCAACGTGGTGCTGTTCGAGGAGGCGTTGGCCGAATTGTCCGGCGTGCCGCTCGACCGCGCCGCGAGCTATCTCCACGACCGCAACATCTCTGGCTTCCGCGCGCTCTACGCCAAGGCTGGGCTGCCCGACTTCGCCTATCCCGCGTTCCGCGAGGCGATCGAGGCGATGCGCGAGGGCGTGTTGATTGGCGAGCAGGGCGGGGTGGCACGACTTCAAGCGGCGCATGGTCGAGCGGGTGCTCGCCGCCTGCGAAGCCAAACGCGACCCGGACATGGCCTCGCTGTTGGCGCTACTGCGCCGTTTCGCGGTCGAGGCCGCGCGCGAGGAAGCCCGCATGTTCTGCGACGATCTGGTCGCCAACGACATCTTGCCGCCGCCCATTGCCTTGGCCACCGAGGATACGCGGCTGGTGGCTTGAGCGCAGCCATCGATATTCGTCCGCGTGTCCCGGCGAAAGCGGGGACCCAATCAGCATTTGTTGGCTAGGCGAAGGATGCCTGCATTCGCGCTTACGCTGGGATGCGCGGCGTATGTGGTGACGCGATTGCGCCCTTATTCCGGCGCGATCGACGGTCCCGTGATTTGCTCGAGCACGTCCGGGCGGTCGCGGTTCTCGTGGATAAGGAACTCGTCGGTCACCTCGCGCAGCCGCTTGGTCAGTTGGGCGGCCAATTTCTTGGCGTCCGAGCGGGCGTATTCCCGATAGATCGCGCGCACCGCGTCGACGTGCTGGTCCACCAGCGTGAACGGAATACCCGTTACATCGGGCGTGAGCTCAATCAGCCGGCACAGGCTGTCGGCGGCCGAGGCCACTGCCGGATAACCGAAGGTCGCGGCCTCGCCTTTGATGTCATGGGCGGCGTGGAACAGCGCCTCCTTGTCGGCCTTGGTGAAGCCGTTATTGCGGATGCTGCGGCGGGCCTGGTCGAGCCGATCGCATTCGGAATCCATCCACGAGGCAAATTCGGGCGACAGCGTGGACAGCGCCTTTTCCGCGCGCGCGACCGGATCCTCTTCGCCCGGGAACAGCGGCCGCATGGAAACCAGCTTGCGTAGTTCGTTCTCCGGCGTGATCACCTCGTGATCGCCGAATGTTGCGGTTGCCGCGGTGTCTTCGCGCGGAGCCATGGGAAGCGTTCCTCTATTCGCCTGGGCTACGGACTTTTTCGAGCAACGGCGCCTGCCGGATCACGTCGGCCTTGCCGCCCTTGCGGCGCTCGGGCCCGACATAGTTTGGATTGACGCTACGCCGGCGGTCGGGGCCGAAATAGGTCTTGGTCTTGATGAACGGGCGCGGATTGGCGACCACGTTGACGATGCGTTGATAGAGACCTTTCGCCGAGATCGGCTTGGCGAGGAATTCGGTGACGCCGGCATCGCGCGCGGCGGTCACGCGCTTTTTCTCGGAATGGCCGCTGAGCATGATGACCCCGACGTAAGGATTGGAATTGGCGCCGGGCTGGCGGATCATCTGCGTGAGTTCGAGCCCGTCGAAGATGGGCATCGCCCAGTCTGTGATGACGACGTCGGGGACGTAATGGGTGAAGGCTTCCAGACCGGCCGCGCCGTCTTCGGCTTCATATACGTCGCGCGCCCCGAAGCCGTGCAGCAACGTGCGCAGAATCCTGCGCATATGGGCATTGTCGTCGATGACAAGAAAACGCAGGCGGTTGAAATCGATACGGACCATAGTTGCCCCGGGCCCCGGGCGCCGTCGCCCGCTACCTTTCAGCAAGATTAGCGTGGTGCCGTTAACGAACAGTTTAGGATAAGGAAGAGGGCGCCGGCGTGCTCTAAATGACGCGCCTTAAATGTGTTTTTGATCGAGTCCGCCATGAAAACCATCCTGATCCCGACCGAAGATCACGACGCCATGCCCGCCGTGCTGGAAGCCGCGTTGCTGGTGGCTCGCGCCTTCGGCAGCTACATGGAGGGGTTCCCGGTCCGGCCGCTGGCCGCCGCCTATGTCACGCTCGAGCCGGTCAGCGGCATGGCGATCGCCGGCGCCGATCGCGGCGAGGCCGCACGGGCGGCGCGCGCCCAGTTCGAGTCGTTCATGCAAGGCCATGGCGTGCCGGAAGGCGCGCGGGAGCCCGCCGCTCTGTCGTACGGCTGGCCCAGGCCCGAGCCGGCCGACGACAGTTTCATCGGCAGCTACGGCCGCGTCTTTGACCTGATCGCGCTCGGCCGGCCGGGGCCGTCGCCACAAAATCCACGCATGGCGCCGCTCGAAGCCGCGCTGCTCGAAAGCGGACGGCCGGCGCTGATCGTGCCGGGCAAAGCGCCGGCCACGCTCGGACGCAACATCCTGATTGCCTGGAACGGCAGCACCGAACAGGCACACACCAATGCTTTCGCCAAGCCGCTGCTGCGCCGGGCCGAGACGGTGACCGTGTTGACGGTCGAGGGCAGCGGCACGCCGGGTCCCTCGGGCGAAGAAGCCGCGCAGCAACTGCGCCGGAATGGCATCAAGGCGTCGGCGTTGACGGTCAAGCCGGGCACGCGCACGGCCGGGGAGGTCATTCTCGATCACGCCGCTTCGATCGGCTGTGATTTGCTGGTCAAGAGCGCCTATACCCAAAGCCGTTTGCGGCAGATGATTTTCGGCGGAGGAACGCGTCACATCCTGGCGAACGCGGCCGTGCCGGTTTTCATGGCGCATTGACAATTCGCGCAACGCGCAGCACCGGGACATAAAGCCTTGTCGGACGGCCCAGACCAGAGCAGCAGCCTGCCGAGTGAGGCGGAGGAGAAATTTCCAGGCTTCCTGACGATCTTTCCGTCGATCATGCTGCCGATCTTCCTGGCGGTGGTCGACCAGACCATCGTCGCGACCGCACTGCCGGCGATCGCCGCCGCCACCGGCGAGCTCGAGCGCGTCTCCTGGATCGTGGTCGGCTATCTGATCGCGGCCACCATCGCGGCGCCAATCTACGGTCGCCTCGGCGACGCCTACGGCCGGCGCCGGCTTATGTTTTTCGCGCTGGTCCTCTTCATGGTGGCGTCGGTGCTGTGTGCGCTGGCGCCGACGATCGAGCTGTTGACCGCGGCCCGGGTGTTGCAGGGCGTCGCCGGCGGCGGGCTGATGACGCTGTCGCAGGCGCTGATCGGCGAGTCGGCCCCGCCGCGCGAGCGCGCGCGCTACCAGGGCTATTTCGCCGCCGTCGCGGTGAGCGCCAACTCCTTCGGGCCGGTGGCCGGCGGTATTCTCACGCAACACTTCGGCTGGGAGTCCATCTTCCTGATCAATGTGCCGATCGGACTGGTGGCGTTCGCGCTCGCTTTCAGGCTGCCGGCGCGCAAGCCGCACCAGCAGCATCAATGGCGCTCCGATCCCTTCGGCCTCGTGCTGTTCATCACGACGGTTTCCACCATCCTGCTGGCGCTGGAGCAGGCACAGCATGCCAAGCTTGATGCAATGCCGCTCGCCGGCATGCTGTTTGCGGGTGGGCTGATCGCGCTCGTGGTGCTGATCCGCCACGAGAACCGCACGGAGGCGCCGCTCATTCCGCTCGCTTTGCTGCGCATGCCGGCGGTCTGGCGCAGCGACGCCATGGCCCTGTTGCACGGCGCCGCCCTGGTGTCGCTGATCACTTTCCTGCCGATCTATCTGCAAGTGGTGCGCGGCCTCTCGCCCTCGGAAACCGGCCTGCTGCTGGTGCCGCTGACCATCGGTATCGGCACCAGTTCGCTGGTCATCGGGCGGCTAATCAGCCGCACCGGGCTGACCACGGTGTTTCCGTCCATCGGTTTTGCCGTCGTGACCTGCAATCTGATCGTGCTGGCGCTGACGGTCTCGACGCTCAGCAAAGGGGAGCTGGCAGCGCTGCTGCTGTGGCACGGTGTGTTCACCGGCACGGTGATGGGCGTGGTGCAGGTCACCGTGCAGGTGGCATCGGGGACCGCGCGCCTGGGACAGTCTTCGGCCACGGTGCAGTTCTCGCGTTCGATCGGCGCGGCCTTCGGCACCGCGCTGGTGGCATTCACGCTTTTCGCCATGCTGTCGATCAGAAATCCGGAAGCCGCCGGCGCCTTCGCGCGCATGGTGCAGCAGGCGGGGAAGGCCGGGCCGTCGCTCGCCAGCCCGCAGTCAGCCGCCATGCTGGCCGACATAACGGCTGCGTTCCGCGCCGCCTTCCTGCTGATGGCGGGCTTTGCCGCGATGGGTTGCGTGGTCTCGTTGTCCCACCCGATGCGGCGGATCTAGTTACGCCTTCAGCAGCGCCGCCATGATGCGCTCGCGCGTGAGCGGCAGGTCGCGGATGCGGGCGCCGAGCGCATGGGACACTGCGTTGCCGATGGCCGCGGCGGCGGGACCGGCGGTGACTTCGCCGATGCCGAGCGGGACGTCGTCTTTGGTGTTGAGCAATTCGATGTCGATCTCGGGCACCTCGGAGAATTTCAGCACCGGGTAGCTGTCCCAGTCGATGGACGTGACGCCGCCATCGAAACGCACCTGCTCCTTCAGCACCCAGCTTGCCGACTGGATGATGCCGCCTTCGAGCTGGTTGAGGACGCCGTCGGGATTGACCACCAGACCGGCATCGGCCGCGCACCAGACATGGGCCAGGCGAATTTCTTCGTCGACGTCGAGTTCGACCACCACGGCGGCATAGCCGGCCTTGTTCTTGTAGCGGGCAAACGCAATGCCGCGGCCATGGCCGGCGCCGCCGGGCGTTTTCGGGTCCCAGTTCGCCATCGCCGCCGCCTTCTCGATCACCGCGCGGGCGCGCGGGTCGGAGGTGATTGATAGGCGATACGCGACCGGATCCTGTCCTGCGCGCGCCGCCAATTCGTCGATGGCGCATTCGAGCGCGAATACGTTGGCCATGGCGCCGAGCCCGCGCAGCGACGACACCCGCACCGGCGTCTCCGGCACCAGATGATGGATGATGCGCTTGGCGGCAATGTCGTAGAGCGGCTCGGCGTTGCGAGTGGCGCCGCCGCCATTGGCCTCCGGCACATCTACCGGCGGCGGCAAGGGCAGGGGATCGGGCAGCGCCTGCCCGCCCAGCAGCGGATTGCCGCCGCCCGGGCGGCCGCCATGGATGCCGCTCCAGATTTCGGCGGTCCAGTCGGTCGGTTTGCCGGCATCGTCCACCAGCGCGCGCACTTTCACCAGCATGGCCGACTGCTTCGGCTCGTAGGCGAATTCCTCCTCGCGCCGCCAGCGCACGCGCACCGGCCGGCCCGGCTTACTGATGGCGACGATGGCGGCATCGGCAGCGGCATCGTCGGCGCCGTTGTGGCCGTAGCCACCGGCGCCTTGTACGTGATGCACGGTAATTGCCGCGGGCTCGAGCTTGAGCGTGCGCGCCAGCGCACCGCGTAAGGGGAACACGCCCTGGCAATGGGTCCACACCGTCAGATGGCCGTTTTCGTAGAGCGCCAGCCCGCAGGACGGTGAGATCGAGGCATGGGCGAGATGGGGCTTCGTATAGGTTGCCTCGAAACGCTGGCGGCCTTGGGCGTCGGCCGGCTCCGGCGCGCCGATGACCCGGTCGATTGACGGCCGCTGCAAGAGCCAGGTGGCTTCCTGTTGCAGCGGTGTCGGCGCTTCCACGTTCTGCCAGGTGACGTGGCTGGCCGCGGCGGCGCCTGCCGCTTCCACCGCGGTCTCGTCGTCGCCGACGATGGCGAGGAAGTTGCCATTGCGCACGAATTCAATATTGCCCTTGGCAGCGCGCCTGATCGCGGCCTCGTCCACCGCGGCGATGGTGGCGCCGCGGTTCGGTTGCCGCACCGCGCGGGCGTGCACCATGTCTTCCAGCGCCAGGTCGTGAATGAAGGCGGCCTGGCCGAATAGCTTGGCCGGCAGGTCGAGCCGGGCGCGGCTGACGCCGATTGTCTTGAAGTCGGCGACGGCTTTGCGCGGCACAGTTCCGGTCGCCGTGACGCTGAGATCGACCGCGCCGTTGAGCGTCCAATAGTCCTGCCCGGTCGAAGCGCCGTTGCGCATGATGGCGCCGTCGCGAATGGACAGCTCGCTCGGTTTGCAGCCAAGCACCTTGGCGCCTTGCACCAGAAACGCGTTGCGCACCTCCGCGCAGGCCTGGCGCAACGCCACGCCGCCCGCCTGCATCGACAGGCTGCCGGCGGTGTAGCCTTCATTGGGCGTCAGTTCGGTATCGCCCGAGCGCACGGTGATGCGCTCCATCGTCACGTCGAGTTCTTCGGCGGCGATCTGCGCCATGGCGGTGAGCACGCCTTGCCCGAATTCGACCCGGCCGGTGCAGATCGTCACCGCGCCGGCCGAGGGGAACGCGACCCAGCGGGCGAGACTGGGATTGTCCTTGAGCGGGCCGGGCAGCACGGGCGCGTTCATCAGCTTGCTCCCCGCAATGCGGCCGCCGCTTTTTCAATGGCGCGCAGGATCCGGTTGTGCGAGCCGCAGCGACAGATGTTGCCGTCGAGCGCGGCTGCGATCTCGGCGCGCGTGGGCTTTGGATTGGCGTCGATCAGCGCCTTGGCGGAAATCAAAATGCCGGAAAGGCAGTAGCCGCATTGCCCGGCCTGCTCGTCGAGAAAGGCTTGTTGCAGCGGGTGCGGGTGCTCCGCCGTCCCTAAGCCCTCCACGGTGGTGATCTTCTTGCCCGCCATACTCCACGCCGGCTTGGCGCAGGATTTCTCCGGGCTGCCGTCGATCAGCACCATGCAGCAGCCGCATTGTTCGAGCCCGCAGCCGAAGCGGGTGCCCATCAGGCCGAGCTCGTTGCGCAATACGGCGAGCAACGGCATCTCTTCGTTGACAGGGGAAACGCTGACGGCTTTGCCGTTGACCTGGAAATCGATCGTCTCGCTCATACGTTAGAACCCGAATTGCTCGCGCAAAATCCGCTCGTCGAGGTTGTGGCCGGGATCGAACAGCATGTTGATCGACACGTCATGGTCCATGCTGATGTCGACCGCGCGCACCGAGCGCACTTCGTCGCTATCGGCGACCGCGGCCACCGGGCGCTTCTCAGCCTCCTGCACCTCGATGGTGACTTTCGCCTTGTCCGGCAACAGCGCGCCGCGCCAGCGCCGCGGCCGGAACGGGCTGATCGGGGTGAGCGCCAGCATGGGCGCGTTGATCGGGATGATCGGTCCCTGCACCGACAGGTTATAGGCGGTGGAGCCAGCCGGCGTCGAAACCAGCACGCCGTCGGCGATCAGCGCACCGAGCCGCTCCTTGCCGTCGATCAGGATGCGCAGATGGGCCGCCTGCGCGCTCTGGCGGAACAACGACACCTCGTTGATGGCGCGGTGCTCGTGCATGCGTCCGGCGGCGTCGCGCGTGCGCATCGTCAGCGGATGGATGACGGTGATCTGCGCGGCGGTGAGCCGCTCGCTGAGGCCCTCCTCGGAAAACTCGTTCATCAGGAAGCCGACGGTGCCGCGGTGCATGCCGTAGATCGGCTTGCCGGATTTCATAAACTTGTGCAGGGTTTGCAGCATCAGCCCGTCGCCGCCGAGCGCGACGATCACGTCGGCGGAGGCAGGGTTGACGTTGCCGTAGCGCTTTTCCAGCTGCTCATAGGCGGCGCGCGCCTCCGGCGTCGATGCCGCGACGAAGGCGATGTGCTTGAAACGCTGACCCGGCTTGCTCATAACAACCTATATTTGCGCATGATCTTTTCCGAAAACCGGTTCCCACTTTTCGGGATCATGCGCTAAGGGACCTGACGATGGAACGCGCCGTGCTCGTCTATACGACTTGGCCCTCGATTGTCGAGGCGGAGAAAGCCGGGCGCGCGATCGTCGAAAAGCGGCTGGCTGCCTGCGTCAATATCCTGCCGGGGATGGTCTCGCATTATTGGTGGCAGGGCCAAATCGAGCGGGCCGAGGAAGTCGTGATGCTCATCAAGACCCGTGCCGCGCTGGCTGAGGCCGTGCGGACGGCGGTGAAGGAGCTGCACGGTTATGAGACGCCGGCCATCATGGTGCTGCCGGTGGAAAGCGTCGATGCCGATTATTACCGCTGGATCGTCGAGGAGGCGAAGGGCGCGCCCGCATCCTGAAAAGGCAATCGCCGGGGAGGGCCCCGGCGATGCTGTGTCGAATGTTCCGCGGTCGCGTCAGTAGCTCGCCTTGCCGTCGATCACGGCCTTGAGCTGGCGGAATTCTTCGCACGACTCGTTGCCGCAGATCAGCTTGACCTTCTGCAAGTCGTCGAGCGCCTTGAGCCGGTTGCCCTGTTCCATCTGCCACATGCCGTAATAGGACCAGGTGCGCACGTGGTTGGGGTCGGCGGCGAGCGCCTTCTCGTACCAGATCTTGGAATCCTGATAATCGCCCAGCTTGCGGTAGGCGTAGCCGATGTAATTGGCGACGTCCGCATTGTCGTCATGGCCAAGCGCGCGCATGGCGGCAAGGCCGCCCGGGTAGTTGCCGGCGAGAATGATCAGACGGGCGGCGCGGTAATCATGCAGGAATTTCTCGTAGGCCTGCTGCTGTTGCCGCTCTTCGACGGCGTTGTTTTGCTTCTTCTTCTTTTTCTTCTTGCTGTCGTCGGTGGGCTGCGGCGGCTTGGAGGGATTTTCGTCGCCGCCCATGGCATAGAGCGGCTTCATGCCGACGGCGGTGACGAGCAGGGCGGCGGCGGCGATAACGCCGATGCGGCGGAACGTAAGGGCTAGGGTCATGGCGTGACCTTTTCTGAATGTGAGGGCCGGGTCGGGGTCCAGAATAAGCGAAAACACGGACGTACGGAAAAAACAATTCGTGAGCGGTGCCTAGTCCGGGGACTGCAAAATTATTTTTCACAGGACCGGATCGGCATTTTTCGGGCCTCGCGGCCGTGGCGCTTGACTTGAGGCTGCGCCGGGGGGAACATTTCAGCGTGCTGGTTCCCCGGGGTGAAATCCGGGGACGAAAGAGGGAACACGGAAACCGCTTGGCTTTGTGACAAACTTGGCTTTGCAACAAAGTCTGTGCGGCCATCCGTGGCTGCCCCCGCAACTGTAAGCGGCGAGCCTTAAGTCCAAAACGGCCACTGGGAAACTGGGAAGGCCGGATAAAGGCAACGACCCGCGAGCCAGGAGACCTGCCAGCGCGGTCACCCAACCGGTGGACGGGGCGTCCATACGGAGCGGTCTTTCGCAGCGGTGACGTCAATGCCGGTGCGAAGGCCGTGAAAGACTGCTTCTTTCACGACATTCGGCACGCAAAGCGAGAACGCGCTGTTCGTTGCGTGCCGTCATGATTCCTTCGCCTCGGGCTTGGTCTCACCCGATGCGCCCGGCTTTGCCGTTGGCGCAAACGAAGGAACGTTGTGTCATGGGAGCGAAATTTCCGCTGGCGGTGACAGCCGTCATGCTCGCCGTCGTGCCGGTCGGCTCGGCGGGCGCGCAGGTTTCCATTGAATTGCCGCCGATCGATGTCGGCTATTCGCGCTGGGGCGGCGCTATAACTGGCGCCTCGAACTCGGTTATCTCCGCCGAAGACATTGCGCGCTCACCCTCCCAGACCTTGCCGGATGTTCTGGCGCAACGAGCCGGCATTCAGCTCCAGCATCTCTTCAGCGGGACCGATGGATCGCGCGACACGGTTGACTTGCGTGGTTTCGGCGCCTTCGCGCCGTCGAACGTCCTCATTCTGGTGAACGGCAGGCGCTACCAGGATTTCGATTTTCAAGGATTCGATTTTTCGTCGATCCCGCTCAACAGCATCGAACGCATCGAGATTACCCGCGGCAACAGCGGCGCGGTGCTGTATGGCGACGGCGCTATCGGCGGTGTCGTCAACATCGTGACCAAGGGGCGGACAGCCGCGCCAAACGCCGCCCGCGTCGAGGGTCTCGCCGGGTCATTCCGGTATTACGAAGGCCGCGCCTCTGCTACCGCCTCGTCGGGGCCGTGGTCGGTCGCCTTGTTCGGCAATGCCATCGATTCGGGGGGCTATCGCGTCAACAGCGACCTGCGCCAGCGCAACATCAATGGCAGCATCAACTACGCCGGGACCGGATGGGGCGCCTACGCGACGATCGGCGCAGACCGGCAGTACCAGGGTCTTCCCGGTGGCCTGAACAATCGGCCAGGCAACTATCCCTATACGCTCGATACGCCGTGGCAATCGAACACGCCGCTCGATTGGGCAAAGAAGCGGGGCATCAACGTCACCGGCGGTTTCACAGTGACCCTCGCGCCGGGCGCGGAGCTGATCGTCGATGGTGGCGTGCGCCGCAAGTTTCAGCAGGCGCAGTATTATAGCTATCTCGATCCCAGCACCTTCCTATACAACCTGTCAGCGGCGACGCCGATGAACTATGTCGACACCGTCATGACCACGTCGTCGGTGACGCCGCGGCTCGACCTCCAGCACCAGTTGTTCGGCGTGCCGAACCGGCTGCTCACCGGCATCGACTTCTACAACACGCAGTACAACTCGGACCGGCCCACCGCGCCGGGGCTGGTGCCGGTTCACCGCTACGATATCGCGCAGATGACGACCGCGTTCTACGCGTTGAACACGACCTCCGTGACGCCGGATACCGACGTTTCGCTGGGCGGCCGCCTGCAGCGCAACATGATCGACGCGCACGACACCTATAGCCCGGTCAACGATCCGAATGCCGGCTTCTATGCCAACAATCCGGAAACGCCTCCCTTGAGCAAAGGCGAATGGCAATACGCCGCCCACGTCGGTGTCGAACACCGCTTCAATTCGACCTTCGCGGTGTTTGGCCGCGCCGCCCGCGCGTTCCGCTTGGGCAATGCGGATGAACGCGTGGGGGCGGGCGGGCCCTATGTCTTCACCGTTCCCAGCTTCGATCTCAAGACGCAGACGTCCTATGACGTGGAAGGCGGTATCCGCATCACCTCCGGGCCGTTCCATCTGGAATCGAGCGTCTATCTGATGCGGCTGAAGAACGAGATTCATTTTCTGCCCGCGCTCGGCGTGGACACCAATCTCGATCCGACCGAACGGCGGGGCTGGGAAACGATCGCGTCCTATCAGCTCAGCGACAGCGTGCGCCTGCGCGGCGGCGTTGCCTATGTGCGCGCGACTTTCCGCGAGGGCGCGTACGCGGGTAACGACATTCCGCTGGTGTCGCGCTGGACCGGAAACGCCGGGCTATCATGGCAGATCGTGCAGAAATTGCTCGCGCTCGATGTGACGGCGCGGTTTTTCGGCCCGCGCCGCATGGACAACGACCAGCTCAATATTCAGCCGCTCATTCCGGGCCAAACGACGGTCGACGTCAAACTCGGCGGAGAATACGACCGCTTCTTCTGGTCGGCGTCCGTGCTCAACCTGTTCGACAAGCACTATTTCGACTACGCCATCGCCAGCGGCGGCATCGCGGGCGGCCCGTTCTTTCCCGCCGGCCTGCCGCCGACGATCGGGCTCTACAATGCCTATCCGCTCGCCGGCCGCAGCTTCATGGTGCAGGCGGGCGCGACCTTCTAAAAGCTAAAGCGGCGCCCACATCACCGGTTCGAGCTCGAAGCCGGCGCCGCTCCTGACGATGTGGCCGCACGCCGGGAACGGGAAGTGATAGGCCTCGACCAGCATGCGGTCGCTCGCTGCGCGTTCGAGCATATTCCGGCGCGCCTTCGCCGCCAGCGGGCCGTCCATGTCGAAGATCGGCTGCCAGTCGGGATGGCGCACGAACAGGTAGGGATTGCGCACGGTGTCGCTCATGACCAGCAGCGATTGATTGCCGGATTGGACCGAGAAGGCGGTGTGGCCGGGCGTGTGGCCATAGGCGGGAAGCGAGACGATGCCGGGCGCGACTTCGGCGCCCGGCTTGAAGCGACGCACTTCCTTGGCGATGTCGGCGAAGATGCGCCGCGCATTGAGGAAGTAGCTGTGCACTTTGCCGGTGGCGCGGCCCATATTGGCGTCGTCCATCCAGAACGTCCATTCCGGCTCCGGCACCAGGAATTCCGCGTTGGGAAAAACCTTGGCGCCGTCCTTGGTCTTGATGCCGTCGATGTGGTCGGGATGGAAGTGCGAGATGACGATGGTGTCGATGTCGCCGGGGCTGACGCCGGCAACTTTCAGATTATCGAGCATGACGCCGGCGGTGTCGGTGATCTGGCCGGCGGAGCCGGTGTCGATCAAGATCAGCTTGCTCGCCGGTATTGACCATGAGCGCGGTGATCGAGATCGGCAGCACACGGGGCTTGAGAAACGCGCGCTCCAGCGCCGCATTCACGTCGGCGCCGGACTGGCATTGCGCATGAACTTGTCGTCGATCGGCAGATACCAGATGCCGTCATAGAGCGCAGTGACCTGATAGTCGCCGAGCTTGTAGCGATAGGCGCCAGGGCCCTGCATGTGCGCGACCGGCGCCGCGGCGCGGGCGCGCAGGGCGGCGCTGCCGGCAGCCACGGCGGCGGCGGTCGAGAAAGCGCGGCGCGACAAAGCTGACATTGCTATTTCTCCACCAGCGATTGTTTGGCAGCCGCCCCCGATAATGCAACACCGCACCCGGCACGGCTATTCACCGCGCCGCCCTTTGCGCGCCAACATCTTGGCCCGCTATGATCGCGGATGAGGGCGCCGCCTGAATGCGGAGCAAGGGGATGCGGTTTCTGCTGTTGCTGGCGTTGCTCGCGATCGGCGGCTGTGCGTCCGATCTCGGGCCGAGCCAGGCGGAACTCAGGGCGCAGTGGGATGCGCAGAATGTGTTTCCGCAAAGCTACAAGCAGGATCTGCTGGCGTTTCTGCGCACCTATCTCAACGATCCCAACCATATCCGCGCGGCGAGCATTTCGCAGCCGCAACTCAAGACCGTCGGCCCGGGCCAACGCTACGTCGCTTGCGTGCGCTACGACGCGCGCAACAGCGATGGCAAATATGCGGGCTCCACGGACGGTGCCGCGGTCTACGTCTCCGGCAAGCTCGACCGCTTCCTCGACGGCAAGCAGGCGCAGCCCTATTGCAAAGACGCCGCCTACGCGCCGTTTCCCGAACTGGAGCGTCTCGCGCGCTAGCGCATCCTCGCGCCAATAGACGCGCGTCATCCCGCCGGGCTTGAGCGGCTCGGCGGTAGAAAGCTCAGATAAAGAGGCCGAAAGTAAGCGCGGGCGCCGCGGTCACTTGACCTTGAGGTTCTCCGCGGATGTCTTTCCGCGATTCTCGACGAGTTCGAACTGAACGACTTGTCCTTCGTTCAGTGTGCTAAGTCCGGCACGTTCGACCGCCGAAATGTGCACGAAGACATCCTTGCCGCCTTCCTGCGGTTGGATGAAGCCGTAGCCCTTAGTCGGATTGAACCACTTCACGGTGCCCTGCGGCATGCTAGATCTCCAGGGTAGTACGAAGGCCACAGTGTGGCACAGTCCGCGACGGCCTCCAAGGTCCCGGACGGCCGGCCGGGGCCGGCTTCAACGTTATTTTCCCCATGGTCCGGAGCGCTGTTTTCCGGTGCCGGGTGAGGGATTTGAACCCCCGACCTTCGGTTTACAAAACCGCTGCTCTACCCCTGAGCTAACCCGGCTCGCCGGTGCTTGCGCGCTGACAGCTATCAGCGTCGCCGCCGCGCCACAAGCCGTTGTGGGCGCGAGGACACACCGACGCATCTTGCGGACATGGGGTGGACGGCGCTGGCCGGGGCCATTCCGGTGCGCCGGCGCGGCAGCGGGCCGCGATCAGGTGACCGAGTTGACCTTTTCCAGCACGTCGATCAGCCAGGCGGCGGCCTGCAGCACCGCCAGCCGCTGCGCCAGCTTCTCCTTGCGGAAGGTCTCATTGAGCAGGCGTCAGCGCGCGCCGGTAGCCGGGGTGGCGTTTCGAGGCGTCGCCGAGCGCCGAGAGGCGCGCAACCAACGCGTCGCGGTGTGCTTCGATCTCGTTGTAGCGCCGGCGGAAACTGGCGCGCGAGGCCGTTGCAGGCTTGACGGTGGGTGGGGGCGATCGGCGGGACGGCACGAGACGATTAACTTTATTGGGGTAGGGTGGATAGGCGGGCTGGTCGGCCCGGTCATAATGCGGCGAAATCCGGCCACTTCAAGGCCCTTGCCGGCGGCCCGGCGATTAATACTACCGCGCGAATGGGGGCGGCGGCGAAAAGCGTTCGTATAAACTTCTTGCGGATAGTTTCGTGGTTCGGAGTTGCGTTGTATGCGTGCGCTCGTAGCCATGGCGATATTGGTTTTCGGCGTTGCCGGCGTGGGCGCTGCGGATTTGCGTGCCGGCCCCGAAGCTCAAGGCCACGCCTCCTACGGGGCTTATTCCGTCATTGCTGAGCCGGCGGCGCCGCTGATCATCTACGATTTCGAGCCGGGCGTTACCATGCGAGCCTATTGGCTGCCGCCGTGGCGCAACCGGCACTATTTCCCCTCCCACGTAAACTACGGAAAACGGCACGCCACACCGCATCCTGCCGGTCGGCCGAAGCCGGCGGAAACTTACTTGCGCCGCTGGTCGAATGACGGGGCGTACATAAACAACCTGCCGCCCGCGGTGCTTCGATCATTCGATCGCCCGCCGGCGCCGCGTGGTCAAAATCATTCGACGCTTGTGAAGCCGGACCCGCTTTCCGCAAAGAATCTTGACGAGTAGCAGTACCCGCAAGCGGGGCAGCGGCGACGCCAACCTGCCCATGCAATAATTTTCAGTTGTTTGTCGCGTTTGAGGGACGCGGGCGGCGAGCCTAACGGCTCGCCGTTTCGCTTTCTAGCGTTATGAAATTTGGCGCGCGGCGACAAAGAGCGACAGCGCCGCAGCGTTCGAGACGTTCAGACTCTTGATCTCGCCCGGCAGATCGATGCGCGCGACGTGGTCGCAGGTTTCCTTGGTCAATTGCCGCAAGCCCTTGCCTTCGGCGCCCAGCACCAGCGCGAGCGGTTCGCGCAGCGCCAGCGCGGCGAGATCGGCTTCGCCGCTGCTGTCGAGGCCGACCACCAGAAAGCCGCTCGCCTTAAGCGCCGCGAGCGCACGCGCCAGGTTCTGCACGTTGACCAGCGGCACCAGTTCGAGCGCCCCGGAGGCGGCCTTGGCCAGCGCTCCGGTCGCATCCGGGCTATGGCGCTGCGTGGTCACGATGGCGGTTGCCGCAAATGCCGCGGCCGAGCGGAAAATGGCCCCGACATTGTGCGGATCGGTGATCTGGTCGAGCACCAGCACCACGCCCTTCGCTGGCAACTCCTCGATTGGCGGCGAGGGCAGGGCATCGGTCTCGAGATAAAGGCCCTGATGCACGGCATCGGGCAACAGCCGCTCGGCGATTGCGCCCGGTCGCACCACCTCCGGCCTGACGGTGAAGTCTTCGTCGGCCAATCGGCGCGCGGCGTTCTCGGTGGCGAGCAGCTTGCGCACGCGCCGCGCCGGATTGCGCAACGCCGCCGTCACCGTGTGCCAGCCATACATCACCACCGGAGCGTCGGCCGCGCCGCGCAAGCTCTCGCGCCGGGCGCGCTCGAAGCGCTCGCGGCGCTCGATCTGCTCGCGGGTCGCGCCCGGTTTGGCGCCGGAACGGGGTCGAGGGGGTGGTCTTCGGGCCATGGTGGCTGCCTTAGCCGATCCGCCGTTGGCGGGCGAGCCTCCATTGACTTGCGGGGGCTGCCTCCCCATAAAGCGCGGCATCCCGATCAGCCGACGCATGCGGCCGTTTATCTTTCGAGATCAACACGGTGCTGCGGCTTTGGGGGAGAGTGTCCCGAGCGGCAAAGGGGGCGGACTGTAAATCCGCTGGCTTACGCCTTCGTAGGTTCGAGTCCTACCTCTCCCACCACATTGAAAACATTAGATGAAGACTGTTTTAGCCGGTGCAAAAACTGGCCATTTTTATGTCGCATGTGTTGCAAATCGTACCAAGCATTTTCAATGAGTTACAAGGGGTAGCGGCGGCTCCACGCAACATGGATGCGACACACTCGCCGATCGGGCGAGGCGATATCCCCGTTATAGATCGAACGGCGCGGCGAGCACCCTAATGGAGGGGCGCGATTGAGGAGGTCGCAGGGCCGGTAACATCCAGGCGGCCCCACCGGGCGCTTACAAAGCCCGCCCATGCGTTGGTTGACGCAGCTCTTGTCCGTCATCGAATGCTTTGAGACAGATGGCGGTGTGAACTACGGGATCGACCAGCTCATCTGCTTTTAGTTTATGCGGCTTTGTTTTGATGCTGCAAGCGACGATTTTGGATTGTGTTGCGTTTGATCCTTTCTCTTTCCAACAGGATTGTTTGACCGCGCCCGAAGTACACGTCGGCCGGCGTCAGATTGCTCAAGCTCTCGTGATAGCGCCGATGGTTGTAGTGATCGACGAACCGGCCAATGCTGGCCTCAAGATCGCCTGGCAGGTAGTAATTCTCTAGCAGGATGCGGTTCTTGAGGGTTTGATGCCAGCGTTCGATCTTGCCCTGTGTCTGCGGATGGTAGGGCGCGCCGCGAACGTGTCCCATGTTCTGAGCTTCCAGCCATTGCGCCAGATCAGCGGAGACGTAGCTGGAACCGTTGTCACTGAGCAGACGCGGTTTATGGACGACCCGCGCCTGGTCACAGCCTGAGGCTGCGAGAGCCAGATCCAGCGTGTCGGTCACATCCTGCGCCTTCATCGTCGTGCACAGCTTCCAGGCGATGATGTAGCGCGAGAAGTCGTCCAGCACCGTGCTGAGATAGAACCAGCCCCAGCCGGTCACCTTGAGATAGGTGAAGTCTGTCTGCCAGAGCTGGTTTGGCGCCGTCGTCTTGTCTTTGAATTCGTCGGCTGCCTTCATGACGATGTAGGCCGGGCTGGTGATCAGATCGTGCGCTTTGAGCAGCCGGTAAACCGAAGCCTCTGACACAAAATAGCCGGCTGTATCGGTGAAGCGCGTGGCCAGTTCCCGTGGGGATAGCTCCGGCTCATCCAACGCCAACTGAACAATCCGCTCGCGTATTGCGTCCGGGATGCGGTTCCAGACGCGCTTCGGACTTGGTGATTTATCTTCCAGCGCTTCGGGGCCGCCGGTCTGCAGGCGATCGTACCAGCGGTAGAACCTTGCAGGCTGGATACCCAGCTTTGCCAGCGTCCAGCGCACCGGCAGATGGGATTGCTCGACCAGACGGATGATCTCCAGCTTCTCGGAGGCGGGGTATCTCATTCCTCGTCTCCCCCATCCGCGATCATGCTTTTTTAAGCAGACGCAATTCCAGCGCTTGTTCAGCCACCACCGCCTTGAGCTCCTGCGCCTCACGCCGCAGGTCCTTGACCTCGCCACTGGTCGCGGCCCGCACCGTGTCACCCGCCAGACGACGCTTGCCGGCCTCCAGAAACTCCTTGGACCAGGCGTAATAGAGGCTCTCGGCAATGCCTTCACGGCGGCATAGTTCAGCAATGCTGGACTCGCCGCGCAGGCCATCCAGAACGATCCGAATCTTCTCTTCGGACGAATGGCGTTTGCGGGTGGCCCGACGGATGTTCTTTACGAGCCGCTCAGACGACGATTTCAGGGTGCACGGATTTCTGTCTCATCTCCACTCCTCGATGGTTACGATGAGCCAGAAATCCTCCGTTCCTCAAGCCGTTAAATCTGTCTCACAGGCGCTGATGCCGGACAGCGTTGATGCGTGTCCTCGGAACAACAAAAACGGAGGTGCGGGGTCTCTTCATAGTTTCTGGCGCCTACCATCGCCCGCTTTTTTAATTTCGCAATAAACGCTGCGTTCAATCCCAGGATGTTCTGGTGGCGCTCTGGAACTTCGAGAATACCCAGAAAGTCAAAAGGCTGCTGCAGGACCAAAAATGATCGGCCGTCCCAACGATTGCATAACTTGCGCAGATATGGACATCGTTCTTGCGGTTACGGTCGTCGCAGCACCAACTGTCTCTGCTGTGATCGACGCTTCACCCGCCGTCCCAATAAGTGCAGCCAACCCACCTTCGGGCAAAGCCCCAACTGCGGTCGCAGCAACCACCGGCCATAGCGCCCAGGCCAATAGACCTAAAAGCGCAATCCCGCCAATACCAGCTACTAATAATAGAGCGTCCTTGTCACCTTTGTTTGTCTGCCAATAGTCCTCGGTGACCCACGGGGTTAGTGTAAGGGGACGATTTGCAAGCCGCCTTTGGGCTTCTTTCCTTCTCACTTCTTCCCGAAGCCGATCCAAGACCTCCTTAGGCACCAGCGAAGGCTGACGAACGCGATGAATTTCGTAAAGGATCAGCCCGTCAACACCAGCCGAGTTAGGTGCGCCAGATGGGTTGAAACGATAGGTCGGCCAATAACAGATCCATTCCAAAATTGCGTTGTCATTTGCAGCCCCACCACTGACTGGTGGTAACGGAAAAACCATTTGATCCCAGCGTGGGCGCCAATGCGAAGGACCTACGCTTAGTACGGTCCTGGCACCTGACCGTTGATAGTAGTCGCTCTCAAGTACCGAGATATCCTCGGTAAGAACTTTCTCATTTAATGCCCGCAACTTATTTTCCACATCCTCAACGAGGGTCGTCGCCGCTTGACCGAAAGTCGTTACTTCGACCAATTCGATTACAATCCCGCCAGTGGTGACGGCAATCCCCAAAACGTCTGGTCTCAGACTCCCACCTGGACGGTTGCTTCTAATATCTTTGCGTAATGGTACCTTCGCTAACTCATTACGAAAGTTCTGCGCCATTCGCGTCAGAATGGAATCAATGGTCTTTCGCCCCGTGAGTTGCGTCAGGTAATCCAACTGTCCGAGCACAAGATATGGCGGGCCAAACCGCCGAGCAAAATCCTGTCGGAAGTATTCCGCAACCAATGACTCTGCCCACTTCCATTCCTCGCTACTCGGATTACGCGTCAATAGCGGACCCGGACAAAACGACAGGAATTGCTGCGCATCTGGTCCACCCATGACTTACGCAATCTGCGCAAGATTGCTTGTAACTGCAATGTCGGTACCAGACGTAGGAGTATATTCGAACCACTCGGCAATCAGCACCCCAGTCTCCCCGGGCTGAACCACAGCAAATCGTTTGTCGGACCCATCATGAGAATTCCCAAGGGACTCCACGTTGATGTGAGTTCCGTCTGGTATCCCTGTCACTGTTTGCGCTTCCTGCTTACCTGAATCGTAAGTATCGATTACGACCTTATTGCCAACTAGAAACCCTAGACTTGAATCCACCTCAATGGTGACCGGGTCAGCGGATGCTATCAATTTACTTGCCGATACGGTCGCAACCGATTGCTGCAGACTAGCTTGCCCACCTGGATTTGCAGGGGGAATGCCTGGATAATTGGTTTGGTCATATGCTTGAATTTGTTGCGCAATAGTCATGTATGGATGTTGGGGCGGCAACACGCTTACAAAATCGCCGAGTTCAACAAACGACATCCAAGCTTGCTCGTAGCCCTTTCTGACTGGCAGCACCACGCGAGCACTGCCAGCGCGTAGAAACGCTTGCCGGCGCGCGTCCGGATGCCGAATTTGTCGAATGAACTCCCAACTGCCGGGAATGTCCCAAAAATACGAATACAAAAAAAATAGAACGTTCTCCCATTCAATGGCTTCGTTTATGAACTTGATCATCTCCTGGTACTGAAACATCGTGGTCCATTGCGTGGTAGACAAACCGAGTGCATTACCGGTGAAGTTCACGCCATGCACAACGTCCCCGCCAGAATTCGTGATTAGGTCAGCAACATCCTTGGGCATGAAATCAAACTGCGTGCCGAGCAGCCAACGCAGCACGCCCTTCATAATCTCATCGTTCTCTTCGCGACGCAGCGTAAGAGTGTCAACGTTCGTAAGTTTCTCTTGAATGGCTTGAATCTTTGCTGCAATGGATTGTTGAGTTGCAAGAAAATATGCCTGGGCAGCGTTGTACAAAGCATTCCAGACTTGCGTAACCCATTGTCCGCGCGCTTCGTTAGTAAGAGTTTGTCGGACTGTAAACGTTACGGCACCTACCCCTGCATTTTGAACAAAGTACGTGATGGTCTGATTGCCACGGCGACCCAACATAAATTGGTTATAAACCGTCAGATCTACAGTCTTGTTGGGAGCGTGTGGTGGCAGATCTTCGGCTTGACCGCTGCCGAACACATAAAACTGGCGGGCATTGTCTACGTTGCTAAGAAATACTTCGACGGTCACATTTGAGATTTCATAGCCCTCCGCCACTGTAAATGTCAGTTGGTTGAAGTGCCAATTTGTATCGTCGTCGTTGTTGGTCAGTCCTGGCACCGGCCCACCGAGTATCTGGATCAAGGTCACTGTTGGTGGTGGTGGAACCTGCGCCCCATAATGATCCGCATGCCCCAAATAAGAGGTTTCATCGATGTCAGAGTGTTTGAGAGGAAATTCAAAATTTTGCGCGGCTAGTTGCTGCAGTTCATCTAGTTCCTTGTACGCATCGCGTAGCGTTGCTCCGGGCTCCGGTATCGCAATGTCATATGTCAGTCTCAGACCGTAGCGATATAAACCGACCCTCCATTTCCTCATCATGCTAAAGTAGTCGATCCGTATTGGATCGGTTTCACTCGTATTCTGTAGCGTTCTGGTAGTTGTCTCCGATGTTCCAGTGACCGTAGTCGCCGAAATGCTAATTTTGTGCTCTTGCTTTACGCGCGACGACGCTTTGCGTGTGGTCTCAATCGCGTGTCTGCGACTTTGATTAGCCGACTCTGAAATTGAGTCCTGCGATCCAAATTGAGTTGCAACCGTCGCGGTGACGAGACCGTAACTTCCGGATACGGTAGAGTTGATATTGAATTGATTGCTATGCTGAACTTGCGCATCGGTCGATTGAGAAAGATCAGTGTTTTCAGTAACGCCAGTTTCGCTGTAATCCTCCAATGAGTTGGTAACAATTGAAGTAAACTCTTTCGTAGTTACCGACCATTCCTTGTGTGTAACGGATGTAGTCTCATTCGGAGCCAACGGAATTGTCGCAACCAATTCGCCGCGCTCAATGCCAGCGGGCGTCATCTCGATTCTTTCGAGATTTAATAGCCCTATCGGAGACGCCGAAACGTGGTTCTTAAAGCCGTGAACAGCGGTCGCGCCAAGATGCAGGTCATACAGCGATGTATCGGAATTACGCAATTCATTCGCCATCTGCTGTCGGAACGTCAAGAGAGCATCTCCGAACTGAATCAACAATTCAGTGGGCACGTTGGCAAAGATACTTGGGGCAGGCAGTTGGCTAGGTAGGGGTTTTCCTTCAAATGATTGCAGCTTATCCCATGGAAAGTCGTTAGCTTCAGCCAGCTTTTGATGTGGCGATGATACGGATTGAATGCCTCTTTGCACCCGAACGACCTCGCCTCGTTGAAGTCCGAGGTTGCTAACAAATCCAAATTTTATGACGGCTAATCCTTTGGAAACGGAAGGCCGGTTTACTTGGAGTGGAACATAGGTAGCCTTGGGAACTCTTCGAATTGAATTGTCGAGCACGGGAATGCCCTCCTCCAATCGCCCAGCTTAATAAAAATTATATGGTTCGGCGTGACCAAAGTCGATGTTCATCGATCACGGTGGCAGAATACCTAGAAGGCGATTTTCATAGCGCTGATAGCCGACCGTCCCCATCGCGCGCTACCTGGTGCGTATGTTGCCGCTCTCGATAATGTTCCCGGCGAGCGCCAATCGGGGACACAGATCAACTCATTCGTTTAAGTGCGGACCTCGATACCCTATCGGGAGACGACGGCTCGCGCCCCGTTCCGCAGCGGCTTGCTCCCTAGTACCGCTCGACGCCGCGAAGTCGGTTAAAAATACGCCGCGCGATGTCTGCGATGTGGGGTGATGAAGAATCCTGCGCGCCGAGGCCGCGAACCGGCATATGGCCTATGGTCGGTGCCAACAATTCATTTGCGCGCTGTAGGAGATCGGAGATCGCCGCGTTGAAGGCCTGTTTGCCCCACTGCTGCGCCACCGCACTCTTGACGTCGTGCTCCGAGGCGGAGTGGATCATCTCAGCGCGAGCCTTCGCGAGCAGGTCCGGCCCGCCAGCGAGGCCCATTACCTTGCCAATGACGACGTCAACGAGGCGCGGCTCAGCAGAAAGCGAAACCGGCATCTGCGCATTGCCCATAGTTGCTATCAGGCGCGCGCGCCCTCCGGCGTCGCCAGCAGGTCGCCGAGATCGGGATGCGCATCGCTCATCGCAGAATGCCCGGCACGGGAGGATCGTCGCCTGCGACTAGTGAGAAAAGCTGCTTGAGCCGTTCTTGATGTGCCGGAGCGCCGTAGGCGGGGGAGCCCGGGGGCACGTCATTCATCAACCGGTCAATTTCCTTCTGTGCCGCGGCGGCGTGCGGCCGTTCAGGATCGTAGGCGCGCTCGAAGTTGTTTTGCAGCGAGGCCTGGAAGGCGTCATCGGTGTAGCCGGGCGAGCCCGGGAGATGTCGTCGCAGTTGTTGGGTCAGGCGGTGCCATGCCGTCATTCGGTGTTGATCAGTCATTTACGCAGCCTCCTGTGTGCGCCGCTGATGTTCCTGGGCGAGCCATTGCTCGGCGGATTTTTTTTCGCGGAAGCGTGGCGAAATCTCCTTGCCGGCGCTGTCCAACGCGACGAAGTCCGGAAACGACTTCACCTACGAGTCAAGAAATTCTTGAGCAGCCCGCTGATTGGTGAAGCTTTCGATCGTCTTATTTTCGCTGTCTTCAACACGCCAGGTCGTGAACGTGCGCTCCCGGCCGGTACCTGGGTTTTGCACTGTGGTGTCCGGCGCAACTTTGAAGCCAGGATGCGGCCTGGTGACGATCGTCAATTTCTCCTCAGCCGTGCGCTCGCGCTCGGCCGGCACGGGCATGATCTCGAGTTTTCCAACGAGCTTGAAATCGACGCCGCGGGAAGTCGACTGCACGATGACGAGCTGCGCACGCTCGACCAGACGCTGGTGCGTGTCGTCGGCGAAGCGCAGCAGGTGAACGCGATCGCCGGCCCGCAGGTGCGTATACGACGCTGACAGCAAGTCGTCGTCGGCGACTGCATCGGCGAGAGGCAGCGCGGGCGGCACGACGACGACGTGGTCGTTCATAAGCAACTGCGTCGGCTCGCGCCGGATCAATCCATGTTGGGGCGTGGGGCGGAATGGTTTGGGCATCAGTTGAGGCTCCTCCAGTCGCGGCGCTCGTCGACGAGCGCGTAATTGTGCGGATTGAAGTTGGCCAGGCCCTCGACAACGATGTCCGACGCGCGCACTTCGCGATTGCCGGACCGCAGCTCGTATCCGAGGACGAGCGCAAGGCTCGCAGCGTTCGCGAGATCGTCGGCGGCGCCGCGTGCGTGGTCGATGCTGTCGCGCCCACCGCGCATTGCGCGGCGCTCCAGTTGCGCGATCTGATTGACGAGCCGCGGCTGGTCGAGCAGGACGGCCTGGCCGGTGCGGAACAGTGGCAGGGCGTCCAAGTAAATTTGCGAGCGGTTCCGTTTTGAGTGGCGGTAATTCAGTCCGTAGCGCCTGGCCTCCGATACGACCCAGCCCGCCGCGTAGGCGTCGCCAGTGACAGCGCGGCAACGGTAACGCGCGAGGATACCGGCCATCTCGCTCATCGCCTCGCTGGGGTCGAACGGAGCCCTGATCTCGCGGGCCACGTCGAGCACGACCTTGTCGCCTTCACGATGAGCTACGGCAAAGGCGAAGCTGTCGCGCTCGCCGCCCGATGGGTCGGAGGCCGCGGCATACGTGAAGCCGCGAGACGGTGCGCGCTCCGTGACGTCCTGCTCGACGCAAGCCTCGACCGTCGTGCGCTCGATATAAGTTGACAGGTCGCTGCGGAACTCGGCCTCCCATTCGGCGGCCGCTAGCTCAGGGTCCTCGACGTGCGCGTCGGTGATGGCCTTTAAGTCGATAGTCGGGTTGAACGCCGTCGTCGGTGCCTTCACAACCAGGACGTTCGGGTCGTTCTCACCGAAGGTGGTGTGGTATTTATTGTAGAGCAGGCCGCGCTGCGCGTGCGGGGTGCTGATTCCGATCAGCATCCCCTGCGTCGTCGCCAGCGCGGGCAGCACGGCGCGATAGGTCTCGACATCGGGCATCGCCGAGGTTTCATCGCGCCAGGACGACACCTCGTCAAAGATGCAGGCGAGCAGCGTGCGGCCGCGCACCGTGCGGGACGAGTTGGCGTGTACGGCTAGAACAATATTATTCGCCAACCGAATTTCGTCGCTGGTGACGTCCTGCACGAGCTGACGCAGCAGCGGAGAGGTTTCAAAGAACGCGCGGCAGTAATTAAACACCACGCTCGCCTGCGACTTGGAGGCCGCGAGAATCAGCACGTAGCCGACCTCGCCGGGGGAGAGTTTTCCCGTGTGATCGACGAGCGCGGCAATGAACGCGCCGACGAGCGCGGCGATGCGGCTCTTCCCGCTGCGCCTCCCGATGATTGCCCACAGCTCGCGCACGCGCTTGGGCGGCTGATTGCGACTGCCAGCAACTGCGGCGAAGGCGCGCGCCTCGTCCTCGTCGAGGGCGAGCCCGAACGTGGCCTTCAGCACGCCTCGCCACGCCTGCCACGAGGCCGGGTCGCCCAGCGCGGCGCCGAGCAGCATCCGATCGACCATGGCTTCTTCGACCGTGATGGGGGAGGCGGCGTTCATTCGGCAGCGGCCTCCGCGTCGGCACGATCGGTTTTTGAATACTTGACTTCGATATATTGCTCGATCGACGGCACGATCTCGCGCGCGCGCCGATCGATGCCGATCCGCTGCGCGAGCCTAACCAGCGTGCTCGCGAGCAGCGCGTGCTCTTGAAGGTCAATGGGCTCGCCGCCGACGAGCTTGGCCTCCACTGCCTCTGCGAGGCACGCGGCTGCCGCAAACCTGCGGCACAACTGCGTGCGGGCCTCGGAAATGCGATCAGCGCCGCCCTGGTCGCTCGTGAGGGCTGCCAGGATGTCGCGGTAGCGCCGGGCCGTCGCGCTGCGGCCGTCGATGCCGGGCAGGAGGTCGTGGCCGTTCGTCACGCGGCTCTTAGTGGCCGGCGGTCGATCGGCGACATCGATGCAATCTGAGGCCATTTTTCAAACCCCTTTGGCGACCTGTGACGCGACATACACGCGACATGATATCAGAAATCGGCGAAAATCAGGGACATTATTTGCGAATAGCGGATATGTAGTCCGCTAGCCCTAGCGGCGGGCGCGAGGGGCGGCGGCGCGCCAGATTTTTTTCGCTGCAGCGGCCTGGCCATTGACGGGCAGCCGGTCCAAGAGCGAGGGCAGTCCCCACGTGGTTGTTTAGTTCAGAACTACAATCGTTTCATCCTGACCCCCTAGGGAAAGTAAGTGAAACGAAACGGCATCGAAACGATGATCTGAAGTATCATCGTTTCGGCCGACCGTTTCATTGAAACGGCGCACAAGCTGTTGTTCTTCAACCACTTTCCACATTGACCCCCTCAAATCGTTTCACAAATCGTTTCACTGAAACAATTGGTGAAAATCGCCCAAAATCGTTTCAGGCCTGAAACGACAAAAACGGCGCTCAAATCGGCCCACCGGCGGCCCTCGCGGCCACCCTGCCAGACTTGGTCAGGTGCCACTGACCGCGTTTCCTTTCGACGAGCCCGTCCACCTTCAGCGTCTGCATGGTTCGATTGGCCAGCGTCTTGTTCGGTGCGCCGCTTTTGTAGGTCCAGCCAGCAGCGCAGGCGAGGTTTGCGAGCGACGCCTCCGAATGCCGCAGCATGGCCACCAGCAATTCGTCTTGGCGACGCCGGGCTGTGTTCTCCGCGTCGGCCTTTTCGTTATCCGTCGCGGGCCGAGCCGTGACCGTCCAGATCGGGCGGCCCTTGCCGTCCTTCAGGCGCTCGCTGGTCCCGGCCGTTATCTTGAATGGGATCGGCGCGAAGTCGGGGCCGCGGAATTTGCCGTGCCAGTGCAGCTCGACGATCTGCCCGTCGGATTGCTTCTGGCAGACCAAATTGCCGTCGACCTCGGCGAGGAACGCGCCGCCACCGCGCGGCAGCAAGTTGTCCGCGTTGGCGTTCTTGGTCGGATGGCAGGTAACCAGGATCGTCGGGCCGCCGGCAACGTTCACCAGCGAGCGCAGCATGCGTGCGTGTGCCCCCATCTGCGCGTTATTGTTCTCATCATCACCCTCGAAGAATGCGGCCGACGTGTCGACCACGACCAGCGCGAACGGACCGTGCGCCGCCGTCTCGGCGTCGATCCGGCGACGCAGTTCCTTGTTGGATAGTGAGAGGCTTCCGGCCCGCCAAAACACCTGGTTAGTGTGCGGGTCGATCTCCATCTCCTCACACAACTTGATCCAGCGCATGCGCACGTCGTCGGGATTTTCGCCGGCCAGGAACAAAACTTTTCCCTGCTCGACCTCCCGGCCTGCCAGCGGCAGCCCGAGCGCGACGTGCGCGCTGATGCGCATGGCGACGCACGTCTTGCCGTCACCGGTCGGCGCCGTCATCGAATAGAGGAACCTCCGCTGCACGAGGCCGTCGATCAAGTAGTCCGGCGGAACGAAGCCGGCCACGAAGTCCGCGCTGCTAAGGATCAGTGGCGCGTCGCGGGTCTCGCTGTTGTTCCGCGCATCTGGCGTCTCGCGCGATGTTTCGGCGTACTGACTGCGCCATTCGGGAGCGGCCTGGTCGGCGTAGTGGAAGATCGTGCCGGCATGGAAATTGTAATCGACGCATGCGCGCCATTGTTTCTGACATTCGCGCGCGTCCCACTTCGGAGATTTCTTCGACCACACGTCGAAGATGTCGAACGCGGAATCGCCGAATGTGTTCTGCAGCGCACAACCGACTCGGAACCACACGTCGTAGCCATCGGACGGAACGACACCGAGGGCGGCGATGACCTCCGCGCGATCCGGCAGGGCCGGCAGGTCATCCGGATCATGGGACAGGCCGTGGCCGTTCATTACACACTGGGCGAGGTGCGCAGGCGCGGTGATCTTGCCGTTGCCCTTGCTGCGACGCGAGTAGCCGTGGTCGCGGACCAATAGTTCGGCTGCGTCATCGATAAGCTGCCGCGCCTCGTCCTCGGTGATCGGCGGCAACTCCGCATACCGCACGGCGCCCGGCTCGCCGCCTGCCCACGAGTAGTCCTGCCGCGTGTCCGGGTGAACGCCGAACGCGACGAATTGCTGGCCTTCACTCAGCAATTCAAGTTTTTCGTTTTTGCCGCTGGGCGAGATCAGATCGGCGGCGTTCTTCTTGAATGGGTCGCCGCGCAGGCGGAACGGAAATCAACCGCTTGGGCGGTCGGCCAGTGCGCACGAGGATTCGGCCGAGGTCCTCGAAGCGCTCGCGCACCAACTGCTCGACGGCGACCGCGGCTTCCTGGTCGAGGATGTCGATGTCCAACGCCGGCGCGCATTGGCACAAAAAGCCGGTGTTGACCGCATAGGGAAAATCTTGCTCCCAAGCGTCGATCTCAGCGTCGCTGACGTCGAGCTTGGTCTGCCAACCGTCGAGCGTCGGCTTCTTACCATCGACCGGCACCGGCATAAAACCGGCGGAGCGCACGGATTTGCGCAAATCCGATGTTGCGTTCATGACAACACCACCTTTGGGCAGGCCCGAGGACCGCGACCATCGGCGCGACATGCGCGCAGCGGGGCCATTGCCTCATTGAGAATGCGAAACCATTCGTCGGCCGAGGGGCGCCGATCGAGGAAGAGGCCGAGCTTGAGCGCTGCCCGGCGGCGGAACCAGCCGAACGCCAGCAGGTCGCGCGTGCAGAGGCGGAGCGGGCCGGCCGGCGTGTTGACGGTCCAGCGATGGCCGCCGTCGTGGCGCAGCACAACGATCGCCTCGTCGGGCGCGCAGACGCATGGCTTCCAGCGCGGCGGTTGATTTTCGGCGCGCGATTGACTATAGGCGGGAACTGAGAGGCTGCTGTGCCGCTCCGCAAATCCCGCCCCGCCACCGGTCGCCATCCGGTGCGCGGGGCTTATCGTTTCGAGCATTACCCCGCAGCAGCGTGGGCGGGCTCGGCGCGAGCGGCCGACGAGAGCGCGGTGGCGATCTCCGACTTTCGCGCGCAGATCGTTTCGCCGACCCTGAAGGCGGGCAAGCGGTTCTGCGCAACTTCGTAATAGACCTTGCGGACCGGCCAGCCGGTAAACTCGGCGATCTGCCCCGCGCCGGTCAGCAGGTCGTCGCTCAATTTGATTGAAGGCATGATGTGCATCCACATTTTGGGCGCGCGCAAAAGCGCTGCACCACGGTTAAATGTGGATGTGCGGCTCAGAGTAGACGCGCGGAACGCTCAGGGGCTCGGAAATCCGGCCATCGCCCCAGGTGCTGCCGCGCGTGGTCCGGCGTACATCGTCTCAAGCGCCCCGTCAGGGTTCGAATGCCCGGAAGCACTCGAAGTAGCCAGCGACACGCCCTATTAATCAACAGCATGAATTTAAATGTAACGTTACCACCTTACGGTAACCGGCATTCGATGCGACCAGGCCGAAAATTTCCCTTTTTTGCGCCTCTTGCTCGCACACATTCCCGCTCCGGCTGCCCGCAACGACCGTGCGCGATCGAGGCCACCCGGGCGCCCGCAACGCGGCCCGCCCGTGCGTTGGCGCGGGCGAAACGGTTCCGCCCTTGCCGGGCGCCGCAATGGCGCGGGCCAGCGGCCTTTCTATTGACAAGCGGACTGATTGCGACATAATGCAACACATTGCCAATGGCTACACGGGGCGGGGAAGCAAAAATGTCGGTCCGAAAACGCAGCTGGAGAACGCGGCAAGGCGAGGCACGCGAGGCGTGGATCGCCGATTACGCGGACCAACACGGCAAGCGGCACATCGAGACCTTCGAGCGCAAGAAGGATGCAGACGCCTATCACGCAACAGTACGCGTCGACGTGCGCCGCGGTGTTCACGTTGCGCCGAGCACTAGCGCCACGGTCACGGAGGCTGCGGAAAGCTGGATCAGGGGCGTCGAAGCTGACGGCCGGGAGCGGACCACGGTCCGGCAATATCGCCAGCATGTCGACCTGCACATCGTCCCGAGGCTCGGTAGGCTCAAGCTGGCGCAACTGACACCGAAGAGGGTGGAGGACTTTCGCGATGACCTGCTACTGAAACTGGGCCGGCCAATGGCGCGGAAGGTGCTAACCAGTTTCAAGTCGTTGCTCAAAGCAGCCAAGCACGCGGACGTGGCGGGTGGCGTGTCAATCGGTAGGGACAAGCGCCACGAGCGCAAGTTGGAGGTGGGGCGTGACATCCCGACGCCCGCCGAGGTCAAGCGCCTCATCGACGTCGCTAAGGACACGAAACAGCGTGCGCTGCTGTTGACCGCGGCCCTGACGGGCTTGCGGGCAAGCGAGCTGCGCGGCCTGCGCTGGGCCGATGTCGACTTGAAGGCCGGCGAACTGCACGTGCGCCAGCGCGCCGACCGCTACAACGAAATCGGCCCGCCGAAATCTGCATCCAGCCGCCGCACTATACCGCTTGACTCGGTCGTGCTGGTTCCGGCGTTGATGGCATGGAAGATACGCTGTCCGCCCGGGCAGGATCTTGTGTTTCCGACCTCGACGGGCGCGTTCGACCACCACGCGAACATGTTGCGTAGCCTGATGCCCGCGATGCTCGCCGCCGGCGTGGTCGACAAGAAGGGCAAGTCGAAATATGCCCTGCATTCTTTCCGACATTTTTTCGCGAGTTGGTGCGTCAATCCCAAAGATCGAGGCGGGCGCGAGTTGCCGGCCAAGGTCGTTCAGCAGCTGCTCGGGCATTCGTCAATTGTGATGACGCTCGACCGATACGGGCACCTGTTTCCGCGTGGCGATGATCGCGCCGAACTGGCCGACGCCGCGCGCAAATTGTTAGCGTAGCGAGCGGACGCAAGACGCATGTCCGCTATTGCCCAAAAGCGGTCAAACACAGGCGCGGTTGAAATGTCCGCTTTGTGCCAATAACCGATCATACCCAACGCAAATCCAAGTCCCCCAAGACCCTCGCCAACACAAGCGCCAATCATGGCTCTGCGATATAGTACCCCGCATGTGCGGCCGCTTTACCCGAATGTATACATGGCGCGAGCTGGTGGCGCTCTACCGGCTCACTGATCCATCGCCGCCATCGAATCTCCAGCCGCGATACAACATCTGCCCCACCACTACGATTGACGTCGTGCTAGAGCGCGACGGCAAGCGAACGCTTGAGCAAATGCGGTGGGGCCTCGTACCTGGTTGGTGGAGCAAATCGTTCAAGGAAATGAGGCTGGCGACCTTCAATGCGCGCGCTGAAACGGTTGCTCAAAAACCAATGTTTCGCGCGGCCTTCAAGCGCAATCGCTGCATTATTCCAGCGTCGGGCTACTACGAGTGGCAGACCACGCCGGATGGCAAGCAGCCATATTATTTCACGTCCAAAAACAGCCCCGTCCTGTCAATTGCCGGGCTGTGGGATGAATGGAAGGAAAAAGACAGCGGCAAAACCATCAAGTCTTGCACTATGATAATTACCGAGCCGAACAGGTTTGTTGCCAAGATACATGATCGAATGCCCGTTCTCCTCTCGCCCAATCAATTCGGGCCTTGGCTTTCAGGCAAAGCGGGAACGGAAATCCTGAAGCCAGCACCGGAACGAATGCTGCAGATGTGGCCAGTGTCCAAGCGCGTGAACAGTTCGCGAGCGGACGGAGACGACGCGACTCTATTAGACAGAGTGGCAGCTTGACACGCGCCAGAGGCCAACCACCGCGCAGTATAATCGAGCGCGAATATCCATATCGTGTAATTGTGCCAGCGGAGGATGTCGGTGGCAAAAATCTTGACTTGGTAATTGTCTTTCTCGCTCAGATTGGCCAACCACAACGCGCCCGGTCAGAGTTTACGGACGACCGCTGGTTTGAGATTTATAGCTTTGCCGACCCGCAGCACGCGCAATCTTTCCAAGCGTTGTTTGGTGGTCGGTTAGAAATTTAGCAGTACGCATCCCCGCGCCGCACGGCCCGGTCCTATTTAATTCCGTCTCGACAGCACGCAATGTCCGCTGTTGGTCTAATAGCGGACAAATTATTGCAGTGCCGCGAATGTCCGCTAAGTGCCATAAGCAGACATTTTTTAAGGTCCGTCCTGACCCGAAAATTTGACTACCTCTTTATCTCGCCTCAGTCGTGAGCCAGGCGCGACCGAGAAGGATCGACAGGACTGCGTGAAGCGCGACCGCGGGCCAAAGCAAGACGCCTGCAAACCCGCCTGCGAAACCGAGGTAAGCAAGATACAGCGTGACGACTGCACTGTAGATCAACATGCCGACCAGCGGCGGGCCCGGCCAACAAGCGATCCCTAAAGCAATCAGGGCGATGCCGGCCACGCGCGCAACCGGTATGTCGATGCCGGTCAGTTCCTCCCCCAACAAAATCAGCCCGACGAACGAGGGAACAATCAGCAACCCCAACCCGGTAGCCACTTCGGCGACAGCGGTGAAGACCAACGTCTTTTTCATTGCCCCGATCTCACTCAAGTCTTTTGCGCCGGCGCTTCTCTCGACAATTGCTGGAAGCCGCTAGTGCTTCGTTTCGTCAATAGGATCGGGCTCCGGTGCTTTCATGGTGGGTCCCAGTTCCGCCTTCGACGTCGGTGCCGCCTTGAGCTCTGGTTCGAGCTTGAACGTCAGCTTTTTGATCTTGCCAGTGAACTTGAACGGGACATCGTAGCGATACTCCAGCATTGCGACCCCGGTGCGGGTGTCCAGGCCGACGTCGAAGGATTCGTCTTCAGGGAACGTGATCGGCATGGAGTGCTCCATTGATTTCCGGTCCACCTCCTTGCCGTCCACCGACAATACACCCGTGCCGCCTTTGCCCAGACCGGGACTCTCGGGCTTGTAGTCGAAGACGATGGTGTGCTTGCCGGCGGTCAACGTGGGTCCCGACCAGATCGTCCGCTTGAGGTTCAGCAGGTTGTAGAGGAACACCGGCCTGCCCCGACGAATGCCGGCTATGCCCTTGCTCAGAAACAGGCCGTAGCCGCCGAATCGTCCGCCTTCGGTGACGATCATTCCCTCTGCGCCACCCTCGGGGATCTCGAGCTCGGCCGTGATGGTGTAGGACTTGTTCAGGATATTCGGCGCCGCGCTGGCCGGCGTGCCAGACAGTTCGCCCGAATAGGTGAATTCGGTTCGTCCCGCCGTCAGGTTCGGGCGCGGCGTATTCCAACGCGCCAGCGTGGTGTTATCGAGCGGCAGCACGTTGTACTTTCTTCGCCTCGGAGTAGAAGAGATCCTGCAACTCCTTGAGTTTGCCAGGCATCTTGGTGGCGAGGTCGTTGTACTCGGTGGGGTCCTCACTGACTTGATAGAGTTCCCAGTTGTAGCCGGTGATCACATCCGGAGGCGGATTGTTGCTCAACTCCCACGGCAGAGTCGCCGGCGTCGTGGCCGCGATCCATCCGTCGTGATAGATGGCGCGATTGCCAAGCATCTCGAAGTATTGCGTGGTATGCCGGGTCGGAGCATTGGTGTTCGCCTTGTCCCACGTGTACGCCATGCTTACCCCTTCGATGGGATGCTGCTTAATGCCGTTGATCGTATCGGGCTGCGGAATGCCAGCCGCTTCGAGGATGGTCGGCACGATGTCGATGACGTGGCTGAACTGGCGGCGGATGCCGCCCAGGTCCTTGATGTGGCCGGGCCAGGACACGGCCATGCCCTGCGCGGTTCCGCCGAAGTGTGACGGCACCTGCTTCACCCACTTGAATGGCGTGTCCATCGCCCAGGCCCATTCGGCCGCATAGTGCGGAAACGTCTTGTCCGACCCCCAGAACGGGTACCAGAGGTATTGGGCCTTCACCGGCACGGCGACGCCATTGAAGGTGGTGAACTCGTTCGGCGTGCCGTTAAGCATGCCTTCGGCGCTCGCGCCGTTGTCGCCACCGATGTAGATGATCAGGGTGTTGTCGAGCTCGCCGAGGTCTTCGACCGCCTGGATGAGACGGCCGATCTCATGGTCGGCATAAGCGAGATAGGCCCCATAGACATCCGCTTGCTTGATGAAGAGCCTCTTCTCCAACCTGCCGAGGGAATCCCACTGCGGAAGTTCTTTCGGCCAAGGCGTTAGCTTGGCGTTTTCGGGCATGATGCCCAAGCGCTTCTGATTGGCGAAGATTTTCTCACGTATTTTGTTCCAGCCCTCGTCGAAGAGGTGCATCGCGCTGATCTTCTCGATCCACTCGGGCGTCGGATGATGCGGCGCATGGGTGGCGCCCGGCACGTAATAGACGAACCAGGGCTTGCCGGGCGCAATCTCCTTGAGCTGCTTGACGTAGTGGATGGCCTCGTCAGCCATCGCCGTCTCCAGGTTCCAGCTCGGATTGCCTCGGAAAGGATAGATGGCGGTCGTATTGCGGAACAGGTTCGGTTGCCACTGGCTGGCATCGCCACCGACAAAACCGTAGAAATACTCGAAGCCCATGCCGTTGGGCCACTGTTCGAACGGCCCGGCCTGGCTCGACTGGAACGAGGGTGTGTTGTGGTCTTTGCCGAACCACGAAGTGGCGTAGCCGTTCGCCTTCAGGATTGTGCCGATAGTGCCCTTGTCGATCGGGATAATTGAGTCGTAACCCGGGAAGCCCGTCGATATTTCACCGATCACCCCGTTGCCCACCGAGTGATGGTTGCGGCCCGTGATGAGCGCTGCCCGCGTCGGTGAGCACAGCGATGTAGAGTGGAAATTTGTGTAGCGCAGCCCCTGTGCGGCGATGCGATCCATGCCAGGCGTGGGGATGACGCCGCCGAAGGTGCTTGGTGCGCCGAAGCCCTGGTCGTCCGTCATGATGAGCAGCACGTTGGGGGCGCCCTTCGGCGGCACGACGCGCGGCGGCCACCAGGCCTTCGACTCCGAAGCCTTCTCCTTGATCACCCCGCCGAAACTTGGTTCGGGCGGAGGAATTTGCTTTCCGGTGATTGTGGTGGTGGCCTCGGGCGTACCCGGGACACCTGTGACCTGCTGAGCCAATGCCGAGACAATACCGAGGGCCAAAAGACCTGTGGTCGAAAGAATGATGCGGTTGATTTTCATAGCACTAAATCCGATGCGTTGCTGTGCTTCGTTTCAATAGCACGGCGGATACGGGTAGTAGCCGCAGGGCGGCCGATAATAGGGGTGATAATAGGCTGCGGCGGCGCCGGCTGCCGCGGCAGCGCCTGCGTAGTAGGCTCCGCGATACGCAGTCCGGCGCGCAACGCCGGCATAAGACATCGGCGTCAGCGGCCTGCCGATGATGTCGATGAACACCGCGGCTGCGCCGTCAGCTCCGGTAAGATTGCCCTCAAGCACCTCGACGTCGAAGGTAAGCTTATCTCCCTCAAGCTTGGGGGATTTCAATACCACGACGGCATCCTTCACATGTGATCCATCCTTGGTGAAACCGGACACAGTCGCGTTCGGCGGGTCTTTAGCGAAGTTGTCGCTGCCTTTTGCCCAGTCTTCCACCACGTGTGCTGTTAGATCATGTCCGGCGGCGCGCACGGGTCGATCGGCAAATATGATTGCGTTCGTCGCAATACCGCTCAAGACCAGCTTGTTACCCTGCAGGTTGGCACCTCGTGCGTTGAAGACAATGAGTGACGGCACGACTTCCGGCTTGGCGTGGCCGATCGTCTTTTGCAATGGGACGTGCGGCGGCATGTTGGTCGTCGACGACTGGCCAAAGCTCGATTGTGGAGCGCAGAGCAAGCCAACGAGGGCGGCGGCCATGCAGGCAATGCGATAATTCAACATTTCGATCATCCTCTCTTTGCCCGAGCGTATGGGCGCTTGTCTGTCTTTGCGGCGACGCTATTTCACTTTGATTCCGAGTCTTTCTCTCATGCTCTTGAAAACAACTTCCATTGCTTGAATAATCCGTAGTTCGGGATGGGCCTTGCAATACACAATGACCTCATGCTCGGCTTCTTTTCCTTTTCTAAGATCCATGTAGTGTTTTTTTGCGAGCCCGTTGTACCAACCGCTGTACCATGTGGCGAGCCTATCGGCATCACCTTGCCACGTGTTTGCGAGCTGAGCGCAGGTCAGGGTTTGGACATTGATAAAGCCGTTTGCGTCGGCATATGCGCTAAGGTCTACCTGAGCTTGAGCGCTTGAGACCGAAATTGACAGAACACTTGCAACCAAGATTAACGTTTTGCGCATATTGTCGCTCCCTTTAGCCCAATATAAATTCAGGTGCGCGGAAACTCGCCGCGCCTTGTTTGAACCCGATGCCTATGGGTTTTAATTTATTTGAATTCATGCGCCCATTCATCGGCGTTTTATGTTCAAAATTGACCACGGCAAAAACGGGGAGTAGTCAAAATTGAGCACAGAAGAACAATCGCCCCGCGTGCCAGTCGCGCAGCACGCCGCGCAGCAACGACCTGTTGATTTTCAGATCTCCTCTACAATCGATAAGACCCAATCTTTTGACTTTTTTCAACAAAACTTACGCTCAAGAACGATGGACACTAAGTCAGTCTAGTCCATTGGCTTGCGGCGGCACATCGACACCGAACAGACAAGATCCATTCTGGGCTCTGAATATATTGGCTAGCGTATTTGATCAGGCTGGCCGCCTACCGCCTAGTGGTCGTCAATTCCCGCCAAAGCGATAGTTCAGGCCAGCCCGCACCATATTTTCGTACATTGTATTGCCAGCGCTTGCGCCCACCCAAATATATTCAAGCTTCGCGCTCCAGTTTGGCGTGAAGCCGTATTCAACACCGGCTCCGGCAGCTAAGCCGGCATGCAACGCGGATTTTGAATTACACGTTGGTGTGGTGGCTGTGTTGCAAAGAATGCCAACACCTTGGGAGAACGAAGACGATCCATATACTGCGGCAAGTCCGAAGGTGCCGTAGAAAAGCCAATTATCTTGGGCGTAGCCCACCCGCGTCCTGAGCGTACTAACTGATGAAAAACTGGATGAAAGGGTCCCTGTCCCAGCGGTACCCAAAAAACTGACAGGGCCTGTCCCTGAACCACCAATGTCGGCCCAATCTATATCGGCCTCGATGCCTATAACAACATGGCCACTTTGGATCTGCGCGCCGAATGTGCCGCCAAACAACCATCCATTCGCATCATAGCTGAACGCACTATAATTATCCGAGATCAAACTCAGCGGATCTTGCGTGCCAAATGCGTACCCGCCATTGATGCCGAAATAGATCCCCGTCCAGTTGTAGACGGGGACAGGAGACAAAATTGGAGGTGGTGCGTGGGCCTGTCGAACCGGGAGATCAGACGCAGCTACCGGTTGGACCAACCCAACAAATGCGACGAGGATAATCGTCGACAACAAAACATTTCTACGCATATATCCCTCGCCCCCGTTTGTCCGAAAAAATGCTATTGCGATACCTCGCGCACACTTCCGGATGTTTAGATACTCTTAAACAGCATACCTGCGATATTTCCGGTTCTTTCCCGGTCGTAGTGGTATTAATATCGCAACACTTTATGCGACACTTGATTACGCGAAATCCGCGTGAGCGGTAGATTTGATTGAAAGTATGCTACGTAAGGCACCCAGCGCCGAATATCCGATTAAGGTCTTTCGCCACTGTTTATATTTTTATGTTTTGTTTATATCGTCCGAAAGATGGGGTAATCGGCCGGCAGCTTGTGGATAGCTGAAGAGATTGGGTGCTGCGCTTCAGGCTGATGGTGAAACGAGGTCACCGAGGTTACGGGCCTCAAGCATCAGAAGGAGAAGCGCAGCATGGACCATTTTGCTGGATTGGACGTATCGGTCAAGGAGACCAGCGTCTGCATTGTGGATGACACGGGCAAGATCGTGCGAGAAGTGAAAGTAGAGAGCGAGCCTGAAGCGCTGCTGCAGGTTCTGGCGAACCCCGCCCACCACTTCAAGCGGATCGGACTGGAAGCCGGGCCATTATCGCAATGGCTGTTCAGTGCACTCGCCGAAGCGGGCTTGCCGGTGATCTGTGTCGAGACGCGGCACATGCGGGCGGTGTTGAAAGCACAGATCAACAAGACCGACCGCAACGATGCGCGCGGCATGGCGCAGATGATGCGGGCGGGGATTTATCGTCCGGTGCATGTGAAGACGCTACGCAGCCAGAAACTGCGGATGCTGCTGACCCATCGCAAGCTGCTGCAGTCCAAGGCCATCGCCATCGAGAACGACCTGCGCGGCACCTTGCGTAACTTCGGCCTCAAGGTGGGTATGGTCGGGACGGTAAAGTTCGAAGCCCGCATCAGGGAGCTGGTCGAGAACCTGCCTGACCTGGCTGTGCTGGTCGAACCACTGCTCATTGTCAGACGGACGCTTCGCGAACAGTTCTGCATCCTGCACCGCCGCCTGCTGTCCATCGTCCGGGACGATGAGGTGTGCCGGCGCTTGATGACGACACCCGGTGTAGGGCCCGTGGTGTCGCTGACCTATCGCGCGACCGTCGATGTGCCGGCTCGCTTCAGGAAGTCCAAGTCAGTCGGGGCCGTGTTTGGACTGACGTGTGCCAAGTATCAATCGGGCGAGGTGGATTGGAGCGGCAGAATATCACGCTGCGGAGACGAGATGATGCGGGTCATGCTCTACGAAGCCGCTCAAGCCATGATGCGTTCGAAGAAATGGTCCTGGCTCAAGGCCTGGGCGATGCAGATCGCCAGACGCCGCGGAATGAAGAAGGCGATCGTGGCGCTGGCACGCCGGCTGGCCGTCATCATGCATCGCATATGGGTTGACGGCACTGAGTTCCGCTGGACCCGGGAAGCCGCAGCAGCATGAAAACCGTGCAGGATCAATTACGATAGGAGAAAACTCGAGCTCCACCGAGCGGTGGAATGATGTCCCTCGCGGGACGATGGATGAGGTGAGTTCGTTTGTCCGCTTGGACCCGCCGTTCGTCTGACGGTAAGGCCGCCCAAAAGATTGTTCCGCCTCGTCCTCGAATCCCATAGTGGAAGGGCCTTGGTGCCAATTCCGAAGAGAAGCACGAGCCCGTGAGCGACATCGACACTGCAGTGGTGGATAGTCTGAAAGTGCTTGACCCCAATCGGCCGATTAGAGAAGCGGACAAAATATTGCGGTGCCGCGATTGTCCGCTTTGTGCCAATAAGCGGACATTCGAAACGGCGGGGCAGCTGCCAGGGATGCGCGGTTCAAAGCCACCGGCAATGGCGGCTAGACTTAACGTCCGAACGTCCGCCTGTGCATGTCAAATCGCGCCCGCATGGATGCTTGCCGGTTACCGTGCGTCCAGTCGAGATCGAGTTCCGCGGCCATACTGCAAAGCTCGCTTTGGTTGCGTTCGCCTGACAGCTTTTCGCATGGACCGCAAGAGGTGCGGTGGCAAAAATCATGATGACGGCTGTGGCAAATTTCAGCATACGCAAGGTCACAGATCGCTCCCATCCAAGGCTTGCTGCCACATGCAAACCATACAGAAAGGAAACCGACGTCACAAGCGGCGTACCATAGGCGCTGCATAGGGCCTACCGGCAGCGCAGTAATTCCGCACTCCCATGTCGCAGTTGGCTCATAAGCCGACAAACCGCCCTCGTGTGAACGCAGCCTTGGTCCGCTCTTGTCCGAAAGATGGGGTAATCGGCCGGCAGCTTGTGGATAGCTGAAGAGATTGGGTGCTGCGCTTCAGGCTGATGGTGAAACGAGGTCACCGAGGTTACGGGCCTCAAGCATCAGAAGGAGAAGCGCAGCATGGACCATTTTGCTGGATTGGACGTATCGGTCAAGGAGACCAGCGTCTGCATTGTGGATGACACGGGCAAGATCGTGCGAGAAGTGAAAGTAGAGAGCGAGCCTGAAGCGCTGCTGCAGGTTCTGGCGAACCCCGCCCACCACTTCAAGCGGATCGGACTGGAAGCCGGGCCATTATCGCAATGGCTGTTCAGTGCACTCGCCGAAGCGGGCTTGCCGGTGATCTGTGTCGAGACGCGGCACATGCGGGCGGTGTTGAAAGCACAGATCAACAAGACCGACCGCAACGATGCGCGCGGCATGGCGCAGATGATGCGGGCGGGGATTTATCGTCCGGTGCATGTGAAGACGCTACGCAGCCAGAAACTGCGGATGCTGCTGACCCATCGCAAGCTGCTGCAGTCCAAGGCCATCGCCATCGAGAACGACCTGCGCGGCACCTTGCGTAACTTCGGCCTCAAGGTGGGTATGGTCGGGACGGTAAAGTTCGAAGCCCGCATCAGGGAGCTGGTCGAGAACCTGCCTGACCTGGCTGTGCTGGTCGAACCACTGCTCATTGTCAGACGGACGCTTCGCGAACAGTTCTGCATCCTGCACCGCCGCCTGCTGTCCATCGTCCGGGACGATGAGGTGTGCCGGCGCTTGATGACGACACCCGGTGTAGGGCCCGTGGTGTCGCTGACCTATCGCGCGACCGTCGATGTGCCGGCTCGCTTCAGGAAGTCCAAGTCAGTCGGGGCCGTGTTTGGACTGACGTGTGCCAAGTATCAATCGGGCGAGGTGGATTGGAGCGGCAGAATATCACGCTGCGGAGACGAGATGATGCGGGTCATGCTCTACGAAGCCGCTCAAGCCATGATGCGTTCGAAGAAATGGTCCTGGCTCAAGGCCTGGGCGATGCAGATCGCCAGACGCCGCGGAATGAAGAAGGCGATCGTGGCGCTGGCACGCCGGCTGGCCGTCATCATGCATCGCATATGGGTTGACGGCACTGAGTTCCGCTGGACCCGGGAAGCCGCAGCAGCATGAAAACCGTGCAGGATCAATTACGATAGGAGAAAACTCGAGCTCCACCGAGCGGTGGAATGATGTCCCTCGCGGGACGATGGATGAGGTGAGTTCGTTTGTCCGCTTGGACCCGCCGTTCGTCTGACGGTAAGGCCGCCCAAAAGATTGTTCCGCCTCGTCCTCGAATCCCATAGTGGAAGGGCCTTGGTGCCGATTCCGAAGAGAAGCACGAGCCCGTGAGCGACATCGACACTGCAGTGGTGGATAGTCTGAAAGTGCTTGACCCCAATCGGCCGATTAGAGAAGCGGACATTGGGCGGCACACCCACATCGGCATCTTGCTGCCCATTAGTCCGCTGGCTGTGCTGTAACGCATTGACCTTGCAGGTAGTCCATGGACGCGACATATCCGCGACATACTGACAAATTATCTCGTTAAAACAATGCTAATACGCGGACTGTAAATCCGCTGGCTTACGCCTTCGTAGGTTCGAGTCCTACCTCTCCCACCATCAACAATTTAGGCATTTGATTCCCCTGTCATTTTCGCGCCAGCGCCCGCACCTTTTCCAAGGTGCGGGCCATTGGGGGCGAACGCCTTGGGAACGTCGATCAGCTTGGCCATCGCGCCGCTTGCCAGCCGCGCCCGGTCGGCGGATTGCGTGTAGTGCGCCGCCATCCGGGTGCCGGACCATCCGAAAATGGCGTTCAGTTCGGAGGCGGTGGCCCCGTTCATGGCGGCAATGGTCGCGCCAAGCTTTCGCAAGCCGTGGGCGGACTTGTTCACGCCAGCGGCGCGGCAAGCCTTTTTGAACTCGTTGCCGAAAACTTCCTTGGACGAAAACGGCTGACCGTCCGCGCCGACGATGAACGCGAGATCGCCGACCGGCCCGGCATCCATCGCCTCGCGCAACTGCGCCAGCATGGGCAGCGCGACGGTTGTCCCGGTCTTTTCGGTTTCCAAGAAGGCCACGCCATCGCGGTAGTGCTGACGCCCAAGGCGACAGGCGTCGCCGCGTCGGAGGCCAGTGTAGAGAAGCACGGCGAGCCAAACCCTTTGACGGGTGCCAAGCGGCCAGCGCGACTCGAACGCGGCAACGTCGTCGTTCGTCCACGCCGGAAAGCCGCTGCCGGGCTTGAGCGTCGGATATTTCACCGCCGCTGCTGGGTTGATTTTCACAAGGTCCGCGTCAAGCGCCCACGCGAAAAGCCCGCGCATAGTGTCGAGAAAATGCTTGGCTTGGAACGGCGTCTTGCCGCGTCGATCACGCCCGGTCGCTATCGTCGCCGCCGTGATCTTGGCGAACGGCTGCTCGCCCGCCTTGTCCACGACTTGCCGCATGATGTTTTCGCGCTGCCGTCGCGTCGCCAGCGATAGCCCCGACCATGCGGGCGTCTCTCGGTAGCGATCAATGAGCCACGACAAGGTGCCAGCGGAACCGCCAGCGCGCCGGGCGGTGACAGGCGCGCCAGCGACTGCCGCGTGATACTCGGCATCGAAGTCGAGCGTCCCCCACTCGGCGCGGATACGCACGCGCGGACCTTTGCCGACGCGCACGTACCAGACGGCTCTACCGTGACGGTTGACCTCGCGTTGCAGGTGGGGCGGGCGTTTGCGGGGCATGGCGAGCCTCAGAGAGTGATTGGCGCGTCGGCGTCGTCGCCGACAGCGGGTTGCGGGTTTGGTTCCTTGGCGGTGTCGATTTCGATTGAACCGTCCTTCAGGATACGGATGCGCCCCACGGGGATGCCGCCAGCCTTCGCGCCCTTCACGGCGCGGGTCACTTCGGATTGCGTGAAAGCGCACGTGCGGCGGGTCATTAGCGCCTCCCGCTTTTCTTTGGCGTGCGCTTCTCGGCAGCCTGCTTCGCCAACGCCTCGCCGAGTACGTCGCCGACGGTTTGCTCGGGCAACGGTAAGGCATCGGGTATTGGTTGATCGGCGATAACCGCTCTGAGCTTTTTCAATGTTTCATCAATGAGCCTGTCCACCTCAAATAACTGGTACGAGGCTGGCAATGTCGGCTTCGGCTCGTTTTCCCATATGGGCACGTTTGCCCAGTCGCCATCGGGAAGTGGATACGTCACAAGGGACATGCGCCCGCGCCCAGCGTTCAAATCCGAGGCCGACGTGCGATTGAACGCCCGCCAATAGACTTGATCGGCGATCTGATGTGCCCATTTTTGCGGAAAGCCGAGATTGCTCGCTGCAAAGGTGGTGATGATCCTAAGGATCTCGCCGCCGGATACCATGCGCCGCCGGCCAGTACCGGGATTATGCTCCCGAAGGACGACTTCCCGTCGGTCAACGATCCCCTTCAATTGACCGGCGCTAATGCCCGCGATCTCAGGGACCTCGGTCATTGGAAATTGCAACGCAGTCAGGATCGGGTCCGAAATCATGCGTAAGATAATAGGCTGCTACCTTCGCCGGTCAAGCTGAAAGACTAAGGTATTATCTAGCTGGCCAAGCGGCCCTGTGGAAAACCCCACCCGGTCAGCCCGCCCGGCGACGTGCCCACAGGTAGCTCCCGCCATTGAGCCGTTCGGCGTTCCGACCGGCTTGCGGACGGCACGCGCGGCAGCAGAAACGCGGCTCGGGGCGGTTAGCTTGCTTGAGCGGCCGGAACAGCCGCCCGCATGTCGCGCAGGGCTTCAGCGGAGCCGCCGCCCGCTTCGCGGCGCGGCGGGCACGCTCGCGCGCTGCGAACTCGGCGCGCCGGTCCTCACGGCTGCGGATGTTTTTTGCCGCCATCCGGCAACCTGGGCGAGCAATAGAGCCGCGCGTTGCACGTCACCGGCCGGACGCTGGATCGTGCAACCGCAATGCGCGCATAGCAAAGATGAACTCTTCATGGCCGCAATATTCCCGCTGGCCCTCTTGCCAGCGCGGGCGCACGGCCCCGAGTTGCGCTAAGGCGACGGCGACCACGCGGCCGGCGGCGATGTCGGCGAGCGTCCACGGCCAGACTGTCGAGGCAAAGCTCGAGCGCGGAGCCTGTGGTGCATCGAGCCTTCGAAGCGGAACGGTGTCGGCTGCGCGTCGCGGAGCGCGTCGGCGACGCTATCGATGAGCGCGCGCTCGGCTTTGCCTTGGTGAGCCGCGGTTGCGGCGCTGGTTTCGCGGCCGGTTTCGGTTTCCACGGCAGGCGCGACAGCATGAGCACCTCCGCGTCATTAGTTTTTCGGCGCGGCCGGTTTGTTCGCTGTCATGTTCATCGGGCTTGCAAAAATTCGTCGCCGGCCGGGTCTGTGCGGGGATTCAGCTTTTCAAACGCCGCAAATCGTTCGCCGAATACAGCCCGGTCTCGCGGCCGATCCGATAACTCTGAAAGCGCGTCAACTGATCGGAGCGCAGCAACAAATCGGTGTCGAACTCTAGCTCGTATCGGCGTCGGCCTTCGTCGGACAGCAATTGCTGTTCTGCCGCGCGCTCGATCTTCACCAGCCAAGGTGCGATCGTGTGCTGATAAAACCAGCGGCCCGAGTTCTTTTATGCTGGCGAACGCAGCGCCGTTTTCAGTGCTGCCGATCACAACGGGCGGCACGCGGAAGATGCGGGCGATGGTTTCGGTGCCGAACTTCCGCGATGCCAACAATTCGGCAGTCTTCCGGCGAGATCGAGATCGACTGAAATTTTAGACCTTCCTCAAGAATGGCAATTTGCCCGGCGTTGCCCGTGCCCGCATAGGTGTCGGTGAAGCTCTTCGTCAAGTTCGCTTGCGCGGTGGCGCTTAGTTGCTGCGGGTGCTGCAACACGCCGACTTAGCCTCGCGCCGTTTTTGAAAGTGTTCGCCGTGTGCCTCTCGATTGCGATGGCGGTGCCGAACGCTTCCCGCGCACGCTGCAACCGCGACCGGCCGATGATGCCGTCGTCCGAACGGTCCCGCAGGTGAAAAATTTCTTCAGGCAGTAACCGGCGCGAGCCGCCGTCGATACCGGTCACGTCGTACACGACGCGGTTGCGTGCGCGGGATGCGCAGCATCGCAACCATGTCGGGATGCAACGGCGTCAACGCGGTGATCGCGCCGCGAGCGTCGCGCGTGATCTCGGCGTAGGCGTTGCCACGCAACAGGCAATGGGCGACAGTCGTTTCCAGAAATTCGGGCGCGGTTGGCGAGCGTTCGGCCCGCGCTGGAAAAGGCGCGCCAGCGGGTGCATGTCCTCGGCGACGCGGCTGCCGTCCGGCTTCCTTGCGGTAAAGCATCAGCGGCAGCGGCCAATGGTTCCAGCAATAGCTTCGACACACGCAAAGACCGCCGCCAAGTTTTCGGCCATGTGCGGCCCGACCGCCACGCCTGCCTCGCTTGGCCAGCGGTCGCCCCCGAGCAGATCCCACGAAGTTAAACTCCGCCGTTCCTGCTCGGGGACGCGGCCGAAAATCTTTTGCAAAAGACCCATGCCTACACCGTCTCCAGAAACTTGCGCGCCAGCATGAGGCGCAGGTACAGCGTCGGCCGTGCGCGTGACTGCACGATGGTCCCGTCATAAGCGGGCCAAGCGCTCACAACACTGATTTCATGGAGATCGACGGACCGAAGCTCGCGCCGGTCGCCGTCCCAAATCTCCCCGCCGTTCCGCACCGTGAAGGCAAAAGAAGCGCCGCCGAGATCGTTGCGCTCGGCGAGTGCCAGTACGTCTTGGCCCGCCGTCGTGTTCGGAACATCCAAACTAAACGCCAGCCCCCGAGCATCTTCGGACAAGCGCAGGCTGCCGCTTTTCGTCCGCGCCAGCACGCGGCCGGTATCGTGATCGACCAAGGCGAGGATGTCGGCGCGCTCGGCAAGGCTGGCAGCGAAGGCACCGGGCGCAATCGTTTCGGTAAAGTCGGCGATGCGCGCCTCTGTTCCAAAAGTCGCCGCGTAGCCTTCCAAACGCCTGCCCTTGGCGCGCAACTCGGCGACAAGGGCTCGGCGCTCGATTTTCATGGCTACACCGTCAAGTCGGCAGCGTAAGCGAATGCGGCGGGGTGCCTCACCTGAACGTCGCAATCTCGCATGGCTCGCACGATCACGCGGCCCTTGGCATACGCGGTCGTCTCAAATGGATTTGCGAGGATGTCCACGCCGCTCCAGTAGCCGATCAACAGTTGCGACCACGCGCCGAAGATGACGCTGCCAGCGACGGCTGGCGAGGTGTTCGGATTGCCCGGCAGTGCCGACGTTATAGCGAGCGGATAGTCAGCGAGGCTGCTTGCCGATTCCATGATGTAGCCAAGCTCGGGCGAGCCGGACAGTTTGATGGTGCTACGCAATTTCTTCGCCGCATATGGATTGCAAGCCCAAGCCAAACTGCCGATGTCGGCGTTTGCGACCTGCACCAGCGCCGGGAAATTCAGCGCCTCGGCCCAGCTCGGCGTCGCAAGCGTTCCTGACCCGACGCTACTTTGGTTTGCAATGCCGGTCGGTGTGTTGCTCGATCCATCGCCGACCATCGCCTGATAGTCGATGGCGTTGGCGATCACACTGGCGAGATCGTTGCGCACCAATTGTTCGACGGAAGGCGCGGCATTGATGAGCGTGCGCCTGCTGAAGCTCGTCATGCAGCCGACCGTTTTCGGGCTCAAACTCACGTCAGTCAGCGTGGCGTCGGTTTCAGTGAGCGAGCCATCCTCGGCGACCCACTGAGCCGTCGAACTGCCCGTTTGCTTCGGAATATCAATAGGAGAGCCTACGAGGCCGTCCAAGATAGTTGCGCCCAATTTTCCGGTGATCAGCGATGCGCGCAAGCGGTCGATGAACAAGTCTGGCCGGTGAACGTTTGGTATAAAATCGCTCGCCGACGATCCGGCTAACAGCGTGCGTTTCTCTGCGAGAAACACTTCGTCGGGGCACGCGATGCCCTGAAACTTTCGCCCCGAGCGGCGCACGACCTCGGCGGAAATCTCCCGCTCGAAACCATCGTCCACGTCGCCGCCGATCCGCGCGCGATCGCCTTCGTGATGCTGAACTCTCGGGCTCGTTCCTCGTATCGACCGTCACCCCGACCGTGATGCAAGATTGCCGGTGCCGAACGCTCGGCTTCCGCGAGATCGCGGGCGACCTCGATATTGCGGTCGAGGCCCGCGACCTTCTTTTTCAGGTCGGTGAAGGTGTTGTGTTCGGCGTCCGAAAGGTCGCGCGTTTCGCGCGTCGGCTTTGTCCGTCAAGGCGCGCATCGACGCCACGGCCGATGCGCGCTGCTCTTGCAGCTCGTGAAGCTTCATGGGTCTCTCCATCTCGCCGAGCGTCCCCGGCACGGGAATCAGCGCGTCTCACGACGGGCCAAGACAAATATCGGCTAGTTGCGACTTATTTGCAAGTACGGCCAATGTCCGCTTTCGGACAACAGCGGACAAACGTTGATTTTAGCCGGGGATGATTTGTCGGCTTTTGACCCGGAACGGACAACATAAACAAAATATAGAAATTGAAACGGTCGCGACCGTCCCCAAACCGACATTGCTGCGCCCGTAGCTTCACAAGTAACGATTAGGACTATTATCTGATTTGCAATGCCGGCAATCGAGTATAATTTTGGTCTTTGAACACGGCGTTTGAGATTGCGATAGGGGCCCGCACGTGTTTTTTAATTTCGGTCGCGCCTTAGCCATTTTAGTTTTTTTCGCAACTCTGACCACATCCGTTGCTGACCCTAACATTTTAGAGGAACTTCGTAGCGGTCAGCATTTTGATCGACCAGCACTCCTCCAAGCGGGCCCTGAGGTGCTATCTGAGGCCCTTGCTGGCAAGCCATCCTCAATCGCGCTGCTAGGACGGTACTTCGAAAATGGCGAGCGCGGCTTTCCAAAAAACAATGGCGTTGCCAAACGCCTTTACGAAGCAGCTTTCCAACGAGGGAATTGGCCTACGGCTTTCGAATTGGGGCTATTCGCAGAAGGCCGTCACGATTATCCACTCGCATATAAATACTACACAATACTTTTCCTTGCCGCAGATGAACACAATCAAAGGTATGCACGAACCATAAAAGGTTGGACACCGAACTCTCCGGGCTTCACCGAAATGGCTTACGCCAAGATGCAATTTCTACTCCGGAGCAAAACACTTTCAGAGCAGAAAATTGCTGAACTAGAAAAGGCGGCAAGACAGGATGCCATAAGCCGCGGACTTTTCCATGACTGCGAGGGCCAGTCGCGCTTAAAATGCATGGATATTTCTGATCCGTTTAAACAATCCGGGTGCCGCGTCCGAGTTGAAGACCGCTGTTACCGCAATGTCCCGCATTGAGGCATGTCGCCTATTGGCACTTAGCGGACAAACGCGGCACTGCAATAATTTGTCCGCTATTGGACCAAAGCGGACATTGGCTACCCGTTGCGCATCAGCCTCAATTTATGCGTACACGCCTTAGGCGGATGGGACCGTCAACAGGCCGCGGGTTTGATAGACCGATTTCCGGGGCGGCGGCGCGCGGATGGCCAGCCCGACCGCCATTGCCAGCGCCACCGCCGGGTCGATCCGCACCGGCCCGAGCTTGCCGCTTTGTTCCTTGTCCACCTTGATGTTGTTCGCCGCGTCGGAAACCAAGATCGCGCCGCTCATTGCGGCACGCAACACCGGATGGTCGCCGTGGCGCAACCTGCCGGTCATTGCCAGTTCGATCAACACCTCCAGTCGGGGCTATTGATCCTTGAAGCCTTGCCCGCGCGGCTCTAGCGGCACCGTCACGTCGGCTTCGGCGAGATCGTGCTTTAGATCGTCGATGCGCCAGCGGTCGAAGGCGATGGCGCGAATATTGAACTCAACCGCCAGCCTGCCGATCTCAGCGGCAATCCATGACGTGCGGATCGTCGGGCCGGGCACGGCGATCAGGTGGCCCTGCCGTATCCAAGTTTTGAAATTGTCGGCCTCGCGCGCCTGCCGTGCGGACAGCTGCCCCTCCGGCGTCCACAAGATCGGCAGCACGTCATAGACTCGGCTCGCGCCCGTCGCTCGGGAACACCAGCACCAGCGCGGTGAGATCATGCTTTGCCGAGAGATCGAGGCCGCCGAAACAAGTCCGCCCCTTCAGCGCCGCCCGATCGACCGGACCATTGCAGGCGTTCCACACCGCCACCGGCACGATCCGGTTTTCCCCGCTGGCGTCGACTCGTTGGTTTAAGCGCATATTGCGATACCTCGCTTCAAAGGCCGGAATCCGCTGCGCCTTGCGCATGTCGGCGAGCAAATCCTTCGCGTTCAAAAAGTGGCCGATGGCTGGATTGACCGCGCGCAACATCGCTTCGTCGAATGGGTCGGCGTCTATTGGAGCGGCGCGCAAGTGCACTACGATTGACGGGTCAATGCCGCGACAGCCCGTCGTCTATCATGCGCGATAAGCGGTGATCGTCCGATCTCGGCTTGCGTGCTGATTATCAGGCCAAGCGTGCGGTCGCGCTTGCCCATTGCGGTTTCGAGATTGTCGAGCAATTCGAAATCCGATACCTGCGCCAGTTCGTCGTAAATCCAGAGGCTCGGCGCGAGGCTGTGGCCTTTTCTGGCGTCGGCGCTCAACGCCTCATAGGTCGATCCGGCACCGTCGCCGGTTATGACCTCGATCCTTTTGTGGAACCGCTGGCAATTGCAGCGTTCGGCGAAGGCTGGCACCGCGAGGATGATCGCCTCCATCTCGGCGAACAGCTTGCCCGATTGCGTTCGATCAACGGCCGCGCTGTAGATTTCGCCGCGCGGTTCGCTTTCAGGACCGAGCAACGCGCACAACGCCAAGCCCGCCACCAAGCCGGTTTTTCCGTTGCCCCTCGGCTCGCAGTCGATGCCGATCCGCGTCCGCGCGTCGTCGTCGATAGACCTTGCGCACGAACGCGACTTGATCGGGCAGAAGCCGCATTTTTTTCCCGGCGCGCATCCCCTTCGTGATCGGCAGCGATTGCAAAAACTCGATCACGCGACTCAGCGCGGTACAACCCGGCTTTGCGCCATGCTTCACGGCGACGGCGCGGCTTCGCACCGCCTTGCAGGCTTCTTTACGGCCGTGCACCTGGTCCGCGCAGCGCCCATAGGAACTGAAACTTATTCTTGTATTCGAGGGGGCCGCCGGTCCTCGCGTCTCAGCGCCGCAAAGATTGATCCCCCTCCGGTGCCATGGATGCTGCGGGTCACGCGGCGAGCCATCGGGGTTGCAGCCGCGCCGCTCCCATCTCTCAAAGCTCTCGCCCTTCATGTCGAAGCCCGTCTTGATCGAATGGTGTGCGTGGCAAAGCGATTGAAGGTTTTCCATCGACCACGGCTCACCTCCCTGTGAGATCGGCACGCGGTGATCGACATCGACGGCTGGCACGGCGCGCCCTTCGTCGTTCATGCACGCGCTACACAAAGGCTGGCGCGCCAACTGCATCGCGCGCAGCCGACGCCACCTTGCAGTGCTGTATGGCCAGTCAGCCACTTTCCTCTCCCTGTCTGTCTCTCATAGGTCCGTGTCCGGTGGTGGGCTCCAGAGCGAAGGCAGACCTCGCCCTAGCGGGGCGAAGCTGCCTTCAGCGTGTCCGGCGGAGCCGTCCGTCGCTTCAGCAGAGCGGATCAGCGAGCTGCCTCTGGCTGCGCCGGGGTTGGCCGGTCGGCGCTCTCGCTGCCTCATCCAGCGGCGGGGACGTCGCAGCCGATCCGCCGACCGCGCGTTCCGTGCAGGTCTATGTGCCTGCGTCCTTTCATCCTGTCGATGCCCTTCGACTTGTTCCACCCCGGTCATGTTCCCGGGATTCGGCCCTGTAAGCGGGCTGGCTATGGCTTCGTCGCAAGCCTCCACGGCGTCGGGCCATCGGACAGCGCACCGGCAAGCCAAGCCGCTGCGGCGTTTGCGGTAATCGCGGATCAATGGCGTCGCGCGATATTGGGAAGGCTGGCGAAAGGGTTCGGCAGCGTCGCGAGCAGGCGCTTGATCTCGGCGCGCTCGAACTGTGCGTTTAGGTCAGCGAACGCTTGGTGAACGTCCTGCGGGACTTTTGCGGGACTTTCGGTGCCGCTCTGCGCCTGTTTGGTTCCGTTCGTTTCGATTTGCGCGCTGCGCCTTGTCGGCGCTGCGTTCGATAGTGCCTGATTTACTAGGTGTTTCTGGTCCGGGCGCGGCGAGATTTGAACTCACGACCCCCTGTCCCCCAGACAGGTGCGCTAACCGGGCTGCGCCACGCCCCGACCGGAACGGCGCGGACTATAGGGATGCCTCGATGGCAACGCAATCGCGCCAGCGCGCGCGAACCATTGCCCGCTACCGAGCGGCGTCGCGCAGCGGGCCGCGGATGGCAACGATAATATAAAGCGTGGCGACGAAGACGAAGGCGCCCGCATAAGCCGCCAGGAGCCCGACGATACCGAGGCCGGCAAAGAACGCGACGCCGACGGCGCTTGTCATGACCAGGATGTTGACCAACGACAACCGTGCGATCTCGCGGAAATAGCCGGTGTGCTGGAGCAGGAAATTCGGCGCCGATTTGGCGGCGGCGGTGGCCAGCAGAACGAGCAGGATCGGAACCGCGGCGGCCGGCATCACTGCGGCATGGCCGAGCAGGAACGCAAACAAGCCCTTGGCGTTCACCAGCAGCAGCGCCGAAATCGCCAGCACCGGAACAAGGCACAGGCCGACGGCGGTCAAAGTGGCGCGGATCAGCGTGCGTGCGTCGCGCGCGGCATAGGCAGCCGTTTGCCGCGGCACCAGGAGGTCGCAAGCCGCCGAGCAGAGATTGAGTGTGCCGAAAAAATTTTCAGCGCGGTGTCGAGTACGATGGTCGGCGCCCCCAGCCCGACGGCAAGCGGCACGACCAGATAAAGCACGTTGTGGATATAAATCTCGCCGGCGGCATGGGTGCCGGTGCGCATCGACGATTGCCAGTTTTCGCGAAAAAACCCGCGCAGCCGGGCGAAAAGCCCGCGGAATTGCGGCGTGAGCGCCCGCTTGCGCACGAGGCGCGACCCGGCCAGCGCCATCAGCAGTATCCAGCCAAGATTGATGACGACCACGAAGGCCGCGAACGGAAAGCCCGCCAGCATCGACAACAGCAAGGCGATATAGCCGAGGCGCCGGCAGGCTTCGAGGCTTTCGAAGTAGATGTATTCGTCGACGGCCACGCTGACGTTGCGAAGCACGAACCAGGCCAGATTGAACGCCGAGAAAAAGAAAAACAGGGCGAATTCCGCGGCTTGCCATGGCGATACCGACGGCCGGGCAAGCATGACGAAAAAGCAAATCGCGGCGCCGGCGGCGATCAGCAACGCGTAGAAGATTGCGATCGCATTGGCTTGTGCGGCGATCCCGAGCATGTCTTCGCCGGCGAGGTAGCGCTTGCGCAGCCGCACGAACAATATTTTCGACAGGCCGAGATCGAACAGCCACATCGAGACGCCCACCGCGCCGACCAGGATGAACACCGAGAAACGCTCGGGACTGAGAACGCGGGCAAACACGAAAGTCTGGATCAGCCCCGCCACCAGCGCGCTGCCGGCGGTCCAGCCGCGCAACATCGCGTAGCGAAACGAGAGCAATTCGGCGATGCGTGATCGCAGGCCGGAGATGGCCTTTGGGACGTTGCTCATCGCGGGTGCAAGCATCGCCGGTGTCCGTTCAGTCGAGCAGTGCCAGATATTTCGCCGCCATGGTCTCGAAGGCATAGGCCGGCGACAGCCGCCGCAACTCGGCAACGATTCCAATGCGCAGTTCCTCGTCGCTCAGGATGGCGCGGATGCGATCGAGCCAGGCGTCGCGGTCGCCGAGCGGCACCACCAGGTTGGCGGCGAGAAACGGCGAGTTCTGAAACATCTCCCGAAACGAGGGGATGTCGGAGCAGACGAGAGGAACGCCGGCATGGATGGCTTCGATGGCCGCGAGGCTCAAGCCTTCGAAGCTCGACGGGAACAGCGCAATATCGATAGCTGAATAGAACTCGCCGATGCGGTCATGGGCGATGTGGCGCACGACATGCGCGCGGCCTTCGTATCCGCCGCTGGCGATGGTCGATTTGACGAGTGTTTCATCCGGGCCGTTGCCGATCATCAGCAGCGAGGCATTGGACAAATCGCGCAACAGACCGATGCTGAAGCACTGGTTCTTCTGGTGGTAGAGGCGGCCGAGCTGGCCGAGCACCGGCCCCTTTGCGGGCAGCCCGAATTCGGCGCGCGCCTTGGCGCGGTCGATCAGCACCGGCTTGCGGTGGCCGTTCGAGATCACCGTCAGCCGCCGCATATAGGCGGGGCCGTTGCGCCGGTAGGTGTCCGCCACCGATTGCCCGCAGGCGACGATGTGCCGGTAGAGCCCGAACCGGCCCGCCCATCCGTCGAGTGTCATCAACACCGGATTGAACTGAGCGACGGAAAGATGATGCGTGGCGACGCGATCGGGCACGCCGGCGAGCCAGCCCGCGATGCCGGCGAGCAGGTTGGATAGCGGCTGCAAGCCGAACACGGCATCGGGCTTGAGGCGGCGTAAAGCCAAAACCACGCGCACGAACAGTGCGGCCAGCGTGAACGGCGAGCGCGAACGTGCGCCCTTGACGAAGACGCGGGCGCCCGGGGGCAGTTCGACTTTCGAGCCGAACAGATACCACTCCTCGACGTGATGGCCGTCGGCCCGCATGGCGCCGGCAAGCGTTGAGGCGAGCACCGAACTGCCGCCGTCATCGTGCGCCGTGCCGAGAAAGACGATCGAGCGCGGCCGCCGGGCGCGCCGCTGTCATCGCGCTGGTCGTGTGTTGTGGGCGCCAAAGCTCGTTCATGACCGCTCCGGTTAGACAACGATGCCGCCGCCGTGGCGCGCGCCGGTCGCGACCGTGGTGGGGCATTCCGAGAGGCCTTGGACTCATGGCGGAGTGGCGACAGCTCGGGTCAGGCAGGGTTTGTATCTGTCGCGCGTAACATAATCTTAAGCGGTTAAAGACTAGATAAATCGCAGTTTCCGGCGCTAAGGCGCTTCTTAAAACCGTGCAGCCATGACCGATACTTCAGCCACTTTTGCCAAGGCCGGCAGCGATGCCAAAGGATCCGCTTTCGACCGCGCGATCCGCAAGATTTTTCCGTCAACTTCTCTGTTAACTTTTAACCCTTTGTTTCGCACGATTATCAATGCCTTCGATATCGTGCCGCGCCTGATCTACCCGGAGTTCCGCGACTTGCCGCCCAACCACCTGCGGGTGCGCATCGGCGTCGGCAACCGCATCCTGAACAACCAGGTGCACTTCCTGATGCATGCGCGCGACTTCTGGATGTTCGTGTTCACGGAAGGGCTGGCCGATGCCGGCTCGACCATCCTCGATATCGGCTCGGGCTGCGGGCGTTGGGCGCATTGGCTGCGCGACTATAATTTCCGCGGCCGCCGCTTCACCGGCACCTATGTCGGTATCGATATCGATGGCGAGGCGATTGCCTGGTGCGAGAAGCACTACGACGCCGAACGCTTCCGCTTCCATCATTCGACGCATGCCAGCGTGTCCTATCACCAGGCCGGCGAAAAGACCGCGCACTACCGCGTTCCGGAGCCGGACGGGACGTTCGATCTGGTCGTTTCCAACTCGCTGCTGACGCATGTGCTGGAAGCCGAGCTCGAGAACTACATTCAAGGAAAGCTACCGGCTGCTGAAGCCCGGCGGCGCGATCATGCACTCGCATTTCAATCTCGATTATCCGCCCGCGACTTATGGGACCCGCCACACGTTCCAGCACACGATCGGCAATGCGCGCGTCGAATTGATGGAACAGCCGGAAGCGGCCGTCGCCTATCGCACCGATTACCTGTTCAAGGTCGCCGCGCGGCGGGCTTCAAGGACTGCGAAATCGTGCACATGCCGGGCGGCGCCCAGCATCAACCGATCCTGCTCTGCAAGAAATAGTTTGAATCGCGCTCGTTAGTACGCGATTCCGGCCGCCAAGCCGGCGGGAGGCGCATTGGCGCCATGCGGTCTGCCTGAAGGTCGCCGCCGCCAATCCCCAGACCATCCCGAGCATCAGGTAAAAATGGCGCCAGTGGTCGGTGTCGATCACGAAGCCTTCCGCCATCTCGCCGACGAAGGCCGCAAGGGCGGTGATGAGATAAGGCTGCCACGGCGTGCGCATGAGCGCCGTGCGCAAGCCGACCATGACGGTTGAGAACAGCAGCAGCAGATAGGCCATGCCGCCGGTCCAGCCATAGACCAGAAAGGCCTGCAGATAGACGTTGTGCTGCTGCAGGCCGTGCACGCGGGCGAATTCGAACGGCCCCATGCCGTTGGGAAATTTCAGCACCGACGTCAGCGCCAATTCCTGCAAGCGGAAGCGGCCGCCGGAGCCGACGTCGTAGGATTGGATGAGATGGGCGCGCTCCTTGAACATGTCGGCGATCGCTTCGAACGAAAGCAAGAACAACATGAACAGCGCCAACGCGACGACGGCCGTGGCGCTGAGCGCGAGCACGCGCAGGCGCACGCGCGGGGTCGGCGCGGTCACGAAGGCGAGCGCGATCATGACGAGGCAAGAGACCGCGAAATGGAACCAGGCGCCGCGCGAAAAGCTCAGAAGCAAGCCGAACAGAATAATGCCGGCGACGATGGCGTCGGTGAAACGATATGCCGCGCGACCATCCGGTCGAGCAGGAACAAAGCCGGCCAGATCAGGAACGGCCCGAAAACGTTCGGGTCCTTGAAGGCGCCAAGCGCGCGGCCGAGCGGCGTGAACAGGTGGCCGGTCCCGAAAACATGGAAATAGCCGGCCATGCCGATAAACGCGGCGATGACCGCGGTGATGATGTAGGCGACCCGCATGGTGGCGAGCCGCGCCATGGTGTTCTTGGCAAACAGGCACGGCAAACAACAGCGCGGCGATCGCGAGATAGATCGACGTGCCGGTGTACTGGATGGTCTTTTCCAGGCCGGGCACGTGCAGCAGCGCCATCATGCCGGCGAAGTTCCATATCAGCAGCAGCAGGAACGGCACCAGCAAGATGCGTTCAAGGCGCACGCCTGCGATCAGGGCGACGACCAGCAGCACGGCCATCAATGCATCATGCGGCGAAGGCTCGATGAAGGCGATCGAGCTCGCAAGCACGGTGATGAACAGCACGACGAGCAGCAGGCGCTCGCGGAACGCCGCACGGCATGCGCCGGCACCGCGGGCATGACCCAAGGGACCGCGATGTCCCGGGCGGTGATCAATAGGCGCTCTCGGTCTTGAGCAGCGCGATTGGCGTGCGCAACAGAATGTAAAGGTCGAACAGCACCGACCAGTTCTCGATGTAATAGAGGTCGTGCTCGACGCGGTTCTGGATCTTTTCGTGGGTGTCGGTCTCGCCGCGCCAGCCGTTGATCTGGGCCCAGCCGGTAATGCCCGGCTTGACGCGATGGCGGGCGAAATAGCCGTCGACCGCTTCGTCATAGAGCCGGGCTTCGGCCTTGGCGTTGACCGCATGCGGGCGCGGGCCGACCAGCGACAGATTTCCTTTGAACACCACATTGAACAGCTGCGGCAGTTCGTCGAGGCTGGCCTTGCGGATGATGCGGCCGACGCGGGTGACGCGCGGGTCGTCCTTGGTGACGAGCTTTTCGGCTGTGGCATCGGCCTTATCGGTATACATCGAGCGGAACTTGTAGACTTCGATCAGGTCGTTGTTGAAGCCGTAGCGCTTCTGCTTGAACAGCACCGGCCCGCGGCTGTCGAGCTTGATGGCGATGGCGACGAGCGCCATCACCGGCAGCGCGCAAAGCAGCATGAGGCCGCCGATGACTTTGTCGAACAGCCACTTCATCACCACGTCCCAATCGGCGATCGGCCGATCGACGACGTCGAGGACCGGCACCTTGCCGATATAGGAATAGGAGCGCGGGCGGAATTGCAGCTTGTTGGCGTGGGCGGAGAGACGGATATCGACCGGCAGCACCCACAGCTTCTTCAGCATCTGCAGGATGCGGTTTTCCGCCGAGATCGGCAGCGAGAAAATCACCAGATCGACGCGCGTGCGGCGGCCGAATTCGACCAGATCATCGACGGTGCCGAGCTTGCGCTCGCCGGCGCATTCGCTGCCGGTGCGTTCGTCGCCGCGGTCGTCGAACAGGCCGATGATCTTGACGCCGGTATCCTTTTGATGCTGCAGTTCATCGATGACATGGGCGCCGTAGTCGCCGCCGCCGACGATCACGGTGCGGCGGGTGAGGCGGCCTTCGAGCGTCCATTTGCGCACGAGTAGAACAACAGCCGCCGCGATACGATCAGCGCGGCCAGACCACCGACATAAAAGCTGCCGAGCCAGACGCGCGAGAACATATCGCCCGCTTTGGCGAAAAACGACGCGCCGATGACGAGAGAAACACCACCGACCAGGCCGAGGCCATCCGCATATATTGCTTCTCGTGGCCGCGGAACGCCTGCACCTGGTAGATGTCGGCGGTCTGAAAGGCGAACATCGACAACACCGCGATGGCGAAAGTCGCGACCATATATCGCCAGAACAATCGTCGAGTCCGGCAGGTACGCGCAATAGGCGGCGAGCCCGACCACGACGATCAGCGCGAACTCAGCCATGCGCACGAAGCCCGCGAGCACAATCGGCGAAATCGGTGCGGCGGACGATTTGGCGGCGACGGCGAGCGCTTCCGCTGACAGCTAGCGCGCTTTGGCGAGCGCGGCGGGACGCGCACAGGCTCGGCGATGCCGCTAGCTCGATCTTTTCATTGCTGGGCGAAGGTTGGTGTCACTCATTAACTGACGC
>CAVYZZ010000003.1:0-512788 GCA_963773115.1 uncultured Alphaproteobacteria bacterium | reverse complement strand
CTGACCCCTGCTAAATGGCCCCGAACCTCCCGCCCGAACTCGGGATTACCCGAGTTCGGCACTTTTAATTGGCCGAAGCCGGATTTATCCGATTTCGGCTGGCGCGCTTTGTTCATCCGGCTCCCCGTGATAATAAGTTGGGGAATTATACCTTTGACTCCCTTGATCGGGTAACATGAGCAAATGTTTCTGACCCACAAATATCGCCTTCTCCCGAACAAGCGCCAGCATAAAGCGCTAGCGGACATCTGCGAGTCCCAGCGGCAGCTTTACAATGCCGCCCTGAACATTTTGCACCGGGCGGGGAATCGTCCGGGGGCCGTTAACGTGATCCAAGATGAGCGTTGGCCCGGAAACATGCCGGAGGCTCCCGCAAGGGAGTTAACGGTATAATTCCCATAAGTTGAGTGGCGGCTCATGGAGGGCCGGGACGATGTTGTTGCGTCGGTTACGCACCTGGGTGATTGCGGCCCTCGCTGTGCTGCTGCCGCTGACCGGCGCGCTTGCGGAGCGGCGCGTCGCGCTTGTTGTCGGCAATTCGGCCTACCGGTACGTACCGAGCCTCACCAATCCGGCGAACGATGCCCAGCTGATGGCGGACACGCTTGCGGCGCTTGGCTTCGATCTGGTCGGCGGCGGCGTCCAACTCAATCTGGACAAGCCGGGCTTCGACCGGGCGGTGCAGAGCTTCGGACAGCGGCTGCAGGGCGCCGAAGTCGGGCTGTTCTACTATGCCGGTCACGGCATTCAGATTCGCGGCGGAAACTATCTGGTGCCGGTCAACGCCAATCCACGGCGCGAGTCCGATATCGACTTCCAGATGCTCGACACACGCCTGGTGCTGCGGCAGATGGAAGACTCAGGCACCCAGCTCAATCTCGTCATCCTCGATGCCTGCCGCAACAATCCTTTCGGCGGGCGCGGTCTGCGTTCGGCTTCCGCAGGCCTCGCCCAGATGCAGGCGCCTGAAGGCACGCTGATCTCATTCGCAACCCAGCCCGGCAACGTAGCCGCCGACGGAACCGGCGGCCACAGTCCCTTCACCTCGGCCCTCGCCGCTACCATCCGCAAGCCGGGGCTCGGCCTGTTCGAGGCTTTCAACAACGTCGGCCTGGAGGTCAAGCGTACCACCGGCGGTTCGCAGCAGCCGTGGCTGTCGAGTTCGCCGATCGCAGGCAGTTTCTATTTTGCCGGCCGCGCGACTGTTGCCGACCCGACGATAAACGCGCCCGCCGCTTCGACGCAGGGCGACGTCGCCGAGCTGCAAGCGCGGCTGAAGGCGCTGGAGGACAGGCTCAAGAAGGAAAACGAATCCAGGATCGCCGTCGCCACACCGCCGGGGCAATCCGTCGAAACCAGCAAACCGCGGACGCCTTCGATATCGTTGGAGTCATTAGCGCAGGAATTCCTGGACAATTATGTGTATCAGGCACAGGGCAGCCGTTCCAATGTGCTCGACTATGTCAAGCAGACGTTCGCGTCCGAGGTGGACTATTACGGCGAGCGCATGAGCAGCCAGAAGGTCCTCGAAGACCAGCAGAACTACCTGACGAAATGGCCGCGGCGCAGCTACCGGGTCAGGCCCGGCACCGACCACATCACCTGCGACAAGACGCGTTCATCTTGCCTGGTCTGGGGCGAGTTCGATTTTGATGTTTCCAATCCGGGAACCTCGGAATCATCAGCAGGCGTCGCGACCTTCGAATTTCGCGTGAACTTCACGTCGAACGGGCCCAAGGTCGTCTTCGAAAACGGAAACGTCATATCGCGGAGATAATGACTGTGCGCCCCCTCCGCGCGGTTTGGCCGCTGCCGTGATATTGCCCACAACGCAGCCATAATTTCTGGCCGAATCACCGTAAGGCCCGCACAATCGTTCATGCGCATTATTCGCCATTGCCGTGTGCTCGCGGTGGCCGCCCTGCTGATACCGGCGGCGCCGGCGTGGCCGCAAAGTGCGCGCGACAGTACGGCCTTGGGCGCGCTCGCCGACTATGAAGCCAAACTTGCGGTCTACAAACGCGCGCACGGCGCCTATGAGCGCGAATACGAGGCCTATTGGAACGCGGTCTCCAGCAAGCGCAAGCTGCGCAACGCCAAGCGCCGCAAGCACGAGGCCATGCGGCTTACCGACTATGTGGTGACGCAGCCGCCGGTCTATAGCGGGCCGCCGCGCCCGGTCAGTCCGCTGCCGCCGCCTCCGGCTCCGCTCAAGCCGCCGCGGCCCGAAATTCCGGTGGTCGCTGATTTTCTGCAAGCAGCCAAAGAGCAATGGGGCTTCGTGCCCGACCAGCCGGCAAGTGACGCCGATTTCAAGCGCGCCTATGCCCGCGCCGCGCGCGCGGCCGGCTTGAGCCAGGCCCAGATTGTTGGCGTCTACGCCTTCGAAACCGGCGGCCGCGGAAGTTACGACACTCAGGCCGGACTTGAACCGCCGGGACCCGGCAAGCACGCGATCTCGCCGGCGCTCGGCTACAATCAATTGCTCAGCACCAATTCCGTTTCGCTGCTGGCCGAGCACGGCGGGCGTTTTCTCGCCGCGCTCAACCGGAAAGCCAATACGCTCACCGGCGGCGCACGGACGCATCTGGAGCGCAAGATCGCGGTGCTCGAGCGCATGATCGCCTTCAGCCGCGGCATCCCGCACCGCTGGAGCGAATACGACAAGGTCGCCAAGCACACCGCGAAGGGCTGGGGCATCCACGCCGTGCTGCTCGACATCGATATCGGCCCGCTGTTGCAGGTGCAGAAGCTTTTGAACTCGGTGCAGTTCGCGCGTATCAAGGGTTTTGGCGGGCGTCTGAGCGCCGCCGAACTGGAATTGATGAACCTGACCGGCGACGGCAACGGCATCGACATGGTGCTGATGGCGCAGGATCTGCGCGAGCGCGTGCCGACGGCGAACTTCTTCCAGCCCAACGGCTATGCCCGCAACCCGGTGGCGCGGCGCACTAAGGTGGTCGCCGGGCTGATCGCGGAAATTCAGCAGCACATGGACCGCAACGGCTCGAAACCGGGCTCCCGCGCCTTGGCGGAAGCGTTTTAGGCCGGCCAGCGCCGGCTGCGCCCCGTTTTCGACACTTCGATGGCGCAGTGAGCCAGCACGGGATCACACCGGCGTCACGCAGGCGGCCTAGCATCATTGATCGTGATCAATGCGCATGCCGCGCGCTGAAGCCATAGTTCGGCCGGCAGGATCGGAGCCATTATTCATGCATGACGTCGTCAAGAAGGAGCAGCCGCCCTTGCCGGCCCCGCACGGCACCGACCTGCCATCTTTCGAAACGCTTAACCATGTCGCGCGCGCCATGACCGCGCGCGTGACGCAGGGCGTATCGCCGCATGCCGAATACGCCGCCTGGTACGACTGGCTATCACATCTCGCCCGCTCACCCGGCCGCCAGTTGGAGCTTGCGCTGGAGGCGTTCGTTTTCAGCAGCCGCCTGGCCGGGCTGGCGGCCGGCCGCAGCGCCACCAACGCCGCCGATGTCCCGTTTCCGCCCGACCCGTCCGACCGGCGCTTCGCCGATCCGGCCTGGCAGAAAATGCCGTACCGGTTCTGGCAGCAAGCCTTCCTCGCGCAGGAGCAATGGTGGCGCAGCGCCACTTGCCAGGTGCGCGGCCAGGACCCCAAGAACGCGGCACGGGTCGCGTTCATGGCGCGGCAGCTGCTCGACGTGGTGTCGCCGTCGAACGTACCCTGGCTCAACCCGGCGATCGTCGAGCGGACGACCAAAGAGTCCGGCGCCAATCTGATGCGCGGCGCGAAAAACTTCCTCGAAGATTTCTATCGTTTGCTGGCGATGGAGCCGGACGGCGAGCAGGACGGCTTTCGCGTCGGCGAAGATATCGCCGCCACGCCCGGCGAGGTGATCTACCGCAATCATCTGATCGAGCTCATCCAGTACCGGCCGGCGACGCCCGATGTGTTGGCCGAACCGGTGCTGATCGCGCCGGCCTGGATCATGAAGTACTACGTCCTCGATCTGCTCCCCGAGCATTCGCTAGTGCGCTATCTGGTCGGGCGCGGCCACACCGTCTTCATGATCTCATGGCGCAATCCGACCGCCGCCGACCGCGACATCACATTCGACGACTACCGCACCCACGGGCTGATGGCCGCGCTCGATGCCGCCAACGCGGTGGTGCCCGGCCGCAAGGTACATGCCTGCGGCTATTGCCTGGGTGGTACGCTGCTCGCCATCGCCGCCGCGACCATGGCGCGCGACGGCGACGACCGGCTGGCCTCGGCGACGTTCCTGGCCGCGCAGACCGATTTCAGCGAGGCCGGCGAGCTCATGCTGTTCGTCGACGAGAGCCAGGTCGCGTTCCTCGAAGACATGATGTGGGACCAGGGCGTGCTCGATACGCGGCAGATGGCCGCCGCCTTCCGCGCACTGCGCTCGAACGATCTGGTCTGGTCAAAATTGGCGCGCAACTATTTGCTGGGCGAGCGCGACCGTGCCACCGATCTCACCGAATGGAATGCCGACCAGACGCGGCTGCCCTATCGCATGCATTCTCAATATCTGCGCGGGCTGTTCCTGGAAAACCGCCTGACCGCCGGCCGCTATGCGGTAGAGGGCAAAGTGATCGCGCTCAAGGACATCCGCGTGCCGATGTTCGCGGTCGGCACCGAAACCGACCACATCGCCCCGTGGAATTCGGTCTACAAGCTCCACCTGTTCACCGACAACGAATTGACCTTCGTGCTCACCAATGGCGGCCACAATGCCGGCATCGTGTCGGAGCCGGACCATCACGGCCGCCATTATCACTTCGCCACCCGGCGGCCGGGCGACCGCTATGTCGACAGCGCAACCTGGCTGGCGCATTCCGAACAGGCGGACGGCTCGTGGTGGCCGCATTGGTCGGCGTGGCTGGCCGAGCGCAGCGACGCGCAACGGGTCGCGCCGCCGGCCATGGGTGCGCCGGATCACGGCTTCGCCCCGCTCGGCGCCGCGCCGGGCACCTACGTGCACCAGCATTGATGGTCATCCACTGTGGCCGGTGATTCCGTTCAAGCCATGCTGCCGCCGGAAATGGCGCTTGCCTGCGAAGCCGCAGGCTCAGCCAAGGTGCGCCGCGATGCGCTCACGCTGTTGGTGCTCGGACTGCTGGCGGGCGCCTTCATCGCCTTTGGGGCCAACTTCATGACGGTGGTTATGACCGGCGCCGGCGAACTGCCTTGGGGCGTCGGACGGCTGCTGGGCGGGCTGGTCTTCTCGCTCGGGCTAATCTTGGTGATCGTGGGCGGCGCCGAATTGTTCACCGGCGATGCGCTGATGGTGATCGCCTACGCCGGCCGCCGCATTACGCTGGGCGCGCTGTTGCGGGCGTGGGGCCTGGTCTATGTCGGCAATGTCATGGGCGCGGTCGGCACCGCTGCATTGGTTTTCCTCGCCGCCCAGCACGGCTTCGACAAGGGCGGCATCGGCAAGACGGCGCTTGCCGTCGCCTCGGCGAAGGCGGCCTTGCCGACGATCCCATTGTTTTTTCTTGCCGTGCTCTGCAACGTTCTGGTCTGTCTCGCGGTCTGGATGTCATTCGGCGCGCGTAGCTTGACCGACAAGGTGATGGTGATCGTCCCGCCGATCGCGGCGTTTGTCGCCGCCGGCTTCGAGCACTCGATCGCGAATCTATATTTCCTTCCCTACGGCCTGGCGATCAAAGCCTGGGCCGGCGCGGAATTCTGGACAGCGCTGGGGCAAACGCCGGCCGCCTACGCATCACTGACAGTGGGCAATGCCGTGCACAATATCGCGGTCGCGACCGTCGGCAACCTGGTCGGCGGCAGTCTCATGGTCGGCGCGGTCTACTGGTTCGTGTATTTGCGCAACCGGCCGTCAGCCACGGGCGGCTGAGGCCGCTTCGACATCCGCTTACGCTGGCGCGCCGCCGGTGTTGAAGCGCAGCGCCGCGATGCGGTCGAGTTCGGCCTGCTCGCGCGCGTTCTCCTCGGCCTTCTCGCGCGCGTGGTCGCGCTCGTCCAGCATCTCGACCTTCTTCAATTCCTCGAAGGCCTCGCCCAGCATGGCCTGCGCGTCGTCGAGCTGCGCTTTGAGCTCGTCGGCCGAACGCTTGAGGTTTTCGCGCCGGACGATGGCGGCCTTGGCATAGGTCGGATAGGCGAAATGCGCGGGATCGTGGATGCCGGCGCGGTCCTGCTCGAGCTTGATCTCGCGCTCGAGATCGCCGGCAATGCGGTTGAACTCGGCAATCATCGCCTCGATCTGGGCGACCTTGCGCCGCTTCTCGTCGACCTGAAACTTCTTCAGGCGGATAAGTGTTTCGCGTGACTTCATCGACTATTTACTCCCCCGAAGTCCCGGACAGCGCCCGCGCGCGAATACCGTTCGCTCCGCACAGGCCTTCCGGACCGGTCAACGGGTCGACTGTGGCGCAATAACGTTAGTTTTCTGTTTCCGCGGAGTTAAGGATTTGCTCAAGCCTTTGATATCCCTCCGCCATACTGGTTGATTCTTCCTTAATCTGGGCCAGGAAGGCCTCCAGCGGCTTGTGCAGGGCGATGGCCTCGTCCACCTCCGGGCTCGAGCCCGGCCGATAGGCGCCGAGCCGGATCAGTTCCTCCATGTCGGAATAGGTCGCCATCACCTGGCGCGCCCGGTTGATGGCCGGCAGGTAGGCGGGGTCGGCCGCCCGCGGCATGGTGCGCGAGATCGACTTGAGGATGTTGATGGCCGGATAACGCCCGCGTTCGGCGATCGCGCGCTCCATCACGATATGGCCGTCGAGGATACCTCTGACCGCATCAGCCACCGGCTCGTTGTGGTCGTCGCCATCCACCAGCACCGAGAAGATGCCGGTAATGGTGCCGGCCTCGGTGCCGGGCCCGGCGCGCTCCAACAGCCGCGGCAGCTCGGTGAAAACGGTAGGCGTATAGCCCTTGGCGGTCGGCGGCTCGCCGGCGGACAGGCCGATCTCGCGCTGGGCCATGGCAAAGCGCGTGACCGAGTCCATCAGCACCAACACGTCCTTGTTGAGGTCGCGGAAGAACTCGGCGATGGCGAGCGTCAGGTAAGCCGCCTGGCGGCGCATCAGCGCCGGCTCGTCGGAGGTCGACACCACCACCACCGAGCGGGCGAGGCCGGCGGGGCCGAGGTCGTCCTGCAAGAACTCCTGCACCTCGCGGCCGCGCTCGCCCACCAAGCCGATGACCGAGATGTCGGCGGAGACGTTGCGCGCCAGCATCGACAGCAGCACCGACTTGCCGACGCCGCTCCCCGAGAAGATGCCCATGCGCTGGCCGCGGCAGACGGTGATGAAGGTATTGAGCGCCCGCACGCCGAGATCGAGCGGCTCGCCCACGCGCCTTCGTGCATGGGCCGGCGGCGGCGAGGAGCGGAACGGGTACGGCGCCGGCCCCGCCGGCAATGGCCCCAGACCGTCGATCGGCTTGCCCATGGCGTTGAGCACGCGGCCGAGCCAGGCTTCCGCTGGGCGCACGCTGCCGGCCGTGGTCGAGACCACCGCGCGGCAGCCGCGCCGCACGCCATCGAGGGCGGCGAACGGCATGGCCAGGGCATGGCCGCCGGAAAAGCCCACCACCTCACACGGGATGCCGGCCCGGAGCCCGGTCTCGATGGTCAGCCGCGCACCGACCGACATGGCGTAGAGGGGTCCCGCCACCTCCACCATCAGCCCGCGCACGCCCACCACGCGGCCGTAGATCTCGACGCCATCGATGTCGCTGATCTGCTCGGCCAGGGCTTTCATGGAGCGCGCCCAGCAAAAGTGGGAACCGGTTTTGCGTTCGGGCGCGCGACCACACCAAAAAAAGGGCGCACCGCGCGGAGCCCCCGGTAACCCCCCGGTAGGCTTACCGCCCTGGTTCCGTCCTTAACCCGGTGTTTACCCGCATCGTTAATCATTGGGTCATCGTCCAGAAGGGACAGCGGCCGAACGATTCGCCCGGCCGGGACGTAAGGGGCGAATCGCTGGAGTTGGTTAGGCCTGACTCTTAACGTGGTACTTGAATGGACAACGTGGCCAAAAAACCACTCTCCGGCAATATCTTACGCCGATTCGGGGGCTTCTGCCTACGGCGCGCTTGCCTGAGAGAATCAGGTTTTGTTAACCATGCCTGGATAGTGTCGAATCGGTTTTGTCCCAGTTGTTTTCACTCCTCGCCGCCTCCCGCGGCGCTGACCTAAAAGCCCGGTTGCGGCGAGATAGGGGACTGGCATGCGCGTTTTATTGATCGAAGACGACGGCGCCACGGCTCAATCCATCGAGCTGATGCTGAAATCCGAGAGCTTCAACGTCTATACGACCGACCTCGGCGAGGAAGGGGTCGATCTGGGCAAGCTCTACGACTACGACATCATCCTTTTGGACCTGAACCTGCCCGACATGTCGGGTTTCGAGGTTCTGCGCTCCTTACGGGTGTCCAAGGTCAAAACCCCGATCCTGATCCTCTCCGGCCTAGCCGGCATCGAGGACAAGGTCCGCGGGCTCGGCTTCGGCGCCGACGACTACATGACCAAGCCGTTCCACAAGGACGAGCTGATCGCCCGCATCCACGCTATCGTGCGCCGCTCCAAGGGCCACGCCCAGTCGGTCATCAACACCGGCGACCTGGTGGTCAACCTCGACACCAAGACAGTGGAAGTCGGCGGCCAGCGCGTGCACCTGACCGGCAAGGAATACCAGATGCTCGAGCTGCTCTCCCTGCGCAAAGGGACCACGCTCACCAAGGAGATGTTCCTCAACCATCTCTACGGCGGCATGGACGAGCCCGAGCTGAAGATCATCGACGTTTTCATCTGCAAGCTGCGCAAAAAGCTCGCCAACGCCTCCAACGGCAAGAACTACATCGAGACGGTGTGGGGCAGAGGCTACGTGCTGCGCGAGCCGACCGAGAGCGAAGAGCGGATCCCGGCTTAAAGTTTCCGCGGGGCGCCCATCGGCGCCCTGCTTTGTTTTACGCGAGCGTTGCCAAAAATTCAGCGTCATGGCCGGACTTGATCCGGCCATCCCGCTCCGGAAGACAAAGCGCCAAAGGTTTCGAAATTCAGTCGATCGTGACGTCAGGCTGTCCGAGACGACCCCCCGCGTAGCGTAAACGCAACCGAGCCCCGATCGGGCTCTCTCCTCCCCAACTTCAGCCCCGGGCGATAAGCCCGGGGTTTTTTAATGCGCATGCCGTGACCGGCTTGGCCTGCCCGCCGCTACGCCGGCACGGTTGACGGCGCCAGGTCCACGGCCGGATCGGCCGGCGCCGGCTCCGGGGCTAGCGGCGTAAACGTCTCCACCGGCTCGCCCGCGATCAGTTGCTCGTGCGCGATCGCGCGTTCGATGGCCTCGATCGTGTTCTGGACGATGACGAAGGCCTCGCGCATTTCGTTGCTCTGCGGATTGTCAGTCCGCCGGCGCCGGTGGCCGAGCGTGATGGCGATGGCGAGGCCGCGGCGCTCCTCGACGAGCTTGTATCTGGCAGCTTTGAGCGGTTTGACAGGATCGATTTGTTCGGTCATGGCGAACGTTGCCTCCCGCGCGAGAGCTTTTGTGCCGCGCCGCCGCAGAATAGGACGGCACAGACATATTGCGACGATCGGGGCCTTCGCTTCGCCTCCTTCTCCCAGGAGGCAAGCGGCATCGTCCGCGAAGCGGTATAATATTGCCTTAGCCAATTGCCGCGACTTTTAATTCAACTTGTAGCGAAATCGCCGCTTCGCGTTGCGGGGACGGCGGCCGCTCCCTGGCATGGCCGCTGGAACCGGGCCGCATGTCCGCTTTGGCCCAAAAGATGGGGTAATCGGCCGGCAGCTTGTGGATAGCTGAAGAGATTGGGTGCTGCGCTTCAGGCTGATGGTGAATACGAGGTCACCGTGGTTGCGGGCCTCAAGCATCAGAAGGAGAAGCGCAGCATGGACCATTTTGCTGGACTGGACGTATCGGTCAAGGAGACCAGCGTCTGCATTGTGGATGACACAGGCAGGATCGTGCGGGAAGCGAAGGTAGCGAGCGAACCTGAAGCTTTGCTGCAGGTTCTGGCGAACCCCGCCCACCGCTTCAAGCGAATCGGACTGGAGGCCGGGCCGCTGTCGCAATGGCTGTTCAGCGCACTGGCCGAAGCAGGCTTGCCGGCGATCTGTGTCGAGACACGGCACATGCGGGCAGTGTTGAAGGCACAGATCAACAAGACCGACCGAAACGATGCGCGCGGCATGGCGCAGATGATGCGGGCGGGACTTTACCGTCCGGTGCATGTGAAGACGTTACGCAGTCAGAAACTGCGAATGCTGCTGACGCATCGCAAGCTGCTGCAGTCGAAGGCCATCGCCATCGACAATGACCTGCGCGGTACGTTGCGTAACTTCGGCCTCAAGGTTGGCATGGTGGGGACGGTAAAGTTTGAAGCCCGCATCAGGGAGCTGGTCGAGAACTTTCCCGACCTGGCCGTTCTAGTCGAACCGCTGCTTATCGTCCGGCGGGTGCTGCGCGAACAGATCGCCATCCTGCACCGCCGCCTGCTGACCATCGTGCGGGACGATGAGGTGTGCCGGCGCTTGATGACGGTCCCCGGGGTCGGCCCCGTGGTAGCGCTGACCTATCGTGCTACCGTCGACGTGCCGGCCCGTTTCCGGAACTCCAAGGCGGTCGGGGCGGTGTTCGGACTGACGCCCTCCAAGTATCAATCGGGCGAGATCAACAGAACCGGGGCGATATCAAAGTGCGGGGACGAGATGATGCGGGTGATGCTCTACGAGGCGGCCCAGGTCATGTTGACCCGCACCAACAAGTGGTCCTGGCTCAAAGCCTGGGCCATGAAGATCGCCAGGCACCGCGGGACGAAGAAGGCGATCGTGGCGCTGGCGCGCCGGCTGGCCGTGATCATGCACCGCATATGGATTGACGGCACCGAGTTCCAGTGGACCCGGGAGGCCGCAGTGGCATGACAGCAGCTCAGGATCAAACGCATAGGAGAAAATCCGAGCTCCACCGAGCGGTGGAATGATGTCCCTCGCGGGACGATGGATGAGGTGAGTTCGTTTGTCCGCTTGAACCTGCCGTCACTCTGTCGGCAAGGCCGCCCAAAAGATTGTTCCGCCTCGTCCTCGAATCCCATACTGGAAGGGCCTTGGTGCCGATTCCGAAGAGAAGCACGAGCCCGTGAGCGACATCGACACTGCACAGGTGGATAGTCTGAAAGCGCTTGACCCCAACCGGCCGATTAGAGAAGCGGACAAATCCGCAAGTGCGGATGGACTGGCCGCAAAGTGCCATTAGCGGACATCACAGCGCGGATTTCCGATGTTCGCTTTACCTCCAAAAGCAGACGTTAGTCGGTGTAGTCGGCACGGCCGCTTGGTGCAGTGCACGGCAATGCAGGTGGGCGCGCGCAGTCCAACCTGCACGACACTGGAATCTATTTCTTCGAGGCATATACTGGTTTGGCTGGTCTGAAACACGGAGGTATCAAAATGCCTCTCACAGGGTCAGTCCCCGAAGGCAGAAGCTTCTTTTGTCCGCATTGCGGTGCGCTTTACGCGGTGACGTATTCGCGACGCCCCAGGAGTGAAAGCAATACCGCAAAATGTACGGTCTGCATGCAGATCATGGATAGTTGGAATTCAACTAACTTTCCAACCTACAAACTCGTTCAACGACCTGAAGGCGACGACTAGGACATTTTACTCGCAGGTCAAAATAGCTCTCTGGAGTGGCTGGGCGTTCGTCAACTCGCAGGTCGTTGAGTGGGCCGTCAATGTCCGCTGTGGGTCATTAGCGGACATTCAGTGATGTCCCACGCATGTCCACTTTGCCCCTGAAAGCGGACATCAGATGGCGCGAGGACGATGTCCGCTAAGTGCCAGAAGCGACCAAACGGGCTGCAACACGACCAGCGCAAAAAGAAAAGACCGCCAACGCGGCGGTCCTTCCGTGCCACAAAAAGTTAGTGGTCAGGCTGCTTGAGCCTTCCGTTTCCTGCGCCAGCCGAGCAAGCCCATCGCACCGAGGCCGGTGGCGAAGAGCGGGAGGGCGGGGGGGATGGGGGTCTCAGCTAGGCCAGGACCAGTCACGCTGACGTCATCGAGACCGATCATGTATTGAGTTGAGCCGAGCACATGTCCGACGATGCTAATTGTCGTGGACGTGGAGGTCGCGGTGAAAACGCCGGTTATCTGACCATACGTTGCACCGGTAGCCGAGTAGTCCCAGAATCCAGGGGTCCCCGACAAGACGAGCGCAACGCTGTTGGCAAGCACATCGAAACCGACGCCGCCGCCAAAATCCTGAGTTTCGAAAACCGAGAATGTGTACTGCTGACCAACAAGCGTATTGATGGTCTGGTTCAATATTCCATGAGGAGTCACATCACCGACTCCCGTCAGATCGACGAGACCGGCGCCAGAGTGAGTATTGATGTCGTCGGCATTCAAGCCCCACACGAGCGAGTTGCCGACGGTCCATCCGGTCAAATCCTGCGGGCCCGCTTGTTCAATCCTGTCGTAAAACAGAATTTCGCCAAACGCAGGAGACTCAGGATAGTCGAATCCTACGGGCGTGAAGTTGCCCGATTCGAATCCACCATTTGTAATAAGCTCTACGGCGCTGACAGGAGCCGCCGTTACGCCCATAACCAACGCAGAAAAAATAAAAACAATGATTGAACGCATATCGTCGCACCCCATACGCCACGCAGCAATCGTTTCATGGTGCATTAGTCGGCGTCAATCCCACTACCCTCCAAATCTTGCATAAAGGTATGCAATCATTAGAGCCAATTTTATGTTTTGTTTATTTCTTCCGCTTTGGGTCATTCGCGGCCTAGCTACTTAAAGCCGACGCCCTTGTTTGTCCGCTGTGCACCCAATAGCGACCAAACCATTGCAGCGCAGCGAACGCAGCGAAGTGCCAAAAGCAGACAAGTGCGGGTGCGGTTGGATTGTCCGCCGTGGGCAAACAATCGACCAACTGGAACTGCCGGTATCGTCAGTTTGCAATGGTAGTATTTTACAATTCGGCACTGCGGCCCACAATCGAGCAATGTCATTGATCGATGCCGCGCAACCATTTTAACGCCATGTAAGCGTTAAGAACTCTATTTGAACTTCATCAAGTTAGAGATCCGCTGACGCACCCCCAATCTTTAGGTGCCGGGCGGCACTCTCCTTATGGCTGAGGAGATATTTGCGGCATGAACAAATCCGTGTGCGAAGCGATGCTGCCGACTTCTAGAATTGCGGAGGCAATCCAGACATGAGCGCAATTATTCACAAACCGGAATTTCAGCGCGGTGATGATATCTTTTCGGAAAGCCGATGGCGAGAATTTCTCGACGAGGTTCGCGTCTATAGCGAAAAAATGGAGCAAGAAATACGCTCACTGCGCGAAAACAGCGAACTGCTGCTGACCATTATCAATATGATCCCGGTAGCGTTTTTTGTGAAGGATCACAAAAGCCGCTTTTTTCTCATGAATCGTGCCTGTGAAGAGCAATGGGGAATGTCTTTGGCCGACTTGCGCGGTACCGATGGGAGCCAATTCTTTCCTCGTGAACAGATGAAACAGTTTCTGGCCAAGGATCGATCGATCTTCGAAGGCCGCAAGCCGATAGAATTCGAGGAGACATTCTGGAGCGCCGCTAAGAAAGCCGATCGGATCGGCTACACGTTCAAGCTGCCTATGTATGACGCGAGCGGCAACCCGCAATATCTCGTCTGCGTAACCCTCGACATCACCGAACGCAAACTTGCGCAAGCCGCTTTGCTCGCCAGCGAAAAGGAATTGCTGGTTTTGGCCACGACCGATCTCCTCACAGAGCTGCCAAACCGCCGTCAATTCCTTGCCCGGCTCGCAGAAGAATTTGCCAGAGTGCGGCGATTTGGCAATCAGTGCTGTTCAGTCTTGGTGCTCGATCTCGACCGTTTCAAGCGGATCAACGATACGTATGGCCACGCCATGGGCGACGCGGTGTTGCGACACTTCGCTCAACTTATGCGCAAAACGTTTCGTAACATCGACATGGCGGCACGGGTGGGCGGAGAAGAATTCGCCGTCATCCTGCCGGGTTCCGATTTGGCTGCCGCCCGAACTTCGGCGGAGCGGCTGCGTGAGATCGTAGCGAAGACCCCGCTCGTGCAAGACGGAAAGACCATCTCGGTGACGGTCAGCATTGGTGCTGCCACCATGATTTCGAGCGATTCTGACGCCGATCAGACGCTCATTCGAGCCGATGAGGCGCTCTACCGCGCGAAAGAAAATGGGCGCAATCAGGTAGAGATGGCAGCTGATCATTCGGGTGCACGCCTGTCAGCCTCCTAGACGGCGTCCGGACGGCTTGAATGTCCGCTTCGGATCAAAAGATGGGGTAATCGGCCGGCAGCTTGTGGATAGCTGAAGAGATTGGGTGCTGCGCTTCAGGCTGATGGTGAAACGAGGTCACCGAGGTTACGGGCCTCAAGCATCAGAAGGAGAAGCGCAGCATGGACCATTTTGCTGGATTGGACGTATCGGTCAAGGAGACCAGCGTCTGCATTGTGGATGACACGGGCAAGATCGTGCGAGAAGTGAAAGTAGAGAGCGAGCCTGAAGCGCTGCTGCAGGTTCTGGCGAACCCCGCCCACCACTTCAAGCGGATCGGACTGGAAGCCGGGCCATTATCGCAATGGCTGTTCAGTGCACTCGCCGAAGCGGGCTTGCCGGTGATCTGTGTCGAGACGCGGCACATGCGGGCGGTGTTGAAAGCACAGATCAACAAGACCGACCGCAACGATGCGCGCGGCATGGCGCAGATGATGCGGGCGGGGATTTATCGTCCGGTGCATGTGAAGACGCTACGCAGCCAGAAACTGCGGATGCTGCTGACCCATCGCAAGCTGCTGCAGTCCAAGGCCATCGCCATCGAGAACGACCTGCGCGGCACCTTGCGTAACTTCGGCCTCAAGGTGGGTATGGTCGGGACGGTAAAGTTCGAAGCCCGCATCAGGGAGCTGGTCGAGAACCTGCCTGACCTGGCTGTGCTGGTCGAACCACTGCTCATTGTCAGACGGACGCTTCGCGAACAGTTCTGCATCCTGCACCGCCGCCTGCTGTCCATCGTCCGGGACGATGAGGTGTGCCGGCGCTTGATGACGACACCCGGTGTAGGGCCCGTGGTGTCGCTGACCTATCGCGCGACCGTCGATGTGCCGGCTCGCTTCAGGAAGTCCAAGTCAGTCGGGGCCGTGTTTGGACTGACGTGTGCCAAGTATCAATCGGGCGAGGTGGATTGGAGCGGCAGAATATCACGCTGCGGAGACGAGATGATGCGGGTCATGCTCTACGAAGCCGCTCAAGCCATGATGCGTTCGAAGAAATGGTCCTGGCTCAAGGCCTGGGCGATGCAGATCGCCAGACGCCGCGGAATGAAGAAGGCGATCGTGGCGCTGGCACGCCGGCTGGCCGTCATCATGCATCGCATATGGGTTGACGGCACTGAGTTCCGCTGGACCCGGGAAGCCGCAGCAGCATGAAAACCGTGCAGGATCAATTACGATAGGAGAAAACTCGAGCTCCACCGAGCGGTGGAATGATGTCCCTCGCGGGACGATGGATGAGGTGAGTTCGTTTGTCCGCTTGGACCCGCCGTTCGTCTGACGGTAAGGCCGCCCAAAAGATTGTTCCGCCTCGTCCTCGAATCCCATAGTGGAAGGGCCTTGGTGCCGATTCCGAAGAGAAGCACGAGCCCGTGAGCGACATCGACACTGCAGTGGTGGATAGTCTGAAAGTGCTTGACCCCAATCGGCCGATTAGAGAAGCGGACAAGCGCGAGCGCGGTCGGGTTGTCCGCCAAGTGCCATTTGCGACCAACGCACCGCAGCAAACAGCACAAAAAGAAAGACCGCCTCACGGCGGTCTTTCGTCATCGCGATGCGCGATTGGGTCAGGCCGAAACAGGCTTGCGCTTGCGGCGCCAGCCGAGCAAGCCCAAGGCGCCGAGGCCGGAAGCGAACAGCGGCAGCGCGCCGGGGATCGGCGTTATGCCGCCTTCGGACGTTGCCGACGATATTGAAGCGAGCATGACATTATTTCCGCCCGCAGTACCGGGACCGGAGTAGATGAAATAATAGAAGTCGTAGGAGTCAGCCGAGCCACCCAACGTATGGGAACCCTCATCATTCGCGAGGCTCGCCAATACAAGGCTGTACCCAGTGGTCGCACTGTCGGACCCATAGACGGACCATTTTTCACCGCCCGTCGTGCTGTTCATCTGGAACGTAAAGCCGACCTGGCTGGCAGCCCGTGCCTCGGAGAAATCAATGCGAATGATATAATCGCCACCAATCTCGTGGTCGGTGAAATCGGCTATCCCGAGACCGTCTTCATCGCCTCCGCCAGCCTTGCCATACAGATCCGCACCTGTGCCGAATCCGTTGTTGGTGAAGCCTGCGGCGTGAATGGTGATTGAGCCACTGGTGTAATCTTCAGTGGGACCGAGATTGCCGGACGGTGAATTAAAATTCCAGGTTGCTGCTTTTACCGGGGTCAATCCGACCAACGCAGATGCACCCACGAGCGCAGTTACAAGCGTAACCCGCTGAGCAAACTTGTGAGACATGGCCCACTCCATAGACCTTGGGCGCCACACGAGTAGGACTACACCAATACCGTGCCATACACAATAAACACGGCATTAAGAGTTCAGCTTGGTTCCACGGGGGGTGGCCGTAGGGGCTTTTTCGCGGTTTTTGACCCCGGTTATGGGCAAATAGTCCGATTTTGGCTCGTTTTTCGGCCATTCTCGCCTCGGCGCGCTCGAACCGACCGCGTGTGTCCGCAAACCTACCGAACAGGAGACGGAACCCTACGCCTTGGCCGCGAACGGCAGCACGTTGCTGGCTTTTGCCGGCAGCGCATAGCGCGTCGCCACGTTCGGCGCATAAAGCCCGCGCTTGTCGGCGACCGGCTTGAACGCCTCGGTCAGACCGACCACGGTTTCGGCGGCGCCCAGCACCAGAAAGCCGTCGTCCGTCATCTGGCGCGCGATGCGCTCGAGCACTTGCGTCTTGGTGACCTGGTCGAAATAGATCAGCACGTTGCGGCAAAACACCAGATCGAACGTGCCGAGCGGCTTGAAGTCGGCCAGCAAATTGAGCGGGCGGAACTGCACCATGGCGCGAATCTCGGGCGCGATCTGCCAGCGCTCGCCGACTTGGCTGAAGAACTTGACCAGCTGCTGAATCGGCAATCCGCGCTGCACCTCGAACTGGCTGTAGATACCGGCCCTGGCCCGCTCCAGCACCTCGGCGCAGAGATCGGTGGCGAGGATGTGCACCTTGTAACCGGCAAGCTGCGCGCCCATGCCCTTCAGCGTCATCGCCAGCGAATAGGGCTCCTGGCCGGTGGCGCAGGCCGTGCACCAGATGCGGATGCGCTTCTCGCGCGCGCGCGCGGTGACGAGCGCCGGCATGACGGTGTCGCGGAAAAGGTCGAACGGTAACTTGTCGCGGAAGAAAAAGGTTTCGTTGGTGGTCATGGCGTCGACCACGTCGCTGGTCAGCGTTGCGGCCTGCGGTGCCTTCAGCTTGGCGACCAGCTCGGTGAGCGTGCCCATGCCGTTGCGGCGGGCGAGCGGCAACAGCCGGCTCTCGGCCAGGTACTGCTTCTCCGGCGCCAGCACCAGGCCGGAACGCTCCTTCAGGAGCGTGCGCAGATAGCCGAAATCTTCCGGCGTCATGTGCGCTCCCCGGTGAACAGGCGGGTCAGCCGCGACGGGATATCGTTGAGCGGCAGCACCGCGGAGCAAAGCCCTGCTTGCGCGACCTGGCCAGGCATGCCCCAGACCACGCTGGATGCTTCGTCCTGCGCCATCACATGGCCGCCGGCGGCGACAATGGCCTTGGCGCCGCTCAGGCCGTCGGAGCCCATGCCGGTGAGCACCAGCGCCATCACCTTGTGGCCCCAAACGCTTGCCGCGGAGGCAAACAGCGGATCCACCGCCGGCTTGCAGAAATTGATCAGCGGGCCGTCCTCGATCGCAATCACCGCGGTGCCGTCGCGGCGCGCGACTTTCATGTGCTTGCCACCGGGGGCGATGTAGATGGTGCCGACGTTTATCTCCTCGCCGTCGCACGCCTCCCGTACCGGGCGCTTGGCGATGCGCTCGAGATGCTCGGCCAGGATCGCGGTGAAGGTCGGCGGCATGTGCTGGGTGATCAGCACCGGCGCGCGCTCGAACACGCCGCCGATCTGCGCGATGATGGCGTTGAGCGCCTGCGGGCCGCCGGTGGAGGCGCCGATCAGCAGCACGCGTGGCGGCGTCAGCGGCATCGACCGCAGCACCAGCGCGGGGGTGGCCTCGGCGGGCTTGACGCCCGGCTGCAAGGGCGGCGCCGCTTCCGCCGGCAGGCGGGCCCGCGGCGGCGCAATGCGCAATCTCTTCGCCCGCAAGCCAAGCTGGCGGATCTTCTCGATCAGGTCACGGTGGAATGTCGGAGAGCCGGTGACGTCGCGGTTGCTTTCCGGCTTGGGGATATAGTCGGCAGCGCCCAGCGAAAGTGCGCGCAAGCTGATCTCGGCGTTCCGCCGGGTTAGCGTGGACGCCATGATCACGACCAAGTCGCGCTTCTTCTCCAAGAGCAGCGGCAGCGCGGCGATGCCGTCGAGCTCTGGCATGTCGACGTCGAGCACCACCACGTCGGGGTCGGCGCGCTCGAGCTGGTCGACCGCCTCGCGGCCGGTGCGCAGCGAGGCCACCAGTTCCAGGTCTGGCTCCGCCTCCACCCAGCGCGAGTACAGCCCGCGCACGACCACCGCGTCATCGACGATCATGACGCGGATGCGCCGGCTGATGCTGGCTGAGGACCTCGGTGAGACGGCGACGTTCATCGGGCTTGTGCCTTCGGTTATTGTTGTTGTACGGCCCGCCTGGCGGCGGGGATTAGATCAGCCCGACCTCCTGGAACTTGGCTTCGACGATCTCCTTGTCGAAAGGCTTCATGATGTATTCGTTGGCGCCGGCATGCAGCGCGCGGGCGATGTGCGCGACGTCGTTCTCGGTTGTGCAGAACACCACTTTGGGCGCGTCGCCGCCGGGCAGCTTGCGCAGGGAACGCAGGAACTCGTAGCCGTCCATCTTCGGCATGTTCCAGTCGAGCAGGATCGCCTCAGGCAGCTGGCGCCGGCAGGCTTCCAATGCCTGCTCGCCGTCCTCGGCCTCCACGATCTCAAATTCGAGTCCTTCAAGGATTCGCCGCGCCACCTTGCGGATGACGCTCGAGTTCGTCCACCACCAAACACGTTTTCATTACACGTCCTCGCTGTTCTGGCTCAGGAGCCATGTCGTCCAAACTTGCGGATTCGAAATCGTCATGCCGCGATTGCCTTGCTGCCGATGTCGAGCACACGATCGACGTCGACCATCATGAGCAATTGCCCGTCCAGGCGATGAATGCCGACGGAGACACGCGCCAACCGCGGATCGAGATTGATCGGATTAGGTTCACGCGCGCCGTCGTCGAGTTGGAGCACCTCGCCCACGCTGTCGATCAGCAGCCCGTAGGATTCGCCGCCGGATTCGACGCTGATCGACATGGCCGGCGCGTCGTCCTCGCGCCGGTCGAGCCCGAGACAGCGGCGCATATCGATCAACGTCACGATGCGACCGCGCAAATTGAGTACGCCGGCGATTTCCGGCGGCGCCAGCGGCACCCGCGTCAGCCGCTCGGGAAGAAAAACGTCTTGCACGCGCTGAATCGGCAGCCCGAACAACTGGCCGCCTATCATGGCGGTGACGTATTCCTTCAGGTTCTGCTGGGCGTTTTCGGTGTTCATGATTGGCTCATCACGCGGCGCGGCCGACGTCGGCCTGCTCCTTGAGCGCAGCGATCAGTCCCTGGCGGTCGAATTTAGCGACATAGTCATAGAAGCCCGCGCGGCGGCCGCGTTCGACAGCTTCGGCCGAAACCACCGAGGACAGCGCGATCACCGGCAGGTTGGCGGTGTTCGGATCGCCCCGCACGGCTTCCGCGAAAGCAAAACCGTCTATCTCGGGCATTTCGATATCGGTAATGGCCACGTCGACGGCGCGACCGTCCTTGAGCAGCGCCAACGCCTCCTGCGCCGAGCCAACGGCGATGACGTCGTAGCCGGCGGCTTGCAATACCGGCACCAGCATGTTGCGGAAGAACGGCGAGTCGTCGATTAGCAGCACCGAGCGCGGGCGCCCGCGTGCCGGCTGGTCCTTGCGCCGGAACCAGTCCTCGAAGGCGAGCGGCAGAAAGTGGCCGACGTCGATGATCTCGGTCGCCTGGCCCTTGATGACGGCCGAACCGAGCACGCCAGGATTGCTGCCGGCGACCTCGATGTCGAGGCGGTCCTCGACGATGTCGACGATTTCGTCGACCACCAGCGCCATGGAACGGCGGCCGTCGGAGAACACCAGGAGCGGCTGCGCACCCTCATCCTTCACGCGCATCTTGTCGCTCAGGCTCACCAACGGCATCAAATGGCCGCGGTACTGCACCATGTGGCGTCCGTTCGACAGCTCGATCTTGCGCGCATCGATTTCCTCGAGCCGCGTGATCAGCGCCAGCGGCACGGCCTTGGGCTCGCTCGAACCGGCGCGGAATACCAGCAGCGAGGTGGTCTGTTCGTCCTCGGCGGCGTGCGTTTTGCCGGCCTCTCTGTCGGCCACCATTTGCGTGGTGACGGTGCTGCCGAATGCCTGGGCAACGCCGTTCGGATCGATGATCATGATCACCGAGCCATCACCGAGAATGGTATTGCCGGAGAACATCGCGATGTGGCGCAGCTTGCTCGACAGCGGCTTCACCACGATTTCCTCGGTATGGAAAACGCCGTCGACCACGATGCCAAAAGTCTGGCTGCCGACCTGAGTAACGACGATGAAGCCGTTCTCGACGTCGCCGGCGTTCGCGGCACCGAGCAAACGGCCAAGGTGCGCCACCGGCAGCAGCTTGTCGCGCAGGCGCAGCACGGTGGTATCCTTGATCTTTTCAACACGGTGCTCGCTGCCGGGACGTATGCGCACCAGTTCGACCACGGACAGCTGCGGGATGGCGAAGCGCTCGCCGCCCAACTCGACGATCAGCGCCGCGACGATCGCAAGCGTGAGCGGAATCTTGATCGTGAAATTGAGCCCGGCACCGGCGACCGATTTCACGTCGATGGTGCCGCCGATCTGGTCGATATTGGTGCGCACCACGTCCATGCCGACGCCGCGCCCCGACACGCTGGTGATTGTCGCGGCGGTGGAAAAGCCGGGCACGAAGACGAATTTCTGGATCTGCGCTTCCGACAGCTTTCCGATTTCGGCTTCAGTGACGAGGCCGTGCGCGATTGCCGTCGCCTTAATGCGATCGGTGTCGAGGCCGCGGCCGTCGTCGGCGATCTGGATGATGATGTGGCCGCCTTCGTGATAGGCCGCCACCCGGATGCGGCCGCGGTCGGGCTTGCCGGCGGCGCGGCGCTCCGCGGGCGTCTCCAGCCCATGATCGGCCGAATTGCGCACCATGTGGGTGAGCGGGTCTTTGATCAGGTCGAGCACTTGGCGATCGAGCTCTGTGTCGGCGCCATGCATCTCCAGGTCGATCTGCTTGCCGAGCTCGTTGGAGAGATCGCGCACGATGCGCGGCAGCTTCTGCCAAGCGTTGCCGATCGGCTGCATGCGCGTCTTCATCACGCCTTCCTGCAGTTCGGCGGTGACGTTCGACAGCCGTTGCAGCGGTGTCTTGAACTCGGAGTCCTCGTGGCGGCGCACGATCTCGAGCAACTGATTGCGCGTGAGCACCAGCTCGGACACCATCGTCATCAGATGCTCGAGCGTATCGACCGTGACCCGGATCGATTGAGTGGCGGCTTTGGCGCTTTCGTCGTCCTGAGTGCCAGCGTCGATGGGCGCCGCCGTGGCGGGCTTGGCAGGCGCTTCGACCTCGGTCTCGCGGAACGCGCGTTCGAGATCGTCGAGCGATACCTCACCCGGCCGCAGCGGCCGTTCGAGCGCTTGCGGCGTAAGCGTGCCGACCGTTTGCTCGGCGGCGGGCACGACGATCCGCTCGACCATGCACTCTAAATCAGCGATCAGATCCTCGTCGTTGCCTTCCGGCTCGCGCTGATCGCGTTCGAGCGCGTCCAGAATGGCTTTGATGCGGTCGATGGTGGCAAGGATCAGCGTGACGGATTCGCTGGTCGCGGGCTCTCCGTCGCGAAACTTGCCCATCAACGTCTCGGCAGCGTGCGCGAGTGCTTCCAGCCGCGGCAGTCCGATGAAGCCGCAGGTCCCTTTGATGGTATGGACGAGACGGAAGACGTTATCGAGAATCTTGGCGTTGTTCGGCTCTTGTTCAAAGCGCACGAGCTCGACGTCGACCACGTCGAGACTTCTCATTGGTCTCGGTCACGAATTCCCGCAGCAGGTCGTCCATCGGAGAAACGCCTTCATCGACGGACTTTGGCCCGCCTACCGCTCCCCGTCGGGAGCGCGGTCAGTGTGTCGAGGAAGAGTTTAATTTTGGTTGCGGATTGGTAGCGTAACGCCGGGTGTTAACCGTTCGTTAACCCGACAAAACCGGCAGTCTGCGCCGCTATTGGGCGGTGACCACGACCGCCGCACCGTCCATCATCATGGCGGGCTTGACGCCGCAGGCCTTCGCCAGCAGGCCGGCATAGAACGGCTGGATGCGGTGGGCATCGAGCGTCTCAGGCCCGGCGTCGCCCGCGAGCAGGGCCGCCACTGCCGGCGCAAACTTGGCATTGGCGCCGGCGGCGCTGACCTTGAAACCCAAGGCATCGCCCGCGCCGATCGGATCGACGGTGAGCTGGCCGCCGCGCGGAATGGTCTGCCCCGCGATCAGCAGCATGTTGAGCAGCAGCTTGACTCAATTCTTGGCCAGCAGCGCGCGCGGCAGATTCCAGGCGAGCTTTGTCTTGCCGTCCTCCAAGAAGCCGCGCGCGACCGTCTCGGCATCGCCGAGGTCAATCTGGGCGCCGGCCGATCCGGCGGCCCCGAAGGCGATGCGACAGAATTGCAGTTTGGCGGAGGCGGTGCCGGCACTCTTCTTGATCAGATCGAGCGCGAAGGTCCTGGTCTCCTCGTCTTTTCCTTCCTCGAGTACTTCCAGCCCATTGACGATGGCGCCGACCGGACTGATCAGATCATGGCAGACGCGCGAGCACAGCAAGGCGGCGAGATCGAGCGCTTCGATGGAAGATCCGGACATGGACTGGTCTCCGCTTTCGCCTGCGTGTTTGCCATAACCGGCGAATCGCTTGTCACGCCGGGTGCCGGGCGTGATACACCGCATGCGCACAACCGCCAAGGACGCAAAGCCAAGGACACAAAGCCAAGGGAAGGAACCACAATTTGGCGCCCGCTTTCGAAATTCTGCCCGACCAGGCCGCCGGTCTGCTCGACGATCTGACGAAAATCGTCGCGCGCGCCTGCGCCGTGATCCGCGACATCTCACCGACGGCGGCCGGAGCACAGCTCAAGCCCGACCAATCGCCAGTCACCGCCGCCGACACGGCCTCGGAGGCCGTGATCCTCGAAGGCTTGGCTCGGCTCATGCCCGTTGTGCCGGTCCTGTCCGAAGAGATGGCGAGCACCAAGGCGCCGCCGGCGCTTAACGGCAGCTTCTTCGTGGTGGATCCGCTCGACGGCACCCGCGAATATATTGCCGGCCGCGACGAGTTCACCGTCAATCTCGGGATCATCACACGCGGCACGCCGATTCTCGGCATCGTCGCGGCGCCCCGGCGCAACCTCGTTTGGCGCGGAATTGTCGGTGGCAAGGCCGAGCGGCTGCGCCTCACTGCCGATGGCGCTGATCAACCGAAAGCGATCCGCACACGGCGTTGGCCGGCGCAAGGCGGCGTCGCCGTCGTCAGCCGCTCGCATCTTGATCCCGATACAAAAAGCTTTCTCGAAAAGCTCGGAAAGGTCGAGCAACTGCCGAGCGGTTCGGCAATCAAGTTCTGCCAAGTCGCCGATGCGACGGCCGATGTCTATCCACGGCTTGCCACCACCTGCGAATGGGACGTGGCGGCCGGCCATGCGCTCGTGGTCGCGGCCGGCGGAATTGTCACAAAACCGGATGGCGAGAGCCTCACTTACGGCCACGCGGACAAGAATTTCCGTATCCCGTCGTTCATTGCCTGGGGCGACCCCGCCAAGGCGGCGTCGATCGAGAATTGACAAGCGGCAAGACGCAAGATTTCAGGGCGCAATGGTGCGCGCGACCTCGGGCCATTTGCGCGTTGCGCGGGCGATGACGCGGCCTGGATCGGCAAGAAAGGTCGCGCGCGCGGCCGCACTGTAGAAGAGATAAAGCCGCTCGCCGGTCACCGCCCAGAACAACGGATGGCCCGGCACCGATATACCGCGCGCGACCGCCACCGGATCATAGCCGCCGAAGCGCGGCGTATATACCTCCGGATGCTCTGCGAAGGCCGCCCGGTCGCCCGCGTTGCGGAAGCGCCAGACCACGCCCTCGATGCGCAGTTCCAGGTCGGGCCGGCCGAACATCGGCTTGCGGTCGGTGAAATAGGCCACCGGGTCGAAACCGCTGATCGCCAGCCCGGTGTTGGGGTTGACCGCAATCGGACCATTGGCCGCCCGTGCGGGAGTTGGGCAAATACCACCGCCGACGATAAACCCGAGCAGCACCCCCACCAGGGCAAAGCGCGCCTTCCGTTGCTGCCGTCCTGCAGTCATAGTTTTTGGCGACATTTCAGTGATTCGGACCGTTTTCCGCCGCCACAATACGGCCGTCTGCGTGAGCAACCCGTTAAACGGGGCTGGGACCCTCACATTCATGGAGCATCCAATGCGCGCGACCTTGCGCCTTGCGGCCCTGACCCTTTGCCTCGTGGCCTTTGGCGCCGATTTGGCCGCCGCCCAGGGTCGTCCACCGCCGCCCCCGCCGCAGCGTCACGACACCTTCTCGGCCGATGAAATCGTCCGGGCCGGGCACCAGTTTTTCGGCTCGGTGTCACGCGGGCTGGCGACAGTGGTGGAAAAGGCATTCAGCCAATGGGGCGAGCCCAATGGCTATGTGCTCGGCCAGGAAGGCAGCGGCGCCTTCGTGGTCGGTCTGCGCTATGGCGACGGCACGCTCTATACCCGCAATGCCGGCGACCGCCGCGTGTTCTGGGAAGGCCCTTCGGTCGGATTCGATTACGGTGGCGAAGGCGCCCGCACCATGATGCTGGTCTACAAGCTGCCTGCCACCGACGCGATCTACCAGCGCTTCGCCGGCATCGACGGTTCGGCCTATTTCATCGGCGGTTTCGGCATGACCGCGCTGACCTCTCACAACATCGTGGTGGTTCCCATCCGCTCCGGCGTGGGCCTGCGGCTGGGCGCCAATATCGGCTACCTCAAATTTACCCCGCGGGCGACCTGGAACCCGTTCTGACGGCCAAACGTTAATCGTTGGCCGCGAGACTCGCCACTAGTCGCGCGCAGGCGTCCACTGACGCCTGCTCCGCGTTTAGTTTAGTCTTGGCTTACGCTGGAAGTGGTTGACCCGCCGTGCCATGGTTTACGCGGGTTTGGGTGTGTTGGAGGCGTCGCGTTATGATTGAACCGATCATGTATTTCGGGATCGGGTTTCTTTTCGCAGCCCTCGTCGGGCTCGTCGTCATCCCCCTCGTCCACGGCCGCGCCGTGCGGCTGACCATGCAGCGGCTGGAAGCTGCAACCCCGCTGTCGATGGCGGAGATCCAGGCCGACAAGGACCAGTTGCGCGCGGAATTCGCGATGTCGACGCGGCGCCTCGAAATGAGCGTCGAGCAACTCAAGAACAAGACTACCAGCCAGTTCGCCGAAATCGGCAAGAAGGGCGACGCCATCAACCGGCTCAAGATCGAGCTCGGCGAAAAAACCGCCACCATTTTTGCGCTGGAGGCGCGCGACAAGGCGCTGCGCGATCAGTTGCGCGCGACCGAGGACGAAGTCGCGGCAAAGACCGGCGCCATGCACGACGCCCAGCGTGCGCTGTCGGACAAGGAAGCCGAGCTCGCCAAGGCCATCAGCGAGGTCGACGAGCAATCGAGTTTTGCCGATGCGCAGAAAGTCGAGATCATCGCGTTCAAGACCCAGGTCGAGGCGCTCAAGGAGCGGCTCACCGCCGCCGGCAATGAGGTCAGGGAGGTGGAAGATCGCCGCGAAGCCGAGCGGGTCGAGTTGAAGGCCGCGACGCAGGAACTGGAGCAGGAGCGCGGCAAGGTCGAGAACCTCGGCCGCCGCGTCGGCGAACTCGAGCAGAATCTTGCGGCACAGAGCGCCGAGGCGGACATTCTCGGCCGCCGCGCCAACGAGCTGGAAGCGCGGCTCGGCGAGCAGTCGCGGTTGCTGACCGAGGCCGAATTTGAACTCAAGCAGCTGCGCGCCAACCTCGAAGGCGCACACAAGACCGAAAACGATCTGCGCGCCGCCATTGCCGAGATCGACGACCGCTCCAGCTCGGTCAGCGAACAGCTCACGTCGGACAAGGCGCAGCTCCAGTCCGAACTCGACCGCACCAAGGACGAGCGCGACCGGCTCGCCCGCGAACTCGGCAACATAAAGCGCGAAACTGAGGAAGCTTGGGCGTCCGAGCGGGTGGAGAACGCGCTGTTGCGCGAACGCATCAACGACGTCGCCGCCGAAGTGGCGCGGCTCGCCTCGGCGCTGGAAGGGCCGAATTCGCCGATCGACGCCATCCTCGCCGCCGAAACAGTGCGCGACCGCACCACGGCGGCGAAAACCATCGGCGAAGTCGAAATCGGAGAAACAGGCAACGGCAGCCTCGCCGACCGCATCCGCGCGTTGCAGACCCATGCTTCACGGGTGACGCAGGACGACAAGCCGAATTAGCGGCATTTATTGCGCACGATCTGATCCGAAAACCGGTACCCACTTTTCAGGATCATGCGCGCGTCGCTTGACACGTCTTTCAGGCAATCCTTATATCCCCCGGCCGTCACGGCCGGGCGCTTAGCTCAGCGGGAGAGCGTTCCCTTCACACGGGAGAGGTCGAAGGTTCGATCCCTTCAGCGCCCACCATTCCCTGATGGCCTAAATCCGCTAGCACTCGTCTGGTTGAGCGAGCAGCCGTCCGGCAAGTCAGCGCAAAGCCTGCGGCGAACTATTTCATCCGGGCCGAGGGTCCGCACCATTTGATCCAATCCTGTTGGTTTGGATCGTGGCTGACGCCTTTGAAATCGCACCATTCATCCGCTGACGTCGCAATCGACCGGCTTCTGGATGCCCGTTGCGTTGGCTCCGGCTCTTCGAATACGGCGCGGCAGCCGGCGCTCAGTTGTGATTTTTTTGCCTTCATGCAGGCGATGATGGCGCTTACGCTTGGAATTGAGGAACTGCACAGCCGGAACACATCCGGCGTGCATGCGGCGCGCTGTTCCGACGTTCCCAATGCATTGCTTGACGTTGAATACAATAGCGAACCAGACACGAATATCAAAGCGCCGGCAAAAATTGCAGCTCTTTTCATGACGTCACCCCCACTAATTGCAAGCGATTGAAGACTCGAGAAAAGCCTAGCCGATCGGCGTAGCGCGCTCAAATGCGCGGTTAAATTGCAGGAACTTGGCAGCCCCGCGAAGCACTTAGCATTGTAGCCGATGATGAAGAAAATACCGATTATTTTTCAGTGGCCCCCTCATTGCTGTCGCCATACCGAAGGACTTGCACTTTTTCGAGCGTCACTAGGCCGCCCGTCATCATCTCGTCAAGGACTGGAAGGAACGCGTCGATCTTTTCCTGCGAATCGACGATCTCCACGACGATCGGCAGGTCCTGCGACAGCCACAGAAAGTTAGGCTTGTGTATGCGGCTCGAATGCCCAAATCCGGCGTGGCCTCCGACCACCGTGGCGCCATGAAGGTGCATTTCGCGGGCTTTCAAAACAACGGCTTCGTGCAACGGCAGATGGCCGTGCCTATCGTCCTTTCCGAAGAAGATGCGGAGCAACATGGCGTCACGGGGAGCCTGCATGGGTCACGTCCGCTTCATCGTATTGACGTTTTGCGTCCGGCCGGCGGCGCAAACCTTCAGAAGAGTGTGAGCGCGAGAATAATGACAAGCAAGGCGCCGATCAGCGCAAGGTAGAAATTAAGGTGCCCGGACTGCAGCGCCTTGAGCTTGTTGGCGACGCCATAGACCGCGCGGGTCACGGGCGCAAACAGATAGGGGCCGAAGATCGGCGCAACGTCGTGCGAAAACACCAGCCGGTGCACGAAGTAATGCACGCCCTTGGCTTCCCTGCGGGTCTCCTCCGTCGGCCGGTAAATGAAGCTGTAGAACGTCCGCAGCGCGTTCGAGAAAGTCAGCGCGGTGGTCGACGCCCGCTCGGGGTCTTGCGCAAGCCCGCCATACCAGACCGGAACGCGGCGGACCGCGAAGCGCCGGCTGACGACCACCAGCAGAATCGGGATGAGGGCAAGCAACGGCACGACGATGACCAGTTTGGTCGGCGAGATAAAGGCGAAACTGGCGGTCAGCGGCACCAGCAACAGCCCGTCATGCATGGCGCGCGCGCCTTGTGTTCCGAACTCGCTCGCGACCGCCACGCGCAAGGCGTCGAGCCAGAGCGGCATGCCGACCGCGAGCGTCAACACGCCCAATCCCAACAGGCCGACAGCCCATCCGCATGAGCGCGCGACCGGCGGAAAGTTTCGCGCCGAGCGGCCGAGCAGACCGACGCCGAATACCTTGACATAGGTGGCAAAGGCAACCGCGACCGTCAGCGCAAGACCTGCGCCGGCGAGCGCCAGTGCCAGCCGGCTCACCAGCGTGTCGAGCCGGAAGCCCTGGAACACGGTCTCGAACATGAACCATTCGCTGACGAAGCCGGCTTGCGGCGGCATGGCGGCCAGACTCATGGCCGCGAACAGCGCGCCCAGGCCGAACGCCCAAGAGCTGCGCCGCAACAAGCCGGTGTGAAGAATGTCGTAGTGGCCGGTGGCGCGATAAACGCCGTCGGCGGTAAGGAACAAGCCGCCCTTGGCGAGCGCATGGCCGGCAAGATGCAGCAGCGACACCGTCCAGGCCAGGCTCGCGAGCTCGGGCTTGCCGTGGCCGCGGAAGATCAAAGCCACGCCCAGCATGGCGACCGCGATCGCGGCATTTTCCGCCGACGAGAAACTCAACAGCGTGCGCCAGTCCTCCTGCTGAAACGCATAGAGCGCGGTGAGGATGGCGCTGAACACCGCGACGACGACGATAAAGATGCCGAGGCCGGCCGCGGCCGCGGCGTGCTGGCCCGGCGACCATTCGATGAGGCCGCGGCTCAAGCCGTAGAACGCGGCGTTGAGCACCACGCCCGACATCAATGCGCCGGACGCGCCGCTGCCGGCGCCATAGGCGTTCGGAAACCATTCGTAGAACGGCAGCAGGCCGAGCTTGGCGCCGAACCCGATCACCAGCAGCACGCCGACAGCGGCGAGCGCCGGTACGCTGAGTTTGGCGGCAGCGGCAGCAAACCCATCGAAGGCAAAGGAATGAGCGGGAACCGCGAGCAGCAGCACCGCGACCACGAGCGCGACCGCCCCGATCTCAAGCAGGCCGAGCATAAACAACACCGGCCGGCCGCTATGCGACGACAGCTTTTCGCTGAGAATCATCACCGCACCGCCGAAGCTCATGATCTCCCAGGCGACGAGAAAGCCCGCGCCGTCGCGCACACCGAATACACCAAGCGCACCGATCAGGCTCATGGCGGCGCCGAACAGCCAGCCGGCCTTGCCTTGCCGTGCCGGCGTCGCCAGCGCGCAGGCGAGCGCCGCCGGCGCCAGTCCGAACCCGAACAGCCACAGCGCGTCTGGGCTCATCTGAAAATGCACGCGCTCGCCAGCGATCTCGGTCGGCAAGAGCACCGAGGCGGTGGCGTGCGGCAGCGCCAGAATGGCGGCGGCGATACCGGCCACGCTGCCGGCGAGCAGCAAGCCGCGCGCCAGGATCGTGCCGCGCCCGGTGAGCGCGATCAGCGCGGCGGCGAGCCAGGCGAGCGTGGCCGCGGTCAGCAGGTCATTCGACAAGCCGGCCTCCTTTCACCCGTTGCGGCGCCCGATCCAGAAACATCAACAGCGCCTGGATGATCGCCGCCGGATTGGGCGGGCAGCCGGGCAGATAGACATCGACGGGCAACACGCCGTCGAGTCCATGGCCGCAGGCATAGCCGTCTTCAGCGATACCGCCGGACACCGCGCAGGTGCCGACCGCGACCACCCAGCGCGGTTCCGCCATCGCGTCGTAGGTGGCGCGCAAGGGCCCGAGCATGGCTTGCGTCACCGGCCCGGTCACCAGCAGCAGATCGGCAAAGCGCGGCGAAGCGGTGAAGAAGATGCCGAGGCGGTGCAGGTTGTAGAACGGATTGTTCAGCGCCTGCAGCTCGGATTCGCAGCCGTTGCAGGAGCCGGCATCGACGTGGCGCACATGCAGGCTGCGCCGGAAGCCGCGTGTTTTTGTATTAGGCGCGGGCGCGGCGGCGGCGTCCTGTTTCCAGACCAGGTCGTCGCGCGCCCGCACCCCAAACGCCCAGTCGGACGACGTCGCAATGGCGCCGGTCGGGCAGGCCTCGGTGCAAATCTGGCAGACGACGCAACGGCCGTAGTCGACGTCCAGCCGCCCGCCCGCAGAGGAAGCGCGCATGGTGATTGCCTTGGTCGGGCAAATGTCGGCGCAGGCCTTGCAGTCATCGTTACACAATTCAGGCAGGTAGCGCGGCATGCCGAGAAAACCGGCTTGACCATCCGTGCCCGGCGCCAAAGGCCAGGGTGCAGTCTGTTTGCCTTGCAGCAAGCCCAACAATGTCCACTGCGGCATGGCCTGCTCCCTATCGATCGCAGCCCGCGATGGTGAGGCCGAAGCTGGCCTCGTTGATCGCGTAGTCCATCATGTTGCTGTCGTGCACGGTGAACGGAAACACGCGCCAGTTTGAGAATGACGGCGACTTGATCTTGACGCGCGCGAGCTTGCCGTCGCCGCCGACATGCACGGCGTAGAACAAACTGCCACGCGGCGTTTCGGCCCAACCCAGGCCTTCGCTTTTCGGTTCCACCGTGCAGTCGGCGCACACGGGCCCATCCGGCAAGGCGTTGAGCGCGCGCTTGATGAGCGCAATGCTGGCGTTCACTTCCGCCATGCGAACCTGGGCGCGGGCATGGGCATCGCCGGTTTGGCGCAGGGTGACCGTCGGCGGCAGTTCGCCATAGGCGGCGTAAGGATGATCGCGCCGCAGATCGCGGTCGACACCCGAGGCGCGCTCGATCGGCCCGGTGGCGCCCTGATCGAACGCCAAGCGGCGGTCGAGCATCCCGGTGGTGATCAGGCGATCGAGATGACTGGCGGTGTTTTCCATGTGGCGGGCGTAATCGTTGAATTGCGCGCCGAGCACGTCGAGCTCGAGGGCGAGCCAAGGCTTAGGGTCCAAGTCGCGCCGCAGCCCGCCAAGGCAAAGCACGCTGCGCAGGAAGCGGCTGCCGGTCAGCCGCGTGTTGAGCTGCTTGGCGCGCTCCTCCAGCAACTTGCCTTCCGCTTCGCCGACCTTGAGCGTGGTGGTGTGGCAGAGATGGCCGAAATAATGCAGGTGATTATAGAGCCGCTCCATCTCGGCCAGCAGCACGCGCAGGTACTTCGCACGCGGCGGCACGCTGCAATTGGCGGCCGCTTCCACCGCCTGGCAATAGGCCAGCGCATGCGCCACGCTGCCGACGCCCGAAACGCGCTCGGCCAGCACCACGCCGCGTTCGGGCGCCAGCCCCTCGAAACGCTTCTCCATGCCGCGATGCTTGAAGAACAGCCGCGGATGGTAGTGCAGGATCGCCTCACCGACATAGAAGAACAGAAATTCGGCGGATTCGACGACGTCTGCGCGCACCGGACCGAAAGGCAGCAACTGCACGTCGGCCTCGTCGCCAGCAAGTTCCGGGATTGCTTGAGTGGTTGTCTCGACACGCAACGGCAGGTCGGCGGGATAGTCCGGATCGAACGGCGGGCACGGCGGATTGACGCCCTGGTGCAGGACCAGCCGCTCGGGCTGGGGATGGTCGGTAAAACGCAACCCGAACAAGTCGGTGATCTCGCGCTCGTACCAGCTCAGCAGCGGACAGGTGTTGGCGAGACTCGGAACGGCGCCATTGGCGTCGCAACGCCAGACGGTGAACGGCGCCTGACCCGGAATGCTGGCGACATAACGCAATTCGAGCTGGCGCGGCTTTGGATACCAGGCATAGGCCATCTGCATGCGTCCGCCGGACGCAAGCAATTTGGCGGCGGCATCGTTCAAGTCGGCCGGACGCAGCGATGTCTGATGCGTTTGCGTCACGGCACAGGCCCCGTCAGCGTCTGCGCCGCCGCCATGAAATGGTTCCACAACTCGCTCGGCCACCACAGGCCGAACACGAGTAGCGGCGCCAAGGCGAGCCACATCGGCGCCACGCACCAGCGGCTCACCCGCGCCGGCGACCGGCCGCCTTCATCCTCGCCGTCGAAATACATGGCGCGGAAATGGTTGAGGAAGCCGATGAAGATGACGATCAGCAGCACGACCATGGCGTAGACCGCCCAGTCGTAACCGCGCTCGAAGCCGGCGCGCAGGATGATGAGCTCGCTCAGGAACAAGCCGAAGGGCGGCGCGCCGGTGATGGCGGCGGCGCCCGCCAGCCAGAGCGCGCCCTGCACCGGGAACTGCCGCCAGACCCCGTGGATGTTGCGGATCTCCTTGGAACCGAAACTACGCATCACGTTGCCGGCGCCGAAGAACATCAGCGACTTGTTCAGCGAGTGATTGAGCATGTGATAGAAGGCGCCCGCGATCCCGAGCGGCCCGCCGAAGCCGAAACCGAGCGCCACCACGCCCATGTGCTCGACGCTGGAATAGGCCATCAGCCGCTTGATGCCGTTCTGGCGGACGATAAAGAGCGCGCCGACCAACAGCGACACGACGCCGAACGCCACCAGCGTTGTGCGCGCGAGATGCCCGGTCTGTGCGGCGTCGGCGACCGTCAGATAGCGCACGATGCCAAGCATCGCACTGTTGAGCAGCGCGCCTGACAGCATGGCCGAAATCGGCGCCGGGCTTTCGCTATGGGCGTCGGGCAGCCAGGAATGCATGGGCGCGAGACCCACTTTGGTGCCGTAGCCGACCAGCACCAGCAAGAACGACAGCGAGGCCAGCGCCGGGTTCATCTTGGGCGCGGCCTCACGCAGCGCGTCCCAGGTCATGTCGTAGGTCGGCCCCAGCACGAAACTGCCGCACCAGTAGAACAGCACGGTGCCAAGCAACGCCAAGCTGATGCCTGCCGAGACGATGATGATGTATTTCCAGGCCGCCTCGATACTCTCGGCCGCGCGCTCGAAGCCGACCAGGAAGGTGCTGACCAGCGTAGTAAGCTCGATCGCGATCCAGTAAAGCCCGGCGTTGTTCATTACCGCGCTCAACAGGATGGTGAGCGCAAAGCCGGCAAACAGCGCATAGAAGGCCCACAGCCGCTGGTCTTCCTGCAGCAGGCGCATGTAGCCGATCGAATAGATCGAGGCGAGCAGATAGACCACCGCGGTGCACAGGATCACCCAGGCGCCGGTCAGGTCGAGAACCACATAGCCGTCCCAGTACTGAAAAGGTCCGCCGGCGCTCAAAATCGCGAGCGGGATCGCTGTCACGAACACGACGAGGCTGGCGATGAGATTGAGGGTTTCCGCCGCGCGCGCAGAACGCGTCAGCAGGAAGCCCGCCGCCGCCGCCAGCGGCGCGATCATCATGATGGCGAGCAGCGTTCCCGTCATGGTCAGCCCACCAATCGCTTGAGATCGAGGCTACTTGTGCTGCCGACATGGGCGACCAGATAGCGCACCAGTACGCCGAAGCAGGCGACCGCGACCAAGAGATCGAACAGGATCACGATTTCGATCAGCAGCGGCATGCCGGGCACCAGGATCTGCGCGCCGAGGAAAATCCCATTCTCGAGTACCAGCAGGCCGAGTATCTAACTCAAGGCTTCGTGCCGCACCGCCAGCATCAGAAAACCGATCAGTTTCATCGACAGCATGACTGTCAGCGCCAGCACGGCGACAGTGCCGGCAAGCCCGAGCGATTGACCGACGCGATAGGAGACCGCCAGCGCGAAGACGACGGCCAGCGCGCCGGCGACCAATGCGGAGCTCGGTTGCAGGATCTCGTGAATTTCGCGCGTGACATTGAGGCGGGCAATGATGCGCCAAACCAGATAGGGCAGCAGCAAGCCGCGGAACAGCGCGGTGAGAACGGCGACCAGGTAGAGTTCGGGATAGTGGCCGTAGAATCCGACGGTGGCCGACAGCGCCGCGATCACCCATGACTCGGCGGCAAAGGCGTAGAGATAGTTGTTGAGCCAACGCGAGCCGAGCATCACGAACGCTAGCAACAGGCTGACGATTGCCATCAGGCTGAAGATCGATGCCGCCAGAGGATCGAGATGGGCGATCAGCATGATTACACCAGTTGCGTGCTGATGATGGCGAGGATGGCGAAGACGAACGAACCCGCCAGCAGCTCCTGATAGCGGTAGAATCGCAGGCGCGACTGCGCGGTCTCGACCACCACCACGGCGCAGGCAACGATGGTGAACTTGACCGCCAACGCGGCGAGCGAGCCGGCGACGCCGAGCGCGGCGCCTTCGCGCGACAATCCCCACGGCAGCAGCAGCACGTTGCAGAAGATGGTGTAGAGGATGAATTGCTTCATCATCGAGGCCCAGCGAAGTATGGCGAGCATCGGCCCCGAATATTCGAGGATGCGGGCTTCTTCGATCATGTAGACTTCGATATGCGTTGAGGAATGGATCGGTAGGCGGTCGGTCTCGACGATCAGCAGCGAGAAAAATGCGGCGATCAGAAAGAGATGCGCCGGGCTCCAATAGACCGCCGGTTTGCCGACCAGGAGGTGATTGACCACGAAAGGCAGCATCGCCTTTGCCAGCAGCGTAATCCCCACGAACACCAGGATCAGCGCCGGCTCCGCCAGGATCGCCACCATCACCGCGCGGCTCGAGCCGATGCCGCCATAGGCGCTGCCGCTGTCGAGGCCGGCCAGCACAATCATGAACGAGCCGAGCGTGAGGATGAGCCCGCCGCCCAGGATGTCGCCCATGTCGGACAGCGGCAGCGGAAAATCCGTCAGCACCGGAATCAAAATGGGCACCGTCAGCATGGCGCTGAACGCCACGAAGGGCGCGATCCAATAGACCCAGGAGGCGGTCTCCGGGACGACGATCTGCTTATGAAACAGCTTCCACAGGTCGCGGTAGGGCTGAAAAATGCCGGGCCCTTGCGCGAGCTGCACGCGCTCTTCGAACTGATGGATGACGCCTTGCAGCAGCGGCGCCGCCACCAGCACCGTGAGCACCTGGCAGATTTGCAGGAGGACGTCGCGCCAGATCACGGCCGCCTCCGCGTCCATAGACTGACGACGCAAAGGGCGCGGGCGCACCCTGGGCAAGCGTGATCATTCGGTCCGGCCGGGATCATTGGGGGCTGCAAAAACGGCTCCTCTCGTCCGAAATCGGATGAAAGGAGTCATCAGCCCAGAGGGCGGTTAAGGCGGAACCCCATCGCCTCGCTGGCTCGCCAGCGCTTTGAAAGAGTATTGATCGATCCGTCAGCCGAGGTCAAGGATCGGTCGTGTCCGGATGCGGTGGGGCGTTGGAAAACTCTCGCGTAAATGCCGCATCATGATTTCCGCCGTACCGGCGGCTCGCGCGTCAGGTTCTTAGCGGCAAGCTCGTCGAGATAGTCCTGCCAGTAGCGCGCGTAGTTGCGGCCAAGCTCGCGCAAGTACTCCCAGCCGAAAATGCCGGTGTCGTGCAGGTCATCGAACACCAGCCGCACGGCGTAATTGCCGATCGGCAGCACTTCGATGATGCCGACCTCGCGCTTGCCCGGAACGGTCTTGCGTTCCTCCGCAGAATGACCCTGCACTTCGGCGCTCGGGCTTTTCACCCGCAGATACTCGGCCGGCAGGTCGAAGCGCTCGCCACCCTCGAAGGTCACGGTGAACGTCTTGCGGTCCTTGTGCAGGCGCAGTTCGCTCGGCCAGGCTTCCGTATCGGCGGTCATGCGCGGGGTTCTAGCGTGCCGGTGATTAAATCACAAACCGCACCGTGCCGGCGCCGCTCATGTCGTAGCCGCCCAGTTCCTGCGCACGCGCGGCGAGCTCGTCCGATTGCAGGAACCGGATCAGCGCCTGCAAGGGGGCGTGGAAATAGTCGCGCTGGCGCACCACCAGATCGAAATGCTCCCAGACGATCGGCACGAAATCGAGGCCGACGGCATTGGCAACGCCGCGCGTGGCAATACCGGTATCGGCGCGGCCGGCGCGCACCGCCTGCGCGGTATCGGGACCGGTCGGTGACACCGGACTGACGGCGGTGAGCCGGTCGAGCGTGAGTTCGGCGCGGTGCAGCAGCGCCAGCAGCAACAGCTGCGCGCCGGCGCCCTTCTGGCGCATGGTGATGCGCGCGCATTTGGCGGCTACGTCCGCGATCGACGACAGCTTGAGCGGATTGCCGGGCGCGACCAAAAACCCCTGCTCACGGCGGCAGAACGCGATCAGCACCGCGTCCTGCATATCGCTGCGGCTCGCCATCGCCGCCACGTTGGCGTCGGCTTCGGCATCTTCCAGCACATGCAGGTGGATAGAGGCGGCGGTGGTCTCGCCGGCAGCGAAGCGGTCGAAGCCGGCTTCGCTGCCGACCGCGAGCGTCGCAAGGCCGGAACCGCTCTCGCGCAACGCCCATTCCAGCAGTGGGTCGTGGCTGCCGGCGACGATCGGCGCCGGCTCCGGCCGCGTCATGCCGGCCGGGCGCCCGACGCTGGAAGCAAGCCATTGGTCGAGCTCGGCCTTGGGGAAAAGCCAGCGGCCGGTGACCTTGGTGCAGGGCACGGTGCCCTCGGCCACCATCTCATAGATTTTGCGCTCCTTGAGACGGAGATAGGCGGCGGCTTCGGAAGTGGTGAAAAGCTGCATGGAGGCGACCGGCACGCATATGCACGATTTACGAGGATGCCAAAAAATACAAAAATAACAAGGGTATTAGCAGTCACATAGTATAAGGCTATAAGACTCTGACGTTAGCGCCAACATAGCCGAAAACTATGAGATTCTAAAATTATGCTCGTCGCCGCGCCGAGAACGCAGGCGTCGCGGCCGCTGCGCACGGCGCCGGCGGCGATTTTCTGGCCGCGGATGATGCGACGATGTTGGAGGCGGCTTGGCGCATGCTCAAACCGCTGCGATGGCGATGCGCTGTCGCCAACATGGAATGCGCGCGTAGAACGCTAGCAACAAAAACCCCGGGCAATGTCCCGGGGTTCTCATCGCGAGTGTGCGGGTGGCTTAGGCGGCCGTCAGCTATCTGCTTACGGGCAAGGATGCCGGTAGCCGTCGTAGCCGAGATACGTGCCGCTGCGCGGGTCATATGACTTGAACCGCTGCATACAATAAGCAACCGCATCGCCCGGCGGCGGGTAATAGGCCACCGGAGGCGGCGGGTAATAATATCGCGGCCGGCTTTGGCGATGGCGCCGCCGATGATGGCACCAGCGACGATACCTGCACCGACTGCGCAGCCATAACAACGCGCGTTTGCTGTGGACGGGGCACTCATGGTCCCCACGGCGATGGTCGCAGCCGCTGCGATCGTAAGAATGGCTCTTTTCATAACGCTCTCCAGTTCCCGTTCTCCGGATCAAGTTTACTTATAGCGATTAGTGGCACCTGTCACAACATGGGACCGCCAGGACCAACTGACCGTCTTGAATAACCAGCGGACATTGCGAAGCGCTCGAGCCATGCCCGCTTCGCCGCCGGAAGCGGACAATCCTCGGACGCATTCGTGCAAAACGGGAATGCGACGGCGTTTCGAGTTCATCTCACGAGCCGGGATAAACTCGCCAAAAAACTTAGCAAATTCAAAACTATAAAAATAGTTTGGCGCTCCCTACGGGAATCGAACCCGTGTTTCAGCCTTGAGAGGGCCGCGTCCTAGACCGCTAGACGAAGGGAGCCTCGCCGGAGCTTTCGAGATAGCCTCGATCCGCCGCCGGAGCAAGCTTGCTCGGGCGGGCGTATCGTGCCGCATCTCGCGCACCAGCACCCCGACCGCTTCCGCGCACTGATCGGATTGGAATCGGCGCCTTGTGCGGAGGCCAATTACGATCGTGCCTGGCTCAACCAGCCCGACGCACATGGCAGCATGGTTTGCGCTGGCGTGATCTGAGGCAACGCTGGCGATCGCCCAGCGCACCGGCGCGCCCGCCACCATCATGAAGAGTTCGGCCACTTTCCGATGAGCGAGGACCACGAGAAATTCGCCGGCTATCTGCTGCCCGTGCTGGAGAAGATCAGGGCGTTGTGACCCGCACGTGGTTGAGTGGTCTCAGCGTCGCCAGATCAAAGCTGTAGAGTTCGATCGCGCCGCCGACCTCGACAGTGAGCACGATGCGGCCCTCGCCGACCGCGCTGGACAGCACCTTGGCGCCGGCCGGCAGGGCGGGCGCAGCTTGCGCAACCGGCGGCGGCGCGCGCTTCCCCCAGGTGAAAAACGCGGTAGCCGATGACGACCAGCACGGCGGCGACCGCGAGGAATGTGGTCACGCTGGCGATCATCATCAGCCGGCGCACGCGGGCGATCGCGCGTTCGGCTTCGGGATCGAGCGGCCTTTCGTCGGACATCGTCTCAACCCATGCCGGACAGCGCCACCGAGACCGTCACCATCGCCGCCGAGGAGGCGGGCGAGCGGCTCGACCGCGTGCTGGCCGCGCGCATTCCGGCGCTGTCGCGCTCGCGCCTGAAGGCGCTGATCCTCGCCGGCCAGGTCGCGGTCGGCGGCCGCACGATCCGCGATCCGGCCGACCGCGTCAATGCCGGCGACACCATCACCGTCACCCTGCCGCCGCCCGAGCCGGCCAAGCCGAGCGGGCGAAGCGATCCCGCTCAACATCGTCTACGAAGACGACGCGATCATCGTCATCGACAAGCCGACCGGGCTCGTGGTGCACCCGGCCGCCGGCCACGCCAACGGCACGCTGGTCAATGCGCTGATCGCCCATTGCGGCGACAGCCTCTCCGGCATCGGCGGCGTCAAGCGGCCGGGCATCGTCCACCGGCTCGACAAGGACACCACCGGCCTGATGGTGGTGGCCAAGACCGACCGGGCCCACCGCGCGCTCGCGCGCGCAGTTCGCCGACAAGGCCGAAAGCGGGCTTGAGCGCGGCTATCTCGCCTTCGTCTGGGGCGCGCCCGACCGCCCGCAGCGGCACGATCGATGCGCCGCTCGACCGCCACCCGCATGCCCGCGACAAGAGCGCCGTGCGCGAAGGCGGGCGCGCAGCCGTGACCCATTGGGAGGTGCTGGAGCGCTATCGACCGGCGCCGACGGCAAGCCGGTCGCGAGCCTCTTGGCCTGCACGCTGGAGACCGGCCGCACCCACCAGATCCGGGTGCATCTGGCCCATATCGGCCACCCGATCCTGGGCGACGACGTCTACGGCACCGGCTTCAAGACCAAGGCCAGCCGGCTTGGGCCCAAAGGCGAGCGCCGCGCTGGAAGCCCTTGGCAGACAGGCCCTGCATGCCTATCTACTGACCATCGAACATCCCGACTCCGGAGAAAACCTGGCGTTCCAAGCGGAACTGCCGGGCGATCTGCGTCGTTTACGTGATGCCTTGGTTGCGGAAACCGCCAGCGGACCGCGCACCGGCAAGCGGAAAAGGTCAGTAACCAAATGGCTTGCTGCTCCGACCCGGCATTGACCTAGGTCACGGCGACGTGACGGGGCGGACGCTTTCTTTCGCCGACCCGCTCCGGTATGCTGCACTTGCGAGATCGGAATGTGCGCCGTCGGCTCGGGGAGCGGCGGCGACAACCAGCCCGCCGATTATCGGGGGCAAATTAAGGAGGGCGCTGTCATGGCCCGTACCGCCGCTTTGCCGGCACTCACGGCCGAATCCGGCCTGACCCACTATCTGGAAGAAATCCGCCGGTTCCCGATGCTGGAACCGCAGGAAGAATACATGCTGGCGCGCAGCTGGCGCGAGCACGGCGACCGTGACGCCGCGCACAAGCTCGTCACCAGCCATCTGCGCCTCGTCGCCAAGATCGCCATGGGCTATCGCGGCTATGGCCTGCCGATCGCCGAGGTGATCTCGGAAGGCAATGTCGGCCTGATGCAGGCGGTCAAGCGCTTCGAGCCGGAGAAGGGCTTCCGGCTCGCCACCTACGCCATGTGGTGGATCAAGGCCGCGATCCAGGAATACATCCTGCGCTCGTGGTCGCTGGTGAAGATGGGCACCACCGCCAACCAGAAGAAGCTGTTCTTCAACCTGCGCAAGGCCAAGAGCAAGATTTCCGCGCTCGAGGAAGGCGACATGCGCCCCGACCAGGTCAAGCTGATCGCCAAGCGGCTCGGCGTCACCGAGCAGGACGTGATCGACATGAACCGCCGGCTCGGCGGCGACGCTTCGCTCAACGCGCCGATCCGCGAGGACGGCGACAGCGGCGAATGGCAGGACTGGCTGGTCGACGACAGCGCCAGCCAGGAACGCATGCTGGCCGAGAGCGAGGAGAGCGACAACCGCCACCAGGCGCTGATCGGCGCGCTCGACGTGCTCAACGAGCGCGAGCGGCGCATCTTCGAGGCGCGGCGGCTCGCCGACGATCCGATCACGCTCGAGGATCTGGCGTCCGAGTTCGGCGTCTCGCGCGAGCGCGTGCGCCAGATCGAGGTGCGCGCCTTCGAGAAGGTGCAGAAGGCGGTGAAGAACCGCGTCGCCGCGATGGAAAAGCCGCCGGAGGCGGCCGCCGTCGCGGCACAGTAAATTCAGACCACGTCACCATCGCACTTCATGGCCGGGCGCCCTGCCCGGCCATTTTATTTGGCTGCCCGACGCATCGTCATCCCCACCGTGCTCGTCGCGGCGGTCTATGCCGCCGGATGCTGCGGCGGCGGTCGAGCACCCTGCCGGATTCCGCGTGGTGGCGGCATGCCCTGTTCTTCGTCGGCCTGGCGGCGGTGTTCCTGGCCCTCCAGTCGCCGGTCGACCCGGTCGCCGAGCGGCTGTTCTTCGTCCACCAGATCCAGCACCTGCTGCTTCGCATGATCGGCCCGATGCTGCTGGCAGGGCCTTGTCGTGGCCCGAGGGCGTCTGACCGCCGGCCTGCCGCCCGCGGTGCGGCGCGGCCTACTGGTGCCGGTTCGCCGCACCCCCGTGGTGCGCCAGAACCTTCGGCGTGTCGCAGCCGGCGGTGGCGACCGCCCTGTTCATCCTGGCGCTGTATGTCTGGGAGATCCCCCGCCTCCACAACCTCGCCCTGCTCGACGAGCCGGATCCATTTCATGATGCACGTGACAATGCTCCTGGCCGGGCTGCTCTTCTGGTGGCGGATATTTCGGCGACCGCGGCCGGCTCCGCGGGCCTCTCCAGGCGCACGGCACATGATGCTGGGGCCTCGTCACTCTCGCCCCCTTCTGCTCGGCGCCTAGACCACCCCCTCGGATGAGCGCGGTACTCTATACGGAATACGACGTCGCCGGCCGGATATCGAATTTTCGCCCTCACCCATGTGGCGAACGGCAGCATCATCTGGATCCCCGGCAGCATGATGTGCCTCGTCGCCCTCCTTGTCGTCGTCCATCGCTGGGGCCTGCTCGAAACCCGCTTAAGCAGCTCTATACGGAGCCTGCGCCGCCGTTCGGGGATGCTGAAGGCGCCTCGCCCCGCCCCATATTCCTACTCGCCCCAGGCGCGGAAGGCCTCCGCGAAAGCGCGTGGCCGGGCGTGCCCTTTTCCATCGCCAGGATGGCGCGCTTGCCGCTGGTATAGACGATCGGGATATCGAACCAGTCACGGTCCTTCAGCAACTGGATATTGCGCTGCCGTCGATGTCAACGGCGGAAAGGCCGATCAGGAAATAACCGTCGGTTACTTTCACCGCGAGGCCGGCAAGCGGCACGCCGCGCGCCTGCTCGCTGGCCTTCATCAGAACGCCGGGCACGTTGCCGATGCCGCCCTGGTCGAAGTCGGCCGGCAGCGTGAACATGATCTCGATCGTGTGGCTCGCCGGCAGCGCCTTGTCGGTGTTGCGACGAAGCGACCAGGTCATGTGCATGCGGCGCTCGGGAATTTCGACGTCGGCGCGAACCGCGAGTTCGGGCGCAAGCCCCGGGCCCGGGCGACACGGTTTCGGTACGCCAGACCGCCGAGCCGACATAGCGCTTGCCCTTCGGATTGGACGGCTCTTCGTCGTAAAGCACGACCTTCTGCGCCACCGCGGCGGCCGGCGCCGTGGCGGGCGCCGCGCTGTTTGCTCTTGGCGCCGACGCGATCGGCGATCTTGGGCTGGCGCTGGCCGGTTGGCGCCGGCGTGGGCGCGGTGCGCCGCCGGCGTGGCTGGCGCTGCCGTCGCCACCATGCTTGGTGATGGCCGCGCGCTGCCAATAGGCCGGCGCCGGCAAGGCCCGCGATCACCAGCATCAGTAGCACGATCTTGACGATGCGGCCCACGGGCGCACCGGCGGATAGGCGGTCCTCCTCTTCGTGCTCGGCGAGCGGCGGCGGCGGCGGCATCGTGCGGCCTCGGCATTTCGAGCGGCAGCGTCGCGGCGCGCTCGTGCGCGCGGCGTCGCATCCCTGCCCGGTCGAGCTCGTTGCCGGCCCGTGCTCGGCCGGGGCGGCTCGAAATAATGCGTCAGCGCTGTCGCCGTGCGCGCCGTGCATCGGCCGGCTGGCGGCCGCTGGCGCCGCGGCACGTGCCGCGAAGGTCTCGCGCGCCGACCGGTTGGCTTGCGCTCGCCGGCGCCGCCCAGATCGTCGGCCTCGGCCACGGCTGTATCGCGCAAGCCGCGCATCGCGCACCGGATCGCGCGGCATCGCGCAGCGGCTCGGCGGCGCCGGCGGCTCGGCCGGCTCCGTGCCTCCGGCCGCGCGCGCTTGGCGGCTTCCGCCTCCACCTTGCGGATCGCTTCCTCCAGCGCCAGCCGCTCGCGCGTGATGTCGGATTCCTCGAGCGGCGGCTCGACGCCGCGCAACTGGGTGACCAGCGCCGAGCGCGCGCGCTCGTACAGAGCACGGCGGTTCTCGCCCGTGTTCTTGTCGAGGCCGGCGACGGCGCGGGCGATCAGAGGATAATAGTCAGCCATTGACGTACGTTAACGTCAGCTTCTTGTCTTTTGTGTTCGGGTCCGGCGATCAGCTCTCGAACGGGTTCTTCATCAGGATCGTGTCCTCGCGCTCGGGGCTGGTCGACAGCAGCGCCACCGGGCAGCCGATCAATTCCTCGATCCGGCGCACGTATTTTATCGCCTGCGCCGGCAATTGCGCCCAGGATCGCGCGCCGGCGGTCGGTTCCTTCCAGCCGTCGATGGTCTCGTAGACCGGCTCGACCGCGCGCCTGCGCGTGCTCGCCGGCGGGCAGATAGTCGATCTCGCGGCCGTCGAGCCGATAGCCGGCGCAGACCTTGATTTCGTCGAAGCCGTCGAGAATGTCGAGCTTGGTGAGCGCGATGCCGTCGATGCCGCAGGTGCGCACGGTCTGGCGCACCAGCACGGCGTCGAACCAGCCGCAGCGGCGCGCGCGCCCGGTGACGGTGCCGAATTCGCGGCCGCGCTCGCCCAGCAGTCTTGCCGATCTCGTTGTCCATCTGCTCGGTCGGGAACGGCCCCTCGCCGACCCGCGTCGTGTAGGCCTTGCAGATGCCGAGCACGTAGTCGATGGCGCTGGGACCGAGGCCGGAGCCGGTCGCCGCCTGCGCCGCCACCGTGTTGGAGGAGGTGACGTAAGGATAGGTGCCGTGATCGATGTCGAGCAGCGCGCCTTGCGCGCCTTCGAACAGGATGCGCTTGCCCTCGCGCCGCTTGTCGTCGAGCAGCGACCAGACCGAATCCATGTAGGGCAGCACCTGCGGCGCGATCGCGGCGAGGTCGTCGTAGATCGCGCCGGCGTCGATCTCGGCGAGGCCGTGGCCGCGCCGCAGCGCATTGTGATGCGCGAGCAGGCGCTCGATCTTGCCGCGCCAGCGCCGGCAGGTCGGCGAGATCCATGAGGCGGATGGCGCGGCGGCCGACCTTGTCCTCATAGGCCGGGCCGATGCCGCGCTTGGTGGTGCCGATGCGGGTCGCCGCGCCGTCGGCCTCGCGCACCGCTTCGAGCTCGCGGTGCAGCGGCAGGATCAGCGCCGCGTTCTCGGCGATGCGCAGATTGTCCGGCGTCACCGCCGACGCCCTGCTTTTCGAGCTGCTCGATCTCGTCGATCAGCGCCTGCGGGTCGACCACCACGCCGTTGCCGATGACCGAAAGCTTGCCCCCGCGCACCACGCCGGACGGCAGCAGCGAGAGCTTGTAGGTCGCGCCGTCGATGACCAGCGTGTGGCCGGCATTGTGGCCACCCTGAAAGCGCACGACGACGTCGGCCTGCTCGGACAGCCAGTCGACGATCTTGCCCTTGCCTTCGTCGCCCCACTGGGAGCCGACGACCACCACATTCGCCATAAGGAACTTCTCCGCGTCAGCGTTCGGACACTGACGCCGGGCAGGTGCCGGCCAGGTCCACATTCGGATAACGGACAGCGGCCGAGCAAGGCAAGGCGCCGCCCGGGGCTCCGGCGACTTCAACAGATTGATATACGGCGTTATTTCTAGAAATGCAGCGGCTTGGCCTGCTGCACCTGCGGCAGCGCCCGCACCTTGGCGAGCACCGCCGCCGGCAGATCGCCGTCGACCTCGATCAGCGCGACGGCGTTGCCGCCGGGCGCCTCGCGGCCGACATGGAAGGTGGCGATGTTGATGCCGGCTTCGCCCAGCGTCGCGGAGAACGTGCCGATGAAGCCCGGCTTGTCGAGATTGGTGATGTAGATCATCGACGGCCCGAACTCGGCGTCCATGCGGATGCCCTTGATGTTGACGATGCGCGGGCGGCCGTCGGCGAACACGGTGCCGGAGACGAAGCGCGTCTGCCGTTCGGTCGTCACCGTGACGCGTGATCAGGCTCTCATAGTCGCCTTCCGCCTCGCGCGTCATTTCCTCGACCACGATGCCGCGCTCCTTGGCGACGATCGGCGCCGACACCACGTTGGCGTCCCCCAGCATCGGCCGCAGCAGGCCGGCGAGCGCGGCCGAGGTCAGCGCCCTGGTGTTCATCTGCGCGACCTCGCCTTCATAGGTGATCTGCACTTGGCATGATCGGGTCTCGGTCAGCTGGCCGGCGAACGAGCCGAGCTTTTCGGCGAGCGCGATGAACGGCTTGAGCTTGGGCGCTTCCTCGGCCGTGATCGAGGGGAAGTTGACGGCGTTGGAGATGGCGCCGCGCAGCAGATAGTCCGACATCTGCTCGGCAACCTGCAGCGCGACGTTTTCCTGCGCTTCGCTGGTCGAGGCGCCGAGATGCGGCGTGCAGACGACGTTGGGATGGCCGAACAGCGCATTCTCGGTCGCCGGCTCCTCGACGAACACGTCGAAGGCGGCGCCGGCGACCTGGCCGGATCGAGCGCGGCGCGCAGCGCCGCCTCGTCGACCAGCCCGCCGCGCGCGCAATTGATGATGCGCACGCCCTTCTTCATCTTCGTCGAGCGCCGCGGCGTCGATGATATTGCGGGTCTTGTCGGTGAGCGGCGTGTGCAGCGTGATGAAGTCGGCGCGCCGGAACAAGTCGTCGAGTTCGACCTTCTCGACGCCGAGATCGATCGCGCGCTCCGGCGACAGGAACGGATCGTAGGCGATCACCTTCATCTTCAGGCCGATGCGCGCGGTCGGCGACGATCGAGCCGATATTGCCGCAGCCGATGATGCCGAGCGTCTTGCCGGTGATCTCGACGCCCATGAAGCGGTTCTTTTCCCATTTGCCGGCTTGGGTCGAGGCGTCGGCCTGCGGAATTTCGCGCGCCAGCGCCAGCATCAGGGTGATGGCGTGCTCGGCGGTGGTGATCGAATTGCCGAACGGCGTGTTCATCACGATGATGCCCTTGGCGGTGGCGGCCGGGATATCGACATTGTCGACGCCGATGCCGGCGCGGCCGATCACCTTCAGGTTCTTGGCCGTTGCGAGGATCTTCGGCGTGACCTTGGTGGCCGAGCGGATGGCGAGCCCGTCGTACTCGCCGATCATCTCGGCGAGCTTGTCCTTGTCCTTGCCGAGCGCGGGCTGGAAGTCGACCTCGATGCCGCGATCCTTGAAGATCTGCACGGCGGCGGGCGACAGAGCATCGGAGATGAGAACTCGGGGCATGGGATTTATCCAATCGTGGTGCAACTGTTCCGGCGTCATCGTCCGCGAAGGCGGACGATCCAGTATCACGGGCGTTGGAGATTGACCGACGGCGCTCGCGTTGACTGGATGCACCGCTTGCCCGGGGCATGACAGCGATCGTCACGCCGCCTTCGGCAGCGCGTCCTTGGCTTGCGCGAAGGCCCAGTCGAGCCACGGCGGTCAGCGCCTCGACGTCGCTGGTCTCCACCGTCGCGCCGCACCAGATGCGCAGGCCCGGCGGCGCGTCGCGATAAGAGGCGATGTCGTAGGCGACGCCTTCCTTCTCCAGCAGCGCCGGCGAGCGCCTTGGCGAAGGCCGCCTGCGCGTCGGCCGGCAAGCGGCGTCACCGCCGGATCGACGACCTTCAGGCACACCGAGGTGTTGGAGCGCTGCGCCGGCGTCGTCGGCGAGATGATCGATCCAGGGCGTGCGCGCGACCCAGTCGGCGATCGCCTTGGCGTTGGCGTCGGAGCGCGCGACAGCGCCTTCGAGCCCGCCGATCGACTTCGCCCAGTGCAGCGTGTCGAGATAATCCTCGACGCACAGCATCGACGGCGTGTTGATGGTCTCGCCCTCGAAGATGCCTTCGTTGATCTTGCCGCCCTTGGTCAGGCGGAAGATCTTCGGCAGCGGCCAGGCCGGCTTGTAGGTCTCGAGCCGCTCGACCGCGCGCGGCGACAGGATCGAGCATGCCGTGGCGCGGCCTCGCCGCCCAGCACCTTCTGCCAGGAGAACGTGACCACATCGAGCTTGGGCCAATCGAGCGCCTGCGCGAAGGCGGCCGAGGTCGCGTCGCAGATGGTCAGGCCCTCGCGGTCGGCGGCGATCCAGTCGCCGTTCGGCACGCGCACGCCGGAGGTGGTGCCGTTCCAGGTGAAGACGACGTCGGTGGCGAAATCGACCTTGGCTAAGATCGGGCAGCTCGCCGTAAGGCGCCTTCAGCACCGTGACGTCCTTGAGCTTCAGCTGCTTGACGACGTCGGTGACCCAGCCTTCGCCGAACGATTTCCCAGGCCAGCATGGTCGACGGGCCGCGCGCCCAGCAGCGACCACAGCGCCATTTCGACGGCGCCGGTATCGGAGGCCGGCACGATGCCGATGCGGTAATCGGCGGGAACTTCCAGCACCTCGCGGGTGAGGTCGATGGCGCGCTTGAGCTTCGCCTTGCCGATCTTGGATCGGTGCGAGCGGCCGAGCGCGGCGTCGGTGAGGGCTTGCAGGCTCCAGCCGGGGCGCTTGGCGCAGGGGCCGGACGAAAAGTGCGGATCAGCCGGCCGCACGCCGGGCTTCGTAGTCTGTCATGTGTCTATCCTTCCAGATAGGCGCCCCTCGTTGGGGAGGGGTGTCCCACTGGCGGAGATAAGCACGCGCGCCACGGCGTCAAGACGGGTTGCTGACAAAATTGGCAATGCGGCGAGGACCGACACCTGCGGGCAGCATCGCTATAAGATAGCGCAGGCCGATCCGTACTCGTCGCCGGTCAAATTTGGCGACTGCAGATCGCTGATCCCGGACCGCGGTCGACATCGCCCATATTGATGTTCCGATAGCCGCCTCAACAGCAAGACGTTCGGCATCATGCGATAGCTGAATCCCGCCATGCACGGCCCACAGCGAATATTACTTCGCCGCGTGACCGCCGGCTCTCGGAGTAGCAGGGCGACGCGGCACTTGGTACGCGTAGTCGCGCAAGCTCACGAGTCGCGTCACCGGCGCCGGCACCGATGTAAGGCGTGAGGCCGTACCAGGTACCGAGATCGAAGTAGCCATTGGCATGACGGCGAAGGTTCGACGTTGGTCGTGATAAGAGCTGGTTACCCAGCGACCATTTGCGTATGAATACCGCGTCCGTCGTAATCGCCGGTCACGTCGAAGCGGAGCCAATACCATTTTATGCCGCCGCCAACTCCGGCCACGAGGCATCGGCCGAGCCGACGGCCGCCAGTTGTGTCCGATCGTGCTTTCGCCCAATGGTCGAATCGGTAGCCGAGATCGCCGCGCACATACCAGCCGGAAACGAACCGCGAACGAAGTGCGCCGACATGTTCCGGCCGGGAACGGCAGCGACGGGCAAGCCGGCATGTCGGCGGCATGCGCGCCAACAGCCGATACCGTAAGCGCCACAACAGTAACGACCAACTTCCGCAACCAACCCATGACCGACCGTTCTTCATTACTTCCGTCGCGACCAATCGACCACTGTCCGCAGGAAGGTTAAGCGGCGCTTAACCATGTATTTTCACCATGTTGGCGCGCCGATTAACCATCGGCCGCGCGCTAGCCCCTGCTGCGCAGCGGCGGCGGCGGTGGTGGCGGCGGCGGGGTGTAGACATAGCGCGGTGTCGGCGCCGGCAGCTCGCAGCAGGTCCAGCGCAGACCCAGCATGATGTCGTGCGAATAGAGGTTCTTGAATTTGTACGAATCAGGACTGCAGCCGCCGAAACAATCGACGGTGTCAGTGATGTCGCCGTAATTGAGATAGCGATAGGTGAGGTCGATGTTGAAGTTTTTGCTCACCTTGTAGGAGACGCCGGCATACAGCGCCCAGGCGAAATTCCATTTGCTCGGATTGCGGCCGACACCAAATCCAGCAACAGAGGGATTGATGTCGCTGAAATCGGACAGCGTTAGGTACGCGCCACCGATGCCGGCGCCGACGAACGGTGTGAAGCAGTTCCAGGTGCCAAGATCGACGAAGGCATTGGCGAGAAACACCCACGAATCCAGGTTGCCTTCATAGGTGTCGAGAAACGTGTCGCCGCCGAAGGTGTAGTGGCCGTAGGCGTAGACGCGCGTCTTAGAGCGATATTCCGCGGTGGCCTCAAAACGCAGCCAATTGTTCCAGATGTAGCCAGCGCCGAAACCGATGAACGGCGTATCGGCGATTGAGGTATGGTCGAATGCAAAGTTACTCGAATTGGCCGGGTTTTGCTGATACTCGAGATCGTAGTCGCCATTCAAGCCGACCCCGACATAGCCGCGCAGATACCAGTTGTCGCAGCACGGGGCGGGCGGCGGTGGTGGCGGCGTATAATCGGCGGCCTGCGCTGCGCCGGCGGCAATCACCCAGAGCGCCGCAAGTGATGAAATCCATAAACGCGTACAAGACATGCCATCGTCCCTTCTCGAATCCGCCGGTCATCGGACGGCGAAACAGCCAAAACCAAGGACGACGATGGCAGCAAAGTCTTAAATGGCTCTTAACCCTGTTCTTTAACTACACAATTTAACCATATCGCGCGCGCAGGCGTCACGGCCGCGCGTGGCAGCCCAACAAAAGCAATTCGTCGGTATTAGGAAACCGTTCAGGATTGGGGCAAAGCGCCCATTGCCTCAGGCGGCGACCTCAGTCAGCGCCTCGACAATGTCGGCGACCACCGCCTCGACCAGCACCTTGTCGTCGCCCTCGCCCATCACCCGGATTACCGGCTCGGTGCCGGAGGGCCGCACGATCAGCCGGCCACCCAGTCCAAGTTTTTTCTCGGCGCTGGTGATGGCGGAACGCACGGCGGCATTCTCCAGCGGCTTGCCGTTCTTGTAGCGGACGTTCTTGAGCACCTGCGGCAGCGGCTCGAAGCGGTGGCAGACTTTCGACACCGGCTGGTCGCTGCGCTTGACCATGGCCAGCACCTGCAAGGCGGCAATGAAGCCGTCGCCGGTCGTGGTGTAGTCCGACATGATGATATGGCCGGACGGCTCACCGCCGAGATTGTAGCCGTGCGTGCGCATGTATTCGAGCACATAGCGGTCGCCGACCGGGGTGCGGATGAGTTCGAGGCCGAGTTTGGCGAAATGCCGTTCGAGCCCGAGATTGGACATCACGGTCGCGACCACGCCGGGCTTCGCCAGGCGGCCGTCGTCCTTCCAACTTTCGGCGATGACGGCGAGCAACTGGTCGCCGTCCACCACGTGGCCGCGCTCGTCAACGATCAACACGCGGTCGGCATCGCCGTCCAGCGCGATGCCGATATCGGCGCGCATCTCGCGCACCTTGCGGCAGAGCGCGGCGAGATCGGTCGACCCGCACTCCTTGTTGATGTTGAAGCCGTCGGGATCGTCACCGATCGAGATCACGTCGGCGCCTAATTCCCACAACGCGCCGGGCGCAACGCGATAGGCGGCGCCGTTGGCGCAATCGATCACCACGCGCAGGCCTTCGAAATTGACGCTCTTGGGCAGCGTCAGCTTGGCGAACTCGATATAGCGGTCCTGCACGCCGTCGATGCGCTTGGCGCGGCCGAGTTCGGTGCCGATGGCCAGCCGGCTGGTGAGATCGGAATCGAGCAGCACCTCGATTTGCTTCTCGACCTCGTCGCTGAGCTTGTAGCCGTCGGGACCGAACAGCTTGATGCCGTTGTCGTCGAACGGATTATGCGAGGCCGAGATCATCACGCCGAGATCGGCGCGCATCGAGCGCGCCAGCATGCCGACAGCCGGCGTCGGGATCGGGCCGGTGAGCAACACGTCCATGCCGACCGAGGTGAAGCCGGCGACCAGCGCGTTTTCGATCATGTAGCCGGAGAGGCGGGTGTCCTTGCCGATCAAGACACGATGCCGGTGCTCGCCGTTCTTGAACATCAGGCCGGCGGCCTGGCCGACCTTGAGCGCCAGTTCCGGCGTAATGACTTTGTTGGCCCGGCCGCGAATGCCGTCGGTGCCGAAATAACGACGAACCATAAATGCCCCTCAACGCCTACTTTGACCCTGCAGCCTGGAATTCCTGGCTTGTCGGCGGGCGGCCACGCCTGCCCCCGACCCTGTATAGTACGGCCAAGGTGGTGAATTTACTTCAAAAATTGTGAGGAATCATTACGAAGCGCAGTTGAAGTGCGGTTAATGGCCGTTATTACTCTCGCCGGACCAGGGGAAAGGGTGCCCGGAACCGCCGGTTTTACCGGCCCCGCCCCTGTGCTACCCGAAGAGGCGGCTGTCCGATCCCCAGAGTTACCTCCCAATGAAGAACATTGCCTGTATTGAAGACCTGCGTTCGCTGGCGCGGCGCCGCGTTCCGCGCGCTTTTTTCGATTATGCCGACAGCGGTTCCTATAACGAGGAGACCCTGCGCGCCAATCGGGCTGACTTGGAAGCGATCAAGCTGCGCCAGCGGATATTGGTGGACGTCTCGCAGCGCAGTCTCGCCACCACCGTCGTCGGGCAGAAGATATCGGCGCCGTTGATCCTTGCCCCGGTCGGACTGACCGGCATGCAGCACGGCGATGGCGAGATCCTCAGCGCGCAGGCCGCCAACGAGGCCGGCATCCCTTATGCACTCTCCACCATGTCGATCTGTTCGATCGAAGACGTGGCGCAGGCGACGCGCAAGCCGTTCTGGTTCCAACTCTACGTGATCCGCGACCGCGGTTTCTCCAAGGACATCCTGGAGCGGGCGGTGGCGGCCAAATGCAACGCGCTGATCCTCACGGTCGATTTGCAGGTGCTGGGCCAGCGCCACCGCGATGTCAGGAACGGCATGACGGTGCCGCCGGAAATCCGCATCAAGAACATCATCGACATCGCCACAAAGCCGGCCTGGGCGCTCGGCATTCTGATGGGCAAGCGCAAGACCTTCGGCAATCTCGCCGGCCACGTGAAGGGCATGGACAACGTCAATTCGCTCGCCGCGTGGATCGGCACGCAGTTTGATCCGGCACTGAGCTGGAAAGACGTCGAGTGGATCAAGAAGATCTGGCCGGGCAAGCTGATCCTGAAGGGCATCCTCGACCCGGAAGATGCCAAGACCGCGATAAAGCTCGGCGCCGACGCCATCGTGGTGTCGAACCACGGCGGCCGCCAGCTCGACGGCGCGCCGTCCTCGATTTCGGCGCTGCCGGCAATCGTCGACGCGGTCGGCGCCGACGCCGAGGTGCTGTTCGATGGCGGCATCCGCACCGGCGCCGACATCCTGCGCGCGCTCGGCCTCGGCGCGCGCGCCTGTCTGATCGGGCGCGCTTATGTTTACGGGCTCGGCGCCGGCGGCAAGGCCGGTGTCGCCAAGGCGATCGACATCCTCGAGAACGAGCTCAGCGTGGCCATGGCGTTGACCGGGACCGTCAATATTTCCGACATCGACGGCAGTGTGATCGCGGGCGGCGCGGCGAAGAAAAAGCCGGCGCGCCGGCGGAAGGGCTGATCGTTAAGAACCTCTCCCACCGCCGTAGCCAAGCTTGACCCGGCCAACCATATTACGTTTCGGCAATTGCAGCCTTATCGAAGGCATTCACTTTCCCGTCCACCTTGCCAAAGTTCCCCGCTCATGCGACCCGAAGGGCCATGACGGCGGAAGTCACAATCAGCGACGGCGCGCGGCTCACCCCGCACGCCTTGCGCGCGGCCGTGCTCGGCGAGGTGCATGCGCGGCCGTTCACGGCGCTCGAGACGCCGCGGCGGATCCTGCATTTCGCCTTCGATACCGGCGGCGGGGCCGCCCAGCGCGACCGCACGGCGCTCATCGATTTCTGCGCCCGCCGCCGGCTCGAGCCGTTGAAGGAGGGGGCCAAGCACCACCGCGTCACGCTCAGCGGCGCGACCCTGCGCTGGGAGCAACATTCCGAATTCACCACCTATACCTGGGAACTGCCCTCGGAATCGTCGGTGCCGTTCCATCCCGCCGCCGCGTCACTGGCGGCGCCGATGGCCAGCCTGCCGCAACCGGGCCCGGTGCTGGTAGCGCTCGACCTGCATCTGCTGGCGGACAACAAGAAGAAGAAAATCGCGATCGAAAAGCTGTTCGACCGCGCCAGCCTGGCGGTGGCGGAGAATTCCGACGGCACCGCGTTATACGCCACCGACTTCCAGGCCGATCCGACCGGCTTCGTGCGCGTGCTCGTGCTCGACCGCGGGCTCGGGCCGGAGCGCGCCGGGGCGGTGGTCCAGCGGATCATCGAGCTTGAAACCTACCGCACCCTGGCGCTGCTCGGCTTGCCCGAGGCGCAGCGACTGATGCCGTCGATCAACCGCATCGAGACGCGGCTGGCTGAAGTGACCGACGAAATGCGGCATGCCGGCAAGCTGGTCGACAATCAGCGCCTGCTTGAGGAATTGACCGAGCTCGCGTCCGAGTTGGAGGCGGGCGCGGCCGCCAGCCTGTTCCGCTTCGGTGCCAGCCGCGCCTATCACGAGATCGTGCAGCTGCGCCTGAACACAATCGGCGAGCGCAAGGTCGAAGGACTGCCCACCTGGTCGTCGTTCCTGGCGCGGCGCATGTCGCCGGCGATGCGCACCTGCGCCACCACCGAGGCGCGGCAAGCCGACCTGTCGGAGAAGCTGGCGCGCGCCGCCAATCTCTTGCGCACGCGGGTGGACGTCGAGCTCGAGCGGCAGAACCGCGATCTGCTCAAATCGATGAACGACCGCACGCGGCTGCAACTGCGCCTGCAAACCACGGTGGAGGGATTGTCGGTGGCCGCCGTGAGCTATTACGTGGTCGGGCTGTTCGCCTATCTGATGAAGGGCCTGCACGACGAAGGCGTGCCGGTCCACGTGCCACTCGTCACCGCGCTGTTCGTGCCGGTCGCCGTGCTCGCCATCTGGTGGGTGGTGCGGCGGATCAGGCGTCGGCACATCGCCGGTGCGGAGTAGTCCCATCCGATAATCGCAATGGTTTGATGGGACGCGCTTGCGCGTCCACGATACTATCGTGATGACTCGATATGCCGCTTTAGCGGAGCATAACGATCGTTGAATGCAGGAGGCGACGCCATGAGCGTCATGTACCACGACGGCAACAGGCAGCTTCAGGACCGGTTTGATAGCCGACGCATTTCCGACAAGCTCGAGGAAAAGCTGACCCGGACGGCTTTCACCCCCGACGACAAGATCTTCATCGAAGGTGCGGCGTATTTTTTCATCGCCACCGCGGATGCCGAAGGCCGGCCCGACTGCTCGTTCAAGGGCGGCCTGCCGGGCTTCGTACGCGTCACCGGACCGTCCGAGCTGGCGTTTCCCGACTATGACGGCAACGGCATGTTCAAGAGCCTGGGCAACATACTCATCAATCCAAACGTCGGACTGCTGTTCATCGCCATGCATGACAAGCCCAAGCGGCTTCGCATCAATGGCAGCGCCAGCGTCAGCGATACCGACTCGCTGCTGCACGAGACGGTCGGTGCGCAGCTCATCGTGCGGATCGCCGCGCGCGCGATATTCCCCAATTGTCCACGCTATATACCGGCCATGCAGATGACGGGGCCGTCGATATACACGCCGCAGCCAAAAGTCGATCCGCCGGAACCGGCCTGGAAAACTTTTGACGACTTCAAGGGTTGCGTGCATCCGCGTCAGCCAACCTGGAAGGGCTAATCATGCGAAGCGAACGGTTCGAATTTCCCAACAGCAAGGGCGAAAAACTCAGCGGCGTGCTCGACCTGCCGCTGGGCGAGCCCACGGGTTTCGCGCTGTTCGCGCACTGCTTCACCTGCGGCAAGGACATCCGCGCCGCCAAGGTGATCGCCGAACGGCTTTCGGCGCACGGCATCGCGGTGCTGCGTTTCGATTTCACCGGGTTGGGCGGCAGCGAGGGCGAGTTCGCCAACACGCATTTCTCCTCCAACGTGGACGACCTGGTCGCCGCCGCCGACCATTTGCGCAAGACACGTGCCGCGCCGGCGCTGCTGATCGGCCACAGTCTGGGCGGTGCGGCGGTGCTGGCAGCCGCGCACCGTATCGAAGAAGCGCGCGCCGTGGTTACCATTGCAGCGCCTTGCGATCCATCGCACGTCACCGGGCTGTTCAAGGAGCATGTCGACAAGATCAAGGAACAAGGCGAGGTGGAGGTGGCGCTCGCCGGGCGGCCGTTCCGCATCACGCGCGCATTCATTGACGACGTGACCGAGCAGAAATTGCAGGACTACATCGCGAGCCTGCGCAAGGCGCTGCTGATCTTTCATTCGCCCACCGACGCTATCGTCGGCATCGACAACGCCTCGCACATCTTCACCGCCGCCAAGCATCCCAAGAGCTTCGTCTCGCTCGCCGGCGCCGACCACCTGCTGAGCAAGAAGAGCGACGCGATCTATGTGGCCAACGTGATCGCGGCCTGGGCCGAGCGCTATCTCGATGTGCCGGCGAGCGTAGCCAAAGCGCAAAGCGAGGCCGGCGTGGTAACGGTGCGCGAGACGCGCGCCGGCAAATTCCAGCAGGAGATCATGAGCGGGCCGCATCGTTTTCTGGCCGACGAGCCGGTGTCGGTCGGCGGGCACGATTCCGGGCCGGGGCCCTACGACCTGCTGCTTGCCAGCCTCGGCGCCTGCACCTCGATGACGGTGCGGCTCTACGCCGAGCGCAAGGCGCTGCCGCTCGAGCGCGTCACGGTGCGGTTGACCCACAACAAAATTCACGCCGAGGATTGCGAGAGCTGCGAGACCAGGGAAGGCACGATTGACCGCATCGACCGCAATATCACCTTCGAAGGCGATCTCGACGCCGAGACCCGCAAGCGGCTGCTGGAGATCGCCGACAGATGCCCGGTGCACCGGACACTGACCTCGGAGATCAATATCCGGACCGTCGAGCGGCCGGCGTAATTCAATTTCGTCATTCCGGGACGCCGCGAAGCGGCGGGCCCGGAATCCATACTCCGCAGCGCTGGGGTTATGGATTCCGGGCTCGCTCGCTGCGCTCGCGCCCCGGAATGACAGAATAGAAATGCGCGGCCGAATTGTTTATAAGTCCGCCACCATGCAGACCGCCGCGCACGCGCTGACGCAGCAGTTCCTCGCCTGGGTGGCCGAGGGCGAGCGCAGTTATGCCGACGCCGAGGCCTGGCGGCGCAGCTGCCCGCATCTGTCGATCTGGGAAGACGCCATTTCCGACGGGCTGGTGCGCTTCGAGAACGGGGCCAGCATGCGGGCCTCGCGACTCGTGCTCACCGCGCGCGGGCGTGAGCGGCTCGGCCAGGGCTGAACCCGCAAAAGGCTGAACCCGCAAGCAGTCGCACCCTCACCACCGGCCCTCCCCCATCCCTTGCGGCTTGACGGTCTCAAGCGCCTCGGACACACTAGAACAAATAGAGAACATACTTGGCGCGCTGGCCCGGCGAACGGGCTGGATTGTTCCACGTCTTCAGAGGGTTAAAAATGATCGCGCAGCTGCGCCAAAGCCTGCGGGCACTGCAAAAGCCGGCCGGGATCGCCGACGGCCCCGGCGCCCTGCCGCTCAGCATTGCGGCGATCGACTTAGCGCTCGGCGGCGGCCTGGCGCGCGGCGCGCTGCACGAGATCGCGGCTGCGGGCGAGGCCCATGTCGCCGCCGCCGCCGGGTTTGCGCTGGGGCTCGCCCCTTCCGGCGCCCGCCTCATCTGGATCGCCGAGGACATGGCGCTGGCCGAAAGCGGCGCGCCCTACGGGCCCGGTCTCGAAGCCTTCGGCTTGGCGCCCGAACGGCTGCTGACGGTGGCGGCCGCGCGACGCTGCGACCTGCTGTGGGCGATGGAGGAAGCGCTGCGCTGCCGCGCTGTCGCTGCCGTGATCGGCGAATTGCGTCACGGCGAGATCGATCCGGTGGCGGTGCGCCGGCTCTCGCTCGCCGCCGCGCAAAGCGGCGCGCTGGCGCTGCTGCTGCGCGCCGCGCCGCCGCGCGACGCCTCCACCGCGGCGACGCGCTGGATCGCCGGCGCGGCACCGCATGACTGTTTCGCCGTTCGGCTGACGCGCAACCGCCGCGGCCCGCTCGGCGCCTGGATGCTGCAATGGAGTGATGATGATGAGCGTTTCGTGCTCGCAACGCATGCTCAGCCTGTGGCTGCGCCGGCTGCCGACCGACCGCATCGAAAGGTTGCGTGAGCAAACAGCCCCGCTGGTTGTCACCGGCAAGCGCGGCAATGCCGAACTGCTCACCGCCGTGGACGACGCGGCGGAACGTTTGGGGCTTTCGCCCGGCATGGCGCTGGCGCAGGCGCGCGCCATGCATCCGGGCATCGAGGCGATCGCGGAAGACGCCGAGGCCGATGCCGCGCTGCTCGAAGCAATCGCCGACTGGTGCCTGCGCTACACGCCGCTGGTGGCGGTCGACGCGCCCGACGGCTTGCTGCTCGACATCAGCGGCTGCGCGCATCTTTACGGCGGCGAGGACACGCTGGTGGCGGATCTCAGCGGCCGCCTGGAGAAGACCGGCCTCGCCTACCGCACGGCAATCGCCGGCAGCATCGGCGCGGCTTACGCCGCCGCGCATCATGGCGAGCCGGGACGTTACGCTTGTGGCCAGGAGCGCGCATTGCTTTCGCCGCTGCCGCTGGCCGCGTTGCGGCTCGAACCCGGCACGGCGGCATCGCTAGCGCGCGTCGGCCTCAAACGCATCGGCGACATAATCGATCTGCCCCGCGCGCCGCTGACTGCGCGTTTCGGCGCGGACCTGCTGCGCCAGCTCGACCGCGCGCTGGGCAACGAGCACGAACCGCTCACTCCGCGGCTACCGGTTGCGCCTTACGTCGCCGAGCAGCGCTTTGCCGAGCCGATCGCGCGCGAGGAGGACGTACTGGCCATCGTCGCGCGGCTGGCGGGGCGGCTCCAGTTCACCTTGGAGCGGCGCGACGACGGCGCCCGCCGGCTCGAGCTCACATTATTCCGTACCGACGGCGTGCTGCGCCGCCTCGCCGCCGGCTGTTCGCGGCCGCTGCGCGATCCGGCGCAAATCCGCGCGCTGTTCGTGGAACGGCTCAACGCACTGTCCGACGCGCTCGATCCCGGCTTCGGCTTCGACATGGCGCGGCTTTCCGTCGTTGTTGCCGAACCATGCCCGGCGCGCGATCAGGCTGAGTGGGTACCGGTCAGCCGCCCGGATCGCGCGCAAAATTATAAGAATAGAACGCGGTCGGACGCAAAACCGGTTCCCACTTTTGCTGACCGCGTTCTAGTGCAGATCGGCATCGGCGGCACGGAAGATGACGCCGAACTCGACCGATTGGTTGATCGTTTAAGTGCGCGGCTGGGCGCGCGCCGCGTGCGCCGGCCGGTGGCGCAGGACAGCCATATCCCCGAGATCGCCGGATCTTGCGTGCCGGCGCAGGCGGCGGCAGCCGCGGCAACTGATGACGGCTGGGACGCCTTCCGCCGCTACCGCGCGCAAGCCGAACTCAGCCCGCGACCGCTGCGGCTGCTGGCGCGGCCGGAGCCGATCGAAGCGGTGGCGGAAGTGCCGGACGGCCCGCCATTACGTTTTAGATGGCGGCGCGCGCTGCACGAGGTGATCGCCGCCGAAGGTCCCGAGCGCATCGAGGGCGCCTGGTGGAGCGAGCACGGCGGCGATTCTTTAGGGAACTTTGCGCGCGATTATTTCCGGGTCGAGGACAAATCCGGTTTGCGCTTCTGGCTGTTCCGCGTCGGGCTCTATCGCGACCTCGCCCAGGGCGCCGCCGCGCCGGCGTGGTTTTTGCACGGGACCTTTGCGTGAGTTCTTACCCTCTCCCCTTGTGGGAGAGGGTGGTCCGAGCAAAGCGAGGACCGAGTGAGGGGGAGATGCCAAGGTACCGAGTCGAAGAATTCAAACGAAGCCAAGCGCGTCATCTGCGTCATGCATTGACGGATGCTGAATTTGAGTTCTGGCAGCTGCTTCGCTCGCGTCAGCTCGCTGAAACAAAATTCCGCCGGCAAGTGCCGCTTGGGCCTTGGGTGGTGGACTTCGTGTCATTCAAACAAATGCTCGTCGTTGAAGCAGACGGTAGTCAACACGTCGATAGCGCACGCGACCAAATACGCGATGCCGACTTGCGAAGCCGCGGTTTCCGCATTTTGCGTTTCTGGAATAACGACATCTTCGAGAATACAGATGGCGTGCTCCAGCAAATCTTGGACACAATCAAGCAATCCCCCTCACCCCGCGGCCTTCGGCCGCGACCCTCTCCCACAAGGGGAGAGGGTTAGACCGAGCAGGCGGCCAGTAAATGCGTTATCTCGAATTCGCTACCGCTTCTAACTTCTCCTTCCTGCGCGGAGCGTCGCACCCGGAAGAATTGATGGTGCAGGCGACCCATCTGGGGTTGGCCGGCCTCGGGCTCTGCGACCGCAATTCGGTGGCCGGCGTCGTGCGCGCGCATCTGGCCAGGCGCGAGCAGAACCTGTCGCTGCGCTATCACCCCGGTGCGCGGCTCATTTTCGCCGACGGCACGCCGGACGTGCTCGCCTACCCGCGCGACCGCGCCGCCTGGGGCCGGCTCTGCCGCCTACTGACGGTTGGAAATCTCCGCGCCGACAAGGGCGATTGCATCCTGCATCTCGACGATTTACTGGCGCACAGTTTTGGGTTGGAATTGGTGGTGATGGGCGGCGATGTGCCGCTGTTGTCATGCCTGCGTGAATCCGCCCCCGGCCGCGTCCGGCTCGCAGCGTCGATGCTTTATCGCGGGCGCGACCGCGCGCGGCTGAAACGCCTGCGCGAATTGGCGCGCGCAGCAAGCGTGCCGCTGATCGCCGTCAACGACGTACACATGCACCATCCCGACCGGCGCCCGCTCGCCGACGTACTCACCTGCATCCGCGAGAAGGTCACCATCGACCGCGCCGGGCGCAAACTCGCCGCCAATGCCGAACGTCATCTCAAAGCCCCGGCGGAAATGGCGCGCCTGTTCCGCGACGCGCCGGAGGCGATCGAAGAAACGATCAAGCTCAGCGAGGCCCTCACCTTCTCGCTCGACGAATTGCGCTACGAATATCCTGACGAATCAATTGAAGGGTTCGGCAACGCGCAGGACGCGCTCGCGCATCTGGCTTACGAGGGCGCGACGCAACGCTACCCCGCCGGCGTCCCCGACAAAGTGCGCGCCGGCATCGACCATGAACTAGCGCTGATCGCGCAGTTGCAATATGCGCCCTATTTCCTCACCGTGCACGACATCGTGCGCTTCGCGCGCTCGCAGGGCATCCTCTGCCAGGGCCGCGGCTCGGCCGCCAATTCCGCCGTGTGTTTCTGTCTCGGCATCACTGAAGTCGATCCCGACCGCGCCGATCTCTTGTTCGAGCGCTTCATCTCGCCGGAGCGGCGCGAGCCGCCCGACATCGACGTCGATTTCGAGCACGAGCGGCGCGAGGAGGTAATTCAATATATCTACCGCAAATACGGGCGCGAGCGCGCCGGCATCGCCGCCACCGTGATCTCCTATCGCGGGCGCTCAGCCATCCGCGAAGTCGGCAAGGCCTTCGGCTTGAGCGAGGACACCATCGGCGCGCTGTCGTCCTCGATCTGGGGCAGCGGCGGCGGCACGGCTGATTTGTCGCGCGCAGGCCTTGCCGCCGACAGCCGCCGCGTCAAGCAGATCGCGGCGCTGGCGCGCGAAATCGCCGGCTTCCCGCGCCATCTCTCCCAGCACGTCGGCGGCTTCGTCATCACCCGCAGCCGGCTCGACGAGGTCATGCCGATCGGCAACGCGGCCATGGACGAGCGCACCTTCGTTGAATGGGACAAGGACGATCTCGACGCGCTCGGCATTCTCAAGATCGACGTGCTCGGCCTCGGCATGCTGAGCTGCCTACGCAAGGCGATGGATTTGGTGGAGCGGCATTACCCTTCCGCATGGCCGCAAGCACGGCGTCTGCCTCTCGTGCCCTCTCCCCTTGTGGGAGAGGGCTGCTCAGAGATTCAAAACACAAGACCGGGTGAGAGGGCGACCCCTCCCCCAGCCCTGCCTGTTGAACACCCGGCGTTACCCTCTCCCACAGAGGGAGAGGGCGCAATAACGACTGCCGACCTCTCCGCCATCCCCCCGGAAGAAGAAGCCGTCTACCGCATGCTGGGCCGCGCGGATTCGCTCGGCGTGTTCCAGGTGGAAAGCCGCGCGCAGATGACCATGTTGCCGCGGCTGAAGCCGGTGAATTTCTACGACCTGGTGATCGAGGTGGCGATCGTGCGCCCCGGCCCGATCCAGGGTGACATGGTGCATCCATATCTGCGACGGCGGCAGAAGCTTGAGCCGGTCTCTTATCCGTCGAAGGCGCTGGAAGCGGTACTGTCCAAGACCCTGGGCGTACCGCTGTTCCAGGAGCAGGCGATGAAGATCGCCATCGTCGCCGCCGGCTTCACGCCCGCGGAGGCCGACAAACTGCGCCGCGCCATGGCCACCTTCAAGCGCGTCGGCACCATCGGCACCTTCCAGCGCAAGATGATCGACGGCATGCTGGCCAATGGATATGAACGCAGCTTCGCCGAGCGCTGCTTCCAGCAGATCGAGGGCTTCGGCGAATACGGCTTCCCGGAAAGCCACGCCGCCAGCTTCGCACTGCTGGTCTATGCCTCGGCCTGGCTGAAATGCCGCTATCCGGACGCCTTCGCGGCGGCGCTGTTGAACGCGCAGCCCATGGGCTTTTACGCGCCGGCGCAGATCGTGCGCGACGCGCGCGAGCACGGCGTCGAAGTGCGTGCGCCTGACGTCAACCATTCGCAATGGGATTCGACTTTGGAGCCGGGCCCGCGCGCCGCCGAGCGGATGCACAAGCTGCACCGCGAGATGCGCGACGATGTGCGAACGACCCACGCTACCCGCCTCGGCCTGCGCGAAATCAAGGGGCTGAGCGAGGAGGATGGGAAGTTGATCGTAGAGCGGCGCGGCAGCGCTTACGACTCCATGCGCGATGTCTGGCTGCGCACCGGGCTTTCCCCGCGCGTACTGGAGCGGCTGGCCGATGCCGACGCCTTCGGCTCGCTCGGCTTGACGCGGCGCGAGGCGCTGTGGGCGGCCAAGGCGCTCGGCCGCGTCGGCGACCGCGACGACGATCTGCCGTTGTTCGCCGCTCCCGCCGACGCCATGCCCGCGCGCGTTGTCTCCCGCGAGCCCGACGTCGCCCTGCCGCCGATGCCGCTGGGCGAGGAAGTCATCAACGATTATCGCTTCCTCAGATTGTCGCTGCGCGCGCATCCGGCGCAGTTCCTGCGCGCCGATCTCGAGGCACGCGGCGCCCTGCGCAACGAAGCACTGCGCGGCATCGCCAATGACAAACGCGTGCGCATTTCCGGCCTGGTCACCTGTCGGCAACGGCCAGGCTCGGCCAAGGGCGTAGTGTTCATGACCATCGAGGACGAAAGCGCGGTCGCCAATGTCGTCGTGTGGCCGCGCACCTTCGAGCGCGTGCGCCCGGTGGTGTTGGGCGCGCGCTATGTCATGGTCAGCGGCCGCGTGCAGGAGGAATCCGGCGTCATCCACGTGGTGGCCGATCAGCTCGAAGATCTCACGCCCTGGCTGACGCGGCTAGCCGAGCGTGGCGACGACATCGACGCGCTGGCGCGCTGCGACGAAGTGCGCCGGCCGATCGAGGACCACCGCGAGGCACACGCGGCCGGCAGCCGCCACAACCGGTTGGTGGCGCTGATGCGCGAGATGCCGGAACTGGTCTCCGACCTCGACGTGCCGGCGCGCGGTTCCGCCCACGCGCCGACAAGAAGAGTTGTTTAGTCGAGCATGATCTTGTCCGAAAACCGGTTGCCACTTTTCGGGATCATGCTCCAGGCGGGTTGATCACATCGCCGGCGCCACGTCGCGGCCGAAATACATGACCTTCGCCAGCAGCGAGCCGTCCGGCTGCTTCTGCGAGCCGAAGATAATGACGTGGGTGCCGGCCTTGAGTTCGCTCTTATCGCCCTTGGCGACCGCGGCAATCACCGTCTGCGGCGTGACCACGATCTTCTTCTCGCCGCCCTTGTACTTTACCGTGAAGGTCTCGCCGTCCTTGCTCTTCACCATGCTCTCGACATAGGCATTGGTCATGGTGCTGCCCGGCCGCGCGTCCCAGGCCCCGTGCCGGTCCGGCACCTTGCCGCGCTGCGCCGGCAGGAAAATATGCACCGAAAACGCCTGGATGCTGCCGTCGGCCTGCGGCATGCCGGCAACGCCAATGAAACTGTCGTTCTTGATGTCGGCGAGCGAAGCCTTGACCAACGAGGCAATGCGGGCGTCGTCGGCGACCTTAACCTTCAACATGGCGCCGTCGCGCGTCTTGACCGACAACATGGCGCCGTCGGCCTTCGCGATTTCGCCGCGGATGCGGCCCGGCTGCTGCGCCGGCGCGGCGGTAACAGAGAACGCAAGCACAATCGCCGCGGCAGCGAGCGCACGGCGCGACATATTCAGCTTGTACATTATATCCTCCCTGACGCAGCCGGCAGCGCCGGACCGTCAGGCAGAGAACCCTTTAGCCGCGCTTTTTATTCCGGCGCAGCTTTTTCACCTTCACCGGCGGCTCCGTCCTTTCTTCGACGGCCGGCGCCGGCTTAAAGCCCAGATCGGCCTCGACCAGCGCGCGCAGCTCCGGCGTTACTTCCGGGCGCACGCCGAACCACAATTCAAAGCCGCGCACCGCCTGATGCAGCAGCATGCCGAGGCCATCGGCAACGCGCAGGCCGCGCTCGCGCGCGCTCTTCAACAGGCCGGTCTCCAGCGGGTCGTAGACCAAGTCCGCTACCACCAGCGAAGCCGGGCAGCGTAGGTTGATCTCGAGCGGGGGCTGCCCGACCATGCCGAGCGTGGTGGTGTTAATCAGCATGCCGGCGCCGCCGAGCAGCCCGGTGATTTCGTCCCAGCCCGCCACGTGCACACGCGCGCCGAATTGCTTCTGGATGGCTTCGGCGCGATCCACCGTGCGGTTGATCACATAGACGCGCTCGACCTCGCGCGCCAGCAGCGCGAAAGTCGCCGCGCGCGCGCCGCCGCCGGCGCCGAGCACGATGGCACTCTCCAGCCCGCGGTCCCAGCCCGGCGTAGCCGCATCGAGATTGGCGAGAAAGCCTTCAACGTCGGTATTGGTCGAGCGCAGCGTGTCGCCGTCGTACCACAGCGTATTGGCAGCGCCGACCGCGCGCGCGCGCTCGTCTGGCGCTGAAACTTCAAGCGCCGGCTGCTTGTGCGGCACCGTGACGTTGGCGCCGATATAGCCGCGATCGCGCAGATGGGTGACGAAGTCGGCGAATTGATACGGCGGCACCGCCTCACGCCGGTATTCGGCGTTCAGGCCATGCTGCTTGATCCAGTAGTTGTGGATCAGCGGCGAACGCGAATGGGCCGCCGGCCAGGCGATCACGCAGACTGCTTTGTGTTCCGCGGCCGTCGCGCCGCCGGTTTCGGGAGCTTCGTCGCTGGCTGGTTTCATGCAAATTCCAGGCTTTTGCGGCGCCCGCAATGGGCGGCAGGAAGACCTCGGTGGTTCGGCGATAGGCTGCCCGGATCAGCGGCGCACCCCGCATGTATTCTGCGCCTGCGGAGCCGTCAACGCCGGGAAACGCATGGCCGCAGGATCGCCACCGCCCGGCTTGACCGGGCCGGCCGGTCATTACACACAATGTGGTGTTTCCGCGAGGCTCCGGCGGCGGGCCGGGACGGCGATGGCCATGAAAGCCCTCTTCCTCGACTGCAACGATCAGCTGGCGCCGGTGTGGGAGATGATCGTCCGCCCGGACGACCCGCCGATCGACGTCAACATGACACCGTTTGCGCGCGAAGAATTGCCGCAGATGCTCGCCGGCTACGACATCGTGCTCGACGACCATTCCCCGATGCCGACCGAGTTGGTGGCGCGCTGCAAGCAGCTCAAGCACATCGTGTTCCTCGGCACCGGCGCCGCCAGCTACATGAACGTCGACGAGCTCAAGAGCCACGGCGTCATCGTCCACACCATCAAGGGCTACGGCGACACCGCGGTGGCCGAGCACACGATTGCCCTGATGTTCGCCGCCGCGCGCAACGTGGCGCGCATGGACCGCGAGGTGCGCGCAGGCGTATGGACGCCGCAAGAGGGCGTGCAACTGCACGGCAAGACGCTGGGCGTGATCGGGCTCGGCGGCATCGGGCGCGAGGTCGCACACATCGCCAGAGGTATCGGCATGCACGTGATCGGCTGGAACCGGACGCGCCGCGCCGGCATACCGTTGGTCGAGCTCGATACGCTGCTTGAACGGGCGGACGTAGTGTCGATCAACCTCACGCTCCACGACGGAACGCGCGGCTTCCTGAGCCGGAAGCATATCGCGCACATGAAGCCGGGTGCGATCCTGGTCAACACCGCCCGTGGCGCGCTGGTGGACGAGGACGCGCTGATTGAAGCCCTCACCAGCGGCCGCATCCGCCATGCCGGGCTCGACGTGTTCCATGACGAGCCGCTGAGACCCGATCACCCGCTGGCACACATGGACAACGTCACCCTCACCTCGCACGCCGCCTTCCGCACGCTGGAAGCCTCGATGATCTTGCTGCGGCGGGCGATCGATATTGTGAAGACCATCGCCCGCTGAGGGGCCGATGGCGCAGGACCTGCATTGCCTCCTCACCCATTCCCCGCCACAATAAGAAAAAGAGAAAAGCCGACCGGGAGGGCATCACGTGAAGCCGGCGCCGTTCGCCTACACCAAGGCGCGCACGCTCAAGGAAGCGATTGCGCTGCTTTCCAAGCATAAGGACGACGCGCGGTTGCTGGCCGGCGGCCAAAGCCTGATCGCCACCCTCAATATGCGGCTGTCGGCGCCGGAGCTGTTGATCGACATCAACGGCATCAAGGGTCTCGACGGCATCGCCAAGAAGGGCAAGGCGATCGAGATCGGCGCGCTGGCGCGGCACACGCAGGTCGAGCGCTCAGACCTGATCGCCAAACACGCGCCGCTGATCGCGCTTGCCATGCCCCATATCGGCCATGCCGCCATCCGCAACCGCGGCACCATCGGCGGCTCCATCGCCTTCGCCGATCCTGCGGCGGAATTGCCTGCCTGCCTGCTGGCGCTCGGGGCCGAGATTGAGATCACCGGCCCTAAAGGCAAGCGCAAGGTGAAAGCGGACGCGTTCTTCAAAGGCCTGTTCGAGACCGCGCTTAAGCCGCGCGAAGTGCTCACGGCCGTGCGCGTCCCCGTCGCAGACAAAAATACGCGGGTGGGCTTCGCCGAGCTGGCGCGCCGGCACGGCGACTACGCCATGGTCGGTTTGGCGGCGAGTGCGCGCGCGGCCGGCAAGGGCAAAGAATCAAAATTGGCGGACGTGCGGCTGGCGTTTTTCGGCGTCGGCGCCACGCCGGTGCGGGCAAAGAAAGCGGAAGCCGCGCTGGCGGGCGGCGATATCGACGCCGCGGTGGCCGCGCTCGATCTCGATCCGCATGACGACGTGCAGGCAACGGCTAAGGTCAAAAAACATCTCGCCGGCGTGCTGCTGCGCCGCGTAGCCAAACAGCTCATGGAGGCACGGCCATGAGCGAACACGCCCTCGACATCACCCTCACCGTCAACGGCGAGCGCGTCGCCGAGCGCGTGGACGCGCGCAAGACGCTAGTCGATTTCCTGCGCGAGGACCTGGTGCTGACCGGCAGTCATGTCGGCTGCGAGCACGGCGTCTGCGGCGCCTGCACCGTGCGCGTCGATGGCGTAATCGTGCGCGGCTGCCTGATGCTGGCGGTGCAGTGCGACGGCGCCACGGTCGAGACCATCGAGGGCCTGTCGGACACGGCCGAGATCGCCGACCTGCAGGCGGCGTTCGAACAGCGCAACGCGCTGCAATGCGGCTATTGCACGCCCGGCATGCTGGTGGCGGCACAGGATCTGCTGAAACGCGCAAAAGAAGAAAAGAGCGTGCCGAGTTGCGAAGACATCCGCGCCCATCTCTCCGGCAACTACTGCCGCTGCACAGGCTATCACGCCATCGTCGATGCGGTGGAGGCGGTAGCTGAGGCGCGCGCGGGGAAAAAGCCATGACCGCGCAGACGTTGCAGGCCGCCGCGCCGAAAGCGCAGCGAGGCGACCTTGTCGGCACATGGAATCTCCTCTCCTGCTTCATGGAGGACGTCGAGACGAAGGAGCGAAAGGACGTTTGGGGTGAGAAGCCGAACGGCCGGCTCACACTGACGGCCAAGGGCAACTGGATCGTCGTGCAGACCGCGCAAGGGCGCATAGTCCCGCAGAGCGATGAGGACCGCAGCACCGCCTTCCGGTCGATGCTGGCCTATTCCGGAAAATTCCGGGTCGAGGGGGAAAAGATCGTCATCAAAGTCGATATCGCATGGGATGAAGCCTGGACCGGCACCGAGCAAGTCCGATTTTTCAGCATCGACGGCGACCGGCTGCACATTGAAGTCGCGCCGCAACGTTATCCCAATCTCGGCGACAAAATCATGCGTGCCGTTTTGGTCTGGCAGCGAGCGGAGTAGAGCATGAAAATCGCCGACAACTCCACGCCCGTGCTGACCGCGCTCGACCGGCCCAACTCATACATCGGGCGCTCGGTACCGCGGCCGAATTTGCAGCGCTTGACGCAAGGGCGCGGGCAATATGTCAGCGACGTCACTTTGCCGCGCATGACGCACGTGGCCTTCGTGCGCTCGCCGCATGCCCATGCGCGCATCGTGAGCATCAAGACCGACAAGGCCAAGAAGGCGCCGGGCGTGATCGCGGTGGTGACGGGCGCCGAGCTCGCCAAGGTGATGACGCCCTGGGTCGGGGTACTCACCCATCTGAAGGGCCTGAAATCAGCGCCGCAATACGCCATTGCTGTCGAGCGCGCCTGCTGGCAGGGCGAGGCGGTCTGCGCCGTGGTGGCGCGCACGCGCGCGCAAGCGGAGGATGCCTGCGACTTGGTCGAGGTGAAATACCACGCCCTGCCCGCGGTCACCGACCCGGAAACCGCGCTCGACAAGAAGACGCCGGTGATCCATCCCGATCTCGGCGACAATCTCTGCTTCGAGCGCAAGTTGGAAGTCGGTGAACCGGACAAGGCATTCGCTGAATCTGACGCGGTGGTGGAAACCACATTCATGTTCGGCCGCCACACCGGCGTCACCACCGAGCCGCGCGCGGTGGTGGCAGACTGGAACGAAGGCGAGCAGCGCATGACCGCCTATCACGGCACGCAGGCGCCGCACATGATGCAGAACCTGTTCGCCAAGCATCTCGATCTCGCCGAGGCCCAGGTGCGCGTGATCACCAAGGACGTCGGCGGCTCCTTCGGCATCAAGGTGCACACCTACGCCGACGAGATGGCGACGGTGGCGCTGTCGAAATTGCTCAAGCGGCCGGTGAAATTCGTCGCCGACCGCATCGAGAGTTTCGTCACCGACATCCACGCCCGCGACCACCGCATCAAGGCCAAGATCGGCGTCAAACGCGACGGCACCATCACCGCCTTCGAGATCGACGATCTGACCGGCGTCGGCCCCTATTCGGTCTATCCGCGCACCTCGGGCATCGAGGCCAACCAGATCGTCAATCTGATCGGCGGCCCCTACACCTGCGGAAATTATCGCGCCGTAGCGCGCGTGGTGTTCCAGAACAAGAACGTCATGTGCCAGTACCGCGCCGTCGGGCACCCGATTGCGGTGGCGGTGACCGAAGGCCTGGTCGAGCTCGCCGCCGCCGAGATCGGCATGGACCCGCTCGAACTGCGCCGGCGCAACCTCTTTGCCGACGACGCTTATCCTTGCGCTTCGGCGGTCGGGCTGAAATTCGAGAAGCTGTCGCATCACGAGTCGCTCGCCCATCTCGATACCATGATGAACTATGCGGGCCTGCGCGCCGAGCAGAAACGCCTGCGCGAACAAGGCATCTATCGCGGCATCGGCTTTGCGAGCTTCATTGAAGTCACCAATCCGTCCGCCGCTTTCTACGGCGTCGGCGGCGCCCGCATCACCTCGCAGGACGGCGCCACGTTGATGCTGGACGCGCAAGGCGCCGTGATCGTGCACACAGGCGTCACCGAGCAAGGCCAGGGCGCGGAATCGGTCGTCGCGCAGGTCGCGGCGACGTCGTTTGGCGTGTCGATCGAGAAAGTACGCGTGGTCACCGGCGACACCGACAACACGCCCTATGGCGGCGGCACCTGGGCCTCGCGCGCCGCCGGCATCGGCGGCGAAGCGGCCTGGCAGGCCGGCAAGGCACTGCGCGGCAACGTGCTGGCGCTGGCAGCGTCAATCCTGCAGGCCAAGCCCGAAGGCCTCGACATCCGCAACGGAATCGTTGTCGACGCCGTCACCGGCACCGAGCGGCTGTCGCTGGAAGAGCTGGCGCGAGTCGCCTACTTCCGCCCCGATACGTTGCCGGCCGGCGTGCAAGCCGAATTGATGGTGACGCGCCACTACGTGCCGCGGGCCTGGCCGTTCGCCTTCACCAACGGCATCCAGGCGAGCTACCTGGAAGTCGATACCGACACCGGCTTCGTCAAGCTGCTGAAGCACTGGGTGGTGGAGGACTGCGGCACGATCATCAATCCGCAGCTGGTGGACGAGCAGATGCGCGGCGGCGTGGTGCAGGGCATCGGCGCCGCGCTGTTCGAGCACTGCCTCTATGACGAGCGCGGGCAGCTCTTGAACGGCAACATGGCCGACTATCTGGTGCCGATGGCCGCGGAAATGCCCGACATTGAATGCGGCCACGTGGTCTCGCCCACAGCCGACAGCGAGCTCGGCGCCAAGGGCGCCGGCGAAGCCGGCACCGCCGGCGCTCCCGCGTGTGTGATGAACGCCATCAACGACGCGTTGCGGCCGTTGGGCGCGGCCCCATTGACCGACATGCCGTTCACGCCGGGGAAGATTTTGGAGGCGCTCGGGAAAGTCTGAGGCGCGCGGCGATTTTCACCATGTCGAGATGCGCCCGCGGCCGGCGACCGCCCGCTTGCTGAACCGCCGCCCTCCGCGCACAATTGCGCGCACAGGGGCGGCGTCATTTGACGGGCGCGCGCTGGCAAATGACGGCAAGACCGGGAAGGAAACGCGCCATGAACATCAAGGTCGGCACACAAGCGATCGCCGAGGCCTCCAAGAAGCTCTCGAACTGGGGCCGCTGGGGCAAAGAAGACCAGATTGGCACGCTCAACCACGTCACGCCGGAAGCTATCGTCAAGGCGGCTAGCCTGATCCGTACCGGCAAGGTGTTCGCGCTCGGCATCCCGCTCGACAAATCCGGCCCGCAGACCGGCCTGTTCGGCGGCCGCTTCAATCCCATCCATCAGATGCTGGCGACCGGAACCGATGCCATCGCCGGCCAGCAGGACTGGAACAAGATCCGCTACGCCGACGACACGCTGATGCTGTGCGTGCAGGGCGCCACCCACTGGGACGCGCTCGGCCACATCTTCTACGAGGACAAGGCCTATAACGGCCACGACGCCAAGCTGATCGATTCGCGCGGGCTCTCGGTGCTCGGCATCGAGCATTCCAGGAACAAGATGGTGGGGCGCGGCGTGCTGCTTGACATCGCGCGCCATCGCGGCGTGCCGTGGATGCAGGACGGCGAGAGCATTTCAAACGACGAGCTCGACAAATGCGCCAAGGACTCCAACGTGGAAATCCGCAAGGGCGATTTCGTCATCGTGCGCACCGGACAGATGGAACGCTGTCACGAGGAAAAGGACTGGGGCGGCTATGCCGGCGGCGACGCGCCCGGCGTCAAATTCGAGAACTGCTATTGGTGCCAGGAGAAGGAGGTCGCCGCCATCTGCACCGACACCTGGGGCGTGGAAGTGCGGCCGAACGAAACCTCGGAAGCCAACCAGCCCTGGCACTGGGTGGTGATCCCGGCCATGGGCCTGTGCATGGGCGAGATCTTCTATCTCAAGGAGCTGGCCGAGGACTGCGCCGAGGACGGCATCTACGAGTTCTTCTTCTGCGGTCCTCCGCTGCTCATCACCGGCGGCACCGGCTCGCCGATCAATCCGCAGGCGATTAAATAGCGCCGCAATCATGGACCACGGTATCTGGGCCACCTGGTACGACCTCGCCGACGACGCGCGCGCGCGTTTCCTCGACTGGCTGCATAGTAGCTACCTGCCGGCGCTGCAGCAGCGTCCGGGCTTTGCCTGGGTGGCGCATTACCGCAACGAGGGCGGCGGCGCGGCCATGCGCCAGCTCGGCGACAATATTATTGTCCGTCCACAGGAAGACATCGGCAACGGCTCGCAATATGTCGTGCTGGTCGGCGCGCCCTCCCCGCACACGTTCTTCAAGCCGTTGGCGCTGGAGATCGAGCAGGAACCGCAGCACCGCGACATGCTGGCGTTGCGCCGCGGCGTGCGCACCGCGATTTTTTCCGAGGAGACACGGGTCAACGGCCCCGCCATCGGGCAACGGGTGCAGGGCGGCACGCCGGGGCCGGCTATTCAGATGGGCTCATTCCGCGTGCGCAGCGTCGAGGAGGAGATCGATCTCGGCTGCTGGTATGCGCAATACCGCCTGCCGCATATGGCGCAGATGCCGGGCTGCATCGCCGCGCGCAAGCTCAATTGCGTCGCCGGCTGGGCGAAGCACGCGATCCTCTACGAGTTTGTGTCGCTGGAAGCACGCATGCAGAACTTCGAGGAGCCGCACGAGGCATTGGCGGTGGATACCAAGGAATGGACAGGGCGCGTGGTTCGCTACACCATCCATACACCGGGCTCGCCGGTGGTCGGGCCGCGCATCTGGCCGCCGGTGGATTAAGGAACGCAGGAGGACGTCATGGCTCGCTATTTGAAACGCGGCATGGACGCGAGCGCGATCAAGGCGGCCGACGCCAAGGTGCGCGAAACGGTCGAAGGCATCCTGGCGCAGGTGGAAGAGCGCAAGGACACGGCGATCCGCGAACTGTCGGAGAAATTCGACAAGTGGTCGCCCAAGGATTTCCGCCTCAGCGCGCAGGAGATCGAGAAGGCCATCGCGCAGGTGCGAAAGCGCGACCTCGAGGACGTCAAATTCGCGCAGGCGCAGGTGCGCAACTTCGCGCAGAAGCAGAAGGAGACCATGCACGATCTGGAGGTGGAGACGCTGCCCGGCGTCGTGCTCGGCCACCGCCACATCCCGGTGAATTCGATCGGCTGCTACGTGCCGGGCGGCCGCTACCCCATGGTGGCCAGCGCGCACATGTCGATCGTCACGGCGCGCGTCGCCGGCGTGAAGCGCATCATCGCCTGCGCCCCACCCTACAAGGGCGGCCCGCATCCGGCCATCGTCGCCGCCATGCATTTCGGCGGCGCCGACGAGATTTTCGTGCTCGGCGGCGTGCAGGCGATCGCCGCCATGGCGCTCGGCACCGAAACAGTCGCGCCCGTCGACATGCTGGTCGGCCCCGGCAACGCCTATGTGGCGGAAGCCAAGCGCCAGCTGTTCGGCCGCGTCGGCATCGATCTGCTGGCGGGTCCCACCGAGACGCTGATCATCGCCGATGAGACCGTGGACGGCGAAATCTGCGCCACCGACCTGCTCGGCCAGGCCGAGCACGGGCCGACTTCGCCGGCGGTGCTGATCACCAATTCGGAGAAACTGGCGCGAGAAACCATGAGCGAGGTCGAACGCCTGTTGAAGATTCTGCCGAGCGCCGATCTCGCCGGCCAGGCCTGGAAGGACTATGGCGAAGTGATCGTCTGCGACAGCGAAGAGGAAATGATCGCGGAAGCCGACCGCGTCGCTTCCGAGCACGTGCAGGTGATGACGCGCGACCCGGATGTCTTCCTCAACGGCATGAAGAACTACGGCTCGCTGTTCCTCGGGCCCCGCACCAACGTGGCTTACGGCGACAAGGTGATCGGCACCAACCATACGCTGCCGACCAAGAAGAACGCCCGTTTCACCGGCGGACTGTGGGTCGGAAAGTTCCTCAAAACCTGCACCTATCAGAAAGTGCTGACCGACGAGGCCAGCGCCAAGATCGGCGAAGTCTGCTCACGGCTGTGCATCCTGGAAGGCTTTGTCGCGCACGCCGAGCAGGCCAATATCCGCGTGCGCCGCTACGGCGGCCGCAACGTGCCCTATGCGCAGGCGGCGGAGTAGCGATGGAGCTGACCAAGACCGCCTCCTTCCGCCTCGACGGCCGGCGAGCGCTGGTGACCGGCGGCGGGCGCGGCATCGGGCTCACCGCCGCCGCTGCGCTGGCGGAAGCCGGCGCCCATGTCACGCTGGTGGCGCGCACGACAAACGAGATCGAGGAAGCGGCGGCGGCGATCCGCGCGCGCGGACAAAAAGCCGACGCGCTCACGCTCGACATCACCGACGTGGAGGCCGCGCGCAAGGCACTTCAAGCGCGCGCGCCCTACCAAGTGCTGGTCAACAATGCCGGCACCAACCGGCCGAAAATGCTGCCCGACGTCAGCGTCGAGGATTTCGACGTCATCTTCGCGCTCAATGTGCGCGCCGCCTTCTTCATGGCGCAGACGGTGGCGCTCAGGCTGGTCGCGGAAAAGCTGCCCGGCTCGATCATCAACATCTCATCGCAGATGGGCCACGTCGGCGCCGCCCGCCGCACCGTCTATTGCGCGTCGAAACACGCCATGGAGGGCTTTACCAAGGCCATGGCCGTCGAGCTGGCGCCCCATAACATCCGCGTCAATTCGCTCGGCCCCACCTTCCTGGAGACGCCGATGACGCGGCCGTTCTTCGAGAACAAGGCCTTCCGCGACGAGGTGCTCTCCAAGATCAAGCTCGGCCGTCTCGGCCAGCTCGAGGAGATCACCGGCGCCATCGTGTTCCTGGCGTCCGACGCCTCGTCATTGATGACCGGCTCGGCGCTGGTGCTCGACGGCGGCTGGACGGCCGAATAACTACTTCAACTTCGGCAAGTCCGCGAAATACTCCGGGTGCTCCTTTTCCACATGCTGCATGAATTCCGGGCGGAACAGGCTCGGCACGTCGAGGCGCGGCGCGCCTGGCAGCGTGTTGATTAGCACCTCGTCCTCGGCGTTCTCGAAGGCTTGCAGCACCTTCGGCGACATGCGCGGATCGAAGTGGATGTTGCGGATTGCTTTCTTCCCAATGGCGACATCCGTGCCAGGCACCCACTTGGCGAAAATCTCCACTGCCTCGTCCGGATTGCTACGCGTGAAGTACGAGGACTGCGCCAGCCCCGCAGCGATACTCTTGATCACGCCCGGCTGCGACTTAACCGTCGGCCCGTGCGCTACCGCGACCATCACATAGGACATATGCTGGCCGCCGCGGATCACTTCGTACGAATCCGGCACCTGGGTGAGCGTCTGCGTCACATAAGGCTCCCAGGTCACGATGGCATCGACATTGCCTTCTTTCAGCGCGGGCGCGAGACCAAACTGCGACCAGATGTTCTCGATGGTGATGTCGTCGTACTTCACCTTGGCGCGGCGCAGCACCATTTTGAAATATTCATCCGAGGTCTGCCCCTTCGCAAGACCGACGGTCTTGCCGACAAGGTCGCTGATCTTACCGACATTGACGCCCCTGCCCTTCTTGGTGACGATGGCGAGCGGCGTATCGCAGCGATCGTCGGTGGCGTCGTTCATAATGAGACCGATCACCTGGAACGGGTTGCCGGCATGCACCGCTTTCAAATACGTGGTCGTGCTCATATCGCCGACCTGCGCCTCGCCATTATGCAGGGCATTGACCATGTCGGTGCCGGTGTCCACCACCCTGAAGCTGGCATCGACGCCGTGCGCCTTGAAGAAGCCCTTCTCCGCCCCAACGAACATCGGCAGATGGCCGAAGTTGTTGGCTATCACCACGTCGAGCTTGGGCAAGTCCGCCATTGTCTTCCTCCCGCCATTTTCTGTTGCCGTCGTCCCCGCGAAAGCGGGGATTCAGTACTCACCGAGTATCGACCCTACCCTAAACGCCGGGATTGCTGGATCACCCGCTTTCGCGGGTGATGACACCTCATTTCAGAACATCCGGATTGACGCAGCCGGGCGGCGTGCGCCCCTCAAGCAGCGCCTCGATATTGTCGACCACGATATTCGCCATCTCCTCGCGCACATCGACGGTGGCGCTGCCGAGATGCGGATTGAGCACCACGTTTTTCATCTTCTTCAATTCGGCGGACACCTTGGGCTCGAATTCGAACACGTCGAGCCCGGCGCCGGCGATTTTCTTCTGCTTGAGCGCGCGCACCAGCGCCTTCTCGTCGATGAGCGGCCCGCGCGCGGTGTTGATGATGAAGGCGGTCTTCTTCATCAGGCCCAGCTCGCGCGCGCCGATCTGGTGGCGGGTCCCGGCGTTGAGCGGCGAATGCAGCGAAACGAAATCGGACTCTCGCAGCAATTGGTCGAGCGGCACGAAGGTGAGCCCGGCCTCGTGCTCCTCGCTCTCCGGCTTGCGGCGCGGCGTCCAGTACAGCACGCGCATGTCAAAACCGCGGGCGCGGCGCGCCGTCGCCTTGCCGATCAGGCCGCCGCCGCCAATCAGCCCGATGGTCTTGCCGTGGACGATTGATCCGAGCAGATGCCGCGACTGCCCGCCGGGGAATTTTCCGGCACGCACCAGCCGGTCGCCTTCCACCATGCGGCGCGCAGCCGCCAGCATCAGCCCGAAGGTGAGATCGGCAGTTGCCTCGGTGGTCACCGGCGGCACCACGGTGACCGGAATGCCGCGCTTGGTCGCCTCGGCGACGTCGATGTTGGACGGTGAGATGGACTGCGCCGCGACATGGCGAAGCTTCGGGTTGGCCGCGATCACCGCCTTGTCGATCTTGTCGTGCAGCAGGCAGAACAGGATGTCGGCCTTCTTGACGGCCGCAACAAGCGTGCTGTGGGGGATGATGCGGATGTCGTCGGGAAATACTTTTACGCTGCCCAAGGCGCGCAGCCGCTTGAGCGCGCTGTCTGCGACCGGCTGGGTCACAAAGACGCGCGGCAAATTGGTCAACTTGCCGCTCACCGCAGCCACCGCACGACGCCGGAAACGCCGTCGACCGCGCATTGCGCGCCGTCGGGAATGGCGCGGGTGGCGTCGAGCACACCGAGCACCATGGGAATGCCGCGCTCGCGCGCCAGCGACGCCAAATGCGAGGTGGAGCCGCCGAGCTCCGCCACCACGCCGGCGACCCGCGGCAGGATGTGGCTGAGCGCAGGTCCCGCCACGCGCGTCACCAGAATGTCGCCGGGTGCCACGCGCGCGAGTTCGCATTCGCAGTTGACCACCACCGCGCGGCCGGAACCCCAGCCGATGCCGGCGGGATGACCGTTGAGGCCAGGATGGCGCAGCCATATTTCGTCGGGCACGATCGGCGCCTCCACATGCAGCGGGCGCGACTGCAGCAGCTTGAAGCCGCTCTCGTCCGTGGCCCATTCGATTTCGACGGGTGCGCCCGCAAGCGCCTCGCACTTGCGAATAAGCCGGCCGAGCGTCACCGCCTCACCGGCCGTCAGGCACGGCTCGTTCACCTGATCCTTCGGCACAAGCTCCGGCGCCGAAACGCCATGCTCGCAAGTGTCGCGATGGCCCTTGCGACCGGCCGCGACCGTGCGGAGGAAGCCGTTCTTGGCGAGCACGATGCGGTCGGGCACCACCTCGCCCTGCGCTATGGCCGACCCGAGGCCCCAGGTCGCCGAGATCAGCATCTGGCCTCCGGCGGTCTCGCTCAAACCGCCGCCGGAGGCGCGGGCCGCGATCAGCGGCTGGATCAGCACGCCCATCGCCGTGTCGGCGGGCGACAGGTCGTGATTTTCCATGTAGCGCCGCGCATGCGAGGTCCATAATGCCGCCCAGCAGGCGCGCACCGCGGTGAGGAATTCGGTTTCGTCGGCAAGCCCGAGGAAGCTCTCGAACTGGCCGGCGAAATTGGCGCCCTTGCGGTCCTCGATCAGCGCGGAGGAGCGCACCGCGCCGAGCGGCGCGTCATTACGCTGCGCGCGCCAGGCCGCGAGCAGCGGCTCGAGAATCTCAGGCGCGATCGGCTGCTGATAAAGCGCCAAGCGAATCTGCACCGACAGCCTGCGCGAGGTGGGCAGATCGGCCTCATTGTATTGGCGCGGCAAATCCTCAATGCCGAGATGGCGCAGTTGATGATGATAGGCCGCGGCGGTGAGCGCGAAGCCGCCCGGCGTCGGCAATCCAGCCCGGCCGAGCTGCGCCAGATTGGCCGCCTTCGGCCCGACGCATTCAGCGTCGGTCGCAAGCGGATCACTGAGTGCGACGACGAAAGCGGTCATGCGCGTCCAATTCTCGAAATTGCCACGGTTTCGGCGCGCTTCCTCTCCCCGCGTGCGGGGAGAGGTAACAATCACTTCACATGATCCCCATAGCCCGGCAGCGGATCGACAACGGTGATCTGCTTGACCGGGAAGTTCGACACGATTTCGATGTCGTTCTTCTTGACGATCAGCATTTCCTCGATGCGCACGCCGTAGCGGTATTTCTTGCCGTGCTGGGTTTCGAGCGCAAAGGTCATGCCTTCCTGGATCTCGATCGGATGATCGAGCGACCAGATGCGCGAGATCACCGGCGGGTCGTATTGCGCCAAGCCGAGCCCGTGGCCCCACAGATTGGCGGCGGCCTGATCTTCGTCTTCGTAGCCCCAGGTCTCCATCGCCGACGGCCACTTCATGGCGATGTCGCGCGTGGTGGCACCGACCTTCACCGCGCCGATCGAATCGTAGAGCCATTCGAGCGCGGTACCGTAGGTGTCCTTCTGCTCCTGGCTCGGCTCCTTGCCGACACAGTAGGTGCGGTAATAGCAGGACTTGTAGCCGTTCCAGGTAAGCGCGGCCAAATCCATGAACACGATGTCGCCGGGCTGAATGATGCGGTCGGAGAAGTTGCGCCAGTTCGGCCAGGTGTTGGGGCCGGACGACACGATCACGTCCTCGACATCTTCCATGCCGGGGATGTTGTAGAGATATTCCATCAGATGCGCGGTCACCTGGTTTTCGGTGACGCCGGGGCGCAGGAACTTCATGCACTCCCAGTGCGTGGCGTCGCCGATGGCGCCGACGATGCGGAAGCATTCCTGCTCGTCCGGGCTCTTGACCGCACGGGCTTCCATCATCGGCGTCATGCCGTCGACCCAGTTGATGCCCTTTTCCTTGAACACGTTGATCATGTTGATGTCGATAAAGTCGCAGCCGAGCTTCTGCCCGGCGACGCCGTTTTCCTTCATCGCCCTGAGGACGGCGTCGGCAAACTTGGTCACCTGCTGAACCGAAGCCGGACCGGCCGCGCCCTTGATCCAGGCGAAGGAGTGGCGGACGTTTTCCTTCGGAATCCACGGCGAGTGGCGCTCGACCTGCATGCCGATGTCACCCTGCTCGAACAATATCGGCCGCCCGTCGCCGCACAGCATGGCGTAGCGCAGGCCGGGCTTGAGCCGGCACCAGCCTGGCGTCAGCGTAGCGGTGATGTAGCGAACGTTCTCGTCGTACATGCAGAGCACGGCGCCGAGCCCGTGCTTCTTCATCATCGTACGCGCGCGCTCAATGCGGTATTCGCGCAGCCGGTCCCAGTTGACCCGCTGCTGCCAGTCCATGCCGGCAATGCCGAAATTCGCTGTGCCCATGCCATCCTCCCGACCGCGCGCCGGTTTGGCGCGTTTTCTTTGCTGATTGTCGGAAATCCTAAGCCCGTTGGCAGGGCAAGAAGAAATAATATATTCTGCCCCAGGGCATTAAGTTTTCTAATAGCCTGCCATCCGGGGGCGGTCATGACCAATATCCCACTGCGGCAAATCCGCGCCGTCATCGCGGTGTGCGAGGAAGGCTCCTTCACCCGTGCGGCGACACGCGAAAACGCCACCCAATCGGGCATTTCCCAGCACGTGGCGGCGGTCGAGCGCGCCCTCAAAGTGAAGCTGTTCGAGCGCACCACCGGCGGGGTGACGCCGACGCCGGCCGGCTATCGCTACTACATGAGCTGCGTGGAGGCGGTGGGCGCGCTCGAGCACGCGGCGAACGAGGCGCGTGCTTTCGCCGGTCAGGTCGCCGGCGAATTGCGCATCGGCCTGATGCCGACCTTCACCCGCGCGGTGCTGGCACCGGTGCTCGACGACTTCGTGCCGCGCTGCCCCGAAGTGCGCCTGCACATCGTGGAGGGCTACAGCAACCTGCTCACCGAGATGGTGCTCGATGGCGGGCTCGACTTCGCGGTGGTACCGGCCTTCGAGGGCGCCATCGGATTGAAGTCGCGGCTGCTGCTGCGCGACCGCGAGATGCTGATCTCGGGCCCGCGCCGCGGCTTCACGCCGCTCGCTCCCTTGCGGCTTTCCGAATGCAAGCCGCTCAAGATCGTGGTGCCGGGGCCGGACAATATCCGCCGGCGCAATCTGGAAACCTATTTCCACAGCCACGGCGTCGAGATCGAAGCCATGCTAGAGATGGACGCCATGATCGCCACGCTCGAATTCGTGGCGCGCTCGGACTGGGCGACCATCCTGCCGAGCGTGATCTCGGTCAACGACATCGGCTGCGGCGAGCTGACCGTCAATCCGTTCGTGGATCCGGAAATGCACGCCGAGTTCGTGGTGATCCAGCCGACGCGGCGCACCCTGTCGACGCAGGCGCGCATGTTCCTCGAACGCTTCGAGCAGGAGGTTGCGCATATTCACGCGGTGTGGGACGGCGCGATTGCGGGACCGCGGCAGCGGAAACTTTCCGCTTGATGCGCTAGTCGCCATGTAGATTGATACGGCGCGTCCGCAAGGGAGAACTTCTCATGGATTCTTCGCCCCTCGTCTCCACCGCCTGGCTCGAGGGTCATCTCGCCGATCCCGATCTGCGCATCCTCGAAATCTGCAACGTCCGCGACGATAAGACCTATCACGAGGGGCACATTCCGGGCGCGATGTGGCTCTACTGGAAATCGGCGTGCTGGCACGAAACCGATCGCGATTTCGTCACGCCGGCGGCGATGGCACAACTGTTCGGCAGCATGGGCATCGGACCGCAGTCGACCGTCGTGCTGTACGGGGATCCCGTTCAATACGGCAGCTACGCCTTCTGGGCCTTCACCATGGCCGGGCACAAGAACCTGCGGCTGCTCGACGGCGGACGCCGGAAATGGGTCATGGAGGGTCGGCCGCTGTCGCGGACTGTGCCGCGCTTTCCCGCGGTCGACTATCCGACGCCAAAAGGAACGTCATCGATGCGGATCGGCCGCGACAATGTGCGTGACCATCTGCGGCAGCCGCAGCGGCTGTTGCTCGACGTCCGTTCGCCGGAGGAATACACGGGCAAGCGCGTATCGGAATATACCGCCCCGTACGATCACGGCGCCGAGCGGACCGGGCGCATCCCCGGCGCCATCCATCTCTATTACAAGGAGTTGCTGAACGAAGACGATTTGTTCAAGTCACCCGAGCAGCTTCGCCCCATGCTGGCGGCGGCCGGCATCGCCCCGGAAAAAGTCGATGACGTTGTGTGCTATTGCCGGCTGAGCCATCGCGCCACCATCGCCTGGATCGCGCTGAGCCAGATTCTCGGCCACAAGAACATCAGGATCTACGACGGCTCGTGGACCGAATGGGGCAGCATTGTCGGCTTCCCGGTCGAGAAGTAGCGAGCCTGCCGAACCGGGCGCGGCCAAGCTAGACCGCCATCCACGCCCCATCCGCATCGACCGACTTGAACACCGCTTCCAGCGCCGCCGCCGTCTGCAGGATGCCGGTGGGCGAAATCGGGAACGCGCCCTGCCCCATCGCCGCCTTGGCGAAATAATCCAGATTGCGGCCGAGGTGATTGTCGTGCGGATAGTTAATTATCGCCGGATCGTCCTTACCGGCACGGCGCACGATGACGCGCGTCTCGCTCACGCTTTCGGCCCAGCACTTCTCTCCAAAAATCGCGATACGCCATCGGAACGGCGTCTTCAGCGTGGTTCCGAGCACGCCGGTGGCGCCGTTCTCGAACTCGATCAGCGCGGCGGTGGTGTCGCCGGTCGGCAGCTTCAAGGCGCGCGCCTTCGACAGCGCACTCACGCGCTTCATCGGCCCGGCAAAATCGCGGAAGCAGTCGAGCACATGGATGCCCATGCTGGTCATGCTGCCGGCGCGGGTTTCTTCCGCCGCGATGCGCCAGCTGTCGGCCGGCATATCCGCCAGCCAGTCGTGGCTGTAGTGGCCTTCCACATGCATGATGGCGCCGAAGTCGCCGGAGGCCATCAGCTCGGCCAGCGCGCGCATCGACGGCATCAGCCGGAAATGATGACCGACGCCGATGACGACGCCCGCGCGCTTGCAGGCGTCGAGCATGGCAACCGCGTCGGCCTTGCTGAGCGCAAACGGCTTCTCGCAATAGATCTGCTTGCCGGCGGCGGCCGCCGCTTCCACCTGGGCGCGGTGCTTTGAATGCGGCGTCGCCAGGATCACCGCCTTGATCTCGGGATCGGCCAGCACGTCCTCGAACGACGTGCCGATGGCGATGCTGTGCTCGGCGGCAAAATCGCGCACCGTGTCCGGCTCCAGCGTCACGCCGCGCACGAAACGCAGCGGCGCGCCGAAATCGCGCGCCGCCTCCACCAGATTCTTGCCCCACCAGCCGAGGCCGACGATTGCCGTATTGAGCATGAGACGCGATTACACCGACGCCGGCGCGCCGGGCTGCTTGAGCGGATGGGCACGGGCGAAGGCGTCGAGCTTGTTGCATTCGTCGACGATGCGCTTGAAGGTCGGGTACGGCGCCAGGTCGCATTTGAAATAGATCGCGCCCGCCGCCTGCCCGCACAGACAGATGTCGGCGATTGTGATCTGGTCGCCATGCGCATAGCGGCCGGTGGCGGGCGAGCCGGCCAGCAACGCCTCCAGCGCCTTCAGCGCCGCCTGGTGCCAGTGCTGGCCCCATTGCAGCACCCCGGCTTCATCGACTTTGTAGGCGCTCGCCAGATGTTCGCGCACGCGCGGCACGATCAACGGATGGGTATCGCAGGCGATGATCTGCGCGATGCCGCGCACCCGCGCGCGCGCCTTCGGCTCCTTCGGCAGCAGCGGCGGATTGGGATGGGTCTCGTCGAGATATTCCAGGATGGCGAGCGACTCGAACAGCACGGTGCCGTCGTCCTCGATCAGCGCCGGCAGCGCCATCATCGGGTTGAGCTTGCGATACGCCTCTTCGCGCTGCTTGCCTTCATGCAGATTGACGTTGATCACCTCGTCGGGCGTGATGCCCTTGAGGTTGAGGGCGACGCGCACGCGATAGGTCGCCAGCGAGCGCCAGTACGAAAACAGTTTCATCGCGCCATACTCCCTGTGACTTGTCATGCCCGGCCTTGTGCCGGGCATCTCGCTTAGGGACGCACCGCCCTCCTAAGCGGGATGGCCGGGGCAAGCCCGGCCAAGACAGGCGTTTCTATTTCTTACTCCCGCCCGGATCGGGCTTCAGTCCTGCCGCCTCAATGCCGGCTACCGCGATGATCTCGTCGTTGTCGCCGGTATCGCCGGAAATGCCGACCGCGCCGATAATCGCATTGGCAGCGTCGCGGATCAGCACGCCGCCCGGGTTGGGCACCAGTCGGCCGCCGCTTGCCGCCACGATCGAGGTGAGGAAATTCGGGTTCTGCGCCGCGCGCTCCATCATGGTGCGCGAGCCCCAGCCCATACCGAGCGCACCATAGGCTTTGCCGACCGCGGCCTCATAGCGGATGATGCCGGAGCCGTCCTCGCGCTTGGCGCAGACCACGTGGCCGCCGGTGTCAAGCACCACCACGGTCTGCGGCATTTGCTTGAGCTCGCGCGCTTTCTTGAGCGTGGCGTCGACGATGCTGGAGGCTTGAGCAAGGGTTACGGACATGAGGAACTCCGATGTTACTTTTTGCGGTTGGCCCAATAGACCGTCATCTGCGCGCCGTCGCCGCCGCCGATACCGTGCCGCGTGGCGTCATCGAAACCGGTAAGCGCCGCCTTGGTGACGCGCATGTCGGCGCCCAGCGCCTCGCCGGTCGCCACCATGGTGCGCAGATCCTTGACCCCATTGGCGATGCTGAACGTGGTCGGCCCGGGATCCTTGGCCTCGAACATCTTTACGATCATGTCAGCGCGCATCTTGAGCGCGTTGTTGGCGCCGTTGCTCTCGACGAATAGGTCGAGCAAACGTTTGGGCTCCCAGCCAACGCTACGCGCAATCGAAAAAGCCTCGCCATAGGCCTGCCAGGCCACCATCAGCGGCAGATTGATCGACAGCTTGATGGCGGCGCCGGTGCCGACCGGACCGCAATGCTCGACCTTGCGGCAGAGCTGTTCGAGGATCGGCAGGGCCCGCTTGGCGTCGGCCGGCTCCGCGCCCATCAGTCCCAGCAGCTGGCCCTTACGCGCGGGCGCGGTCGATCCACCAACCGGACACTCGACCATCGCCGCGCCTTTGGCGCGCACCTTGGGCGCAAGATCGGTCTCGACCTTGGGCGCCACCGTGCTCATCTCGATGAACAACTTGCCCTTGACGTCGCCCGACAGCAGACCGGACGGCCCACTGTAGACGTCGTCGATCGCCTTGCCATCGGTGAGAATGGTGATGACGGTTTCGCTGGCGGCGGCGACCTCGGCCGGCGAGCCGGCCACCTTGGCGCCGGCCTCGGCCAGAGGCTTTGCCTTCTCGGCCGTGCGATTCCAGACCGTGACTTCGTGACCGACTTCGATCAGCCGCGCGCCAATGGCGGCGCCCATCGCGCCGAGACCGGCTACTCCGATTTTCATGGTTCCTCCCGGTATTCTGTCGACCGGGACGATAGGCGATCGCGGCCCGGCATGAAAGCCGCATTGCGACCTCTGGCCACTCGACAGCGCCGCCGTCGGATGCTTTAGACCAGTCCGATCTGACTCGCCTTTCACGCACCGGCTTTTTCATCAGGGGACAAATTGCATGGCGGCCAAGAAGACCAAGGGCACGGTCGGCGTGATCGGCCTCGGCATCATGGGCGGCGCTTTCGCCAAGAACCTGGCGAAAGCCGGCTGGCGCGTAGTCGGCTACGACATCAGCGCCGCGCGCCGCCGCGAAGCCCAGCGCGCCGGGGTCAAGATCGCCTCGAACGCCATCGACGTCGCCAAACAGGTGCCGGTGATCCTGACAAGCCTGCCCAAGCCGCTGGCACTCATGGACACCGTCCGTGCCATCGCCGCCATCAAGCTCCCGCGCAAGGTGGTCGTGGAGATGAGCACCTTCGCGATTTCAGATAAGGAAAAAGCGCGCAAGGTGCTCGCCAAAGCCGGCCACCTCATGCTCGACGCGCCGGTCAGCGGCACCGGCTCGCAGGCGGCCAGCCGCGATCTCGTGTTCTACGCCAGCGGCGATGGCGCCGCGATCCGCAAGCTCAAGCCGATGTTCGCGACCTTCGGCCGCCACCTCTACGAGGTCGGTCCGTTCGGCAACGGCAGCAAGATGAAATACGTCGCCAACCTGCTGGTCGCAATTAATAATGTCGCCAGCGCCGAAGCCATGGTGCTGGGCATGAAGGCCGGCTTGAAGCCGCAGATGATCTTCGACCTGATCAAAGGCGGCGCCGGCAATTCGCGCATCTTCGAACTGCGCGTGCCCATGATGGTGAAAGGGAATTACAAGAACCCCACCATGAAGATCTCGGTGTGGGACAAGGACATGTCGGTGATCGGCGGCTACGCCCGCAAGATCAAGGTGCCGACGCCGCTGTTCAACGCCACCAAGCCGGTCTACCGGAAGGCGGAGAAAAGCGGTTACGGCGAGCAGGACACCGCCGCGGTCTGCGCCGTGCTGGAGAAGATGGCGAGGGTGAAGCGAAAAAAGCGCTGACGCGCACACCCGCACGTTCCCGCGCAAGCGGGAATCCAGCACAACAATTTCAACGTCAGAATGCCCAGCACTGGGTACCCGCTTGCGCGGGGGTGAGCGGAAGGTTGGACGGCTCATGGCCCTTGCCTCCCGCCATCGCATCTCTGTAGCCTCCCGCCCGCATAAGAAAAACCTTTGGGGAGGCGTGTATGGCCGCGTTGCTGCAGCGATGGGAAATCCGCGACGGCATGCGGATCGACTGGAACGTCTCAATCACCATGGACGACGGCCTGGTGGTGCGCGCTGACGTTTTTCGCCCCGCGAAAGAAGGCCAATTTCCGGTCATCCTGACCTACGGCCCCTACGCCAAGAACCTGGCCTTCCAGGACGGCTATCCGAGCGCCTGGCAGCGCATGGCCGAGAAGCATCCCGACGTCACCGCCGGCTCGAGCAACGAGTACCAAAGCTGGGAAGTCGTCGACCCGGAGAAATGGGTGCCGCACGACTATGTCTGCGTGCGCGTCGATTCACGCGGCGCCGGCTGTTCGCCCGGCTTCATCGATCATTTCTCGCCGCGCGAAACGAAAGATTTCTACGACTGCATCGAATGGGCAGGCGTGCAGCCGTGGTCAAGCGGCAAGGTCGGCCTCAACGGCATTTCCTATTACGGCATGAACCAGTGGCATGTCGCCTCGCTGCAGCCGCCGCATCTCGCCGCCATGTGCGTGTGGGAAGGCTCGGCCGACTGGTACCGCGACATGACGCATCACGGTGGCATTCTCTCGACCTTCTGGGAGAACTGGTACGACATGCAGGTCAAGACCGTGCAATACGGCGCCGGCGAGCGCGGCGGCCGCAGCCGCGTGCACGGTGAACTGGTATGCGGTCCGGAGACGCTGTCGGAGGAAGAGCTGGCCAAGAATTGCTCCGAATTCGGCGGCGATATCCGCGCCCATCCGATGGACGACAAATATCACCGCGACCGCTCGCCGGTTTGGGACAAGGTCACGACGCCGCTGTTCTCAGCCGCCAATTGGGGCGGCCAGGGCCTGCACCCACGCGGCAATTTCGAGGGCTTCGTGCGCGCCGCGTCCAAGCAGAAATGGCTGGAGGCGCACGGCATCGAGCACTGGACGCACTTTTACACCGACTACGGCCGCGAGCAGCAGCTCAAGTTCTTCGACTATTTCCTGCACGGCAAGAATACGACCTGGAGCAAGCAGCCGAAGGTGCTGCTGCAACTGCGTTATCCGGGCGAGAAGTTCGTGGCGCGCGCCGAGAACGAATGGCCGCTCAAGCGCACCAAGTGGACGAAGTTCTATCTCAACCCGTCGGACATGGCGCTCTCCACCAAGAAGCCCTCCGGCAACGCCAAGCTCAGCTTCGCCGCCATGGGCGACGGCCTCACTTTCCTCACGCCGGTGCTGGCGCAAGAAACCGAGATCACCGGCCCCTCGGCGCTCAAGCTGTTCGCCTCATCGTCCACCAGCGACGCCGACTTCTTCATCGTGCTGCGGGTGTTCACCGGCGATTTGAAGGAGATCGTTTTCCAGGGCGCCATCGATCCGCATACGCCCATCGCCCAGGGCTGGCTGCGCGCCTCGCACCGCAAGCTCGACAAGAAACTGTCGCTGCCCTACCGCCCCTATCACACCCACGACCAGAAGCAGCCGCTGAAAAAAAGCCAGGCGGTCGAGCTCGACATCGAGATATGGCCGAGCTGCATCGTGGTCCCCGCCGGCCATCGCGTCGGCCTGTCGATCCGCGGCAAGGATTACGAATATGGCGGCGCCAGCGGCGGCAAGCTGTCCAACTTCAAGAACGAGCTCACCGGCTGTGGTCCGTTCCTGCACAACGATCCACGCGACCGGCCGCCTGCTATTTTCAACGGCACCACCACCCTGCATTTCAGCCGCGGCAAAGCGCCCTATCTGCTGCTGCCGATCATACCGCCGAAAAAGCAGGCAGGCCGCAAATCCCGCAGGCACAAATAAATACGGCATGAATTCGACGCACGCACGAACGCGGGAAACACGCAAGATCGTTCGTCCAACATTAACAAAATCCGCCTGCGGCCATTTAGGGTGTTCATTCCTGGCCGACCTAGGGTAAGGTAACCGCAACCTTCACGCTAAGAAGAAGGACTAAGGGGGAGCGCGTTCGCGAGTGGGTACGAAGTTCTGGATCATCCAAGCCTTCAACGGCATATCCTACGGCGCGCTGCTATTTCTTGTCGGCAGCGGCCTGTCGTTGATTTTTGGCGTCATGCGGATCGTCAATCTTTCCCATGGCGCGTATTTTTTATGGGGCGGTTACATCGCGCTTTCTGTGATCGGGGCAACCGATTCATGGGCGCTGTCGCTGCCGGTGGCTGCGCTCGCCGTCGCCATGATCGGTTTGGCGATGGAGCGTTTGTTTTTGCGATCCGAAGGTTTCGAGTACCTCCGCAACGGATTAATCGCGTTAGGCGTGGCCGTCTTGATCACGCTAGCGATCGCTCACTGGAGTCCATTGGTCACCAGCGGCTGGGTCCCGTTCGTTGCGGTTACCGCGGTCTCGACCATGTTGCTGTATTTCCTGCTGACCCGCATTCCCATTGTGCCGATCGAAACCGACGTGTTGCGCCAGGTGCTGCTTACCGTCGGCTTCGCCTTCCTGTTCCAGCAGGCCGCGCTCGACATCTGGGGCGGCGACAACATGGACATCAGCCCCGCGCCGGTCTTCAACACCAGCGTGGTGATCAGCGGCCTCTATTTCCCGCTCTACCGCGTATTCATGATCGTGACCGCGGCGGGCATCGGCCTCGTGATCTGGCTGGTGATGGAAAAGACGCGCATGGGCGCCGCCGTGCGCGCGACCGTCGACGACGCGCAGATGGCGCGCGGCGTCGGCATCGACACCAACCGCGTCTCCATGTTCATCTTCGCGCTCGGCGCCTTCCTGGCCGCGCTCGGCGGCGTCATCGGCGGCGCCTTTCTGGGCGTGTATCCCGGCCTCGATTTCGAAATGCTGCCGCTTGCCTTCGCCGTGGTCATCATCGGAGGCATGGGCAGCCTGGGCGGCGCCGCCATCGGCGCGCTGGCGGTGGGCCTGGCGGACAATTTCGGCAAGGCGCTGTTCCCGGAGATTTCCTACTTTACGCTCTACGCCCCAATGGTTCTGATCCTGGCGGTAAAACCGACCGGCCTGTTTGGACGAGAGTGAGCGGCAAATGATGAGCACCCAGAAATTCAAGATCTTGACCGTCGCCATCGTGCTCGTGGCGCTCGCCTATATCGTTCCCAATTCCAGCTCATTCGTGGTTCTGCTAGCGACGCGTGCGCTGGTGTTTGCGATCCTGGCGATGAGCCTCGACATTCTTCTCGGATTCACCGGCCTCCCATCACTCGGTCAGGCAGCCTATTTCGGCGTCGGCGCTTATCTCACCGCTATCCTGGCGACCAAGTTTCATGTCGGGCTGGGCTGGGATTTCTGGCTGGTGGTGATCTACGGCATGCTGATCGGCGCGGCGCTCGCGGCGCTGTTCGGTCTGTTCGCGATCCGCGCCAGCGGCGTCTACTTCCTGATGATCACATTGGCCTTGGGGCAATGCGTCTGGGGCCTGGCCTATCGCTGGAATTCGCTTACCGGCGGCGACAACGGCATCAGCGTCACGGCGCGGCCGGCTTTCGGGCTCGACCTCACCGACGAGCGAACCTTCTTCTTCCTGGTGTTCGGCTTCTTCGTTTTCACCCTGATATCACTCTATGTATTGGTGCAGTCGCCATTCGGCCGCAGCCTCGCCGGCATCCGCGAGCGCGAACTGCGCATGCAGATCCTCGGCTACAACACCTGGCTGCACAAATATATCGCCTTCATCATCGCCGGCGCCTTCGGCGGGCTGTCCGGCGTGTTGTGGGCGCACACCAACGGCCTGGTCAGCCCGGAAACCGTGGTGCTGACCACGTCGGTCGACGCGCTCTTGATGGTCGTGCTCGGCGGCGCCGGCACGCTGGTCGGCGGCGCCATCGGCTCGGCGATCGTTTTCGGTTTACGTGAGTATCTCAGCACGCTGGTGCCGTGGTGGCAGTACGTGCTGGGCGGAGTCTACGTGCTGACGATCCTGTATCTGCCGACCGGCTTGATGGGCATTCCGGCAAGAATTCGCCAGGCCCGCGCCTCGTCCGACAAGACGACCAAGCCGGCGGCACCGGAGAAATTGGCACCGACGCCATCCTGACCATTCGCGGGAGGGCATAACAACAAGGAGGTACGACAATGAGAGGAACATCGCGACAACGATTGCTTCCAATACTGCTGGGCGGCGGTCTCGTGCTCGGCCTGAGCATGAACGCGCCGGCCAAGGCGGAGGAACTGCGCATCGGCTTCATCGCGCCGTTGACCGGCATCTTCGCCCAGATCGGCAAGGACATGACCAACGGCTTCCAGATGTATCTGGACGAGCATGGCAACAAGCTCGGCGGCGCCACCGTCAAGTTCGTGGTCGAGGACAACCAAGGCAAGTCCGACGCCGCGGTGACCAAGGCCAAGAAGCTGGTGCTGAGCGACAAGGCGCAAATGTTCATCGGCGGCCTGCTGGCCTCGACCGGCTACGCGCTGGCACCGGTGAGCAACAGCGAGAAGACGCTCTACATCGCCTCGATCCCGGCGGCCGACGACCTTACCCAACGGCAGGCCAGCAAGTATCCCTACTTCTTCCGCACCACCTGGACCTCGTCGCAACCGCATCACCCGATCGGGCAATGGGCCTGCGATCAGGGCTACAAGAAGATCGTCACCATCGCAGCCGACTATGCGTTCGGCTACGAAGTGGTCGGCGGCTTCCAGAAGGCGTTCGAGGATTGCGGCGGCAAGGTGGTCCAGAAGCTCTGGCCGCGGCTGGGCGAAAAGGACTTCGGCCCGTTCATTCCGCAGATCAAGGGCGACGCCGACGCCGTGTTCTCGCTGATGGTGGGACCAATGGCGCTGCAATTCCCCAAACAGCTGCGTCAGTCCGGTTTCAAGAAGCCAATCATCGGCGGTGGCACCAGCTATGACGAGTTCATCCTGCCGAACATGGGCGACTTCGCGATTGGCGACGTCTCCCCGCTGCAATACAGCGCGGCGCTCGATACGCCGAAGAACGAAGCTTTCGTGAAGGCCTACCGCAAGAAGTACGGCAAGGTGCCGTCCTACTACTCGGAGGCCAACTACACGACAGCGCAGATCATCGACGAGGCGATGAAGAAGTCCGGCGGCAAGTATCCCGGCCCGGAAAAGTTCGTCGCGATCATGGGCGACCTGAAAATCGACGCGGTGCGCGGACCGGTCCACTTCGAGGACCGCAATCCGGTGCAGAACATCTACATCAAGAAGGTCGAGAAGAAGAAGATGTTCGGCTATCCGAAGGCCGAGCTGTGGAACGTGGTCATCAAGACCTACCCGAACGTCAGCCAGTACTGGACCTACGGGAAAGAAAAGTTCCTCAAGCAGCCGGTTTACAGCCGCACCTACCCGCCCTGTAAGTATTGCGAATAAGCGACACTACGCCGGGGCCCGGCCAACGGGCCCCGGCATTCTCCGTCAGAGGATTTGCGCGTGAGCAGCGACGATTCATCGAACGGCGGTGTGCCGGCGCTCGAGCTCAGGGGGCTGAGCAAGAGCTTCGGCGGCCTGCAAGCCACACGCGACGTGTCGCTGCGCATCATGCCGGGCGACCGCAAGGCCATCATCGGGCCCAACGGCGCCGGCAAGACCACGCTGTTCAACGTGATTACCGGCATCTACCCGGCGAGCTCCGGGCAGGTGCTGGTGTTCGGGCAGGACGTCACCAAATGGCCGAGCCACCGCCGCACCGCCTTGGGCATGGCACGCACCTTCCAGGTCACGAGCCTGTTTCCGAAATTGACCGTACTCGACAACGTCCTGCTGGCGATCGAGGGTCTGCAGTCCTGGAAATTCGTGATGTGGCGTTTCCTGTCGTCCTACCGCGCGGTGTATGACAAAGCCTACAGCCTGCTCGATGCGGCCGGCTTTCTCGACCGCAAGGACGTCGAGGTGCGCAACCTGTCGCACGGCGAGCAGCGCCAGCTTGAGATCGTGCTGGGGCTCGCCAGCGATCCGAAAATCCTCCTGCTCGACGAGCCGGCCGCCGGCCTGTCGTCGGGCGAATCCTCCGAGATGGCCAAGTTCCTGATGAAGCTCGATCCCAATCTCGCGATCCTGCTGATCGAGCACGACATGGACGTGGTGTTCGACGTGGCCGATCAGATCTCCGTCCTGCACTTCGGCGAAATTCTGGAAACCGGCACGCCGCAGCAGATCCACGACAGCGCGCGCGTGCAGGAAATCTATCTGGGGACCGACTAGACATGGCGATCCTCGAGGTTCAGGACATCCACACCTATTACGGCGACGCCTATGTTCTGCAAGGCTTGTCGCTCCAGCTCGAGCAGGGCCAGATTCTTGGCCTGCTGGGGCGCAACGGCGTCGGCAAGACGACGCTGGTGAACTCGATCGTCGGCTTCAATCCGCCGCGCCGCGGCAAGATCGTGTTCAAGGGCGACGATATCAGCCAGAAATCCTCGTTCGAAACCGTGCGCACCGGCATGGGCCTGGTGCCGCAAGGGCGCCGCGTGTTTCCGACATTAAGCGTCGAGGAGAACCTCCTGGTTGCCCTGCGCAACCCGGACCGCCACGGCTGGGGCCTCGAGCGTGTCTATAATCTGTTCCCGCGCCTGCGCGAGCGCCGCAACCAGCGCGCCAAGACGCTGTCTGGCGGCGAGCAGCAGATGCTGGCGATCGGGCGCGCGCTAATGACCAACCCCGACTGCCTGATCATGGACGAGCCGTCGGAAGGGCTGGCGCCGATCATCATCCAGGGTGTCTGGGAAGCAATCGGAAAGCTGAAGGAAGAAGGCCTCTCGATCCTGCTAGTCGAGCAGAACACCAACCTGGCGCTCAAGCTGGTCGACTATGTGCACGTGATGAGCAAGGGCCAGGTGGTCTATTCGTCCAAGCCGGAAGAGCTCAAGGCCAACGACGAGATCAAATCCAGCTTTCTCGGCATTTAGCTGGCGCGCAATTCAGCGCGAACAAATCGTAAATCGATGCCAGAAACTTTTCGACACATCGTTAAGGCGTCTTTAGTTCAACGCGCGGTTTCGTCCGGAGTGTCCTGACGAATTGCCTTATATTACCTCTGTAGGTTGCGGAAACATCGGGAGCGTTGTGCAGGAGGCCTCATTGCAGGAGTAGTCGATGCGCGATTGGCTGCTATTGCTCGCGCCCATCGGGCTCGTGACTTTCTTTTTGGTCTACCCCGACCAATTCACCGCGTTCATCACGTGGGCGCAGCACATCTTCGGCTGACGCTTGCGCAATCGATCGGCGCGGCAGATAAGTCAAGGGTTTCGACTGACGAACATAGCCGGCGAGTTTAGCGCGGTCTGTCGCCGGCCAACGTCACCCGGTGCATCACGCGCTTGAAGCCGTGATAGTCGTTGACCGGATTGTGCAGCACGCAGCGATTGTCCCAGAATGCCATCGAGCCCGCCCGCCAGTTGAAGCGGCAGGTGAATTCCGGCCGGGTCTGGTGCTCGAACAGGAAGTTCAACAGCGGCGCGCTCTCCGCTTCCGTCATATCCTTGAAGCTCAGCGTGTGCCCGACGTTGATATAGAGCGCCTTGCGCCCGGTCTCCGGATGCGTGCGCACCACCGGATGCTCGCTGACAAATTCTTTCTTGGCCTCGGCCTTGGCGCCGTCACGCAAACGGTCCTCGCGCGTACGCGTCACGTCGGCCTTGGCCGATGAATTGATCGCGATCATCCCGTCCAGCATGCGCTTCAGGCCGTCGGACAACGTCTCGTAAGCGAGGCAACCGCTGGCGAACAGCGTGTCGCCACCATAAGGCGGCACCTCGCGCGCGATCAGCATGGTGCCCATGGGCGGCGTGTCGAGATAGGCGGTGTCGCTGTGCCAGATGCCGCCGAAATTGCGCGTCTCGTGCTCGAGTTTGATCACCGGAATGATTTCCGGAAAGCCCTCGATCCCCTTGATGAAAGGATATTCCACCACCGCGCCGAATTGTCTTGCGAAACTGAGAAACTTCGCCGGCGGCAGGTCCTGGTCGCGGAAGAACACCACGCCGTGGTCGAGCCAGACCTGGCGGATCGCGGCGATGGTGTTGTGGCCGGGCTCGGCGGCAAGGTCGAGCCCCAGGATTTCCGCGCCGATCGCGCCGGACAGGCGCCGCACTTCAAAGCCGTTCGCCGTCATGGTCGCCGCCTCCGCCCGCGCCGCTGAAACGACACAGACTAACATGGGGCCTGCCCACCGCGGCAAGGTGGGCGACTGTGCGCGCACCGCGCTCGCGCGTAGCACCCCGTCTTTACATCATGGAAGACATTGGCCGATGATGGGGCGATTGGTCGGCCGATTGGGCGCGGCAGGCCGCATTGAATCCAACGATAGGCTGCACTGGCCGAATAGAAAATGGCCGCCAAGGCCATTCCAGAGAATAGCCCCGACCGGGGCGATAAAGGGAGGAATGCAATGTCTCGCAAGGTTACTCGTCGTAAATTCATGGCCGCGACCGCCGCCGGCGCGGCAGCCGCGTCATTCAATTTCCCGATGCCGGCGATTGCGCAAAACCCGCCGTTCAAACTCGGCCTGCTCACCGTCAAGACCGGTGGGCTGGCGCAGGGCGGCATTCAGATGGAGCAAGGCGTGCTCACCTGGCTGAAGGAGCACGACAACAAGATGGCCGGCCGCAAGGTCGAGTTCTTCTCTGCCGACACCGGCGGCAAACCGGCCGGCACCAAGACCAAGGCGCAGGAACTCGTGGAGCGCGACAAGGTCGACGTCATCCTCGGGCCGCTCGCCGCCTTCGAATTGCTGGCGATCGACGACTACATCGAGCAGCACAAGACGCCGACGCTCAGCCTCGCCGGCGCCGACGATCTCACCCAGCGCCGTCCCAATCCTTACTTCATGCGGCCTGCGGCGACCTCATCGCAGGCGATGCACGTGATGGGTCACTACGCGGCGAAAGTGATGGGCAAGAAGAAGGCCATCACCATCGATTGGGACTTCGCCTTTGGCTACGAGCAGGAAGGCGGCTTCCAGGCGGCGTTCGAAAAGGATGGCGGTTGTGTGACCAAGAAGCTGTATACGCCTTTGGGCACACCCGACTATACGCCCTACATCGCCCAGATCGCGGATTGCGACGTCGTTTGCCAGGGCTTCCCTGGCGGCGTCCCGCTGCGCTTCCTGAAGCAGTACGCCAATTTCGGTCTCAAATTCCCGCTGGTCACCGGCGAGACCGGCGGCGACGATGCGCTGCTGCACGCCTTCGGCGACGAAGCGGTCGGACAGACCAGCGCTTGCCCCTACACGCTCGACCTCGATACCGATGGCAACAAGAGGTTCATCGCCGCGATCCAGAAGCACTTCAAGGTCGTTCCCGGCTTCTACGCCGCCGGCCTTTACGTCAACTGCGACGTGGTCAATGCCGGCTTGCAAACGGCCGGCGGCACCACCGGCAACAAGGAAAAGTTCATGGCCGCACTGAAAGCCGTGGACTTGAAGGACACGCCGCGCGGGCCAATCAAGTTCGACCATCTCGGCAACGTAGTCGGCGATTTCTACGTCCGCGTCTGCGAAAAAAGGTCCAATGCTCCTTACGGTCTCAAGCTCTGGAACAAAACGGTCAAGACCTACAAGGGCGTCAGCCAGTTCTGGACCTGGCCGGAGAAGGAGTTCCTCGCGCATCCGGTCTATTCGCGCGACTATCCGCCGCTGAAGAAGTGCTGATCTGAAGAAACGATCGCCGCGGGCACCATAGCTCCGGTGCCCGCGGACGGTTGTGTTTGCGAAAAAGCGGAAAGACGGCGGATATGACGTTCTGGCTGCTGCTGACGGTCAACAGCATCACCTTCGGCGGCCTCTTGTTCCTGTTGGCGGCGGGCTTCTCGCTGATCTTCGGCCTGATGCGCATCCCGAACTTGACGCATGGCTCCCTGTTCATGCTCGGGGCCTATTTCGGCGCAACCTTCGCCGGCGGCTATTTGAGCGTGACGTTCAATTTCTGGGTGGCGGTGCTGTTTGCAACCATCCTGGTTGCGGTGTTCGGCGCGGTGATCGAGCGCTTCCTGCTGCGCCAACTGCCGGGCCAGCAGATGGCGCAAGTGCTGGTGACGCTCGGCATTTCCTTTATCGTCGCCGATTTCTGTCTGATGGTCTGGGGCGGCGACCCGGTCCGAGTCGACACCCCGGCAAACCTGACCGGCTTCCTTCACTACGGCCCGCTGGTGTTCCCGCATTACCGGCTGGCGGTCATCGCCATCGCCGTGGCGGCGGCGCTCGGCCTCTGGCTGCTGCTCGACCGCACGAGGCTCGGCGCCATGATCCGCGCCGGCGTCGACGATCCCGACATGGCGCGGGTGGTCGGCATCCGCGTCTCGCAGCTCTTCGCCATCGTGTTTGCGCTCGGCGCCGGGCTGGCCGCCTTCGCCGGCATCATCGGCGCGCCGATCCTGTCGGTCTATCCCGGCCTCGACCAGGACATGCTGCCGTTGGCGCTGGTGGTGGTCATTCTCGGCGGCTCGGGCAGCCTGCTCGGCAGCTTCGTCGGCAGTATTGTCATCGGCTTCATTTATAATTTCGGCCAGGCGCTGCTGCCGGAGCTTTCCTATTTCGTGTTGTTCCTGCCCATGCTGGTGGTGCTGCTGGTGCGGCCGCAGGGTCTGTTCGGCAGGTTCGTGCCATGAGCGGCATAAGCGCACGCGTCATTGCCCTTGCCGTCGGTTTCGTGGCGCTGGTCACGCTGCCGTATTGGATGCCTGGCGTCTATTACGTCAACGTCTCCAGCCAGATCCTGTTCTCGGCCATTTTCGCGCTGGGCTTGAACGTGCTGGCCGGCTACGGCGGGCTGGTCTCGCTCGGCCACGCCGGGCTGTTCGGCATCGCCGCCTACGCCACCGGCTACATGTTGCAGCACGGCTACGGCCACCCCATCGCCATTCTCACCGCGCTCGTCGCAGGCCTCGTCTCGATGGCGATCTACGGGGTGCTGTCGCTGCGCGCGACCGGCATCGGCTTCATCATGATCACGCTGGCGCTGGGTGAAATTATCTGGGGCTTGGCCTACCGCTGGATCAGCATCACCGGCGGCGACAACGGCATCAATCTGCACGGGCGGCCGCAGCCGTTCGGCATCGAAATCAACACGGCAAACTCCTTCTATTACACAACGCTGGTGGTGTTCCTGGTCGCCTTTGCCGCCGTCGCAGTGTTCGTGCGCTCGCCGATGGGCGCCGCGCTGATGGGCACCCGCGACCAGCCGCGCCGGATGACCGCACTCGGCTATCACGTCTGGGCAATCCGATTCTGGGCGTGCATGTTTTCCGGTTTGCTGACCGCCATCGCTGGCATCCTGTTCGTCTACTACACGCAATTTATCAGCCCACAGGCGCTCGATCTGACAGCTTCGGCCGAGGTGTTGCTAATGGTGATCTCCGGCGGCGCCGGCACCCTGCTCGGCCCCATCGTCGGCGCGGCGTTGGTGATCGTGGTCAAGAGCGTAGTCAGCGGCTTTCTGGAACGCTGGAACATGCTGCTCGGGGCGATCTTCGTCGCCATCGTCATCCTGATGCCGGAGGGCCTAGTGCCGGGCACGGCACGGCTGTGGCGGCTGGCCTGGCGCAAGGCCAGTTGGCGCCGCGACGTCAAGGCGGAGGCGAAGCCATGAGCGCGCTCACCGTCACAGATTTGTGCAAAGCGTTCGGCGGCCTGCATGTCACCACCGACGTCAACCTCAATGTCGAACCGGGCGAGCGCCGGCTGATCATCGGCCCCAACGGCGCCGGCAAGACTACGCTGTTCAACTTGATCACCGGGGAAATCACGCCCGACTCCGGCTCGATCGCGCTGTTTGGGGAGGACATCACCTGGGTTCCGTGCCGGCGGCGCCCGCACATGGGCATGGCGCGCACCTACCAGATCATCACACTGTTCCCAAACGACACCATCATCCACAACGTCTCGCTGGCGCTGCTCGGTCTTTCACCGATGCGCTGGAACCCGCTGATCGACATGACGCGGCAAGGTCACATCGTCGAGCAGGCGCACGAGGCGCTCAAACGCGTCGGCTTGAGCCACCTCGCCGAGCGGCCGCTGGGCGAAACCTCCTACGGCGAGCGCCGCCGCGTCGAGATCGCCATGGCGTTGGCGCAAAATCCTAAAGTGCTGCTGCTCGACGAGCCGTTCGCCGGCCTGTCCATCGACGAGCGCCGCGACGTGCATCAGTTGCTGCTCGCCATTCCGCGCGACGTCACCATGGTGATGATCGAGCACAATATGGACGTGGCGCTGGAATTCGCCGAGCGCATCACGCTGCTGCATTTCGGCGAGGTGATCGTCGAAGGCACGCGCGCCGAAGTGGTGGCCGATCCGCGCACCCGGGAGGTCTATCTTGGCCACTGACGCGCTCAGCCTCAGCCATATCGACGCCTATTACGGCGACAGCCACGTGCTGCAGGACGTCTCGTTCGCGCTCGGCGAAGCGCGCATGCTCGGCCTGCTCGGACGCAACGGCGCCGGCAAGTCGACCTGCATGGCCGTCACCATGGGCCTGCTGCCGCCGCGCCGGGGTGAGGTCACGGTGTTCGGTGAGCCGGCGACCGGCCAGTCTCCGGAAATGGTCGCGGCGCGCGGCGTTGCGCTGGTGCCGCAGGGCCGCCGCATTTTCAAGAGTCTGACCGTGCGCGAGAATCTCATGGTGGCTGCGCGCAAGCCGGAGAACGGCAAACACGCACCCTGGACCGCAGACACCGTCTTCGCCATGTTCCCCGGCCTCAACGAGCGGCGTGACCAGATCGCCGCGCATCTGTCGGGCGGCGAGCAGCAGATGTTGGCGATCGGCCGCGCGCTGATGGGCAATCCGCGCGTGCTGCTGATGGACGAGCCATCGGAGGGGCTTGCCCCGCAGATCGTTCACGAGGTGATGAATACTATCCGCAAGTTGAAGGAGAGCGGGCTGTCGATTGTGCTGGTCGAGCAGAACCCGACGCTGGTATTCGACGTCGCCGACGACATCGTCATCCTCAACAGCGGCCGCGTGGCGGTGGTTTCCACGCCGGCGGAACTCACCAAGGAAGGCGTCGACCTGCACCAGCATCTCGGCGTCTTCTAGCGTTTTTCACATCGAACGAGGCAAGCGACATGGCGAAGGTCTGGAACAAATACGCGAACACAGCGGCGCGCCAACACGGCAAGCCGGGGCGCGAAACGCGGCCGAAAAGCGTGACCATCGACTGCCACACCCATGTCGCCGTGCCGCGCGCGGCCGAGTTCATCAAGCCGCATCTCGACCTTGCCACCATTCCGCTCGGCCATTTCGCCAGCGCCGAAACGAAAGAGCTCAACGCCAAGCAGGAAGTCGACATCCGCTCGCGCATTGTCGACAATTACGACGAGCGATTTGCCGACATGGACCGGATGGGCATCGACATGCAGTTGGTCATGCCGCCGCCGCCGCAGTGCTATCACACGGTGGAGCTCGAATACGCGGTGCCGGCGGCGCAGATGATCAATGACGGCATCGCCGAATTCGTCTCAAAGCATAAGGACCGCTTCATCCCCACCGGCACGGTGCCGATGCAGGACGGCAACGAGGCCGCCAAGGAGCTCGAACGCTGCATGAGCAAGCTTGCCTTCAAGGGCGTCGAAATCCTCACCAATGTCGATGGCAAGGAATTGTCCGATCCCGCCTTTGCTCCGTTCTGGAAGAAGGCCGAGGAACTGGGCGCGCTGGTGATCATCCACCCCAATGGCTTCACGGAAGGCCAGCGGTTGTCGCGCTTCTATTTCAACAACGTCATCGGCAATCCGTTCGACACCACGCTGGCGCTGCACTATCTGATCTTCGACGGCGTGCTCGAACGCCATCCCAAGCTGAAGATCCTGGCCGTGCACGGCGGCGGCTATCTCGGCGCCTATTCCGGCCGCATCGACCACGCCTGGGGCGCGCGCTCGGACTGCAATGTCGGCCTGCCCAAGCCGCCGACGTCGTATCTCAAGCAGGTCTATGTGGACACCGTGGTGTTCACGCCGCTGCAGCTCAGGACGCTGGTCGAATTGTTCGGCGCCGACCATGTGATCATGGGCACCGACTATCCCTTCGACATGCTGGAATACGACCCGATCGGGCACATCGCGTCAGTCGACACCTTCGACGACGCCACGCGCGCCAAACTCGCCGGCGGGAATTTAAAGAAGCTTGTGGGACTTTAGGCGTCAACAAAAACAGGCCTGTTGGAATAGCCGCCAATATTAGTTTGCGAGGGCGACCGTCCGGCGGAATACGAAATCCGGAATACGTGCACATTCGCTGGCATGGCTCTCTTTCTCGTCCGGACTTGCCACATCAGCCTACGATAACTGTCCGTACGCTAAGATTACCTGGAGTGCCAGGTTTTCACGACCTCTGGGCCTCTTTCAAACCGTAACCTCGGCTCTTGCAGCCATTTGTTGACACCGCGGTAGCGATATTGCACCTTTTCTGACACTTATTGTGCAACGCGAACCCGAGCCATCGGCTCACTCACCGGAGCATCGCGCGCTAGCAGTTTCTCCGGCGGGGTACAGGCATTGTGCTGGGCGCGTCCACCTGGTCGCGCGGCACGCGAAACGAAACGGAGACGAAAGCAGACATTGAGGTTCACCTCTACGGTGGCGCGCCGGTCAATACTTAAGCACCTCGCGCTGAGTGTATCGCCACCGGATTGATGATCGAGACGAAAGGCGATCCCCGACCCGAAATAAAGAGGGGGGACGATATAATGACTATATTAATGACAAAGATGAGGGAGGAGACGTCGATGAACAGAAGACAATTTAGCTGCCAGCCTGGCAAAGTTCTGGCCGCCGTAGCGGTCGTGTCCATGGCTGTTGTAGCGTGCGGCCCCAGCCGCGCGGCCGACTACCCGGACCATGACATTACGTTCATCGTTCCGTACTCGCCGGGTGGCGGGTCCGATCAGCAGGCGCGCCGGCTTCAGCCCGGCCTACAGAAAGCGCTCGGCGTCAATATCCGCATTGTCTACAAGACCGGCGGCGGCGGCGCGATCGGGTTCAGCGAATTGAATCGCTCGAAGCCGGATGGCTACACGATCTCAAACGTAGTCGTTCCGAACATCATCGTGACGTCCAAAGGCAAAAATGTCGGCTACAAGCCGGACCAGTTTGCCTATATCGGAATGACTTGTCAGGCCGTCGGCGCTCTGATGGTTCCCAAGGACAGCAAGTTCAAGAGCCTGAAAGAGTTCGTTGCCTACGCAAAGGCGAATCCAGGCAAATTGACAGTCGCCGGTGTGGGGAACACGGGCGAAGTGCAAACCGCTCAACTCATGAAATTGCTCGGGATCAAGGTCAGCTATGTGCCGGTCTCTGGCGGCGTGGGCAAGATGATCCCCATGCTCGTCGGCAATCACGTTGATGCCGGCATAACGTCGTCCTCCCATGCCGTCAAACATAAAACGGAATTGAACACGCTTGTCATCGCCGGCGCTTCACCTTCCGAATCACTGCCGGGTGTTCCTCACGAGGCGGGTTGGAAAATGGCGACCACGTGGGGCGTCATGGCGCCTCCCGGAACGCCGGCCGCCATCGTTGCAAAACTCAACGACGCTCTTAACAAGGCGACCCCTCCGGTTAAGGCAATCGTGGTCAAAAACGGTCTCACGCCGATGCGTCAGACACCGGAACAGGCCAAGAAATTCGTCCAGGAGCTCATGGCGGATTTCTGAAGTTGAGACTGTTTCGGTTCTAATCTGTCCTAGCACCAAGAACCTTGGTGCTAGGACGTCTTGTTTGCGGGATCAGAACCTGCATGAACTCCAAAAAGTGCGTTGCATGCCGACGGGGCGAGAGGCGAATGCTCTTGAGGATGCGCCCAGGCAACGGACTCTATCAATGCGTTAGCACCGCCGCGCATCTAGGAGTGTTTTGATGTTGGACGGTCTGATGATGGCGCTCCAGCCATCTTTCATCTTCTGGCTCACCGTCGGGGTCATGGTGGGCATGGTAGTCGGCGCACTGCCAGGCCTCACCGCCACGATGGGCACAGCATTGCTCGTCCCCTTCACATTCGCGCTGCCGACCGGTGCAGGCCTTGCGATGTTGGGGGGCCTCTATGTTTGCGCGATGTATTCCGACGCCATACCCGCGTGTCTAGTAAACACGCCCGGAACACCAGCCGCGATGGCCACCGCTTTCGACGGCTACCCCATGACTCTACAAGGAAGGGGACAGGAAGCCATCGTGGCGGCCTGCTTCAGCTCGGCCCTGGGAACGCTGTTTGGAGCCGCGTGTTACCTTCTGCTTGCCTGGCCGATGATGGCGGTCGCGCTGAAATTCGGCCCCCCCGAATTCTTCTGGCTGGGCGTGTTCGCGCTGACCATCATCGGCAGCTTGGCCGGCAAGTCGGTGTTGAAGGGCCTTGCCGGCGGCGCCATCGGTCTTCTTATCAGTTCAGTCGGCATAAGCCATGCCAACGAGGTGGCGCGCTTTACTTTCGGCATTCCGGAGCTTCGCGGCGGCGTCTCCCTCGTTGCAGCGCTGATCGGTGTCTTTGCGATTCCGCAGGTTCTTTCGATGATTGCCGAGTTTCGGACGAAGGAAACCATCGTCGAGTACAAACCCCAGCGAGGCGTTACCCTGAAGACGATGGTGAAGGTGCTCTCCGAACCGGTGCACTTCCTTCGCTCCGCGGTGATTGGCAGCTTCGTCGGAATCCTGCCTGGAGCCGGCGGCCCGATCGCTTCATTGGTCTCTTACAACGAGGCGGTGCGCTGGAGCAAAGACAAGAGCCAATTCGGCAAGGGTGAGCTGCGCGGCGTGACGGCATCGGAGATCGCGAACAACGCCTGCGCTCCGGCGTCGTTGATCCCACTGGTGACGCTGGGTGTCCCAGGCTCTTCGCCAGCCGCGGTCATTGCCGGCGCGCTCATGCTGCGCGGGCTCAACCCGGGTCCGGAGCTCTTCCAGAGCGACGGAACGCTTGTCTACTCCTTCGGGTGGTCGCTGATGCTGGCCGGGGTCATGACGTTTATCGTTGGCAGCTTGTTTGCACCATTTATGATTCGGATCGTGAGCATCCCGTTGCGGCTGCTGGCTCCCCTGATCTTCTTTTTGTCCGTAATCGGAGCCTATGCGATCAGAAATGACATCTTCGACGTTTACTTGATGTTTGGCCTTGGGGTGCTGGTTTTTTTGATGAGGCCGCTGGGCATTCACCCTGGCCCCATCGGTCTCGGCATCATTTTGGGACCCATCATTGAGCCCGCGCTTGTGCAGTCGCTTTATATTGCCCGTGCATCTTCTATTGGTGATGTCTTCTTCACCGGTGCGATCAACATCACACTTATAGCGATCACGGTCGTCTCGATTGCCTTGGTCGTGATGACGCGCCTCAAGGATCAGGCGCGGGAACGTGCTAGCGGAGCAATCGCGCCCGAACCAATCGAGGCCGAGTAGGCGGCTGAGTTGAAACGAAAGAAGTGAGCGGCATGCAAAAATTAATGGACCGAGACCTCCTCGCTGGGGTGATCTTATTCATTATCGGCTCGATCGCATTGGCCAACGCGGGCTCAGATCTAATGAACTGGGCATTCCCCCTTATGGCTGCTTATTTCATTATGTTCGCCGCAGCAGTCTTGGTTGTGCGCGCTCTTTTCGCGGCAGTCACGGAGCGCGTGCTGGACATCATTAGCGTGAGTGCGGAAGACAGGGGCATTTGGCTGGACGTGTTCACGTTCTTAGTGATTGCACTTTGCTATTTGCTGGTGATGTACGGTCTCGGATTCTGGCTGTCCAGCTTCCTGATGTTGTCGCTGGTATCGCTCTATCTGACGAAGGACAAGACGCGCCACAACGTGGCTCTCGCGATTGTCACGCCGCTCGCGGCCTGCGTCGTGGCCTATGTCATCTTCCTGCACGTGTTCTACGTGCCCCTGCCGGAGGCGAACTGGTGGGGAGCCCTCGGCTGAGCGGCGCCGCGACGCATTCGCAATTATTGGGGGCAGCCGGTTACGACGAGCAAGCTCCAAGCTTATTGACGATCAGATATTGCGAGGATGAGCATGGCCACGACGCCAAAATACTTCATGTACTATCCGGACAATTACCGCTGGTCCGCGGCTTATGTGAACATGCTGGGGCGCGGCCACTACGGCGGCTCGGACATCAGCGAGTTGCACAAGATCGGCCGGCTTCTGGAGGGGCATGTCGGCGACGACGCAGCGTGGTATGACGCCTTCGTCAAGGTGGCCGACGAGGTGAGCGGCCACGCCGACGCGTTTCGCGCCAACAATCACCCGGTCTCGGCGGCGCCCTTCTACCTGCGCGCCAGTCACTACTATCAGATGGGCGAACGCTTCCGTACGCCGAAGGACGAACTAGCGCTCGCGACCTACCAGCGCAGCATCGACTGCTTCCACAAATTCGTCGAGCAAACCGATCTGAACATCGAGATCGTCGAGATCCCGTTCGGGTGCAAGAGTATGCCCGGCTATTTCGTCCACGCCCAGAATGCGAAATCGGATCGCACGCCGTGCGTGGTCTTTTTCGACGGGCTCGACGTGACCAAGGAAATTCTGTTCGTCATGGGCACGCCCGAGCTGATCAAGCGCGGCATTTCGGTTCTGCTGGTGGACGGGCCCGGCACCGGCGAGGCGATCCGCTTCCGCAATATGTATCTGCGTCATGACTACGATCGCGCCGGCAGCGCCTGCATCGACTATCTGGAGACGCGCCCTGACGTCGACGCCAAGAAGATCGGCGTCGTTGCTGTCAGCCTCGGCGGCTATTACGCCCCGCGATGCGCGTCGCTGGAGCCGCGCTTCGCCGCCTGCATCGCCTGGGGCGCGATCTGGGACTACCAGGCCGTGTGGAAGCGGCGCATCGAGGCGCAGTTCAATGCCTCGATGTCGGTACCCGGCCATCACATCATGTGGATTCTGGGAACCGACAGCCTCGACGACGCGCTGCAGCGGCTGGAGAAGTTCAAGCTCGACGGCGTCGTCCAGCAGATGCGCTGTCCGTTCCTGCTCTGCCATGGCGAGGACGACGAGCAGATCCCGCTCGAGGACGCGCAGGCACTCTTTGACGCGTGCGGGTCGCCGGACAAAACGTTCCGCGTGTTCACGAGCGAAGAAGGCGGCGCGCAGCATTGCCAGCGCGACTACCTGCCGCTTGGCTGCGCCGTCATGTGGAACTGGTTTGAGGACAAGCTGCTGCGGAGCTGATCACGGCGGTTCGCGCACATCATCGCGGATGCCAAAGAAAAGGTTTGGTGCTGAATAGATAATCCTGCACGTGTTCTACGTGCCGCTGCCGGAGGCGACCTGGTTGCCGGGCGCGGATTGAGCGGAGCCGACCTGTTCGTGCTGCACGCCAAAGCGTCGCCGGACAGCCCTAACGACGGCCACACGCTGTCCGACCTCATCACCGAGCGGTTTCATCGAGTGCCACTCGGTGCTACAGGCTCGGCATGACCGCGCCGCCCACGATGCCGGGCACGATTTCCGGCACCACGCCCACCCACAGGTCGATCTTCAAGAGGTGAAGGCCGGCGAACAGAAAGACGCAAGCGATAAGCGCCGATAAGACCGCATGGCGCAACCGCACGCCCGCTTCCACGACTAGGAAGAGGACGATGAAGAAGGGTGGCACCAGATAAAGCCCGAACAGGAAAATCAGGGCCCAGAATCCGACGATATAGGCCAGCACCCGCAGCACTGACGGCCAGGGCACGGCGTCTTTCGCCTTGCTGTTTGAAGCGGCGTCCGGCCCGTCACCGGGACCTGCCTTGTTCACTTCGCCGCCCTGCCACAATTCCTCCAGCGGCGTATCCATCCAGGCAGCGGCGGCGGGATAGACTTCGCCGACCAGCAACAGTGCGAACAGGACCAACACCGCCCATCCCAACAGATTGGGCACTTCCCGCAGGGTGGGTGGCAAGGACGCGGCCTCGACGAGCATGGCGATCACCGCGACGGCCATGATCGCGACCCAGATCAAGGTGCCGGTGGCGTTAGCTCTCATGGCGTACCCTCAGCGCGTGCCGCAGCGCGGGGATCGCCGGAAAAATCAGCGCGGCCAGCCCCAAGGCTAGCAGCACGGCGGAAATCGGCCGGGTGAAGAAGATCGCGGCCGACCCGTCCGACATCTGCATCGATTGCTGGAACGAGCGCTCGGCCAACGGACCGAGAATGAAGCCGATCGCAATCGTCACCAGCGGGAAACCGTAGCGCCGCATCACAAATGCGAAGATGCCGGCCAAAACCGCCGCGGCAACATCGAAGATATTACTGCGCAGCATGTATGTCCCAACGAAGACCAGCGTCAAGACGAACGGCGCGAGCCAGCGGCTTTGCAGCAGGCTGACGCGCGCGAGAAAGGGCGTCACGATGAGACCTGCACCGCTGGTCACGAGTTGGCTGAATCCGATTCCGAACAACAGTGCATAAACAAGATCAAGGTGGCTACGCAGGAGTTCCGGCCCCGGCTGCAGCCCGTGCAGCACGAAGGCGCCGAGCAAGATGGCCATGTCCGGACTGCCGGGAATGCCGAACGCGACGGTGGGGAGCAGCGCCCCGCCCTCCTTGGCATGGTTCGCGACCTCACTACAGATCACGCCTTCAGGATTTCCCGTGCCAAAGGTCGCCGGGTTCCGTGTCCGCCGCAGCCCGACCGCATAGGACATGAAGGCGGCAACGCTGCCGCCAAGGCCCGGCATGATGCCGATCACAGTGCCGATGACGGTCGAACGCGTGACAACTCCAGGCCGCGACAGCACGTCCCGAATCCCGGTCGCCGTCTGACCACGCCAATCGAGTTTGGTGTTTACGCTTCCCCCGTCGAACGTCTTGCCGCCGCGGCTGCTGTAGTTGATCAGTTCGCTGACGGCGAACAAGCCGACGATGAACGGCACCAGCGGAATGCCGTCCCAAAGATATTCGCTGCCCATGGTAAACCGGTAGACGCCAACCATCTCGCTGAAACCGATCAACGACAAAAAGAAGCCGATGCAGCCGCCGGCCACACCCTTCAGCAAGTTTCCCTTCGCGGCAAAGGCGATCATGATCAGGCCGCACAGCACCAGCGAGAAGAATTCCGGCGGGCCGAAGGCGAACACGATAGGCTTGACCACCGGCAACAGCGCGATGGTGATCACGACGCCGCCGACTGAGCCGGCGAGGCACGAGGTCGCCGAAATAGAAACCGCCCGGGCGCCTTCACCTTTTTGCGCCATGGGATAACCGTCGAAACACGTTGCGGCGTTGGCGGGCGTGCCGGGCGTATTCAGCAGGACGGCGGGCACGGCGCCACCGAAGGCGCAGCTGCTCATGACAGCGGAATACAGGAACATCGCCAGTATCGGGTCCGTATTGTAGGTAAACGGCAGCACCACCGCGAGCGCGACGGTCGGACCAAGACCCGGCAGCGCGCCGAACAAGACGCCAATCGCCACACCGAGCATCAGGAGCAGAATCGCCCGCGGATCGGCAAAGTGCGCGAGCGCCATCATCATGGAATTAATCACCGCGCGCCTCCATGGGAAACGCACCGAGTATCGGCGCCGTCATTCCGGTTCCTCCCCGTCCGTACGGTTTGCCGTCCCGTAGCGGTTTTGTCGTTTTACAATCCGCGCCGACTGCCCAGTCGATCTTTGCGAAGCGACAACCGGCCGTGTTCACCGGATGTTGGCGATCGCGAAAATCTCAAGACTCCGCGATTGATAGAACACACTAGTATGATATGTCACAGAATAGAATCGAATTGGTTCGTTGCGTCGGTAGTCTCAAAGCGCGAGACCGATGACATTGAATTGATCGGTCATCAGTAGTCTCAAGGCGCGAGACGAAAGACGCCGATCACCGCGCAGCGGCGCAACGCGACAAAAATCCAAGAACAACCATGAGGGAGGAAATCAATGAAACCACACTGGATGACGAATGGATTGAAAGGCGTGTTTGCCGCCGGCCTGGTCGCCGGCCTCGCGCTTCAAACCGGAGCGGCGCAAGCCGCGTTCCCCGACAAGCCCATCACGATGATCGTGCCGTTCGGACCCGGCGGCAGCTTCGACAAGCTGGCGCGCAACCTGCAGGACGGGCTGCAAAAGGAACTCGGCGTTGCCATCGTGATCAAGAACGAGCCCGGCGCCGGTGGCCGCCGCGGCAGCGTCGATCTGTTTAAGTCGAAGCCGGACGGCTACACCATCGGCTGGCTTCATTTTCCGCCTTTCCTGTCCGACGAGATCTTTTTCGATAGAAAGCCGCCGATCGATTTCCGCAAGATCCAAGTCATCGACATGGTCGCGCAGGGCAAGGATTTTATCTTCCTGCCGAAGTCCTCGACCTATAAAAACTTCGGCGATCTCAAAAAGGCCAAGCAACCGGTCCGCTTCACCTCGACCGGCCTGGGTGCGATGTCCTGGGTATCCATCAGCGCGCTCGCCGCAGATGTTGGCTTCCAGGCCAAGTTCGTGTTCGGCTACAAGAGCACGCCCCGGGCCGCGCTCGGCGCGGCGCGTGGCGACGCCGACGCGGGTATCGGCGGCTACCGGCAAATCTCCGGCCTCTTGGACGACGTTACGCCGATCCTGATCCTCAATGACAAGCGTTCGCCGCACTTCCCGAAGGTGCCGTCGATTACAGAGCTCGGCTATCCGCAATTGGCGGGTCTGGGATCGCCCTATGCCATCTCGGCGCCTCCCGGCACGCCGCAAGACATTCAAGCGGTGCTGCGCAAAGCCGTCATGAAGGTCGCCGACGGTGACGCCTTCAAGAAATGGGCCGATAGCGTGGGCTTCCAACCGACCAATTACGGCGCGGAAAAGACCTGGTCGGTCGTCAACAACCTGGAGAAAATCTTCAAGGGTCTGGCGCCCAGCTTGAAGGCCGCGAAGGCCAAGGAAGAGGCCGAGAAGAAGTAAGCGCCCGGCCTTTGGTGCCGGGATGGCGGCGGGGTCCTCCCCGCCGCTGACTTGGCTCCTTAAAACTGGGCCACCGGTTTGCGGCTTCTCCAATATCGCTTCCGGCATGGGTGCCGCATGTCGAATTATAATTACGCTGCCTATGCGTACAAAAAATCCAGCACGGCCGTCTCCGCGATCACCGCCTCGTCAGTTGCGTGCCGGCCGGCGCGCGCCTGCTCTTCCCGCGTGCGCGTTGCCTGCAAGTAAGCGCCGAGATGGCGCGCGCGCTCGATGATCTTGTAATTTTCCGGCAGCCGCGCTGCCTCGAAACGCAAAAGTGCGGCCGCGACGTCGGCCTTAGCACCGAGCGCGGCCACCAGCGCCGCCACGTCGTCCGCCGCCTTGGAGACGCCCGCCGCCACGTGCGGGCGCGCGACGAAGGCGGCGTCGCCGATGATCACCACCCGGCCGAAGGCGGTATGCGGCGATTCCAAATCGTAAATCGGCTGCAGGATCGGCTCATCGATCAGCTTCACGACCTGGCGAAATTGCGGCCCCAACAGCCGCTCGGCGTCGGCGTGCATCTCGGCGATCGCCTCGCGCCGGATTAGCGGCGGTGGGATCGAGATCGAATGCGTCACGCCCTGTTCGTCGGTGAGCAGCCATTGCAGCTTGGTCCGCTCGTCGGCGGGGCGGTACCACACCACGTTGTAGCGGCGGTGGCTGGGACGCAGGTCGTTGTCGGGCCCCGCCACCGGATAGCCGAGAAACTGCTCGCCCGGCGGCAAAGTGAACGTCATGAATTCGAATAGCTCGCGATGCACGTCGGCGGGAAACGCGTTTTCCGCGATCAGCGCGCGCCAGGCGCTGTAGCCGGCGTAGAGCGGCAGCACGTCGGGGGCACATTGCTGGCGCACGGTGGAGCGGATGCCGTCAGCGCCCACCAGCAGATCGGCCTCGACCTTTTCGCCGTTTGAAAAATACGCCGTCACGGCATTTGCGTCTTGCGTGAATCCGGCGAGCCCCCAGCCGCGGTGATAATGCTCGGGCGGAAAGGCATCGCGCAGCAGCCGGTAGACGCGCTCCCAGGCGGTGAGCATCTGCGGACATTCGATTTCGTGCGTCAGCCGCCCTTGCGCGTCCAGGATCTTGCGGCTGGTGATCCGCACGCCCAGCGCGTCGGTGGCGAATCCGAGCCTGCGCAACCGCTCGATCAGTTCGGCTTGGGCGACGATTCCAGCGCCGCGGCCGGACAGCTCGCCCTCCACACGCTCGTAAATATCCACGGCCCACCCGGCCCGCCACAGCGAAATCCCGCTCAGCAGGCCGCTCATCGAGCCGCCGATGATGACCGCACGCCCCTTGTCTGACCCGGCCAATTAACCGTCCTCAATCTTTAAGTCCGGAGAAATATGCTATATATGAGCGCAAATAGCACCGGAGGAATTTGCCATGGCTCTGACCATGCTCGACAAGGCTGCGGAGAAGAAAGACAAGGCGCCGTGGCCGGCCGACATCACGGCCGAATTCGAGCGCGAAGCGAAGAACCCGAACCCCTGCGTCGGCTCCACATTGCTGTCTGAGAACGAGCGCACGCGCGTGTGGATTATCCGCCTTGCGCCCGGCGAGCGTGTCGGCTTCCACCGCCACGTGCTCGACTATTTCTGGACCTCGGTCAACGGCGGCTGCGGCCGTCAACACGTGCATGACGGCGCCACCGTCGAATACACCTATCAGCCCGGCGAGACCCGCCACGAGACCTACGGCAAAGGCGAATACAAGGTGCACGATCTGGAAAATCTCGGCGACCGCGAAATGGTGTTCATGACCGTCGAATTCAAAGACAGCGCCAACAAGCCGATGCCGCTTCCCGAAGGCGTGCGCGCGCAAGCGCAAGCGGCCTGAGCGTCCCAACGAAACCAACGCCCACCGTCCCGCGATGCCGGCGGCGGGCGTTGTCTTTTGCCGCGAGTGGGACGCTTGCGCCAATCTTTGCATGGGCTAGCCAAGCTGCTCCCCATCCTGCAAACTGCGCCGCAACGCCCGTGCGCCGGGCAGCGCTTGGCCCGCCCGCGCGGGAGTGCCGCGGGCGCGAGAAAAAAGATTCGTTCGGAGGGGAGGAAAACCGGCTATCTCGTCATTCAAATCGCGTTCGCATCATGGCGCGGCAGAGTGCGCCCGAAATGAACGCGAATTGCTACCGAGCGCGTGCCGGTTGATGCCTGCATGGATTTCGATCTCCTGATCAATGCGATCATCGCAGGCCTGATGCTCGGCGGATTCTACGCCGCCGTCACCGCCGGCATCTCGATCTCGTTCGGCATGCTTGACATCGTCAACATCGCGCACCCGGCATTCATCCTGCTCGGCTCCTACATCGCCTATATCGTCAACACCACGCTCGGCATCGACCCGATCATCGCCAGCATCCTGGTGCTGCCAGCGTTCTACGCGCTGGGCGCGATAGTCTATCAAGTTTATTACCTGGCCTTCGAGAAGCGCGGACAGGAAAGCTTGCGCGGGCTCGCCTTCTTTTTCGGCCTGTTGTTCGTGACCGAGGTGATGCTGCTGCTGTTGTTCGGCGTCGACTACCGCTCGGTCAACGCGTCCTATATCGGCCCGAGCGTGAGCCTCGGCGCCATGGAATTCCCACTGCGGCTGCTGGTGCCGGCCCTGGTGTCGGCGGCGATGTTCGCCAGCGTGCAGATCTTCCTGTCGCACACCTTCATCGGGCGCGCGGTCATGGCGGTATCGCAAGACCCGATGGCGCTGCGGCTGATGGCGGTCGACCCGACCCGCATCAAGCGCATCGCCTTCGGCATTTCGATTGCGACCGCTTCGCTCGCCGGCGCGTTCCTCATCATCATCCAGCCGGTCATCCCCTCGGTCGGGCGCGACTATATCGGCCGCATCTTCGCCATCTGCGTGCTGGGCGGATTGGGCAGCCTGCCGGGGACCGTGATCGCCGCGCTGCTGCTCGGCGTCATCGAAAGCCTGACCTCGACCTTCTACGGCCCGTCCTGGGCGCCGGCGGTGTCGTTCGGTATACTGCTGCTGACGCTCGCCGTGCGGCCGTCCGGCCTGTTGGGACGCTAGGCTCGTGCGCACGCCCGTTTTCATTGTCATTCAGCTCGTGGTCGGACTGGCGCTGTATCTGCTATTCGCCAATTTCGGCAACGACTACTGGTTCTTCGCCGGCTACATCGTGCTGCAATACATCGTGCTGGCGACCGCCTGGAACATCCTCGGCGGCTATTGCGGCTATGTAAATTTCGGCAGCGCCGGTTTTTTCGCGCTCGGCGCCTATTCCAGTGTTTTCTTCTACAATATGGGGCAAAGCCTGGACGACCTGTTCTCTGAATCCACCGCGGCGCTGCTGGGCCACATCTTTCCTATGCCGGTGCCGATCCTCATTCTCATCGGCGGCGTGGTCGCCGGCCTGGTCGGCCTCGGCACCGGCTATCTGACGCTGCGGCTGCGCGGCGTGTTTTTCGCCATCGCCACGCTGGCGCTGGCGGTCGTGCTGGAAACCTTGGTCGTGAACTGGGAGTTCGTCGGCGGCTCGCGCGGCGCCTACGTCATCCCGCCCAACAGCATCCCGGTGTTCGGCCCCTATATCCAATACCTGTTCGCGCTGATGATCATGCTGGTCATCGTCGCCCTGACCTGCGCGCGGCTGATTGAGCGCTCGCGGCTCGGCTACGGCTTCGCCACCATCCGCGACGATGAGCTGGCAGCGGAAGCTTGCGGTGTGCCGACACTGCGGCTCAAGCTTGTCGCCACGGTGCTGTCGGGCGCACTCATGGGCATGGCGGGGGCGCCGTTCCCCTTCTACATCGGCTACGTCGATCCTGGTTCGGCGTTCAACCTGTCCTATGCGGTAAACTCGATCGCCATGCCGATGATCGGCGGCACCTCCAACTGGATCGGCCCCCTGGTCGGTGCCATCCTGCTCGGCACGCTGCAGCAGCTCGCCACCGTCACCATCTCCTCGGTGCTCAACCTGCTCATCGTCGGCCTTCTGCTGATCGGCTTCGTGATCGTGGCACCCAACGGCATCGTCGGGCTGTGGCAGGACTGGATCGGCAAGAGGACCAAGTCATGAGCGCGCCGCTGTTACAGGTCGATCAGTTGAGCAAACGTTTCGGCGGCTTCATCGCACTCGACACCGTCAATCTGAGCGTGGCCGAAGGCGAGCGTGTCGGCCTGATCGGCCCTAACGGCTCCGGCAAGAGCACGCTGGTCAATTGCATCACCGGCACCCTGCACAACGAGGCCGGCACCGTCACCTTCGCCGGTGAAAAAATGGATGGCCTGATCGCCCACCAGCGCACGCGGCGCGGCCTCGCCCGCAGTTTCCAGCTGCCGCGCCCGTTCATAAGTATGAGCATCGCCGAGAACATCAGGGTGCCGCTACTCTACACGGTGGCCGCACGCGCCGGCCATCACGTCTCGCATGGCGAGCTCGAGGACCGTTGCCATGAGCTGCTCAGCCTGGTTGCGCTCGAAGCCAAAGGTTCGCAATACCCGCGCGACCTCACCCAGGTCGAGATGCGCAAGCTCGAACTGGCGCGCGCCATGGCGGCGGATCCCAAGCTGCTGATCGCCGACGAATCCATGGCCGGCCTGTCGCATTCCGAGGTCGAAGACATCGTGGCGCTGTTGATCAAGCTCAACGAGGCTGGCGTTACCATCATCATGATCGAGCACATCATGCGCGCGGTGATGTCATTCTCGCAGCGCCTTGTGGTGCTCGTCTCCGGCAAGAAGATCGCCGACGGCAAGCCCGACGACGTGATCAAAGACCAGGAAGTGGTGGGGGCGTATCTTGGCACCTAGCACCAACAGCATCACGATCGAGAAAATCGACGCCGCCTATGGCGCGGTGCGGGTACTCGAGGATGTCTCGCTCACCGTCGCCAGCGGCGAGACCGTGGTGCTGCTCGGCACCAACGGCAACGGCAAAAGCACGCTGATGAAATGCGTGATGGGCATGGTGCGGCCGAGCCAGGGCAAGATCGTCGCCGAAATCGACGGCCAGCGCCACGATCTGGTCGGCATGACCACCGAGCAGATCGTCGATCTCGGCATCGCTCTGGTGCCGGAAGGCCGCCGCCTGTTCCCGCGCCAGACCGTGGAAGAAAACCTGCTGCTCGGCGCCTCGCGTCGCAAGGCGCGGCCGCAGATCAAGGCCAACCTTGATTTCTGCTTCGAGCTGTTCCCCCGGCTGGCCGAGCGCAAAGGCCAACTCGCCGGCTCCATGAGCGGCGGCGAGCAGCAGATGCTGGCGCTGGCGCGCGCGCTCATGCTCAATCCCCGTATCCTGCTTATCGACGAGCCCTCGGTCGGTCTGGCGCCGCTCTTGGTGAGCCGCACCATCGACGCCATCAAGCAGCTCAAGGACCACTATAATCTCACGGTGCTGATGGCCGAGCAGAACTTCACCCAAGCGCTGCGCATCGCCGACCGCGGCTATGTCATCGTGCACGGCAAGATCGCCTTCGAGGGCGGCTCGGCCGACGAGCTCAACAATAACGACCTGATCCGGCAGTTTTATCTCGGGATGTAGGCGCCCCGCCCGCCAATAAAAACGGCGCCGCGGTTTCCCGCGGCGCCGCTTCGTTTCGTCGGTGCGGACGCGCTTACTTGTGCGCCTTCGCGTAAGGATAGATCACGTTGCCAGTCTTGAGGTTCTTAGGCTCCAGCACGGTCTGGTAGCTCATGCCGCGCCAGGTTTCGAGGTTCGCGGCGTCCGTGATGCTGTGATACTGGACGGTCAGCATCCGGCTTTCGGCCCACTCACCCTTCTTGCCGAACTTGATCGGCCCCATCACGGTCTTGAAGGTGGCCTTGCGCATATAGGTGGCAAGCTTGTTGTCATCGATGCTCTTGGCACCCTTGATCGCCTGTTCGAGCACCTGCATGCGGGCATAGCCCCAGCCGGCCAGATAGTAGCCGAGCGGATCGGCGCCGGCCGCCTTGGCGCGCGGCTGGTACTCCTTGAAGAAGGCCTCAGTGCCAGGATACATTTGTTTTTTGTCCGGTACCCAGGTCTCGTAGTTGACGATGCCGTTGAGCTTGGCCTTCAGCTTATTTTTGAACACCGTCGCCTGCAGGCCGACCATGGCGCCGCCGAACATCTTGGGCGTCAGGCCGACTTCATTGGCCGCCTGCACCATGCCGACCGAGTTGGCCGGATAAGCGCACACGACCACGAGATCGGCGTTCGCCGCCTTGAGCGCGCGTGCGATCGGCGTGAAGTCGGTGGTCTTCGGCGGGGGCGGATAGCTCTTGTCGTAAACAATCTTGAAGCCGAATTTCTTGGCGTTGGCGCGCGCGCCATCGCAGGCGTTCTGCGAGAAGTCCGCGTCGGCGGCGGCCAGCGCCACCGTCTTCGGCTTCGGCTTCTGCGCCGCCGCGGTCTGGAAGAAGCCCAAGGTGAACGAGGTCTTCGTGTCCGGACCGGTCGGCAGAATCGAGAAGTATTTCGGATATTTGAACTTGGCGTTCACGTCGAGCGCGAACAGGCTGATGAACAACTTGCCCTTGCGGACGATGATCGGCATCGCCGGCGCCACGTCATTGGTTGCGTAGGCCGAGAGCACCAGGTCGACATGGTCGATGTCGAGCAGCTTGGTGTAGATGCCGGGGATTTCCGCCGGCGAACTCTTGTCGTCGTAATAGACGAGTTCGACCGGACGCCCGAGCAACCCGCCGGCCTTGTTGACCTGGTCGCGCCAGATCTCCGAAGCGAGCAGCGCCTGCTTGCCGTTCGGTCCCAAGAATCCGGTGAGCGACATGGCGAAACCGATCTTGATCGGCTTCTTGTCCTGCGCTTGCGCGGAACTCATGACGAACATCGCGCCGGCCACCAGAGTGATGGCCAGTCCCGCAATCCACGCGAATGTCCTGGATTTCAGATAACGCAGCATATTGTCCTCCCGTTTAAACATTATTTTTGGCATCCTACAGGCTTTCCGGCGGCCGACGCTAGAGGGCCGCTAGCACCAAAGAGTGGGCTATATCCCCTCCACCACGATGGTCTCCACCTCGCCCGCCCCACTGCGCCGGAACGCCGCCGCCTTGTCGTATTCCGGCGATGTGAAACAGGCCACCCCCTGCTCGAAGGTGGGAAATTCGAGCACAATGAAGCGGCTGAATTTGTCCGGCCCCTCCATGATCTGAAATTTGCCGCCGCGCGCCAGCACCTTGCCGCCGTACTTGGCGATGATGGCTGGCACCAGGTCGGTGTATTTCTTGTACTCGACCGGATCGTTGATCTTGGAACGTGCAACCCAGTAAGCCGGCATGTTTCTACTCCTTGCAACGCTGTTGCCTTGACAGGCGTCGCTATTGAACCGGATGCTCGCCGTCCGGTCCACTCCCATCGGTTGCTATGAAAAACCTCAAGATCGATCCCGAACGGCTGTGGGGCGACCTGATGGAGACCGCCCGGATCGGCGCCACGCCGAAGGGCGGCATCTGCCGGCTGACGCTGACAGAGCTCGATCGCGAGGTACGCGATTGGTTCAAGGCACGCTGTGAAGCGCTCGGCTGTACCGTCACTATCGACGACATGGGCACCATGTTCGCGCGGCGGCCGGCCCAACGGTCCGACGTGCCGCCCATCGCCATGGGCAGCCATCTCGATACCCAGCCGACCGGCGGCAAGTTCGACGGCGCGCTCGGCGTGCTGGCCGCGCTGGAAGCGTTGCGCACGCTGACCCTCGCCGGCTACGAGACCTTCGCGCCCATTGAAGTGGTCAACTGGACCAACGAGGAAGGCGCCCGCTTCGCGCCGGCCATGATCGCGTCGGGCGTTTTCGCCGGCGTGTTCGCCCGCGACTGGGCGGCGGCGCGCGCCGACCGCAGCGGCGAAACCTTCGGCGCGGCGCTCGACAAGATCGGGTATCGCGGGCCGGAGCCGTGCGGCCAACACAAGCTCTCCGCCTTTTTCGAAGTCCACATCGAGCAGGGACCGTATCTCGAAGCGGACGGTAAGGACATCGGCGTCGTCACCGGCGTGCAGGCCATGCGTTGGTACGAGGTCACGGTCACCGGCCAGGACACCCATGCCGGCACCACGCCGATGCCGCGCCGCCACGACGCGCTGCTCGGCGCCGCCCGCCTGGTCGAAACCGTCAATGCCAGCGCCCGCAAAAGCGGTTCCGCCGTCGGCACCGTCGGCCTGCTCGAAGTGAAGCCCGGCGCGCCCAATGTAGTGCCGGGAGAAGTGTTCTTCATGATCGACATGCGCGATTCCGATCCGGCCGTGCTTGACCGCATGGAAAGCGAGATCGCGCAAGCCGCAAAAACACTTGAAGCCGAGCTTGGCCTTGCCATCGCGCTCAAGACCATCTGGACGCAGCCGCCGCAGGCTTTCGACCCCGGCTGCATCGCCGCCGTACGCGCGGCGGCGAAAGTCTCCGGCTATTCCACCCGCGACATGATTTCCGGCGCCGGCCACGACGCCGCCTATGTGGCGCGGGTCGCGCCGGCGTCCATGATCTTCGTGCCGTGCAAGGACGGCATCAGCCACAACGAGGCGGAATATTCATCGAAGGAGCAATGCGCCGCCGGCGCGCAGGTACTGTTGCAGACCGTACTCGACTACGACCGGCGGCTGGCGGAAAAGTTCGGGGAGAAATAAGCCCGCGAGCATCTCTCGCCCGCTCGTCCCCGCGGGCCGACATCGGGTATACCCGATGTCGGCAGCCAAAAAGTGCGCAAGGCGGCTAGAGCCGACTTGCGATGGGGATCCAGGGCAGATTTCTCCGAGATCCGATCAAGAACTGGATTCCCGCTTACGCGGGAATGAGCCGGCCGGTAGTGCGGACTACGCGGCCGCGTTGCGCGCGTGCAGCGCCATGGCGATCAACGCCGAACCGCCGAACACCATGTTGATGCCGACCAAAAGCCCGAGCGCCCAGGCCGCCGTGCTCGGCAGACCGGCGAAGATCATCGCGGCCAGCACCAGGTCGATGACGCCGCTCACCAGCATCCAGCCCCACTGCCCGGACAATTCGCGCTTGTGATCGAGCGAAAACATGATTGAGGCGATGCCTTCGATGATGAAGAAGGCGACCAGAATGATGGTGAGCGAGAACGCGCCGGTCACCGGCGCCGCCAGCAGCCAGGCGCCTGCCACGATTCCGAGCACGGCCGACAGCAGCGCCCACCAGAAGCCGGGCGCCGCCCGCATCCAGAAGGTGGTGAACAGGCCGACGACGCCGCTCACCAGGAACAGCCAGCCGATCAGGATGGTCGCCGCCAGCGTCGCCAGCGGCGGCAAGACGATGGCCGTTGCGCCCAGCACCAGCAGCACGACGCCCTCGACCAGGTAGAGCGCCCAATGATCGTGCAGCGACTTGCTGACGGCACGTTGAATTTCGCCGATATTCGGTTGATTGGTGGACATGACATGCTCCGGCTCGATCGCTTGAGTCGCGATCATAGCACGCGGCCCATGGCGCCGGAACGTCCGCTGCGGCGGATTAAGTCACATCCACAGCCGCTCGCCTTCCAACCCCTTGTAGATGCCGGCCACGTATTCGCCGTAGCCGTTGAACAGCAGCGTCGGGCGCCGCTCGCCGAGGCCGATCAGTTCCTCGCTGGCCTGGCTCCAGCGCGGATGCGGCACCTTCGGATTGACGTTGGCCCAGAAGCCGTATTCGGCCGGTTGGATCGCTTCCCACATGCCCTTCGGCCGCTTCTCGACGAAGCTGATGCGCACGATCGACTTGATCGACTTGAAGCCGTATTTCCACGGCACCGCCAACCGTAATGGAGCACCGTGCTGCTTGGCGAGCGGGTGGCCGTAGGCGCCGGTGACCAGGAAGGCGAGCTCGTTGGTCGCCTCCATCATGGTGAGACCTTCGATGTAGGGCCATGGATACCAAGACACGTGCTGGCCGGGCGCCATCTTGGGATCGAGGAACGTTTCCATCTGCACGAACTTCGCCGAGCCCAGGGGCTTGGCGAAATCGACCAGCTTGGCGAACGGGAAGCCGGTCCAGGCGATCGCCATGCTCCAGGCCTCCACGCAGCGGTGGCGGTAGGTGCGCTCCTCCAGCGTCATCTTGCGGATCAGATCGTCGATGCCGATTTCAAAAGGCTTCTCCACCAGCCCATCGATCTTCACCGTCCACGGCCGCGTCTTCAGCCGTTGCGCCGCGACCGAGACCCGCTTGGAGGTGCCGAATTCGTAGAAATTATTGTAGTTGCCGTTGATCTTTTCATCGGTGATCGGCCGGTCGAGCTTGTATTTATCGTCAAGCTTGGCGGGATAGAGATCGGCGGTGGGGTCCGGCAGCTTGGCGAGATCCTCCACGCGTTGCGCCAATGCGGCGCCGGGCATCAGCGCCAGCGCACTTGCGCCGCCAGCTAAAAATGCGCGGCGGTTGAACACCAGATGTTCCGGCGTGGCGAGACGTTCAGGCATCTCCCAGCCGCGGCGGTGAATGATGTGCATGGGGTTCGGCTCCGCGAATCGGTTCCCTACAGGGGTAAGGCAGCCACGCCGTCACAGGCAAGTCACGGTTCCGGGAGGGCGGTTAACAGGACATCGTCATCGCCCGCGCAGGCGGGCGATCCAGTCATCACTGAGCCGTCGGTGTTTACTGGGTCCCCGCTTCCGCGGGGACGACCGTTGGTGAATTACTCCGCCGCCCTTCTGGCCGCCACGATCTGGTCGGCGGTGCGGCCGGTCAGCTCGGCCATGTGGTCGAACTTGAAGGTGAAGGAACCAACGCCGGCGGTGGCCGAACGCACCTCGATGATGAGGTCGCCGATCTCGGCTTCCGCCATCTGTGCGCGCACCACGTCCCAGCCCGGCCAGTCCTCGCGCGAGTCAAAGCCGAGGATCTGCCCGCGCCGGCTCGACAGGATGGCGTTCATCTTGGCGGTGGCTTCGTTCGGGCAGACGATTTCCACCTCATGGATCGGCTCCAGCAGTACCGGCTGGCATTGCGGCAGGCCTTCCACGATGGCGATGCGGCCGGCGATGCGGAACGCCATGTCGGAAGAATCGACCGTATGGTAGGAGCCGTCGACCAGCGCCACATGCAAATCGACCACCGGGAAGCCGAGCGGCCCGTGCTTGAGCGCGTCGATGACGCCTTCCTCCACCGACGGGATGTAATTGCGTGGCACCACGCCGCCGGTAATGCGCTCCTCGAACTGGAAGCCGCTACTGCGCGGCAGCGGCTTGATCTCCAACACCACGTCGCCAAACTGGCCGTGGCCGCCGGACTGCTTCTTGTGGCGGCCGCGGATGCTGACCGCCTTGCGGATGGTCTCGCGGTAGCCGACGCTCGGCGGCCGCGTTGTGACCGGCACCGTGAAACGCTCCGCCAGCCGCTCGGTGGCGACCCTTAAGTGCATCTCGCCCTGGCCCCAGATCACCACTTCGTGGGTCTCGGCGTCGTGCACGATGGTGAGCGAGGGGTCCTCCTCGGTGAGTTTGGTGAAGGCGGCGCCGAGTTTGACGTCGTCCTTGCGTTCCTTGGCCTGCACCGCGGTGGCAAGCACCGGCGGATAGGGCTTCACCTCGATCAGCGAAGGATGCGCCTGCTTGCCGGTCGACAGCGTGTCGCCGGTCCTGGCGCCGTCAAGCTTGCCGAACGCGACCGTCTCCCCGGCGCTGGCCTGCCCGCGCTTCTCGAAATGCTGGCCCATCAGCTTGAACACGCCGGAGACGCGGCCGGCTTCGGTTTCCGGCGTATTGAAAGTCGTGCCGTCGCCGGCCTGGCCGCTGAGCAGGCGGGCAATCGACATCTTGCCGCCGTGGGTGGTGTGGAAGGTCTTGAGCACCAGCGCCACCGCCTCGCTGCCGGCCTCGACGCCGAGCCGCTTCGCGGTTTCGGCCACGCCCGGCGCCTCGTGCCGTAGCGCCTTGAGCAGGCGCAGCACGCCGTTGGCGCGGGTGGCCACGCCGAGCAGCACCGGGCAGACTATGCGCTCGCGCAATTCCTTGGCGAGATCGTCGAACACCTTGTCGCGCGGCGGCTGAATGTCCTCGAGCAACTGCTCCATCAATTCGTCGTCGTGATCGGCCAGCGTCTCCAGCATGGTGAAGCGTGCTTCCTTCTCGCGGTCGGCGTCCTCGCCCTTGAGGTCGACGATCTCGGAAGCCGCGTGCTCCTTGTAGACATAGGCGCGCTCGAGCGCGAGATCGACGAAGCCGGAGATGAGATCGCCGTTCCAGATCGGAATCTGGCGCAGCAGCAGCGGCACGCGCGAGGCCGGCTGCAGCAGCTTGATGGTTTCGCGCACGCGCTTGTCGGCTTTGTCGATCTTGTTGAGGAACAGGAAGTGCGGGATGTTCTGGTCTTCCAGCTCGCGCAGGATCAATTGCAGCTGCGGCACCTTCTTCTCGTCGGCCTCGCAAACCACGACTGCGGCGTCGACCGCCGGCAGCACGCTGCGCATGTCATGAATAAATTCGATCGAGCCGGGGCAATCGACGAAGACGTAATTGTCGTCCATGAAAGTGGTGGTGGCGAAACTCGCCTCGACGCTCATCTTGTGATGGCGCGCTTCCTTGCTGGCGTCGCCGACCGAAGTGCCCGCATCTACCGTGCCTTGGCGCTGGACCGCGCCCGTGCGGGCGAGAATGGCTTCTAGCAGAGTTGTCTTGCCGCTCTGGAACGGGCCCACCAGCGCGATGCACCGGGGACCCTTGGGACCCGTGCCGTTTTGTCCCATACATGCCTCCCTTGCCGGCCGGGAGTTGGACCTATCCCGGCCCTGTCACGATATCGTCGCAGCAGTGGCGATGACTGGCAAGGGCACTTTTTTGCGGAATTCCCGGTTTCCCGCGCGACCGCGGCCCGACACCGGCGGCGTCAATTCCCGGCGGTGAAACTCAGGTCGACCATGGCGCGTGCGTCGACGCTTTTGTCGACGAAGCCTTGCGCCTGGTACCAGGCGAGCTGGCGCTCGATGTCGGCCATGTCGATGCGCGCGTTCGGATCCATGAAATAGGCGTAGGCCTCGACCGCCGCGGCGCCTGACGACCGCCCCGGATAGACATAACGCGCGATGATGCGCGCCGCTTTTTGCGATGCCAGATCCGAGATGCGCTTGCCGCCACGGTCATGCCGCAACAACGCGGCGGCGTAGTCGGCGACGCCGCGGCGGTAGGCGCGCACGAATTTCTCCACCGTCGCGCGCCGCATCCGGATCGTCTTCGGCGCGGTGAATAGCGCGCCGGTCTGCTGCGCGTCGATGTCCGAATACCAGCCGATCAGTTTGGCCTGGCTCGCCAACAGCAATTCGCGCGCGTATTGCGCCGGCATGATGGCCGCATCGACCGTGCCAGCGGCGACCGCTTTCGCCATGTCGTCGAACGGAGCGAGCGGCTGCACGATCACGCTGGCGAGTTCGAAGCCTTTGGCGCGCGCGATCTGGCCGAGTTGATAGTGCAGCGTAGACCCGAGCGAATCGATCGCCACCACTTTGTCGTCAAGGTTCGCGAATTTGCGCAGGCCATCGGCATATGCCGCGTTGGAGGCGATGACTTGATTGCCCTCATAGCCGCGCAATTCGCGCAGCTGGGCGGCGATCACCCTGACGCCGCCGCGGCCAGCCAGGTTGAACGCGGCGGGCGAAAACGCAGCGAGCGCGAATTCGCTGCGGCCGGAGGCGACCGCTTTCACCGCCGCGCGCGGATTGGGAAACGCCTCCATCGCGAGGTCGAGGCCATCGGCCTTGAAGTAGCCCCTCACCGCCGCCAGGAACAGCGCGCCATTAGCGGCCTCGCGCGTGGTCGCGACCACCACGCGTTCCTGGGCAGCGGCGGACGCAATCAGCCTGGAAGCAAGAAGCAGGATCGCGAACGCGCGGAGAATCATCGTCGCAGTCTAGCGAAACTGCGCGCCATTTTCCCGCGCGCGCAGACGCCGTTCAGTACCTCGGGCGCAACTGCAGCACCGCGACGCCGGCCGCGACGTTGAGTCCGGTCTGACCCGTGATCGAAAGCGGCTGCAAGGCGATCGTACGGTGCGATCCGCCGACCAGCACATTGGCGCCGAGACCGACCGCGAAGGTCGCTTCCGCCGTGGCGCCGGCATAGTCGCCGGCCAGCGCGCCGGGCGCCGGGCTGCCGCCGGAGAAAACCGCCCACACCATCTGAGCGCCGGTTGTCGCGCCGAGATCGATGCCAAGTTTGCCGATCGAACCGACATAGGCTTCGGGCACCCAGCCCGGCGCCACCGGTTCGAAGCGGCAGGTCATCGACTTCTTCGAGGCGATGATCAATCCAATCCCGCCCGATACGTCGCAGCTCAGCGTGCCTGCCTTGACGCTGTCGGCGGCTTGCGCGGTAACGCTGCCGATCGCAATGGCGAGTCCCAAACCATAGGCTGTCAGGCGCAATTTCATGTGTTTCATGTCGGTCTCCCCGGTTTAAAAATGGCAACGCAACCGCTCAGCAAGGCGAAATGATGGCGCTGTGCCGGGTGGCTGCGTCCCGGAATGCGACTACTTCAAATTGCCGCAGAAGCGCTGGATGCGCCGGCAGGCTTCTTCCAGGTCCTCGGTCTTGGTGGCGTAGGAAATGCGGAAATTGGGCCCCAGTCCGAAGGCCGAGCCCTGCACCACCGCCACGCCTTCGGCTTCCAGCAATTCGGTGACGAAGTCCTCATCGCTGGAGAGCTTCTTGCCGGTGGGCGCGGTCTTGCCCATGGTGCCTGCACAGGACGGATATACGTAGAAGGCGCCCTCCGGCGTCGGGCACTTGATGCCACTCGCCTGGTTGAGCATGGACACCACGAGGTCGCGCCGCTCCTTGAAGATCTTGTTGTGCTTGGCGATGAAATCCTGCGGCCCGTTGAGCGCCTCGACCGAGGCCCATTGCGACACCGCCGCCGGGTTGGACGTCGACTGCGACTGGATCATCGCCATCGCCTTGATCAGCGGCTCCGGTCCGCCGGCGAAACCGATGCGCCAGCCGGTCATGCAATAGGCCTTCGACACGCCGTTGATGGTGAGCGTGCGCGGATAGAGCTCCGGCTCGATCTGCGCCGGGGTCGAAAATTCGAAGTCGTCATAGACCAGGTGCTCGTACATGTCGTCGGTCATGACATGCACGTGCGGATGCTTCTTCAGCACCTCGGTGAGCGCCTTCAGTTCGGCGCGCGAATAGGCGGCGCCCGACGGGTTCGACGGCGAGTTGAGCAGGAACCATTTGCTCTTCGGCGTGATGGCGCGCTCGAGTTGCTCGGGCGTCATCTTGAAGTCGGTCGCCATGCTGGTGACGACTTCCACCGGCTCGCCGCCGGCGAGCAGCACCATGTCGGGATAGCTCACCCAGTACGGCGCCGGAATGATCACCTCGTCGCCCGGGTTCAGCGTCGCCACGAAGGCGTTGTACAGCACCTGCTTGCCACCGGTGCCGATGGTGATCTGCTTGGCCGTATAGTCGAGGCCGTTCTCGCGCTTAAACTTCTTGCTGACCGCGTCCTTCAGCTCAGCAATGCCGTCCACGTTGGTGTACTTCGACGCCTTGCCCTCCCGGATCGCCTTGATCGCCGCTTCTTTGATGTTGTCGGGCGTGTCGAAATCCGGCTCGCCGGCACCCAGCCCGATGACGTTGCGGCCCGCCGCTTTGAGCGCACGCGCCTTGTCGGTGACGGCGATGGTCGCCGACGGCTTGATGCGCTTGAGCTGGTCCGCAAGGAAGGCCATCGCGAGGCTCCGAATCCGGGTCAAAATGCCATGAAACAGTGTGGTAATCGCCCAATTTGACAACAGCAAGTCGCAAAGAATGATGCATGGATCAAGGCTGTTGATGGCCCGCGTTGCGCGTCCCGGAGGATGAGACCGCAGGCAACCCTCCCTTAAGCCTGCGCTGCTAAACCCGGCCCATGGCCGGATCGAGCGAGGCCCTGCGCACCGGAAGCTGGCTGACCCGTGAGCGGGTGCGGCTGGTGGCGCTCGCCTTGTTGATCGCCTCCGTCCTGGGCGCCGGCTTCCTGGTCGCCACCTCGAACGGTCTCAACGACCGCTTCGGCCGCCCGCTCGGCACCGATTTTTCCAACGTCTATGCCGCCGGCACTTACGTGCTGGACGGCAACGCCGCCGCGCCCTTCGACCCACACAAGCAATATGTCCGCGAGCAGGCGATCTTCGGCCCAGACACTCAATTCTACGGCTGGCATTACCCGCCATTCTTCTTGGGGCTCGCCGGCCTGCTGGCGACGATGCCGTATTGGCTGGCGCTGTTGCTGTGGCAGGGCGTGACGCTGGCGCTTTTTCTCTGGGCCATGCGCGGCGTCCTCGCCACGGCCAAGGATGGCGTCCTCGCCAAAGATTCCTTTTGGATTCTGCTAACCCTCGCCTTCCCGGCCGTGTTCATCAATCTCGGCCACGGCCAAAACGGCTTTCTCACCGCCGCGCTGATCGCCGGCGCGCTCACGCAACTCGATCGCCGACCGATTGTCGCTGGCGTCCTCATTGGCCTCCTCGCCTACAAGCCGCAATTCGGCCTGCTGATCCCGCTGATGCTGGGGTTAAGCGGCCGCTGGCGCGTGTTCTTCGCCGCCGCCGCGACCGTTATAGCGCTTGCGCTTGCCGTCACGCTGGCATTCGGCGCCGACGTGTGGACCGCCTTCTTCGCTTCCACCAAGTTCAGCCGCAGCGTGGTGCTCGAGCAGGGCGGCACCGGCTGGTACAAAATCCAGAGCGTGTTTTCTTGGGTGCGCATGTGGGGCGGCGGCGTGCCGCTCGCCTACGCGGTGCAAGGCGCGGTGACACTCGCCGTCGCCGTTGCGCTCGGCTGGCTGTGGCGCGCGCGCGCATCGTTCCAGCTGCAAGCCGCCGCGCTGTTGATCGGCACCGTGCTGGTGACGCCCTACGTGCTCGACTACGACCTGGTGCTGCTGGCGCCGGCCATCGGCTACCTCGCCATTGACGGCGCCAGTCGCGGCTTCAGTCCTTACGAAAAAACCCTGCTGGCCGCGCTCTGGCTGTTGCCACTGGCCGCCCGCTCGGTCGCGCAAGCCACATTCGTTCCGCTCGCGGTGCCGCTCATGCTGCTGGCTTTCATCGTATTGCTGCACCGCGCCATGACGGAAACCGGCAGCCATGCGGCGCCGCACGCGGTGGCAGCAGAATAAAATAAAATTGTCGTGTTCCGCCGATTGGCAGGTTGCCGGTTCCACGGTGGCCGGCAAATTCAAGACGGCGTTCCAACAGATGTTGTCTTATGCAGGCCACGCAAAAGCCGGACTTGGCGCGCATTAATCCGTGCCAGGATTTGGATCGCGCCAACAAGACCGAAGCCAGATGTACACGCTCTATTCGGACCAGCGTTCCGGCAACAGCTACAAGGTCCGCCTCGCGCTGGCCCGGCTTGGCGTTCCGTTCAAGCTGGTGGAAGTGGATATCTTGCAAGGCGAAAGCCGCACGCCGGAATTCCTCGCCAAGAATCCCAACGGGCAGATCCCGCTGCTGGAAGTCGCGCCCAACCGCTATCTCGCCGAGTCGAACGCCATTCTCTGGTACGTCGCCGGCGGCTCGACGCTGGCGCCTGAGGACCGCATCGAACGGGCCGAAGCCATGCAATGGATGTTCTTCGAGCAGCACAGCCTGGAGCCCAATATCGGCGCGGCCTATTTCTGGCTCAGCCTGGTCAAGGGCGGGCGCGACCTGCAACAGCACACGCTCGACGACTGGATGGAAAACGGCTATCGCGCGCTCGGCGTGATGGAGATGCACCTCGCCAAGTACGACTTTTTCGTCGACGGCTATTTCACCATCGCCGACATTGCGCTTTACGCCTATACGCACGTCGCCGAGCGTTGCGATTTCGACCTTGCGCGCTATCCGGCGGTGCGCGCCTGGCTCGAGCGGGTGGCGGCCGAGCCCGGCCACGTGGCGATGAACTGGCAGCCGGAGCCGCTGGCGGCGGCCGAGTAGCTCGTTTTTTCGTAGCGCATGATCTTTTCCAAAAACCCGTGCCCGCTTTGCAGGATCATGCGCCTGTTCACCTTTCGTTAACCATCGTCACGAAATCGCCCCGGTTCCCGACCGGCTTTGCCGCAATGGGGCCGAATCGCCGCCCGCTTCCGCTGAGATTATGGGCGCCTCACAACAAGTGATTCCTTTTGCACGTTTGCAGGCTGTCATGCGCAAACCCATTGACGATACCGGTTTCACCCCGCCCGCACGCCATCCCCTTGGCAAAGAGCGCCACACCGTCGCGCTCGCCGAGCTGGTGGCGATCGCCGCGCTCGCTGTGTCCACCATCGTGGTCGCCACCGTGGTGTCGGCCGGCATCGCCCGTGCCAATGTGGCCGACGGCGTGGTCGGCCATGAAGGCAGCCTGTTCGGCGTCGCCCTGCTGCTCGGCCTGATCTTCATCGGCATCGGCGGGCTGTCGCTGCCGGCTCGCCGGCCGAAAAAGCACTAGCCCGGATACTTTCGGAACTGCTCGCGATGTCGCACATTGGTGCGGCATTGACGGAGGGCGGGGTTATGCGATTCATCCTGGTGCTGGCGGCCTTGCTGCTGGCGGCACGCGCGGCAACGGCAGGCGCGATTTTTCCCTCTTCGGCCGGCAAGCTTGTGGTCGATACCGTGGCACATGGCCTGGAGCATCCCTGGGCGCTCGCGTTTCTGCCCGACGGCAACATGCTGGTGACAGAGCGGCCGGGACGCATGCGCATCGTGACGCGCGGCGGCCGGCTGTCGCCGCCGCTCGCCGGCGTGCCAAAGGTTTCCATGGCAAACCAGGCCGGCTTGATGGATGTGATCCTCGACCGCGACTACGCGACCAACAACCGCATCTACTTCTGCTACGCGGAGCCAATGGAAGATTCCTCCACTACGTCGCGCGTGCGTGGGGAAGTCACACGTACAGGTCCACCGATAAATGTCAGGACATCTAAGATACCGAGCTTTACCAGCATTGCAGTTGCGCAGGCCCGCCTGATCGAGGGCAAGTGGCCGGTGGAAAGCGCGCCGCCGCGACTGGACGCCGTCGCGACGATCTTTCACCAACAGGGGCCGGCCAGTGTCGGCGTCAACGTCGGCTGCCGCATCGTGCAGGCCAAGGACGGCAACCTGTTCGTCACGCTCGGCGATCATTTCTCCAGTGAGCTGGCACAGAAGCTCGACAATCATCTCGGCAAGATCGTGCGCATCACGCCCGATGGCAAAGCGCCGCCCGACAATCCCTTCGTCGGCAAGCCAGGCGCGCTGCCGGAGATCTGGGCCTATGGATTGCGCAACCCCGAAGGCCTCGCCTTTAACCCGGCCGACGGAAAATTGTGGGAGCAGGAGCACGGCCCCATGGGCGGCGACGAGATCAATATCATCGAGAAGGGCGGCAATTACGGCTGGCCGGTGGTCAGCTTCGGTATCGATTACGACGGATCGCCGATCGGCGAAGGCAAGCAGCATCACGCGGGCATGATCGATCCGGTGTGGCACTGGACGCCGTCGATCGCGCCCTCCGGCATGGCCTTCTACACCGGCAACCTGTTCCCCGGCTGGAAGGGCAACCTGTTCAACGGCGCGCTCAAATTCAAGCTGCTCTCCCGTCTCATGCTCGACGGCGACAAGGCGGTTAAGGAAGAGCGCATGCTGCAAGGCGTGCGCGAACGCATCCGCGACGTACGCCAGGGCCCCGACGGTGCGCTCTATCTGCTCACCGACGACAAGGCCGGCCGCATCCTGCGCGTGGCGCCGGCGAAATAATTGTCATAATTCGGCGCATACCATCCACAGCCCTCGCAGGGCGCGTCAACGTGCCGTCATATGCCCGCGCTATCGAGGGCATGCTTCTGTCGTAAGTTGCGTATGCGTAACCCCTTTGCGGTCCCGCGCGGCTGACCCTGCTCTCCCGGGACCGCAAATTTTTTTGCCCGCACGCCCGCGGATTCGCACCCGCACAACGGGCGTGAGACCGTTCATTCGTTCATGGCGAAATGCCGTTCGATCAAATAATCGAGCGAAAACACGCCGGGCCCGCGCGTGAGCAACAACACCAGCATCGACGCCCACATCAGATGCTCGGCCCAGGCCTGCGGATACACGAGGACTTCGATGACGAACGTCATGCCGAGCAGCGGCAAGGTCGCCAGACGGGTGGCCAGCCCCAGAAACAGCAACATCGGAAAGGTCAGTTCGGTGAACATGGCAAGCCGCGCGGCAACGGTCGGATCGAGCAGCGGCAGCTTATATTCGTCCTCGAACAGCTTGATCGCGAATTCCCAGGAATTGTATTTCAGCAGCCCCGAGTTGAAAAACACCATGCCGACGCCGAACCGCATGCCGAGCTGAATAATCGACATCGGAAAGCAGGCGAGCCATGAACGCACCGATATGAACCGTCGGCGCAGGGTGGCGATCTGCAGCGAAGCACTCATTGTTGTGTGTCCTTGTCTGCGCCGATGGCGGTCGCCAGTCCGGCGGCGATCAGCTGAACCAGGCCGTAGCCGGCATCGAAACCAGGGTCGGCGTCGAGCGCCTGTTCCGCCGCGCCGCCGACGCTCAAACCTTGCGCCAGCGCGCGGCGGAAGATGAATGTTGCAGCGTCCAGACGGGTCATCGAAAACGCGCCGCGGGCGCCGCGCACTTCCAGGAAGACGTCCTCGACGTCGAGCGCATAGCTATCCGGCGCGTCGTCCGAGAGAAACAGCTTGAGCAATTCATCGACCGGCCAGGGCGCCGCGAGGTAATACAGGCCGGGCTGCAGCGTCAGGGTGCAATCGGCCAGCCGCTCCGGCGCGATCTTTGCCAAGGCCTCGATCGACAGCGGCGCGTGCTCGATCGCCAGCGCGGCATGGCTGAGCTGCCATTCCAGTTCACCGACCCAGCGTAGCCAGGGTATATCTTGCGTCTCCGCACGTTCGGCGAGAAAGGCGGGAAAGCCTTCGCCGTATTCGGCGATGCAAGGCGCGCGCGGCGGGCTTTGCCGGATGAAGGCGGCAGCGGCGGCGGTCACGAAAGGCGATCCCGCCAGCCAGACCACGGCCGGGAATTTTTCCACCAGGGCACGCACCAGGCTTGCTTCGTAATGGCGCTGATGAATTGCGAAGCGTTTCAGCGGCTCAACGCCACCCGTCAAGAACGGCGCCAGCGGCGCGATCGTGCCGTCAACGATGGCGCCGCGGACCTGAGCTTGAAAATCAGCCAACGGCACGGTGGCGCTCCGGTTCGAGAATGGCGCCCGCAATCGCGTCGGCGTGCTCGGCCTCAGCCAGCAGCGTCGCGACGGCAGGCAGGTCATTGTCCCATTCGATTAGTGTCGGCTTCGGCCCGAACCGGCGCAGCGCATAGGCATAGAGATCCCAGGCTGGCTCGGCGATGCGCTGGTCGTGTGTATCGATCAGCACCTGCCGGCCCGCATTGGCCTCGTCCTCTTCCGACAGGAAGCCGCCGAGATGGAGTTCGCCGATCGCCTCGGCCGGGATGGCGTCGAGATAGACGTGCGGGTCGTAGCCGAGATTGTGACCGCTCAAATAGACATTGCTGACGTCGCACAAGAGCTTGCAGCCGGTGCGGTGGACGAGCTCGCTCAGGAATTCGACCTCGTTCATGGTCGAGGTGGCGATGCCGATATAGCTCGAGGGATTTTCCACCAAATATTGCCGGCCGAGTCCCTGCTGCACCTCATCGACATGCGTGGCGACAATCCGCAGTGTCTCCTGATCGTAAGGAAGCGGCAGCAGATCGTTGAGATATTCACCTTCATGCGTCGACCAGGCGAGATGGCCGGACACCAGAAACGGATCGACCGCATCGATCAGCTCGCGGACGCGCTTGAGATGGGCACGGTCGATGCCGCCGGCGCTGCCGATCGAAACGCCGACGCTGTGCACCGAGATCGGATAGCCGCTCGCCAGTTCGAGCAGCAACTCGGTCGCGTGCGGGTTGGCGAGGAAATTCTCCGGATGGATTTCGAACCAGCCGACGGCCGGCCGGGTGGCCACGACCTCCGCGAGATGCGGAAGCCTCAAGCCCACGCCCGCGGGCGCGGGTCCAAAGCGATGATATGCGGTCATGGCCACCCTCCACTGGCGCAGCGATCAGGCCTTCGGTTTCTTGCTGCCGCCGACGATGCGGTCGCAATAGCCGGCCGGCACGAAGATCCAGGACTTCGGATCGGCGTTGACCTTCGACAACCCGGCGCAGGAATTGTTGCCGGTCGACGCGCAGTCGTTCTTGCCGGCCTTGGCCAGCCCGTAGCACTTCTCGGCCTTGAACTTGGGCGCCGCGGCCGGCGCGGCCAGGGCCAGGGTCGGAGCCGCGACCGCGGCGGCCAGCGCCGACGCGATGATGACACGTTTGTTCATGCTTAGTCCTCCAGTCTTCATGGTTGGGCGTTACAGCGACGGCTGTCGCCGCGGAGAGCCGTCGTCTGGCTCACCTGACGGTGATTTCGCGTTGATGAGGGCAAAGGTTACATCGGGGTCCGAGAAACCGGACCGCCGCTCTCATCGTGATGAACCCGCAAAATCAAGCCGATCGGCTCGGACTCCTGATGCGCGCCGCGCAGGACGGCGATTCGGCCGCCTATTTGCGGCTGTTGAAGGAGATCACCCCGCTGCTGCGGCGCGCGGTGCGCCAACAGCGCAAATTCCTGCAGCCGAGCGATATCGAGGATCTGGTGCAGGACATTCTGCTGTCGCTGCATTCGGTGCGCGCCACTTACGACCCGACGCGGCCGTTTCTGCCCTGGCTGCTGACCATCGCCCGCAACCGGATGGCCGATGGGTCGCGCCGGCAAATACGCCGCACCGCCAATGAAGTCCCGGTCGCGGACTACCCTGAAACCTTTTCCGTTCCGCCGACGAATACACTGGAGACCCGCTATGGCGACCGGGAAGCCTTGCACAAGGCCATCGGCCGGCTCCCGAGCGGACAACGGCGGGCCGTCGAGATGCTTAAGCTGCGCGAAATGTCGTTGAAGGAGGCCGCAACCGCCAGCGGCATGAGCGTGGTCGCACTCAAGGTTGCGGTCCATCGCGGCATGAACACGCTGCGCAAGGCGCTGAACGTCGAGGCCTGATCTTGGACACGGACCAGCTCATCCATCAGCTTGCCGACCGCCCGGCGCCGGTGCAGCGGCTGCCCGCGCCTTGGCGGCGGGCAGCGCTGTGGTTTGCAATCTCGCTGCCCTATGTCGCCGTCGTGGTCTTTACGAATTCCATGCCGGCGTCCATGCCCATCGACCTGTCGCATATACTGCACGACAAGCAGTTTGTCATCGAACAGATGGCGACGTTGCTGACCGCAATCACCGCCGTCATGGCGGCCTTTTGCAGCGTCGTCCCCGGATACGACCGCAGGATCCTGCTGCTTCCACTGCTGCCGCTGGCAATCTGGCTGCTCAGTCTCGGCGACGGCTGCATCAACGACTGGATTCGTTTAGGCGCGCGCGGACTGGAGCTCCGCCCCGACTGGAGCTGCCTGCCGCCGGCGGCGCTGATCGGCATCGTGCCGGCGCTGGCGATCGTCATCATGCTGCGGCGGGGCGCGCCGCTTTATCCGCGCATCACGCTGGCGCTGGCGGCGCTGGCGGTGGCGGCCTTGGGGAATTTTGGCTTGCGCCTCTATCACGTCGGCGACGCCAGCATCATGGTGCTGGTCTGGCATTTCGGCGGCGTCGTCGTGCTGGCGCTCGTTGCCGGCGGGATCGGTCAGCTTGTGCTGCGCTGGAAGGCGTCCGGACGCGCCATTCACCCGTAGCGCAGCTTCATTGCCAGGATCACCGTCATCAGCACCAGCGTGACCGCGTTGGAGCCGATCAGCGGCCAGTCGTCGATCGCCAACCCGTAGACCAGCCAGAGCCCGATGCCGCAGGTGAAGGCCGCCGTCCCCGGCAGCGACAGCGCGCGCGTTTCCTTCTCGCGGATCACTTTCAACGCTTGCGGCAGCCAGCACAGCGTGGTGAGCGCGGCGCCGGTGATGCCGATGAAATCGATGAGGCGGCCGAACATAGCCTTGCCATAGGTGTAATTCGACGCTGGAATATGACAATTGCCCCGAACAAGGCTCGCTTCCATGACAGCCGCCGCCTCGCCGAAGCCGCCGCGCCGTCTCGCCTGCGCGCATTGCGGGACCGAGTTCGAATGCGGTCTTTCTGCCGAATGCTGGTGCGCGGCCGAGCCCTACCGTCTGCCGATGACCAAAGCCTGGATCGAGGATTGTCTGTGCCCGGAATGCTTGCGCAAACGGGCCGCCTCGCTCGCCGCAAGCCACCGCGCCGCCCGTGAAGGGGGCTAGACCGTTCGACCCGCCCGCCCCACGCAAGCGTGATCGCTCGGGCAGGGACAAGCCGGCCCGGCGTCGTCTATAGAAAGCGCCAGCGCCGCCGATAGCGCCGCCCCGCCACACGAGTGCATCCCATGATCGACTTCTACGCGCTGACCTCACCGAACGTGCAGAAAATCTTCATCATGCTCGAGGAGTGCGAGCTGCCCTACAACCCGCATCTCGTCGACGTGTGGAACGGCGACCAGTTCGCGCCCGAATTCACCAAGATCAACCCGTTGCAGAAAATCCCGGCCATCGTCGACAGTGACGGCCCGGCCGGCTCGCCCTATACCGTAATCGAGTCGGGCGCGATCCTGCTCTACCTCGCCGAAAAAACCGGCAAGTTCATCCCGCACGACCCGCTCAAGCGCAACGACGTGATCCAGTGGCTGATGGTGCAGATGGCGAATGTCGGGCCGATGTGCGGCCAGCTCGTGCATTTCTCCAACTTCGCCCCGGCCGGCAGCGACTACGCCCTCAGCCGCTACCGCACCATGGTCAACAAGTTGTTCGACGTCTACGACGAGCGCCTGTCCGCGCAAGCCTTCGTCGCCGGCCCCGACTACACCATCGCCGATATCGCCGCCTTCCCCTGGCTGCGCAATTTCGAACGGATGAAGATCGAACTCGGCACGCGCCCGCACCTGAAGGCCTGGATCGACAAGCTCAACGCGCGCGCGGCGGTCAAACGCGCCTATGGCAAGATCGGCCAGATCAAGTCGGTGCGCGATAATGCCACCGACGACGCCAAGGACCGCTATTTCGGCCGCGGCAAATACGCCGTCGCCTGAAGCGACAGCGGAAACCGATGCCACGTTCGCGACACGATGTGACCCTATAGGGCGCACCTCGATTTCCACGGTAAAAGTTGCGCGCGGCGCCGTTAAGGCGTCGCGCGTCGCCGTCTGGGCGTAAGAAAACCTATGTTCCGCCTGTTCGAACGAACGCTGCCACCCACCTCCCTGCCGGAGAGCGCCGAGCCGCCCGCCGGCCTGGTGGCGTTTTATTGGCATTTTGCCCGCCAGGCGAAGGGCCTTTTCATCGGCTTGTTCGCGGCCGGCTTCGTGGTCGCCCTGCTCGACGTCACCATCCCGGTTTTCATCGGCAAGGTGGTGACACTGGTGACCACCACCAGTCCCGAGGATTTGCTGGCCAACGCCTGGCCCATGCTGGCCGGCATGGCGGTGGTGCTGCTGGTGCTGCGCCCGATCGCCTTCGCCACCCAGCTTCTGCTGATGAACCAGGCGATCGCGGCCAACGTCTCCAACCGCATCCGCTGGCAGAATCATTGGCACGTGGTGCGCCAGTCCTGGTCGTTCTTTCAGAACGATTTTGCCGGCCGCATCGCCACCCGCGTGATGCAGATCGGCCCGGCCATCCGCGAAAGCCTGGTCTCGCTGCTGACCGCGGTCTGGTTCATCCTGATCTACGGCACCTCGTCGCTCATTCTTCTGGCCTCTGCCGACCGCTGGTTGGCGCTGCCGGTGGCGCTGTGGTTCGTCGGCTACATCATCATTTTGCGCTACTTCGTGCCGCGCATGCGCGACAAGTCGAAAGTGATGTCGGAAACGCGCTCCATGCTGACCGGCCGCATCGTCGACACCTACACCAACATCGTGACGGTGAAGCTGTTCGCGCGCGCCAAGGACGAGGACGCCTATGTGCGCGAGGCGATCGATCAGCACACAGGCCGCTTCCACAATTCATTGCGGCTCAACACCTGGCTTTCGCTGACGCTGATCCTGCTCAACGCATTCTTGATCACGGCCACCGGCGCCTTCGCCATCGCGTTGTGGCGCTACGGCCATGTCAGCGTCGGCACCGTCGCCATGGCGTTGCCGATGACCACGCAGATCGTGTCCGCCTCCGGCTGGGTGGCCTGGCAGGTGACCGGCATCTTCGAGAATGTCGGTGTGGTGCAGGAAGGCATGCTCACCATCGCGCGCCCGCACACGCTCGTCGACACGCCCGACGCCGCGCCGCTGCATGTCAGCCGCGGCGAGGTTCGCTTCGAGCGCGTGCGCTTCGGTTATGGCCGCCAGACCGGCGTGATCGACGACCTGACATTGGAGGTGAAGCCGGGCGAGAAAATCGGCCTGGTCGGCCGTTCCGGCGCCGGCAAGTCGACGCTGGTTAACGTGCTGCTACGCTTCTTCGACCTCGAGGAGGGCCGCATCCTGATCGACGGCCATGACATTGCGCGCGTGACGCAGGAATCGTTGCGCGCGCAGATTTCGGTGGTCACGCAAGACACCTCGCTGTTGCACCGCTCGATCCGCGACAATATCCGCTACGGCACGCCGCACGCCAGCGAAGCAGAAATTGTGACGGCGGCGCGGCTCGCCCATGCTCACGAGTTCATTCTCGAGCTCGAGGATTTGCAGGGCCGGCGCGGCTATGACGCCCATGTCGGCGAGCGCGGCGTCAAGCTGTCCGGCGGCCAGCGCCAGCGCGTCGCCATCGCCCGCGTGATCCTCAAGGATGCGCCGATCCTGGTTCTGGACGAGGCCACCTCGGCGCTCGACAGCGAAGTGGAGTCTGCCATCCAGTCGAGCCTCGGCACGCTGATGGCCGGCAAGACCGTGATCGCCATCGCGCATCGGCTCTCGACCATCGCGCAGATGGATCGCCTGGTGGTGCTCGACCAGGGCCGCATCGTCGAGCAGGGCAGCCACGAAAGCCTGCTGCGCGCCGGCGGGCATTATTCCGCGTTATGGCGCCGCCAGTCGGGCGGCTTCATCGACGTCACGGTGGCACCGCAAGCGGCGGAGTAGGCTCTGCCGGCCTGTTGTCATCGCCCTGTCATATGTGACGCACCCACTCGCTGGGCCGTTGCCAGTGACAGGAGCCGCCCATGACAACAACCGATTTGCCCGACGCCACCCCCACCACCGGCATCGTCTGGGCCTACCGTTTCGATCCCGCTGGCAATGCGGAGCCCGTCCCCAACGACCGGGGCGACGCCGCGCTCGCCGCGCCCGGCAACGGCTGGGTCTGGGTGCATCTGGCGCTGGCCGACATGCGTTGCCGCAACTGGATCGCGCTACACGCGCCGGTGTCCGAGCTGGCGCGCGACGTGCTGGCCGGACCCGACACGCATTTGCGTCTCGACAGTCTCGGGCATGAGCTGGTCGGCGTGGTGCCCGACCTGCGTCAGGAGCTGGCGCGCGCCGGCGACGATCTGGTGCGCCTGCGCTTTGTGATGCGCGAGCACATGGTCATTACCGCCCGCCAGCGCCCGGTGCAATCGGTGGAGAACACACGGCGTGCAATTGAATCCGGCAAGCGTTTCCCGAGCGCGGCCTCGTTTCTCGACGCGCTGATCGATCAGTTCGCCGACGCCATCGCGCGCATGGCGGAGACGCTGAGCGACGAACTCGACGGCATCGAGGATCACGTCATGCACGAGGAGCCGGCCGACGAGCGCCAGCGCATCGGCCGCGTGCGCCTGCAGACCGTGCGCGTGCACCGCCAGCTGGCGCAGATGCGGACCATGTTTCACCGGCTGGAGCCGCGGCTGGCGCGCGACCACGCCGCTGTGGCCGCCGTCATCGATCTGCTGGCGCAGAAGCTCGACGCCATCGACGCCGAGGTCGCCTCGCTGCACGAGCGTGCGCGGCTCTTGCTCGACGAGGTCGCCGCCAAGATGACCGAGGTCACCAACCGGCGGCTGTTCACGCTGTCGATCCTCACGGCTGGCCTGCTGCCGCCCACTTTGGTGACCGGCTTTTTCGGCATGAACACGCGCGACCTGCCGTTCCTGAATACGCCCGGCGGCACCTGGTGGGCGCTGCTGGTCGCCGCCTGCGCCACCGCGTTCAGCTATTGGCTGCTGCGCCGCATGCGCGCTTTCTGACCGGGTGAGTCCGTGGCGGGCACGCTCTTCCCTCGCCGTCCGCCGGCGGCGCTACATCATCCGGTCGCGCTGGTTTTCCAGAATCCAGATCGTCCCGCCTACCATCAGGACGATGACCAGCAGTGAAAACAAGATCAGCTGCAGATCGTCGCGTTTCGACTTCGACAGGTCGATGTGCAAAAAATAACGCAAATGCACGATCATCTGGACGATGGCCGTGACGGCAATCACCCACAGGTCGGTCGCGCGCGTCCATCCGTCCCAGGCGACGCAGCCGAAGGCGACCGCCGATAGCGCAATCGCCAGCCCGAAGCCGACGAGATAGGAGCGCAGCTCGCGCCTGTATTCCGTCCGCTGGCTCATCGGGCGAGCCCCTGCAGGTAGACGACCGAAAAGATCCCGATCCAGACGATGTCCAGGAAGTGCCAGAACAGCCCGAGCCGCAGGATGCGGATCTTCACATCGCGATCGATCCCGAACAGCAGCACTTGCGCCATCATGACGACAATCCAGACGCAGCCCGCGGTCACGTGAATGCCGTGGGTGGAAACCAGCGCGAAAAACGCCGACAAAAATCCGCTGCGCGACGGGTAGGCCCCCTTGTCGAACATCGCGAAAAAGTCCCGCAGTTCTAAGCCGAGAAACACGGCGCCGAGCAGCAGGGTGACCGCCAGCCATAATAGAAGACGGCCGCGGCTGTGGCCGTATTTCATGGCGAGCGACGCCATCCCGAAGGTGAAGCTGCTGGTGAGCAGCACGCCGGTCTCGATCGCCGCGCTATTGAGCGCGAACACGTCCTTCGCGGTCGGGCCGCCCGCCGTCGCCACGATCATCGTCGCGTAGGTCCCGAACAACAGCGAAAACAGCACCAGGTCGCTCATCAGGAAGACCCAGAAGCCGAACACCTTCTCTTCGGCGCGCTCGTGGGTTTCCGGTTCGGTGTCCCCGATATTGATGCCGGGATATTTCAGGTCGTATGCGCTCATGCCGCCAGCACCTCCGCCAATCCGCGGTTGGCCGGTGTGACCTCGTCGTCACGGCCGACTTGCCGCGCTTCCGACACCGCCCGCAGCCAGCGTTCCTCGGTCCGCCTCACCTCCTCCGCGGGGATGACGCGCATGGTCTGCCGCACGAAGCTGCGGGCAATGACCGTGCCCCACACTGTCACAAAGCCCAGGATCGCGAGCCACCAGATGTGCCAGACCAGCGCGAAGCCGACCGCCGCGCCGGCGACGCCGATGAGCAAACCCACCGCGGTGTTGCGGGGCACCTCGATGTCCGCATAGGCCGCGGGTTGTTTGTAGGCTTCGCCGCGGCACTTCATGGCGAAGAAAGCATCGCGTTCGTGCACCGTCGGCACGACCGCAAAATTGTATGCCGGCGGCGGGCAGGAGCTGGCCCATTCGAGCGTCCGTCCGTTCCAGGGGTCGCCGGCGAACACGCGCATCTCCTCGCGCCGGAGAACGCTCACCCACAACTGCACCATGAGCCCGGCCAGCGCCGAAAGAAGAAAGACCGCGCCGAACGCCGCCACGATGGTGTACGGCAGATAGGCGGGCTCGAAATATTCGACCGTGCGCCGCGGCAATCCCAACACGCCGAGCACGTAGAGCGGCATGAAGGCCAGCAGAAAGCCGACGACCCAGAGCGCAAACACGATGCGTCCCAGCCTCTCGTCGAGCCGGAATCCGAATGCCTTGGGAAACCAGTAGTGATAGCCGGCGAGCGCGCCGAACAGCACACCGGGGATAATTACGTTGTGGAAGTGCGCCACCAGGAACAGCGTATTGTGCACCTGATAGTCGACCCCGGGATGGGCCAGCAGGATGCCGGAAAGGCCGCCGATCGGAAACAACAGCAGAAAGCCCAGCGCATAGAGCATCGGCACCGAAAACCGGATGCGCCCGCGGAACATGGTGAGGATCCAGTCGTAGACTTTGACGCCGGTCGGAATGCCGATCAGCATCGTCCCGATGCCGAAGGCCGCGTTGATATTGGCGCTCTGTCCCATGGTGAAGAAGTGGTGCAGCCAGACGGTGAAGGACAGCACCGCGATCGACATGGTCGCATAGACCAGCGACGTGTAGCCGTAGAGTGTTTTGGCGGAAAAATTGGCGACGACAGACGAATAGACGCCGAAGGCCGGCAGGATGAGAATGTAGACCTCGGGATGGCCGAACAGCCAGAACAGGTTGGCGAAGTTCATCATGTTGCCGCCGAGGGCGTTGGTGAAGAAATGCATGTCGAGATAGCGGTCGAGCGCCAGTAGCGCCGTGGCGACCGTGAGCGGCGGCATGGCGAAGATCATCAGGATGCTGGTGCACAGCGCCGTCCAACAGAACAACGGCATGAAGAACAGGCCCATGCCCGGCGCGCGCCGCTTGTAGATAGTCACGGCGAAGTTGATGCCGGTCATGGTCGTGCCGACTGAACTGAGCGTCAGCGCCCAGATCCAGTAATCCGGCCCGACGCCGGGATTGAATGTCGCCTCCGTATAGGGCGGATAGCCGCTCCAGCCGCCGGTCGAGAACTTGCCGATCACCAGCGACACCATCATCAGCCCGGCGCCGCCCGCGGTCAGCCACAGGCTGATCGCGTTCATCACCGGGAACGAAACGTCGCGCGCGCCGAGTTGCAGCGGCACCACGAAATTGATCAGCCCCGTCAGGAACGGCATCGCCATGAAAAAGATCATGATGGTGCCGTGGGTGCTGAAAAGCTGCGAGAAATGATCGGGCGCCAGATAGCCGGCGGAATCGAACGCCAGCGCCTGTTGCATGCGCATCATCGACCCTTCGATTACCCCGCGAGTCAGCATGATGAGCGACAGCACGATGTACATGATGCCGATGCGCTTGTGATCGACGCTGGTGAACCACTCGGTCCAGAGATAACGCCACTTGCCGAGCCAGGTGATAAGGACCACCACGCAGACCGCCCCGCCGACCACGACCGATGCCCCGCCGGCGGCGATGGCGCTATAGAAAGGCAGCGCGTCGTAGGACAGCCTGCCGAAAATCAGATGCCACCAGTCGGTCCCGTTCATGGCACGCCTTCAGGTCAATTGGCCGCGCCGGTCTTGGCGAGCTGGTGATACTTGCCGACGATGTCGGCGAACAGGTTCGGCTTGACGCCGGAGAAATACAGCACCGACTTCGCCGTCTGGTCCTGCGCCATGCCGAGTTGCGCCTTGGCCTGCGCGGCCGTGCTGCGCCGCGACAGCACACGATACGTCGCGCCGTCGAGCGGTTTACCGCGCGCGTGCACCGTCTCGACCCAGGCCGCAAAGTCCTTCGGCGCCAGGACCGAAACGGTGAAGTGCTGCCGCTGAAATCCGTCGCCGTTGAATTGCGTGTTGCGGCCGATGATCTCGCCGAGCCGGTCGGCCTTGAGGTTCAGTTTGGTCACCATGCCGGCCATGGCGTAGATCTGGCTGCCCAGCGCCGGAATGAAGAACGATTGCATCACGCTGTCGCTGGTCAGCCGGAAGCGCACCGGGCGGCCGGACGGCAGGCCGACGAAGCCGACTGTGGCGATTTGCTCATTCGGGTAGACAAACAGCCACTTCCAGTCGAGACCGACCACCTGCACCTCGAGCGGCGGTTCCTGCGACGGGACCGCCGCGTAAGGATCGAGCTGCGTTTCCTTGGAAAGGATCACCACGGCGAGAATGGCGACAATCGCGACCGGCACGCCCCAGACCACGACCTCGAGCGGCGTGGAAAATGTCCAATCCGGCCGGTACTGCGCGGCGGTGTTCTTGCGCCGGTAACGCCAGGCAAACAGCGGCACGAGGACAAAGACCGGGACCACCACGATCATCATCCAGCCGATGATCTCGAAGAACAGTTGCCGCTGCGAAGCCGCAACCGGCCCGTGCGGGTCTAGGAAGGTGGAGGTTGTCGACGAGCAGCCGGCCAGCACCACGGCGCACAACAGCAACACCGACGGCCACCGCAAATGTTTCAACCTGAATGAGAACATGGGCCGTCTCTTACTTGGTCGGTGAAATGACGGCCCACACCCCGGTGGGCCAACGCCTCTTCATCTGCTTGGTTCCGGCAAGCGGTGGGCCGTGTCCCGCCCTTTTCATCGCCGGGGCCTCCGATCATAATGCCGCGCCTCACCTCCCGTCCCTGTCGCGAAGGCTTTTCCCCATGATCCTCGAAATCGTCCAGCTCGACATTACGCCCGGCATGGAGAGCCAGTTCGAGGCCGGCGTGACCGCCGCCGTGCCGATCTTCAAGCGCGCCAAGGGTTGCAGCGCCATGATGCTGACGCGCTCGCACGAATTTCCGCAGCGCTATCGGCTGTTCGTGCGCTGGGCTACGCTGGAGGACCACACCGTCCATTTCCGCGGCTCCGCCGACTTCCAGGAATGGCGCCGGCTGGTCGGTTCCTACTTCGCGTCGCCGCCGGTGGTGGAGCACGTCACCGAAGTCGTGCAGGGCTTCTGACCGCGTGATCCCGAAAAGGGAAAACCGGTTTTCGGAAAAGATCACAGGTAACGAAAGAACAAGTCATGCACCGCAGCACCAACCGCATCCTCACCACCCACACCGGCAGCCTGCCGCGCACCCCGAAAGTGGTGGAACTGTTGCTGGCCGAGGACAAGAAGCCGGGCTCGCGCCGCGCCGAATTGCAGACGGCTGTCGCCGAGGCGGTCAAATACGTCGTGGGCAAGCAACTCGAATGCGGCCTCGACATCATCAACGACGGCGAGCAGGGCCGCACCGACTACACCGTGCATGTGCTGCAGCGGCTCACCGGCTACGAGGGCCCGAGCGCGCCGCCGCTCGGCACCGGCGAGCCGGAATTCCCCGAGCTCGCGGAGATTCTCAAGCACTTCGCCTCGCCGTTCCAGCACCGGCCGGCCTGCAACGGCCCGGTGGGCTGGAAGGACTGGGCGGCGGCGGAAGCCGACATCCAGACCGCCAAGAACGCGCTGGCCGGCGCCAAATGCGAGGACATTTTCATGACCTCGCCCTCGCCCGGACAGATCGCGCGCTACCTGAAGAATAATTTCTACAAGACCGACGAGGAATACATCTTCGCGCTCGCCGAGGTGATGCGGAAGGAGTACCAAGCGATCGTCGAAGCGGGTTTCGTCTTACAACTCGACTGCCCCGACCTCGCCATGCTGCGCCACACGACCTATCTCGACCTGCCGCTCGCCGACTACCGCAAAATCATTTCCATCAACATCGCCGCGCTCAATCACGCGGTGCGCGACCTGTCCCCCGAACGCATGCGCATGCATGTGTGCTGGGGCTCGACCGTGGCGCCGCACCACACCGACGTCGAGATCAAGGACATCATCGACATCGTGCTGACCGGCCGCCCGCACGCGGTGTCGTTCCCGGCGGCCAATCCGCGCCACGAGCACGAATGGAAGGTGTGGCGCGACGTCAAATTGCCGGCCGGCAAGATCATCATCCCGGGCATGACCGATTCCACCTCCAATTTCGTCGAGCACCCGGAGCTGGTGGCCGACCGCATCGCCAATTTCGCTTCTGTGGTCGGGCGCGATAACGTCATCGCCGGCGTCGATTGCGGCTTCGGCACCTTCGCCGGGCGGGTGCAGGTCGACAGCAAGATCGTCTGGATGAAGCTTGCGTCGCTGGCCGAGGGCGCAAGAAGGGCATCGAAGGAACTGTGGAAGAAGGCGGCCTAATCAGGAAATCACGCGGTCGGCGTACTGCACGCCGCCAAGGTCGCAGGTCGAACGCTTGCCAAGCAATTTGTATCGGTTCCGCGCAATCACACGATAGGCGCGGTCGCGCAGCGGCTTGGGCACGCATTTCACAACCCGCGTCCATTGCCACCCCGGCAAGATCGCAAGCGCGGCCAGCGCCGAATCCGAATAAAGATAAACCGCGCCGTCGAGCAGGACCGCGTTCGTCTGCGGCTCTACCGGATCGATGCCGAGCTTTTGCGCCAGCGCACGGCCGTAGTCCGACTGGATGGCGGTGAACAAGAATTTGTGCCGCCGGTCGCGCTTGGCGACGAAGCGAAACCAGCCCGAACACAGCACGCAGACGCCGTCGTAGAGCACAAGGCCGGGGCCGCCCTTCTTGCCGATGTTTTCGGGTATAGCGGCGGGCGCGCTCATGCGGCTACCGGTCGTCCACAATGGCGAGGGCGACGAGCATCAGGATGATGGCAGGAAACGTCTTGACCAGCGCGCCGAGCGGCTCGATCCAAAGATCGGGGGTCAGCACGGCCGCGCCGACCATATAGAAAAGCGATGCGGCGATGCCGGCGATCAGCCCGAAAGGGCAGGTCCGCCGAAACGCGATCGCCAGGCCGATGCCGAAGTCCATGACGCTGCCGGCTACCGTCATTAATTGCGCCTCTGCGTCCGGATATCCGCGCGTGGTCAAGATGGCGACCGCGGCCGGATAGGCAACGGTCAGCGCGATCAGCGCGGATGCGCACCAGAAAATGACAAGGCCGGCGACGATCAGCGCCTTGAGCGGGTAAAGCCGTGCGAACCATTTCTCCTGCACCGTTACCGGATGCGCACGCAAGATGTCGTCGAGCTGAAGCGGGGCGATGCCGGTCGCCGCCATCCAGGCGCCGGGGTCTCCGGTGACGCCGCGCTGCAACTCCCTGAGGGTTGTCGAGCGGATCGGCGGCCGCCAGCCGAGCCACGCGGCAAGGTCGCCGGCCCAGGCGGCGAGCGTGAGCAGCAGGCCGGGCACAGGAATGTGCCAAAGCCAGGAATTGCCGAGCCAGGCGCGCAAACTCACCACGGCGTCGCCGAGCGATCGCGTATCCGGCACCATGAGTTCCCAGCACGCGGCCTCGCCGCGGTCCGGCCCCCGCCAGCGCTGCGCCAGCACGGCAACGGTTTCGGCAACATCCTCCGCCGCGACGACGGCAAAGGGACGGGCAGCGAGCGCCGCCGGCAAGTCGAACGGCGACGCTGCGACAGCGCGCAGCAGCGCACTGCCGCCATAGGCGGCCGGCGCTAACACAAAGCCCGGCCGCAGGATCGCGTAGGCGACGCCGGATTGTATGATCGCCCGCTCGGCCGCACGCTTGCTGCTGGCGAATGCTGTGCGGTCGTCCTCGGCGGTACCCGGAATGGACACATGCACGAGCAGGATCGGCCGCTTGGCGGCGCGCATGGCCGCGATTAATCGTTCAACAAAGGCCGCATGAACAGCACGCGTGTCGTCGTTTGCACTGTCCTGCAGCACGCCGACGCAATTGAGCACCACATCGGCGTCGCTTTCTTGCAGCAACCGCGCGAGTGCCGCGACGTCTAGCTCGACGAGCGGCGCCGCACGCGCATTGCCGCCAAACAAATTCAACTGCGCGGGTGTGAAGCGCCGCGCCGCCGCGATCACTGAAAATCCGCGCCGGGCGAGATCCGCCGCGACGAAATTCCCGATCAGGCCGGAAGCACCGAGAACCAGAACGCGTGTCGCATCTGCCGCCATTGTCACAATCGCTCAAAATGCCGGCTTGGCGATCATCAGCCACACGATCGCCAGTACCGAACCGAATCCGGGAAAACCGAACGCGAACCATAGCCGGAACAGCCGGCGATAGTCGGCGCCCGGTGCCTCGCCGCGCGCGAGCGCCGCCGCGGCAAGGTCGCGCATGCGCATCTGCATCCAAACGACCGGCAGCCAGAAAGCGCCCGCCAAGACATAGAGCGCGTATGACAGCAGCAGCCAGCCTTCGGTCAGCGGCAGACCGAGCTCGCGCGCCAACAGAAAGCCGGTGACCGGCTGCGCCACCACCGCCGTCGCGGTGAAGATGACATCCGCCAGCACCACGGTCCTGGCCGTGCGGAAAATATGGCCGGCATCGCCGCTGCGGTGAGCCATCACCATGAAGAAGGCGATGCCGGTGCCGGTGCCGAGCAGCACGATGGCGCCCAGCACGTGCAGAAATTTCAGGACGAGATAGATCATCGACTCACCGCCCACGGACAGGGAACAATGGTCCGGCGCCGCATCGCTGCGCAACCGCCCTTTCCCCGCGCGCGGACTCGCCCCATATTCAGGCGAATGGCGAAATCCCCTCCGAAAAAGCCGAAGAAAGACCCCGCGCGCGCGACGCGGGCCAAGGCCGCACGCCCGGACGCGCCGCCGACGCCCGACGCGCTCGCCGACCTGCTCAATCCAGCCATCAACAAGGGCACCGCGGGCCTCGGTCCGAGCACCGGCCAAAATCCGAACCTGTCGCCGCCGCCGGACACGTCGTGGGAGCGGCGCAAGGATTTCTCCGCCGCCCACACCGCGCGCAAATCGTCGCGCGAAGGTTTCAGCGAAGCGCCGCAAAGTGACTACACCGGCTCGCCGATCACGGGGCTCGATCCCGCGCTGGCGAAAGAACTCGGGCTGGGCGACAACGACGACACGTCATCTCCCGCTCCCCGCTTGAAGAGCGAGGGTGGCGAGCCAGATGAGGGGACTGCGCAATCCGGCGATACCCCCTCACCCGCCGACCTTCGGTCGGCGACCTCTCCCCGCCCAGCGGGGAGAGGTGAAGAAAAGAAAGACGGGAAATACCGCCTGCCGCGCGCCGACCTGCCGACGCAGCCGGGCGGCTTCACCGCGCTCGCCAGCCAGCAGTCGCTCGACCGCTTGCTGCGCGAGGGCCGGCCGGAATTTTCCGCCGTGCCGTGGACGCCGCACCGCCCGCCGCGGCCGGAAAAATCCGAAGGCGGCATCACGCTCAAGATCGCCAGCGAGTTCGAGCCGCAAGGCGACCAGCCCGCCGCCATCAAGGACCTGGTGGAAGGCGTGCAGCGCCAGGACCGCACGCAAGTTCTTCTCGGTGTGACCGGCTCCGGCAAGACCTTCACCATGGCCAAGGTAATCGAGGCAACGCAAAGGCCAGCGCTGATCCTGGCGCCCAACAAGACGCTGGCCGCCCAGCTCTACGGCGAGTTCAAGTCGTTCTTCCCCGACAACGCGGTGGAATATTTCGTCTCCTATTACGACTACTACCAGCCGGAGGCCTACGTCCCGCGCACCGACACCTACATCGAAAAGGAATCCTCCATCAACGAGCAGATCGACAGGATGCGTCACAGCGCCACGCGCGCGCTGCTGGAGCGCGACGACGTCATCATCGTCGCCTCGGTGTCCTGCATCTACGGCATCGGCTCGGTGGAAACCTATTCGGCCATGACCTTCACCCTCAAACAGGGCGGCCAGATCAACCAGCGCCAGTTGATCGCCGACCTGGTGGCGCTGCAATACAAGCGCTCGGGCGGCGATTTCTTCCGCGGCTCGTTCCGCGTGCGCGGCGACACGCTCGACATCTTCCCGGCGCACTACGAGGACCGCGCCTGGCGCGTGCATCTGTTCGGCGACGAGATCGAGAAGATCGAGGAGATGGACCCGCTCACCGGCGCCAAGACCGACGAGCTGGAATTCGTCAAGGTCTACGCGAACTCTCACTATGTCACGCCGCGCCCGACGCTGATCCAGGCCATGACCAGCATCAAGGCCGAGCTGCGCGCGCGCCTTGACCAGCTCAACGCCGCCGGCCGCCTCTTGGAAGCGCAGCGGCTAGAGCAGCGCACCACCTTCGACCTCGAAATGATGGAGGCCACCGGCGCCTGCGCCGGCATCGAGAACTATTCGCGCTATCTCACCGGCCGCAAGCCGGGCGAGCCGCCGCCGACGCTGTTCGAATACGTGCCCGACAACGCGCTGGTGTTCTGCGACGAAAGCCACGTCACCGTGCCGCAGCTCGGCGGCATGTTCCGTGGCGACTTCCGCCGCAAGGCGACGCTGGCCGAATACGGCTTCCGCCTGCCCTCCTGCATGGACAACCGCCCGCTGCGCTTCGAGGAATGGGACGCCATGCGCCCGCAGACGCTTGCCGTCTCGGCCACGCCCGGCGCCTGGGAGCTCAACGAATTGGGCGGCGTGTTCGTCGAACAGGTGATCCGCCCCACCGGCCTGATCGACCCGCCGGTGGAAATCCGCCCGGCGCGCACGCAGGTCGACGACCTGGTCGGCGAGGTGCGGCAGGTGGCGCTGGCCGGCTACCGTTCGCTGGTCACCGTGCTGACCAAGCGCATGGCGGAAGACCTCACCGAATATCTGCACGAGCAGGGCATCCGCGTGCGCTACATGCATTCCGACATCGACACGCTGGAGCGCATCGAGATCATCCGCGACCTGCGGCTCGGCGCCTTCGACGCGCTGGTCGGCATCAACCTGCTGCGCGAGGGCCTCGACATTCCGGAATGCGCGCTGGTCGCCATTCTCGACGCCGACAAGGAAGGCTTCCTGCGCAGCGAGACGTCGCTCATCCAAACCATCGGCCGCGCCGCCCGCAATGTCGACGGCCGCGTCGTGCTCTATGCCGACCAGATGACCGGTTCGATGCAGCGCGCCATCGAGGAGACCAGCCGCCGGCGCGAGAAGCAGGTCGAATACAACACCGCGCACGGCATCACGCCGGAGAGCATCAAGCGCTCGATCCACGACATCATGAACAGCGTCTACGAGCGCGACCACGTGCTCATTTCCACAGGCGGTGCTGATGGCGAAGGCGAGTTCGGCGAGGCCGCAACAATAGGCCACAATCTGGAAGCGGTGGTCGCCGACTTGGCGACGCGCATGCGCGAGGCCGCCGCCGATCTCGACTTCGAGCAGGCCGCCCGCCTGCGCGACGAGATCAAGCGGCTGCGGCAGACCGAGCTGGCGGTGCTCGACAATCCGACGGCGAAAACTCCCTCTCCCCGCTTGCGGGGAGAGGGTCGGGGTGAGGGGGCGTCTCGAAACGCTCGGACTCGCGGAAAAGCCCCCTCACCCGGATCGCTGCGCGATCCGACCTCTCCCCGCGCGGCGGGGAGAGGTAACGAGAGCCGCCCGCGCAAGCCCGAGCTCGACGAGATGGGCATCGGGCTCACGCACGAGGTGAAGCCGGCACGGGCGGACAGCCCGCGCTCGAAGATGGGAAAGCCGGGAATGCGGGGCGGGTTCAAGAGCAACCGGCGGCGGTGAGGCGCCCGCGCGTGCGCATCCGCAAGCTTCCCGATAGAATTGCGATGCGTCTGATCTCCGTTCAAGCTTCCTCAGTGAAGGAGACGCCAATGCCGCCGCCCCTCGAACCCCGAAAAAGCAAGGTCGCAATTCCGCTGCCGGATGAAGCGAGCCTCGGGCCGGACATCCGCCGGCGACTGGCGCAATTGCCGCCGCTCAACAACCTGCGGATGTTCGCGCACGTCCCGCAGTGCTTCCTGTCGATCACCACGCTGATCGACCAGCTGTTTCACGACGGTAAGATCGACCCGAAGCTGCGCGAATACATGTATCTGCGGATCGCCATCAAATACGGGCTCTACTACGAATACCGGCACAATCTGTTGTTCTCCGAGCAGCTCGGCATGACGGAGGCCGAGATTGCGGCGCTCCGATCTGACGGACCTGTAGAAAAGCTCGGCGACGACGGCAATCTGGTTTGCGCCGCAGCCGAGGAAATCACCGAGAGCTTCTCCATCGGCGATGAGACGCTCGGCGCGCTGCTCGATCGTTTCGGAAAAGACGGCACGTGCGAGATTATTTTGCTGGTCTCGTGGTTCAACATGCTCATTCGCTACGTCGAATCGACGCGCGTTCCTTACGAAAAGGACCTCGCCGGCCTCATCAAGGGCGGCGCGCCGTTGAAATTGAGTTGAGTCGATCGTGATCGTTGGGACGCGGGGTTCATCGGACATGCCGTTGATGTATGCTACGCGCTCGCATTGCTTTCGGGGGTGAATATCCAACGCGACTCTTGTGGGCCGGGTCCTTCCTGCTGTGCCTGTGCGCGGTGGCCTCCGCGCAATCGGCGAAAGATTTCACGCCGGCCGGAGCGTTCATTACGGCGCCCGTGGCGAAGGAACTCGGCCAGGCGCGCGCGGCCGAATTCGTCAAGGCAGCTAGCTCGGCGGGCTTTACGTCCAGGGAAACGCGCGCGGTTTGCGCGAGGCCACGATCAAGCTGGCTGGCGCATCCGACAGCGGCTAGCGGCAGACGTTCACGACCCCGCACGGGTCCGTTACGGTGAGCACGATCGAACAGTCCGGATTGATTCGGCGTGCGATGGGGTGTGTTCCCTACGCGGGCTTTTTTGAGAATTACGCGACCATCCGACTCACAGTCAGTCCGGCTGCGCCGCGCGACTACAAAGTGATCATCAACGGCGAAAAATGCCCGATCACATCGAAGGCCGTGTATCTGGTGCCGCCTGGGAAAGTTAGAGTGACGGTCACGCGCGCCGGCAAGCCGCCCTGCGCCTGGGCTGGCACGGTGTCTCGCGCGAAAGAACGAGCGGTTGGGTGCAGGCTCTAGCACACTGCGCGGCTGCGCCCGCGCCCCACAAACTCCGCCTCGACGAAATGGGCATCGCGCTCACCCACGAGGTGAAGCCGGCACGGGCGGACAGCCCGCGGTCGAAGATGGGCCGGCCGGGGCAAAGGGGTGGGTTTAAGAGCAGCCGGCGGCAGTAGGCTGGTATGCCCCTTTTAGTTGTAGTCTAATTGCCTTCGTTGCTGCGCAACCGGGGCATGTTCGTGCGCGTTCTTCTCGATACAAACATCATTATTCATCGCGAAGCGGCAACAGTCGTAAACTCCTCTATAGGAATTCTGTTCAGATGGCTTGACCGCTTGAAGTTTGAGAAATGTGTTCACCCTATTTCAGTCGATGAAATCAACCGCCACCAAGATGCCCGCGTTGCTGCATCATTTGAGAAAAAATTACAAAGCTACTCAGTTCTAAAATCGATAGCTCCCGACCAGGCCAACATCATCCCACTTCGCAAATTTGACGTGACCGCGAACGATATAGCGGACACGACGTTGTTAAACGAACTGATTGCCGGACGCGTTGATGCAATTATCACAGAAGACAGAGGTTTGCATAGAAAGGCCTACTCTCTTGGATTATCTACGAACGTATTTTCAATTGATTCATTTTTAGAAAAAGCGACTGCAGAAAATCCGGACCTCGCAGATTACAAAATTCTTTCTGTACGCATGTCCGGCATCAGCGCCTGTGAGACAGATTTAACGGCTTGAGGAACGGAGGATTTCTGGCTCATCGTAACCATCGAGGAGTGGAGATGAGACAGAAATCCGTGCACCCTGAATTGTCGTCTGAGCGGCTCGTAAAGAACATCCGTCGGGCCACCCGCAAACGCCATTCGTCCGAAGAGAAGATCCGGATCGTTCTGGATGGCCTGCGCGGCGAGTCCAGCATTGCTGAACTATGCCGCCGTGAAGGCATTGCCGAGAGCCTCTATTACGCCTGGTCCAAGGAGTTTCTGGAGGCCGGCAAGCGTCGTCTGGCGGGTGACACGGTGCGGGCCGCGACCAGTGGCGAGGTCAAGGACCTGCGGCGTGAGGCGCAGGAGCTCAAGGCGGTGGTGGCTGAACAAGCGCTCGAACTGCGTCTGCTCAAAAAAAGCATGATCGCGGATGGGGGAAACGAGGAATGAGATACCCCGCCTCCGAGAAGCTGGAGATCATCCGTCTGGTCGAGCAATCCCATCTGCCGGTGCGCTGGACGCTGGCAAAGCTGGGTATCCAGCCTGCAAGGTTCTACCGCTGGTACGATCGCCTGCAGACCGGCGGCCCCGAAGCACTGGAAGATAAATCACCAAGTCCGAAGCGCGTCTGGAACCGCATCCCGGACGCAATACGCGAGCGGATTGTTCAGTTGGCGTTGGATGAGCCGGAGCTATCCCCACGGGAACTGGCCACGCGCTTCACCGATACAGCCGGCTATTTTGTGTCAGAGGCTTCGGTTTACCGGCTGCTCAAAGCGCACGATCTGATCACCAGCCCGGCCTACATCGTCATGAAGGCAGCCGACGAATTCAAAGACAAGACGACGGCGCCAAACCAGCTCTGGCAGACAGACTTCACCTATCTCAAGGTGACCGGCTGGGGCTGGTTCTATCTCAGCACGGTGCTGGACGACTTCTCGCGCTACATCATCGCCTGGAAGCTGTGCACGACGATGAAGGCGCAGGATGTGACCGACACGCTGGATCTGGCTCTCGCAGCCTCAGGCTGTGACCAGGCGCGGGTCGTCCATAAACCGCGTCTGCTCAGTGATAATGGTTCCAGCTACGTCTCCGCTGATCTGGCAGATTGGTTGGGTGCACAGAACATGGGACACGTTCGCGGCGCGCCCTACCATCCGCAGACCCAGGGCAAGATCGAACGTTGGCATCAGACGCTCAAGAACCGCATCCTCTTGGAAAACTACTACCTGCCGGGCGATCTTGAGGCCAGCATTGGCCGGTTCGTCGATCACTACAACCATCGGCGCTATCATGAGAGCTTGAGCAATCTGACACCGGCCGATGTGTACTTCGGGCGCGGTCAAACAATCTTGCTGGAAAGAGAAAGGATCAAACGAAACACAATCCAAAAACGACGCTTGCAGCACCAAAAGAAAGCCGCATAAACTAAAATCAGATGAGCCGGATCGTCCTGTAAATCAAACCGCCATCTGTCTCAAATTATCTGACGACGGACATCGCAGACCTTGCCGGCGCGGCCGGCGTTGAAGTCGTCCTTCCATTGCACCAGCGCGGCTTTGATGTCCGCGCGGGCGGCGCCGGCCGCGACGGCGGGCGGCGCAGCGCCCGCCAGCAGCAGCGCGATCATCCCTGCAACGAAGCACGCGCCCTTGCGCATCGCCGGCTCCTGTTCGACGGGCCGGGATTATAACGCCCGGCCGTCCGCGATGCGGCGACAAAACCCGCGTTGTCCCGGGTCTCGCGGCGTTTGCCATCGGGCCGCGCTTCGCACGGACCCGTTGGCTCGCCGGCAACGACCGCTGGAAATCTTAGTCGGGTCTCTTGACTATATTCCTATCGTGCTCTATACACATTTCATCCCACCCACACTCGGGGCGTTCTCATGAGACGTCATGGTGAGCGGGGTGGGTGCGGCGCCCGCGGGCGGGGATAAACGTGATCCCCGCACCCGGGAGGCCCTGGCCAGCCGTCCGCCGGCATTACGACCGGCTGCCCTTGAAGGGCTGGACGCGGCGGGAACGAAGGCGGGCGGAAGCCCGCCGGATAAGGGGCGCTCATAGCGCGCGCCCCCTCTTGTCCCGCCCGGAAGCACGGCGCCGGGGACAGAAAAGCCGCTAAATAAGCCCAGACTGCGCAAGCTTGTCTGGGTGGAGCGCCGCGGGGCGCGCACCCTTCGCCAAGGGTGCCCGCGCCGCCAAGCGCAGATGAGGGACGCCAACGGCGTCCGCTTGTTTGCGCGGCGCGGATCGGTTGGATGCGCCACGCGGCGCTCCATCCCCTCGGGTTTTTGCCCGGGGGCGACTGCCCCTCACCCCCGTCGGCGTGAGGCAACAAGACGGCCCCGCGCAAGCGGGGATGGACGACGGCGCACCCAGCGCCGGCCAAATAACACGGGCGCTTGAGCGCGCCCTTATGAACAGGGGCGATGATGCTTGTCCGCACGCAGGCGCCGATGGCCGCCGCAGATTCAATCGCCGGGAATGCCTGTGTTGCCGGCTGCGACGGCGCCGCGCCGTATGAGAATGCACATGTCGTCGGCGGAACCCTGGAACGCGGGAATCTCCACATGCTTGCCCGCGCGCGTTCGAATCTTGACGCAGCCCTGGTATCTGTCGGATTCGAAGGTGAGCTCGGCGATCTCGGCCCATGAAACCCGGCGCGGCGCGCCGAAGAGGGGCGTGTAGACGAGACCGTCGGCATTCAGGACCAGCGCCGGGTGTCCGCTCGCAATCACACGCACCACGCAGGCCACGATCAAGATTCCGAGAAAGAAGATGAAATAGCCCATGTCATGTTTCGGGACTTGACCGAAAAACGCCACCCGCGTCGTCCCTTGCGCTCCGATGAGAAAGAAACCGCAAACGACAAAGAAGGCACCGATCGCCAGGGCGGATGACTTTCTGCCGGCACTCGCGCGAAGCGTGATCGGGAATTCGATATCCATCGCTATTGCGGTCCCATCAGCCGAACACGCCGAGCTGCCACGCGGCAAGTGCGAACATGGCGAGCGCCAGCACGGCGATGATCCAGGTCGCGCCGGTCGGGTTTTCCAGCGCCGCCTGGGTCGGATCGGCGGGGTCGTAGTGCACGTCGACCGCGCTGCCGGCGGGATATTTCGCCACCGTCTGCGCGGCGGCGGCTTCGCTGCCGCTCACCTGCACCAGGAGCTTGATCTGGTTGCCGTGCAGTTCGCGGCCGCCGGCGACGTAGGAATATTCGACCGCCGGCCGGTAGGAGGTGACAAGGCGGCCGTCGACGCGTTCCTGAAACTGCTCGACTTTGCTCGTGACGATCTTGCCGCGCACCGAAGGCCAGCTCGCCGCCTGCTTGGACGTGCGCCGGGCGCCGATGAAAAAAAGCAGCGCCGCCAGCCCGAAGCAGGCGGCGAAGATCGAAAATTGCGGGTTCGCCGCGTTGGGGAAATGCGCGGCGATGAAATCCGGCCCGCGCGTGAACAGCCAGTAGGCCACGGCGCCGAACAACACCAGGAGCGCAATGCCGCCGGCGCAGCCCGACAGCGCGTCGTTTTTGTTCAGGCCCTGCGGGCCGCCGCGCTCGAGCACGCATTTCGCCGGGTCGCCCGCGTCGTAATAGACTGTGACATTGGCGCCGACCGGATAGCGCTTGAGCGTCGCTTCGAGGTTGGCGCCGCCGGCGTCGTCGCCGATGCCGATGCGGCTCCCGATCACCTTGCGGTTGCCGGCGTGGAATTCGTATCGAATCGCCGGCACGTTTTTGACCGTCTCCGGCTCGCCGGCGAATTGATGGCGCTTCACCTCGATCTGCGACTTGACGATGCGCCCGGTGGTCTGCGCCCAGCCTTGCGCCGCACGAAATTCGAAGAGCTTGGTGACGATTGCCACCACCACCAGAGCGACCATGGGGAGGAAGATCAGCCCGGCCCAAAAGAAATCGGAATCGCCGTAGGGAACGTGCTCGCGGATGGCGCCAGGTACCCAGGAACTCGATGGCGAAGGCGATAACGACCAAACTGATGATGACGACCATGACGATCATCGCCGGCAGCGGCGGCTGATCACCCTTGTCGCCGCGTAGGGTCACGAACTTGGCCGGCACAAAGCGCATCTTAGGCGCGGCACGGCTGGGCACGTCCCAGGGACAGTCGCGGTCCCAGTCGGCATCGCCTTTGAGATATATGACGAACACCGCCTGCACCGCCGCGGCATCGAGGTTCCTCGCCTTGCGGCGCAGGTGATCGTCGGCATAGGTGACGGTAAATGTGCCGCCGCCGTCCGCCAGCGCGTCGAGCGAGGTGCCGTCCTCGGTCTGGAGCGCGACGAACCAATCGTCGGGAAACGTCTTGGCGTCGAAGGCGCGAGCGATGTCGTCGGGCGTCGGGTTCGCGACGATCTTGTCGTTGACGTTGAGGTCCATGCGGGGAGCTTAGCGGAAGGAAACCCGACTCGCGTCCTATTAGACTTTTTGCCTAGCGCGCGCCAGGTGTGGCGCCGGCGCAAGCGCGCAAGCTGTCCGGCATCGGGACTTCAACCGCGCCCATCCCTTGCAATTTCCCGCCGCCTGCGAATAGTGGCCGCACTTTCAAGCATCCCCGGGGGCGGCTCGGGAATTCCGGACAATTTGCGATGAAAACGAACGCTCGGTTCCGCGCCCTCGCCTTCGCCCTTGCCGCCGTGCTGCTGGCGGGCGCGCTCGCCGGCTGCAACACAGACGGCACCGGCGCGCCGCAGGCGCAGGCCGCGCCCAAGCCGATGACGCGCACGGAAGCCGCGAAGGAATGCTGGATGGCGACCGAGCACGGCCGCCAGGACCTGCCGCTCGATAAGCGCGCCGACATCGTCGACAAATGCATCAATGACAAGATGAGCGCGGCCGCCAAGCCGGCGGCGCAGGCCGCCACGACGCCCGCCGCCACGCCGGCACCCTCGCCCAAGCCGCGGCCGCAGCCGCCCCAGCCGAAGAGCTGACCGGCGGCTCGCCCCTCCCCTTGCCGGCGCGCCCGCGCTGGATCACCATCCCGCCTCCCGAGTCTCCAAGGAGGTCGTCATGGCCAAGGGTCAAATGCGGGTTCCGAAGGAAAAGAAGAAGCCGAAGGCCGACAAGGACAAGCCCAAGCAGCTGTCGGCCTACAAACTGGCGCAGACGCAGGGCTCGCACGCCGCCAGCCCCTTCACCGCCCCGCCCGGCGCCAAGAAGCCCTGATCCGGCGTCGTTTGCCTAGGCCGGGCGTGGAACCGCGCCCCGGGCGTTGAACCTTTCGGCCGGCCGGCGCGACCCATGGCGGAACGCTGGAGGTTCCGCCGTGATCAAACGCTTCGTCATCGCCGCCATCGCCTTCGTCGCCTTGATCGGGCCGTCCGCCTTTGCCGCCGCGCTGCTGGCGTCGCCGGCGCGGCCCGCCCCGCTGCCGCAATCGGGCTGCCAGCGCAGCCTGGCCGACGCCAACGCCAGCGTGGCCGCCATGCCGACGCGCATGCAGCACCTGGCGTCCTTGGAGCGCGCCGATGCCTGCAGCGCCAACCGCCTTTATTTCATGGAACTGGTTAAGGCGCGCGCGGTCACCGCGGTATGCAAGAGCGGGCCCGAGCGCGAGCGCGTGCTGGGGCGGCTCGATGCCGACGTCGAGCGCGTCAACAGCGCCATCGCCGCGAGTTGCCGATAACTTGAGCAGCGGTGACGCGCGAATACCGCGCTGACAACATAGCTTTGCCAAAGTTCCACCGCACAAGCGCAACCAATGCTTAACCGGTTCGCGCCGACACTGGCGCGACGAAAAAACACCATCGACGCAAACTTGACGGGGGAGATTTCGGCATGCGGGCAGGCGCTCTTCGCGGCGCTGTGCGGGGACTCGTCGCGCTGGCTTGCGCATTCGCCGCGCTGCCGGCCGCGCAAGCGCAGGACATCCGCGTCACTGCTCCCGCCGCTGCACCGCAGCCGGCAAATGCGGCCGACGAAACAACTCAGCCACTGACGCCCGACGAAAGCGCCCTGCTCGGCCAGGCGCTGTCGATCGATCCCGCCGAACTTGCGGGTACGCAATCGCCGCGCCCGCTGCGCCTGCCGAGCCTGTCAAAGCCGCACAAGCTCTCCGTCAACGGCACGGAAAATCCGGACGGCACCAGCAAGGTGGTGGTGAAGCAGCCGCTGGCGGCGGCCGACTGGGAGGCCAATGTCGGGGCCGATCTTAAGACCGCTCCGGCGCCGGCGACCGGCTTCGCGCCCGGCAATCCTATTCACGGGACGGCCGAAGACGCTGGCTCTGCCGCCGCCTGGGCCTCCATCGGCGTGCCCAATCTTGCCTCGGTCGATGCGCGCGTGGATCCGACCAACGATCAGGGCAGACTGGGCGGGACGCTCAAGCATTCGATGCCCGTCGGAAAAGATATCTCGGTAACCGTTCAAGACACCTATTCGGTGACCGAGACATTCAGCCAGCCACCGACCGCGACCGGCCCGGCGGGTTTATCGTTGATCGCGCCGCCGTCCCCTGCGCCGGACTCGCAAGGGCCGATCCAAGTCTATGGCAACGAGAAGTCGGTCAAGCTCACCATTGCTCCAACCGGGACGACGCTCGCCGCCGGCATCACGACGGCCAGCAATGATCCGGTCACGCATAATACGCTAAGTGCAGATCAGAAGCTGTTCGGGCCGCTGCATGTGACCACGGCGGTCAGCGATATCGGCCAGCCGGTCACCACCAAGCACATCACCGCCGGCTTCAAGCTGGACTGGTAAGGGCCCGCGCGCGCCCCGAAGCCGCCCACAGCCTGCCCCACGACCGCCCAACTCCCATGCGGCAATCTCCCGACGGGGGGAGCGTCAGCGCAAACGGTTTTGCGCCTGTGGAGGACTTGAGCATGACGGCCATCAGACCCGAGCGGCTTGGTTTGGACAATGGCGTTGCGGAAAACCCCGGCCCGGAGACATTCGCTCCGGAGCGGCGCGCGCCGCAAAAGCTCGGTGATATCGACCAGGCGGCGGCGACCGCATTCGAGGGTGAGATCCGTGAATTCGTCCGGCGCGACGTGACGTTCCCGCGCCGGCAGCGTAACGGCGCGGAAGCGGCCAGCGAGCCGATTTCCGATAATCTGAATTCGCTGATCCGGCGCGTCTCCGGCGCCTCGATGGAGGAAATCGACCGCGTCATCATCGAGCTGCAAGGCGTGCGCGACATGCTGCGCAACGAAGGTGAGCGCGTGAGCCGCGAGATCGCCGGTTACGCCAGCCTGAGCCATGCGTCCATGACGGCGATGAAAGTCATCGGCGACAGCCTCAAGCAATGGAAAGACGCGCCGCACACACCGCCCAACCCGGGCCGGCGTTCGGCCAGTTGAGGCAATAAAATACCGGCGGCCGTCGCCGGTATTCGGCGATGGTCGCTGACGGCAGATCGCCTGTGCCAGCGCGATGTCGTGCAGCAGGCGCCGCATGTGAATTCGGTGGGTAACCGGGGTCGCGCGCGCCGGCGGGCTGTGGATAGCGGGACAATGGATCATGCCACCACTGCCGCCGGGGTCTGTCGACCTAAGGTGGCGCCGCTCGGAGGCGGTTGACGTCGCATGAGGCCGCTGACCGCGAGTTCGTTGCGACTTGACGAGACCTACGAACGCGCGTCGGGCAATCCTCCCACAAACTTGACCCCGCTTCGGCGGGGTTCTTTGCCGCCCTGCGGTGGCGGCGGCCCGCCGCCTCCGGCCGCGCGCAATCATGCCGTGCGGCAAGGGCCGGTGATCAGCGACGGCGTTCAGGTCAGTTGGTGGCGACGGCTTTGGCGGGTTTGCGCGGCAGCGGATAATCGGCGCTCTCGTAGAGCCGGCGGATGCCGTTGCCATCGAAGCGCTGTTCCTCGACCTCGAGATAGGCGCCGAGCAGCAGCTCCGGCGGCAATTCCTCGATGGCGAAACGGATGGCTTCCGCCGCAGTAGGAAACCGCTTGTAGCCGATCGGGCGGCGCGACTTGCGGCTGCGGCTGGGGAACAGCTCGGACGGCGCCCCGTAGTTGATCATCGACATTAGGTATCGCTCCTCATTGCCTAATATGGCCCGAGAAGAGCGGAAAATCCAGCGCAACTGCGCCGTGCATAGCGGCTCTGCGGCCGAAAAGGTAAACGCCGCAATGGAATAGCAAGAGCGGAATGTTTCGTCACCTTAACGCCGAATTTCCAGACTGAGGAAAGGTGTTGCATCCGTTACAGCGTGTGCGGCGGCTCGCCCTGCAATGTCAGCTTGGCCTTGAGCATGACGATGCGCTTTGCCGCTTCCGTTTGCGTCAAACTCGCACTGAACGCGTCATGCTCGTAGGCGTCGCGCGCGAGTTGGCGCAGCAGCGCCGTCTGCTCTGCGGTCATGCGCTCGCCCGCGCCGGTGTCGAGGATCGGCTGCGGACGCCGTCCACGCGCTTTTGACGGCTTTGGCTTCATCGCGTGTCACAAACCCGTTGGCCGGCCTTTGGTTCCCGTTTTTTCCCGAGTCTTCTGAATCGCTTAGCGAAAAACGGACTCCTTTCGTTCGCATCCGGGCCGTGTGACTCCGACTCCACAGCGGCAGTCTTTGCACGCATGCGAGTCAAGTTTTGCGTGACGGCGTGACTCGGGCTGCGTTACGCACGATGCAGAACTGATTCGCCGAGGCCTCACAGGATGATTCTCGAAACCCTGTTCGGATTGTCGCTTGTGTTGAATGTCTCACTCGATACCCCGGCTCCTGCCGCCGATCCCGTCGCCTGGATGCAGATGTCGGTGCGCCAGAAGGACGCCGCGCTGCTGCCGCTGGTGCAGCATGCGACCGAATGCATCCTGCGCAAGGCGTCGGCCGATCCCCGCCGCACGACCGCGATGCAGGCAAACGAGATCAACGACCTGATCGTCGACTCAATCGCGGCTTGCCGGCAGCCGGTGCGTGCGATGATCGACGCTCATGACCGCATGTACGGTTATGGCTCGGGTGAGGCGTTCCTGCTCGGCCCCTATCTCGACGTGTTGCCGGACGCGGTGGTCAGGCAGGTGAAGGTCAAGGCGCCGGTGCAATAACCGCCGGCGCGGCGCCCGCGCGGTCTGCGGAAGCGGTCACGGTGGCGCCGGACGCCGCTCGACGAAGGTGGTGCTCAGGAACGAGATCACCGGCTCGCCGTTCTGGTTGACGCCGGTCGATCGAATCGTCATCAGCCCGAAGCCCGGCCGGCTTTCGGAAAGCCGCATCTCGATCACCTCGCTCGCATAGTCGATGACATCGCCGACAAAGACCGGCTTCAGCCATTTCAGTTCGCGAAAGCCGAGCGCGGGGCCGATGCCGGCGACCGGCTCGCCGCGCGCTTGCGCCGTCTCGGTCAGGCCACGGCGGAAATCGACCATCAGCCGCATCCACACCACTGCGGTGTGCCAGCCGGAGGCGCACAGCGCGCCAAAATGCGAGCGCACGGCCGCGTCCTCGTCGACATGAAAAAGCTGTGGATCGAAGCGTTTGGCAAACGCCTTGATCTCGTCGGCGTCGAAGCTATGGCGGCCGAGTGTGAAAATCTCTCCGACCTGAATGTCCTCGAAAAATTTCACGCCAATGCTCCCGGCTCACGGCGGCCGAACATCAGCGTCGTCGTCAGCGTCATGAGGATGACGTCGCCCTCGTCGAGCACCTCGAACAGGAACTTGACCAGGCCCATGTGCGGCCGGCTGCCGGAGGCGCGCGTGTCGAGCACGGTTGTGCGCACGCGGATGCGCGTGCCCGGCCGCAGCGGCTTGAGCCAGCGCACCTCGTCGACGCCGGGGCCACCCATGGAGCTGGAATCGAGGATGAAACCGTCGGCGATCACGCGCATCAAAAGGCAGCAGGTGTGCCAGCCGGAGGCGCCGAGCCCGCCCAGCATGGTGGCGCCGGCGGCGATTTCGTCGAGATGCATCGGCTGCGGATCGAACTCGGCGGCGAAGGCGACGATCTCCTCGCGCGTGACCAGCCGCGGGCCGTAGACCGAGACCGCGCCGGGCTGGAAGTCTTCCCAATGGAGCTTCGTAGTCATTCCGACGTCATCATCCGCGAAAGCGGATGATCCAGTAAACACCAATCTTGCGATCAATCGAGAAGCCGGGGTTACTGGATGCCCCGCTTTCGCGGGGCATGACACGCCTGTTTTTCATGGCTTACGTCGCAAAGCGGAAATGCATCACGTCGCCATCGGCGACCACGTAGTCCTTGCCTTCCAGCCGCATCTTGCCCACCTCTTTGGCGCCGGTCTCGCCCCCGCAGGCGATGAAGTCGTCATAGGCGATGGTCTCGGAGCGGATGAAGCCCTTCTCGAAATCGGAATGGATAACGCCCGCCGCCTGCGGCGCTTTGGTGCCCAACGTGATGGTCCAGGCGCGCGTCTCCTTCGGCCCGACGGTGAAATAGGTCACCAGATGCAGCAGCGCGTAACCAGCGCGCACCAGCCGGTCGAGCCCGGTCTCCTTCAGGCCCACCGCGTCGAGAAAGTCCGCGCGCTCGGCCTGCGGCAGCACCGCGATTTCGGATTCGATCTTGGCCGAGATCACCACCGCCACCGCGCCCTCCTCCTTGGCGCGCGCCTCGACCTGGCGCGAGAAATCGTTGCCGGTCGCGGCCGAGGCTTCCTCGACGTTGCAGGCATAGAGCACCGGCGCCGAGGTCAGCAGCCCGAGGGAATGGAACAGCTTTTCTTCCTCCGGCTTGCGCTCGACCAGGCGCGCCGGCTTGCCCTCGCGCAGCAGCACCAGCGCGCGCTTGATGAGGTCGAGCATTTCCTTGGCTTCCTTGGCGTCCTCGCCGGTTCCCTTAGCCTTCTTCTCCAGGTTGTCGACACGCTTTTCCAGGGATTCGAGATCGGCCAGCATCAATTCGGTCTCTATCGTTTCGATGTCGGCGATCGGATCGATCTTGCCTTCGACATGGGTGACGTCCGAATCCTCGAAGCAGCGCACCACGTGCACGATGGCGTCGACCTCGCGGATGGTGGCGAGGAACTGGTTGCCGAGGCCCTCGCCTTTTGACGCGCCCTTCACCAGCCCCGCGATATCGACGAAGGTAATGCGCGTCGGAATGATCTCCGCCGACTTGCCGAGCGCCGCCAGCTTATCGAGGCGCGGATCGGGCACCGCGATCTCGCCGACGTTGGGCTCGATGGTGCAGAACGGATAATTGGCGGCCTGCGCCGCCGCCGTCTCGGTCAGCGCATTGAAGAGCGTCGACTTGCCGACATTCGGCAGGCCGACGATGCCGCATTTGAATCCCATGGAGTGTTCCGGATCTCGTTTCTTGTGTCGTCACGCGGAGCCGGGCGGCTCCTCGCCGTTGTCGTCACCAAAACCCTTAGCGGCCATGGCGAGATGCACCTTGTTCTGGAAACTCGCATCCTTGCCGTCGACCAGCAGCGCCGCATTTTCGGCGACGATGTCGCACAACGCCTGCACCCAGGGCAATTCGCTCTTGGCAAAATCCTGCAGCACGTAACGCTCCAGCAGGTTCTTGTCGCCGGGATGGCCGACGCCCAGGCGCACGCGGCGATAGTCGTTACCGATGTGCTCGGAGATGGAGCGCAAGCCGTTGTGGCCAGCATTTCCGCCGCCGACTTTCACCCGCACTTTGCCAGGCGCCAACTCGGCTTCGTCGTGGAACACCAGGACTTGGCCGGCCTCGAGCTTGTAGAAGCGCGCGGCCTCCTGCACCGCGCGTCCGGACTCGTTCATGAAAGTGCCCGGCAACAACAGCGTTACGCGCTCGCCAGCGAGCATGCCTTCCACCGCCACGCCTTGGAATTTGCGCCGCCACGGCGAAATGTTGTGGCGGCGCGCGACCGCCTGTACCGCCATGAAACCGATATTGTGGCGGTTGCCAGCGTACTGCGGACCGGGATTGCCGAGGCCGACGAAGAGCAGCATGGCTTCAACGGCGTCGCCGCCGCCCCATCCCGATAGCGCGTACGCAAACGAGGAGGCGGACGCGCCGCCTCACTTCTTCTCGGGTGCCGGCGCGGCGGGCGCCGCACCGGGGGCAGCCGCGGGCGCGGCACCGGGGGCGGCACCGGGCGCTGCGCCGGGCGCTCCAGCGGGTGCAGCCCCTTCGGCTCCGGGCGCGGCAGCAGCTGCGGCAGCCGCAGCGGCGGCGGCCGCTTCGGCGGCGGCTTTCATTTCTTCGGCGTAGCCGGACGGCGGCACCACCGTGACCAGCGTCATGTCGGCGCGACCGATCACGCGGATGTTCGACGGCAGGGCCACGTCGCTGAGATGCTTGGAATGGCTGATCTCCAGCCCGGAAATATCGACATCGATCGATACTGGAATGGCGTCGGCCGGACACATCACCTCGACGGTGTGGGTGACGATGTTGACCGCGCCGCCACGCTTCACGCCGGGCGATTGATCAGTGTTGAGCACGTGCACCGGAATATGCACGCGGATGGTGGCGCCTTCCGACACGCGCAGGAAATCCACGTGCATCGGCAGATCCTTGAGCGCGTCGAGTTGGAAGTCGCGCGGGATCACGCGGTGCTTGGTGCCTTCCACGTCGAGCTCATAGAGCGTGGTGAGGAAGCGCCCCGCATAGATGCGCTTTTTCAGCTCGTCGTGCTCGATGAGCACCATCACCGGGGGCTTGTTCTCGCCGTAGATCACGCCCGGCACGCGGCCGGAGCGGCGCGCCGACCGGGCGGCCCCCTTGCCGCCTTTCGGTCGCGCGAACGCCTTCAATTCCTGGACGGTCGCCATGTCGAAGTCCTCGTCTAAGCCAATGGAAAAGGCGGCTTTTTCCGCCGCCCGCGAACGCGGCAAGCCTCCAGGGGTGCCGGGGGCCGCGTGTCGCGCGGGGTTATAGCGGCGCGACCCGCAAAGGGCAAGAAAGCCCGCAGACGCCGCAAAAATCAGTCGCTTTCGGCCGCACCCTTGGCCTTCTTGGCGGCCTTGCCGGCGGGCTTGCCAGCCGGCTTGCCCTCGAGCGCCTCGATGCGGCTTTTGAGCGCCTCATTTTCCTCGCGCGCCAGCCGCGCCATCTCCTTGACCGCCTCGAATTCCTCGCGCTTGACCACGTCGAGCTCGCGCAGGATGCGCTCGGCCTGGGTGCGGAACAGGGTGTCGAATTCCCGCCGCACCCCTTGCGCGACCCCGGCGGCGTCGTTCATCAAGCGCGCCATCTCGTCGAAAATGCGGTTGCTGGTCTGGGTCATGCCTCACCTCCGGCGCCGTTCGCCCCAACAATGGCGAACCGGTCATCGGCCCGCAAGACCCGGCATGCTACATAGCACCGCCGCGCCCCGAGTCTCGGCGCCGCGCCGCCCGCCATCGTCACCGGAGCCGCAATGCCCCTGTTCGTCATTCCCTATCCCAGTTTCGATCCGGTGCTGGTGCATATCGGCCCGTTCGCGATCCGCTGGTATGCGCTCGCCTATATTTTCGGCATCCTGCTCGGCTGGCTCTATGCCCGCGCCATCATCCGCTCGCAACGGCTCTGGGGCGGCAAGGCGCCGATGGGCGTGGATGATTTCGACGATTTCATCCTCTGGGTAACGCTCGGCATTATCCTCGGCGGCCGCACCGGCTACGTGCTGTTCTACAACCTTCCCTTTTTCACCGAGCATCCGCTGGAGATCGTGCAGGTCTGGCACGGCGGCATGTCGTTCCACGGCGGCTTCATCGGCTGCGTGCTGGCGGTGTTTCTGTTCGCGCATCACCGCGGCATCCCAACGCTCTCGCTCGGCGACATCACCTGCGGGGTCGGGACGATCGGGCTGTTCCTCGGCCGCATCGCCAATTTCATCAACGGCGAATTGTGGGGACGGCCGAGCGACGTGCCTTGGGCGATGGTGTTTCCCGAAGGCGGCCCGTTGCCGCGGCATCCGAGCCAGCTCTACGAGGCGACGCTGGAAGGCCTGCTGCTGTTCATCGTGCTGACGCTGCTGATGCGCGCGGGCGCCCTGAAGCGGCCGGGGCTGATCATCGGCTGTTTCGCGGTCGGCTACGCGATCGCGCGAACGACCTGCGAGTTCTTCCGCGAGCCGGATATTCAGCTCGGCTTCTTGTGGGGCGGCCTGACCATGGGCATGCTGCTGTCAATCCCGTTGTTCCTCGCCGGGGTCGGTTTCATCGTCTATGCGCTGAAGCATCCACCGCTGCGGAATTAAGCATGGCCGACGTCACGCCGCTTGAAACCGAAATTCGCCGGCGCGTCGCGGCGGCCGGGCCGATGCCAGTCAACGAATACATGGCGTTGTGCCTGACCGACCACGCGCACGGCTACTACACCACCCGCGATCCGCTTGGGCAACGCGGCGATTTCATTACCGCGCCGGAAGTCAGCCAGATGTTCGGCGAGTTGGTCGGACTCTGGATGGCTGCGCTCTGGAAACAGATGGGCGAGCCGGCAAACCTGCGCATCATCGAGCTCGGCCCCGGGCGCGGCACCATGATGAGCGACGCGCTGCGCGCCACCAAGGTGATGCCGGCCTTCCGCGCGGCTGTCGTCCTGCATCTGGTCGAAATCAGCCCGGTGCTGCAGGGGCAACAGGAGCGCACATTCGAGCAGTTGCCGGTGCCGATGTTCTGGCATGCTGCGCTCAGAGACGTGCCGCCCGGACCCGCCGTCATCATCGCCAACGAATTCTTCGACGCCTTGCCGGTGAACCAGGCGGTCAAGACCGACCGCGGCTGGCACGAGCGCCGCATCGAATCCAATCCCGAGGGCAAACTCGCCTTCACCATCGCGGCCGATCCGATCCCGCATTTCGACCGCGTGCTGCCGCCGGCCGTGCGCGAGGCGGCGGCCTCGTCGATCTTCGAATGGCGTTCCGACACCGTGGCGATGGAGATGGGACGGCGGATCGCCCGCGACGGCGGCGCCGCGCTGGTGATCGACTACGGCCACGCCAAGAGTGCCGTCGGCGAAACGCTGCAAGCGGTGGGCCAGCACGCCTATGCCGATCCGCTGGCCGCGCCCGGCACCATCGACCTTACCGCGCATGTGGATTTCCAGGCGCTGGCGCAGGCGGTGGAGGCGATGGGCGTCCAGAGTTTCGGTCCGATCGAGCAATCGGAATTCCTGCGGCGACTCGGCATCGAGAAGCGGGCCGAGACGCTCAAGGCCAAGGCGCAGGCCGAGGGCGCGCGCGGCACCGAGGTGGACGCGGCGCTCGCGCGCCTGATCGGCCGCGGCCGCGGCGGCATGGGTACGCTGTTCAAAGCCGCCGCTTACGCGCATCCGTCGGTCGGCGTGCCGCCCGGTTTCGAAAGCTAGCGCCGCCGCCAAAGGGATCGGTGGCCGCGCCGGCTTTGGCGCATTATGTGTTGGGATATATAGAACCCGTTGAATTGAGCACCCCGGATGAGACAAGCGCTGCAAGCCCCCTCGCTCGCCAAGCTCGCCGGCATTCGCCACGGCTTCTTCACGCGCAGCGGCGGCGTTTCCCAGGGCGTCTATGCCACGCTCAATGGCGGCACTGGTTCTGATGACGCTCCCGACAAAATCGCCGAAAACCGCGCCCGCATGGCGGCGGTGCTAGGTGTCGCGCCCGACCGCCTGCTGACCGCCTACCAGATCCACTCGCCCGACGTCGCAGTGGCCGAGCAGCCATGGACGCGCGAGAACCGCCCGCGCGCCGACGCCATCGTGACCCGCACGCTAGGGCTGGCGGTCGGCATCTCCACCGCCGATTGCGGACCCTTGTTGTTCGCAGACAGCCAGGCGGGCGTGGTCGGCGCCGCCCATGCCGGCTGGCGCGGCGCGCTGACCGGCGTGGTCGAGGCGACGATCGCAGCAATGGAAAAGCTCGGGGCCAACCGCGGGCGCATCGCGGCGGCGCTCGGCCCCACCATCCGACAGCGCAATTACGAGGTGGGGCCAGAATTCGTCGAGCGCTTCCTGGCCGCCGACGCCGCCAATACGCGGTTTTTCACCGCTTCAGAACGCGACGGCCACGCCCTGTTCGACTTGACCGGCTATATCGCCGAGCGCGTTGCGGGTGCCGGTATTGAAAATTTCGAGGACCTCGGCTTGTGCACCTATGCGGAGCCCGAGCGTTTCTACAGCTATCGCCGCATGACGCGCCTAGGCGAGCCGGATTATGGCCGTCACGTCAACGCCATCGCGCTCGCCGGTTGAACGGCCTTGCTCTTGATCAAGCACCGGCCGGTTTCGTAGCTGGACTCGCGCCCCCCTCAGCCGTTACCGTCAGGGCAATCCTGAGGACCAATAACAAAAGCACGGCCGACAGGGGCGTTCATGGAGTGGGGTCTGCGCCGTTGCGCCGTGAGCGCCGTCGCAATTTGGGTGTTTCGGCCGTTGTTGGCCGCCGTCGGCGTCCTGACGCTGGCCGGCTGTGGGCTCGACGGCCAGCCGAGCGTGAACGCGGCGCAGCCGCGCGGCGCCAGCGTGGCGTTTGAATCCATCGACGGCCCACCGACCGCGCAATTTAACAAGCTGGTGCAGGACTTGAACGAGGAGGCGCAGGCGCGCCGGCTGGCGGTGATATCGCGCGACAATCCGTCGGTTTATCGCGTACGCGGCTATCTCGCCGCCAAGGTGGCGAAGAACCACACCACGGTGTCCTGGGTGTGGGACGTATTCGACCAAAATGAACATCGCGCCTTGCGCATCACCGGCGAGGAAACCATCAAGGACCGGCACAGCCGCGGCTGGACCGCCGCCGACGACGCCATGCTCAAACGGATCGCCAGCAGCAGCATGGTTCAGCTCGCCGCCTTCCTGACCTCGCCCGAGGTTGCGCCCAACACGCCGGCCCTGGCCGCGCTTCCGCAGCTTGCCTCGCTCGGGTGGCACGATACCTCGCCCGAGGCCGCCGGAATTTTCCGTATTTTCAGGGCCGATGCCGATCCGGAGGCGGCCGACGCCGGGCAAGCCGCGGAGCCGCCCGACGCGGAGACGCGTCCGAGGATTACCGGTCCGGTGCCGCTGCCGCGCAGCCGGCCGCCGGTCGCCGCGGCGGTATCGGCCCGCGAAACCACCATCACGCTGGCGGCCTCCGGCCGCGCGTCCAAGCGTTGAGGCAAGCGCCCGTTCACCGCGCCAAAAGACTTCGGGACAAGGCTTTCGCCGCGTATTGCCGGCCCCTGCCCGCCTTGTTATGACCACGCCGCGCGGAAAGCCGGCTGCCAAAAGGGTATCAGGAATGTCTGGCAAGAACGGAGCGATCAAGCTCGTCTCCGGTAATTCCAATCCCGCGCTGGCGCAGGCCATCGGCGACTATCTCAAGACCCCGCTGACCAAGGCGGTGGTCAAGCGCTTCGCCGACATGGAGATTTTCGTCGAGATCCAGGAGAACGTGCGCGGCGCCGACGTCTTCGTCGTGCAGTCCACCTCGTTCCCGGCCAACGACCATCTGATGGAGTTGCTGATCATCATCGACGCGCTGCGCCGCGCCTCGGCGCGCCGCATCACCGCGGTGATCCCGTATTTCGGTTATGCCCGGCAGGATCGCAAGCCGGGCCCGCGCGCGCCCATCTCGGCCAAGCTGGTCGCCAACCTGATCACGCGCGCCGGCGCCGACCGCGTCATGACGCTCGACCTGCATGCCGGGCAGATCCAGGGCTTCTTCGACATTCCGACCGACAATCTCTACGCCTCACCGCTGATGGTGCGGGACATCCGCGAAAAATTCGAGCTCGACAACGTCATGGTGGTGTCGCCCGACGTCGGCGGCGTGGCGCGCGCGCGCGGGCTCGCCAAGCGCATCAACGCGCCGCTCGCCATCGTCGACAAGCGGCGCGAGCGCGCCGGCGAATCCGAAGTGATGAACGTGATCGGCGAGGTCGAAGGCTTCACCTGCGTGCTGGTGGACGACATCGTCGATTCCGGCGGCACCCTGGTGAACGCCGCCGATGCCCTGCTCGCGCAGAAGGCCAAGGCGGTCTACGCCTATATCAGCCACGGCGTGCTCTCCAGCGGCGCGGTTGCGCGTATCGCCAAGTCGCGGCTGAAGGAACTGGTGATCACCGATTCAATTCAGCCGACCAATGAAGTCGTGGCCGCCGGCAATATCCGCGTGCTGGAGATTGCGCCGCTGATCGCCGAGGCGATTGCGCGCACGGCGTCGGAAGAGTCCGTGTCGAGCCTGTTCGACTGAACGGGCGAACCGGGCCCTCTTCCCGTTGACCAATATTTTTGGCATTGATCGCGCGGCCGGACGCAAAACCGGTTCTCACTTTTGCTGGCCGCGCGATCGAATTATCCACACCTGATTCAACTTGACGCAGCTTTCGCTGTGGAGAGTTGAGTCGGCACGGTTGCCACGGACTCGCAAATCACTGCGTATTACTGGGGCAACGACGCCTTTGGCGGGCGGAATCGAGCAGGTTATAGTCGATTGGCCTAGTGATTCGTTCTCGACGTCAAGCCGTCCCCGTATTCCCTGCGTCCAACTGCGGTCCGGGCCTTCCGGCCCAACGGTGCCGTGCGCGTGCGGTGGCGTGCGTTTCCTCGCGCTCCCTTCGGCAAAGCGGAGACGTCATGTCCCTTGGCAATTATACCGACGAACCCCGATTAAACCCACTCGACGTGGTGGAGCGTCTGGCGACCGGCAACGACTGGTCGTTCGAGCGCGCCAGCGACGACGAGATCACCATCCTGGTGACCGGACGCTGGACCGACTACCAGCTCTCCTACACCTGGATGGGCGATATCGAGGCGCTGCATCTGGCCTGCGCGTTCGACCTGCGGATTCCCGATCGCCGCCACGCCGAGGTGCAGGCGCTGATTTCGCTGATCAACGAGCGCATGTGGGTCGGTCATTTCGACCTCTGGGTCAACGAAGGCATCGTTATGTACCGTCATGCGCTGGTGTTGGCGGGCGGCACGGAGGCCTCCGGCAAGCAATGCGAGGCGCTGCTCGGCACCGCGCTGGACGCCTGCGAGCGCTATTTCACCGCCTTCCAATTCGTGGTCTGGGCCGGCAAGGGCGCGCGCGAGGCGCTCGACGCCGCCATGTTCGAGACCTCGGGCGAGGCGTAACCGGCGCAGCTTCCCCTCTTGTCATGCCCCGCGAAAGCGGGGCATCCAGTACTCCGAAACATCGAGACTTGACCGCTGCGTCAGTGGATACTGGATCATCCGCTTACGCGGATGATGACCGCGGAGAATGTCGTGGCGCCCCGCAAAACCAAACAGCACACACTGGGCAAATTCTCCGGTCCCCTGCTGCTGCTCGGCGCCGGGAAAATGGGAAGCGCTATGCTCGACGGCTGGCTGGCGCGCGGGATCAGCCCGAAGAAACTGGTCGTGGTCGAGCCACATCCGAGCAAAGCGGTCAAGGCACTGGCGCGGCGCGGGCTCAAGCTCAATCCGAAGGGCAAGCCCGCCGCGGCCGCGGCGATCGTAATCGCGGTCAAGCCGCAGAGCGCGCCGGAGGCCGTGCCGCCGCTTGCCGCCCATGTCGGCAAGGGCACGCTGGTGCTTTCGATCATGGCCGGCCGCACGCTTGGTTTCCTGGAGAACGTGCTGCCGGCGCAAACCGCGATCGTGCGCGCGATGCCGAACACGCCCGCCGCTCTCGGCCGCGGCATCAGCACGATCGTCGCCAACGCCCGCGTGTCGGTGCGCCAGCGCAAAGTCGCGTCCGATCTGCTGGCCGCCATCGGCAAGGTGGAATGGGTGGACGATGAGGCGCTGTTGGACGCCGTCACCGCGCTCTCCGGCTCCGGCCCGGCTTACGTCTTTCTGTTGGTTGAGGCGATGACCAAGGCCGGCATCGCCGCCGGTCTACCCGCGGACCTGGCAGCGCGGCTGGCGCGCGAAACCGTGGCCGGTTCGGGCGAGCTGCTGCATCGCTCGCATCTCGACGCCGCCACCTTGCGCCAGCACGTCACCTCGCCCGGCGGCACCACCGCCGCCGCGCTCGAGGTGCTGATGGGCCCCGGCGGCTTCGACGAGTTGCTCACCAAGGCCATCGCCGCCGCCACCCGGCGGGGCCGCGAATTGGCGGGTTAATTCGCTGCCCTAGAACTGGCGCCTTTGCGGTCCTACATTAAGGCTTCCAACCGATGGGAGGCCGCCATGGCCCGCAAGCCCAAACGCGAACGCAAAGCGCCGACCCCGCCGCCGCCGCGCGGAACCTCTGACCGCGACAAGGCGATCGATGCGCTGATGACCCTGCTGGCCGAGCAGAGCTTTTCGGATATCGGGCTGGCCGAGGTCGCCGGCCGCGCCGGCCTCAAGCTGTCGCAATTGCGCGCCGAGTTCGGTTCGACGCTCGCAATCTACGCCGCCCACATCAAGGACATCGACCACGCAGTGCTCGCCGGCGGCGAGGACATGACGGACGAGCCGCCGCGTGAGCGGCTGTTCGACGTGCTGATGCGCCGCCTGGAAGCGATGGCGCCCTACAAGGAGGCGGTGCGCTCGATGCTGCGCTCGGCGCGGCGCAATCCCGGCTTGGCTGCGGCGCTCAACGCGCTTGCCGTGCGTTCGCAGCATTGGATGCTGGAGGCCGCCGGCATCAACGCCTCCGGCCCGAAAGGCGCGCTGCGCGCGCAGGGCGCCGCGTTGATGTTCGCGCGCGTGCTCGGCGTCTGGCTGCATGACGAGGACGAGGGCCTCGACCGCAGCATGGCGGCGCTCGACCGCGGGCTCGCCAGCGCCGAGCGCTGGGACGGGTTCGTCGGCGACCTGCTGTGCATTCCGGCCGCGATCTGCCGCGGCACGCGACGCCGACGCCGCTATCGCGACGAGGAAGAGATAGAGGCGGCTTAAACGGGAACCCGCACCGTCGCCCGCAATCCCCCGAGCGGGCTGTCACCCAGCATGATGTCACCGCCGTGCGAGCGTGCGATGTCGCGCGCGATTGCGAGCCCCAGCCCGGTGCCGCCCTCGTCCTGATTGCGCGCGTCGTCGAGCCGCAGGAACGGCTTGAACACCTCTTCGCGCATCGCCTGCGGGATGCCGGGACCGTCGTCGTCGATAGTGACGGTGAGCCAACGGTGATCGCGGTGGCCGGTGATCGCGATGGTCTTGGCGAAACGCGCGGCGTTCGACACCAGATTGCCGAGACAGCGCTTGAACGCGGCCGGCCGCACGGTGACGATCGGCGGCCCGTGGAACACCACGCTCGCCCTGTGGCCGTTGCGCTCGGCGTCGAGCTTGAGTTCCTCGAGGAACGCCGCCATGTCGGTCGACGCCGACTGCTCGCCGAGATCGCCGCGCGCGAAGGCGAGATAAGCCTCCAGCATGCGCGCCATCTCGTCGACGTCCTTCTTCATCGCCTCGACTTCGGGCGAATCGCCGATCAAAGCGAGCTCAAGCTTGAAGCGCGTCAGCACGGTGCGCAGGTCGTGGCTGACGCCGGCCAGCATCGCCGTACGCTGCTCGAGTGAGCGCTCGACGCGGGTCTTCATCTCGATGAAGGCGTTGGCCGCGCGCCGCACCTCGCGCGCGCCGCGCGGACGGAAGTTCGGCACTTCGCGGCCCTTGCCGAAGCTTTCAGCCGCGTCGGCCAGCCGCAGGATAGGCTTGATCTGGTTGCGCAGGAAGATGATGGCGACGAACAGCAGCACGCCCGAGGTGCCGACCATCCAGAACAGGAAAATCTGCGCGTTCGAGGCATAGGCCGCGCTGCGGCGGGCGAACACCCGCATCACCGCGTCGTCGAGCTGGATGCGGATCTCGACCAGCGCCGATTTGCCGACGGTGTCGATCCAGAACGGCTTGCCGATCTGCTTGCGCAATTGGTTGGATAGTGCGGAATCGAGCAGCGAGAAGAACGGCTTCGGTCCCGGCGGCGGCAGGTCGCCGAGCGGGAGAAAATCGACCACCAGGCCGAGCCGCTCCTGCGCGATGCGCTTGATCTGGGCGCGATCGGCGTCCTGCGGATAGCCTTTGTAGACGTCGATGAGCGCGGCGATGTCCTGCACCACGCCGGCGGAGAGCCGCTGCGTGACCTCGTTCCACTGCCGCTCCACGAACACGAAGGCGAGCACCGATTGCAGGATCACCATCGGCGCGATGATGATGAGCAGCGCGCGCGCGTAGAGGCCCTTCGGCATCACGCTGTTGAGCCAGCGGCTGATGCGCCGCCAGCCGTCGTGGACCTGACCGAGTGCATGGTGCACGCGGCGCACCGGCGGCAGCGCGTCGTACCACCCCCAAGCCGCACGCAGGCGCGTCAGTGCACTGCGGACACCGTTCGCGATGTCGAGGCTGGTCATGTGGTGATCACCAGCCGGTAGCCGATGCCGCGCACGGTCTGCACATAGAGCGGATTGGCGGGATTGCGCTCGATCTTGCGCCGCAGCCGGTTGACCAACACGTCGACAGCACGCTCGCTCACGGTGCCGCCGTTGCCGGCGAGATCCATGCGCGACACCGTCTCGCCCGGCGTGCCGGAAAGAATGCGCAGCATCTCGCGCTCGCGGTCGGTCAGCTTGATGATCTTCTCGCCCTTGCGCAATTCGCCGCGCGCCAGGTGATAGACGAACGGCCCGAAGCGCACCGATTCCGCGGGGCTGGCAACGGCCGGCTGCGCGCGCTTGAGGATGTTGGCGATGCGCAGCGACAATTCGCGCGGCTCGAACGGCTTGGACAGGTAATCGTCGGCGCCCATCTCGAGGCCCTTGATGCGGCTTTCGGCGGCATCGCGCGCGGTCAGCATCAGGATCGGAACGTTATTGGCATCGGCGCGCATCGACTTGGCGAAATCGAAACCGGACTCGCCCGGCATCATCACGTCGAGAATGAGCAGGTCGAAACTCAGGCTTTTCAACTTGCTGCGCGCGTCCGCTGCCGTGTCGGCGGTCGTCACGCGGTAGCCCTCGCCGGAGAGGAACCGCGACAGCAGGTCGCGAATGCGGCGGTCGTCGTCGACGATCAAGAGATGCGGTGCATCATCCGCGAGCGTCTCTGGTAATGCCATCGCGCGTTAACTCCGCGGCTTGGCGGCACGGTCGGCGCGCGCGATCTGCCGCAGCACGCCCTCGCGGTTGTCGGCGTCGATCATGGCGGTGAGGAAGCGGCGCGCGGCGTCGTGTGCGCCGGGGCCGAGCTCGCCGAAGGCGCGGTTGATACGTTGCATTTGCAAGCCCGCAAGCTTGAGCGCCAGCGCCTCGCCTTTCGGCGTCACGTAGAGCAGGCGTTGGCGGCGGTCCTGCGCGCCCTCCTTTTGCACCACGTAGCCCTGGTCGATTAGCTGCTTGAGCACGCGGCCGAGCGATTGCTTGGTGATGTTGAGGATGTCGAGCAGGTCGGCGACCTTCATGCCGGGATTGCGGTTGACGAAATGCAGCACCCGGTGATGGGCGCGGCCGAAGCCGAGCTTGCCCAGCACCTCGTCGGGATCGCCGACGAAATCGCGGTAGGCGAAAAACAACAACTCGATGATGTCCCAAACCGGCTCGGCAGCCGCGGCTGCGCCCGCGCCGGCCGGGCGCTCGGCCAGACCATTGGCGGCGACGGCCTTGGCGTTCATATTTATGTCAGCCATATTGACATATTTTGTTTTTATGTTACAAAAACGCTACCGACGACGAAATGATCGTGCCGAAACGGCCTTTCTTTCCAGAATGCACCTGCGGCGCGGCGATAGGACCGGTCCGGACCCATTCATACCGGGTGTTGTCCTACGACGCAAAGTGTTGGAATAGGCACGGAAAATAAGCCATCACGGCGGCAAACTGGTGGCCTAGACCAAGGCGGCGAAGGGAGGCAAGGAGGAAGCCATGGCTGCGCAGTCCTATGACCGGCTTGACGGGGTCATTTGGTACGACGGCAAATTGGTGCCCTGGCAGGACGCCAATCTGCACGTGCTCAGCCACGCCCTGCACTATGCCAGTTGCGTGTTCGAGGGCGAACGCGCCTATGGCGGCCAGATCTTCAAATGCACCGAGCATTCGGAGCGCCTCAAGCGATCGGCCCAGGTGCTCGACTTCGAAATTCCCTATTCGGTCGCCGAGATCGACGCCGCCAAGAAACTCGTCTTGGAAAAGAACGGCAAGAAGGAAGCCTACGTTCGCCCGGTGGCCTGGCGCGGCTCCGAGATGATGGGAGTCTCGGCGCAGAACAACACCATCCATCTGGCGATCGCGAGCTGGGAATGGCCGAGCTATTTCGATCCGGCGCAGCGGCTGAAAGGCATCCGGCTCGACCTCGCCGACTACCGCCGGCCCGATCCGAAATGCGCGCCGGTGCACGCCAAGGCGGCCGGCCTCTACATGATCTGCACCATCTCCAAGCACGCGGCCGAGAAAAAAGGCTATGCCGACGCCATGATGCTGGATTGGCAGGGCCGTATCGCGGAATGCACCGGCGCCAATATCTTCTTCGTCAAGGATAGCAAAATTCACACGCCAATCGCCGACTGCTTCCTCGACGGGCTGACCCGGCAGACGGCGATCGGGCTCGCACGCAAGCGCGGCATCGAGGTGATCGAGCGCCGCATTTTGCCCGACGAGCTCAAAGATTTCTCCGAGTGTTTCATCACCGGCTCGGCCGCGGAAGTCACTGCGGTGTCGGAAATCGCCCGGTGGAATTTCAACCCGGGCGGCATCACCAAGACGCTGATGGACGACTACACCGCGGAAGTGAAGCCGAAGGCGCACGCGGCCTGACGCTCACGCCGCCGGTTTTGGCTCCTGCGGCCGAACCACCGTCACATAGCGCACGGAATAGCGCGCGAGAAAGCGCTCCATGCGTTCGTCGACAACCCGGTGGTGGCTTTCCGACGCATGCCGCAACAGCAGCGTGCTGTTGCGCGCGAAGGCGATGAAACCGGTGTGGAAATAATCCAGATCCGGCTGATGGCTCACAAAGCCGACGATGTCGCCGCGTTTCAGCATCGGCTTGTTGGCCAGGAAAACGGCGCGCGGGATGACGCGCATGGCAAAACGCCGCCTGCTCAAGCCCTTTTGTGAATCGACGGTTTTCTTGATCTCGACTTCGCCGGGCATGGAGACCCAGCGGCAAATGCCGTTCTCGACATTGTTCTGGCACCATTCGAAGAAATAATGATTGCGCTCGCGCCACGCGACCACGCCTTTGTGATAGCGGATTTTCTTGAGTATGGTCTCGAAGTCGCCGCGGTCGCGGGCGTCCGCCGCGGCCAGCACGGTTTCGCAAAAAGTGACGCAATCGAATCCGTCGTCGCGCACCACGAATTTTTCCGGCCGGCGCGAACTGCCGATCAGCGTGTATCCGAGATAGCGCGTGCCGCGCAACGCGGCGGAGATGAAGTCGATCCGCTGCGAAATCTGCGGATATTGCTGCACCTCATGGATAAGTTTTTCGATACGACTTTCGCGCGCGGCGGTTGGCCGCACACCCGCCGCCATGACGACGCCACCGCCGAGCAGGCGCAGCACCTCCCGGCGGCTGGCATTCGAATCGCGCGTCATGCAGTGCATCCTGCCGCGGCCGGTTGCGCGGTTAATCCCGGATCACCACCAGCCGGTCGGTGCCGGATTCCGCGCCCCACATTTCGCCCGGACGGCCGAGCATCTGGCGCACGTCGGCGCGGCGGCGGTTGCTCGGGAAGCTCTCGAACGTCCCGCTTTCCGGATCGAAACGCACGATCGCGTTGTTGGTCCAGTCGCTGAGCCAGACCTTGTCCTTGTCGTCGACAAAGACCGCGTAGCAGCCGTGCCTGCTCTTCGGCAGCGCCCACACTTTCCAGACCTTTGCGATCGGATCGTAGCGGCCGACTTCGCCGGTGTTCCAGAAGCTCACCCAGAGCACGCCCTTGGAGTCGGGCCAGATGCGGCGCGGGCCGACACCAGGCTTGGGCGGCGGCACCATCAGCGCGTCGCCGCTGACGGTGTCGATCTTCGCGATATGGTCGCCGGCAAGCGAGGCGTACCAGACCTCACCGTTGGGAGTGGTTGAAATGCCGTAGGGACCGACGCCCTTGGGCGCCTTCCAGGCGTCGACCTTGCCGGTCGCCGGATCGACGCGGCCATAGACGCCGTTCTGCCCGGTGAACCAGAGGATGCCCTTACGGTCGAAGGTGGCGGTGTTGAGATTGGCGTCGGGAAAATCCTTCGGCAGCGGAAACAGTTTCACCGTATGAGTCTTCGGATCGACGCGCGCGATCGCGTTCTGACCGCCGTCGGTGACCCAGGCCGCGCGGTCGGGCCCGATGATCACGCCGTGCGGCGCGGAGTTGGGTCCCAACGAAACTTGCGTCACTTTGCCGGTCTTGGGATCGAGAATGCCGAGCGCGCCCTGGTGCTGCGCGGTGTACCAGACGCTGCCGTCCGGCGCCGGGGCGACGTCATGTGGATGCGCCCCGCGCGGCACGGCGTAATAGGACGCCTGCGCGGCCCACGCCGGTTCGAGCGCGAGCGTCAGCACCGCAACCGCCGCGACGACAATCGGGACCATGCGTCTTTCTCCAGTCACTCCGCCGCTTCATCCTTGCGGGACGGCGCGCGCCAGCGCTCGGCCGCCGTGTCATCGGTCGCCTTGGCGTCGACCCAGGTCTTGGTTATTGTTTTTCCGCTCGCCTTTTCGACCTGCTTCCAGAACGGCGCGCGGGTCTTCAGATAATCCATCAGGAATTCGGCCGCGGCGAAGGCCGCCTGGCGGTGCGTCGAGGCCGTCACCACCATCACGATGTCCTCGCCCGGCGCGATGCGGCCGTAACGGTGGATGACGGTGACGCCGGCGAGCGGCCAGCGTTGCGTCGCCTCGGCGACGTGGCGCTCGATCTCGGCCTCCGCCATGCCGGGATAATGCTCGAGCGTCAGCGCGGCGATCGGCTCTCCGTCCTCGGCGCCGCGGCAGATGCCGGTGAAGGTGACCACCGCACCCACGTCGCTGCGGCCGCGCGCAAGCTTCGCCGCTTCGGCGGCGACATCGAACGGCTCGCGCTGCAGGCGCACGGTGGAAGCGGTTTTCATGGCGATAATCTAGCGCATCGTATTGTTTTCGTCATTCCGGGGCGCGCGAGCGCAGCAGGCGAACCCGGAATCCAGACAAATCGCGCGGAATCCGCATCTGGATTCCCGGTTAATGCGTTCGCGCGCCCCGGAATGACGAAGAATTTACCCGCCCGTCATCGGCGGGAAAAAGGCGATTTCCGAGGCGGTTTTGACCGGGGCGCCCGGCTGCACATGGGTGCGGTCGATTGCGACGCGGATCACCTTGGGGTTTTCGAAGGCGTGGGCATATTCCTCGCCGCGCCCGGACAGCCACGTCATCAATTCGCTCACGGTGGCGACGCCCGCCGGAACTTCGATGTCTTCCTCCGGCTTGCCGACGCGCTCGCGTACCCAGGCAAAATAGTGCAGCTTGATGGTCATTTTTCCCTGCGCATGATCTTGTCCGAAATCCGGTTCCCATCCCCGATCGGGGTCGAGGACATGCTTTTCGGGATCATGCTTATTCGTCAATCATATAGCGCAGGCCGGCGCGCATATAGTCATAGCCGGTGTAAAGCGTCAGCAGCGCCGACAGCCACAGCAGCAAAATGCCGACCTCGGTGATGCGCGGCACCACCCGGTCGCCGGCCTCGCCTGCGATCAGGAAGGCGATGGCGACCAGTTGGCCCGTGGTTTTCCATTTGGCGAGCCGTGTGACCGGCACGCTGACGTGCAGCTCGGCGAGGTATTCGCGCAGGCCCGACACCAGGATTTCGCGGCAGAGGATGACCACGGCGGCGAGCAGCGTCCAGCCGCGGATGGTTTCCTCGGCCGCCAGCATCAACAGGCAGGACGCCACCAGCAGCTTGTCGGCGATCGGATCGAGCATGCGGCCGAGCGAGGAATGCTGCTCCCACATGCGGGCGAAATAGCCGTCGAGGACGTCGGTGACTGCGGCGGCGGCGAAGACGGCAAGCGCCACCCAGCGCAGCCAGAGGCCGCCGCCGACGATGCTCTGCCAATACAACAGCCCTACCACCACCGGCACGGCGGCGATGCGCCCATAGGTCAAAATGTTCGGCAGCGCGAGCGGGCGTGCCGGCAGCCGTGTGGAACTCAGCGCGTTCATGGCGGACAAAGGAACACCGCAGCCGCCGTGGCGTCAACCGCCGGCTGCGGCCGGTCCCCGCCGATTACTGGATCGGCGGCTTGGGCAGGCGGCTTTCGCCCGGCTCCATGACGAAAGTCTGATCCAGCGAGTACCATTCCCCTTTGACGTCCGGCGCCGGGGCCGGCCCGTCATGGCGCACGAAATTGCCGACCAACGCCCGGGTCACGCCAAACTGGACATCCGTGTCCAGGTGCTCGTCGTCATTGACGTAAACCTGCGAGGCCAGGGTCTTGAAGCCCGGCTTGAAGATCAGGAAGTGCAGATGGGCAGGGCGGTAGTTGTGGCGGCCGGTGGCGCGCACCAGTTCGCCCACCGGCCCATCTATCGGGATCGGATAGCCGGCCGGCTTGATGCTGCGGAAGCTGAAACGGCCTTGCGCATCGGTAAAGAACTTGCCGCGCAGGTTCATATCGGCCTGCTTGGGATCCTGGTTCTCGTAGAAGCCTTCCGTCGAGGAATGCCAGACGTCGGCTTCGGCGCCTTCGATCGGCTTGCCGTCCGGGTCGCGCAGCGTGCCAGTAAAAAACATCGCCGGGCCCGGCGTCGGCGAGCGAATGATCGAGGCGCCGTTTTCGGTGCGCGGCGAGTTCAAGCGCCAGAACGGCCCCAACTGACTGGCGGTCGTTTCGGTCTGACCGTTGTTGCCATTGTTGAGCAGGCAGACCAGCGTGTTCATCCCGAGCGAGCCCGACATCAGCACCGTTTCGTTGTGGGTGGCGGTGGTTTTCTGCCCCAGCGCGGTAATGTAACCGATCGCCTTTTCCCATTCCTGCTCGGTCAGATGCGTCTCGCGCGTGAAGGCGTGCAGATGCTTGACCAGCGATAAGAGGATTTCGCGCGCGCGCGGGTCAGATGTGTTGTTGAACGCTTCGGTCACCGCGGTGGTGACGTCTTCCTGCCGCTGGATAATCATGGTTTTCTCTCCGGCTCCTCGCTCATCGCAGTCATAGGCGGGCTCGACGCCGAGAATGCGTCAATGCGCCTGCTCATGGAAGAACTCATATATCTTTCGCGCGGTCTCCGCATTAATTCCCGGCACCTGGGCGAGATCGGGCAGGCTCGCCCGCTCGATCGCTTTCAGGGTGCCGAAATGCCGCAAGAGCGCGCGCTTGCGGGTGGGACCGATCCCCGGAATTTCCTGCAGGCCGGCCTCGCGGATGTCTTTCTTGCGCCGCGTGCGGTGCGAGCCCACGGCGAAGCGGTGGGCCTCGTCGCGCAACCGCTCGATGAAATAGAGCAAGGGATCGCGCGGCGGCAGCTTGAAGGGCGCCCTCCCCGCCATGAAAAAGGTCTCGCGGCCGGCATCGCGGTCCGGCCCCTTGGCCACGGCGACCAGCGGCAGGTCGGTCACACCCAGGGCGGCCAACGTCTCCTGCGCGGCGCCGAGTTGGCCCTGGCCGCCGTCGATCAGCACCAGATCGGGCCAAGCACGCTCAATTGCTTGTTCGTCGTCGGATACGGCTTCGCCGCTCTGCTCCGCGGCGATCGCGTCGTCCAGATTTACGCGCGGACTTTCCGCCAGCAACCGCTTGAAGCGGCGCTGCAAGACCTCGCGCATCATGCCGTAATCGTCGCCGGGCGTGAGATCCTCGGAGCGAATATTGAACTTGCGGTACTGGTTCTTGCGGAAGCCTTCCGGCCCGGCAACGACCATGGCGCCGACCGGATTGGAGCCGGCGATGTGGCTGTTGTCGTAGACCTCGATGCGGCGCGGTACCCGCGCCAGGCCGAAGGTCTCGGTCAGCCCGCTCAGCAATTTCTGTTGCGATGAAGTGTCGGCAAGCTTGCGCGCCAGCGCTTCGCGTGCATTAGCGAGCGCGTGCACAACCAGCTCCTTGCGCTCGCCGCGTTGCGGCACCGATACCTCGACCTTGCGCTCGCTCTTGGCCGAAAGCGCGGCAGCCAGGAGCGCGCGTTCCTCGAAATCATGCGATGCCAAGATCAGCCGCGGCGGCGGCTTGTCGTCGTAGAATTGCGCCAGGAACGCACTTAGCACCTCGCCGGCGGAAAGCGCGCGGTCGGCCTTGGGAAAATAGGCGCGGTTGCCCCAGTTCTGCCCGGTGCGGAAGAAGAACACTTCGACGCAGGAATAGCCGCCGGCCTGGTGCACGGCGAAAACGTCGGCTTCCTCGAGCGTGCGCGGATTGATGCCCTGGTGCGACTGGATCGCCGACAGCGCCGACAGCCGGTCGCGATAGACCGCGGCATGCTCGAAATCCATCGCCGCCGAGGCCTTGTCCATTTCACGGCCCAGGTCTTTCTGCACGACACGGCTGCGGCCGGAGAGGAATTCGTTGGCCTCGCGCACCAGCTCCGAATAGCCGGCGAAGTCGATCTCGCCCGTGCACGGCGCCGAGCAGCGCTTGATCTGGTAGAGCAGGCACGGCCGCGTGCGCGCCTCGAAGAAACTGTCCGAGCAGGAGCGCAGCAAAAACGCGCGCTGCAACGCGTTGACGGTGCGGTTGACCGCGCCGGCGGATGCGAACGGCCCATAATAATGGCCGGGCCGCGTGCGCGCGCCGCGATGCTTGAGGATCTGCGGCGCCCAGTGGTCGGAGGTGATCAGAATATAGGGAAACGACTTGTCGTCGCGCAGGAGCACGTTGAAGCGCGGGCGCAGGCGCTTGATCAGATTGGCTTCCAGCAGCAGCGCCTCGGTCTCGGTCTTGGTGGTGACGAATTCCATCGTCACCGTGGCCGCGATCATGCGGGCGATGCGCGCGTCATAAGCGGTCGGCCGCGCGTAATTGGTGACGCGCTTCTTGATGTTCTTGGCCTTGCCGACATAGAGCACCTCGCCCTTGCCACCGATCATGCGGTAGACGCCGGGCGAAGACGGCGCCAGCTTGGCAAAGCGCGCGATCGCGGCGCGGCCGGCGGCGAGCGTGCCGGGGCTTGCGTCCTCCGCGTCCTGCTCGGGCAGCGAGGGTTCTTCGTCCTCCTCGCGCAGCTCGCTTTCCGGGTCGATGTCTTTCTTGGCGCCGTTCATGGCAATGAAGATAATACGTGCAAATGCGCGCCGCTATTCCGCGGCATCACTATCGGAGATTAGCCAATGGCCGCTTTACCCTCAAAAGCGGGCACTCGGCAACGCAGAGGGCATCTCCGCGAGCGGCCCAAACTTTACTTGGGGCAATCGCCATACGCCAATGAAGGCGACCAGACTTGAAAATCGCCTTGATCGCACCCGCACCACCTGGAAATGGTCCGGGCGCGGTCAAGCACGCAAATGTGAGATAATATCCGCTGCGGAATCGTACTGCGGCGGTCCGCTGAACGCCGTTACGCCCCTTTCCTCGATTGCAGCATTTGATCGAGATCCCGCATCAATTGCACCAATGTGTTCTCACGTTCGATGACCTGTTCGGTGATCCGGGAAGCCCTGCCCTTGCGGGGTGCGTAGTTTTGGTGCGTGGAATCGGCTCGGAGCGGGCGGGAGGCACTGTAGTCGCCCGCGGCCGGCACAAGCGAGAGCTGCGCACCGTCGATGAACGCTTCCCGTTCATTGACCAATCCATGCGGTTGCGCACGCCGATCGTCGATCCAACCCGCCTCGGCGTGATCGACGACCATTCGCGGGCCACGCACGGCGGAAATTTTCATCACCAGGCGATACAGAAGGCCGCCCGCGATCAGCCCAAGCGCGACCACAAGTGATGTTTCCACAAGCGTCCCCCCAGGCGGGGCCGCCATCTGGGCGGCGCTAACGGTCGGCAAACCGCCGCGGACAGCGCTCTCGGAGTCCTGGGACGTTCGAGCCTCCACTGCAGCCGGGACCGTGTCCGGGCGCGCATTGCTCGGAACTGAATTGGGCTTTTGCACCGCGACCGTCGCAATCTTCGGGGGATCTGGCCACACAATCGTAGGCGCATCGGCCCATACGCTAGCGGCGACGGGCGCGTGTGCAGGCGCCTGAGCGCCTGGCTGGGTCCACACGCTTGCTTGCGAAGCGGGCGCATCGGGCGCGGACGGCGCCGCACTTTGTTCCTGCCCGACAGGTTCGCGCGTTGTTGCGTTGCTCGCAGACGCCGACTGCGGCTTGAGCGGCGGCAACGGCGGAGCATTGCCGACAGTCGCGGCCTTTTTGACGGCATCGGCGTGCGTGCCCGGCAGCGCGCGCAAGAACCAGCATTTGCGTCCCTTCTTCCGATCCGTGTGGTAGTACCAGTGTTGTCCCTTCGGCGCGTCGGAGTTCGGTGCAGTAAGACAATCATCCGCGCGCGCAGTATTCGCCGGCACTCCGATGCCCACACCCCACACGAGAAGCGGAGCAGCAATTGCGATCGATCGGATTGCGATGATTTGACCTGACATGTCGCCTCCACTACTGAACCCCGCAAATGTCCGGGCAAATTTCGATTGCAATGCGACCCAATTGTGGGCGTAGAGGGACGTTTCCGAGACAGATCGAACGGAACGAATATGCACCGCGCGGTGCTGGAGTACGCTGAGGATTAGCCTGCCAGCCAAAACGCCCACGAGTCAGTTGGTGCCTGCAGACCGGGCGTTCGGAAATTGAGATTTTGCGCGGCGCGCGATCGAGCCGTCGACGCTTTTTGTATAGCTACGCGTCCGCACGGCTTGCATGAAAGCGGAATCGTTATGTGTGAAAAATCAAACGGCGTGTTTGATCGCCATGTTTGCACTCCCGGTTATACCGGCGAGAGCGCATTCGGCTGACCCGTCACGCGTCCACGCCCGGAATGGCGTACGCGCTGACCCGCTATTCCGCGACATCGCTGTCCGGTGTCTGCCAGGCCAGATGCTGGCCGCCATCGACCGCGATGGTGACGCCGGTGACGCTTTTCGCCTGCGCGAGATAGAGCACCGCGGCGGCGATATCGTCCGGGCTTGGCCCCTTTTGCAGCGGCAAGCTTGCCGCCTGCGCGGCGAACTGCGCTTCCGTCTGGCGCGGGCTCGGCAGGGTCGGTCCCGGCGCCACCGCGTTGACCCGCAGTTTCGGCGCCAGCGCCTGCGCCAGTGTCGCGGTCGCCGCGTGCAGCGCGCGCTTGCTCAGCGTGTAGGAGAGAAAGCGTGGCGTCGGCTTGAACACGCGCTGATCGAGCACGTTGATGATCGATGAGCCGGCCGGCGCCTGGCGGGCGAAGGCCTGCGCCAGAAACAAAGGCGCCGCCAGGTTGACGGCGAAGGTGCGCTCGAAATCTTCGCGTTGCAGGGTTTCGATCTCGTCCGGCTCGAACGCCCCGGCATTGTTGACCAGCAAAGTGAGCGGGCCAAAGGCCGCGGCGGCCGGGATCAGCCCGACGACCGCGTCGTGCTGCGCAAGATCGGCGAGCACCACCGCGGCATTCCCCCCTGCCCCGACGATTTCACCGGCAAGCGTCTCGGCGTCTGCGCGCGAGCGGTTAGCGTGCAGCACCACGGCGTAGCCCGCGCGCGACAAAGCCAGAGTGATGGCGCGGCCAATGCGGCGGCCGCCACCGGTGATCAGCGCGGCGCGCGCGCCAGGTCGCTTGCTTTCGTCCGCCATTGTCAAAGTCCCCGGCGGTCAGTCATACGCCGCGGCTGCGGCCGCCGCCACCCGGCTTGTTGCCGGCGTCGGGCGTTATGGCGCCTGACGAACAGCGCCCGCGGCCCGCTATAGTGAATGGAGTCTTAAATGGCCCGGTAAGCGCAAGTATCGAGCGGCGCGCTGATAAGACTCTCTTAGGGATAACGCCTGCTGATAGTTACCGATTCAGAACCGCTTAACCTAAAATACCCGATAAATCCTCCACGAAAAATGTCGAACTTCCGCCGGTCCTCCGGCTCGGCCGCTCCTTTTTTACGCACCCAAGTGGCGCAAACAAAAGCGGCCGCCGGCCACGGCGAAGGAAGGCATCAGCTTCCGCCAAATGCGTCGACGTCAAACGGCGCGGAAGCGAGTGGAGGGTGTGATGAAGAATACAATGCGGGCGATGACCTTGGCGGCCGTGGTGGCCGTCCCCGGCGCGGCCGTGGCGGCCGACCTCCCGCGCGGTCCGAGTCCTTATTATTCCCCGGCGCCGGCAACCGGCTACAACTGGCGCGGCCTCTATGCCGGCCTCAACGCCGGCTATGAGTGGGGCAGTATCACCGGCAGCGGCGCGGAACCCTCCGGTCTCATGGGCGGCGCGCAGATCGGTTACAACTGGCAGTCCGGTGCATTCGTCTTCGGCCCCGAAGCCGACATCCAGGCGTCCGCCGCGGACGATACTTTCGCCCCGTACAAATTCTCCAACCCGTGGTTTGGCACTCTGCGCGGACGTGTGGGTTTTGCGCTCAACAACATCCTGATTTACGGCACCGCCGGACTCGCCTATGGCGGCATCACCGGCGAAATCGCCGGGCTCGACGAATCCAAGTCCCATATCGGATGGACCGGCGGCCTCGGCGCCGAGGTCGGCTTCGCTCCGAACTGGTCGGCCAAGGCCGAGTATCTCTACATGGATCTGAGCGACCGGGTCTATTCGATCACCGGCGTGAACAACGGGCTCGAAGCCAACATATTGCGCTTCGGAATCAACTACCACTTCTGAGCAGCGCGTTCGCGCGTGGCGGAAAATCCCGGGCTTCGCGGCCCGGGGTTTTCTTTTGCGGCACCCGACGCATCGAAGTTCCGTCCCAACTTTCGCGCAAAGTATTCATAACCGCTTTTCGTTTTGGAACTGTGGCCGTTTCGTGTTCGCGCGTCATACTGCGGCCTCACGCGCGCGGAACAAGTCGCATGTTCGCTGCGTTGTACTAGCGAATCGATCGGGGGACGGCGCATCCGCGTCCGTCCGTTTCTTTGCAGTGAGGTGCGTCATGAAAACGATTCTGCTCGCGGGCGTGGGCGTGCTTGCGTTCGGCATTGCGTCGGCAACAGCTGCGGATATCGTGCGCCGAGCGCCGCCGCCGGCGAAAGCGCCGGTCTATGTCGAACCGCCGTTCAGCTGGAGCGGACCCTATGTCGGCATCAACGGCGGCTATGGCTTCGGCCGCTCCGATTTCTCGGCGCCACTGGCCAGCGGTTCGTTCGATACTTCGGGCGGGCTGGTCGGCGGTACGCTCGGCTACAATTACCAAATGGGCCAGGCGGTGTTCGGCATCGAAGGCGACATCGACGCCAGCTGGATGAAAGGCGACACCGCCTGCGGCGGCCTGAGCTGCGAGGTCAAGAACAGCTGGCTCGGCACGGTGCGCGGCCGCCTCGGCTATGCCGTCGGCCGCTTCATGCCCTATGTCACCGGCGGCGGCGCCTTCGGCGACATCAAGACCTCGGTCACCGGCCTCGGCAACGCCAACGAAACCAAGACCGGCTGGACCGTCGGCGGCGGCGTCGAGGCGGCGCTCACCGGGCCGTGGAGCGCCAAACTCGAATATCTCTATGTCGACCTCGGGCGCGGCGGCACGATCGCCGGCGCGGACGCCAAGTTCCAAGACAATATCGTGCGCGCCGGCATCAACTATCGGTTCTGATCGCGGACCTGAGCACTCAAAAGGCAAAGCCCCGGAGTTCGTTCCGGGGCTTTCGCTTTTCGCGCCCGGCGCTAAGCCACGACTTTGGTTTCGGCGAAGGCCGGCACCTGCGCGGCGAACTTATCGAGCCACGTCGCCAGCTTCGGGTAAGTTTTGCACCAGTCGCCTCCGAAACGCAGATCGCGATAGCCGAGCAGGCAGGCGAGAGTAATCTGCCCGACATTGGGCAGCGCATCGAGCGGCGGGGGCACTGCTTCCAGCGCGTCGAGCGTGCGCTTGATCTTGTCGGCCTGGCGCTCGACCCAGACCTGCACGCGTTGGGCCTCCTTACGGTAGCGGCTCTCGTACACGATCAGGACGCTGGCATCGAGCGCGCCGTCGCACAGCGCCTGAAGGCGCAACGCGTCGTAACGCGCTGGCGCGTCGCGCGGGATGATACGGCCGCCGCCGGCGAGATGATCCAGATAGTCTAGGATGACCCGCGAGTCATACAACGCCGTACCGTCATCGAGCACCAGCGCCGGGATCTTGCCCAGCGGATTCTGCTGGCGGATCGAGTTCGGCGGGATCGTTGAGGTCTGTTTCCTGCACCACGATCTTGTCCGCCATGCCGAGCACAGCGATCGCGATGCGGACCTTGCGAACGAACGGCGAAGAGGGAGTGGAGCGCAGGATCATGGGAAAAATATTGTACCGCCGCAGCTGCGAGGTTTTAATGCCCGCGTCAGGTGAATAGCGAAGTTTTGCTTACGCGCGCCGGCCGCCGGCTGCGCCCTCGATCAGCCGCTGACCACCAGGTTCACGGCTTTCGGCCCCTTGCCCTTCTTGTCGGGCTCGACGTCGAAGCTGATCTGCTGGCCTTCGTTCAGGCCTTTGAGACCGGCCTGTTCCACCGCCGTGATGTGGACGAATACGTCGCGCCCGCCATCGTCCGGCTTGATAAAGCCATAGCCCCGCTCGCCATTGAAAAATTTAACGACACCAGTTTGCGCCATCGGGAAAACTCCTCTCCCCGCACTGCTCCGCCACCAGCCCCCACGGCGCGGCGGCTCGGCCGGACATCCACATTCGGGGAAAGCGTCGGCCGCGAATGGTCGCGGCTTCAGTCACTCCGCCGGCCCCCACAGGAGGCGGAACGTCACTGCCAGTGATGGAACTAGACACCAACTGGGTTCCGCTGGAAAGGGGCCCGGCGTCAGCGGGCGGCGGCGGTTTTGCCCACCAGCCAATCGAGCCGGCCACCGGCTTGGGCCCACGGCCGAGGGTTTTCGCCAGCGCCGGCAACGGGATGGCGAGGCCGCCGGCCAGGGCCCAGGGTGGGTTGACCAGGGCTAGGTCGCAGCCGTTGAAGCGCCTGAAGGTTGTTGTCGAGCGGCGCCACGGTGAGCTCAGCCCGAAACGGCCTGGCCTTGCCGAGACGGCGCAGGCGCTTGGCGAAGCTGCCGGCATGGAAAGCGTGGCGATAATTCACGGGCGTGCTTGCGGGCGCTGCTTGCGCCGCCATCAGCGGCGGCAGCTACCTTATGCCACCACGGTTCGCTTCATTGCTGGGTGCCGCGCAGGCCGAAACGATTGCGCGGTTTGACTGAGCGCAGCGGCGCAATCATCTTGTGCCGCGGCGGACGCAACACCGCAGCGTGGGTGCGTGTCGTGAGCGCTGATACTGCGCCGGCGCGGTAAGCCCGCATGCACCGCAGGCGCACAATCGCGCGCAATGCTAGCCGCAGGCAGAGCCAAACCGTTGCGAAAATCCCGATCAGCTGCAAGCCCGGTGACAGCGTCAGCGGATGCGGCAAATGGCAAAGCCAAGCCAACGGCGAAACCGAGCAGATCGCCGACGCGGCGAACGGCGCCCCGTGGTCGAACGAGGTTAGCGGCCACAGCACGATATAGCCGACGCCTAACAGGAACATTGCAAAGTTGACATAGTCCAAAATACGATTCATCGCCGCCTTCCCCGACCGCGTATCATCGTGCACGGAAGGTTGCGGATTTTCCTTACGGGAATCTTGCGTCAATTCTCGACGCGCCGGGGTAATCCCGGGACGTCCGCCCCATCGTTATTGGCGGCTTAACGCGATCACGCAAAGCAAGTCCGCGCGCGATCCTTGTTTATTTCATTCGCCGCGCACCGCCGGCATTACAATTTTTTCGCGCCGGCAATTGCGGCGGGCGATGGCGGCGCAGTCATGGAACAAAAGTTCCTTGCCCAGACACAGCCGCACTTCCGTCAGCCGCGTCTTGTTGCACGAAACCGCCATGGCGGCAGCCGACAATCCGGGATTGGCCTTGATGAAAGCGGCGGCGACCTCCGCGGGCGACACCGTCAGCGGCTCGGCCGGATCGCGGTAGGCGGGCGGAACCGTCACCGCCGCGCGCGCCTTGCGCAGCGTATCGAAATAGCCTTGCGCGCTGAGCCCGCTACAGGTGCCGTGGCGGTTCCATTCATGGAAAATCAGTTGCCGGCTCGGCATCAAATCGAGCATGGCCTTCACCAGCTTGGCGTCGACCCGCGGCGCCGGCACCTGGCAGTAGGACGGGAACCCTTGCGTATATTGCGGCCACAGCCCGTGCACGACGAAGGCGAACGGCCGTCCGCTGCATTGCAGGCTGGGCTTGCGGCCGGCGGCGCGCTGCCTAGCGCTCTCGCAGTAGGACGGTGACCAGGACAGCGCCAGCACGTAGAAATCGAACTGCCCCGGCCGTTTAGCGCTTGCGTCCTCGGCGAGCGCCACGACCGCGAAGACGAAGGTGAAGCTGAAGGCAATGGCGGCGGCCTGTGCCGCCCGCCGAATGCAATGATGCACCATGGACGCCCCCTATAACGCTGACGCACTAACGCCCGATCGAGGCGAACCGCCGGCAGAACAAATCGGAAATTGATTCAACTCAACGGTTCCAGCAAAGGATACCGTAAAGACCTGAACAAATCAAGAACAAATTGGCAATAAATCGAGACCGATGCTTGCGGCTGCTATAGCGGGCTTTAAGCCGCCCTCAGGGCCGGGCCATCTTGCAGCGCGGATTGTAGGCCCAGTTATGGTCGAGCCCGGCCACGCACCATCGCACCCCCCAGCCGATGCTGGCAAAACCGGTGTCCTCGCCGATCCAGAAACTGACGGCGTGCTTACGTCCGTCGCTGACCAGCGCCACCGCGCGGCAGAAGCGGCGCGGAATGGTACCGGGCGCCCACGGGCTGTAGGCGATTTCGCGCACCCGCTCGAAGCTGAGGATTTGCAGGTCCGAGTTCCAGAACCGGGCCTCCTTGTAGGCAAACTCGGAGGCGATGGTGCCGAGCCCCGCCTCGCAGTCCGGCAGCAGCCCGGTGTAGTTCGCCCCCGTCATATAGAAGGATTTCTCCAGCCAGCCGGCGGCCTGCGCCGGCGCCATGGCGCCGAAACCGAGAATAACCGCCGCCGCCAGGGCGCGAATGCAAAGAAATGTCCGTGTCATCGCCAACTCCTGCCACCGTGCTGACTTTATCACAGGTTTTTCCCGGCGGCAGCCGATTCGTACACAGCTTTGCGCCCCAGCGGACTCGTGACTCCGCCTGCGGCACTGCATCATTTTTGTCGCGAATCGGGCTGGGGACTGGCGTTGCGTTTTGTGTTGCGCGCGTCGGAATGGCGTCGGTCGAGTTTGCCTCGTGTGAGTGGCGATGCGTCCTGTCCAGTCGTTCGTTCGTTCGCGTCAACGGCGTTGGTTGCCGGCGGGTCGCCGGCAACCGCGCCGAAATTTTTTGACCGGGCTAGTCGCGCCAATCGCCCAGCACCGCCTGCACCAGCGCCAGCGCCGCCACCGCGGCGGTATCGGCACGCAGGATGCGCGGCCCGAGCGCGATGCGCGCCATGTGCGGCTGCTTGAGTAGCGCCGCACGTTCCTCCTCGGCGAAGCCGCCTTCCGGGCCGATCAGGACGGCGAGCGAGCGCTTGGCGCCCGCGGCTTTAAGCGCCGCCACCGGATCGCGCACCTCCGCGCGCTCGTCGCAGAACACCAGCAGCCGGTCGGGATCGGCGTCCTGCAGCATCCGCTCGAACGTCACCGGCTCGGCCACCTCCGGCACGTTCAGAACGCCGCATTGCTGGGCGGCCTCGATCACATTGGCGCGCATGCGCGCCAGATTGACCCGCGCCACCTGCGTGTGCCGCGTGATCACCGGCCGCAGGCGCGAGGCGCCCATCTCCACCGCCTTCTGCACCAGATAGTCGAGCCGGGCATGTTTGAGCGGAGCGAACAGGAAATGCAGGTCGCCCGGTGACGGTTGCTCGCGCACGCGCGCGCCGAGCTCGGCGGTGAGCGCCCGTTTCCCCGTGCCGGCAAGGCGGGCCTGCCATTCCCCGTCGCTGCCGTTGAATATCAACACAGTGTCCCCGCGCTTGAGCCGCAGCACGTTGAGCAGGTAATTCACCTGTTCGCGGGTCAGTGCGACCTCGCGGGCTCCGGCTAGCCGGGCATTGACATAAAGCCGCGGGTTGCGGAAATCGTGAGCCGGCATGGGTAGAATCGTCGCTGTTTTCGGTTGGCCGCTGCCGGTTTACTTGAGCCGCCGGGGCCTGGCGAGGGCTGCCTATTTCGCGCAAATTGCCGCGTTCCCGACGCATTCGGCGGCTTGGTATAGGCGACCGGTCGGCCGACTGACTATATAGTGCGTCCGGGATCTGGAGGGATTTGCCATGAACTTGCGCCGGGCGGCATACATTGTGGCGTTCGCGTCTGTGTTGCCGGTCGCCGCCACGCCGCCGGCGGCAGCGCAGTTCCAGCCGGCGCCGCAGAGCGAGCCGCCGCCCTGCATCAAGGAATTCCTCAGACTTCGCGACGACGCCGAGAAGAAAGCGGCGGCCATCCGGGTCGCCGGCGAACACAAGGCGCCGCCGCAGGTCGCCTGCAAGCTGTTCAATTCCTTTTCAGCCGCCGAAGCCAAAATGTTGAAATACGCGACCGAAAACAGCGTCTGGTGCGGCATCCCGGCACAGAACCTCAGCACCATGAAAATGGCCCATGGCAAGACTACGACGATGCGCGCCAAGATTTGCAGTATCGCCGCGGCGGGGCCGCCGCGGCCCGCAGGTCCGAGTCTGAGCGACGCGCTTGGCGGCACGGTACCCGACGCCAGCAACATCAGGACCGGCCACGGCACCTTCGATACCCTGACTGGTACCCCACTCGGCGCAAAATGAGCGAAAGCACCGGACGCGTCGCAGATGCGACCGGAAACTGGGTTGATGGTCTCGCGCCTTCGTTTGCGCGCCCCTATCTGCGGCTCGCGCGCCTCGACCGGCCGATCGGTTCCTGGCTGCTGCTAATGCCGTGCTGGTGGTCGGTCGGCCTCGCCGGCATGCGCGCCGGCCATTTTCCCGGCCTGTGGCACATCGTGCTGTTCTTCATCGGCGCCTTCGCCATGCGCGGCGCCGGGTGCACCTGGAATGACCTGGTCGATCGTAATCTCGACGCCATGGTGGAGCGCACGCGCTCGCGTCCCATCCCGTCGAAGCAGGTGTCGGTCGCTCAGGCCGCCGCTTTCATGCTGGCGCAGGCGCTGACCGGCTTCCTGGTGCTGATCCAGTTCAACGGCTTCACGATCATGACCGGCCTAGTCTCGCTCTGTGTGGTGGTAGTCTATCCGTTCATGAAAAGGATCACCTATTGGCCGCAGATCGTGCTCGGCCTCGCATTCTCCTGGGGCGCGCTGATGGGCTGGCCGGCCGCCTTCGGGCGGCTCGATACGCCCGCGCTGGTGCTCTACGCCGGCTCGATCGCCTGGGTGATCGGCTACGACACCATCTACGCCCACCAGGACCGAGAGGACGACCTGCTGATCGGCATCAAATCGACCGCGCTCTTGTTCCAGCACAATACGCGGCCGATGCTGGCAAGTTTTTACGCTGGCGCCGTTGTGCTGATCGCCATTGCCGGCTTTATGGCCGGCGGCCGTTTGATTTTCGCGATCGGGATTATCGGTTTCGCCGCCCATCTGGCCTGGCAGGTCAACCGTCTCGAAATCGACGATGCCGCGCATTGCCTCAAATTGTTCAAATCCAACCGCGACGCTGGCTTGATCCTGTTCGCAGCCATGCTGCTGCAAACGGTGGTTTGAACCACCGCCGCAACCGGACATGAACGCCAAACGCATCCTCATTTCAGGCGGCGGCATCGCGGGGTTGACGCTCGCCATCGAGCTCAAGCGCCACGGTTTCGATCCGCTGGTGATCGAGCGGGAAGCCAACCTGCGCCGCGAAGGCTACATGATGGACTTTTTCGGCACCGGCTGGGACGTGGCCGCGCGCATGGGCCTCATCGACGCCTTGCGCGCCATCCGCTACCCGATCGACAATCTCGAATTCGTCGACGCGACAGGCGCGCCTTACGTCCACATGCCGATTGAGCGCATGCGGCGCGCACTCGACGACAAATACGTCTATCTGCGCCGGCAGGACCTCGAGCGCATCCTGGCCGAGCGCGCGCGCGACGTCGGCATTGTCCCGCGCTACGGCTGCTCCTTGGCTTCACTCGATGACACGGGTGATGCCGTCGAGGCGCGGTTCGAGGACGGCAGTGCGGAGACGTTCGCGCTGGTGGTCGGCGCCGACGGCGTGCACTCAAAAGTGCGCGAACTCATATTCGGGCCGGAAGCGCAATTCGCCCGTTTCCTCGGCCTCTACGTCGCCGGCTTCCACGCGCCGAGCGACGGCTTCTCGATCGACCGCACCGTCAAGCTCTATGAGGAGACCGACCGCGTGGCGTTCCTTTATCCGCTCGACGAGCGGCGCCTGGACGCGACTTATGTCTTCCGCCAAACCGAGGTGCACGTGCCGCATGCCGAGCGGCTCGCCTTTTTGCGCGCGCGCTATCGCGGCGCCGGCTGGATCGCGCAGGACGTGTTGAATGCCTATTCCGGTGACGATCCGATTTTCTTCGACAGCGTGACGCAGATCGTCATGCCGCAATGGCACAAGGGACGCGTGGCGCTGATCGGCGACGCCTGCGGCTGCCTGACGCTGCTGGCCGGCCAAGGCTCGCACATGGCGATGGCGGGCGGCTACGTGCTGGCGCAGGAACTGGCGCGGCAAAGCGACCATAAAACGGCCTTCGCGGCCTATCAGAATTTTCTCAGGCCGCATGTGGAAAGTCGGCGCAAGGACGCCGCCCGCTTTGCCGGCCTGTTCGTGCCGGGCGCGCGCTCGCGGCCCTGGCTGCGGCGTCTGTTCATTCAACTGCTGTTCAGCAAAGCGGTGCTGAAATACGGCCTGCGCTTCTTCGGATCGAAAAGCGTGCTGGTCGGCCGCCGCTGACGGCGCCGCGCTTACTGCACCGAGAAGCGGTCTTCATTCTGCATTTTAGCGGGGCGGCTGAGATGAGCCGGCGTTTTAACCGGCTCCGATAATTGTTTGCCGCCATCTTCGGCCACGTAGCCGTCGGCGCCGGGAATGGCGGTCAGGATGTGGCCGTCCGGTGCGCTGATCGAGCCGGTATAGGCCGGCCCGCGGTGATGACTGGCGTAGTGCGCGCGTGCGCGCGCCGCAACGACCTCGCCCTTGATTGCCTCCGGCCGGCAGGGACGGTAACCGGGCTCGCGCCGCATCAGATCGACGTGGATGTGGTCGTAGTGCGCGGCGTTGTAGCCGGGCGCCAGCACCGTGACGAAAGTGTCGCAGGCATAGAGCTGCACGTCGTGCAGGAAGCCCTGCTCTTCGGGCGAGCCGTGCCAGCCGTCCTTGACCGTGATCTTGCGGCCGTCGGCGAGCGTAAAGGCCGCGATGTCGAGCGCATTGCCGAAGGCATGCTCGGAAATGCCGTGACCACCGGCGCCGTTCATGCTGCGGCAGGAATAGGAACCGATCTGGTGGATTTCGGCGACCGGCGAGCTGAACCAGCGCAGCGCCGCCGGCTGCACGCCTTCGCTCACCCAGAGGTCGAGCTTGGAGACGAGCGGACAGGCAAGCTTCGCCGCCGGCGTCAATTGGGCGGCCGGAACGGTGGCAGGACTAAAAGGCGCGCGGGTCGGCCCGAGCCGTGGCGGCGCGCGCCGCTGCTGCGGCGGCTGATAGACCGGCGCGTTATAGCTCTGCGGACGCCGCGCCGGATAAGTCTGCGGAGGCGGCGACGGCACTGCGGCGCTGCCGCCCGGCGGAATGATGGCGTCGCCGGGAATATCATCGGGGCGCGCCGCGGCGCGTGGATAATTTCGTTGGTACGTGCTCGGCGGCGGTAATGGCGCCGCGCGCATCGGCGCGGTGCGCGGCGAAATACCCGTAGCCGGCGTGGTGTTGGGCGGGCTGATCGGCATCGGCTGGCCGGCTGGCGCGCCGGATTGCGAGCGAATGACGCCTTGCGGACCGGGCACCCAGCGCATGGTCTCGCCGCGCACCGGCGCCGTGTACACCGGGGCGCGTCGCGCCGGAGCCACATCGACCGGCGCGACCCGCTGCGGTGGAACGTAGCGCGGCTCGCTTGGCGGCCAACGCGGCATGTCGGAAGGCACATTGGGGATCGGCGCCGGCGGACGCAGATCGTCGGCGTAGCTCATGAGTGGCGCCTCACCCAGCGCCGTTACCTTGAACGGGAAATCGGCGCCGCACATACCCGGCCCTTCGATCGGGTCGATGCGTTCGACGCCGACCTTGACCGCGCCCGACTTGATGCAGGCCACTTCGGCCTCGTGCCGCCAGGCGGCGCGCTCGCCGTCCATAAAAAAGCCGCGCCCGCAACCGGCGAGCGCCAGCAGGACCACGCCTCCGGCAATGGTGAAACCCCATCCGCGCGTCATACCCGCGAAAATGCGAGCAGTTTCTTTAACGAGGCTTCAACGCTGCGGGGCCGCGAATTCGTTAAGGATAAGGAACTCTTGCCGGCCCTGCGGCCCTAAATCGTGGCCGCTTCGGTTCGGAGCCGGGCGGGCGCCGGATTGCCGGCGTTGGGGGGTCTGGCCGGCGGACGCCCATGCAATCTTGTGGAGTCTGGGCTTGCGCCATACTGGGACACCGCCAGTTTCGGCCCGATTGCTGCGTATTTCGCGGCTAACTACAGCGGCCGGGCGGGTTTTACACTGCCGGTTTTTTTTCACGGCGATTTTTGTGTCGGCGGATCAAGCGCTTGATGTCGCCATTCCTGCCGCGCATGACGTTTTGCACAAATTTTGTTCGGTCGCCATGCAACCGATTAGGGGCCTTCGCGTTTTATGCTAGCTTGAAACCACATCAACAAGGGAGGCACCGACCGTGGACCTTGCCTTGAAGCTGAATGTGCTAGCGGTGTGCGCCGTGTTCGTTTTCGTTGGCGCGATTTTGCTGGGAGCATTCTGAGTTCAAGCGGCCGACGACGACGCCAAACCAATAACGCCGGGCAAGACCGGTGAAGCGATACGACACCGGAGAGCGATGAGCTCTCCGGTGTTTCGCTTTTCTCTTCGTCAATTTGGGACGCGCGCACGCCGACCTGCGTTTTCGGAGGGCGGTATATTGCCCGGCGACAATGAATTAGAATTGAAATCGGCCGGCGTTGAACCGGCCGCCACGGGAGACTTTGGGAGGCACATCGGGATTATGGACGCCGCGAACCCCTCAGCACACCCGACCTTTGCCCACCGCACGCCACTGCGCATCGGTGCCACGGCGCTCGCCGTGCGCGACCTTGACCTGGTCGCCGGCTATTACCGCGACCTGCTCGGCCTTGCCGAGTTCGAGCGTACCGCCGACACGGTGCGGCTCGGCGCCGGCGGCGTGCCGTTCCTCACGCTCGAACATCGGCCCGACTTTAAGCCGGACGACCTGCGCGCGGCCGGCCTCTATCACAATGCCTTCCTGATGCCGACTCGCCTCGACCTGGCGCGCTGGGTCGCGCACATCATCAAGCACCGCATTCCGGTGTCGGGCGCCTCCGACCACGAAGTGAGCGAGGCGATCTATCTCGACGATCCCGAAGGCAACGGCGTCGAGGTCTATTGCGACCGGCCGGCGTCATCCTGGCGCTGGCAGGACAACATGGTGGCCATGGTCACCGAGTCGCTCGACGTCGAAGCGATCCTCAAGGAGCTCGACGAGACGACGCCGCCCTATGAGACCGCTCCCGAGGGCCTGCGGGTCGGCCACATCCATCTGCATGTCGGCAACGTCGAGAAGGCGGAAGCGTTCTATTGCGGCGTGTTGGGGCTCGACGTGGTGCGGCGGCGCGGCGGCGCCACCTTCATGTCGACGGGCGGCTACCATCATCATGTCGGCGCCAATACCTGGCGCTCGCCCGGCGCTGGGATGCGCGATCCCGAGCGCGCCGGCATTGCGTGGTTCGCGTTCGAAGCCGCGGACGAGACGGCCTATGACGCGTTTGTTGCGCGGCTCACGGCGGCCGGCATTCCCACCAGCAACGGCGCGAACGGCCTGGAATTCGCCGATCCGTGGGGCACCCGGGTGAGGCTGGCGAAGGGGTGAGGCGATTGATCGTCCAAGTGCGGGCACTGGTGAGTTTGGTCGGCGTTAGTGCTAGCGGGTGTCCGGCTTGGAGAAAGGCGGATCGTGGGCGAACATGCGATTTATGTCCGCCAGTAACCCAAGGTGGAAATTTAAAAAACACCGCCACCGCTATTCCGGTGGCGGCGATATCCTTTGACGTGTTCGTTATCTGACCGCGAACAATCTCGAACCATTTCGAGAGCGGTCGGCCGGAGATCAATGATGGGAAATTATTTTCTCAACTCCGTTATCTGCTTGGTGTCGTAGCGGTCTCTCAATTCCCCGATGGCATTGGCATCCGGCGGATTGCTGCGCGCAACCAGTTTCACAAGCTCTTCGAAATAGTGCTCGTGACCGGGCGGCGATACCGTCATGATCATCCTCGCCGGCTTGTCACTGGCGTTGGCGATATTGTGCGGCACGCCCGGCGGAATGAACACATAGGTGCCGGGCTTGGCGCGGACCGTCTCGTCGCCGATCTGCCATCGGCATTCGCCTTCCAGCACGTAAAAGGTTTCTTCCTGAACACGATGAACGTGCAGCCCAGTCGAAAAGCCGGCCGGCAATATCCAATCGAACATGGACGTGTGCTTGGTGTCCTCGCCGGTCACGAGAAACGTCATCGGCTTGCCTGCCAAAGTGACTTCCTTGCCCTCACCCGGCATCCGAATGACTGCTTTTGCGCTCATGCTGCTCCCCTTGGTTTGGCGCTTCGTCACGCGAAGCGACCGTTGCACCATGATCCCGCCGCCCAGGGAGGTCGTGAATCCGTTCCGAAAAAGTTGCAAAATGTCTCCGAATGGGTCCCACTCTGCCCGTGGCGAAAATTCACACATTTGGTCCATTTCGCCTCGACGTGGACGCCGCCATCCTGTTTCACGGCGCTGAACCGACTGAACTCGGCCAACGCGCGGTTGCACTGCTGCGGCTGCTTCTGGATCGCGCGGGAGAACCGGTTTCCAAAGACGCCCTGATCGAGGCCGCGTGGCCGGGACTTACGATCGAAGACAGCAACCTGACGGTCCAGATCGCGGCATTGCGCCGGGTTTTTGAGGAAGTCGCAGGCGGCGGTAGTTGGATTGAGACGTTGCCACGCCGCGGCTATCGCTATGTCGGGCCGGCGCTCACGACGGGGCATTCCGCCGACGCAAACGCGCCCACTTCTCAGGCACTTGCGTTGCCCGACAATCCGTCGGTCGCGGTGCTGCCGTTCACAAATTTGAGCGACGATCCGGAGCAGGAATTTTTCGCCGATGGGCTTACGGAGGACATCATCACAGCTCTATCGCTCTGGCGTTCGTTCCCCGTCATTGCGCGGAGTTCGACCTTCGTTTTCAAAGGCAAGTCGGCCAATATCCAAGAGGTCGGCAAGGCGCTCGCGGCGCGCTACGTGCTGGAAGGCAGCGTTCGCAAAGTCGCAAGCAGGGTTCGCGTTGCAGCCCAGCTCGTCGATTGCGAGACCGGCCACCATGTTTGGGCCGAAACGTTCGACCGCCAACTCGCCGACGTATTCAATCTGCAAGATGAGCTGACCAAGAAGATCGCGGCGATCGTCACGCCCGAACTGGAGCACGCCGAATACCGCCGTCTGCTGGCACAGAAGCCGCAAAACCTGGATGCGTGGAATCTGGTTCAGCGCGGCACGGCGGAACTCGACGAATACACCAGGGAAGGCGATATCCGTGCGCGTGAGTTGTTCCTGCAGGCCATCGCGCTTGATCCGGCCTATTGCAAGGCGTTTGCAGGCGTCGCATTGACCTACAATCGTGACCTCATGCTGGGGTACGCGACGTCGCGCGAAGAGGCGGCCGGCAACGCGCTCAAGAACGCAAGGAAGGCGGTCGCGCTGGACCGGCTGGACTCATATGCGCACAGCATTCTGGGCATGGCGCAAATCTGGTGCGGTCAGCAGGAAGAAGCGCGATTGTCGTTTCAGCGCGCGGTGGAGCTCAACCCAAGTCACGGCTACGCGCGCGCATCGCTTGGTAATCTCCTCGATCTGATGGGGCAGTCCGAGGAAGGCATTGCCATGATGGAGGACGGAATCCGACTAAACCCGGACGCGCCCAATATGCGGCATATCTATACGTTCCTGGCCCGTGCTTTGGTCGGCGCGCATCGCTACGAACGAGCGGTCGAATGGGCAAGACGCGGAACCAATGCCGACCCCGGAAATCCAAACGCTCAATATCTCCTGGCGGCAAGCTTGGCGCATCTCGACCGGGTCAAGGAGGCGGGCGTGGCGCTTGGCCGCTGCGAACGCACCCAACCGGGTTTCGTCGCCGCCCGCGCCGATTGGCGTCCCTATCAGGATTCCGGCCGCAATGAACATATCCTGGACGGCATCCGCAAAGTAGGACGCTAGCCGGATCGTCACGCCGCCGCGATGCTCGGCGCGTGGCGGGGATCGTAATTGAGGATGGGCGACAGCCAGCGCTCGGCCTCAGCCAAGCTCCAGCCCTTGCGCTTGGCGTAATCCTCGGCCTGGTCGCGCTCGATCTTGCCGACGCCGAAATAGGCGCTTTGCGGATGGCTGAAATAAAGCCCGCACACTGCCGCCCCCGGCCACATGGCGTAACTTTCGGTCAGCGTCACGCCGGTTCGCTCGGCCTCGAGCAAGCGGAACAACGTGCCCTTTTCGGTGTGGTCGGGCTGCGCCGGATAGCCGGGCGCCGGACGGATGCCACTATATTTTTCCGCAATCAGATCAGCGTTGGAGAGCGCCTCGTCCGGCGCGTAGCCCCAGAATTCCTTGCGCACGCGCTGGTGTAGCCGCTCGGCAAAGGCTTCCGCTAGCCGGTCGGCCAGCGCCTTGACCAGAATGGCGGAGTAGTCGTCGTTGGCGCGCTTGAAGCGGTCGGCCACCTCGTCCTCGCCGATGCCGGCGGTGACGGTGAAGGCGCCGATGTAATCCTTAAGCCCGCTGTCGAGCGGCGCGACGAAATCGCCGAGTGCCATATTGTGGCGGCCCTCGCGCTTGGACAGCTGCTGGCGCAGCCCATGCAGCGCCGCGATCGGCTTTTCGCGCTGCTCGTCGCCATAGACCAGGATGTCGTCGCCCTGCGCTTGCGCCGGCCAGAAACCGAACACCGCATTGGCCTTGAACCAATTTTCCTTGACGATCTTGTCGAGCATGGCGCGGGCGTCGTCATAGAGCGAGCGCGCCGCCTCCCCGACCTTGGCGTCGTCGAGAATGGCGGGAAACCGGCCGGACAATTCCCAGGTCTGGAAGAACGGCGTCCAGTCGATGCAGTCAACCAGCTCCGCGACCGGGTAGTCGCTCAGCGCTTTAAAGCCGATGAAGCTCGGCTTGGGCGGCACGTAGCCGCCCGACCAGTCGAGCTTGAGCGCATTGGCGCGCGCGGCGGCCAAGGGCAAGCGCGACTTCTCCTCCTGCGCGCGCGCGTGCGCGGCGGCGATCTTGGCGTATTCGCCGCGCAGGTCGGAGACGTAGCCAGCCTTGGCCTTGCCCGACATCAGCGCCTGAGCCACGCCGACCGCGCGGCTGGCGTCGTTGACATAGACCGCCTGGCCGCGCCGGTAATTGGGGTGGATCTTCACCGCCGTGTGCACGCGGCTGGTGGTGGCGCCGCCGATCAGCAGCGGCAGTTCGAAACCCTGCCGCTCCATCTCCGCCGCCACGTGGCACATTTCGTCGAGCGACGGCGTGATCAGGCCGGACAGCCCGATGATGTCGGCATTTTCCGCGCGGGCGGTTTCGAGGATCTTTGCGGCCGGCACCATGACGCCGAGATCGACCACCTCGTAGTTGTTGCACTGGAGCACGACGCCGACGATGTTCTTGCCGATGTCGTGCACGTCGCCCTTGACCGTGGCCATGATGATCTTGCCGTTGGTATTGCTCTTGGTGATGCCGAGCTCTTCCTTTTCCTTCTCCATGAAGGGCATCAGATAGGCGACCGCCTGCTTCATCACCCGCGCCGACTTGACCACCTGCGGCAAAAACATTTTTCCCGAGCCGAACAGGTCGCCGACGATGTTCATGCCGTCCATCAGCGGCCCTTCGATTACGTGCAGCGGACGCTCGGCGGCTTGCCGTGCCTCCTCGACGTCGGTCTCGACGAATTCGGTAATACCGTGCACCAGCGCGTGCGCCAGGCGCTTGTCCACCGGCCGCTCGCGCCAGGCGAGATCGACTTGCCGGGCCTCCTGCCCCTTGCCGCGGAATTTATCCGCCAGCGCCAGCAGCCGCTCAGAGGCGTCGGACCGGCGGTTGAGCACCACGTCCTCGCAAGCCTCGCGCAGTTCCGGATCGAGATCGTCATAGACCGCCATCTGGCCGGCATTGACGATGCCCATGTCCATGCCGGCATGAATCGCGTGGAACAGGAACACCGAATGCATGGCCTCGCGCACGCGCTCGTTGCCGCGGAACGAGAACGACAGGTTGGAGACGCCGCCCGACACATGCACGTGCGGCAGGTTCTGTCTGATCCAACGCGTCGCCTCGATGAAGTCGACGCCGTAATTGTTGTGCTCCTCCATGCCGGTGGCGATGGCGAAGATGTTCGGGTCGAAAATAATATCCTCGGGCGGAAAGCCGACCTTCTGGGTGAGGATGTCGTAGGCGCGCTTGCAGATCGAAGTCTTGCGCTCGAACGTGTCGGCCTGACCCTTCTCGTCGAAGGCCATCACCACCACCGCGGCGCCGTGCTGGCGCACGATGCGGGCGTGTTCGAGGAAGGCCTCCTCGCCCTCTTTCAGCGAAATCGAATTGACCACCGGCTTGCCTTGCAGGCATTTCAAGCCCGCTTCGATCACCGAGAATTTCGATGAATCGACCATCACCGGCACGCGCGCGATGTTCGGTTCGGCGGCGATCAGATTGAGGAAGGTCTTCATCGCCTCTTCCGAGTCGAGCAGGCCCTCGTCCATATTGACGTCGATCACCTGCGCGCCGTTCTCCACCTGCGCGCGGGCGACGTCGAGCGCGCCGGCGTAGTCGCCGGCGGTGATCAGCTTGCGGAACTTGGCCGAGCCGGTGACGTTGGTGCGCTCGCCCACATTGACGAAGGGGATTTCCGGCGTGAGCGCGAAGGCCTCCAGGCCCGACAGCCGCAGTTGCCGCGGCACTTCGGGAATCGCGCGCGGCGGTTTTCCTTCGACGGCTTTGGCGATCGCGTGGATGTGCTCCGGCGTGGTGCCGCAGCAGCCGCCCACCACATTGACCAGGCCAGCGTCGGCGAATTCGCCCAAGAGCTCCGCCATGTAGTCCGGGCTCTCGTCGTAATAGCCGAATTCGTTGGGCAGGCCGGCATTGGGATAGGCGCAGACGAAAGTGTCGGCGATGCGCCCGATCTCGTCGATATGCGCGCGCATCTCCTGCGCGCCGAGGGCGCAGTTCAAGCCGACGGTGATCGGGTTGGCGTGACGCACCGAATTCCAGAACGCGCCCGGCGTCTGCCCGGACAGCAGGCGGCCGGAGCGGTCGGTGATGGTGCCGGAAATCATCAAAGGAATGTCGAGGCTGCGCTCGTCGCAGATTTCGCGGATGGCGTAGATCGCCGCCTTGGCGTTGAGCGTGTCGAAGATGGTCTCGATCAGCAGCAGGTCGGCGCCGCCGTCGATCAGCCCGCGCACCTGCTCGCCATAGGCGACGCGCAGTTCGTCGAACGTGATGGCGCGGAAGCCGGGATTGGACACGTCCGGCGAGATCGAGGCGGTGCGGTTGGTGGGGCCGAGGGCACCGGTGACGAAGCGGCGGCGGCCGTCGTCCTTCTCCGCCAGCCGGGCCGCCTCGTGCGCCAGTTTGGCGCCGGCCTGGTTCAGCTCATAGGCGATCTTCTCCATGCCGTAATCGGCCTGCGCGATGGCGGTGGAGGAAAACGTATTGGTGCAGACGATATCGGCGCCGGCGCGGAAGTAAGCGAGATGAATGTCGCGCACCGCGTCCGGCCGGCTCAGGTTCAACAGGTCGTTGTTGCCGCGCAGCTCGCGGTTCCAGGCGTCGAAGCGAGCGCCGCGGAAACCTTCTTCGTCCAGCTTGAGCGCCTGGATCATGGTGCCCATGGCGCCATCGAGCACCAGGATGCGCTTTTTCAGTTGAGCGATGAATTCGCTACGGGCGCTGGTCGGGGAAACGGTCACGAAAAACTCCAAAATTAAGCGGCTTGCTCCACCGCCGGCCGCAGTCCCAGCAGGTGGCAGATCGCGTAGACGAGGTCGGCACGGTTCATGGTGTAGAAGTGGAAATTGGTGACGCCGCGGTCGAGCAGATCGATCGCCTGCTCGGCGGCGACCGCGGCGGCGATCAGCTTGCGCGTGGCCGGATCGTGGTCGAGTCCATGGAAGCGCTCGGTCAGCCAGACCGGCACCGAGGCTCCGCAGCGCGCGGCAAAGCCGGTGGTGGCCTTGAAGTTCTGCACCGGCAGGATGCCGGGCACGATCGGAATATCGATGCCGCGCCCGCGCACGCGCTCGAGATAGCGGAAGTAGAGATCGTTATCGAAGAAGAACTGGGTGATGGCGCGGGTGGCGCCCGCGTCCACCTTGGCCTTCAGCATATCGATATCGGCCTCCACCGTGCGGCTGTCGGGGTGCTTCTCCGGATAGGCTGACACCGAAATCTCGAACGTGTCGTTAATGCGCTTGATGCCGGCTACCAGGTCGGCGGCGTTCTCGTAGCCGCCCGAGTGCGGCGCGTATTTCTCGCCGGCGCCGCCCACCGGATCGCCGCGCAACGCCACGATGTGGCGCACGCCGGCCTCTCCGTAACTGCGCACGATCTCGTCGACCTCATCGCGGGTGGCGGCAACGCAGGTCAGGTGCGCGGCCGGCGTCAGCGGCGTCTCGGCGAGAATGCGCTTGACGGTGGCGTGGGTGCGCTCGCGCGTGGAGCCGCCGGCGCCATAGGTGACCGAAACGAAATCGGGTGCCAGCGGCTTGAGCCGCTCGATCAACTCCCACAGGATCTTCTCCATGCCCTCGTCCTTCGGCGGGAAGAACTCGAACGAGACGCCGATGCGGCCGTGGCCGGCCGGCATGAAGCGGCTGGGGCGGAGGCTCGCCTGCATCACGCCACCTCCCGCGCCGCCATCAGCGCGCGGGCGTCGCGCGCCAGCCACAGCGACACCGCGATCTTGCCGCCGGAGCCCGGCTCCGGCGTCAGCCGCTTGTGCAGCACCGGCTCCAGCCCGGAGGCGGTCATCCATTGCGTCACCATTTCGGGCGCAAAACCCAAACGACGATGGGCATATTTCTCGCGCAGGAATTCTTCTTCGTGGGGCGCGAAGTCGACCACCAGCAGCCGTCCGCCCGGCCGCAGCACGCGCGCGGCCTCGTGGATGGCGCGCGCGCCGTCGTCGAGGAAGTGCAGCACCTGGTGCAGGATGACGACGTCGAAGGAATCGTTGGCCAGCGGCAGGTCGTAGATGTCGCCCTGGCGCACGCTGCAATTCTTGAGGCCGGCGCGCTCCAGCCGGTCGCGCGCGAGGTGCAGCATGTCGAGCGACAGGTCGAGGCCGAGGCCGCGCTCGATGTCAGGCCCGAACAGTTCGAGCATGCGGCCGGTACCGGTGCCGAGATCCAAAAGCGACCTGAACGGCTTGTCGGCGAGGCTTGCGCGGATCGCCGCCTCCACCGCCGCGTCGGCGACGTGCAGCTTGCGGATGCGGTCCCATTCGGCGGCATGGGCGCGAAAATAGGCTTGCGCGGCGGTGGCGCGCGCCTTGCGCACCGAGGCGAGGCGCGCCCGGTCGCGGGCAATGGTCGGATCGGCTGGATCGAGGCGCTCGAGCAGCGCGCGCGCCACCGCCGCCCCGCCGCCGCTCTCGGCCAGCCGGAAAAAGGCCCAGGTACCCTCGCGGAAGCGCTCGACCAAGCCGGCCTCCGCCAGCAGCTTGAGATGACGCGAGATGCGCGGCTGCGACTGGCGCAGGATGTCGGTGAGGTCGGAGACAGTCAGCTCGGCCTCGCCCAGCAGCGCCAGCACGCGCAGGCGCGTTTCCTCGCCCGCCGCCTTCAGCGCCGCGTTGAGAGCGTCAAAGCCAAGCCGCGCGCTCCTGCGGTCTGAACTCATCGTCGAACTCTTGGGCACCATCACTCCAATGAGGCAGCTCTGCAGGCCCTTTTGGGGCCGCCGCCCACTATATAAAGATATCTTTATACGTTTAATAAAGTGTCCACAAGGCCCATCGGTAATCTGCCAGGCGCAATTTTAGGTAGATCACAACGCCGTGATGGCCCAAACTCGATATGGTTAACGCTTGGCAACTTCTGAGCGAACTGGAGAACAAATGCGGCGTAATGGCCGCGGGATGACCGGATGCTTTGTGGCGGAGCAAATTCGGGGATTGAAACCTCGCTAAGAAAATTGGAGTCGAACAATGAAAAAATTTGCTGCCACAACATGCATCGCGCTGGCTTTGGCGACGTTCTCGTCGGCATCCATGGCGGCCAGCGTCAATATCGCCGGCACCCAATCACCGGCCAACTACCATCCCGTTATCGATACGAGTGTGCTGTTTGACCCAATCAGCGGCCCGGTGACGGCAACGGGCAACTCCATCGATCTATCCAGTCTGGGATCGGGGGGCGTACTGTTCGTCGGCTTGATTTCCAAGGTGGATTACGACCGGCATATCGCCGTTTTCGGCGGCGACACGAGCGCGGACTTTTTCGGATTCGTCGATACGGTTTATGGTGCATTCACAAACACAGCCAATAAAGCCGCAGGCTTGGGGCAGTATCTGCAGAGTGGCGAGACCACTCAGACGTACGCCGCTGCCGCGACGGTGCCCGTTACGGCGTTTGAAATCGTCTTCGGCGACACGAGCGCGAGCCTGACGGTTCAAGCTCTGCCCGCAATAATGCTCAACTATAATTTTACCACCGACAATTTGACGTTTACGTCAGACGGATCCCCCTACACGGACTTCAGCCAAGGCGCTTACGCGTTTATCGGCGCCTATGTGCCCGACGGCAGCGCAACGTATGATGTGACGTTCAGCGGACCGCAGCTGCCCGCCACGCCGCTTCCGGCCGCGCTGCCGCTCTTCGGCAGCGGGCTTGGAATCTTCGGACTGGTTGCTCGCAGGCGGCGCCGGCGCCGTTCGGCTGCAGTCTAAACGTCCAATATAAGCCCGCGTTGTCGAGCTTGACCGCTCGGCAACAAAGGCGTGGGGCGATGGGTATCCGCACATCCTCATGCGGATACGCTCGGCTGCTCCCTCCCCGGCTATCTTAGTTTTCGAGCTGCTGTACAACGTGGTGGTCGCCTGCTGCCCCACCTTGTGCAGAACCTTGCGTCGCATGAAACTGGCGATCAGCGCGAGTGCGCGGCACCGGAGGAGCAACGCGGACCATGGACAGCAAGGGCTTCGGCATCCGCGAGGGCGAGAAGGCGGTGGAACTGCCGGCCAAGACCGACGCCGGCCTCTACTTCATCGGCCGTATCCATACGCCCTGGACGGACCGCAAGGACTGCCCCAAGAACGCGCGCGAGGCTGACGCGGTCTGCACCGTCGAGCTCGATCCCCGTTTCCGCGACGGCCTCAAGGACGTCGAAAGCTGCACCCACTTGGTGCTACTCTATTGGATGGACAAGGCGCCGCGCAATCTGGTGCTGCAGGTGCCCGGCCATTACGGCGTGCAGCACGGCACCTTTGCCCTGCGCTCGCCGGCGCGCCCCAATCCGATCGCCGTGAGCGTGGTGAAGCTGCTTGCCGTCGAAGATGGTAAGCTGTCCGTTGTCGGAGCCGACTGCCTGGACGGCACCCCGCTGCTCGACATCAAGCCCTATTTCGCCTCCGCCGACAGCGTGCCCGACGCCGTGGTGGGCTGGCACAAGCACAAAGACTAGGAAGCGGGCTCATAAACGGCGAGCAAAATACTGCATTGGGTGCGGCGCTCACTGTCCGCTTTTGGGGAACAGCGGACTATGTCTGATTTTAGCCCAGGGTCGCTTGTCTGCTAATGACTCTAAGCCGGCACACGCGACCGACCGAACTGGTGCCAAAGAATTCCCGAGACTAGCATCCGCTCCGGGCCCTCAATGAAGGCTGGTCACCAGGGGGAATGACCAAACATGACTGAAACGAACGTCGCCCCTATACCTGTCGCTATCATCGGCGGTGGGCCCATCGGGCTGACGCTCGCTCTATTCCTCGATCTCTACGGCGTGCATTCGGTCTTGTTCAATACCGATGAAACGACGCGAATGCATCCAAAGGGTAGCTCGGAAGGCCCGCGCACCATGGAGCACTTCCGGCGGCTCGGCATCGCCGATGAAATTCGAAAGTTAGGGCTGCCCCCCGACCATCCGACCGACGTGGCCTATTTCACCCGCTTTAGCGGACCGGAACTGGTGCGGTTGCCCATGCCATCGGCCGCCGATTCGTTGCGCATGGCCGCTGAGGCGCCGAAGACCGATCAATTGCCGGAGCCGATCCATCGCGCCAACCAGATGTATGTCGACCACTTCCTGTTCGATCATGCCAAGACCCGTCCGAATATCGACATACGCTTCGGCTGGCGCGTCGAGAGTTTCGAACAGGACGCCGACGGCGTGACGCTCACTGCCGTCAACGAGGCGGACGGTCAGAGCAAGAGCTGGCGAGCGCAATATCTCGCCGGCTGTGACGGCGGTCGCAGCACGGTTCGCCACGCGCTCGGGATCAAATATCACGGCGAAGCCGGCATTGAGCAGAAATACTTAGGTGGCCGGATGTTCTCGACCTATGTGCGCGCGCCGGCGCTTTATCGCAATTTTCTCAGCCATCGCCGCGCCTGGATGTACTGGGCGGTCAATCCCGAAATCCGCTCGACCATAATTTCTATCAACGGTCGTGACGAATTCCTGTTGCGCACACGTGCCAGTTCCCCCGACCAGCCGCCGGACGATGCCACGGTTGCCAATGTCATGCGCCGCTGCGTCGGCAGCGACGTCGCCATGGAGATCGTCGCGCATGAACCGTGGACCGCCGGTATGGCGTTGGTTGCCGAAAAATTTGGTGACCGCCGCGTCTTCCTCGCCGGCGATGCCGTCCACTTGTTCACGCCGACCGGAGGCTTCGGCATGAATACCGGCATCGACGACGCTTCAAACTTGGCGTGGAAGCTCGCCGCCATGGTGCAATGCTGGGGCGGCGGGGAGCTGCTGGCGTCGTACGAAAGCGAACGCATGCCAATTGCCTTGCGCAATACCGAGGCGGCGCGGCAACTCACGGCCAATATCGGTGAGACCGATGTCGATCCCGCCATCGAGCAGGATACCCCTGCGGGAGAAGCCGCACGGCGCGCGGCGGGCACGATGCTGTCCGCGTTTAAGGAGCAATTCGCCTCGATCGGCGTGCATCTTGGCGCGCGTTGCGACGGCTCGCCGGTCATAGTCTCCGACACCGCCGCACCCGCCGACAGCCTCACCACCTACACCTCCACAAGCATTCCCGGCGGGCGAGCGCCTCATTTCTGGCTCGACGACAAACGGACCTACGGCAGTTCACTTTATGACCAATTCGGCACCGGTTTCACGCTATTGCGCCTGGGGCCGCGTGCGCCGGACGTTTCGGCGATCGTGGAAGCAGCGGCGCGCCGGACCATACCGCTCAAGGTTATCGACGTTGCAGACACCGACGTGCGCGACCTCTATAGCTGCGACTTGGCGCTTATCCGCCCCGATCAGTACGTTGCTTGGCGCGGCAATGCGGCCCCGGCGGATGCCAAATCGCTGTTGGCGCGATTGGTCGGCGATACTTCCCGTTAAATCGTCTGGATGTCGCCATTTGGCACAAAGCGGACAATCCGCCTGCCGCGATGAATGTCGGCCTTCGGAGTAAAGCGGACATGCGGCCCGTATTTATGAGTGCACGCTCTAAACTCCGCGAAACGCCGCCGCCCGCGCCCGTTCCCGGCGTTAGCTATTTTTTGACCATGCTCGCTAGGGAACCTTTGAACCTTTTGGGGCATTGCTTCCACGAATACGGGAGAGGGGCCGATCGAGGGTGCCATGTCCCGTATGGTTTCATCTTCCGTTTTGTTCGCCGCGCTGACCGCCGCCGCTTTGGCGTGCTCGCCCGCACGCGCGCAATCGCTGTTCACCTTCTTGCAGCCGCTGCCGCTGAACCAGGTCGCGCCGCAGTATCAGGCCGAGCCGCAACAGGCCGCGCCCGCGACCGGCGACGAGAACGCTGAGCTGGCGCCGCGGCTGCGCCGCCAGATCGTCGCTTATCCGAGCAAGGAAGCGCCCGGCACCATCATCGTCGATACGCCGCACACTTATCTCTACTACGTGCTCGGCGGCGGCAAGGCGCTCCGTTACGGCATCGGCGTCGGCCGCCAGGGCTTTACCTGGTCGGGCGTGAAGGCGATCGAGCGCAAGACCGAATGGCCGGACTGGTATCCGCCGGCCGAGATGCTCAAGCGCCAGCCTTATCTGCCGCGCATGATGACGGGCGGCCCCGGCAATCCGCTGGGCGCGCGCGCCATGTATATCGGCGGGACCCAATACCGCATTCACGGCACCAACAATCCGACCACCATCGGCAAGCACGTGTCGTCGGGCTGCATCCGCATGACCAACGACAACGCCGTCGATCTCTACAACCGCGTCAAGATCGGCGCCAAGGTGATCGTGCTGCCGCAGAACGGCGCATCAACCCACGAAGCGAAAACGAAGGCGCCGGCGCAAGCGTCGATCGAGCGCGCACGCCAGCAGGCGCCGCGGCCGCTGTCCTATGCGCCGGAACCCCAGAGCCGCGCCAGCATGACCTGGAACGTCATCCGTCCGTCCGGCATCTACTAGATTTCACGAGGTACCTCCCGAGACTTGCCCGGCGTTCGCGCCGGGCATTTTTTTGCGGCCCGTCATGACCGTCGCATGGTCATGATCTGCGTTGCCATGAACCACCGCGTGCGCCGTGGCACGCCGCTACTTGCGAACGTGCTTGACGATGGCGGCGGAAATCTCGCGCGCGGTTTTCTTGATATTGCGCTCGATAGCGCGGCCCGACATCACGAAATGCGCGGCCAAGACATAGGGATTGAACCTGATGGCCGCGGTGACGGCCCCGCCGGGCAGAATGCCGCTATGGGCGCTTTCGTCGATCGTATAGAGCGGCTTCACATTGCCGTGTTCGAGATCGTCGACCGTGACGACCACCTTCAGCGCGGTCTTGCCGGCGCCAAGCCCGATCACGGCACGCTCGAGCTTTTTGCCTTCGTCAAGCTTCGTGAACACGCCACGCACCAGCCAGCCTTGCAATGGCAGACTTTCGCCGGGCGCGAGCCGTCGCGCCTTGAGCCCGGCGTGTTCAAGGTCCTTAACCAGCTGCCGCGCCATCAGGTCGATCAGCCCCCGGACTTGTTCGGCCGGATTCTTCGAGCCGGCTTCGCCTTTGAGCAAGTTGCCGAGTAGTCCGGGCCGCATCTGCCGCAGCGGCCCTTCCGCGCCGGGATGAAAGGCTTCGGGATCAAGCTGGAAATCCGTCACGTAGATGACGTTCGGCGCCGCCACGGGAGGTTTGGCAACGGCAGACGCCGGTGGTTTGCCCGGACTGGCGCCGACGGCGGCGACCGCACGGCCGCACGCCGGTGAAAGCTGCGATGCGTTTCGTTGCAGACAATGCAGCGCCTCGGCGCCGCCGGGCTGCACGCCTGCGCAATGCGAAATGAAATCCGACCGGCAGGATTGCCGGATCGCCGCCTGCTGCTCGGCCGTGGGCCAATGCGGGCCTGCCGCCGGCGCGACCTTGAGCGGCGCGGCCGGCTGGACCGGAGGCGGTGGCATGGCGGCGGGCTGCGGCGCGACCGCAGTCAGCGCGACCTGGCACGCCGCCGATAGGTTCGCGGCGTTGCGTTGCAGGCATTGCAGCGCCGCGGGGCCGCGCGGCAGAATGCCGAAACAATTCTGCATGAAATCGAATCGGCAACTGTGGCGGACTATCCTCTGTTGCTCCAGCGACAGTTGTGCCGCCGCCGGCCCGGCCATGAAAACCAAACAGAGGCCGACGATAATCAGAATTGCGCGCGCCGCAGGCTTGCGATCACATGTCATCGGTACACCCCATCAGCTTTGAGATCCGAACCAGCATCGATTTTTAACATCGATGTCCTGCCTCCCGTCGGCGTCAGGCCGCCGATTGAAGCGAGCCAGGTTTCGGTGTATCGCCCGTTTTTGGGCGGCTCTTGGTCAAGCTGCGAGTTTGGCCACTCATAAACGCTACACCCCTTGGGGGGCGGTGCCAATATCCGGCCCGGAACGACCGACGATCTCGTGTGACACCTGGTTACCGTGTCGGTTAGTTTACTGCTCGTGCGAGCGCTATATCTTGCTCTCATTCTGAAGGAGCGACAGCGATGCGAATTGCGGCAATGGCGGCTGGCGCGGTCGGCGCTTATTTCGGCGCGCGACTGCAAGCGGCAGGACACGAGGTATTCTACATCGCGCGCGGCGCCCACCGCGACGCCATGCTGAAGAACGGCCTTACCATCAATAGCATGCACGGCGACCTCCACCTGCCCAAGGTCAACGTCTCCGACGATCCGGCCAAGGTCGGCCCGGTCGACGTGGTGCTGTTCGCCGTCAAGCTGTGGGACACCGAAAAGGCCGCCGAGGCCGCCCGTCCCCTGCTCGGCCCCGACACCCGCGTCATCACCTTGCAGAACGGTGTCGATAGCTACGAGCGCATCGCGCCGATCGTGGGCGCAGAACGCGCCATCCCCGGCGTCACTTACGTGGTGAGCGTGATCGACCGCCCCGGCGTCATCAAGCAGGCCAGCAAGTTCCAGTCGATCGCCTGTGGCACCATCGACGGCCGACCCGACGCGCGGCTTGCGGCCTTCGTCGAAGCCGCCAAGGCCGCCAACATCCCGATTATGTTGTCCGACAACATCGAGCGCGACCGCTGGCACAAATTCATCTTCCTGTCGGGCACGTCCGGCGTCACCGCCGTCACCCGCAATACGATGGGCCCGATCCTCGCCGACCCCGACACCCGCGCGCTGTTCCGCAACATCATGCTGGAAACCTATGCGGTCGGCCGCGCCAAGGGTGCGGCCATCGACGATGGCTACGTCGACGAGCGCATGGCCTTCGCCGACAAGAACGTGCCGGCGACCATGAAAGCCTCCATGGCCAACGACCTCGACCGCGGCAACCGGCTGGAACTCGACTGGCTCGCCGGCCAGGTCTGCCGGCTTGGCGAGCAGCTCAAGGTGCCGACACCGGTCAACGACACCATCTACGCCGCGCTCAAGCTGCACCGCATGGGAACGGCGAAATAGCCCACGGGCATGCATTTCCTGGCCGTCGCGCAACTGCTGATCTTGCTGGGACTGGCGAACGGCGCGCCCGTCGTCACCAAACTGATTTTGGGCGACCGGTTTTCCAATCCGCTCGATCTGAACCGGAAATTCGTCGACGGAAAGCCGCTGTTCGGCTCATCGAAGACGATCCGCGGCGTTCTGATCGCAATCACGGTGACGGCGGCGTCTGCGCCGCTGCTCGGGCTGCGATTCGAGATCGGCCTGCTGGCGGGCGCGACCGCCATGGCCGGCGACCTGTTTTCGAGTTTCGTGAAACGCCGCCTCAACCTGCCGCCGAGCAGCCGAGCGACCGGCCTCGACCAGATTCCCGAAGCGCTATTTCCCTTGCTCGCTTGCCGCGCGGCGCTGGGATTGAGCACGCTGGATATCCTGCTGGCCTGCGCAATATTCTTCGTCGGCGAGCTCTTGCTCTCCCGTTTGCTGTTCAGGATTCACCTGCGCGACGAGCCGTACTGACCGTGCCCAAGCTCAGCGGCGGTGGAGATGGTGCAGGGTGATTTCCGGCAGGCAATTGATCCGCACCGGGACAATGGCCGTTCCCGCCCCGACCGACGTATAGCCGCTCATGTCATGATACTTCCAGGCGCCCGCGCCCATGGATCGGGGTAAAACGGAATCAAGCGTGACCGGAATCGACCCCGGCAAGCAAATTTGACCGCCATGGGTATGGCCGCCCAACAGAAAATCGAATCCGGCGTGGGCGGCTTGTCGGTAAACTTCCGGCGTATGCGACAACAGAACGGAAAAGCCGTCGTGCGGAATTTCGGCGGCGGCTTTTTCGATATTGTCGCACCGGAAGTAATGGGCGTCGTCGATGCCGGCCAGATAGATCGTCTGACCGTCGCGCGTAATCGGCACGCACTCATTGAGTAGCATCCGGATATCCATCGCTTCGAGAGCCGGGACCATACGGATTGTGTCGTGGTTGCCAAGGACACCGTAGATTGGCTCCCGCAGGCCGGCGCGCAAACGCTTCGTGCCGGCAAGCGCGGCGTCGATCGGCCCGGCGCTGGGCCCACGGTAATCTCCCGTCAGCACGCACAGGTCATATTCGAGCGTGGGAACCAGCTCGCTCAGCCGGCGCATGGCACCTTCGCTCTGCTCCACGTGGAGGTCGCTGATATGCAGCAACGTGAAGCCGTCGAACGCCGCCGGCAGGTTGGCGAAGCTGATTGTGTTGTGTCGGACCTGGATGTTCTGCGCATTGCGGCGCCCGCGCCAATAAAGCCCCATCAGCATGAGCCCGGCGCGAATAAGTGCATGGCTCGAGTACCAGTTCTCGATATGAAAGAAATTGAGGCCCTGGCCGAATATCTGCGCCTCGTGATCGTTCTCGATCCCCAGGCGCTGCCTTGCGTGCAGGCGCCCCAGGCGCCGTTCCAATTTGCCTAAAACAGCGTCGTTCATCGCGGATCCGCCGCAGGGTTCAAGCCTCACATCTGCGGCGCAATTGCCGCAGGGTCAAGCGTCCAGATGCCGGATGAGTATCAGGGATCGCACCGGGCACTTTCTGATTTGAATCGAGCCGTCGAGGCGGAGAGGCCAAGCCATCGGTCAGACGAAGCGCGGGATCGGTCCGCGCTGCGGCGTGGTGCTGGGAAGGTTGACGAATTCCTGATCGACGTAGCACCAGCCCCAGCCTTCCGGCGGATCATAGCCTTCGATGATCGGATGACCGGCGGCGTGAAAATGCTTGGTGGCGTGCTTGTTGGGCGAGTTGTCGCAGCAGCCGACATGACCGCAGATGCGGCACAATCGCAAATGCACCCAGGGCGAACCGATCTTCAAGCACTCCTCGCAGCCGAGCGCGCTTGGCGTCACCGTCTTGACCTCGGCGGCATGAACACAGGTCTTGGGCATGGCAGGCAACCTTTCGATTACGAGGCCTTTGCCGCCAGCGCGGCCGCCGGCACCTGCAGCGCGACGTATGCCGCACCCGCAAGCGACAGCGCGGCGGCGATCATGAGCCCGGCCTGATAGCCGAACGAATAAGACGCCACGCCGGCAGCCAGCGCAATGCCGGCAAGCTGGGCGATCCGGCTCACCGCGTTATTGATGCCGGAGGCGAGCCCCTCGTCGTTATCGGGGAGGCTCGACATCACCGAGGCGGTGAGCGGCGCCACCAGCACGGCGAATGAAACGCCGAGCAGCGCCATCGGCGCGAGCACACCCACAATGAGCGAAGCCGTCTTGCCGAGCGCCAGCCAGGCTTCGGCGACGCCGGCGCCGAACGGCCCCGCGATCAGCATGGTGCGCGCGCCGATCTTGTCGGCGAACGCGCCGAACGCCCGCGACAGCAGCCCGACGCCGAGTGTGAATGGAAGGAACGCCAGTCCGGCATCGGTCGGCGTCAGTCCGCGGCGGTCGATGAGATCGAACGACAATTGAAAAAACATGATCGACAGTCCGCCATAGAGCAGCAGCGTCGCCACGTTGAGCCCGACGAAGCCGCGATTGCCGGCAACCCACGGCGGCGTCATCGGATGGCTGCTCACGCGCTCCCACCGGCCGTAGCCGACGATGGCGCCGAGTGCGAACACGCCGGCCGCGACGACAAGACCGAGATTCGCCGACGAGGCGCGCGGCCCGATCTGGCTGAGCGCCCAGGCCAGCACCGCCAGCGCGCACGCCAGAATGGCGGCGCCGGGCAGGTCGAAGCGCCGGCGCGCGCGCCGGTCGGCGGGCGCAAATTTGAACAGCAGCGCCACCGCAATCAACGCCAGCGGCGGATTGATGGCAAACACATATTGCCAGCCGAACGACTCGGTCAGCCAGCCGCCCAGCACCGGGCCGCCGGCGGTGGTCAGCGCCGAAGCCGCCGCCCAAACGCCGATGGCGCGGTTGCGCTCCGCCTTGGGAAACGTCGCGCCGATCAGCGCCAGGCTCGAGGGCGTCAGGATGGCGGCCGACACGCCTTGCACCACGCGCCACACGATCAGCCATTCGATCGAGGGCGAAAAGATGCAGGCCGCCGACGCCAAGCCGAAGGCGAGACAGCCGACGCTCAGCATGCGCGCCTTGCCGTAGACGTCGGCGAGCGCGCCGCCGATCAGCGTCAACGCGGCCAGCGCCAGCACGTAGCCGTTGAGCACCCACTGCACCGAGGAAAGATCGGCGCCGAAAAATGCGCGCAGTCGCGGCAGCGCCACAGTCAGCGCGGAGCCGTCGATGAAGGCCATCGCCGACGCCAGCACGCAGGCCGCCAGCACGATGCGCTTGCGCGGTCCGGCGATCTCGCGTTCACGTTCGCGCGGGGACGGCTCGGCTTCGATGATGCCGCGACCGCACGGCTCGACAAATGGCTGCGCCATGATGTCCGCGCCTCGTGCTGGTTGTCCCGACGTAAATACGCCGCCAAGCGTGCAGTTCCGCGGGTTGCGTATCACGCACTTATGCAGCACGGCAATGTGGACCGCTTCCATTGCGGAAGCCGGACGTTTAGGATGATCGCTGTCGACAAACAGAGGCGGCCTCGCCATGCCCGACGTGCTCGGTACCGTCATTCGCGTTGCGGCCGCACCCCTCCGCCTGTTCGGGCGCTCGCGGCGCTTTCGCTGGACCGTCAGCGCCGTCGTCGTGGTCGCCGCTTCCTTTTACGCCGCCCTGTGGGCCCTCGACCGTGTTTTGACGCCCAGCACGCCGTCGGCCCTCGCCAATCTGCCGCCGCTGCCGGCGTTGCAGCCGGTAACCCGCTCGTCCTACGTGATCGCGCCGGTGGCGATTTCGATCGACGCCATCCGCGCGAGCATGGAAGCCGCCGCGCCGCGCGAACTGCTCGGCAAGAACGACAACCCGGTGAGCGCGCTCCTGTCGGCGGCCGATATCGGCATCACGGTCGAACGCGGGCCGCTCGCGCTTTACGGCAAGTCCGACGACCTTGCGGTCGCCGCCACGATCAACGGCTCGTTGAAAATCTCCGGCCAGATTGCGACCCAGGCCGGAAATCTTGTTGGTTCGCTTGCCGGCCTGATCGGTGGCGCCATCAGCGACAAGAAATCCGGCAGCGGCGGCAGCGCGTCCAAGGACGACAACTCGATCGGCGGATTGTTGTCCGGCTTGTTTGGCGACAATAGCGGCACTGCGAGCAAGTCCGGCGACAGCGACACTAGCACCAGCAACACCACCGGCAACAGCAACGGCAATAACACCAGCACCAGCACCAGCACCAGCGACAGTAAGGCCGGCAAGCCCGTCGGCGACGCCACCACCAAGGCGCCCGACCAGCGCGTTGACGTGAAGGGGCAGGTCGTCATGCATTCGCGTCCGCAGCTGACCGAAAACTGGCGGGTGCAACCCAATTTGAGCGCCCAGTTGGATCTCGGCGACAGCAAGCTTCAGCTTGCCGGCCTCGACATCAACATGACGCAAGAAGCGAAACCGATGATCGACGACATGGTCAAAAGCCAGGTCGCCGATCTGGAACAGTGGCTGCGCAACCTCCCGATCATCGAGCAGTCCGCGCGCACCCAATGGGCCAAGATGTGCCGCGCCATCCCGCTCGGCGGCGGCGACACCGGCCTGCCCAGGCTGTGGCTCGAGCTGCGCCCGGTGCGCGCCGCCGCCGCACAGCCGCGCATCGATCAGCAAAACGTCACGCTCACCGTCGGCGTGCTGGCGGAGACCCGCATCACGCCTGCCGAAACCAAGCCGGATTGTCCGTTCCCGGCCAAGCTCGAAATGACGGCGCCGATGGACGACGGCCGCCTCCAGGTCGGGATGCCGATCGACGTGCCGTTCACCGAGATCGAAAAGCTCATGGCAGCGCAGCTCAAGGGTCATCGCTATCCGGAGGACAACAGCGCTCCGGCCGATGTCGAAGTGCGCCACGTTCATATCGGCGCCGCCGGCGACAAGCTGCTGATCGCGCTCGACGTGAAGGTACGCGAGAAGAAGAGCTGGTTCGGCTTCGGCGCCAGCGCCACGGTACAGATCTGGGGCAAGCCGGTGCTCGACAAGCAGAACCAGATTCTCCGCCTCACCGACCTGGCCGTGGATGTGGATTCGGGCGCCGCCTTCGGCCTGCTCAGCGCCGCCGCGAAGGCCGCCATCCCTTACGCGCGCCAGGCGCTGGCCGAGCACGCGGTGATCGATCTCAAGCCGTTCGCCGCCGACGCCCGCAAGAAGATCGGCGAGGCGCTCGCCGATTTCCAGCGCAACAGCGGCGGCGTGCGTGTCGACGCCGCCGTGACCGATGTGCGCCTCGCCGGCATCGCCTTCGATTCGCACACGCTGCGCGTCATCGCGGAAGCCGACGGCCATGCCAAGGTGGCGGTGTCGCAACTGCCGAAGATGTGAGGTCGCGGTCCCTCACTTTGCCGACGGCGCGGCGCGTTGTGCGGTCAGGCCTGATAATTGACGATCAGCGACTGGATCTGGGAGATGAGGCTATCGCCGTTCGCACTATAGTTCGACGTGCTGCCTTGCGAGACTTTCAGGAGGTTGAGGAAATCCGACAGCAACTTGGTCACGTCGGAATCGCTTGAGCTGCTGCTGTTCGCGCCCGATGAATCCGCATCCACTTTGTCGGGATGTTTGGCATCATAGGCCGCTTGCTCGGCCGCACTGACGACACCGTCGCCGTTGGTATCGGCCGGATCCGTGGAGGTCTCGCTTGTTCCGCCACCGCCAGCACTGCCGGGACCGCCAGAGCCGCCCGGCCCTCCGGGACCGCCTGGACCCCCTTTAAAAGCGTGTGCGAAAACGTTCTTCAATTCGTCAGCCTGCGCGCTGGTCAGCTTGCCGTCGCTCACTTCCTGGGCGATGAGATTGTCAATCTTGGACTTGACGTCGCCCGGCGAGGACCGCGAACCGTCGGTCGGGGCCTGCGCCTGCAGCGCTGAATCGATGTCGCTGAGGGCGGAATTCAGTGCCGACTGATCGTCCGTGCTGATCGCGCCGGATGACACTTCCGACTGCAATTCGTTTTGCAGCCGCGACTGCGGCGAAAACGACTGGGACAGCGAGGTTGCGGCGATCGAACTCATAGCGAAATCCCCCATTGGGTCAGGACACAGACGTCGGCTTTTCGGCCTCCAGTTAAGGGCATCCGTGGTTAACAAGGCCTTGCCAGGGTGCGGCCGGTTTGTTTCGCTGTGTATCGAACCCGCCGCCAGAAACATTCAGAAACAATTTTCTCGGACGCCGTCTGCCATCATCGCCGCAATCCGAATCAGATGACCAAATTGCCGCATATTCTCGTCGTAGAAGACGACCGCGAGATCAGCGGGCTGGTCGCGCGCTATCTGCGGTCGAACGAATGCCGCGTAACGCTGACCGGCGACGGCCGTGAGATCGACCGCCTGATGGACGACAACCGGATCGACCTGATCGTGCTCGACCTGATGCTTCCGGGCGAGGACGGCATTAGCCTGTGCCGGCGGCTGCGCGCCAACTCCCAGGTGCCGATCATCATGCTCACCGGCAAGACCGACGAGTTCGACCGTATCCTCGGTCTGGAAATGGGCGCGGATGACTATCTGTCGAAACCGTTCAATCCACGCGAACTGTTGGCGCGCATCCGCGCGGTCCTGCGCCGCGCGACCGTCACCACGCTCAGCCCGTCGGCCGGCGCGGCGCGTGTGTTTACGTTCCTCGGCTGGCGGATCGATCGCGTGCTGCGCGAGCTGCGCGATCCGGACGGTGCCCGTATCACGCTCACCGATGCCGAATTTTGCCTGCTGCAGGCGTTCTGCGAACGTCCGGGCCGCATTCTGTCGCGCGATCAACTCCTGGAAGTCACCCAAGGGCGCAGTGCGGGTCTGTTCGAACGCAGCATCGACGTGCTGGTGAGCCGGTTGCGGCGCAAGATCGAAGGCGATCCGCATCAGCCGTGCCTGATCAAGACCGTGCGCTCGGGCGGCTACATGTTCACGCCAACCGTGGACGTCGCATGAGCGGTGCCCGTCCATTCTTTCTCAATCGCATCAACGCCCAACTGGCGATTCTCATTCTCGCGTCGCTGCTGGTTATTCATGTCGTCATTACCGCCAGCATTTTCTTCAGCAACCGGTGGAACAATGCGGTGGCATTCGATGGAGACCCCGCCGAATTCGTCTCGCTCGTGCAGCTCGTTGCGGGCACGCCCGCCGACCAGCGTGCCCGCCTTCTTCAACAGATCGCGCAAAGCTTTCCGGACTTACGGCTGAAAGCGATTGCGGCCATGCCTCCGCCCAACGGCACCGCCGACCGGCGGATTGAATTTCTTATGCGGCGTCTGGGTCCCGGCTTCCGCCTCGTCGCAGCGGCGTCGCCTCAGCAATCCGGCGGCAGCGCGGCCATGCCAAGCGTTGCCGTGCGCCTGCCCGACGGCACGATGCTGAGTACACGTTTGCCGCCGCATTCGGGTATGCCGTTCCTAGCAGGCCCGGTCATCGCTACGATCTTGTTTATTATCATCAGCGTGACGCTGCTGGGATTGTGGGCGGCGCGCGCCTTGCGCACGCCACTGTCGCGCTTCGCCAAGGCGGCGGACGGGTTCGATCTCGATGGCGAGATCGCGGATTTGCCCGAGCGCGGCCCGGAGGAAATCCGTGCGGTGGCAATAGCTTTCAACCAGATGCGCGAGCGCATCAAGAAGCTGGTCGACGACCGCACCCGCATGCTGGCGGCCATGGGCCACGATCTGCGCACGCCGATCACGCGTCTGCGTCTGCGTAGCGAATTCATCACGGACAACGAGTTGCGCGCGCAGATGCTAAGCGATCTCGATCAGATGCGCGCGATGACCGATGGCGTGCTGTCGTTTCTGCGCGACGGACAGACCCACGAGGTCCCCACCAGCATGGACCTTGCCACGACCCTGCAGACAGTCTGCGACCAGTTCGCCGATCTCGACCGCGCCGTGACCTATGAGGGTCCGGCGCATGTCACGGTGACCGGACGGCCCAACGATCTGCAACGGGCGGTCGCCAATCTGGTGGACAATGCGACGCGCCACGGCACGCATACCGTCGTTCGCCTTGTCCACAACGCCGATTGCATGCGCATCACGGTCGAAGACGACGGCCCGGGCATTCCGGACACACACAAAACCGCCATGTTGGAAGCTTTCGTACGTGGTGAGGCCGCGCGCACCATGGACGACCGTGCCGGCTTCGGCCTCGGGCTGTCGATTGCGTGTGTCATTGCCGAGGCGCACGGCGGAACCCTGACGCTGCAAGACCGCGCACCGCAGGGGCTCATTGCCTGCATCACGCTGCCGGCTGGCAGGGTGCAGACGCAGACCCGCGGTCAAAGTGGCGTGAGGTCCGACGCCGGGCTTTCGCACAGCTTACCCGTCCACGCATTGACAGCACGCCGGCGCGGCATAGATTAGCGGCGTTCCGAGGGGAGCCCCGGCCAGGGGCTGAGAGACCGCTGATGCTGCGGCGACCCTTCGAACCTGATCCGGGTCATGCCGGCGAAGGGACGGAAAAGATGCTTCAAGCTCAGCCTCGCAACGATTCTCCGGCGTCGGTCAGCGTCATCGGCGCCGGTATCGCGGGAACCTGGCAGGCGCTGCTGTTTGCCGAAGCCGGCTGCAAGGTCGCGCTCTATGAGCGCGACGACGCCGCGATGACGCAGGCGACGTCCCATTGGGCGGGTGGCATGCTGGCGCCCTATTGCGAGGGCGAGACGGCGGAACCCCTGGTGACCCGCCTCGGGGTGCGCTCGCTCGACCTGTGGCGCGAGGCGCTGCCCGATACCCCGTTCAACGGCTCGCTCGTGCTGGCGCATGCGCGCGACCGCGCCGATCTCGAGCGCTTCGCCCGGCTGTCCGAGAGCCATGAGCGGCTCGGCGGCGAGGCGCTCGCCGCGCTCGAGCCCGATCTCGCCGGCCGTTTTTCCGATGGCCTGTACTACGCGAAGGAAGGCCATATCGATCCGCGCCACGTGCTGTCCGCTTTGCACGCGCGCTTGCGCGCCGCCGGCGTACCGATCGAATTCAAGTCGGCGCCCGAGCCGCGCGAGCTCGACGGCACGGTGATCGACTGCCGCGGCATGGCCGCGCGCGATGTCTGTCCCGACCTGCGCGGCGTCAAGGGCGAGATCATCATGGTGGAAACCGATGAGATCACGCTCAAGCGGCCGGTGCGCCTGCTGCATCCGCGCTGGACGGTTTACGTGGTGCCGCGCGACGGCAACCGCTTCTTCTTCGGCGCCACCTCCATCGAATCCGACGACAAACGCGTCAGCGTGCGCTCCGCGCTCGAACTGCTGACCGCGGCCTATGCCCTGCATCCGGCTTTCGCCGAGGCGCGCATCGTCGATATCGGCGCCGCCTTGCGCCCGGCCTTTCCCGACAACCTGCCGCGCATCACCGTCGATGAAGACCGCATCAGCGTGAACGGGCTTTACCGCCATGGCTTCCTGATGGCACCGGCGCTGGCGGAATTGACCGTCGCCCATGTGCTGCACGGGCGCACCGACAACGAGGTGGTGCGATGCATGTGATCGTCAACGGGCGGGGCACCGATATCGCAGCGAAGCGTCTCGACGGATTGCTCGGCGAGCTCGACCATGAAGGCAACCATGTCGCCGTCGCGGTGAACGACCTGGTGGTGCCGCGCGCACGCTGGGCTGCGACCGAACTCAACAGCGGCGACCGCATCGAGATCATCACGCCGCGGCAAGGTGGCTGAATGTTCAAGTTCTACGACAAGGAGTTCTCCTCCCGCCTGCTGATCGGCACGGCGCTCTATCCTTCGCCTGCGATCATGCAGCAGGCGATCCGCGCCTCCGGCGCCGAGATCGTGACGGTGTCGCTGCGGCGCGAAGCCGCCGGCGGCCGCGCCGGCAACGCCTTTTGGTCGCTGATCAGCGAATTGGGAGTGACCGTGCTGCCCAACACCGCCGGCTGCCGCAGCGTGCGCGAAGCGGTGAAAACCGCGGAGCTGGCGCGCGAACTGTTCGGCACGACCTGGATCAAGCTCGAAGTGATCGGCGACGACGAGACGTTGCAGCCCGACGCCGTCGGCCTGGTCGAGGCCGCGCAAATCCTGATCAAGGACGGTTTCACGGTGTTTCCCTATTGCACCGAGGACCTGACCGTGGCGCGGCGCCTGTGCGACGCCGGCTGCCGCGTGATCATGCCGTGGGCGGCGCCGATCGGCAGCGCGCGCGGCATCGTCAACCGCGACGCGCTCAAGCTTTTGCGCGAGCGCCTGCCGGATGTGACGCTGGTGGTCGATGCCGGGCTCGGCGCGCCCTCGCACGCGGCCGAGGCGATGGAACTCGGCTATGACGCGGTGCTGCTCAACACGGCGATCGCCAAGGCCGGCGACCCGCCCGAGATGGCGAAGGCGTTTCGACTGGCGGTCGAGGCCGGCCGCGCAGCCTTCAAGGCCGGCCTGATGGGCGCGCGCGACTTTGCCTCTCCCTCAACACCAGTGGTCGGGACACCGTTCTGGCATGCCGTATCCTGACCGCTTCTATCCGATCGTCGATACGCTCGCCTGGGTCGAGCGGCTGTGCGCGCTCGGCGTCGGCACGATCCAATTGCGGGCCAAGGACCTCCCGCATGAGCAAGCGCTGGCGCTGGTGCGCGCGACACTGGCCGCGGCCGGCGACAGGCTGGTGGTCAACGACTATTGGCGCGCGGCCATCGAAGCCGGCGCATCGCACGTCCATCTCGGCCAGGAGGATCTGGCGGAGGCCGACGTCGCCGCCATCCGCCGCGCCGGGCTGACGCTCGGCCTGTCCACCCATGACGACGCCGAATTGGAAAACGCGCTGCGCCACGATCCCGACTACGTGGCGCTGGGGCCGATCTATCCGACCACGCTGAAGGCCATGCGCGTTGCCCCGCAGGGGCTGGCGCCCATCACCGCGTGGAAGCGGCGCGTCGGCAACATCCCGCTGGTCGCCATCGGTGGCATCAAACTCGAACAAGCGCCAGCCATCTACGCCGCCGGCGCGGATTCGATCGCCGTGGTGAGCGATGTCACCCTGAACGCCGACCCGGACGCGCGCGTGCGCGCCTGGCTCGCACAGCACGCGGTGGCCGCATGACGCGTTATCCACCGCGCATTGACAGCCCCGGCACGGGGCCTAGATTGCGTTTCGTTCCGAGGGGGGCCCCGCAGGGGGCTGAGAGACCGCTGGTTGGCGGCGACCCTTTGAACCTGATCCGGGTCATGCCGGCGAAGGGACTGGACACCATGCCGAAAACGGATGTCCGCGCCGGATTGATGGGGCCCTTCGGGCTCACCATCGGCGCCGGCACGTTCACCTGAACCGGGACAGGGGGAAACGTCATGCAGCGATCGATCTATCTCGCCAAACTGATCGGGCCGGTATTCGTGGCTATAGGCGTCGGCGTGTTGTTCAATGCGCCAATCTTCCGCATTCTGGCCGAACAATTCCTGTCGAGCTATGCGCTCATCTTTCTCGCCGGCCTGATCACGCTCACCGCCGGCATCGCGCTGGTGCTGGCGCACAATGTCTGGACGCCCGACTGGCGCGTGATCATCACCATTCTCGGCTGGCTCAGCGTGATCGGCGGCGCCTTGCGCATCGTCGCGCCGAACCTGGTGGTGAGGATCGGAAGCGCGGTGATCATCTACGGCACGGCGTGGCAGATGTTCGCCGGCGTCCTGGTGCTCGCGCTCGGCTGCGTGCTCAGCTATTTCGGCTTTGCCGACACAGTGTCACCGCCCGCACGCACCGGCGCACGCCGGACCACGCGCAAGCGGAGAGCGACATGAACAAGGACGGGGCGAAGGACTAGGATGCATGCGCACCTCCATATTGATCGCGCGGCTGATCGGCCCGGTGCTGTCGATCATCGGCATCGGCGTATTGGCGAACGGCGACGTCTACCGCCAGATGGCCGAGCAACTCGTCCACGGCTATCCCTTCATCTACTTTTCCGGAGTTTTCCTGCTGCTCGCCGGCCTCGCCATCCTCAATGTGCACAACGACTGGACGCCCGACTGGCGCAGTCTGATCACGGCGCTCGGCTGGCTCGGCACCGGCGTCGGCACGTTCCGAACTCATCGCGCCGCAGTTTCCCGCTTTCGTCGCCGGGTCGATCATTGCGCATGGCGGGTTCTCTATCGGCGCCGGCATCGTGCTGCTCGCGCTTGGCGGCTTCATCACTTTCAAAGGTTACGTGGCGGAAATGCCGCGCTGAAATCGGAGACAAGGTCATGAACATCCACGATCCCAAAGTCACGCTGCCGAAGGTCACCACCGGGGCGCTACCCGCGTCGCGCAAAGTCTACGCGAGCCCCGAGGCCGCGCCGGATCTGCGCGTGCCGCTGCGCGAGATCGACCTCGATCCGTCGTCGGGCGAGGCCGCCCTGCCGGTCTATGACACCACCGGCGTCTATTCCGATCCGGACGTCACCATCGACGTGGAAAAGGGCCTGGCCCGCACCCGCATCGAATGGGTGAAGGAACGCGGCGGCGTGGAAGAGTATGTCGGCCGGCCGATCCGGCCGGTCGACAACGGCAATGTCAGCGGCAAGCACCTGGCGCGCAATTTCCCCAACACGCCGAAGCCCTACCGGGCGCTCGACGGAAAACCCGTGACCCAACTCGAATGGGCGCGCGCCGGCATCATCACCAAGGAGATGATCTATATCGCCGAGCGCGAGAACCTCGGCCGCAAAAAGCAATTGGAGCGCGCGGAAGCCGCGCTGGCCGACGGCGAGCAATTCGGCGGCGAAGTGCCGGCCTTTATCACCCCCGAGTTCGTGCGCTCGGAAGTCGCGCGCGGGCGCGCCATCATCCCGGCCAACATCAACCACGCCGAACTGGAGCCGATGATCATCGGCCGCAACTTCCTCACCAAGATCAACGCCAATATCGGCAACTCCGCCGTCACCTCCTCGGTCGAGGAGGAAGTGGAAAAGATGGTGTGGGCGATCCGCTGGGGCGCCGACACGGTGATGGACCTGTCCACCGGCCGCAACATCCACAACACGCGCGAATGGATCCTGCGCAATTCGCCGGTGCCGATCGGCACCGTGCCGATCTACCAGGCGCTGGAGAAGGTCGACGGCGACCCCGTCAAGCTCGACTGGGATGTGTACCGCGACACGCTGATCGAGCAATGCGAGCAGGGCGTCGACTATTTCACCATCCACGCCGGCGTGCGGCTCGGCTACATCCACCTCACCGCCAATCGCGTCACCGGCATCGTCTCGCGCGGCGGCTCGATCATGGCCAAGTGGTGCCTGTCGCGCCACAAGGAGAGCTTCCTCTACGAGCGCTTCGACGAGATCTGCGACATCATGCGCAAATACGACGTATCGTTCTCGCTCGGCGACGGCCTGCGTCCCGGCTCGATTGCCGACGCCAACGACCGCGCGCAGTTCGCCGAGCTGGAGACGCTGGGCGAGCTGACCAAGGTGGCCTGGGACAAGGGCTGCCAGGTGATGATCGAAGGCCCCGGCCACGTGCCGATGCACAAGATCAAGGTCAACGTCGAAAAGCAGCTGAAGGAATGCGGCGAGGCGCCGTTCTACACGCTCGGCCCGCTCACCACTGACATCGCGCCCGGCTACGACCACATCACATCGGCCATCGGCGCCGCCATGATCGGCTGGTTCGGCACGGCGATGCTCTGCTACGTGACGCCGAAGGAGCATCTCGGCCTGCCCGACCGCGACGACGTCAAGGAAGGTGTGATCGCATACAAGATCGCCGCGCACGCGGCCGATCTGGCGAAAGGCCACCCGGCGGCGCAGCTGCGCGACGACGCGCTCTCGCGCGCGCGCTTCGAATTCCGCTGGCAGGACCAGTTCAACCTCGGGCTCGATCCGGAAACCGCGCAGCAATACCACGACGAGACGCTGCCCAAGGAGGCGCACAAGGTGGCGCATTTCTGCTCCATGTGCGGGCCGAAGTTCTGCTCGATGAAGATCACCGCCGACGTGCGCGAATATGCCGAAGGCCTGACCGACAACGAGAAGGCCGCGCTTTATCCGGATGCGGCGCAAGAAGGCATGAAACAGATGTCGGAGAAATTCCGGCAAATGGGTAATCAGGTTTACGTCGAAGCCGATGCCGTGAAGGAGAGCAACAAGGCGTTTTGACGTCTCAGGGTCCAAATGGCTTGTCTGCCGCAGCGCGAAGACGGAAGAAGGTGAAGCACAGCAATTAGGCGCTGTGAGGCGCCCTCACCTTTCCATCGTCATGCCCGGGCTTGACCGGGGCATCCTACTCGGCGCTGCGCTGGAATTGAGTCTAGCGTCACCCCAATTCAAGGTGTCTAAGGCAGAAAAATGTAAGCAGAAGCTGTCCATGGAGGAGTCGCATGGAAGAGTTTCGAACGTGGTTAGTGACCAACAAAATATTCTTTGAAACGGTAGCTACAGCGCTACTCGCCATTGCGGCCATAGTCGTATCCGTAGTTCAGACAAGAATATCGAACCGGCAAAACGAAATAGTCGATAAGCAAACGCATTTAGCTGGGCTTCAAACACGGATCGCTGAGGCTCAAGCGATGCCAACGTTCGATATACGAATAGTTCAACAGCGTGATGAGACCACACAAATTCGACGACAATTTTCTCACGATCGATAATTTAGGTGGGCCAGTTCACGATTTCGAGGCTCGCGCGATCTTAATAGTGGATATAGCAACCGCAGATAACAGCACACCTGTCAAGACGGCATACGTGAAACTCCACATCGCGGGTTATTTCGCCGCGAGCGAAATCAGCGCCGTGAGCAGGGGCCACCTTGTTACGATGGTCGGGAAGGACAACAATCGAGTACTATCGGATCTTTCAAAAGCGTTGCGGGCGTAAGCCAAGTCACGCGCGTGGGCATATTCTAATACAGAAGAGAAAATTTACCTTCGCCTCGACTACAAGGACATTTTAAATCGGCAACACCATGATTACTACATCGTCAACCCGGTAAATGGAGGGCGCATGATAACAAACGAGGAGGGGCAGGCAGCTTTCGGTTCAATCGACACACTGCCTCGCCTCGAACTCTCGCAGGCTACAGTCGATGTCGTGGTGCCTTACATTGAAAAGAAATTGACCAAGCGTAGCCCGGATCGCCCGTAGCCCGGATGAGCGAAGCGAAATTCGGGGCCAACCTCACGACACGTCCCCCGCATTCCGCTTCGCTCCATGGGGGCTACTCGCGGCTCTGCGACTTGAGTTTCTCCATCGCGCTGTGAAGAGCCTGTTCCATTGCCGGCAATTGCGCTTCAATGTCACGAGCAACCTGCGCGGCTTCCTGCGGGTTCAATAGCTTGCCCTGCTCGCAGTCGAGCACCACACCGTCGGTCGCGGCGGCATAGGCGGCAGCCGCCATGTACGCGGCAAGACAAGCTTTGAGATCGGCGCCCCATCGGAAGGCGAGACAATATCGCCATTGGCGGTCGAAGCCGGCGTCCGAATATGTGTGTTGGACATCATGCGGGTCCCAGTGATCGCATTCGAAGCCGGTTTGTGCACCAGCCATTTGGATTGGCAGAAACCCGCAAAGCGATGAAAACGTCCGGTCGGTGGAGAGCGTGAGCGAAAAATCCGCCGCCTCGATTGCATTTTGCCAGTCGGCGATCGAAGCAAGCTGCTTGTCGGAAAGAGCATAAATTTCCATCGACATGTCAGCACACTCCTCCGATGCCATGCAACGTCGTAACAATGTACAACGAGTAATTCGCCGAGGCCGAAAGTGCTTTCACTGAGGCACCCCTTTCAAGGTGCAATTCGATGACGGGAATATTCGATCCGGGAGCGGCCGCCTGACGCAATTCGTCCGCCCTCGAAGCCGTTAGTCTCGCACCTCCAGTTTTGACATCATAGATCACAATGGGATCGCCAACATCGTTGCGCAGAATGACATCCGTCCGAATACTCCCAAGCGAACCGTAGCGTAGGTTGACGCCGCCCCATGTCGTTTCGACATCGCTAAATCCGATGCCCGGGATATTTCCAAAACGAACTGCCAGGCTGAAGGCTGTATGAACGGCAATGCCGTAAAGGGGCCCGCGGCCCTTCGGCAGGGTGTCGATGATTTTCGCCAACGTCTTTGCAAGCGTGGTGGTCGTACTATCAATGTTCGAAAAACCAGTCGGCGCGTTGTTGATGAATTGCGTTCCGCTGCCCGGGCCGCCCGACCAACGGCCGCCCTCTCTTCCGCTGCCCTTGGGCCAGCGTGGCTGGTCTCGTCTAAACCCCGCCTTGCGGCACACAAGGGCGTGTCGGATCAACGCCGTTTCAAAACGCGCCGCCGCCAGCTGATATTTGATCTCCCGGCAGACCCTTTTCCGATATTTGGCCTCAAATATTTGCGCCAACTCACCAATTTCGGCGCCCATTTGGCCGAGGCCACGTTTCAACTCGGTTCGGGTGGACATGGGCAACGGGAGCATGGTGGCAAATCCAAAATGGGTATTTGTTCCTAGTACACTTTGGGCCCGCCGTCAAGAAAAAATTCCTATTTCGAGGCTCACCGAGCATCACCCTCATCCCGCCTTCAGCTTCCTCGCCTTCCGCAGCGCCTGATTGATCCGCTCCTGCCAGCCCGGCCCGTCGGCCTCACAAGCAATCCAGCACGTCGCGGTCGCCTCCGCAGCCTCCCCTAAACCTCCGTCTTCCTGTCAGACGCCGCGAGCCGCGCGACCGGGGATGCCAGCACCCGCCCGCTCTCGTCGGCGATCTGCTGCGGCGGCCCCGGCGGGTGCTCGTAGTAGAGCTCAGAGGACGCCGTCCGGTTGACGTGAAGCTGGAACACGTCGGGCCTGTTGTAGTGGCCGGAAAAGTCGTGGTGAAATTTCATCTTGATGCCGATTTCCAGATCGCAGTCCGCGTACAATATCCCCTCTTCGGCCCCCATCGGCCCGGCGATGACCCGGCTCGCGGGATCAACGATGACGCTGCCGCCGCCCAACTCCGCCTTGCGCAGGAACTGCTCGCCTTCCGGCGTGACCTCCAGCATCTTGATCATGCGCTCGTCGATCGTTCCACATGCGGAAATCACGAACGCCTTGCTCATTTGCGCAAAAGCCTGGGAGTCGATCGCGACGCGATTGCGCATCGGCGCACCGCCGGTGGAAAAGTGGTTGGGCCAGCTCATCACGTGGATGCGTGTTCCTTCCGCCGTGAGCGCGAAAATCGCCAGCGGGTTCGAGTTCTCGCCGCAGATCAGCCCGGAGGCAGGGCCGAATTCGGTCGTGAAGGTGCCGAAGGTGTCGCCGCGGCCGGGGGTGTGCACAAGGCGCTCGCCGCGCGTGGGCATGAGCTTCTGGTGCTTGCCGAGCAGGACGCCGTCCGGCCCAATGTAGAGTTGCGTGTTGAACAGGGTGCCGATCGTCCCCGGCATCTTCTCGCACACGCCGATGACGACATAGGCATTGGCGTCGCGGGCGACCGCACACAGCGCATCGGTGTGCACGCCGGGGACTTCGACGGAATTCTTGAACAGCTCGACCGACAGCCGCTCGATCCGGCCGGTTGCGACGTGGTGATGATACCAAAGCGGGTGGGCCGGAACGAAGCCTTCGGGAAAGCCGATCAGGCGCGCGCCGTTTTCGCCGGCTTCGCGGATGATGCGGCATGCCTTGTCGATCGACGCCTCGCGGTCGAGAAAGACCGAAGCCGCCTGAACGGCGGCGACACGCACGGTTCCATAGACATCACCCATGACAGGACTCTCCAGTTCGGCGCGCAGGTTAATCGGCAAGCAGGCCGGGCAACCGACCGTAATCCTCCGCCGGCATCGCCACAACAACCGCTGCCGCAACGCTGCCCACCCTGCGGCAAACTACCCATCCGGCGGATCAGCGGAGCGTCATCCGCCATTCATTAACACCCGACGCAATCCATTTCACACTTGCGCCCTCCGCACGGCATCGCCCCCCGCCGCCATGAGCGCAACCGGCCCCGGTAACCGATCGTCAAGCCAAGCCTGCTAAGCCCCGCGCCAGAGGGAGCGTCCGATGAGCGCGCAACAGCCGGCAACGCCAAGGCAAATGTATTTTTACGGCGCGCTGGCCGCCGCCACCGGGCTTTATTTCATGCTGGTCGGGTTCGGCGTCTTGGCGACGCCGGGCGGCCCCCGCAACCTGCACGCCCCGCTCTGGGTCGTGCAGTTGGTAGGGCTGGTCTTCGTCCTCGCCGGCGCAGCCATTGTCATTCAGGCCATGGGCCATGCCAACGGAAGCGGCGAACTGCCCGCCGACGCGCCGCAGTGGATGCGCGCGGCGCAGTATTTCATCGGCGTGGTGGTCTTTGCCTGCTTCGCGCTGATCGGAAGCTGGGTCGCCATCGGCGGCGAGTTCGCGCCAGTTTTCCGGCGGCATCCCGTTCGTCTCTTCCTTGACCAATGTGTCGCTCGCCCGCGTCATGTTCGGATTGGGCGCGGCGATCTGCTGGATCGCCACCATCGCGTTCGCGGTGTCGGGCGCGCGCAAGCTGCGCGCCTGCGGCAAGAGCTGACGCCGCCAGCCCGTCGGGCGGATGAGCAAAACGTAGCCCGCCATTTTGCCGGCGTAATACGCTCGGCTATTGCGCCCTGCGGACTAGAGCCTCCGCCCCCGCGGTCGGTCCGAGGGAAAACCGTGTGCCGGTCACTCACGACAGCCCAAGGCAATGCCAAGACGTGGATGGCCGAGACGAGTGCGCGATGACGGCCTTCGGCCTTTCGCCCGGCCACGACGGATTATATCCTGCGATAGCCTGGCCGGAGGCGTTTTGATTGGCACTTGGGGGTGCAACCATGAAGCCGTTTTCTGCAATCGTTCTCGGCGCAACCTGTCTCATTGCGCCGCTGGCCGGTCTGTCCTTGGCGGCCCAAGCGGCCGCGCAGGCGCCGCCGCCGTCGCTGACCGAAAAGCTCAACGCCTATGTCGGCTGCCTCAACCGGCTGTCGGCGCGGGCCTACCAGTCGCGCTCGCGCTATTTCAGCTGGGTCGGCAAGAAAGGCCCGACCGGCCGCGAGCGGATCATTTACGGCACCTACACCATCTACGACACGTCCGACTGCAGGAAGAAGATCAGCCAGGCCAATTTCATGGAGCCGCGCGACGCAGCGCTCGAAGCCGCCGCCGCCGCTTACGCGGACGCCGTGGGCAAGCTCGAACCGCTGCTCAAGGAGGCCGACGACTACTATACCCAGCAGGATTACAAGGACGACAAGATGCGCAAGGGCCGCGCCCTGCATCCCCGTCTGGTGGCCGCGTGGGATGCCTTCGCGCGCGCCGACCAAGCGCTGCGCGGCGCCGTCGAAGCCATCAACGACAAACGCAAAGCGGAGAAACTCGCCGAGATCGAGAAAAGCGAAGGCCGCAAGGCACACTACTACGTCGAGGCGCTGATGATTCAGGCCAAGCGCGTGCTGCGCACGCAGGATGCGGCAAAACCCGACCTCGCCGCGATCACGCAGGCGCTGAACGAATACGAAACCGCCGTCAAGGCGGCCGAGCAATTTTCGGGCAGCGACATCGGCGACCGTACCAAGATCGGCTCGATGTTCATCGGCAACGCCAAGTCGTTCCTGGTCACGGCGAAGCAGCTGATGCGCCGCATCCGCGATCATGTGCCGTACAGCCAAGGCGACAGGATGATGCTCCACTCCGGCGGCGGCTGGATGGTCGAGGGCTCCCCGCCGCGGCTGCTGCGCGACTACAATCAGATGGTCGATGCCTACAATCGCGGGGCCAAGATCTAGCGCGCGGGAGTGCCACGACGAGCGCTAACCAAGGCGTCCCACGCACGCGCGAATGAATGAGAAAACCTTGCGCCGCATTGTGACTCTCGCCTTGTTCCTCGCCCTCGTGCTCGGCGGCGGCATCCTGATCGGCGTGCTGACGCCGCCGGACGCATGGTACGCCGCGCTGGCCAAGCCGCCGTTCAACCCGCCGGGCTGGATCTTCGCGCCGGCCTGGACGCTGCTCTATATCCTGATCGCCATCGCCGGCTGGCGCACCTGGCAGCGCGGCCCGCGCAGCACCGCCATGGCGGTCTGGGTCGTCCAGCTCGCGCTCAATTTTCTCTGGTCGCCGGCGTTCTTCGGCGCGCACCGTCCCGGCGCCGCGCTGGCCGTGGTGGCGGCGCTGCTGGCGGCGATCCTCGCCTTCATCGCGATGCGCTGGCCGCGCGACCGCGTTGCCGCGCTGTGCTTCACGCCCTACGCGGCCTGGGTGGCGTTCGCCACGCTGCTCAACGGCGCGATCTGGTATCTCAACTGAACCGCCCGCCGACGGTCGCAAAAAGCCCCTGCTTCCGCGCGCCTCCGCGCCACATCGTACCCCGCGCTTGTGCCACGGAAAATCGCGCCTACATCTCTCCGGATGTGAATCGCCGGCGGGGGCGACGAAAAACGGCCCCGGCGCCCGCGCCGGACGGCTTGAAATAAGGGGAAACACGCCATGTGGTCAGCCTTCGTCCGCCAGATCGCCGCCTATGCCATCACCCGGCGCGGCAAGAAACTGTTCGCCTTCATCGGCGCGATGCTGCTGTGTTTCGCCACCACGCTGCTGATCGACATGCAGCTCCCCCTGACCGCCGGCTTCACCGGCGTGCTGGCGGTGTTCGCGGTCGGCGCCTTTGCGGTGCAGCACGTCAAGCTCAAGCGCAGGGGGCGCGAGCGGCTTGAGCGCAGCGCCGAAGACGCCATCCGGCGCGCCGAGAAGGCCAAGGCGCGCAACGAAAAAATCGGCGAGACCAAGGCCGCGTTCAGCGGCGCCATCGGCAAGGCCGCGCAGGCGATGTCGGACGCCGTTACGGGCACGATGCAATTTTTCGCGGACGCCGTGAGCGAGATGGCGCAAGAAGTCTCGGACGCCTACAGCGAAACGAGCAAGACCGTCAGCGGCGCGGTGGACACGACCGCACAGGCCGTCTCCGACGGCGCGTCGAGCCTGATGAAAGCCGGCATGGATGCGCTCGCCAGAGGCTTCGCGTGGTTCCGCCGCGCGGCCGACGCGTCGCCTGCGCCTTACGCGCTGCCCGAACGCCGGCTCGGCGCGCCGCATGCCATCCCGCGCATCGGATTGCGGCCTGATTTGAACTAATAGCCGCGCTCACTTCACTAAAATCGCCGGCCCGTTCGAATCCGCGTTTATCTGCAATCCGGGCTGCCGGCGGCGCCACAACACACGCGGTCCGGAGCTACTCGCCGCCGGCCACAGCCGGCAACTTGAACTACCTTCGGTAGTGGCTCGGCGACAGCCCGGTGGTGCGTTTGAACAGGCGGCGGAAAAAGGCCGGGTTCTCGTAGCCGATCTGCCAGCCGATCTCGTCGACCGGCGTGCCGGTGCGCTCCAGGCGGCGCTTGGCCTGGTCCACCCGCAGGTGCTGGATGTACTCGATTGGCGGCAGGCCCGTGGCCTTGCTGAAGCGCCGCTTGAAGCTGCGCTCCGGAATGCCGGAGAGGCGCACCATCTCCTCCACCGGGTTGGCCGCGGAATAATTCTTGCCCGCCCATTCTTGCGTCTTGGCCACCATGGCGTCGCCGTGGTCGGTGACCGGCACGAACACCATGAACGGCGCCTGCCCGTCGGCGTGCCACTGCAGCACATGAAATTTGGCGAGCGCCTGCGCCACCGGCACACCCAAATTCCGGGAAACGATATGCAGCAGCAGGTCGTGCCATGAGGTTGCGGCGCCGGACATGACCAGCTCGCTGCGGCTGCCGGCGGTGATGAGAATCTTCTCCAGGCTCAACTTCACTTTCGGGAAGGCGCGCTCGAACGCCCGCGCATGCGTCCAGTGCAGCGTCGCCTCGCACCCGTCCAGCAGGCCGGTTTCCGCCAGCAGGAACACGCCCGAACAGGCGGTACAGATGGTCGCGCCGCCATCGTGCATGGCGCGCAGCCATTCGATCGTCGCCGGAAAGCGGCCGGCTTCCCAGCGGTTGGCGTCGAGCATGAGCGAGGGAACGAACACCAGATCGGTGCGGTCGATCTCGCTCAACGCCCGGTGCATCAAGAGCGGAACATTGCTGGCGGTGTTCATCGGCCCGCGCCGCTCGGAAACGATTTCCGCGCGATAGGGCGCCTCCGCCGGGATGGCCTCGTCAAACGACTGCAGGCCGCCAAGCGAATTGAGCACGTCATAGATGCCGAGCACCGGCGAGGCCATGGTGTCGGGAACCGCCAGAATGCACGCATGTAGCGGCAGCCGCGCCGTCATGAGTTCGCCCCCAATTGGCACGAATGGACCGGTTCTGGCCATTATGGGTCTTACGCGATGACCTCGCAATGTCGATAACGCCGCACGTATCGACCCAACCAAACACCTGTTGTGAGGAGCATCATGAGCAAACCGAGATGGGAAATTCGCGGCAAAGAATTCGTCAACTGTAACTGCGCCTACGGCTGCCCGTGCCAGTTCAATGCGCTGCCGACCGACGGCACTTGCCGTGGCGTCGGCGCCATCGCAATCGAGTCGGGCTATTACGGCAAGACCAAGCTCGACGGCCTCAACGCCATCTGGCTGCTCGATTGGCCGAACCCGATCCACGAAGGCAACGGCACCACCCAGGTCATCGTCGACGAGCGCGCCGACGCCGACCAGCGCCATGCTTTGGTGCGCATCCTGAGCGGCGAGGACACCGAGCCGGGCGCGACGCCCTGGCAGGTCTTCTCCACCACCATGAGCTCGATTTTGGACCCGTTGTTCAAGCCCATCACCTTCGACGTCAACATCGAGGCGCGCACCGCCAAGCTGTCGGTGCCGGGCCTGATCGACTCGCGCGGTGAGCCGATCCGCAATCCGGTCACCGGCGACGTCCACCGCGTGCGCATCGATCTGCCCCACGGCTTCGAATACACGGTCGCCGAAATGGGCACCGCCAACTCCAAGGTCGGCGGCGCCATCCCGATGACGCTCACGGACAGCTATGGCCAGTTCGCCCATCTGCACCTGAGCAATGTCGGCAACCTGCTCGCCAAGGCGGCTTAAGGAGAGCGAGGGCCATGTCGACCTCAGCCGTTGAAACCTTGCTGCGTAAAGACAGGGCCATCGTCGCCGCCGGCCTGGCGGCGACGACCCTGCTCGCCTGGCTCTATCTCTTGACCGGCGCCGGCACCGGCATGGACCCGGCCGGCATGACCAGCCTCAAGCTCTTCGGCCGCATGGCCATGCCCATGCCAATGGCGATGAACGGCGGCGCCGGCTGGAGCGCGTCCTATTGGCTCATCATGCTCGCCATGTGGTGGGTGATGATGATCGCCATGATGCTGCCGAGCGCGGCGCCGGCGGTGCTGCTCTACGCGCGCGTCTGCCGGCACAGTCAAAAGACGGGCGCGGCCTCGGCGATGCCGACCGCCGCCTTCGTCCTCGGCTATCTGGTGGCGTGGCTTGCCTTCAGCGCGGTGGCGACCGCGTTGCAGGCGGGGCTGGAGCGCGTCGGTCTCCTCGACCGCATGATGATGTGGAGCACCGACCGCACGCTCACCGCCGCGTTCCTGCTGGCCGCCGGCATCTTCCAGTTGTCGCCGCTCAAATCGGTCTGTCTCGATCACTGCCGCACGCCGGTCGATTTTCTCACGCGGCATTGGCGACAAGGGACGACAGGCGCCATGCGCATGGGCCTGCATCACGGTCTGTTTTGCGTCGGCTGCTGTTGGCTGTTGATGGCGCTGCTGTTCGCCGGCGGCGTGATGAACCTGATCTGGATCGCCGCGCTGACCATCTTCGTGCTGGTGGAGAAACTGGCACCGCACGGCGGCAAGACCGCCAAGGCGACCGGGCTGTTACTCATCGCAGCCGCGGCATTTGTTCTGCTCGCCCCGGCTACCGCAAAGGCGCAGAGCCAATGTGAACTCCATCATGCCTTTCGATTCTGTCCGGCCAATCCGCCATTCGGCTATTCACAACGCGGGCCAATAGACCCGCGTCTCGCCTATTGCCTCAACTCCGCAATATACGCCGCGATGTCCGCCGCCTCCCCCCGCTGCGGCGAGAAATTCATTTTCGGATGCGGCCCGGCGATGGCGTGCGCGATCCGGTCGGCATCGAAGCCGTATTTGCGGCCGATCACGTCGAACGGCGGCGCGTTGGCGACTTCGTTGCGCGCGTGCGGCGCGATGGTGTGGCAGGCCGCGCAATGATCCTGCGCCAGGCGCTTGCCGCGCTCAGCGTCGGCGGCAGGCGCGCGCAGCGTCGCACCAAAGACGAACAGCGCGATCACGGCGAGGAATAAAAGGACGCGGAACCAGCAAATGCCGTTGACGCTGCACGCCAGCCCGGCCGGCCGCTCGGCCGCCGCTTGGCCGGCCTTGCCGGCGGCGCGCGTGTCGGAAGGTGTCAGTGCTTGGGCCATGCCGGAACTATAGCACGGCGGGGCGTCAAACGCTCCCCAGGCGCGAGCAAGACGCCAGCAGAGTTCCTCGCCAGAAATCGGGTGCCGGAATTGGGTGGCTCGCCGCCGTCCCCTGCGCATTGTCCTCTCCGACAGCACGGAGGAAACCATGCGCTTCCGCATTCGCGGCCTCGAAGCCGGACAATTCGCCCACCTGTTCGCGCTTCCCGACGCCGAGCTGGCAGCGCTTGGCGCCGTGCGCAAGATCGCCGACGGGCAGCACCCCTGCCGCATCAGCCTCACCGACGCCGCCCCGGGCGACGAGGTCATTCTGGTCAACCACGAGCACCACGCCGTCGCCTCGCCCTACCGCATGCGTTTCGCCATCTACGTGCGCGAGGGCGAGCAGACCTTCGACGCCGTCGATGCGGTGCCCGATCAGTTGCGCCGGCGCACGCTGGCGGTGCGCGGCTTCGATCGTCACGGCATGATGACAGGCTGGGAGATCATCGAAGGCATCTGGCTGGAGGAGGCGATCGTACGGCAGTTCGCCGATCCGGCCGTGCAATATCTGCACATCCATTTCGCCGCGCCCGGCTGCTACGCGGCCAAGGTCGAGCGGGCCTGACAGCCGACGCATTCGCGCGCCGTTGCAGGGTCCGGATAAAATTCGGAATGGAAATCGATTTCCGCTACAACACTCGCAAGATGACGGATAGTGAACGTGCGGTGCTTGCCGTAAAACGTGGCGAAGGCAAGCGCCTCACGTACCGGCAACCGAACTAAGCCGAATTTCAAATTTCAGGCTGCGCGGTTTGTGCGCTGGCGCAATCGACTTCCTAAGCCGAAGCCTAAATTCGTCTACCATTGGCAGTCCGGCAAGCCTGTTAATTAATCCCCGGAATTGACACGCGCAGCGCTTGCAATTGATACAATATCAGCCGTTGGTCCTGATTCGATTTTAGCTGGGATAGTCCAGACTCCCTGCATTGATTTAGCTTCTGCTCGGCATTCAGAGCAGGCCACAGAGCCATCCGAATAGAGCCAAAACGTGAAATTGCCACAACGGCATTGCCACACGTTTGGCTCTGATAGTGGCGTGCGTGCGTGAAACTTAACCACAGCCATGAAAGGAGATTTCCTATGGCTAAGAGTGAACAGAGAAAGACTGTCTACCGCGATTCGGAAGATGGTCAATTCGTGAAACAGGAATACGCGGAAAGCCATCCGCGTACGACCGAGAAAGAGCGCGTCAGAATTGTCCCGCCGGGCAAGAAGAAGGACTAAGCGCTCCTAGCTTTGTGGCGTGGCGTCGGGGTTTTGCCCGCCCCGGCGCGTTTCTTTTTAGAGCGCTTACCTATAGCGCGAGACTCTCCGCTCTTTTTTGGAATATCCTTTAACGGCGTCGGGGAGCCAGAAAATGCACCGCCCAATAGCCTTTGAAAGCGTTCCTTAGTTACGATCCAATGCATAACATTTGATCTCTTATGGGCACCGTTTTTCGATTTACATATTCAGTTTTTAACAAGCCGCGGCTTGTATTCTCGCTGCGTCAGAACAACCCAACTGGAATAATAACATTAGCCCTCCCACGTGCACAGGTTTATGTTCCCCCTTCGGCAAAGGGAAAACTAGCGATCGGGCCGCTCAAAAAGCAACAAGGTATTCAGCAACACAAATATTCTATTCATCCCAGCTTAAATAGCGTCGAAGACATAAACATATTGCATCAAACAATGGTTGTGGGTAACAAAATTTTTGAAACGCGGCAACATACGAAGGCTATAAAAAGCGGTACATCATTTGCTCTCACGTATTGCCGCAGGTGTGGCGATCTCTTGCTCCCTCCACATGAAGTGAAGGCCAAGGGAACACATATAAACTTGGACTCCTTTGATCAATTAATTTTTACACTATTTTACAGTGTAGTAGTCACTGCACCCGGCCATATTTTCGCTACTAGCGATCCTGTAATAAATGTTCATCAAGACGTTTATTTTGGGATTCGATTTGTTGTCCTCTGGACCTATTTAAGTACTCGCGCGGGCGCTTATAGCGGTGGCTTACATCGGGCTACACTACCGCCGACAAATAAAGAAACGGAAAAATTTATTGCCGGCCTTTCTGCTCAGGAATCCATCGCAACATTCAAAAACCAATCAGCCGAATTAGCCACCGATCTTTTTTCAAGATTAGAACAAGATAACGTCTTACCAAAGGAACTGATTTCTATTATGGCTAAAAACTCACGGTTCTTCCGTGTTGGATCTCATAACAGTCCTGAATGGGAAGATTATCAGCGCTACCTCAAGACTCGTTCCGCAATAACATAAAAAGATTGAAAGCTTAATCGCCAACGAAATATTAGCGCCTCCTTCTTCCTTTCAATCTTCAATAATTTCATAAGCCTGCTCCGCCATCACTTTTGTCATGCCAATAGGCATGACAATTTTCGTGACGACGGCCTGATGTTCCTGAAAATGCGCTGTCCTGTCGACCATGGGCTATATCCTGTGCTTTGTGGCATCAACTATGTAAATAGGAATAAAATCATATTTCCGCCACACTCGCCCGCTACACCCTTTGCCATCCCGTCCCTCGCGACGAGGGGTGTCTGATCAGCATCTTCAGATGCGGGACTGGGAGCGGTGGCCGGGCAATGACGCTTCGCTGGAGATGCGGCGCAAGCGGCCCGGCGGTCCAAGCCGCGTCCGCTCCGGCCCGCCCACACCGCGGGCCGCCAAGCGGTGGATTGGCGTCCGTGCCGAAAGGCCAGGCGCCTGAAAACGGAAGTCCACCGGGGGCGACGCGGAGCAAGCCTTCAAACACCGCGCGCGGGACGCCGGGGAACCGGCACCTCGCAGTAACTAAATGCTCGTGTGACCAAACTCACCATCGTCACACGAGGCTGCGGGGCACGCAGTCTGGTTTGCGCAATCTGCGCAGGCTTGATTGCGCTGGCGCCCCGGCGTTCCGCGCGCCCTCGTTCATCGCGAGGGCAGCGAAAGGTCCCCCGCGACAGCGGGCACGGAATACGGCGTCCCCCGCGCCGCCAAGAACAGGGGCGCTGGCGCGCGCCCGCGTGTTCGGCGCACACGCAATCCACGACCGGCGCTCAACCCATTCTTAACATTGCGCGGCGTCCCGCCCTGGACTTCTCGCGCGCCTTCCAACAAGCTTCCCGCGCCACAGCTTTCCGCATCAGGAGGACGTCCACGATGCCTGTCCCATTTTCCGCGCGGCCGGCCGCCGTCTTCGCCAGCCTCTTTCTTTTCGCCACGCCCGCCGTGGCGCAAGGCACCGCCGAGGAGCGCTCGGCCTGCATGGGCGACGCCTTCCGCTTCTGCGCCTCCGACATCCCGGACGTGCCCAAGATCGAGTCCTGCCTGGACAGCAACAAAAGCAAGTTGTCGTCGGCCTGCCAGGCCGAGTTTCAGCCGTCGCAAGCCAAGAAGACCAAGCTGAAGACCGAGCATTTCCGCTAAGCGCGAGCCGCAAAGGACAAGGCGCCCATGCTTTCCCGCACATGCATCTTGGCGCTGGCGGTGCTTGCCGCTTGCGCGATTGTCCAGCCGGCCGCCGCGCGCGACACCGCCAAGCCCGATTATCCGGCCGTGTCGCTGCTCTCGACCGGCAAGACCATCGTCGGCGAGACCATCCGCTATCCGAAAGGCGACGCCCATGTCACCGCGGCCATTGTCACGCTGGCGCCGGGCGGCCGCACCATCCTGCACAAGCACGGCGTGCCGCTGTTCGCCTACATCCTCGCGGGCGAATTGACCGTGAACTACGGCACGCATGGCACGCGCACCTATAAGCAGGGGCAAGCCTTCATGGAGGCGATGGACGTCGCGCATTTCGGGATCAACGAGGGCGCGCAGCCGGTGCGCATCCTCGCGGTCTATATGGGCGCGGCCGGCGCCAAGGACGTCATCCCGGTCAAATAGCGCCGCCGTCCGCTCACTTCACCGAAATCGCCAGGCCATTGAGGTCCGCGCTGACAATCGCGCCGACCGAGCTGCCGGTGAGCGCAAGCACCGCGCCGTGTTGATTGGTGAGCACGATCGCCTGCGCGCCCCGGCCGACCGCCGCGCCGACGTTGCCCGCGGCATACACGCCGGCGACATCCGACGGGCGGCTGATGTGGCTCACCGTGCCGTGGAAGCGTGTCTCCGAGGCGCCGAACGTGAAGCCATAGCTGATGCCGCCGATCGAGAGCCGGTATTTGCGGCCGTGGAATGTGAGCGTGCCTGAGCCGCCCGAGCCGCCGACGATAAAGCCGGCCTTGATCACGCTGAAGCTGATGCTGCCGCTGTCGGCGCGGGCGGCGGACGAGAAGCCGACGCCGGCAAGCGCCAAGAGCGCGATCAAGGCTGCACGAAATCCGATTGAGCGTTGCATGGTGTTTTCCCCGGCTGTTATGCGCGGGCTTAACCCGAGCATTCATGATGAGAATCAGCGTCCGAGAACCTTACAATAACTTCGTACGTCGTGGCACCGCCTCATGGATGGTCGGGCCGAGCCCGGCCATGACAAGCAGCGAATTTACTTCCCCGCCGCCTTCCTCAGCGCCGCGTTGATGCGCTCCTGCCAGCCCGGGCCATCGGCCTGGAAATAATCTAGCACGTCACGGTCGATGCGCAGCGTCACCTGCTCCTTGGCGCCGGGCACGGACGGTGCCGCCGGCGGCAAATCCGCCGGCCTGGTGGTCGCGGCCTTGAAGGCATTCTCGGCTGCGGTGCGTGCGTCGGGGGGTGTCGGTCGGCGTGCCATGCGAGGCTTATAGCATGCTGTAGCGCGCCGGGCGCACTCAGTCTTGCCGCCTCGCGCGCGCTTTGACGGCTGCTCCCCCGACATGCTGGTCGCCGGAGAAGCTGTCGATCAACGGCAAGATCGTGCTGGATCGGAAGCGGATCTGACAAGGTGTCCTGGCGGCGTCCGATCGCTTGTTGAAGCGCACCCTATCCGCCGCGGGTGCGCCGCGTTGCGCGCTGCGGCGGGTTCCGTCAGTAGCCTCTGGTGCGGCGGTCGTAATCTCTGACGGTCGTATTTAAATCGTCTTCCGTCTGCCGGCCCTCCTGCCGATAGCACTGCAAATAATCGTCCATGGAGCGCTTATAGACTTCCATTTCCCCTTTGCACCGCGCGATGGATTCCGGCGTATCAACCCTGTTGTAGGTCGTCGCGCAAAAGGGGATTTGCGGCTTGGAACAAGCCGCGTGGCCGGGCTCAATCAGAACAAAAGACAAAACGATTGCAGGGATCAGGTGTCCGGCATCAGCGCCTGTGAGACAGATTTAACGGCTTGAGGAACGGAGGATTTCTGGCTCATCGTAACCATCGAGGAGTGGAGATGAGACAGAAATCCGTGCACCCTGAATTGTCGTCTGAGCGGCTCGTAAAGAACATCCGTCGGGCCACCCGCAAACGCCATTCGTCCGAAGAGAAGATCCGGATCGTTCTGGATGGCCTGCGCGGCGAGTCCAGCATTGCTGAACTATGCCGCCGTGAAGGCATTGCCGAGAGCCTCTATTACGCCTGGTCCAAGGAGTTTCTGGAGGCCGGCAAGCGTCGTCTGGCGGGTGACACGGTGCGGGCCGCGACCAGTGGCGAGGTCAAGGACCTGCGGCGTGAGGCGCAGGAGCTCAAGGCGGTGGTGGCTGAACAAGCGCTCGAACTGCGTCTGCTCAAAAAAAGCATGATCGCGGATGGGGGAAACGAGGAATGAGATACCCCGCCTCCGAGAAGCTGGAGATCATCCGTCTGGTCGAGCAATCCCATCTGCCGGTGCGCTGGACGCTGGCAAAGCTGGGTATCCAGCCTGCAAGGTTCTACCGCTGGTACGATCGCCTGCAGACCGGCGGCCCCGAAGCACTGGAAGATAAATCACCAAGTCCGAAGCGCGTCTGGAACCGCATCCCGGACGCAATACGCGAGCGGATTGTTCAGTTGGCGTTGGATGAGCCGGAGCTATCCCCACGGGAACTGGCCACGCGCTTCACCGATACAGCCGGCTATTTTGTGTCAGAGGCTTCGGTTTACCGGCTGCTCAAAGCGCACGATCTGATCACCAGCCCGGCCTACATCGTCATGAAGGCAGCCGACGAATTCAAAGACAAGACGACGGCGCCAAACCAGCTCTGGCAGACAGACTTCACCTATCTCAAGGTGACCGGCTGGGGCTGGTTCTATCTCAGCACGGTGCTGGACGACTTCTCGCGCTACATCATCGCCTGGAAGCTGTGCACGACGATGAAGGCGCAGGATGTGACCGACACGCTGGATCTGGCTCTCGCAGCCTCAGGCTGTGACCAGGCGCGGGTCGTCCATAAACCGCGTCTGCTCAGTGATAATGGTTCCAGCTACGTCTCCGCTGATCTGGCAGATTGGTTGGGTGCACAGAACATGGGACACGTTCGCGGCGCGCCCTACCATCCGCAGACCCAGGGCAAGATCGAACGTTGGCATCAGACGCTCAAGAACCGCATCCTCTTGGAAAACTACTACCTGCCGGGCGATCTTGAGGCCAGCATTGGCCGGTTCGTCGATCACTACAACCATCGGCGCTATCATGAGAGCTTGAGCAATCTGACACCGGCCGATGTGTACTTCGGGCGCGGTCAAACAATCTTGCTGGAAAGAGAAAGGATCAAACGAAACACAATCCAAAAACGACGCTTGCAGCACCAAAAGAAAGCCGCATAAACTAAAATCAGATGAGCCGGATCGTCCTGTAAATCAAACCGCCATCTGTCTCAAATTATCTGACGACGGACATGAGAACAAAATGCGAATCCAAGGCATCAAAGTCAAAGGGAATCATGGCCGCGTTCGCGCCTGTGTTAAAGTCGCGCGGGGAAGGGCCAACGATGCAATATTTATTCGGAGCCTTGGTGGCGACTGCCGCGCTTGTCGGTTGCGCCGCCCAACCAACACAGCGGCTAACAGAAACACCTGCGCCCGATGCAAACATTGGAACCAAACGATGGATAGCAAATTCGGTATATATTTGTGCCGGCCCGCCGGCACCGAGCGAAATCACAACAATTGGCGCAACACCTTGCGTGCCCACAAAATCGGGCGTGTTCACTGTTGAAGGCACCACAAAAGGCAAAGTTGTTAACGGCTACATAATTAAGTTTGATAGCGGGCGAACTGGCTGGATTGAGCAACTCGACCTGAAATTATGGACGGATGACAGCGCCGCGCACGGAAAGAAGCTCGCTGAGAAAGCAGTTTGCGACAAACGCGGTGGCGTGAGAGTTGGCATGAGCCGGGAGCAAATTTACGCCTCCTGTTGGGGAAAGCCCCGAACAATCAACAAGACCGTTGGGGCTTATGGCGTACATGAGCAATTGGTGTACGGCGACTTAAGCTATCTGTACCTTGAAAATGGAATACTACGTTCTATCCAAACTACAGAGCAGTAGAGCTCGTCATTCATACTCTCTGCGACAACGCAATCCAGTCACTTCAAATCGGAATTGGAAATTACCAAGCGAACGACCCTAAGCGTCTCTAGCAAGCTTGCGATACTGTCTAGCTGATGGGTGTGCGGCCCCAGAGGATCTAAGCTTGATTCTGTGGGCGTCATCGAATGCTATTATCCACGAGGGGCGATAAATAATTGGGTAACCCCGGCCCGTCTATGTGCATTATGTAACGACCGCCAATTGGGTCTACTGTCCGGTTCCAATAATCAGCGAACCACTTAACCTTTTCAAAATGGCGGGGCGTGTCCACGGACTCAAGGAACCTCTGCATAATACGAGAACGCATTTCGTCATAAGTGCGCACGTTGGATGTTCCGTCGGTTATGCCGGGCGACTTCCCTTTCAATCCTTCAAGGTGATCGTACAGCGGACGCAACACATGAAGGAAGTAGGGCCCATCGTCGCCCTGAGTGATATGTTGCGTAATAATCGGCTGCTGATAGCCCATCACGTCATCTACGACTGCCTTAGTCAGCATTACTCGAGGGTATCGCGCAACCTCAGATTCTAGCTGGTGAGCTTTTATAAGTGCTTCACCAAACACCATCTTATCGTCGTGATAAAGCTTTCCTCTGCAAATTGCTCCGCGAGTAAAATAACCCTCGCGAAGCAAGGAGCGCACTAGTTGCTGAACGGCCACGATAAGAGAAAGAATGCCAATCGCGTTGCAATGTGCAGAAATAGCGACCGCATCGGAAATACTCTGAGCTTGAAAGTCAGCGCGATCCCGTGAGGGCGGAGACAGCTCAACGCGTTCCGGTTGATGAACTTTTTGCAAGACTTGTTGAATGTCTATGAACTTGCTCGGGTCCTTACTTAAATCCGCAATAAGTTGCGTAAAGCCGAGAATATCAACGTAAGCACAATATCTTTCTTCGTAGCGATCATCAGCCATTGTCATCTCCCTTACGGGCTGCAACCGATTCGCCAGTGCAGTCATGCAAGTGAGCTTGAGCGTACTGCTTGTAGGTCCAGAAGCTATTTCTCATGTATGTATCTCTCGATAACAGAGTCGTATTAGTTTATAAATTAAAAAAACGATTGTAATAGATGAATTAAATTATAGATGCCGAGCAATACGCCGATAGTTGTGCCAGTCATTGCCCACATTCTGGCTGAGCGACTTTCGAGAACCCGATCAACTAGATGCGTAAGGCTCTTTCCAGCCGTTTTAAGTTTTCCTCGAAGAGCGAGGGTTATTACATGGCGGAAAAAATCAACCTTGCTTATCGTCGATCCGTTCAGCCGAACAAACTCACCCGCCTTAAACGCTTTTGCTTCTTCTTCCCCCGTAAGGAAACCGCGCACAACCTTTCCATTTAACATCATTAGGTTTTTCATGCGGGGATCTGGCGCATAGTCTGAGCCATACCGTGCTTTCAAAACGTCGCTTAGGTCAATTCGTGCCTCCGCGGGAAAATCAATTGGATCCTCATTAGTAAGAACGCGATACCGATGCGCTAGGTGTTCGAAGCCATAAACAATGCTTCTCATTCTCCAATGGACCCATTTGGCGTCCTTTTTATCGCGCACGAAAGCGTAAAAGCGTTTTAGAAGCTCACCCTCAACCTCGTCGTACCGTGCCACAATGTTGTCTTTGGAAATACTGAGTGTCTCGGCCACTGCGTGTGTAGCAAAACTATGCGTCTGTCCTGTCGAATAGTGACTAACGACTATGGAAGTTATTCGTGGGGACATTCCATCCAGCCCCTCGTCAAAGAGGCCTTGGGAAGAATAGTGAATTATATAGAATTGCTCTGGATGCCTTGACCTGACGGCTTTTTTGAACCAGCGGATGAGAGACTACTGCATTGGCATGATCTCATCCAGGTGGTGAGCCGAGGGCGCGAAGGTCTGCGGCGCTGGCGGCCTATAGTTGAGCGCTGAGTGCGGCCTGATCGTGTTGTAGTGCTTTCGCCATTGCTCGATGACGATCTGGGCCTCTTTCAGGCTGTAGAAGATTTCTCCGTTTAGCAGCTCATCGCGTAGTTTCCCGTTGAAGGATTCGCAGTAGCCGTTCTCCCAGGGGCTACCAGGTTCAATGAACAGTGTTTTGGCTCCGACCTGCGTCAGCCAGTTACGCACGACCTTTGCGGTCATCTCAGCGCCGTTGTCGGATCGGATGTGCTCCGGCACACCGCGCATAAGCATGACATCGGCCATCGCCTCAAGCACGCCGAAGCTGTTGATCCGGCGCGCCACCCGGATCGCCAGGCATTCGCGCGTGAACTCATCGATCAGGGTCAGCAGCCGGAGCTTGCGGCCATCATGGGTCTGCGCCTCCACGAAGTCGTAGGACCAGACATGATTGCGCCGTTCCGGCCGCAGCCGGATGCACGATCCATCGTTGAGCCAGAGCCTGCCTCGCGGCCGCTGTTTCTTGGGTACTCTGAGCCCCTCACGGCGCCAGATCCGCTGTACACGATCGCAGCCCACATTCCACCCGGCCTCGTCCAGTAATGACTTGATCCGACGATAGCCGTACCGGCCGTACTGCGATGCTAACGCGATAATGGCCTGCGTCAGCGCATCTTCATCAGCACGAACGATGGTGGTGTAGCGCTGCGTTCCGCGTGGCTGACCGACAATCCGGCAGGCATGACGCTCCGAGAGGCCGTACTTCCCTCGAATGCGTTCAACCGCCTGCCGGCGCCGTTCGGGGCTTACAAGTTTCCCGAGGCAACGTCCTTGAGCACCTGCTTCTCAAGCGACAGATCGGCAACCAGACGCTTCAGCCGAACATTCTCACGCTCAAGGTCCTTCATCCGCTTCGCCTGGTCGATCTCAAGGCCCCCGTACTCCTTGCGCCAGCGATAAAAACTCTGCTGCGATATGCCCGCCTCCCGGCAGGCCTCAGGCGCAGATTTACCCTGTGCCATTAATACTTCAATCTGACGAAGCAGCGTCACAATCTGCTCCGCGCTGAACCTCTTCTTCGGCATGACCCAAACTCCTTTCCAAGCTACTTTCTCACATCGCTTGGTCTAAAAAAGCCAGGTCAGGTCAGCCGTGTGCCTGCTCGACAATGCCGTATTTGCCAAAGTGAACGGCTTCCCGAACTGTTACTGGGGCTGGGGCCCAGAGGACCGTGAGTTCGGATTTCGCTGTCGCGCTCAGGGCTTCGATATCGAACGGCGGGACGGGACCTACATCCCGCTTCGCCACAAGCACGCCGGATTTTCCGCTCCCGGCGTTTGGACCGAGGAAGCACGTCGCACCAACGACCTCTACAAAAAACGTCAGCTCAGCTTGGAAGCGCTCCACAAACAAGACGGCGTCAACACGCTGCAATTTAATTTGGTGGATAAAAAACCTCTGACGTTACCAAACGGCCAGCCGGTACAAAATTTCTGGCACTACACCGTGGACCTCGGCTCGCCGGAAAGCGTGTAAGATCGGAAATGCGCAAACGAAATCTGTTGTTCGGCTACGATGCCGGATGGCGTTTTTGCGCGTAACAGCCCCACTCGATCTCCTCGATCAGCGACGGCCCGCACGGCCGCCATTCCAACTCCGCCCGTGCGCGCTTGGCGCGCACGCGACTGTTGGAGCCCATGGTGTCGCTGGCCGCGCCCTCGCCCCACTCGGCCGCTGCCTCCTCCACCGTCATGCTTTGCGTGCGTCCGCCTTGTCCCAGCATGCGGCTGATCGCTTCGCAAATCTCGCGCATGGAATTTTCGCCGTTCTCCGCGAAATAGAACGCGCCGGCCGGCGCCGTCGCGATCGCCAACATATAGAGCGGCACCAAGTCGTCGATGTGCACGTTCGACCAGCGGTTCGAACCGGAACCGATGTGTTTGGCCACGCCGTATTTCTTGGCGAGCCGAATCAGCCACGGCACCTGGATGCTGTGGGGGTTGAGGCTGCGTCCGCGTCCATATATCAGGCTGGGTGCGATCACAATTGAGCGCACGCCGTTGCCTGCCGCAGCCCTAATCATCGTATCGATGGTGACACGCGACGCGCGCGTCGGCGACGGCGTAAACGCCGTGTCCTCGTCGAATGCCGCCTCGACCAATTCGCCGCCCGCGCGCGTGCCGACGATGCTGGAGCCTGAAGTATGCAAGAGTGTCTTGCCGGTGTCAGCAAGCGCATGAACCATCGCCTCGGCGGCGGCGCGATGGCTGGCGTCCGCCGCATTCACCGTGACGTCGGACGCGCGCGCAGCCTGCGCGAGAATGTTCGCGTCGTCGAGAGTGCCGCGCACCGGTGCAATCCCGATTCGCTCGAGCGCCGCGGCGCTTTCCGCCGCCCGCGCCAAGCCGCTCACCTGATGCCCGGCCGCCATCAGCGCCGCCGCCAGCGATCCGCCGATATAGCCGCTGGCACCGGTGATGAAGATTTTCATGTATCGGCGCGCCCCGCTGCACGATAGGACGGCGCACCCAAGCGCATTCCGCGCCCCGGCTCAAGCAGGCTCCCTTCCGTCGACTTTTTTTCAGGTTCCCTGCAACCTCCTCCACCGTGCTACGTTTGAGAAGGCGACCTACGTCGAAAGGGGGAAACCCATGCTAGAAGTCATCTACGAGATCGTCGAGCACGACGGCGGCTGGGCCTACAAGGCCAACGGCGTGTTCTCGGAAAGCTTCCCGACCCATGCCGAGGCGCTATCCGCGGCACAGGCGGCCGCGGCAGAACAGAAAGTCCCCGGCCACACCGAACAAATCCAATTTGAAGACGAGCAAGGCCGCTGGCACACCGAAACCGCCCGCGGCAGCGACCGCCCCGTCACCGAGGTCAAGGATAAGGCTTGAGACTTTGGCCTCCGGCGTGCGCCGGAATTCGCATCAGCGCGGTTTTCGTCCTTCATTTCAAAGCCGCTGAATCGTGCGGCTTGCGGTATCCGGTTGCGGCCTAGCGGCCGCGCCGCCATCGCATCGGCGGCATGCTTGGGCCGTGGTCGTAAGTACCGAGCGTCGGCCTACAGTCTTGCAGCGCGGCGCCAACGAATGCGAAAGAAATTTCCCCGCGCGTCCGGCAGCGCGCTCAAGGTGAGGTCGTCACCGGCGATCGTCGCGCGCCGCACCTGCATGGTGCCGGCCAGATTCGGATTGAGTGCCGAATAAATCGTGTGATGCACAAGGTCGCCATTGACTTCATAGCGGCCCGTGTAAGCGACCACACCCTCGGCTGCCGCGGCGCGCTCGGCCGCGCTGATGCCGTCGAGGCTCATTGGGTTCGTGCCCTCGCTGACGCGGGGACGCTTGGCCGGCGTATTGACGACGCCCATGAAGCCGTCCGGCGTGTACATGATCTGCGAGGTGCGCGCCACGTCGGGTGTGACGCTGCCGTCGCCGCTCACAAATTCGCGGCCGAGCTCGCGCCAGGCGCCAACCAGGTCTTCGCTGCGCATCGCCGCCTCACTCCCACAAGCCGTAGCTCGCCCATTTCTCTTCCGGAATTTCCGGGCCGATGGTGTAGCTGAACGAGATCACCGCCAAGTGGTCGGGCGCTGCCGAGCAGGTGTAGGACAGCGCGTACCATTTTTTGCGGCTGCGAAAGGCGCCGCCCTTGGCCACCACCGTATGGTCGTGGATTTGCGCATCCGAACGCGCGCCGGCCACCGCGCGGTCGGGCCGGAACGGTTTGTGTTCCTTGCGGATCCGCTGCATTGCCGCGTAGTCGCAGAGCTGTTCGAGCCGGTCGGCGGGAGCGAGCATGCGCAGGCTGCGCTGAAAGCGGGTGTCGGTTGCCGCAGCCGGGCTCGCCAAGATGAGGATTGCGCCGATCGTCAGTACGAGCCGCCGCATCCGCTACTCCTATACGCCATGGCCGATTTCCCCCGCCCGTTTCATACGCAACCGGTGGCTGGTGAAGCAAGCACCGATCCCCGCTTATCCGGAAGGAATTGCGGCAAAAATCGCGCTTTAAGTGTATTTCGGGTCGCGATCGAGCAATTCGATGGAAATGCCCTGCGGTCCGCGCAGGAAGCAGACCTTGATGCCGGGGCGCGGGATATTCGGTTCCTTGCTGAATTCGGCGCCCTTGGCCTTGAGCTCGGCCGCGACGGCATCGATGCCTGAGACCGCCAGACCGAAATGATCGAGCCCTTGATAAGGCGTCGTCGGGGCTGCGTTGACGCCATCGCCGGGGACCACCGGCGCGATAAAGATTTTGACGCCCGCGAGCTTGACGTCGACGCGCGGCTTGCCCTGTTGCGTCGAGCGGACCACCTGCGCGCCCAGCATTTTCTCGAACCATTGCGCGGTCGCTTCCGGATCGGGGCTGCGCAGGTGGATATGATCCCAAGTGAGTTGCGGCATGGCGGTCTCCCGTTGTGGCGTGTGCGGCATTGTGGCCACGGACGGCGGCCATGCGCAACGGGATAGCGGTTGTTCAGCGGGTGGCGGCGGCTTGAACGGGCGCGGTACTTTCGGCCTCGCGTGCGGCGAAGGCTGCCCGTACCGCCAGCACGAATAGCGGCAAAATGAACAGCGGGCCGTAGGTCAAGTTGGTGAGATGGGCGAACGCCGCCGCCACCAGCGGCAGCACGAGGAACAGCGCCGAGGTAATCTGCAAGGCACGCTCCGAGGGGTAGACCTCGACCGGTTGCTGCCACAGCCACGCCACCACCAGCGCGCCAAAGACCAAATCGTAGTCCTGCAAATACGGCGTCGCCAGACAAGTACCGAGCAGCAACACTGCGTTTTTAATTCCGGCGGGCGCGTCCTTGAACCACACCGCCGCGACAGCCACGCAAGCAACAAATCCGAACGCCGCCTGGATGATATAGGCGGTCTCGGCCGAGGCGCCGAGAGGCCGCGCCGCCACAAACACCGAGACCATGCGGTGCACCACGCCGTTCTCCTCAAGAATGACGTGGCGCAGCACTGTGACGAGGCGGAAGTAATGCGCCCACAGTTCTGAACCGAACACCAGCACGCTCAGCGCCAGCAGACCGGCCGCCGTCGCCCCGGCCGCGATGAACGTGCGCCACTTGCGCCCGGCGATGAACGCGACCGGCAGCAGGATCGCGAGCTGCGGCTTGTAGATCATCAGTCCGAACAGCACGCCGGCGAGATAGGGCCGTCGCTCGATCAGGCTCAAGCCGCCGCCGAGCAGCGCCGCGGTCCAGGTGCCGTTTTGCCCGCCAACCGCGTTGATCAGCACCGCGGGCGTTGCCAGCGCCAATAGCAGCACGCCGCGCCCCGGCATCACCTGCTTGAGCACGCGGTAGAAGGCGTACCAGCCTGCGGCGAGCCACACGAACAGCGCCGGCACATACGGGATGAGCGCGAGCGGCGCGCTCAGCAGCAGCATCACCGGCGGATAGCTGTAATGATAACCAGTGAGCGTCGGCCCGGTGACGCTCTGCTGGAAAGCGTGAAAGGCGTGAATGTCATAGATCTCGGCCGCGCACTCATGCAGCGTCAGGAAGGCGGCCGACCAGTAATTGATGAAGTCGTCGCCAAACGGCCGCCCGGCGGCGCCATTAGTCAGATGATCCTGGGTCTGATGCCAGAGATCGAACAGATAGCCGAAGGCCGCCGCCGCCACGAAGCTGCGCGCCAAGGTAATCGCGATAGGGGGAACGCGGGCCGTCCGCATGATGGGGATGTAACGGCGGCGCGGTTAGGATTGAGTTAAGCGGCGTTAACGCCTCTGCGCCATCGCCCGGTTTGACGCGGCTCCGGCAGTGACAAAATTATGACAAACCCGGCGCCACGCGCGGCCGAGTTGCCCACAACCGTACACAAAATTGAGCGTTTTATCGCTCCCGCGCCGAAAATATTTGCTAAACCGAATTCGGTCCGGAATCGAACGGAAAGCCCATGGCACGCACTCCGATCTATGCGGCAGGCGGCATCGTGGTGCGCGGGCGTGCGCGCCTGCTGGTCGCGGTTGTCCAACGCAGCAAGGACGGGGCCTGGGTGCTGCCGCGCGGCAAGCTCAAGCGCGACGAGAACCCGGTAGTCGGGGCGCGGCGCGAGGTGGTGGAGGAGACCGGCCACCGCGTGCGCGTGCACGAATTTCTCGGCGCCATCACCTACCGCGCGCGCGGCCGGCCCAAAGTTGTGCAGTTCTGGCGCATGCAGGCCTACGAGCGGCCGAGCCGTGACGTCATGAGCGACATCCTTGCGGTCGACTGGCTGCCGTACGGCCAGGCAGTACGTCGCTTGAGCTACCCGCTCGAGAAGCTGTTCTTGCAACATGCCGGCCGCCGCGTGCTCAAGCACCGCAAGCGTCACAAGAAGCGCAAGGCGCGTGCACGGCGCAAGGCCAAGTCGCCGGCGGCACGGCGGCGGTCGTCAAAAACACGCGCGCGCAAGACGCGGCCGCATCGCCGCTCGCTGACGCGCGTTGGCAAAGCGCACGCGCATCCGCGCCAAGTGCGGACGAGCGTTCGCAGATCCCGACACGTTTCGCCGCCACGAATTGCCGCGGCCAAGCAAGCCGCGCCTAGCAAGAGCGCTGCGCCGGCCAAGCGCCCGACCATGCTGCAGCGCATGCTGGGCCTCAGGCGCTGAGCAAACCGCGCGAGCGACCTCGCCGCATTCGCGCCGCAAGGCTTACCAAAAGTTAATTCTCGGAATGCGCCCGCAGCTAATCGGATGGCATTGCGTTCCGTGCATGTTCACTCAAATTTCGGAACCACGCGCACCAGCACAGCGTTTTCTACTCATTGCAATCGCAGGAATCACGCGTCAACGCCGTTTATTCAATGCGATCAACGGATAGAGAGGTGTGTCATGAGAAAAACCCTGACAACCATCGCGGCCGCTGCGACGCTCACGCTCGCCACCGTGGCCGCCCCGCAGCATGCCGAGGCGCGCAACGGCCGCGTCGCCGCTGGCATCCTTGGCGGGCTCGCCGTCGGCGCCCTGATTGGCGCGACCGCCGCTAATGGGCCCTACTACTACGCCCCGGGCCCAGCCTATTATTACCGTCCGCATTGCTACTGGACTCGCGCGCGCTATTGGAACGGCTGGCGCTGGCACTCGCGTCGGGTGCGCGTCTGTGACTAGCACGCGCATATGACTTGAATTCAACGCGGGGAAGCCCGGTTTCCACAAAATTCCGGGCTTCTGCTGTGGGAAAAGGAACGCGAGACGCAGGGCCGCATCACATTTCGGACAAATTGTGCCTGCCTCTATCATCGGATGCGGAACAGGCATAGAATTTACATGTAGCCGTCGGCCCCGGCCGACCCCGACCTGGAGGAAATCTCATGAAGAAGGCCATGCTTGCCATCGCGGCGGCCGCCACCATCGCTGCGGGGACTTTGACCGCGCCTACACAAGCCGAAGCCCGCTGCGTTGGTTGCGCGGTCGGAGCAGGCATTATTGGCGGATTGGCCCTCGGCGCCATTATCGCCGGCCAGCCGCGCGGCGGCTATGTGGTTTACGAGGGCTACGATGCGCCCTACCCGTACGCCTGCCGCCACGGCTATTGGGCGCGCCAGCGCCTGTACGACCGCCACGGCGATTTCGTCGGCTGGAGCAAGCCGCACTTCATCTGCCGTTAATCTTCGCGTAAGCGCCATGGGCGCATGATCCCCGCCGATCGTCATCGGCTTAGGGATCACCCATGAAACAGACCGTCATCGCGCTCGCCGCGGCCGCGTTGCTGGCCGCGGCGTTGCCGTCTTCAGCGCAGGCCCGTTGCCACGGCTGCGGCGTCGCAGCCGGCGCTGCGGCCGGGTTTGCCGCCGGCGCCATGCTCGGCTCCGCGCTTGCCGGCCCGGCACCCATCTATGCCGCGCCGCCCCCGCCGCCCCCGTCCGCGGTTTATTTCGACGATCCCGACGCCCCGGTTTGCCATACCGAACGCCACCGCGTCTGGGTCCAAGGCTATGGCTGGCGCTACCGCCGCGTCGAGGTGTGCGACTAGCTGAAACGCTGTATGCGAATTGCTGACGCCCGGCCGCCGCGCCGGGCGTTCGCTTTTGTGGCGCGGATCAACGGCGCATGTGCTCGAGCACCGCCGCCGTCGGCCAGCAGTCGATCTTCAGTCCGTTCTTTTTCTGATAGGCGCCGAGCGCGGCGCGCGTGAGCATCCCTGCCTTGCCATCGATCTTGTCGTGATAGAGCCCGAGCGCGGCGAGACGGCGCTGCATCGCCTCCACCGATTTGGTCTTGAGCTGCTTATCCTTGCTCCACGCGTGCTCGAAAGATTTTGCGCCCGTGATGCGGTCGCTCAGGTGGCCGACGAACAGCACGTAGAGATCGGAATAATTGTAGTCCTTGAGCACGTAATAGTTTTTCGGCGTGAGGAAGCCGGGCCCAAACGTGCCTTCCGGCAGCAGCAACGAAGCCGGGATGGCGAGCACCCGCGCCGCAAGCTTGCGGCCATAGGCCGGCACGAAGCCGGCTTTCAGCCAGTCACCGATCGGCCGCGTATGGCCCGGCTCGGCCAGCGTGCAATCCACGTTTTTCGGCACGCGCACCTCGATCGCCCACGGCTCACCTGCGCGCCAGCCCTTGCCGGCGAGCTGCTTGGCGGCGGAGGCGAGCGCGTCCGGCACCGAGCGCCAGAGGTCGGTGCGGCCGTCGCCGTCGAAATCGACCGCGTATTTGTAGAACTCCGAGGGCAAAAACTGCGTCATGCCGATGGCGCCGCCCCAGGACGAACGCATGAACTCGCGCGGCACGCCGTCCTGCAGCATCTTCAAGGCGTGCAGGAATTCATTGCGGAAGAAGTCCTTGCGCTTGCCGACATAGGCTTGCGTCGCCAGCACGCGGATGGCGTCGTGGTTGAGCGTGTAGCCGCCGTAGTCGGTCTCGCGCGCCCAGATCGCCAGCACGACGTTGCCCGGCACGCCGAACTGTTTTTCGATGCGCGCAAGCACGTCATGATATTGCGCGGCAAGCTGTTTGCCCTTCGTGGCGAGCCGATCGAAGCTGCGTTCGCGCAGATATTGTCCTGGCGTCTGCACGAATTCCGGCTGGCCCGGCGGCGGTTTTTCGGGCTTACCGGGAATGGCGAGATCGGGCAGCCGGTAGTCCGGCTCCAGCCCGCGCGTAGCCTTGTCGAAGGTCGCGCGCGAGACGCCGAGCTTCTGCGCGTCCGGCCGGGTGGATTGCAGCCATTGCTGGAAGGCGGCGTCGGCGTGAGCGGGCGCCACGCCGGCGGCCATCAAGCAAACGAGAAGCGCGCAGGTGAATTGCATGGTTGTCATCATAGCATGCGGATGCGCGGACCGGACCGCGCGGGCGCGGCGATGCGACGCGGCGGCGCAACTGCAAGCTCGACCGGCTGCGGCGCGGGATTTTCCGTCGCGGGCGGCGGTTGCGTCGCGCGCCAGCGCGCCTGCGCACGCTCAATCGCAGCCGCGATCTCAGGCTTGGAATGACCGGCGGCGCTGGCCTCCATGCCGGCGCGGAGGGAGATTTTCAGTTGCTCCGGCACCAGCGGCCAGAAGCGGCGGAAGCAATCGTTCGATTCGCGCGCGCAGGCCCGCGCGCGCAGGCATCGTTTGTGGCCGCAGGCCTGCCAGAACAGAAGCATTGAACACACTTCCCGCCGCGCCTTGACCTGCTCTTCGAGATGCGCGCGGAAAAAATCCGGGCGCGGGCGCATTCGCTTGGCGGGCTTTCGCTTTGCTGGCATGGCGAGTGCTCCTCAATCCCGTTCGTCCCCGCGAACGCGGGGACCCAGAGCGAAAAAGAACCGGGTTCCCGCTTGCGCGGGAACGAACGGAGTCAATGGCATCGCTCGTTTTGAGTGGGATCCGGGCATAAGGTCTCCGTCTCGCGGCGCGGTCTTCGGACGTCCGAGGTGTGGGGGGTCAGGGTGCCCGGCGCGTGATGCGCGGGGCTGGTTCAGTTTCCTCGCTTCTTTTTTCTGGCGCGAATTGGGTAAACCCAAAGCGCGCGAAGCGAGGGGGACGGAGCGCCGCCAGGCGCAACCAGTCCTTCTGTGGGCGATCCTTTTGAGGACCGCCGCGCCTGCCGGCGCTCCACCCAGACAAGCTTGCGCAGTCTGGGCTTATTTTGCGGCTCTCGCCCGCGGCGCAAGGCCGCGAACTCAGCTCCAGGCCCGCGCTTCCTGGGACGCGGCTCCGGCGGGCGTTACCCGGCTTCGGCCTGTCCCAGTCCAGCGAGCTCCTCGCGGGGCGGTCGTGGTGCCGCCCGGGCGGAGCCCCGGAGCCGCCCGAGCGCGGGGTAACGAGCCCCGCCCGCAGGCGCCGCACCCTCTCCCGCATCCCAAGGCGTTCCCATTGGGAGCGCCCCTCGTGGGGAGGGTGATAGGAATATAAGCGCATTTATATACTTGACAATTGCGGACACATGTCCTAATTCGGCCTCGCCGTGACAGGGCTCCGTTTTTGAAGGCGTATATGGGTGCGTTTCGCCAAACAAAGGTGAAACGCGATGCGAAAAAAGAAATCAGACCCGAAGCGGCTTAAGCGGGTCTCCAATAGTGCGCTTGGAAGCGCCCTCAAAAAATGCCGTCGAAATCCAACTGGCGTCGGCGGACGAAAGAAGGCGCGGCGGCCACTTAATCGTCTTAGAAAGCAGCGGCCAAATTTGTTGAACAAGCTTCGAGCTAATCTTTTGAACTTGAATGTCTACGACAGACGAACTGATAGCGTGAACGTAGAGCTTGTTGACCACAAAGGTCGTCGTCTGCGTGTTGGGGACGGGCACGTCGTTACCCGTTCGCTTTACGACATCGTTAGATGAATAGACCGGCAACGTGGTGTGGATATAGCAGCCCTTCCAATTTTCGTCATCAATTGCTCCAATCCATATCTTCCAATTGGGCAGAGGATTTTTAGTTTTCATGAATTGTTTGCGTTCATCCGCTGAAATTGCAGTAAGATCACCAGATCGGAGCCGAAATTCTGCAACCATCGCAAACATAGTGACCCAGGTAGCCAAAATAGCTTGGTCGCGCTTTCGCAACATAAGACGCTTGCCACCAAGAAGCGGGATCAAAATCGGTTTCGTTTGATTTTGGATAACACTCATCCAGTCTGAGTTGCAGGGACCACAAACACATCGTATCCTGCTGCTATGTGGATCGCCGGTATGCCGTGTAACCTTGGCATCGGTCGTAGTACGGAACATGATGCCGCTCTGAGAATAAAACTCACTTTTGGTTCGCGGAATGTAATTGCGAAGCCAATCCGCCCACATATGTTCCTTCGTGACCGGATAGCCGTCACAGAAAATGCAAAGTTTTCGTGGTTTAGACATGACAAAACCAGACGCACTAGCAGAGACAAAAAGACTAATGGCCGCGCTCGGGCGTATGCCGCCCAAGCCGCATGATGAAATGAAGCTAGGAAAATCTAGCCCTAAAAAGGCTAAGAGTCCCACTCCAAAACGCGCCGCCGCCAAGCCAAAAATCGCCTAGCGGTATGTCTGATTAGTTTGGGGTTCTGCTTAGTGAGTTGTTCGGTACGTCAGGCGCTTGCCCTCTGCACCTTTGAGGGCGTTAGCCGTCCGTTCCCCGTCAGTAATGCCAAGACCGGAACGATTGTTGTGGCGAAATTCAAATTCAGCGAGATAGCGCGCTAGGTGCTGCTCTCCGCAAAAGCGGTAGGTGCCCTTCATGCTGCGCTTGAAGTTGCCAAAGAAATTCTCGACCGCATTGGTAGTCTGGCCGTCTTTTCCGACATAGAAGCCCCTTTGATTCCATCCGTGTTCAACGGTCTTATGCGCGGAAAATTCCTTGCCGACCTTCGTGTAGAGTCGGCTTTCGTCGGTGTGCAATTCAGATGAGCGATGCACGTTGGTCATAAGAATGTTGCGGACGGCATCGGCGCTGATGCCAACCTCAGCATGGAAGGCGCGGACGCGGCCCTTGGGCTCAACCAAGGCAACAACGCTTGCCTTGTGAGAGTGGCCCTTGCGGTAGCCCTTCGCGCGCTTGCTGGTGTTGCCGTAATAGGTTTCGTCCGCTTGTACGGATTTGCCCTTGCCGCCCATAGGGCCGCCGCTCATGCCTGACATCGCCTCACGCAAGCGGTGCATCATGAACCAGGCGGTCTTGTAGGTGACACCGATGGTGCGGTGAATTTCGTGGGCGCTGACGCCATTCTTACCCGAATTGAGCATGTGCGCTGCCATCCACCACTTAGTCAGGGGCACTTTGGAACGCTCGAAAACGGTACCGACCGTGACCGTAAATTCCCGCTTGCACTCATTGCAGTAGTGCAGGCCGGGGCGCGCGGACTTGCCCTGCATCTTGGCGATCTTGTCGGGGTCGCTGTTGCCGCAATGGCGGCAGAAAGGCCCCTCAGGCCACAGAACGGCCTCTAGGGCTTCGCGGGCCTTAGTCTCGTCCTGAAAGATGGGGTTCTGAAAAGGTGCGATCTTGGCCAATAAAAAAAACTATTTTTAGGGGAAAATTGACAAATATATATATGTGAATATAAGCTAACACTCAAAGGAGTCAACTCGCTTTTGAATATTCAGCAAATAGCTCATCAAAAATATGGTCCGCCCCCCAAGCTTGTGCGGCAGTAAAGGCAAGACGGCGTTTCGCGTTAGAACTTAGCGGCACCCCTTGAGGTTTATAATCAAGATCGTGGTCGGCCTCCGACCATGCATGTTGAAACAAAGTCTTGACTTGCAATTCAAAGAATTCAGGCACCATGTCCTTAAAAGATTTGTGGATCAATTCTGAAGGTATAAACAGAATGAAATGTTGTCCAAAGTATCCGAACTCACTTTCGGAATCTGGAACGATTTTTTGCAATTCGATAGGCCGATAATATTTCAGAACTATTTTTGAGATGCGTTCAACATCCGCATTGTAATAGGTGACAATACGTGCACCAATTTGATCCTGAATTTGCCTGAGCGGCTCTGAATATTTGTTTTTTCCGGCCTCAACGGTTTCGGCTTTTTTTAAGAATTGGTCCACAGCCTTCGGTCGCGCGGAAATGCGATCTATTCGAGGCTGACTTTGCAAATAACCAGCAAGTTGCACTTGCAATGTCTGGGCCAACGGCGTCAGAGCTGCTTGAAACCTTGTCCGATATGCTGTTTAAAGTTCTATCATTGAGCTTTCCGGAGTTTTTCATTTACGACCTTCCCTTGCGTTGAATAACGGACTTCATTCTTATCAGGATCAACAATCTCTCGCTGAAAAACATCGTCGAATTCTCCGGATTGCGCGGTTAGTAGGCCCCCGTTATTGAGTTGAACCGATCGATAAGCGACTTCTCCATTAAACTCATCGAAGTCGAATTTGAATTTTTCTTCAGCGATATCAGTGTTAGGAAACTGTGATTCGATCACCTCTCGCGCTTCGTTTGACAGTCCAAACTGGTCTTCAAAATCGCGGATGCTAATTCGCTTGTTTCTAAGAGAGCGCGCCAATGTCACCGCGGCAGCAATCTCTTGTTTGACATCCAACTGATCTGAAATTCTTGCGGCATTTCGAAGCGCCACCCCCAATCGTCGGGTTCCGGCGGCTCCCGTAAGTAAAAATTCTAAATCCAAGAAGTCCTCGATCTAATAGTTCGAAACTTCGCTTATGCGACTATTGATTTGCTTGTCGACAGCGCGACCTCGCCAAAATCCGGCTAGAAAAGATGTGTCTTGATACATCGCCGCTTTGTAAGAAGTCGCACTTTTCATGAAAACGCGCTCAAGAAATTTAACTGTCAGTCTCGATGCACCTTCTTCCGCTAAAATGCCAATGTCAGTTGGAAACCTAGAAATAACGACTTTGTGGTGTCGACCTTCCGTACCCGCAATTATGAACAATAGTCCAAGTCCAGATCGCCGATCTGTAGTTGACTGCAACCTTGTCGCAATTGACCGGCCGCGAAGTAAAGTAGGCCCTTGAAGATAAGTAGTTATAAGGTCGCGGCAAGGATTTTGTTGGCTTCCATCCGACCGATGATTAAAGGAAATCTCGATATCGCACTCATCGTCAGCACGCGAATAAATTGAATCCAATAACCGAAAGAGTTTGCCTTCGAGCGAAACTTCTGTGCCACGAAGCCCTGGAGCTTTAGAATCTCCCTTACAGGGATGAACGAGGTAAGTGTGAATTTGCTCTATTGCCAATCGCCCCTCCCCTAGTGCGATGGAAACGGTTCTTTGCTTTTTGTGCCAGCAAACGCTAGCGAGAATAATACGAATATACAACCCTGCCGCTTAAACTTCTAATACTTTACCCGGCGCGGAATGATCCCTTGGCTGCGTCCAAACCCTCAGGCGTCATCGTGAGGTGCGAGCGCGTCAGCGCGCGCCTCGATGGATGGGTCGGGGCGGCTGGGTACTGAATCAAGCTCATTTCCAAACTTTTACAGTCGCGGTGTCCACGTAAGAAATCGTTACTCGCCGGTTGTGAGCCGAATATGCGGCGAGATTCTCTCGCGTTAACGCGTACCCATTTTGAGGCTGATGAACAAAGAAAAAGAGTTTTCGTATCTTACTTTGAAATATGGCATCAAAAATGTGCCGGTCACGATCGCTCGCCGTCATTCCGAAAACAAACAAGGATTTGCTCGCCTGCGAAAGTTCGTCGTAACAATACTTTAGGTAAGGGACTGAATTGATTTTGGCCATTTTTTTGACTCGACGTGCCCTCAGCCACGAACAGGGGCAACTGACGTCGATCTCTAATAGTTGCTGCAATATCATCGATGATGCTGTTGCCTTCGAGAACGCGCTTTAAAGTGTCACGCCGCTCTGAAAGAAAAAGATGCAATGCCCCGTGTAAATAGTACGTAGCGCAATAGGCAGTGGGGTTGAAGATCCTAAAGCCATCGGCGGACTGACCAAGGCCAAATCCGTCACTAGGGTCTGTACTCGATAAATGATTGAATAGTTTGAACGAACATAATTCACCGTGCGCGGAGGTGGGTCATGCGATTTGATTTGAGCGATGAGGACTGGGCGCTTCTTGAGCCACTGCTGCCGCAAGAACCGAAAGAGCGCACGAGTTGATGATCGCAAGGATTATGAATGCGATATTTTACGTGCTGCGCACCGGAATGCCATGGCGGGATTTGCCAGCACGTTATGGCCCTTACACGACGGCTTACAATCGCTTCAACCGTTGGTCTCGACGCGGCATCTGGAAGCGTGTTTTCGACCACACTGGCGTCGAAATCGCGCGACAGTCTTTATCTGATCGACAGCACGATTAATCTCTCCTTTAATTTATTTACTATCACCCAATACAAAAGCAAATCATAGTTAGTCGTAAATATTGCGTCGAAATGCTTCAAAAACGTTGCGCAATTTTCAACTTGCGCAGCCGGAATTCCAAATTGCACACCAGGATGCACTTCGTGTACCGCGCGTATCAGAGCGTCGCGAAGTTCAGAAGAATGCATAGCAAACTCATCAGATTTCTCCTTATCGCCATAAGCATCTAAAATTTTCGAAGCGTGATTAAGCGCAGCCATCACCTCTTCAAAATCAAATGTATCCAAAACTTGGAAAACATTTCGAATCGGATGATTCTCCGGCAAGCCGCATTTTTCTAAGAGGCTCAAATAATTAAATTAATTTCCTCCCTGGGCGATCGAAAACCCGTTTCCCAGTAAGACGTTTTTGGAGTCGCCTCCGGCTCCCCGGAGTGCATCTTCAAAAGAAATAACTTCAACTGATGCGTCGGCCATGAATCTCACTCTGCATCCAACGACCGAGATACGCTATGCCAGTCCTTCGTCAGCGCGAAAACTTTTTATACTTCAGCCTGTGCGGAATGACGCTGTCGGTGCCCAGCCGCCGCATCTTGTCGGCCTCGTAGTCCTGGAAATTGCCCTCGAACCATTCGACGTGGCTTTCGTCCTCGAACGACAGAATATGCGTGGCGATGCGGTCGAGGAACCAGCGGTCGTGGCTGATGATGACGGCGCAGCCGGCGAAATCCTCCAGCGCCTCTTCCAGCGCGCGCAGCGTGTCGACGTCGAGGTCGTTGGTCGGCTCGTCGAGCAGCAGCAAGTTGGCGCCGGAGCGCAGCATCTTGGCGAGATGCACGCGGTTGCGCTCGCCGCCCGACAGCGTGCCGACCTTCTTTTGCTGGTCGGCGCCCTTGAAATTAAACGAGGCGCAATAGGCGCGGCTGTTCATTTCCTTCTTGCCGAGCAGGATCACGTCCTGGCCGTTGGAGATTTCCTCCCACACGGTCTTCTTGCCGTCGAGACTGTCGCGCGACTGGTCGACATAGCCGAGATGCACGCTCTCGCCGATCTTGATGGTGCCTTGGTCGGGCTTGTCCTGGCCGGTGATCATGCGGAACAGCGTAGTCTTGCCGGCGCCATTGGGGCCGATGATGCCGACGATGCCACCGGGCGGCAATTTGAAGGTGAGGTCGTCGATCAGCAGATTGTCGCCAAAGCCTTTTGACAAATGGTCGAAATCGACCACGTGCTGGCCGAGCCGCTCGGCCACCGGAATGGTGATCTGCGCCACGGTGTTCACCTTGGCGTTGGCGATCTTGAGCAGCTCGTCATAGCGCTCGTAACGCGCCTTGGATTTCGACTGCCGCGCCTTGGGCGAGGATGAAATCCATTCGCTCTCTCTCTCCAAAGTTCGCCGGCGCGCCTCGTCCTCGCGGCCTTCCTGTTCCATGCGCTTCTGCTTCTGATGGAGCCAGGAGGTGTAATTGCCCTCGTAGGGAATGCCGCGGCCGTGATCGAGCTCGAGGATCCAGCCGGTGACATTGTCGAGGAAGTAGCGGTCGTGGGTGACGATCAGGATGGCGCCGGGATAGTTGCGCAGATGGCCTTCCAGCCAGTTCACGCTTTCGGCGTCGAGATGGTTGGTCGGCTCGTCGAGCAGCAGCAGATCGGGCTGGTCGAGCAGCAGCCGGCACAGCGCCACGCGGCGGCGCTCGCCGCCCGAGAGCTTGGCCACGTCGGCGTCGTCGGCCGGGCAACGCAGCGCGTCCATCGCCAGGTCGACCTGGCTGTCGAGGTCCCACAGGTTCTTGGAATCGATCTGGTCCTGCAGCTTGGCCATCTCGTCGGCGGTTTCGTCCGAATAGTTGACGGCGATCTCGTTGTAGCGGTCGAGCAGCGCCTTCTTGGCGGCGACCCCCTCCATCACGTTCTCGCGCACGGTCTTGCCGGCATCGAGCTGCGGCTCCTGTTCCAGGTAGCCGACGCGGGCGCCCTCGGCGACCCAGGCTTCGCCGGTAAACTTGGTATCGATGCCGGCCATGATGCGCAGCAGCGTGGACTTGCCGGAGCCGTTGACGCCCAGCACGCCGATCTTGGCGTCCGGGTAGAACGACAGATGGACGTTATCCAGCACCTTCTTGGCCGGGGGGTAGGTCTTGGACAGACCCTGCATGTGGTAGATGAATTGACGACCGTTCATTGACCTCTAACACCCTGAATATTTGAAAGAATCCGCTTCCGCGCGCGAACCCACGCCGCCGAACGCATTGTCGGGAAATTCGCCGCTGATGTAGCGAGCGCGCCCGCAAAGGGCAAGCGCGGGTGCCTGCGAGGCGACGAGTTTTCGATACCGGTAAAATTTTAGAAAGGTTGATTGCAAATATGCCTGACCGGCGGGGACATCCCGTACCGGCTGTTAACCCCCGCACCTCGATCATTGCCGGCATTGAACCTGGCCGCCGAATGCCGCGACCAAGGACTATGCGGGCGAAAAGGCGCCCGCCTCCCGATGGAACCAGTGTCATGACCCGAGCCATTTTGGCCATTTCCGGATCCGCAGCAGCCCTGCTGCCCCATCCCTTCGCCGGCCTGAGCCAGGTGTTCGGGGGCTTCTGGCGCAACCTGACCCGACACGCCGCCAGCCACTATCGTCCCGAACTGCACTATATGCGCGGCCCGGGTCCTGCCTGGCGCGCCAAAAACGGCCCGCTCCCGGGCGCCTGACGCCCGCTTCCCCCATCTTGTGATCGCGCCCCGGCTGTGGTGAGTCCGCCGCCGGGCAGGCCTTTCGCCGCCCGCTATCCAAGGGGGACGGGACGCGCCATGAGCCTGCAAGGAGCCATTCTCGACGACTACCAGAACGTGGCCATGAAGGTCGCCGACTGGTCGAGCATCGCCAAGGACGTCGATATCAAGGTGTTCAACCAGCCCTTCGCCAGCCAGGCGGAAGCGATCAAGGCGCTGCAGGGCTTCGAGATCATCGTCGGCATGCGCGAGCGCACCCCTTTCCCGCGCCAGGTCATCGAGGCGCTGCCCAAGCTGAAGCTCCTGATCACCACCGGCGCCAAGAACAACGCCTTCGACGTGAAGGCGGCCAATGAGCGCGGCGTCACCGTCTGCGGCACCGGCAGCGTCGGCTCGCCGACCACCGGCATCGCCTTCGGGCTGATGCTGGAGCTGACCCGGCGCATCGGCTACGAAAACGCGCGCATGAAGGCGGGCGCGCCGTTGCAATCGACCATCGGGCCCGACCTCGGCGGCATGACGCTCGGCATTGTCGGCCTCGGCAAGCTGGGCCAGCGCTCGGCCGCGGTGGCTAAGGCCTTCGGCATGAAGCCGATCGCCTGGAGCCCGAACCTGACGCCGGAGCGGGCCAAAGAAGGCGGTGCCGAATACGTCAGCAAGCAAGACCTGTTCGCCCACTCAGACATCATCACCATCCATATGGTGCTGAGCGACCGCTCGCGCGGACTGATCGCCGCCGCCGATCTCGGCCGCATGAAGAAGACCGCCTATCTGGTCAACACCTCGCGTGGGCCGATCGTCGAGGAGAAGGCGCTGATCGCGGCCTTGCAGAACAAGGCGATCGCCGGCGCCGGCCTCGACGTGTTCGACAAGGAGCCGCTGCCGCTCGACCATCCCTACCGCAAGATGGACAACGTCGTGATCACGCCGCATCTCGGTTACGTCAGCGCGCAGAACTACGGCAAATACTTCCCCGATATCGTCGAGGACATCCGCGGGTGGCTGGACGGCAAGCCAGTACGGGTGATTTCGGCGAATTGACGCAACCACTAGCGTCGTCCCGGCGAAAGCAGGAACCCAGTAAACACTGACACCGCGGTGACTACTGGATCGTCCGCTTACGCGGACGATGACAGCCGAATGTGCGGAACCTACGCCAGCCCTAAAAACTTCGCCGCGTTGTTGTAGGCGACGTCGGCGCGCAAGTTTTCGTCGAACGGTGCCGTGTCCATGAACTCGCTGGCCCCTTCCGAGTCGAAAGGATAGTCGGACGAGAACATGACACGGTCGCGTCCCAACGCGTCGAGTGAGCAGCGCACCGGCGGAAGGTCGTATAGACCCGACATCGTCACCCAAACGTTCTCCTTAAAGTATTGCGACGGCAGCTTCGGCAATTTCCAGCCGTACATTTTTGAGCGGCTGTCGAAGCGCGCGAGCAGGAACGGCAGCGTCTCGCCGAGATGGCCGAGCACCAGCTTGGCCTTGGGATAGCGCTCGAACAGCCCGCTGACGATCAGGCGCAGCGCGTGCGAGCCGGTTTCCACGCCCCAGCCCCACATCGGTTGGGTCAGGATCTTGTGGCCGGCAAGCACGGGCAACGGCGCCACCGGGTCAGCCGGGTGCAGATAGATCGCCGTATCGAGCGCCTCCGCACGTTCCCAGAACGGAAAGAACGACGGATCATCGAGGTACTGCCCGTGGGTGTGGCCGTTGATCATGGCGCCGCAGAACTTCAGCTCGCGCACGCAGCGTTCGAGTTCGTCGGCGGCGGCTTTCGGATCCTGCATGGCGAGATGGGCAAAACCGGAATAGCGGTCCGGGCGCTTTTGAATCTCCTTGGCCAGGAAATCGTTCGAGGCGCGCGCCTTGCGCACCGCCGTCGCGGTATCGCGTTCGATCTGCACGCCGGGGCCGGAGATCGCCAACACCACGCGCGCGATGCAGGCCTTGTCCATGGTTTGCAGCCGCTGCTCGCCGAAATCAGTGAGGCAGCCGTACAATTGGGCGACCTTGGGTGGAGCGACCTCGTCCATGGTCGTCCGCCAGTAATCTGCCGTGCCGGGATCCAGGAAATGCTCTTCCAGAGCGATCTTCTTGACCATGCGTTTGCTCCCACGATGGCTTTTTGCGCCGGCCACCTTGTCTTTTGCGTGTGCCGTAATTTCGGGCGAGGGCGTGCCACCATTCAAGGCGGCCGGGGGGCCGCACTGGTCCTGCGTCCATAGACCGTCCAACCGGCAGCGACAAGAGCCGGCCGCCAGTGATTGCGCGCGCGGCTTCTCCACAGTCATTGGCAAGCTGGTGCCGGCAAACCGTGAAGAATTTTCACACGCGCAAACGATCGTCAGGTTTTCGCGGGCGGCAGCTAAAAATCGACGCCCCGGTCAAGCCCGGGCATGACGCCCAGCGTGCGAGGCCGCCCTAGCTTCAGGCGCTCGGCTTCTTCTTTTTCTTGGTTTCATGCGAGCCGACGCCGCTCACCGGCGTCCAGCTCGGGGGATCGCTGGCCGGGAAGCTTTCGTAGGAATTGAGCACGACGTCGTCTTCCGTGAGCTCGATGCGTTCACGTTCCTCATTTACGTGCTGCTTTGGCTTTTCCATGTCTCTCTCCAAATCCCTGCAGCACTAAGCTGCGGGCAGGCCATGCTTTAACCGCTAGCGTGCCGCCGCGGTTCCATAACGGCGCCATTGACGGTTACCGTCGCTTTCTATTGGGTTCCATCGGGCCAATTGGGGGCGATTCATGCTGCGCACGGCCATTTGCGGTGCCGGGAATTGGGGACGCCGGCTGATCGAGTCAGTGCAGGGCACGAGCAGCAAGATCGGTTTTGTGACTGCGGTGACCCGCGATAAGGGGAGCAAACACTCCCTTGCCGACCGCTTCAGTCTCGCGCTCACCGAAAGCTATGCTGGGGTGCTGGCCGACCCCGCCATCGACGCGGTGGTGCTGGCAACGCCGCACTCGCAGCACGCCGCCGAAATTGCGGCGGCGGCACAGGCCGGCAAGCACGTGTTCGTCGAGAAGCCGTTTACGCTGACCCGCGCCAGCGCGGAGAGCGCGATCGCGGCCTGCAACAGCGCCGGCATCACGCTGCATGTCGGCTTCAACCGCCGCTATGCACCGAACTATGTCGACATGACGCGGCGCATTGCGGCCGGCGAAATCGGTGCGCTACGCCATATCGAGGGACAGTTCTCCGGTCCGCCGAGCTACCAGACCGAACCGGGCAATTGGCGCTCCAACCAGATCGAAAGCCCGGGCGGCGCCATGACCGCGCGCGGCGTTCACGTGGTCGACAGCATGGTCAATATCGCAGGATCGGTGGTGACCGTCTTTGCGTTCAGCGAAAGGCTGCAACACGACATCGATGTCGACGATACCACCGCATGCCTGTTGCGCTTTGCTAACGGCGTGACCGGCACGCTCGGCACGCTGCATGCGGCGAGCCAATTCTACCGTATCCACGTCTTCGGATCGAACGGCGCGCTGGAAATGCGCGGCGAAACCGAACTCTTGGTCTCTGACCTCGTCGGCAATATTCAACGCATTGCTTTTGATGCCATCGACAAGGAGCGCGCCGAGCTGGAGGCCTTTGCCGACGCGGTGGCGAGCAACGTGAAATTCGTGATCGCGCCGGAGGCGATCGTGAATACCGTTTCGGTTACTGAAGCGGTCGCGGCGTCCGCCCGCTTGGGTCAGCCCGTAACAACCGGCTGAGCGCCGTTATGGGTCTTGTTTGATCCAGGCGGTTTGCCCGTCGGCAACCCATTGGCCTGCGAATTGGGTTCCCCGTATTCGCCGGACAGCGCGCGGGTGGCGGCGCCGATCTCGTCGCGCATGAGCGCGAGGTGCTCTTCGCTCGCGCGCATTGCCGGCGTCGATGCGCTGATCGCGCCGATGACCGCGCCGGCCTGGTCGCGGATAGCGGCGCCGACGCAGATCACGCCCGGCAGATATTCTTCGCGGTCGATGGCAAAACCGTTGCGCCGCACGACGCGCAGCGATTCGAGCAGTTCTGGAAACTCGGTGATGGTCTTGTCGGTGTAGCGCTTCATGCCGCCGGCAAGAATACGTTTCATTTCGTCTTCCGGCAGCCAGGCCAGGATCGCCTTGCCCACGGAGGCCGCATGCGGGCCTTCAACCTTGCCGGTCCTGCCGGTGCCGACGCGCACGGCATGTCGCGCCTCGCGCACCGCCAGCGTGACCACGCTGTCACCCTGCAAGACGGCGAGATGCACGGTTTCGCCGGTGACGCGGTTGATGGTCTCGAGATAAGGCTGCGCGCGGCGCGGCAGATCGACCTGCAAGCAGGCGTGGCCGAGATAGAGAATGCGGGCACCCAGCGCATAGAGCCTGCGCCCCGGCACCTTGGCGGCGAAGCCGCGCTGAATCAACGTCGCCAGCAGGTGGTGGCAGGTGGAAATGTTGAGGCCGGTGCGGGTCGCAAGCTCGGTGAGCGTCGTCTCGCCGCCAGCTTCGGCAATTGTTTCCAGTAGGAACAGCGCGCGGTCGACCGATTGAATGCTGTGGCGGTCGCCATTGGCGCGCGCGCGTGGCACTCGGGCCTCAGCCTCCGGTGCAGGCAGGATTTTTGCGTCCATTGTGCGTTTCTCCCTGGCCGCCAAGGAAATCGGCCAGCGGGACGGAGTCAAGGAGATTTTCAGGATTGGGAATCTGATTTTCAAGATACGAAAACGGCAAATTGGCCGCCTGCTCAGCGGGTTATTAAGGCGGTCAGGACGGATTTAGCGGCCCGGTTTAGCCAGTCCCAGCTCGATTTCGATGGCGCCGCAGAGCATCTGGCCGAGTGTGATGTGCATCTCCTGGATGCGGGCGGTGGTGTCGGACGGCACCACCAGCAGATGGTCGGCGAGGCTTTGCAGGCCGCCGCCGTCTTTGCCGCCGAGGGCGGCCGTGACCAATTTCATGGCCCTGGCCTGCTGCAAGCCGGCGATGACGTTGGGGCTCCGGCCGGAGGTGGAGATGGCGATGGCGACGTCGCCGGGCCTGCCGAGCGCCTCGATCTGGCGCGCGAAAATGCGCTCAAAGCCGAGGTCGTTGGCTGCGGCGGTGAGCACGGAGGTATCGGTGGTCAAGGCAAGCGCCGCGATCGCCGCGCGGTCGGCCTTGTAGCGCACGCCAAGCTCAGTCGCGAGATGCTGGGCGTCGGCCGCGCTGCCGCCATTGCCGAAGAACATCAGCTTGCCGCCGCCGCGCAGCGATTTCACGCAAGCGCCGACCATGCCGGCGAAGGCCGCCTGCAGCGCGCCTTCCGTTTTGCGCGCCACATCATTGTGCTCGGCGAACTCCGATTTGAAATAGGCGGCGAGGTCCATTTAAGCCGCCTCGCCGCGGAATTCCGGCACCGCATCGCGCAGCGCCTGGTAGATGACGGCACGCTCATTGCGCGCCAAGCCCTGCTCCAGCACCTTCACCCAGGAGCGGATCGCCTCCAACGTCGGCTGCACCGGCTTGGCGGCGACGATGCCCGGTATCCCAATATCGGCGGTCTCCTCCTCGCGCGCGAACAGGATTTCGTGCAGTCGCTCGCCCGGGCGAATGCCCGTGAAAGCGATCTTGATGTCTTGGCCCGGCTCCAGTCCGCTCAGCCGGATGATGCGTTCGGCCAGATCGACGATCTTCACCGGCTGGCCCATGTTGAGCACGTAGACGGAAACGTCGGCGGCTTTCGATCCGAGCGCGTGGCTGGCGGCGGTGATGACCAGGTCGCAGGCCTCGCGGATGGTCATGAAGTAGCGCACCATGTCCGGGTGGGTGACGGTGACCGGGCCGCCGGTCTCGATCTGCGCCTTGAACTTCGGCACCACCGAGCCGTTGGATGCGAGCACGTTGCCGAACCTCACCGAGATCAAGCGCGTGGCGGTTTTGCCGCCGCCGGCGGCTTCGTTATCGAGCGCCTCGCAATACATTTCGGCCAGCCGTTTGGTCGCGCCCAGCACGGAGACCGGCTCGATGGCCTTGTCGGTGGAGATCATCACCATGGCGGCGGCGCCGGCTGCGGCGGCGGCATCGGCGACGTTGATCGAGCCGAAGACGTTGGTCTTGATGCCCTCGTCCCAATCCGTTTCGAGCAGCGGCACGTGCTTGAGCGCGGCGGCGTGAAAAACGATGTCGGGCCTGAATTTCGCGATTAGCGCCATGATGCGCTCGCGGTCGCGCACGTCCGCCAGACGGCCGGAGATTTCCGCCTGCACCTGCAGCCCGGCAAGCTTTTCCAGCACCGCGTGCAGCGCCGGCTCCGAATTTTCCAGCACCAGCACGCGAGCGGCGCCGAAGATCAGCATGCGCTCGCAGATTTCCGAACCGATGGAGCCGCCGCCGCCGGTGACGACGATCGACTTGCCGCTGACGAACTGCTCGAGCCTGCGATAATCAATTTTGACGCTGGGCCGCAGCAGCAGGTCTTCGACCGAGACCGGCGCGAGTTGCACAGCCGGTCCGCCGGAATCGAGCGACGGCAATTGGCTCAGGTTCAGCCCCAATTTGCGCGCGCGGATCAGAATCGATTCCGGCCGCGCTTCCGGCGAAAGCGCCGACGGCGCCAGCACCGCGCGCATCACCCGGGTGCCGCGACTGCCGAGATCGGCGACTACGCGTTCCAGATCGCTGATGTCGCCTAGCACCGGAATGCCCCGGATCGCCTGACCGCGATCGTTCGGCGACGGCGACAGGATGCCGACCGGCCATACTTTTTTCACCGCGCCGCTCTCGATCGAGCGCAGCAGTACCTCGGCGTCGGCCGCGCGGCCGAGGATCAGCGACGGCGTCGCATCAGCGACCCTGTTGCGCTGGAGCGTTCGTGAGTAGTGGAAATAGCGATAGGCGATGCGCGAGCCGCCGAGCAGAAACATCTGCAGGAACCAGTACAGCAGGATCGTGATCTTGCCGAAAAAGAATTGGCCATAGATGCCCGGCGTCAGCAGCACGTAATCAAGTGCGAGCAGCGACACCGCCAGAACGGTTGTGGCGCGGAAGATGTTGTAGAGGTCGGGAACGGAGGTGAAGCGCCACTTGTTGCGTTGCAGGCCGAAGATGAAATAAACGACCGCCGCATAAATCAGAAAAACCGGCAGGAAAAACTCAAGCGCGGGCAATTTCGTGTAGAGCCGCTGGTCCTCGAAACGCATGACAAACGTCAGGCCGATCGCCGCGGCGGTGGCGAAAAGGTCGTGCAATACGATCAGAATCTGGCGCGGCGTCAGTCTTGGCAGCCTGATCATTCACGGTTTTCCAGCGGGGACCTGATTTTTGCGGGAATTATACAAGGATTTCGCCGATGCGGCACGATTTCCGGCCCGCTAGCGAGAAGAATTAGGCGATGGCCCAAGGGCTTAGGTAGCAAATCCCGAGCGCTGGGCAACAGCCAATTTGCCGCCTCTCTCGAAATATCGTCCTCATCGCTGAAATCCGTGCGGGTCCGCGCCGGAACATCAAACGCGCAGAAAGCGCGGCGCGCCGCCGGAAAGCGCCACGCAGGTCAGCCGATCGGTCGCAAACGCGCCGGTGTCGATGCTGATCCTGTTCGGCAGCACTTCCGGTTTCGCCGTAGGCGTATGACCGTGCACGACGATCTTGCCGAAATCCATGGTGCTGCTGAGAAACGTGTCGCGGATCCAGAGTAGATCCTCGTCGCTCTGGCGCTCGAGCGGCACGCCGGGCCGCACCCCGGCGTGGCAGAAAAAGTATTTGCCGCGGCTGAACGACGTTTTCAGCGAGCTCAGAAACTGAATATGCGCGGCCGGCAGCGCGGTCCGCAGCTGATCACTCGCCGCCGCAAAACTCGCACCCAAGATCTTGCCGACGCGAATGCCGTAGGACTGCAACGTTTCCAAGCCGCCCTGCTGGCGCCAAAATGGTCCGGTCGTGGGGTCGGCGAGAAAGGCTTCGAGCATGGTCTCGTGGTTGCCCTTGAGCGCGACGTAGGACGTCGGAAAAGGATTTTCGATCAGGCGATCGAGCACGCCGCGCGACTGCGGACCGCGGTCGATATAGTCGCCGAGCGTCACGGTCAACGCCGCGGGCCCGTGTTCCTCGACATCGTGCCGGATTGCGGCGATCGCACGCTCGAGCAGATCGAGGCGGCCGTGGATGTCGCCGATCGCATAGATGCGCTCGGAAGCGCTTGGTCCGGTGTCCTCGATCGTCATTATCACCTGATGGCGTCAGCGCTTGTTGATTCGGCTTGAATACAGATAGTGGAATGCCCGGGAAATCGCAGCCCCGGCGGACCGCATTAATTCCCTGTTTGATGGAAATTTGTTAACGCAAGCCGGACGCCGCGGTCGCGGCGCCCCGCTGGACGCCACCACAACTCCCGGCATGCAAGATCGAAACGCCAGCCCGCCACGAGCGCGCCTGTTGACCGCGCTGCTGCTGCTCTGGCTCGCAGGCGCCGCCCTGCGGCTCACCATCCTGGCGGTGCCGCCGGTCATCCCGCTGATCCATGACGACCTCACGCTGAACGCGACCCAGATCGGCATCCTGACCGGCCTGCCGCCCATGCTGTTCGCCATCGCGGCGGTGCCGGGCTCGCTGCTGATCGCCCGCCTCGGCGTCACGACCGCCATGGTTGTCGGCCTCGGCCTCAACGCGATCGGCGGCGCGCTGCGTGGCGCCGTGCCCGACGTAACTTGGCTCTATGCCATGACCATCGTGATGGGCACCGGCGTCGCCATCATGCAGGTGACCATGCCGCCGGCGGTGCGCGCCTGGGCGCCGCGTCGCATCGCCTTTGCCACCGCTGTCTATACCAACGGCCTGCTGATCGGCGAATTGCTGCCGGTGGCGCTGATGCTGCCGCTGGTGCTGCTGCTGGTGGGCGGCTGGCAATGGGGCTTCGCGTTCTGGAGCGCGCCGGTCGCCGCAATCGCCGTGCTGATCATGGCGCTGGCGCCGCGGCAGGCTGCGAACGGCGCAGGCCCCGCGGCGCGGCGCCGCTGGTGGCCGGACTGGGGCTCGTCGCTGATCTGGCGGCTCGGCATCATGCTGGGCACCGTTAACGCCACGTATTTCACCACCAACGCGTTCCTGCCCGACTATCTCGACGCCCACGGCCAGGGAGACTGGATTAGCGCCGCCCTCACCGGATTGAACGGCGGACAACTGCCGGCGTCGCTCGGGCTGCTGATGTTCGCTCACCGGCTTGAGCTGCGGGCCTGGCCCTTTGTGGCCTGCGGGCTGTTGAGCGTGTGCGGCACCGCCGGCGTGGTGTTCGGCTCCGGCCTTGTCGTCGTGGCCGCCGCTACCGTGATCGGCTTTGCCGCCGCCGGCATCCTGGTGCTGGCGTTGGCACTGCCGCCACTTCTGGCCCAGCCCGACGATGTGCATCGCGTGACGGCCGCCATGTTCACCATCAGCTATAGTTGCGCGGTGATCGTACCGGTGATCAGCGGGCTGGTGTGGGATATGAGCGGCGTGGCGACATTGGCCTTCGTGCCGATCGCCCTTTGCGGCGTCGTGCTGGCGGTGCTGGCGCCGGCCATCAATCACGTGCGGCGGCCAGGGAGTTGAGCGATGCGTCCGATTCCGGTGGGAGCCAAGGGAACCTACACGCTGCGCGTGACGCCGGCGCATCTGGCCAATCAGTTCAAGGACGTCAGCCTGCCGCAGGTGTTCGCCACGCCGATGATGGTGACGGCGATGGAGAACGCCGCGCTCAATGCGGTGCGGGACTATCTTGACCCCGGCGAGAGCGCGATCGGAACCCTGGTCAATGTCCGCCATCTGGCGGCGACGCCGGTCGGCCACCAGGTCACGGCCGAGGCGGAAGTGACCAAGGTTGACGGCCGGCGCATCGAATTCAAGGTCAGCGCGCGCGACGAGACCGAGGAGATCGGCAATGGCACCCACGAACGCATGGTGGTCGATCTCGCCCGGCTCGGGGTACGGCTGGCGGCCAAAAAGGCGCGCTGACGCACCCGCGAAACCGGCGGGACCGTAGCGGCCAATAATAATCGCTTGCTAGCTCAGTGTGCGGCGCCAGTCGACGCCACCGCCCGTACGGCGGTGCTTCCCGTCACGGGCTTCTTCGGTTTCGCCGGCGCCGGCTTGCTGGCGGTCGATGCGGCCGGCTCGGGCTTCATGATGGTCGTCGATGTCGAGGATTTTTCGGCCGCAGGTTTTTCGGTCGATGCCGACGGCTCGCTGACCGGTTTCAGCTTCGGCTTCTGCGGCGGCAGCGGCGGCGTTCGTGACGCCGTATGCGACGAGCCCGCCGCGGCATCCCGCAAGGGAAGCTGCTCTTTCTTCAGACCGTTCATCTCGCGCAGATTGGCGACGAAATCCTGCGGCTCCAGCCAACCGAACAGTGGCACCTTCAGGCCCATGAATTCCGCGATGTTGCGGCCGAAGCCGACGCAGTTGTTCCACAGCGCATTCCACGTCGGCGAATCAGCCTGCAGCTTGCGGATATAGGCGTCGACCTTTTTGTATTCGGCCCTCGTCAACCACACGCGATAGCGCGCGGTGACGTATTTTTCCTCGAGATCGCCGTCACTGGCGCCGGTCTCAGACGGCACCGGCACAATATGCCCGATGGTCCAGTTGAACAGGCTGCAATTGGTGCAGTTCTCCGCATCGCCGGCCGGGTGGAGACCGGCGATGCGGCTCGTCATAATCTCGTCGCGGCTATTCACCCGGCCATACAGCACATACATGTGGCCGTAGCTGGCGGCGGCGCGCGCGCGAAATTCGATGAAATACGGCTTGCTGCCGGTACGATGCGCTTTTTGGGTTTCGACGGTCCAATGCTCCGCGGCGGACGCAAGCGATGAGGTCTGTGCGCTTGCCGGCGGGACACTCAGGCCGAACGAGATCGTAGCCAAACTCGCGCCAAACAGGACGCTGAAGCCCCGGGCCAAGTTGCGCGAATACCCCATGACAAAACTCCCTAACCCGAACTGAGGTTAGTCATCTCACATCAATTCGCGCCTCTACACCAGAGACGCAAAAATCCACCGGCTTTCGCCGGAGGACTGAGATCGATACCTCCCCAGCGATAAGCAACCAAGAAAGGGCGCGGCATTAAAGCCGGCCCTATTCTTGTCGCCCTCGCGCGAGGTCGAGGTCGAAAGCTTAGCCCTTGGTATGGACTACCGGGGCCTTACCTTTGCCGATCGGAGCCTTGCCGGCGCAGCTAGCTACGCCAAGAGCAAGAATCACCGAACAGACGAGAACCAGGATCTTTTTCATGATGACGCCACCCATGTTTACCCTCTTAAGCTTTCCACGTGTACAATCCATCCAAGCCCTCAGCTAGTGCGCAAAAGCCACACTCCACACTTTTGTGCAGGGCCGGACGACGCAGATTCAGCGGTTTATCAGGGCTTCGCAGGCCCTCGGAGCTCGAACCGGCATCGGAACAAAAAAAGAACGAAAATTGCCTTCGGATCCGCCAGTAGGCGCTGAAGCCGCGGAAATGGGCGCGCTGCGGGAAAAATAGATCTACGCGGATTCCCCGCTCACTTGTACTCCTCGCAACTGCCGACACGGGGATAGAGCTTGGGGTATTGCTTTCCGAGCCTGGCGTCGACCTTCTTCAGCGCGGCTTCGCAGGTCTTTTCGTTGGCATAGCGCGCGTAGACCCTTCGCTCGCCGTTGGGATTATACGCAACAAATTGCCACCAGGCCAAAGCCGGTGGCGCGGACATGGCGAAGGTCGCGATACCGAAGATCAGAAGGGTGATTCTTCGCGAATTCATGGAGGTCCCCTTTTTGGCTCGTAAGTCTTTTGCCCCCATTGCGCATTTCTGGCCGGCCCGTTCACCGCAGTACGACGACCCTCGTACCGAAACCGACCCGCCCATATAAATCCATGATGTCGCGGTTATACATGCGAATGCAGCCATGCGACACAAACCCGCCGACCGAGCCGGGATTGTTGGTGCCATGGATGGCGTATTCGCCGCCACCGCTCAGCGTCATCGCCGCCGCGCCCATCGGATTGTGCGGACTGCCGCCCGGGATGACCGAGGGTAGCCGGCGATAATCCTTTCTGATCGATTCCGGCGCCGACCATCCCGGCTTGATGTATTTGCCGTCGATGTAGGCCGTTCCCGCCCAGGCCATGCCCCGCCTGCCGACGCCCACCGGATAGCGGATCGCTTTGCCCTCGCCGATAACGTAGTAGAGGCGTCGTTGGTTCGTCTTTATGACGATCGTGCCTTCCGAATAGCCATTAAAGCGGACGATGTCCCGGGCGTCGGACGATGTCGGCGCCAGCAAGGCGAAACTTACGAGGGCAAGTGCCCCGAGCGAAATGTTACGCATGATCCAGACAATCCCGATCGCATTTGAGCGGCGAAGCCCAAATATTTCCATTGCGGCACCGCCGCCGTCAAGTTTTGGCTTGGACCCCCCGTGGCAGGAAATGCAAATAAAATGGCCAAAAACCGGACCGGTTGTCGCCACCGGCGCTGCGGCATGAGGATGCTATTGCCATGACGCAGACGGTCGCTGCGCTCGTCTGGTTCGCCGGACTTGTTGGCTGGTACATCATCCGCTACCCCTTCGAACGCAAGGCGAAGAAGATCGGGGTGCGCAAATCCCTGCTCGACTGGCGCGAGCGGGGCCTTCTTGCCGTTGCATTTCTCGGATTGCTCGTGATCCCCGCCCTCTACGCTTTGACCGGGTTTCCGGCATCGCTCGACCGTCCATTTATCCCCGCGATCGCCTGGCTGGGGCTGGTGCCGCTCATCGGCGCCTTGTGGCTGTTCCGCCGCAGCCACGCCGATCTCGGCAGGAATTGGTCGATTACGCTGCAAGTCCGCGACCAGCACGCACTGGTCAAGACCGGCGTCTATCGCCTGATCCGGCATCCGATGTATTCTTCGTTTTTCCTTCTGGGTCTCGCGCAAATGTTGCTGTTACCCAATTGGCTTGCGGGCATATCCGGCGTCATGGGGGCCGGGGTTCTCTTCGCCTTTCGCGTGCTGCGGGAGGAGCGGATGATGCTCGAATCCTTCGGCGAGGAGTACCGCGCCTACATGACCCACACGAAGCGCATCATTCCGTGGATCATTTAACTCAACGACCGTCCGGCACGGAGCTAGCGCATGCGCGGCAAAATGATCCGCTTGTCGGTCCCACGGCGCATGGTCGGCGACTTGTTGTATTTCGCCCGCGGCATTCCCACCGTCCCGGTGCAGAAGCGGATGTCACTCGGCCCACTGGCCGCCGCCAGAGCCGCGTGCCGCGAGCGGCCGCGCTGGACCACCCTGTTCACCAAAGCCTATGCGCTGATGGCGCGCGAGTTTCCGGAGTTCCGGCGCGCCTATGTCAAACTCCCCTGGCCGCACCTCTATGAGTATCCCGCCAGCAACGCGACCGTCATTATCGAGCGCGACTACTATGGCGAGCCCGGCCTGTTCTCCATCTCGATCAAGGAGCCGGCGCGCCAGTCGCTGCGGGACATCGGGCGTCAGCTCGAGCATGCCTCGACTGCTCCGGTCGAGGCGATCAAGGATTTCCGGCGAACGATACAATTCACGCGCCTGCCGCAGCCGCTGCGCCGGGCGTTTTGGTGGCTCTGCCTGAACATTGGCCGCCAGCGCGGCAATTATTTTGGAACCTTCGGGGTTTCGGTCTATTCGGCGCTGCAGGCCGAATCGCTGCACCCGCTGTCGCCGCTGACCACCTTGCTGAACTACGGGGTGATGCGCGACGACGGCGTTCTCGACGTGCGGATCATCTACGATCACCGGGTGATGGATGGGGCCACCGTGGCGCGCGCGCTGGCGCGGCTGGAGAAAATCCTCAATTCCGCGATCAAGGACGAAGTGGCGGGAATGACCGACACGCCGGCCAAAGCCGGAAGCCTCTGAAGCCGAAGCAAACCCTCGGCGGTATGGCCGCACCCGGGCCAGAGGCCCGGATCGCTGTAACTACAAGGTTTATCATGCTTTTTGGCGCGTTTTCGGTGGTTGTCCGCCGCACTGCAGCCGGCTCGATCTTGGCGAAAGTTGTGAGGGTGTGGCTTTTCCGCACTAGAGGAAAATTATGGCAGTGCAGTATTGAATTTATCAATCAGGCAGGCTGGGCCGCCGGCCACCTTTGTCTTTTCAGCGGCTTATGCGGGGCTCGTAGCGTCGTGCGCATTTTAGTTGTTCTGGCTTCTGTCGTGCTTGCAGGCTTCGCGCTTGGCGGTTGCGCGTCGACTGACGCGACCGGCGGCTCACAGGCCTATGCGTCCGCGAAACCCAAAAGCGCGGCGAAACCCACATACAAAGTATCGACTACGGAGGTCAGCGCGCGCGATCCGTGGACGATGCGCACGCCCTTCGGCATCCTGTACAGCGAGACGCCGCGCCAGACCGTTGCTTATCAAAACAGCGAACCGGCGGGTACGATCATTGTCGATACCAGAAACCGGTATCTCTATTACATTCTCGCCCACGATCAGGCGATCCGCTACAGCATTGCCGTTGGCAAAGAAGGTTACAGCTGGGCAGGCGTGAGCACGGTCTCGCAAAAGCGCGAATGGCCGGATTGGACGCCGACGCCAGCCATCCTCAAAGAAAATCCCGATCTGCCCCGGCACGTCGATGGCGGGTACGACAATCCGCTCGGCGCGCGTGCGCTCTATCTCGGCGCCACGCTCTACCGCATCCATGGCACCAACGAGCCGTGGCGCATCGGTGCGGCCGTCTCGTCCGGTTGCATCCGCTTGTCCAACAACGACATCATCGACCTCTACAATCGGGCAAAGCTCGGCGCCAAGGTGATCGTGCGTCGGTAAGTTCCGGCTATCGGTTCCGCTGTTCGATCTTCAACCCAAAAAGTCCGAGCGCGATTCCCGCGGATTCGATCCGCGGGAACGCATCGCTATTTCGGCGGGATCAGCGGCAATAGCAGATAGGCCTGCCGGTCCGCGCCCATGTGCAGCGTCACGTCGCCGCCGAAGACGGCCGCCGGACGATCGCGCGGGTCGGCGTGCTGGAAGGGGCCGACGCCGGTAAACGTCGCCGCGTGCGTACCGAGGCCTTTCACCAGCCCGCCGCTCCATTCGTAGTCGCGCCCACGCACGGTCAAGCCGATGCGGTGGCCCTTGGGCACCACGACGCAGGTCGGCCAGACCTCGACGTCGAGTTCATACACCTCGCCCGGCTTCAGCTTCTGAATCTCGTCATGGGCGAGATAGGGGCGGTAGGGTCTCGACAGTTTCTTGTCGAGCTTGCGGTGCGAAGCGCGCAGCCAGCCCTGTGCAATGGGTGTGTGCGGGTCAAGCGCGCCTTGGAAGGTGACTTCCTTCATGTCCGGTCCGAATACACGCACGATCAGAAATAGATCAGCGTCCTCGGTCGCCGACGAGACGAACAGTTTGGCGGCGATCGGCCCGGTAATCTCGGTTTCCTGCGCCAGCGGATCAGTGAGAAATGTCACGCCCTCAGAAAAGCCATTATAGGTCACGCTACCGTTGTCCTTGGACGGATCGCTCAGCAACCGGTGATGCCCAGACTCCAGGTAGAACTTAGTCCATTGCGTGCGTGCGAGCGGCCACTCGTTCTCGCCGCGCTCGACGAATTTCTCGCCCGGGTGGCGAATTTGCAAAAGCACCTTCGGTTGCCGCGCCCAGCCGGTATCGTCACCTTTCAGGAAATGCCCGAAGAAGCGTTTCTGCAGCTGCACGCCGTAATCGGTGTAGAACGAGGTCCAATGCTCGAGCCCGTGCGCTTCCAGCCACTTGTCCTTCGAAGCAGCGCGCACGAAGCCCTCGAAATTACCGCGCGGGTGCAGGCCCTGGCCGCCCCAGTTCGCCGCCGATAACAGCGGCGCGGTGACCTTCGACCAGTCCGGCATGCGCTCGGTCCAGAACTTGTCGGTGGCGAGCTTGTTGGGGAACGCCTCCGCCACCCAGTCGTGGCGCAGGCTGCCGAGCTCCTCGTCGGTCAGCGTTTCGGGACCCGAAACCCACTCTCCGTTGATGCTGCTGCGCAAGCCGCGGCTTCCGCGGCCATGTTGCACGCGCAGCACCTGAGAGGGAAACCATCGGTCGCGCGAGGGACAATGAATGCCGCCGTGAAATGTCAGGTCGCGATAGTAGTCGGCAGCACCTTCCCAGACGCAGATGGCCGCGAGATGCGGCGGCTGCAGCGCCGCTGTCTGCCATTGGTTCATGGCGTAGTAGGAAATGCCGTTGAGCCCGACCTTGCCGGTGGACCACGGCTGCCGGGCCGCCCATTCGATGCAATCATAGAAATCCTGCGCTTCTCGCGGCGACCAGATATCCATCATACCGGGCGAGCGGCCGGCGCCGCGCGAGTCGACGCGCACGATGGCGTAGCCGTCCGGCACCCATTTCTCCGGATCGGCCGTCTCCCAGTTCTGGTACTGGTTGGTCGAGCCCGCCGGCACGTCGGGATGCTCCTCGCACATACGCTCCCACTGGTCCGTATAGAGATCCGCAAAGCGCAGCCACTTGCCGTAAGGCCCGTAGCTCATGATGACCGGATATTTGCCGCTGGCGATCGGACGGTAGACGTCGGCGCGCAGAACCACACCGTCATCCATTTCGATCGGGACGTCCCAATCGATACACATGCCGTCGCGTGTCTCGGTAACTTCACGAAATCCCATCTTCAGCTAGCCTTCTGACAACAGAAGAACGCTGACCGCCCGGGGACGGCCGATTGCTCCGTCTGGCGCGATGGCCGATTGCTCGGCCATCGCCCGGACGTCAGGTGTCGTTACTTGCAGTCTTTCTGCAGCTTTTGGACGTAGTTGATCCGCTCCATGCCGCCGACCCGGTCAGCGTATTTCGCCCATACGGGCTTTACGCTCTCGCGGAACGGCGTCAGATCGGGATGATCGATCTTGAGACCGGACTTTTCGAAGATGCCGTAGATCTTGTTCTGGTAGGCCTCCATCCAGGCCATATTGTCGACGGCGGCTTCGCGCGCCGCCTTCTGAAGACCGGCCTGCACGTCCTTCGGCAAGCCCTCGAAGAACTTGTTGTTGGCGATGACGGACGTCACCACCATCTGGTGGCCGGTGATCGAGTAGAACTTCTGCACTTCGTAGAGCTTCTGCGCATAAGCCCAGCCGACGCCACCGTCGTTGCCGTCCACCATGTGCGTCTGCAACGCACCATAGGTTTCGGCCGACGCAACGCCCATCACGTCGGCACCGAGCGCATGATAGGTGTCGAGCAGGATCGGGTTCTTCGCGACCCGCATGCGCAGACCCTTGAGGTCGCTCGGCGACATTATCGCGTGCTTGCTGTTCATCATGTTGCGCATGCCGCCGCTCTCGAAGGCGAGCACGCGGATGTTGGCTTTCTTTTGCGCGCCTTCTGAAATGTCGTGCAGCAGCTTGTCATCGACCAGCACGGTCTTGATGCCGCAGTCCATGCTCTTCATCAGGAACGGCAGCGTGAACAGGTCGAAGCCGCCGTAGAGCTGGGCGATATTGTTGGATGCCAAATCCATCATCTGGATCAGGCCGAGTTGGAGCTTCTTGACCGCTTGCTGGTCGGAGCCCATCTGGCTGGCCGGGAACTCCTGGAACTCGACCTTGCCGTTGGTGTACTTCTTCGCCAATTCCGTGAAATGGACGAAGTAGCGATGGAAGCTTGCGTCCATCCGCGGCGGCGAGTTGTGGGCGAACTTGATCGTGATGTCCGCCGCCCCACTCGTCTGCACAAGCAGCAGGCTTGCCAGTCCTGCGACCATTGACGTCAGCAAATACCTTGTCTTCATGTTCGTTTCCTCCCTTGTATGCGGAGGCGCCTTGCGCCTCCGGTGTCTTGAGTCACTTTACGTTTCCGTCTCCGTTACAGTCACACCTAAAAAACGTCAGTGTCCCGGTCCCATCAGCAAGTTCGGCAGCCAGAGCGGGATACCGGGAAAGGCGATGATGATGCCGATCACGACGAACACCGTCAGAATAAACGGGATCGACGCGAGCGAAATCTCGCCCAATTTCACGTTGGCGATCGGCATCGCCACGAACAGGCTTGTTCCCAGCGGCGGGGTCACGAAGCCGATTTCGCAGTTCAGCGTGAAGATGATGCCGAAGGTGATCGGATCTACGCCCAGGACTTGGATGATCTGCAGATAGATCGGTGTCATCACGATGATCTGCGCCATGGTGTTCATCCACATGCCGATGAACGTCTCCCAGACGCTGATGAGGATGAGCGCGACCGCTGCGCTTTTGGTGACACTGAGGACCACGTCGCTGACCATCTGCGGCACCTGGTAGATCGTCAGCAGTTCGCCGAAACCGAGCGCGGTGCCCCAGATGATTCCCAGGATGCCCGTGACCGCCAAGGTGTTTCTCAGGCACAGCCTGATCTTGTCGATCGTCAGTTCCTTGTGGATGAAGGCGCCGACGACGAAGCCGTAGACGACGGCAACGACCGCCGACTCGGTCGGCGTAATGAATCCGCCGTAGATGCCGCCCAGAATGATGACCGGCGCGAAGAGCGCCCATTTGCCCTCCCACGCCGCCTCGCCCAGCCCGCGCGCGCTGAAGGAGGTATCCGATCCCATGTAGCCGCGCTTCTTGCTGATCAGGAACGCCGTCGCCATTAGCCCGATACCGAGCATGATGCCGGGCACCACGCCCGCCAGGAACAGGCGCGCGACTGAAAGATCAGCCATGATGCCGTACACGATGAGCGTGATGCTGGGCGGGATCAGAATACCCATGGTGCCGCCGATCGCGGTCACGGCGCCAGCGAAGGGCGCGCCGTAGCCGCGCTTCACCATGGTCGGGATCATCAGCGAGCCGACGGCGGCGGTCGCCGTATTGCCCGATCCGGTCAGCGCCCCGAAAAACATGCTGGCACCGATCGTCACCAGGCTTAAACCTCCGACCAGCCGGCCCAGCAGCACGTCGGATATGTCGATGAGCCGCTTTGAGATGCCGCCGTGCTCCATGAGATTCCCGGCCAGCAGGAAAAGCGGGATCGCCATAAAGGCGAATGTGTCGACCGACGAAAAATAAGTGACGGCGAGCGACGTCAGCGGAATCCCGTCGATTGCCATTGTCACCACAGTTGCGATGCCGAGCGCGAACGCCAAAGGCACCCGCAGGATCAACAGCAGCGCGAGCAGGCCAAAAAGAAGGGCGGGCATCGACATTTTCGGCCTCTATCGCACCTGATCCGCTGTCGTCATGTCACATCTCGAAGCTGCGCCGGTCGGGATGATCGAGGCGGGGCTTACGGAAATTTTCGATGTTGAAGCGCAAGGCGCGATACGCCATCAAGGCGAAACATACCGGTATGACGGCGTAGATCAGCCCCATGGGAATATCCGTCACGGGCGTGACGTCGCCATATTGGATGGTCGAGTAGATCAACAAAATGCCGAGCCAGACGACGACCAAGTCGAATCCGATCACCAGGGCGTCGGCGGCGAGCGTCATCCATTTCAACACGGGTTGCGGCACGAACAGGTCGGCGATTTCGATGCGGATATGACGGTCGTTCTTGGCGGCACTGGCGGCAGAAAAATAAATCAGCCACACGAAGCTGATGCGGGCGATTTCCTCGAGCCAGACGAAAGAGGTGTGAAAGATGTAGCGGTTGAGAATTTGAACGCTGAGCAACACCGTAAGCAGCACGAGCAGCGCATTGGCCAGACTGGCCTCAAAATTCCCGACCCAACGCAACGCCGCCTTCATTTGCTCGTCCCCCGGCGGACAAGGCCCGCCTATTCAAAAGCCGTCATGCGGCTCCGGCGCGCGCCTTGCCGCTATCGCCCGGCCCGCTCGCATCCGTCGTCGCCCTAATCTCCTCGAAATCGCGATAGATCAGCGTGTAGTCGTCTTCCGCCATGCCGCGGCGAACCGCCTTGTCGAGATAGCGCAGCGTCGCTTCGGAAAACTCGGTACCGCCCTCCATACGGTGGCCGAGTTCGACGCCCATTCTGATGTCCTTGTGCATGTTGAAAATGCGCGAGCGGCCGTCCCATTTCTTCGACAGGATATGCTTGGGATAGCGCGACTCCGTCACATAACTGCGCGCATTGGAATTATTGAGCACCTCCACCATGTCGGCGAGTTGCAAGCCCGCGCGCTCGCCTAACCGCAATGCTTCGGTGGTGGCGAAAAACGTGGCGTGGCAAACGACATTATGCAGCAGCTTCATGGTGTGGCCGGCGCCGCTGCCGCCGAGGTAATAAATTGTCGGCGCGATGTCATCGAGAAACGGCTTGACCCGCTCGAAAGCGCCGGCATCGCCGCCCACCATCAGTGTCAGCTCGCCGGTATCGGCGCGCGTCGGCCCGCCACTGGTGCCGGCGTCGATGTAATAGATGCCTTTTTCGGCAAGCTCGGCGGCCAGCGTGCGCGTGGCCAGCGGATCGGAGGTGGTCAGATCGCACAGGATCAGGCCTTTGCGGGCATTGGCGACAATGCCATTTTCGCCTTCCAGGCAAGCCTTGATCTCGGGCGTCGCCGGAACCAGGAAGAAAATGGCCTCGCAGTGCTTGGCCATTTCGCCTTGCGGCGCAATGATGAAACCCGGCTTGTCCTTGAAGCGGGCGCGCGCGGCTTCCGCGAGATCCCAGACATAGACCTCTCGGCCGTGCTTGCCGAGATTTGTGGCAATGCCGCGACCCATATTGCCCAACCCGATAACGCCGACCGCATACTTGTTCACGGCTTGCTCCTGTCTTTGGTTTATCTAGGCCGCCGTGCGGCGGCGGATTTCCTCGATGGTGATGGCATTGTCGCGTTCGCCGTCGCCGTGACGCTCACAGGCCTCCAGCACCTCGGCAAGCAGCGCAAGAAACGGTAGCGCTTGGCCGTGCTTGGCTGCAAAGGCGAGCATGGTGTGCACGTCCTTCAGGTGCTGGGAGACCTTGCTTACGGGCGAAAAGTCTCCCTCGACCATCTTGCCGCCTTTAATGTCCATGATCTGCGAATAGGCCGCCGACTCGCGCGCAACGCCGAGAAACGTCGCTTTGTCGAGCCCGAGCGTTTCGGCAAAGACCAGACCCTCGGCCAGAGCCACGCGGTTGAGGCCGAGAATGTGATTGATGGCGAGCTTGGCCTTGGTGGCATCGCCCGCGGCGCCGACGAATTTGCGGCGCGGATAGATCGCATCGAGCACGGCCGCGGCGGCCTCGGCGGCCTCGGCGGCCTTGCGGTCGCCGGCAACCAACCCGAGGCCCTCGCCACGCGCAACCTGCTGGCTGGTGCCGGACACGGGCGTGTCGAGGAACGTGAAGCCGCGCGCGGCGGCGCGGGCGGCAAGGTCTGCGACCCGGTCCGGCTCGCAGGTCGAGGTGCAAAAGGCGATGCGCTCGGCTTTTTGATCGCCGGCCTCGATCAGCCCGCCGTTGCCTTCGACCACCTCCTCGACCTGGCCGATGGTCATGACCGAGATCAGGTAGCGCTGCGCGCGGCGGGCAACGTCGGCCACCGAGTCGACCGGCTCGCCACCCAATTTGCGGAGTTCCTCGCGCCGCGCCGGCGCCACGTCGAACCCGACCACCTTGAAGCCGGCAGCGAGCAGACGCCGTGTGAAGGCGGTGCCCATTAAACCGATGCCAATCAAACCGACGACGCCCGACACTTTCGTCTCCTCCCTTGATGAACCTTAGCTAGACCGCCGATTCCGGCGGCGGCGGAGGCCGCGCGGCAAGACCGGCGGCCGCCGGGCGCAGCGCCACGGCGACGCTCGCGCTGGTCTTGCGGCCGAAATAGGCCACCACCAGCAGCGCCGCGAGACCGGCCGCGTTGACCACCACCGTCGGCCACAGCATGGGAATCGCGGTGATCGCCACGGCCACGCGCACCAGCGGGTGGTAATCGCTGTTGACCGCGCAGGCGAGCGCGTAGCCCGCCGCCAGCGCCATCACCAACGCGCTCGTGACCTGATACCAGGTGCCGAAGCCGAGCAGATGCGGGTTGAATATGAACACGAAGGGCACGACGTAGGCCGCCATGCCGAGCCGCATTGCGGTGAAGCCCGTCCGGTAGGGGTTGGCACCCGAGATACTGGCTGCGGCGAAGGCGGCGAGGCCGACCGGTGGCGTTACCGTCGAGACGCAAGCAAAATACATGACGAACATGTGCGCGACCAGCGGCTCGACCCCGCTCAATTTCACGATGACGGGTGCGCCGATCATCCCAGTGATGACGTAAGCGGGAACGGTCGGCAACGGAAAGCCCATGATCAGCGTCAGCACCATGACCACGATCAAGGCCGGGACGAGATAGGCGCCGCTCCAGCCGGTCGCCACCATGACGAAACGGTTGCCGAGCCCAGTCAGCGCGAACACGCCAACCAGCACGCCAGCGGCGGCGCAAGCCGCCGCCGCCTGCATCGAGTTGCGCGAGCCGGCCGCAAGCGCATTCCAGACCATGCGCGGCCGCGGCAGGCTGCGCCGCCGGATCATGTCGACCACGATTGCCGCACCGATCGAAAAAATCGCCGACATTGTGATCGAGTGTTGCAGCCACACGACCATCACCACCAGCATGACGATCGGCATCAGCAGCAACCAATCCTCGCGCAACACCTTCCAGGGGCTCAACGTCTCGGCGTCGGCCGAGGGCCGCAGGTTCTGTTTGAGCGCCTCGAAATCGGTGACGAAGAACACAGTGGCGAAATAGCAGACCGCCGGAATGGCCGCCGCCAACATGACATCGCGATAGGGCGTGCCGGTGGCGTCGGCGAGCACGAAGGCCACCGCGCCCATCAGCGGCGGCATGATCTGCCCGCCCGTGGAAGCGGCCGCCTCCACCGCGCCGGCAAAGGTCGCCGTATAGCCGGCGCGCTTCATTAGCGGAATCGTGAAGGTGCCGATGGTCATGACGTTGCCCATCGAGCTGCCGGAGATCATGCCAAACAGGGCGCTGGAGACGACGCAGACCTTGGCCGGTCCGCCACGGCTGCGCCCGGCCACCGCATTGGCGAAGCGTATGAAGAACTCGCCGACGCCGGTTGCTTCCATAAATGCGCCGAAGGTGACAAACAGGACAATGTAGGAAGCCGCTGCGTTCATAGCGAAGCCGTACAAGCCGACGGTGCTGAACAGCGTGCTGATGACGCGGCCGTACTCGTAGCCGCGGTTACCCCAGATGCCGGGAATGTAATTGCCATAGCAGGCGTACAGCACAAGCGCGACGCCGATGATCGGGAAAACTGCGCCGACCGACCGGCGCGCCATTTCCAGTATGACGACGAGCGCGATGGTGCCAAACACCACGTCCATCGTCGTCGGATCGAAGCCCACGCGGTCATACATTTCCGAGTAATTGAGCACGAGATAGACGATGACCGCCGCGGACGCGGCGCACAGCGCTGCGTCGACTGTCGCCGAGAGGCGCGGCTGGCGTGGCAGTAGCGGATGGCTGATGAACACCAGGATGCAGAACAGGTGGGCGCTGGCACCAAGGAAAACCCATGGATCAAGCGGAATCAGCGCCAGCCCCACGAAATGGAACACCGTCACGCCGACGGCAATGATCGAGGTCAGTTGGTTGCGAGCCCAGTCGTAACGGCTCCGCTCGACATCAGTCTCGATTACGTCCAACTGACTCGCCTCCCGGGCTTGCTGGCTTTCGCCTGTTTTTTGTGCCGCCGGCGAGGCGGCTTGTGTGGCCGCTCTTGCTACGCCGCCTTAGCCGCCTGCAGCAATGATTGCGCCTTGCCCCAGGCCCAGTCCTCAAGCCCCACATAGCCTTTCACGTCGGCCTCCGTCACGAAGGCCGAGATGGCGGCGGCGTAGTTGGGCCGCGCCTTGATGCGCTCGAACCATGCGGTGACGTTGGGCCGCGACTGCGTCCACATGTTCGACAAGCACAGCATGGTGAAGCGGTTGATGTAGGGGGTCACGGCCGCGTCGGCGAGCGAATAGCTGTCGCCGGCAAGCCAGGGGTGTTGCGCGAGCTGGCGGTCCATGTCGGCGAGCGCCTTGTCGTAGAATTGCAGGGCCTGCACGGCGGCGGGCGCGTCCATGCCCTGCTCGATGGCCGCGCGCTGACGCTCGCGCGTGGCCGGATTGGGGATGCCGCGGTAATAGGCTTCCAGCTCCTGCTGGGTTTTGCTGTGCATTTCACGCGCATGCACCATCGCGTAAGTGAGCGTGGCATTGCCGGGATGCAGATATTCGTCCACGCGCTTCATCCAGATGCGCATGCGCGCCCGGTCCTTCGGGTCGCCCGGCTGCAGCGGCGGTTGCGGAAACAACTCATCGAGATACTGCATGATGACCGAGGACTCGATCAGCACGAAGTCGTCATGGATCAGCGTCGGCACCACGCCATTCGGATTGAGCTTGAGATATTCTGGCTTGTGCTGATCGCCGGCACGCAAGTTGAGGGTGACCGGCTCCCAATCGAGGCCCTTTTCGGTCAGCACCAGCCGCACCTTGATGGCGCAGACGGCGACGCGCCCCTGGTAAAGCTTCAACATATGACAAGTTCCATTTCGTTCAGCCCACACGAAAAAAGGGGCAGGCGCGGCGGTCAGCGAAATGCGTCGTGCACGCTGCCCTGCGCCCCGTGAAGTGTCGCTTCAGCCTTTCAGCTTGTCCGGAATCTTGATTCCGTGCTCCTCGTAGAACTTGACAGCGCCTGCGTGCAACGGAATCGGCGAATTCAGGATGCTCTTGTAGTCGAGCTTGCTGTAGGCCCTGTAGGCATGGGCAAGATCGGTCTTGTGATCGTAGGTCGCCTTCAGCATGGCGTAGACGAAGTCGGCCGGCAGATCTTTGTTGACCACGACCATGGTGTAGCTGCCGACCGAGAGTTTGGGCTCGGTCTGGCCCTTGAACGAGTTGGCGGGAATCGTCATCGCCGAGAGCTGTGGATTGGCCGCGACGAACTTCTCCTGCTGCGCCTTGGTGAGGCCAATGATGCGCAGCGACAGGCGCGCCTCGAACTGCGTTGCCGCCGGATGCGGCACCGCCCCGGACGCCATCGCGAGGTCGAGACGCCCGTCGGCCATCAGGTCGTTGGCCTGCGGCGGGCTGACATTGGTGATCTGCTTGGGCTTGAGATCGAAGGTCTTGACGAGGCTGCGCAGCACGACATCGGTTTGCGAGCCGCGACGGCTGGGGTTCATGGACTTGCCGTTGAGATCCTCCAGCGTCTTTATGTTCGAGCGCGCGTCCGTATACATCTGGAGCACGAACGGCACGAACATGAACAGGGTGCGTACGTCCTTGATCGGCTTCTTGTCCTTAAAGAAGCCCTGGCCCTTCAGGCCGAGCACGACGATGTCACTGGTGCCGACGCCGATTTCCGCCTTCTTGGTCTCGGTCATTTGCACGTTGAACGGAATGCCGCTGGTCACTTCCGGCGAAATCGCAACGCCGGTCGCCGAGCCGACGGTCGCGGACCAAGGCGCGGCCATCGTGTAGCCAAAGCCGCCAGTGGGACCGGTCGCGAAGGTGACGCGCGACGGCCAGCCCTTGTGGGCCTGAGCGTGGGCAAGCGGGACCGCGAGAAGCACTCCGAACGCGGCCGCTAACAAAAAGGTCGCCGCCCGAAGTGGGCTGGCGCTCCGAAGCCACAAAAACTGCACCAAACGTCGCATGCTTCTTCCTCCCCTTGGATTCTCATTTTTTGCGGCGTTAGTGCCGCTGAAGTTACGCTAGCGCGGATCACATCAACAGCCGAACGAATTACGTTGTTGCTTAGCTTCAGCCCCCTTGATGGAAGTTTGCAAGCTCATGATCTCGCCGGCCGAGAATTGCCGGAAAGAAACATGCGGGCGCATACGCGCGCCAATCGGCTTAGCCTTGCCACGTTTTTATGCGTCTATACCGGCCTTGCTGGCCGCAGTGTCGCCAACCAGCTGAAAGGCGTTATCGCAGAGAATGCTCGCTTTATCGCTGGGTGAGACTTTGAGCGAACGCACGATATCGATGTCGTATTGACCCATATCGAACGGGTAGTCGCTGCCCAGCAAGACGCGTGACGGCCCCACCAAATCGACCAGATACTGAAGCGGCCGCGGATCGTGCAGCACGGTGTCATAGAGCAGCCTGTCGAGCGAGGCCTGCGGCGGGGTCTTGAGGTGCGCCTTCGGCTCGCCGCGGACCTCCCAACCGTGAATCCAGCGCGCGGCCTGATAGGGTGCAAAGCCGCCGCCGTGCACCATGCAGAACGTCAGCGTGGGATGGCGCTCGAGCACGCCGCCGAAGACCAGCGAGGCTGCGGCCACCGTGGTGTCGAGCGGATTGCCGATCAGGTTCTTCAGATAATAGGAGTCCAGGCGTGGCACCCCGGCCGCGTTCAACGGGTGCACCAGGATGAAGGCGCCGAGCTCGGCCGCCGTCGCCCATACCGGTTCGAGCGCAGGGTCATCGAGATTGCGGCCATTGACGTGAGAGCCGATTTCCATGCCGCGCAGGCCGAGTTCGGTCATGGCGCGGCGCAGTTCGCCGACGGCAAGCTCCGGCGCCTGCAGCGGCACCGTAGCAATCCCCAGGAAGCGATCGGGCATCGCCCGGACGCGAGCGGCGATCTGCTCGTTCTGGATTTGCGAGACGGCGAGGCACAGCTTCGCTTCCAACCCATAGAAGATGGTCGGCGTGCATACCGACAACACCTGAAGATCGAAGCCGTTGGCATCCATGTCGCGCAAGCGACGCTCGAGATCCCAACCGCCGCGCGGAAACGGCGTCATCCCCGTGCCGCCGAACTCGAAGCGCGCGGATTCGTCATCGATTGGTTCCAGCTTGAAGCCGGCCGCCGGCGTCTCCCTTTGCAGGAGGCGTACCGTCTCCTCCTCGATGATGTGCGCATGGACATCGATCGTGCGGAGCGCGGACATTCAAAGACCTCGTCGAAAAAAGGGCGGCCGGGCGAAGCGTCGTGCTTCGATCCGGCCGCGTGAGTCAGTGGCGTCAGATCAGGCGGCGATCTTCTTCGGGATGCCGCCTCGTTCGACGAACGAATAGCGCTCGGCCAGAATCGGCGCGAGCGCACGCCGTCGCCCTTCCGGAAACGCGATCCACATGCGCAGGAGGTGGCGCTTGAGTTCCGGATCGTCATGGTCCTCGAAGGCCTCGCGGGCATGCAGGATGGCGTGATTGTTGATGAACTGCATGTCGCCTTCCTGGAAGAGCATGCGCAGCCGCAGCTCCGGCCGGTTGGCAACCTCTTGCACGAAATCGAGCGCTTCGCGCTGGACGTCGGTCAATGCCAAATCCGGGCTAAAGCGCGCCAGGCTGTCGAAATAGGCGCGGCTGGTGATGCGCGAGGTGACCTTGCCGCCCGCGTAAGAGAACATCGGGCAGCGGTACCAGGGCTGTTCGCCCTGCGGCTCCTCGCCCCGCCAGTCGATGGCGAAGGGCTGATAGAGCACCTCGAGCAGGTCCGGGCGCTCCGCAAGGATCGCGTTGTGCACGCTTTCGACACTGGCCAGCGCGCTGGCGCCGCCTGACTTCGAGGTACGCACGCAAAACAGGCCAAGCGCGTCCACCGGCAACTGGTCGGAATGAAAATCCATCTTCTCGCGTGTCTGGTAGCCGCGCGCTGTGCGGTCCTTCATCGTGCGCCCTTCGTCGCGCACATGGCCGAGCAGATGGCCGCGGGTGTTCTGCGAGACCGGCGCGCCGAAATGCACGCCAAAGCCCCAATAGATCAGCCCGCACTCCTGTGTCGTGTAGCGTTCCCGCGGCAGGCCGCGGATGAGCACGACGCCAGGGCCGTTTTCGAGCCGGTCCGGTATTTCGTCCAATTTGGCGGCCAGCTTTTGCAGCGGAAACTGCGCGGCCGTAAAAGGTATCTCGGCGTGCAATGACTTCACGTTTCGCAACGCCGCATCGACCTCAGCGATATCCGCCTCGGTCAAGGGCATGATCCACGACGCATCGTCCTGGATGTCCGGCCCACGCCACGTCCGGCTATTGCTCAACTTGTCTCGCATGACCTCGATCATTTGGCGTCTCCTCGAAGACAATTCTTGTCGTTTGGGCGGGAATATAGCGCCGCGCCGGGGTGCAGCCAACGAATTCGCTTAAGGCTATAGATCAAGGACTTTGAAGCTAACAAATCGATCAACAATACGGATTTGCTCTTTGTCACGGCTGCCATAGGATGCCCGGCGATTAACGCCGCAGCCGGGAGGCGAAGGTTTGATGATGAATGTACAGGCCAATATCGTAGCCGAGCAGCAATCGGGGCCGCTCCGCATCAAGCACGTCAATGCCATCCCAGTGGCGCTGCCGCTCACCAAGCCGATGGTGATGGCGGCGGAGCGGATCACCACGGCCGAAAATCTGATCGTGCGCATCGAGGCCGATAACGGTCTCGTCGGCTGGGGCGAGGCGACGGTGGCGCCGACCATGACCGGCGATACCCTGCCCGGCATCGTCGCGGCAGTACGCAAGTACATGGCGCCGCTGCTGATCGGCGCCGACGCGCGCGACCGCGCCGAATTGGCACACCGCTGCCGACACAGCATCGAACACAATGGCGGCGCCAAGGCCGCGGTCGAAATCGCGCTGCTCGATCTCGTCGGCAAGCATCTCGGCGTGCCTTGCGTCGACCTGATCGGCGGCGCGCTGCGCCGTTCGGTGGAGAACATGTGGCTTCTCGGCAATCCCGATGTCGCTGCCGATGTCGCTGAAGCCAAGCGTAAAGTCGCGGAGGGCTACGGATTTTTCAAGCTGAAGGTCGGCGTGAAGCGGGTCGAGGAGGAAATCGAGGCCGCGAAACAGGCGCGCGCCGCGCTCGGCCCGGACGTGAAACTGTGCGCCGACGCCAATACCGGCTGGACCGCGCCGAAAGCGCGGCAATATCTGCGCGGCGTTGACGGCCTGGGCCTGATGTTTCTCGAGCAGCCGCTGCCCAACGACCAGACCAACGCCATGGGCGCGCTCAACCGACTCGGCATTCTGCCGATCTGCGGTGACGAATGCATTTCCGGCGGCGATGAAATCCTCAGCCTCGGCCAAGCCGGCATGATCAGCGGCGTCAACCTCAAGCTGATCAAGGCCGAGGGCGTAACGCCGCTGCTGAGAGCCGCCGCGCTCTGCAGCCAGATCGGACTGTCGGTGACGCTAGCGGGCAAAGTGGCGGGTAGCAGCATTTCTGCGGCGGCGACGCTGGCCGCGGCCTGCGCCTCGCCGGTACTCGACTGGGGCGTGAACATGACCCACGTCTATCTGGCCGAGGACCTGGTGCGCGACCCGCTGCGGCTCGAAAACCGCCGGATTGAATTGCGCTCTACACCAGGCCTTGGCGTGGATGTCGACGAGGACGCGGTCCGCCGCTTCACGGTTCCCTGACGGTCGGTCCGGCTCCCTGCTGGCTAGCACCCTGCTGGCTATATAACGTCCATGGCGGTATTTTATTCGGCTCTTAGCAGTCGAATGGCCGCCGCTGGATAGATGGCATGCGGTGCAGCCGGAGTTGCACAAGTGGACGTGCGCATCTTGAAAACGCTTGTCGCGGTGGCGGAGCATGGCACCTTCGCCGCCGCAGCCAATGTGGTCGGCTTGTCGCCGTCGGCGGTGAGCATGCAGATCCAGGCGCTCGAGCAACATCTGGCGGCCGAATTATTCGACCGCTCGCGGCGGCCGCCGGTGCTCAACGACAAGGGCATGGCGCTGCTGCCGACCGCACGCAAGATCATCGGCCTGCACGACAGTCTGCGGGACGCCGCCGCGTCGCCGAATGAATTCGTCGGCCGGCTTCGCCTCGGTGTCATCCCCACCGCGCTTTCAAGCTTCGTACCGGCGGCGCTTGCCGGCCTCACCGAAGCCTACCCTTTGCTTGAAGTGCAGATCGTCACTGGGATGAACACCCCACTGTTCAAGCTGCTCAACAACGAGGAATTGGATGCCGCCATCATCGGCGAGCCGCCGAGCTTGCCGGGTGGCCTGCTCTGGCGTCCTTTCGTCAAGGAGGCCATTTGCGTGATCGCTCCGCCGGACGCGACCGGCGCCACGGCCGAGGATCTGCTGCGCACCCACCCTTACATCAAGCTCGTGCGCGGCGCCTGGCAGCTCCGCATGATCGAAGAGCAAATTGCCAAGATGGAAATATCGCTGCACACCATCATGCAGCTCGATTCGATCGAAGCCGTCACACTCATGGTGCATCACGGACTGGGCGTCTCGATCGTGCCGCAGCGTAGCGTCGAGTTACTGTTGCGGTTGCCAATCAAGATTGTGCCGTTTGGCGATCCGCCGCTGTTTCGAACGCTAGGATTGGTTCAGATAAAAGGCAGCCCGAAAAACCATCTCTGCAACGCGGTGTTCAAACAACTGTTCAAGGTCTGCAGTCCGGACGAGGTGCCCAGCGACGCCGCCACTGTTCGTTCGGCGGGGCTTGAAGACGAGGAATTGCAGCGGGCACTGCAAACGGCCGAGCCAAGCAGCGCCGCCGAATGACCGGCCGCCGCGATACCGCGGCGCGCGCATAAGCCACAAATTGTTGAAACGGCCGGCGGCGGACGCAATCGGCAACCGCGTTCTCGCTTGGGAACAAGGAATACTTTCCGTGGGGTGAGGTTTGTGCGCGGGAACATTCAGGCTTGCGAAAGCCAAACGCATCGCCGGAGCCCGTTTTCGCAGCAGACAGGTCACCTGCGACAACTAATACATGACCTTTCCTGAAAAATCGTCGCAACCGGCTTGAATAACAAGCGGTTTCATATGCAAACTAGATGGGTGGGTCAGGCATCGAATGATCGGAGGGGGCGAGTTCGCTCAACTCTGGCGGGGTGCCGGTTTTGCAATCCAGGGCCAAACGCAAGGGCCACGGTTGGTTGCAAAATGAATGAATGAGTGGGGGGAAAGTGGCAAAGCTGCTTGAAATCGCGAACCTGCAAACGCAGTTCTTTATCGGCGACGGCGTGGTCAAGGCCGTCGACGGCATTTCCTATGACGTGAACGAAGGCGAAACGATTGCCATCGTCGGCGAGTCCGGCTGCGGCAAATCTGTCGGCGCCCTCTCGATCCTGCGCCTCATTCCCTATCCGCCCGGCCGCATCGTCGGTGGCAGCATCAGCTTCGAGGGCCGCGACCTGCTGGCGCTGAGCGACGAGGAAATCCGCGACGTGCGCGGCAAGGACATCGCCATGGTGTTCCAGGAGCCGATGACCTCACTCAATCCAGTGCTGACCATCGGGCGGCAACTCACCGAGACCTTGCAACAGCACCTCAACATGAGCCGCGAGCAGGCGGTCGCGCGTGCGGTCGAGCTGTTGGGCATGGTCGGAATCTCCGATGCCGGCCGCCGGCTCAAGCAATACCCGCATCACCTCAGCGGCGGCATGCGCCAACGCGTGATGATCGCCATAGCGCTGTGCTGCGAACCCAAGCTGATCATCGCCGACGAACCAACCACCGCGCTCGACGTCACCATTCAGGCGCAGATTCTCGAATTGATGAAAGACCTGACGCGACGCCTGGGCGTCGCCTTGATCGTCATCACCCATAATCTAGGAATCGTCGCGCGTTACGCCGACCGCGTGAATGTCATGTATGCCGGCAAGATCATCGAGAGCGGAACCGCGGACGAGATCTACTATAATCCCCGTCATCCCTACACGCTCGCGCTGCTCAAGTCGGTGCCGCGGATGGACCAGCCGCGTCGGGGAAAGCTGGATCCCGTGCAAGGTCAGCCGCCCGATCTCATGCGCCTGGACGCAAGCTGTTCGTTCCGCCCGCGCTGCAACTTTGCCGTCGATCGCTGTGCGAACGCGCCGCTGCTGGAGACGGTCGGCGCTGAAGGTCATGTCGCGGCATGCTGGCAGGCGCAAAAGGTCGCCGCATCTTTGAGGCAGGCGTCATGACCGCGACACACACGACGGACGCGACCCAAGGCGAGACCGCGAAGGCCGCACGCACGGCGGCTGAAGTGGAAAGCAGCGGCCATGAACAGCGACGCCAGTCAGTCGAGCGCGTCGCTCAGGCGTCAGATCTGGTTACGGTGCAAGGCCTGAAAATGCACTTTCCGGTGACCGAAGGGGCACTGTTGCCGCGGGTTGCGGCCTATGTGAAGGCCATCGACGGCATCAGCTTCACCATTCGCAAGGGCGAGACCTTGGGTCTGGTGGGCGAATCCGGTTGCGGCAAGACCACGACCGGCCGCTGCATCCTGCAACTGGAACATGCGACCGCGGGCAAGATTTTGTTCGACGGTACAAACCTGATCGACCTCGACCGCAAGTCGATGATGGCGTTGCGAAGGAAGATCCAGGTGATCTTCCAGGACCCCTACTCTTCGCTCAATCCCCGCATGAAGATCGGCGAAATCATTGCCGAGCCGATGCAGGTTCATAAGACCGAGCCTGACAAGGCGGCCCGCGACGCCCGCGTCAAGGAACTGCTAAAGCTTTGCGGCCTCGATCCTCGCTTCGCCGACCGCTATCCGCACGAGATGAGCGGCGGCCAGCGACAGCGTGTCGGCATCGCGCGCGCTTTGTCGGTGCGCCCCGATTTCATAATCTGCGACGAGGCGATTTCCGCCTTGGATGTGTCGATTCAGGCGCAAATCATCAATCTTTTGGAGGATTTGCGCGACGAGTTCGACCTCACATACCTGTTTATTGCCCATGATTTGAGCGTCGTTCGCCACCTTTGCCACCGGGTGGCGGTAATGTATCTGGGCAAAATCGTCGAATTGGCTGAATGTGACGAGTTGTACAACAACCCGTTGCATCCCTATACTCAGGCCCTGCTTGCCGCAGTGCCGGTGCCAGACCCGGAGGTGGAAAGAAAGCGCGCTCACCAGATCGTCAAGGGTGAAGTGCCGAGCCCGATCAATCCGCCAAGCGGATGTGTGTTCCATCCACGATGCCGGCTTGCCGTGGACAACTGTTCGAAGGAGATTCCGGAATTCAGAGAATTGCGACCGGGGCACTGGGTAGCCTGCTCCGTCGTTTAATCGCTCCGTAGAAGAGTGAAGCATCCAGGGAACCCGCAGAAGGTCCTCGGAGCGATCCAAGGGAAACGACTCAAAATAAGATTAAGGGAGGGAAGACTATGCAATTTGCTCGACTGATCAGATCGGCTTTGGTGCTGGCGGCGGCCGCCGCTGTTACCATTGCCTACACCGGGCCCTCGACCGCGGCCGGGCCAACCAAAGGCGGCACCCTGAAATACGTTGTGCCGGCCGAGCCGCCGAGCTTCGACGGCCACCGCGAGACCACCTTCGCGCTCATCCACCCGATTGCACCGTTCTACAGCCTGCTGATCCGGGTCGATCCGACGGTCCCGTACGACGGTAAGTTCGTCTGCGATCTTTGCACCGAAATGCCAAAGGCGACCGACGGCGGCAAGACCTACACCTTCAAGCTCCGTGACGGCGTCAAGTTCAGCGACGGTTCGTCGCTGACCGCGAAAGACGTGGTGGCGACCTACAACAAGATCATCTTCCCGCCGAAAGGCGTGGCCAGCGCCCGCAAGGCGTTCTACGTGATGGTCGACAAGGTGAGCGCGCCCGACGACCACACGGTCGTGTTTAATCTGAAATATCCGTCCGGCGCTTTCATCCCAGCGCTCGCGAACCCGTACAATTTCATCTATTCCAAGGCGATCCTCGACAAGGATATGCACTGGTATGAGAAGAACGTCATGGGTTCCGGGCCGTTCATCTGGGACGGCCGCGAAGCCGGCGCCTTCATCAAGGGCAAGCGCAACCCGAACTACTATATCAAGGGCAAGCCCTATCTCGACGGCTTCGAGGCCATCTTTGCCAAGAAGCAGTCGCTGCGCGTGCAGGCTATTCAAGGCGACCGCGCCGCAATCGAGTTCCGCGGTTTTCCGCCAAAGAGCCGTGACGACCTGGTCAAGGCCCTGGGCAACAAGATCACGGTCCAGGAGAGCAACTGGAACTGCGTGCTGATCGTCACGCCGAACAGCCAAAAGAAGCCGTTCGACGATGCCCGCGTACGGCGTGCTTTGACGCTCGCCATCGACCGCTGGGGCGGCTCCAAGTATCTGTCGAACATCGCCATCGTGAAGGCGGTGGGGGGCGTGGCTTTCCCCGGTCATCCGCTGGCGGCAACCAAGGAAGAGCTGCAGACGATCGCCGGCTACTGGCCCGACATCAATAAGTCGCGGGCGGAAGCCAAGAAGCTCCTCAAGGAAGCCGGCCAGGAGCACCTCAAGTTCACGCTCAACAATCGTGGCGTGGACCAGCCGTACAAGATCGTCGGCACCTGGCTGATCGATCAGTGGAAGCAGGTCGGCCTGCAGGTCGACCAGCGCGTGCAGCCGACCGGCCCGTTCTATGCGACGCTGCGCAAGAAGAAGGACTTCGACGTCTCGCTCGACTTCAATTGTCAGGCGGTCGTCAATCCGCTGCTTGACGTGTCGAAGTTCATTTCCGACGACGTGTCCGGCAACCAGTATGGCGGATACAAGGACCGCGAACTGGACAAGATGTTCACGGCGATGAACCAGTCCGGCGACGTGAAGGAACAGCGAGCCATCATGCGCAAGTTCGAGAAGCGTGCGCTCGACACCGAGGCGCACGAGCTGATCACGCTGTGGTGGTACCGCATCATTCCGCACCGGTCCTACGTCAAGGGGTGGTACATCACGCCAAGCCACTACTTGAACCAGCAGCTCGACAACGTCTGGATCGACAAGTCGCTGATGTAAGATCAGACCGTCACCTGAACCTATCCGCCCGCGGCACATTTGCCGCGGGCGGAGTACCGGCAGGTGGACTAGAATGTCGCAATACATCATCAAGCGCCTATTGCTGACCATACCGACGCTTTTTGGAGCGGCGATCCTGGTCTTTTTCCTGATGCGCCTCATTCCTGGCGACATCTGCGAACTGCGCTTGGCAGGCAGCGGCGGCTATTTCGACGAGTCTGCGCTGAAAATCTGCCAGCACGAACTCGGCATCGACCAGCCGATCATCGTGCAGTTGGGACAATATCTCTGGGGCCTTGTCACCTTCAACTTCGGCAACTCGATGTGGACCGGGCGCCCCATCGTCACGGAAATCAGCCTGCGCTTCGAGCTGTCGCTGATGATCGCCATCCTTGCGACCGTCACCGCAACTACCCTCGCCATCCCACTAGGGACGATCGCCGCCATCAAGCAGGACACCTGGATCGACTATGCCGTCCGAACCTTCAGCATCGCAGGCATCGCCATTCCGTCCTTCTGGTTCGGCATAATGATCATTTTCGGGATTCTGTTTACCACCCAATGGTGGACCGGAATCCCCTGGATGCCGCCTATCCAGTACAAATCCAGCTGGATGAGTTGGGCCAACATATCCAACAACCTCGCCTTGCTGATCTGGCCGGCGATCGCGACCGGCTACCGCTATTCGGCGGTGGCCACCCGCATGACGCGCTCGGCAATGCTTGAAGTGCTGCGCGAGGACTACATCCGCACCGCGCGCGCCAAGGGTCTGGTCGAACGGCTCGTGATTCAGCGCCATTCCCTCAAGAACGCCATGCTGCCGGTGGTCACCGTCATCGGCCTCGAATTCGCCTTTCTCATCGGCGGTCTTGTCGTCACCGAACAGGTGTTTAACCTCAACGGCCTCGGCAAATTGTTCGTCGAGTCGGTGACCAACTACGACTATAACATGACGCAGGCGCTGGTCATGTTGGTCGTGGCCGTGGGCGTGTTCACCAATTTTGTGATCGACGTGCTATACGCTTGGCTCGATCCCCGTATTCGCTACAAGTAAGAGATCTGCACCATGGCTGTGACCTCAGAACTGGTCGTCGACGCGCAATTTGAGGAATTGACCGACAAGAAGCCGCTCGGACGGGTGATTCTTCAACTGATGCGCCGCAAGCCGCTGGGCGCGGCGGGTGCCATCATCGTCATCGTGATGATTCTGATGGCAGCGTTTGCGAATGTTCTCACGCCTTACGATCCGGTGGCTAATTCCTTCGCCGCCATGACCCAGGCGCCGAGCTGGCAGCATTGGCTCGGCACCGACCAGTTCGGCCGCGACCTGCTCGCCCGCATCATCTACGGAGCGCGCACCGCGCTCTTTGTCGGCTTTACTTCCGCCATCATCGGCGCCACCACCGGCCTCGTGCTCGGCGTCGGCAGTGCCTATTTCGGCGGCCGTATCGATATCATCTTCCAGCGCGTCATGGATGTCTTCATGACGTTCCCGCTGATCATCATGGCGCTCGCCGTCGTCTCGATTTTCGGCACCGGCGCGCAGAACGTGATCATCGCCATCATAGTTCCCTTTATTCCGCGCTGCGCCCGCGTGGTGCGCTCGAGCGCACTGGCGATCCGCGAGGTCCCTTATATCGATGCCGCGCGCGCCAACGGATTTAGCCATGCGCGCATCATCCTGCGTCACATGGTGCCGAACGTCATGGCGCCATATCTGATCATGATCACCTCCTTCGTTGGACAGGCGATCCTACTTGAGGCTGCGCTCTCGTATCTCGGCCTCGGCGTGCAGGAGCCGACGCCAGCCTGGGGCCTGATGCTGCAGGGCGGGGCGGAGGAATACGCGCTGAGTGCACCATGGATGGCGATCTTCCCGGGTGTCGCCATCAGCCTTGCCGTATTCGGCTTCAACCTGTTCGGCGACGCAGTGCGCGACGTGCTCGATCCCAAACTGCGCTCGCGCTAGGGCGCGATTACCCCGCCTTTTTGATCTTCGCCGACGACGCGGGCTCGCGATAGCGCTCGCGCATCGCGTCCCATTCCTCGGCGCCAAAGCGCGCAAACGCCTCGTGCGGCGACAAGTCCTTGGGCGGCGCCGGAAAGTGGCCTTTCTTGACTTCCGCCAAGAGCTCCTCGCAGCAACCGATGACGCCGCGGAAAAGCAGCGTCGGCAGGATGGCGAGCTTGTAGCCCATGACCTCGGCGTCTTTTAACTCGATGACTGGCGTCTTGCCGCGGCGTACGACGTTGAGCAGGCACGGCCCCTTGACCAGCTTCGGCACCGACGCAATTTCCTCCATGGTCTGCGGCGCCTCCACGAAAGCGATATCGGCGCCAGCGGCGAGCGCGGCATTGGCGCGCATAATTGCCTCGTCGAAGCCTATGACGGCACGCGAGTCGGTGCGGGCGATGATGATGAAATCGAAATTGCCGCGCGCATCAGCTGCCGCCCGGATTTTCGCGATGTAGTCGTCGGTCGGGATGACTTCCTTGTTGTCGAGATGGCCGCACTTCTTCGGGAACACCTGGTCTTCGATGTGGATGGCGGCGATGCCGTGACGCGCGTATTCGTGCACGGTGCGCACGACGTTCAACTCGTTGCCGTAGCCGGTGTCGGCGTCGGCGATGACCGGAAGATCGACGGTCGCCGCGATCTTGCTGGCGTTGCCAACCATCTCGCTCATGGTCAACAGGCCGTAGTCCGGAAACCCATGCGCCGCCGCCGTGCCGGCGCCGGTCATGTAGACGGCTTCGAAGCCGGCATCGGCGATCAGCTTGGCCGTAATGCAGTCATAGGCGCCCGGCGCGATCGTCATGCCGCCGCGTTTGATCAGTGCCCGTAGCTCGCTCGCCTTGCTCATTGCGGCCTCCCTTTAATTTGCGCGCCTGCGTTCAAGATGGGCGACAAGGCCCCCTGCCCGCACCATCTCCGTGAGATGCGCCGGGATCGGCTCGCAGGCGTAGGTTTCGTTGCGGCTGAGATTATGGACCTTGCCGGACTCCGGTTCGAGCGCAAGCTGATCGCCGGCGGCGATTTTTCCCGCTTCCGGACAGACCAGCGCCAGCAGTCCGAGATTGAGTGCATTGCGATAGAAGATTCCGCCGAAGGAAGGCGCCAGCAGCGCGCTCACGCCTAGAAGGCGCAGCGCCTGTGGCGCCTGTTCGCGCGAGGAGCCCAAGCCGAAATTGCGCCCGCCGACGACGATATCGCCCTGTCTGACACCGCCGGCGAATTGTGAATCGGCAACCTCCAGACAATGGAGTGCCATCTCTTCGATCGGCCGCTTCATGTAGGTGCCGGGCGCCAGTTGATCGGTATCGATATTGTCACCGAACACCCAGGCACGACCGCTGTTTTGGATCGGCGCGCTCAACGCAGGAACTCCCGTGGGTCGCGGATTTCGCCCGCCACCGCGGCGGCGGCGGTCGTGTAGGGTGAGGCCAAGAACACCTGCGCGCTTCTTGCGCCCATGCGCCCCTTGAAATTGCGCGCCGTGGTAGCGATGCAGACCTCGCCCTCGGCCAGCCTACCGGTGCCGTAGCCGGCGCAGGCGCCGCAGCCGCTCGGTAGCATAATGGCGCCGGCATCGAGCAAGGTGGCGAGCGTTCCGTCGGCGGCGGCCGTCGCCGTCTCGCGGCGCGAGGCCGGCGCCACCAGCAGCCGCACGCCGTCCGCAACCTTACGTCCTTTCAGCACCGCGGCGGCCATTTTCAGATCGACAAGCTTCGCTCCCGTACAGGCACCGATATAGGCGACGTCGATGCGCTCGCCTTGGTGGTCCGCGACCGGCCCGGCATTGGCCGGCGAGTGCGGCAGCGCCACCTGCGGCGCCAGCGCTGCGGCGTCGAAACTATGCGTTTCGCGATAGGCAGCGTCATCGTCGCCCTGCCACTGGCGCGGATCGACCGCTTCACCGCCGGCGGCGGCAATATGCGCGGCGGTCGTATCGTCGGCTGCGATGAGCCCGGTCTGCGCGCCGAGCTCGGCGGTCATGTTGCACATGGTCATGCGCTCCGCCATCGGCATCGCGGCGATCGCTGACCCGGTATATTGCACCACCTGATAGTCGCCGCCGTCCATGCCGAGCTTGGCGCATAGCGCCAGCATCACATCCTTGGCGCAAACGCCGGCCAAGAGCTTGCCCGACCAATCGATGCGGATCGTTTCCGGCACCTTGATCCAGGTTTCACCGGTCACCACGATGCCCGCCATCTCGGTCGCGCCGACGCCGAACATGAAACAGCCGAAGGCGCCGCCAGTGGTGGAATGGGAATCGCCGCCGACCGCAAACATGCCCGGCCGCAGGTGACCGCGTTCCGGCAGCACCACGTGGCAGATGCCCTGCATGTCGTAGAAATGCGCGATGCCGTTGGCGGCCACCCATTTGCGCGTCAGGTCGAGGATGGCGGCGCTTTCGGCGTCGACCGCCGGCACGTAGTGGTCGCTGATGATGACGACCTTGTCCGGGTTCCAGACCTTGGCACCCAGCCTGTCCAGAATCGGCTGGATGCGACGCGGGCCGCCGGAATCGTGCATCAATGCAAGATCGACGCTACAGGTGACGATCTCGCCGGGGCGGACGCTTTCGCGCCCGGCCGCGCGGGCGATGATTTTTTCGGCGAGCGTTTGAGGCACATCAGGGCTCCACGTTACGCAAGGCGCCGTTCACACTGACGTGGGCGCGAAGCGGATCAGGAAGGCGAACGGCAGCGTTGCCGCCGTCAACACCGCCACCACGATGACGGCGCCGGGGATGCCGATCAGATCGCCGACGAAGCCACTCGCCGGCGGGGCCGCCGCCAGAAAGGCGAGCGTGACCGTATAAAAGATGCTGAAGGCACGCGTGCGCTTCTCGGGCGGCACCAGGTCGGGCACCGAGCCGTAGGTGACGGTGGTGACGCCGTTGAGGATGACACCGAGGATCGGCAACAGCACGAAGTCCACCTCGAACGGCAGAAGCAGAATGGCGATCATGCCGATGGCGGTGCCCACCTTGCTCATGGCGATGGTGAAGACCTTCCCGAAGCGGGTGGCGAACCAGCCGCAGGCGAGCTTGCCAAAGGCGCCGCCGAAGAAAACCAGGGTCAAGGCAAATCCGGCGGCGGAGACGTGCGCGCCCTTGCCGGTCAGGACGAAGGGCAGCAGCACGAAAAATCCGCCGCGCGTGATGCTGTCGACGACCCCGAGTGCGAGCAGCGCGCGGAAGCCGGTGCGCATGCGGGCGGTTTCCGCCGCTGCCGCGGCATCATCCGCCGTGCCGGCCGGTTTCGTTTCCGCGTGTTCGGCGCCGAACGCAAAGCGCGGGGTCAGCAGGTAGATTACTGCCGCCGCCGCAATGCCGACGAGGCCGAGCAGCCCATAGGCCGGCCGCCACGGCATGATGAGGATAAGCGCCGACGCGGTGGCCGGCAGCAAGACCTTGCCGACGTCGCCGGAGAAATTATAAGCGCCCAGCGCCTTGAGCGAGCGCGTTCCGGCAAAAGCGTGCGCCACCAGCGCCGAGCCGATCGGATGCTGGGTGGAGGCACCGATGCCGCCGAGCAGCAGGGCGGCGACCAGCCACCAGAAGGTGTCGCCGATGCTGGCGAGGCAGTAGCACAAGCCGGCCAAAGCCGTGCCGACCGCCAGCACGACGCCGGGCCCGAGGCGTTCGGCGAGCATCGAGGAAGGAATCTGCAGGCTCGCCATGGTGCCCGTGAAGACGGTGCGCAGCGCGCCGGCGGCGGCATAGCTCAGTCCGAACTCGGCCTGCCAGATCGGCAAGGCGATCCAGATCAGGTCGGTGAACCCGTCATGCAGGGCGTGCGCGCCGCCGGCGACGGCGAGCGCCTTGCGTTCCTGGCTCTTGCCGGCGGCCGCCTGAGAAGAGGCGTCGGGGGCTGCGGTGACGGTCAAATCGGCTCCGATTGCTGGCCTGCGGCGGCCGCTGCAAGGCCCGCCCGGAAAGACGACGATTTTGTGACAGCTTTATTTATCACGAAGAATGCGCGACAGTCATTGCCCCATTGCGCGGTTTCCGGGAACCAGAACGCCATGAATTTCGAGCTGACCGAGGAGCAAAAGCTGTTTGCCGATTCGGTACGACGCTTTGCGCTCGCCCATCTGGAGAAGGATGCGCTCGAACGCGCGCACAAGTCCCGCTACCCGTTCGAGGTCGCGCAATTGATGGCCAAACAGGGCCTCATGGGCATCACCATTCCGGAGGCGGATGGCGGCATCGGCGGCACGCTGATGGACGCTGTCATCGCCATCGAGCAGGTGGCTGCGGTCTGCCCGCGCAGCGCCGACGTGGTGCAGTTCGGCAATTTCGGCCCCATCCGTGCCTTTGCCGAGCACGGCACGGCACAGCAGAAGGCGCGCTGGCTGCCGGAACTCCTTGCCGGCCGCATGGTGATGAGCCTCGGCATGACCGAGCCCGGCGCCGGTTCCGCCGTCACCGATCTAACTACCAGTGCCAAGCCGGACGGTTCGCATTACGTCATCAACGGTAGCAAGGTGTTTTCCACCTTCAGCCCGGACGCGGCGATTTTCCTGATCTATGTGCGCTACGGGCCGGGCCTCGGCGGAATCGGTTCAGTCATCGTCGAGCGCGACACGCCCGGCTTTCAGATCGGCCAGCCGTCCGCTTTCATGAGCGGCGAGCAATGGTGCGAGCTGCATTTCGACAATTGCCGCATCCCGGCGGAGAACGTCCTGCTCGGCCCCGGCGGCTTCAAGAAGCAGATGTCGAGCTTCAACGTCGAGCGAATCGGCAACGCCACGCGCTCGCTCGCCTTCGGCCGTTACGCCTATAATACGGCGCGCGAACATGCGATGACGCGCGAGCAGTTCGGCCGGCTGCTCTGCGAGTTCCAGGGCCTGCAATGGAAATTCGCCGAGATGGCGATCAAGCTCGAAGCCGCCCAGCTCTTACTCTATCGCGCGGCAACCAATGCCGATCGCGACTTGCCTTCGGCTTACGAAACCGCGGTCGCCAAGGCCGCCTGCAACGTCACCGGCTTCGAAGTGGCGAGCGAGGCGTTGCAAACCATGGGCGCCACCGGCTACAGCCGCGAGACGCTAGTCGAATATTGCATGCGCCGCTGCCGCGGCTGGATGATCGCCGGCGGCTCAGTCGAGATTCTGAAGAATCGTATCGCCGAGCACATCTTCGACCGCCGCTTCGATCAGCGTCCGTCCCGCAAGGCGGAAGCGGCGGAGTGACATTTAGCGCGCCATGAGCGCGCGGCAAGCAATGTCGCAAGCCCTCCGCCAGTTCCTCTTCTCCCCCCAATCCGTCGCCATTGTCGGACAGTCCGACGATGTGACCAAGACCGCCGGACGGCCGCTGAAATTTTTGCGCCAGGCAGGCTTTGGCGGCCGCATCTACCCGATCAATCCGCGCCGCCAGGAGGTGCTGGGCGAGCGGGCCTACGCTTCGCTTTCAGCGCTGCCGGAAGCGCCCGAGCACGTCTACATCGTCGCCCCGACCGAGCCGGCGATCGAGGCGGTCGCGGAATGCGGGCGGCTGGGCGTCAAAGTCGCGACCGTGCTCGCCGACGGCTTTGCCGAAGCAGGCCCGGTGGGTGAAGCGCGCGAGGCGCGTCTCAAGGACGTCTGCGCGACCACCCACCTGCGCATCGTCGGTCCGTCGAGCCTCGGGATCGTCGACCTGCGCAGCAAGGCGATGCTGACGGCGAACGCCGCCTTCGACGAAGCCGATCTGCCGGTCGGGCGCATTCTTGCCGCTTCACACTCAGGCAGCATGATCGGCGCACTGCTCTCGCGCGGCAAGGCGCGCGGCATCGGCTTTGCCGGGCTGGTTTCGGTCGGCAACGAGGTCGATCTGTCGCTCGGCGAGATTTGCGAGGCGACGCTCGATGATCCGGGCATCGACGGCTACATGCTGTTTCTGGAAACCTTGCGGCACGCCGACGCGTTGCGCTGCTTCGCCCATGCCGCAGCCGCCGCCAACAAGCCGGTGCTCGCCTACAAGCTGGGCCGTTCGGAGGAAGCGCGCGAGTTGGCCGTCTCGCATACCGGCGCGCTCGCCGGCGAGGACGACGTGGCCGATACTTTCCTAGCCGATTGCGGCATTGCGCGGGTCGACACTCTCGACGGCTTGATCGAGGGACTTCCATTGCTCAGGCGAGTGCCGCGCCGGACACCCGGCGCGCGCAATGCCACCGTCGGCGTGGTGACGACAACGGCCGGCGGCGCCACCATGGTGGTCGACCCCTTGGCACGCCGCGGCGTCGCCGTCGCAGCGCCTACACCTGATACGCTGGCGCGCGTCCGCTCCGCCACCGGCATCGCTGTTAAGCCGGCGCGCCTGATCGACCTCACCACCACCGGCGCGCGTTATGAGGCGATGAAGGCGGCGCTCGATATGCTTATGCGTGCGCCCGAGTTCGATTTGATCGTGGCCGTGGTCGGCTCCTCGGCGCGTTTCCTACCCGAACGCGCCGTCAAGCCGATCATCGACTGCGCCAACGCGGAAAAACCAATCGCGGCATATCTGGTGCCGGAAGCGCCGCAAGCCTTGGCCGCACTCAGCGCCGCCGGCGTACCGAACTTCCGCACGCCGGAGGCCTGTGCCGACGCAGTTGCCGCGGCGCTGCGCCGGCGCGCGCCGCGCATTGCTGCGTCATGGCCGATCAGAAAACGCGCAGCCTCCGAAAATGCCGGACGCGTACTCGACGAGCTCGAAGCCTATGCCTTGTTCGACCGCCTTGGCATTGCGCGCGCTCAGGCGGTCGCGATCGACATCGGCGCCACGAACGCGCCGACCCTTCCCTTTTGCTATCCCGTCGCGGTCAAGGCACTGGCCGCCGATATCCCGCATAAAACCGAGGCCGGCGGCGTAGAATTAAATATACAGGACGATGACACGCTGATTGCCGCCATTGCGTGCATTGCCGGCAATGTCGGCTCCCGCCTTAAGCGCGTGCTGGTGCAGCCGATGGTAACAGCCTTGGGCGAGGTGCTGGTCGGCTATCGCATCGACCGCGACGTCGGCCCCATGGTCATGCTGGCGGCTGGCGGCGTGCTGGCTGAGATCTATCGCGACCGATCCTTGCGCCTGGCGCCGGTCGATCTGGCCACCGCGAAGGAAATGATCGGCGAGGTGCGCGGCCTGGCGGCGCTTGCCGGCTACCGCAACAGGCCGCCTGGCGATCTCGATGCGCTGGCGCGCGCCGTTGTCGCCCTATCGCGGCTCGCGACCATGGACGAGCCCGTCGCCGAGGCCGAGATCAACCCGCTGATGGTGCGGCCGCAGGGACAAGGCGCGGTCGCGGTCGATGCGCTGGTGCGGCTGTTATGACTCCGCTACTGGTGCAGCCCGCCGCAAACCCGTAGCATTCAGACAACCAGCCGGAGTCGCCGATGTCGCACGTCGAAGCCGTTCACACGCTCCATCCTGCCGCCGGCTCAACCGATGCGCTGGTCAGTTTCGTCGGTGGCTTGCGGCATGCCGCGCTCTCCGACGAGGTACGTCACTATGCGCGCCGGCACATGCTCGACACCGTCGGGGTCATGATCGCGGGCGTGGGCAGCACGATCGCAAGCCGCACCGAAGCCATGCTCGCCGCCGTTCGCCCGGCCGGCCAAATCCCGGTGCCGGGGCGCGCGCGCCGCGCCGATCTCATCGACGCCGCCTTTCTCGGCGGCACCGCGGCGCACGGCATCGAGCTCGACGACGGCCACACCAAGGGCTCGGCGCATCCCGGCTGCGCGGTGGTGCCGGCCTCGCTTGCCCTCGGCTTCACCCGGAATACGAACGGCAAGGCGCTGATCGAAGCGATCGTCACCGGCTACGAGACCCTGACGGCGATCGCACGCGCCTGCCATCCCGAACTGCGTCAGCGCGGATTTCATCCGACCGGCGCCGTCTCCGTGTTCGGCGCCGCCACCGCCAGCGCCAAGCTGCTCGACCTGCCGGCGCAGCAGATCGCCAACGCGCTTGGCATTGCCGCCTCCAGCTCGGCCGGTCTGTTCGCCTTCGTTAACGGCGGCGCCGACATCAAGCGCCTGCACGCCGGCCACGCCGCGCGCGAGGGTTTGCAGGCTTCGCTGCTAGCCCAGCAGGGCGTCGAGGGCCCACCCGGCGTACTCGAGGCGCGCGACGGTTTCTGGCAGGCTTTCGCCTTCGGCCCTGGCGGCAAGCCGCGCGCCATCGAGCTGCCGCCCGCGGTGCCGTTCGGCATCACCGATTGCTACATCAAGCCAAGCGCATGCTGCCGCCATCTGCAGCCCGCGGTTGAGGCGCTGATCGCGATCCTCGATGCTGAGAAGATACCGCCTGAGGAAATCAAGCAGGTCGAGGCGGAGACCTATCGCATCGCCGCCGCCCACGCCGAGACCGGCTGGGACGACTATGCCAGCGCGCAACTGAGTTTCCCTTACCTGATGGCACTGGCGATGCGCTTTCGCGGCATCAAGATCGAATATTTCGAGGAGAGGTTCCGGCGCGATCCGGCATTGGCGGCGCTCGCCGCCAAGCTGCGCGTGTCAGCACCTGCGGAAATCGACAAGCTCTATCCGCAGCTGCGTCCGGCGCGGGTAACGGTGACGACCGCGCGCGGCAAATTCACCCGCCAGGCGGACGATGCGCTCGGCTCGCGGCTAGTGCCGTTAAGTGATGATGGGCTGACGGAAAAATTCCATGGCCTCGTTGCGCCGGTGCTGGGCGACGCGCGAGCCGACGAACTGGCGCGGCGGCTCTGGGCGATCGAGGACGAAGGCGACGTTGCGCTGCTCATCGAAGCGACGGCGAAGGGGTGAGCGTAGCAAGCGGAGCCAACCGGATACGGAATTCCGCAAACGATTAGTCACCCTAGCCGCGAACGGTGGCGCATCGGTCTTACAAAAACGGCTCCGCGCGCTTCATCAGTTCCTCGAGACCAGGCTCATTCGGATTCCGCGGCTTGCCCGGGTGAATGATCGAGACTTGGCAACTTTCCGCTGCCTCCACAAGCTGGAGGTAGGTGCCGGCATCTGGATTGATGATCGAGGCCTGCTTGTTGGCGTCATAACCGAACATCTTGTCGTTGATTTGCGTGCACTCATTGCAGGTGGTGCAGCGGGCCGTCTCGATATAGGGCTCATCCGACGGCGTTTCGGGCGCCGCTTCGGCAGCGGCCGCTGGCGCGGCCGGCGCTAAAGCCGGAGCCACTGCGGCCGCGCCGGTCTGGCTTGGCGCGGCGGCAGCCGGCGGTTGAGGTTGTTCGGTCGGCGGCGGGGCTTGCTCAGCCCACTCTTTCCGCTCCCGCTCGATAAGCGCGGCTGCGTGCGAGTTATGAACCCCGCCGAGCTCCTGCAAACTATGCCACGCCGCCATGCAAGCGCGCGCATCGCGCATCAGCTTCTCGTCCACGATCACTTTTTGCAGATGATAGTCGTCATCGACCATCAACAAACAAGGCACCTGCGACAATTCCTCCGATTCGCGCACCAGAAATTCGGAAACCGGCCGCATCGTGTCGTCCCACTTCGCCCGTGGAACCGCGGCAAAATGCTTGGCGCAACGCCGATCGCACGTCATGAAGTCGACGAAGGTGAAGGCAACGCCGTCCGATACGCGTTGCTGAGCCTCGTCTTCATAGTCGAGGCGCTGTATCGGCCAATCAAGCTCAACTTGCGAATTGCCGGCGAGCGAGAACCGCGATGCCCAGTTTGCTCCCGCCGACGGGTCATAAGTGAAAGACGGGAATGCCCGCGACTCCGAAGCGGCGGCCGCCGCCAGATAGGGTGGAATTCCGCTTCCGCTGGCGCCGGAATAGATGTTGAACAATGCCGGCCCGGGACAGCTCAACCCGCGGAGCACCTGCGCGCGCAATTGCAATAGATTTGAGCTGCTCGACTGCAAGACATAGCAGGTGGCCAAACCCATCGCCGTGCTTGCGAGCTGCCGACCGCGCAGCCCCGAAAACAACAGTTCCCCCGTGATCGGCGATTGAGTTAGCAGATCATCGGTCTGCACCACCACCTTTGCCGGTAGACGTGCGGCGAAAGCTTGCAAGATCAGGTCGCATTCCGCCGCCCGCAAGTCCGCCGCGGGCAGACAGACCAAATATTGCGGGAATTCGGCGATGTCGCTCGGATCGAGGCCATTGTCGCCGAATTCGGCGAAGAAGGCGTCATGACGCGCTTCGCTGTATTCCCCGCTGGCTTCGAGCTTGGCCATTTGGATCGCCTTGGCCAGTTCGGTCATCTTCGGCAGCCGCTCGCGGTAGGCCGCGACCGCATCAGTGGCGTTTTCGAACATGAAGGAATAAGGCTCACCTGCACCGATCCAATTGTCGCTTTCGCCAGCCGGCGAAAAGAAGCGTTGCGACCTCAGAATCGACAGCAGCCCGCGGACACGCTGGCGGCGGCTTTCCGGCAACGGCACGCTGGGCCTCGCCTCGGCGAGCAAGCGTGACATGGCGTCGAAATCGAAAGCGTTCTGATCGGTTCCGCCCACCGAGGCACGCAGCCTTTCGGCGCTCAGCCCTTCCTTCGAGCGCACGAAATCCGCGCTCAGAATGTCGGACAGCTTCATAATCAGCTTGTTGATGTCCGCCCAGAATTTTTTCGTCTTCTGGTCCTGCAAGCTCTGCCAGGCATGCTGGAACAGACGAAACGGCATCGCCTTGTCGCAGTCGATGACCTCGCCATCGGTCTTCAGCGCCGCGCGCAGGCGGCTCAGGCTATCCTGCAACTGCCCGTCACCGTTCGCGCCGATGCGGCGGGCAACGATGTCACAAAGCTGCGCCAGCGACCCGGCCGAGCCTTCTGCGACCAGCTTGCGGATTTCCCGCTCGATGCGGAGGGCGTGTTTCTGCAGTCGATCTGCATCAGTATCGGCCGCGATATTCTTGACCGCGGAATCGACCAGTTCGGAAAGCGACTGCAGTGGCTTTCCGTCGTCGCCGGCGCCGACCAGCACAAGCGGAAAATCGTAGCGAAGCGCGGTGAGATCTCGATATCCGGCAAGAATTGCCGGATACAGCTCGCGTTGGCCACGGGCATCGACTTCGCCCCGGGGCATTCTCCCGGTGAGATGAAACGCGATATGGGCTTGAGTTTCTAGCATGCTGACATTGCCTTGACCGTTTCCATCCAAATCCACCGACCCTTCAGGCGCTTGGCCTCGCTTTGGCGCCCGCCTCCTGTGGCCAAACCGTGAATTTGTCGAACTCCGCTTCGAGACCAGCCTTGATGTAGCGCGTCGACCTCTGCTGTCCGGCGTCGCGCAACTCTTCGTAGCAGGGGACTTCCGGATTGCGATAAAGGATCCCCACTGGGATCGGATCCGCAATCGACGCAATCTCGCGCGCCCGATTGATGTTGGACGGGTCGTGCCGCTCCTGGGTCTTGTAGACCTTGGAAATGTTCGCGCTGGGCGTCACGCCATTTTCGTGCGTGAGAAGCATGGTCTTGAGCGGATCGTGCACCCACGGATCGAGCATTTTCGGAAGCCATTCCGGGCAGCGCTGGAGGATGCGGACGAATGACAAGCCCTTGTGGCGGTACGCCGCCAAGATGATGTCGTAGAGCACCTCCGGTATCCAATCGACCGCTTGTGCGACGAACGACACATTCTGCACACCGAGCGTCACCGTCAGCGGTTGAAGGCCTTCCAGGTAGGCGCCGCGCGGCGTCGTATTGCTCTTCAATCCGCGCGGGGACGTCGGTGACGCCTGCATCTTCGTCAAACCGTAGATCTGGTTGTCGTGCAGCATCACCGTCATATTCATGTTGTAGCGGATGGCGTGAATCCAATGCGCTGCGCCGATGCTGCAGCAGTCGCCATCGCCGGTGTTGACAAAGACGTTCAAATCCGGCCGCGCCATCTTGATGCCTTCGGCAACCGGCAGCGCGCGACCATGGATACCGTGGAATCCGTAGGTCTTCATGTAATGGGGGAAACGGCTGGAGCAGCCGATACCAGAGACAAACACGGTCTTTTCGGGCCGCAGATCCTCGTCGCGGCACAACCGTTGCACTGCCGCGAGAATGGCGTTGTCGCCGCAGCCCGTGCACCAGCGCGGTACGCCGCTCTGATAATCCTCAAGATCGTGATGTTGATCGTACATCCGCAAGAGGCATTCGGTCGGATGAATTGTCATGGTCGCGCCTATTACCGCTGCTTGAGTTTTTCGAGGACGACGCGCTGGATCGTATTCGGCTTGATCGGCTGGCCACGAACCTCGGTCCAGCAATCGACGTCGATGAGGTAACGCGAGCGCAGCAGCATAGCGAGCGCCGAGTAGCGGCGATTGCTCTCGTCTATGATTTCCTCTTTCGGGTCGTCGCTCCAATTGCCCTCGATCGTGATCACCTTCTTGAAGCGCTGCATGATCTCTTTGATGCCCGGCGCCATCGGCTGCAGGAAGGTGAGATGCAGCGACGAGACCTTGCGGCCTTCGGCGCGCAGGTTCTCCACGGCTTCCTCGATCGCGCCCTTGGTGCTGCCCCAGCCGATGACCAGGAGATCGCCCTTCGGATCGCCGAATACCGTCGGGGTCTTGAGGGTGCGCTGCAACGCGGCGAGCTTGAGGCTGCGCGCGCGCAGGCCCGCTTCGTTGCTCTCGGGGTCGTAGGCGACATGGCTCAGGCGGTCATGGGCGAGCCCGGTCAAGGTGTGCTGGCCGCCGGGCTGGCCCGGAATGAACCGGCGCGCCAGGCCGGTCGTGGGATTCCAGTCGTAGGGCTTGGCACCGTCCGGCACTTCGCTCTGGTCGATCGGCGGCGCCAGCCAAGCTTCGCTGAATTTCGGCCGCGGAAATGGCTGCTGCGATGTGCCCAAACTCGCATCGGACATGACGAATACGACCATGTTGAAGGTCTCGGCGATCTTGCGCGCCGTGATGACCGAATAGAAGCAGTCCTCGATCGTGGCCGGAGCGATGACGACCTTGGGCGCGTCGCCGTGGCTGCCGAACATCGCCGCCATCAAATCGCCCTGCTCGACCTTGGTCGGCTGACCGGTGCTGGGGCCTCCGCGTTGCACATTGATGAGGACGAGAGGAATTTCGCCCATCACGGCAAGCCCGATCGCTTCCTGTTTGAGCGATTGTCCCGGGCCGGACGTGACGGTGACGGCGCATTTTCCAGCGTAGGAGGCGCCGATCGCGAAGGAGCAGGCCGCGATCTCGTCCTCGGCCTGATGGACAATGCCGCCAACCTTCTCGAACACGCTGCTCAGATAATGCGAAACCGAGGTGGCCGGCGTGATCGGGTACATGGCGCAGATTTCCATGCCGGAGGCGAGCACGCCGAGCGCCAGCGCGGTGTTGCCGTTGACCACGATTTGCGGCTCGGTGCTGGGTTCGGCCGGAATGCGATACTTGAAATCGAGATTGTTCTCGGCCCATTCAAAGCCCGCCTCCAACAATTTCACGTTTGGCGCAATAACGCTGGCACCTTTCTTGCCAAACGTGAGCGCGATCTGTTCGCGCGCGACCTGGAGGTCGAAACTGTAGATGTTGCAGAGCATCCCCAGCGCGAACATGTTCTTGCCGCGCTTCGCATCGGCGACGACGGTCTTGCACTCGCGCTCCATCGGAATTTCGATGACCTTGTAGCCCGCCTTCACGAGCTGGTTGTGGGTCTCGATGTAAGATGCGACGATGCTCTCGTCCCTACTTTCGCGCCACATGTTTTCCAGCAGGATGGTGCAGTCCGGCTTGAGCTCGCCGGTGCGCACGCGGCCGAGCAGCACCTGCTCATTGAAGGCAATCACCAGATCGGTTTCGTTGCCGCCATTGGTGACGCGACTTGAGCCCAGACGAATGCGATTGCCGCTGCCGCCGGCGACGCTGCGCGCGGGAGGGCGGATCTCGGCCGGGATGATCTCCACGGTCCAGACACCATTGCCCATCTGCGAGGCGATCGCTCCGAACGTCTGCCCGCACCGCTGCGCGCCCTCGCCGGAATCACTGATGATCTCGACGATATGCTCGCTCAAGGTAACGGCCGGCTTTGCTTTGGGAGCGGCCGGCGCCGCGCGGGGGCGACGCTTTACTGCGGTTTCAGCGATGGTGTCGTTCATCTTGCACCCTTAGGCGGCGCGAATACGCGCAAAATTGCGCTCGCGGAGATCGATCCCGAAGAACGTTCCGATCCCGGTTTCGTCCGCATCACCGATGTCGGAATCGCGTATTCTCAGATAGTTCTTGATATTGCCGCTGCCGCCGGCGACGCTGCGCGCGGGAGGGCGGATCTCGGCCGGGATGATCTCCACGGTCCAGACACCATTGCCCATCTGCGAGGCGATCGCTCCGAACGTCTGCCCGCACCGCTGCGCGCCCTCGCCGGAATCACTGATGATCTCGACGATATGCTCGCTCAAGGTAACGGCCGGCTTTGCTTTGGGAGCGGCCGGCGCCGCGCGGGGGCGACGCTTTACTGCGGTTTCAGCGATGGTGTCGTTCATCTTGCACCCTTAGGCGGCGCGAATACGCGCAAAATTGCGCTCGCGGAGATCGATCCCGAAGAACGTTCCGATCCCGGTTTCGTCCGCATCACCGATGTCGGAATCGCGTATTCTCAGATAGTTCTTGATACTGCGCGCGGCCTTGCGGCCGGCGCCCATCGCCTCGATCACGGTTGCCGCGCCGGTGACGATGTCACCGCCGGCAAAGACGCCGGCCATCGAGGTCGCTAGATTTTCATCAGTCTCGATATAGCCGCGCTTGTTGAGACGAAGATGCGAGGTCTGGCCGATGATCGGGTTTGCATTGGTGCCGATCGCGAACACGATCTGATCGGCCTCAAACTCGAACTCGCTGCCGGCCACCGGGATCGGACGCCGCCGCCCCGAATTGTCCGGCTCGCCGAGCTCCATGCGAATGCAGCGCATGGCGCGGACGCGGCTCTTTCCATCATCAAGGATTTCAACCGGGTTGGTCAGCCAATGAAATTCGATCCCCTCTTGCTCGGCGTGATGAACCTCTTCCGCGCGCGCAGGACACTCCGCCCGCGACCGCCGATAGATGCAGTACACCTTCTCGGCGCCGAGCCGCAGGCAAACGCGCATTGCATCCATGGCCGTGTTGCCGGCACCGATAACGGCGACGCGCTTGCCGAGTGGAAGCGGGGTGTCGAAATTCGGAAATTCCTTCGCGCGCATGAGGTTGCAGCGGGTCAGCAACTCGTTGGCGGAGAGCACGCCATTGAGCGTGTCGCCAGGGATGCCGAGCATTGAGGGATAACCAGCGCCGGTGCCGATGAAGACGGCGTCGAAGCCGAGCTCGTCGCGCATCTGCTCGATGGTGAACAGGCGGCCGACTAGCGTATTGCACTCGAAATTGACACCAAGTTTGCGCAGGTTTTCGATTTCTGCATCGACCACCGTATTGGGCAGACGGAAATCGGGGATACCGTATTTGAGGACGCCGCCGGCCTGGTGGAAGGCCTCAAAAACGGTTACGTCACATCCGGCTTTGGCCAAGTCCGCCGCACACGCCATGCCGGCGGGACCCGAACCAACGATCCCGACCTTGAAGCCGTTCGGTTCGACATAGGGGACATTGGCCCATTTTTCCTTGATGGCTTGGTCGCCGACCCAGCGTTCGAGGCGGCCGATCGCCACCGGCTCGAGCGACTGGCCGACCACACAAACGCCCTCGCATTGCGTCTCCTGCGGGCAGACGCGGCCGCACACGGCCGCCAAGAGATTGCTCGCGGTGATGACATCATAGGCGCCGCGGTAATCTTTGGCCGTTATCGCCTCGATGAATTTCGGGATATTGATATTGACAGGGCAGCCGGCGACGCAATCCGGGTCCGGGCATAACAGGCATCGCTCTGCCTCATTGAGCGCCTCTTCCAGGGAATAGCCGCAATTCACCTCGTCGAAATTCTTCACCCGGACTTGCGGATCTTGTTCGCGCACCGGCGTCCGCTCTTGCGGAATGCTTCGGATCGTTTTTTTCTTCTTGGCCATTCTGTCAATCCCGTACAATTAGCCAGCCATCTCAACCGCTGAGCAACCGATACCGAAATCTTGACGGCGGCTCGCGCTATCCCCCCAACACGCCCTCAAAGGGGTCCGGCAGCGGCAATCCTGAATCAGGCGCTTCATCTCCCTTCAATACCTGTGGGGCCCGCTGCATCATCCGGCAGTTTTCCGACCACCGATCGAGAGCGGCTTTTTCTTCTTCGGCGTAGCGCTTGAGGCGCATCATCAGATCACCGAAGTCGACCTTGTGCCCGTCGAAATCGGGACCATCGACACACGCAAACTTGATTTCATTGCCGATCTTGACCCGGCAGCCACCGCACATCCCGGTTCCATCGACCATGATCGGGTTAAGGCTGACGATCGTCTTGATGGCATGCGGGCGCGTGGTTTCGGCGCAGGCCTTCATCATGATCGGTGGGCCGATCGCAACCACCTCGTCGATGTTAGGGTGCCCCTCGATGGCAAGTTTGATGCCGTCGCTGACAAATCCCTTCATCCCAGCGGACCCGTCGTCCGTGCACAGGATAAGCTCATCGCAGCAGTCCCGAAATTTTTCCTCCCAGAAAATCAGCTTCTTGGTGCGAAAGCCGAGGATGCCGATCACATAGGCGCCATTCTCCTTGAATCCGCGAGCCTGCGGATAGATTGGTGCGACGCCCAGACCGCCGCCAACACAGACCACCTTTTTCTTTCCTGCGAGCGGGCTTGGCACCCCCATGGGCCCAACCACTCCGTAGAGAGAGGTCCCCACCTGGCAGATCTGCTGCATCTCCTTGGTCGACTTCCCAACCGCCTGAACAACCAAGGTAACGGTGCCCTTTGCGCGGTCGAAGTCCGCGATGGTCAGCGGGACCCGCTCGCCGGATTTCATGCGTCATCACAATGACAAATTGACCCGGCCGCGCGGCTTTCGCCATCAACGGATGCTGGATGACCAAGGAATAAGTCACATCGGAGAAATCTTCACGCGCCAGAATTTTGAAACCTGGCTTCGGAGCGGCGTCGACCATCGATTCGACTCCCGAGCGGGATGAACAATTTCCGCAAAAAGAAATATCGAATTATTGGCCCCATCACGCTTTGACATAGCGCAAAGCCGGGCGCCGAATTGACGTTAACTTACGCTTGATCAAAAGTATGAGGACGGTCCCGAATAGAGATTATCGCTGCCCGATCAATAGCTTATTCGGACGGTCCGCGGTCGAGATTGATGTCAAAAATTATCGAGATTCTCCTCGACGAACACCGAAACATTGAAAAGCTGCTTCATGTTCTGGAGCAGGAACTAGAAGTTTTTGATCACAGCGAGTCACCCGACTACGAAATTTTGCAAGCCATTATCGATTATTTCCAGGACTACCCCGAGAACTACCATCATCCGAAAGAAGACATTGTTTTCGAGAAACTAAAGCTGCGAGATCCTGCTGCCGCCATGCAAATCGGCGATGCGGAAGCCGACCATCAAGTTGAAACCAAGCGTTTGAAGTCAATTCGCGCAGGCAGTCGAGGATGTCTTGGCGGGCCGGGAGATTCCGCGGCAGACCTTTCATAATGTTGTTCGTGATTTCATCCGCCATCAGCGCCAGCACATGGCTAAGGAAGAGCAGCTGTTATTTCCATCCGCCGTGAGGGCTTTACGACCTGAAGATTGGGCGGAAATCGATACACGATTGAACAACAAAAAAGATCCATTGTTCGATGATACAACTGAAGAGAAATTCCATGTTCTTCAGCAAACTATCGTGCAGTGGGAGCAAGACACTGAGGTAAATCGCGTAGAAGATAATCATATTCAAAGTTAAATGCGGGCCGCAAACCGAATTCTCCGCGCATAGGCCTCGCCGAGGGTGACCCTCTTGGGCGCACGCTTGAGATACTCAATCGCCATGCTTCCTTCCCGGACGCTAGCTGACCGTCCGTCCCCCATCGACAAAGATCGTCTGCCCAGTCACGAATGCGGCAGCAGGAGAAAGCAGGAATATTGCGGCGCCGACGATGTCGTCTGGCGTGCCGAAGCGGCCCATCGGGATGCGCGCCAATGCAATGGCACGTTGTTGCTCGTCATCGACGATCGGTGCCGCCAGTGGCGTGGGAATAACGGCGGGTCCGATCGCGTTTACCGTCACACCGTAGCCGGCCCATTCGACTGCGAGCACGCGGGTCAGGTGGGCGACAGCGGCCTTGCTGGCGGCGTATGCGGCGTATCGGGGGTTGGAGACCGCGCTCGACGCCGATGCCAGCGTGACGATGGCGCCGGCCCGTTGCGGGACCATGACCCGGCCGGCCGCGCGCGCCAGCCGAAACGCCCCGGTCACATTGATGTCGATGGTCTGGTCCCAGGCCTTGTCCTCAAATTCCAGGGCATAGGCGACGCGATAGATGCCGGTGGCGTTCACCAACCCGTCCAGCCGGCCCCAATGCCGCACGGCTTCGTCGACGGCGTCGGCACACGACTGCGTGCTGACGACGTCGAGTTGGCGCGCCAGGGCTTGGTGGCCGTCTCGCCGCATGGCCTCGGCGGTTTCGTTCGCCCGCTTGCCGTCGATATCGGCAATCAGGACCTTGGCGCCGCGCTGCGCCAGCGCCCGCGCCAGCGGCGCGCCGAGGCCGCCTGCCCCGCCGGCGACCAGAATGCCGCGGCCCGCGACCGTGAACAGCGGATCGGTAGAGGCATCGGCCATGACATGCCTTGAAAGCGCCGCGTGTCGCGGCTCGTTTCAGCTCGGATCGATCACGAAGAGGGCTTGGCCATATTCGACGAGCGTCGCGTTCTCGGCGCCGATCTCGATGACCTCGCCGCTACACTCGGCATAAATCGTGGTGAACAGCTTCATCACCTCGATGATGCAAACCGGATCACCTTTTTCCACATTGGAACCAATCTCGACGAAGGGCGGTGCGTCGGGCGCGGGGGCGCGATAGAAGGTTCCAACCATGGGCGCGCGCAAGACGATGTGACCTTCAGCCACCGCGGGCGCGCTCGACGGCTGAAGCCGAGGCGCCTCGGTGGCCGCGTCCGCAATTTGCTCGGCTACAGTCGACATTTCGGGCAGGACCGCCAGCGGCGCACTGCCGGCGCCGCGCCGCCGCACAACCAGCTTGATATCGCCGGTTTCGATCACGACCTCGTCGCAAGAGCTGCTGTCGATGATCTTGAGAATCTCGGTTATCTCGTCGTAACTCAGCCCCATTGTCATTCCCGCTATTTTCGCACTCATTCGTGGCTGAGATGATGCCCTAGCTCCTCGGCCGCTTCGAACAGTGCAGGCAGGTGCGTGACCGCTTCCGCGGCGGACATCCGTGCCAGCGGTGCAGAGATCGCGACCGCGGCACAGACGGTGCCGCGCTTGTCGCGCACCGGTGCGGCAACGCAGACGACGCCGGCCAGAAATTCCTGATTGTCGATCGCGTAGCCCTGTTTACGGACTTCCTCGAGCTCGCGGGCAAGCTCGCCGGCTTCGGTGATGGTATTTTCGGTGTAGCGCATAAGCGAGGAGCCCTTGAGTAACTCCTCGCGCCTTCGCCGGGGCAGCATGCTCAGCAGCAGCTTGCCCATCGAGGTGCAATGAATGGGGACGCGTGAACCGGACTCGAACTTGAGGCCGAGCGGCCAGGCTGCTTCGACGCGGTCAAGATAGGCGATGTGGTTGCCGACCAGCATGCCGAAATTGCAAGTCTCGCGCACAGCGCCCGAAAGGCGCTCAAGTACGGCGTGGCGCGGCGCCGAGCGCATCGACGACCGGATGGTATCGAGGGCGAAGCCGACCAGCCGCGGCCCGGGACTGTAGAGGCGGCTGCCCGGTTCTCTCTGCAGAAAGCCGTCGGTATCGAGCAGGCGCACGATCCGGTGCATGGTCGGCGTCGGCACACCCATCAGCGCGGTCAGATCAGAAACGCTGAGCGGGCGCTGCGCGGAGACGACCGTCTCCAGCACCATGAACGATTTGTGCGCGGAGCTGTGTGACTTCGGTCTGCAGGCCGGCCACAGGCGTATGCGCCGCGGCACGCGACCGGCGCCGTGGCGGCCTGGTTTCAGCCGAGGTCATCTCGTCCTGGATCGGTGCCATGGACGGACCGTTCACTAAGACGGGCTTTTTCATATTAGCAAGCGCCTTTGCGCCATCAATTTCCACAAGCCCCCTCGGTCCGCGAAAAGCTCCAACCAACGTGCCATCATACCACCGCTTTTTCCAGATGCGGATAGCGCGCGCGGGTGGCAAGCAGCCAGACCGTCATCGCGGCGGCGATGGCGATCAACGACCAATGCCAATAGATCTGGCCCCAAGTCATGGCAAAGAATCCGATGAGCGCGGCCACAGCGAAGATGCCGCGCTCCCAGATATTCAGGTTGCGCAGGTAATAGCCATAGGCGGCGATCGAAACCGTAAACTGAATGGCCAGCACTTCCAGTATTTGCGGCACCACGTTCCAGGTCAAATGCGGGAAGGACATCAGCACCGGCGAATAGACAAAGGCGAACGGGATGATGAAAGTGGTGGCGGCGATCTTCATCGAGTTGATGGCGGTCTGCGCATAGGAGGCCTTCGCGAGCTTGGCCGCGGCCAAGACGCTGACGGCGACCGGCGGCGTCAGCGTCGAGAAGACCGCAAAGTAGAAGGCGAAAAAATGCGCCTCCAGCGGCGGCACGCCGATCTGCTGCAAAAACGGCACCAGCGCCAGCGCCACAATGATATAGGCCACCGGTGTCGGCAGCCCCATGCCAAGGATCAGCGAAACGACCATGGTCGCGATCAGCAGCAGCAGCTTTGAATCCGGCAAATATTGCAACAAGATTATACCGAGCCGGCCGGACAGGTTGGTCGTGAGCATCACTTGGCCGAGCGGCCCGATGGCCACTAGCAACAGGGAGAGCACGCCGACCAGCACAAAGCCTTCGTCTACCGCCTCGTAAAGCTCCTTCCATTTCGGCCGGTAACGTCCCTGCAACATCGAAAACCCGAGCGCCAGCACGATGCCCCACAGGCCGGCAATCGCCGGCGAGCGATAGCCCAGCAGCAGCCACAGCACGACGCCGAATGAGATAAGGAATGTCGGCGACATGCGCGCGATCATCATCAGATCGGCTTTTTCGGTCAGCTTGGGCAGGTTGCGCCGCTTGGCGTAGACGGTCACGGCAATCGCAACACCCACGAGATAAAGCAAGGCGGGGATAGTCGCCGCCAGCGCGACCTCGATATAGGGGCGATTGAGAAATGAGGCGATGATGAAGGCGGCGAGCCCGAGCACCGGCGGCATGATCTGGCCGGCCGAGGAAGCGGTGGCTTCGATCGCGCCGGCCATCGAGGCATCATAGCCGTGCTTTTTCATCATCGGGATGGTCAGCCGCCCGGTCAGCACCACGTTAGAGACGGCTTGCCCCATGATCGCGGCGACAATGCCGGAGCCGATGATCGCCGGCGCCGCGGCACCGCCGGATACGCGGCGACCGGTTACCTTGCCGACTTCCAGCACCATATTGAGCATGCCGACACCGAACAGCGCCGCCGCATAGATGATGAGGAAGTAGATGGAATCGGCGGCAATCTGGGTCAGAAAATAGAAGCCTTGATTGGTGCCGAGACCGATATAGTTCATGATGAACTTGGCGTCGTAATGCGGCGTGACCAGCAGCGGATTGGGGATCAGGTAGCCGAAAAAGAAATAGGCGATCGAAATGACGATCACCGTGGTCAACAACAGGCCCCAGTGAATGGCGCACAACATCAGAATCGACACCGTCATCAGCCAGCCGAAAACCATGTCGGTGTCGGAGAAGAACGGCTGGTTCGTTTCAAGATGCACGGCGTTGACCCGCACATAGGTCATCGCAACCGTGCTCATGACGAGCGCCACGATGGTGAACGCGAAGCGTGGCCAGAACCACGGCCTCTCAGGTCCGTCGATCTTCTCGTGACAGAGAAGACGGATGGCGAGCAGCCCCGACATCAGGCAGACGCCGAGAATAAAGTTGGAATAATACTCGGACGAGTTCTTCACATAGCCGAACGTGGCCACGCCGATGTAAACCGTGAGCAGCGTGCCGACCGCCAGAAACGGCACGTCGGCAGCCAACTTAAGGCGCATCCATCCCATCGAAGCCAAGCCTCCAGGCTGCCAGCTCACGACGCGCCGACCGGGCCGGCCCGCAGCGTTTCCGTGTTCTGGGATTGCCTCTTGCCCCTTGGCCTTCGGGCCGGCGAGTAGCCGGCCCGAAGGTTTTCGGTTCGCGTTTCAGCTATTTGGGATAGGTCATCGGCGCGCAGGTCTTGCGCTTATCCCACCAGCCAAGCTCTTTGTACGCCTTGATGGCGCCCGGATGGGTGTTCTCATCCGACAGACCGCAGGTCATTAGCTCAGGCGACCAGATTCTCCAGAGCGCATTCAGCTCCTTCATCTTCGGTCCAAGCTGCGCGACGGCCATCACGACCTTGTAGGCCTTGTCCGCCGGGAATTCGGGATGCGCCGCTTTGAACGCGCGGTCGAAACCGACGCCAAGCGGCTTGTCCTGGCCGGGGAGCGTCTTGGGTGGCAGTTCCACATAGATGAAGGTCGCATCGTATTTCTTGTTGACCTTGTCCACGTCGGCTTTGGTCACCCCGAGGTAGCAAATCTTCTTGCCGGTCGCTTCGAGCTGCCGGACGGCACCGGGAATAAGATATTCCTTGAGATTGGGCTCGGCGCCGATCGGCGTTACCGCCGCGTCGGTCGCGCCGTCGATCAATTGCTGGGTGAGCTGGGCGGGCGTCAGATAGCGAATGTCGGCATTGTCCTTGTTGATGCCGTAGGCCGTGCTCAGGAACAGCGTCGAGAACACGCCCCAGTCCGACTGACCGCGCAGGCCAAGCGAAATGCGCTTGCCCTTCAGATCCGCCATGGATTTCAGTTTGCAGTCAAAGGTCGCCAAGAATTTGCCCTGGCCCCACCAAGCCTCGCCGTACAGCAGCTTAAACGGCACTTTGACCGGCTCGGGCAGGAACTGCTTCATGTCGCCAGATCCGCCGAAATACGCAGTCTGGATCAGCGTGTCTTCCGTGGAGAACAGCGAGGTCTTCCACTTGGCCTTGTTCTGCGCCATCTCGCGGATGTTGTACATGTAGCCGGGCGTTTCTTGCGGCAGCAGCATGACGTTCTTGTTCTGCTTGACCATCTGATTCATCAGAATGGTGTCGCCTGCAATCGGACCGCAGCCGAACGGGCACAGCAGAACCGGCACGGCATCGGCGGCCCTAGCGGCCGTCGGTGCAGCAAACGCGATCGCTGCTCCCAGCAGAGCAACTACTGCGGCATTCATTTTCTCATTTCGTAAAGCCATGATCGTCCTCCCCTTGCGCTTATTGCGCAGTCTCATCCCCCGGGACCGCGTGACGCACGCAACGAGCGCCCCTTGTGCCCTGGAAGAAAGCTGCCGGCTTGCTCACCTGCGATTGTGGCGGCGCCGTTTGATAATTACGCCCGCTGCTCATGGTCTTAAGCGCGCGAGCGTCGCATTGGTCAAAGCGTTCAATTTATCAAATAATAAAAAGAATATTCTTGCAAGATGATTTTTTGGTCTGCATGCTGCCGTCGTTCAGTTGTGTTCGAAGAAGGACGATTGGCGCTTGAAAAGAGTGCTGATCGCGAACCGCGGCGAGATCGCTTTGCGCGCGGTGCGCGCGTGCCACAAGCTGCGGTTGGAAACGGTGGCGGTCTATTCGGACGCCGATCGCACCTCGAGTCATGTGCGCGCAGCCGACCGCGCCATCTGCATCGGGCCCGCGCCGTCGTCGCAAAGCTATTTGAATGCCGGCGCGCTGATTACCACCGCGCTCGGGTCCGGCTGCGACGCGCTCTATCCTGGCTACGGATTTCTGTCGGAAAAAAGCGGCTTTGCCGCCGAGTGCCGCGAAGCCGGACTGACCTTTGTCGGCCCGGGCGCTGACGTAATCGCGATGATGGGGGACAAGGTGGCGGCACGCCGCACTGCAAAAAAGTTCGGAATCCCGATCGTGCCGGGCACCGAGGACGCCTACAGCGCTGCCGAGGAAGCCACGCAGCTAGCCGCCGATATCGGCTTTCCGCTCCTGCTGAAGGCGGCCGGCGGCGGCGGCGGACGCGGCATGCGCATCGTTCAGGAGCCGAAGGCTTTTGCGAGCTCATTCACGCAAGCATCGGCCGAAGCAGCGGCGGCCTTCGGGCAACCAGACGTCTATCTCGAGCGCTATTTCCCGCGTGTACGGCATATTGAGATTCAGATCTTCGGCGATGCGCATGGCAATGCCATTCACCTTTGGGAGCGCGACTGCAGCATCCAGCGCCGCTACCAGAAGCTGGTGGAAGAAGCGCCCTCCCCTATCCTCGATGCCGCCAGCCGCCGGCAGATGGCGGAAGCCGCGGTGACGCTGGTTCGTGAATTGCGCTACGAAGGTGCCGGCACCATCGAATTTCTCTACGATCTCGAGAGCGGCAAATGGTTCTTCATCGAGATGAATACGCGTATCCAGGTCGAGCATCCGGTAACGGAAGAAATATTCGGGGTCGATCTGGTGGCGGAGCAATTGAAGGTGGCGGCGGGGGAGCGGCTGTCCATTGCGCAGCCGGCACAGCCAAGTGGACGAAGCGCCATCGAATTCCGCATCAATGCCGAAGATCCGAGCGCGGGCTTCCACCCCTGCCCCGGCGTGGTGAGCCAATGGCGACCGCCGGAGGGCCGGGGTCTTCGCTTCGACAGCCACGTCTATGAAGGCTACAATGTCCCGCCGTTTTACGATTCCCTGCTGGGCAAACTGATCGTGAAGGCCTCCTCGCGCGATGAGGCGCTGACCGCGGCGCAAGCCGCGCTCGATCGTTTTGCGGTCGCCGGCATCGCGACCACGATCCCGTTTCATCGGAAGCTGCTGAACGAGCGCGCCTTTCGCGAGGGCAGCGCCGACACGCGCTGGGTGGAAAGGGAAATGCTGCCATGAGCGGCGGACGGAAAGTGCGGCTGATCGACGTCACCTTGCGTGATGCGCACCAGTGCCTATGGGCGACGCGCATGACCACGGCCATGATGTCGGGCCTCGCCCCGCTGCTCGACCGTGCCGGCTTCGAAGCCATCGATCTGGTGGGCGGCGCCGTATTCGATGTCTGCGTCCGCTATCTGCGCGAGGATCCGTGGGAGCGCATGCGTATCGTCAGCTCTTGGGTGAAGCACACGCCGCTGATCGTGATGACGCGCGGCCAGAGCTTGTTCACCTTTGAATTCTTCCCCGACGATATCGTCGCGCTCACGGCCGAACGCATCTTCGCCAACGGCATCCGCTATCACACGCCCTATGACGCACTCAACGACATCCGCAACATGGAAGTGCCGGTGCGGGCGGGAAAAAAGGCCGGACTCTATGTCGACGCAGGCGTCGTCTATACCGTCAGCCCGGTTCATACCGACGAATACTACGTGCGAAAGATCAAGGAATTGGCCGCGCTCGGCGCGGACGCGATTTTTCTCAAGGACCCGAGCGGACTGCTCACGCCTGAGCGCGCCGCTACCCTCGTTCCGCTCGCCAAGGCGGCCTGCGGCGGTCTTCCCTTGCAGTTGCACTCGCATTGCCTGACCGGCCTCGCGCCTTACGTGGCCCTGCAATCGGTCCCGCTCGGCGTCGATGTCGTTCACACCGCGACCTCCACGCTCGCCAACGGCGCTTCGCATCCCGCGACCGAAGCCTTCGTCCGCAATATCGCGCGGCAAGGCTACGAGACCGGCGTTGATCTCGACCTGGTGGAGGAAGCGGCGGAGCGGCTGCGCTATATCGCGCATCGTGAGGGCAAGCCGGTGGGACAAATCGTCGAGCACGATTCGTTTCACTACGAGCACCAGATGCCGGGCGGCATGGTTTCGAACCTGAAGTCGCAGCTGGCTCCGCTGGGGATCGAGAACAAATTACCGGAGATCTTGGAAGAAGCAGCACGCGTGCGCTGCGACCTGGGCTACCCGATCATCGTCAGCCCGTTCGCTCAATTCGTCATGACCCAGGCGGTGCTCAATGTGATGGGAAAAGAGCGCTACGGCACCGTGCCCGATGAAGTGCGCAAATATGTCCTGGGCTACTACGGCGAGATCGCCGGCCCAATCGACCAGAATATTTTCGACCGTGTCAGCAACGGCGCCGAGCCGGTCAAGCGCCGGCCCGGAGACCTGCTGGAGCCGGCCGTCAAACGCATCCGGCGCGAGCGCGGACCTTTCCAATCCGATGACGATCTGCTGCTGGCGGCCTTCTATTCCGACGGCGAATATAAAGCGTTGAAGGCGGCCGGACCGATCAAAACCGAATACCCGCTGGCCGCGACGCCGTTGGTCACCTTGCTTCGGGAGATCGCGTCGCGACCGGACATCAAATCGTTCCATTACACGCAGCGCCGCAGCGGGACCAAGGCGGGGGCGCAATGACACAGCCGGCCACACCGGCGCTTCACCGGCCGCGGGTGCGTCGATGGACCTGAATGAGGTCGTCGTCGTGGCGGTGGTGGTGATTGCCGGCTTGATGCGCGGAACCACTGGCTTTGGCGGCGCCATGCTGATGGCGCCGCCGCTGAGTTTCTTGATCGGGCCGGTGCCGACGGTGGTCACCGCTCTGGTTCTGGAAACGGCCGCCGCCTTGGTGATGTTTCCCGATGCCTGGCCGCGGATCAACAAGCGGGTGCTGCTCTATCTCATCGTGCCGGCGTGCTTCACGATACCAATCGGCGGCTTTCTGCTGATCACTCTCGACCCGTTCATTGCGCGCAAGCTTATTGCCGCCGTGGTCGTGGTCTTCAGCCTGGGGCTGTTGACCGGGCTTCGCTATTCCGGGTCGCCGCGGCCGGCCACCTCGATCGCGCTCGGCAGCATCGTCGGCGTATTTCTCGGTGCCACCAGCGTCGGAGCGCCGCCCGTCATTCTTTATCTGCTGTCCGGCCCCGATCCACAAACGGTAACGCGCGCCAATTTGACGGTCTTTGTCACCGCCATTTCAGCGATAGGAATCGTGATGCTGGTCTTCGCCGGCGCTGTCACGACGCGGCTCGGGTTGTCGGCAGGCTTGCTTTGCATTCCCTACATGGCGGCAACCTGGCTGGGCGGCGCTCTGTTTGCTCGCTTGAGCGATATGGGCGTGCGGCGTTTGGCGCTCGGTTTCATGCTGACGATGGGGATAGTCGGTCTGGTAATTTGACCGGATAGACGCGGATAAGCTTTTCGGTGCCCAATGCCCCAGCCGGCAGGAACGCTTCCATTTCAGGAGATAGTAAGAACAAGCATTGATTATGAAGGCCGCAAAACGATCTTGGGAAAAGCGTTGCGGCCGGCGCGGATATCGGCAAACGCATGCGCGCCGTCGGCCAGAAGCCGGGTTTCAAACCAATCGAGCGGACCCAAGCGGCCGGCGATCATCGCCGCAAAGGTGTCGGCGAAATCGGCAATCGTGTAGCAGTAGGTGCCGATAAACGTGACCTCTTGCAGCGTCATGCGCCGCACATCGAGTCCGCCCGCGCCGCCCGCAAGCCCGATATGCACGATTACGCCGCCTGGACGTACGGTCCTGCTCGCGACCGCGCGCGTGGCCTCGCCGCCATAAGCGTCGACGACGAGATCGAACGGACCGGATGCATCCTCGGCGGACGAAACGACCTTGAATTTGCCCGCGCGCGCGAGGGCGGGGCGCCGCACCGGGTTCGGCTCGATGATGGCGATGTCATCCGCGCCGAACGCTGCAAGCGATAGCGCGACGCCGACGCCGATCGGACCACCGCCAATGACGAGCGTGCGCGCTTCCGGCAGTGGCACCGCAGACGCAGCCACGCCCAGTGTCACGGCATGCCACGCGCAAGCAAGCGGCTCACACAGCGCGGCCTTATCGAGAGCGACGTCGTCGGGTACCGCAAGCAGATTGCGTTCCGGAATCGCGATCTGTTCCGCGAATGCGCCTTGCCGCGGCAGCATGGAAATGATCTGACGCGACGCACAGAGATTGGTCCGGCCGGACCGGCATGCCGCACAGGTCATGCAGGTGACCAGCGGATTGACCGTCACGCGCCGCCCCTCGCCGCGCCCGCTTGCGATCGTGCCGGCCGCCTCGTGCCCTAGGATCAGCGGCGCGGGCCGGCGTTCGTCGTGGCCGAGGTAAGCGTGCATGTCGGACCCGCAAATGCCGACGGCTTCAACGCTGATAATCACTTCGTCATTTGCGGCACGCGGCGCCGGAACGTCGCTCAGCGTCATAGTCTCCGGGCCGGTATAGACGAGCGCTTTCATACGGGCGTCATTTTGCGAGATAGCCGCCTTCGACCGGAAGGACCTGCCCGGTGATATAGGCGGACGCCTTCGAGGCCAGGAACACGATGGCGCCATCGAGATCGGCAAGCTCGCCGTTGCGCCCGATGGCCGTCGCCTGCGCATGTTGCTGCGCCAAGGCGGGATCGCCGAAGACCGGCTGCGTCAGTTTGCTGGGGAAAAAGCCCGGCAGGATCGCGTTGGCGCGTACGCCATGGCGCGACCAGGCCTCCGCCATGGCGCGCGTAAGCTGAATGATGCCGCCCTTGGAGGCGCCATAGGGCATGCTGTTGGCGAAGGCGCGGTACGACTGCAAGGACGCGATATTGATGATGGCGCCGCCGCCCGCGGCGGTCATGCCCGGCATCAGCGCGCGCGCCAGAAAGAACGGTACGCTCAGGTTCAGGTGCAAGGTTCGGTTCCAGCTCTCCCAACTCACGGTGTCCGGCGGCTCGCGCAGATTGATGCCGGCGGCATTGAACAGGATAGTCGGCGGACCGAAATCGCCCGCCGCCTGCGCCGCCAAATCCTCCAGTATGTCCGCGCGCGACAGATCGGCCTCGCGTGCTACCGCGGCGCCGCCCGCCGCCGCGATCTCGGACACCAGCGCCGCGAGCGCATCACGCCGGCGCGCGACGCAAACGACCTGCGCGCCGGCGTGGGCGAGTGTCGCTGCAATGTGCCGGCCGAGACCCGATGACGCGCCCGTCACCAGCGCCGCCCGGCCTGCGAGCGAGAACAGATCGGAGAGAAATGCCGACACCGGCAATTACCTCAATCCGCCGCGGTGAGATCAAAATTCTCACCGGGGAACCACTTGGCGAGGCGAACATCGCAGGTGCGCGCATGCGCCTCCATGCCTTCAAGCCGCGACAGGCGCGCCGCTACGGTGCCGATCTCCTTGTTCGCCGCGCGGGACATGCGTTGCCAGGTGACGGTCTTGAGAAATTTTCCGACCGAAAGCCCGCCGGTATATCGCGCCGCGCCCTTGGTCGGGAGGATGTGGTTGGGTCCGGACGTTTTGTCGCCATAGGCGACCGTCGTTTCCTCGCCAAGAAACAGCGAGCCGTAATTGCGCAAATGCGCGAACCACCAGTCGAGGTCGGAGCATTGCACCTCCAGATGCTCGGAGGCATAGGCGTCCGATAGCGTCACGGCCTCTTCGCGGCTGCCCGCCAGCACGACCTCCCCATAATCGCGCCAAGCCGCCTCGGCGTTCTTCGCATTGAGCTCCGGCAGATCGGCAATCAAACGCGGCACCAGCTTGAGCACCTTTTCGCCCAAGGCGCGCGACAAAGTGATCAGCCAGGCCGGCGAGTTATAGCCGTGCTCGGCTTGTCCCGCGAGATCGGCCGCGACGATTTCCGGATCGGCGCTGTCGTCGGCAATGATCAGAATCTCGGACGGGCCGGCGAACATGTCGATGCCGACCCGGCCGTAAAGGATGCGTTTGGCCTCAGCCACGTATTGGTTGCCCGGGCCAACGAGAATTTCGGCGGGACACCCAGTGAACAGGCCAAAAGCCAGCGCCGCGATGCCCTGCACACCGCCAAGATTGAGAATCGTGTCGGCGCCGCAAAGATCGAGCGCAAAGAGCACCGCTGGATTAATGCCGACGCCGGGGCGCGGCGGCGAGCAGGCGATCACATTATCCACGCCCGCCACCTTGGCGGTTGTCACCGACATGATGGCGGAGGCGACGTGGGTGTAGCGCCCGCCCGGCACGTAACAGCCGGCCGTCGCCACCGGAATATTGCGGTGACCCGCGATCAGGCCGGGCAGCAGTTCCAACTCAGTATCGAGGATGGCAGCGCGCTGCGCCTGTGCAAACTGCCGCACCTTGTCATGCGCAAAACGGATATCGTCCTTGAGCTTCGCGGGCACCTTGGCCGCGGCCGCTTCGCGCTCGGCCGCCGTTACGACGATGGTGCCATCCCATTTGTCCAGCCGGCGCGAATAATCGGTCGCCTTGTCTTCGCCGCCGGCTTCGATCTCGTCGAGCATGGTTTGAACAGTCGCGCACACGTCGGCTTCCCCGGTCGCGGCCGTCTTGGCAGCACGCTTGAGATATTCGCTCTCCATATCGATTCCTACTCCAAGGAGCTCTAGCGCAGCGCCCAAAGCGACAACATCGGAATAAAGCCGAGCATCAGCACAACGACCAGCATCGCCAGGACATAGGGAACGGCCTTGCCGGCAATAGGCAAGATCTTCTCGCCCGTCAGGCCGGACAGCACGAACAGATTGAGGCCGAGCGGCGGCGTGATAAACCCGACGCCGAGTGCCGTTACCATGAAGATGCAGAATTGTATCGAATCCATACCGATTTCCTGGGCGACCGGGAGCAAGATTGGCGCCAGGATGACGATGTTGGGTGTGGTTTCCATGACGCAGCCCGCCAGGATGAACACGGCGAGCATCATGAGGATGATCAATGTCGGGTCCGTGGTGATCTCGGTAATCTCCTGCACCATGGCCTGGGGCACGTTGAGCGCCGACAACGCCTGTGCCAGCGGAAGGGCGAAGGCGATGATCGGCACGATGACACCGTTTACCTTGGCCGATGATTCCAGCATCTTCGGAAAGTCGGCGAGCTCCAGCGTGCCCTGCCAAAAGCCGATGCCGATGGTGACGACGACTGCTGCGGCGGCTGCTTCCGTCGGCGTGAACAGGCCGGAATAGATGCCGCCCCAGATAATGATCGGGATCGCCAGCGCGTAGCGTCCGTCCCAGACCGCCTTGATCCAGCGGCGAAATAAAAACCGGTCGTCACTGTTTTCGTAGCCGTAGATGCGGTTGAGGACGACGTTGGTCGCCATGATCGCAAACATGATCATGACGCCGGGGATGGCAGCGGCGACGAACAAGGTCGAAGCGGATATGCCGAGCACCAGTCCGATTATGATGTAGGAGATCGACGGCGGGATGAGGATGCCGGTGCAGGAGCCGGAGGCGACCAGCGCGCAGGCATAGGCCGGCGGATAACCGCGCTGCACGAGGCGCTTGTGCATGATGCGCCCGACCGCCGCGGCGCCAGCGGCGTCCGAACCAGATATGCAGGAAAAGAACCCACAGCCGAGCACAGTGGAAGTACCGAGGCCGGAGCGCAGCGAGCCGAGCGTCGCCTCGGCGATGTCGATCAGCCGGTTCGACAATCCGCTACGCACCAGAGCATCGCCCGTCAGGATATAAAGCGGGATTGCGATGAGCGCGAAGGCATCGACGCCGTCGAACAACGCCTCGCCGAACAACGACATCGGTAGCACACCGGTTGCGAGCAGCAGCGCCACCGAGCAGAAACCCAGCGCTACCCATACCGGCACACTCAGTGCGAACAGAACGACCATCAGCAGGATCGGACCCATCACGGTCCAACCAAGGTCGAGCACTGCGCCGGGGGTTTGGTACAGCATGTCTTAGTCGAACAGCCGCTTGCCGCGGTAAGGCGACTGGCCGGAGCGAAAATCCGAAATGTCGCGCACCATCGACTGCACGGTGCGCAAAATCACCAGCGAGAACCCGAACGGAACCGCGACCACAAACCAGGCGCGGGTGATGCGCAGGCCTTCGGTCACCGAGTGGAACGTAATCGAGGTCACGACCGGCGAAATCGTCCAATACAGGGTTCCGCAGGCGAGGATAAGCGTCAGCAGATCGGCGAACATATAGATCAGCGCCGTGCCGCGCGGCGGCAACAGGTCACTGATCACGTCGATGCGGATATGAGCGCGCTCGCGCACGGCGGAGGCCGCCCCGATCCACACCAGATAGATGAAGGCAAAGCGCGCCGTCTCCTCGCCCCACGTGCTCGAATAGGCGAGCCCGAAGCGGCGCACCACTTCGATGGCGATGACCAGCACGATGTACATGTAGAATCCGAGCAGCAGCCAGCGCTCGCCGTTGGCGTCAAATCGCCTCAGAAAATCGGCCACGGTGATCCCCGAACGTCGATTGGAAGAATGGCCCCGCCCATCAAGGGCGGGGCCGCTTGATGCATCAGACGTCGTTGACGAAGTACTTGCTCGGCTTGTTGGCCGCGTCGACCAGCGGCTGGAACTTGTCGGCCGACCCAAGAATTTTGGTCTTGATGGCGTCCCATTCCTTGCGCTGCGCGCCCGATTTCTCTTTCCACTGCGCCAGCTCGTCGGGCTTGGGCACGTAGAACTGCACGCCGGCCTTGCGCATTTCGGCCATCGCGAAAGCGCGCGAGGCCGGCACCTGCGCCAGGTTCTGCTGCAGGCAGACGTCGGCGGCTTCCTTGATGGCGTCCTTGGTCTCGGTATCGAGCTTGCTGAACCAGGTCCTGTTCATGGCATAGACTTGGCTGTCCGGCACCGGCCGGTTGAAGGTCACCCACGACAGGATATCCTTGAAGCCGAAGGCGTAGAGCGCGCCGAGCGAAGGATCGAGCGCGTCGGCCACGCCCTGCTTGAGCGCGGACGGCGTTTCGCCCCAGGCGACCGGCGTCGGATTGGCGCCGAGCAGGCGGTAGAACTGCTTGAGGATCTCCGAGCCCGGAACGCGGAACTTGACGCCGGTGAGATCGGCCGGCGTCTTGAACGGCCCTTCCGACAGGCCGCGGCGTTTGGCCGCCGTGCGCGGGTCGATGCAGAAATAGAACATCGGCTCGAAACCTTTCTCGCGCACCAGCTTGTTGACCTGGTTCTCCCAGACGCCGCTGGTGACGAGATTGACGAACTTCTGGTTCTCGCCGCACCAATAAGGAAGATTGATCAGGTCGACCGCCGGCGCGAAGGGGGCGAAGTTCGACAGGCTGAACTGGCCGATTTGCACGGTGCCCGCCTGCACCTTTTGCGCCAGCGCCGTGCCGGTGCCAAGCGCCCCGCCCGGCTGAAGCTTCACGTAGATATTGCCGTTGGTGAAGTTCTGCAGGTTTTCTTTCACGTTGAGCTGGATCATCGGATAGGACCGCGTCGTGCCGATGCGGTACTCGGTCGCCAGCGTGATCTTGATTTTCGCGGCTTTCTCGCGCTCGCGTTCTTCACTCGCGGTTTGAGCCGACGCTTCCTCCGACAGCAGCGTGCCAGCGGCAGCGGCAACTATCGCGGCGGTAAAGCCGAATTTGGCGGAGAGCGCGAAGAAGCGGCGACGCTCTTCCGACTGCAACTCGTCGGTTTTGGCCGGGGTGCGGCCCTTCATGTGATTGATCTCGCGGAGACCGCGGTCGAGGCGGCGTTCCTTCATCTCATTCATGGTGTAACCTCCCGGTTGTTTAGTTCGACGGAGCCTGCAAATTGTTCGGCGCCACGGCGTCAGTGTTCGCGGCATCGCGGCGCGCTTCCCGCCGCAGACATTCAGCGGTGAGGAATGCGGCGGTGAAGGCCAGCAGAATGAAATGCGACAGATCGCCGAGAAATTGATGCACGGCGCCACCGGTAATAACGCCGATCTTGCCGAGCAAGACATCGCCGACGAAGGCGGCGCTGGTCATCCAGAAAAGGGCGAAGACAACGCTCATGGCACGCGTGCCTCCCCTCGTCGGGCGCGAGGGGACAGGCGTGCAGCGAGGCGCGGCAACGCGAACGCGCGGCGGCTGCTTAACCTCAAGCCGACACTCCTCCCTACGCGAATGCGCTTTTGTAAGCGCTTACATTTTGACATAGAATGAGCCTCTAAACAGCGCCTGTCAATAAGCGGAGGGGCAATTTTGGCGGGGGAGATCAGACGTCAGCCGACGCAACTCGACATCGCGCGCATGGCCCGCGTGTCGACGGCGACGGTATCGCGCGTCCTCAACCGCTCGCCGCTGGTCGCGCCCGATCTGCGCCAGCGCGTCGAAACGGTGATGACGCAGATCGGCTACTACCCGCATGCGGCGGCGCGCGCGCTCGCCTCCAATCGGACCTATACGATCGGCGCGATCATCCCAACGCTGAACAATGCCATCTTCGCCGCCAGCATCAACGCCTTCGAGAGCGAATTGCAGGCGGCGAACTATACATTGCTGGTCGCGGTCTCCAACTACGACCTCGACGCGGAGGCGTTGCAGGTTCGGCGGCTGATCGAGCGCGGCGTCGAGGGGTTGCTTCTGGTCGGCAACGATCACGCCGAAGCCGCCTACGAAATCTTGCAGCGGGCCGGCGCTCTCTACGTCAATATTTGGGCTTATGATCCGCGCAAACGCCGACCGAACATCGGATTCTCGAACCGCAAGGCGGCGCACGCGATCGTTGACCACCTCGTGGCGCTCGGGCACAGGCGGATCGGCATGATCGCCGGCATCACCACCGGCAATGACCGCGCACGGGATCGGCTCGATGCCGTGACAGAACGGCTCGCCACTCATGGTCTCGGATTAGCGATGGGCACTACCATGCAGGTGCCTTACGGGATCCGGGAGGGACGCAGCGCCTTGGCGCAATTGGTCGAGCAGGACAACCTGCCCACCGCGCTCATTTGCGGTAACGACGTTATCGCGCTCGGCGTCCTGCTCGAGGCTTTGGATCGGCGCATCCCCGTCCCTCAGCGGCTCTCGATTACCGGTTTTGACAATCTTCCGTTGACCGAACATATCCGGCCAGCACTCACCACCATCGACGTCCCGGCCCTCGACATGGGACGCGCGGCAGCGGCAGCCATCCTGTCAGCTATAGAAAAGAATGACCGCATCCATAGTTGCGAATTCGAAGCGCCCCTGCTGGTCCGTGGAACAACGGCGGCACCTGATCCCTGAACGAGGTGAGCGACCGCCACATCTTTGTCCAAAGACCCATACTCTTGGCGCTGTCCGAAAGGGGCAGGTCAAACCGCCTTTCACGTATGCAGCAAATCGGCCAACGCACCGCTGTCGATGGTCTGCTCCCCGTCAATCGACCAAATAGCCGCGATAAGCGCATCTTGCCGGGCGCGGTCCAGGATTCCCTCGGTCGCGGAATAGACTTTCGATTCGAGTTCCGCATCCGTCATCGGATGATCCGGACTACCGCGATAGCGTTCGTCGGCCCATTGCACAAAACGTCGGCCGTCCGGCGTCGTCAGTTCGATGCGTGATCGGATCTTATCGAAACCCATGGCCTCGATCTTCGGATCGAGATGGACGGAAATGCGCGCTTGTAGATCGCGCATCGCTTTTGAGGCAACAAAAGCGTCGGTAAATTCCTGTTTCCCTCCGCGGCACCTGAGAATGATCATCGCCAGCAGCGCCGGGATGCAGAATTTCGCCTCAAGGTGGTCGCGAGCAAACCTATAGGCGAGCGGGTTCAGGATATTGCTGCCTGCGTGGAACTCAACGCCAGCCACCTCGTCGGCGGTGAGCTCTTCGCGCATGACCAGAGCAAGCATGGCGTCCATGGCTTGATGGGAGAGTATGCCGCTCGGATAGGGTTTGATGCTGACGCCCGGATCGACAATAGAATAAGTGCGGCCGAACCCCTGCACCAGTTTCTCGGGGAAATGCCCGCCGCCAAACACGCCGAGAAATCCGTATTTGCCATCGAGCGCCGCATCGCTTGCGCCGAGACCGCGCACTGCAAGCAGGGCCGCAGTCAGCCCGCTCTCGGCCGCCCTGCCGAAATGGAGAGGTTTCGTTTCAGTACCAACGTTCGCTCGAATGCCGGCCGAACTCAAGCTCGAGGCGATGCCAATCGCGTACCTGATCATGCGCTCATCGAGTTCGAGTAGCCGTGCGGCGGCAACGGCGGCCCCGATCGTGCCCTCGGCGGCGCTCGCGTGCAGCCCGCGCCGGTAGGCGTCGGGCAGCATCCATTCGGCGATTTTGCACTCGACCTCAAAGCCTGCCTGGAAGGCAGTCATGAATGCTTTACCGCTGACAGGCGAACGCGCCTGCGCCAAGCTCAGCACCGCTGCCAGCGGCGGTATGGTCGGATGGGTGAGAAGACCATAAGTGTGGCGGGCATCCTTGGTGGCTTGCGTGTCGTCCCAGTCCAGGGCATGGCCCGCCGTCCCCAACACGCGCGCGGCAAGCACTGCCGGCACCTTGACGTCGGGTGAACCGAGAAGGCGCGCATCGGCGTGACCACCCTGCTCCGCAGCATCCTCGGCAACGATGCGGACGGCTTCGGTATCACTGCCGGCGGCGATCTGCGCCAAGCCATCCAGAATGCAGCGACGCCCGATCTCCAATGCTTCTTTCGGAATATCGTCGTATTGCAGCCGGGCCGCAAACTGCGCGGCTTCGGCGGTCATGTGTGTTTCCGTGGACATGGTCTACGCTTTTTGTGGGACTCTAACAGAAAGTTGGCTCAGGCGCGATTACCCGCATACGCCTGCGGCGCGATGTGCGAAAGCAATTCAGGAAAATGGGGGTCACGGCCTTTTCTATTTAAACGCTGGCATGACCTCACGTGCGAAGAAGCGCATTCCTTCGAGCGGCGGAATAGGTTGTATAACCAAATGCGTCACGCCAGCCACCTGCCATTGTCGCACCCGATCGACGCAGCGCTCGATCGGGCCCCACAGATTTTCATGCAGGACATCGTCGGGGGTCGGCGGCACCGCGAAACGATGCTTCCGCTCCTCTGCATATTTATAGCTCCATTCAGTGACCTTTTCGTCGGACAAGCCCGCAAGGCTGACGGTTGAAACAGCTATCGGAATGTTTCGACCGCTGCGCGTGCGCATATCCTGCGCCCACTCTTCAATTACTTCCGGCGGCTTGGAATACATCAACCAGCAGTCTGCAAGTTCTGCCACCAGATCTCGCGTGGCCTCAGAATCTCCAGGGACCCAGATCGGGATGTGCGGCTTTTGAATTGGCTTGGGTTCAAGATCGGCTTTATCGAGTTCGTAAAATTTTCCCTTGAAGCTAACCTCAGGCTCAGTCCAAAGCCGCTTCGCGATAATGAGCGCCTCGCGCAGGCGGGCGACGCGATCGTCGTGTTCGTCCCATGGCAATCCATAGCTCCTCGACTCTTCGCGAAACCATGCAGAACCAAGCGAATAGATCAACCGCCCGCCAAACATCACGTCGAAGGTAGCGGCCATCTTGGCCATGACCGCAGGGTTGCGTAGCGAGTTGTTAAATGTATGGCCGGCAAAGGTGACATGCTTCGTCAACGCCGCCAGCGCGGACAGGACCGTCCAGTTCTCCAGCATCGGAGTGCGCTTGGTCATGTGCGCATTGATCACATGATCGGGAAGCCAAACTGAATCGAACCCCAGTTCTTCTGCTTCCAAAGCCATTTCCCTGGTGTAATCCCAGCCCTGGCCTTTGGCCCCCATTTCGCCCTGTACCGCCAATCTGACGCCGAATTCCATGGGTTTCTCCCGAAATGACCTCTTCGTAGGGTTTCTAGTCGCGCACTGCTAGCCGATGCTGTCAGCCAACTGACAGTGTCAATAATATAGGCCGGATCCGGAACTAAGACTTCGCCAGATCTGGTTGCCGCTGTAGCCTAATTTGCATTAATGTTCATGCGCCACGCGCTGTTAGCCAAATGGGCTGCAGGCGATTCGATGCATCCATAGCGAAGTTGAACTGCAGATGCGGGAATACGCCCTCAGGCTCGGTATAGATCTCGGCTCGACGCTTTCGCAACCGGAAACGGAGATTCTCGCGGAAGTGGGCGTTGAAAGGCAAGCTGCAGGCGATTATGCATCCATAGCGAAGTTGAACTGCAGATGCGGGAATACGCCCTCAGGCTCGGTATAGATCTCGGCTCGACGCTTTCGCAACCGGAAACGGAGATTCTCGCGGAAGTGGGCGTTGAAAGGCAAGTTGACACCGGCACCATCCTGCATCGCCAGGACGAGCCCGCCGATTGTCTGCATTATCTTATTTCCGGCATGATCAAGACCTACCAGGTCCACGCTTCCGGCTACGAGTCCGTGATACGCATCCATCTCGCTGGCAGTTTCATCGGACTATCTTCGCTGACGTCGCGCGGGCAATGGGACGCCACCTCAGTGGCGCAAAAGCCATCACGCCTTATCATGCTCAGCAAGCCACGCTTTCTCCGCCTTCTGGAGTGTAATTCAAAACTGAGCATCAAGTTAATCCAACTCCTCCTCGACCGTCTGAGCGATCTTCATTTTCGACTCGGCGAGTTACAGACGCAATCCGTCGAACAGCGCTTGGCTTATGCACTGCTTTCCTTGAGCCGGGCGGATCCGAACGGCAAGTACGAAAGCGAACGCGTCGCAATTTCTCTCACGCATGAAGAGCTCGCGCAATTGATCAATACCCGCCGCCAAACCGTGACAAGCGTGCTGCGACGATTTACCGAACTCGGATACGTTTCGCGATCGCTTCGAAGTATCGAAGTCATTTCGCCAGGCGGGTTGCAAAGCTGTTTCGCGTACAATAACGGAGAAGGCACCGAAAAGCGCATGTCTTGAATGAGGCATTGCACCAGCGCGCGCCGCGACGCTCACCGCAAGAGGACGAAAATGCCGCATTCAAACATAGAGCGGATCGAACTGAACCTTCTGAAGGTGCCGCTGAATACCCCCTATAAACTGGCGTTTGGCAGTGTTGAAGCATTCGACACCTTCCTTGTTACAGTGACGCTCGTCGATGGTCGTTCGGGGATCGGCGAAGCGACTATCCTCACCGGCTACACGGACGAGACACTCGATCAGAGCTGGCGCGCCGCGCGCATCCTCGGGGCGGAATTGCCGGGCACCGCGACGGGTGATGTCGCCGAGCGCGTTATGTCACGGTTGCACGAAAATCCGTTCACGGTGACCGCCTTTGCAACCGCTGTTGAGATGGCGCTTGGACACCCTACACTGTGCCGTTCCGGCGCTTCGGTGCCGCTGCTCGCGGTTCTAAGCAAATCCGACCCGGCCGCGATCGAGGCCGAACTCGAGGAACTGCTGGCGGCCGGCTACAGGACAATCAAAGTGAAGGCCGGTTGGGACGTCGGCGCTGACCTCGCACGCGTGCGTCTCGTGCAACGGGCCTTGAATGGACGGGCGGCCATCCGAATCGACGCCAACCAAGGCTATTCGCAGGAAGACGGCTGCAAGTTCGTCCGCGGCCTGGATCCGGCCGGAATCGAATTGTTTGAGCAGCCATGCGCCGCGGATGATTGGGACGCGGCACTTGCCGTCAAACGCGTCGCGTCCGTGCCCATGATGCTGGACGAGTTGATATGCGACATGTCGGACGTAGAAAGGGCGGCCGCACTTGGCGCCGCCGACTTTATCAAGCTGAAGCTGATGAAGCTCGGCAGCATCGACCGGCTGGAACAAGCTCTAGCGCGCGTACAGTCGCTTGGCCTCATCGCAGTTCTCGGCAACGGCGTTGCAACGGAGATCGGTTGCTGGATGGAGGCCTGTGTCAGCGCAAAAATGGTGACGACGGCCGGAGAAATGAACGGCTTCCTGAAGCAGCGGCGGAGCCTAGTCTCCACGCCGCTGCGCGTCGATCACGGGTGCTTGCAGTTGGATTTGGCATCCCCGCCCAGCCTTGATGCGAATGCGGTGGCGGCAGCGCGTGTGGCGCGTGAGGAGTTTTGCGCAGTTTACGCAAGGCCATCGGCCAAGGTGTAGAATGTAAAAACTTCTTGCCCCGCCTGTGTGTGCCGAAAACCAAAACCCGGGCATAGTGGCGCTGAAGCCCTCTTAGGACCGGGTGTGAAGTTGTCGTCCCCGGCGGCCGCGCACTTTGCGCCGCAACACAATCAATTGTTGTCGGAGCGCCGCGTTCTCTGTTTCAAGACAGATCTTCGACTTGAATAGCGAGGCCAAGACGGCACAGAGCAGCGCGATCATGGCGCTGCTTTAGGCGATTCCATCACCTCACCAAAGTGGATGAATTTCTCGGTCCACAAGGGTATCCACGCCCTGAATTTAGGTTAATGCCGTGAGGAAAGGCTTTAATTGCAGCTAGATGTGGAACGACATTGTGAATCGATAAACTGGATTAAGATTGCGCGCGGCAGCCATTCGTTTGGCTTTTCCTTCGAACGTCGGACAAATCGCCCCTTGCCATCGCAAACCAATTTCAGCCGGTGGCGTTAAGTCTATTTTGCTGAATTGGGCTTATAGATAATCGATAGACTTCCCTATGAGCCTGGGCACCGGAATCGAACTTCCGGCCAAGTTAGATCGAACATGTCGTCCGAAGCAAAATCGTTGCTCGAAGAACTTGATAAGACGCTGAGCAAAACGTCGGAGTCGCAACAGGTTTCGATCCTGCGGCGCGTGACAGATCTGTTTCTCGGCAATTCGGAGAGATTATCCGGCGATCATGTCGCTGTGTTCGGCGACGTCATTGTTCGTCTGATCGAGAAGGCCGAGCACTCCGCGCTGGTCGAATTGACCAACAGACTGGCGCCGGTCACCAATGCGCCGGAGAATGTCGTCGTTTGTTTATCGCGTCACGACGATATCGCGGTGTCCGGTCCGGTTCTTGAAAAATCAAACATGCTCACAGACGAAAGTCTTGGCGAAATCGCCAAGACAAAAGGTCAAAAGCACCTCGCGGCGATTGCTGATCGTGCCCAGATCAGCGAAACCGTTACCGATATCCTTGCGGATCGCGGCAATGCCGAGATCGCATATAAGGTGACCAGAAACCAAGATGCCCGCCTCTCCGAACTCGGCTTCGTCAAGTTGATCAATAAAGCCAAAAACGACAAGGCTCTCGCCGCGACGATCGCAAAGCGGACGGACATACCGCCTGAGCTACAGCCCTTTCTCAAGCTGGCCCTCGCCTGAAGGCACCTTCCCTGCGTGGCGGAGACTGGGAGTCTCCTGGTCCGGCCCCGAAATAGGCGCGAACTCGCGGGCGTCTCGCTGAGACCGGAAGACTTGAGTTAGCGCAAAAATGCGCGATTGCGGAAGCAGTCGCGGTCGAACCTGTCTCCACCGCTGAATTTCCTGCGAACAGGGAAATTAGCAGAGAATTTTTCAATTTTAGTCCAGTTTACCGTTCAGGCCTCACCATTCGCACAATGATTTGGCGGACCTAGAGCGAAATTCCCTACTCAATGGAACAGCGAATTATTGCGAAGGAACAGGGAATTTGAACGCAAGAACGGGGAATTTGGGCGTAGATATCACTCCGATCGAATTCCACATGACATTTTCGGAAGGGAAAACAGAACGTCCCCCAGCCATGGGCTGGGGGACGTTATTTGCTATATCAATGGTTTACTTGATCGACTTCAACGCCGCCTTCAGGATCGGGGTCAGGTCGTGGCTCGCCGCCACGATCTTCTTGACCTGCACCTGCTGCTCGGCGCCCGGCCAGGAGAGGATCGGCATGTGCCGCGCACCCGCCTCCTTGAGCACCGCCGGATCGGTGAGCGTGGCTTCGATGGCCGCGCGCATCTCTTTGGTTGCTTCGGCGTTCATGTTGGCGGGGCCGAAGAAGCCGCGGCTCATGGCGACGATCGACACGATCGCCTCCAACGGCGCCTTCTTGCTGGGGTCCTTGACCAGTTCCAGCACGGTCGGCACGTCAGGATATTCCTTGGCCCGTTTTTCCGTGAAGAACACCAATGGCCGGGTGTCGCCCGCTTTGAAAGACGCCATGGCGCTGGTCAGGCTGGTTAGATGGCCGTCGGCGTCGTCCTTGATCACCGCCAGCAGGCTGTCGGCGTCGCCTTCGTAGCCAGTGATCATGGCGAGCGGAAAGCCGGCGGCCTTGGCGAACACCGCCACCGAATAGAAGTCCTCATCGGTGCCCTGGGCGGCGTACTTGAACGGGCTCTTGAGGCTCGTAAGGTCCTTCGCGTTCTTGATCGAGTCCTTGGCGCCGGTATAGAGCACGCGCGGCTCGGCCGCCGCCCGCCCGAGATAAGTGAGCTTGGTGGCGTCGAAGCGCACGCCCGGGCTTTCCGCCAGTTGGGCGACGATGAGCGCCGGCACGTTGGTGAAACCGATGGTCAGCCCATCCGGCTTGGACGCCCACAGCACGTTGGTGCCCTTCAGCCCACCGCCGCCCTTGATGTTGGTAACGCGCATGTCGGCGGCGCCGAGTTTCTTGGCGATGTGCGGCGCCAAGAGGTGCGCGTAGCGCGACATCATGCCGGCCGGGCTGTTGGGCACGATCAGCGTGACGGTCTTGCCTTGATAATAGGGGCCGGCCGAAGCCGGGCCCGCCATGGCAAGCAGCGCGACTGGCGCCACCGCCAAGAACAGCGTTTTCCAGATCCTCATCTTCCATTTCCTCCGTTTTGCTGCCGCCGGTTCAAATACGGCGGCTAGAAGCCGAACATCGATCCCAAAATACTGTTGTCCATCTGCACGCCCAGCACGACGACGAACAGGACGTAGACGACGAGGGTGAACAGCGCGGCGAAAGCGATACTCAGGGGCCAGCTATATTGTCGCTTGGCGAGCATATAGCCCGCTGAGAACAGGAAGATGGACGGGATCGGGCCGATCAGCAGGAACATGCCGGTCAGCACCAGAACCAGCCCTATCGCGATCAGTTCGCGCCGCCAGCGCGTCGCGTCCGGCGCGCCGTTTGTTCCCCCCGCCGCGGGCTTCACCGGAGCCGCGCCGGGCGCGCGACTGGTGAATAGTTCTAGCGCGTCCAGGTGCAGGTCGCCGACCGACGGCAAATTCTGCAAGATGAGTTGGGCGACCGTCAGAATGGCACCGAGCGCCGCGATCGGCAGCGGCACCACGCGGGCGCGCGCGCCGTAACCCATACAGGCGACGATTGTCGCGATGAATATCGCCAGCACGGCGCAAAGGACGAGGTTTTCCTGGATGCGCCGGCTCATGGCGGGCTCCCCTGCCCGACGCGGGCGGCGGCATCCGCGGCCTTGCGGCGGCGCCACTTGCGCACGAACGGCAGCGCGGTGGTGACGAGAAGAAGAATGAACATCGCCAACGTGACCGGCCGCGTGAAGATGAAGTCGCCGCCATAGAGCGACAGCGACAGGTGCAGGTTGCGCTCGATCATCACCGCCAGCACCATGCCGATAACGAAGTTGGCGCGCGAGAAGTTGAAGCGGTCCATCAGATAGCCGATCAGGCCGAACACCATCGCCACCACGACGTCGTCCATGGTGCCGTGGGTGGAATAGGCGCCGACGAAGCATACCGAGAGCACGATCGGGATGACGATATTGGGATTGAGCGTCGGCAGCCGCGCCAGGTAGGGAATGATGGCGAGGCCGACGAGGGTCGTGAGCGTGCTGGCGATGACGACGATCCAGACGAAACTGAACACCACGTCGAGATGCTCCGTCAGCATCTCAGGTCCAGGCACGATGCCGAGACCGACGAAAGCGACCAGCAGCACCGCCATAGCCTCCCCGCCGGGGATGCCGAAGGCGAGCGTCGGCAGCAGCGCGCCGCCCTCGGTGGCGCCGAGCGTGGCGTCAGGCGCGATCACACCTTCAATGGCGCCCTTGCCGAAACGCTCCGGCGTCTTCGAAGTCTGCACCGCCTGGGCATAGGCCGCGATGCCGCTGACACTGGCGCCGATCCCCGGCAGGACCCCAATCCACAAACCCAGCAGGCTGGAGCGCAGCACAAGGGTCCAGTGCTCGAATACGTCGCGCACCCCCGTCCACATCGAGCTGTTCTCGACGCCTACCTCGCGGGTGACGATGGCGCCGCCCATGACGTAGAGCTTCATCATCTCGGCAACCGCGAACATGCCGATCATGGCCACCGGGAAGGAGATGCCGTCCATGAGGAACAGGGTGCCAAAGGTGAAGCGCGGGGTCGCGGTTACCACGTCCATGCCGACGAGGCCGGTGAGCACACCGAGCGCCGCCGCGATGAGGCCCTTAAGGATGGAGCCGGCACTGAAGGTGGCGATGATGGTCAGGCCCCACAACGCCATCATGAGATATTCGCTGGGCCCGAGCGCGAGCATCAGCGGCCGGACAATCGGGATGCTGATGGCGAGGAAGACCGCGCCGAAGATACCACCCATCAGCGCCGCCATGGCCGAGGCGCCCAACGCCCGGCTCGCCTCGCCGCGTTGCGTGAGCGGAAAGCCGTCGAAGATCAACGCCAGGCTCTTGGAGGCGCCGGGCACGCGGAAAAGTATGCTGGTGACCGAGCTACCCCAGATGGTGGCGATGTGCGCGCCGAGCAGAAGCGCGATGGTGGCGGCCTGGTCATAGCCATAGGTGAAGGGCAGCAACAGAGCCATCGCGACGATGCCGCCAAGGCCGGGCAAGATGCCGACCACGAGGCCGTAGGCAATGCCGATGACCATGAACAGGGCAGCCTGAAGCGTCAGCAAGGCGTAGAGACCGGCCCCGATGGCGTCGACCAAATGCACCACTTCCTCCGTGAACGCGGCTTATTGTAACAGCCGCTTTTCCTAGCGGCATTGCTGCACTTCAGTCAGTCGTCTCCAAACGCTCGAACCGAATTAATGCGGCGGCGCTCAAGCCATCGGCTTGCCGAGCAGGCTCACCACGTCGGTCTTGTTATGGAGCATCTGTTCGGGAAACACGACGGTAATCGCGTCGACGGGGCAGATCGAATTGCACAGGCCGCAGTACCAGCACTCCTGCGGGTAGGCGATGACCGGCAGCGTCTCCTTGTTGTCCTCTTCTTTGTAGATGACGTCTCCCGGGCAAATCCAGTCGCACAGATTGCACCGGATGCAGAGCGTCTCGTCGATCTTGATCGGGTTATGGACCCGCTGCTCGGTTGCCAGCATTACGCGACCGTCCTCCGCGTGGTGTCTGGGGCTTTCCGAGCGAAAGCGGAAGCGAGCGCCTCGCCGGCGTCTACCATGCGCACGCTCGGCCGCTCATCGCCGCCTTTCTCGACCAGGACGAACTTGCGCCAGTTCTCGTTGTCGGGCGCGGGGAAATCCAGGCGGCGATGGGACGAACGCGTGCGCGTCTCTTGGCGCGCCAGCGCCGCGGTCGCCATCATTTCGACATTGAGCCGGATGTTGCGCGCCTCGTGCACGCGCATGACTCCGTGCAGGTTGTCGGCGCTCAGCTCGTTTTCACGTTTGGCCAATGCGGACAGCGTATCGAGCGCCAGCCGCAGGCCCTTTTCGCTGCGGCGGACCCCTACATAGTCGGTGACGGTTTCCCGGATGCGGTCTTCGAAGGTGAGCCAGGGCGTGCCCTCGGGCCGCGCCATCGAGGCGCGCGCCTCCTCGCGCACCCGCTCCGCCTCCTCCCAATCGATCGCTGGCAGCGCGCCGTTGTCGGCCGCAATGCGCTCGACCGCGCCCTCGCCCGCGATGTGACCGAGCACAGCCGCTCCGGCAATGCCGCCGCTGACGGTGGCGCAATCGCCGGCGGCAAACAGACGCTCGACCGAAGTCTCGCCGTTGGTATCGACGGCGAGTCCGCTGCCGCGGAAATAGACGCCACTGCGCCGGATCGAAAGCTCCGAGATTGAGATTTCGATCGGATCGTCGCGGAAGCTGATCCCCTTCTGCTGATAGAAGGCCGGCAGCGTGTAGCGGTCGATCTGCAGCGTCTCTTCCATGTGATCGAGGATATCAGCCGGCAGATGCCGGCAGTCGACGAAGATCGGCCCGTTGCCCAGCAGATACTCGTTGACGACCGCATCGGCGAGGACGGCGCGGCGCGCGTTCTCGCCTTTGGGGTCGTACTTGAACATGAAGCGCTCGCCGCTCTTATTGATGAAATAGGCGCCGAGGCTGACCAGCGCATTGAGGCCCTGGGCGGAAAAGCCCTTGGGCGTCAGAGTGGTCTCGACAAATTCCATGTTGGCGAGCGCGGCGCCGGCGCGGTAGCCCATCGCCTGCGCGTCGCCGGTGTTGTAGGGGAAATGCCAGCTGTCGAAGGGAAGGCCCGACGCGTTGCGCGAGATGCGGTTGACGTCGCCGGTGGTCACCGCCACCGCTTTGGCGCGGATCGCGGTCCACAAGCCGTCGCGGAAGCCGAAGGCAAGCGCGCCATAGGCCCGGTTGTCCTTGACTAGAAGCTGCACTGCCATGGTGCGCGTAAGTACGGTCGCCTTGCCGACGCGCACGTGCTTGCCGATGCGGCGCTTGAAGTCGGTGCCGTCAAAATTGATGTGATAGGCGCCCGGCAATCCAAAGGAGCGGTGGCGCGAATAGTCGCCAGTCTTGGGGTCCTTGAAGTCGACGCCCATGCTCTCGATCTTGCGCAGGATCCGCGGCATCTCGTGGATGACGCGCGTGGTCACCGCCATGTCGACGATGCCGTCGGTCAGATCGGGCACATGCTTGAGCAGGAACTCGGGCGTATCCCATTCGGGACCGCTTTCCATGACAGTGAGGTAGTGATCGACGCCGCAACCGACGCTGCCGCAGTTGTCGAGCACGCGGCCTTTTTCACAGATCGTGACGGTGAGACCCGCCTCGAGCGCCGGAATTGCGGCCATGCTGCCAGCAACGCCGCCACCGATGACGAGCAGATCCGTGTCGATGGTCCGCCAGTCTTGCTTCATTCCGAGCTCCCGCACGGGGCAGTCGCCAGCGGCCCCATCTTTAGAGGGCATTTTGCTTGTTCCGCCGGTAAAACGCCGGTCCGCACAGGGTGTTGGATAGTGCTACCGTATTGTGAGCCGGTCAAATAGATGCGCCGCCGGTATTTCAATTATTCAGCAAGGGCCTGCTCGTATCGAAAAGCCAAACCCCGACAAATTGGTGGTTGCGGATGAGGTTTTCGGTACACACCGCCTGGAACGGGAATTAACCTGACATACATTGTGCAGGCTGAGCGGAAGTTCGGCCCGTATACATCCTACAGCTTCGCGCCCTTCGTAACGCGTGACACGCGACACGGTGTCAACAACGCAGCGAAATTGCATGAGGCAGCCAATCGACCGAGATCGGTATTATAGTTTTATAATTTTCCCATCTCTTTGAGCACTTCATTGGCCGCCTTGAACGCGTCGAGCCCTGCCGGTATGCCGCAATAGACCGTGGCATGCAGCAGTACTTCCTTGATGTCGTCGGCGGTCAGGCCATTGTTCACGGCGCCGCGGACGTGCAGCTTGATCTCCGCGCTCTTACCGAGCGCGGTCAGCATCGCCAGATTGAGCATACTGCGTGTTTTTTTGTCGAGTGTCGGCCGGCCCCAGGCATAAGCCCAGCACCATTCCGTCGTGATGTGCTGGAAGCTCATCATGAAGTCATTGGCGCTCTTGAGCGATCCATCGACGTATTCGGCGCCCAAAACCTCTCGGCGCAATTCCAGGCCGCGCTCGAACATCTGCCCGATCGTTTCCTTCGGATCCTGCTGGTGGCTCATCTCTCACTCCTTGCTGTGCTGTATCGCAGTTGAAACCTCACCGCGCCGGCGCCAAAAACGGCGCCTCGCTGCGCCCGGATTGAAGCCTAGCATCCCCGCACCCGCCTAATCCGGTTGCGGGCCCGCATTGAGAAGCCGCCTGAGGAGGTGGCCGATCGCCGGCGCCAGCAGCGAAAGGATGGCCATCACCATCAGCGTCGCCGCCGTCCAGCTCGAGAAAAAGATGATCGGGTTTCCGCTCGAAATCACCATCGATTGCCGGAACGACTGCTCCATGAGCGACCCGAGCACCAGCCCGAGGATCAAGGGCGAGACTGGAATGTCGAGTTTGCGGAAGCCATAACCGGCGAGCCCGAAGAACAGCATGGCGAAGAGATCGGTCGTGGAATTGTCGAGCGAATAGGTGCCGACCGAGGCGACCGCCAGAATCAGCGCCATCAGAATGCCGGGCGGTGTCCGAAGGATTCGAACCAATATGCCGATGAGCGGCAGATTCAAAATGACCAGCACTACGTTGCCGAGATACATGCTGTTGACCAGACCCCATACGAGATCGGGTTGATCCACGAAAAGATGCGGCCCCGGCACGATCCCGTAGAGCACCAGCGCGCCAAGCATGACGGCCGTCGTGTCGGATCCCGGCACGCCGAGCGTCAGCATCGGCACCATCGCACCGCAGGTCGATGCGTTGTTCGCAGCCTCCGGCGAGGCGACGCCCTCGATCGCGCCCTTGCCGAAGCGTTCCGGATTCTTGGCCAATCTCCGTTCGGTCGCGTAGGCCAACACGGTCGCCACCGTGCCGCCCGTGCCGGGCAGTACGCCGACGCCGAAGCCGATGAAACAGCCGCGAATGATCGGTTTGATGCAGCGGCGCCATTCGTCACGCGTCAGCCATAGCTTGCCCTTGATCGGAATCGGTTCGAGCGTGCCCTGGAACCAGCGCTCGACATTGATCATGATTTCGGCGACCGCGAAGAACCCGACGATAACGATCAAGAAAGAAATGCCGTCCTGGAACGCCAGCACGCCCATGGTGAATCGCGGCACGCCGCTTTGCAGGTCGATGCCGACCGTGCTGATCATGAGGCCGAGCAACGCGGCCAATATCCCTTTCGGCACCGAGCGCCCGGTGAGCGACGAGACCGCCGAGAGCGCAAACAAGGTGAGCGCGAAATATTCCGCCGGCCCGAATTCGAGCGCAAAACGCGCAAATGGAATGGCGAGCGCCGTCAACAGAATGATGGATACCGTGCCAGATATGAAAGACGCGATGGTCGCAGCCGCCAGTGCAGCGCCGGCGCGGCCTGCTTTGGCCATCGGATAACCGTCGAGCGTCGTCATCGCCGCCGAGGCCGTGCCCGGCGTATTGATCAGGACGGCAGATGCCGTGTTCCCGTACTGGGCGCCATAGTAAATTCCAGCAAACATGATGAGCGCCGCCAGTGGATCCATTCCGTACGTCACCGGCAGTAACAGTGCGATGGCGGTCGAGGAGCCGATCCCTGGAAGCAATCCGATCAGAGTCCCCAATACGACCCCGATGAAAAGAAACAAAAGATTGTTTGGCTCGGCGCTGACCGCGAAGCCATGCAGAATGTGCCCAAACGTGCCGACGAGTTCCATGGCTGCGCCTCAATACGGGATCACGCCGGACGGCAGTGAAATTCCGAGACCGCTGAACAAGAGGTAAGTGCAAACCGGAATGGCGACGGAGGCAACCAGATTGGCGATCGGATGGCCGCGATTAAAGAAAAAGCACAGCCCGAGCAAGAACATCGTGCAGGACAGTAGAAAACCGAGCGGCTCAAACACAAGAAAATATAGCAACGTCCATATGTAGACGCCGCCGACGGCGAGCATCCGCGTCGGCGCGTCGCCCTCGTCATCCGACCAGTCCCCATGGCTGTGCCCCAGGATGGCGCGTGTACCGATCGCGGCACCGCAAATGACGGTGGCAATGCCGATCAGATAGGGAAAGCTCTTCGGACCAACCGGATCGCCGGTCTGCACCGCGGGCAGCGAATAGGCGGCAACGAGGTAGGCGGAGCCCAACACGAAAGTACCGAGGCCGAGCAGCGCATCTTTGGCGACCCTTACGTTCATGTGCGATCCGCGGGCGACGCCGACGCGGCAGGAAACGCGTGGCATAGATTCACCGCGATCTCAATCGCAACTACCTGCCCAGGTTGGCGTGGCTCGTTCACGCCGCTGACCGCCTTGATGCGTACATCACCGATTTTGATCGTGTAGTCGAACCGTGTTCCGAGGAACGTCGCAGTTTCGACTTCTCCGCGGATCAGGTTCTGATTGCCCGGCGTATCGACTACCAACACTCTGGCTTGGTCGCCCCTGAAACCGAGCGACATTTTTTCACCGGGCTTAGGCAGTACGTCACCGCGCCAGGTCGCCGTCAGTGGGTTACTTCCATCAATCAAAACATCGACGCGCCTTTCATCCGTGCATAACAAAACGGTGCCGGAAAGGATATTCGAGCAACCGAGGAAGCGTGCCGTGAATTCGGATCGCGGATTCTGAAAGACGTCCTGCGGCGTACCAGACTGCTCGATCCTGCCCTGATTGATGACGATCACCTCATCCGACAAGGACAAGGCCTCCTCCTGATCGTGGGTCACATAGATTGCGGTGAAACGGAGCCTCGATTGCAGCAACTGGAGCTCCGTGCGCATGCGTTCGCGCAAGTTGGAATCGAGGTTCGACAGCGGTTCATCGAGTAACACTATGTTTGGCTCGTGGACGAGCGCGCGCGCGAGCGCTACCCGTTGCTGCTGACCGCCGCTTAATTGCGAGGCCGGCTGGTCTATAAAGTCCTGCAAGCCCACAAGCTTGAGGATTTCGGCGGTCTGATCTCTGATCTCGCGTCGCGACTTGCCGGACACTGCGAGCGGAAAACCCACGTTGCCGGCAACGGTCATGTGCGGCCAAATGGCGTAGGATTGAAACACCATGCCGATCGAGCGGCACTCGGGCTTAACGAATATCCGCTTGGCGGAGTCGTAGACAATCTCGTTCCCGATTGTCATCCGTCCGCGGGACGGGAGCTCCAGCCCCGCGATGCATCGCAGGGTCGTGGTCTTGCCGCAACCGCTCGGACCGAGCAGCGTGACCGTACTTCCCGACGCGACATTGAAGCTGATATTGCGCACGACCGGAATCGAGCCGTAAGACTTCGTCAATCCTTCGACCTTGACCGCCAAGGAAGGGGCGGCCGGATTTGCAATAGAGGCACGCGTCACTCGCGCCTTCTCGCTTGCGGCGTTCATGGTTGCTTCGGTCTCGGTTTCCGCGATCCCAACAGTCATTGTCGTTTCTTTTCGTTGGCGGCCTCAGGCCCTGCGACCGGCCGGCACGAGACGGATGAGGGCGACGCAGCCCAGTAGCAACAAGGTCTGCAAGACGCCGAATGCGGCAGCAACCCCGAACGGCGCATACTCCATGATGTTGATGAGGGCGATCGACATGGTCTCCGTCCCATAGGTGTAGAGCATCATCGAGGCGCTGACTTCGCGGACGAAAGTGATGAACAACAAAAGCCAGAGCGAAATCAGACCCGGCGTTACCAGAGGCACAACGATCGCAGTCATCGCCTTCCACCAACTTGCCCCGGACATGCGGGCGGATTCATCGAGCTCCTGCGAAATCGACTGCACGGCCGATTCCATGTTGCGCAGGCCCGTTGGCAGGAAATGAACGATGTAGGCGATCATGATCAACCAGATGGTTCCGTAGAGCGGCGTGCTCAGTCCAGCGGCCAGGAAGCCGAGGCCCAGCACGATCCCCGGTATCGTCACCGGTAGCATCGAGACGGCCAGGATGCCCGTCCGGCCGGGCAGCCTCGTCCGGTGCAATACGAGCGCAAGCGCCAAGCATACCGCCACAGCAATGGTGGCCCCGATCGGCGAAATGATCATGCTGTTCAGAAAGCCACGCCGGGTGGCGGCATCGACGAACAGCACTTGATCGAAATTTTTCAAGGTGAACCTGGTGAACTCGAATGTCCCGGTCCATACGTCCTGAAGCGAGACCAGAACGAGCGCCACGAAAGGCGTAAGCACCATGAGAAGATAGAGCCCGTTGATGCCCGCGCCCAACCAGCGCCATTTGCCCAGATCGATCATGTGCGCGCGGTAGCCCTTGCCGGTCACCGTCGTGAATTGGCGGCCGCGCAGCAAAGACGCCTGCAGCAGCAACAGCACGCCCGTGATGACGACGAGTAGGACGCTCATCGCCGCGGCCGCGGAAAATTCTGGCGGATAGTTGTTGATGGAGCGGTAGATCAGCGTCGAAATCGTCTGGATCTGACTGGGCACGCCGAGCAGCAAGGGCACACCGAAAATGCCGGCGCTGATGACGAATACCAGAATGCTTGCGGACAAAATGGCAGGCGCCGAAAGTGGAAGCGTCACGCGCAGCGCGGTCTGGATGACGCCTGCTCCCGATGTCCGGGCCGCCTCCTCCAGGGAGATATCCATGCTCTGCAGGCTGCCGAGTGTGAACAGGTAGGTATATGGCGCATAGAACAAGCCGAGCACGAGCGACATTCCGCCGATCGTATAGATGTTGAACACTGGATGCCCGAAAATTGGTTGCAGCAGGCTGTTGAGCAGCCCGGAGCGTGGCGCCGCAATGGTTTGCCAGCTCAATGCACCGACCACACTGGAGAGGTAGAATGGCATCATGTTCAGCGTATCGAAGATACGTTTGAACGGCATGTTCGTCCGTCCGACCAGCCACGCGAGCGTGACGCCGATTCCCGCCGCCAAGATCACCGAGAACACGCTGATGAGCAGGGTGTTGACTAGCGCGCCCAGCACTTCGCCGGACTCGAACAGGTCGCTGATCGCACCGAAGCTGATGCTGCCGTCGTGCGAGAAGGCCGGGACGACGACCATCGCGACCGGCCAAATTATGGTCACGGCCAGCGCACCATAAATCAGGCCGGTCACAAGCCAATCGCTCGGCAGGCCGCCGCGAAACCGGCTGCTCGGTGCCTCGTCGATCAGGAGGCTCACGATCTGCTCCCTTTACCCTTGTGGCCGAGGGACTGGCACGGACCCCGAACCCGGTCCGGGGCCCGCTCCAGATGGATCCGTTAGTGGCTAAGCCCACTGCTGCGGAACAGATTTCTGATCGCCTTTATCTTCTCCGGCGTTTCCTCTTTATCCCAGTCGAAGGGAATGAGCTTGATGTTTTCCCAGCTGGGCAGCAGGTCCGGCGCCTTGGACTTCACGCCGGGTCGGCCGAAGAAGAGGAGAATATTGGCATCCATCATCTTCTGCGTGCCATACGCGCTACGCACGTAGTCGATGAACAGCTTGGCCGCATTGGGATGAGGAGCGCTGGCAAGAATGACCGGAGCGAACGGCAACATGACCACACCTTCCTCCGGATAGACGAGTTTCACCGGTACATTGTTCTTCCGCATGGTCGCCGCATCGGTTGCGTGATCCATCAGGCTCATCGGATACTCGTCGGAGCTGATCCAGCTTCTCGCCTGCGCCGTCTTGGTCCAGAGGACCGGCTTCACGTTCTCGGCGAGATCGGTGAACCACTTCTTGCCGGCCACCTTTTCGATGCCCTGCGCGATCGGTGTCATGCTGCTCGAGTAAACGATATTGCCCATCGAAACGAGGCCCTTAAGACGCGGATCGGTGAAATCCTTCCAGTGCGTTGGGTTGAAGTCCTTCAGGCCGTGCTTCTCAAGCGACACCGGGTTGTACATCGGGCTCAGCGTATAACCGTCGGAGACCCAATAGCCGTCAACGGACATCCCCGCCTTTTTGGAGAGCGTGTATTCCGCGTATTTCGGGGATTTGTAGTACATCAGCTCCTTTTGGTTCTGGAGATCGCGATACCAGCCCCAGGCGACAGTCCAAACGACGTCGAAATTGTTACGCTTGGCTTTAAGAAGCTGCTGGACGCGGGAGATGATCTGGCCGGACGACGTGAATGTATACTCGGTGCGTAGATCGTTCAGGCCATAATATTGCTTGAAATCGGTAAGGACTTGCTTGGCCAACGCTGGAAAGATTCGAATACCGATCCATTCAAAAGCGCCTTCCTTGCGGGCGCCCTCGATGAGGGCTTCCACCCGCGCGCGCTCAGTCTTGCCCTTGATGTTCGCTAGTGCAGGGACGTCTTGCGCATAGCTCTTTCCGAGCATCAAAGCGACCAGCGCAAGTGCCGCCATCGTCTTCCAGAAGGGTTTCATCGGGTCCTCCCCGCTTTCGGTTTCATCGTGCCGTTTTTGGTTTGCGGTACGCTGCGGAACCGGCCGCTTGGTCAGCACCCCAGCGCAAATACGCTCGATCGGCAGAACCCGGCACGGGCGCTGCGCGAGCGAGCATTCGGTTTTCGACGGCCGTCACTGTCATAGTGGCGTCGCCACCAGATCTCTGACGGACGTCACTTCATCGATCGCCTGCAAGCGGTCGAACAATTTCATGGCGGCCTCATCATTCGCGTCGGCGGCCTCGGCGCATTCGCGGAATTTGTTCTTGAGTGCGCCGGCCGGCAGCGGTCGGCTGGGATGGCCGAGTGGCCGATGCACCGGCTCGCCTTCGATGCCCCCGCCGGAGCGAAGGACGATGTCGACCCGGTCGGAGATCGATTGAACCGGCGTCTCGTTGTCGTAGCGCTCGTTAGTCTTGACCGAGACGCGCGTCATCAGCTCCTGGACGTCCGGCCGCGTGACGAATTCATCCGTGAGCTCGGCCAGGCCCACCCGGCCCGCGACCAGCGCGCTCGCCATCGCGAATTGAATGCTGAACTTGGCTGCCAGGGCGGTTTGCGGTTTGGCGTTACGCAAAAGCTTGGCTGCCAGCACGCTGAGCTCAACGACGACGCCTTCAACCTGCTCGGGTGTGATCTTGTGGGCGCTGCGCAGATCGAGAACAGCATCGACCGCGCGATGCGCGGCAAAGCAGATCGGATATTTCTTGATGCTGAGGCCCTGCGTGGTGATCTGCCACGTACGCTCGCCTTGCGCCGGCACACTGGCGTCGAAATCGCCCGCTGGCGAAACCGCGCTCAAAAAACCCTGCGGGTGCTCCAGCGCATCCGTAGACGACGTCATGCCAGCGGCGGCGAGCCGCGCCGCCATCAGACCGGATTGCGCCGCCCTGCCGGCATGAAACGGCTTGGTCATGGTGCCGAAATTCGACATCAGGCCGCCGGCGTGAGAAGCCGCAATGCCGAGCGCTATGGCCGTGCGCTCCGCGTCGAGTTCGCGCAGGCGGGCGCAGGCGGCCGCCGCCCCGAACGGGCCGAAGATGCCGGTCGGATGCCAGCCCTTTTCGTGATGCTTGCCACGCTCGCGGTCGACGAGCTCGGCCCAAGTCTCGTAGCCCGCGACATAGGCCGTGACGAGATCGCGGCCCGATGACGAAAGGGTCTCACCCTCCGCAATGATCGCCGGAACGATCACCGCGCTGGGGTGCCCGCGTAATGCGACGTCGTCGTAGTCGAGCGCGTGCGCGGCGGTGCCGTTAATACAAGCAGCATTCGGCGCCGAGGCATGTTCGCCGGAAAAATAAAGGGTTGCCCCGTCGCCGGAGCCGGGGCCGATCACCTGTTTCAGGGTCTGCGTCACCTGCTCGTTGCGACCGGCGAGCATGGTGGCGATGCAGTCGGTGACGCCGGCGCGCACCACGTCGAGCGCGCCGGCCGGAAGGGTTTCATACCGCAAACCGCTCGCGAACTTGCCAAGCCACTGTGTCAATCCGTCCGGCATACGAGAAACTACTCACTCCTTTGGTCATGCACGCGTCAGCGCATCGACGCAGCGATCGCGGCGTCGATGCGCTCGCCGTTCGGCAAACAGGCGCGCGCCAGGATCGGGCTCGAAGGAATATGAGTTTCGACTGTGCCGACCCGCTGCGCCGGCGAGCGCAACAGGAGCTCAGGTCCATCGCACACAGAGGCGACAACCTCGGCGCCGATGCCGTAGCTGCCCCAGCCTTCATGGGTAACGACGAGCCGGCCGGTCTTGCGGACAGATTTCCGAATGGCGTCGACGTCGAGCGGGCGCAGGCTGCGCAGGTCCAGCACTTCCACCGACACGCCCTTTTTGGCCCAGCGTTCGCTGGCGGCGAGCGCGTCGTGCACGCAACGCCCGACGCAAGCGAGCGTCACATCGGTTCCGGCGCGCTTGATGTCCGCCTTCCCAAGGGGCACGACGTGTTCGCCTTCGGGAACGTGGCCCTTTGTGCCGTAAAGCGGGATTTGCTCCAGAAAGATGACGGGATTGTCGTCGCGGATGGCTGCCGTCATCAGCCCTTTGGCATCCTGCGGCGTCGCCGGCATCACCACCTTGAGGCCGGGGATATGCGCAAACCAGGCTGCAAAGGAATCCTGGTGTGGGCCACCATCGCCTGGCTTGCTCCCGTCGCGCCCGCGCAGCACGTATGGTGCGGTCATGCCGGTCGCGAAATGCAGGCGGGCGCCGCTGGTAACGATATTGTCGGCCATGAACATCAGCATATCGCTGTAGTAGAATTCGCCGATGGGTCGCAGGCCCGTCATCGCCGCTCCGCAGCAGGCGCCGGCAATCGCCATCTCCGAGATCGGTGTGTCGATGACCCGATCCTTGCCGAATTCCTCCAGCAACCCGCGCGACACGCCGGCAATGCCGCCCTTAAGCCCGACGTCCTCGCCCATGAGGATAACGCGCTCGTCGCGCGCCATTTCCTGCCGGATCGCTTCGTTGATCGCGTCACGAAAGGTCAGCGTGCGCTCGTTGGTCAACTGCATCGTGTCACTCATTGGCTCACCCCTTCGGCATAGGGCCAATATTCCGTCAGAGGATCGGTGCTGGGTTTGAACGGTTCGCGGCTCTTACCGACGCGAACCGCTTCATCGATGCGCTGACGGGCTTTCGTCACCAGGTTCTCGTAGTCTTTCTCGTTGAGCAGCCCGCGCTCGATGAGCAGCTTCTTGAAGCGCTGCACGGGACACTGGCGCAACGCGGCGTCCTTTTCCGCCTGAGGCCGCAGCTTGTCTGGGTCCTTTACGGTGGATCCGCTGTGTCGGTAGGTAACGCATTCGATCAGCGAAGGGCCCTTGCCGCTGCGCGCCCGCTCAGCCGCCTCGCTGACTGTTTTCTTGACCAACATAACGTCGTTGCCGTCGATGGTAACGCCCGGCATGCCGTAGCCCTGCGCGCGCACCGACAGGTTCTCTGTCTTGATTACCGAAGAGATTGGAGTCGAGACCGCATATTGATTGTTCTCGATGATGAAAACGACGGGCAGTTCACCGAAGGCGGCGAAATTCAACCCCTCATGGACGTAACCGACGTTGGTCGCGCCGTCGCCCAGCATGCTCACCACGATCTTGCCGGTGCGCAGGTATTTCTGGCTCATGGCCACGCCGACGGAAGTCACGAGACCGCTGCCGAGCATGCCGGTCTGCGCCAGGATGCCGTGTTCCGGGTCCGAGCTGTGCCAGTGCGCCCAGCGCCCCCCGCCGATGCCGCCGACCCGGTCGAAGAACGTCGTCGTCAGAAAATCGAGCGGCGTGCCGCGGCATAGATAGATTCCCATGCCGCGGATCGACGGGCAGATGAGATCGTCCTGCCGGACGCCCGCGCAGGTGCCGACCGCGATCGCTTCCTGGCCGAGGCTGAGATGATATTCGCCGACCATGTGCTCACCGGCCTTGTACAGCTCCGCACATTTCGTCTCGAATTCGCGGACCAGGACGAGCTGCGCCATCATCTCCTGCAGACCGGCCCGCTCCGCTTCGGCTGGCGGTTTGGCGTTTGCCTCCCTCGTTTGCGTCATCCTCGTCTTTCCTTCCTGAACTTTCCAAAATGGGGCGGCCGGATTTGGCACATCGTTTCACCCTGTAGCCGCGGAGTCCGTGCGCGCTCTTGCGCCCGCGTCCGTTGCAGAGACGGGCGTCAGCGGCGGCTCACCGGCGAAGTAGCGGCGCAGATTTTCCAGAACGATGCGGCTGCGTTCCTCGCGGATGTCGCGCGTCGACGTTCCGATGTGAGGCAACAGGACGACGTTCTCCATCGCCATCAATTCTTGCGGGACGTTAGGCTCGTCCTCGTATACGTCGAGGCCGGCACCGGAGATGCCTCCGCTCTTCAGCGCAGTTACGAGCGCGGGTTGATCGACGATGGAGCCACGCGCGATGTTGACGAGAATGCCTTGCGGACCGAGAGCCAGCAATACCTCGGCATTGACGAGATGATGCGTCTCGGGCCGCGCCGCACAGCTAACGACCAGGCAGTCGGACGCAGCAGCCATCTCCTCGACGTCTGAAAAATAACGATAGTCGACGTCCGGTTTCTTGCCCCGGCCGTAATAGCTGACCGACATACCGCAGGCAGTTACCCGGGCGGCAATGCCGCGCCCGATTTTGCCAAGCCCGACGATGCCGCAGGTTTTCTCCTTGAGACCGGTTGCGAGCGGGAAGCCGCCTTGCGGCCACCGCCCGGCACGCACGAACCGGTCGGCCTCGCAGAGCCGACGCATGACAGCAAGGATCAAGCCGAGCCCGACGTCGGCAACCGCATCGGCCGACGAGTTAGGCGTGTTGGTGACCACGACATTGCGTTTGGTGGCCGCTGTAAGATCGAGAGTGCCATGGCCCACGCCGAAGCAGGCGACGATACCGATGTCAGGGAATTTCTCGAGGATGCCCGCGTCGAACCCCACCAAGCCCGAGGTCACGGCCGCCCGCACGTTCTTGGGAAGCAGCGATTGGTCGGGAAGCTCCCAAAGCTTGTGAACGGTGTATTCGGCCTCCAATGCGGTGATCGCCGGAGTGTAGATCGGGGCCAATACGATGACTTCAGGCCTCACGTGACATTCCTCCATCCACGGGCGCCGCCGGTGGCTGCAAGCGCTGCATATCTGACAGCCACTTCCACAACCACCGGGACGCTGGCTTGTTCAGCGCCAGTCAGTTTTTGGCCAGACCAAGCGCACTCAGCACCGCATGCAGCTGCTTGTTCTGGCTATCAAGATAGCTCTCGGTCTCGGTGCTATTCTTGTAGGTACTAATCCAGAAGCGGCTGGCCAGCGCCTTATTCCAGGCGGCGGTCTTGGCCAAAGCGGCGAAAGTCTTGTCCCAGAACGCCACCTTATCCTTGGTCATGCCTTTCGGACCGATGACTCCACGCCAGCCGGCAAATTCCGCATCAATCCCTTGCTCCTTCCAGGTCGGCACGTCGGCCATGATCCCGCCGAGCCGGTGGGGAGCGGTGATGCCGAGAATGCGTAGCTGTTTGTCCGGAAGATGACGCGCCGCGTTCGACACTGTCGCCACGTCCACGTCGACATGGCCGCCCATCATCGCGATCCCCGACTGCGCGGACGACTTGAAGACGACGAACTTCACTTTCTTGAGGTCGATACCGGCCGCCGACAGCACCGTTCCCGCCGCCATGTGATTGGTGGCTCCGCGCGCGCTGGCGATGCCGAAGGTCAGCGAAGTCGGATCCTTGCGCAACTTCTCGATCAGGTCCTTGCCAGTCTTCAGCGGCGAATCCGGACGCACCGAGAAGGCAATGTATTCGCTGAAAAGCGTGGCCAGCGGCGTGATGTCTTTGTAATTGAGCGGATTGCTGCCGACTACCTTATTAGTAATCACGTTAGGCGCGCTGATCGAAACGTAATTGCCGTCACCGGCGTGCTCGTTGAGGAACGTCCAGGCGATCGCGCTGCCGGCGCCCGGCTTGTTGAGCACGGTCACCGCTGGCTTCACCATGTGATCTTCTTGCAGGATTTTCTGAATCTGGCGCGCGGTAACATCAAGCGAACCGCCGGGCGCTGTCCCGACGATGATGGTCACGACTTTTGACGGCTGCCAGTTATCCGCCAGAACGGAACCGCATGTAAAGGCGAGTGCCGCGGCGGCGCCCGCTACCATAAGGCTAAAACCTATTTTTCGTGTTTTCATCCTCTTTCCTCCCTTTCTGCGTTGGCGTTTTAGGTAAGGCCATTCGCGGCGTTGTTGAGACCGCGTTACAAGCCATAACGCTTCAACCACTCTAGTTGGCGAGACCATGCGTCTTCGGCGTCCGCTTGCCGGTACTGCGGTTGATAATCAGCGTGAAATCCGTGCTTGGCGTCGGGATAAAGCTGGATTTCCGTTTCCGCCGGCGCTTGTGTCAGCGCCGGTCGCATCTCAGCGAGCGCTTCCGGCGGAATGTTGGGATCGGTGCCGGCATAGATGCCGAGCACGGGCGCCTTCAGCGAAGCAACAACCTTGAGCCATGGCGTCGGCCGCTTGGGATTGCTGTCGCGGACAAGGCGCCCGTACCAACAGACGCCGGCCTTGATCGCCGGATTGTGCGCGCAATAGAGCCAGACGAACTGCGCACCCCAGGCAAAACCGATGATCGCCATGCGCCTGCCATCGCCGGATTGCTTCTCCACGGCCCACAACATCAACTGATCGAGATCGCTCAACACCACCTCGTCTTCGATTGCAGCGGCTATGCCGTCGCGAATTTGCTCGCGTGACAACCCGGCCGTACTGCCGTAGCGGTGATAGAGGTCGGGCAAAATTGCCAGGTATCCGAGCTTGGCCAGGCGACGGCAGATATCGCGCGTGTAGTCGTTGCGGCCATAGATTTGATGCATCACCAGAATAACGGGCCGGTCCGAGACTTTCTCTGGAGCCGCGTAATAGATCGGAATGTCCTTGCCGAAGGCAGGCACCTGCATCTCCGCAGCAATCAGGCCATTGGTATCGGTGACGATCGTCACGAGCTTGTCTTTCTTCGTCTACGTGGCCGCACTGACAAATGAAGTCCATTGTCCGACGCCGCCCGGAAAGAGCAGCGGCGTGCTTCGCTTTAATGCCGGTCTCGCGCACGTACGGCGAAAAACACCTCTCGCATCCTGCCGAGGTCTGTGTTTATAGTCAAACAGTGTTTTACAGGTAATCGAAAACTGCCTCGGCGGCTTTGGCCTCGGTCCTTTCCCGCGTAGCCTGTATTACGAGAGAGAATCCACGGAATGATGCGTAAAACCAGCAATAGTTGCTCTTTCCAGGCGGCTCGATCGCGGGTGCCCGGACCGATGCCGGCAGGCGCGGAAAGTTCCGCGCGGTCGACCTCGCGCGGGCCTTTAGCCGAGCAGTTATAGGATTAAAATCAGTCAGGACTGAATGCGGACGGCAGTGGTGACGACGAGGAAGGCCAAGTACCCGAAGGGCGCCCGGCTCATCGATGGGCGCGGGGGACCCGTCATCGAGAATGACGGAGTGCTGATCGAGGGGACACGCATCAAACCGGCCCGAGCGCCGACCCAAGTGCAGACCGGAACCGGCACCGAAGTAATCGATGTCGGCTCATGCACCATCATGCCAGGCATGTTCGATCTGCACGTGCACATTGCCGCGTTCGATCCGTGCAGCTTCAACAATTGTCGCGTATCGATCTTCGACTTCGCCGGAAGCGGCAAGGCCTCTGGCGCGCGCAGTCGGGAAGGTAATGCGCGGTTTCTAGGCGCGGTTCAAGGTATCGAGTGATGCCTACGACGCGAATCCATTGTCTTAATAGAAACGTCCGACAACGCGGCGGTGGATTCTTTTTACAAAGTACAACTTGATCTCGCATTGGTAGCGTTTACATGTAAAATGATATGCGTGCCGCTCTGCCGCGGGAACGGGACGAAAAACATTGATGTCGAGTCGATTGGAAAACACTAGTCACCGCTATTTCGTGCCTGGCCTCATGCGAGGTCTGGAAATGCTACAGGTTTTTAGACGGGAAAAGCCGGCTTGGCGACTTTCCGATCTAGCGCGGAAAATGCAGATTTCGCGCTCATCGGCGTTTCGCACCGCCTACACGCTCGAGGTCGCTGGATTCATCGAAAAGGATCCTGGCGGCAATCGTTACCGGCTGACCAGCAAGGCGCTGAAGCTCGGCTTCGAGTATCTTGCCTCGCTGGAGATCGTCGAGATCGCGCGTCCAGTTCTCGAGAAGTTGCGCGACGAGACCAAATTGTCGGCGCACTTGGCCATATTGGATGGCCGTGACATTGTTCATCTCGCGCGCATTCCAAGTCACGGGCCATTGGCGAGTACGGTGACTGTCGGCGCCCGCCGTCCATCCCATGCTACCCCGCTGGGGCGCGCTCTGCTTCTTGAAAAATCGAAGGCCGAACTGACGGCCATCTTCGGCAAGAGCAAGCTCGAAGCTTTTACCAAGCAGACGCCGACCACGCTCACGGCACTGGAATTGCTGCTGAAAGCCGATCGTGCACGCGGCTACATCGTGAGCCACGGCAGTTTTTTGCTTGGCGGCGGCTCCGTTGCCGCGCCGGTTCGCGATTCGAGCGGCAAGATCATCGCCGCCATCAATGTGTCGGGTCCGACTGATGAGATCTTTGAGAAGGTCGAGGCAGCCGGCCGGCTCAATGATATGGTTGTCGCTGCGGCCGATGAAATATCGGCGCGCTTCGGATTCGCAGCAGGCAGACGCAAGTCCGCCTGAACCTCTCTCTGCGCGAGGAAATCAGAAACTTTGCTTCCGACAAAGCGCACGCGATCGCGGGTTAGAACGGGACGCTCGGACACCCCGATTTTTTGATCACCGATGCCGGGCGGCAGCTCGATCGGTGGCACCGTGGCATAGCCCAAAGTTGCCGCTTCGCGGTCGGTGAAAACCGCCAGCACGCCAGGGCTGCGCTCGGCCGCGCCGGTATCGATGCGCTTGATGACGGCATGGGCAAGATCGGAGCGACGAAACCAGGCATGGACCTGGTTGTCGAAATTCCAGTCGTTGGTGTGACGGCCCTGCCCAGTCAGCAGCCGCCGGTCTTCTCGCCGTCCGCAATATTGTGGAGGATTTTCTGACATTCGGGACGCGAGACTGCATGACGGCAGCGTTGCGCCACCGCATCGCTGCGAAGTAATGGACTTTTGCAATCCCAAACGATAGGGGTAAACAAGTTGGAGCCCCAATGAACCGACTGCCGATCACCATTGCGACGTGGGACTACGATCGGGTGCGCGCCCTCACCGACGGGCGGGTGAAGGTCGAAGGCTGCGACGTCAACTACATCACCATGCCGGTGGAGGAATGCTTCGAGCGCGCCTTCTTCCATGGCGAGTTCGAGGTAGCCGAGATCGGCTTCAGCCCGTTCCTGATCGCGCTGTCGCGCGGGCCGACGCCGTATGTGGCGGTGCCGGTATTCCTCTCGCGCATGTTCCGCCATTCGGCCGTTTACATCCGCAGCGACCGCGGTATCAGCGGGCCCGCCGATCTGCGCGGCAAGACCATCGGCGTGCCGGAATATCAGATGTCGGCGGTGATGTGGTTTCGCGGCTACCTGAAGGACGAATTTGACATCGAAACCAGGGACATCAACTGGGTACAGGCGGGCCTGGAAAATCCTGGACGGCGCGACAAGTTCCCGCTCAATCTGCCGGAGGGATTCCCGCTCGTTTCGCGCGACGACGTGTCGCTATCCAAGCTGCTCGCCGACGGCGAGCTCGATGGCGTCATGTCGGCGCGCACCCCCTCCTGCTACGTCAACAAACATCCGAACGTGCATCGCCTGTTTCCCGACTACCGCACCGCCGAGCGCGACTATTTCAGGAAAACCGGCATCTTCCCGATCATGCACACGCTCGGCATCCGCCGTGAAATCTATGACAACAACAAGTGGCTGGCGGCCAGTCTTTACAAAGCTTTTCTCAAGGCGAAACGACTGGCCGACGCGGAATTCATCGAGACCACCGCGCTCAAGATCGGCCTGCCCTGGGTGACGGCCGAATACGAAGCCACCGTCGCAGCCATGGGCGCGGATTTCTGGTCCTACGGGTTAGAGCCAAACCGCCGGGCGCTTGCTACGATGGCGCGCTATTCCTACGAACAGGGGCTCGCGGTGCGAGAAGTCTCTGTCGACGAAATGTTCGCGGAAGGAAACCTGAGCGAGACCCGCGTTTAGCGTGTGACTAGAAAAACTCGCGACGAATGAGTGGAGGACAACCATGCCCGTTCAGCTGATCTGCGCCTCGCATAGCCCGTTAATGTTGACGGACGTTGAGGAGTTGGAGAACGGCGTCCACGCGCAATTCTTCCGGGAACTCGAGCAGTGTTCGTCGGCCCTGCATGCGTTCGATCCTGAGCTGGTCGTGGTGTTCGGGCCCGACCATTTCAACGGCTTCTTCTACGAGTTGATGCCGATGTTCTGCATCGGCGCCGCGGCACAAGGCACGAAGGACTGGCACTTGGAGGCGGGGCCCCTAAAAGTGCCGCGCCAGACCGCGCTCGACTGCGTGCGCTATCTGCATGGGCGCGACTTCGACGTGGCGCTATCGCACGAGATGAAGGTCGACCACGGCATCACCATCCCGCTCTACAAGCTCACCGGCGCGCTCAACCGTTACAACGTGCTGCCGATTTTCATCAATTGCGCCGCCGACCCGCGGCCTTCGTTCAAGCGCGTGCGCAATTTCGGCGCCGCTATCGGCGAATTCTTCGCCGACAAGCACAAAAATATGCGGATTACTTTCGTCGGCTCGGGCGGCTTGTCGCACGACCCGCCGAACTCCGCGCCTCGAGTTAAGCCCACCCGACGTCGCCAAGCGGCTGATCCAGCGCACCACCCCGACGCAGGACGATTACGATGCGCGCGAGAACCGCGTCATTCGCGCCGCCCGCGACCTCGTCGTCGGCAAAGGGCCCTGCCTGCCGCCCGATGAGCAATGGGACCACAACTTCCTCAAGAGCTTCGTCGACACCAAGCTCGAAGATTTCGATTCCATGACCGACGCCGAAATCGACCGTGTCGCCGGCTTCGGCGCGCACGAGCTGCGCACCTGGGTGGCGGCTGCCGCCGCGGCCAAGGCCATGGGCAAGCTGCAGGCGGAACTGAAGTACTACCACTTGGTGCCGGAATGGATTACCGGCATGGGCATCGTGGTGGGCCAGGCGTAAGGTGGCACAGCGAAAGCGGGCAGCAATCTATGCCGGAAATCCAAGGCGAGACCGGCCGCGTCGGGTCCGGCGACGTCGAGATCTTTTACCGCAAGCTCGGCAAACCCGGCCGCACGCCGCTGCTGATCGTGCACGGCCTGTCGTTCTTTTCCTACGACTGGATTCCGGTCGCCGCGCAGATCGCGCGCGACCGCGAGGTCGTGGCGATCGACATGCGCGGCTTCGGCGAATCCTCGTGCAGCCCGGAGCGCAATTACAAGCTCGATCATATGAGCGCCGACGTGATCGCGGTGCTCGATGCGCTCGGCTGGGACAAGGCCGTGTTGATGGGTCATTCATTCGGCGGCCGCGTTGCGCTCGCCACCGCCGGCTGGAAACCGGAGCGCGCCGCCGGCCTGATTTGCGTTGATTTCGCGCCTGATCTGGCGCCAGCCGGCCGCCGCCATGTCGCCGAACGCATCGGTGGCCAGCCGGACGTTTTCGCCTCGGTCGAGGACGCAATGGCCTACCACCACGAAGCGACCAGTGACGCCGCACGGCGCGCGCGCTGGCAGGCTTTCCTGAAAAAGACCGACAAGGGCTACGCACTCAGGCGCGACCTGCACTTCCGCGACAATTTCAAACGTGCTCTGGAGACTGGCAAGTCGGCGCCGATGCCGGAATTCCTCTGGCCGATGCTGGCCGAGATGAAGATCCCCACGCTGGTGATCCGCGCCAGCAAGTCGGACATGTTTGCGCCCGAGACGCTGGAAAAAGTGAAATCGCTGAACTCAGGCATCACCGGCATCGAGCTTGCCGGCGGTCACGACCTTGCCGGCGACAACCCGGACGGACTGGCAGCGGCGGTCAACGATTTCCTCGGCAAAGCCGGCCTCTGAAGGCCCGACACCCTGGTCATGGCGAGACGTAGCGCGGCGATGAATTCGTGCGCCGCAGACGAGGATGCCTCGCCCTTGCGTTGAACGACACCGAGATCGCGCGTGATTTCTGGCGCGGTCACCGTCACGCGGGCAACCGGGATGTTCTCGACCAGGCTGAGCTCCGGCAGAATTGCGACGCCGAGCCCCGCCCCGACCATTGCGACGACCGTCTGATGTTGCGTGACCGAATGCGTCACGCGCAGCGACTGGCCATACTCGCGGCAAGCACGCTCGAGCGTGGAGCGGATGCTGGTTCCGGCCACCGTGGTGATTAGCGGGTATTCAAACAAAGCCTCCAGCGGCACCTGCCGCTTGCGCGCCAACGGACTGGACGGCGGTACCAGACCAACGAAGCGGTCGCGCAGCATGAACGAGAAGGTCAGCTCGCTGTTGCGGTCGGGCGCGGCCGCGATCCCAAGATCGGCATTGCCGCCGGCCACGCAGCGCTCGACGTCGCGCGCGCCAAGCTCAATCACCTGCACATCGATGCCGGGATAGCGCTCGGTGAACGAGGCCACGATGCCCGGCAAGATGCGTGACGCCACCGAAGGGATCGAGGCGACGGCCAGGCGCCCGCGGCGCAGGGAAGCGTGGTCACGCACTTCGAGCACTGCCGATTCCAGGTCGGCAAGAATGTTGCGGGCGCGCAAAAGGAATTTCTCGCCCTCCGCAGTTAGATGAACGCTGCGGGTTGTGCGGCTGAGTAATGCAGTGCCGAGATATTCCTCCAGCTCGCGCAATTGCGCGCTCAGTGCCGGTTGCGACAATCCAACACGCTCGGCGGCGCGACGGAACTGGCGCTCCTCCGCCACAGCGACGAAGTTGCGAATGCGCGGCAGGCTCAATCCGACGCCCATCGACCCTCGCTTATTCTTCTGAAATTCCGCATTGTTTATAGCATATTTCTATTTGACCGATTTATCCAACGGTGGTTCGCTGCCCACTAAAGCGTGCGGCGGGCGGCCAAGACCTCAGAAAAACAGGCCGCTTTCGCCGCGCAACGATAAAAAAGAACACTTGGGGAGGCCAAGGGGTGAACGCACCGACCCCCGCCAAACGCATCTCGACCATCGACACGCCCGCGCAGCAGATGCCGGACGGGTTCGACGGCACCTTTTGGAACAGCGACACGGTCGCCGAGCTCTTGCGCGATATTGGGCTCGACTATGTGGCGATCTGCCCGGGCTCGAGCTTCCGCGGCTTGCACGAGAGCCTGATCAATCACCTCGGCAATGCGCGGCCGGAGATGCTGCTCTGCCTGCACGAGGAGAACACGGTCGCGATCGCGCACGGCTATGCGCGGGTTACCGGCAAGCCGATGGGCGTGATTGTCCACTGCAATGTCGGCCTGATGCACGCGACCATGGCGGTCTACAACGCCTGGTGCGACCGCATGCCAATACTGATCCTCGGCGGCAGCGGGCCGCTCAATTCCGCACGCCGGCGCACGCCGATCGACTGGCTGCACAGCGTGTCGGACCAGGCCGCGCTGGTGCGCAATTACGTCAAGTGGGATGACACGCCGACGTCGCCGAAGGCGGCGGTGGAGTCGATCCTGCGCGGCCAGCAGATCGCCAGCACGGCGCCCAAGGCGCCAGTCTACATCACGCTCGATCAGCGGCTGCAGGAAGATGGCTTCCTGCACGCGCGTGACGCCAAGCCGAAGGTTGCGCGATTTTCCGCGCCAACCTCGCCTGCGCCCGATCCGCAACTGGTCGAACAGGCGGCCGAGTTTCTCGTCAATGCGAAATCTCCCGTGATCCTGGCGGGCCGGGTCTCGCGTGACGAGGCCGCCTGGGCCGAGCGCATTCGTCTCGCCGAGTTGCTCGGCGCGCGCGTGCTAACCGATCTCAAGGTCGCGGGCGCTTTTCCGACAGATCATCCGCTGCACGGCCCGGACCCGGCCATCGCGTTCACGGCCGAGGAAGGCGTGCAGATTATGCGCGACGCCGACGTGATCCTGAGCCTCGACTGGTGGGATCAGGCGACGCTGTTCAAGCAGGCCTGGGGCGAAGCCGACGTGCCGGCGAAAGTCATCCGTTGCTCGATCGACACCTTCATCCATCGCGGCTGGACCCGCGACCACATGGGCCTGACCGCGGTCGACCTCGACATCCTGGCCGAGCCCGACCGGGTGGTGCCGCTGCTGCTACGCGAACTCGAAGCGCGCGCCGACGACTCATTCCGGCGCGCGGCGGCGGCGCGGCTGGAAAATTGCCGCGCCAATCACAAGGCGCCGGAGCCGTTCCGCCCCGTGAGCGGCGAGGTCGACGCCATCGGCCTATGGGACATCGGCGCGGCCTTGAACGACGCGCTGCAAGAGAAGCCCTATTGCTTAATGCGCGCGCCGCTCGGCTGGCACGTCGGCGCGCTGCCGATCCGCCATCCGCTCGACTATCTCGGCGCCGACGGCGCCGCCGGCATCGGCGGCGCACCAGGCATGGCTGTCGGCTCGGCGCTGGCCCTGCGCGGCAGCGGCCGCTTGCCGGTCGCTGTGTTCGGCGACGGCGATTATCTCATGGGCGTTTCCGCATTGTGGACCGCGGCCCGCCACCGGATTCCGATGCTGATCATGATCGCCAACAACACCGGCTACTACATCGACGAACAGCACCAGGTGACGACGTCGCTGGCGCGCAACCGCCCTGCGGACACCGCGTCGATCGGCCAGCGGATATCCGATCCGGACGTCGATATCCTTGCCATGGCGAAGGCGCAGGGTTTCGACGGTACCGGCCCGGTGCGCCGCAAATCCGATCTCGCCGCCGCGATCGCCGCCGGTATAGCGGCGACTGAGGTGGGACGATGCTTCCTGATCGATATTCGCATTCAACCCGACTATGAAGGTTACCCGCGATGAGACGCCGGTAACAAACTGAACCGACAGCATGCCGCGTGAGGCGGGTCATAGGTTCCAAAAACAACAAGTGCTCCAATCGAAAGTGAAAATGCAAAACGTGGGAGGATCAAGATGAAACGTAGCTTCACCAAGATGCTGACCTTGACGGCGGTAGCGCTCGCGCTGACGCTAACGAGCGGTCTCGCTACAGCGGCTGATTTTCCGACCAAACCGATCACCATGTATATCGGCTTCCGCCCCGGCGGCGCCGTCGACACTACCGGACGCCTGATCGCCGACAAGATGTCGAAGATTCTCGGGCAGCCGGTCGTTGCCGTCACCAAGGCGGGCGGCGGCGGCACGGTGATGGCCTCGCAACTCATCAACGCCAAGCCGGACGGGTACACCATCGGCATGGGCGCCAGCGCCGCCTATACGCTGACCCCGCAAATCAACAAGAACATCAAGTACAAGATCGACGACTTCACCCATCTCGCCACGTTGACCTATCCTTCCGACGCCATCGTCGTGAAGGCGGACAGCCCGTACAACACGCTGAAGGAGTTGATCGACGCGCACAAGAAGAGCGGCACGCCGATCTCGTTCGCCTCGCAGGTTTCCGCCTCGCGTCTGATGTGCGAGGCGATCTCGGCCAAGTCGGGCGTCAAGTTCAAGGTGATCCCGGTAAAGGGCGGCGCCGTCGGCATCCAGGAAGTGCTGGGTGGCCACGTCGACACGACTTGGAGCGGCAGCGGTTGGACGCAACAGGTGCGCGCCGGCAAGATGAAGGCGCTGGCCACCATGTCGGCCGAGCGGATGAAGGACTATCCCAAAATCCCGACCCTGATTGAACTCGGCTACGGCTTCACCTTCACCGACACTTTTATGCTGTCGGCACCGAAGGGCGTGCCGGCGGACGTCGTCGCCAAGCTTACGGCAGCGATCGAGAAAGCAATCATGGATCCCGAGGTGCAGAAGACCCTGCACGACAAGATTGGGTTGCTCACCAAGTACCGCGATTTAAAGGCAACGACGGCGTTCCTGCACAAGCAGCACGACGACGTCGAGCCGCTGGTGAAGAAGCTGAAATAGCAAGAGACGGAAAATCGGCCTCCGGGTGCGCCTGCGCGGCGCGCCCGGCTGCTGTATGCCGGGACACATCGTGGAGAACAATCGGTGCGACGCTCGGATCTGATTTCCGGGTCTTTGATTGTTTTGTCCGGCCTACTGATGATCTTCTTCATCGTGCCGGCGCAGATCAATACGGCCGGAGATTACGGGCTTGATCCCGCTTTCTTTCCGCTCATGGTCCTGTGGCTGCTCGTCATCATGGGCGTGGTGCTGGTGGTAAGCCGGATGCGGCAACCTGCCGACCCACCGGATGCCGAGCCCGTGCTCGACCGTTGGAATTGGCGGTTCATTGCTGGCGCAAGTATCTTCCTGCTGGTCAGCTTCATCGCCATCGACAGGCTCGGCTTTATTATCGCCGGCGCCATGATGATCGCGGTGCTGATGTTCTTCATCGAATTGCGCCACCTCAACTGGTTGGAGGTGATCGGCGTCTCGCTGATTTCGCCCTTCGTCATCTACTACCTTCTCTACCACCTGTTCAGCGTCCAGCTTCCCGCTGGCATCCTGTCTCCGTGAAGGCGCCACGCCATGCATGACCTCATTGCCGGCATTGGCGACGCACTGATCTGGAGCAACGTGGTCTTCATTGCGCTCGGCGTGCTGACGGGCATCGTGGTCGGCGCCATCCCCGGCCTCAACGGCCCCATGGCGATCGCGCTGGCCTTGCCGGTCACCTTCTATATTTCCCCGCTCGGCGGCATGGCCTACCTGATCGGCATCATGAAGGGCGGCACCTTCGGCGGCTCGGTGTCCGCCATTCTGCTCAACACGCCGGGCTCGCCGGAAGCCGCCGCCACCGCCTATGACGGCTATCCACTGGCGCAGCAGGGCAAGGCGCTGAAGGCGATGAAAATGGCGCTTTACGCCTCGGTCTTCGGCGACACGTTCAGCGACATCGTGCTGTTCGCCGTGGCGGCGCCGATCGCGGTTGTTTCGCTCATGTTGGGGCCGCCTGAAATGTCGGCGGTGCTGATTTTCGCGTTGACGATCATCGCCGGTCTTTCAGGCAGGTCGCTCGTGCGCGGTGTCATCGCCGCCGCTTTGGGCGGGATCGTTGGTACTATCGGTCTTGACCCGGAATTGGCGCTGCCGCGGCTGACGTTCGGCTTCGTCGATCTCGACGACGGCGTCTCGCTGATCCCGATGACGATCGGCCTGCTGGCACTATCTGAAGTTCTTATCCAGATCGAGGCCCAGGTTCTCGGCCGCGCAGGCATCGCCAAGCGGACCAACCCCTTCGGCAAGGACGTTCCGCGCGAAAACAAAATCGTCACCTGGGCGGAATGGCGCGAGAACTTCCGTACCATCATGCGCTCCAGCCTGATCGGCACCGGCATCGGCGCCCTGCCCGGCGTCGGCGCGGTGGTCGCCGGCTTCCTCGGCTACGCCGCCGCTAAGCGAGCGTCGAAGACGCCGGAACTGTTCGGCACCGGCCGGCTAGAAGGCGTGGCCGCGGTGGAGGCCGCAAACAGTGCCGTGTCCGGCGCCAATCTGATCCCGCTGCTGGCGATCGGCGTGCCCGGCAGCCTCACCGCCGCGGTCCTGATCGGCGCCTTTCTGGTGCACGGAGTCCAGCCCGGCCCGCTTATCTTCAAAGACCATGGGCGGTTGATCTACGGCATTTTTGCCGCCATGGCGCTCGGCAACGCCTTCAACTTGATCATCGGGCAATTCGGCCTGCGCTTCTTCGCCTTCGTGGTGAGCTTCCCCAACCGCGTGATCTACCCGATCGTCATCTTGCTCTGTATCGCGGGTGCCTATGCCACGACCAACAGTATGTTCGAAGTCGCCATCGCACTGATCTTCGCCGTTGTCGGCTACTTCATGCGCAAGCTCGATTTCTCTTTTGCCACGTTTATCATCGGCTTCGCGCTGACGCCGCAGACCGAGCTGTTCATCCGCCAGACGGTGATACTTTATTCCGATCACCCACAGGATCTGTTCATCCACCATCCGATCGCGCTATTCTTCCTGGCGCTGACCGTTTACTCGATCGTTCGCATCGTGCGATATCAACGCGCGCTGGGAAGGAAGGAACGCGCCGGATGATCGAAACGATAGACATGGACAAATGCACCGGCTGCGGCGTCTGCGATATCGTCTGCCCGGCCGACGTGATTCACATGGAACCCGTCTCCGAACCGAGCCCCGTGCCCGGACTACGGCTGACGAACCTGCTGCCGGTCATTAAATTTCGCGAGCACTGCATCACCTGCTTCAACTGCGAGATTTTTTGCCCCGAGCGCATCATCGACGTGCATCCGTCGGTGAAAAATCGGCCCCGGCCCTGGTGAAAACGATGGGCGCATTTAACGGATTGCACACGAATACGGACATCCTGGTGGTTGGCGCCGGCGCCGGCGGCTTGCTGGCAGCCCTCAGCGCCAAGCGCGCCGCGCCGCGCGGCACGCGCGTGACCCTGGTCGATTCCTGGATGATCGGCCGCACCGGGCACACGGCGTTTTCCAACGGCTGGATGATCGTCGCTTTGCCCGACGACGATCTCGACGGAATCATGCGTGAAATCGTCGCCGGCAACGACGGCATTGCCGATCAGGTGCTGGTGCGCGAAACCCTTGCCGGATCGCACGCGCGCCTTCAGGACTTTGAAGCCATGGGCATGACGTTTGCTCGCGAGCCCAATGGCGCCTATGCTCGGCGTCCAACCCGGGGCCTCGATCTCGCCCGCGTCATGCATCCCGACGGCGGCGGTCTCGAATTCTGCTGGCTGCTGCGCCGTGCGCTCGAAGCCGAGGGCGTGCAGCTGATCGACCGCCTGTTCGTCACCGGACTGCTGCGTAGCGATGACGGCCGGATCGTCGGCACCACCGGCATCAACAGCCGCAGCGGCGAATTTCATGTGATCGCAGCGAAGTCGACGATCGTCTGCACCAACTCCATCACCTTCCGCTCCGGCTTCGTGCGCGACATTACCGGGACCGGCACGCTGCTGGCCTACCGCGCCGGAGCTGCGCTGCGCAACGCCGAGTTCAGCTATGTGCGGCCGGGCACGCCGAGTTTCTATTTTGAGGGCATTACCTTCGCGATCCAGGAGGGCGCGCATTTCGTCAACGCCAAGGGTGAAGCCTTCATGCGCCGGCACGAGCCGATCTGGGGCGATGAAGCAGATGTGCCGCGCATCGCCCGCGCCATGGCGCTGGAGAAGAAGGCCGGCAACGAGCCGCTCTATCTCGACATGTCGGGTGTGCCTGAGCACATGCGCGAATATTTCATCCAAAGCAAAGTCAAATGGATGGATTATTTCTTCCGCAAGCTCGGCAGCGAAGCCCGCACCGACATGTTCGGCAAGACCCCCTATTTTGCGCTCAACCAGATGACCAAGATGGGCGTGCGTACCGGCCCGGACTGCCGCTCAGATATCCCGGGGCTGCTTGCCGCCGGGCTGGCGCAAGGCGGTTGCGCCAATCATTTTGCCGGCTTCCATATCGGTTTGTGCATCGGCAATGGCTGGATTGCGGGCCGCAGTGCCGTCGAGGACCTGGACAGTACGCCCGCGCCCCGCGTCGACCCGAAAGCCGTGCAGGCGCTCCACAACGAGACTCTGCGGCCGCTGAATAACGCGGCGCAGGCCGAGTCCGACCGCATCTTGCGCGAATTGCAGCAGATCATGTTCGCCTACGATGTCGGTATTCTCAAGCATGCCGACCGGCTGGCGTCTGCGCTGGAAAAAGTTTCGGCACTGGCCGCGCGCATGCAAGACGCCGCTGCGCCGCACGTGCACGAACTCGTCCGCCTCAAGGAAACCGAGGCGATGCTGCTCGCCGCACAACTCATGCTCGGCGCATCGCTCTATCGAACGGAATCGCGGCTCAGCCATTTTCGCGAAGACTGCGAGCAGCGGGACGACGCCAATTGGTTGTGCTGGGTGGATGTGGCCGAGGCCGGCAATGCGCCGGCGTTTCGCAAAACGCCTATCCCGATGCCCTATTGCTCCGTGGATGCCATCCCGGCTGGCGGCCCGGCACGACTGCGAAAACGTTTTGTGACCACCGGCGTCTGATTTTCCGACCTGGGCTTGGAGATTCGCCCTGTCAAAGCTGATTTTACTACCGTCCAAAGACCCAAAATACCGCCTCGACTCGCCTGCACACTCCGGCTGAGACTGCGCCGCCCACAAGCCCAGCCCCAATCGCGGGCCTTTCGGCCTTAGTCGGGAAAAGTTTCTGAAGTCAGGACTGCGTGGTAGCGGACGCAGTCGTAGTCGAACCCGTCTCTACTCCCAAATTCTAGGCGATTCTGACACCTCAGCAACGCTGATCGGGTTTTCGGTAACCACAGGTCTCTTTGTGTGACGGTCACGTTGGAATCAGGGTCAATGCCGATTTCTCACCATTGCTTGTACGGCAGAAATTTTCCGCTCATCGTCACCTTCACGCGGTCGCCCTTCGGGTCGGGAACCTTGTCGACATGAAGGTCGAAATCGATCGCGCTCATGATGCCGTCGCCGAACTTCTCGTGGATCAGCTCCTTGATCGTGTCGCCATAGACATAGGTGATCTCGAAGAAGCGGTAGATGAGCGGATCTTTCGAAACGGTTTCCGCTTCCTGCCCCTTTTTCGGCGGCCGCTGCAAGGCGATCTCCACGTCTTTGGCACGGTTGCCGAGGTCGAGAAATTTGACCAGCTTGGCAGCCGCGGCGGCGGGCAGCGTGTTTTGACCAAGACACGCGGAGACGACGAAGATTTCGGACATGCCAGCCGCCTTGGATATCTCCGCCCAGCTCGTACCCTTGGCGAACTTCGCTTCGATGATCGCTTCACTCATTTCGATCGTTTTCATCATGACACTCAAGACCTCTTGCTTGCAGGTGGGATTTCAAACCCTTGAAAAGGACGGTGAATGCTCTATTCCTCGCGAATCCAGCTTGCCCGTTTGATGGCTTGCTCGCATAGCAAATCGAGCAGGAAGCCGATGACGCCGATGATCACGACGGTGGCCGCGAGCCTATCGTATTCCAGCGTATCGCGCGCGTCGTTGATGGCGTAGCCAAGGCCGGAGGTGACCCCGAGAAATTCGGCCGGCACCAGCACGATCCAGGCGACCCCGACCGCCAGGCGAATTCCGGTAAAGGTGTCCTGCGCAATCGCCGGCAGGATGATCGTGAACAGCATGTGCCAGGGTCGCGCGCCGAGGTTGCGCGCCACCTTGAACCAGGTCGGGTCGATGCGGCGAAAGCCGTGCGCCGTCGAGAACAACACCGGCCATACGGCGGCGACGCCGACCAGAAAGACGATCGCGCCGTTCCAGGTCGCGAAGGCCATTACCGCGATCGGCATCCAGGCCAGCGGCGAGATCATGCGCAGAAACTGAAACGGCATGGAACTCGCCTCACGCACCATGCGGTAACGGCCGACCAGAATTCCGAACGGAACGCCGATGGCGATGGCCCATCCGAGACCCCCGCCGATGCGCAGCAGGCTCGGGATCGTCATGCGGAGCGCTTCGCCGCTTTCGAGCATGCGCCACAGCCGGTCAAGCGTGGGCAGCGGCGCAAAATCGGCGAAATTGCGGGTCGCTGGATTGGACGCCACGACCCAGCCGCCGATCCACCAGAACACAAATAAAACGCCCATGCCGAGCAGCGCCCGGCTCGTGCTGCGGGCCATGCCACCGAGTTCGCCTCGCCGCGGCGCCGTCGTCGGGCGCCGCGGTCGCGACTTGTTTGATGTCGATGGCGACATTGATGGTCACAGCGCCAACACCTCGGTGCGCTCGAAGGGATCCTTCGGGTTGACGCTCGGGTCATCTTTCCATTGCGGATATTTTTTCATCGCGTTGCCGACAAACTCGTAGTCCACCAGATCCTTAGCGACAAAGTCGGGATCGAGCTTCTTCAGGAAGGTCGTATCGCCGCCGACCACAGTTTCGGTCATCGCCTTGACAATCAGCTTGGTAGCCGACGGGTAAGGCCACGGCTGGAAGTCGATGCGTCCGTTTTTCCACTGCGGATGCTCGATGGCGCCGGTCTTGCCGTAGAAGGCGTCGTCGTAATAGGTCATGGCCCGCTCGACCACCGGCGCCGGCAACGGCAGATACCCCTTGCCGTCCTTCGAAATCATCTTAGCCACCTCTTTCTTGTTCTGCGACGCATAAATTTCGGCGCGCACGATGGCGTTCATGACCTTCTGCGTCCATTCCTTCTTTTTCTTCGTGACGTCCTCGTGCATGCAAATGACGCAGCACGGATGGTTTTTCCAGATGTCGCCGGTGAAACGCAGCATGCGCGCCTGCACCTTCATCTCGCCGAGCGCATTGAATGGTTCGGCAACGATATAGCCGTGGATTTTCTTCGCCGCCAGCGAGGGCGGCATCTCCGGGGGCGGCATGACCTGCAGATTGCATTCGTCAGTGGCGAGCTTCGCGCTCTGCGGCTTAATCACGGGCTTGATGCCGGATTGGCGCAAGCCGTATTGCAGCACGATGTTATGCATCGAGTACCAGAACGGCACCGCGATCTGCTTGCCGCCGAGATCCTTGAAGGAGTGGATGTTGGTGTCCTTGCCGACGACGACCCCGGAGCCGTTGGTGTGCGCCCAGGCCATCAGCTTGACCGGGAAATTGTTATTGTAGCGCATCCACACCGGGATCGGCTTGAGGAAGTGGACCAGATTGAGCTTGCCAGCAGCGAAGGACTCCACCAGCGGCGACCAGCCACGGATCAGCGTCGGCCGCGCGGCCTCGAGCCCCTCGTCCTTGAAATAGCCCATGCCGTGCGCGACCAGGAGCGCGGTCGCGTCGGTGATCGGCAGATAGCCGATGCGCACGACATCATCGTCAGCGGCGTGCGCGGCGGACGAAAAGTTGCCGAGCAGCGGCGCCAGCGCGGCGGCAAGGCCGCCGGCGGCCATCATGTCGAGCGTTTGTCGGCGCGTCACCGAGACACGAAAGCGATCATCCTCGGCATAGACGGCATCGGTCTCATCTTGCAGATCAAAGCCTTGCTTTTTGTGTTCCATCGCTCTCTCCTGTCTTTCTTGTTCAACTCTGGTTCAGCGGATTCCGGCAACGGCAAATTTAAGTTCGGTCTCTTCGAATTTCGCGGGCGCGGAGGCCGGCCCGACGGTACGGCCCGAGGCTTCTTCGAATGCAGCCTGCAACCGCGTCTGTGCGGCTTGCGCACCGGCGCCGCGGCGCTCGCGGTCCTGCGGATCAAGATCGATCGGCACGATCTCGGCGATGCGGCCTGGATCGGACCGCATCACCAGCGCGCGGTCGGCCATGGCGACCGCCTCAGGAATGTCGTGGGTGACGATGACGAGCGTGATCCCGAGCTCGACCGCAATGCGCCGCACGTCGCGCTGCAATGCGCGGCGCGTCACGGCATCGAGGGCCGAGAAGGGTTCATCGAGCAGCAGGACTTCCGGATGCACCGCCAGCGAGCGAGCGAGTGCGACGCGCTGCTGCTGACCGCCAGACAATTCCTGCACGTTACGGCCGGCATAGCCTTCCAGCTCGACCAGACCAAGCAACTCACCGACGCGCTCGATGATTTCGCGCCGCGGCCGACCGGCAAATTTCAAGCCAAGCCCGACGTTCTGCGTAACCGTCATCCACGGATAGAGATTGGACTGCTGGAACATGACGATCCAATGCGGCGACGGGCCTTGCACAAGTGCGCCGTCAATGCGCGCCTCTCCGACGCTCGGCGCGGTCAGCCCGGACAGAATGTGCAGCAAGGTCGACTTGCCGCAGCCGGAGCGGCCGACCAGCGCCACCGCCTCGCGGGGCTGCACCTCGAAGCTGATGTCGCTCAACGCAAAACTGGCCGATCGGCGATAGCGGTGGCTGACGCCGGAGATAGCAACATGCGCGCCCGATCGTTTTCCAGGGTGAACTGCATGCATCACTCTATGCCGCTCCTTCGAGTGTGACCGCATCGGTCATTTCGGTTTCTTGCGCGATCCGGCGGCGCGCCAGCATGTGCGCGCGCGCATCGTTGACGGCGTCGACGGCGATCAGGCGCCCGTCTGAGCGGTATTCGGCCCAAAACCGCGCCGCCGTGGGCTCGCCGACCACGTCACAATGCGTGTAGCCGGCACCCAACCCGGCGATCTGCAGCTTGATGTCGTACTGATCGGACCAGAACCAGGGCACCGGATCGTAGGCGGCCGGCGCACCGGTCAGGACGGCGGCGGCGGCTTTCGCTTGATCGATGGCGTTCTGCACGCTCTCAAGCCGTAGCCAGCGGCGATAGCGCCGGCTCGGCAACCGCGTGCAGTCACCGACAGCGTAGATGCCGGATATAGAGCCGCGGGTGAATTCATCAACCACCACGCCATCCTTGCAGACAAGCCCCGCGGCCTGCGCGAGTTCGTCATTGGCGCGCGCACCGGTGGCGAGCAGGACGACGTCTGCGGCGAGGGATTTGCCGTCGGCAAGGGCGACGCCGGTCGCATGCATGTCCCCGGTAATCGCCGCCAACCGCGCGCCGAGCCAAATGTCGACACCATGCTCGCGATGCAGCGTGTCGAACAATTCCGAGACGACGGGCGCCGTCACCCGCTTGAGCACGCGGTCTTCGGCTTCGATCACCGTCACCGCCCGCCCCTCGCCGCGCAGCACCGCCGCGACCTCAAGACCAATATAGCCGCCGCCCACGATGACGACGCGCTCGGCCGCATCGAGCGCCGGCCGCAGCCGGTGTACATCGGCGATGGCGCGCAGCGAAAAGACGTTCGGCAACGTCGCGCCCGGCAATGGCAGCACACGCGCACAGGTTCCGGTCGCGAAAACGAGAACATCGTAGGCGAACTCGCAGCCATCGGTGAGCGACACGATCTTGTTGCGTAGATTGACGGCACCGACGGGAACGCCGAGCAACATGTCGACGCGCAAATCGCGCCAGAAGTTTTCCGGCCGCAGAAACAACGTTTCCGGCTGTGGACGATCGGACAGGAACTTTTTTGACAAGGGCGGCCGCTGATAGGGCAAATGAGGTTCGTCGCCGATGACGAGAATTTCGCCGACGTGACCGCCTTGCCGCAGGCTGATGGCAAGCTGCGCCGCCGCCTGTCCGGCGCCAATCACGACGATTCTTTTTTTCTCACTTGCGCAGCTCATGCCGCACCCCCTCGACGTTTCACCTTGGGACGGTGCCGCCCATTTGCGGGCGGCACCGCAGTTTGTTGTTCAGGCCGCCGCCATGGACGGCTTGGTTGCGAACGGAAGCCCCTCCTCGATCGGCAGCGCCGGTTCGCGCGACCATTCGTTCCACGAGCCGAAATAGAGACTGACGTCCTTGATGCCGGCCTCCTTCAGCGCGACCAGCGTGTTGGACGCGCGCGCGCCCTTGAAGCAGTAAAGGACGACGGGCGTGTCCGGCGTGATGCCGACGGTCGCGCATTCGGCGAGGATTTCCGCCGGCGACTTGAACATCGGGCCCTCCGGCGTCGGCTTCATCATGCGGTACCACTCGATCCACACCGCGCCGGGGATGCGGCCCTTGCGCGGGCAGAAATCCTTGCCGTAGGGCGAGGAGCTTTCGGCGATCCATTCGTCGACGTCGCGGGTGTCGAGCTTGATTTGGTTAGGATCAGCGACCGCGGCCTTCATGCCTTGCAGATCGACCAGAATGCTCGCGGCCTTCGGATCGACGGTGAAGCTCTTCGGCTCGGGCGTCGGCACTTCGGTGGTGATCGGCAGGCCTTCCGCGGCCCAGGCCGCATAACCGCCGTGTAGGATCTTGACCGTCGGATACCCGAGGTATTTCAGCAGTACGTAGCCGCGGCAGGATTGGCCGAAGCCGCTGTCCATCGACTGCTCGTAGACGACGGCGGTCTCCTCGCCGGAGAGACCGGCAGCGCCGAAGGCCTCTGCAAACTTGTCGCGCATGGCGGCCACGCCTTCCGGCGTCGACATGGCCAGATAGGTAAAGATGTCGCGGATGTTGACGGCGCCGGGCACATGTCCGGCGGCATAAGCTTCGGGATCGCGGGTATCGATCACAACCGTGCCCGGCGAAGCCAGCATCGTGGAGAGTTCGGCCGGCGTAACAAGGACTTTCTCACTCATCGTGTCGCTCCTCATGCTCGATGTCGAACGCGTCCCCGGCATTGGTCACGCGGGCACGGCGCGCTAGTGCGCCATATCCGCGAGCATTTTTCTCAGTTGCTTCGTCGCCGGCGTCACGATGGCGACGAAGTAGGCTTCACGCAGCCGCCGCTGAGCGGCCGCATTGGCGACGTAGCCGCGGGCACCGCAATGGAGCATCGCCGCGTGTGCGGCCGCGACCGAGGCATCGCCAGCGACCAGCCGCGCTTCGATCACCGCGCGCCAGTAGGCCGGATCGGTTTCGAAGGGCGTGGCCGCAAGCCGCGCCACCTCAGCCTCCATCGCCACGAGCTGCTCCGACAACGGCTCCGGCTGCACGTCGAGATACTTGTTGACGTGACCGAGCGGCCCTTTGGTCTGCTCCATCAGCCGGATGCAGTCGCGGATCAGGCCGAAGGCCATGCCGGCCTGTAGCAGCACGAAACCAGCGCGGATGTGCTTGACGTAGTCGTCGGCCGGATCGGCGATGATCAATGAGTCGAGGATCACGACGTCGCGCATCTGCACCGCGAAGGTGCGCGTGCCGTCGAGCGCGACGAATTTTGTGTTGGCGGCCAGGCTCAGTCCCTCGGCGGCGCACGGGACGATCGCCATCACATTGCGTTTGCCGCTGCTGCTTTTGGGATCGTCCACCTCGAAGATGGCGCCGAAGTAATGCTCGTCGCCGAGATTAGAGACGTAGGGCAACAGGCCCTTGACGACATAGCCACCGTCGCCGCGGCGTCCTTTCAGCCGCATCGCCTCGATACCGAACAAGCTCTTCATCGGGTTGGACAGCGCGGTGCCACCCAACGCCTCGCCATTCGCAACTTGTGGACCGATGCTCTCCTTCAGTGTGTCGTTGTCGGAGGCGTAAATGTACCAAGCGAGCGCGTCCTGGCACCAAATACAGAACGAGGTCGACAGGCAATACTCGCCGGCCGCCGCCATGGCATTGATCGACGTGACTAGATCGACGGAGTCGCTATGTCCCGGAAGGTGATGCGCGTACGCGCCGAGCCGACCGAATTCGCGCATGATGCTTTCGGGATAGTAACCTTCCACGTCAATTTTTTGCACGAGCGACGGAAGTTCACGTGCGGCCGCGGCCCGGACGGCGTCGACCACGTCGGCGCCCGACCTTGCCGCCTGCTCGCTTCTCAGCAATGTCCCCGTATCCAGCATGATCTCCCCCGCTCGTGCGTGACTGTCGATGTGAAAGGCGAACCGGTCAGGCCAGCGTCATTTCGAGATTGACCGGCCGCGTAAACGTGTTCGCCACCGGCGACCACTGGCGCGCATGAGTGATCAGCGCTTCCAGCTCTTCGCGCGGGCCGTCGGCCTCGAACGTGACCTTGGCGCGGACATCGGTAAAGCCGACCGGCTTTTCCGAGAGGTCGCCGGTGCCCCAGACGCCGGTGATGTTGAGGTCACCTTCCAGTTCGATCTCGAGCTTGTAGACGGTGATGCCCTTGGCGACCGCGTTGGCGTGGATGCCGACCGCGAGGCAGGAGCCAAGAGCGGCGAGCGAAGCCTCGGACGGATTGGGTGCGGTGTCGTCGCCCAAGAGGCCGGGCGGTTCGTCGACGATATAGGGCGGCAAGGTGCGGATGAAATTGAGATGGCGGAAGCGCCCTTCGGCGACCGTCTTGCACTTCAGCGTCTTGATCACCTTGGGATCGGCCTTGCCCTTGGCGATCAGGTCATCGAGGCCCTGCTTGTCGATGGGCGCCAGACAGCCGGTCATGACCGGCGGATTGTCGGGCGTGAGGCAACCGGTGACGGCGGTCGCGGCGACGACTTTGTTCATGGCGATCTCCTCTCCTTGCCGCCCGGTCCGCGGCGGCGGTCAACGAAGCTACAGACCGGTCTGTTTCTAGCATGAACCGTGCCAAGTTTTTGCAGCGCAAAAAACGCTGGTGAATCAACGAAAGCGCCCAAAACGCAGACCAAACGATCGGGCAACAGCCAATTTAGCGGTCAAACCGCTCAAATTCGTGCTTGTTTATGCAGCAGGGCATCCAGGGAGCGGTGACGGCTACAGAACATTCTGTTTCTCGGATTGAGCTTTTTAGCCGACGTTGGTATTGGAATCGGCATGAACGCCGCAGGGCAGATCGCAATCGATTCGGGCGTAGACGAGCCGCAACCGTCTCCGCGCGAACGGCTTATCGAAAGCGCCAAGGCCCTGTTTTGCCGCTACGGCATCAATTCGGTCGGCGTCGATGCCATCGTCCAGCAGGCCGGAACGGCAAAGACGACGCTCTATAAATTGTTTGGCTCGAAGGACGGCCTGGTCGAAGCAGTGCTCGACCGCGAGGGTCAGGCCTGGCGGTCCTGGTTCCTGACCGCCATCGATGGGCCGGGCGGATCAGCGCGTGAGCGGCTCGATCGCATCGGCCCCTCGCTCAAAATTTGGTTCAGCCGTGATGACTTCTTCGGCTGCCCGTTCATCAATGCGGTAGGCGAATCCGACAAGACAAACAACCGCATGCGAACACTCGCAATCGCTCACAAGACGGTCGTGATCAATCGCTTGTCAGCACTATGCGCCGAAGCCAAGATGCCGGAGCCTGAGCAAACCGCCCACACCATCGGTCTGATCATGGATGGCGCCATCGTCATGGCACTGATTACCCGCGACCCGTCGGCCGCCGATGTTGCCGCCCGCGCCTATGCCGCTATTTTTCCGCACTGAACGGCATGCGTCGAATTTTGCGCTGTAGATTGCGCGTCCGACGAGCACTCCATACGGCGAGAGCACCTGACAGAAAGCGCCGGCTGGATTCACAGGGCCTGGGTCGAAATTACCGTGTGGTGTAGCGAAAAACGTACCCACCCATTACTGCGATTTGTCACGCTGCGTATTTCGCTGTTGTAATCAGTCAGAACTACTGAGCGTATTGGCATAGACCTAACAAGTTAACTTTAACGAACCAGTCTCTGGCCAAAGCCGGCCTCTGTTTCTGGGAAACGGCATTTTAGAAGCCAGAGATACATGCGCCAAAATAGCCATTCAGCACCGGATTAATTCCCGCAGAGACGCAATGCCGTACAATTCTCCACGCAAACTCGGGGCTAATTGGGTACTTCCAGGAAATCTCCGGTGGCGCGCGAATGCATGGTGGCGGACGCAGTCGTAGTCGAACCCGTCTCCACTGCCAAATTCCCTGCTAACAGGGAAAAGAACAGGAAATTTTGTCAAATCCGCCCGCTCAGTGCGATTTTGAAAGCTGACACGCGAGCAAATCCAGAGGCTTGCAGCGAAATTCCCTACGCAACAGAACAGGGAATTATTCTGACGGAACAGGGAATTTTGACCGCAAATACTAGAACCGCTTCCGGATGAGGTTTTCTGTACACACAGCCATTTTATGACGGTCTCCGGCTTCACAATCGCCAGAGCGTTTATGACAGATGGCACCAATCGATATAGTGGAGCAAAGATTAGGCGGTCCGTGGCACTAAAGGTCTGCCTCTTCCGCAAACGCCGTCGCTGGATGTTAAGCTGTTAGCGGAGGACCAGGATCTTAGCTAGCAATGAACCTCTTGACCGGAACAACCCGACCAACGCCGACCAGACTAGGCTGCAAGCTTGCCTCATAGGACAGAAAGATTGCGGGATTCTGCCTCAGTTGTCAGCTCGACTGCGTTTACGACAGGGACACCGGTCGGACGATTGCAAGTGCATCGCGGGCTTCCGGAAGCAGATGGCAGACCCAACCTAAGATCATTTTGTCGATGGCCGAAAATGGCAGCCGGCCCGGTTTGCCCCTTCGCAGCACAATGATCTGCTGTCGCAATACCAGGATCTTGGCTTCCAGTGCTGCCCGCGGTCGAAACAGATCGGCGACAGCTCCAAAGATCATTCTGCAGAGAGCCAACATCCTCTAGAGGATCACCCGATTCTACATCCCAAGCTAATCGGATGGAATTTTCGATAGGAATAGCCGATTTTTGGCGCGTAATTGCCAACAAACTCAATGCCTTGCAGGAAGGTTCCCTACGAAACAGAACAGGGACTTTCGGCAGAAGAACAAGGGATTTTACCAGTCGAAATCAAAATCATTTCTCGACGAGGTTGTCGGTACACGCAAGACACCGGCAATTGTCACGAAGCGCAAAAGCATCTAGTCTCAAGTCACGTGCCGTCATCGCGACATCTCGTGCAAACACATGGAACTGCGTCAGTTACGGTATTTTTTGGGCGTCGCGGACTTTAAGAGTTTCAGTCGCGCAGCAACGGCCTTGTGTGTTGCGCAACCGGCCCTGAGCCGCCAAATCCGAAAACTCGAGGAAGAAATTGGCGTCGCGCTGTTCTACCGCGACGGTCGAGGCGCGATCCTGACCGAGCAGGGCGCGCAGTATTGCCAAAAAATCTCCGATATCCTGCGACAGCTCGACCAGGCTGCGGCTGACCTGGAAATGGATAGTGGCGTGCCGACCGGCGAAGTGACGCTTGGCGTGCCCGCGCAACTCGGCCCGCGTGTCGTGTCGCAGATCGTCCATTCGTTTCGTGACCGCTATTCCACCGCGCGAATTCGCGTTGCGGACGGCTGCAATTTTCAGATCGCCGAATGGCTGCAGTCCTCGCGCGTCGACGTCGGTTTCCTCTACGACCCGCATACTTACCAGAATCTTCCGGTCAAGATGACCGTCGAGGAGACGCTGTACCTGGTGGGCCCGGAGACAAGCCGCAATACCGGGCGTGCGACCATCCCGTTCCGCTTGGTCGCCAAGTTGCCGCTGATCCTGCCCAATCTCGGCAGCACGCTGCGCCAACGCGTTGAAGACGCCGCGGCGCAACTCGACATCAAGGCGAAATACGAAGTCGATATCGACTCGCTGCCGGCGATAAAGCAACTCGTCATCGAGGGCGCCGGCCATACCATCCTGCCCTATGCCGCCGTCCACGAAGAGGTAAAGCGCGGCTTGCTTTCGGTGTCCCGCATCGTCGAACCGGACTTCTACCGGCCGCTCGGGCTCGCCGTGCGGCCGAACGGTGTGCTGTCGGTCGCGACCAACAAATTGGCGAGCCTCATCCAGCTCGAACTCAACGAATTCCTCGCCAAAGGCAATTGGATGGGACGCGAGGTCGCCAAGAGCGCGCTCAAGAGCGCGATTATGGCGCCGACGACCGTGCAGACGAGCAGGGCCGAACGCCAACCGCGGTTATGAGGCCTTGCGGCGGTTGCGCAGCCACCAGGCGTATTGTTCCGGCCACAGCGTGAATTTCGGATCGGCGCTGAGTTCCTGCGCCGCGTGAGTGGCCCAAAATGGATCGTAAAGCGCTGCACGGGCGATCGCGATCAAATCGGCATCGCCGTCCTGCAGAATCTTTTCCGCGAGCGTTGCTTCGGAGATGAACCCGACCGCCTGGGTCAGAATACCTGTCTCGCGCTTGATGCGCGCGGCCAGCGGAACCTGGAAGCCGGGCGCCCGCGTTGGCAACGTTTGCGTCGTCGGGGCATTGCCGGCCTGATCGATCAAGCGCCAAACCGGCGCACCGGCAAAGCCGCCCGATGAGCAATCGACGACGTCGACACCGCGGGCCTTGAGCTCGGCAGACAGTTTGATCGAATTGTCGAGCGACCAACCGTCCGGATGGTTATCGATCACCGACAGGCGCACAAATAGCGGCTTATCGGCCGGCCATTCGCGCCGGATTGCCGCGGCGATATCGAGCATGAAACGCATGCGGCCATTGCGGTCACCGCCATAGGCGTCGTTGCGTCGGTTGGTCAGCGGGGACAGAAAGGTATGGATCAGGTAGCCGTGCGCGGCATGCACTTCGAGGACGTCGAAGCCCGCCGTCAGCGCCCGCCGCGCGCCGCTGGCGAAGGCGTCGCACAGTGCCTTGATCTCCGGAACGGTCAGCGCGTGGACTTGCGGCCAGCTCGGCTGCAATGGTTCGGTTGTTGGCCCGACGACCTGCCATGGAGCATCGCCGCGCTTGGCATCAGCCTCTGTGAGCAGACCGTTTCCTTCCCACGGCCGCTGCGTGCTGGCTTTGCGCCCCGCGTGCGCCAGCTGCAGACCGGCCAATGCACCGTATCGCTTGATCTCGGCCACAATCGGCTTGAGGGCTTCGGCGTGTTGCTCGGTCCAAATCCCGAGATCGCCGTGGGTAATGCGGCCGATTTCCTCAACCGCGGTCGCTTCCGTGAAAACGATGCCGGCACCGCCGCGGGCGAAATTCGGCAAATGCACCCGGTGCCATTCGGATGCCGTGCCATTGTCTGCCGAATATTGGCACATCGGCGAGATCACCACGCGATTGCGCGCGGTAACGCCGCGAATCGTGATGGACGAGAACAGTAGCGGGCTGGCGTCCGGCATGGCACTCCTGACTGACGGCTAGTGAGCCTACAAGTCGGAAGATAGACAAAGGACGCGAGCAATATCCAGATTCAAGCCGTACTAACAGTTATGCTGCGCAATTGAGGCGCATGACAACCAACCTGCATTCACACGACGCGATAGCGAGAAAAAAGCCGCTGCATAGCAAAGCGGAAAATTCGATCGCTGACGAGACCGAGCAAACCGAGCACCAAGAAGCCGACAAAGACCTGGTCGGTCAGCATGAGGCTGCGGGCCGACCAAATGAGGAATCCCATTCCCGATTGCGCCGACAGCATTTCAGCCGCCGCAATAGATATGAAAGCATTGCCGAGACCAATGCGCATGCCCGTGACCATATAGGGTACCGTGGTCGGCACCACGATCTTGGCAAGTACTTGATATTCGCTGGCCCCGAGCGTGCGCGCTGCGCGAACCAACCCTTCCGGCACGGCGCTGGCGCCAGCGATCATGTTGAGAATGACAATAAAAATCGAAGTATAGAATACCAGCATGATTTTCGAGCCTTCGCCGGGGCCGAACCACACGATGAACAACCCGATAAAGGCGAGCGGCGGAATGTAACGGAGCCCCTGCACATAGGGCGTTGCGAAATCGCGCACAAACGCGATCCGCCCCATCAACAACCCAAGCGGAATCCCAACGATGGCGCCGCCAAGCCAGCCGGTCAGGATTCGGACCATGCTGATAAACATCGACTGCCACAGCACGCCAGTATTTGCGAGATCAATTGCGGTCTCGAGCGTCGCCAGCGGGGACGGAAGCAGCAGCGGGTAGCTAAATAGCGAGGCGATCCACCAGCCGCTGAAAAACAGTACAAACCCGAAAAGCGCCAAGGTGAATGACAAGACCTTGTTCGCAACCAGCGGCTTATTCATCCGGATATTGCCGATCTGTACTTGGATTTGCAGGCGCGTGCTTAGCCGCAGAATATCGAGACCACAGCCCAATTCTTCCTATCCGGACCGGAATGGCAAGGGGCCAATATCAGCATTCATTGGTTCGCTGTAGTCTCGCCACGCAAGAGCCGAGACTTGCGCGCCGCAAACTCCGCAAGCAATAATGCCGACGCGTGCCGTTATGCCGGAGGCTCGGGTTGCATGCCCACCCGCAAGGGTTTTGTATATCTGTTATCTATCCTCGTTCTACTCCTTGTTTGGTGGAGTTTTACGTTAGTCATTCCTCCGCTGTTTTTGCCTTCGCCCGCGTTGACCGCGGACACCGGCGTCCACATGATCCTCAGCGGCGAACTGCCGAAAACGGTCGGCGTCAGCATGGGCCGTATCTTGGCGGGCTGGATCTTAGGCGGCATCTGCGGTGCCGCGCTCGGTATCGTGCTCGGACGTGTTCGATTGGCACAGGCGATTTTTCTGCCGGTGATCGAATATTTGCGCTTCGTGCCGCCGGTAACGCTGGTTTCACTTTTCGTCATTTGGTTCGGCGTCGGTGAGACCTCGAAGATCGTGCTGATATTCTGGACGGTGGTATTTATCGTGCTGGTGAATACGGCTGCCGGAGCCGCCTCGGTGCGTGATGGCGCCATCAGGGCTGCTCGTTGCCTCGGCGCCAGCAATGCGCAAGTCATCTATCGCGTCGTCATCCCGGAAACCGTTCCGTTTATCGCCACTGGCTTCCAGATCGCGTTGGGCAACGCTTTTATGGCAATCGTCGCGGCCGAAATGCTGGCCGCGCAATCCGGCATTGGCTACATGATCTGGAACGCGGAGGTTTACGCGCAGATCGATCGCATGTTCGTGGGCTTCGTCACCCTAAGCATTATGGGATTCGTGACCGACCGTTTCGTTTACGGTGTGTCGCACTGGTTTCTCGCGCATTACCGGATCACTGGATAATCGCGGACATGGCCAAAGTCGAATTGCACGATGTTTCGCAAGTCTTCGTCGACCCACGCTCGGGCCGCAATACCACTGCGCTGCAAAATATCTCTTTCGCCATCGATTCGGAGGAAACGGTCGCCCTGTTGGGCCCGAGCGGCTGCGGCAAAAGCACGATTCTCAACATCATCGCCGGATTTCTCCGACCAACCGGCGGCCAAGTGAAAATAGAAGGCCGGGCCATTACCAAGCCCGGTCCCGACCGTGGCGTGGTGTTCCAGGAGCACTTTCTGTTTCACTGGCTGACGGTCGAAGCCAACGTCGCCTTCGCGCTCAAACTTCGCGGCGATCGGCGTTCCTCGTATCTACCGCAGGCACATGAATTTATTCAACGAGTTGGGTTGAAGGGCTTTGAGCACCACTATCCGGACGAATTATCCGGCGGAATGCGGCAGCGCGTGTCGATTGCACGCGTTCTCATCAATAATCCGGCTATTTTATTGATGGATGAGCCGTTCGCGGCGCTCGACGCGCAAACTCGTCTGGTGATGCAGGAGTGGTTGCTGCGATTGTGGGACGAGCAGCGGATGAGCATGCTGTTCATTACACATGATATCGATGAAGCAATTCTTTTGGCCGACCGCATATTCGTGATGGGCGTACGCCCCGGCCGCATCATCTGCGAGATCAAGGTCCCGCTTGAGCGGCCGCGCGAACGTCACGTGCTCACCTCCAGTGAGTTCATGGCGACCAAGGCAAGGTGCCTGGATCTGATAATTGAACAAAGCTCGAAAGCCTTTGAACAGGCCTAAGGCGGGGACGAACGCAAGCCAAACGAGCCTTTATGGCATGCCCGGCATGACAGATATTCTCCTTCGGCAAGTGTAGAATGAAGGTGACGTCGATAAGCTTAGCTGACAAAAGCGCTTTGCATCCATATCGGCCGAGGTGCAACCGTTCGTATAGGGAGGCTCGTTAACGCTTACCGCTTGACATGGCGACGATCATCATCGCTCTGGCTCCAACAACATAAATCAGAGCGATTAGAACGAGGGAGGAATGCATGTCTTGGACTATCCGGAAGAGGCTACTGACTATCGCCGTAGCCGGCTCGGCATTGCTGTCGGCAGCCTTTGTAACCAGCCCCGCCAGCGCCGCCAATGTCGTCATGCGCATGTCGGCCGAGCCCAGTGATGTCGGCTTGATGCATTGGTGGGCGATGGACAAGGGCATCTTCAAAAAAAATAATCTCAAATACGCCTTCACTCAGGTGAACACCGCGGCGATCGCGCTGCAGGCGATCGGGGCAGGCACCAATGACGTGGTGTCTTTGACCGAGCCGCCGATCATCTACAACGTCACCAAGGGTATCGAGGTCGTCATTACCGGCGCCGTCGCCACCGGCCAGAGCATGTTCAAGCTGGTGACGCCCAAGTCGATCACCAAGGTAGAGCAGTTGGAAGGCAAGAAGGTGACCTGGATGGCGGGCACCGGCGGCGAATATGCTTGGATCCGCTACCTGGCGAACAAGAAAATTCCCTTGAAAAAATTTGATTTCGTCAATCTCGAGCCATCGGAAGGCGTGCCGGCGCTCATTAACGGCAGCGTGCAAGGGCTTTGGGAATGGGAACCATGGCCGCGCAAAGCCGTGTCAATCAATCCCGACAAGTTCCACGTGATCGCGGCAAGTTCGGATGAAACGTATCAAGGCTATTACATCACCGTGGTGCGCAAGAAGTTTGCGGAAGAGCATCCGAACGAGGTGATCGCCTACCTCAAATCACTGCGCGAGGCCGCGAATCAGATCAACGCGCACCCTGATGAAGCGGCAGAATTTTATGCCAAGCGCCTGCGGATCAAGGTGCCCGAAGCTAAGCTTGCCATTAAGGACTATAAGATCGGTCCGCATCTGAACAAAAACATGACGAAGTCACTGACCGACGTCGCCGACTATCTCTATGCCCAAGGCAAGATCAAGAAGAAAATCGATTGGGACAAGCTGGTCGACGCGAAATTCATGAAGGCGGTCGATCCCAAACTCGTGGAAGGATTTTAGCCGATCGGCCGCGCGCCGGCTGGTTCGGTGCGCGGCTCAGCCCGCTGGGTATGCCTGACCTGACCTGGGTTTTTTAGACCAAGCGATGTGAGAAAATGAGCTTGGAAAGGAACTTGGGTCATGCCGAAGAAGCGGTTCAGCGCGGAGCAGATTGTGACACTGCTTCGCCAGATTGAAGTTTCGATGGCGCAGGGAAACGCGACGTCGGTGGCCTGCCGGGATGCGGGGATATCGCTGCAGAGTTATTATCGCTGGCGCAAGGAATACGGTGGCCTTGAGATCGATCAGGCGAAGCGGATGAAGGACCTGGAACGCGAGAATGTGCGCCTGAAGCGTCTTGTTGCCGATCTGTCGCTTGAGAAGCAGGTGTTCAAGGACGTTGCCTCGGGAAACTTGTAAGCCCCGAACGGCGCCGGCAGGCCGTTGAACGCATTCGGGGGAAGTACGGTCTCTCGGAGCGTCATGCCTGCCGGATTGTCGGTCAGCCGCGCGGAACGCAACGTTACACCACCATTGTTCGTGCTGATGAAGACGCGCTGACGCAGGCCATTATTGCGTTGGCATCGCAGTACGGCCGGTACGGCTATCGTCGGATCAAGTCATTGCTGGACGAGGCCGGGTGGGATGTGGGCTGTGATCGGGCGCAGCGGATCTGGCGTCGCGAGGGGCTAAAAGTACCCAAGAAACAAAGGCCACGAGGCCGGCTCTGGCTCAACGATGGGTCCTGCATCCGGTTGCGGCCGGAGTGGCGCAATCATGTCTGGTCCTACGACTTTGTTGAGGCCCAGACCCATGACGGCCGCAAGCTCCGGCTGATGACGTTGATTGACGAGCATACCCGCGAATGCCTGGCCATCAGGGTCGCGCGCCGGATCAACAGCTTCGGCGTACTTGAGACAATGGCCGACGTTATGCTCATACGGGGCGTGCCCGAGCATATCCGATCCGACAATGGCGCCGAGATGACGGCGAAGGTCGTGCGCAACTGACTGACGCAGGTTGGAGCCAAAACCCTGTTCATCGAACCAGGCAGCCCCTGGGAGAATGGCTACTGCGAGTCGTTCAACGGGAAGCTGCGCGATGAGCTGCTGAATGGAGAAATCTTCTACAGCCTGAAAGAAGCGCAAATCGTCATCGAGCAATGGCGCAAGCACTACAACACGGTCAGATCGCACTCAGCGCTCGGATATCGGCCGCCGGCACCCCAGACATTCGCGCCCTTGGCTCACCATCTAGATGAGATCATCCCGGTGCAGTAATCTCTATCCCGCTGGTTCAAAAAATCCGTCAGGTCAGATAAGGTTTTCAGCACACACAACTGGCACGTCCGCAGAGAACCACAACGTGACAATACGCCGATCAATTTCTTACCGGTTTAAAAAAATAGATACTTTATCGGCCGACAGCCGCTAGAACAATTTTGGTGGCGCCTCTATGCGTCGGGCCTATTCGGCGCTTATTATTAATTTCCGAGATACGATCGACAAGTGACCATGGAGCAGCACCATGATACCGATAAAGTATATTCGGTCTTTGGCCGGTGACAACGTAGTATATAGAAATTTTCCTGCGGACGATGCGCTCGCGCAGGCAATAGCGAAATGGTCACACAACGTCAAACTCGTGAACCATCAGTATGATCTCAACATACCGAAGACCTCTGTTTTTCAAATAACATCATCCGATCAACTTAACCGACAAATTTATTGCGCTTCCGTCGACGATAAGAATGTAGTGGGAAAAATTATTGAAGCAATACAAAATGGAATATTTCTGACAAGAGGAAGTAGAAAAGATTTTAAATTTCCGAAAGAATGCCTTGGCGGTATCTTATACCTACAGCGGTTCATCGACAGACGGCCGCGGAAGAAAAAACGGACAACCAAGCAGACGACAAGCGACAAACTCCGATAAATTTGCAAACAACGCCCTACTATGTAGAAGATATCTATTGGCTCACAGTACTAGATGAGCAAGGTGTGCCGCTCTTTGATGTCCATCACGACTCGGCATCCTTCACTTTTGTAGATAGCCGAGTCCTCACAAGTCCTGAAAATTACCAATCCGGACTGCGGGAAAATTTCCCTGAACCAGACGAGATCGTGGTCGATTGGCACGATCTGGCAGAAATTCTTAAAGTATCCAAGAAATTGGATTATATACTCGCGACTTGCTCAGCGGCCAATATTTGGCGAAGAGTATGGGGTTATGGATCTTGGTGGGTAGATACACTTTTGTATCCCGGCAACCCCCAAATGCCAGCAGATGGACTGAGCCATTACGATTTCGATTACAACGACCTAAGAATCATGAATTGCTACGCGCCGAACGCTGCTGGTGTTGACAGTCTCGTTCCGCCCGATGTGCCAACAGATGAACTGCAAAACGTGGGCACGCTGCGATGGCAGCAAGACGCTATTCCTTATCTTAGGCCGACCTATCGAAGCACACCACTCTGTGATTCGTTCATCGCGCTTTTGCAAGCGACTGCTGGCAACAAAGCCATATATCAAGGCGAAGGCTTCTTTTCCGTAAAGTCTGCGGATTTACGTGCGTTGGCAGCTGGAACAGGAAACTGGGGGTCCGGCGAAATTGGGTGGGTTGGATTCGCGGTCGACATCCTCAAAGATGGGGGGTCGGCTTTTGCTCCAGCTGCGGGCGTCGCGGGCCTGGTCGCGACCGGATGCAGCGTCTGGCGCCAAGCACGCAGTGATGAATTGACACAGGATCGCGTGGCCTGCAGAGACAACGCCACATCAACTGCAGATTGCGTCGATTGTGTTATGTCGGGCGAAGAGGGGGTGACGATGATCGTTGAGGGTGTCGCGGGCGGTGCCGGTGTGATATTCGGCTTAGCCGCAGCTGCTGCTGCAACTGGGGTGGGCGTCCCAATCGCAATCGCTTTGGCAGTTGCCGGAGGGATTTTTGTTGCAGTTGATATTGGGCTCAACGCTAATTCCATTCAACAATTCTGTGCCGGCAATAGGCAATAGTGCCGACCCGCCCTGTCCTTTCCGAAAATCATATCCGGACGTATTTGTGATGCAGTCCGGCCAAGATAGGAATGGCGACAATGGCGCCAGATCGCTGGACTGCTCGATGCAAGGGCGCATCTTTCTGTAATGCCAGGTGCGTGCGCGCTTGATTGTAATACGCCGCATAGGAAGCAAGAACTTGCCGCAGGTGAGACTCACCAAAGATCAGCATTCGGTCCAGACACTCGCGGCGCAGAGTGCCGATCAGGCGTTCCATATGGCCATTTTGCCACGGTGACCGGGGTGAGACCGGCCGGTCTCGGATACCCATGGCCTACACCCGGGACGTGAAGACATGTCCGTAGGCGCGGTCGTTGTCGCGCACCAGATAGGCCAGCGCTGATGCCCAGGGGAAGGCTTCGGTGATCTGTCGGGCAAGCCACTCGGCCGTCGGATCCCGCGTTACCTCGAACCACAGCAGTTGCCGCTGGCCGTGGCCCAGAACCAGGAACGCAAACAAGCGATCAAAGGTTAGCGTCGGCACAACGCACATATCGATAGCGGCGATCGCCTCAGCGTGATTACGCAGAAATGTCTTCCAGCTTTGTGAAGGCGGGGTCCTACCCCGCACCATGTATTTGGAGACCGTAGACTGGGCAACTTAAAATCCAAGCATCAGGAGCTCGCCATGGATTCGGGCCGCGCCCCACTGCGGGTTTTCCTTGCTCATCCGTTGAATGAGATCGCGCAGGCCACAATCAATTTTCGGCCGCCCTGCCCGCTTTCGGGATTTCCAGCGCCAGAAAGCTTTGAAGCCTATGCGATGCCATCGCAGTATTGTCTCCGGCTGAACCACCTGGGCCGCGCCAAGCAGGCCCGGCCAGAGCCATGTCATCCATACCAGCAGTGCACGGTCAACCCCGCGCAGTCGAAGACGAGGCGGCGCATGCCCCAATGCGATGTGGATCTGATGACGGAGGAAAAGGTTCTCGGCCTCAAGTCGGCTCCGCGACTTGAACAGGTCGGCGACGAGCACTCTGAGCGCGTGCAGGATTGCAAACATCGCCATCAAAGATGCGATGATTCTATCCTACTATGCGAATCTAGGCCGGATGGAATTTTCGGAAAGGAGACCACAACTCGCCGCTCTCAACCCCAACAAAAGACCGCAGGTTCGAGGCCTTTGCACCTGGATCAGAGACTTTGGCAACTGAGTGGACTACGTGGTGGCGGACGCAGTCGCATTCGAACCCGTCTCCACTCCCAAATTCCCTGCTAACAGGGAAAAGAACAGGGAATTTTGTCGAATCCGCCCGCTCAGTGCGATTTTAAAAGCTGACACGCCAGCAATTTCAGAGACTTGCAGCGAAATTCCCTACGTAACAGAACAGGGAAATATTTTGGAGGAACAGGGAATTCCGGCGGAGGAACAGGGAATTTTGCTTACAAAAACCAAAATCGACACCGGATGAGGTTTCAGGTACACACAAGGTTTTGAACGTCGTAATGCGTAACATTTTGCCAGATGTCGGGCTTAAAATAGTACGAAATCAGTACGACTTGGCTACATCGCAAATTTTGAAGGAACCAGTTCCTCCGGATAATTAGTTCGTTCGGTCCCATCATCAAGCCCGCGAAAAGCATGTCCGATTTACCCCCGAAAGCGGACATGTTCAGCGCACGCTTCAACGTCTGCTTTGGGTCATTAGCGACCGAGCCATCCGGCACCAGCGCCGATCAATGTCCACTGTTGCTCCAATAGATGGGGTAATCGGCCGGCAGCTTGTGGATAGCTGAAGAGATTGGGTGCTGCGCTTCAGGCTGATGGTGAAACGAGGTCACCGAGGTTACGGGCCTCAAGCATCAGAAGGAGAAGCGCAGCATGGACCATTTTGCTGGATTGGACGTATCGGTCAAGGAGACCAGCGTCTGCATTGTGGATGACACGGGCAAGATCGTGCGAGAAGTGAAAGTAGAGAGCGAGCCTGAAGCGCTGCTGCAGGTTCTGGCGAACCCCGCCCACCACTTCAAGCGGATCGGACTGGAAGCCGGGCCATTATCGCAATGGCTGTTCAGTGCACTCGCCGAAGCGGGCTTGCCGGTGATCTGTGTCGAGACGCGGCACATGCGGGCGGTGTTGAAAGCACAGATCAACAAGACCGACCGCAACGATGCGCGCGGCATGGCGCAGATGATGCGGGCGGGGATTTATCGTCCGGTGCATGTGAAGACGCTACGCAGCCAGAAACTGCGGATGCTGCTGACCCATCGCAAGCTGCTGCAGTCCAAGGCCATCGCCATCGAGAACGACCTGCGCGGCACCTTGCGTAACTTCGGCCTCAAGGTGGGTATGGTCGGGACGGTAAAGTTCGAAGCCCGCATCAGGGAGCTGGTCGAGAACCTGCCTGACCTGGCTGTGCTGGTCGAACCACTGCTCATTGTCAGACGGACGCTTCGCGAACAGTTCTGCATCCTGCACCGCCGCCTGCTGTCCATCGTCCGGGACGATGAGGTGTGCCGGCGCTTGATGACGACACCCGGTGTAGGGCCCGTGGTGTCGCTGACCTATCGCGCGACCGTCGATGTGCCGGCTCGCTTCAGGAAGTCCAAGTCAGTCGGGGCCGTGTTTGGACTGACGTGTGCCAAGTATCAATCGGGCGAGGTGGATTGGAGCGGCAGAATATCACGCTGCGGAGACGAGATGATGCGGGTCATGCTCTACGAAGCCGCTCAAGCCATGATGCGTTCGAAGAAATGGTCCTGGCTCAAGGCCTGGGCGATGCAGATCGCCAGACGCCGCGGAATGAAGAAGGCGATCGTGGCGCTGGCACGCCGGCTGGCCGTCATCATGCATCGCATATGGGTTGACGGCACTGAGTTCCGCTGGACCCGGGAAGCCGCAGCAGCATGAAAACCGTGCAGGATCAATTACGATAGGAGAAAACTCGAGCTCCACCGAGCGGTGGAATGATGTCCCTCGCGGGACGATGGATGAGGTGAGTTCGTTTGTCCGCTTGGACCCGCCGTTCGTCTGACGGTAAGGCCGCCCAAAAGATTGTTCCGCCTCGTCCTCGAATCCCATAGTGGAAGGGCCTTGGTGCCGATTCCGAAGAGAAGCACGAGCCCGTGAGCGACATCGACACTGCAGTGGTGGATAGTCTGAAAGTGCTTGACCCCAATCGGCCGATTAGAGAAGTGGTGGATAGTCTGAAAGTGCTTGACCCCAATCGGCCGATTAGAGAAGTCCAAGTCAGTCGGGGCCGTGTTTGGACTGACGTGTGCCAAGTATCAATCGGGCGAGGTGGATTGGAGCGGCAGAATATCACGCTGCGGAGACGAGATGATGCGGGTCATGCTCTACGAAGCCGCTCAAGCCATGATGCGTTCGAAGAAATGGTCCTGGCTCAAGGCCTGGGCGATGCAGATCGCCAGACGCCGCGGAATGAAGAAGGCGATCGTGGCGCTGGCACGCCGGCTGGCCGTCATCATGCATCGCATATGGGTTGACGGCACTGAGTTCCGCTGGACCCGGGAAGCCGCAGCAGCATGAAAACCGTGCAGGATCAATTACGATAGGAGAAAACTCGAGCTCCACCGAGCGGTGGAATGATGTCCCTCGCGGGACGATGGATGAGGTGAGTTCGTTTGTCCGCTTGGACCCGCCGTTCGTCTGACGGTAAGGCCGCCCAAAAGATTGTTCCGCCTCGTCCTCGAATCCCATAGTGGAAGGGCCTTGGTGCCGATTCCGAAGAGAAGCACGAGCCCGTGAGCGACATCGACACTGCAGTGGTGGATAGTCTGAAAGTGCTTGACCCCAATCGGCCGATTAGAGAAGCGGACAAACGCGGGCACGGTTGGATTGTCCGCTAAGTGCCAATGGGCGACACCGCAGCGTCGCACTACTTGGATGGGAGCAGGACGGTCACGAAAAACCGATAACCGAGATCTTTTGGTCCGGCATTATCAGGGCTGGCAGCCCAATACCGAAGCCCACCGCCGATCTGAACGGGCAACTTGCCGAATCTAACCAGCTTGGCAATTGTGCCATTGATAGGTACCGACCATTTGTCGGTAATCCAGTTGTAGGTGCTTTCTGTGTTGAGCGAAAAGGTCCAGGCATCCTTGGTGGTATAGGATACGAAAGGCTGGAGAAATGTGCTGCTGACTCGCTTGCGATTGCTGTCGCCAGCATACGACCATAGGTGATTTACGAGCATTCCGTAAGTGAAGCCGCCAGTTTGCCAGAGCACAACGCCGGTGGGACCCGCGCTATATTTTCCCGATCCCAGCTTCATGTCCGTCGCCGTCGGAAACTGCAATGCAGGGCCGACGCCCCAAATGATGCCACCAGGACCAGGGGCAACCGGGGAGAAAAATAGGCTCTGTAATGTGTCTCCGAGCCCGAACTGGTGGCCGGAGCCGGGAAAGATATCGGTCTGGTTCACGATTGGCAGGATCGTTCGTGAAATGACGTTCCAATCTGGATTGAGATGAATCGGTATGACTGGCTGAATGTTTACGTAAGATTGCCTTCCGTCTTGTAGCGGACCAATTTTGTCATTGTAATTAAACTGGAACGGGATGCTGATGAGGTTTGCGATCGGGTTCGACAATTTCTTGGCGAGTTCCGCGTCTTGCGCATGCGCGATCGGCGAACATAGCAAGCAAAGAGCAACAGCAAGATAGGCAACAATCCGCTTCTTCCGAAATATTTGACTAGTCATTACGCGGGCCCCCAATTCGACATTTCGCAGAAACCGTCCAGGTTACCACAGACAACCGGTAAAACGAAGTTACGACGCCAGATCAGCGTGCACCAGATGCCTAACTGCACCAGAATTAATCTTATTAGGACGCCCGCTATTTTTTCACCTTCATCATGGCGTCGAGCGCCTTTTCGGTCGGGTTATCTAGGCAACGGTCGATGAAAGCGTCAGTCTGTTTAAGGAGATCGTCGATATTGAATTTGGCGGCGCCCGCTTTTCCAAGCAGGTAGCCGTGGATAAAACCGATGGACACCTCACGGCTTGCACCGCTCTCGCGCATGATGTCCTTACATGTATATTGATCGACCGAACGATCACTCTTGTTCTGGGCCCAGGCCGGGCCGAAGCTCGCCATAAATGTCAACGCGACGGTGGAGGCGAACAGAGTCTTGGATGTGACTTTCATGGCTAATCTCCTGCGTTTCTCGAATGTGTTTCTATGATTTACGGCCGGCGGCCGGCCAGGCAATCCCGATATGCGGCCGCGTAGATTTCCTGTTCGCGCTTATGTCGTGCGAGGCCTCCACCCAGGAGACCGGCTGTCACGCCGACAACCGCACCGACGCCGGACGCGGCGAACAGCGATCCAATGGCGAGGCCTGCAAGCGAACCGGCCGCCGCGCCGCCGAGCAATTGACCGTGTCGGCTTGCCCTTTGGGCATAGCTATTTGCATAGCTGTCACATGCAACGGCGGAATATCCCGCACCGGGCGACGGCTGTAATGGCAACTGCGCGCTGGCTGTACCCGCAACAAAAAGTGCGAGGCTCACGCCGCACGAGACTGCTGCAATCTTCATACTGCGGGACAAGGCACCCTCCTTATTGGGCTGGCGACAACTTCAGACCATGGTCAAATCAGTTCGCGTCCTACTTAACTTTAATGCCGAGTCTTTTTCTCATGTCCTTGAAGACAACTTCCATGGCTTGGATAATCCGCAGCTCGGGATGAGCCTTGCAATACACAATCACCTCGTGTTCGGCCTCTTTTCCTTTTCTGACATCCATGTAGTGCTTCTTCGCGAGCCCGTTGTACCAACCGCTATACCATATGGCGAGCCTATCGGCGTCACCTTGCCACGTGTTGGCGAGCTGAGCGCAGGTCAGGGCTTGGACGTCAATGTACCCGTTGGCGTCAGCATAGGCGCTCAAGTCCACCTGAGCCCGCGCACTCGTTCCCGCAAACATGAGACCGGTCGCCGCCAGTATTAGAATTTTACGCATCAGTCGCTCCCGTTTTTTGCGTTGTCGCGCTTTATCTCAGTAGTAAGGCGGATAAGGATAGTGGCCACACGGTGGCCGATAGTAGGGGTGATAGTAGGCAGCGGCGGCGCCGGCGGCCGCTGCAGCGCCTGCGTAATAAGTCCCGCGAGCGGTAATTCAGCATTTTAGCGGTCCTCTTTGGTCGAAGGTAGGCGTACGTCGCTGCGCCATCGGAGTATTGATCGCCTCGTTCAGCTAATCACGTTGACCACAACTCTGCTTCGGTCATTATGGTTTGCGCGGCAGATCGGAGACAAGTTCGACCTCGCTCGGTCGCCATTGCTTGGAGAAGAAGGGTTCGAGCGGGCTGTACAGGCGCAGGCATGGAATGAAACCCTTGCCGGGCATGGTCTGTATCCAGTTGCCGCGCACCACGCCGCTGGGTTGCTGCTGCCCGAAAAACACCGTCGTCGAGCCGTCGGCATTTGGCTTGGCGGCCGGGGATGGATAGCTCTGGCTGCCGGCGCGCGGGTAGCGCTGCGGTGTGTCGAGCATCGATCGGGTCATGGTGTCGTACACGGTGAACGACCAGAACTTCTCCGCCGGGATGCCCTTGGGAAGGGTGACCTTGTAGGTCTTCGAGCCGTCGAAGTAATTGCCTTGCGCGTCGACCATGGTCCACAGATACGTCGAGCCAATGCCCGGCAGCCGCATCGCCATCGCTGGCGTGATCCCGGTGACGCCATAGAAGAAGGCGCTGCGAGCGTTCAGTTGTCGATAGCCGGTCGTCGGAAAAGGTTTGACCCCTTGCGGCGTGATCAATGGAATCGGCGTCTCGAACTCGTGGCCGGTGGCAAACAACATGTTCTGCCAATTGGCATCGGGGTAGTAGTACCAGGAACGATCGCGCGGGTTCATGAACAGGCTGCGCGAGCTCGCGTTGGCAACCGCAAGCGCTTCGCTGAGAATCTTCTTCATGCGCGCGTCAGGGGCGAAGGGCTTGCCCTTGACAATGCCGATGGCGGCGATCGGCCCCATCAGTTCGGGATCGAGCGCGGTGGCCGGCTCCTGCTGAACGACCTCGTTCAGCATCTCGTAGTACGTCCAATCGTTCGGCGGAATGGTATTCATGACCTTTCCGCTGCCTTCGTGGAACACGGTCGGCGGCGGGGTGGTGATCCGGCCCAGCTTGGCCTTGCCCGCCAAGAACTCGGCAATGGGTGTGCCGACGCCGCCCGCTTCGTAGGGGTAGACCTTGGTGAACTTGCGGATCCTGTCGACCGTTGGCTTCGGGTCGTTTCCGTTCTCCAGAAACGCACGTACGAACCAAACCCCGTAGTTCGTCCTGGAATGTGCGATGTTGAAGTCGCCGCCTTCCGGGAGATTACCTTGGTAACCCGGCGGCACGATCAGGTACTTGCCGCCCAAGCCGCGGTCGGGCCCGGGCAGACCCATGTCGATAACCCAGCGGAACCAGGCATCCTGGACCGTGCCCAAGACTTCCGGTGGCACCTCGATCACCATTGGGCCTTTCGTCAGGTCGAGGCCGCCGATAACGTAGATCGTGTCGGCGTTGGCGGTCAGGAACAGCGACTTCGCATCCATCAACTTCGAGAAGACGATGACTTCGTTGTCCTTTACGCCGATGTCATGCAGACCCTTCCGAATGGCGTGGATGCTGACGCCCTGAAGGGTGTCCGAGAACGCGCGAAGCGCAAAGGTGAAGTCGAGGTTGTCGTAGACCTTTTCCAGGGTCGCCTTGCTGGGCGCGCCGTCCTTGAACTCGAGCGTGCCGATGCGCGACTGGACTTTGTCTGGCGTCACAAGGGACGGAGGGATTGCGGAAGCCGCTTCAGCGGCAACCATGTTGGGCAGCGTGAACGTGACGCACGCCGCGACAGTTGCAAAGTATTTGTAGAACCACTCCATAGTGTTATTTCCGTCGCACGGTTACACCGAGAATTCCTAGGTCACGGTGTAGATTTAGCCCATTCGACCAATGACACGATATTGTGACGCGCTGTTCGCTCAATGTTCGCAATGGGTCAAAAGCAGACATTTGCAGTGCACAAGCTAACGTCTGCTTTACTACGGAAAGCGGACATTGCCGATCTTCGACCCGAATTTGCGAGTCGGTCCCATCATCAAAAACGGATGTCCGCATTACCCTAGAAAGCGGACATTCCTTGCCAGTTCTTAGATGTCCGCTTTGTGCGGCTGCGGACCCATGCTGTGCAGCAAATTCAACGAGATTTTTGATCACGTGTTTGATGTGCCATTGCTGCAGGGGAAGGAACGTCGGTTTGCCCCTTCGCATACCCCGCCCTTAGACAATGGACAATGCGTCACTGCAAACATTTCCGCACAAATTTGATCCGCTCGATCGGGCCAAGCTTCTGCGCATCAGCCTTCTTGCGGCAGGCCTCTCGGTCTTTGAGCCGCTCTTCTATTCGTTGGACCAAGGTCAGATCTTCCGAGACGGGTCCGTCCGCGGCAGCCTTCATCCCGGCCTCGAGCTTCTTGACGTCCGCGGGCGACAGCTTGGGCCGATCGAGCTTGAGCGTGAGCTTGTTGAGTTTGGCCGTCAGCGTGAACGGCGGCTTGTAGTCGGCGTCGTTGACGCCGGTCAGGGTATCGGAGCCGATGTCGAAGCTTTCGTCCCACTGCAATATCATCGGCAGGGTTTTGTCCATTTTTTCGGTGGCGACGGCCTTGCCGTCAACCTTGAGCGTGCCGGTGCCGGAGCGGCCAACTCCGGAGAAATTGTTGTACGCCAGCGTGCCCGGACCCAAGCCGTCGTATTTGAAGTCGAACTCGACGATATGCTTGCCGGGCGTAAGCGCGTCAGCGCCCTCCCACTTGACACGCTTTAGGTCGACCAGGTTCCACAGGAACACCGGCTTGCCCTTCAGCAGGTAGAAGCCGTAGCCGCCGAAACGGCCGCCGGACGTGAGAATCATGCCCTCGGCGCCACCTTGCGGCACGTCGATGTCGGCGGTGATCGTGTAGGAGGTGTTAAGCAAGAGCGGCGAGTCGCCCTGGGGCAGGCCGACCATCGGCCGCGTGTAGACGAACTCGCTGCGCCCGGCGGTGATGTTCGGGCGCGGCGCGACAATGCGTCCTGCCACCGACGCGTCCATCGGGAAGACCTGGTATTTCTTCGCTTCTGCGACGAACAACTTCCGCATCTCCGCGACTTTCTTCGGGTATTTCGCGGCGATGTCCTCGGCCTGGCTGAAGTCCTTGTGCAGGTCGTAGAGCTGGAACACCTGGTTATTGAGCGGATCCGGGTTGGCCGGACCGAAGGCCTCCCACGGTGCGCGGTTCACCTTGGTGCTCAAGAGCCAGCCGTCGTCATAGAGCGCCCATTGCCCCATCATCTCGAAGTACTGCCTCTTATGGCGCGAGGCTACCTTCGCGTTCTTGGCATCGAAGGTGTAGGCGAAGCTCGTGCCTTCAATCGGCTTTTGCTTTATGCCGTCAACGATCTCGGGCGCGTGAATGCCGGCGACCTCGAGGATGGTGGGCACGACGTCGATGACGTGGATGAACTGCTCGCGCAAGCCTCCCTTGTCCTTGATGCGTGCCGGCCACGATACCACCATGTTCTGGTTGATGCCGCCGAGCCTGGAGGCATTCTGCTTGAACCAGTCGAACGGCGTGTCAAAGGCCCATGACCAGCCGGCCGACATGTGGTTGTAGGTCTGCTCCGTGCCCCACACATCGTACCACTTCATTTGCACTTCGGCCGGAAGCTTGTTGAGGCCGTTGAAGAACGCGACCTCGTTCGGTGTGCCGAGCGGCCCACCCTCGGCGCTGGTGCCGTTGTCGCCATTGATATAGATGATCAGCGTGTTGTCGAGCTTGCCCGCCTCCTCGAAGGCCTTGATCACGCGGCCGATCTCATAGTCGTTGTAGGCCGCGAAGGCAGCGAAGACCTCCACCTGGCGGATGAAGAGCTTCTTCTCGACTGCGCTGAGCTGGTCCCACGGCTTCAGGACATCATTGGGCCAAGGCGTCAGCTTCGCATCCTTGGCGACCACGCCGAGCCGCTTCTGGTTTTCTAAGATGCGCTCGCGCAGCTTGTTGTAGCCGTCGTCGAAGAGGTGCATCGCGTGGATCTTGTCCACCCACTCCTTGGTCGGGTGATGCGGCGCGTGCGTCGCACCGGGCGCGTACTTGATGAAGAGCGGCTTATCCGGCTGGGTCTGGTGGATGCGTGAAATGTAGTCGATGGCGTCGTCGGCCATCCCCGTGACGAGGTTCCAGCCAGGCTTGCCTTTGAAGGGATAGATTTGCGTGGTGTTGCGGAACAGGTTCGGCTGCCACTGGTTCGCGTCGCCGCCGACGAAGCCGTAGAAGTACTCGAAGCCCATGCCGGTCGGCCACTGGTCGAACGGTCCGACCTGGCTGGCCGCGAAAGCAGGCGTGTTGTGGTCCTTGCCAAACCATGCCGTGGCATAGCCGTTGTCGAGTAGAATGCGCCCGATCGTCGCCTTGTCCTTGGCGATAATGCTGTTGTAGCCGGGGAAACCGGTCGATTGCTCCGAGATCACGCCGAAGCCGGCCGAGTGATGGTTGCGTCCGGTGATAAGCGCCGCCCGCGTCGGCGAGCATAGCGCGGTCGAGAAGATTCGGTTGTAGCGCAGACCCTCCTTCGCGATGCTGTCCATTGTCGGCGTCGGGATCACGCCGCCGAAGGTGCTCGGCACCCCGAAGCCGGCGTCATCGGTGATGATCAGCAGGACGTTCGGCGCACCCTTGGGCGGTACGATACGCGGCGCCCACCACGGTTTCGATTGCAAAGCATCGTCCTTGATCACGCCGCCGAACTTCGGGTCGGGGGCAGGAAGTTGTTTCCCGCCAAGCGAGGTCGTAGCGCTGGGCGATCCCGGCGTGCCCGTTACCTGTTGGGAAATTGCAGCCGTCGTTCCGATGGCGAAACTATAGGAAGCAATAATTAAAGTGCGCATTGCCCGCCGGTAATTTGGCCCAGATCGCTTTTCCATGAATTGTCGCCTCCCAGGGCCTTCGCCCAGATCCTTTGCCGGTTCAAAACCGGTTCGGGTATCGAACATCTGCTTAACGGCTTTCGCTATCCAAATTCTGCAATAGCGGCTTCATATTCAAACCAGCATACGAGACATCGAGGCTTCGGCGCAATGGTCATAGCCGTCACACTGCGGCGCGTTAGTCTCGTCGACTTGAGCCGGCGAAGTGATCGAACAACGCCCCTTTGGTGCATCGCATCAGCCCGCTATTAGCCTAAAGTTGAGCTTTCACTTGCAGTGCAAAATGTACGGTATCGGGGTAAGGCGCGAACATCGCTAGTGCCCCAAACGCGCGCACTCTGTTGCCCGATCGGCATGTCTGCTTTGCGTCAAAAGCAGACGTTGCGGCGCGAATTTATGACGTCCTCTTAGTACACGAACGCGAACTTCGGCGGCTCGGTCTGTATGGCATGACCGATATGCACCAGAAGCAGACGGCAAAATCTAACATCGCGTCCCCGTTCAGATAATGGTATCGCCTTCAACCTCTGAATAGCTCCGCCAAATCAAAGCAATAATGCCAGCTACGTCCGCCTAGATCGGGTTTTATTTGTCGTATCTTTAGCGAGCAGAAGCTGGCGTTGAAATAATGCATCAATGCAGTATCGTTTAATTGGATCACTGTGCGACATCTAACGGGAGGCAACACGATGAGAATCGCAACCATTGGTCTTGCCGTTGCAATTTATGTTTTGCCAGTCTCAGGACACGCGCAGGTGGTTGTCGAAATGGGCAGCATCAGATGCGAACAGTATCTTGCTCTGCCGCTGGATAAGTCCCGCGATTTTTCTGCGTGGATGAGCGGCCGGTTCAGTTACAAGCTCGGCAAGACGTGGGTAGATCTCGTTGCTTATCGGAAAAACATCGTAAACGTTAAAGCCTGGTGTAAATATCATCCGAAGGAAACTGTCATGTCCGGCTTAGAGCGGGCCGCAAACTCAAAATAAGCAATGATCGGACAGCGGAGAATAGCCATGACTCGTAAACTCTTTGCGATTGCCATAATTTTTTTGGGCGCATCTATATTGCCAGCCGCGGCTCAAGTAAGGCTCGAAATGTCTCGCATTACGTGCAAGCAATGGCTGGATGCCGCTTGGGACCAGCAAAATTTCATGCAGTATTGGATGAGCGGCTATTTTAATGCGTCGAGGAGCAACAACCTTCTCGACTTCAGCCGCCTCAAGAGAAACACGGACAAGGTTACTGCCTATTGCAAGAAGCACCGGTCGGAAACGCTGAGCAGCGCTATCCAGAAAAGCGCTATCTAGGGCGTGGACTCATAAATGGGCAGCTGATGTCGGCGTGGATGCGCCGTCGATTGTCCGTTTCCGGGGGTAAAGCAGACATCACGCATACTTGTCGCAATGTTCGTTTGTGACCAAAGCGGAAATTGTCGGCCTATTCAATCACAGCCTGGTGTATTTCACTTTAGCGGCCGCCGATGCTACGCTCGCCGGCCGCACGCTTGTACTGGCCGAAACCCGAACCACCTTCGATCTTGCCGCCAGGTAGTGGTTCTTGGCAGCCACCGGAACTGAAACAATCATCATAGACGAAGATGAATAGAGTCTGGCGGTCCAGCGGCCAAATGCGAACGTCCACTATTGGGACAACGCGGATGTTGCTGGTCTCATAGACTTCCCACCGATGTCAGTAAGTTCGACACGAACGAAATGGAGGCTCCAGTCATGAAAACCATAACGCGAAGAGCTTTTACCGGCGGCATTGCGCTACTCCCGTCCCTCCGCTTCCCAGCGGCCCGAGCCCAAACCGGCGTCACCCCGGCGGAGGCGCGCGCTATCGCCAAAGAAGCCTACATCTACGGCTTCCCGATGGTAGACAGCTATCGCATCCAATACGCGTACTTCGTTGATCGCCAGGGTAAACAATTCAAGGCTTTGTGGAATCACCTCGTCAATACAGCTCGCGTTTACACGCCGGCGGACACGGCGATCCAAACACCCAACTCAGACACGCCCTATTCCTTCGTGGGGATGGACCTGCGCGCCGAACCGCTCGTTCTCACTGTTCCGCCGATCGAAAAAGCGCGCTACTTCAGCATCCAGCTCATCGACGCCTACACCTTCAATTTCGCCTACATCGGCAGCCGCGCTACGGGCAACGGCGGCGGCAGCTATCTCATCGCCGGACCGAATTGGAAGGGCGAGAAACCCAGCGGCGTGAACGAGGTCATTCGCTCCGAGACGGAATTCGTCTTCGCCCTCTTTCGCACCCAGTTGTTCGATCCGGCCGACATCGTCAATGTCGAGAAGGTACAAGCCGGCTATAAAGCGCAGACGCTGTCGCAGTTCCTAGGGACGCCGGCACCCGCCGGCGCGCCGGTTGATTTCATCAAGCCGCTGACGCCTGCGGAAGAAAAGACCTCGCCGCAGCTATTCAACATCCTGAACTTCGTTTTGCAGTTCTGCCCCACTGTCCCATCCGAGAAAGCCCTCATGGCGCGCTTCGCCAAAATCGGCGTCGGCGCGGGCGAGACCTTTGACTCCAGCAAGCTTTCACCTGAAATCAAGGCAGCCATCGAGCATGGCATAGCCGACGCCTGGGGTGCCCTCGCTGACCTGAAAAAGAATCAAATTGACGAGGGGAAGCTGACCTCGGGCGACGTCTTCGGCACGCGCCAGTATCTGAAGAACAATTATCTCTACCGCATGGCCGCCGCCGTGCTCGGCATCTACGGCAATTCGAAGCAGGAAGCGATGTATCCGACGTATTACGTGGATGCGAAAAAACAAAAGCTGGACGGTGGCAACCGTTACAGCTTGCGCTTCGCGCCGGGCCAATTGCCGCCCGTCAACGCGTTCTGGTCGCTGACCATGTATAAAGAACCGCAGAGCCTGCTCGTCGCTAACCCCATCAACCGCTATCTCATCAATTCGCCGATGCTGCCGCAGCTCAAGCGCGATGCCGACGGCGGGCTGACGCTGATTGTCCAAAACGAATCCCCCGGCAAGGACAAGGAAGCCAACTGGCTGCCCGCGCCAAAGGGGCCATTCTCCATGATCATGCGTCTCTACTGGCCGAAAGAAGCAGCAACGGAAGGCAAGTGGAAGCAGCCGCCACTGCAGCAGACGACGTGAATGCACCGTGCTGCTACCGTCCCCAACCGAATCCGGCCCAACTACCGTCACACATGATGAATGTCTACTATTGGCACAAAGCGGACATTCTAACCGCGCCCACGTTTGTCCGCTTCTCTAATCGGCCGATTGGGGTCAAGCACTTTCAGACTATCCACCACTGCAGTGTCGATGTCGCTCACGGGCTCGTGCTTCTCTTCGGAATCGGCACCAAGGCCCTTCCACTATGGGATTCGAGGACGAGGCGGAACAATCTTTTGGGCGGCCTTACCGTCAGACGAACGGCGGGTCCAAGCGGACAAACGAACTCACCTCATCCATCGTCCCGCGAGGGACATCATTCCACCGCTCGGTGGAGCTCGAGTTTTCTCCTATCGTAATTGATCCTGCACGGTTTTCATGCTTCTCTAATCGGCCGATTGGGGTCAAGCACTTTCAGACTATCCACCACTGCAGTGTCGATGTCGCTCACGGGCTCGTGCTTCTCTTCGGAATCGGCACCAAGGCCCTTCCACTATGGGATTCGAGGACGAGGCGGAACAATCTTTTGGGCGGCCTTACCGTCAGACGAACGGCGGGTCCAAGCGGACAAACGAACTCACCTCATCCATCGTCCCGCGAGGGACATCATTCCACCGCTCGGTGGAGCTCGAGTTTTCTCCTATCGTAATTGATCCTGCACGGTTTTCATGCTGCTGCGGCTTCCCGGGTCCAGCGGAACTCAGTGCCGTCAACCCATATGCGATGCATGATGACGGCCAGCCGGCGTGCCAGCGCCACGATCGCCTTCTTCATTCCGCGGCGTCTGGCGATCTGCATCGCCCAGGCCTTGAGCCAGGACCATTTCTTCGAACGCATCATGGCTTGAGCGGCTTCGTAGAGCATGACCCGCATCATCTCGTCTCCGCAGCGTGATATTCTGCCGCTCCAATCCACCTCGCCCGATTGATACTTGGCACACGTCAGTCCAAACACGGCCCCGACTGACTTGGACTTCCTGAAGCGAGCCGGCACATCGACGGTCGCGCGATAGGTCAGCGACACCACGGGCCCTACACCGGGTGTCGTCATCAAGCGCCGGCACACCTCATCGTCCCGGACGATGGACAGCAGGCGGCGGTGCAGGATGCAGAACTGTTCGCGAAGCGTCCGTCTGACAATGAGCAGTGGTTCGACCAGCACAGCCAGGTCAGGCAGGTTCTCGACCAGCTCCCTGATGCGGGCTTCGAACTTTACCGTCCCGACCATACCCACCTTGAGGCCGAAGTTACGCAAGGTGCCGCGCAGGTCGTTCTCGATGGCGATGGCCTTGGACTGCAGCAGCTTGCGATGGGTCAGCAGCATCCGCAGTTTCTGGCTGCGTAGCGTCTTCACATGCACCGGACGATAAATCCCCGCCCGCATCATCTGCGCCATGCCGCGCGCATCGTTGCGGTCGGTCTTGTTGATCTGTGCTTTCAACACCGCCCGCATGTGCCGCGTCTCGACACAGATCACCGGCAAGCCCGCTTCGGCGAGTGCACTGAACAGCCATTGCGATAATGGCCCGGCTTCCAGTCCGATCCGCTTGAAGTGGTGGGCGGGGTTCGCCAGAACCTGCAGCAGCGCTTCAGGCTCGCTCTCTACTTTCACTTCTCGCACGATCTTGCCCGTGTCATCCACAATGCAGACGCTGGTCTCCTTGACCGATACGTCCAATCCAGCAAAATGGTCCATGCTGCGCTTCTCCTTCTGATGCTTGAGGCCCGTAACCTCGGTGACCTCGTTTCACCATCAGCCTGAAGCGCAGCACCCAATCTCTTCAGCTATCCACAAGCTGCCGGCCGATTACCCCATCTTTTGGACCAAAGTGGACAAAGGTGGATTTTTGGCCCCAGAAGTTTGTCGGCTTTTGCCCCAAACGAACATTCTATGAGACCCGTTTCACACCGGGCGGCTGCCAAGTCCCTTCACCCACTGGCAGGATCGAGGGTGGCGTTGTCTTCGGCACGTAAAGTCGTATCAGCAGGTAGATCGGGCCATCCGGAGCAGGCAGCCAGTTGGCTTCTTTGTCAGCACCCGGAGATTTGTTCTGGATGTAAATCGTCAGCGATCCGTCCGCATTCTTCTTCATGCCGGTCAGCATCGGCGAATTGATGAGATAGCGATTGATCGGGTTTTCGATCAACAGCTGCGTCTTCCCGTCATACATCGTCAGCGACCAGAAGGCGTTCACAGGCGGCAGCTGACCGGACGGAAATGTCAGCGTATAATTGTGTTTGCTGCCGTCGAGCGTCTGACCCTCGCTGTCGGCGCGCGTGAATGGATACGTCGCCTCTGCCGAGTCATTGGCGTAGATGCCAGCCTTCGCGGCGACGGCGCGCCTCAACCAGTCGCCGTTGAAGAAGGCACTGTCGCCTGCCAGCGCGCTGACCCGCCAGTTGTTGATATTTTTTCCGGCGTTGGCAACGGCCTCGACAATCTTGCGGTCACCCTCCTTCATGCCCAAGCCGATCTCCAACTTTTGCTCCAACGGAAGGTCCTTGAAGTTGAAGGTCTTGCCCGGTCCGATGCCGATACGCGCAAGCTGGGCTCGGATTTCCTTCTCGTTTTCTTGTGCTGGCGCAAACTGCAGCGCAAAATCGAGATACTCGAAGAAATTCTTCTTCACGAGCTCTTTGTCGAATTTCGGAAAGCTGATGCGCGCTACGGGCGGCGGCGGTGACTTCTTCAGATAGGCTGAAAGCGGCTGACTCTTGTAACCAGCCTGAACCTTTTTCACGTTGTTCATGTCGCCAGGATTGAACAATTGGGTCCGGTAGATGGACAGCGAAAACTGCGTTGTTGATCGGAATACTTTCTTGATGCCCGGAGGAGTTTGGCCATCCCAGCCGGGTCCGACGACCAGATAATCGCCAGCCTCATTGCCCGTCGCACGGCTGCCAATATAGCCGTAGTTGTAGGTGTTGCCGTCGCAGAGTTGCACCGAGTAATAGCGCGCCTTTTCGACCGCCGGCACGGACAACACAATCGGTTCCGCGCGCAAGTCCAGCCATACCATTGAGTAAGGCGTATCACTGTTAGGTGTGACCACGGCCGTATCCTTGTAGGTGAACACGCGCGCTTCGTTGTAGATTTGATTAAACGGCGCTTTGTATTGTCCCGAATTGCGATCGATGACGAACTCATACATGACACCGTAGTTCATCACGATCGGCAGACCGTAGATAAATCCCGCCTCGGAAATGTCTTTCGCCTTGAAAAGCCCTGGGCGACTGGCTTTTGTTTGTGCCAGCACCGGGACGGACTTCGTTGTCGCAATTGCCACTGTCGTCAGCGCAACGGTGCGAAGCAGCTCGCGTTTAGTCAACATTGCATTATTCCTCGGGTGAGATGACTTGCGTGGATTTAGCATTCTTTCCAAAATCGAATTTGTCAAATGCCGCGAATCGCACGAATTGTAATAGTCCGGTTATTGCTCTCGAGCGGATATAGCACGGCTGCAGTTGACGCCCCGCCTTTATCCTTGAACGGTCATGCGTTTGTCCCTGACCAGTCATGCGTCACAAGGCCCTAATGGGAGAAGAGCGTCCAAATTTTACGGACGACGGCCGGACCGGGCCCTCGAAGGCCGCTTGCGACGCTCGGACACTACGTAGGATAGATAAGATGCTGCTTTCCATACTTTCGTATAATGCTGACGCTGTCGCGTTCCAGTTGTGGAGACATATGGAAAATCCGGATGGAAAATGGCGAACCAGCACACCGACTAAGGGGCGGGCGATGGGCGGTAGCAGGTTACTCTTCGTGGCACTGCTGTTTGTGGTGCTCGCGAATTCCGTGCCAGCGCAGGCTCAAGATCGAGAACTCGCGACGAAGCTGGCCAACCCCATATCGAGCCTCATCAGCGTTCCATTCCAGTACAATTTGGATTGCTGTTACGGGCTGTCACGGGGCTACCACACCACACTCAATATTCAGCCCGTCGTTCCCTTCAGACTGAACGATGAATGGAGCCTCATCGTCCTCACCTAATCGCAAATGGATTGCCGACTTCACCTATGTCTGGACAATGGAAGGCTGGCTCTATGTCGCTGCCATCATCGATCTGTTCTCGTGGCGTGTGGTCGGTTGGTCGATGAACACAGCGATGACAGCGCAGCTCGTCACCGATGCTCTTGTGATGGCCATCTGGCGTAGAGGTAAGCCCGACGCTCTGCTGCATCACTCCGACCGCGGCAGCTAATACACCAGCGAGCCGCCCAAACACCGACTGCCGCAGCAAACCAACCTGCGCGTGGCAACCATTCTTGCCGGTGCAGGTATCGGCGAGCGTCTCGGCTGCCACCGCGCTCAACCCGAGCGCGTCGTCGAGTTCGCGGTATGCCAACAATCCGGCATCGGACGTGACCACAGAGTCGCGAAACTGCACCATCAGGCGGCGGTCAAAATCGAGCTTAAGAACCCCGTCTTTTGATTCACCCGTCGGGTGCGCCATGACCGCCTCGCTCGATCCGAGATAAGGTGCTGAAGCCTATTTCTGAATCGGCATAGGCGTTGCAGAAATCAGTGCGTCACCCGGGGAAAGCGGGCTAAACTAACATTCCGCCTGGGCTACCCAATGCAGGCCGGTCATGCGACGGTACCAGACGGACCTCGATGGGGCGCGGTGTTCAATGTCACACTTTTGTTCCCAGCAAAGTAGGCGCCCTTCTTCCGTATCGACGATCTCCTTAAACGGACCGACGCGTTCGTCGACAGCTGCTTAGATGACCCTACCGAAAAAGCGCGTAAAATCAATATTATCGGCGGCTATCGAGCTCAAGTGTCACTAATCTCGCGAGCAGCGTCGCTGGGTAGAGCTGGCCGATGATTGTCTCCAGATTGCACAGGCTGCGCGCAACCGGGTGGAGTGGCGCGATGTCGCCGTAGCCGGTTGAGGTCAGTGTTACAAAGCTAAAATAAATCAGGTTGCTTGCAAGCGTATCACTATCCTCGACGGCAACTCCTGCGAATGATTTTGGAACGAGTACGCCAACAAAAACGAAGAGTGATACAAACAGCAGCCCAATCAGCAAATAGAGGAGAACTGCGCCAACAACGCGGTGGTAGTTCACGCGCCCCGGTGCAAATACGGCATGTGCAACAACCCAGCCAAGCGTTGCGGCCAATATAAACCACGCGCCCGCAACGAGGTAGATGTCGAGAATCGAATGTGCGCGAATGCGAAGAATAGCAGCCGCTGCATTCATACAGAATGCGACCAACAGCGCAGTAAACGCAATGGGACTAGCCGAAATGATAAGTGCACAACCAAACATACCGAGAGCAACAACGAATCCGAATCCTTCAAAGGCCACGATCCCTGCGGCTTCGAGGGGCGCGGCAATAAACAATAAGATAAGTAATAAGAGCGTAAGGACCGTCAGCAGCGGGTCGCGGTAGCGCTGCTGCATGAATTGAATGCGGTTATTGAGATTCTGGTTCATGAGGCGCATTCCATCCCCACAAGAAATCTGGCTTGCGCCATTCGCAATAATGCCCGGCAGGTAACGGCATTACTAGTACATTCTGTGTCGGGCGGATTTGCGCCAGTCCGCCAACAGAGGCATAATTTCGCAGAAAAGCCGGCGTACGGTGAATAGGCGTATGCTAGGTTCCGGAGAACTAATGGTTGCTAAGGCGTTTGAAGATTTTAGAACTTTTGCGAAATCATTCGCCGCCGCGTTTTGACGCAAATGGTTGCGATCAGTGCGAAAATCACATTGTATACTGGGTTAGAACAGATCGATGGCGCAAAAAAATATAGACGTGCACTCAGGGGTTGACGGGACCGGTGCCCAAACTTATTCGCAGGCGCTTCCGGGCTTGGTGTTTGCTTTTCGCTTTCACGAAAATGGGATTGGCGAAGAACTAGCCGCCGACCAGCCGATTCAAAACCGTCTTGACGATTGGTTGTGGCTGCATTTCAACCTGGCGGACCCGCGTACATCCAAGTCCATGCATACCATACCGGATCTTCCGGCGTCCGCAAAAGGATTGCTTGTTGCAGACAACAACCAACAGCAACTATACGCTGACGATACTTGCACTTATGGAGTCTTCGCTGATCTTGTCAACGGCCCAGATCAAGTCGCCAAGGACATCGGCTTTGTCCAATTCGCGATGACAGAAGCGTTGTTCATCAGCAGTAGTCGTTCTCAGTTGAGTGCTATGGAGCTGCTTCGTAATGTTATACAGAGCGGTAAAAAGTTCTCTGGGGTGGCAGCACTTGTCGAGATAATCTTCGAACATGCGGTCGACGCTGTCGACGACTACGCTAAGACACTTGGTGAAAATCTCGATGATATCGAGGAAAAGATTTTGATCGACGAGCCGGGCGATCAGCAGCAGATACTTGGGGAAACGAGGCGGGCTACCATCCGCCTTAATCGCCAGATCGCGAATTCAATCTCGCTCATCCAGCGTTTCGAACACGAAAATGCGCGTCGCGAAAAATCATCGCTGCGATTTACAACGGAAAGACTGCGGCAGCGTCTCGACTGGCTGAATGCTGAGATTGCTGCTGTACGCGACAGGGCGCACCTTCTTCAGGAGGAGGCTATGGCCAAGACCGCCGATCAGACCAATCGACATTTGCAAGTCTTGGCGATCGTGGCGACTGTATTCTTGCCCGCGACTTTGATCGCCGGCATTTTTGGCATGAACGTCAAGGGATTGCCACTGACCGGGAACGGCAATGGGTTCCTCTGGTCGATGGCGATTCTTATCGGAGCTTCGGCCCTGGTCTTTTGGTTGCTGAAGCGGTCAGGCATACTGGAACGATAGTTGCAGCCGCAGTTTGACGCGACGCCAGCATTGCGGCGCTAGCAAGGTGAATTGGCATACGGTCTCCCCATGCATTATGGTATGCGGGGAGCGGCGTAGAATGGGCACAATCGCAGTCTATCTTCTCATCGCCGGCGCAATAAGCGCTACGGTCGGTCTCGTTCTGCAAATGATTAGCAGCGCTACATTCTCGCATTTCAAAAATCATGATACCAAAGAATTGGCTGGCCTCGCAGGACTGCGTATTTCGGCGATTTTTGCTATTGCAGCCGGTCTAATCTTCAGCGGCAGCCACACACATTTTGTCAAGGCGAAGAGAGACTTGCTAGAAGAAGCTCGACTTATTGGCACCATGTATATCTTGGCGTCGGATACGCCCGACTTTCCAAATTCTCGCACCATTAGAGTAAAGCTTTTAAAATACACACAAGCCTCGGCAACGGAATTAGAGAATCCGGAAGCTGCCAATCGGACGGTAGAAAGAACCAACAAGCTACTTGTTGAGATTTGCAAGCTGACGTCGCCAGATATTGAGAATAAAATCAGCGCGATGATTTGGCTACGAACTCAACTTGAAAACGCCTGCAGCAGCCTTGTGGAGTTGAGAGGCAAGAAACGCATTTCGACGCTGGTGAACAATGTAGAGACCCCATTTTGGATCTTCTTTTCAATATCGTTTGGATTCTTGGCATTCCTTCTCGGAGTATTCGAGAAGCGGTTGCTAAACCTGATTTTCGCAGTTCTCTTCTATTTTGCGGCAGGGGCCACCGCAATTCTGATTTTTTGGATGGGAGATCCCTATCATGGGCCTAGCCGCATTGCCTCTACGCCGCTTATACAATTAATCGCCAAGATGCACGTGATTGACAGGAGCCAATAAATCGACGGTCGCGTCGGACGCGGGTGACCAAGTTACATAGCTGGCTTGATTATGCTTCGGATCCTTGGCGGCAGGCAATGATGAAATTGGAAAGACGCGGAATCCCGATACTTAATTAACAACATAGTTGCCGATCAAAGCGCGCATCGACCATAGTTGACGTTTAATTCTTCAAGCCCCGGAAAAATGCGGACAATATTATCGTTGTTTTTGACCCGATAGCTGAACTGAAAAGTTGAAAGCGCTACATTGCCGGGTGCACAGGTTGCTACGAGGTGGTGAACTCGACCGACATCTTTGCGCGTTTTGATCGTACATGTCCCAGCGGCGCTAAAGATTGAGCTTTTCCGAACAATAAAGGCATCGCCATAAATGCCCGAGCCGGCTGTAATGGAGAGCTCGTTTTCCTTGTTCTTTGCGAAGATCTTTGCACAGGCCGATACATCGGTCGTCCAGGCGCCGTGTAGGTCGAATGCGTACGACGGGTGGTTTAAAAGGGAAATGGATGCGGCCAATCCCGCGATCTTTAAGACATACGATATCTTCACTTTTCGCCTCCATTTGGTTACTTAAAATAAGGCCGCTTCGGGGGGTGGATCAAGCGGCAAATACCGACGATTGGCCGCTGAACAGCAAGATCGCATCGGTGTAGGAATACATCATTCGCAGAGCCCTCTTTTTTGCGGACCAATAAGCATGTATTATTCATATCAGAGCAAGGGCGCGTGCCCGGATCTCCGGCGTAGCGAGATAGACCATGAGTAAAGACTGGTTAGAAAATCTGGAGAGCCATCTGCCGTCGCACATCGAACACGCAGTCAAGGATGCCGACAAAGCAGTCCATGATTTAGTACAACACGTTCACTTGTCGCATTGGCATCCGATTTCGACGGCGCCGTGCAATCAAGAGCTCGAGCTGAAAATATCTGAAGAGGGTAAGATCGTAACGCTTAACTTTCCATGCTTGCAGACGAATGATGGCGTTTGGGTTAATGTGGATTTAGGCTCGCAGATAGAATTTCAAGCGGTGGAATGGCGTGTCTGGCAGCGAAAAAAATCTCCGGAGCCGCATCATTCGACGATCAAGCCCAGCGACCGGTCAGCGCTCTTGCACCATGACTCTCGAATTCCCAAACCGGATCCAACTAAAGACGATCTATAAGAATTGCGAGCCACAAAACGTTTGCGGCCATTCACAGCGAGGGGCCGGCGCTGATTACCACCGCGCGGTTAGGCCAAATATCGGTCCGAACATCGTCATATCGTATTCGTAGCGTGTCAGCCCGCTGCCCGTCGAATAGTCGACATACAGAGCCTTATAGCCGATCATGCCGCTCCAAATTACATTCTTCCACTTCATAAAATCGTAGTCCAAAGCGGCGAGCGCCTGCCAGGACAACCTGCTGCCGACGTCGAATCCACCAACATCGCCGCTCACAACCAGGTTCAAGCCGGGGTAAAATTGGTGACGCAAGCGCGCGCCAACTACCGGGTCGATCCACTGTTTTGTTCCTTCTGCCGAAAGGGTGCCTTCGCCGGTTAGCTTAAGGCCAAGAGGACCCAAACCAGCCAAGGTTCCCGAAACCGTCAAGCGCGCGTCACCGTGCTGCCACCATAGGCGCCCGCCAGCATAAAGATCGAGGGCAGTGCCTGAGCCGGGCGACATGGTGGCGCCCCAATGCGCAACCTCGTAAGCCGCTGCCATCTCGGCAATGATCATTTGAACAGTGAGTTCCGCCGATGCGCCGATCCCCAAAGTTGCCAATCTGCCGATATCGCGGGACCGCGATTTGCTCGCACCGATCCCGAGCTTCATGTAGGCAATATCTGTAAGGATCGCAAAACGGCCATAGCGCGCCTCTCCAAAGGCAGCCGCCTCAAAAAGACCTTTTGGAAACTGGGTGTGTCTGAGAATATCAAAAAAGCTTGCGTCAACGTCGGTCGTGTAGCCCTTGATTGTTGTTGAGCCACTCAGCGAAGTCGCCCACGCATAAGGGGTCACCCTGAATGTCCAAGCGTCCATTATTGGTGGGGGCGTGACGACCGCTTTGCTTCGCATTGGCAAGTCCGACGCGATCGCATTTGTAGACACACCAAGTAAAACAGCCAAAGCCGCAACCGCACTGATGGATATACGTGACCCAAGACTAGTCATGCCGTCCCCTATACCCGCCAATTAGTTTAACCGGAGGTTTTTCGCGGGCCGCCTCTGCGTACCAGAGTTTACTGTCCCGGAAAAGAAAACGAAAGGGTAACCGAAGCTGTGAATACCCTCGTTACTTGAATGCGACGCCAAGCTTTGTAACCACGTAAGCCAAGCATTTCTTGATCTGGCTCAAGATACCTGCGCCGGCGAGGCTCGCTTTTCGATTGAAGGGGCACCAACTGAAGCGAGTTTCCGTGATGTAAATCAGTCACAGGTTTCTATTGATTTCACGTTTTCTCACTGCCGGTTGTGTTTTAGCGGTGGCCCACCAAATCAATGGCGTTCCAGGCTCACCTAGCACGACCGCGACCATTGGAGGTAAATAAATACCAGTACCGCCGCCGAAATTTGGAAACAAGATCGAGCGCGAGGCCACGAAATCATAACCCTATTGGCCTTTGCGCATCGTGCCGCCTAAAGGCGCGCCGCATGTCCCGATAATCATAGCTGACGATTCCAGAAGCTAGGGCGCGGACTCATTAACTCGCAGCCATAGCCGGATTGACGCAAGCTGGATGAAGGCGAGGTAATTCGCGGCGAGCTTGTCGTAGCGCGTTGCGACCCGCCGACACTGCTTTATCTTGTTAAAGAACCGCTCGACCAAATTGCGCGCACGATAGAGGTGGCGGCTGAAGCAGATCGGCTCCGTCCGGTTTCGTCTCGGCGGAATGTTCGCCCATGCGCCGTGCTCGCTCACAAACGTCCTGATCCAATCAGCGTCAAACCCACGATCAGCAAGCAGCATGGCTCCCGATTTCAGCGCAGACAGCAGGGTGAGCACAAGACGGTTGTCGTGGGCTTCGCCAGTGGTCAGCGCGAGGCGAACAGGCAGCCCACTGGTATCGACGACTGCGTGAATCTTGGTCGTCAGTCCGCCGCGCGACCGACCCATCAGTTGTTCACTGTTGCCAGCGATGCAGGCTCCGTGCTGATGCACGCGGACGATGGACGTATCAATCATCTGCACGGCTGCATCATGGCCTGCGGCCAACGCATTCATGAGCTGGTCCCACACGCCAGCCCTGCGCCAGCGAACAAAGCGATTGTAGCAGGTGGTGTATGGGCCAAAGTTGTCCGGCAGATCGCGCCACGGCGCGCCCGAACGCAGGACCCAGAAGATGCCATTGAGCACGCGGCGGTCATTTACACGCGGAACGCCGCGCGGCTTGTTCGGCAGGAACGGCTTGATGGCGGCCCATTCATAGTCGGTGAGTTCGTAGCGCATGATTCGAGGCTCCAGTTTGGGAGCTTGAATCACGCGCTGGGCGACGCCATCAACCCACAAAGGCCCATCAAGGCAGATGCCATTTGCCTGATTTCACTTCTGCTTTTGGAGCAAGAGCAGACATCGCGGATTAAAGTCCTGCGATGATTATGACGTGAATGACCCGAAGCAGACATCCGCGCGCCTGAAACACTTTGTTACAGAAAACCGGGCCGCTGAAAAACTTCCGTGACATCCGGCTGCTTAATGGGAACACCAACGGATTTGTCCGTTGCCTAGCCATTGGAGACAGTCGTGAAGAAGAGAGTATTTGTGATCGGCGGCATCGCGGCCGCCACCTTGCTGGTCGGCGGTTGGGCTTTTGCGCAGCCAGCAGGTTATGGCCCTGGCAACTTCGGTCCAGGCGGAATGATGGGCATGCGAGGCCAGATGGGCCCGGGAATGCACGGTCAAATGGGACCGGGCATGCGGGGTCACATGGGTCCCGGCATGATGGGTATGGGCCCCGGAATGATGGGGATGAACGGCGGCTCCGCAACCGCGGCGGAGCATAGCGACATTCGCGATCTGTTCTTCAACCATGAAAGCATTAAGCGTACCGTGACGAACCTCCCTGACGGCATCCGCACGGTCACGGAATCGGACGATCCGCAGGTTGCGACGACGATCAAGAAACACGTCGCGGAAATGGGAAAACGGGTCGAAGAAGGACGTGACCCAGGGTTACCGATCGAGAGCCCAGCGCTGCACTCGATCTTTCGAGACAAAGACAAAATCAAGACCGCCTATGAGACGACCGCGAAGGGAATCGTCGTCGTCCAGACTTCGACCGACGCGACCGTCGTCAAGGCTCTCCAGGATCACGCCGCACAGGTGACCGATTTTGCCCAACGCGGAATGGTCGCGGCGCATGAGGCTATGATGAAAAACGGCGGCGGTATGTTGGGGGGTAGGATGCGCATGCGCGGTGCTATGGTCGAATAGCGGCGCCGGCACAAAGGCCGACAAAAGCGAGGCCCGCGATCTTGTGATCGCGTGCCGTATTGGCACCGGGCCCTCTGGCCGGTCTCAGCGTTTAGAGGCCATGGTGCTCATCTGGCCGGAGCGCCAATTGGTGATTCCTCGCAATACGCAGTTACTGCCCCCCGAGGCCGGTTATATCTCCAGCACTCGGACCGATACGGTGTTGTAGTTGGGCTGGCGACGAACGCTATTCGCGTTCGCCGCCAGCCGCCTAATCATCCACGATATCGAGGTGCGACGTCGTGAGCAGGATCAGGCGTTCATGATGAGGCGTCGCTTTTCCTCAAACTCAGCCGTGTCGATCTCGCCGCGAGCGAAACGCTGCTGCAGGATTTCCAGGGGATTGGCTGTTGCGGCGTTGGCTTCGTGTTTGTGCGAGGAACCGCACTTGCCGTGACGCTGGGCGCGGTGGCCACCATTCTTCCCGCAGCATTTGCCTTTAGTTTCGGGTTGCGTTTGAACTTCTTCATTACTTATCTCCAGTGATGCCGGATATGGTCCAGTTACATGTTGCACATGATGTCAGGAATACCGTCGGGTGCCGCCGGAATAGTTTGCCGGCTCGGGCGATGAACTTCGTCGATTTGTGAGGAGGTTCTCTGTGATGCCTGCCCGTTGGGGCATCCTGAACTGATCGATACATAGGGCGGACATGTCACAGAAGTTTTTCAACGGACCACTATTTTGTGACAATGTGTGTCGATCTTCTCCAGCGCTCAGGCAGGCCAATACTTCTGACCGCACGCAGGCGCAGCGAGGTCGGTCGCATTGGCTGCATGATCGTGGTGGCGCCAATTTGATCCACCGCAACAGATAGTCCCAAGCGCTTTGCTACTAATTTTGACCGGCCTCTCAAGGGCTCGATCTCCGTAGCGTAGCCTCCGTCGACATTTTACGGTTGCGTTCGGCTTGCTCATTCGCAACGGCATGTTGACCACGATGGCCACTGACAAATTGGTACTCGATCTGACGCTCGTACTGCCGCACGTCCCTGACGAGCGGGATGGCTGCGTCGAACGACTGCTTTCTCTGCTTAAGGGCAAGTACATCGATCAGGCACACGTCATTCGCGAAGACGGCAAGGCGAGTTTATGCCTGCATTACGACTCTGAGAACATCGGCCTCACTGAAGTGCGCCAGTTGGTTGCCGCGGCGGGTGCATCGATCGACAAGCGTTACGTGCATGAAAGCTTACGCATCGATGGTATGGATTGCCCGACCTGCGCCACTGTTATCGAACACGCATTGGGTCGTCTCGATGGCGTGCTTGAAGCCAAAGTGAGTTACGCCGCCGAGCGCCTGCGCCTGGAATACGACAGCGAAAAGTCGTCGCACCGGGCGGTGGCGCGCCGCATCGAAGCACTGGGCTACCGAATCTTGACGTCGGAAGCCCATGCCGGATGGTGGGCGGAGCATCGCGAACTCGTTTTCAGCCTCGCTGCGGGTGTGCTGCTGCTGGGCGGCTGGCTCGGCGGGCTAGCGGGTGCGCCGTACTCGGTATCGCTTGGTCTCTACCTCGCCGCCTATGCATTCGGTGGCTTCTTCACCGTGCGCGACGCGGTGCAAAGCCTGTGGGCGAAACGGTTCGATATCGACACCCTCATGCTGGTCGCAGCGGCGGGGGCCGCGGCCCTGGGCGATTGGGCCGAAGGCGCGCTGTTGCTCTTCCTGTTCAGTCTCGGGCACGCCCTGGAACATTCGGCGATGGACCGCGCGCGCCGGGCAATCGAAGCATTGGCCGATTTGGCGCCAAAGACAGCATTGGTGCGCCGCGACGGCGCGGAAATCGAAGTCCCGGTCGAGGAATTGCTGCGCGGTGACGTGGTCGTCGTTAGGCCCGGCCAGCGCCTGCCGGCAGATGGCATGATCGCCGAGGGCAGCTCGGCCGTGGATCAGTCGCCAGTAACCGGCGAGTCGGTGCCGGTGGACAAAGGTCTTGGCGACGTGGTCTTCGCGGGAACGGTCAATGGCGACAGGGTCTTACTGGTCGAGGTCACTAAGCTCGCGACGGAAAGTACGCTCGCGCGCATGGTGCGGCTTGTCTCCGACGCCCAGACGCAGAAATCGCCGACCCAGAATTTCACGGACCGTATCGAGCGCGTGTTCGTGCCGATGGTGCTGATCGGCGCCGGCCTCCTGATCGTCGTGCCGCCACTGTTCGGGGTTCCCTTTGCCGATTCCTTCTATCGGGCGATGGCGGTGCTGGTGGCGGCTTCGCCGTGCGCGCTCGCCATCGGCACGCCGGCGGCGGTTCTGTCGGCCGTGGCCCGGGCGGCTCAGGCGGGCGTGCTGATCAAGGGCGGTACCCACCTGGAAAATCTTGGCCGGTTGACTGCGATCGCGTTCGACAAGACGGGCACCATCACTGTCGGCAAGCCTCGTCTCACGGACATCGTGACGTTTGGCGCAACGGAGAACGAAGTCCTTGCACTGGCGGCAGCGTTGGAGAGCCGCAGCGGCCATCCTTTGGCGCAGGCCATCGTCGCAGCGGCCCGGGAACGTAAGCTTCGCTGGGACGAGCCTGCGGACGTAGAGGCGGTGAACGGTAAGGGCATCCGCGCCACCCTCGGCGCCCGACGCATTGAGATCGGCAATCTCAAGCTGTTTGCAGGCGAGGCGATGAGCGCGGAAGTGATTGCGCAGGTCGAACGGCTGGAATCTGCCGGGCGCACGTCGATGCTGGTGCGGGTGGATGGGCACTTTGCTGGTATCGTCGGACTGATGGATACTCCACGCACCGGCGTGGCGGCGGTATTGGCGGAACTGCGATCGCTAGGCGTTACTAAGACGGTCATGCTGACAGGTGACAATGAGCGTGTCGCTCGCGCCGTGGCGCAAGACGGTAGGACTGGAAGACGTGCGAGCGAGCCTGTTGCCCGAGGACAAGATCGCCATATTAGCTGGCCTCGTCGAGCAATATGGACAGGCGGCTATGGTGGGCGATGGCGCCAACGACGGGCCCGCGCTCGCCCGCGCCACGGTCGGCATCGCCATGGGTGGCGCCGGCACCGACGTGGCGCTGGAGGCCGCGGATGTCGTGTTGATGAGCGACGATCTCGGCAAGCTCCCGTTTGCCGTCGGTCTGAGCCGCGCGGCGCGAGCGGTCATCCGCCAAAATCTGTTCATCGCGCTCGGCGCGGTTGCCTTGCTGATCCCGGCAACGCTGTTCGGCTGGGCCGGCCTGGGCCTTGCCGTGCTCATCCACGAGGGGTCGACGATTGTCGTCGTCTTTAATGCGCTGCGATTGCTGACTTACCATGTAACGCCGAAAGCCAGTGTGACCGCATGAGCGACTGCAAACCTTGAAGAATTACGGATGGCGGACATCGCTTGATCTTGCGCAATGCGGCGGGGCAGCGGTTGCTGCAAATGATCTCTTTGAGGGCTTGGATTACCCATAGGGGGGCTTGGATTACCCATAGCGGCTCATTATATGCGGGTATGCGCATAAGCGCGTTAAATAGGTAACCACATGAATTCAATAGCGATTCTTTCCGCCCTCGCAGAGCCGACCAGGCTCGAAGCCCTTCGAATGGTGTGGGACGGGCGCGAACATTGTGTTTGCGAATTGATGCAGGAACTTGGCGCGAGCCAGTCCCGCATGTCCCGCCACATGGCGGCTCTCAAAACTGCCGGTCTCGCTAGTGGACCGTCGCGATGCTCAATGGGTCCGCTATCGCCGCGCGCCAAATCTTCCTCAAGCGGTCGTCGCACTTGTCGACGCCGCGCTGGCAATGCCGGCAAATCAGGAAAGGCATGCGGCATGAGTACCGTGGCCTGCGCCAAATGCACCCCAACGCCGGTTCTGGCGCCGGTCGCGCCGAGTCCAAAGATTCATCGACCGTGAAATGGGTCGGATCGACTTTGGCCGGTCTCGTCGTTTGGGGCCCTGGTCTATAGCCAGTTGATCCCGTTCTCGGACTGGATCGTCGCCCAACTGCCGGTCAATCCTGACAGCCATCTCGGCGCGGCGGTCAGCTTCTTTGCTTACGACACGCCGAAAGTGCTGATGCTGCTGACGCTGGTGGTGTTCGCCATGGGCATGGTGCGCAGCTACTTCTCGCCGGAGAAGACACGGGCAATGCTGGCCGGCAAACACGAAGGCGTCGGCAATGTGCTGTCCGCCGGCGCTCGGCATTTTGACGCCGTTCTGTTCGTGTTCGGCGGTGCCGCTGTTCATCGGCTTTGTCAGCGCCGGCGTGCCGCTCGGCGTTACCTTCTCATTCCTGATCGCCGCGCCGATGGTGAATGAAGTCGCGCTCGGCCTGCTGTTTGCGCTGGTCGGCTGGAAAGTGGCGATCACTTATCTCGTCTTCGGCCTCGGTGTCGCCATCGTGTCCGGCTGGGTGATTGGCCGGTTGCATCTCGAACATTGGCTGGAAGAGTGGGTGCGCAATATCCGTTCCATGCCGGCCGCCCTGGCGCCGGAGCAACTCAGCGCCGTCGATCGCGTCAAGGCCGGCCTCGAGGCTGTATATGACATCGTCGGCAAGGTTTGGATATGGATCATCGCCGGCATCGCCGTCGGCGCCTTCATCCACGGCTATGTGCCGTCGAGCCTGCTGGCCGAAATCATGGGGCGTGACGCGTGGTGGTCGGTGCCGGCGGCGGTGTTGCTCGGTATTCCGATGTATTCCAACGCCGCAGGCATTATACCGGTGATCGAAGCGCTGCTGACCAAAGGTGCCGCACTTGGGACCGTGCTGGCGTTCATGATGTCGGTGATCGCGCTGTCACTCCCTGAGATGATCATCCTGCGCAAAGTCCTCAGTGTGAAGCTGATTGCGGTCTTTGTCGGCGTCGTCGGCGACCGGCATCCTGGCGGTCGGCTTCCTGTTCAACGCCCTGTTCTCATAAATTACGGAGAATATCCATGAAAGACGTCAAAGTTCTCGGTTCCGGCTGCAAACGTTGTGTCACCACGGCCGAGATGGTTCAGACCGAAGCCGACAAGCTCGGCATTCCAGTCGCCATTGAAAAGGTGACCGACTACGCGGCCATCGCTGGCTACGGCATCGCCTCCACGCCAGGTATCGTCATCGATGGCAAGGTGGTGCATGCCGGCGGTCTGCCCAAATCGGATGATCTCGCCCGATGGCTCGCGGCCTGAAATGGGACCGATGTTGGAATATCGTGTTAGTGCCCGTCGAGTTGATGCGCACGGCAGTTTAACCTCTAGTCCCGAGATGGCTAACGGTCGCTAATGGCACATCGCTACATTTCGCGGCGACGCAACAATTCGGTCGCTTTCGGAGTGAAGCGGACATTCAGTGAGCCGCAATTACAGAACCGGATTTATGAGTACGCGCCCTAGACTGGGCATAGCGCAGCCATCGCGCCAGCGAATAGTGGGTCGCTGCGGGAAACAGGCCGCGAGATGATTGCTGATTTCAATTCGCTGGTGCTAGTTGCGGCCCTAGTAGTTTTCTTTTGGGCCCACGTAGGCTGCGGGGAACCAATCGGCCAAAATGCACTCGTCGACAGTGTAGCGCCATGCATTCTATAACAAAACTCTGTGTGGCCGAATGAAGATCGATCTCAAGACGTTGCTAGGACAAAGATTGAGAACGAAATTTTCCGTCGGTTTATCGGTTGCGGCAACCGCCGTTCTAGCCGGCATCACATTGCACCTTCTAGGCCGAGAAAATGCATCGTGGGCCCAAGGCGACGGCGGAGCGGCGCCAACATTTGTTGGCAGCGGAACTTGCGCCAATTGTCACCGCCTTGAAGCGAGCCTGTGGCAGCGGTCGCAGCACAAGCGTGCCATGGATCACGCGACCGGTAATTCAGTGCTTGGCAACTTCAACAATGTAAGTTTTGACTATTACGGCACGCGCTCGCGCTTTTTCCGTAAGGACGGCAAGTTCTACGTCGAGACCGATGGGGCCGATGGCAAGCTAGCCACTTTCCAGATCGAGTACACGTTTGGCAACTATCCATTGCAGCAATACCTGATCGAGTTTCCAGACGGCCGAATTCAGGCGCTATCGATTGCTTGGGACAGCCGACCAAAAGAGCAGGGAGGGCAACGCTGGTTTCATCTTTATCCAAAAGAAAACATAGCCCACAACGATGTATTGCATTGGACTAAATTAAATCAAAACTGGAATCACATGTGCGCGGAGTGTCATTCTACTGGCGTGCACAAGAATTACGATGCTGCCTCTGATCGTTTTGCGACGCAGTGGAGCGAAATCAACGTCGGATGCGAAGCGTGTCATGGGGCTGGCTCGCGCCACGTCGCGTGGGCGCAGGGCCAGAAAAACGGGCAGCCGCCAAAAAAGTCGGAGGATCCGGCGAAGGGACTCGTGGTTCGGTTTGACGAGCGGGCCGGTGCCAGTTGGCTGCAGAATGATAAATCTGGACTGCCGCACCGAAGTAGGGCGCCTGCCAACCTGCGCAAGGAGGTTGAAACCTGCGGGCTTTGCCACGCGAGACGTGACATGTTCTCGGAAAATTGGACTCCAGGACAGTGGCTTTCCGATACGCATCAGGTCACACCTCTCAATCGCTCGTTCTTTTTCCCCGACGGACAGATACGTGATGATGAGGAAACCTACAATTATCTACCGTTCAAGCAGAGCAAGATGTTCGCGGCAGGGGTCACTTGCAGTGATTGCCACAATCCGCATAGTGCGGCACTCCGCGCGCCAGGCGATGGCGTTTGCCTCCAATGTCACCTGCCAGCGAAATATCAGAGTGTCGCGCACCGTCATCATCCAAAAGGGGATCGCTCGGTCTCTTGCATCTCGTGCCACATGTCCGCCCGGACTTACATGGTGATCGACCCCCGGCATGATCATAGTTTCCGAGTCCCGCGGCCGGATCTGTCCGTGAATTATGGCGTGCCGAACGCTTGCAGCGATTGCCACCGTGACAAATCAGCTCAATGGGCGGCGACAAATATCGAGACTTGGTTCGGGCTGCGCCGCGAGGGAGTCCAGACTTATGCGGCCGCATTATATTCTGCGTGGGCTACGCAAGCGGACGCAGAACTGCGACTCAGCCAGGTCGCTTCCAACGGCAATGTGCCGGCCGTCGTTCGCGCCAGCGCCTTAACTGAGCTAAATGCATTCGTCTCCCCCGCGAATATCAGTCTGGCGCGGAAGGGACTATTGAATAGCGATCCGATGGTCCGCATCGGAGCGATGGATATGCTCGATTCAGTTCCTGTCGATCGGCTCTGGCCGTTCGTGTCACCCTTGCTGTCTGATCCGATCCGCGGTGTACGAATAAAGGCGGCATCCGCGCTCGCGGCCATGCCTACAAAAAGACAGCCACCAGCCGATCGTGAGCGGTTCGAGCGTGCCGCTTCCGAATTCGTTACGGCGCAACAGCTTAACGCGGATCGACCAGGAGCACGAACCGCGCTTGGAACTTTTTACGCACAGCGTGGGCTTATCGCGAAAGCCGAAGTCGAGTTTACGGCGGCCTTGCGCCTTAGCCCGCAATTCACTCCAGCCGCAATAAATATAGCTGATCTCTATCGCGCACTTGGTAAGGACCGCAAGGCGACCGATATTCTCCGGAAGGCACTCGTAGACTCACCACAAGATTCGGGACTTCATTTTTCGCTCGGGCTAGCGCTGGTTCGATTGAAGAAGAGCGATGAAGCGCTTACTGAACTGCGCCGGGCTGCAGAACTAGCGCCCGATCAGTCGCGGTACGCATATGTATATGCGGTCGGTCTGCATTCCGTCGGGCGTTCCGAGGACGCCATATTGATCCTAAAGGAAAACCTGGCGCGGCATCCTTCCGATAGAGATACTTTGGTAGCGCTGATCAACTACAATCGCGATGCCGAAAATATTGCTTCCGCTCTAGAATACGCTGAACGTCTTGCTCGAGTTCTGCCGATGGATAAAGAGGTGGCCCGTATTATTCAGAAATTAAAAGGCCAGGCGAAAAAATGACTGATTACTTGCGGCCGGAGAATATTAAGTACTGGAGTATTCCAAAACTCTCGTGACGTGACGATTACGATCTGACCGAGTCTGAATGGCGTGCAAACTCGCCATTGCTGCCGAACAAACCGCGCGGGGTGAAGCGCGTCGACGACCGGCGGGTGCTGGACGGCATCTTCTGGGTTCTGCGCTCGGGAGCGCGTTGGGATGCGCTTCACCCAAGACAATGAAATGGTCCACACACTCGCGCCGGATCGATCCGATCAGGCGCTCGGCAAAGCCATTCTGCCAAGGAGAGGCCGGCGCGGTAGGCCTGTCCCGGATGCCCATGGCGCGAATTCGGCCCATGACTAGGGCGCCATAAATGCGATCTCGGTCGCGGATGAGATGGCGTGGCGCCTCATCCCAAGGGAATGCCTCGGTTAACTGGCGTGCGATCCATTCAGCCGTTGGGTTTGTTGTGACGTTGATCCAGACCAGGTCTCTGCGGTCCAGACGGACGATGATGAAGGCATAGAGCAGGTCGAAGCCGATGGTCGGAACGACGAACACGTCCATGGCAGCAATGTCCGGTGCGTGGTTCCGCAGAAAGGTGCGCCATCCCTGACTTGGCGGCCCGTGTCCTTGTCGGAAATTAGATTCGAACGTAACGATGATGTAAGCCGCCGAGCACGGGGGTTGGCTCAATACGCCCAACGCCCTGTATCTGTCTCCGTGCTGGGGTATCCTTGCCCAAGGACAGGTGTGTTCGGCTTCGATTGTAGTAATCGGCATAACATTGAAGCAAATGGCGCAGATGGCCGTCGCCAATTACGACTGACCTGACGGCTTTTTTGAACCAGCGGATGAGAGACTACTGCATTGGCATGATCTCATCCAGGTGGTTAGCCGAGGGCGCGAAGGTCTGCGGCGCCGGCGGCCTATAGTTGAGCGCTGAGTGCGGCCTGATCGTGTTGTAGTGCTTGCGCCATTGCTCGATGACGATCTGGGCCTCTTTCAGGCTGTAGAAGAGTTCTCCGTTTAGCAGCTCATCGCGTAGTTTCCCGTTGAAGGATTCGCAGTAGCCGTTCTCCCAGGGGCTACCAGGTTCAATGAACAGTGTTTTGGCTCCGACCTGCGTCAGCCAGTTACGCACGACCTTTGCGGTCATCTCAGCGCCGTTGTCGGATCGGACGTGCTCCGGCACACCGCGCATAAGCATGACATCGGCCATCGCCTCAAGCACGCCGAAGCTGTTGATCCGGCGCGCCACCCGGATCGCCAGGCATTCGCGCGTGAACTCATCGATCAGGGTCAGCAGCCGGAGCTTGCGGCCATCATGGGTCTGCGCCTCCACGAAGTCGTAGGACCAGACATGATTGCGCCGTTCCGGCCGCAGCCGGATGCACGATCCATCGTTGAGCCAGAGCCTGCCTCGCGGCCGCTGTTTCTTGGGTACTCTGAGCCCCTCACGGCGCCAGATCCGCTGTACACGATCGCAGCCCACATTCCACCCGGCCTCGTCCAGTAATGACTTGATCCGACGATAGCCGTACCGGCCGTACTGCGATGCTAACGCGATAATGGCCTGCGTCAGCGCATCTTCATCAGCACGAACGATGCTGGTGTAGCGCTGCGTTCCGCGTGGCTGACCGACAATCCGGCAGGCATGACGCTCCGAGAGGCCGTACTTCCCCCGAATGCGTTCAACCGCCTGCCGGCGCCGTTCGGGGCTTACAAGTTTCCCGAGGCAACGTCCTTGAGCACCTGCTTCTCAAGCGACAGATCGGCAACCAGACGCTTCAGCCGAACATTCTCACGCTCAAGGTCCTTCATCCGCTTCGCCTGGTCGATCTCAAGGCCCCCGTACTCCTTGCGCCAGCGATAAAAACTCTGCTGCGATATGCCCGCCTCCCGGCAGGCCTCAGGCGCAGATCTACCCTGTGCCATCAACACTTCAATCTGACGAAGCAGCGTCACAATCTGCTCCGCGCTGAACCTCTTCTTCGGCATGACCCAGACTCCTTTCCAAGCTACTTTCTCACATCGCTTGGTCTAAAAAAGCCAGGTCAGGTCATGGGCCAACGCTAATTACCATCGTGCGGTCAGGCCAAAAATCGGTCCGAACATCGTCATATCGTATTCGTAGCGTGTCAGCCCGCTGCCCGTCGAATAGTCGACATACAGAGCCTTATAGCCGACCATGCCGCTCCAAATCGCACTATTCGTCTTCATGAAATCGTAGTCCAAAGCAGCGATCGCCTGCCAGGAAAACCTGCTGCCGACGTCAAAGCCACCAACGTCGCCACTTACAATCAGGTTCAATCCAGGAACGAATTGGTGGCGCAGGCGGGCGCCCACCACTGGGTCGATCCACTGTTTTGTCCCTTCTGCGGAAAGGGTGCCTTCGCCGGTCAACTTAAGGCCAAGAGGACCCAAACCAGCCAAAGTGCCGCCAACCGTCAAGCGCGCGTCAGCGTCCTGCCACCAGAAACGCCCACCCGCATAAAGATCGAGGGCAGTGCCTGAACCGGGCGACATGGTGGCGCCCCAGTGCGCAACTTCGTAAGCCGCCGCCACCTCAGCGATAACCATCTGGACGGTTAGCCCGGCAGATGCGCCGATCCCCAAATTTGCCAATCGGCCGATATCGCGGGAAAGCGATTGGCTCGCACCGACTCCGAGCTTCATGTAGGCAATATCGGTAAGCAGCGCAAAACGACCGTAGCGCGCCTCTCCAAAAGCGGCCAACTGAAAAAGGCCTTTTGGAAACTGGGTGTGATTGAGAATATCAATAAAACTTGCGTCGATGTCGGTGGTGTAGCCCTTGATCGTCGTCGAGCCACTCAGTGATGTCGTCCAAAAATAGGGCGTCACCCTAAAGGTCCAAGTGTCGATCGGCGGAGGCGCGACGGGGGCTTTGGCTCGCATTGGCAAGTCCGATGCGAATGCACTCGCAGATAAACCAAGTGCAATAGCCAAGGCTGCAAAAGCGATAACATTGCGCGATATGCGTAACCGTAAACAAATCATAGTCGCCCCCATTGCCACCACTTAGATCAGATGCCCCCGCACGCTCGTGGCGCTCCCCTTAACATATACCGGAACATTGGCATCAAGTGGGAGCAATCGCAGGATTCTGACCTGACGGCTTTTTTGAACCAGCGGATGAGAGACTACTGCATTGGCATGATCTCATCCAGGTGGTTAGCCGAGGGCGCGAAGGTCTGCGGCGCCGGCGGCCTATAGTTGAGCGCCGAGTGCGGCCTGATCGTGTTGTAGTGCTTTCGCCATTGCTCGATGACGATCTGGGCCTCTTTCAGGCTGTAGAAGATTTCTCCGTTTAGCAGCTCATCGCGTAGTTCTGCAGCGATATGCCCGCCTCCCGGCAGGCCTCAGGCGCAGATTTATCCTGTGCCATCAACACTTCAATCTGACGAAGCAGCGTCACAATCTGCTCCGCGCTGACCCTCTTCTTCGGCATGACCCAGGCTCCTTTCCAAGCTATTTTCTCACATCGCTTGGTCTAAAAAAGCCAGGTCAGGTCACGGATGGAATTTTCGACAGGGACAAGCTCAGTACGGAACAGATCGTGACGCTGCTTCGCCAAATTGAGGGGTTGACGGCGCAGCGCAGACCATCATCGAGCAATGGCGAAAGCACTACAACACGATCAGAGGCGCTCAACTATCGGCCACCGGAACCCCAGACATTCGCGCCCTTAGCTCACCATCTAGATGAGATCATCCCGATGCAGTAATCTCTATCCCGTTGGTTCAAAAAATCCATCAGGTCACTCACACATCTGCGATCGGGCGCATGGCTGAAAGTTTGATTGCAGGGGGCATATAAGCGAATGAGAAAAGCGATGGATCTTTGATCACGGCTGAGTACCGACGTGCATGAATGCTGCATTTTTAGAGCTAAGGAGCGCATGATGGAAACGAACGAACGACCAATAGATCGAATCATACGAGCTACTGTGGGTGCAATATTATTGGTAATCGTTTTCTATTCTCTTGAAGGGCCCGTTGCCTTGGTTGAAGGCGCCATTTCCCTAAGTTTCGGAATTGTTGGAGCATTTTCACTCGTGACTGGTTTGATCGGCTGGTGCCCGGCTTATGCACTGTTTCGATTCAGTACGCTTCCACCTGGGAAATCGCAGTGAAACGCGGTAAATCTGCGCAATAACGGTTTGAAACTGCGTGGGCCCCGCATTGTTACCGCCGATAGCTTCACAATGTCCAAGAGCCATGAGTGACGACGCAGCGTGTCGAGGGCTTGGAGCGCTGACATTCATAATTGATTTCTATTTTGCAGTCGGAAGCAATCGTAATCAGTGGGCCTGCAATGTCCGCTATGGGTCATTAGCGACCGAGCCATCTGGCACCAGCGCCGATCAATGTCCGCTGTTACTCCAATAGCGGATAGACGCGGGCGCGGCTGGATTGTCCGCTAAGTGCTATAAGCAGACATAACGATAAGTCGGCCCCATGTCCGCTTTACCCCCGAAAGCAGACATTCGTCCGAGGATCAATGATGTCCGCTTGGTGCCATGTGTGGACGGCCCCGAGTCGGCAAGGGCTTTATTCACATTTGCAACATTGGTCGGTGCAGCCATGTATTCGGCCTTTAGATGCGGTTCACATGACCGCTGGCCATAATGCCTTCCGCGGATCAGGTCCCGGTCAAAAGGTCGCATTCGACAATGCGATGGCACTAGTGGATTGTCCTGATCGCCGGATCGACCGGCTTTGCATTACGTGCTGTTCGCCCTCCAACCTTCACATCACGCCGGATGTCCGGCGCGATCTCGTTTACGCCGCGAGTGCAACGGGTTCTTTGTATCGTTCGCCCTTGGCCATCAGGCATGGCCGCAACATCTGAAAGAAAGCCAGCATGTAGCGACGCTTCAACTGGCGGCGGATGATCACTTAGCCGGCAGCATCAACGCCGTGCACCTGGAAGACCGACTTCGCGATGTCGAAACCGAATGTCGTGACTGTTTGCATGGATTGCTCCTCTGAATCGTAGGAGCTTTAACAGCACCCACATCCACGGCACTCGCGTGCCGGGCGGAGGAGCCGTCCACAGCATCAGAAGCGGACATATTCAATCACAAATACTATAATGCCGAAAAGCGCCACCCCAATGGGAACCGCAGACCTGGGGAAGGGTAAATGGGCGAGTACAATTGGTGGAGCGCCTCATTACCCGACGAACAGTGTATATAGCCGGCGAAAAATAGATGCCAGTCTAGGACTAAATCAGTGACCCACAATCAAAAGGACCAATCCAGCCATGATCAGTTCAGTGCACCTTTTATCGAAATAGCGATTCGGCTCGGGGTACTTGCTCTTCTTTTATATTTATCATTGGTGCTCGTCCGACCCTTTATTTCGATTGTTATTTGGAGCGTAGTGTTGACAGTAGCGCTTTATCCTGTTTTCGAGTGGACGCTATTTCGACTTGGCGGTCGTCGTCGATTAGCAGCCGCTCTGACTACGATTTTGAGCCTGTTGATCGTCATTGGACCAGCGACGTGGCTCACATTGGGGCTGGTCGATAGTCTGCGAATGATTTCCGAGCGACTTGACTTTTCAATCCTGACGATACCTCCACCGTCAAAAACAGTGAAAGATTGGCCGCTGATTGGCGCTCAAATCTATCAATTTTGGGATCTTGCCTCGACTAACCTCCAGGCTGCCCTAGCGAAAATTATACCTCAACTAAAACCGCTGGGCAGTAGCTTACTTCGCATTGGTGAGAATACCGGCTTCGGTATTATTAAGTTCCTCGCGTCCATAATTATCGCTGGTTTCCTCTTTTCGCCGGCACCGATGCTCGTTGATGCCACCAAAAAGTTTTCACGCCGACTCAACTCTGCGCGGGGTGAGGAGTTTGTAAATCAAGCAGGCGCAACCATTCGAGCAATATCGCGCGGCGTTATTGGTGTGTCAGTCTTGCAAGCCCTACTCGCAGGTATAGGGCTGATGGTTGCCGGCGTTCCTCAAGCTAGTTTGATTACTTTCGCCGTCTTAATATTTGGAATCATTCAAATTGGCCCGTCGATTATTTTAATTCCCGTCATTATTTGGAGTTGGAAGGTGATGGGAACCTCGTCAGCGCTGTTGTTCACGATGTACATGGTGCCGGTCAATTTATTGGATAACTTCCTGAGACCCGTCGTTATGGGTCGGGGATTGAAAACTCCGATGTTAGTGATTTTGATCGGTGTAATCGGTGGCACCTTTGCTTACGGCATTATCGGACTTTTTCTTGGCCCAATCGCACTGGCAGTAATATGGGAACTTTTTGTCGCATGGATTGGCGAGCCACCCCAAAATCGCGACGCCGATGACGTTGTCTAGTGCGACGGCAGCCTGTGCAGTACTTCGAGACTCCACTAAACGAAGTTTACACCGAATGGAGGTTAGGTCGTGGGATTGCTGAAACGCTTATTGCAACGGCTGCTGATCCTGGGTTTGGGCATTCTTACCGTCTGGCTGATCGATTTTGTCTTCAAATTCACAGACCGCCGACTACCGTGGGTGCTCGCTTTGGCCCTCACTTATGGAATCGCGGCCTATATCATCCTGCCGCGTACTGTTCGCATGGGGCTAAAAATCCTCCGGCGCAAACGTATACCTCGCTTCACGATTACCGGAGACGGTTTGCCCGGCGACCCGGTCAACTTGGTGCTTACAGGCACGCTCCAACAGCTGCACACCGCCTTTATAAACGCCGGCTGGTCGGAGACTGATCGGCTCGGTCTATCAAGCTCGTGGGGCATGATCCGAGCATTCGTATTCAACTTTCCCTATCCAACGGCCCCGTTTAGCACCCTCTATCTTTTTGGGCGCGGCCAAGATGTCGGTTTTCAGAAGGCGATTGATAACAGTCCACGGAAACGCCATCACATTCGATTTTGGGCTCTTAGCCTCGCGCACTCCGATTCCGCGCTGGGAACAACGAGCTTCTGGCTAAATACTGACCGTCCACCTGACGGCGCGCGCGTTCATTGGGTTGGAGCGGGCACCAAAGATACCGGCTTCTCATTGACTCGACTCACATTCCAGATCACCCACGCCACAGACGCGGATACGAATGCTGAGCGGGATTACGTCATTGCTGAGCTAAGAAAAAATGGAGTCATAGGGGAAGTCACATCATATCAAGCCGACCAACATTTTGGAGTTGGTCAGGTCAATCACTACGTCACTGACGGCGAAGTTACGATCGCAAGCCTAGTTGTGTGTACCGAAAATCTAAACCCGCGCGTACTGGTGATGATGATCGGCCCCCACTGAGTGGTCCGACCTGAACTATGTCTTTTGACATGAAGGAGGACCGAGATGCCGAGGAAGAAGCACAAGCCTGAAGAGATCGTCGCAAAGTTGCGACAAGCCGACGTCCTGATATCGCAGGGTCAGGATATTGCTGATGTCATCCGCCAGATCGGCTTGAGCGAGGTTACCTATTATCGGTGGCGGCAAGAGTACGGCGGGCTTAAGACCGAGCAGGTCAAGCGCCTGAAGGAGCTCGAGACGGAGAATACTCGCCTGCGCAAGGCAGTCTCCGATCTGACGCTGGACAAGCTCATCCTGCAGGAGGCCGCCCGGGGAAACTTCTAAGCCCTGCGCGCCGCCGCGCCTGTATCGAGCAGATCATAGAAGTCATGCATGTCTCCGAGCGCCGCGCTTGTGCGGCGCTCGGGCAGCACCGCTCGACACAGCGCAAGGTCCCGCGGGGCCGTAATGACGAAGAACGGCTCACCGCCGATATCGTTGCTCTGGCTCGCCAATACGGCCGCTACGGCTATCGCAAGATCGCCGGGCTGCTGGAGCAGGCAGGCTGGATTGTGAACGACAAACGGGTCGAGCGGATCTGGCGGCGCGAGGGGCTGAAGGTCCCCCATAAACAACCTAAGCGCGGCCGGCTCTGGCTGGCGGACGGGTCGTGCATCCGGCTGCGGCCCGAGCACCGCAATCACGTCTGGTCCTACGACTTCGTCGAAGACCGCACCTACGATGGGCGAAAGTATCGCATGCTCAATGTGGTCGATGAGTTCACCCACGAATGCCTGGCGATCCGGGTCGCCCGCAAGCTCAGGGCCGTCGATGTGATCGATGTGCTGTCTGACCTCTTCATCCTACGTGGCGTGCCAGGCCACATCCGATCCGACAATGGGCCGGAGTTTGTGGCCAAGGCTGTGCAGGAGTGGATCGCGGCAGTCGGTGCAAAGACCGCCTACATCACACCAGGTAGCCCCTGGGAGAATGGCTACGTCGAGAGTTTTAATGCCCGCCTGCGTGATGAACTGCTCGATGGTGAAATCTTCTACACGCTGCGGGAGGCCCAAATCATCATCGAAAGTTGGCGGCGCCACTTCAACGCAATCAGGCCGCATGAATCGCTGGACTACAAGCCACCAGCACCGGAAGTCTTCGTACCCGCCTTCGCCGCGTGGCCGGCTACGCAACGTCGACCGGCTGCGCCGGCCACGCTGGCGCAACGGCCAACTCTAAACTAACATTCCACCTGGACCACTCAGTGGGGGCCGATCAATGACCCATAGCAGACATCGGTTGTGCAGTGCGAAATGTCCGCTAATGACCCATCAGCGCCATTGGCGATGTCCGACGAACCCGCAATCATGCCACTTGCAGGTCCTTGCGCAGAGCCAGTGAAAACTGAAAGCCCTGAGCGTGGCGCAGCGCCCCAGTCCCCGCGCGCGTCAATGCCGGGCTTGACCCGGCATTACATGAGGCAGCCATGCCAGCGTAGACGCGTACACCTCGTCGGCGGAGCCGCAAACGCCGGCATTGGGCGCGCGCTCGCATTGTGTCAGTATTAGGCCCATGTTTTTCGGAGCGGCAGGCCCATGTTGCAAAAGTTGATCGTCATTGCGGTGGCGCTTCTTTCTTGCTTCGCCGGCGGCCAGGCTACGGCACAGGAGGCGATCGGCGCCGTTAGCCGCGTACAGGGAAAGGCGAGCGGAATGCATGGCGGTGCCACCGAGGCACTCGACCTCAAGTCGTCCGTCTTTCTCAACGAGGTCGTGTCGACCGGTGAAGCGGCGCGGTTGGAAATCATCTTCAGCGACGGTACGCAGTTGACGCTCGGCGAGAAGGCAAAGCTGACGCTCGATACGTTCGTCTTCAACCCGGCCGCGGGCAGTGGAACGATCAAATTCGGGGTGATTGGCGCCTTCCGGTTTATCTCCGGCCAGGTGTCGAAGCTGGTGGGCGTTGACGTCAGTGTGAGGACGCCTGTCGCGATCGTCGGTATCCGCGGGACGGAATTCTGGGGCGGGCCGATCGACAATCAGGCGCTCGGCGTGCTCCTGATCGAAGGTTCGGTCAGCGTGTCGAACGTCGCGGGCGAGCAAGTCCTGAGCGAGCCCGGTCAAGGCACCAATATCGCCACACCGGATGCTGCTCCCGGGCCCGTCACTTTCTGGCCGCAGGACAAGGTGGACCGCGCCATCGCGACAGTGACATTCCAGTAACGAATTACGCCGTCATCGTCGGACGACGCTTTGCTGGCGCATCATAGCGGACAACGGTCGATTTTGCTGAGGACAGTTTGTCCGCTTCCGAAGCTGTGGACGGCGCCCACACTGGGGCATTGGGACGCTATAGTGTCTTTACGTTGAAACGAAAGCCATTCAAGGACGTGATGATGTCACCGCCAACGACGGCACAGACGATAGGAGCTAAAGTTTTGAAGAAATTGGCGAGGGCATGACGACGTAACACAGATATGGTCGCTCCGGGGATCGGGAGAGCCCGTTTGGGTCAACGCACTCCTCTAAAAGTGCGTATTTCCGTTTGGGACCCGATCCGCGCGGAGCATAAGGGCCAGCGGCTACATCCGCCGCATCTACAGGCCGGACACGTGACGTCACCCGGCCATTGCTGCAGCAGCGTCAAAAAAGCCCTTGCCACGGCGCCGTCCACACGTGACGCAAAGGGGACATTAGTCGGTACGGTCGCTGAATGTTTGGGTCATGGTTGGGTCGCGAATGACCTAACCACGAAATTAAGCAGTCGAAAAATTACACGCAGGTAGGTCAATATTTCTGTACTCATGTTCGATTACTAACTATTGTTAAGTTTCCCCGGTAGATGGGCTACGAATGTCTCAAATCTCTGCATTCAGTCCGGCGGCACGCGTTTCATCGGACTGCGCATCTTGATCCGTCGCCCAGGCCATACGCCGATAGTCGAACCCGGTCTCGATCGTCGGCTTTACAATGGCAAAGAACGGCGAAATATCAAAGTCCCGCGGAGTGTAAAGGGAATGATGGCGGATGTGCAGAATTTCGCGTCGGCTCGGCTCATCGACCAACCTGACTTCAGGCAGAATCGGATATCTCACCGACTGGAACGCCTCCGCTATTAAGCTCGAACAAATTGCACGTGTCGGCTCACCTGATCCGAGGGCGATCATGCGCCGCCGCCATGACACCGGCACTGGTGGCTGCGGCAAAAGATAGCGCAGCAAATCGATAATATTTTTTAGATCATAAGCAAGCCCGATGCGTTCCACCGCAAATCGAATGACCTTCATGCGATCCTCTGGGCTCAATCCGATCGGACGGCAAATTCGGGTGTTATGCGTAGCGTATTTTGACAGCGGCGAGGAAATCACACCCTTGCCAAGTTCGGCCTCTACCAGCACTACAGCTTCGTCATCGCGTTCGCCGAGATTGGCCCCGAGCCCGACATAGAGGGCGGCATGCGACCAAGTCGATCGTGTGAGATATCGGATGGCAGAACTGATATTCGAGCGGCGGCCCTCGATCAGCAGGACGTCTGCGGGTCTGATGATCATGGCGACGAGTTCCGGCCGCGCCGCAGCATAAGGGACGTAGCCGCTCGTCGGCTTGGATAGCTGACGCGCAATGAACCTCCCGAACCAATCGAGCGAGCGAGATTTGACCGACATGGCCGCAAAAATCCTCAATAAATGACGTAAAACCCATTCGGTTTCGCACTAGTCTATTTGTGATAGGATATTCCTGCACCAACCTTTCGGTAAAGCCGCTGGTGAACGTCTGCGTCCAGGGCGAAGGCCGACATCGAAATGCCCAAGTATCACTTCTGCTTCTCGCTCAAGGATCTGCCGCGCCAGCACGGCAGCTATACAGGCGCATAGCGGCGGCAGTCGCAAATCGCAAACTTAGGGATCCTCATCACAGCAGGCTAGGAGCCGAATCCTTCCTGCTGCGAGCCGACAAGGTGATCGAACAAGATTCCGTTTGCTGCAATGCATGAGTCCGTTGCTGGCACTTAGCGGACAAACTAACCAAGCCCGCGTTTGTCCGCTTCTCTAATCGGCCGGTTGGGGTCAAGCGCTTTCAGACTATCCACCTGTGCAGTGTCGATGTCGCTCACGGGCTCGTGCTTCTCTTCGGAATCGGCACCAAGGCCCTTCCAGTATGGGATTCGAGGACGAGGCGGAACAATCTTTTGGGCGGCCTTGCCGACAGAGTGACGGCAGGTTCAAGCGGACAAACGAACTCACCTCATCCATCGTCCCGCGAGGGACATCATTCCACCGCTCGGTGGAGCTCGGATTTTCTCCTATGCGTTTGATCCTGAGCTGCTGTCATGCCACTGCGGCCTCCCGGGTCCACTGGAACTCGGTGCCGTCAATCCATATGCGGTGCATGATCACGGCCAGCCGGCGCGCCAGCGCCACGATCGCCTTCTTCGTCCCGCGGTGCCTGGCGATCTTCATGGCCCAGGCTTTGAGCCAGGACCACTTGTTGGTGCGGGTCAACATGACCTGGGCCGCCTCGTAGAGCATCACCCGCATCATCTCGTCCCCGCACTTTGATATCGCCCCGGTTCTGTTGATCTCGCCCGATTGATACTTGGAGGGCGTCAGTCCGAACACCGCCCCGACCGCCTTGGAGTTCCGGAAACGGGCCGGCACGTCGACGGTAGCACGATAGGTCAGCGCTACCACGGGGCCGACCCCGGGGACCGTCATCAAGCGCCGGCACACCTCATCGTCCCGCACGATGGTCAGCAGGCGGCGGTGCAGGATGGCGATCTGTTCGCGCAGCACCCGCCGGACGATAAGCAGCGGTTCGACTAGAACGGCCAGGTCGGGAAAGTTCTCGACCAGCTCCCTGATGCGGGCTTCAAACTTTACCGTCCCCACCATGCCAACCTTGAGGCCGAAGTTACGCAACGTACCGCGCAGGTCATTGTCGATGGCGATGGCCTTCGACTGCAGCAGCTTGCGATGCGTCAGCAGCATTCGCAGTTTCTGACTGCGTAACGTCTTCACATGCACCGGACGGTAAAGTCCCGCCCGCATCATCTGCGCCATGCCGCGCGCATCGTTTCGGTCGGTCTTGTTGATCTGTGCCTTCAACACTGCCCGCATGTGCCGTGTCTCGACACAGATCGCCGGCAAGCCTGCTTCGGCCAGTGCGCTGAACAGCCATTGCGACAGCGGCCCGGCCTCCAGTCCGATTCGCTTGAAGCGGTGGGCGGGGTTCGCCAGAACCTGCAGCAAAGCTTCAGGTTCGCTCGCTACCTTCGCTTCCCGCACGATCCTGCCTGTGTCATCCACAATGCAGACGCTGGTCTCCTTGACCGATACGTCCAGTCCAGCAAAATGGTCCATGCTGCGCTTCTCCTTCTGATGCTTGAGGCCCGCAACCACGGTGACCTCGTATTCACCATCAGCCTGAAGCGCAGCACCCAATCTCTTCAGCTATCCACAAGCTGCCGGCCGATTACCCCATCTTTTGGACCAAAGCGGACATCGCGCACCGCAGGCGAGGACCGAATTAGGTCATCGGCAGCTGGTTAGAATAGCTACGAAGGAACGCGCCAATCGATCACCTTTCCTTCGATGGCTTTTCCAATGGCCGAGTTGTGCCACACGCCGTCGCTCCAATGGCAAAGATACGGCAGCAGATAAGTCCCGCTGTGGTCCTCGCACAGGAGTTCTAGCGGCCTGCCCGAAGGCGGCGGACCTTGGTCGAACTCGTTCAGGCGATATTGTCGAGTTGCCATTGTCTTCTACTTTGCACCATTGGCGCGCATATTGGCGAACGTCATTGGAGGGCTGGTGTAGCCTTTGGTCCGCATTCGGTTCGGTCGTTCTTCGCGTGGCCGGTGCATTCGCATTGGTCAACGGGAGACCAAGATGATCGCTCTTTTAATTCATTGTTGCGATTTCGCGTACCTGCCGCGAGACTGTTTCTAAGTTAGCCTTCAATTCTGCTGTTGCATGGGCGACATGCGGATCAGACGAAATCTGTTGGTTGTCCTTTCCGAAAATCATATCCGGACGTATTTGTGATGCAATCCGGCCAAGATCGGAATGGCGACAATAGCGCCAGATCGCTGGACTGCTCGATGCAAGGGCGCATCTTTCTGTAATGCCAGGTGCGTACGCGCTTGATTGTAATACGCCGCATAGGAAGCAAGAACTTGCCGCAGGTGAGACTCACCAAAGATGAGCATTCGGTCCAGACACTCGCGGCGCAGAGTGCCGATCAGGCGTTCCATATGGCCATTTTGCCACGGTGACCGGGGTGAGACCGGCCGGTCTCGGATACCCATGGCCTACACCCGGGACGTGAAGACATGTCCGTAGGCGCGGTCGTTGTCGCGCACCAGATAGGCCAGCGCTGATGCCCAGGGGAAGGCTTCGGTGATCTGTCGGGCAAGCCACTCGGCCGTCGGATCCCGCGTTACCTCGAACCACAGCAGTTGCCGCTGGCCGTGGCCCAGAACCAGGAACGCAAACAAGCGATCAAAGGTTAGCGTCGGCACAACGCACATATCGATAGCGGCGATCGCCTCAGCGTGATTACGCAGAAATGTCTTCCAGCTTTGTGAAGGCGGGGTCCTACCCCGCACCATGTATTTGGAGACCGTAGACTGGGCAACTTAAAATCCAAGCATCAGGAGCTCGCCATGGATTCGGGCCGCGCCCCACTGCGGGTTTTCCTTGCTCATCCGTTGAATGAGATCGCGCAGGCCACAATCAATTTTCGGCCGCCCTGCCCGCTTTCGGGATTTCCAGCGCCAGAAAGCTTTGAAGCCTATGCGATGCCATCGCAGTATTGTCTCCGGCTGAACCACCTGGGCCGCGCCAAGCAGGCCCGGCCAGAGCCATGTCATCCATACCAGCAGTGCCCGGTCAACCCCGCGCAATCGAAGACGAGGCGGCGCATGCCTCAATGCGATGTGGATCTGATGACGGAGGAAAAGGTTCTCGGCCTCAAGCCGGCTCCGCGACTTGAACAGGTCGGCGACGAACACTCCGAGCTCGTGCAGGATTGCAAACATCGCCATCAAAGATGCGATGATTCTACCCTATTATGCGAATCTAGGCCGGATGGAATTTTCGGAAAGGACAACTGCCGGAAACCCGCGCGATGCCATCGGATCACAGTGTCGGGCCGAACGATGGCGAGCGCTTCGTGGGTCTTCGGAAACAGCTGGCAGACCCAAGCCAGAACCATCCTGTCGACGGCTAACAATGACACTCGACCGGGCCTGGCCCGTCGCAGCACAATGATCTGCTGACGCAACACGATGATCTCGGCTTCCATCGCCGCGCGCGGCCGGAACAAGTCGATCACAATCGCAAGAAACAGTCTGCAGAGATCCAACATCCCGCAGAGAATCACCCGGTTCTACGTCTCACGCCAACCGGATGGAATTTACGACAGGGACAGCTATTCAAATAAGAGCGTGGCTGAACTAACCGCAATGTTTGACTACGATCGCCTAATCAAACGATTTGGCAGGGTAGAAGATTTTGGCGAAATACAAGACGACTACAAGTCTTGGACGTTCTGGACCTATACACAGCGAGCCACCAAGGTTTTCGGGCCTCTTGGGAAGCCAATACTTGGACAATTAAGGCGATATAGGCAGAACATTCGCCGGCGCGCTGTCCGCGAAATCGAGAAGGCGGCAAGTAAACGCTAGGGGATATAGGTAGTTAGGCGACAAGGCAGCATGCGCGCGCGACGTCCGCATTACCCCTTAATAGCGGGCATTCATCGGTGCGGTCGGATTGTCCGCTATGGTCCAAAAGCAGACATCGCGTCCGGCCCAAAACGGCCAAATTGGATAAGGACAATCCCTCAACATCATTACGCCGGAAGCTATGGCTTGCGCTTAAGTGCAGGCGTACCGGGCCAACAACCGTGTGCAGAACCCAAAGCGAATCGGCCATTAATACTGACCTAATTTGCCCGAAATCGCGCCGTGAGCGTGGCCACAAAATTGTGCATAATTTTTCAGCACTGGGTCGATGCGCAGCGTTTGAATGAAATTTCCCAATGCCCATTGCAGTGCGCGCCTGGGGCACCCACGTAAATTAAAGTGGGCAACTAATCGGTTGTCCTTGAGTTACACAAAAGCGGCGACGTACCGAAGTCCCGCTGCTTTCTCCAGGTAGCTGTAGTGCCGTCGGTAGGTATTTCAAACTAGAAATCGACATCGGTTGCAGGTGTCCGCGGACCTCGGCGTCCCGCGCGTTTTCTCCTTCTCCGCGGACACCCAGCGCTTAAGCGCTTTGGGTTCGCAACCACAACAAAGGAATCCCCGAAAATGCCTATGATTACGACCAAAGACGGCACGCAGATTTATTACAAGGACTGGGGCAAAGGTCAGCCCATCGTGTTCAGCCACGGTTGGCCGCTATCGGCTGACGACTGGGACGCGCAGATGCTGTTCTTCCTCAATCACGGCTATCGCGTCATCGCCCATGACCGCCGCGGCCATGGCCGGTCCAGCCAGACGGCCGACGGGCATGACATGGATCACTATGCCGACGACCTGGCGGCGTTGACTGCGCATCTCGATCTGAAGAACGCCGTTCACGTCGGTCATTCCACTGGCGGCGGCGAGGTGGTGCACTATCTGGGACGGCAGGGCGAGAGCCGAGTGGCGATGGCGGCCATCATCAGCGCGGTCCCGCCACTGATGGTGCAAACACCGGCCAATCCGAACGGCCTGCCCAAAAAAGTCTTCGACGACTTTCAGGTGGCGCTCGCGGCTAATCGCTCGCAATTCTATCGCGACGTCGCGGCGGGTCCCTTCTATAACTATAACAAGCCGGGCGTGAAATCTTCGGAGGCGACCATCCAGAATTGGTGGCGACAGGGCATGATGGGCGGCGCCAAAGCGCACTACGACGGCATTGTCGCCTTCTCGCAGACCGATTTCACAGATGACCTCAAGAAAATCACCGTGCCGGTGCTGGTCATGCATAGCGAAGACGATCAGATCGTTCCCTACGTCGCCGCCGGACCCTTGTCGGCAAAGCTTTTGAAGAACGGTACGCTAAAGACTTACAAGGGATATCCACACGGCATGCCCACCACGGAAGCAGCCACAATCAATGCCGATCTTCTGTCATTCATTCAGGCGAAGTCGAGCAGGTCGGCCGCTCGGTAGGCGTCAGAATTCTGAGTACGAGCAAACAGATCGTGGCGGCGAATTGCCGTCACGATCGTCCGTGTCCGCTTCGGGTCAAAAGCGGACAAACCGGCTCGAGCCACAATTCACGTTTGTCCGCTTTGGCCTAACAGCAGACAAAATGTTGCAGTCCGTTCGGCTATTAAAAGGTGAGAGCTTTCTACCGTCGAAATAATTCGGCGTCGGGCAGCCGCTCATGGCTGCCTGTCCCTACCGCAAATTAGATCCGGACATATTGATAGTGAAGTCCACCGAGCCTGGGCCGTCCTTCGATACGCCCGTGGCGCTGAATGCCCCTTCCATTGGGCGCATCCTTCCCTAACGAGAGGTGCGTGCGCACCGTATTGTAATATTCCATGTAGCACGCAAGGATGTGGCGAAGGTGCTGCTCGCTCGTCACCACAATGTGGTCCAGGCACTCCCGACGGATCGAGCCGATCAGTCGTTCCGCATAGCCGTTCTGCCATGGCGAGCGTGCAGAAGTCGGATGATCGCGAATGCCAAGTGAGCGAACTCGGCTAACGAATATGCTGCCGTAGCAAGCATCCCGATCCCGGATCAGATAGCGCGGAACTTGCTCCCAGCCGCAGGCGGCCGTCAGCTGGTTGGCAATCCATTCCGCAGTGGGATGAGCTGTCACACCGCACCACAGGATTTGCCGCCGGCCGTGACCCATGATCAACAGCCCATACAGCAATCGAAAGGACAAGGTCGGAACGACAAACAGGTCCATCGCGGCGATACCATCAGCATGATTGCGCAGGAAGGTCTTCCAGCCTTGCGACGGCGGCCCTCTTCTTCGCGCCATATACTTGGCAACGCTGGTCTGGCCAATGTCGATGCGGAGCTTGGCCAGTTCGCCGTGGATGCGAGGTGCGCCCCACAACGGATTGGCAACGCTCATCTCCCGGATCAACCGCCGGACCTCAGCCGGCACCCCGGGGCGCCCCCACCGAGACCTCGACCTCCAGCGCCAGTACCGCCGGAAACCCGCGCGATGCCATCGGATCACAGTGTCGGGCCGAACGATGGCGAGCGCTTCGTGGGTCTTCGGAAACAGCTGGCAGACCCAAGCCAGAACCATCCTGTCGACGGCTAACAATGGCACTCGACTGGGCCTGGCCCGTCGCAGCACAATGATCTGCTGACGCAACACGATGATCTCGGCTTCCACCGCCGCGCGCGGCCGGAACAAGTCGATCACAATCGCAAGAAACAGTCCGCAGAGATCCAACATCCAGCAGAGGATCACCCGATTCTACGTCTCACGCCAACCGGATGGAATTTACGACAGGGACAGATGTTGAGTTGATGACGGAGAAACAAATTTTCAACTTCAAGTCGGCTCTGCGACTTGAACAGGTCGGCGACGAACACTCTGAGCGCGTGCAGGATTGCAAACATCGCCATCAAAGATGCGATGATTCTACCCTACTATGCGAATCTAGGCCGGATGGAATTTTCGGAAAGGACGTCACAATTTGAGTATGCAAGCCCGATCTGAAGTTTCAATTAAGGCACCAACAGAATCTTCCCGAAATGCTGGTTCACCCGCATAAATTCCTGTGCGGCCTTTGCCTGCTCAAGCGCAAAGATCTTTTCAACCGGCAAACTCAGTTTTTTGGATTTAACTGCCCCTGCGAGATCCGCCCACATGACCCGCGTTTCCTTCCGCAATTCGTCTACCGAGCGTGTGCGATGGGTGACGCCGATGTAAGTGATGCGACGGTTGGCATGCAGATTGAAGTCGAACTCGGCTTTACCGTCGCCGAGCCTGCCAACATTGACGATACGGCCAAGAATAGCGGCTGCCATCATGCTTCCATTGACGAGCGCGCCCGAAACTTGATCGACGATCAAGTTTACGCCTTGACCATTTGTCGCCTTGAGCACGAGGTCCGGCCAATTCGGATCAGTCGTGTCAACGGCAAGATTGGCGCCAAAGTCTTTGAGGCGCGCTCGGCGCTCCGCGTTCGTCGATGTTCCAATCACCAGCTTCGCCCCAAGTAGCTTGGCAATCTGCAAAGCCATTAGCCCGACGCCGGAGCTCGCCCCCTGAATGAGAACGCTTTCTCCAGCTTTCAGGCGGCCATTGGTCACCAGGGCATCATGCATCGTGCCGAGCGCGACCGGTAATGTGGCCGCGTGTTCAAAGGTCACGTCGTCAGGAATGGGCACAACCCGTCCCCAATCGCACACAGCATATTCGGCATAGGCGCCCGCGCCGGCACACATGACGCGATCACCCGGCTTGAAGCCACCCTCAGCTTCAGCGCCGACCTCGATCACCTCCCCTGACCAATCGAGCCCGACCGTGGCACCGAGGCCGCCGTGACCGCCCTGCCCGCGTGCCGCGCCGAGATCGGCCCGGTTGAGGCCAGCCGCTCGGACCTTAACCAGAAGCTCGAATGGTTTTGGCTTCGGCTGCGGTATATTCCGAACCTCGAGTCCATTTTCGGTTGCCACAGCCGCTTTCATTGCCACATCTCCTGTCAATCAGGAGCGACAATCTATCGTCATTGGACATGAGTTCAAACTCAATCTCACCCACGCCGAGAACGCTCATCAAATGGGCCGGCTGTAGAACGAATGAAATGCTCCACAATGGGGCAAAGGAGAGCCTCTTTGGGGCAGCCCGCCGCAGGACGTTTATTTGCTGCCGCAAGGTCAAAATCTCAGCCTCGAGCACTATCCGAGTCCGGAGCAGATCGACGGCCGTCCAACCAATGAGTCTACAAAGATCCTTCATCCCAAAACACGATTGCCGGATTCTCGGTCAACAGCCAGCCGTATGAGGTTTGCGACGGGGACAGAGCAATTTCAAAAGCTTGCAGCGAAATTTCCTACGCAACAGAACAGGGAATTATTTTGACGGAACAGAAAATTTTGTCGAAGGAACAGGGAATTTCGACCGCAAATACTGGAATCGTTTCCGGATGAGGTTTTCGGTACACACAGGACATTCGAGGGCGAGGTGGGCATGACCGCTTTGGGCCAACTAGCCGTCATTGTCTGCGTATCATTTCGATGCAGCCGTAGCTCACTTAGACACTGCCACTGCAATTTCATTTCGCCGCAAGAATGGTATCGTCCATGGTGGATTATAAAAGAAAGCTGTTGGCGTTCCCTCTATCTTCCAATTTGTTCCTATTAGTAGCTTCAACAATTCTGCCGCCCTCACCGATACAGCGGCATCATCAGTTGAGCCCGTATACCGGAGAACCGCAGCAGTCTCTGAGGGTATGTCTACCAATCTCACGCGGCTGTCGGTCGGCTCGGGCAACTCTTCTCTCGAATACTGTGTCGGCATGAAAAATCGCATTGCCAAGCGTTTTTCGGACTTATTGACCTCGACAGGGGCTGTCATTGCAATCTTCTCGCCCGCCGTTTTGATTTCAACGGGAGATGTCATGTCTATTTTCTTTTTGCCTTTATTCGCTCCGAATATGTAGGCCGCCACAATACGGAATGCTTCGCCTCGAGGATTACCTGATTTAGTCACATCTATCGTGGCTTCGGCAGCTATGCGCGGCGCATACCGACGAATTTCGACAGATGTGCCGATCATTTCAAGGACTTCATACTTCGGCTGCTCAGTTCCGGTGTTAATGCCAAAGGTTGAAAGCACGAAAAACACCGCCGATGTTATAAAGGTCAGAATTGATCGAATTATGCCATCCATGCGGATAACTCATCTGTTCAAATTGGCACTAGAATGTTCCAAATATGTCATTTGCGATGACACGGCAAGATTACCCAATTACGCCGTCACGACTACGATGGCCGCGCAAGGCGACGTTCCCCTCCGGCGATAGCTGTGGGGATGAGCGGAATCGAAATAAATCGAGTCGCCATTCTGTAGCGCGAAGTCCTCACCCGCGACGTTTATCACCAATTCGCCGCGCAGAACGAAGACGATCTCCGCGCCCGGATGCTCATGCGGCTCAGATGGCTCGTCTTCCGCTTCGACTTCTACATAGTAGCCATTCAGTTTGCGTTCGCTCACCGGATAGTCGAGCGACTCGAAATTATAAGTGGGAGACGTTCGGCCGGGCTTGTCGGGAAGACGGATACGGTCCGCTTTGCGAACAACGGCGACTACAGGCTTTTCGCCGTCGGCTTGGAAGAAATGTTCCAGGCCAACGCCGAAGACCAGGGCAATGCGCAGCAGGGTCGGCAGCGTCGGGAACAGGTGACCGCGCTCGATCTTGGACAGCAGCGCCGGGGAAAGCCCTGTGTGCTCGCCGAGCTGCACCAGCCCCAGCTTCTTGCGTAACCGCAGCCTGCGAATTTTCGGCCCGATTGAATATCCCTCGAGGGCGGTGGTCAGGGTCTTGGACAGCATCGGTGGGTCTCCATTTCACCCCTATTCAAAGACGGTAGCATTTTTTGCTCTACAAGAAAACTAATTTTCATTTCACGCGAACGTGAGTTACATGAAAACTAGTTTTATTGTTATTCAATAGTCCGGCGACGGACGCAAGGCACAGCCACCTTCAGTCCTGCGCTTCCCAGAACCAATGACGCCGGCGAAGCCGGCCCAAAGGTCAAACGCGTCAAGTCAGGAGCTAGAAAATGAAGAGCAAAGTTATGGGTATTGCGTCAGCTGCCGCAGTCGTTCTGACCGTGGTGGGCCTGGCGCTCGGCAGCACCTTCGCGCGCGCCAGCAATCAGGACATCGTCGATACGGCCGTCGGCGCCGGCCAGTTCAAGACGCTCGCGGCGGCGCTCGGTGCCGCCGGGTTGGTCGAGACCCTCAAGGGTCCGGGCCCGTTCACCGTGTTCGCGCCGACCGATGCGGCTTTCGCCAAACTGCCGGCCGGCACGGTGGAAGATCTGCTGAAGCCGGAAAACAAGGCAAAGCTGACGGCGATCCTCACCTATCACGTGGTGCCGGGTGCTGTGATGGCGGAACAAGTGACCAAGCTGAGCGAGGCCAAAACCGTCAACGGCGCGATGGTGAAGGTTTCCGCCGAACACGGCAAGGTGATGATCAACGGCGCCCAGGTCGTGACGCCCGATATCGAAACGTCGAATGGCGTCATCCACGTCATCGACACGGTCATCCTCCCGCCCGAGAATTGATCGGCCTACTCCCCCCAGCCGATCGAAAGCCGGTCCGCTTTTTCCCCGAAAAGCGGGCCGGTACCCTCGACTCAAACGAATGAAAAATCGGATGAACGCGCTCATGTTTAAGTTGACCAACATCGTTGTCACCGCCGCCGCGATTGCAGCCGTGGTCACTTTGCTGACTGGCACCAGCGTCCGCCTCGATGCCGGCCCGCTCGCCGAGCCGGCACAGACCACGCTGAAGACCTGCACGCAGCGGCCGTGGCCTTATCTCAACTGCGTGGGCACGGCGGTCGGCAATCCGCACATTCGGCTGGTCACCACCGACCGCCTGCCGCAGTGAAGCGCGCGGCCGCGGCGGTGGGGCACGCCTTGAGTCGTTCCCCCGTTCCCGCCTGTACCGCAAGCGGCGGGCCGGCGATCTTCCCCCGCCCAGATTACGCAGATCAAAGAGCGGAAAAATGAATGCCATAGGAAGCGAACAAGCGAAATCAACTTGTCTGGAAAGGTTTGTCAGCGAGGAGAATATTGACCTGACCTGTCTTTTTTGGACCAAGCGATGTGAGAGAATAGCTTGGTCCAAAAAAGATAGGTCAGGTCAATTCGCATCGCCCGCTTCGCCTTGCACCGGAACTGGCCGCGTGCTCATTTTTGAATTGGTCGGAACGGCGGTTGTCTGTTCTAGGGGGAGCGCATGAGCGATCTGACGCGCAAGGCACTCAACATCGAGGATTTGCGCCGCATGGCGCGCCGGCGCCTGACCAAGGCGGTGTTCCAGTTCTGCGACCGCGGCAGCGAGGACGAGATCGCCATGCGCGACAACCGCGCCGCGCTCGACCGCATCAAACTGCTGCCGCGCGTGCTCACTGACGTGTCCGGCCGAGACCCGGGCATCACCCTTTTCGGCAAGAAGCACGCGCTGCCGCTGCTGATCGGCCCGACTGGAATTGCCGGTTGGGTCTGGTACCGCGCCGAGATCGCGCTGGCGCGGGCCGCGGCGGCTGCCGGCATCCCCTTTACGCTCGCGAGCACGTCGAGCACGGCGATGGAGAAAGTCCTGGCCGAGGGCGGCGGCACCCAGTGGTACCAGCTCTATGTCTGGCGCGACGCCGAGGCCGCGCTAGTCACCGTAGCGCGGGCGCGCGACGCCGGCTTCGAGGCGCTGGTGCTCACCGTCGACTTGCCGACCTACAACAACCGCGAATTCGATATCCGTAACGGCGCCAATTTTCCGCCGCGGGTCACGCTGCGCAGCGCCATCGACGGACTCATACATCCGCGCTGGCTGTTCGGTACGATCGGCCGCTACATGCTTGCCGAGGGACGACTGCCGCGTTTTCCCAACATCTATTTTCCGCCCGAGGCGGCCGCCGAGAAGAATTACACGGCCGGCAAAGTGGCCGGCTTCATGAGCCGCAACGATAGACTCGATTGGGATTTTCTACGCCGCTTGCGCGATCATTGGCCGCGGACGCTTATCGTCAAAGGCATCCTGCATCCCGACGATGCGGTGAAGACTGCCGCGTGCGGCGCCGACGGCATTATCGTCTCGAACCATGCCGGCAACGTGCTCGATGCCGCGGCCATTCCGATCGAGATGCTACCGCACATCGTCGCGGCGGCCGGCAGCCGGCTGACGATCATCGTCGATTCGGGCTTCCGGCGGGGCAGCGACGTCCTCAAGGGTCTGGCGCTCGGTGCCGACGCCGTGGCGATCGGCCGTGCCTCGCTCTACGGCGTCGGTGCAGCGGGTGAACGCGGAGCGCGCCGCGCGATCGCCATTTTCGATGCCGAGATACGCCGCACCATGGGCAATATCGGCGTTCGCGACATCGCTTCGCTCGGCCGAGACAATATTGTCGTGCCGGGAAAGATGCCGTCATTCTTTCATCAAGACGGGACAGTGCCGCGCATGACGCACCCTGACATTCCGTAAACTGCCATTCTGCGAATCCGGTTCCCTTGCCCGCCCAGCGCTTTGACAATTTAGCTCTCGTTTGAACGAAACGGCTGCGCTGGCGCCGCGAGATCCTTTTGCCCAATACCGCGTCGTCCAAAGGACAAACCACTCGTCCCATCCGCTCCGAAACTCGTGCGACGCTAGTCGCATCGATTTCGCGGGGGCGCCGCTGGCTCGATGAACTTATCTCTGACGCGTCTGCAAATGCCGAAACGATAGCGGCGAGAGAAAAGTGCAGCATACGAAAGGTCAATATGACGATCTCGCTCGCCTTTCTTGCACCCCATCTCGTCAAGGCAGCTATTGAAGGTAGGCTGCCTCACGGAATGGGCATCGTCCGTCTTTGCGATCTGCCCGCCGAATGGTCTCGCCAAAACCAGATGCTGGGCCTCCTCCCGCAATAAAGTCATATGTCGAACCGGTCTCTACTCGCGCCCGTCTCTTTTGCCGGGCAACCGGATTTGGCGGCCAGAGACAAAACCTCCAAAATCGGCCCCCACCGCAATCGCCCTTGTGCAGAGATTGAGCTCCCGCATGTGAAGCGCGCCAAACGCGGGCCATTCGCGAATTTTCAGGAAATCTCTGGTAGCGCAAAAATGCGTGGTGGCGGACTGACCTGACGGCTTTTTTGAACCAGCGGATGAGAGACTACTGCATTGGCATGATCTCATCCAGGTGGTTAGCCGAGGGCGCGAAGGTCTGCGGCGCCGGCGGCCTATAGTTGAGCGCTGAGTGCGGCCTGATCGTGTTGTAGTGCTTGCGCCATTGCTCGATGACGATCTGGGCCTCTTTCAGGCTGTAGAAGAGTTCTCCGTTTAGCAGCTCATCGCGTAGTTTCCCGTTGAAGGATTCGCAGTAGCCGTTCTCCCAGGGGCTACCAGGTTCAATGAACAGTGTTTTGGCTCCGACCTGCGTCAGCCAGTTACGCACGACCTTTGCGGTCATCTCAGCGCCGTTGTCGGATCGGATGTGCTCCGGCACACCGCGCATAAGCATGACATCGGCCATCGTCTCAAGCACGCCGAAGCTGTTGATCCGGCGCGCCACCCGGATCGCCAGGCATTCGCGCGTGAACTCATCGATCAGGGTCAGCAGCCGGAGCTTGCGGCCATCATGGGTCTGCGCCTCCACGAAGTCGTAGGACCAGACATGATTGCGCCGTTCCGGCCGCAGCCGGATGCACGATCCATCGTTGAGCCAGAGCCTGCCTCGCGGCCGCTGTTTCTTGGGTACTCTGAGCCCCTCACGGCGCCAGATCCGCTGTACACGATCGCAGCCCACATTCCACCCGGCCTCGTCCAGTAATGACTTGATCCGACGATAGCCGTACCGGCCGTACTGCGATGCTAACGCGATAATGGCCTGCGTCAGCGCATCTTCATCAGCACGAACGATGCTGGTGTAGCGCTGCGTTCCGCGTGGCTGACCGACAATCCGGCAGGCATGACGCTCCGAGAGGCCGTACTTCCCTCGAATGCGTTCAACCGCCTGCCGGCGCCGTTCGGGGCTTACAAGTTTCCCGAGGCAACGTCCTTGAGCACCTGCTTCTCAAGCGACAGATCGGCAACCAGACGCTTCAGGCGAACATTCTCACGCTCAAGGTCCTTCATCCGCTTCGCCTGGTCGATCTCAAGGCCCCCGTACTCCTTGCGCCAGCGATAAAAACTCTGCTGCGATATGCCCGCCTCCCGGCAGGCCTCAGGCGCAGATCTACCCTGTGCCATCAACACTTCAATCTGGCGAAGCAGTGTCACAATCTGCTCCGCGCTGAACCTCTTCTTCGGCATGACCCAGAACTCCTTTCCAAGCTACTTTCTCACATCGCTTGGTCTAAAAAAGCCAGGTCAGGTCACCATAACGAGAAAGGCTGGCTGGTCGCAAACTTAATCGCCGCACATGGCCTAAAGGCCTCATTGGGGCAGCGGCACAAGATGCTCAGGATCTACAAAACTGAGCAATAAGATTATCAAGAAGAGACTGGCATTCGACCTCGATCAGAGCGGTAGTGTAAGCATTCTGGACGGCAAGCGCGCCCGGGATCCTGCCCCGCCGGCCTGATGGCCGAGGTGGGGCTTCGGTGGTGGCGGCAATGAACGCCGCAGAACCGAGGGAGATCCCGATGATTAAGCCAAATTCGAAGCGCAAGAGCACATCCCGTTCAAAAGGCAAAAAGACAAATACTCACTATCGCTCAGCAAAAGCGACTGCGCGCAAAACCGCAAAACTAAAGCCAGATAAACTGCCCGCCGCAAATCAGCGGCCTCGGACGCTAGCGCAGCCAACAGGCCGCGCCGAAAGCAAACAAGCCCGCATCATTGCAATGCTGCGGTCCGCCGGCGGCACAACCATCGATGCGATGGCGGACGCAGCGAGCTGGCAACAGCATTCAGTTCGGGGATTTCTTACCGGCGTCGTGCGAAAAAAGCTCGGCCTTAATCTTGTATCGACCGACGGTGATAATGGGCGCGTCTATCGAATTGCGGACCGCACACCGTCAGCTGCAGCATGATGCGATGGGGCGATCAAGTTCGGCGGCGCACAGGACAACCAAACGTTCGCTGGAAGACGAGATCTCGCATTTGCGCGATCTCGATCTCCATGGGTTGCGAGCGCGCTGGAAAGGCGTTTTCCGCCATCCCCCTCCCCCACACCTGCCCCGGCATCTGCTGTTTGCCGAACTGGCCTATCGGCTTCAGGCAGACGAATTGGGGAATCTCGATCCTGCTACGGCCCGGCTACTGAAGCAGATTGCGACCAATGGCAGACCTGCAGATGTGGTACGGCGGACGACAGAGTTCGACCGCAGGCGAACTGAACTCAAGCCGGGGACAGTCCTGATGCGGGAGTGGAACGCTCAGGCCTATCGGGTGATGGTGGTTGATGAGGGCTTTGCCTGGAATGGCAAGACCTATGACAGTCTGTCCAAGGTGGCTTTCGCGATTACCGGCACCAACTGGAATGGCCCTCGCTTCTTCGGCCTCAGGGACAAGATCCCTTCTGAGGCCAAGCAATGACTGCAACAACGAGTAAATCAGTCCGTTGCGCCATCTATACTCGCGTCTCAACTGAATCCGGCCTTGATCAGGACTTCAACTCGCTGGACGCCCAATATGATGCGGCACAGGCCTATATCCGCAGTCAGGCCCATGCCGGCTGGACACTGGTCCGCGCCCGATATGACGACGGTGGCTTCTCGGGTGGGTCAACAGACCGCCCTGCCCTGCAGCAGCTCCTTGCCGACATTAGAGCCCACAGGATCAATGTCATTGTCGTCTACAAGGTCGATCGCCTGACCCGTTCGTTGGCCGACTTCGCCAAACTGGTCGAACTATTTGACACTCATGGGGTGTCGTTCGTCTCAGTAACACAGCAGTTTAACACCACGACTTCGATGGGCCGGCTGACCTTGAATGTACTTCTGTCCTTTGCCCAGTTTGAACGCGAGGTCACCTCCGAGCGTATCCGGGACAAGATTGGGGCCTCCAAGCGCAAAGGCCTCTGGGTCGGCGGTATGGTTCCCTTGGGCTATGAGGCAAAGGACCGCAAGATCACGGTCGTTGAGGACGAGGCCAAGACCGTTCGACACATCTTTCGCCGTTATATTGAACTCGGGAGCTTAGACCTTCTGCTGGCTGACCTGAGGAAGACAGGGATCAGGACCAAGGTCCGGCCGCTTTCCAGTGGACAAACCATTGGAGGCGTTCCGTTCACTCGAGGGGGTCTCGGCTCGTTCTTGCGCAATCAATTTTATATTGGCGAGGTCAAATACAAGGGCGAAGTCTTCCCTGGAGAGCAAACGGCCATACTCGATCGGGCGCTGTTCAATGCGGTTCAGGCCAAGCTCGACCAACAGCGAACCAATCACGCTAAGGTTCGACAACAGTCTGACTCGCTCTTAATGGGCCGCCTCTTCGATGAACGCGGCAACCGCATGACGCCGACCTATGCCGTCAAGAATGGTGTGCGGTACCGCTACTACATCTCCGCAGCCCTGATGCAGGGACAGTCGGATAAGGCCGCCAAGCTAAATCGAGTACCGGCCGTTGAGATCGAGAGGCTGATTGTCAGCGCCGCACGTAAACACATTTCTGAGACACCACAGAACAAAGTGGGTGAAGAGCGCCTTGCCTCGCTGAATGACAAAGAGTTCGTCTCTACTCATATCGCACGCGTCGACGTGAAGCCGGATCGCCTTGCTGTGCAACTTACTCAGTGTGAGCCGAATGCAACCATTTTGGTCATTCCCTGGACAAAGGCGCCGGCAAAACGACCGCGTGAGATTATCCTGCCTGCGCAGGCATCGTCGCATCAAGACCCGCGTCCAATCCGCGCCGAGACCCGCGCCAAGCTCATCACTGCGATCGCGAAGGGGCGCCATTGGCTCGATGAGTTGATCTGCGGACGAATAACAAGCGTCGAGGAAATTGCTACTGCCGAGAACTGCACGGTTCGTCATGTCAGTATGATAATATCGCTCGCGTTCCTTGCGCCGAGTCTGGTTCAAGCCGCAGTGGACGGGTGCCTGCCCCGCGGGGTCGGCATCGCAAACCTTCGCGATGCACCGGCCGCTTGGTCGCTGCAATACGCCCGGCTTGGGCTAGCGTTCTAAGCGACCTTTTCCATTGTCATAGCCGCGCCAGGAACAGAATTTTTTCGGCCGGAGACTGGGCCCCGAATTCGGCCCATCCCACCCGCCAGAGACCGGACATCGGACATCACGGTTCAGATATGCCCCGCTAACGCGGGCTTTTCTTGCAAAGTCTTTGATGCCGGAGACTTGGGGGACTTCGTGGTGGCGGACGCAGTCTTATGTCCTCCTTCTTGCCTGCATCGTACCCGTGCGGATCAATGCAGGCCCCCCTTTTTCAGCGCTTTTCACGCTCTGGCTGTCGATGATAGCAGCAGTCGGGCTGGCTTCTCGCCGAGCTTGTTCGCGACACTGCTCATAAAGCGCGTAGTGAATCCGCTCCAATGTGCCGTCATAAGTCCACAGATCGAAATATTCGTAGATCGTGCTTTTCGGCGGCAGGTCTTTTGGGACCGCGCGCCACTGACAGCCGGTTGAGAGAACGTACATGAGGCCGTTCACCACCTCACGCATGATCACCGTCCGCTTCCCTCCGCCGGGCTTGCCAGGTGGGATCAAGTGTTCGACCAGCTTCCATTCGTCGTCGGTCAAATCGCTCGGATAGCGCAGCTTGCTGCGGTCGTAACGTCTGCGGTTCTTGCTCGTCCACATCGGTGACCCTCCTCGAATCAGGCCACCACCCTTGAATTCACAACTGATTCATACTGATTTAAGAACTCTTCGGACAGACACTTAGTCGAACCCGTCTCTACTCCCAAATTCCCTGCTAACAGGGAAAAGAACAGGGAATTTCGTCGAATCTGCGCTCTTGACGTGATTTTGAACGCGGACACACGAGGAAAATCAAAGGCTTCCAGCAAAATTCCCTACACAACAAAACAGGGAATTATTTTGGGCGAACAGGGAATTCTGACGCAGGAACAGGGAATTTTCGCCGTCAAATCCGAAATCTTCAACGGATAGAGTTTTCGGTACACGCAGCAGGCCACCTATTTGATTTTTGCATAACGTTAGTCAGCATTGATGCTGGACTGCATAGGCCTGCTTTGCGACCATGCGATGAGGTTGGAATACACTTTTAGTGTCAGGAGCCAGATTATCGCGCTTTCAGGGCCAATTGCCTCAGGCGCAGAGACTGCAAACACAAACAGTCTACTTCGGTCGGCATGGGCTTGCCGTAGCTACTGTTTCTGCATCCAAGGAATGCATGGACTGGGTCGTCGCAGCGCGCTCGGTTCAATTTATTAAAGACGGAAAAGCGAGTGACGAAAATGGAATTGCGGCAACTTAAGCCATTCGGAATTGAAGTCGATGGGCTGGACTTATCAACCGAGCTCGATGACGAAGCATTTGAAAAGATCGAGAGCGCTTTGCAGGAGCAAGGCGTTGTGGTCTTTCATGACCAGGACTTGAGCCCCGAGGCGCAAATTGAGTTTACGAAACGCTTCGGTGAATTGGAGGTACATATTCGGCAGGAATATGCGCTGCCCGGCTACCCGCAGATTCATCTTATTTCGAACATCAAGGAAGGAGAACGGACGATCGGTAGCGCTTATGCTGGGGACGACTGGCACACTGACCTTTCCTTCATGAAGAAGCCGGCACGAATGTCATTGCTGCATGCTAAAGAGGTCCCTCACGATGAGCGCGGAGAACCGCTTGGCGACACGTTATTCGTCCATACTGGAGATGCTTACGAGACGCTGCCAGAGAATATCAAGCAGACAATTGCAGAACTACGCGGCATACACCAGTATAACCGTGCGCAGGAAAGGAAGCGGCTGCAGCGCGAGCAGGATCACAAACGGGCGCCGCTAACGGAAGAGCAGAAGGCGGCGACACCGGATGTGACCCATCCAATCGTTCGCACCCACCCGAAAACCGGTCAAAAATGTCTCTACGCCAACCAGACCTATACCTTCGGGATTGACGGCTGGGCGGAGGCAGAAGCTCAGCCCCTTCTTAAGATGCTATTCGAACACATAACACGACCCGAGAAAATATATTGTCACCGCTGGCGGATCGGCGACGTCATTATGTGGGATAATTGCGTTACGCAGCACAAGGCGGCGGGCGGATATCGCTGGCCACAACGACGCTTGATGCATCGTACTGCCGTACACGGTTCTGAGACTTTTTAGGACAGCACGAATGCGATCGACGATAGTTCATGTTTGGGAACGCAGATGTCAGCCCGCCTGGTCCGCAAACTTCGCCAAAAGTCTGATGTCTCAGATGGCCGTTCGTTGCCGCCTTCTGGACAGGTTGCAATGTCTAGGCGGCTCTCGTGCGCGTCTGTGTTTGCCGGAAATGAAATGGCTAGACTGAAAACTGACAAGTTGATCGATCGGAATAAGATTATGCCTTCGACTTATGAATGACCCGCCGTCGCGTGCGCGCTCAGTCGATCGATGTAGTAGGAGAAAAAACCGATGGATTCCGCTTCAATTCAGAAAATTGTCGGGACGATAGATCCGAAACGCGTGGAAGACGTGACTGTCGCGCTGGTGGATGTACCTAGCCCGACGGGCAGCGAAGAGGCCATAGCGCGAACCACCCACGATATTTTCCGCGACATGCGCATCGACAGCATGCTGCAGGAGTTCGAGCCCGGGCGCTACAACACGATCGGCAGGCTGGTTGGCGCTCGCGATGGCGCCAATCTACTGTTCAACGGCCACATGGATATCTCCTTCGCCGGCAATGAGGACTACCTTCCAGACGCGCCGGGCTACAAGCCAAAGGCCGTTGTGAAGGACGGCTGGATCCACGGCATGGGCGTCCACAACATGAAGAGCGGTCTAGCGGCCTTCATGTGCGCAGCTGAAGCCGTGCGCAAATCCGGGGTCGACTTGCGCGGAGAAATTGCGCTTGTTTGCGTGGGCGGCGAGATCGAACGGCATGCCGTCGGTCACTACCATGGCGCGGAGTTTCGCGGCGGCGGTTGCGGCACGAAACATTTCATTTCGAACGGAGGTCTCGCTGATATGGCGGTCGTCGGAGAGCCGACGGCGCGACGCCTCGTCACCGAACATGTGGGCTCGGTCGGTGTGCGGTTAACCACGCGCGGCAAGCCGGCGCCGCTGCGCGTCTTCGACCACGGCAGCAATGCAATCAAGAAAATGGAGGCGCTGCTGGAAGTATTCGACGAGTTTTCCGCTGAGTACAGCAAGCGGCACAGCTACAAGAACCGCCGCTCGACGGTACACATGCACTCCATCGAGGGTGGATGGCCGTATCGCTGCAATCGCGTACCCATCTTCTGTCACGTCTTCATCGAATTCCGCATCCTGCCCTTCCAGCGGGTGCACGACGTTCCACTGGAGGTCAATCGGCTCATCGAGATGGCGCGACAGGTCAATCCGGATGTCGATTTCGAAATCGAATGTTTCGTCAGCCTCCCAAGCGCGCACGTGCCGTCGGATACGCTGATTGCTCAAGAGGTGCGGTCGGCACATAAGCTCGTCAACGGCAGCGTTGTCGAGGAGCAGATAGGCCTGTTCTACTCGGACGCCGGTCACTTCCTGGCTTACGACATCCCGGCGGTGAATTATGGACCGAGCGGTCTGACGGCCAGCGGCGTCGAAAACTGGGATCCGGACATCGGCGAGCACACGAGCCTCGAGGAGATCGTCAAGACCGCCAAGGTCTATGCGGCGATTATGCTCGAGGTCGGGACAAAGCGACGCAGCGACCTGAACCTTTCGCAGTTGGCCGCTCATCCCGACCACGGGGAGCATCATCACTGATCTTTCTAAGTGCCGGGCCTTTCCAAGGGTCTAAACAGGAGGTTGCGATGAATCGACGGACAACGCTTGTGCGCTTGGCAGCAGGTGCGCTGATAACCCTTGTGGCAGCCGGCACATCTTATGCGCAGGAACCATTCTATAAAGGAAAGACGATACGGCTCATTCATGGCTTCGGCACCGGCGGCGGCTTCGATACGTCGGCCCGTACGGTGGCAAGGCACCTCACGGACCATGTTCCGGGAAACCCGGAATTCGTGGTCGAAAGCATGCCGGGCGCGGCAAGCTTGGTTGCGATGAACTACGTCTATAACAAAGCAAAACCGGACGGGCTGACGATGGGGCTGCTGTCCGCCAGCCTGCTCGTCGACGAAGCATTGGGCGCGCCCGGCATCCAATTCGACAGCACGAAATTCAAATGGCTGGGTGCGCCGTCGAGCGCGACACCGATCTGCACACTTATGTCGACAAGCGGCATCAAGACTGCCGATGATTGGAAAAACGCAAAAACACCTCCGAAAATCGGCGCGACCTCCCCCGGTTCGGAAGTCGTGTACGCCATACCGCGGACTCTCCAGACTGAGGCGAAGTTCCCGATTCAAATCATCGTGGGCCACAAGGGCGGTAATCCCGCTCTCAAGCTCGCGGCTTTGCGCGGTGAAATCGCCGGGTTCTGCTCGAGCCTGGAAGTGGCAAACATCCTCATGCACGACGCGCTGAAGAGCGGCGAGGCCCACATCGTCATTCAGCTCGGCGACAAACCCGATCCGGCCATCCCGAACGTTCCACTTGCGAAGGACTATGTGCAGACGAAAGACGGTGCCGCACTTATTCGCGTTGCCGTCGCCGGTCCGCAGCGACTCAATCGCGTGTTCGCCCTTCCCCCGGGCACGTCAGACGACAAGGTTGCGATCATGCGCAAGGCGCTTGCCGAAACCTATCGCGATCCCGCCTTCCTGGCCGATGCGAAAAAAGTCAAGATGAACGTAAATCCGGTTTTGGGCGACGAGTCGGAACGCATCATTCAACAAATTGGGGTGGATGCGTCCAAAGTTCACGATAGGCTCAAGGCTGTGCTCCTGCCGCATTAACGGCGTCAGCGTGCGGGTGCACACTTGATGTCCCGTCATGCAAAAATCAGCGAGGCGTCCGTTTGATATGAATTCTACGGACGCCCATCAGATCCGGTCAGACAGAGCATATCGCGAACGGCGCCTTGTTGTAGGCGCGCCTAATATCGAAGTGCGTGGGACGCCGTACCACGAGGTATCATGACTGGGCTCTCGCTTTTCGATTCCTTCCGCCATCTCGGGGAGGGGCTCGCCGCAGTCTTTGCGTTGCGGCCGTTTATTCATCTGTGTATCGGCGTGTTCATGGGCTTCTGGGTGGGCATCCTCCCAGGAGTGGGGGGCCCGGCCGCGCTGGCGCTGCTGATCCCGTTCACATTTACAATGGATCCTTTTTCGGCGTTTGCGCTGTTGCTGGGCTTGATCTCGGTGACCTCCACGGCTGGCGACATAACAGCCATCCTCTTTGGCATTCCGGGAGAAACCGCCAACGCGGCCATCATGGTCGACGGCCTGCCCATGGCCAAGCGCGGCGAGGCTGGCCGAGCCCTTGGCGCCGCGCTCATGTCATCTTTACTCGGCGCGATCATTGGCGCCTGCTTTCTGGGTGTCGGCATCATTATTATCAGGCCGCTGGTGCTGTCCATCGGCTACGCCCAATTCTTCATGCTCTCGCTTGCCGGAATCATGTTCCTTGCCTCGCTGAGCGCCAAAGCGGTTTTTAAGGGGCTGGCGTCGGGCGCTCTGGGTCTGCTTCTGTCCGCCGTCGGCATGTCACAGGTGACCGGTATCGAGCGCTTTACGTTCGGGAATCTGTTCTTGTGGGATGGCATCGGATTCATTCCCGCCATTCTCGGCCTGTTTGCAATTCCCGAATTGATCGAGATGACGAGCGGCCAATCGCGTCTGCCTGCGATGGGCGACCAGCGTATCAACAATGCTTGGCAAGGCGCCAAGGATGCGTTCCGTCACATCGGTCTCGTTTTTCGATGCAGCGCGATCGCTACCTATATCGGTATCATTCCAGGAATGGGCGCAAGCATCGCCCAATGGGTTGCCTACGGCCACGCCGCCCAGACGGCAAAGGAACGCAACAAAATAGGGTACGGCGCAATCGAGGGCGTGATCGGCCCCGGTGCGGCTTGTACGGCGACTCAGTCAGGTGCGCTCATCCCCACTCTAGGGTTCGGAGTGCCAGGAAGCCCGCAAACGGCAATCCTGCTCGGCGCTTTTGTGATTCAAGGATTGACGCCCGGGCCCGCCATGTTGATGGCGGAGGCGCATGGCGGCCATCTTACGCTTAGCTTTTCGATGGTCTGGATGATCATCATCGCCAATGTCATCGTCGTCGCGGCTTCGTTCCTTTTCTTGAATCAGATCGCAAAGGTTGCGGATCTGGACGAGAACCTGCTAATCCCATTTATTTTAGTCCTGCTTTTTATTGGAGCCTTCGCAAACAAAAATGAACTTGCGGATCTCTGGGTCTGTTTGGCCTTTGGCCTTGTGGGATGGGTCATGGTGCGGCTCGATTGGCCGCGCCCGCCATTGATTCTCGGTCTGGTGCTCGGAAGTCAGATCGAAAGCAATCTTTTCCTGACACTTCAGGCCTACGGCCTGTCATGGCTGAAATTTCCGAGCGTTATCGGGATTTTTATCGCGATCGTTGTCAGTATAATCTGGCCCTTCCTGACTCCGCTTCGCGCGCGGATCAAGTTCGGCCGTCTGCCTGTCGATGCGCCTGTCGCCGCCGCGGAAATGGATTTCGCCGCTCCGGCCACTCCGGCCTTCCGCGTCGGTGAAACGGCTATGGCGCTTATCCTGGTAATTGTGTTCGTGCTGGCGATTGCAGATAGCGTTCGTTGGGCTTACTCGGCGAGCCTGATGCCTTTGATAGCCAGCATTGCAGGCATTGTCTTCGCCAGTGTTCAGCTCTGGATGAGTGCGAATGTTATATTTCGGACGCGGGGCGAAAGTGATGGAGCTATCAGCCTGCACCTGCCGTCGGACGCAAAGGCGGCTGTGCGGATATTGGCCATATATTTAGGCTATTTCGCACTTGTTTATCTGGCCGGCTTTGTCTACGCGACGGCGCTATTCGTGATTTTCTACCTGACGCGATTTTCGCAGCTCGGATCTGTACGCTCAACGATACTCGGTGTGGTGTGCAGCGCGGCCATCTATTTTGGCTTTCAACGGTTGCTCAAGCTGCCCCTCCCCGATGGATTGTCGATAGCACTGCTAATGACTTGGGTTAAATCATTATTTCCTTAGGTCCGATACTCATAAAGGGATTCCCAGATCAACGCGCATATGATTCAGTAAGCTCCTTGAGGAGGAACATGCGATGGGCCGCTATGATCTGAGCGAATTTGAATGGCGCGTAATCGCACCACTTGTCGTTTCCGAAAATCATATCCGCACATATTTGTGGTGAAGCCCTGTGTGTACCGAAAACCTAAACCCGGACATAGTGGTGGTGAAGTCCCCTTAGTATCGGGCGTGACGTTATAGTTCCCGCCCGCTGAACCGGACGAGAGACCGGCGCATCTTTATCCAGTGACCGATGCGTCCTGATTTCGTTGTAGTACTGGCAATATGCTCGCAGGATCCGCCGCAAATGCGCCTCCCCTACGATGATGACATGGTCGAGGCACTCGCGCCGGATCGATCCGATCAGCCGTTCGGCAAAGCCGTTTTGCCAAGGCGAGCCACCTGCGGTGGGCCTATCCCGGATACCCATTGCTTCTAACCGACGTCTGACCGCTACTCCATAAATGCTGTCCTGGTCACGGATCAGGTATTGCGGGGTCTCGTCCCAAGGGAATGCCTCGGTGAGCTGGCGCGCGATCCATTCAGCCGTCGGATTTGCTGTGATGCTGATCCAGACCAGCTCTCGGCGACCTAGACCGACGATGACAAAGGCCTAGAGCAGGTCGAAGCCAACGGTCGGAATGACGAACAGGTCCATGGCGGCAATGTCGGGCGCGTGGTTCCGCAGAAAGGTGCGCCATCCCTGACTTGGAGGTCTGCGTCGCTTGACTATGTATTTGGCGACGCTTGATTGCGCGACATCAAACCCAAGCTTGAGAAGTTCGCCGTGGATACGCGGCGCACCCCAAAGCGGGTTTTCTATGCTCATCCGCCGGATCAAAGCGCTCAGCTCCGTATTAATCCGCGGCCGCCCTCCCCGCGCACGCGATTTTCACCGTCAGTAGCATCGAAAGCCGGCTCGATGCCAACGCACGAGTGCCTCAGGCTGGACGATCGTTACGACCTGCAAAATCGACGGAAACCATCGATACAGCCGGATCAAGAACCAGCGGTCATTGTTCGTCAGCCGGACCCAGCCATGCACCTTACGCCGCAAAACGATAACCGGATGTCGGAGCACCGCATTCTCAGCCTCAAGCCGGCTTTTCGACTTGAATGGCGAGGCCAAAACGGCCAGGACGAAGCAGAACAGTCCGAACATGGTCCGCAGACGTTAGGTGATTCCTTCCACCAATCAATGCGGATAAGGTTTTCGGTACACACAAGAGGCCTAGCGCGGCGCAAGCTCCGCCACTACCGACTCTTCAGGCGCTCAGGTTCGATGATCGCATCAACCTCTATTTCGACGAGCGAGTCGGGATGACCGAGACGTGAAATCTGCACCAGAGTGCTTGCGCAACGCGTATTGATAAAAAACTTAAATCGCTCGTCGGAACAACGGTAATACTCCTCGATGTCCGTGACATAGGTCACCGCGCGCACGACGTCGTCGAAGGTCGCGCCAACATGCGCCAATCCTACGCGGACATTTTCGCAAGTCTTCCTGATCTGCGCGCGCATGTCTCCCTTGCCGACGATTTCTCCCATTTCAGTGCGAGCAACCTGGCCGGAAAGGTAGATATGCGCGTGCTCGCCGCCATGGATCGTTACAATTGGTACGTACAGCAGAACCCCGTTTTCGACACGCGACCACATGTCGTTGGGGTTAAGGAAGTCTCTTTTGAGCATTTCGTTTCCTTTTGGGTAGCCGAAGTGCGACCGAGTCAGGACGCAGCAAAGTGAACCAACAGTCGTTGTTCGTCAACCGAAACCAACGGCGAGACAGTCGGTGCTTGGACTAATAAACGCGAGCGGTTCGACCAAAGCCCATTTGAATTGGGCTCTACAGTCCTGCCGCGTAAACCGGATTCCCTGCCAGTGTTTCACGCACCGTCTGCGCGAATGCATTGACCAAATGCGAACGAGGACGGCGCATTGGAAACAACATCCCATACTCAAATTCAAATTTCGGTATAAATGCACGAATTTCGAATCCGAGTTTGCTGAACGTATTCGCTGTGAAGGGATCTACTATCGCTGTTCCGAGTCCGGCGGACACCATCAGGCTGATCGTCAAATCTGTATGCGAATGCAGCGTCTGCCTACTTCTGCGAACGCGCGCCTTTTCAAACATTTGATCTAGCCGAAACCGAGTCACGGCCTCGGGCAATGGGGCGACGAACGGTTCGTTGGCCAAATCGGCTGCGCTAACAACTTTCTTTTTCGAAAGTGGATGCCCCTTGGGAAGAATGCACACCCCGCGCACACGAACAAGATGCTCAGTGTGCGTCTTCGGGTAATCGACAGGCATCGTCGTCAGCGCGACGTCGAACCCCTGCGTGTCGGTCCACATGCGGACCTCGCGCCGAAATGTTATCTGGAGGCTGGCATGCAGATTTGGAAACGCGCGCTGCATGCGCCCCAGACACTCGGGGGCGAGTTCATAGGCCAATGGTGGAGTGGACAGGATCCTCATCTCGCCAACGGCCCGATGGCGTATGTCCCGGGCAGCCCTGCCGAGGTTATCCAGACGGGCCAGCACGTCTTGCGCCTCGTGGAATAGCCATTCGGCGCCTTCGGTTGGGCTCAGCCGGCCGTGAACGCGTATAAAAAGCTGCACGCCAAGACACGCTTCGAGCTCACCGATCACGCGGCTGACGGCTGACTGCGAGGCCCCCAAGGCGGCAGCGGCGCGCGTCGTCGTGCCCGAGAGCATCACGGCGCGAAACGTCTCGAGTTGTCGGACGCTCAACCGACTGGCCGTTAGGCGTTCTTTACCCGAAAACTGCATAACACTAACCGATCTTAATATTGGACTGCATAACTGCTGTTTGCAATCATTTTCAGGTCGAGAAAGGCTCTTGGGCGTTGGCATAGGGCGCGTCGGAAAATCGAGGCCATGCGACATCTCTGCGGCCAAAGGGTGTCCTGAGGGCGGGCCGACGCGATGCGTGGACGAGGGAGCCGTCGAACAATTCATTCGAGCTGCAGCCGGAGCAGTGAGGACCTGACTATGGAACTTCGACCTCTAAAACCATTCGGAACCGAAATCGTCGGGGTGGATCTTTCCTCCGAACTCGACGAGCAAACGTTTGCGACGATCGAGAACGCATTGAACCGCGACGGTGTGGTCGTATTCCATGACCAAGACCTGGAGCCAGAAAAGCAAATCGCATTCACCAAACGCTTCGGTGAGCTCGAAGTGCACGTTCGGCAGGAATATGCGCTGCAGGGATATCCACAGATCCATCTCATTTCAAACATTAAGGAAGGAGAGCGAACGATAGGCAGCGCCTACGCTGGCGACGACTGGCACACCGACCTTTGCTACAAAAAACGACCGGCGCGAATGTCGCTCCTGCATGCAAAGGAAGTGCCGCACGACGAACAAGGAGAACCACTCGGCGACACGCTGTTCGTCCATACCGGCGATGCGTACGAGACCCTGCCCCACGACATCAAAGAGACAATCAAGAACCTGCGCGGTGTTCACCAATACGCCCGCGCCCAGGAACGAAAGCGCTTGCAGCGCGAACACGATCACGGGCGGGCGGAGCTGACCGAAGCGCAAAAGGCCGCGACACCGGACGTGACGCATCCGATGGTCCGCACCCACCCGATCACGGGACAGAAGTGCCTCTACGTCAATCAGACGTATACGTTCGGTATCGACGGTTGGACGGAAGCCGACGCCCAGCCCTTACTCAAGAAATTGTTCGAGCACATAATCCGGCCAGAAAAAAGATACTGTCACCGCTGGCGGGTCGGTGACGTCATCATGTGGGACAACTGCGTAACGCAACACAAGGCAGCAGGCGGGTATCGCTGGCCGCAGCGACGGCTGATGCATCGCGCCGCCGTCAACGGCTCTGAGCCGTTCTAATGCTTTTTGCGAGAGGTGTCTTGTGATAACGATGTGCTAGCGTAACGGATGATCCTGGTGGGCATCTCGAGCGGCGCGATTGCGATGCAATGGCGCCTCGTCAACGAGAGTGTTTTCCTTGAGAGGAAGAGATCGGCCGAAACCGCGCTGCGGTAGTTGGGTCGGTCAAAGAACGAAAGTAGCGTTGGTGCAAACTTGCTTTTCAGCGTACGTCCGGCGATGATTTAACGAAACGGAGGCAGGGTATGGACGCCGCTTCAATTCAGAAAATTGTCGGGACGATAGATCCGAAACGCGTGGAAGACGTGACTGTCGCGCTGGTGGATGTACCTAGCCCGACGGGCAGCGAAGAGGCCATAGCGCGAACCACCCACGATATTTTCCGCGACATGCGCATCGACAGCATGCTGCAGGAGTTCGAGCCCGGGCGCTACAACACGATCGGCAGGCTGGTTGGCGCTCGCGATGGCGCCAATCTACTGTTCAACGGCCACATGGATATCTCCTTCGCCGGCAATGAGGACTACCTTCCAGACGCGCCGGGCTACAAGCCAAAGGCCGTTGTGAAGGACGGCTGGATCCACGGCATGGGCGTCCACAACATGAAGAGCGGTCTAGCGGCCTTCATGTGCGCAGCTGAAGCCGTGCGCAAATCCGGGGTCGACTTGCGCGGAGAAATTGCGCTTGTTTGCGTGGGCGGCGAGATCGAACGGCATGCCGTCGGTCACTACCATGGCGCGGAGTTTCGCGGCGGCGGTTGCGGCACGAAACATTTCATTTCGAACGGAGGTCTCGCTGATATGGCGGTCGTCGGAGAGCCGACGGCGCGACGCCTCGTCACCGAACATGTGGGCTCGGTCGGTGTGCGGTTAACCACGCGCGGCAAGCCGGCGCCGCTGCGCGTCTTCGACCACGGCAGCAATGCAATCAAGAAAATGGAGGCGCTGCTGGAAGTATTCGACGAGTTTTCCGCTGAGTACAGCAAGCGGCACAGCTACAAGAACCGCCGCTCGACGGTACACATGCACTCCATCGAGGGTGGATGGCCGTATCGCTGCAATCGCGTACCCATCTTCTGTCACGTCTTCATCGAATTCCGCATCCTGCCCTTCCAGCGGGTGCACGACGTTCCACTGGAGGTCAATCGGCTCATCGAGATGGCGCGACAGGTCAATCCGGATGTCGATTTCGAAATCGAATGTTTCGTCAGCCTCCCAAGCGCGCACGTGCCGTCGGATACGCTGATTGCTCAAGAGGTGCGGTCGGCACATAAGCTCGTCAACGGCAGCGTTGTCGAGGAGCAGATCGGCCTGTTCTACTCTGACGCCGGCCATTTCTTGGCTTACGACATTCCGGCGGTGAACTATGGACCGAGCGGGCTGACGGCCAGCGGCGTCGAAAACTGGGATCCGGACATCGGCGAGCACACGAGCCTCGAGGAGATCGTCAAGACCGCCAGAGTCTATACAGCAATCATGCTTGAGGTCGGCACGAAAAAGCGCAGCGATCTCAATCTTTCGCAGCTAGCCACACATACCGACCGGGAAGGACATCACCATTGATTTGGCCTGATCCAATCGTCGCCGGGCCGTCCATAGCTTGTGAGAAGGAGGACGAGATGAGGAGACGAACCGAGCGTTTGCGCTTGGCGGCAAGGTACTGATGACCTCGGGCGGGTGATCTTTTGGTCTGGGAAACCTTGTCATTTCAACACAGATCGATCACGCGCTCGATTCCGGTCGATCAAAAGTGGTAGGACGGGAGTGCACAATGAACATAGTTCTGAAGCTGAAAATCGGACTTATTTCGGTCAGTTCTGCGATCATCCTTGCGGCTTTCGCAGGCACTCCGATCGCGGCGCAGACGATTCACGTGGCGCATGACAATACTTCTCATGCCGCGCCTTTCTATATCGCAGAGAAGCAAGGCTTCTTTGACGCCGAGGGAATCAAGGTCGAACGCCGCGTGACGCAAGCGCGAGGTCTTATCGACGCCCTCATCGGCGGCACCGTCGACATGATCAGTACGCGCGGAGACCGCGTGGGAGTGATTGCCGCGCGGGGAATCGATGTGGTCGCGATCGCAATCGTTCGCGACGGCAATCAAAACATGTTGCTTGTACCCGTGCAGGACAAGACCGCGAAATCCGTCAAGGACCTCGTGGGAAAGAGGATTGGTGTTCAACAAGGGACCGGCACCTGGTATACGTGGGTTGAGTATCTCTCCCGGATCGGTCTGTCTCCCAGCGAATTCACGATCCGCAACATGAAAACCGACTCTCTACCTGCCGCCCTCGCAGCAAATGAACTGGATGGCGCTTTAACCTGGGAGCCGTTCGGATCTCTGATAATCGATAAAAACTTGGGCCGAATGGTGATGGGTCCCAAGGACTACGAGAAGGTACTGGGCTACACGTCACCTGTGTTCCTAACCACGACCGAGAGGTACCTAAAGCAGAATCCGGACGGCGTATTCCGGTTTATGAAAGCCTATGTCCGCTCGATGAAATTCATCGACACCCACCACAAAGAGGCGGCAGTGCTCATGTCGAAGTTTTGGCAGAGCCAAGGGTTGGACTTTTCGCCCGAGAAAACTGGCGATAGCCTCTATCGGCTATTTCGATGGAATCGCGTGATGATCAATCAGGCCGATATCAAAGAGGTTCAAGCCGCCGTGGACAAGGGCGCCAAGAGCGGGTCGTTGCCCAAGCGCATTGATGTCGCCACGCATATCAACACGGCCATCGTGAAGAAGGCGGAGGATGCGGTGGCAGGCCATTAGTTCACGTCGACCAATGATGAGTGCGTCACGGAGCAAGCCTGTGCATCTTTTTTTCACAGACCGTGCTATCGAGAACACTCGGCGAGTGAATAATGGCCCATGTCCGTGAGCACCGTAACAGCAACATCGCCTGAGGCGGCCGGGCGCCGGCAAGAGGCCGCCACCCGCGTGTACAATGATGGTTGGAGCGCATTCCTTGCCAGCTCGGCGAAGAATGTCGCCTTAACCGCAGCGCCAATCGTCGGCATTCTCGTTATTTGGGAACTCTTGGCGCGCTCGGGCGCCTTGAATCCTGCGCTGTTTCCTTCGCTGGAAAAGGTGTGGGCGGCGCTGGTCAGGGAAGCGTTATCGGGGCTGCTTTGGTACGATATCGCTCTTTCCCTTTTTCGACTTTTCGTCGGAGCGATCCTTGGCATCGTAACGGGGACCATTCTCGGACTGATCATGGGGATGAGTCATGTTTTCGAACGAATCATGTCGCCCCCGATGTATTTCTTCCTGGCGGTTCCGGGTGTTGCTCTGTTTCCGATTGTTATCCTCTGGTTCGGTCTCAGCAACCTTACGCTAATATCAGTCGTGTGGTTCGAAGTGACCGTGACGGTAATGGTTTCCGCCTGGACGGGGGTTAAGACGGTGGACGCCTCGCTCATTCGAGCGGGCCGGGCGATGGGTGCGAAAGGCAAGACACTCTTCTTCCAAGTCTTGGTGCCCGGATCGCTGCCGAGTCTAATCGCGGGTTACCGCATAGCATTCAGCCGGGCGTGGCGGATCGTCATCGCCGGAGAAATGATCGTCGCGCTCAACTTGGGCCTTGGATACCGGATTTTCGTTGCTCGTGACTTTCTTGCTTCGGACGTGATGTATGGCGAGATTCTTGTCGTAGGGATTCTCGGCCTGCTCGTGGAACGGCTCTGTCTGCGGAGTCTCGAACTCGCTACCGTCCAACGGTGGGGCGTGCTGCGTGAATAGGCCACAGCCATGAGCTCGAAGCTGGAAGTCAAGGACATCTGCAAGGTGTTCAGCGTCCGGGAAGGTATTGCCGGCCGTCGTGAAATCACCGCGCTCAAAGACATCAATCTTCAGGTGCGCGAGGGCGAGTTCGTATCGCTGCTTGGGCCAAGCGGCTGCGGTAAAAGCACACTGTTGATGATTATCGCAGGTCTTTATGACAAGACATCTGGAGACGTATCGCTGGACGATGTCCTCGTCGATGGTCCCGGCTTCAATCGGGGCGTCGTTTTTCAGGAGTTCGCCACCTTCCCGTGGCTCACCGTTTCCGGAAATGTGCGTTTCGGATTGCGCATGAAAAAGACGGCGAAACGGGAACAAGATGAAATCGTTGACCGGCTTCTTAACCTGGTCCAGCTCGGAGAGTTCCGCGACGTCTATCCCTATCGCCTTTCGGGCGGCATGAAGCAGCGCGTCGGCATAGCACGTGCCTTGGCGTTCGATCCGGAAGTTTTATTGATGGACGAACCCTTCGGTTCGCTCGACGCGCAGACGCGCGCTTCGTTGCAGAAACTGCTTGTCGATGTTTGGACCAAGACCCACAAGACCGTGATCTTCGTTACCCACAGCGTGCGCGAAGCGGCGTTTCTCTCCGATCGGGTGATCGTCATGACGCCTCGGCCGGGTCGGGTCGCCGAAGAGCTTCGCATCGATCTTCCCCGTCCTCGCGATGTGCTATCGAGCCAATTCGTGGCGCGCGAACGCGAGCTCTCGGAAGCTCTTGCGCGCGCGAGCGGCAAAGAAATCGATGCATATTCGACTTCGTAGGCGACGGAGAGGGATTGGTCGTCTTGAAAGTGATGCTCCAGGAGGAGCGGCCTATGGCTACAAAAAACGCGTCAAACGGCTGCAAGCCGGATGTTAGACCAGCCGTGTTGCAAAAATGTCGGCGGATATCTTAATTTGGCCGAACCAAGCATCCGGCATCACGATATCGGGGGATGAAATGGAACGTAAGGCGACGCGCATCGACCTTTCCAAAGCAAACCACAAGGTTATCAGGGGTGGAGCCGAGGCATGGCGAATAATGTCACGCGAAGGTCATGGCATGAATATCGATGCTTGGCATACACGGTTTGCGCCCGGCGATCGCCACGAATGGCACGAGCATAACGAGGACGAGCTGATCTACATCATCAAGGGGAGCGGGGTTTACGAGGTCGAGGGAGGCACAATCGAATTTCGAGCGGGCGACTACATATTTATGCCTCGCAATACGCGGCACCAAAGCGTCGCCGGCGATGATGGTGAGGTCGAATTGATTGCTATATTCCAACCCGCTCGGGAGTAACCGGCTGTGTGTACCGAAAACCTAAACCCGGACATAGTGGTGGTGAAGTCCCCTTAGTATCGGGCGTGACGTTATAGTTCCCGCCCGCTGAACCGGACGAGAGACCGGCGCATCTTTATCCAGTGACCGATGCGTCCTGATTTCGTTGTAGTACTGGCAATATGCTCGCAGGATCCGCCGCAAATGCGCCTCCCCTACGACGATGACATGGTCGAGGCACTCGCGCCGGATCGATCCGATCAGCCGTTCGGCAAAGCCGTTTTGCCAAGGCGAGCCACCTGCGGTGGGCCTATCCCGGATACCCATTGCTTCTAACCGACGTCTGACCGCTACTCCATAAATGCTGTCCTGGTCACGGATCAGGTATTGCGGGGTCTCGTCCCAAGGGAATGCCTCGGTGAGCTGGCGCGCGATCCATTCAGCCGTCGGATTTGCTGTGATGCTGATCCAGACCAGCTCTCGGCGACCTAGACCGACGATGACAAAGGCCTAGAGCAGGTCGAAGCCAACGGTCGGAATGACGAACAGGTCCATGGCGGCAATGTCGGGCGCGTGGTTCCGCAGAAAGGTGCGCCATCCCTGACTTGGAGGTCTGCGTCGCTTGACTATGTATTTGGCGACGCTTGATTGCGCGACATCAAACCCAAGCTTGAGAAGTTCGCCGTGGATACGCGGCGCACCCCAAAGCGGGTTTTCTATGCTCATCCGCCGGATCAAAGCGCTCAGCTCCGTATTAATCCGCGGCCGCCCTCCCCGCGCACGCGATTTTCACCGTCAGTAGCATCGAAAGCCGGCTCGATGCCAACGCACGAGTGCCTCAGGCTGGACGATCGTTACGACCTGCAAAATCGACGGAAACCATCGATACAGCCGGATCAAGAACCAGCGGTCATTGTTCGTCAGCCGGACCCAGCCATGCACCTTACGCCGCAAAACGATAACCGGATGTCGGAGCACCGCATTCTCAGCCTCAAGCCGGCTTTTCGACTTGAATGGCGAGGCCAAAACGGCCAGGACGAAGCAGAACAGTCCGAACATGGTCCGCAGACGTTAGGTGATTCCTTCCACCAATCAATGCGGATAAGGTTTTCGGTACACACAAGAGGCGGGTTCGCATACGACTGCGTCCGAGATCGCTCGTTTCAAGGTTCTTCTCATGGTCATTCGGCGACGCGGCGCGGTTCGGCCGCTTGCGGCGCCTGCCGCAATTCCTCGTTTTCCAGCATGGCGGGCCACACGCCCGCATCCGCCGCTTCGTCGCTGCCGCAGACATCGACCAGCTGTTCGAATACGGCGTTGCAGAGGTGATTTTTCGGGCTGCCCTGAATGTGCACCAGGCCCAGCGTGCGGTAAATTGGCGGATCGCCGAACGGGACGATTTTGATCGGCAGGCGCAGCAGCAGTTCGACGCTGCGGCGCGGCACGATCGAGACGCCGAGCCCGTGATGCACCATCAGCGTCACCGCCTCGATCGAATTGAGCTGCATGATGGTGTGCAGCGAAATCTCCATCTTGGCGATCTGCTCTTCGATCATGCGCAGCTGCCAAGCGCCGCGCACGAGCTTGATGTAAGGGTGACTCCGCAACAGTTCATCGGCCGTGGTGCCGGTCGCGTCGGGCGGAGCGATGACGCAAATGGCTTCCTTGACGAAGGAACGCCAGAGCAAGCCGCCCGGCAGGCTCGGCGGCTCGCCCATGATGGCCGCATCCAGCTCCTCGTTGTTGAGCAGCTTGAACAACGGCGTGTTCATGCCGGTGACGATTTGAACCTCGAGCAGCGTGTAGGCTTCGCTGAGGCCGGCGAGCGCCGCCGGCACGAAGCTCGACAGTGCGGTCGGGATGACGCCGAGCCGCAGCCGGCCGATGGGGGGAGGCGGCGGCGTCGCGCAGGCTGTCGTGCAGGCCGATGATCTTGCGCGCGGTCGGCAGCAGCGCCATGCCTTTTTCATTGAGCACCAGTGGGCGGCGCGAGCGGTCGAACAACTCGGCCGCCAAATGCTGCTCGAGTGCCTGGATCTGCATGCTGACCGCCGATGGCGACAAACCGACCACGTTTGCCGCGGCCACGAAGGTGCCGTGCTCGGCCACCGCAACAAGCGTTTTCAGAATTCGCACGTCCACGAGCGAGATCTCCGGCTCGACTGCGAGAAGCCGGATAAAGTACCGCCGCGCGGAGGCGTTGGCCAGCAGGCCGGCGGGCTTCAGGGAACAGTGACGCGGCGCACCGCGCCGTCGTCCACGTCCACGCCGAGGCCGGGCGCCGAGCGCGACGCGGTGCGGCCGTCCACCAGCCGCAAGGGATCGCGCACGAGGTCCTCGGCCAGATAGACGTGGGTCATGTTCACGCCCCAATCGAGCACCGGCGAGGCGCAAGCCGCCGCCAGCGTCGCCGTGGCAGAAATGCTGCTGCCCGCCACCTTGCCGGCCAGCGTCACCGACAGCCCGATCTGCTTGCACAGGGCGGCGGCCCGCAGCAGTGGCGTCACGCCTTCGGCCTTGATCAGCTTTAGATTGACGCCGCTGATGATGCCGGCCTGGCCCAGTTCGAGGCTTTCGTAGCCGCCGGAAATGAACTCGTCGCCGCAGATCGGCAGGATGCCGAGCCGGTTGAGCGGGCCCATGCCAATGGACTGGTCGTTCGGCAGCGGCTATTCGAGGAACATCAGCCCGAGGCCGTCGATGCCGCGCAGATAGGCTTGCGCCTTCGGCGCGGTCCGGCCGATATTGGCGTCGGCGCACAGTTTCACTTCGGGTCCGAGCGCGGCGCGCACTTGCTTGGCGGCCTCGATCTCGTCCTCCACGCGCTTCACGCCAACCTTGAGCTTGAAGAAGCCGTAACCCTCGCCAACCTTGCGCTTGGCCTCGGCGATGTCGGCGGCGATGTCGGGGTTGCCGAGCAGCCACACGTTCTCCACCGAGCGGCGCAGCGCGCCGCCCACAAGATTGACAGTGGGAACGTCGAAGTGCTTGCCGACCAGATCGAGCAACGCGATCTCGACCGCGGCCTTGGCGCCGCCATTGTGCTCGATGCTTCCGCGGCAGCGGCTTGCGAGCTCTGCGCGGTCGCGCGCATCGGCGCCGACCAATAGCGGCGCCATGTGCTTGCGAACTGCGGCCACGATGCCGGGCAAAGTGTCGCCGGTCATAGTCGGCGCCGCCGTCGCTTAGCCCCAGCCGACGAGGCCGTTATCCGCCTCGATGCGCACGATGAGATTTTCTGCCGTGGTGATCTTTTCCGCCGCCATCAGCATCGGCTTGGCGAGCGGCAGCGCGACCGGAATAGCATCGACGCGCTTGATGCGCAGCGGACGTGCCTGCTGTTCGGCGCGGATATTGGCTTGTACATTCATGGCCTTCGCCTCCCAGCTGCGGCGTCAACGGCCGGCATCCTATGGCACCCGCGGTAAAGAGCAAATCGTGATTCTTGTTCGATTTGCTAGCTTCAAAGTCCTTGATCCGTAGGCTCAAGCGAATTCAATGGCCGCCTCCCATCGCAGTGCTATATTTCTGACCAAACGACAAGCGTTTGCTGAGAGGAGCCGCCCGATGATCGAGGTTATGCGCGACAAATTGAGCAATGCCCGGACCTGGCATGGACCGGATATCCAGGATGATCCGTCCTGGCTCATGCCCTTAACCCCCGATGATATTGCCGAGGTCGATGCGGCGCTGCGGCATGTGCAGTCGCTGAGCCTCGATATTCCTTTCACCCCCGCGAAATTTCCGCTGCAGAAGCTCGCCGCCAAACTGGACACGATTCCAGACCGGCTGGAGAACGGTCCCGGCGTGGTGCTGATCCGCGGCCTGCCGCGCGGTCGCTACACGACACAGGAGTGCGGGCTGATCTATTGGGGCTTCGGTGTGCATTTCGGCACGCCAGTGTCGCAGAACACGCGTGGCCATCTGCTCGGTCATGTGCGCGATGAAGGGCGCACGATGAAGGACCGCACCGCGCGCGGCTACCAGACACGCGAGAAGATGGATTTTCATTCCGACCAATTGCCGGTGGATGCGCTTGGCCTGTTTTGCGTGCGAACCTCGAAGTCGGGCGGTGCCAGCGCGCTGACCAGTGTCGAAAGCGTGCACAACGCGATCCTGGAAGAACGCCCCGACCTGCTCGAGGTGCTGTATCAGCCGTTCAACATCGGCTGGCGGGGCGAAGAGCCGCAAGGTGAGAAGCCCTGGTACCACTGCCCGATGTTCAGCTTTGCCGACGGCAAGGTCACCTCCCGCATCACTAGCCGCGCCTATTTCGACGGCCTAACGCGTTTTGGTCCGGATCTGGGCTTGACTGATATCCAGCGCGAAGCGCTCGATTTCGTGCAAGTGGTCGCTAACCGGCAGGAGTTGCGCCTGCGCATGTACTTCCAGGAAGGCGACATGCAGTTCATCAACAATCACGCCATCCTGCATGCGCGTGAGGCCTTCGAGGATCATGAGGGTCCGGAGTTGAAGCGCCACCTGCTTCGCATGTGGATAGCGTTCCCTGAAGGGCGGCGGCGCTCGCTCGCGCCGATCCTTGCCGAGCGCTATTCCTTCGTCGAACGGGGCGGCATTCCGAAGAAGATCGCTGCTTGATGGCCGCAGTCCGGACGATCGACGTCCGCGCCTATTTCATCGAGGAAGAAACGGTGCGTCTCCTGCAAAAGGAGGCGTCGGCGGCCTATCTGTACCGAAAACCTAAACCCGGACATAGTGGTGGTAAAGTCCACCTAGGATCTGGCATGAACTGATGCTTCCATTCCACTGAACAGGCCAAGAGACCGGTGTCCCTACCGCAAATTAGATCCGGACAAATTGATAGTGAAGTCCACCGAGCATGGACCGTCCTTCAATACGCCCGTGGCGCTGAATGCCCCTTCCATTGGGCGTGACCTGACCGAGCTTTTTTGGACCGAGCGATGTGAGAAAATGCGCCTGGAAAGGAGCTTGGGTCATGTCGAAGAAGAGGTTCAATGCGGAGCAGATTGTGACGCTGCTTCGCCAGATCGAAGTATCGATGGCGCAGGGAAACGCGACGCCGGTGGCCTGCCGGGATGCAGGGATATCGCAGCAGCTGCGCGATGAGTTGCTAAACGGCGAGATCTTCTACAACCTGAAAGACGCGCAAATCGTCATCGAGCAATGGCGCAAGCACTACAACACGGTCAGACCGCACTCTGCGCTCGGATATCGGCCGCCGGCACCGCAGACATTCGCGCCCTTGGCTCACCATCTAGATGAGATCATCCCGATGCAGTAATCTCTATCCCGCTGGTTCAAAAAATCCGTCAAGTCAGAAGTCTTCGGTAGAATGGCTGCGTGACGGCGTGATATTGTTTGATCAAACTGCCAATGTTCAGTTGCGCTCGCAGGCCACGCCTGCAATCCAGAGTTGCGTTCGATCGCACCTCGTCAACCGTGTGCCTGGCATCATGCAAGACCGCAAACATTTTCTTTTTCTCAACATTGGCCACCTGCTTGACCATCTCTTCCTGCTGATCTTCGCAACGGTGACGGCTCTCGTCCTCGGCAAGGAATGGGGACTCTCCTATGCGGAACTGATCTTGTATGCGACGCCCGGCCTGATCGCTTTCGGAATCTTTTCGCTGCCTTCCGGTTGGCTCGCCGACCGTTGGAGTCGTGAAGGCATGATGGTGGTTTTTTTCGTCGGGATCGGCCTTGCGTCGATTGCGACATCAATGGCGCAAAACCCGATGCAAATTGCCATGGGTTTGTTCGCCGTGGGCATGTTTGCAGCCATCTACCATCCAGTCGGCCTAGCAATGATTGCGCGTGGAGGAGATTCCATGGGCATGGATATTGCCGTTAACGGCGTTTGGGGCAACATGGGTGTTGGTTGCGCGGCGCTTTTGACGGGGATTCTTATTGACCAAGCGGGGTGGCGCACGGCGTTCTGGCTGCCCGGAGCTTTTTCCGTTCTGCTGGGGTTGGCCTACTTCTATAATTATCGCCACCGCGTGCCCTTGAAGAATGCGGCGTCTGCCTCCGTTGCCAAGTCATCCGGTGCATCAATCGATAGCACGAGCAATGCCGAATGGCGCTCGATGTTGATCCGCGTGACAGTGATCATTTTCTTCACGACCGCTGTTTCCAGCATCATTTTTCAAGGAACGACGTTTACTCTCCCGAAGGTATTTGATGAGCGGTTGGAAGGGATTGCACCGTCAGCAACGATGGTCGGCTGGCTGGCATTCATCGTTTTCGCGGTTGCATCATTTTCCCAGGTAATCGTTGGCAGGATGTTGGACAGCTACGGCCCCCGGAGTGTCTTTGCCATCGTGGCAGCCATCCAGATTATCTTCTTTACTGTCATGCCTGGCTTGTCGGATTGGTACGCGCTGGCAGTGGCATTGGGGTTCATGCTGGGAACCTTCGGGCAAATACCAATCAATGACTACATGATTGGCAAGATGGCCAAATCGGAGTTGCGCGCATCGGTCTACGGTGCACGCTACGTAGTAAGCTTTGTTGTTTGGGCGACCGTCGTCCCACTCATCGCATGGGTTCACCACAACTGGGGCTTCGATGTTCTGTTCTACATCCTTGCCGCGTCTGCTTTGGCCATCTTGTGTGCTGTGCTGATGCTGCCAGGTAGTCTGCCAGAGGCCCAGCCGGCACCCGCCAGAGTTCCTGCGGAGTAGAGTCCCGAAGCCCCCCGATCCCTGATCCAGATACTCCGCGCACCGTGATTTGCGGCGAGGACAACGTCTGCTATTGGCACAAAGCGGACATAGGCTGGTGCACTGCACATGTCCGTTTTCGGGGGCAAAGCGGATATTCAACGACGTAGCCTGAGTCGCAGTCCAGAGTAGTTCGGCGCAAGCGATCAAACCTGGGCGTGGCGGAGGGAGTTGTGTGTACCGAATATTAGATTCAGCATGGACACAGAGGACGGACGGGGTAAGTTTGCGACCTGATGAAGGATCTGTTCAAGCTGATTCTCGGCGTCCTGGCCTCGCTCTTCAAGTCAAGAGCAAAGCTGGAAGCAGAAATTCTGATCCTACGGCAACAGATCAATGCGCTTCGCCGGCGGGCACCGAAACGACCGCACCTCAACAATACCGATCGTTTTCTGTTTGTTTGGCTTTATCACTGGTTGCCCTCCGTCCTGGGCGCGATTGCGATTGTCCGGCCGGAAACGATCATTCGCTGGCACCGCGAAGGGTTTCGAGCGTATTGGCGCTGGCGATCGCGTAACCGTGTTGGCAGACCGAAGGTCTCGGTTGAGCTGCGCACGCTTATTGGCGAGATGAGCCGGGCGAACCCGCTCTGGGGCGCTCCACACATTCATGGTGAACTGCTCAAGCTTGGCTTCGAGGTCGCTCAGTCGACAGTCGCTCGGTATATGTGCCGCCACTCACGGCCACCATCTCAAGGCTGGCGCACGTTTCTGAGCAACCATGCCGATGGCATCGCGGCGGTCGACCTTTTTGTCCTTCCAACGATCGCGTTCCGCATCCTCTATTGTCTTGTCGTCATACAGCATGGGCGACGAATTTGGGTGTCGTTTGGTGTGACCGAAAACCTGACTGCGGAGTGGATTTCGCGCCAGATCACCGAGGCGTTCCCATGGGACCACGCGCCGCGATACCTCATTCGGGATCGGGACACCTCGTACGGGCCAGCCTTCATGCAGCGCCTGCGCGCCATGGGGATTCGAGATCGGCCGATTGCGTTCCGATCACCCTGGCAAAACGCTTATGTTAAGCGGCTCATTGGCTCGATCCGCCGGGAGTGCCTGGACCACATGATCGTATTCGGTCAAGCGCACCTGCGCCGGATCCTAGGCGCATATGCCGTCTACTATAATGAGTCGAGGGCACATCGTTCCCTGAACAAGGACGCGCCGTTCCATCGCGCGATTGAGCGCATCGGTGCTATCAAGTCACACCCAGTTCTCGGTGGCCTTCACCACCAATATTACAGAATTCTAATTTTTGGTACACACAGGTTTTCGGTACACACAGGGCCTTCGACCTCGCGCCATGTATTTTGAGACCGTCGATTGGGCGGCTTCGAACCCAAGCATCAGGAGTTCGCCATGGATCCGGGATGCACCCCACAATGGGTTCTCCCTGCTCATCCGCCTAATCAGATCACGCAGGCCGCGATCGATCCTCGGCCGCCCTGCTCTGTTTCGCGATTTCCAGCGCCAAAACGCCTTAAAGCCAGCGCGATGCCACCGCAGGATCGTCTCCAGCGTCACCACCTGCGCCAGGCTGAGCAACTCGGGACAAACTCGCGTCATCCTTACCAACAACATCCGGTCACTACCGCGCAGCCGCAGACGGGGCCGCGCGCGCCTCAAGGCAATGTTGAGTTGATGACGGAGAAACAAGTTCTCGGCTTCGAGCCGGCGTCGCGACTTGAACATGTCGGCGACGAAAATCACGAGCGCATGCGAGGTCGCAACCATTGGTCTGAATGATGCGATGATTTTGCCTTACGATGCGAATCCAAACCGGATGGAGTTTTCGGAAAGGACAAGGCGATTGAACGTGGGCGGCGCATTGCGCGCGACTCTAAACTGGATGAGCGCGCCAAGCCTGGTTGGCGTGTTTCGAGGCGAGCCGCTGAATGAGTGACCTGCTAGCCACACGTAGCCTGAACCAATTGCGGGAAGAGCGAGTCGCGCCCAACGCTTGACCTGACGGTTTTTTGTGGCAACGCTGGTCTGCCTTATGTCGATGCCGAACTTGACCAGTTCGCCGAGTATGCGAGGTGCGCCCCACAATGGGTTTGCAACGCTCATCTCCGGGATCAACCGCCGGATCGCGGCCAGCACCCCGGGGCGGCCCCACCGAGGCCTCGACTTCCAGCGCCCCACCCGACCACAGTGTCCGGTCGCACGATGGCAAGCGCTTCGCGGGTTTTCGGAAACAGATGGCAGACCCAACCTAGAACCATCGTGTCGACGGCCAAAAATTGCACCCGACTGCGCCTACCCCGTCGCAGCACGATGATCTGCTGCCGCAACACGAGGATCTCGGCTTCCACCGCCGCGCGCGGCCGGAACAGATCGACGACAATCCCAAAAATTAGTCTGCTGCGGTCCAACATCTCGCAGAAGATCGTCCGATTTTGCGTCCCACGCCAACCGGATAGAATTTACGACAGGGACAACAGGATCAAGAACCAGGGGTCGTTGTTCGTGAGCCGGAGCTGGCCACGCACCTTGCGCCGCAAAACGATCAATTGATGACGGAGCAACGCATTCTCTGCCTCAAGCCGACTTTTCGACCTGAATGGCTCGTCTAAGACGGCCAGGACGAAGCAAAACAGCCCAAACATAATACGCAGACGTTAGGTGATTCCTTCGGCTAATTAATGCGGATAAGGTTTTTGGTACACACAGGTGTTTCGACAGCGCCGACATTGGAACCCCCGCCCTCCCCGATCCGGGCATGCACGTCGCGCGAAACAGTCGTAAGTCGCGCGCCGGTCATAGCACCGATTGCTTAGCGGGCGTCGCGCTCGTCCGTGTACCATGGCGGCTTTTCCGGGTAATGCGGCCCGTCGTAAATTTCGACCACGATTGTCTCCTCGTGGGCTACCGCGGGACCGTGTACATTGCCTTTTGGATTGCAGTAAAACGAACCCGCTTTGAGAACGACGCCGGTCGACGTGTACTCGTAATGGCCCTGAAGACAGAACATGAACTGGTTTGAAGCGTGATAGTGCGGCTGCGGAATGCCGGCGCCTTTGTCGAACTTGATCAGCGCAATCGACGCGCCAGTTTCCTCGTTTCGCCACAACATCTTTTCATGAATACCATTCAGTGACTTTTCACGCCACGGAACGGCACTGGTGTCGATGAGAAGTTCATCCAGTTTCGGCATGTCTTCGGGAAGTTTTGTCATCGTGCGTCCTATGCTGGCTTGAGCCGACGGCCAAATGCCATAAGCCGCTGATCGGGCATCGAGCCCGGATGAATGAAGAGTGGCAGATATTTTTCAGCGAGCACCCGCCATAGCGGATCGAGGTGCTCCGATGCGTATAAAATGGGACCGGATTCGGTTCCCATCACGACACCGGCCCAGTGTTCGTCTAACCCGGCGGCGATGCGAACAGCAATCTCAGGCGTTTCCACCGGCAGATACGCAGGCGGCCGCAGCACATCCGCATGGTTGTGACAGGCCTCAAGGAGCCCGTCATTGACGAGGCGCGCGTAATCGCCGCACACGTCGGGACTTAGGTCCGGACGAAACAGCGGCGGCGGCACCGAGACGATCGCCCCGCCCGGATCGTCACTCCGCACACGATCAATCAGTTCACCAGTGTGCGACAGCGGGTGGAGCGGCACGCCATGCGCGCAATTCGTGAGCTTGCCGGGACTTCGCGCGCATGCCGAACGCGCCGCGTTCGCCAGCAGCGACCACAGCCGGTGGCGCGATATGCGTATGGACGTTCCATCCGCCTAAGCGTTGCGACATCGGCCCGTCTACTCCTACCCTGCCGACCAGCGCACTGACTTGAGATCGATCAGCCGAGAAAGGTAGCGGACATCGGAGCGATTGGTCAGCTTGTGCACCGACCGCATCTCATTCATGAAAACAGTCGGGCCGAGCGGTTCGTTGGTCATCCGCTTGTCGCCGAAAAGCGTCCCGATCTCGTTCTCTCCGCCGCCGAGCGAGATGATGGCGTAGAGGTGGTAGTGGAAGTGGAAGTCGAGGGTCTGGCCAGGATCTAGATTGACCTCCCAGATTCGGACGTGCTCGTTTTCCAATACGTTTCGCTGCCCGACCTCGCCGAGTTTAATGCCCTTATCGGCGGCGGTCTTTATACCGGTTTTGTCGGTCATCTCATCACCAGCACTTAGCGTCATGACATCATTTGTCCGGAAGCACCGCGATCGCGTTAATCTCGATTAAGTAGTCAGGCGAGGTCATCTTGTTGATCTCAACCATGGTCGAGGCAGGAAGCGGCGGCTTGAAATACTGCCTGCGTACCTCATGGATCTTGTCGAAATGCTCCATGTTTCGCACGTAAACGTCGACGCGGCAGACGTCGTCGAGAGCGCCGCCCGCGGCTTCCACCGCCGATTTTATATTTTCGCAAACTTGCCGCGTTTGCGCCGATATGTCGCCAATCCCGGCGATCGTGCCGTCCGGTCGGCGGGCGGTCATGCCCGATATGAAAACCAGCCGGCCTTGCGCCTCTATCATGGTGGCTTGCGAGAATACGCCACTCGGCTTTCTGATCGAATTTGAAGTGACTTCACGCTTCGGCATGTCCAATTTCCTCTTTTGACGGCTTATTGTCGCGCGGGAGCGGCGCTGCCGATATCTGCAGCTCGCTCGCAATTTGCGAAAGCATCTCGGCCACGGCCGGTGTCAGCGTCACCTGGCCGTCGGCTGCATCGCGCCGGCGCCACTCCGGTTCTCCCGGCGTGAACAACTGCGCCACGTTTGCAGCGCGCTTTCCGGCGCGGATTTGCGCGGTTTGGGCGGCTGCTCTCGCGCGCAATGCGGCCGGGGCGCCGAAGTGCGCAATATCAACCGCAATGAAAAGCTGGGACGAATTGTAGGGAATGGCGGGATCGCCATACAACGGCTGAACGGAGCCGCCGCTGGCGCCCCCGGACAATAGACCGCACATAAGGTCAATCAGAAGCGCAAGACCAAAACCTTTCGGCCCGCCCGAAGGCAGCAACATGCCTGTGATCGCCTCAGCTGGATCAACGGTAGGCGTTCCGTCGCCCTTGACCGCCCATGTGCCGGGTATTTCCCGTCCGCTTTTTGCCGCCATGCGGATCTTGCCCATAGCCGCCTCGCTGGTCGCCATGTCGAGCACGATGGGAATCGGTCCGCCGCCGGGAACGGCGATCGCGATAGGATTATTGCCGACGACGCGTTCCGCGCCTCCCGGCGCCGGCATCAACGGGCGCGTGTTGCACATGACGATGCCGATGCAGTCCGCATTGGCGGCATGGATCGCGAAACGGCGCGCGGTTCCGAAATGAAATCCATGGCGCACCGCGACGATGCCCGCCCCATGCCGCTTCGCGCGGTCGACGGCGATTGCGATCGCCTGGTCTCCAACCAGATGGCCGAGCGCATTGCGCGCATCAATTACAACGGCGCCGTCCTTGTCAGACACAATGACGCCTGTTTCCTCGGCCGATACGGAACCGCTGCGAATACGATTGAGATACATGTCGACCAGCATGACGCCGTGAGAAGCCTGCCCTTCGAGGTCGGCAGTGACGAGGCCCGCGGCTACTATTTCGGCGGAACGGGCCGGAACGCCGGCGGCCACGAACAGACGGGCCACGAGTTCGGTCAGCGCGCCAGCCGGCAGCGTGATGCCCTCATTCGTCGTCATGACGACTCAAATCGCGAAATCAAGCTTTCGCACCTGTGCAAGCAGCCATGAATATCCGTTTTGCCGCGCGGCACCGTCATTTCATGGCCCTGCCGTTTGTGATTCGCAAGGTGAGCGTGCGGACCGGACGGCCAAGCGATTTTGCGACCCGCTCGGCGGTACGTTCGATATGCGAATTATGGAGCTGGATTGTACGCCTGACGTTCCGCGCCAAGGCCGTCCGCATGATTTGCTCGTGCTCCCCGATATCATTTCGAGAGGGAAACTTCGAGATAATCGACAGCGCGACGTAGCGTTCGGTCTGCGCAAACAGGCCTTCCCGGATGGCGTTGAGCGTGGGCGAGCCGCATGCAGCGACGAGCGCCGCGTGAAAATTCCGGTGTTCGCGAAACCACGACGTGTTGACGGAATTTTCGCTGCTGGATTTGGTTTTCTTCTGGCGCGAAAGCCGATGAAAAGCACCAAGCAAATTCGCTTCCCATTCGACTCCACCCCGCTCGATGGACCAGCGAATCGCTACCGCCTCGATTTCAATCCGGGTGCGGGTCAAATCGAGCAGTTGCTCGCTTGATACCGGCGAAACTCGAAAACCCTTGTTTTGCTCAAGCGCGACCAGGCCTTCCGCTTCCAGCCTCATCAACGCTTCGCGGATCGGACTGCCGCCGACGCCAAAACGGTCACGCAACGCTTCGACCCGAAGACGTTCGTTCGGCATCAGCCGGCAAGCGACAATATCGGCGCGAATTTTCCGATATGCCGTTGCGTTGATCGTTACCTCGACAGCGGCCTCTTGCTGATAAACTACGGTCATGTTGGCGCCTTTGTTGTCTGTCCGTCCGTTTACACGCGATCAAAACCTGAATTTACCGAGTATCGTACCGATCGAGCATTATAAATCGCCATTCGACGCTGTCGCGACAACCTCGAGCGCTATCGGCCGCGCCTGCATGCAGGTTCAACCGACATGAGCGCCGAGGAATTCGAGCGTGTGCCGAAATGCCAGTTCCGCGCTCGCAGGGGCGAAAGTTCGAGATTTCGTCGCAGTTGAAACCGTGGCTTGCCGGATAGATCTGAATTTCGACATTCTCTCCGTGTGCTGCGCACAGCTGTTGGCATGATCGAAAGTAGTGATCTGATCGGTCTCCCCAAAATGCATCAGCACCGGGAAACGGGGAATTTCGGAAGTGAATGGAGAAATTTGCGTCGGATAGTAACAAACCGACGCAACAACGGTTTCGGCCTGCGCTGCCAGGCGCCACGAAATCGTCCCGCCCCAGCAGTATCCGATCGATGCAATCTTTTCCGCGACACCTAGACGCCGAATGGCCGCGATGACATCCGCATAGGTGTGATCCCACGAAATTCCATTTCGCAGGTCGCGACCGGTTGCCGCGTCCTCCTTCGAATAGCCGGTCTCGCGCCCCTCGCCGATCCGGTCGAAAGGCGCCGGGGCGAGCGTGTGATAGCCCTCACCGGCATAGATTTCGCAAACCCGCCGACTATGCGCGGTCACGCCAAAGATTTCCTGCAGCAGCGCGATTCCACCACGCGGCTTGCCTGACGGCACCGCTTCAAAAGCAGTGACTTCATGCCGGTCATGCGCGCGAAGCGAAATGGAGCAACCCTTCATACACGAGCCTGCATCGCTGATAGACAAACGGCCATGTTTTGTAACCCAGAGATATTGGAAAATCCATCTGATTTTCGAAAATGTGCTGACACGAAGAACCCCGTGTCATCAGCCGAGAATTATCTTCTTATTCAGGTAGCTGAATTTAATCGTAAGCGACATTTCGTTCATCAACCACGGCAGGACGCGGGCCTTACGCACGCCTGATTGGTGCATTGGATCGGTCGCCGCGATCGCCCGCGCCTCCTCAAGCGAATTGGCGCGTAAGACGATCATGCCGATCCCAGTCCATGTCGCGCCCTCTTCGTCAGACAGCGGACCGGCGGCAACGATGGTGCCATTTGCCTCCAATTCCTTTTGATGCTTGAGATGCGTGGGAAGCATATCGAGTACAGCGCCGCGACCTTTCATCGGCTCTGAGAACACAACGAAGAACTCGCAGGTGGCCATGCCAGCGGCCTTGGAATCACGAATGCGGTCTTTCCAGTTGTAATTTGGCTCTTCCATCTGTTCCTCCCATTTGCTGTTCGGGTATTTCATTGCAACCCGCGCTAAAATCCCATGGCATATCCGTCCTTCCGGGAATCTGACCCGCCAACGAGGCCATTGCTGTGGACCAGAACCGCCTGCCCACCGCCGAACGCATACCGGTTCGGAAACGGCTTTGCGTCGTAGCCGAGCTTCTTCAGCCGTTCGGCTTCATGCCAGAGTCCGCGCTCCAGCCGCACCGCGCCGCCTTCAATCATGAAGCGTGGATGATCGAGCGCCGATTGCGGGTCGAGCGACTTGTCGACGAGATGCGAGACGAATTGCACGTGGGCCTGCGCCTGCACGAATCCGCCAACGATTCCGAATGCGCCGTAAAGTTTGCCATTTTGCATTAGCAGCGCAGGCAGGATTGTGTGATACGGCCGTCGGAGCGGCGTAATACGGCCTTCGACCGCGAAGCACGCAGCCCGATTTTGCAGCAGGATTCCGGCATCCTGCACCATCACCAGCGAGCCGAATGGCATATAAAGACTTTGGATTAGCGACACCGCCATACGATCTTGGTCGATGACGGAGATATGCACTGTGCCGCCTTGCGGCTCACTCACGAAACTTGGCGACTCCATTCTACGCCTGCGCAGATGCTCGTCGCTAATGAGATGGCTGACATCGGTACCGTCGCGAACATGCTGCCGTGCGTCCGCGAGCGCGAGGCGCACTGCGTCGATCTGGCATTCCAATGTCGGCGGCATCCCTTCAAGAAGCGCGAGTCCTTCGAGGGCAGCCACCCCTTGGTTGGGCGGCGGCATCTCGACCACCTGGAGTTCGCGATAGTTTGCAATCAGTGGTTTGGTCCATTGCGGTTCGTAAGATGCAAGATCGTCTTCAGCTAGCCAACAATGCTCAGAAATGGACCGGGAGATCTCACCGCGATAAATCGCGCCGGCGCCTTCGTCCGCGATACGCTTGAGTGTTTTCGCAAGCGCCGGGAAGGCCACTCGGTCCCCCGCTGCCGGAGCCGGGTCGAGCCCGGCCGGAATCTTGTTAGTGCCCCAGTGCCACGCAACGATCGAGGAAACGGCAAAACCCTTCGCCGCGATATCGATCGCATCCATCAAACAGGTGTCGAACCCAAGTTTACCGTAGCGGCGCGACAGCGCTTCCCATCCCGCAACTGCGCCTGGCACAGTCACCGATCGTGGCCCGCGTTCGTCCACTTGATCAAGACGGTCGGCGCCGCGCGGCGAAGGGCCGGCAGCATCGAGACCGTCGATGTTGCCGTCTTTCCAGACCAGGGCGAAGCAGTCTCCACCGACACCGGTCCACATCGGCTCCAATACGCAGAGGACGGCCGCTGCGGCTATTGCAGCGTCGGCGGCGTTGCCGCCGCGCTTTAGTGCGAAAATGGCAGCTTGAGTTGCGAGCGGTTGGCTTGTAGCGACCATCGCATTCAGCGCGAATGCGGGATAGCGGCGATGCGCTGCGCCACCGTCAACTGGGTTCTCCGGATCGGCGACAACGGAATACATGGAGGTTCGTCCTCATCCTATCTAGCGGAGGCCCCGCGCATCGAAGCAAGGTAACGACTTACGAGAGACCGGAGGTACGCCGGGGCGCCAAGCGTCGAAATTACTCCATTCTTGATGCGCGCCCGCGGCATATTCGCGGGCTGGGGTGTTGAAATCGACGCGGCTTAGCGGCGTCGCAATCTCGACACGATTGCCGGACGGATCGCGCACATAGATAAAAATATTGTCGCCGAGAATATGCCGCCCGGGCGAACATTCGAGCACAAATCCAGCATTGCGGGCGGCATCGGCCACGCGCACGAGTTCGTTAACCGAAGGCACCACAAAAGCGAAGTGATTTAGCGCCGGTCCTGACCAACCGGACGATGGAGTAAAAACGCCGAGATCGTGATGTTGCGACTGGCAATGCAGGAAGGCGAGAAACCATTTCCCGTCCGACATGCGCGAATACTCGGAGATTCGGAAGCCGAGATCATCGACACAAAAGCGTACAAGCTCTTGGACATTGTCACAATCGATGGAGATATGCTCGATGCAAAGCGGTCCGCCACCAGTGAAGTTATCGCGCGGCACGAGTGGGATCGCATCCCAGACCCGGCCCGGAGTTACGACGATAATTTCCATCAGGTGCCCCGAAGGCATGGCGAAACGAATTCCGGCCTGCACTTCGAAATCATCGGTCGGATCGATCGTCTCGGTCTTGATACCCTTTGAATTGATGGATCGCCGCAATGGCTCGAGTTGATCGGCCGACAGAATCTGGAACGAGAAATGCCGCAAGCCGGCAGGCCATGGCCCCAACACCACGTCGTAGCCCCACTTTCTGCCGCCGCTAAGAAACACAAGCTGGCCTGTTCTCGCGACTTCGACAAGCCCGAACAGCTCGCGGTAGAACCGCAACATGCCCGACATATTGTTGGCATATCCGATGCCGACATGGGCCAGACGCTCAAGCATTTTTCACTCCACACATTACATTCAGCAACGATGAGCAAATACAGTATCGATGAAACAGATGCAGCCGCGCACGCGCGGGGCCGATTAAGATCTCATTCGAGACATCTCCGCGATCGCCTGGTCTAGCCGCACGACGCGGCTAAAAACGGTGTTGAGAACCCTCAATGAGGCGTGATGCATATCGACCGAATAGCCCCCGCACGCATCTGCGACGACCGTAATGTCGAAGTCGCGGAAGTAGCCATCGCGTACGGTTGATTCGACGCAGAAGTCAGTGCGCACACCACCAACAGTGAGCCTCTCTATGCCAGCGGAACGCAAAGTCGCCTCGAGTTCGGTCTTAAAGAAGCCGCTGAATTTCTTTTTCTCGACAAGAGCGTCGTCAGGGGTGACTTCCAGTCCGTCCAGCAGTTCCGCGCCCCACGTGCCGCGCCGAAGTCCAGTCTTCGCCAAAAACGGACTGCGTGACGCAATCAGGCCGAGGTCGCCTTCGTCATTCCATACCATCTTGACCCAAACGACGAGATGACCGGCTTGCCGAGCTGCGCGCACGAGGCGATTGGTCGTTTCAATAAGTTCACCGAGGTTTTCAACGTGCCTACCGGAGGCCGCGAAGACTCCATCCGGATGGCAGAAATCGTTCTGTAGGTCGACGAGTACAAGCGCAATTCGATCATTCATGTCGGCATATCTGCTGCTGATCCATAGCGATCTTCAGGCGGCAAACGCAGAACTGCTGCGCGGCCGCGATGTCCCGTCTTTGAGCGCCTGGCCGGCAATGCGTTGCACTGCATGTGTGACGCTGACGCTGAACTCAAACAACCGTGTATCGTCGTAATTGCGCGGTCGTGGCAGGTCCACCTTGCGTTCCTCGGCAATGCGACCCGGTCTCGATCCAAGAATTATAATGCGGTCGGCGAGGAACGATGCCTCGAAGCAGTTATGGGTGACAAACAAGACCGTCTTGCCAGTTTCGCGCCAGAGCAGAAGCAACTCCTCACGCATCTGGCGGCCGGTGAATTCGTCGAGCCCGCTGAACGGCTCGTCCATCAGCAGGATGTCTGGGTCGATCGCGAATGCGCGCGCCAGTGCGGCACGCTGCTGCATTCCGCCGGACAGTTCATGCGGATAAGCGTTGGCGAATCCACCAAGCCCCACGCGCTCGACCCAGCGCTTGATACGCTCACGATGCATTTCCCGCGGCACGCCGTTCGAGCGCAGGCCGAAGGCAATATTGTCGCTCACGGTGGCCCAAGGCAACAGGCGCGGTTCCTGGAAGACGTAAGCGATACGGCCGGGTGGCCGCTGTCCCGGAGGTACCACGACATGGCCGAAGCGGATCTCGCCCTGGTAATCGCCCTCGAGACCGCAGATGAGATTAAGGATCGTGGACTTGCCGGAGCCCGAGACGCCGAGAAGGCAAAGGAACTCCTGATCGTCAACATAAAGTTCTACTCGGTCGAGCACGTGTAAGGTGCGCGCATCCGTGCCATGGGCGCGCTGCGTGAACGACTTGGAGACACCTTTCATAAGAATCTTTGTCATGCTTCCTATTTCTTCCCTGCGGCGCTAGACGCGAACTTCAGGCCTCCAGCGGAAAACCCACTGCTCGATCGGCTTGAAGACGAGAAATTCGATCATCACCATCACAATGGTGAACAGGATCGTCCAGGCGAAGACCGCCCGAACGTCGAAGAGCTGGAAGTAATAATTGAGTTGGAACCCGACGCCACTGGACAGACCCAGTAGTTCGACGACGGCCACGACCTTCCACACGATGCCGAAGCCGAAACGGGCTGCCGCGACAATATACGGGAAGACCTGTGGCAGAATGACATTTACGGTTGCATCGAAAGGACCGCAACCGAAAGCTTTCGCCATGCCGATCAGCCGCTGGTCGATCGCCTTGACGCCTGACCAGATGTTGATCGCGATCGAGGGATAAGTAGTGAGCGCTACCGCAAGTATCGCGGCACGTTCGTTCAGCCCAATCCAGATAAATACGACGATGATGTAGCACAGACTCGGGATTGTCATTCCGATGATCACAGGCAGCCGTAGCAATCGTTCACCTACGCGGGACAGTCCCATACAGGTACCGACAATGACACCAATCGTCATTGCGATAGCAAAGCCGGCGACCACCCGCGCCAACGTCACGCCGACATGGAAAACGGCGCTACCGTCGTAAATAGCCGACAGCAGCACCAAGATGGTTTCCAACGGGCTTGGAAGAAAGCGGCTGTCTGAGACAGCCGCGATAATTTGCCAGATCAGCAGCAACCCCGCGACCGACAAAACCGGCAGGGACACCTCGCCTGCGGCCCTAAGAAATCTACGGCGAGCGCGCGCACCAATTGCCGGTGCTCGGTTCTCCGTCAGCTCAGAGCTGCGCATTCCCTATCGCTCCACTTGCCTACTTTCAATGCCGGCACCGATAGTCAACGCGGCACGAGTTCCATTGTATACGATCCCGCGGGGATCGTTTTCGGAAACGCGCCCAGCTCCTTTTCCGAAAGTACCCTGGCCATGTCATTCATAATTGCTATTTGGGCGTCAATTTGGTCCTGACGCCACTCGGTATTGACGGCGCCCCCGACCCGCTTGTGGAGCACGTCGATCTCGGCCTTGGTCGTGAGCCGAACCTTGGCGGCGAGCTCGGGCCACACATCATCACTTTTGGCCAGATACTGAAGGCTTTCCTTCAGTGCGGCGACGAAGCGCTTGGCCACGTCCGGATTTTTTTTCGCCCACCCCCCGTTCATGACGACGTTGATGTAGGGCGGCGGCACCTTTCCAGTGTTCGCCTGGTAAGCGTCACCAAGACCGCCGATCGCGCGATACTCCCCGCTCGCCAAGAACTTACTTGCAGTCGGCTCAAACAGCAATGATGCGTCGATGTCGCCACGCTCGAGTTGCGCCGCAAGCAACCCTGGAGCGGCGAACCTGACCTGAACCTCGTCAGGCGAGATGCCAAAGAATTTCTTCATCTCGTAGCGGAAAAGCTGGGTCGACGTGGCGGCGGCGCTTCCCGGTAGACCGACAGTCTTACCCTTAAGATCCTTCCAGGACTTGATTGGTGAGTTCTTCTTCACGAATAGATCATGAGAAAAATTGGAAGTCGCGAACACATTCATGACGTCGACGCCCTTGGCGCGCAGTGTCGGAACATTGGTCCAAGTCATAAACATGACATCGAAGTCCAGCTTGGCCGCGCGGATGAGCATTCCCTGTACGCCGGACACACGAACTTCATTGATTTTGATGCCGTGCTTTCGGTCCAAACCGCGCAATTTCATGACGCTGACCGGAAACAGCTGAGTACCGGGCAGAACAACAACGTTGACTGTGTTGTTCTTTTCATCAGCCGCTTTAGCTGGGGTGAAAATCGTCCACGCCGCAATTGCTAGTCCTATGAACAATGAAATTGATGCGTTGCGGTTGATCATTTTTCGCCTCCGCGTTGAAGTCTCCATTTCGAAGTATCCCACCACAGAAACTTAGATGTCAATATTTTATCGATACATTGACCAATTATCTATAATCTGTAAGTATCGCGTAAATAGCGCCCTTAAACGTGAATGAAATGACGATCACATTGTCAATTCGAAATGTATTGGCGGGGATGACCACGAGAGGTGCCGCATGTGCGGCACGAATTTCATCACCGTATTCATTTTGTTTTCCGACCCGCGCACTTAAGTTTTTTTACGACTTGAGGCTAAGGCTTATTTATAGAATTTGCTTTTTCGTGCAGAAGATTGGTGATCGCTGGAGAAGTTGCGTAGCATTTTCCATGCTTCGATTTCTTTCAAATTTTGAATCAACGATAGACTTTAGAGTGTGCTCGGATTTCCCAAAATGTTCATAGACAGCATGTCTAACTGCTCAGTGATCACGAGAAATGAGCGCATCGACTTAGTCAGAGCGAAAGCAAGGGTGCCGAATTTCCACTACGCAAAATATAATATCCCCTCACGGTAACTCAGATGGGCGAACAAACTGCCGATACGATTTACTTCAACGGTAAAGTGATTACGGTCGACAGCAATTTCAGCATCTGCTCGGCCGTCGCAACGCGCGGCGACCGTATCGTCGCGACGGGGGACGACACCATCGTCGAAGCGTTGGCTGGTCCGGAAACACGGTGCGTTGACCTCAATGGCAAAGCCGTCATTCCCGGGCTTATCGACACACATGCCCACATGGACCGTGAGGGACTCGAAAGCAGCATACCCATCCCTTACGGGGCTCAGATCGATTCCGGACATTCTTCGGCGTATCGAGGAGCTTGTGAAAGTAGCCAATCCGGGGCAGTGGATCATTACGATGCCAATCGGCGATCCACCTTCGTATTGGGGGGTGCCTGAATTGTTGGCAGAACGGCGTTGGCCGACGCGTTGGGAATTAGACGAAGTGGCGCCGAATAATCCCGTCTACATCAAACCGATTTGGGGATACTGGCGACACCAGCTACCACTCGTGTCCGTTGCCAATTCTCGAGCGTTAGAACTGTGCAAGGTCAACAAAAATACCTCACCGGGCGTCTCGTCAGTTGTCATAGAGAAGAATGAAGTTGGCGAGCTGACAGGGATTTTTACGGAATGGGTCCATATGAGTATCGTTGAACTAACGTTAATGCGTATGGCCGGTGAGTTTTCGCATTCGGATCGGATCGCCGCGCTCGAACGCTCAATTGAAGTCTATAATTCGTTTGGCACCACCAGCATCTTTGAGGGGCACGGCGTCGCCGGCGAAGTTCAAACAGCTTACAAGAAACTGGCAGAAATTGGTGGCTTGTCGGTTCGTGCTAATTTGCTGTTCAGCCCGTCCTGGAATGGCATCGCGGATTCCTGTGCTGCACCCGTCTTAGGCAATTGGGGTGCGTGGCTCGGAGGAAAGGGGTTAGGTGACAACTATCTTCGCATTGCAGGCCTTTACGCCCTGTTGAATACCGATGGGCCGGAGTCGCTCAATGAGAACAAGCTGAGATCTTCCGCTGGGACTTACACTGGGTGGGCTGGGTACTATTACGATGCTGGATTGCCGCGAAATCGGCTCAAGGAAGTTCTTATTGAAGCGGCTAAGCAGAATATTCGATGCTGCGGTTTGGCAATTGATCACGAACTTTTAGATCTGTACCAGGAAGTCGACAAAGTTGTTCCAATCTCAGATCAGCGCTGGATTTTGGCGCATCTTAATACAATGGATGCTGATCAGATTGCTCGCGCTCGCGATCTCGGCCTTGTCGTTACAACTCATACCAATCGTATTTGGCGAATTGGGTCGAAAATACTCTCCAATGTCGGCACGGAACGAGAAGATGAGATTTCGCCACTCGCGAGTTTGAAAGATGCTGGCGTCACGTTCAGCTTAGCATCTGATAATGCTCCCGTTTCGATATTTAATGCGATCTGGCAATGTGTTGCTCGAAAGGATTACTCGACGAACAAGGTCATCGGACACAGGCAAAAGATTTCACGTGAAGATGCGTTGCGGGCGGCCACAATCAACGGCGCTTATCTAACCTTTGAAGAACGGGAGAAAGGGTCAATTGAGGCCGGCAAGCTAGCTGACATCGTATGCCTTAGTCATGACCCACTCACTGTCAGTGAGGACGAAATCAAGGATATCAATGCAGAGTTTACAGTCGTTGGCGGTCGCATCGTTTACACAAAAGGGCGTCCAGGATTTGATGGTTTGACTAGCCGAAGGCCAAATCACGCGTCGTCCCCTCACAGTCCGGACAAGACCGCAGTTCCATAACTTCGTCGGGAAGAGATCTGAACATGATGAAATTGAAGCAAAGAATAATTGGCGCGGTCGTCGGCCTCGGCACAGCTTTTTTTGGCTGGAACGTAATCGCCTCGGTTCAGCAAAATGCCAATGTTCCGATTTAAAAAATGAAAGTCCGCGCCTCTCACATTCCCCACATTCCTGCGCTTACGACTGCGGCACTATACGTTGCTTTTGAGCGGGGGTATTTCGCCGAACGGGCTTTGGAAGTTGAACTGGTGATTGTCCGTGACGGCGATACGGCCTACCAAATTGCCGGTGGTAGGTTTGAATTCGCAAAAGGTTCTATTGATACCGGCTACTATAATGCATTGCGACGCGATAGCTCACCTGAAACACCGATACCAAATCTCTAGTCAACGGGCATGGGAGTCACTCAGATTTCCGGAAGGTACTCGGCCCCGATGTGAACTGATCTATGGGAAATCTCATGCCAAACTCGATTTCCAAGGCTAATGTTATGCCTACCTCGAACGTAAACATCTTTGCCAAGCTGCGGGCCGACATCATCGCGTGTCGCTTGAAGCCGAATGAACACTTGCGCGTTGAAATTCTACGCGAACGGTATAAAACTGGTGCTAGCCCCATTCGAGAAGCCCTAATGCGTCTCGAAGCCGAAGGCCTTGTCACGCTTGAACAGAATAAAGGTTTTAAGGTACCTCGAGTATCGCACGAAGTCCTTACCGATCTAATGCGGACGCGTTTAGAAATCGAGGAGATCGCCTTGCGTTGGTCGCTCGAAAATGGCGGAGTTGAATGGGAGGCTAACCTACTGAGTACATTTCATCGGCTATCGCGGCAATCCAAAATAGATCCATCAAGACCTCGTACAATCAGCGAGTCATGGAGGAAAGAGCACTTGAATTTCCACGCCGCACTTGTTTCTGCTTGCAATTCAGCAGCATTGCTCGCAATATGCATGCGCCTCTTTGAACAATCGGAGCGCTATGTTGCGGCGTCGATTTTGTCAAATGTTCTGCCGCGCGACGATACGGCAGAACACCGCCAATTGATGCGAGCGGCATTAAACCGAGATCTCAACAAAACATGTGAACTCAACCGGACCCATATTAGTCGTACAATGAACAAAGTTGCCGCGTCACTTGCAGGGTATAAAAGTGCTGCTGATCTATGATCAGAAATCGGTTTCAAAGCCCATAGAATTCTCTGCTTTTCACCATATAAAGTCCTGAGTTTCGACAACAGCTCAGAATATTTCGAACTGACATTTTCGGTGTGAGAGTAGATAAATATATTAATCATTTCTGTGTGTACCGAAAACCTAACCCCGCTGTGTGTACCGAAAACCTAAACCCGAACGTAATGGTGCTGGAGCCGCCGAGGATCGCGTGAGAATTGATGATGCCGACCGGCTGAAACGGTTGGGCTAAGAGCCGGCCGGCCGCCATTTCATAACCTGTCATTAGGCAAATCCAATGCCCTCGCCCGCCCAGCACTTTGCTAATTTAAAGGCTTATTGGACTTAATTAGCGCCCGCAGCGCCGTTACATCGCTCGGATCAGCGCTGCGATAAATCATGCGATGGCAATTGGCACACAAGACCGCAAAATCCGCCGCCACATCGTAGGCCACTGCAACCCCCTCCGCTAATGCTGAAATCGGCTTGAGGTGGTGCGCCTCAATAAAGCCCTCGCCGATCGCGCCATAACGCTCTGCAAAATCGAGATCACAGGCCTGGCAGCGCGTCCCGTGAAATTTTTTGGCTTGCTTGGCCGCCGTGCGGTTACGTTCAACCTTGCGATGAAAGGCGTATTTGCGCGTCTCGGTAATCGCCGTGGTGGGTGCAATCCCAAACTCATCGGCCACATCGTTTTGGGTTTCGACGTCGGCATCGATGCCACCGCGATAGCTCAAGACCCGATAGGCGCGCACCATGGTCTGCAAATCGGCGCGTAGGTCGTTTTCACTGGGTAAGGCGTCGAGCGCATAGCTCTTGCCCAAAGCATGGCCGGCAACATAGTCGCCGGGCAGCCGTGCGTCGGAGCCTAAAGCGATTTGCGTGACTGCCAATGGCTGGGAAAATTCGGCCACCCGCTTGCGCATCAAGTCAGCGCGATCTTGCAAGATCTCGCGGGTACGGGCACCAAACTCCTCCCGCACCTTGGTAGTGCCCTGGTTGAGCGACAAATGCACCACCGGCTGGTTGGCGTGAAACAGATAGACCACGTAATAGCCAGATGTGGCGCTGGTGGTGATGGCGGGATCAAACACCGAAATCCACGGCACCGCCGCCCAATTGCCCTGCCCCGGGCTGCCTTCGACCAACAAGCCAGCGCCGAATTCACCCAAGGCCTGTTGCACTTCCTCTTCCGCCTTATGGCGAATGAATTGCGCCAGCGGATGGCCTTCCAGCGGCTGAGATTTGGCTTTTGCGTAATCGGTGAGAATGATTTGTAGGGTTTCGCGAAGTGGCATGGTTTTCTCCGCGTTTAGGTCTATCGAGGCAGCTGCTGCTGGCGCCTATTGACGCCCGCAATGATAGCCGAATCGCAACGGAATTTCAGGGCGAGACGGGGAATGGCTTAGAACCCATTGAGACGTAAAGTTTATTGCGGCGTTGCTGCGTCGGCGACCTGCGCTTGAAATTTTTCCAAACTCGCTCCATATTATTCATGCCCGACGCGAGAGGTCATCGATCGAGGAAGTCGTCGAATGATCAGGTAACGTCGAAGTGAGGGCGGAACGCCCGATGGGTCTGAGATTCTGCGAGCCAGAGTCTCGGAAGATCATCGTGGAGTTTCGCCATTTTTTATGGGGCAACTCCGCATTCAATCGGAGTTGAACCATGTCAACCGCAATTGAGCAAACCTCTATTCGCGTGCTCGTCCCGCAGAAACGGAACGCCCGCAGGCATTCCAAGCGGCAAGTCCGTCAGATCGCCGATTCCATTCGCCGTTTTGGTTTTTGTAACCCTGTTTTGATTGACGAAAAGCACACGAATTCTCGCCGGTCATGGCCGCGTCGAAGCCGCAAAGTTGCTCAACTTCACCACCATCCCGACGCTAAAGCTGTCACACTTAAGCGAGGCCGAAAAGCGAGCCTACGTTCTCGCCGATAATCAACTCGCCGAACTTGCTGGCTGGGACCGTAACTTGCTGGCGGTGGAGTTCCAGGAGCTCATTGATCTTGGCTTCGATCTTGAGCTTACCGGTTTCGAGAGCGCTGCGGTTGACCTCATTCTCGAAGACATCAGCGATGGTCCTGCAGGCGAAGACGAGGTGCCGTTGCCGAAAGGACCGGCGGTCACCCGGCCTGGCGACATTTGGCAGTTGGACAAACATCGTCTGATCTGCGGCGACGCGCGAGATCCGGCGACCTACGGGATCCTCCTGCCGGCCAAGTCGGCCGACATGGTGTTCGCCGATCCACCCTACAACGTCCCGATTGATGGCCATGCCGGTGGTCTCGGCCGTGTCCACCACGCTGATTTTGCGATGGCCTGCGGCGAAATGGACGAGGCCGAGTTCAGACAGTTCCTGAAAACCTGTCTTGGCAACGCCGCAAACGTCTCCAAGGCCGGCGCAGTCCATTTTGTATGCATGGATTGGCGTCACCTGTTCGAGCTGATCGGTGCAGGACGCGAAGTATACGGCGCCCTCCTTAACCTCTGTGTCTGGAACAAAAACAATGGCGGCATGGGATCATTCTATCGCTCCAAACATGAGCTCGTGTGTGTGTTCCGGGTTGGGCATGTCTCACACGTCAATAACGTGCAACTCGGAGCGACCGGCCGCTATCGCACCAACGTATGGGACTATGACGGCGTGAATACGTTTCGTGGTGGGCGTGCGGAAGAGCTGACGATGCACCCGACGGTCAAACCCGTGGCACTTGTTGCTGATGCGATAAAGGATGCGTCAAAGCGAGGTCAGCTCATCCTTGATCCATTTGCTGGCAGCGGCTCCACTGTCATTGCGGCCGAACAGACTGGCCGCGTGGCGGCCGCGATCGAGCTCAACCCTATTTACGCAGACGTCGTTGTTCGTCGCTGGCAAAATATCACCGGGCGTGAGGCGACACTCCGGCTGGCAATTCTGGGTCTATCGTTGAGAAACCTTTTGAGGGGCAGCTATGAACGCGATCAAATCTACCGGCGCTATATTTTTAAGTATCGCTGTATTCATTGGACTAGGCCGCGTACTCATAAATTCGGTGTTGTAAGCGCGGTTCGCTGAATGTCCGCTTCACTCCAAAAGCGACTGAATTGCTGCGTCGCCGCGAAAGGTCGCGGATGTGCCATAAGCCGACATTCGTAATGCGAACTACACACACAAACAGAAAGACCGCCTCGCGACGGTCTCTCCGAATTCCGATCTGGTGTTTTGATCAATCGGCCGCGAGTGCAGCCGCATTTTTCCGTTTCCTGTGCCGCGTAAAGAACCCCAAGACACCTAGACCACCAGCAAAAAGTGGCAACGCGGCTGGCAAAGGTGTCTCCAGGTCACTTTGTATTTGGACGTAGCCCGCATCCAAGCCAAAGTACGTGCCAACATCTTGAAAAAGTCCAGTCTCAGGTAGCATCCAGACCGTATAGCCGTTAAAATCGAAATATTTTTCACCTGGCACATCAGCGGGGAAATAACCGCTTTCGTTATCGGAAGCAAAACTCAGGAAATGGTTGTCATCCACAAATGCGACGTCGCTTAGCGTTTGAATAACTTTGATTCCGCCAACTATTGGTTCTGTAAGATATACCACAACATTCAGAAAATCGTCGCCAACTAACACGTTCGAATGATAAGTCGCGTTTTCCCTCCCTTCATACGCAGTAGAAACGATACTGCCGCCGATCATAATCTTGTCACTAATTGGAATCTCAGTGACGGCCTTGGCCGGCGCTATCGGCCAGCCCGTCACCATAACCACCGCAAGTGCGAAATTAGCCAAGGGTCCGCAAATTTTGCACATGGCCGCATCCCCCCATATGCCGATAATTGTTAGCCACGCGATATCCGAGCAGGCCAGCAATCTCGCGCCATCGCCACAGCATAAATTCTGCGTAAACGCATATTAGTTATCAAGTTAGGGTTGTACCGAGCATCTCTCCGTCAATTGTTCGTGCGCTAACAATTTAGGATAGCGGTTGCTAAGCGACGCCAAGCCGCCAGTTGAAGGCGCTGTATAGGGTGTGCCCGCTACGTTAATCGAAATGCGTGAATTATTTGGTCCCGTATTGTCGCTGATGGGTCATTTTCGACCGGGACGCGGTCACCAGCATATCCCGCCATGTCGGCTGTGCCCCCGAAAGCGGAAGTGAAATCAGGGTATTGGCATCTGTCACAACGGGCCGTAGCGGGTTGATGATGCCGCCCGGCGCGTGATTTAAGCTCCCAAACTGGAGCCTCGAATCATGCGCTACGAACTCACCGACTATGAATGGACGGCCATCAAGCCATTCCTGCCGGACAAGCCGCGCGGCGTTCCGCGCGTGAATGACCGGCGCGTGCTCAACGGCATCTTTTGGGTCTTGAGGTCAGGCGCGCCATGGCGCGATCTGCCGGAGACGTTTGGTCCTTATACGACTTGCTACAATCGCTTCGTTCGCTGGGGACGGGCTGGCGTCTGGGACCAGATCATGGATGCATTGGCTGCAATGCATGATGCGGCGGTGCAGATGATCGATACGTCCATCGTGCGAGTGCATCAGCACGGAGCTTGCATCGCTGGCAATAATCAGCAGCACATGGGCCGCTCACGTGGCGGGCTGACGACCAAAATTCATGCCGTCGTGGATACCAATGGCCTGCCGGTACAGATTGGCCTCACGCCCGGCGAGACGCATGACAATCAACTTTGCTCTGTTCTCCTGAGCGAATTGCGCCCACAAACAATGTTGTTGGCGGACCGCGGCTATGATGCCGACTGGATCAGGGCGTTTGCCAGTGACCAAGGCGCGTGGGCAAACATCCCGCCCAAGCGGAATCGCAAAGAGGCAATCTGTTTCAGCCCATATCTCTACCGGGCGCGTAATTTGGTCGAGCGGTTCTTCAACAAGATCAAGCAGTGTCGGCGCATCGCAACTCGATATGACAAGCTTGCAGCCAATTATCTCGCCTTCATCAAACTGGCATCAATCCGGATATGGCTGCACGCTTATGAGTCCGCGCCCTAGCATCGCTATTGGCTTTTTTTATTGGTGGCGCAGTCTGGGTTTCAGAACATGTCGCTAATTATGTAGCGTTTGCAGCGGGTATTGCTTTCTTAATTTGCCTATTCATTCTATTTCCTCTGTCGCTATTTCGTGGGACGCGAATTGTCGCAGTATATGGATTTTTTGGATCTTCATATCTTTTTGGGATATGTGTTTGGATGCTTGGACTGCTCACGGCCTATTTTTATTGGGGTGCAATAGGTGTTGTTGCTGGTCTTGTAATTGGAGTCGTGGGTGTTGTTCCAATTGGAATTTTGGGTGCTCTATTTCATGGTGCCTGGTCATCTGTCGGCATGCTTATAACTGGTCTAGTCATTACCTACGGGGCGCGAGCAATTGCTATTTGGCTTGCAGAGAAAGTCGACCGCGCTGAAGAGGAACGTCAATTGCAGATTATCGAAGGCTAGCATTAAACGCTGGCTACGTTTATTTAAACCCTCGATATAGTTTTAAACTATTCTCTTTCGTGCACTATCCGCGAGACTGACTGATCCGCAGATTGCCGCTGGGATCTGTCAAAAACCCCGTGTACTCACACCTATTCGCTCTCTCCGATCCTTGAATGCAAAACTCCGTCAAATCCAAAAGACGTTTCTTAACGAGTTGTGAACATCACGACCGGATAACTATGTTCGCGCATTGGTTTTGATGCCTGCCCATTGTCGCGTTAAATTTGTTGCATGTGGAAAGCACTATGCGATGTGTGGCACTGCCTTGTTTATCCGACCGCTGAATATGAGGCGGCCCACAAGGCTGCGAGTGGATTGCCGTTTTTGCAGCGCTTCAAGGTGAGGATTAAGGCTGCGCACCACTGGCCAGTTTTCTGGCGCCGTATGGTCGCCGGATTGGTAGTGATCCAGATATACAATGTGGGGTTTTTGGCCGTCCGCGGATTTCAAATCTATGCCGTGGATCGCTTTGCTTCGGCTCTATCGCCGGCACCTGATTTCATCCCCTTCCGCCCGAGCGGTTTGATGCAGGGAATAATGAGCGAGGCTGATCAGCTTGCCAGTTCTGCCTGCTGGGCCGGCATTGATCCTCGCACCGTCAACTTGGCATACGATTGTCAGCACCAGTCGGCACGAAGGTAAACGCTTCTTTGGCAACATCAGCAACTTCGCCAAGCAGAAATGACTTATCGGGAGGCGAATACCCGTCGCACTGCTATCCCGATCACGCAGTGCGATCGAGCCAAATCTCCGGCGCGGTTCTCCAGAAAACGAGAATAATGGCGAAGATGCGCGGAGATTTTCGGCATGGCAGGCCGATGAATTATCAAATTCGGGACACAGAGACGCTCCGCCTGACGCAAGAAGCCCGCTAACGGCCGGCTTCCTCGCGACATTGTACGGAAAATCTCCAGAGGCCGGACTGGCTGGCTGGGGCGTCAGGATTCGAACCAAGGGATGGCCGTTTCTTCTTGCCCGTTAGGGACGCCGGATCATCGGATGCTAAGGCCTGCCTGAAACCAGCAATAACATTATCCAGAAATGACTGGCATTCGCCCGCCAACAGAGCGGTACTGTGGTCAGTTCCGGGCGATGGACGCATTCCGGGATCCTGCCCCGCCGGCTCGATGGCCGAGATGGGGCTTCGGTGGTGGCGGCGCCAGGCCGCCAGAACCCGAATGGAGGATTCCGATGTCAAAGCCTTCCAACAAACGCGCCCCTAAAGCCGTCGCCTCAAAAACCGTCGCTACCCGGCCGTCACGAGCAACCAAGACGGCGCCCGCAAATGATCAAAAGGACCAAGGTAGGCAAAGCCCGAAGCAAGCTCGCGTGGTCGCAATGCTGCGTTCGCCGACTGGCGCGACCATAGAAGCAGTGATGAAGGAAACCGGCTGGCAGCAACATTCTGTCCGCGGCTTCTTCGCGGGCGTGGTGCAAAAGAAACTTCGACTAAAACTCGATTCGAAGAAGATTGGCGACAATCGGATCTACCGCATCGTCGATGCCGGCGGCGGTCGCTCCAACCCTCGACGTCCGAGCCGCCAGTCAGCCTGAGCATCATGCCGCGCACGACGATTCATCCGGCATCACCGGATAGAGAGAAGCTCGACATTGAGATTGCGCGACTGCGCGATCTCGATGTCGGCGAACTTCGAGCCCGATGGCACACGGTCTTTCGGCGGCGAGCGCCCGCCCACCTTCCCCGACATCTGCTCTATCGTATTCTGGCATATCGGATTCAGGCTGACCGTTTGGGCGACCTCGATGCCGAGACACTTCGTCTCCTCGACCGCTCAGGATCACCTGCTGATGTCGGAAGACTTGCGGCTGAGTTCAACAAACGCAGGACCGATATAAGAGCCGGTACCGTACTGGTCCGCGAATGGGACGGTCAGCTGCAACGGGTCATGGTGCTTGCCGATGGCTTTGCGTGGAGGGACAAAATCTACCCCAGTCTAACTAAGGTGGCCTTTGCCCTGACAGGCACACGCTGGAACGGCCCCAGATTCTTTGGCCTGCGAGACAAGCCTCCCACCGAGGGGCAACCATGAAGAACGTAGCCGCCAAATCAGTTCGCTGTGCGATCTATACCCGCGTCTCGACGGATCAGGGACTTGAGCAGGACTTCAACTCGCTCGACGCCCAACGCGATGCTGCGGAAGCTTATATTCGCAGCCAAGCCCATGCCGCATGGACCCTGATCCGAAGCCAGTACAATGATGGCGGCTATTCTGGCGGCTCCACTAATCGGCCGGCTCTGCAACGCCTGCTGACCGACGTAAGGGCGAGAAAGGTCGACGTCATTGTCGTCTATAAGGTCGATCGTCTGACTCGCTCACTGGCTGACTTTGCCAAGCTCGTCGAGTTGTTCGACAGCCATGGCGTATCGTTCGTATCGGTCACTCAGCAATTCAACACGACCACGTCAATGGGACGGTTGACGCTGAATGTTCTGCTGTCGTTTGCTCAATTCGAGCGCGAGGTCACTTCAGAACGAATCCGGGACAAAATTGCCGCCTCCAAGCGGAAGGGGCTTTGGGTCGGCGGCATGGTCCCGCTTGGATACAAGGTCAAGAACCGCAAAGTGGTGATTATCAACGGTGAAGCGGAGATAGTCCGCACGATCTTCAGGCGGTACTTGGAACTGGGCAGCCTCAATCTGGTGATGCAGGACCTTCGCCAGAGAAGGATTTTCACGAAAGTGCGGAGGCTATCGAGCGGTCGGGCCGTTGGCGGAAATCCCTTAACCCGGGGGCCCCTTGCCCATCTTCTTCGAAACCGGTTCTACATCGGAGAGGTCGCCTTCAAGGGTGAAATCCTTCCCGGCGAGCAGCCGGCTATCCTTGATCGAAAGCTATTCGAATCCGTCCAACGCAAGCTCGATGAGCAGCGGAAAAATCATTCGACGATACGTACAAATTCCGAGTCGCTTTTGATGGGCCGCATCTTCGACGATCGCGGTAATCGAATGACGCCGAGCTCCCTCCGTAAAAAGGGCAAGCGATATCGCTACTATCTCTCATCTGCGCTAGCTCAGGGCCAAGCTGAAAATGCCGGATCCATTCGCCGAGTTCCTGCACTCGAGGTCGAAAGACTTGTTACCGATGCGGTTCGCAAACGTCTCAACGATTCCGTCGTTGTTTCCGACCGCGACCTCATAAATAGCCATGTGGCCCATGTCGAAATCCAAGCAGGGCGACTTGCGATCAAGCTGGTAAAAATGGGCAGCAAGCGATCCGAGCGCGATACAAAAAAAGCCGCTTTTTATGTTCCCTGGAAGAAGAACACATTGAAACGGCGCCGCGAACTGATCGCACCAGCGTCCTCAGGACAGGACATTCGCCCAATTCGTTCTGAGACGCGTGTCGCGCTCGTGACGTCCATCGCTTGTGGTCGGCGTTGGCTCGATGAGATCGTCTCCGGATCAGTTGCCGATGTTGAGGAGATTGCCGCCCGCGAAAAATGCAGCGTGCGGCAGGTCAATATGACAATCTCGCTGGCCTTCTTGTCACCCACGCTTGTGAAGGGCGCTATTGACGGTCGGTTGCCACGCGGCATCGGCGTCGCTCGCCTCCGCAACGCACCGGCCGAATGGTCGAAACAGCACACGATGCTGGGATTAGCTTCATAAGAACGAGTGAAGTCGCTCCAGAAAAAGGTCGCGGACTCCGCCCCGAGCCAGGAACGGCTTCCCGGACAGCAGAGACAAATGGCCTCAAAACGGCCCCAGGGCACTTTATGCTGTGCCAGAGACCGCACGTCGCCGATTTCAACCCGTAAAAGCCCGGAGGTTCGAGGCCTTCGCGCCAGCATCAGAGACTTTGGGGACTAAGAGGACTGCGTGGTGGAGACGAGAGGACTCGAACTACGTGCCTAGCACGCAGTCCTATTCGAACCGGTCTCTGTGAGGCCAACACGTCCGGTTTACCCCAAAAGCAGACATCCGGCGGGTGAGCTTCGACGTCCGCTTAGTGCCCAATCAGACATCCGTTAATGATTGCATCCCGGCATAAAATTGAGTCAGGCCGCCAACTGAGGCGGCCTATTCTTCCTCTTTCACATCGATGAATACTTCGCTGCAATCACTACATTTAAAGCTCTCTATCACGGAAACGAGCCTGCTCGCCGTGCGTCTCCAGAAATGTGACTGGACACGACCTGCTTAAAGGCGCAACTTAATATTGACCGAGACGTCAACGCAAGGCGTTCGGGCTTTCAATCCAACCTTTCAATCGGGGCCCTTTTGAGCGCCCCGTTCCTCGCTCCGAAGCATGTCGGGCGAAAGGAAATCATATGCGCACCCTCGTCGAGCCGCCGCCCTCGTCGCACTGCGACGTCTGTGGTGGCGAGTTGCGACTCAAGCAAATTGAGTCAGCTAACCGTACTCTTGATTTGGACAACGAGATATTCGTCTGCGTGAAGTGCGGCCGTGAGCAGTCGTGCACCGTGAGCCATAACCACAACGCGCGCCATATACCGGACCCCAAGGCGGCCTAGGCAAACGAAACCGTTTTCCGCTTCCCGACCGTCTATTGGAGTTACTCTCGGTGTGCCGCGTTGCCGGCAGATCATCCGAGTGTGACTCGGACATGATGGGTTTTGCCGTCATCCACCAGCGTGATGGGCGTCGAACCGTGAGGGAGCACCTGGTCATCGAGTTCCAAGCGGGCAATGCCGCGACAAACGCCGGCATGATTGTCAACGAACACCTCGTACCGGGTCGTGCGGTGGCAAAATGCGATTTCGAAATCTCGCCACGCTCGAGGCACGCAAGGGTCGAGCCGCAACGTGTTGCCCTCCACGGTGAACCCCAAAATCGACTCTAGACCTGCCCGATACATCCATCCGGACGAGCCCGTGTACCACGTCCAGCCGCCCCGCCCCACGTGTGGCGAAACCGAGTAGACATCCGCGCACACCACATACGGTTCCACCTTGTAGCGTTGAGCGGCGGCCCAAGTGCGAGCGTGGTTGATCGGATTGAGCAGCGATAACAATTCGGCTGCCTTGTCGCCATCGCCAAGCTTGGCGAATGCCTGAACCGACCAGACCGCAGCATGAGTATATTGGCCGCCATTCTCGCGGATTCCCGGCGGATAGCCCTTGATATAACCGGGGTCCAGCGGGGTTTGATCGAAGGGCGGCGTGAACAGCAGAGCCAATCCATCATCACGCAAGATGAGATTTTCATCGACCGCCGCCATGGCGCGCGCGGCGCGTGCCGGATCGGCCGCGCCGGAGATCACGCCCCAGGATTGAGCAATCGAGTCGATGCGGCACTCGCTGCTCGATGCAGAGCCAAGCGGCGTTCCATCATCAAAATAGCCACGGCGATACCAGTTGCCATCCCAACCGTCTCGCTCAAGGGCGTCGCGCAGCGAAGTCGCGTGCTGCCGCCAGGATGCGGCACGCTCGTGCTGACCCCGCTTGCTCCGCGAACGCAGCGAAATTCGCAATGGTGGCGTAAAGAAACCACCCCAGCCATATGCTTTCGCCCTGCCCTCCCGCGCCGACCCGGTTCATTCCGTCGTTCCAGTCTCCCCCGCCGATCAGCGGCAGACCATGCCGTCCGAGCGCAAGGCTACGATCGAGAGCACGAGCGCAGTGTTCGAAAAGAGTAGCTCTTTCATCCGAGGCCATCGGCTGGAAAAAGGCATCCTGCTCGCCAGCTGCGAGAGCCATTCCTTCGACAAACGCTATCTGCTCGTCGAGAACAGCAAGATCGCCAGTCACCGTTACATATTGTGCCGCGGCGTAGGGCAACCAGAGCAGGTCATCGGAAACGCGGGTGCGAATGCCCTTGCCTGACGATGGCAACCACCAGTGTTGGACGTCACCCTCGGTAAACTGTCGTGCCGCCGCGCGCAGGAGATGCTCCCGCGTCAGCCCCGGCTGCGACAAGCAGAGCGCCATCCCATCTTGCAGCTGGTCGCGAAAGCCATAAGCACCGCTGGCCTGGTAGAAACCCGAGCGAGCCCATAATCGGCAAACGATCGTTTGATACAGAAGCCAGCGGTTCAGCAGAATATCCATCGCCCGATCGGGCGTCCGCACCTGGACCGCGCCCAACGTCTGGTCCCAATACCTGCCAACGTCGCTGAACACATCGTCGAGATTGGCTGCACGATACCGCTCGACCAGCGACAGGGCTTGCGCTCCCGTCGCCGCCTCGCCCAACAAAAATGTAATTTCGACTTCAGCGTTTGTCGGAATCTCGACAGCGGTTTGCAGAACACCGCATGGATCGAGGCCGGCGCCGACCCGGTTTGACAGCGGCGTTCGATTTGCGAGCGCGGCTGGCAAGACTAAACTGCCGTTGCGACCTATGAACTCCGTGCGATCGCCGGACCACGAACGTTGCCGGCCAGCCAAGTCGGCAAAGGCCACACGCGAACCGAACTCCATGCGCCACGGATTGCGCGCCAGCAACGCACCGGTTTTGGGATCGATCTCGGTGACGACATAGGGTGCGCAAGTGGCGCGCGAAGGTCCCAGCACCCATTCCACATAAGCCGTTACCGATAGCCGCCGCCGGCGGCCTGAGACGTTCTTGATTTTCAGTCTGGAGATCTTGACGGGATCGTCGAGCGGCACGAACTGCAGGAGATCGAGTGCAATCCCATGCGACACATGCTCGAAACGACTGTACCCTTGGCCATGTCTGGCAATATATCGGGACGCGCTGTCGCGGATGGGAAGAGCGGTCGCCGTCCAGACGTCTCCACTATCCTCGTCGCGCACATAAATGACTTCACCGGGGCTGTCGCTCACAGGATCGTTCGAGCGAGGCGTGAGCTGGTTCTCGCGGCTATTGACGGACCATGTGTAACCGCTGCCGTCGGCGGAGACTTGGAAGCCAAACGAGGGATTGGCGATGACATTCACCCAGGGTGCAGGCGTCGCTAGATCCCCGTCGAGGATGGTGACGTACTCCCGCCCATCGTGATCGAATCCGCCAATTCCATTGAAAAACTCGAGCGGCGGCGGCGCGGCGAACTCAGAAGGACTCGCGCTCCGCGGCGCCAGACTTGGCGGTTCAGCAGCAGGTGCGATTTCTTGCAGACGTTTGACTTGCTCGGCGAGGCTGCCACGTCGGCTCACGATCACCACGCGCGCGACCGTCTGCAGGAGAGTTCGCACCTCGACAGACAACAAGTCGGCGCGCAGCAGAAACACACTTCCTGGGGCGCCATCTTTCAGAGGCGGCGATCGCGACAGGTTTGCTCGGACGACCGACTCCAGAGCGGATTGTAAATCCTGGACATACGAGGTGCTTCTCTCGTTGACGATCACCAGGTCCACGGCAAGCTGCTTCATCCGCCAATAGGAATGCGCGCGGGTCAATTGGCGTACCGTCTCTAGGTGTTCGGCCTCATCGATCCTGCATAGAACAATCGGCAAGTCGCCAGAGATACCGTGCACCCAAAGAGCCGATGGTCCGAGATCGTTCCGTTTCAAGATTTCAGGCGACGGCCGCAGCGTCAGGTCAGAGTACATGATGCGATTGGCGAGACGTTGGAAGAGGTGCGCCTCGTCTGATGTTATTCCAAGATGATGGAGTTGAACCTGGGCCTGGGTCCAAGCCAATGTGGCTGCGCGTTCGAACGCGGCGACATCGTGATGCTTATCGGCCAGGCCGATAACCTCGTCGCGCGAACGAGCGACAAGTGTCCAAAAAGAGAGGCGGACGGTCGCGCCGGGCGGGATGCGGACGCGTCGGCGAATGCTGAAGATCGGATCGAGCACCGTCCCGACCGTGTTTGAAAGAGGCCGGCCGCTGCTGATGGAAATCGGCGAGCCGACGCCGTTGCCACGTCCAAGGAAGCGCGCCCGATCAGTCTCGAATTGCAGCTCGCCGGTGGCCTCCCCTTCCAATACGGCCAGATGGGCGGCCCATACCTCTGGTTCATCCGGCGCCCGCCTTCGGCGGGTAGCCAGAAGTGCACCGAGTTCAGGCACGAACTCGGTTTGCACAAAAAGCTTTGAAAATGCAGGATGCGCTGCATCATCGCTCGGAGGCGCCAAGACGACCTCGGAATAAGAGGTCAACTCGATCTCGCGCGTGCGCACCCCAAGATTTGAGATCGACACACGCCTGACGTCCCCGTCCTCCTCCGGCGATACGACGACATCGAGAGTTGTCGTCAGGGTTCCATCGCGGCGTGTAATTTCGGCGCGATCCTCCGAAAATGTTACGTCATAATTGTCCGGCCGGGCGCCGCTCGGTTGATAACCCGCCGACCACACAAAACCGTTTTCGACATCGCGCAAATAAACATATGATCCCCAAGGATCGCAGGTGACGTCTTCACGCCAACGCGACACGGCAAGATTGCGCCAGCGGCTGAAGCCAGACCCGGCGGCGGTGATCATGACGCCGTAGCGGCCATTCGACAGAAGGTGGCTGCGCGGAACACGATCGTGTGGCGAGTGAAACCGGCGCAACATGGGCGGCACGAGTTCGCGCACCTGCGTCGTTTGACTCACTTCTTCGGCGCGCACCCATTTGACGTCGACATCGCGCGGAGGCCTTTCCTGCAGCAGGAGTTCCGTCGCCTGCACGATCGGATTGGCATGGAAGCGCGTACGCATCGTCCCGCCGCAAAGCGTGTTCGCGATAGCGACTAAGCTCATCCCTTGATGGTGCGCCATATAGGCGCGCACGACGGCAACACTTTTGCCTTCCGGGATTCGCCCCGGCGTGTAGTCCAGAGCCTCATACCAGCCGTACCGGCCACTCCCGCCCACTTCGGCCAGACGGGCGAAATTCCGCACCGCGGCGGCCGGATCGATCATGGATGCAAGCGCCGTCGCATAGGGTGCAACGACGATGTTTTCGCTGAGGCCGCGTTTTAGTCCGAGTCCGGGGACGCCAAAATTAGAATATTGATAGGTGAGCTCGAGATCGCGGAAGTTGTAGGCCGATTCGGAAATCCCCCACGGAACTCCAAGCTGGGCGCCGTACTCGATCTGACGAGAAACGATTAGCCGGGCAGTTTGATGCAACAGGCTCCCTTCGGGCTCGCGCATCACCAGTTCCGGCATCAAGTACTCGAACATCGATCCCGACCATGAGATTAGAGCCGAGCCGCGGTCGATCGGGGTCACCGCACGCCCCAATTTGAACCAATGTTTCGGTGCGATATCGCCTTTGGCGATGGCGATGAAGCTCGCCAGGCGCGCCTCGGATGCAAGTAGGTCGTAGCAGCTCGGATCCAATGTGCCTTCGGCAGACTGATAACCGATGGAGAGGAGCTGCCTTGCAGGGTCCAAAAGGAAGCCGAATTGCATCTCGTCAAACATTTTTCCGGCAAGCTCTTCGAGACTTTCAATTCGCCGCATGAGAGCTTGGGCAGCTGCCGCCGATTGCTCCAATGCTGCAATGATGTGGTTAATTTTAGCGACGTCTTCATCGGTGGCGTTTGACGTGAGATCGGCTCTTTGTTGAACCAGCCTGTCAAATCAATGCCTGACAGTGATCCGGCAGGTCACCTAAAGTCAGCGCAGACGACAATATCGTGACGTCATCGGTGAGCTGAATCCACGGGAGCAAACCATCGACGTCGCGCTGATGGCACTGGACACACGAAGCAACGGCCTCAGTCCAGATCACCACATCGGCTATGCCGGCAACGTCACTATCCCCTTCCTCGAAAAGCGCTCGCGCGAGCTCAGGAAGCGTCTCGGCCTGTGCTCGCAGGTTCGATAATCGGACGGCAAAATCCGCCGGTGATTCAGCAGGCGATTTTAATGATGCCGCGAGTGAATCGAGCGCGATTTGAAGCTGTTTGTGAGCGTTCTCCGAAATTCGGCGGTCGCTGCGCAGCGCGGCCAGAGTGCCTTGCGCGAGTTTCACTGCGTCCGCGATCCCGGTAAGAGCTTCCGGGCCGATCACAGGCGCGGCAATCATCTCCCGGCAAGCACTGCGGAGCACAATCAGGTGCCCGGCCAGATTCCCGCTGTCGACCGACGATATGTATTTCGGCTCGAGCGGATGAAGATCACGCGTGTCATACCAATTGAAGAAATGACCGCGGAATCGCTCAAGCCTGCTCATTGTACCAAGCGTTTCTTCCAATCGGTCGATGGCCGACGTGAGGCCGAGCCAGCCGAAATCTCGCGCGGCAAGGACCGAAAGAAGATAGAGGCCTAGATTTGTTGGCGAGGTGCGGTGGGCCAGGACTGGCCGGGGATCCTCCTGGAAATTGTCCGGCGGGAGCATATGATCTTCCGCCGTCACGAATGTTTCGAAGAATTGCCAGGTGCGCCGCGCCGTGAGGCGCAGGCTTTCCGCCGCCGCGTCCGACAGCGAGCTCTCGGCCGGGGCGCGGCGCCCGGCTTACCCACCATGCGATGGCTGGTGACAGCGCCCAAGCAGCGATCAATGGAGCGGCGATCAACCAAGTTTCGTGATCGGCGTAAGCAACGGCAATGGTCCCGCATACAGCCAACGCGACAGCGCCGGCCATCCGCCGATAGAAGCCGACAAGTCTGAGTTCCCGGTCGGAACCTGCCGCTGCGGCGGTCACCCACTCCAGCAGTTGTCGACGCCGATACAATCTCGACAGCGTCCGAACGATGGCGTCGACCATCAGCCAGGCCTGGTGTGCGAGCAACGCCACTTGCAAGCCGAACTGCAACAAGGCGACTTTGAGATCCTGACGAAATGCGCGGAAATGGCTACCGGTCGTGATCCCGGAACGGCGCGGAATCACGCGAGCGACGAGAGGCAGGAACGCGCTTAACAGGAAAGGCAGGAATACGAAGCCGCACCAGAGCAAAGCGGCTCCTGGTGACAGCAGAACCCATCCGGTCACGAGGGCGAGGAAACTTACCGGCGCCAACAAAGTGCGGCGAAGGTTATCGGCAAGTTTCCACCGGCCAAGCAGCGGCATGCCGGTCCCTCCACTACCGCTTATCGCTGGCGCGCTACCAATGATCCAGGGAAGCAACTGCCAATCGCCGCGCGCCCAACGGTGCTGGCGGGATGCGGCAACGTCGTAACGCGACGGAAAATCTTCAAAGACCTCGACGTCGGAAACCAGTCCTGCACGAGCAAAAATGCCCTCCAGCAGATCGTGACTGAGCACAGAGCTTTCCGCGATGCGGCCGGCGAGCGCGGCCTCGAAGGCATCGACATCGTAAATGCCCTTGCCGCTGTAAGAGCCCTCTTCGAAGAGATCCTGATAAACGTCGGAAACGGCCGCTGCGTAGGGATCGATGCCGGTCGGGCTCGAAAATACGCGTTGGTACACAGAGCCATCCCGCGCGGTGGGAAGCGATGGCGTCACCCGCGGCTGCAGCACGCCATATCCCTCGACTACACGGCGACACGCGGGGTCGAGTTTTGGCCGATTGAGCGGGTGCGCCATTTTCCCGATCAGGCGCCTTGCGGCTCCAATGGGAAGCCGCGTGTCCGTGTCCAGGGTGATGACGTAACGAACTCCGGAGGGCACGAGCGGTAGCCGGCCGCCAACCGGCAAGAAGGTGGTATCGGTGGCCCCGCGAAGCAGCCGATTGAGCTCATGCAATTTTCCGCGCTTGCGTTCCCATCCGATCCACTTGCCCTGGCTTTCGTTCCAGGCCCGGCGACGATGGAGCAGAAAAAACGCGGCCCGTCCGATGCCGGTCCGTACCGGGCATTGAGGCGATCGATTCCCTCGATCGCCGCGCCCAAAAGCTCTTCGTCGTCTGCCGCATTTTCGGTGACTGAGTCCGTCCAGTCCGAAAGCAGAGCGAACCGGATATCGCCGTCCGGGCTCGCGAGATAGTGGATTTCCAGCCGTTCGATGAGTTCGTCGATTGCTGCGCTCCTCGTGAGCAGCGTCGGCATGACGACGATGGTGCGAAACTCACTCGAAACACCGTCGCGAAGCTCGAGCCCTGGGAGCACGGCAGGACCGAACCGATCTGTAACCACGCGGTTCACCAGCGTGATGGCGGCATCGACAGCAACAAAGAATCCGAGTAACGCCAGCGCCGGGACAATCCATTCATCGGTGCCGGCCACACTGACCGCGAGCAATGCCAGCGCGAGAATAAGCCCTGCAGCGAATGCGACGGTCACGAGATAACCTGAAATCCCCACCGCCGCGTTCGCGCGTACCAGCCACCCTTTCATTGGAACGCGAAAGCCAAGTTTCTTTTCGAACGCTCGACGTCCTTGGCCAATCAAGTAATAGCCGGGGTCCCGCCGGCGCGGATCCGGTTCAGGCATTCCGATTTTCTGGTCAGCTTCAACGCGTTTGGTAATGAGGACAATTTCTCGGGCGACATCGATTTCCGAGTAGCCCGAACCGCGCGCAATCTCTTCGATAGCGCGACGATACCTATTCCGTGTCGGGAAATCCATGCTGGCGAAATCGCTGCCCGCTCGTAGCGCCTTGTCGACCAGACTGACGCTTTCAAAGAACTCAGCCCAATCCAACTCGGATATGACCCGCATGCTGGTGACGATATTGCGGACGGTGACGTTCGCCGCGCCTTGCCTGCGGTGCTCTTCACGCACGATTTCATCGGCGTTTGTGCCCTGGGAGCTCAGGCGCTGATCCAGCCACCTAAGCGCCGGCGTCGTAGCCGGATCTTCATCGCGCAATCGTTGAACGAGCTGAACCGCAAAAGATCTCGAGAGCGGCAAATGTATATACGGCCGCAGTGCTGCGGCGGCCGATTCAGGAGACCTGATCCCTGCACCGAGCAGACTCTCGGCCAATGCGTCTGCGGCGTCACGCGATGCTTGGCCGCCCACGATGAGATCGGCCAAACGCCGCAGATTCTCTACCAGCACGACACGAATTGTAATTGCGAGAGCCCATAGCTCGCCGATCGTCAGCGGTTGAACGCGCTGATAGGCCAACACGAAGCGTCGAAGCATCTTCGCTTCAAAGCGGCTGTCCGTGTGCGCAACAAAGGCCCAGGCCACTTCGAAAATGCGCGGATATCCCTTGAACGGGCCTTCCGCTAACTTTGGCAGCTGACGGTAATAACTTGGTGGAAGATCGGTGCGGATTTCACGAACCTGATCTTCGGCGAGATGAAAATTATCGATCAGCCATTCGGCCGCGGGAGTTATCGGCCGCTTATCCTTTATGGCTGCTGCGATGATATGATAGGCGTCGAGCAGGGCCTCATCGTTGTCGCGAACCCGTTGCGCAAGAGGCCGCCCTCGCTCCGCCCGCGAACTAACGGACTGTGCCGCAGCCAAGCTCTCGGCGTGCTGTTCAAGGCGCTCGACGCTGAAAAGCTCTTCGCGGATTGCCTCCTCTTCGGCCCAGGGTGGAGCCGATGATACCATTGGTAGGAATCTTGAAAATCGCCTACGCAAGTGCCCTTCGCTCTCGATAACGATCGCCATTATGCCGGAGCCAATCGCCGCTATTAAATGTGCTGTCTCACCGTTGCCGGCGCGACCGACGAGAACCGCATAATATACGCGATGCCTCGATTGCCTCTTGTCGGCTTCGGAAATGTCGCTAAGTCAACTGAAAAGCGAGACGACAAGGCTAGCTTTGTGGCCTTTATGTCCCCATATAAGCACGATCGGCGCGAATACATCGTCGAAATTGGTAGCTAAATAACGTAATTGCTCCCATCTTTGAATACGCGGGTTCTTCACATGCCTATTTCAGTCAATTCGGGATATTTTTTTCTTGAGGCCGCTGACACGCAAGCCCCGGTACGGAGAATACGGCTGTGAAAACTTCGACGGACCGCGAAAATCGCGCCGGTCAGCTGCGTTCTGAAATCGCGCAGCTTGAGGCACGCTATGATGACTTGTTTCCGCCCGGTGTCTATACGGTCCTCGAAAGCCTCAGACAGAAACTTATTGCCCTCCAGCACACGTAGCGTCTGGAAATGGCCAGTGTCGCCGCCGAAGTTAGTCTCAAGCCCCCAGATCGCGACGGCCAGGGCGCCGAGATACCGAGCTGACGTTTGATGCGCGGCAGTACGATGGCAATGTCCGCAATGGGTCATTAGTGGACATTGTAGCCTGTCCACGCCACGTCCGCTTTTCCTCCAATAGCGGACATTCGTTTGAAAGCTCGGCACAAATTAAGGAATTGAGCCAGGAACGGCTTCCCGGACGGCAGAGACAAAGCGCCCAAAACTGCCTCCAAGCGGCCTTTGGTTTTGGCAGAGACCGCACTTCACGAATTTCAACCCGCAAAAGCCCGGAGGTTCGAGGCCTTCGTGCCAGCATCAGAGACTTTGGGGAATAAGGGGACTGCGTGGTGGCGGACTCAGTCGCATTCGAACCCGTCTCCGCACGGAATTTCCCTGCTAACAGGGAAAAGAACAGGGAATTTCGTCGAATCCGCGCTCTTGACGCGATTTTGTTCGCGGATACGCGAGCAATTTCAAAAGTTTGCAGCGAAATTCCCTACGCAACAGAACAGGGAATTATTTTGATGGAACAGGGAATTTTATCGAAGGAACAGGGAATTTCAATCGTAAATACTGAATTCGTTTCCGGATAAGGTTTTCGGTACACACACAGGGGAGGAGCTTGCGACGGCGCGCGTTCATTACGTTCTCGGCCGTTGGCAAAGCCTTAAAGTTTAGTCTTCGATTGATCGCGTCGCAAATTGCGAAGCTCTTTTGGTCCCTCCAACAGTCTGCATTTCCGGCTTTCTCGTTCTTCAGTTGTTACCGAACGATCAGCGTGGCTGTCGATGACCTTGCCAGCCAGATCGGCTGCCTTGCCCTGGGCTGTGAGCTGGGCGGCGTTGGGCAGACGCTTGTCACGCACGTTATTGACGGCTCCGCCTTCATTGTCCCAACGCTGAGTAGAACGTTGACTTGGGTTATGAGTGCCCTTTGGGCGCTTGTCCATCATGCTCGTAATATTCCCCCGTTCGCCGCTGTCGGCTAAATTCGATTACTGGTGAAATGTCTGCTGCTGGCACTTAGCGGACATCGCGCGCACTTGCGGAT
>CAVYZZ010000002.1:52500-63122 GCA_963773115.1 uncultured Alphaproteobacteria bacterium | reverse complement strand
CCGCGGCATGTTCGACCTTCGGTTAAGGTTTCATCCCGGACTTCGGATGCGGCTCGGGCGTAGGTCTGGCCGGGGACTCGGCGGCAGGATTCGGGTTGGCTTTGGCCTCAGTTTTTGACTGGGCTCGGCTGAGGCTGCGGGAGGGGCTGTGTTTTGGCTCTTTCTTCGCTTCATCGATCGCCCCGATCATGTAGAGCGCACTCTCAGTGTAGCCCGCGAATTCATCGCGCAGGATTTCGCTCACAGCCGTCCAATGCGTCTTCCAGGCTGACGAGTTTGCCTTCGAGCCCGGTAAACTGCTTAGTCGTAAAAAAAACGGCTGGGTAAGGAAACGTTCCAGGCGGCGGGCGCGGGCGACCACGCTGCGGTCCTCCGGCGAAAGCTGCTCCAGGCCGAGCATGGCAATGATGTCCTTGAGTTGCGCGTATTGCGCGAGCGTCCGCCTGATTTCCTGTGCCAGGCCGTAATGTCGTGCACCGACGATGCCCGGCGTGGCCATCTTGGAACTAGATTGAAGGGGGTCGATGGCCGGGAAAAGCCCTTCGCTTGCTCGCTTGCGCGAGAGCACGATAGATGCAGAGAGATGCGAGAACGTATGCACCGCCGCCGGATCGGTGAAATCGTCCGCCGGCACATACACCGCCTGGATCGAGGTGATGGCACCGGTATCCGTGTTGGCGATGCGCTCTTCCAACTGCGACAACTCGGTGCCCATGGTCGGCTGATAACCCAAGCGCGACGGCATCTGGCCCATCAAGCCTGATACCTCCATGCCAGCCTGGATAAAGCGAAAAATGTTATCGATGAGCAGCAGCACATCGCGATGCTCGTCGTCGCGGAAATACTCAGCCATCGTCAGCGCCGCATGACCGACGCGGAAACGAGCTCCAGGGGGTTCGTTCATCTGCCCGAACACCATCACCATGTTCGGCAACACACCGGCTTCCTTCATCTCATGGTAAAGGTCCTCGCCTTCACGACACCGCTCGCCGATGCCGCAAAAGATGCTCACGCCTTCATGCTGGCCGACCATGTTGTGAATCATCTCGGTGAGCAACACTGTCTTACCCACACCCGCCCCGCCGAATAAGCCCGCCTTGCCGCCACGTTCCAGTGGCATGAGTACATCGATGACCTTGATGCCCGTTTCAAAGATTTCAGACTTAGTGGATCGTCGTGCCAGCGGCGGCGGAGCCCGATGCACAGAACGCCAATGGACATCAGACAAAGCCGCTTCGCGGTCGATAACGTTCCCAAACACGTCGAACATGCGCGAGAGAACTTCTTTGCCCACCGGCGCTTTCAACGGCCCGCCCGTGTCCTCCACCGCCATGCCGCGGGCGAGACCTTGCGTGGGCGTCAACGCAATCCCGCGCACGTGACTCGCATCCAGTTGCGCCAGAACTTCGATGACGATTTGTCCTTCATCTCCAGCGCGAAGCACCGAGTAGATCGGCGGCAGATGTTGATCGAATCGTATATCCACAACACTGCCACGCACCGAAACGATTGCGCCGAGGAAGGAGTTCTTCACCGTTTCTTGTCCGAGTGATCGGCCCCCACTGAGTGGTCCAGATGGAATGTTAGTTTAGCGTTGGCCATTGCGCTAGCGTGGCCGGCGGAGCTGGTTGCCATACCGCTCGCCCTCGGCGCCCGTCTGCTTGCCGTCTTGATTCCAGTTCTGGCACTGAGCACGCCCCACTCCTTTGTGAGTGGGACGATCCCGATTCTGACACAATGGGGCGGCTTGCGCGGTGGTATATGCGTCGCCCTCGCCCTTTCGCTTCCGGAAGTGGCCGAAAAATCTATCATACTCGCCGCAACCTATGCGGTCGTTCTCTTCACCATCATCGTTCAGGGCCTAAGCCTGCGCACCTTGGTCGGATGGGTCGTCGACTGATAGGCCTGCTATCCGCGCCACATTGCCGCGCATGACGCTTTGGCGGGCGCGTACTGGTGAAGCGGGCCGCAGCGCTATCGCTTCGAACAAAGAACGGCAGGGCTCAATCCGGCTGCAGTCACTTGTCGTTCACAACCGCTCCACCAAAGCGGGGCAGACCGAGCTTGTTTTTCGGCCGGCGGCCGGGTAGGCGGCGATCCTTCGGGTTCTCTGCCGCGTCACCCCCCAACCCTAAACCCGAGCCTGCCGTTGCTCCAGTCACGGCACCGCCAAGATCAAAGCCAGGCCGGTCCTTAGCACCTGGCCCGGGCGGTCGCGCTGCGGCTTCTGCATCGACCCGCTCTCGATGTTTCTCCTCATGTGGGCTGGGCTCGTCGTGATTGGCGTCAGTTGATTTGGCCATGATAATGCTTTCCCTTCAAAAAGATCGCGTGCTTACGTGCGAGCGCCATAAAAAGCGCTCCCAGCACATTGCAAAATACCCCACCGCGAGATCGCTACTGAACTTTCCAAACGTATCGCTCTCAGCAAACTTTCCTTCACTCAGTTCGCGATCACCTGCCGTACCAGCGTCCACGGCCATACCAGCCGCCGCCGCCAAGCAGCAGAATGACAAGTACGATGATGAGAAGAGTGGTGATATCCATTGTGTGTCTCCCATTGGCAGTGCATCTTGGATTTCCGCGTACTCCGCTTGATGCACTCCAACGCAAACCAACGTTCCATATGGCTTTTCGTTCCATAAATACGGAACACGCGGGCGAACACCAGGAGCTTCGTGCAAATACTGTCGCAGATGATAGGGAGCCATTTTTAAAGGGTGGAGCACTGGACGGCAGATCAATCCTGCATTGCACCGACGCCAAAATACCCGTCGGCATCCACACTCACATTGCACCATCCGTGCGGATGGAAGCGCCTCCCTTGTGATCGCTCGCACGTCCGAGGGTTCTCTCAAGCGAACTCCTCAACTTCTTGGCGGCTCCACTATAGGCCTCCTCCAACGTCGCGCCTTCGTGGCTGACTGCGATCGGCTGATGGCCGGCCGGTCGAGCCTCCATGAGGCAACGCTTGTCGGCGCTGCCGGACTTGCCGGCGTTCTCGTCGCTGAGATGGACTTCGATCCGGGTGATCTGATCGCTGAATTGGCTCAGAGCGGTGTTGATCTCGGCCTCGATCTGACGAACAAGATCGTCACGGCCTTTGATGTTGGCATCTGTATTCACTTGGATTTGCATAAGTGTTCTCCCTAGTAGGCCGAGTTCTCACATCAAGCGAGATTTTGCATCGCGTTGAATTCCGAGTTTAGTCTGGCACGCCGTCGCTCCCAATAGTCCGGCGCTGCACGGCCACAATTCCTCGCCGCTTCGGTAGCCAAAGTCTGGAATTTCGCCGCGTACCGCCAACAATGTGAAGGGGAACTCGACCATCCGCGTGCGGCGGTGTCAGTGCACCTTGCGGGAGCGCTCCGGCACGGGCCGCTGCGCTTGTTGTGTCAAAGCGCCCAAGGGCGCAATATCTGAATTTGGGATTGGCTGCATGTCCTGGCTGGCGGAACGCGTGGATGGATGTGGTGTCCCAATATCGGCAACTTTCTTTATCGGAACGGCACGCTTGGCATTCGAAACGAGATCTCTGCGGACGTTCGTAGCGCGCCGACGTTCAGTCTCTTTGTTCGCGCGCTTCAGGGCAGCAGATAACAGTGTTCGTTTAGCACGGTGCCCGTCACTTTCCGAAGCCGCACTTCCTGATGCCTTGGTCAAGCCCGATGGCGCGGCCTGGCCGCGCAACTCGCGCCGTTTGTATCTGCCAAATTCACGCGCTCGATTGCGCCGGTCGCGCAGGTGCTTGACCACATTCGATAGTTCAGCGTCATCTAGCTTCTTTATGACCGGGTGACGAGTTTGAGCGACCAGTTCTTGCTCATCTTTCGATAGCAGCCGCTCGTCTCGTCTCGCGGGGGCCATTTTTTGTTCCTCGTCAGTCCCAGGATCTAAATTGCAAAAAGCCTAAGCCGCACTCGGTTAGAAAGTTTGATGCAAATCAAAGCGTGATCGTGACAGTTCACAATTATGCACTCTGAAATGCTTTCTGTTAGTGGATGATCTTAAGTTGGGTTTCCTAAGCTTTTTCGATGGCTTGAGCGTCGTTGTCATGGGAGTTCAAGTTGGCGCGTCGCATTGTTGTCGCTGACAAGGCCACGCGTCAGATGGGCGAATGAACAAATCTAGGAACATATAAATGCCAAAACGCCCCAAACAAGGTCCAGGTCCTGGCGCAGTTTCGATTACAGGTCGCCGCAAAGCCCGTCAGAGCAGTATCGTGCCGATTCCGGTGCAGAAGAAGAATGGTGACGCGCTCGAATCCTACGAGCAAACGGTCGAGCGGCCCGGCCCGATTCGACCGGAACCGGAATACCCGACGAGGCATCTCGACGGCCCGATCGTCCAACGCCAGATTGAAGACTGATCTGGTCTTGCTCAATTTCGTCAGTGGCTAACACTTGTCGCGACAATTTAGAATCCATTCACGTAGAGTCGCTGAATGTTCGCGCCAGCATGATAACCGTGCGAGCTGGTTTAGTGCGTGCGACAAGGGCTCGCCAATGGCGAATGCTCGCATTCGGGCCCTCGAGGGATGACATGCCGCTCTGGCAGAGGTTGCTGATCACGCTCGCGACCATGCTCGTGACGAGCCTCGTCGCTGGCTTGCTGTGGCGCTGGCTTTTCAGCACGGCCATTCCGAGTTATCTGAGCGGGGTTGTCGGCGGCGTTTCGGCGGTGCCGATATGGGAGCTGCTGAAACGGATAGAAATACGGTGACGGCCTGCCTCGGCTGGACATCGAAAGGATGACGCTGGATGGCGCTGCGTTTGCTGGAAATGGTGTTGCAGGAGAAAGACGGCGCGGGCGTCCGCGAACTCCTGAACGAGTGCAAAGTGCTCGAACACCGGCAAATCCGACTGGCGGACGGCGAAGTTCTGATCCGTATTCTGTTGGATGCGGAACAGAGCGAAACGGTGATGGATCTGCTGGAGAAGCGCTACTCCGGTGGCGAGGGCAATCGGGTGGTGATTTTGCCGGTCGAAGCGACATTGCCGCGCGCCCAGGCGGAGCCAGAACCGGAGACGGCTGCTACATCAGAACAATCACCGCCCGAGGAAAAGCCGCCGGAGCGGATCGGCCGCGAGGAGTTGTACGAGGACATCAAGAATGGTGCGCGGCTATCGCGCGTCTATATGGCGATGGTGGTGCTGTCCACCGTCGTGGCGGCCATCGGTCTGAATGACAACAGCGTGGCCGTCATCATCGGGGCGATGGTGATTGCGCCCTTGCTCGGGCCGAACGTGGCGTTGTCGCTCGGCGTTACGTTGGGCGACCTGTCGCTGCTTCGGCATGGGCTCCTGACGGCGGTGGCAGGAATTGCAGCGGCGATGGCGTTATCGATGATCATCGGAGTGCTGGTGAACGTGGACCCGACATTGTCCGAAATGGCGTCGCGCACGCGTGTGGGTCTGGGCGACATCGTCGTGGCATTGGCGTCCGGCAGTGCGGGCGCGCTGGCGTTTACGACCGGCGTATCGGCGACGCTGATCGGCGTCATGGTGGCGGTGGCATTGTTGCCGCCGCTGGTGACGTCCGGGCTGCTGCTGGGCGGCGGGCATCCGGCCCTGGCAACGGGCGCCTTCTCGCTGTTTCTGGTGAACCTGATTTGCGTGAACCTTGCCGGCGTTACGACGTTTCTGCTGCAAGGCATCAAGCCGACGAGCTGGTGGGAAAAAAATCGGGCGGGGAAAGCCACGCGCATCGCCATTGCTCTGTCGGTAACGCTGTTGGCGGTATTGGTCGGCATGATCCTGCTGGTACGAAACAGCTGAAGTTGGTCAGATAAAAAGCCCTAAACCTCGGGGCATACCGATACGCGCCGTCGGTATTGTCCTGGCTACCGCCCCCAATTGATTCAAGGCTGCATTCGGGGGCGCGCAACCTTATGCTGGGCGAATGTAATATTTCCCCGTTGCCGCAATACTCCGCGAACGGCTCAAACCGCGAGTGATCCACGCAAGATTGATTGGCGGAGAGTTAAATTGAGGCCTACGCCGCGACCCTCCTCCAGTGGTCGGAATTTCCTCCGTGTGTCTATGATTTGTCGGGCCCTGAGGACCCGCCATTCGACTCCATAGCGGCAATAATCGCCGCTTGGACGTTTTTGTCCTGCGCAGTTATTGCGGCGGTCAGTGACAATAGGCGCTGCCGCGTGTCGTAGAGCTGATCGACCAACGACACCACCACCGGCAGCGTCTCCGCATCGACCTCAAGTTCGTAGTGCAGAGTGCAGATGAGGCGGACCCGCGCGCATTCCATGTCTGTGAAGAGTAGTGCTCCCGCCTCCTGCCGCGGCGCGACCAGTTCCTCACGGATCCAGACTTCTAGATCACTGCGTTGCAGAGCGGATATCGTCGCAACAAGGTCCTCGACACGCATCATGGCAGCATCTCCTTGCGCGGGTCCTGCTGAGTCTTCGGCTGCCACGTCTCCAGAAATGCGACTAGCTCGGGCTCTTCGGCGGCAGGCAAAATGACTTTCAGGTTGATCATTTGATGTCCGCGTTGTCCGGACTTGCGGTTGCGGATGCCTCTGTCGCGCAGTCGCAGCGTAGTGCCCGTATTCGACCCCTTCGGGACTGTCAGCGTCACGGGACCGCCGATGGTGGGTACTTCGATTCGCGCGCCCAGCACCGCCTCCTTTAAGGTGACAGGTACCTCAACATGAATGTTATCGTCCTTGCGGTGAAAGAACGGATGCGGTTCGACATGAAGCTCGACATAGATGTCACCGGCCGGTCCACCGCCAAAGCCCGGCATTCCCTGTCCTTTTAGCCGCAGCATCTGACGGTCCTCAGCACCCCCGGGGATCGTCACCTGCAGCGTCTTGCCTTCCGGCAGCGTGATGGTGCGTGCAGCACCATTTGCTACCTCCAGAAATCCGACCGGGAGCACATAGCTCATATCCTGGCCGCGTGCCCGGAACGTACCCTGCGACCGACGTCCCTTGTCCGCAAACGCTCGCGCTAGAAATTCTTGCAGTTCCTCGTTGTTGGCAAATCCATCCTGCGCTGCGTGCGAGGAATAGGCAGGACCGTCGGCGAAGTCGCGATAGAATCGCTCCTGTGGCCGCTCCGCTCCACTGGCATCAATCTCACCTGCGTCGAATCTCCGTCGCTTCTCCTTGTCGTCGAGGAAGTCTTTGGCCGCCGAGATGTCCTTGAACTTTCCCTCCGCCTCCTTGTCGTCCGGATGCAGATCAGGATGGAATTTGCGTGCCAGTTTCTTGAACGCGTCCTTGATCTCCTTATCGGTCGCAGATCGATTGACGCCGAGGGTCTCATAAGGGTCCTTCATGCACCTGATCCCATTTAAACCACGTCACAACCGACCGCGGATCGCCGCGTGCCGCCAATCGCCAAAGCCAGCCCACAGCCATGCTAATAGCCGGTCCCTCAGCAGTCTCAGATAGCAACCGTGGGCAAGCGGTCGCGCACCCATCGCACAATCTGGATCGTAGACATAGCGCCGGACGTGCGTGCAACCTCTCGGCCTTCGTGAAAGAGGATCATCGTCGGGATGCCTTGAATGCCGAGCCGAGCAGAAACGGCCTGCTCAGCGTCGGAATTGAGCTTGATCAGCCGCACCTGCGGCTCCAGTTCATGAGCAGCGGCCTCATAGGCCGGCGCCATCATGCGGCATGGTCCGCACCAAGGTGCCCAGACATCTACGAGAACAGGTATGGTGCTGCGCGCGATCTGTCGGTTGAATATCTCGGCATCAACGTCCTCCGGATGCCCGGTGAAAATCTTGGCCTTGCATTTCCCGCATTTTGCGTCGATGGCCGGACGCGATGGCGGCAAGCGATTGATCGTGCCGCATTTGCTGCAGACCACGTGATTTTCAGTCATCTGCTTCTGCCCTCGGCGTTCATGCCGCTGCCTCTGGATGTTTACGATGACGACTGGCACGTCCGACATACATAGATGTCATCGGGCGTGGCCCGTTTGCGTATTCTGTTCGGAGCTCGGTCAGATCGAAGCCGGCCGAGTGAATGAGGTTGTCCGTCTTCCGGTCCAAGTGACAGCCTCCTGCAACATGGCACCAAATGGGGGTGAGCCTGTGTTGCCAGCGCGCGATCCCCGGCTCGGGTGAAAGCCCATGTTCGACGAAGAGCAACTTGCCTTCCGGCTTGAGAACCCGTCGCATCTCGCGTAGCGCGGCCCGCGGATCATTGATCGAACAGAGCGTCCAAGTCATCACCACTGTGTCGATTGTGCTGTCCGCGAGAGGGATCGCTGTCGCAGACCCCTGCAGAAATTCAGCGCGGACACCAGCTGCGTCAGCTCGTCGGCGCGCGATCGCGAGCAACCGGGGCGAAGGGTCGATCCCGACTACGGTCTCGACCTGTTTGCCATAGAGCGGGAAGTTCAGCCCCGATCCGACCCCGACTTCGAGCACTCGCCCATAGGCAGCGGCAACCACCTCGCGGCGATATTTCTCGAGCTGGTTCTGCTGCATGACCAGATCGAGGATAGGTGGCAGTACCCAGCGGTCATAGAAGTTCACGACGGCCTCCTGCGAGCCACTGTGGGGGCCATCAGGCCAATTTGGAACGGACTGATCAACCGTCGCGGCGGATCGCAATTGGTCGGCTCACCAATCGGTCGCTGTAATTTTCCGACTTTCTCTACGCAACAACCCGTTGATTTGCCTACGATTACGCTCCCTCTTGCTTCCACAGTGCTTCCTGGAGCAGGGTCCAAACATAATCGTAAAACAGCAACGCCGCCAAGTCTTTGACTTGGCGGCGAATTTGGTTGCGGGGGTAGGATTTGAACCTACGACCTTCAGGTTATGAGCCTGACGAGCTACCGGGCTGCTCCACCCCGCGTTAATCCTTGGCTAGCGGGCTGTTCCGCCGCGCGTCAAAATGCGAAGCGCGGGGCGAGGCCCGCGCGTTTCGAGGGCTATGTAGCAACGGCGGATGGCAATGGGAAGGGCAGGAAGCGGCCGATTTCATCAACTTGTCACCAAACCGCGGCAAAAGGCGGTCATGGTGGGGGGTTCTGGGCATGACGGCAGCTTCGGCGACGGCCTGGCGGCTGCGGCGCTGTCGATCATTGCCGACGCCCGCCTGGCCCTGACCGATCCCAAGCTCAATGACCCCGAAGCGGTGCATGGCGTGCGCAAGGCGCTCAAGCGCTGGCGCGCCCTCATGCGCCTGCTCGCCCGCCCCCTCGGCGACCCAGCAGATCAGATGCGGGCGGAGGCGCGCGAGCTGATGCGGGCGCTGACCGGCGCGCGCGATGCCCAATCGGCGCTCGACGCCCTCGACGACCTGAAAAAAAGCGAGGTTCCGTTCTCCGCCACCTCGGCGGAGACGATCCGCAATCGCCTCACCGAGATGCGCGACGCCGCGGAAAAAACAAGCTTCACCAAGGCGATGCGCGAACGCCTGTCGCGCTATCTCGACTACGCGACGCTCTCGCTCGAGCGCTGGCCGCTCAAGGCCATCGAATTCGACACGGTCGCCGACGGCCTCACATCCACTTATCGGCGTGCGCGCCAGCTGTTGCCTGACGATTGGCCGAGCGTGGAACCCGAACACCTGCACGATCTGCGCCGGCGCGTGGTCGAACACCGCCACCAGATGGATCTGTTCGAGCCGCTGTGGCCGCGGCTCGGCAAGGTGTGGGCCGAGGAAGCCCAGCGCCTGCGCAACCAGCTCGGCGCTTACCAGGATCTCGCTGTCTTGACCAATCTCGCGGCGCCGCACCAGCCGTTGGCGCCCTGGCGCTCGCGGTTGACGCCGATGATCGAGGGCCGCCGCGGCGCGCACCTGAGGAACGCGGCACGGCTGGCGGGACGTCTGTTCGCAGAGAAACCGAAAGCCTTCCGCCGCCGCATCGCGGCGCTGTGGAGCGCGCGCGCCGCGCGCAAAAGCTGAAAACGCGCGGGTTGCGGCGTTTCAGCAAACCATGGCGGCGGCGCGCTGCGGGTGTTTTCTCCCTTTCAAATAACGCAATTGCGATTTCGCAGCGCCATTTTCGGTCTGCAAAAACATGGTCTGTCGGCTAAACTGAGCGCGACCGCACTCGTCAACACGATAACGAATGGAAACGCTCAGGCCATGGACACGACCCTCACCGATACGATCGACAAGCACGGCGATCCGCTGGCGTTCAAGCTGCGCCAGGGCAGCCGCTCGCCGCTCCTGCAGGGCGGCCGTGACGTCATCAAGGTCGAAGCGCGCCAGATGGCGCTGCACCAGAAGGAAGGCGTCGTCACCGACGGCGCCGAGGCCAGCGCCTGGCGCCTCACGACCGATGAGGGCAAGCACCTCAAAGCCACAGACTTGGCGCCGTTTCCGCTCGGCTTCTTCAATGCCGGCATTCAGGTCGATCTGGCGCGGCAGATAAGGCGTCTCGCGGCCGAACGCGGCATCGCCGTGGACGGCCTGTCGCTGTCGGTGGTCAATCACTATTGGCTGACCGGCTCGTTCATCCACGGCACCGGCGAAGGCCATGCCGAAGCGCCGGATATCGACGTGCGCATCGACAGCCCTGCATCGACCGGCGACATCGAGTCGTTGGTGCACGCCGCGATAGACGCTTCGCCTTCAATCGCGTTCCTGCGCGCGGCGATGACCGAGAACAGCTTCGCGCTCTACATCAA
>CAVYZZ010000002.1:0-45000 GCA_963773115.1 uncultured Alphaproteobacteria bacterium | reverse complement strand
TCGTGATGCGCGAACTCGCGCCGATGCTGTCGAACCTCAGAATCGCGCTGCTGACTCCGAAAGACGAAGTGTTGGCGCGCGTGCAGGAGACCGCCGATTGGAGTGCGAAAGCCGCCAGTCAACAGACCACCACGGCCAGCGTCACCGGCATCAAGCTGGCCTATGCCGGTGCGGCGAACGCGGATCCCTATGCCGGCTTCGAAGCACGCGTCGTGCCTGAGAATATCACGCTGCTGCCGAAGACCACCGAGGAGACGACCGGAGGCAATCCCTTCAACGAGAAGGTGATCGTGGCCAAGAAAGGCGACACCGTCGCGAGCGTGTTGCACGATCTCGGTGCCACGCCCGACGAGATCGGCGCCATTGTCAATGCGCTCGGGGGTTACGGTCGGGACGGCGGCATCACCATAGGCCAAAAGCTGCGCGTGCTGCTCTCGCCCGTGCCCAATTCCAAGCGCCTGCAGCCGGTGCGCGTGATCATCGCCGACGATGCAACCGTCAACGCCGTCGCTGCGCTGTCCGATACCGGGAAATATGTTTCGGTCGACGCGACGAACGTCGACACTGAGGTGGCCGACAACGGCGACCGTACAATCGATCAGATCGCCGCTTCCGGCGTCGACCTCTATCACAGCGTCTACGAGACCGCGTTGCGCGATCAGGTTCCGCGTCCGGTCATCGAGGACCTGATCCGCATCTATTCATTTGACGTCGATTTCCAGCGCAAGGTGCAGCCTGGCGATTCCTTCGAAGTGCTCTTCGGCGGCGGGGAAGAAGGGCAAAAAGCCGACCACCGCAACGACGTGCTTTTTGCAGCGCTCACCCTCGGCGGCGAAACCAAGAAGCTCTATCGCTTCCAGACACCTGACGACGGCGTCATCGACTACTACGACGACGCCGGCAAGAGCGCGAAGAAGTTCCTGGTGCGCAAGCCCGTGGCGGAAGGCATCATGCGCTCCGGCTTCGGCCTGCGCCGCCATCCGATCCTCGGCTACGTCAAGATGCATACCGGCGTCGACTGGGCAGCGCCGAGCGGCACGCCGATCTACGCCGCCGGCAACGGCGTGGTGGAGAAGGAAGGCTGGGAGTCCGGCTACGGCAAATTCATCCTGTTGCGTCACCACAACGGCTACGAGACCGCCTATGGCCACATGAGCGGCTATGCCACCGGCGTGCACGAAGGCGAGCACGTGCGCCAGGGCCAGGTGATCGGATTCGTCGGCTCCACGGGATTATCGACTGGCTCGCATTTGCACTTCGAGATCCGCATCAACAGCCGCTTCGTCGATCCCATGCGCATCAAGCTGCCGCGCGGGCGCGAGCTGCGAGGCTCCATCCTCACGGCCTTCGAGCAGGAACGCGAGCGCCTCGACGGCATCATCGCGCGCAAGCCGGCGCGCGTGGCGACGCGCTGATCCCTCCGCCGTCATTGCCGGGCTTGACACTGCAAGTCGGCTTAAGCCGACTTGCGGCGCTCAATAGTGCGCAACCCGGACAAGCCCGGGTTGCGATGCAATCCATGATGAAATTCAGCAAAAGGCGGCCTTCCGTAAGGCGCATAGAGCTTGAGAGTCATCATGGATGCCCGGGTCGAGCCCGGGCATGACTTCGGAGAGGTGCCGTCCGCGGCCTTTTACGCCGCCTGCGCCAGTTTGCCGTTGAAGGTCAGTCCCTGCTTGCCGGCAGAGACCGTGACCTTCTCGCCGTCCTTGATGGTGCCAGCGAGGATCATCTCGGCGAGCGGGTCCTGCACCGACTTCTGGATCACCCGCTTCAAGGGCCGCGCGCCGTAGGCCGGATCCCAGCCCTTGTCGGCCAGCCACTCGCGCGCACGCGGCTCGATCACGATGGTGATCTTGCGGTCGTCCAGGAGCTTCTGCAGCCGCGTCATCTGGATATCGACGATACGGGTCATCTCGTTCTTCTTCAGGCGGTGGAACAGGATGATCTCGTCGACGCGGTTGAGAAACTCAGGGCGAAACGCCGAGCGCACTACCGCCATCACCTGATCGCGCACCGCATCCGTGTCCTCGCCCTCCGGCTGATTGACCAGGAATTCGGCGCCAAGGTTCGACGTCATGATGATCAAAGTGTTGCGGAAGTCGACGGTGTGGCCCTGGCCATCGGTTAGACGGCCATCATCAAGCACCTGCAAGAGAATGTTAAATACGTCCGGATGCGCCTTCTCGATCTCGTCGAACAAGATGACCTGATAGGGCCGGCGCCGCACCGCTTCGGTGAGCGCACCGCCTTCCTCATAACCGACATAGCCGGGAGGCGCGCCGATCAGCCGCGCCACCGAATGCTTCTCCATGTATTCCGACATGTCGATGCGGATGAGCGCGTTCTCGTCGTCGAACAGGTAGGCGGCGAGCGCCTTGGTCAGCTCGGTCTTGCCGACACCGGTGGGCCCCAGAAACATGAACGAGCCGATCGGCCGGTTCGGGTCCTGCAAGCCCGCACGGGCGCGGCGCACGGCGGTGGAGACCGCCTGCACGGCCTCCTTCTGGCCGACGACGCGCTTGGAGAGCTCATCTTCCATGCGCAGCAGCTTTTCCTTCTCGCCCTCCAGCATCCGGTCGACCGGCACGCCGGTCCAGCGCGAAACCACCTGCGCCACGTGATCGGCGGTCACGGTCTCCTCGACCATAGCGCCGCGGGTCTCTTCCGCCGCCTCGATGTCCTTGAGCTTCTTTTCCAGCTCCGGGATGCGGCCATAGGCCAGTTCGCCGGCGCGCTGGTACTCGCCCTTGCGCTGGGCATTGGCAAGTTCGCCGCGCAATTGATCGAGCTCGGTCTTGAGCTTCTGCGCGTCTGACAGCTTTTCCTTTTCCGACTTCCAGCGGCTGGTGAGGTCGGCCGACTGCTTCTCGAGCGATTTCAGCTCGGCTTCCAAATTCTTCAGCCGCTCCTTCGAGCCGGGGTCGCTTTCCTTTTTCAGCGCCTCCTGCTCGATCTTCAGCCGCACCACTTCGCGATCGATGCTGTCGAGCTCTTCCGGCTTGGAATCGACCTGCATCTTCAGCCGCGCCGCCGCCTCGTCCACCAGGTCGATGGCCTTGTCGGGCAGAAAGCGGTCGGTGATGTAGCGGTTCGACAGCGTAGCGGCGGCCACGATCGCGGAATCGGCGATGCGCACGCCGTGATGCTGCTCGTATTTGTCCTTGAGGCCGCGCAGAATTGAAATCGTGTCTTCCACCGTCGGCTCGGACACGAACACGGGCTGGAAGCGGCGCGCGAGCGCGGCGTCCTTCTCGACATGCTTCTTGTATTCATCGAGCGTAGTGGCCCCGATGCAGTGCAGCTCGCCGCGCGCCAACGCGGGTTTCAGGAGATTGGAGGCGTCCATGGCGCCATCGGCCTTACCGGCGCCGACCAGCGTGTGCATCTCGTCGATGAACAGGATGATGCCGCCGTCGGAGGATGTCACCTCCTGCAACACGGCCTTGAGCCGCTCCTCGAACTCGCCGCGGTATTTGGCGCCAGCGATGAGCGCGCCAAGATCGAGCGCGAGCAGCTTCTTGTCCTGCAGGCTCTCCGGCACGTCACCGTTGACGATGCGCTGAGCGAGGCCTTCGACGATGGCCGTCTTGCCGACGCCGGGCTCGCCGATCAGCACGGGATTGTTCTTGGTCCGGCGCGAGAGCACCTGAATGGTACGGCGGATTTCCTCGTCGCGGCCGATCACCGGGTCGATCTTGCCGTCGCGTGCGGCCTGGGTCAGGTCGCGGGCGTATTTCTTCAGCGCGTCATAGGCGTTCTCGGCCGAGGCCGAGTTCGCGGTGCGGCCCTTGCGCAGCGCCTCGATGGCGGCGTTGAGGTTCTGGGGCGTGACGCCAGCAGCTTTCAGGATCTTGCCGGCCTCGCTGTCCTTCTCGATCGCCAGCGCCAACAGCAGGCGCTCGACGGTGACGAAACTGTCGCCCGCCTTCTCGCCGGCCTTTTCGGCGGCGTCGAACACCCGCGCCAGTGCCGGGTCGAGATAGATCTGGCCGGCGCCGCCGCCCGACACCTTGGGGCGCTTGGCGAGCGCGGCCTCGACCTGTTGCAAGGCCTGGCGCGAATTGCCGCCGGAGCGGTCGATCAGGCCGGCGGCCAACCCTTCCGGGTCGTCGAGCAGCACTTTCAGGAGATGGTCGGGGGCGAACTGCTGGTGGCCCTCGCGCAGGGCCAAGCCTTGCGCCGATTGCACGAAACCGCGAGCGCGGTCGGTGAATTTCTCGAAATTCATGCGTCAACTCCCTCGGCCCATGAGGCACCGGTCTAAAAGGCGGGTCCCCGAAGGCGGCCCATCCAGAAGCATATATTGGATTTCTTATCGCAGTTTGAAGAGCCCGCGGGCTTGATATAGGTCAGCTTTAAGCCCTTTTCCGCCCGCCCGGAGCAACATGGCCGCGCAGCCCGCCGTCAAAAGCCTCTACCGGTACCCGGTCAAAGGCCTGTCGCCGCAGGCGCTGACCCGCATCCGCCTTGAGCCCGGCCAGACGGTGCCGGCCGACCGGCTCTATGCCATCGAGAACGGCCCATGCGGCTTCGACCCGGCAGCACCCGCCTACTTCCCCAAGATCCGCTTCCTGATGCTGATGCGTAACGAGCGGCTGGCGGCGCTGCGAACCGACTACGACGAGGCAAGCCATACACTCGCGATCCATTCGGACGGACAGGAGGCGGCGCGCGGCGATCTGCGCACGGCGCAAGGCCGCGCGGCGATCGAACGCTTCCTGGCGGCGTACTGCGCGGACGAGCTGCACGGACCGCCCAAGGTGCTGTTCGGCGACGGGCACAGCTTCTCGGACGTCGCCAAGAAGGTGGTCTCCATCATCAACCTGGCCTCGGTAGCCGACATCGAGACCCTCGTCGGCGCCCCGGTTGACCCGTTGCGCTTCCGCGGCAATCTTTATGTTTCGGGCTGGCCGGCCTGGCACGAATTCGATTTGCTCGGCCAGGAGCTCAAGGTCGGCAACGACGTGCGGCTGAAAGTGGTCAAGCGCATCATGCGCTGCGCCGCCACCAACGTCGAGCCGGCCACCGGCATCCGCGACCTGAACATCCCGAAGACGCTGCAGCAGAATTTCAGCCACGCCGACTGCGGCATCTATGCCGAGGTGGTGGCGGGCGGTGAGTTAGCCGTCGGCGACCAAGTTTTGCTTGGCGTATGACCTTGTCCGAAAACCCGGTCCCATCTCCCAATCGGGTCAGGGACAGGCTTTTTCGGGATCATGCACTGAGCGAAATGGCCGGAACGTTTAAGCATTCGTGCTGAAGCGGGAGTCACAAAAAAACGCGCCCCGCTTCATAAAGCGGGACGCGGTTTTCGATAGGCTGCGGCGGCGTCAGCTGCCGGGCATCACATAGGCCGTAATGCGCGAGCGCGGATACACCGATTCCGCGACCGTGTGGTTGTGGTTGCCCGACACGATGATCGGATTGCCGTTGGCATCGACGCCGCTGACCACGCCGACATGACCGCCGCCATGGCGGCCCATCACCGCGATGGCGCCGACCTGCGGACCGGAAATGCGGCGGCCATAATGCGAATAGCCGAGCGCGAGATTGCCCCCGCCGGCATGGCCGGTGCGCTTGAGCACCAGGTTCATGAAGGCGCCGCACCACAGGCTGCCGCGCCCTGTCGGATTGGTGCCGATATATTTGCGCGCCTCCGCCACCAGCGAATTGCTGGTGAAGCCGCCATAGGCCGAGTTCGAATGCGACTGCGCCGCGGCGCGCGCCCGCGCGAGGCTGCGCGTGCTGGAGGCCGCGCTGTGCTGGGCGCGCCGGCCCCGGCGCTCGCCGCGCTCCTGCGCCACCTGCCGCTGGAAGGTATGCAACTGGTCGCCGGTCGCCATGGCCGGCCCCGCCGCGCTGGCGGCGTGATGGCGATGGACGGGTCTCGCGATTGCGGAACTGGCAAGCGCCGCTACCGCTACCGAACACAACAACAAGATCGCCCGTTTTTTCGTAAGTCTCATTAGGTTTAGTCCCCGTTTCGTAAAAGCAACGCCGCCAACCCGGATCGCATCAAAGGCGGGTTACGGGCCCCAGAGGCCGTCAGAGCGTGGCCATTTCGTGATGAATGAAAGGTAATATTATGTAATGCATAGCGGGTATGCCGCGTTAATGCATGTGGCCAAGGGAATTATTGGTATGGCCGTATAGCAATTACTACTAAGTATTTCAGTAATACAATAAATTCTGTTGGTATTACTATAATAGCAAGTTTTTGTGCAGTTGCAGCAAAGTTAAGTTGCGGTGCAACAATGTGGCAGCTCCGCCGAGCCGCCTAGGCCGGCGTTTCAGCCCTTGCGGCTGAGCAGAAAAACGGCCTGCTCCCCAAACAGGTTCCAGAACCACCAGGGTGCATTGAGCCGCAACGGGCTGCCCCAGGCGTTGAGGGCCACCGCCTTTTCCATCTTGACCCCGATCTCGGCGCAGAGCTGGACGAAGTCCTTGATGGTGCAATGATGGATGTTGGGTGTGTCGTACCAGCTGTGCGGCAGGATGTCGGTTTGCGGCATCTGCCCATGCAACAGCAATTGCAGCCGCACCCGCCAATGGCCGAAATTCGGAAACGACACGACGGCGCGGTGGCCGATGCGCAGCATGTGCTCGAGCACCACGCGCGGATGGCGCGTCGCCTGCAGCGTCTGCGACAAGATCACGTAGTCGAAGGCGTCGTCCGGATAGTCGGCGAGATCGGTGTCGGCGTCGCCCTGGATCACCGCCAGACCCTTGGCGACGCCTTCGTTGACGCCCTCGCGCGAGAGCTCGATGCCGCGGCCATCGACGCCGCGGCTTTCGCTCAACAGCTGGAGCAATTCGCCGTCGCCGCAGCCGACGTCGAGCACCTTGGCACCGCGCGCGACCATTTCGGCGACCAGCACCAGGTCGACGCGGGCGCCGCCGGCGGTGCGCGCGATATTGGCGACCGTCAGGTCAGGATTGGCGCGCTTGAGCATGCTCATCGCGCCTCGACTCGCGCCGCCAGGCCGCGCGCCTTGCCGGCGCCGTCGAGGAAGCCGCGCACGATATCGAACAATTCCGGCTCCTCGAGCAGGAACGCATCATGCCCCTTGTCGGTGACGATCTCGGCGAACGAGACGCGCGCGCCGCCGGCGTTGAGCGCGTGCACGATGGCGCGCGATTCCACCGTAGGGAACAGCCAGTCGGAGGTGAATGAGATCACGCAAAAGCGCGTCGGCGTGCCCTTGAAGGCGTTGGCCACCATGCCGTCGTAGTCGGCGGCGAGGTCGAAATAGTCCATGGCGCGCGTGAGATAGAGATAGGAATTGGCGTCGAAGCGCTCGACGAACGAAGAACCCTGATGGCGCAAGTATGATTCGACCTCGAAATCCGCGTCGAACGAAAACGTCGGATTCTCGCGGTCCTGGAACTTGCGGCCGAATTTGCGGTGCAGGGCGGCGTCCGACAGATACGTGATATGCGCGCCCATGCGTGCGACCGCGAGCCCGCGGCGCGGATTGGTGCCTTCCAGGTGATAGCGGCCGCCGCGCCAATCAGGATCCGCCATGATCGCCTGACGGCCGACCTCATGAAACGCGATGTTCTGTGCCGAATGGCGGGTGGCGCAGGCGATCGGCAGCGCCGAGAATACGCGGTTCGGATAGCTCGCCGCCCATTGCAGCACCTGCATGCCGCCCATCGAGCCCCCGGCCACCGAGAACAACGACTCGATGCCGAGATGATCGAGCAGCATGGCCTGCGCCCGCACCATATCGGGGATGGTGATGACGGGAAATTCCAGGCCCCACGGCTTGCCTGTCTCCGGATTGGTCGATGACGGACCGGTGGTGCCCATGCAGGCGCCGACCACGTTCGGGCAGATGACGAAATAACGCTCGGTATCGATCGGCTTGCCGGGCCCGACCATGGTTTCCCACCAGCCCGGCTTGTCGGTCACCGGATGCACGCTCGCCACATGTTGGTCGCCGGTGAGCGCGTGACAGACCAGCACCGCATTGCTGCGCGCAGCGTTGAGCGTGCCGTAGGTCTTGTAGGCGATCTGAAAGGGGCTGAGCGCAACACCGGCATCGAGCGCGAGCGGCTTGTCGGCCCCAAAATGGGCGACAAGCGACTCGCGCGGATTGTCGGCTTCGCGCGGCGCACCTGTTTTACCGCGCGGACTGCTCAGATTGGCCTCGACCATGTCGCTTCAAGCGCTCCCGGCGCGCTGTTAACCAGGAAATATAGCACGTCCCGGTCGCGGGCGTTTAGGTAGCCGGGGCCTGACTGTCAACCGGCCGGATTTCGGCCAACGTTTTCTTTGATTTCAAGCCCCGGCCCACCTATCAATGCCGCCATGGCGAAACGACCCGAAACGCCCTCGTTGGACGATCTGCGCAAGGAGATCGACCGTATCGACGAGGCGATGCACCAGCTCCTGATCGAGCGCAGCGAGATCATCGACCGGCTTATCGCGGTCAAGCGCAGCACGGAAACCGGATCCGCGTTCCGCCCGGCGCGCGAGGCCGAGATGATGCGCCGTCTGGTCAAGCGCCACAAAGGCATCCTGCCGCTCGATACCGTCGAGAGCATCTGGCGCGTCATCATTTCGACTTTCACCTACGTCCAGGCGCCGTTTTCCGTTCACGCCGACCTGTCGGCGGGCGACGCTTTGATGCGTGATTCCGCGCGCTTCCATTTTGGCTTCACGGTACCTTTCGTGGCGCACATGGGCGCCGCCGCGGTGGTGGCCGCTGTCTCCACTTCGAAAGGCGATCTCGGCCTGGTGCCGGCGCTGGCCGTGCCCGGCGCCGGCGCCTGGTGGAGCGCGCTCGAATTCGACTCCGCGCCCAAGATCATCGCCCGCCTGCCGTTCGTCGAGCGCGCCGATCACCCGGCGGCCATGCCGGTGTTTGTGCTTTCGCGCGTCGCCGCCGACGCCATGGCAACGGAAGCCGCGGTCTGGAGCGTGCGCGTCTCCGGCTGGGGCGCGACGCCGGCCGAGGCGCTCTCCATGCTGGCCGATTTCATCGCCGTGCCCGACCGCGCCTTCGACGGCGCAGCCCTGTTGGTGACGCTGCCCAAGGACGTAAGCCTCGACACCATCAGCGCGGCCTTGGTTAAGGCCGGCGCCACGGTGCGTTCGGCGGCCCTCGTCGGCAGCCACGCAACCCGCTATACGGTTGCCGCCGACCGCGCATGATCCCGAAAAGTGGGTACCGGTTTTCGGAAAAATCATGCGCAATGAATAAGACCTGACCGTTCGGAATTGGCTATGACCGCGACCCGACCGCAACCGCGCCCCGGCGTGCTCGATATCGCCCCTTATGTTCCGGGCAAGAGCACGGCGCCGGGCGTCGCCAAGGTGCACAAGCTTTCCTCCAACGAGACGCCGTTGGGGCCGAGCGCGCGCGCCCTGGCCGCCTATCGCGCGGCCGGCGACTACCTGCACGACTATCCGGATGGCTCGGCTTCCGCGCTACGAGAAGCGATCGGCGAGGCGTTCGGCCTCGATCCGGCGCGCATCGTTTGCGGCGCCGGCTCCGACGATCTGCTCAATCTATTGGCGCGCGCCTATCTCAAAGACGGCGACGAGGCGATCCACACCACCCACGGCTTCCTGGTCTATCCGATCGCGACGCTGGGCACCGGCGCCAAGCCGGTGGCGGCGCCGGAGACGAATTTCACCGCCGACGTCGACGCCATCCTCAAATATGTCACGCCGAGAACCAAGCTCGTGTTCCTGGCCAACCCGAACAATCCGACCGGCACTTACGTGCCGTTCGACGAAGTCAAGCGGCTGCAGCGCGCGCTGCCGCCGAACGTGCTGCTGGTGCTGGACGCAGCTTACGCCGAATACGTCCGGCGCAACGATTACGAGTCCGGCATCGAGCTGGTCGCCACCACCGATAACGTAGTGATGACGCGCACCTTCTCGAAGATCCACGGACTGGCGGCGCTGCGGCTCGGCTGGATGTACGGGCCGGCGCATGTGGTAGACGCGGTCAATCGCATCCGCGGACCGTTCAACGTCAACGGGCCGGCGATCGCGGCCGGCGTCGCCGCCATCCACGATGCCGCCCATGTCGAGAGCGCACGCGAGTACAATACGCGATGGCTCGCCTGGATCACCGAGGAGATCGGCAAACTTGGATTGAAGGTAACGCCGAGCGCGGCGAATTTCGTGCTCATCCACTTTGCGGACGAAAAGACAGCCAAGGCGGCGGATGCCTTTCTCACCAAGCGCGGCGTGGTGCTGCGCCAGCTCGCGGCCTACAAGCTGCCACATGCCCTGCGCATGAGCGTCGGCAGCGAAGAGGCCAACCGGCTGACAATCCAAGGGCTCAAGGATTTCCTGGGGAAGGCGGCGTGAGCAAACCGGCTACTCTCTACAACCGGCTGGCGCTGATCGGCGTCGGGCTGATCGGCTCCTCGATCGCGCGCGCGGCGCGCGCGCAGGGCGCCGTCGGCTCGATCGTCGCCACCGCGCGCTCGCCGGAAACGCGCAAGCGCGTGGCCGAATTGGGCTTGGCCGACCAAGTGGTAGAGACGAACGCGGCAGCGGTCGAAGGCGCCGATCTCGTCATTCTGTGCATTCCGGTCGGCGCCTGCGGCGCGGTGGCCAAGGAGATCGGCCCGCATCTGGCGGCGGGCACAACGGTTTCCGATGTCGGCTCGGTCAAGGGTTCCATCATCCGGGACATGGGTCCGCATCTGCCGAAGAACGTGCATTTCGTGCCGGCGCATCCGGTCGCCGGCACCGAATATTCCGGGCCCGATGCAGGCTTCGCGGAATTGTTCGTCAACCGCTGGTGCATCTTGACGCCGCCGAAGGGCGCCGATCAGAAGGCTGTCGACAAACTCGCCGAATTCTGGCGTTTGCTCGGCGCCAATGTCGAGACCATGGCGGCCGACCATCACGATTTGGTTCTGGCCATCACCAGCCATCTGCCGCACCTGATCGCCTACACCATCGTCGGCACCGCCGACGAAATGCAAAACGTGACGCGCTCGGAAGTGCTGAAATTTTCCGCCGGCGGTTTCCGCGATTTTACCCGCATCGCGGCGTCCGATCCGACCATGTGGCGCGACGTGTTCCTGGCCAACAAGGACGCTGTCTTGGAAATGCTCGGCCGCTTCAACGAGGATATTTCGCTGCTGACCAAGGCCATCCGCAACGGCGACGGCGATGCGCTCATGGAGCACTTCGCCCGCACCCGCGCCATCCGCAAGGGCATCGTCGATATCGGACAGGATTCGCCCACGCCCGACTTCGGCCGCCCGCATCCGGACCTGCCGCACGCGCCGCTGCCCAAGCCCTACGCGGTGGACGAGTGACTGCTAAACCCTTTTTGCCGAGGGGACGACGCCAGCCATGAACGCATTGAAGCCGAGCTTGTGGTGGGGCGCTTTTACGGGCTTCTACAAGCCCGGCGTCCAGGACATCCCAAATCTGGATCGCGTGTCGCTGTTTCTCTATTCCGCACGCAGCGTCATCCTCGTCATTTCCGCCCAGGCTGCCATTATCGCCGGTCTGTTGGCCGCCGGCGTCGGCCGATTTGACGTGGTGAATTTCATCGGCGTGCTGATCGGATTTGTCGTCGCCCATATGATCAGCAACCTCAGCAACGATTACTTCGGCTTCACGCGCGGGCACGACACGCCGGACTCGCCCCGGATGCGCTACACCGTGCACCCGCTCGCCAGCGGGATGCTGGACAGTCGCACACTGCTCACGGGCCTTGCGCTGCTGGCCGTCATCGGCCTCGGCATTACAGCCTACTTCATCATCGAACGCGGCTGGATGGCGGTCGCATTCGCCGTGGCCGGTGTCTCGCTCTTGTTCTTCTATGACGCCGCGCCGACGCCGCTGAAGTGCATCGGCCTCGGCGAATTCGCCGTGCTGCTCGTGTGGGGACCGCTGATGATCGGTGGCGGCTTCGCCATGATTTCCGGTCAGCTGTCGATCGACGCGATGTTCGCCTCGCTTCCGTACGGATTGGCCGTCATGACCATCCTGACCGGCAAGCACATCGACCAGATGAGCTTCGACTCTTCCAGGGGTATTCGCACCCTGCCGGTGTTGATCGGGGAACGCGCCGCGCGCGCGCTGAACCTCGCCGCAATCTGCGCGATTTACGCTATCGTTGCCATCCTGATCGTTCTCGGGCGGCTGACGCCATTTGCGGCGATCATCGTCCTAGCGGTCCCGCGCGCGGTCCACGCCATCAAGATCATGAGCCGACCGCGCCCGGCGGCGCCGCCGGACGGCTATGTCGGTTGGCCGCTTTGGTATCACCGCGTCTGTCTTGCGCACAGCCGCGTGCTCGGTTGGGCCTATATCGGGGGATTAGCCGCCGGTGCGGTTTGGCACGGCCTAAAATAACGCCGGCGTCGAGCCGAGCGGGATCGGGCCGAGAAAGGCCGTCCCCTGCTTGAAGCGCAGCGGCAGGGTGACCGCGTTGCGGCCTTCGAGCGAGGCCGGCTGGCCGAGCATGCTGATGCCGAGCGAGAGATTGGCGCCGGCCTGCTCGCGTGCGACGTCGCCGAGCCCCGGCGCCAGCCGATCGAGCATGCCGGCGACCTTGTCCATGTTCGGCGATTTCTGTACGGCCTGCGCCGCGCCGATGGCGATGAGAAACGGCTCGAGCCCGGCGACGGTGACGTTGAGCTTGCCTTCGAGTTGGCCGCTCGGATCGATTGACAGGCGGCCGCTGGCGACGGCCAGCGTCTCGCCCTGGCGCACGCGCGCGCGCGTAATGTCGATGCGCCCGCCCTTCTTCTGCAGCTCGCGGAAGCGCTCGTGCCACGGCTTGGGCGAGAAATCGCCCAGGCCGCGCAGGACGGCCGTGACATCGGCGTCGATCGGCTTGACGGTCGCCGGATTGAACGCCGGCGCCGATGCTTGATAGAGCCGCAGCACGACTTCGATCACTGGGTTATTGGCAGCGGAGCCTCCGGCGATGCGGCCGTGCACTTCGATGCGATCTGCGCGCAGAAGGTTCGTTTTCTTGTCGCCGCTCACCAGTTCGACGGCCGGTTCGTCGAAAACCAGCGAGACGCGCTCCGGCGATTTAGGCGTGCCGCGCACGCTCGACTGGCCGAGCTTCCAGTTGGCGATGATCTTCGGCGCCTGGCCAAGGTCGGCAATCGTGAGCGGGCCTTTGATTTCGCTGATCAACAGCGTCGGGTCATATACCTGCGTGGCCACCAGAATGCTGCCGGTTTTGACCTCGACCGGCGGCTGGTTGCTGCGGAACTCTGCCGAGGCGTTGTCGCAATTCACCTCGAAGCGGAACGGATAGCCGCCGGTGGTCTGCGAGCCGCAGCTATAAACGCGGCCGGCCTTGGCTTCGCGCGCGCGCCAGCCCTCGACCGCCACCTGCGCCTTGTCGGCGGCGTAATACCAGAACCAGCTCCAGCCCCCGAACAATGCGGCGACCAGGATCACCAGCGTGATGTAGCGCCACATACGTCGGCGCCCGGAGCGTGTTCTTTCCATTCTGGCTCTTAACTGCGCGAATGCGGCGTTTATGCGCCCGCCGCCGGCGGCCGCCTTGCGCGGGCACTTTGGCCCTGTTACGCGAACGCCTGCCGCCGGGCCCTGTCAACGGCACGGGCCGATTTCCACCGCCGATGAACACACATATCGACCAAACCGGCGCCGACCTTTGGGTCTTCGCCTACGGCTCGCTAATGTGGCGGCCGGGTTTCGACGTCCTGGAGCGGCGCCATGCCCGCCTAGTCGGGGCGCACCGGGCGCTCTGCGTCTACTCCTTCGTCCACCGCGGCACGCCCGAAAAGCCCGGGCTGGTGCTCGGCCTCGACCGCGGCGGCAATTGCCGCGGAATCGCGTACCGGGTAGCGGGCGACAAGCGCGCCGAAACAATCGCCTATTTGCGCGCACGCGAGCAGGTCACCTTCGTCTATCGCGAGTCCTGGCGCACCGTCTGGCTGGACGACGACCCGCAGCGAAGCGTGCACGCGCTCTGCTACATGGTCGATCGCGGTCACCGGCAATATGCCGGCCGCCTGCCGCTGGAGCGGCAGTTGCATTTCGTGCGGCAGGGCCGCGGGCGTTCCGGCAACAATCGCGATTACGTGTTGGACACGGTCAAGGAGATCGAGGCGCAAGGCTATCGCGACGAAGCGCTGCACCTGCTGGCCGAGCGGCTCAAAGGCATGCACGGGAAGAGCTAAGGTTTATTGCCTTCCGCGAGAAGTCGCGCGGTGGCGGCTTCGATCGCGTTCTGCAAGCGCTTGAAAAACGCATCCTTGTCGAGGCCGGGCGCGATCGGATCGAGAATCTCGACAATTACCGTTCCGGGCTTGAGCCTGAGCGAGCGCCGCGGCCAGAAAAGCCCGGAATTGAGCGCGACCGGCAAGCAGGGCACGCCTACCGCCGCATAAAGATGCGCGACGCCGTATTTGTAGCGCGGCTCGGCGCCGGCCGGGCGCCGCGTGCCTTCCGGAAAGATGATGAGCTGGCGGCCGTCGGCAAGTTCGATACGGGCACGCTCGGTCATGGCAATCAGCGCCTGCGAGCCGGCGCCGCGGTCGACCGGCACCATGCGCCCCTTGCGCATGAGCCAGCCGAAGATCGGAATCCACATCAGTTCACGTTTGACGATGAACAGCGGATTGTCGAACAGCGGCAACAGCGCGAAGGTCTCCCACGCCGACTGGTGCTTCGATGCGACGATAATCGCCCCGCGCGGGATTTTTTCACGACCGCGCACCTCGCAGCCGATGCCGGCGACCGTGCGCAGCAGCATTAGATTGACGCGGCCCCAGGATTTCGCAATCCAGACGGTCGCGCGATAAGGCATGAAAAAAGTCGGCAGTCCCAGGATCAGCCAGCACAGCGTGTTCAGGTAGAACAGCGCGTTGAAGGCGATGGAGCGCACGAGGTTCAACACGATAGCGCGCTCCGTCAACTGTCGGTGTCGATGTGCATACGCGTCAACGCGAGCAGGTATTTCAGGTATTCCGCGAACAGCAGTCGCGCCGTCGGGGGGGTCGACCACCAGGGCTCTTTTTTCAGCTTCTCCGAAATCACCGGATAGGGAATCAGCGTGACCTCGGGCAGCTGATGCTTCAGTTCGGCCATGGCCCGCGGCATGTGCCAATTCGAAGTCACGACGATCAACGAATTGAAGTTATGCTCGTGCGCCCAGTGCCTGGTCTGGAGGGCGTTGCCGAAAGTGTTGAGCGCCGAGCGATCGAGATCGATGCAGCAGGAGAAGTATTTGGAATAAAGCGGCGTGATCCGCCCGATTTCGCGCGACTTGGTGGCGCGGTAGACGCCGCTGATCAAGAGTCGTTTGCCGCGCTCATCCGCCAACAACTCGATGGCGTCGGGAATGCGCGCGGCGGCGCCGGTCAGCACCACGATGCCGTCGGCCTTGCGGTCGAGTTGCACTTCTTCGCTGGGGATGAGCGAGACGAACCAGAAGAACCCGCCGGCCAGCAGCACCGCGCCGGTGGCCACCACGAACATGGTGAGAAAACCGATCCAGCGTGCGAAGGCGCCCAACATGTCAGTCGATCGCCTCCAGCGTGCGGTTGACCGTATGCCGCGAGGTCAAGGCCGTCACCAGCGCGATCAGCACCACCTGCCCGAGCACCGCGGCATAGCCGCCGATCCCGATCGAGAACGAGCCGAACAGCGCCGCCGTCTGTTCCGTACCCGCACTGCCGGTAAACCAGCGGCTGATGACGCCGGCCAGCGCGAACAGCACTAGCGCGGCGCCGCCGCCGATGGCGCCGCCCTGCAGACCCAACAGCAGAAAATGCCGCTGGAAATGTCCGGCGATGTAGCCGTTCTTGGCGCCGACAAAATGCAGAACTTCGATCACCGGCTTGTTGGTCGCCATCGCGCCGCGGGTGGCGAAGGTCACCGAAAGCATCGTAGCGGCGACTACCAGAATCAGGATGAACACGCCGGCCGCCACCGCGGTGCCGGCCATCGCGCGCATGCGTTCGATCCAACCGCGATGGTCGTCGAGCACGGCGCCCGGCACCTGCTCGGTCAGCATGCGCCGCAATTGCGGGATGTCGGGCGCGGCGCCGCCAGCGATGCGCACTACGATCAGCCGCGGCACCGGCAATTCATCGAGCGAAAGACCGCTGCCGAGCCACGGCTCGAGCAATGCGGTCGATTGCTCTTTGGTATAGGGCCGCACTTCGGCGATACCGGCAAAGGCGCGCGCGACGGAAGCTGCCTTGGCGACCGTCTCGTCCATGTTGCGGCCGGGCGCCGGGATCACCTGGATGGTGACTTCGCGCGCCACGTCCGACTGCCATTCGCTCGCAGACGTGCTCACCAGGATCACCGCGCCGGTGGTGAGTGAGGCCAGGAACGTCATGATGGCGACGACGGCAACCAACGCGCGCCCGGAAATCGAGTTGCGCGGCACCAGCGCCGCGTCGAAGCGCGGCATTGGTACGCCCGGCATGCGTGGCGCCGCCGTCATTTCGCCCCTCGCGGTGTCACTCATCATCGTCCTCAGTCGTAGATATGCAGCCGGCCTTCGTGCAACACCAGCCGGCGCGCATCGTACTGGTCCATCAGCGCGATGTCGTGGGTCGCGATCACCACCGAAGTTCCGGATTTGTTGAGCTCGATGAATAGCCGCAGCAGCCGCTGCGCCAAGCTCGGATCGACGTTGCCGGTCGGCTCGTCGGCGAGCAACAATTGCGGCCGCGCGATCACCGCGCGCGCAATCGCAGCGCGCTGTTTCTCGCCGCCCGAGAGCACCGGCGGCAGCGCCCACATCCGCTCGCCGAGGCCGACCCAACTCAACAGCTCGACCACTTCCTCGCGATAGCTGTCCTCCGGCCGCCCCATGACGCGCAGCGGCAGCGCGACGTTCTCATAAGTCGTCATGTGGTCGAGCAGGCGGAAATCCTGAAACACGATGCCGATGCGACGGCGCAGCGTCGCCACCGCGTCCTTCGACAGGGTTGCGACATCGTGGCCGAACTGGGTGATCAATCCGCGCGTGGGCTTGAGCGAGAGAAACAGCAGACGGAGCAGCGAGGTCTTGCCGGCTCCGGAGGGCCCGGTGAGAAACTGAAAGGAATGCGGCTCGATACGAAACGAAAGGTCGCGCAGAACCTCCGGCCCCAGACCGTAGCGCAAGCCTACGTTCTCGAATCGGACCACTCCCGTCTCCGACAAAGGGCCTTTTGGCCCGTGGGTGACCCTGGCCGGCACCCCCGCGGATTCGCCCTCAGAAGCCGTCCGCGGCCCGTGACCCGGCCGAGAACTGCGCTTTTACAGGAATTATGCGCCGCCGCCATAGCCGGTGGGGCGGGAAAAGGCGAGTTTTCCCCCAGGCGTTGGTGCCGCCATGGTTTCCAATCCATTAACGGTCGGCTGCTAGGGTGCGGGACAAATATGTCGCGGATGCCATGCTGATCGTCTGCCCGAGCTGCGCCACGTCCTACACGATCGATCCGGCCGCCCTCGGCCCGGCCGGGCGTACGGTGCGTTGCGCGCGCTGCAAGGTGACCTGGTTTGCAGGCGGACCGAAGGCGGCACCCGAACTGACCGAATTCGTCGGCGACGTGATCGCGGAGGCCGAAACGCAGACGGCCGGCGGCGGTCAGGCCGAACAGCCGCAGCCCGATCCCGCCGCGGCCGGCGGAGATGATTTCGGCGCGGAATCCGTGGTGCCGATCGGCGAGGTCAAATCCGAGACTGGAGCCGGCGACGGCGAGGCCGACCTTCCCCAGCCGCCCCCGGCGCTGGAAGCGGTCGTCGATTCGCCCTCATTGGTGCCGCCAGCCGGGCATGAGCATCTGCCCGATGCCGTCATTGACGAGACCGACAACGAAGACATCGAGAGCTACGCCGCTCGCCGCCAGCGGCTGGCAGTGCGCCGCAAGGAAAAGCGCCGCTCGTCGCGCTGGACCGCGCTTGTGCTTGTGCTACTCGCGATCAACGTGGCGGTGATTGGCGGCCGTGATGAAGTGGTGCGCGCGCTGCCGCAAACCGCTTCGTTCTTCGCGACCATCGGCCTGCCGGTCAATCTGCGCCATCTCAAATTCGAGAATGTCAAAATTTTGAAGGACGCGCAGGACGGCGTCAACGTTCTGATTGTGGAGGGGACGATCGTCAGTAGCGCCAACAAGCCGGTTACGGTACCGCGCCTGCGTTTCGCCGCGCGCGACGCCGCGGGACAGGATATCTACACCTGGACCGCGCTGCCGAGCCGCAGCATCCTCGGCCCCGGTGAGCATCTAGAATTTCGCAGCCGGCTCGCTTCGCCGCCGGCGAACGCCCTCACCGTGATGGTGCGCTTCTTCAATCCGCAAGACGCCGCTGCCGCCGGAGCGGAATGAGCCATGGCGAAAATCCTGATCGCCGAAGACGATGACGTGGTCCGAGAACTCATCGTGCGCGCGCTCAGCGAGGATGGCCATGAGCTGACGGCCGCAGCGGACGGCGCCGCCGCACTTGTCGCGCTCGGCCGCCACCGCGGCGCCTTCGACCTGCTGCTGACGGACGTGAAAATGCCGAAGGTGGACGGTATCGCGCTCGCGCTCGAAGCCGGCCGCCATCATCCCGACATCCCGATCATGCTGATGACCGGCTATGCCGATCAGCGCGAGCGTACGCATGAGATCGACGCGCTGGTGCACGACGTCATCGCCAAGCCGTTTTCGGTCGATCAGATAAAGGGTGCCGTGCGCGAGGCGCTGGTGACGCGCCACTAAAATATTTTCCGGATACGCTGCCCAATAACCCGCTCATTCCCGCGCAAGCGGGAATCCAGATTGCGTTTGCAGGGTCGGTTGTTGCAGCTTTCAGTCCCCGCTTTCGCGGGGACGAATGGCCTAGAAGGCACTCCCGCCCAGCGAAATGAGCGGGTTAATCAGTAGCCCTTCAACAGCCGCTCGATATAGTCGAGCTCGAGCTGCGGGCGATAACTTTCGCCGTAGCGTTTGCGCAACTCTTCCAGGATCCGGCGCGCGCGCTGGGCGTCGATCTCACCCGGCACTTTCACGGTGACGTCATCGCCATATTCGCGCCCGTGCATCGGCCGGCCGAGCGGATCGGTATTGCGTTGCGCACGCTGCTGGCCGCGGCCGGGCCGGCCATTGGGGCCGGGGCCCATGCCGCTCTGCTGCATCTGCTGCGCGAGCCCCTGCGCGCCCTTGCGCATGGCTTCGAGCGCACGGCCTTGGGCGTCGACCGCGCTTTCGGCATCGCCCTGGCCGAGTTCGCCTGCGGCCTCGCCCATGGCCTTGCCAGCCTCGCCCAGCTTGCCCGTCTGATTGCCTTTTTGGCCCTGGCCGTTCTGGTTCTGCTGCGGATTGCCGAGCCCGTGCTGGCGCAATTGCTCAAGCAGCTTGTCGAGCCGCTCGCGCAGTGCCTGCTGATCCTGGCGCAGATCGCCCAAGGGCCGCTGACCGCGAGGACGGTCGCGCCGCATATCCTGGCCCTGCTTGAAGGTCTTGTCGCGCAGTTGCTGCTGCTTGCGGATCATGTCGCCCAGTTCGTCGAGCGCCGACATCATGTCGTCGTCGCCCTCGTCCATCTGGCCGGGGCGCGCCATCTGCAGGTTCTCCAGCATCGCCTGCATTTCTTCGAGCAGCCGGCGCGCGGCCTCCTTGTTGCCGGAGCGGGCGAGATTTTCTAGCCGGTCCATCATGCTCTTGAAGTCGCGCTCAGTGAGCATGCGGGTATTGCGGTCGAGCGGACGAGATAGTTGCTGCGGATTTTTCCGCATCTGCTCAGCCAGCGCCTGCAGGAACTTGTCCATCGCGGCGCGCAGTTGATCCATCAGTTTCTTGAGCTCCTGGTCGCTGGCACCGCGTTCGAGCGCCTGGCGCAAGGCGTCCTGCGCTCGGCGTAGCGCTTGCTCGGCTTCGCTGACATTGCCGTCTTCGATATGCACCGCCATGTCCCACATGCGCGCCACCACCTCGCGCAGCGCATCGTCGCTCCTGGCCTGCTTGAGGTCGAAAAAGATCGAGCGCAAGCCGAGATAGACGCTTGCCTCGGGCGTGAAATGCTCGGGTGCGATCGTCAGCGCGTCGAGTGCGGTGAGTACCAGCGGCTTTTTGTTGGCGTCGAGCGCCAGATTGCGGCGCTGCTCGATCAGGGCGCGCGCCAGCGGCTTGGCAAAGATGCGCTCCGGCAATCGGAATTCGTGCGGCTCGCTGCGGCCCTCGTTGCCGGCCTCGTCGCGCGCGACCAGCGTCATCGCGACTTCGGCACCGGCCCACGGGTGCTCGGTGAGATCATGGATGGTCTGTGCCGCGCCGTTGCGGGTGCGCACCTGCGGCAGCGCGAGCCGGAATTCGGGTGCCGAGAACAGCGGATGGGTCTTGCCCGTGAGGTCCCGGTCCTTGAGCGCGAAAGTGGCTTTCCCCTCGACCACGCCGTAGTCGTCGCTCATCTTGTAATCGAGCCGCACTGAACCGCGCGCCTGGCGCTCCGGCGGCTTGATCAGTGCGATCGTCGGCGCCCGATCAGGAATTGCGGTGAAGGACCAAGTCAGATCGCCGACCCCGGTCAGCGTCGCGGCGCCGTCGCCCTTGATCACGAAGCGGCGCTCCGACGTATCTTTGGGCATCGGCGATTTCAGATCGGCAGCGGCAACATCGAGCGCGCCCTTGCGCGTGACCTCGAAGCGCACATCGCCGGTGCCGCGTATCACCAGTTGGCTGCCGACCGGCACCGCCACCGGGCCTGCCGCCGCAGCGGTCTCGCCCGGGCGCATGCCCGGCAACATCACCGGCGGCCTGCCGGTATAAACCGGCGGCGTGACCCAGGCATCGATGCGGAAATTCGCCGGGGCCACCACGCCGTGCCAGTCGAAGGCGGCTTCGATGCGCTTCATGCGCTCGCCGGTGGCGGCGAAGAAGCTGGCGGTCGCCAGGATGAGCACGAGCGCGCGTAGCGCGATCGGGTCCCGCAAGGCCAGCCGCGGCGCGGGCCAGCCCGCCTTGAGCTTGCGCGCTGACATCAGCGCGCGCTCCACATGGGCGCGCCAGAGCGCCTGCGCGACCGGATCGTGCGGGTTGGCGGCAATTTCGTCGGCCACCGCTGTGGCAGGCCGGTGGATTTCGCCGCTGCCGCGGTCGAGACGCCGCAAACCGTCCGAAACGCTGGGCAGCCGCAGCCGCAACAAGGGCACCGCCGCGGCGAGGGTGACGGCGACGAAGAAGAACAACCCGATGGCGCGCGCGAGCGGCGGCAGCACCAGCCAGAGCCCGGCCCAGGAGAAAGCCAGAAACAGACCGAGCGCGGTCACCAGCAAGGCCAGCGCCGGCCACAGCCGCTCCCAGAACAAGCTGCCGCGCGCGCGCTGAAGCGCACGCGCGAGCACCATCCGGGTGGTCTGCTCCCGCCTGTCTGGGCGCTCGCCCGATGTGTCCAAGAGCGGCTCCGTCGCCTAAGGCTCAGAGAATCTGCTTGTTAACACGCTAACACGCGCCGAATTCCCGAGCCACGCATGTATTTATGCATCTACAGCCAAGCCGGCATGCGATCGAGCGCAATCAATTGGTCAACTTCAAGGCGGGGGCGCACGACCGCCCATTCTGAGCCATTCACAAGCACTTCCGGCACCAAAGGTCGGCTATTGTAGGTACCGGCCTGCACCGCCCCGTAGGCACCCGCCGACATGACCGCCAATAGGTCGCCGCCGGCCGGCTCCGCCAGGTCGCGGCCGAGCGCCAGGAAATCGCCGCTTTCGCAGACCGGCCCGACCACGTCGGCGCGGATACGGGCCGCCGCGCCGGCCATCTCCTTGACCGGCCAGATCTCGTGATGCGCGTCGTATAACGTCGGGCGGATCAGATCGTTCATGGCGGCGTCCACCACAACGAAATTCTTGGCCTCGCCGTGCTTCACGAACAACACGCGCGTGACCAGGATGCCGGCATTGCCGACGATCAGCCGGCCCGGCTCGAAGATCAGCCGGCACCCGAGATCGCGCGTGGCGCGCTTGACCACGTCCGCATAGGCATCCGGATGCGGCGGCGGTTCGTTGTTGTCCTGGTAGGGAATGCCAAGTCCGCCGCCGAGATCGATATGAGAAATCGTGTGGCCGTCGGCGCGCAATTCCCGCACGAATTCGGCCAACAGCGCGAAGGCGCTGCCGAATGGATCGAGGTCGGTAATCTGGCTGCCGATATGCATATCGACGCCGGCGACCTTGACGCCCGGGAGCTTGGCCGCATGCGCATAGACATCGCGCGCGCGGCTGATCGGAATGCCGAACTTGTTCTCGGCCTTGCCGGTGGCAATCTTGTGATGGGTCTTGGGATCGATGTCGGGATTGACCCGCACCGAAATGGCCGCGCTACGTCCTTTGCCCTTTGCGATCGCCGACAACATATCGAGCTCGGGCTCGGATTCAACATTGATGCAGAGAATACCCTCGTCGACCGCGAGCGCGAGCTCTTCGGCCGTCTTGCCGATGCCGGAAAACATGATCTTGTCGCGCGGCACGCCCGCAAGCCGGGCGCGCATGAGTTCGCCGCCCGACACCACGTCGGCGCCGGCGCCGAGCTTGGCAAGGGTCGCGATCACCGCCTGGTTGGAATTCGCCTTCATGGCGTAGCACACGAGCGCGTCCACGTCGGCGAAGGCGCCGGCGAACACGTTGTAATGCCGCGTCAGCGTCGCGGTCGAATAGCAGTAGAACGGCGTTCCCACCGCCGAGGCGAGCGCGTCGAGACTGACCGCCTCGGCGTGAAGCACGCCGTCGCGATAAGCAAAGTGATGCATCGGATCACGCGCGCGTTCAATTGAGCAGGACGTCGAGCGGAATGCGTTTATTCGGCCCCGGCGGCGCGGTCGGCCGGCCCTGCCGATCCAACACCGGCGGTCCGCCGCTATTATTGGCAGCGCCCTGATTGCCGGCGAGCGAGGCGCCGGGCGGCGGGTCGAGCGGCCCTTTGCGGCCGCACGCGGTCAGGCCGAGCGCGGCGGCGAGCGCGCCGATCATGGCCAGGCGAAGAATTGGGCGGTCGCAAAGTCGGCTCACGTCTACAACTCCTTGGACAGGGCACCTTAGCAAAACGCATAAACAAGGCGAAGTCAGGATTTGTCTTTTTCAAGCTTTCTCAGCCATTTCCTGGCCTGCGCGCGCACGTTTTTCGGCGCGGTACCGCCGTAGCTGGTTCGGCTCTTCACCGAGCGATCCACCGACAGCACCGTAAAGACGTCTTCGCTAATTCGCGGCTCGATCCCCTGCATGGTGGCAAGCGGCAGCCGGTGCAGCGCGACACCCTCATCCGCCGCCTTGGCGACGATCCGGCCGGTGATGTGGTGTGCCTGGCGGAACGGAATCTTCAGGCTCCGCACCAGCCAGTCGGCAAGATCGGTCGCGGTGGCGTAGCCTTCGCCGGCCGCCTTCTTCATGCGGGAAACGTCGGGCTCAAGATCGACAACCATGCCGGCCATGGCTGCAATCGACAGCGAAAGCGCGGCGAGCGCGTCCATAGTGCCTTCCTTGTCCTCCTGCATGTCCTTGGCATAGGCGAGCGGCAGACCCTTCATCACCATGAGCAGCGCGGTGAGCGCAGCGGTCATGCGTCCGGTCTTGGCGCGCACCAGTTCGGCGGCATCCGGGTTGCGCTTCTGCGGCATGATCGAGGAGCCAGTCGTGAATTTGTCGGACAGCCTCGCCAGCCCGGTGAGCGGCGAGGTCCAGATCACGATCTCCTCGGCCAGCCGCGACAGATGCACCGCAGTGATGGCGGCGGCGGCCAGCGTCTCCATGGCGAAGTCACGGTCGGAAACGGCGTCGAGCGAATTGGCCATCGGCCGTTCGAAGCCGAGCGCGGCCGCGGTCATATCGCGGTCGAGCGCGAAGGACGTACCGGCGAGTGCCGCGGCGCCGAGCGGCGACTCGTTGAGGCGCTTGCGCGCATCGGCGAAGCGGCTGCGGTCGCGCGCAGCCATCTCCACATAAGCAAGCAGGTGGTGGCCGAAGGTCACCGGTTGCGCAGTCTGCAAATGGGTGAAGCCCGGCATTATGGTGCCGGCATGCGCCAGCGCCTTCTCGGCCAGCGCGCGCTGGTAACCGCGAAGCGCCGCATCAAGCGCGTCGATGGTGTCGCGCGTCCACAGCCGAAAATCGGTCGCCACCTGGTCGTTGCGCGAGCGCGCGGTGTGCAGCCGCCCGGCCGGCTCGCCGATCAGCTCGGCGAGCCTCGACTCGACATTCATATGAATGTCTTCGAGCGCCCGCTTGAACGAAAACTTGCCGCCCTCGATTTCTGACAGGATCGTGTCTAGACCGTGAACGATCTTTTCGCCGTCATCCGCCCCAATGATGCCTTGCTTGGCCAGCATGTCGGCATGGGCCTTGGACGCGGCGATGTCCTGGCGGTAGAGATGCCGGTCGAAATCGATGGAGGAATTAATCTCCTCCATGATGGCATCCGGGCCGGACGTAAAGCGCCCGCCCCACATTTTGTTGCTCATGTTCCGTCTCTTGGCACAACCATTGAGGTTTCGCCGCTCATGACCGATCCCACGCGTCCTTCGTCCAGCTCGGGCAAAATGCGGCTTGCCATGATCGTGGCGGGCGGCATTGCCGGCCTGGCCGTCGGGCTGGCCGGGGTATACGGGTTTTCGGCCCTGCGAGGCAATGCGGGCGGCGACCCGGCCTGCCGGCCGGCGGTGGAATTGGCGAAAAAAGTGGCGCCATTCGCGCGCGGCGAGGTGGCCGCGGTTAACGTCGCCAAGGGCCCACTCAAAGTCCCCGACCTCGCCTTCACGGACGCCACCGGCAACCCGATGAGCTTGGCCTCCTTCCGCGGCCGCACGGTGCTGCTCAACCTGTGGGCCACCTGGTGCGTGCCCTGCCGCAAGGAGATGCCAACGCTGGAAGCGCTCGAAGGCGAGCTCGGCGGCAAAGATTTCCAGGTGGTGGCGGTCAATATCGACACCCGCGACCCCGACAAGCCGAAACGCTTTCTCAAGGACATCGGCGTGCAGAAGCTTGCCTATTACGCCGACCCGACCGCCAAAGCCTTCCAGGACCTCAAAGCCATCGGCCGCGCCTTCGGCATGCCGACCACGATGCTGATCGATCCACACGGCTGCGAGATCGGCACCATCGCGGGACCGGCGGATTGGGCAAACCCGGACGCGATCAAGCTGATCAAGGCGGCGCTCGGGAAGCGCTAGGCGCGAAGGTGGCGCTGGCCGGAGCTAGGCGCTGATATTGAGATTCTGCCCGACACCCGCCGCCACGTTGGCAAGGTTGGTCATATTCTGCTGGGCGGACTCGATCACTTTGACAATAGACGCCGCGTTGTCCGCATTCATGCGGATCATCTTGGCCGCCATGGCCATCTGCGCGGCGCTCAATTGGGCGCCGGCCAAGGCTGCTGCGAGGGTTGCCGGGTTCATGCCGGCATAACCTTAGGGTCATTTGGTCAACAATTTGCAAACGTCGACTTTGGCACCACCTTTGCCGCCTTGACACCTTCCGGCGCCCGCCTATAGTAAACCATATGGTTAACTATTCAGCCGCGCTCGACCGCACCTTCGCAGCCCTCGCCGACCCGACGCGGCGGGCCATCGTCGCGCGCCTGAGCCAGACCGATAGCGCCTCCGTCAGCGCGCTCGCCAAGCCGTTTGCCATGTCGCTGCCAGCGGTGATGAAGCATCTCGACGTGCTGTCCGACGCCGGCCTGGTGGCGCGCGCCAAAAACGGGCGCATCGTTTCTTGCCGGCTGCGGATGGAGCCGATGCGCGACGCCAACGACTGGCTCAACCGTTATCAGAAATTCTGGAGCGAGCGGCTCGACCGCCTCGCCGCCTTCCTGGAGGACGACACATGGCCACCGTCAGCACCAAGCCGAGCCTCACCATCAAGCGCCGCTTCAACGCGCCACCGGAGAAAGTCTTCGCCGCCTGGACGGACCCGGAAAAAGTAAAGCGCTGGATGGGGCCGGGCGAAGTGAAGGTGCTGCGCGCCGAATGCGACGCACGCGCCGGCGGCCGTTATCGATGGCTGATGCAAACGCCATCCGGTGAGGAGCACGACGTCAGCGGTGTCTACCGTGAAGTGGTCCCGAATGAGAAGCTGGTCTTTACCTGGGCCTGGAAGTCGACGCCGGAGCGCGAGTCGCTGGTCACCCTCACTTTCAAGAATGACGGCGGTGGCACGATGATGACGCTGACGCACGACCAGTTCTTCGACGAGGCGGCGCGCGACAGTCACCAGGGCGGGTGGAACGGCGCAATGGACAAGCTGGAAAAGTATCTCGCCTGACGATCATAGGAGCGACACATGCCGCAGGCTTGGTCACATGCGACCTTCTATTGGAACGAGTTGATGACCCGCGATGCCGAGAAAGCCAAGACATTCTACGCCGACACGCTCGGGTGGAGCTTTGAAGGCATGCCGATGCCAGAGGGCGGCACCTATTGGATGGCGAAGGTTGGTGAGCGCTTTGTCGCCGGGCTGTTTCCGCTGACGAGCCCCAAGTTCGACGGCGTGCCTGAAGGCTGGATGTCTTATATTGCGGTTGACGACGTCGATGCGCGCGTGAAGAAGGCGCAAGGCGCCGGCGCGACGCTGATGCGGCCGATTTTCGATGTGCCGGGCGTCGGTCGCATCGCTGTTCTGAAGGAACCGTGGGGCTCCGGCATCGGCTGGATGACGCCGGCGAAAGCCTGACCGGCTAGCGCGTCGGCACCGGCTTTTCGCCGCGGTAGTCGTAGAAACCGCGCTGGGTCTTGCGGCCGAGCCAGCCGGCCTCGACGTATTTTACCAGCAGCGGGCACGGTCGGTATTTCGAGTTGGCGAGGCCCTCGTAGAGCACCTGCATGACCGACAGACAGGTGTCGAGCCCGATGAAGTCGGCGAGTTCGAGCGGCCCCATCGGATGGTGGGCGCCGAGCCGCATGGCGGTGTCGATCGACTCCACGTTGCCGACGCCTTCGTACAGCGTGTAAATCGCCTCGTTGATCATCGGCAACAGGATTTGGTTGACAATGAAGGCCGGGAAGTCCTCCGACACCGCGATGATCTTGCCAAGCTTGCTAACGAACGCCTTGCTGCTCTCGAAGGTGGCGTCGTCGGTGGCGATTCCGCGAATCACCTCGACCAGCTCCATCAGCGGCACCGGGTTCATGAAGTGAATGCCGATGAAGCGCTCCGGCCGGTCGGTGGAGGACGCCAGCCGCGTGATTGATATCGACGAGGTGTTGGTGGCGATGATGGCTTCGGGCTTCAAACTCGCGCACAGGTCCGCAAAGATCTTGCGCTTGACGTCTTCCTTTTCGAGCGCGGTTTCGATCACGATATCGCAATCCGACAGCGCGTCGTATTTTTCCGCCGGCTTGATCAACGCTAGCGCGCTCTTGCGCTGATCCTCGGTGATCGTGTCCTTGGCGGCCTGGCGCGCCATGTTGCCGTTGATGGTCGCCATGCCGGCTTTGATGCGCTCGCCCGACACGTCGTTCAGCATGACTGGAAAGCCCGCCAACGCGCAGACATGGGCGATGCCATTGCCCATCTGTCCGGCGCCGATCACCCCGACACTTTTGATACTGCGCGCCATAATCCGTTTCCGTCGATGCGAAGACGCAGCGTCCCGGCTGCGTCTAGGTTGCCACGTACGCCCTTCTACGACGAACCGCCCGGCGGCACCACGCCCCGGCCGGCAGTTTCCCGGACGTGGTCAACGCCCGAGCTTGCCGAGTTCCGCCGCCAGTTCCGGCAGCGCCTGATAAAGATCGGCGACCAGACCGTAGTCGGCGACCTGGAAAATTGGGGCCTCCTCGTCCTTATTGATGGCGACGATGACCTTGGAATCCTTCATGCCGGCGAGATGCTGGATGGCGCCCGAAATACCAACCGCGATGTAAAGCTCGGGCGCCACCACCTTGCCGGTCTGGCCAACCTGCCAGTCGTTGGGCGCATAGCCGGCATCGACGGCCGCACGCGAGGCGCCGACAGCCGCGCCCAATTTATCGGCCACCGGCTCGATGTATTTGGTGAAGTTTTCGCGGCTCTGCATGGCGCGGCCGCCGGAAATGATGATCTTGGCCGAGGTCAATTCGGGCCGGTCCGATTTCGACAATTCCTCGCCAATGAAACTGGAAAGCGCCGGATCGGCTGCCGGCGTGGCGTTCTCGATCGGTGCCGCGCCGCCCTCGCCCGTCGCCTGGAAGGTCGAGGTGCGCACGGTGATGACTTTCTTGGCGTCCGACGACTTCACGGTCTGGATGGCGTTGCCGGCATAGATCAGGCGTTCAAAAGTGTCGGGCGCGACGACCTTGGTGACTTCGGAAATCTGCATCACGTCGAGCGACGCTGCCACACGCGGCATCACGTTCTTGCCGGTGGTAGTCGCCGCCGCAACGATGGCGTCATAGTCGCCGGCGAGCGAGACGATGAGCGCGGCCAACGGCTCGGCCAACTGGTGCTCGTAAGCCGGGCTATCTGCCAGCAGCACTTTCGCGACGCCGTCGAGCTTCGCGGCAGCCTCGGCCGCGGGCTTGGCGTCCTTGCCGGCGACCAGCACGTGTACGTCGCCGCCCAGCGCCTTGGCGGCCGTGAGCGCCTTGTTGGTGGAGTCCTTCAGACTCTTGTTGTCATGTTCTGCAATAAGAAGCGTGGTCATTACAAAATCCCCGCTTCGTCTTTGAGCTTGCCGACCAGCTCGGCGACCGAACCGACTTTGACGCCCGACTTGCGTCCCGGTGGCTCCGTGGTCTTGAGCACCTGCAGCCGCGGCTTGACGTCGACGCCGTAGGCGTCCGGGCTCTTCTCATCGATCGGTTTCTTCTTCGCCTTCATGATGTTGGGCAAGCTGGCATAGCGCGGCTCGTTCAGCCGTAGATCAGTGGTGATGATGGCCGGCGCTTTCAACTTGACCGTCTGCAGGCCGCCGTCGACTTCGCGGGTGACGGTGACGCTGTCGCCGTCGAGCGTGAGCTTGGAGGCGAAGGTGCCTTGCGACCAGCCGAGCAGCGCCGCCAGCATCTGGCCGGTCTGGCTGCAGTCGTCGTCGATCGCCTGCTTGCCCATGATGACGATGCCAGGCTGCTCCGCCTCGACCACGCCCTTGAGGATCTTGGCCACCGCCAGCGGCTCGACCGTGCCATCCACCTTCACCAGGATGCCGCGATCGGCGCCCATGGCGAGCGCGGTGCGGATGGTCTCGGAGGCCTGCTGCGGGCCGATCGACACCGCGATGATCTCGGTCGCCTTGCCGGCTTCCTTCAGCCGGATCGCCTCCTCGACGGCGATCTCGTCGAACGGGTTCATCGACATTTTGATGTTTGCAAGTTCGACGCCGGAACCGTCGGCCTTGACGCGGATCTTGACGTTGAAGTCGACCACCCGCTTCACGGGCACCAGAATTTTCATGATCCCCCAACCCAGCTGAACGCATAAAGAAAGCGGCCGGAAGCTAAAGGCCGGGCCGTTGGCATGTCAACGTTTATGCTGCGGCGCACCTAGCAACTATCTGTTCTGCCCGGGGGCCCACAGCACGTCGCTAGCACCCTTGTCGTTGGCGTAGCGGCCGGCGACGAACAGGTAATCCGACAGCCGGTTGACGTATTTGAGCGAGGGTTTTGTCACGCCCTCACCTTCCTTGTCCTTGAGTGCGACCATGAGGCGCTCGCCGCGCCGGCACACGGTGCGGGCGAGATGCAGATAGGCCGAGGCCGGGCTGCCGCCGGGAAGAATGAACGACTTCAACGGCGCCAGTTCGGCATTGAGCCGGTCGATCTCGCCTTCCAGCCAGGCCACCTGGGCGTCGGTCACGGTCAGCCGCGCACCGCCGGGCCCCTTCTCGGCCAGGCACAAATCGGCTGAGACGTCGAACAGGTCGTTCTGAATACGTGCCAGGGCGGGATCGAGCGCTGCGCCTGCGGCATGCAGCCGGACCAGGCCGACCACCGCATTGACCTCGTCGATGGTGCCGTACGCCTCCACGCGCAGGTCGTATTTCTTGCGCCGCGCGCCGGTGCCGAGCGCGGTCGTCCCGTCGTCGCCGGTGCGGGTGTAGATGCGGTTGAGTACGACCATGGCGGCCTTCGCGGACCTTTCGCCCCGGCTCGGAATTGGCGTAGTCTGTATCCCTATCTTATCCCGTTTCGATCTCAAGGTATGGGGGGACACACATGCGATTTCTCGTGATCGGACTGGCTGCGGGCCTGCTGGCGCTGCCGCTGACCGCCCCGGCCAGCGCCTGCGGCGCCCATGCCGTCTCGGCCGAGGCCGCTGCCGCCGAGCTTTCGGCCATGGCCAAGAAGTCCACGAAAGAGATGGCCAAAAAGAAGAAGAAAGAAAAGGTCGAGTATATGCGGGCGGTGCCGGCGAAATAGCGGCTAGAAGCGTCGCCGCACCTAGTTCCGTCAGCGGCCCAGCGTCAACGTCCCATGGCCCAGATCGTGGCCATGATGACGATGATGGCGACGAATTGCAGCAGCACGCGCAGCCGCATCAGCTTTTGCGAGCGGTTGGGCGAGCCGCCGCGCATCATGTTGATAAGGCCGAGCAGTAATACGATCGCCACCGCGATGACCGCGGCCGGCACCGCATAGTGCGACATAAATCCCGCCATGGCGGCCCTTCTAGCACCAACATCCGTACCCGGCCAAACACGACCGGCCATGCCGGAACCGAGACCATCGATCCCTCCCGACCCACAATTCGGACTCGCGAAAAGGTTGTAGCGGCGCTACCATCTGCCGAGACGTGTGGGGGCGGTGGGTATGGCGTTTGTGGACGCTGGCGTGGCGTTGGCCCGCTCGAAGATTTCGTTTGGCGGTACCGCCGATAGCCCGTCGATCGATCCATGGGCGCTCGCATTCGGCGACGGCGGTGAGAGCGAACCCCGCCGATTCCCGGAAATCGATTGTCTGCGCTCCGCCTTAGCCCCCGGCACACTTGCCGCCGCCGAGGACCGTGCGGCTGCCCTTGCCGTTGGCGCCGACCGGGTCTTGATCGCCGCCGGAACGCTCAGCGAGGAAACCTACTTGCGCGCCCTTGGCGAGCACCTCGGCGTGGCCTTCGAACCGCTGGACGCCATTCCTCGCGCGCTGTGTCCAATCGGAAACGAGCGGCTGATCGAATTCTGCCGCCGCCGGTCTGCTGCCGATGATGATCAACGACGAGCTTTGTCTGGTGGTTGCTCCCCGCGCCACCGCCGCGCGGCGGATCAGCGGGATCATCGAAGACAATCCGCAGTTGACGCGCCGATTTCGTTTCACCAGCGCCGACCGCCTCACCCGTTTCGTATTGCGCCACGCCGGCAAGACGCTGGCCGCGCGCGCGTCCGGTGAGCTCAAACGGACCTGGCCGACGCTGTCGGCCGCCCCACCGCGGTGGCGCGGCAATATCGTGCCGGTCGCTATCGCCGGACTGATGTCGCTTATCGGCTTCGCCATGGCGCCGGCAGTGACGCTCTACGCGGTCGAGTTGATGCTGGCGGCGGTGTTCCTGGCGTGGCTTGGGCTGCGGCTGGCCGGCGCATTCATCGATGGGGACCGGCGTGTGACCTGACCTGGCTTTTTTAGACCAAGCGATGTGAGAAAGTAGCTTGGAAAGGAGCCTGGGTCATGCCGAAGAAGAGGTTCAGCGCGGAGCAGATTGTGACGCTGCTTCGTCAGATTGAAGTGTTGATGGCACAGGGTAAATCTGCGCCTGGGGCCTGCCGGGAGGCGGGCATATCGCAGCAGAGTTTTTATCGCTGGCGCAAGGAGTACGGGGGCCTTGAGATCGACCAGGCGAAGCGGATGAAGGACCTTGAGCGTGAGAATGTTCGGCTGAAGCGTCTTGTTGCCGATCTGTCGCTTGAGAAGCAGGTGCTCAAGGACGTTGCCTCGGGAAACTTGTAAGCCCCGAACGGCGCCGGCAGGCGGTTGAACGCATTCGAGGGAAGTACGGCCTCTCGGAGCGTCATGCCTGCCGGATTGTCGGTCAGCCACGCGGAACGCAGCGCTACACCACCATCGTTCGTGCTGATGAAGATGCGCTGACGCAGGCCATTATCGCGTTAGCATCGCAGTACGGCCGGTACGGCTATCGTCGGATCAAGTCATTACTGGACGAGGCCGGGTGGAATGTGGGCTGCGATCGTGTACAGCGGATCTGGCGCCGTGAGGGGCTCAGAGTACCCAAGAAACAGCGGCCGCGAGGCAGGCTCTGGCTCAACGATGGATCGTGCATCCGGCTGCGGCCGGAACGGCGCAATCATGTCTGGTCCTACGACTTCGTGGAGGCGCAGACCCATGATGGCCGCAAGCTCCGGCTGCTGACCCTGATCGATGAGTTCACGCGCGAATGCCTGGCGATCCGGGTGGCGCGCCGGATCAACAGCTTCGGCGTGCTTGAGACGATGGCCGATGTCATGCTTATGCGCGGTGTGCCGGAGCACATCCGATCCGACAACGGCGCTGAGATGACCGCAAAGGTCGTGCGTAACTGGCTGACGCAGGTCGGAGCCAAAACACTGTTCATTGAACCTGGTAGCCCCTGGGAGAACGGCTACTGCGAATCCTTCAACGGGAAACTACGCGATGAGCTGCTAAACGGAGAACTCTTCTACAGCCTGAAAGAGGCCCAGATCGTCATCGAGCAATGGCGCAAGCACTACAACACGATCAGGCCGCACTCAGCGCTCAACTATAGGCCGCCGGCGCCGCAGACCTTCGCGCCCTCGGCTAACCACCTGGATGAGATCATGCCAATGCAGTAGTCTCTCATCCGCTGGTTCAAAAAAGCCGTCAGGTCACGCCGGTTCGCATATCTCGAACTATCACCTGATCTGGCGGCCTGACGACGATAGAGAGTAATCGCCGCTTAATGGCCCTAAGTCGGCGAGGAAGAAATCCTGAAAAATTTGGAAGGAATTTATGGACCGAGAGACGCCTGCATATTTTGATCTCAAAACGGTCGCGCTATTAAGAAAAATACTGGAGGATGCGTGGGCATCACTCCGACCTCGGCAGCGGGAAACGATGAGCCGAAGCCTGCTAGCCCAACGCATACTCAAATCCGCAGCGCAGGGCGAACGTGATCGCAAGCGGTTAATTGACGCTGCACGGACGGACCTTGCCGCCTGATCAAAACACTGATCGGATTTCGGAGAGACCGCCGCGAGGCGGTCTTTCTTTTGCGCCGATCATACTGCGGTGCAATTGGTCGCTAATGGCACAAAGCGGACAACCGAAGCGCGCCTGGATTTGTCCACTTTCGGACAAGAGTGGACATTGGCCGACACCGACGCTGAATGGCTTGTCCGCTAATGACCCAAAGCAGACACTGCTGATTGATGGCGCATTGAACCTCGCGGCGGACGGTCACAGCCGCCGCGAGGTTAGATTTAGTCTGCGCCTGACTACACCTTCTTGGCCGGCGGGACCGTCCACGTGCCGTTGATGATTGAAGGCTTTTTCTCGCTCGGCCAATACATCCGCAGCATCAGGATGAAGTCGCCGGAAGGCGCGGGCAGCCAGTTCGATTCTTTGTCCTTCCCCGGTAAATCTTTCTGAATGTAAAGATCGGTCGACCCGTCGGGGTTGGTCTTCAGGTGTTGGCGCGGACTGAGCGAGTAGCGGTTGAGCGGGTTTTCCACGAAGAAATAGCTACTGTTGTACATCGTGAGCGACCAGAACCCGTGAGTTGGCGGCAATTTTCCCTTGGGGAAGTGCATCACGTATTTGTTGGCGCCGCTATAGGCTTTGCCGTGGGCGTCCTTCTGCGACGTCGGATAAACCGCATCTTGCGGACGATTGGCGCCGAGCCCGATGGCGGTGACGAGAGCCCGCATCAGGTAGTCGGTGCCGTAGATGCCGGTCTTGGTGGTGAAGGCGAACCCGTTTTCGTTTTCGATGGCCTTGTTGATTTTGAATTGAATCATGACCCGGTCGACGCTGACCTCCGGGATGCGTTTCATGAAATCGGCCTTCAGCTTGCTCGCATCGAAGTCCTGGCCGGGCACGATCCCGATCTTGGCAAACTTGGCAATCTGCGGCGCATCCGCCGCCACCGGTGGATTGGTCTTCATGAGTTCGCAAAGCAGCGTGAAATAAGACATCGCGTCCATCTTGTTGACCTGATCGCGCACGGCCGTCTTCATGTCGATGGACGGATCGACGGTGTGTGGAGGCGGCGTGTAGGGTTTGCCGTAGGAGCTCAGCGGGACGAGCTTGACTTCGTCCTGCAGTTTGTGCACGGCCGCATAGTCCTCCGGCGTACCGGTGCAATAGATGCGGCCAAGCAGCCACACGATATTAGTCGGCGATTTGTATTCCTTCACGCCAGACGGCAGCTTGCCCTTCCAGCCCGGGCCGGTAATCGCATAGGTCTGAGCCCTGGTCCCGGTCGTGCGCTTGCCAGGGACCTGGAACACGGTGGTCCAGCCATCCAGGAGCGGGAAAAGGCAATAACGGCCCTTCATGTCGGGGACGCTAACCACCCATGGTTCTTTGCCGACATCAAAGAACGCCGTGGTGTAAAGCGTATCGGCGTTCGGTGCCGTTACGTCCCTGAAGGACGCGTTCGGATATTCGCGCAGCCTGATCATCTGACCCATTGGCGCCCGGGTCCCTTCCGGCTTCGGGACGTTTGTGAAGACGCGGCGCGTCATCTCCATCGTCACCAGCGAGTAGCCGAAGATGTAGGCATCGGTGGCGAGCCAGAAGTCATCGAGTCCTTCGCCAATTCCGAGAATGGCGCCGAGCTCCGCTCGGCTCATGGTGCTTAGCGTTGTGCCGGCGAGCAAGCTAACGCCGCCGATTGCCGCCTGACGGCGGGTCATATGCATGATCGATCTCCTGCTCGTGTTAAGGGCGGCAGTTGCTGCCCTTTCAAATTCAACCGACGGTGCTTCAGTATTCAGATGCCGTTTCGATCCGCACCTACTCGTTACGCAGTAGTAGCACGGAGTAGCGCGGACGCGGATGACACCAAAGAGACGCAAAAATTACAAAGTTACGAAAAGTATGAGCCGAATCAACGAAGCAGCCGTTTCCTTCGCTGGATCAGCCTTCACACTTTAGTTGAAGGGGGGTGACCACCGACCATGATGGTCGCTATTGGCACTTAGCGGACAATCTAGCCGTGCCCGCGTTTGTCCGCTATTGGAGCAATAGCGGACATGCGACGTGAATTGGCGAATGCCTGCTTTGGGGGGAAGAGCGGATAATATTCAATATCGGCGCGAGTATCGGAATTCGTCTCTGAATTAAGACGGAAAAACTTCGCGGACGTACCGATCGCGCCTTCAAAGGCTTGTCCCGCCTTAGCATCTGGTCGGCTTTTCCATTCCGCTTCAAAAACTTATGCGACAAAGCCGCAGATAAATGGCTTATATCGCAACACCGTCGCAACAACGGCGACGCAACTCCCCGCCGCTGCCCGTAAAACACAAAAGTCGCAAAAATATCGCGAGCTAGAATTCGCTTTTGTCTGCTTTGGTCCAAAAATGGACAACGCAGATGTGGCTGGAATGTCAGCTAAGTGCCATTTGCGTCCTTCGCTGCGATGCAGGAACGCAGTGGAATTTTCGCCGTCTTTGACGAACCAGCCAATCGCATCGGATGCCGGTAACCTATTCTTGTTCCGCGAAAGAAATCCTTTTTGGTCGTTTGGTGTAAAGGGCTGGCTCACCCTCAACTTCGTAAAGGTAACAATATGCCCCAAGCGACGGCCCATCCGGGAGACCCGCACTATATCACTCGCAGTGGCTGGCTACGCGCTGCGGTCCTTGGCGCGAATGACGGGGTGGTTTCCGTCTCGTCCTTGATAGTGGGGGTAGCTGCAGCCGATCCGAACCCAAGCACAGTACTCATCGCAGGCATTGCTGGGCTCTCTGCAGGCGCAATGTCGATGGCTGCAGGCGAATATGTATCCGTCTCTTCGCAATCCGATACCGAGCGGTCCGACATCGTACGGGAAACCAAAGCTTTGAAGGAGTTTCCAGAAGCCGAACTCGCCGAACTCGCCGCCATTTACCAGGAGAAAGGGCTAAGCGAAGAGACTGCCCTTGTAGTTGCTAAGGAACTGACCGAAAGAGATGCGCTTGGCACGCATGTTAGAGACGAACTTGGGCTTTCGGAAGCGCACGCAGCCAACCCGCTGCAAGCCGCATTCACTTCGGGCGTGACTTTCAGCATTGCTGCGGCGATCCCTTTGTTGGCAGCGCTTGCGGCGCCCGCAGGCTCGATCATCCCGCTTGTCCTTGTGGTCACTGTCATTACATTGGCCGCTCTTGGTGCGTTGGGGGCCAAAGCGGGCGCGGCCCCGATTTTGCGCGCTACCTTACGGGTGGTGATTTGGGGAGTATTTGCGATGGCCGTCACCGCAGGCGTTGGCTGGTTTTTTGGTGTTAGCGTCTGAGTGCGTCTTGCAACTCGCGGCAACAGCTAGCCAGTCCTCCGCGAGCATGTATGCCTGATTTCCGGAAAATTGCACTCGCGGACTTTTGCGGGGCTAAAAGCCAACCGACCGGGGCCCGATGCCCAGAAAAAGCCTTCGGGAATTTAGTTAGCCAATGTCGCAGTCGAGTCATAAACCGACAAACGGACCGCGGCCAAAATCTGCCTTTGTCCGCTTGGGTCCAATAGCGACCAAACTTTTGCAGCGCAGCGAACGCAGCGAAGTGCCAATAGGAGACCAAGATTGTACGTGTTCAAATTGATGTTAGTTGACCCTATTGCTAGCGTTCTTACCATCACCCACGGAGTACTCAGAAGATGAGCCGCAGACATTTTCGCCGACTGCTAGTTGCCACGCTTGCCTGTGCAGCTTTCTTCGGAAGCCTGCCTTCATACGCCCAAGTCACCGAGCCGCTCGGTGGCCAGCCCGCTCCTGGCTCCAAGCCGTCGACCGGCGATCTCGGTGCGCAGGTCGCCTACCAGCGCGCATTCGAGGCGGTGCTCTGGTCGATGCCAGCCGTCTCCATCTATCGGATGCGGGCGGGCGCTTTTGAACATCTCGGCATCTCCGACAATGGCATCTTGGCCATGTCGCAGACCTGCACGCCGCGCTGTGAAGTACTCACCGCGAACAACGCCACCCCTTATGTCGCCGCCTATTCCGATCTGCGCAAGGGGCCGGTGGTGCTGGAGGTCCCCGCCAGGACCGCGAAGTCGGTGATGTACGGCCAGATTGTCGATGCGTGGCAGACAGCGATCGCCGATGTGGGGCCGTCAGGTGCCGACAAAGGACGGGGCGGCAAATATCTGCTGCTACCGCCCGGCTATAAAAAGCCAATTCCCAAGGGCTACCTTGTGATTTAATCGACGGGCTACCGCGTCGCCTTTGCGTTCCGTTCGGTCAAGCTGGCCGGCGCGACCGACGCCGATGCATACGCCTATGCGCGAAAGCTTAGAATGTATTTTCTCAGCGAGGCCGCCGATCCTCCGCCGCAAAAATTCGTCGATTCGTCCGACATGCGCTACCCGACTTTGCCGTTCTACGATGCGCGCTACTTTAAAGACCTTTACGATATCGTCAGCGTTGAACCCGTTCAGACCCGCGATAAAGTCATGATGGGAATGCTCGCTTCGATCGGCATCGAATCCGGCAAGCCGTTCGCCCCGTCGCCTGTTGTAAAGGCGGCATTGGAAAAAGCCGTGGTCGATGCCTGGTTCTACCTGCAACAACAGGCCGAGGCCCGCGCCAATAGCAACCCTTTTTGGCCGGATCGCCACTGGGCCAGCTCTCTGATCCCGGGGCCGGACCAAGGTTTTGACTATGTCACCAACACATCCATTCTGATCGACGCTCGCGCCGTTCAGTTTTTTCTCGGAACGTATTATCCCAAGGTTCTGAACGAGCACGCCGCGACGATGTATCTCGCTCCGTTCGCCGATAAAGAAGGTGCGCGGCTGGAGGGTGGCAAAACATACCGCATGCATGTGCCAGCCAACGTGCCGGTATCGCAATTCTGGTCGCTTACGGTCTATGATCAAGCAACTTGGGCCTTCATCTATTCGCCCGAAATGCGCCCTGGCATCTCGTCGTTCGACAAACCCCGACTGAAGATGAACAGCGATGGAAGCGTCGATCTCTACATCGGCCCGAAGGCGCCGGTTGGGTTAGAAGCCAACTGGGTGCCAACACAGGGCAAGCGGCCATATCCCATCTTCCGTTTCTATGGACCGCAAGCCGCGTTCTGGAACAAGAGCTTTGTCATGCCGGACGTCGAACTGGTGCCCTGAACCGCCAATGTCACGGTTGGGCCATTTGCGAACAAACGATCCCAGTCCAAACTCAGCCTTTGTCGGCTTCGGGTCATTCGCTGCCGAGACATCGGGCTCCAGAGCCACCCTTTGTCCGTTGTTCGTCCAATAGCGACCAAAACTTTTGCAGCGCGGCGAACGCAGCGAAGTGCCATTAGCGACCAAACGCATCGCAACATGATCTGCACAAAAAGAAAGACCGCCTCGCGGCGGTCCTAAGTATCTCCGATTTGTGTTCGCGATTATGCTGCTACATGCTTCCGTTTGCTGCGCCCCGAGAACGCGTAGCCTTGCACTGTATCGAACTTCCGGAGGTCAAGTACGCCCTATTTCTATTTTTTTACCTTCTTGCAGTTGTTCTTCACAGTCCAGTTACAGGCCTTGTCAGCGGTACAAGATGCCTTGTTTGTATAGCTTTTGCATTCCTGGGCTTGAGCAACGCCCGCCAGCGTGCCTATGCTGAAAAACAAGGCGATCAGAGATGTAGTCAATACTTTCCGCATTGGATTCCTCCGTGAACAGGGCAGCGATAAGTCTAATTTACTCGGTGTCTTTTTTGGGATTTCGGGGTGGCAAGAATTTGACCATTCTCCATTGTGGGCTCAGCAACCAAGGGAAGGTCGAACGTTCAAAAATTGCTTTTATGCGGCAAAGAGCAAAAGCCGACATTTTGCACCGCACACACCATGTCCGCTTTGGGTCATAAGCGGACATTTCGCACTGCACAATCGATGTCCGCTTCGGGTCATTAGCGACCGAGCCATCCGGCATCAGCGCCGATCAATGTCCGCTGTTGCTCCAATAGCGGACAAACGCAGGCGTGGTTGGCTTGTCCGCTAAGTGCCATTAGCGACCATCAGCACAAACAGAAAGACCGCCAGCGCGGCGATCCTTCCGAAATCCGATTCGCTGTTTTGATCAGGCAGCGATTGCCGCAGCCTTTTTCTTCCTCCGCCAACCGAGCAGACCCAATGCGCCGAGGCCGGTGGCGAAAAGCGGCAGCGCCGCCGGGAGGGGAGTATTACTATCACCGCCTCCGACGCCACCGCCACCGGCCTGGTATTCGCCATAAACAGAAACGCCGAAAAGGTTGTAGTATCCGCTACCGGTGTCGATGACCGTAAGCTGCGCGGCGGTCGCGATGTCAAACTGGTAAAGCAGCCCCGTGGAGAACCCCCCGGTCCAGAACGATGTCCCGTCGGGATCGAGGTTCAGTGAGAACAACGAAGGGTCGGAGTTGGAAGTGGTATACGTCCGGACAGTACTTCCCCCGGAATCAAGCAGCACCACCAACCCGGAGTCGGCGACCAGCACGTCGCCATTCGGCAAAATGCGCAATGCGAAAGCGCTACTTCCCGGCAAACCAGTGGCAAAGTCCGACAGTTGTCCGGCGCCTGTGTCATAACGAAGAATCGAGTTGCCTTCATGGGTGTAATAGAATGTCGTCTGGTTGCTTGACAGATCGATCCAGTCGGTATTGCCGCTTACGGGGAAAGTAGAACCAGAAAAAGTACTGATGGGGCCACCAGCTTGTCCGACGTACGCCGTACCACCACTCGAAAGCAAAATGGATTCCGGCGAGCTAAGTCCAGTCGCTACTACGCCTAGGCTCGTGCCGTCCGGGGCAAACTTCGACACGGTCCCCGCGCTAAAATTGGTCACATAGAAATTGCCCGCGGAATCTGTCGTCGAACCGGTAGTGTAGCCGCCCTGTCCTGTGTTGAGGGTCGCGATCAGCGGTCCACTTCGGTAAATTTGAACGTTTCCACTGTTAACGGAAGCAAAAACATCGCCGACTTGAAACGTGAGTCCCCAAGCGGGCCCGACGACCAACGCAGCCACGAGACCTGCAACAATCGATAAGGTCAATTTGCTACGCATACTAGGCTCCATGAGACCAAACAAACGCCACCCCACCAGCAAATCATAGCCACGAGTCGCAAGCAAAGCCGAAGTTGAAGAGTCTTTATTATTTACGAGTAATTTATTCGGTGAGGTGCGGCTAATATCTGATCAGCACAACGCCAATCCAATCGATTGGCCTGCACGAATGTCCGCTTTGGGTCATTCGCGGCCTAGCTAGTCAAGGCCGACGCCCTTGTTTGTCCGCTGTGCACCCAATAGCGACCAAACTTTTGCAGCGCGGCGAACGCAGCGAAGTGCCAATAGCGACCGTTCGCAACACATGCTAGATTGACGTGCCAACATTTGCCGCGGGGCGCCTTGGTCGAGGCCGTCACAATTATGGCGTGTTTATTTTTTTTTCGAACGCAGGGACGCTCATGTTCGGACAATGGAATCCGCAGTTAGTCATCATCATAATCCTGACGGCTGCTATTTGTGGCATTCTGGTGTTTTTAGCCTTTGACCTTCCCGCGCTATTTGTCCCGCGCGACGAATAGCGGGATTTGGGATGGTTGGTGGAATCGGCACAGCACCAATTCAGTCTGCTTGATGTTTAGCGCCACCTCTAGCAGCCCTACAAAGATTTCAATGCCGCCGAGGGCTCATCACTAGACCGATTTGTAAACGTTTTTCCGATAGGATTTTATTTACGATCTCTTAACAAACGGCGCCGGAGCGCCTCAAGCACGTCCCCAGTAGGGCGCACTCAATGTATCACCACAGGTCGCTCATTTCTGACCTTGAAGACGTCGTTAGACGCGGTTCTCAAGAAAAACGGGTAGAAACCCTCAGGCGCGTCACCAATCTGTTTCTCAGTGAAAAAGAACAGCTCAATGAGGAGCAAATCCAGGTATTCGATGAGGTGTTGGGTCATCTCATCACGCGGATGGAATCAAAAGCTCTCATCGAACTCAGCGAGCGTCTAGCGCCGATCAACAATGCGCCGATCAAGGTCGTAAACGATCTTGCGCGAGACGATGAAATTGCGATCGCTGGCCCCATTCTGGCGCTGTCTGAGCGGCTGACAACTCGTAATCTTATCGAAATTGCCATGGCTAAAAGCCAAGCGCACCTGCTCGCAATCTCCAAACGAAGCAGTCTCAGTGAGTCCTTAACCGACACTTTGATTGAGCGCGGCGATCAACACGTCATCAACAAACTGGCTGAAAATGCAGGGGCCCGGTTCTCTGAAAAGACCTATGCTCGTCTTGTAGATTTCACCGAAGATGAATCATTGTTCGAAAAGCTCGGTTTGCGCCTCGATATTCCACTGCATATTTTCCGTCGTCTTCTGGAACGCGCAACCGAGGCTGTGCGAACGCGCCTGTTAGCCCTGGCGACGCCGGATAAACGAGACGACATAAAAGACATACTGGCCAGTATATCAAGTGAAGTCATCGATGATGATGATGAAAGGAATGACGACTTTACTGCGGCAGAGCGTCTTATCGAGCTGATGCAGGAAAACGGCGAACTCGATCAGGTGGCGCTGCTGGAGTTCGTGAAAGCACATAGATTTGCTGAAACAGTTGCCGCACTTGCTGCATTATGCTCGGCGCCGATGAATATGATCAAGCGCATGATGACCGATAGCCGCAATAAATCGCTACTCGTTCCTTGCAAGGCCGCCGGATTATCATGGCTCACGCTGCGTTCTCTGTTGAGAGAACAATTAACCGGCAAAATAGTCTCGGACGACGAACTCAATAACCTGAAACGAGAATATCTCAGACTTTCCCAGTCAGCCGCGAAGAGAGTAATTCGATTTTGGTCCGTGCAGCAGACGCATCAAGACGTATGACGCCCGCCATGTCCGAAAATTGAGGCCGCGTATGATCCGCTAGACTACACAAAGAGGTGATCGAAAAATTATTTCGCTTAAGGGTCAAATGTGGACGTTGCGGCAAGTCCGCACGATGTCCGCTTCGGGTCATGAGCGGTCAAACTATTCGGCGCCGGTGCCGGCCAATGTCCGTTGTTAGCCCAATAGCGGACAAACGCTGGTGCGGTTCGATTGTCCGCAAAGTGCCATTAGCGACCATCGCGCGCTTTGCTTGAATTGAAAGAAGCCTCCATCGGAGGCGGCCTCGCACAAAGAGCCCCGGCCATTGCTGACCGGAGCTCTCGGCGCGGAAACGACCCAAAAGGGGCAAACCAAAAGGGCCGAAACCCGGCACCTTTTAACTGTGCCTCAATTTTAGTCAGCAATCAAACTAGGTCACTCGTAAATTCAATCGCGAACAGCCACTGAGCGCTCGTGCGGACTAATTGGCGGCCGCGGGCTCTTGCTAGTCTAGGCGCACATCGTTGCCGATAACGCCACAGAGATATACTTTCAGTGGCGCTCAATTGCGATATCAATGAAAGAGGAGGCGAGTAGTGAAAAGACTGACATGTCGGGACCTAGGTGGGCCTTGTGATGCGGCGTTCACCGGGGAATCGTTTGAAGAGATAGGCAAGAAGAGCCGTGAGCACGTCATGGAGCGAATGCAAAAAGGCGACGAAGCGCATCTTTCTGCTGCAAACAAAATGAGAAGCGCGACGCCAGAGCAACAGAAAGCTTTGATGGCCGAGTTCAAGCAGAAATTTGACGAAGCTCCGAACGTCTAAAGTTGCGCGTTCAGCCCGCCGCCGCCACCAATGCCGCCAACCCCAGAGAGCGGGCATCGGATGACGCGAGACAGGAATGTCCGCTTTGTGCCAATAGCGTTTTTGGCTGCGCCGCAATAAGGTAACGGCCTCTTTGGTCGGCAGGGTTTCAATTTACCTTCGTCGTTTCTTGCTTTTGCTCGGCCCCAAACATGATCAACCATGCGGTCAAAGTCACAAAAATTAAAATTACACCATAGGAGACAGTGATCAGGTACATACCCCAGTTCGCTAAGTTTATGAGACCTATTCCTCCGACGACACCAAGCAGATAACCCACGATGACGCTTGTTGCACGGTAGAAGGTCACCCCTTCGCGTTTCTGCTCTGATCTGAATTTTTTTATCATCTTGTATAGAAATCGTAGAGGCAACCACAATCCGCACAAATTGATGACTACCACCTCTACACCGAGGAAATTTATCGACTGTGGCGTAAGAACCGCCATAGCTTGCACAAACATTGCGAGAAGATGCAGCGTAATACTGCGTGCTCGGATTCTAAAAACCGGACGATCGATTGACTCACTAATACGAACCGATGCCGCAACGAATAGCAGGCCAATGAGCGCAGCCGCCGATGTGCCCAGCATGAGGAAGAGATCACGCCACAACTCCGGCTGATATGTATTTTCCATACTATTTCACCTCAGCCTTGGACGGTGCGGGCCACACTTGGACTCAAGAAGGAGTATTGCCCTAAAGTCCACGCCTATTTAGCCTTTGTTTAGTAGTCGGTGATGTCGCAGATGGGTCATTCCCGGCCTAGCCATTGAGGCGCGACGTAGCTGTTTGTCCGCTTTTGGTCCAATAGGCGACAAAAACCGGCGCGGTATGTTTGTCCGCTTTGGCCCAAAAGATGGGGTAATCGGCCGGCAGCTTGTGGATAGCTGAAGAGATTGGGTGCTGCGCTTCAGGCTGATGGTGAATACGAGGTCACCGTGGTTGCGGGCCTCAAGCATCAGAAGGAGAAGCGCAGCATGGACCATTTTGCTGGACTGGACGTATCGGTCAAGGAGACCAGCGTCTGCATTGTGGATGACACAGGCAGGATCGTGCGGGAAGCGAAGGTAGCGAGCGAACCTGAAGCTTTGCTGCAGGTTCTGGCGAACCCCGCCCACCGCTTCAAGCGAATCGGACTGGAGGCCGGGCCGCTGTCGCAATGGCTGTTCAGCGCACTGGCCGAAGCAGGCTTGCCGGCGATCTGTGTCGAGACACGGCACATGCGGGCAGTGTTGAAGGCACAGATCAACAAGACCGACCGAAACGATGCGCGCGGCATGGCGCAGATGATGCGGGCGGGACTTTACCGTCCGGTGCATGTGAAGACGTTACGCAGTCAGAAACTGCGAATGCTGCTGACGCATCGCAAGCTGCTGCAGTCGAAGGCCATCGCCATCGACAATGACCTGCGCGGTACGTTGCGTAACTTCGGCCTCAAGGTTGGCATGGTGGGGACGGTAAAGTTTGAAGCCCGCATCAGGGAGCTGGTCGAGAACTTTCCCGACCTGGCCGTTCTAGTCGAACCGCTGCTTATCGTCCGGCGGGTGCTGCGCGAACAGATCGCCATCCTGCACCGCCGCCTGCTGACCATCGTGCGGGACGATGAGGTGTGCCGGCGCTTGATGACGGTCCCCGGGGTCGGCCCCGTGGTAGCGCTGACCTATCGTGCTACCGTCGACGTGCCGGCCCGTTTCCGGAACTCCAAGGCGGTCGGGGCGGTGTTCGGACTGACGCCCTCCAAGTATCAATCGGGCGAGATCAACAGAACCGGGGCGATATCAAAGTGCGGGGACGAGATGATGCGGGTGATGCTCTACGAGGCGGCCCAGGTCATGTTGACCCGCACCAACAAGTGGTCCTGGCTCAAAGCCTGGGCCATGAAGATCGCCAGGCACCGCGGGACGAAGAAGGCGATCGTGGCGCTGGCGCGCCGGCTGGCCGTGATCATGCACCGCATATGGATTGACGGCACCGAGTTCCAGTGGACCCGGGAGGCCGCAGTGGCATGACAGCAGCTCAGGATCAAACGCATAGGAGAAAATCCGAGCTCCACCGAGCGGTGGAATGATGTCCCTCGCGGGACGATGGATGAGGTGAGTTCGTTTGTCCGCTTGAACCTGCCGTCACTCTGTCGGCAAGGCCGCCCAAAAGATTGTTCCGCCTCGTCCTCGAATCCCATACTGGAAGGGCCTTGGTGCCGATTCCGAAGAGAAGCACGAGCCCGTGAGCGACATCGACACTGCACAGGTGGATAGTCTGAAAGCGCTTGACCCCAACCGGCCGATTAGA
>CAVYZZ010000001.1:0-34139 GCA_963773115.1 uncultured Alphaproteobacteria bacterium | reverse complement strand
GGGCCGTGGTTTGTTTTTCATTGGCCTCGTCCTTCTTGTTGTGCCCCCTGCTGGAGAGAACCCGCCGATGCGGCATCGCAAGAACAGTGCCAGTAGAAACGGGCTCGGCGCCCGAAGTGCCGTGTCGGTGAGTACGCAAGCAGCACCCACTCAAATACTACGATCTATCGTACGCCAGCTCGCTTGCGACACTATTCGTATGATGACGCCGTAGAGTTCGCGAGTAAGGCCCATTTTTCAAGTTAAAAGGGTCTTGCACGCGGCGAACAGCACAAGGAACAACGCGAATGGGGGCTTTCCGTGGTGGCAGCCCCCGCCGGTAATGCATCAAGCGCTGGCGCCGCCCTGCTCGGCGGTGCGGTCGCCGCGGTCCGCATAAATGTAGAGCGGCCGGGCAGTACCTTCGACGACTTCCTTGGAGATCGCCCCCTCCTCGACCCCCTCCAGGCTGGGGAGATCGAACATGGTGTCGAGCAGGATGCCTTCCATGATGGAGCGCAGGCCGCGCGCGCCGGTCTTGCGCTCAATGGCCTTGCGCGCGATGGCGCCAAGGGCCTCCTCGGCCAGCGTGAGGTCGATCAATTCCATCTCGAACAGCCGCTGGTACTGCTTGACCAGGGCGTTCTTGGGCTCGACCAGGATCTTCTTGAGCGAGGGCTCATCGAGGTCTTCGAGCGTGGCGACCACCGGCAGGCGGCCGACGAATTCCGGGATCAGGCCGTATTTGAGCAGATCTTCGGGCTCGACCTCGCGGAAGATTTCACCCTGCTTGCGGTCTTCCGGCGCCACCACTTTGGCCCCGAAGCCGATAGACGTGGAGCGTCCACGCGCCGAAATGATCTTGTCGAGGCCGGCGAAAGCGCCGCCGCAGACGAACAGGATATTGGTGGTGTCGACCTGCAGGAACTCCTGCTGCGGATGCTTGCGGCCGCCCTGCGGGGGCACCGAAGCGACCGTGCCTTCCATAATCTTCAGGAGCGCCTGCTGCACGCCTTCGCCCGACACGTCGCGGGTGATCGAGGGGTTGTCGGACTTGCGCGAAATCTTGTCGATTTCGTCGATATAGACGATGCCGCGCTGCGCGCGCTCGACATTGTAATCGGCCGACTGCAGCAGCTTGAGGATGATGTTTTCCACGTCCTCGCCGACATAGCCGGCTTCGGTGAGCGTGGTGGCGTCCGCCATCGTGAACGGCACATCGAGGATGCGCGCCAGCGTCTGCGCCAGCAGCGTCTTGCCCGAGCCGGTCGGCCCGATCAGCAGGATATTCGACTTGGCGAGTTCGACGTCGTTATGCTTGGTCTGGTGGTTGAGCCGCTTGTAGTGATTATGGACGGCGACCGAGAGTACTTTCTTGGCGTGGTCCTGGCCGATGACGTAGTCGTCGAGAACCTTGCGGATTTCCTTTGGCGTCGGGATACCGTCGCGCGACTTCACCAGCGAGGACTTGTTCTCCTCGCGGATGATATCCATGCACAGTTCGACACACTCATCGCAAATGAACACCGTGGGACCAGCGATGAGCTTGCGCACTTCGTGCTGGCTCTTGCCGCAGAACGAGCAGTAGAGGGTGTTCTTGGAATCGCTGCCGCCGACTTTGCTCATTCCATTCTCCGTCACACTCTTGCCGTCGTAATATACGTGGCCGCCTAAGCCATCTTGCACCCGCCTAGACGCACCGCATCAAGCCAAGCAAGTTCCGCGCCGGAACGCCAGCACGGCAGTCCTTAAGTTCGGGAGGCCCACTGACCCCCGCTACTCCCCCCATCATAAGCGAAGCATGCTAACGACGTGATAATCAAGAATCTATTAACGATAATGCCCGCTCAAGGTCGGCAGCAAAAGCGGCCATTCCGGGGCGCCGCCCGGCCTGGGGAAATCGCTGGAACCGTGGCATGGCGACGCATCAGGCGGGTTTCGGAGCCGTTTCCTCCGGGCGCCGGTCGATAACCTTGTCGACAAGTCCGAAATCCTTGGCCGCTTCGGCGGTAAGAAAAAAGTCGCGCTCCAGTGCGTCCTCGATCTTCTTCAGGGACTGACCGGTGTGCTTGACGTATATCTCGTTGAGTCGCTTCTTCAGGTTCAGAATTTCCTGGGCGTGCAGCATGATGTCGGTGGCCTGGCCCTGGAACCCACCGGAGGGTTGGTGAACCATGATGCGGGCATTCGGTAATGCAAAACGCTGATCCTTGGCGCCTGCGGCCAAAAGTAGCGACCCCATCGAGGCCGCCTGACCGACGCAGAGCGTGGCCACCGGTGGGCGAATGAACTGCATCGTGTCGTAGATCGCCATGCCCGATGTCACCACGCCGCCCGGCGAATTGATGTACATCGAGATTTCTTTTTTCGGGTTCTCGGCTTCCAAGAACAAGAGCTGCGCTACAACCAGCGTGGCCATGCCGTCCTCGATGGCCCCGGTAATGAAGATAATGCGCTCCTTCAGAAGCCGCGAAAAGATATCGTAGGCCCGTTCGCCGCGGTTGGTCTGTTCGACCACCATCGGGACAAGCTGCATATAAGTCTCGACCGGATCGTTCATATCGGTTCCTTCACGCGAATCACGACGGCTAGGTTAGCCCCGCTCCCGCGCCGGGCATGATCTATTTTCGACAAGCGGCGAGCGCAATGGGGCGCTTCAGGCAGCTGAATTCGTCATCATCCTTGTAGAGCTCCTCACGCGGGACCTTTTTCTCGGCCACCGCGGCGAGCTCGAGCAGGAAGTCGACCACCTTTTCCTCATAGATCGGCGCGCGCAGGCCGGCGACGGCTTGCGGGTTTTGCCGGTAGTAGTCCCATACACGCTGCTCCTGGCCGGGGAACTGGCGCGCCTGCTCGGTGACGGCGCGGGTGATCTCCTCCTCGGTCACGGTGATATTGTTCTTCTCGCCGATCTCGGCGAGCACCAGGCCGAGCCGCACGCGCCGCTCCGAGATGGCGCGGTATTCGGCCTTGGCTTTCTCCTCGGTGGTATTCTCGTCGGCGAACGTCTTTTGCTCGTTCTCCATTTCCTGGACCACCGACTTCCACACGCGATCGAATTCCTCCTCGACCAGCGAGGGCGGCGGCTCGAATTTGTGGCGCTTGTCGAGTTCGTCGAGCAGCGCGCGCTTGAGCTTCTGCCGCGAGGCGCCCGCATGGTCGCGCGTGAGGCGATCCTTGACCGCGTCGCGCAACTTGGCGAGCAATTCAAGCCCGAGCGATTTGGCGAACGCGTCGTCGAGCGTCACCTCGCCGGGCGTCTCGATCGACTTGGCGATAACGATGAATTCGGCGTCCTTGCCGGCGAGATGCTCGGCCTGATAGTGGGCTGGGAACGTCACCTTGAGCGTGCGGGTCTCGCCGGCGGCGATGCCGATGAGCTGATCCTCGAAGCCGGGGATAAAAGTGTTCGAGCCAATCAGTACGGCCGCGTCATCGCCGCTACCGCCTTCGAACGGTTCGCCGTTGATGGTACCAGCGTAAGAAATTATGACGCGGTCGTCCTTGGCGGCCTTCTCGCCTTCGCCCTTCGCAGCGTACGGCTTGTTCTGCTCGACGATGCGCGCGATGCCCTCGTCGACTTCAGCATCGGCGACGTCGCTGACAAGCTTGGTGAGCTTGATGGTCTTGAAATCAGTGAGTTCGATCGGCGGTACGATTTCGACCGCCATGGTGTAGTTGAGGTCGCTCTTGCCGGCGATTAATTGCTCGATCGCCTCCTTCTCCTCCGGCAGCGTCACCTTGGGTTCGGACGCCAGCTTGAAGCCGCGCTCGCTGACAATCTGATTGTTGGTGTCGCGCACCATCGCCTCGATCACCTCGGCCATGGCCGAGCGGCCATAGACGCGCTTGAGGTGTGCCACCGGCACTTTGCCGGGCCGGAAGCCGTCGAGCCGGATGCGGCCTTTCAGCTCATCGAGGCGCGCATTGACCTTGGCGTCGAGTTCGGCGGCGGGAACGACCACCTGGAATTCACGCTTGAGACCTTCGGACAGTGTTTCGGTAACTTGCATAGAGCACACATTTCTCTGCTTGCAACGCGCGCCGCGCCGGTTCGCCGCATCGCGCCGTGTCGGAATTGAAGGGCTTGTCGCCCGCGATCGTTAGACCCTCGGCATGGTGCGGGCGGAGGGACTCGAACCCCCACGACTTTCGTCACGGGAACCTAAATCCCGCGCGTCTACCAGTTCCGCCACGCCCGCAAAGGGCAAGTCAAGGGATGCCTCCGGCGCCGCAATCTGGCAGGGCTTAGACGCCGCGGCCCGTCAGGGCAAGGCGGCAAACCCGGCCATTTCGGGCGGCGGGCTTATATCACGCGATATCCCAACCGCAGCAATAATAATAGGCGGCCTTTGAGCTGCCTCAATAGGCGTCTTCCTGACTATGGTCTATCTACCGGCGCCGGCCGGCGCCCGCGATCAAGCGAGCTTCAATCGATGACCACCGTGCCTTTCCTGCACCCCCTCAGCCGCCGGCACCTGCTTGCCGGCATGGCTGCGACCGTGACGGCTGTTTCCCTGCCGGCGCGCTCGTTCGGCGAGGTAGCGGCCGCCGATGGCTATCGCGTCCTGCACGCGCGGACGGGCACGGCGTTGCTGCGCGGCAAGAACGCCGGTCCGACCCCGATCTGGGGCTATGACGGCATGAGCCCGGGCCCGACGCTGCGGGTCAAGCAAGGCGAAGAGCTCAAAATCCGGCTGGTCAACGATCTCAAACAACCGACCGTCATCCACTGGCATGGGCTGCGCCTGCCCAATGCCATGGACGGCGTGCCGTTTCTCACCCAAAAGCCGATCGAGCCGGGCCAGAGCTTCGACTACCATTTCGCGCCACCCGACGCCGGTACCTTCTGGTATCACACCCATTTCGGGTCCTCGGAGCAGTTGGCGCGCGGGCTCTACGGCGTATTGATCGTCGAGGAGCGCAACGCGCCGCAAGTCGACCGCGACCTGATGCTGGTGGTTGACGACTGGCGGCTGATGGACAACGGCGAAATCCAGCCGAGCTTCGGCAATTTCCACGACGCCATGATGGCCGGCCGGCTCGGCCAGTACATCACGCTCAATAGCGAGGACACCCTCAACGTCCCGGTGAAGACCAATGAGCGGCTGCGGCTGCGCATCGTCAACACCGCCAATTCGCGCATCTTCCAGTTCCGTATCGCTAAGCACGTGGCCCGCGTGATGGCGACCGACGGCCAGCCCTGCCCGCCCAACGTCGCGCCCAATGGCCTGTTGCGTCTGGCGCCCGGCAACCGTGTCGATCTGTTTCTCGACGCCACGCTATCGCCCGGTTCACGCGCACCGATCACGGTCGACGACCTGCGCGGCGGCGAATTGCAGGTCGGCAGCCTGGTCTATGACTCCGGTCCTCCGGTCCGCGAAAAGCCGCTCGCCGAACCCGTGCCGCTGCCCGTCAATCCGATCCCAGCCAAGCTGGATATGGCCAACGCCTTCGCGCTCAATGTACCGCTCGATGGCGGCGGCATGGGCATGATGATGGGCCGCGGTATGGGTGGAGGCATGGGCGGAGGTATGGGCGGCAGTGGTTTCCAAGGCTATGGCGTGCCCCCGCAGCAACGCATCTGGGCGCTGGCCGGAGTAGCCGCCACCGGCCATGATGGGCCGCCGATGTTCACCGTGAAACGCGGGCGAACGGTGGTGCTGACTTTTGGCAATCGCACAACCTTCCCCCATGCCATGCACGTGCACGGCCACCATTTCCGGCAGTTCGACCCCGCCAGCGAGGGGTGGAAGCCCTATTGGCTTGACACCGTGATCGTCGATGTCGACCGCGCCGAGCGCATCGGGTTTGTCGCTGACAACCCGGGCAAGTGGATGATCCACTGCCACATGATCGAACACATGGCGTTCGGCATGGCGGCCTGGTTCGAGGTGACCTAGCCGCTTAACTCGGCGAATAGTCGCCGATAGACGCGCGGCAACTCGTCGGCCAGGTCTTCCGAAATCAAGCCGGGCCCGAAGCTGGCGGCCGCCTCACCATGCAGCCAGACGGCGGCATTGACGGCCTCAAAACCCGGCATACCCTGCGCCAACAACCCGGCGATCATGCCGGTCAATACGTCGCCGGCGCCGGCGGTGGCAAGCGTGACCGGGGCATTGGCGGCGATCGCCGCACGTCCGTCGGGAGCAGCCACCACTGTATCGGCCCCCTTGATCAGCACGATAGCGCCGCTCGAACCGGCCGCTAGGCTTGTTTTCTCAAGTTTTGAATTAACTTCATGATTATCCGTTATCGCGCTAAATAATCTAGAGAATTCGCCTTCGTGCGGCGTCAGCACCACACCCGTTGCACCGCGCTCGGATATGGCTGAGACGAGCGTCGGCAATTCGTCGGCAAAACTGGTGAGCGCATCAGCGTCCAGCACGACGGCCGCGTCACTGGCGAGCGCCGCCTGCACTTGCTCCCGCATTTCCGGCCCAACGCCCCCGCCCGGCCCTAGCGCCACCACATTGCGCCGCCTGTCGGCCAGGAATTCGGCCAGTTCCGCCGCGCCATCCACAGGCCGCACCATCACCGCCAAGCTGGCTGCGGCATTGACGCCGAGCGCATCGCGTGGGGACGCGATGGTCACCAACCCCGCACCTGCGCGTAGCGCACCGCGCGCCGCCAGCCGAGCCGCGCCAGTGGTCGAATGCCCTCCGGACACCACCGCGGCGTGGCCGCGCGAATATTTGTTGTCGTTCGGCCGCGGTCGCGGATAGACCCCGCCCCACAGCGGCGGTTCATTGGCAAAGGTGGTGGGCTTGATCTGCTCCAGTACGGCCGCGGGGATGCCGATATCGACCACCTCGATCGACCCGCAATGCAGCCGGCCAGGCAGTAGCAAATGGCCGGGCTTGCGGCGGAAGAAGGTCACGGTATGGCTGGCCTTGACTGCCACCCCCATCACAGCGCCGGTGGTGCCGCTCACTCCGCTTGGCAAATCGATCGCGATCACCGGCGCCCTGCTCGCGTTCACAGCCTCGATCATGGCACGCGGCAGGCCTTCGACGGCGCGGTCGAGGCCGGCGCCGAACAGCGCGTCGATGACCAGTTCCTGCCCTGTGATCGCCGCCGGCGATGCTTGCTCGAGCGGCCCGCTCCAGCGCTCGGCCGCCAGCGCAGCGTCGCCCTTGAGCCGCTGGCGGTCTCCGACGAAGCTGATCCGCACCGCAACCCCGCGCTCGGCCAAGAGGCGCGCCGCCACGAAGCCGTCGCCGCCGTTGTTGCCCGGCCCAGCCACAACTACTGCGCGACGGCCTTGCAGCACGCGGCTGGCCGCGTCAGCGACGGCGCGGCCGGCGGTCTCCATCAGCGCGATGCCGGCGGTGCCGCCCGCAATCGTCAGCCGGTCGGCCTCCGCCATCTCGGCGGTTGTGAGCAGCTCGATCATCGCGGTCGAGACTATCGGGCGGCGGTCAGGGCGACAATTCGGCACAAGCGACTGCGGCGCAGCATTTCTCCGCCCGCTGGCATTAGTTTATGCAGAATGCTTAATTGCTGGGCGCCGAACATTAGGCAATCCGTTCGCAAGCCCGCCTGCCGTGGCTTATACCATTGCGGCAAAAGGACTTTCGTCTTGTCTTTGGCTTGGCACGGGACCTGCTAACCGGTAGCGCGGCTCCCGATTGTGCGGCAGGCGCGGGAGGAAGGACAGGCAATGAAGAAAATCGAGGCCATCATCAAGCCTTTCAAACTCGATGAAGTGAAGGAGGCGTTGCAGGAGGTCGGACTACAAGGCATCACCGTCACCGAGGCCAAGGGCTTCGGCCGGCAGAAGGGACATACCGAGCTTTATCGCGGCGCCGAATACGTGGTCGATTTTCTCCCTAAGGTGAAAATCGAGATCGTGCTCGGCGATGACATGGTGGACAAGGCAATCGAGGCGATCCGGCGCGCCGCCCAGACTGGCCGGATCGGCGACGGCAAGATCTTCGTTTCCAATATCGAAGAAGCTGTCCGGATCAGGACCGGAGAGTCAGGGGTCGACGCTATCTAATCCGCGAGCACAAAGCTTTCGCGGGCAGTATCCAAAAAAGGGGGAATGCAATCCATGACGACAGCCAAAGATGTCATGAAGCTGATCAAGGATAACGACGTCAAATACGCCGACTTCCGCTTTACCGATCCGCGCGGCAAGTGGCAGCACGTCACCTTCGACATTTCGATGATCGAGGAAGACACCTTCGCCGAAGGCCAGATGTTCGACGGCTCCTCGATCGCCGGCTGGAAGGCGATCCATGAATCCGACATGAACCTCATGCCGGATCCAGCCTCCGCCTGCATCGATCCGTTCTTCGCCGAGACCACGCTGTCGCTGATTTGCGACGTGCTCGAGCCGACCACCGGCGAGCCCTATAACCGCGATCCGCGCGGCATCGCCAAGAAAGCCGAAGGCATGGTCAAGTCGATGGATGTCGGCGACACTATCTTTTTCGGCCCCGAAGCCGAGTTCTTCGTGTTCGACGACGTCAAATACTCGGCCACGCCCTACAACACCGGCTTCAAGGTCAACTCCACCGAGTTCCCGACCAATTCCGACACCGAATACGAGGGCGGCAATCTCGGCCACCATATCGGCTTCAAGAAGGGCTATTTCCCGGTGCCGCCGCAGGATTCGGCGCAGGACATGCGTTCGGAAATGCTCGGCGCCATGGCGCGCATGGGCTGCGTGGTCGAGAAGCACCACCACGAAGTGGCGTCCGCCCAGCACGAGCTCGGCCTTAAATTCTCGCCGCTCACCGTGATGGCTGACCGCCTGATCATCTACAAATACTGCATCCAGCAGGTGGCGCAGATCTACGGCAAGACCGCGACTTTCATGCCCAAGCCCGTCTACGGCGACAACGGTTCCGGCATGCATTGCCACCAGTCGATCTGGAAGGCGGGCAAGCCGGTGTTCGCCGGCAACAAATATGCCGACCTGTCGGAGACCTGCCTGTCCTACATCGCCGGTATCATCAAGCACGCCAAGGCGATCAACGCCTTCACCAACCCGACCACCAACTCCTACAAGCGTCTGGTGCCGGGCTTCGAGGCGCCGGTGCTGCTCGCCTATTCGGCGCGCAACCGCTCGGCGTCCTGCCGCATCCCCTATACCAACAATCCGAAGGCCAAGCGCGTCGAGGTCCGTTTCCCCGACCCGATGGCCAATCCCTACCTCGCCTTCGCAGCCATGACGATGGCGGGCCTCGACGGCGTGAAGAACAAGCTCGATCCGGGCGCGGCGATCGACAAGGACCTCTACGATCTGCCGCCGGCCGAACTCAAGCAGATCCCGACGGTGTGCGGCTCGTTGCGGCAGGCGCTCGGCGAACTCGACGCCGACCGCACATTCCTCAAGGCCGGCGGGGTGTTCGATGACGACTTCATCGACGCGTATATCGACCTCAAGATGCAGGAAGTGATCCGCTTCGAGCACACCCCGCATCCGGTCGAGTACGAAATGTACTACTCGGCGTAAGCGTTCCTCCCAAACATCGCGCGAGCGATGTAACTTTTCGGGCGCCCCCAAAAAGGGCGCCCTTTTTTTTCGGCATTAGCGACGGCGATGCTTGAGCCGATCACCACGATCTTGAAAACGCGTTTGGGAAGCTTCGGTTCGAAGGACGGTTGCGCCGGCATTTGAGACTCGGCATGGGCTGCGGCTGCGCACTTATTTCAAACGCGCACGGCCAGCGCGCCGCGCGTCCCGCGGCGAAAGCCAAACGTCCTTTCCGTTCAGCTCTTTCCGCCGGGGCGATTCTTCGAAGAGAGGCAACACCGGCTGCAAGCGGCTGAGCGACGCTAATGCTTGCGAGCCCGCTCAGCGTCCTCAACGGCTTCTTCGTGATACCAGGCGCTTCCGCACGCGACTCTCGCAATGCGCGGCGACGTCAGATACGCGGCGGGTTTTGTCTCGTCGCGATGGCCGCTACCAGGAGTGTGGCCCCTTACAGGGAACTGGTAGATTTTCGCCGACCGTTGATAAAAATTGTCGGTCATTGTCGTCACTCCATTCGATGCTGCGCGTTCACGCGTCAGACTTACGTAATGTCGCTGTAGCAGAATTCTGAACGTCGCTTGAGCAAAATGCCCGCATAAAATCACCAAATGTCCATATTATAGGCACGCATATTTTTGCTTCTTTGAGTGGCATTCTTTCGATGACAAATTCGTATTGCCATTGCGACGTCCACCGCATCGCATGCGGCGACAACATTGCCGACAAAATCACGCTTTTTCTCCGAACGTAGACGTCGGATGCCGAGCGACGCGAATGTGGTTGAGCACCATCGCTCCCACGCTAGGGCCGCCGTGTAAATTGGCATGCTAAATGCTTGGAAGATATCAGCCGCTGAGACCAAGTGCGTCTCTAGCGGCCGTGTACGCATGTGCACTTCCTTACGCTTCGGTCATCAGCTCATGAGAGACCCGCAATGACAAAGTACAAGCTCGAATATATTTGGCTCGACGGGTACACGCCGGTGCCAAACCTGCGCGGTAAGACACAGATCAAAAAATTTGACAGCTTTCCTTCGCTCGACGAACTCCCATTGTGGGGCTTTGATGGAAGCTCGACCATGCAGGCGGAAGGCTCCAACTCCGACTGCGTGCTCAAGCCGATCCGCGTGTTCCCCGACCCGGCGCGCACCAACGGCGCCCTGGTCATGTGCGAAGTCATGATACCGGATGGCGTCACCCCGCACCCCTCGAACAAGCGCGCGACCATTCTCGACGATGAAGGCGCCTGGTTCGGATTCGAACAGGAATATTTCTTCTATAAGGACGGCCGACCGCTCGGCTTTCCCGGTTCCGGCTATCCTGCGCCACAGGGACCCTACTACACCGGCGTCGGCTACAAGAACGTCGGCGACATCGCCCGCAAGATGGTCGACGAGCACCTCGACCTCTGCCTCGCCGCCGGCATCAACCATGAAGGCATCAACGCCGAAGTGGCGAAGGGCCAATGGGAATTCCAAATCTTCGGCAAAGGATCCAAGCGCGCCGCCGATGAAATGTGGATGGCACGCTATCTGCTGCTGCGGCTGACGGAGAAGTACGGCGTCGATATCGAGTTCCACTGCAAGCCGCTCGGCGACACCGACTGGAACGGCTCCGGCATGCACGCCAACTTCTCCACCACCTATCTGCGCGAGGTTGGCGGCAAGGAATATTTCGAGAAGCTGATGAAGGCCTTCGAAGTCGCCTGCTCCGATCACATCGCGGTCTACGGCCCGGACAACCACATGCGGCTGACCGGCAAGCACGAGACCCAGGCGATCGACCAGTTCAGCTACGGTATTGCCGACCGTGGCGCCTCAGTCCGCGTGCCGCACAGCTTTGTAAACAACGACTACAAGGGCTATCTGGAAGATCGCCGCCCCAACTCGCAAGGCGACCCCTACCAAATTGCCTCTCAGATTCTCAAGACGATTGCATCCGTCCCAACGGGCGCGAAAGTTTCGGCCGCAGCGTAAGCGCCGTTCACGGCTTAGATTTTACGTCGCGCGAATGACGCAATAATTCGGGCGCCCACCAAAAGGGCGCCCGTTTTTTTGCCCGTTGCGCGATCCGCGCTCAGACAATCAGCAGAAGGATGACTGCCAACGCCGCGGCGATGCCGGCTGCCGTCACCAGCATATGCCGCCGGTGGCGGCGCGGTCCGTAGACGCCCGCCGCGCGGCGCTCGGCGATCAAAGCGGCGTCGAATTCGGCCGACGATGAATACGCGCAGGCCAATGCCGCACCGGCCCGCTCGGCATAGGCTTCGAGCGCGGTCAGGTCGGCGTCCGTGCGCAGGTTGACGGCTGAACGCATCATGGGCGAATGCTAGCGCCAACATGGTAAATGATACGTTGCGATCTGTATCGGCCCGTCCGGGGCAGTCCGGGCGTCGTCGTCAGGCGGCGTTCTTGCGCCGCAGCAACCCACCCAGCTTGGTCGCCTGGCCGGGGGCGGCATCAATAAGGCGGACCCGCTCATTCTCCGATTCGGCGTCGGCGGCGCGCAACCGGTTGCGGCCTTCGCCCTTGGCGCGGTAGAGCGCGACGTCTGCGCGGGCAATCAGCGCATCGATATTCGTCACCAGTTCATAAGACGTTGCGGCGCCGATGCTGACGGTAGTGCCCACCGAGTAGCCGGCAACTTCCACGGCCGCGGCCTCAAAGCCGGCGCGTATGCGCTCGGCGATGCGCATGGTCAATTCCATCGGCTCCGGGATGATGGCCGCAAACTCCTCGCCGCCGATCCGGCCGATGATATCGTCCGTGCGCGTGCTCCGGCGCGCGACCTGCGCGAACACGCGCAACACTTCATCGCCGACCGCATGGCCAAAACGGTCGTTAATCGCCTTGAAATGATCAAGATCGAACATAAGCAACGTCACCGGGCTGTCGCCGTCGGCCCGTTGCACACACAGCCTGAGCGCGTTCTCCAGGAAGGCGCGCCGGTTGAGCAGTCCGGTCAGAAAATCAGTGGCGGCGGCGTGGCGGTAGAAGCCGACATGGTGGTCCTTGACCATCAGCAGCACGATGAAGGCGGTGCCGACCGCGTAAACGATCGTTTCCAGCGCAAACACGGTCAGCCAGCTGGCGGCGATCACCTCGGGTGTGAACGCCCGCATCGCCAGTGGCATCAGAAAGATCGCCGCGTGCAGGCACGGCACTACCACGGTGGCCGTGCGAGAATGGAGAGCCTTGCGCCGCTCGCGCGACAGTTCGAATGCGATGAAGAATGTGTAGACCGCGACGACCAGGACGCCGAGCCCGATGCGCGCCGTGCTGCCTTCCGGAAAAACCGGCAATTGGCAAAGCACTAGCCACACGCCTGCGCCGGCGAATGCAGCGATCGGCAACAGCGGCCGCCCGCGGAACAAACGCACACCGTTCCAGATCATGCCGCAGGCGACGAAAATCATCGCGAACGGCAATTCCGGCGGCAATGCAAGCCATGGTGCCGGCGTGGCCCACAATGCCAGCGAGGACGCGCCGATCAGATAGGCCGCACCCCACCAGGCAAGCGCGCGCGCATCGCGCTGTTGCAGCCACGCCATGACCAGCAGCAGGCCGAGCAATGCGATGATGCAAACCGCGACGAATGCCACGGTCGGCCCGTCCAAGAAAGAAAGTTCTATACTTGCCGCAATAGGCATGCGCGCTTCCCTGCTGCCCGCTACGCGAATACCGTGCACCGAGCTGCATCGGTAAAATAACCACGACCGCGTGGGAAAAGCGTTGCGGGTTTGCGCGCGCTTCGATGCAAGATTTGCAATAATTTTAACGAAATCCGCGCGAAAGCATTAAGACTCTCGCCACGTGAACGGGCGCGCTTTCAGTCTCGGGTAGGACCGAGACCGGCACAGCGCGCGGCGCCTGAAAACGCTGGCGCGATCAGCGCTTGGAGAACTGGAAGGACCGCCGCGCCTTGGCCCGGCCGTATTTCTTGCGCTCGACCACGCGCGAGTCGCGGGTGAGAAATCCGCCACGCTTGAGCGCGCCGCGCAATTCCGGCTCGAAATAGGTGAGCGCCTTGGCGAGCCCATGGCGCACCGCGCCCGCCTGGCCCGACAGGCCGCCGCCGGATACGGTACAGACCACGTCGTATTGGCCGCTGCGGTTGGCGGCGACCAACGGCTGCTGGATCAACATGCGCAATACCGGGCGCGCGAAGAAGACTTCCACCTCTTTGGTGTTGACCAGGATCTTGCCCGCACCGGGCTTGATCCAGACGCGGGCGACGGCGTTCTTGCGCTTGCCGGTCGCGTAAGCGCGCCCTTGCGCATCGAGCTTCTGCACGTATTGCGGCGCTTCGGGTGCGGCTGGCTTGAGGCTCGCCAATCCTTCCAGCGATTGTACGGTCTCGGCCACGGTCAGGCACTCCTCAAGTTCTTGCGGTTCATGGCTGCGACATCGAGCTTCTCGGGCTTTTGAGCCTCATGGGGATGTTCGGGCCCAGGATAGACGCGCAGGTTGCCGAGCTGCACACGGCCCAGCGGCCCGCGCGGCAGCATGCGCTCGACCGCCTTCTCGACAATGCGCTCCGGGAAACGGCCCTCGAAAATCGATTTGGCCGATCGTTCCTTGATGCCGCCGATATAGCCGGTGTGATGGTAGTAAACTTTTTGCTCACGTTTGCGGCCGGTAAACACCACCTTGGCGGCGTTGACGACGATGACGTTGTCGCCGTCATCAACGTGCGGGGTATAGCTGGCCTTGTGCTTGCCGCGCAGCCGCATGGCCACGATCGAGGCGAGGCGCCCAACCACCAGACCGGTGGCGTCGATGGTCACCCATTTCTTCTCGATGTCGGCGGGCTTGGCCGAATAGGTCTTCATGACGGATCCTTGAGGGCGTGGCGCTTCGCGAGCGCGCCGAAGTGGCGGTTCTCTAGCCGAGCGGGCCGCCCCGGTCAACATCAGCGTACCAAAGAAATTGTAATTATATCAATAGATTATGTAAATGGTATTACAGCACCACTGTCTAATTGCCGGACCTAAGGGATCGAATAGGTCGAGGTGACATGGGCGACCGGCTCATCCGAGCCTTCTGAGTAGATCGTCACTTCACCGACCGCCAGGCGCTTGCCGACTTTCATCAGCCGCGCATCGGCGATCAGGTCGGCCTGCGCCGGTTTGCGCAGGAAATTGATGTTGAGATTGGTGGTCACGGCCAGCGGCTGGCGCCCGATGGCCGAGAACACCGCGACATACATGGTGAAGTCGGCGAGTTCCATCATCGTGGGGCCCGAAATCGTGCCGCCGGGGCGCAGGTGATCTTCGTGGAATTCGCGGCGCACGCGCACGTCGCCGTAGTCCACGCGTTCAAGCGTCAGGCCGCACCCCGGATAAAACGCCTGCGGGAATACCTCATGCAGCAGTTCAGCGATTTCGTCGGCCGTGAGCGCTGGTGCCGGCATCGACTCTCTCCCGTTAGCCGGCACGTCCGGCGCCCCGTCATAGACAGGGGCGCATCGGCTCCGTCAATCCTTGCCGTAAAGGGCGCGCAGCCCGTCCTTGGCTTTCTTTAGCTTGTGCATACGGGTCTTTGACAGGCCCTTGCCGGCGCGGTTGATGTAGAACACCAGCATCGCCATGGCCGAGCGAAAAGGCTCGGACTTACGGTGCGTGCTCACGTCAGCCGAGCGCTTCAACGACAAGGCGATGGCGCGCGGGCTATCGAGGGTGAACACGCCCTTCTCCAGCGTCAGCGCATCGCTTTTTTCCGTGACGCGCTGCGACCAGCGACTCTTCTTTTTTCGCCGAGGCTTCATGCGTTTTTGTTTTGCCATTGCGTGCTGTCCTGGCAGACCATCGCGTTGAGCTTAGCGCGCGTTCCGCGGCCTTGCATGGGCCATGCTTCGGGTTAAGTATCGGGTCAGCTTTGAAACCGGACGGCCCATGAGCGCCCAGACTACCGCCGCCAGTACCGCAAATGCCGCCGCCCCCGTGCTACTGCGCGAGCGTCATAAGGACGTTGCGGTCCTGGTGCTCAATCGCCCGCAAGCGCGCAACAGCTTATCGGAAGCAATGTTGAGCGCCCTTTCGAGCGCCTTCACCGAAATCGCCGCCGACAAGAGCATCCGCGCGGTGGTGCTGGCGGCCAACGGCCCGGCTTTTTCCGCCGGCCATGACCTGAAGGAACTCACCGCGCGGCGCAGCGACGCCGACGGCGGCCGCGCCTATTTTACCCAGATCATGTCGGCCTGCAGCACGATGATGCAGCAGATCGTCAACCTGCCGCAGCCGGTGATCGCGGCCGTGCAGGGCGTCGCCTCTGCCGCCGGCTGCCAACTGGTGGCGAGCTGCGATCTGGCGATCGCCTCCTCGGCCGCCAAGTTCGCCACGCCCGGCGTCGATATTGGCTTGTTCTGCTCGACCCCGATGGTGGCGCTGTCGCGCAATGTCGGGCGCAAAGCCGCCATGGAAATGCTGCTCACCGGTGACCTGGTGGCGGCCGAGCACGCCGCGCGCATCGGGCTCATCAACCGGGTCGTGGCGGTCGGCGCCGAGCGCAGCGAAGCTCTTGCGTTCGCGCAGCAGATCGCCAGCAAGTCATCGCATACGGTCAAAATCGGCAAGCAAGGATTTTACCGCCAGGCCGAGATGAGCCTCGCGGAGGCTTATCGCTATGTGTCGCAAGTCATGGTCGAGAACCTGCTGTCGGCCGACGCCGAGGAAGGCATCTGCGCCTTCATCGAGAAGCGCGATCCCACTTGGGAAGACCGCTGATGACATTCGCAATCGCCCGCCGCTTCGAGCGCGGCACCTTGACCCGGCTGGTCTTCGCCGGAAGCGCCTGGGGACTAGCGCTCGCGGCCGGCTTCATCGCGCTTAACGTCCCGCAATGCGGGCTGCCCTGCCCCGCCGACGTTGCGGCCACAACGGCCATTTGCGTCGGCACTGGGCTGCTTACGATCGGACCGTTCGCCGCATTCGCCGCCCGAAGCTGATCACATACCTCAGGGAGTTTCCATGACACGCATGATGATCCTTGCCGCAGCATTCGTTTTGACCTCACTGGCGCCCGCAATGGCGCAAGAGATCACCGCGTCCGAGCGCGCCGCCTGCCAAGTCGACTACGACAAATATTGCAAAGGCACGTTCCCCGGCGGCGGCCGCATCATTCGGTGCCTCGCCGGTCACTACGACAATCTCGCCGCCGGCTGCAAAAAGGTCGTCGACGCAAACAAGAAATGACCAGGGCGAATGTCAGCCACGCCGGATTGATGGCAGCCGCTTCTTTTCGCAATGGCGGCGGGCGCCTATCTTGCGCCCGATCGCGTGTAGACAGGAACTTGCCGCGGCCATGAACAATTCGTCCCGGGTCTTCACACCGGCGGCCCAGAAGGCGCAAGCCGAACGCGGCTCCGCCAAGGCCTATGAGCGCCAGCTGGCGGAAGGCTTTCCCGACAAGGTGACGCCGGAGCTTGCCGCCTTCATCGCCGAGCAGGACACCGTGTTTCTTGCCACCGCCACCGCCGATGGCGCGCCGTATATTCAGCATCGCGGTGGGCCGAAGGGCTTCATCAAGGTCATCGACGAACGCACGCTTGGCTTCGCCGACTATCGCGGCAACCGGCAATACATCACGCTCGCCAATCTGTCGGAGAACGACCGAGCCTATCTGTTCCTGCTCGATCCGGCGCGCAAGCAGCGCATTAAGCTGTGGGGCCGCGCCCGCGTGGTCGAGAACGATCCGGCGCTAATCGAAAAGCTGTTTGATGCGGGCTACAAGGCGAAGCCAGAGCGCGCCATCCTGTTTACCGTTGAGGCCTGGGACGTAAACTGCTCGCAGCATATCGTCGCGCGCTTCACCGAGGCCGAATTGGAAGAGGCCTTCACAAAGATACAGACCAAGATCGTAGAGCTCGAAGCCGAGAATGCGCGGCTGCGCGCGGCACTCGCCGTGCAAGAGCCATCATCGCGATCAGAATCAACGTGATGAACCACGACCAATATCCCGACAGCTACATCCGCGGCATCCTCAACACGGTGAAGACCATTGCCATGGTCGGCATCTCGCCGAAGGACAATCGGCCGAGCTATTTCGTGTTCAAATATCTGCTCGCGCGCGGCTACCGCATGATCCCGGTCAATCCCGGCCACGCCAGCCAGGAAATCCTCGGGCAGAAATCGTACGCAAAGCTGTCCGACATCCCCGAACCGGTGGACATGGTCGACATTTTCCGCGCCTCGCGATTTGCGCTGCCGGTCGTACAGGAAGCGCTGACGCTTAAGCCGAAGCCGGCCGTGATCTGGATGCAGCTCACCGTGCGTGACGACGAAGCCGCCAAACTGGCGGAAGACGCGGGCGTGAAGGTGGTGATGAATCGCTGCCCGAAGATCGAATACGGCCGCCTGTCGTCGGAGATTTCCTGGATGGGGGTCAACTCGCGCACGCTGTCATCGAAGCGCCCGCAATCCCTCGGCAAAGGCGTGCAGCGCATGAGCATCGGTCCACAAACAAGAGACAAACGCTAAGCTTGCCTTGACGGCGCGCCTGCCCCACCCGTTTAATCGCGCTTCTTTCCGCAAAAGCCAAAATGGCCGCGGGCGACACGAGGAATGGGCTTATGGCCGACGCAGAACGCATTCCGGGCTTCTCGACGCTTTCGATTCACGCCGGCGCCAAGCCCGACCCGACCACCGGCGCGCGCGCGACGCCGATCTACCAGACCACGTCCTTCGTGTTCGACGATGTCGAGCACGCCGCCTCCCTGTTCGGCCTGCAAGCCTTCGGCAATATCTACACCCGCATCGGCAATCCGACCTGCGCCGTTCTGGAGGAACGCGTGGCCGCGCTCGAAGGCGGCACCGCGGGGCTAGCGGTCGCCTCCGGTCATGCCGCGCAAGTGGTGGTCATGCACGCGCTGATGACGCCCGGCGACGAACTGGTCGCTTCCAAGAAGCTCTATGGCGGCTCGATCAACCAGTTCAACCACTCCTACAAGAATTTCGGCTGGAACGTGGCCTGGGCCGATCCCGACGACATGACCACGTTCGAAAAGGCGGTGACGGATAAGACCAAGGTGATCTTCATCGAGTTCGATCGCCAATCCCGGCGGCGTCATCACCGACATCGAGGCGGTCGCCAACATCGCGCGCAAGGCCGGCGTACCGCTGGTGGTCGACAATACGCTGGCCACGCCCTATCTGTGCAAACCGATCGACTACGGCGCCGACGTCGTGGTGCATTCGCTCACCAAGTTCCTCGGCGGCCACGGCAACTCGATCGGCGGCATGATCGTGGACGCCGGCACCTTCAACTGGTCGCGCGACAAGAAATACCCGATGCTGTGCGACCCGCGGCCAGAATATTCCGGCATTGTCCTGCACGAGACCTTCGGCAATTTTGCTTTCGCCATCTGCTGCCGCGTGCTCGGCCTGCGCGATCTCGGGCCGGCGCTGTCTCCGTTCAACGCCTTCCTCATCCTTACCGGCATCGAGACGCTGCCGCTGCGCATGCAGCGTCATTGCGACAACGCGCTGTTCGTGGCGGAGTGGCTGGCGAAGCGGCCGGAGGTCGCGTGGGTGAGCTATCCCGGCTTGGCGGGCGACAAGTATCATGACCTCGCGCAGAAATACGTGCCGAAAGGTTGCGGCGCGGTGTTCACCTTCGGGCTCAAAGGCGGTTACGACGCCGGCGTCAAGCTCGTCTCCAACGTCGAGCTGTTCTCACATTTGGCGAACATTGGCGATACCCGCTCGCTCATCATCCACCCCGCCTCCACCACCCACAAGCAATTGTCCGACGCGCAGAAGGTGCAGGCCGGCGCCGGCCCCGATGTGGTGCGGCTGTCGATTGGGCTGGAGGACAAGGAGGACATCATCGCCGACCTCGAGCTGGGGCTGACGGCGGCGTAAGGGCCTATGCTTTGTTGAGAGTGCGCGCCACGTAAGCGCGGATATGTTCAAGTGTCTGCGGTGTACACCAGATCTCGGTCACGGCCTTATCGGTTGCCGCGCCACTTGCCGCAATGCGCTCATTGAGCGGCTGGCGGATTTGCAGCTTGTTTTGGGCAAAAGCCGCGGGCGACACCGCGGCGAGTTCCTGCGCGATCGCGAAAGCATCCTCCAGCAATTCGCTCGGTTCGGCGACCTCATCGATAAAGCCACGCTCGAGCGCGCCGTCGGCGTCGTAGGTCGCGCCGGTGAAGGTGACTTCCGCCAGATAGCGCGGCGGCACCGCTAAACGCACGATCTCGAACGCCAACGCCGGAAACGGCACTCCGACCAGCAGTTCGGTGACGCCAATGCGGCCAGCTGCGCGCCCCATGATGCGGCGATCGGCGCAAGCCGCGAGCACGCAGCCGCCGGCAATGGCGTGGCCGTTGATCGCTGCCACCACTGGCTTGGGATGAAAGAACACCGCGTCGTAGAGCTTGTGCAGAGCGGGCAGAAATTTGCGGATGTAATCGGCGCCGCCCTCGCTCAGCCGCTTGAGATCGACGCCGGCGGAGAAGGCCTTGCCCTGCCCGGTCAGTACAATCGCTTTCGCATCGGACGCCGCCAGTTCATGAAAGCGCGCGGCGATCGCGTCGCAGAATTCGATGTCGAGCGCGTTGACCTTGCCGTTTTGCAGGGTCATCACCGCGACGCCGTCGCTGGTCGTCACCTCGATCATGCCTACGCCCCTTGCGCTGCCTGCGGCGCCAGCAAGCTCGAACGATGCCACAGCCGCTCGGCGTGCACGACCGCGATGGTGAACACCAGGATCGCCACCACTTGGTGCAACAGCGCCAGCTCGATCGGCGCTTGGGCCAACAGGGTCGCGATACCGAGCACGGCCTGCAAGGTCACCGCACCGGCCAGGATTAGCGCGCCAAGCGTTTCGCGTCGCATGTCCCAGGCATCGTTGGCGTGGAACATGGCCACCAGCCAGATGAGATAAGCCATCATACGGTGATCGAACTGCGCGGTCAGCGCGTTCTCGAAGAAATTGCGCCAAAGCGGGTGCAGGAACCACAGCCGCGCCGCGTCCGGGATGAACGAGCCGTCGATTGCGGGCCAGGTATTGAAGACCAGGCCGGCATTAAGTCCGGCGACCAGCGCGCCGAGATAGATTTGCATCAGCAAAAGGATCGCGACCGCCAGCGCGCCAAAGCGCAGCCGCGCCGGCTCCCTCACCGGCGGCTGCGGCGTGATCTGCTGCGCCGTCCACAACACCGCGGCGTAGATCGCGCAAGCAAGCGTCAGATGGAACGCAAGGCGATATTGCGACACGCTGACGCGTCCCGAGCCCGCCAGCCCCGACGACACCATCCACCAGCCGACCGCGCCGAGGAATGCGCCGGCGCCGAAGATCGTCCACAAGCGGATACGCAAGCGCGGCGGCACCCAGCCGCGCCACAGGAAAAACAGGAACGGCAACAAAAAAACCGCGCCGGTCGCGCGCGCCAGCAACCGATGCGTCCACTCCCACCAGTAGATCACCTTGAACTGGTCGAGGCTCATGCCGCGGTTGAGTTGCTTGTACTGCGGGATCGCCTGGTAATCGCGGAATTCCGCCTGCCAGGCGGCCTCCGACAGCGGCGGCAAGATGCCGGTGACCGGCTTCCATTCGGTGATCGAGAGCCCCGATTCAGTGAGCCGCGTGGCACCGCCCACCACCAACGTCAGGAAGATCATGGCAGCAACGACCAGCAGCCATAGCCGCACCGCGCGCGCGTGACGATCGGGAACTGGTGCGAGCTCGGCCATGAAATTGGTTGTTTGCTGGGGACGGCGCGGACCATATAGTCAGGCGTTGACGATCGCAAATCTCAAAGCCGTCATCGTCCGCGAAAGCGGAAGATCCAGTAACCCCGGCGTTTCGTCGGTACTACAGCCTTGGTGTTTGCTGGATGTCCCGCCTTCGCGGGGCATGACAATGGAGTGGCTTGATGTCCATCCGCACCCGCAAACTGATCGGCGCCTTTGCCCTGCTCGCGCTGGTGACGGTGTGGAGCTTGCTCGCGATGGCGCTGGCGCAGTCGGTGCTGACCGACATCAACGGATTTGTCGCGACGATCTACTACATCGTCGCCGGCCTCGGCTGGGTGCTGCCGGCCATGCTGCTGGTGCGCTGGATGGCGCGGCCCGACGTGATCAAGCGTTGACGATCAAGCCGCATTGACGCGGCGGAAGCCGTTCCACATGGCGGTGGCGGCGCCCGACATCAACACTTTCAGATAACGCTGCTGCTGGAATTCGCCGTTGATCGAGATGCGCGGCAGCGCCATCAGGTGATCGCGGTGCGCCTTGAACAACACGCCCGGCCGCGTGGTGACGGCCGTCTTGAAGCCGAGCTCAGCCGCAATGCGAAATTCACGCGGGCCGGCGGAGGTCGTATCGCCCACCGGATAGGCCAGATGATCCGGCCGCTTGCCCAAGGCTGCCTCCAGCACGGCGCGAACTCATCTGCATCTCGGCGCGTGCGGCGGCCTCGTCCGGCACCTTCTTGAGCATCTTGTGATTGACGGTGTGGGCGCCGATGGTCACCAGCGGATCGGCAGCGAGCGCCACGATCTCCTGCCAGTCCATGCACAACTCGCGGCAGAACGAGACGATATCGACGCTGTAGCGGGCGCACAAATCGCGCATAGCCGCGCGCAACTGATCTTCCGTCGTCATGCTGCGCAGGTAGCCATAGAAGGCGTCGTAAAGCTCGCGCTTTTCGGCCACTGTACCGCTCGGGAAAAATTGCTCGTTGCCGTTAATGAGCGCACCGATGCGGCTGTTCTGCGCAATCACCGCTTCGAGCGCGAGCCACCACAGCTCGCCGAGCCGGTCGGGAAAGCTGGTGGCGATATAAACCGCAAACGGCATCTCATATTTGCGCAACAGCGGGTAGGCCCAGACCTTGAGATCCTTGTAACCGTCGTCGAAAGTGAGACAGACGAAGCGGCGCTTGAATTCGCCGGTGATGAAGCGGCGGTGCATTTCATCGAGCGAGATCACGTCGAGACGCGCGCCCTTGATTTGGCACAGGACGTCTTCCAAGAATTCCGGCGTGATTTCCAAAAGCCGGTTCGGCTGGAACGCATCCGGGCGCGCCGGACGCACGTGATGCAGCGTCAGGATTGCACCGACGCCGCCGACCAGCGGGCGCATCAAATGGTGGAGCCCGCTGAAATACAGCGACTCCAGCCCGCTACGGATGACGGTTTTCTTCACGTTTACTGCGCTTCTCTGAGTGCCCAGACCAATTGGGCCCAATATTCCAACTCTTTATTGAGAAATGTTTGCGAACCTACGACCAAGATTAACCAACTCCCGGCGCCCTCGCCATGACCGTCCTTGCGCTACGCCCCCACCCCACCGCCGACCGGCTTTTGCCGGTTGCGGACGGTCGGATTGCGCGGATCGACATCATGGAGGACATGGCCGCCGCCGAGCCGCATTGGCGGGCGCTGGAACAAGGCAACAGCCTCGCCACCCCTTACCAACGCTACGACTTCCTTAAGCTCTGGCAACGCCATATCGGCACTCCGGCGGGCATCACCCCCTTCATCGTAATCGGCTTCAACGACAAGGGAACGCCGCTGTTCCTGTGGCCCTTCGGCCGCCGCAAACTCGCCGGCCTGCGGGTGGTGGAATTCCTCGGCGGCAAGCACGCCAATTTCAACATGGGCTTGTGGCGGCGCAACGTTGTCGCCGGCATCGAGGCTGACGCCTTGCGCGGCATGCTCGCCCGCCTTGCCGGCCGCGCCGATATGCTCAAGCTCATCAACCAGCCGCTAACCTGGGGCGGCACCACCAATCCGTTCGCGCTGCTGCCACAGCAGCGCGCGGCCAATCTCGGCTTCAGCGGCGCGCTAATCCCCGATTATGAAGGACTGCTGCGCGCACACACCAACTCCACCACGCGCAAAAAAATGCGCAAAAAGGAGCGCGCGCTCGCAAGCTACGGCAACGTATGCTTCGAACAGGCGCGTGGGCCGCACGATATCCGCCGCGTGCTTGACGTCTTCTTCAAGCAGAAGAGCGCGCGCATGCGCGCGCTGGGCGTACCCGATGCCTTCGCACCCCCGAGCGTGCGCCGCTTCATCGAGGCGGCCGCGACCGAGCAAATGCCCGGTGCGGAGCCGCCGATTGAAATCTATGCGTTGTCGGTCGGCGACATCATCGTTGCGACGTTTGGCGGCATCGTCAGCGGAGGCCGCTTCTCCGGCATGTTCAATTCGATCATCAAGGACCACTACGCTGCCGAAAGCCCGGGCGAGCAGTTACTCACCATGCTGGTGCGGCACTGCTGCGCACGCGGCCTCGACACGTTCGACTTGGGAATCGGCCAAGCCAACTACAAGGCCTTGTTCTGCGAAGACGCCGAGCCGCTGTTCGACAGCTACCTGCCGCTAAACGCCGGCGGGCGGCTACTTACTCTTGTGTTCGCAAGCGGCGCCGCGTTCAAGCGGGCGGTCAAAGGCCACGCCGCCTTGTGGGCGCTGGCGCGCGCGCTGCGCCGTTTGCGCGCCCGCCTGTCCGCCGTAATCTAGTCGCAGGCAGCGCTAAGCGGCGACGGCCTGCGCGCCGCCCACCAGAACCGCGACGTCGGCGAAGCCCGCCATCGTCAGGCGTTCCGCCACGGCGCGCGTTGCCGGATTGGCGGAATCGCTTGCCACCAGCACGGCGCGCGGCGCGAGGGCCGCGAACCGCTCCACTGCCACATCCGTAGCCGACCCGGCATCGATCACCACGTGGTCATAGCTGCGCACCAGCGCTTCGATCACGGTCACTAGCATCGGCGAGGCCGCAAGCATGCCGCCGTCGCTTCCGACAGTGCCGGTCGCGACCAGGTGCACGTCCGAATACTGGTCGCGGGTGACGATGTCGCCGAACGACGCGGCGCCATGCACAAGATCGGCGATGCCGGGTGCATTGGGAGCGTCCGACAACAGCGACAGATTGGGCGCGTTGAACGCCAGATCGACCAGCACAACGCTCGCGTCTTGCACCAGCATGCGAGCGAGCGTGATCGCGGCATAAGTGGTGCCGACATTGCGCATGGCGCCAACGACGGCGACACGGCGGCCGGCGGCCCCTGCTAGCCGCAGACCATAGGCGATCTTTTCGATACTGCTGACCGGCAAAGGCGGGGCCACGCCGCCGACAGCTCGCTTGGGCAGCGGCGTCGGCGTCAATGGCGGCGCGGCCATGCGCGGCATCGCCAGCGGTTCGGTAGCGACCGCACCGGAGCCCGCGGGCGCATAGGCGGCGTAACCAAAGGGCGTGGCAGCCGGCGCCAGCAGCGCCCCGGTCACGATAAAGCCGGCCGACAGCGCGAAGGCGGCAAAGGCGACGATCAACACCGTCGGCAGTTTCTTCGGATAGGCCGGATTGATGGCGGGCGTGGCGCGCGAAATGATGCGCGCGTCCGGCGGCGCGGCATTGATGCTGTCGCGGGCGGAGGCTTCACGGTATTTCGCGAGATAAGATTTCGAGCAGGTCGCGCTGCGTCTTGGCCTCGCGTTCGAGCGCGCGTAGTTCCACATCTTGCGTGTTGGACCGCGAAGCAAGCTGCTTGACCTGGTCGAAGCTCGCGGTCAGCGCCTGGATGCGGTCGCTGGCGACCTTGGCGTCATTGTCGAGCTGGCGCGCCAAGCGTTCACCGTCCGCGCGGATCTGGCCGTCGGCTTCGTCGATCTGGGCTTTCAATTCTTTGATGCGCGGATGCTTGCCGAGCAGCGTGGTCGACTGCTCGGCAAGCTGATTGCGCAGTGCGATGCGCTGCTCGATCAGCCGGCGCATGGTCTCGGAATTGGCGATATCGGACGTATCGATCGATTGCCCGGAACGGACGAGATCGCGCAATTGGCGCGCCCTCGCCTCCAGGTCGGCCTTGCGGCCGCGCGCGGCCGCGATCTGCGAGTTGATCTCGGTGAGCTGCTGGCTCGGCAGCGACGTATTGTTGGGGCCGACGAACAAATTGGTCTTGGTACGATACTGCTCAACCTTGTCTTCAGCGTCCGCCACTTTTTTACGCATCTTATCGATTTCGCCGGCAAGCCAAGCGCCGGCGGCGCGGGTCTGATTCTGCTGCGCTGTCTGCTGCATCTTGAGATAGGTTTCGGCGATGCTGTTGGCCACCCGCGCGGCAAGATCCGCGTTAGCGGAGCTGAAATCGATCGCGATCACGCGCGATTTTTCGATCGCCTGCACGTTGAGGCGATCGTAATAGGATTCCATCGTGCGTTCTTCGCGCGACATGCTGCTGCGGTCGCGGCCGATGCCAAACAGGCCCAGCACGGCGCCGCCCAGAGACGGCGCACCTCGTTCGAATTCGGGATTTTCGGCGAGTTTCTCCTTGCGGATCACTTCACGCGCAAGGTCGCGCGAGAGCAAGACCTGAGTCTGGCTAGCCACAGCCTCTGGATCGATGGTGGCGCGATCGGTCGTCGTCTTGTCGGCGGCGGCGCGCAGGAAAACGTTTTCACGCGCCTCCAGCAACAGGCGCGATTCGGAGCGATAGCGCGGCGTGATGGCGTTGACGATGACGAAAGCGGCGACAGCCGAAATCAGCGTGATGCCCAGAATTGTAATGCGCTTCTGCCATAGAGCGCGGCCTAAGACGCGCATATCGGGCTCGCCATCCGGGGTTATCGGTATCACGGCCGGAGACGGCGCGGCGGCGGGCTTCGACTTTTTACGGAACAACATTTGCGCTCCAAACGCATGACTCTACGGCGGCGGCGCCATCACAAACTATTATGGTTGCTACCGCGTTAATCGCCGGCGGCATCCCGTCAAAAGTCAGATTTTGTTAACCATCCGCCCGCCTAATGCCGGCGCGCCGCAGAGCAACCCATTCGCGCAGGCGCACTGGTATTAGCCGATGCGGCCTTTGAATATCTTGCACGTGTTCCGCGCGCCGGTCGGCGGCTTGTTTCGCCACGTCCTCGATCTGACCCGCGAGCAGGTCGCGCGCGGCCACCGCGTCGGCCTGATTGCCGATCAGCGCACCGGCGGCACGAATGCCGAAAAAGTCCTGGGCGAACTCGCCCCTTCGCTGGCGCTCGGCCTCAGCCGCTTCCCGATGCGCCGTCACCTCAATCCAGGCGATGCTTTCGCGATCGCGCATGTCATGCGCCGCGCCGCGCAGGCGCAAGCCGACGTGGTGCACGGCCACGGCGCCAAGGGCGGCGCCTATGCCCGCCTCGCCTTCGGGCGCAAGCGCGCGGTGCGCGCCTATACGCCGCACGGCGGCAGCCTGCTGTTCGGCCATGACTCACTGGCCGGGAAATTCTATCTGGCGACCGAGCGTTTGTTGATGCTGCGCGGCGATCTGTTCCTGTTCGAAAGTGGCTATAGCGAAGCGATATTCCGCCGCAAGATCGGCAATCCGCACGGCCTGGTACGCATCGTCCACAACGGGGTGGCGCGCGCCGAATTCGAGCCGATCGTGGCGAAGCCGGATGCCACCGATCTGGTGTTCCTGGGCGAGTTACGGCCGGTCAAAGGCATCGACGTGCTGATCGACACAATCGCGCTCCTGCATCGCGACGGCCGCACCGTAACCGCGACGCTTGTCGGCAGCGGCCCGGACCGCGATGCGCTCATTGCACAGGTCGAGCGGCTGGGCCTATCGGCCGACATCCGTTTCGAACCGGCCATGCCGGGCCACGAGGCACTCACCCTCGGCCGCATCATGGTAGTGCCGTCGCGGGCGGAATCGCTGCCTTATGTGGTGTTGGAGGCGGCCGCGGGCGGCAAGCCGCTGATCACCACCCGCGTCGGCGGCATTCCGGAAATCTATGGTTCCATGTCGGACCGGCTGGTTCCGGCGGAAGACGCGCCCGCGCTCGCCCGCGCCATTGCCGGCGCCCTCGACGATCCCGCTGCTACCACCGAGATCGCTCGCCTGTTGCGCGAGCAAGTAGCGGCGTCGTTTTCGGTTGAAAACATGGTCGATGGCGTACTGGCCGGATACCAGGCCGCGCTCGAAACGCTGCAAAAGACCGGGCGCCGTTAAGACATTTTTGAGTATCCCGATAAGCCTTTTTTGACGGTTTTTCTTTAGAAATTTCCGGGAATTACGGGAAATCGCGTTGGCGCCGAGGGCGCCCGCGTGCCGTTTTATGGCGTCAGTTAATGAGTGACACCGACCTTCGCCCAGCGATGAAAGGATCGAGCATAACGGCAGTCGCCGAGCCTGTGCGCGTCCCGCCGCGCGCGACCGCCAAGCGCAGCTCGCTGTCGCCGGAAGCGCTCGCGGTCGCCGCCAAATCGTCCGCAGCGCCGATTTCGCCGATTGTGCTCGCGGGCTTCGTGCGCATGGCTGAGTTCGCGCTGATCGTCGTGATCGGCCTCGCCGCCTATTGCGCGTACCTGCCGGACATCGACGGTTTGATCTGGCGCTACCTGCTCGCGACTTTCGCCATCGCGGTGTTGTCGATGTTGGCCTTTCAGGCCGCCGACATCTACCAGGTGCAGGCCTTCCGCGGCTACGAGAAGCAATATATGCGGCTGGCCTCGGCCTGGTCGGTCGTGTTTCTCATCGTCATCAGCGCGTCGTTTTTCGCCAAAGCAGGCGATATGTTCTCGCGCGTCTGGCTCGGCATCTTCTATGTCAGTGGTATGGCGGCGCTGATCGTATCGCGGCGGCTGTTGTTCCTGCTGGTGCGCAAATGGACGCTGGAAGGCCGCCTCACCCGGCGCACGGTGATTGTCGGCGGCGGCGACTACGGCGCCCACGTCATCGATGACCTGCGGCATCAAAAGGATACCGGCGTCAAGATCATCGGCCTGTTCGACGACCGCAGCGACGAACGCACCGGCAGCGAATGCGCCGGCGAGCGCAAGCTCGGCACCGTCGATGATCTGGTTGAGTTCGGCCGGCGCACGCGCGTCGATCTCGTCATCTTCTCACTGCCGATTTCGGCGGAAAACCGCATCTTGCAGATGCTGAAGAAGCTGTGGGTGCTGCCCGTCGACATCCGCCTCGCCGCCCACGCCAACAAGCTGCAGTTCCGTCCGCGCTCCTATTCCTATATCGGCGAGGTGCCAGTACTCGACGTCGCCGATCGGCCGATCGCTGATTGGGACGTGGTGATGAAGTGGCTGTCCGACAAACTCATCGGTGGCCTCATGCTGCTTTGCGCGTTGCCTGTGATGGCGCTCATCGCCATCGCGATCAAGCTCGACAGCCGCGGGCCGGTGCTGTTCAAGCAGAAACGCTACGGCTTCAACAACGACCTGATCGAGGTCTACAAGTTCCGCTCGATGTATGTCGATGCGGCCGATGAAACGGCCGAAAAGCTCGTCACCAAGGACGACCCGCGCGTCACCCGCGTCGGCCGCATCATCCGCAAGGCCAGCCTCGACGAACTGCCGCAGCTGTTCAATGTGGTGTTCAAAGGAAATCTGTCTTTGGTTGGCCCGCGCCCGCATGCGGTCAACGCCAAGGCCGAAGCCCGTCTCTACGACGAAGCGGTCGACGGCTATTTCGCCCGCCACCGCGTCAAGCCCGGCATCACCGGCTGGGCCCAGATCAACGGCTGGCGCGGCGAGACCGACACCCAAGAAAAGATCCAGAACCGCGTCGAGCACGATCTCTATTACATCGAAAATTGGTCGGTACTGTTCGACCTTTACATCCTGCTGCGCACACCAATCGCGCTGCTCAAGACCGAGAGCGCCTATTGATTATCGCACGGGACATCGCGGTCCCCGGGGTCATGCCCGCAGTGCCGGCGCATGCCGTGGCGTTCCGCGAGCGCCTACTGCTCATCGTGCTGTTCATCACCGTGCTGGCGAGCTCGGTCGCCTTCATCGAGCCTTCGCCGCATGACGCGTTGATAGCCGTTCTGCTGGTTTTCGCCTTGATCGCGGGCGTGCGCCTCGAACGGACCCTGCTGGTGCCCTTCCTGCTGCTGCTGATATGGAACGTAGCCGGCATGATGGCGCTGCTGCACGTGCCCGGCCTGGAAAAGACCGTCCAGTACACCGCTACGTCGATTTACCTGGCGCTCGCAGGGCTCTTGTTTGCCGGCCTGTTCGCGCAAAATACCATGGCGCGGCTCGCCACCATGCGTGTCGCCTACATCATCACCGCGGTCATCGCCTCGTTTATCGGCATGGCCGGCTATTTCGATGTTTTCGGGACCGGCCACCTGTTCGCGCCGCTCGGCCGCGCGCTTGGCGCCTTCAAGGACCCCAATGTGTTCGGGCCGTTTCTGATCTGGCCGGCGCTGTTCCTGCTCGACCGGATGGTCGCCCGGCATATCCGTTTCACCGACGCCATCGTCGCCGGCATTATTCTGGTCGGCTTGCTGCTGAGCTTTTCGCGCGGCGCCTGGTTCCACTTTGCGGTCTCTTGCCTCGTCATGATCGTGCTCGCCTTCGTGACCGCGCCGACCCCGCGCGCGCGCCTGCGCGTGCTCGCGCTCAGCACCACGGCGGTCGCAGCGTTGGCGCTGTTCATGTTGTTCTTGCTTTCGTTCGACGCGATCGCCAACATGTTCAAAGAGCGCGCCCATCTCATCCAATCCTATGACGTCGGCTCCGGCGGTCGCTTCCGGTTGCAGGAATTGGCGCTCACATCGGTGTTGAGATTTCCCAACGGCATGGGTCCGTTCGAATTCGCCCGCGTACACGGCCTGCAGCAGCACAACGTCTATCTCCAGGCCTTTCTGGTCTATGGCTGGACCGGCGGCATGGCCTATCTGCTGCTGCTGTTTTCAACGGTCATGGTCGGCTTGCGCACGGCGCTCGTGCGCACGCCTTGGCAGCCATATCTCATCACCGCCATTGCGGCCTTCGTCGGCGAGATGGCCGAAGGCTTCGTGATCGACACCGACCACTGGCGCCATTTTTACCTGCTGCTCGGAATGATCTGGGGATTGTCGGCGGCGACCTTCAGGCAGACACGCACAGCATCAATGCGCGCTCCCGCCGGCTTGGCGGCCGGCATCGCGTACTAACGAGCGCGATTCAAACTATTTCTTGCAGAGCAGGATTGGTTGGTGCTGGGCACCGCCCGGCATATGCACGATCTCGCAATCCTTGAAGCCCGCCGTGCGCGCGACCTTGAACAGGTAATCGGTGCGATAGGCGACGGCCGCTTCCGGCTGTTCGAGCAATTCGACACGCGAATTGCCAAGCGCGTGCTGGAACGTGTGCCGGGTGCCGTAGGTCGCGGGTGGATAGTCGAGATTGAAATGCGAGTGCATGATCGCGCCGCCGGGCTTCAACAGCCGGTAGCTTTCCTGAATGTAGTTCTCGAGCTCGCCTTCCAGCACATGGGTGAGCAGCGAGTTGGACACGACCAGATCGAACGTCCCGTCCGGCTCGGGAACGCGGTAGTGTGCGGTTTTTTCGCCGGACTGATGATAGGACACGCTCGCATGCGTCGAGTGATGGAAGCGGAAGCGTTCGGCGTCGTAGTGCTTCTCACACCAGGCGATCGCTTCTCCGTCGATATCGATGCCGACATAGGTGCCGGTGAAGCGGCGCCCGCGGAAATTGTAGTCCCGCAACCAGTGCGCCCACCGCCCGCAGCCCGACCCGATGTCGAGGATGTTCGAGCCGGCATCGGCCAGCCCTTGCGTAAACACGAACATCCAGAAGTCGCGCGCGTGCACCAGGAAGTGCACCTGGTTGTTCAGGATACGATTGCCGACACCGATGCGCACCCGCAGGTGGTTGGGCGGCAAGTCGCGGAACTCCGAGTAGATCAAGCGCGGCACGACGTCGAAGGCATCGATAATCGTGCGAAACAATGGGTTAAAGGTTAAGCGAGAAGTTGACGGGAAAATCTTTCGGATCGCGCGATCGAACGTGGATCCTTTGGCATCGCTGCCGGCCTTGGCAATTGCGGCTGAAGTGTCGGTCATGTCTGCACGGTTTTCAGGAGCGCCCAAGCGCCGGAAACTGAGATTTATCTAGTCTTTAACCGCTTAAGATTATGTTACGCGCGCCGGACACAAACCCTGCCTGACCCGAGCTGTCGCCATTCCGCCATGAGCCCAAGGCCTCTCGGGATGCCCCGCCACGGTCGCGACCGGCGCGCGCCACGGCGGCGGCATCGTTGTCTAACCGGAGCGGTCATGAACGAGCTTTGGCGCCCACAACACACGACCAGCGCGATGACAGCGGCAGCGCCAAGCCGGCCGCGCTCGATCGTCTTTCTTGGCACGGCGCACGATGACGGCGGCAGTTCGGTGCTCGCCTCGACTCTGGCCGGCGCCATGCGGGCCGACGGACATCACGTCGAGGAGTGGTATCTGTTCGGCTCGAAAGTCGAACTGCCCCCCGGCGCCCGCGTCTTCGTCAAAGGCGCACGTTCGCGCTCGCCGTTCACGTTAGCCGCACTGTTCGTGCGCGTGGTTTTGGCTTTACGCCGCCTCAAGCCCGATGCCGTATTCGGCTTGCAGCCGCTGTCCAACCTGCTCGCCGGCATCGCGGGCTGGCTCGCTGGCGTGCCCGATCGCGTCGCCACCCACCATCTTTCCGTCGCGCAGTTCAATCCGGTCTTGATGATACTCGACGGATGGGCCGGCCGGTTCGGGCTCTATCGGCACATCGTCGCCTGCGGGCAATCGGTGGCGGACACCTACCGGCACAACGGCCCCGCCTATATGCGGCGGCTGACGGTGATTTCGAACGGCCACCGCAAGCCTGTGCTGATCGACCGCGCCAAGGCGCGCGCCGAATTCGGGCTGCCCGCAAAGGGGCAGGTCCTCGGCCAGCTCGGCCGTCTCTACCACCAGAAGAACCAGTGCTTCAGCATCGGTCTGTTGCGCGATTTGTCCAATGCCTCGCTGCTGATGATCGGCAACGGCCCGGATGAGACACTCGTCAAATCGACCATCGCCAGCGGCGGATACGAAGGCCGCGCGCATGTCGTGCGCCACATCGCGCATGACCGCATCGGCTATTTCTATTCGGCTATCGATATTGCGCTGTTCCCGTCGAGCTTTGAAGGCTTGAGCCTCGCGGCCATCGAAGCCATCCATGCCGGCGTTCCTCTCGTCTGCTCCGACATTCCCTCGTTTCGGGAGATGTTTCAGGACTCGCCGTTTCTCGCCGCCAACCTGGTAGTGCCGCTCGGCGACCGCGCCGCCTGGCTCGATCGCATTCGCGCCATCCTGAGCGACGAAGAACTGCGCATTCGAATCGTTGCCGAGTTACGGCGGCTGTCGCCTGCCTATGCCTTCGAGACCATGGCAGCGAAATATCTGGCACTGCTCGACTGAACGGACACCGGCGATGCTTGCACCCGCGATGAACACCGTGCCAAAGGCCATCTCCGGCCTGCGCTCACGCATCGCCGAGTTGTTCTCGTTCCGCTATGCGATGTTGCGAGGCTGGACCGCCGGCAGCGCATTGGTAGCGGGGCTGATCCAGACTTTCGTGTTTGCGCGCGTTCTCAGTCCCGAGCGTTTTTCGGTGTTCATCCTGGTGGGCGCAGTGGGCGTCTCGATGTGGCTGTTCGATCTCGGCCTGTCGAAAATATTGTTCGTAAAGCTGCGCAAGCGCTACCTCGCCGGCGAAGACATGCTCGGGATCGCCGCACAAGCCAATGCGATCGCAATCTTCTATGCGCTGCTGGTCGCCGCCGGCGCGACGGTTTGCTTTTTCGTCATGCTTGCCCGGCCGTCCGCATCGCCATGGCAAGCCGCGGAATTCGCACTGTTTTTCTTTTTTTCCGCGTTGAATCTGGCTTGGTTCGTGCTGCGCAACGTCAGCGTGGCGGTCGACGAATACATCTATTTCGAAACCCTCGAAGCCTGCCGGCGCCTCGGCTATATCGCCTTGCTGTTGTCGATGCTGGCGGGCCTTCCATTCGCGGCCTTCGTGGTCGTCATCAATCTTGGGTGGATACTGCTGATTGCGCTGGCCGGGTTGCGCCTCGTGCGCAAGCGGGCGCTCACGCCGCATTTCCACGGGCTTTTCACCCGCCTGCGCGGCTTTTTTCGCGAAAACTGGCAATCGTCGCTGCGCACCGGCACCCATGCCGCCGGCGAGATCTATATCCACAACGTGCTTTATCTGGTCGTGCCGCTTGCGATCGGATTGGGGGCGCCGACCATCGTGCTCGACACCGCGCTGAAAATATTTTTCGGCACACTCAATCTCTGCTCGGCAGCTTGCGACCTCCTGGTGCCGCGGCAAACGGCTGCCTTTGCCGCGCGCGACGCACGCACGCTGATCCGCGCCACTTTGACCGCCGTCGGCCTGTGCCTTGTTCCGGTGCTGGCGATTTCGGCGCTGCTGCTGGTGAACGCCAAGGGCTTGTTTGCGTTCCTGCTCGGCCATGCCGCAGTGATGCCGGCCGCCGCGGTTCCGATCCTGCTCGTTCTGCTGGCCACCGCCGCCGCCAAATCGGCGCCGAATTTCCTGCTCCAGCACACCGGCTATTTCCGCGAGATCGCACGGTTGTCGTTGGTCAACATCCTGGTCATGACAAGCGCCGTCGGCGTCGCGTTCTTTGCCGGCCTCGGTATCGTCGGACTCCTGGCGGCTTATGCGGGCGCCTTCGTCATCGTCGCCACGCTTTATATTATCGTTGCCATCCGCGGCCCGCTGCGCGACGCCGCTCGGTAGCGGGCAATGGTTCGCGCGCGCTGGCGCGATTGCGTTGCCATCGAGGCATCCCTATAGTCCGCGCCGTTCCGGTCGGGGCGTGGCGCAGCCCGGTTAGCGCACCTGTCTGGGGGACAGGGGGTCGTGAGTTCAAATTTCTCGCCGCCCCGACCAG